>NZ_CP077237.1:2345000-2420000 GCF_019047085.1 Aeromonas sp. FDAARGOS 1404
AACCCACCCGAGATAACTCGGGTATCTGTTACTGAATACATAGGTAACAGAGGCGAACCGGGAGAACTGAAACATCTAAGTACCCCGAGGAAAAGAAATCAACCGAGATTCCCTCAGTAGCGGCGAGCGAACGGGGATTAGCCCTTAAGCATCTTGGAAGTTAGTGGAACGGTCCTGGAAAGGCCGGCGATACAGGGTGATAGCCCCGTACACGAAAACAACCTTGATGTGAAATCGAGTAGGGCGGGACACGTGACATCCTGTCTGAATATGGGGGGACCATCCTCCAAGGCTAAATACTCCTGACTGACCGATAGTGAACCAGTACCGTGAGGGAAAGGCGAAAAGAACCCCTGTGAGGGGAGTGAAATAGAACCTGAAACCGTGTACGTACAAGCAGTGGGAGCCCTTCGGGGTGACTGCGTACCTTTTGTATAATGGGTCAGCGACTTACATTTTGTAGCGAGGTTAACCGTATAGGGGAGCCGTAGGGAAACCGAGTCTTAACTGGGCGTCTAGTTGCAAGGTGTAGACCCGAAACCGGGTGATCTAGCCATGGGCAGGTTGAAGGTTGAGTAACATCAACTGGAGGACCGAACCCACTAACGTTGCAAAGTTAGGGGATGACCTGTGGCTGGGGGTGAAAGGCCAATCAAACTCGGAGATAGCTGGTTCTCCCCGAAAGCTATTTAGGTAGCGCCTCGGACGAATACTACTGGGGGTAGAGCACTGTTTGGGCTAGGGGGTCATCCCGACTTACCAACCCCATGCAAACTCCGAATACCAGTAAGTAATATCCGGGAGACACACGGCGGGTGCTAACGTCCGTCGTGAAGAGGGAAACAACCCAGACCGCCGGCTAAGGTCCCAAAGTTCTGGTTAAGTGGGAAACGATGTGGGAAGGCTCAGACAGCTAGGATGTTGGCTTAGAAGCAGCCATCATTTAAAGAAAGCGTAATAGCTCACTAGTCGAGTCGGCCTGCGCGGAAGATGTAACGGGGCTCAAACCAGGCACCGAAGCCGCGGATTCACACTTATGTGTGAGTGGTAGGGGAGCGTTCTGTAAGTCTGCGAAGGTGTATCGAGAGGTATGCTGGAGATATCAGAAGTGCGAATGCTGACGTAAGTAACGATAAAGGGGGTGAAAAGCCTCCTCGCCGGAAGACCAAGGGTTCCTGTCCAACGTTAATCGGGGCAGGGTGAGTCGACCCCTAAGGCGAGGCCGAAAGGCGTAGTCGATGGGAAGCAGGTTAATATTCCTGCACGACTTGTAATTGCGATGGGGGGACGGAGAAGGCTAGGTGGGCCAGGCGACGGTTGTCCTGGTGAAAGTGCGTAGGTGGTGTTTCCAGGCAAATCCGGAGACACAACACTGAGACACGAGACGAACACACTACGGTGTGGAAGCCATTGATGCCCTGCTTCCAGGAAAAGCCTCTAAGCTTCAGATTACAAGTCATCGTACCCCAAACCGACACAGGTGGTCGGGTAGAGAATACCAAGGCGCTTGAGAGAACTCGGGTGAAGGAACTAGGCAAAATAGAACCGTAACTTCGGGAGAAGGTTCGCTCCTGACAGTGAAGTCCCTTGCGGATGGAGCAGTTGGGAGTCGCAGTGACCAGATGGCTGGGACTGTTTATCAAAAACACAGCACTCTGCAAACACGAAAGTGGACGTATAGGGTGTGACACCTGCCCGGTGCCGGAAGGTTAATTGATGGGGTTAGCGCAAGCGAAGCTCTTGATCGAAGCCCCGGTAAACGGCGGCCGTAACTATAACGGTCCTAAGGTAGCGAAATTCCTTGTCGGGTAAGTTCCGACCTGCACGAATGGTGTAACCATGGCCATGCTGTCTCCACCCGAGACTCAGTGAAATCGAATTCGCCGTGAAGATGCGGTGTACCCGCGGCTAGACGGAAAGACCCCGTGAACCTTTACTACAGCTTGGCACTGAACATTGAACCTACATGTGTAGGATAGGTGGGAGGCTTTGAAGGCGTGACGCCAGTTGCGCTGGAGCCGTCCTTGAAATACCACCCTTGTATGTTTGATGTTCTAACGCAGGGCCCTGAATCGGGCTCGCGGACAGTGCCTGGTGGGTAGTTTGACTGGGGCGGTCTCCTCCCAAAGAGTAACGGAGGAGCACGAAGGTTGGCTAATCCTGGTCGGACATCAGGAGGTTAGTGCAATGGCATAAGCCAGCTTAACTGCGAGACGGACAGGTCGAGCAGGTACGAAAGTAGGTCATAGTGATCCGGTGGTTCTGAATGGAAGGGCCATCGCTCAACGGATAAAAGGTACTCCGGGGATAACAGGCTGATACCGCCCAAGAGTTCATATCGACGGCGGTGTTTGGCACCTCGATGTCGGCTCATCACATCCTGGGGCTGAAGTCGGTCCCAAGGGTATGGCTGTTCGCCATTTAAAGTGGTACGCGAGCTGGGTTCAGAACGTCGTGAGACAGTTCGGTCCCTATCTGCCGTGGGCGTTGGATGATTGAAGGGAGTTGCTCCTAGTACGAGAGGACCGGAGTGAACGAACCTCTGGTGTTCGGGTTGTCACGCCAGTGGCACTGCCCGGTAGCTAAGTTCGGAATCGATAACCGCTGAAAGCATCTAAGCGGGAAGCGAGCCCTGAGATGAGTCATCCCTGACCCCTTGAGGGTCCTAAAGGGCCGTTGGAGACCACAACGTTGATAGGTGGGGTGTGTAAGCGCAGTGATGTGTTGAGCTAACCCATACTAATTACCCGTGAGGCTTAACCATACAACACCCAAGAAGTGTTCTAAGGCTTGTAACAGATACCAAGCGAACTACTAATTCAGTGATAATGACCTAGTCGTTATTCACGTCAGCTTTCTAGATTAAGAATTTGCCTGGCGGCCATAGCGCCGTGGAACCACCTGATCCCATGCCGAACTCAGAAGTGAAACGCGGTAGCGCCGATGGTAGTGTGGCATTCGCCATGCGAGAGTAGGACACTGCCAGGCACCCAATTTCAAGATTACGCCCAGCGTGGTCTTTACCGGTTAGTGTGCTGATATGGCTCAGTCGGTAGAGCGCATCCTTGGTAAGGATGAGGTCCCCAGTTCGATTCTGGGTATCAGCACCATTAAATAGAAAGCCTCCCTGAAAAGGGAGGCTTTTTTGCATCTGTCATTTTTATGATATCCCCTTACATTCCCTATTCCCGCAACCCCCTCTGCTTGCAGCCGACACTGTTTATCTGCTGGTTTGAGTCCTAATGTGTTACTCATTTGACTGCTATTGATGGTTTTATCCAGTGATTTAACCATGATTGATTGACGTAAAACGTTTTACATGTAAAATCCGGCGCGTTTTGCCTATTACGTGGAGAGAGAGCATGGCGCAGGATAACGAATACTGTTTGGGGGCGGTACCCGCCAAAGGGCGCAAAGGTGTGTTGTCGCTGATGCTGGTGATGCTCGGCCTGACCTTCTTCTCTGCCAGCATGTGGACCGGTGGTGCGCTTGGTACCGGGCTGGTATTCGATGACTTCATCAAGGCGGTACTTATCGGCAACTTGTTGCTGGGTATCTACACCGCTTGTCTCGGTTATATCGGTGCCTCAACCGGCCTCTCTACCCATCTGCTGGCTCGTTACTCCTTTGGGGTGAAAGGTTCCTGGCTGCCATCCCTGCTGCTCGGCGGTACTCAGGTCGGCTGGTTTGGCGTTGGCGTGGCGATGTTTGCCCTGCCGGTGCAGAAGGCGACCGGCATAGATGTGAACTGGCTGATCGCCATTTCGGGCATGTTGATGACGGTGACCGTCTACTTCGGCATCTCCGCCCTGATGGTGCTGAGCTTTGTGGCCGTGCCGGCCATTGCACTGCTTGGCGGCTACTCGGTCTGGCTGGCGGTGACCTCGACCGGTGGCATGGCTGCACTGCAGCAGGTACAACCAAGCAATCCCATCGAGTTCACCACGGCGTTGACCATGGTGGTTGGTTCCTTTATCAGTGCAGGAACCCTGACCGCCGACTTTGTCCGATTTGGTCGCAAACCCTGGGGCGCCGTCATGATTACCATGGTGGCGTTTTTTTTGGGCAATACGCTAATGTTCGTCTTCGGCGCAGCCGGTGCGGCGGTGACCGGTCAGGCCGATATCTCGGAAGTGATGCTGATGCAGGGACTGCTGATCCCCGCCATTCTGGTGTTGGGCCTCAATATCTGGACCACCAACGACAACGCGCTCTATGCCTCCGGCCTCGGTTTTGCCAACATTACCGGCCTCAAGAGCAAGCGGCTCAGCGTGATCAACGGGCTCATCGGTACGGCTTGCGCCCTCTGGCTTTACAACAACTTTGTCGGCTGGCTGGCCTTTTTGAGTACGGCAATTCCGCCGATCGGTGGCATTATCATCATGGATTTCCTGCTCAATCGTGAGCGTTACCGTCAATTTGCCGATCAGCAGTTCGAGACGGTGCGCTGGCAGGCGCTGGTCGCCACGGCAGTCGGGGTGGCTGTCGGCAAGTGGCTGCCGGGCATAGTGCCACTCAACGCGGTATTGGGCGCCGCCTTCACCTATTTCATTCTGGTTCGCCTCACCCAGCAGCCGGTTCTGGTACAGGAAGCTAATAAATGCTGATTCAACATATTCGTTTGGCCGGTCGGGAAGGGTTGTGGCAGATCCGCTGTCAGGATGGGGTCATCACCGCCATCGAACCCCATGACGAACATGCCGTCGCCGGTCGGGTGCTGGACGGGGAGGGCGGTCTGGCGATCGCCCCCTTTATCGAACCCCACATTCACCTCGATACCACCCAGACGGCCGGTGAGCCGAGCTGGAATCTCTCCGGCACTCTGTTCGAGGGGATCGAGCGCTGGGCCGAGCGCAAGGCGCTGCTGACTCATGAGGATGTGAAACAGCGTGCCATCCAGACGCTGAAGTGGCAGATCGCTAACGGCATCCAGTTCGTCCGAACTCACGTCGATGTCTCCGACCCCAATCTGGTGGCGCTCAAGGCGATGCTGGAGGTGCGGGAGGAGATGAAGGAGTGGGTGGAGCTGCAGATCGTCGCCTTCCCGCAGGAGGGGATTCTCTCCTACCCCAACGGCAAGGCACTGCTGGAGGAGGCGCTCAAGCTGGGTGCCGACGTGATTGGCGCGATCCCTCACTTCGAGTTTACCCGGGAATATGGGGTCGAAAGTCTGCACTACATCTTCGATCTTGCCGAGAAGTATCAGGTTCTGGTCGATGTGCACTGCGATGAGATCGATGACGAGCAGTCCCGCTTTATCGAGACGCTGGCAACCCTGGCCTACGAGCGGGGTATCGGCCATCGGGTGACGGCCAGTCACACCACCGCCATGCACTCTTACAACGGCGCTTATGCTTCCCGCCTGTTCCGGCTGCTGAAGATGGCGGACATCAACTTCGTGGCCAATCCGCTGGTGAACATTCACCTGCAGGGACGGTTCGATACCTATCCCAAACGTCGCGGTATTACCCGGGTGAAAGAGATGCTGGAGGCGAACATCAACGTCTGCTTCGGTCACGACGACGTGTTCGATCCCTGGTATCCCATGGGCACCGCCAACATGTTGCAGGTGCTGCACATGGGGCTCCATGTCTGCCAGATCATGGGCTACGAGCAGATCAACGACGGCTTGAAGCTGATCAGCAGCCACAGCGCCCGCACCCTGAACGTGCAGGATCGCTATGGCATCGAGGTGGGCAAACCGGCCAACCTGTTGATCCTGCCTGCCGAGAATGGCTTCGATGCGGTGCGCCGTCAGGTGCCGGTGCGTTACTCGATCCGCCACGGCAAGGTGATTGCCCAGACCCGTCCGGCCCAGACCGAAATCGTGCTGGGTCAGCCCGAGCCCATCGATTTTCGCCGCTGAGATTTCAATCAGGCTGGATGACGATTAGTTCCGCCTCTGGGCACAAGGGCCGCCATTGCGACATAATGGCGGCCTGACCCTGAGGGAGTGACACCATGCAAACCTGGTTCTATGTTGCTGCAGGGGGCGCCATCGGCGCCTGCCTTCGTTTTGGGATTGCCGAACTGATGGCCTTGCTGCTGGGGCGCCACTTTCCTTACGGGACTCTGGTGGTCAACGTGGTGGGCTCTTTCATCATGGGGGTGGCGTTCGCCCTCATCAGTCATGGTCATGTGGTAGAACACCCGATGAAGCCGCTGCTGATGGTGGGGATCCTCGGTGCCCTGACCACGTTTTCTTCCTTTGCCCTCGATACGATAGTGCTGGCCCAGCATGGGGCCTATCTGAAAGCGCTGCTCAATATCGGTCTCAATCTCTTCCTCTGTCTGGCCATGGTGGTGCTGGGCATGCAGTTGGTTGCGAGCCGGGTTTAAGGTGTCCGGACGCCAGTGGCTCTGGTAAACTGGCGGCCATTCTTTGCTCTATGGGTGTTTAAGGGATGTCAGAACAAGCAACGACAACGCATTTTGGCTTTAAAACCGTGGCCGCGACCGAGAAGGAAACTCTGGTAGCAGGTGTCTTCCATTCGGTGGCAGCCAAGTATGATCTGATGAACGATCTGATGTCGTTCGGCATCCACCGCCTGTGGAAGCGCTTCACCATCGACTGTTCCGGTGTGCGCAAGGGCCAGAAGGTGCTGGATCTGGCCGGTGGTACCGGTGACTTGACCGCCAAGTTCTCCCGCATCGTCGGCGAGACCGGTCAGGTGGTGCTGGCGGATATCAACGACTCCATGCTGAAAGTGGGCCGCGACAAGCTGCGCAATCTGGGGGTCGCCAACAACGTTTCCTACGTGCAGGCCAATGCCGAGGCGCTCCCCTTCCCGGATAACCACTTCGACGTCATCACCATCGGCTTCGGCCTGCGCAACGTCACCGACAAGGACAAGGCGCTCGCCTCCATGTTCCGGGTGCTCAAGCCGGGTGGCCGTCTGCTGGTGCTGGAGTTCTCCAAGCCGGTCAGTGAAGTGATCGCCAAGCTCTATGACCTCTACTCCTTCAAACTGCTGCCGAAAATGGGCGAAATCGTCGCGAACGACAGTGAAAGCTACAAATATCTGGCAGAGTCTATTCGTATGCACCCGGATCAGCAGACCCTGGCTGGCATGATGGAAAATGTCGGTTTCGAGCAGGTGGAGTACTTCAATCTGACTCAGGGTGTGGTCGCCCTGCACCGCGGTTACAAGTTTTAAGGTTGCCTATGCCGATGGATGCCATGGTCACCGCGGTGATCGAAACCAGCCTCAACCAGTTGCTGGCGCTGGACAAACAGAGCCCGGAGCGGCTGCGCAAACTGGTGGGCAAGGTGCTCAAGCTGGAGCTGCGTGAACTCAAGCCGCTCTGGTTCGTCTTCTCCGAGCGTCGACTGGATGTGCTGGCCCAGCATGAAGGGGAGGCCGATGCGGTGCTCAGTCTCTCCTTGACCGCCCTCGGTCTGCTGAAAGACCCGTCCGCCCTGACCCGTTATATCCGCGAGGAGAAGCTGGATCTGAGCGGTGATCCCCAGCTGGTACAGGCATTCAGCGTGCTGCTGGGTGAGCTGGATATCGACTGGGAGGAGGAGCTGTCGCGCTATACCGGCGACGTGCTGGCCCACACCCTGTTCAGTGGTGCCCGTCAGGCGCGTCGTCTGGTCGGCCGCGAACTGTGCCGCACCCGCAGCCAGCTGGCGGAATATCTGACCGAAGAGGCCCGCCTCGCCCCCGGCCCGCTGGAAGTGGCGAGTTTCAACGATGACGTCGAGGTGCTGGCCCAGCAGCTCAAGGCCGTCGAACTGCGGCTGGCCCGCTTTGAACAGCAGGTGACCTGATGACCCCGAAGGAGTTCAAACGCCTCTATCGCATCATCACCATCCTGCTGGAGCAGGGCATCGACGAACTGGTGCCCGCCCGCTATCAACCCTGGCCGGGTCGTCTGGCCCGTCGCTCCCTGTTCTGGCTCAAGAACAAACAACCGGATCTCAGCCGCGGTGCCCGCATCCGCCTCGCCTTCGAGGCCCTTGGCCCCATCTTCATCAAGTTTGGCCAGATGCTCTCGACCCGCCGCGACCTGTTGCCGCCAGATATCGCCGAAGAGCTGGCCCTGCTGCAAAACAGGGTGCCCCCCTTCTGTGGTCAGGCGGCGCGCCAGCAGATCGAGCTGAGCCTGGGTTGTCCCATCGAAACCCTGTTTGACGACTTCGACGAGACGCCGCTGGCATCGGCCTCCATCGCGCAGGTGCATACCGCCCGCCTGAAGGAGAGTGGCCGCGAGATTGTCATCAAGGTGATCCGTCCCGACATCGAGCCGGTCATCGAGGCTGACCTGCGGTTGATGCAGGCGCTGGCCCGTCTGGTGGCCCGCTTCGTGCCCCAGAGCGCGCGACTGCGCCCCATCGAGGTGGTGGAGGAGTATCGCAAGACCATCCTCGACGAGCTGAATCTGATGCGCGAAGCGGCCAACGCCATCCAGCTACGGCGCAATTTCACCGGCTCTGAGGCGCTATATGTGCCTGAAATCATTACCGACCTCTGCCGCGAGCAGGTGCTGGTGATGGAGCGCATCTACGGTATTCCGGTCTCCGACATTCCTGCGCTGGAAGCCAACGGCACCAACATGAAGCTGCTGGCCGAGCGCGGGGTCGAGGTTTTCTTCACCCAGGTGTTCCGCGACAGCTTCTTCCATGCCGATATGCACCCGGGCAACATCTTCGTCTCTTACGAACATCCGGAAAACCCGCTCTGGATCGGCATCGACTGCGGTATCGTCGGTACCCTCAATCGGGAAGACAAGCGCTATCTGGCTGAGAACTTCCTCGCCTTCTTCAATCGCGACTATCGCCGGGTGGCAGAGCTGCACGTGGAGTCGGGCTGGGTACCGGCAGACACCAAGGTAGATGAGTTCGAGTTCGCCATTCGCACCGTGCTGGAGCCCATCTTCGAGAAGCCGCTCTCCGAGATCTCGTTCGGTCACGTGCTGCTCAACCTGTTCAACACAGCGCGTCGCTTCCATATGACGGTGCAGCCGCAGCTGGTGCTGCTGCAAAAGACCCTGCTCTATGTGGAAGGGTTGGGGCGTCAGCTCTACCCGCAGCTCGATTTGTGGCAGACCGCCAAGCCGTTCCTCGAGAACTGGATGCACGAACAGGTCGGGCCCAAGTCGGTATTGAACGCCATCAAGGAGAAGGCGCCATTCTGGGCGGAGAAGCTGCCGGAGCTGCCGGAGCTGGTCTATGAGACTCTGCGTCAGACTCGCCATCAGCAGCGTCATTTCGACCAGATGTTTGCCGAGTTCCGCCGTCACAGCCGTCGGCAGGGGCAGGCCCGCTACCTCTTAGGGGTTGGAGCCAGCCTGCTATTGGTGGGTGTATTCTTGCTGACCCAAAAACAACACATTGAGTGGGGACAAGCCAGTCTCGCCGGTGCAGCCCTCTGCTGGCTGGTCGGCTGGTTGCGAACCCGTTCCCATTAATCAACAACCGCGCCGTCAGGCGCCTGTTCTGGAGAGAAAATCATGGGTGGTATCAGTATTTGGCAATTGTTGATCATTGCAGTCATCGTCGTGCTGCTGTTCGGTACCAAGAAACTGCGCGGCATTGGCGGTGATCTGGGCGCGGCGGTCAAAGGGTTCAAGAAAGCCCTCTCCGACGAGCCGGCTGATGCCAAGGCCGAGCAGAAAGATGCCGAG
This sequence comes from Aeromonas sp. FDAARGOS 1404, assembly GCF_019047085.1. NCBI lineage: Bacteria > Pseudomonadati > Pseudomonadota > Gammaproteobacteria > Aeromonadales > Aeromonadaceae > Aeromonas > Aeromonas sp. FDAARGOS 1404. The sequence goes on from NZ_CP077237.1 coordinate 2,354,631, forward strand.
TTTCCCCCGAAACAGCTGAACGAAGCGGCCACTCAGAGCAGTGAGACCGCCAAACAGAAAGACAAAGACCAGGCCTAAGCCATGTTCGATATCGGTTTTTGGGAGCTGGTCGTTATCGGTGTGGTAGCACTGGTGGTACTGGGGCCCGAGCGGCTGCCGGTTGCCATCCGCACGGCTACCCACTGGATCCGCCTCATTCGTTCGACCGCGAACTCGGTCAAGTCCGAGCTGGAGCAGGAGCTCAAGTTGCAAGAGCTGCATAACGACCTCAAGAAGGCGGAACAGTTGCAGATGAGCAACCTGAGCCCCGAGCTGCAGGAGTCCATCGAACAGCTCAAGGCGGCGGCCCAGTCGGTCAATCGCCCCTATCAGGTGGAGAACGAGATCCGTCCGCCGCGCCCCGAGCCAGTCGCCCAGGCTGAGCCTGCCACGCCGGTTGAGCCTGCGGTGCAACTGAGCCACGACGTGCCGCCGGTCAACAGCCAGCGGGAGAGCGAGCCTGTGCCGGTCAGCGACTCCGCAGTAAAAGGGGAGGTGAAGCCATGAGTCAGGCCGAACAACCCCTGATCAGCCATCTGGTTGAGCTGAGAACCCGTTTGTTGCGCTCCATTACCGCCATCCTCGTGGTGTTTCTGGCACTGATCTACTTCTCCAACAACATCTACGACTTCGTGGCCCAGCCGCTGCTCAGCCAGCTGCCGGAAGGGACCAGCATGATCGCGACGGATGTGGCGACCCCCTTCCTGACGCCGATCAAGCTGACGCTGGTGGTCTCCTTCTTCGTGGCGATCCCCTATCTGCTCTATCAGGCCTGGGCCTTTATCGCCCCCGGTCTGTACCAGCATGAGCGGCGGCTGATCATGCCGCTGGTGGTCTCCAGTGCCCTGCTGTTCTATGCGGGCATGGCGTTCGCCTACTACGTGGTGTTCCCGCTGGTGTTCGGTTTCTTCACCAGCACAGCACCCGCAGGGGTGACGGTGGCGACCGACATCGCCAGCTATCTGGACTTCGTACTGACCCTGTTCTTCGCGTTCGGGGTGGCGTTCGAAATTCCGGTGGCGACCATACTGCTCTGCTGGACTGGCGTGACCACACCGCAAAACCTGAAGGAGAAACGTCCCTACGTTGTCGTCGGGGTGTTTGTGGTCGGCATGCTGCTGACGCCGCCTGATGTCTTCTCCCAGACCCTGCTCGCCATCCCGATGTGGGCGCTGTGGGAGATAGGTCTGTTCTTTGCCCGCTTCTACGTGAAGAAAGAAGATGAAGAGCAACAGGAACAACCGGATGGGGAGAGCTGAGGCTCTGTTCGTCACCTGTTTGCCGGACGGCGAGAGGATGACGAAGTCCGCTGGAACAGCAGAGCGAGGGGAGCTGAGGCTCCCTTCCTCTTTTCATGCTCCCGTTCGAGGCGTATGGTAAGACCCCATTCGGTAGATGGTTTTCAAATACCTGATATGTATTCCTTTTGTTCGGAACGTCTCATTCCATGATCGATATCGGTTTAAACCTGACCAGCAGCCAGTTCGCCGGTGAACAGCCTGAGCTGGTGGCCCGTGCCCGCGCCGCCGGAGTGGAAGCGCTGATCCTCACCGGTACCGATCTGGCTGGCAGCCGCGAGAGCGCTGAGTTGGCCGCCCACTGGCCGGGCTACTGCTTCTCCACCGCCGGGGTACATCCCCACGATGCCAAGAGTGTCGATGAGGCGACCCTGCCCGCCTTGCGCGAGCTGGCGGCGCTGCCGCAGGTGGTGGCTATTGGCGAGTGCGGCCTCGACTACAACCGCGACTTCTCCCCCCGCCCGGTGCAGGATGCGGTATTCGACGCCCAGCTGGCACTGGCTGCCGAACTCGGGATGCCGGTTTTTCTCCACTGCCGCGATGCGCACGCCCGTTTTATCGAGATCCTCCGTCCCTGGTTGCCGAAACTACCGGGAGCCGTGCTGCACTGCTTCACAGGCTGCGATGAGGAGCTGGACGAGTGTCTGGCGTTGGGGCTGCATATCGGGGTGACCGGCTGGCTCTGCGACGAGCGCCGCGGCCAGCTGCTGCGCGAGCAGGTGGCCCGCATTCCGGCCGGCCGCCTGATGATCGAGACCGACGCCCCCTATCTGGTGCCGCGCGATCTGAAACCGCGCCCGAAACGCAACGAACCCGCTTTTTTGCCGCACATCGCCCAGGTGGTGGCGGCCTGTCGTGGTGAAGCGCCCGAGGCCTTGCTGGCCCACACCCGGGCCACCTCCGCCGCGTTCTTCCAACTTCCTCTCCAGGAGTGATTCATGGCTACAACTCTTCCGGGCGCCTTTCCGGGTCGCCGCCTGCGCCGTCTGCGCAAACATGATTTCAGCCGTCGTCTGGTGCGCGAGAACGTACTGACCGTCAACGATCTCATCTATCCGGTGTTTGTGCTGGAGGGGGAGAACCGTCGGGAAGCCGTTCCCTCCATGCCGGGGGTGGAGCGTCTCTCCATCGATCTGCTGCTGGAGGAAGCCGCTGAACTGGTGGAGCTGGGCGTACCTGCTATTGCCCTGTTCCCGGTCACCCCGCTGGAGAGCAAGAGCCTGATGGCGGAAGAGGCCTACAACCCGAACGGGCTGGCCCAGCGCACCGTGCGTGCCCTCAAGGCCCGCTTCCCGGAGCTGGGGGTGATCACCGACGTGGCACTCGATCCGTTCACCACCCACGGGCAGGACGGCATCATCGATGACGAAGGCTATGTACTGAACGACATCACCACCGAGATCCTGATCAAGCAGGCGCTCTCCCATGCCGAGGCCGGGGTCGATATAGTCGCGCCGTCTGACATGATGGATGGCCGCATCGGTGCCATCCGCGCCGCGCTGGAAGAGAACGGCTTCATCAACACCCAGATCATGGCCTACTCCGCCAAGTACGCCTCCTGCTACTACGGCCCGTTCCGCGACGCGGTGGGCTCTGCCGGGAATCTCGGCAAGAGCAACAAGGCCACCTATCAGATGGATCCGGCCAACAGTAACGAAGCCCTGCACGAAGTGGCGCTGGATATTCAGGAAGGGGCCGACAGCGTGATGGTCAAGCCGGGCATGCCCTATCTGGACGTGGTTCGTCAGGTGAAGGATCAGTTCGGCGTGCCGACTTTCGCCTATCAGGTCAGCGGCGAGTACGCCATGCACATGGCGGCGATCCAGAACGGCTGGCTGAAAGAGAAGGAGACCATCATGGAGTCTCTACTCTGCTTCAAGCGGGCCGGAGCCGATGGCATCCTCACCTACTTCGCCAAGCGCGTAGCGCAGTGGCTGAAGGAAGATGCCCGTTAAGCCGGGTTGAAGAGATAAACGAGAGGGGGAGCCGATGGCTCCCCCTCTGTCGTTATGGCTCTCTTTTGGTCACGAGCGGCTGATTACAGCTTGATCCAGGCATCGCTCCAGTGGCTGCCGGTACCCGGTGCATAGTGGCTGGTCGAGCCGCCACACCAGCCACTGTAGGGCCAGGGTTTGCACTCGTAGTCGCCACCGGCATTGCTGACCCGTTCGCCACTCTGATAAGCGGTGCCCGCAACATAGGTCGGGTAGCTGCCGTTACCACCGTCACTGTCACCACCCGGTGCCTGTTCCACCAACGCCAGGGTGAAGCGGCGCTCGAAGCCCTGCTTGCTCCCCTCAGCCATGCCCGCCAGCAACAGCTCGTAACTGCCGGCCGCTAGGCCAGACTGTGCCAGCTGCAGGGAACCCTGACCATCGATCAGGGAGCTGCCGGTGGCGACCGGATTGCCATCCTGCAACAGGGTCGCGGTGACGGTCACCGGGTTGGCGGTGGTCAGCGTCAGGCTGAAGTCGAGCGCGCCGTTGACGATGAGATATTCGGACGCCAGATCGGTGACGGTGAAGTCACTGCTGCTACCGGTCGTGGGCAGGATGAAGTCCCCGCTCAGGTAGGTCAGACCGGTCCAGCCGGAGCTGGTCAGCCAGTGCTTGCCATTGGTCTGATAGACGTTGGGCAACTGGGTGCACTGTTTGTTGTCATTGACGAAGCCGATACCGTAAAAGCCCGCCACATTCTTGTAGCAGAGCTGGCGACCATTCTGGTGCAGCACTGGCTGATCCAGCTTGCCCTTGTGGTGGAGTGACAGCCAGTCAAACTGGTTGATGGCCGAGACCAGCGGCACAAACTGGCCATCGGGCTGACGATAACGGATCAGGGGTCCGGCATCACAGAGCAGACCATCAGCCTGCTGTTCGACGTAGCCGTAGTACTGCTCGCCATCCTGGAAGATGAACCGGCAGAGATTGCCTTTCTCCGACTCCTTGGGGATCCAGCCCATCAGCAGTCGCTCCTGATTGTTCAGGGCTGCCAGCTGCCCGGCACTGAAGTCGCTGCCGTTGGCTACCCAGCCTTGCGGCATGGTGGAGAATTGCATGAAGTAGTGGTCGGTATAGTACATGTGGCTGTCAGCGCGGTGCTTGCGAGCCCCCTGGCTGACCGAGTTGTAGCGATAGATGTCGTTTTCCGGCTTGTGGAAGCCGTTGAGAGCATCGTCCAGATAGGGCAGGTCGCCCTTGCGGATATGGTAGTTGGCCATGCCCGTCATCAGGGGATGCCAGCCGTGGCTGCCACGGGCAAACGCGCTCTCATGGCTGTAGGACTTCCCATCGAAGCCGTGGCCAAATTCGTGGGCAATAATGCCCCAACTGCCGTAGTAGTGGCTGACAAAGTTAAAGGTATCGACCCCGGTGATGCCACCACTCCCCAGCCCGCCCCCCATGGCGGTGATCCCCAGGTTGAGATAGGGGCGCTTCATCAGGCTGTGGTAGTAGTAGTCATAATCGGCGGCCGTAAAGATCCCGTTCGGCACATAGCTGTTGCCGCCATTGCCGAACATCTCGTAGCCGTTCACCGCCTTGAAGTTGTACCAGACGTGTTTGAACTCCTCGGTCGAGACCATGTAGGCCAGGTTGGTGGCGATGATCAGCCACTCGCGGGCGTAGAGGGCATTGATGGGGCGCCAGGAGCCGCTGGTGTTGGTGGCGAAGCGCACGTTCCAGCTTGGCTTGAGGCGTGCCAGCTTCTGGGCAAACGGATCCGAGTTGGAGCTGAACCTGTGCTCGAACTGGGCGGGCAGATTGATGCTGTTGTCGAGCAGGTTGTTGAGATCAAACACACCATCGCGGCTGGCGCTGTTGAAGCGTCCCTGCTCGCCAAAGGCGCTCAGTGGCAGGGTGATTTGGGCATAGGCGGGCAGGCGATCGAGCTGGCCCAGGATCAGCCACTTGTTGATACCGTTCAGGCGTGACTCGATATTGATGTCATGCAGCTCTCTGGCGGCATAGTTGGTGATGCGCACCGTGTCGTTATCAAGCAGCTCGGTCTTGACCAGCGAATTGATGTTGACCGAACGCTGGGCGCGATCGATCAGCACCTCGTAGGGTTCGTCATTGCGCAGTATGTAGCTGACTGCGGCCGGCATCAGCTGATCGAAGATCAGCGGGCGAGCCGGTAACTGCTCGTCGGCCGTGAAGCTGATCTCCTTGCTCAGCAGCTGGTTGAAACCCAGGCCGCGCTCGTTGGCGGTGACAAGCGCCGAGCCCGCCAGCTGGAGATCTTTCAGCGCCGCCACGGGCTGCTGGTTGATCTCCCGAACAGTAAAGGTTGGGTTCTTGAACTGAAAGTCGTTGGCGATCAGGGTATCGACATCATGCCATTCGATGCGGTCCTTGAAGTTCACCACCAGTCGATCGCCATTCATGTCGATTTTTTGCAGATTGCTGTCTGCGATCACCTGCTCAGGCGCCAGCGGGGTGTTGCTGGCGATGGCATCAGCCAGTTTGCGCAGGTCATAGATGTAGTAGTTTTTGCCTGCGGTGTGGGCCAGGAGATAGTCACCCACCTGATGGAGTTGCACCAGACGGTGGCTGTATTTTCCTTCAAAGGCGAGCCGACCGGCGATGGGGGTCTTGAGGCTGTTCTCCGGCGTCACATCCTGCTGGCGGTAGACCTTGATCTCGCTCAGCGCATCGGCCACCAGCACGTAATCCTGATTGGCAAAGACGGCCTGGGCGCGGTGCAGGCTGTTGCTGCCGGAATCCCGACCGGTTCCCAGGGTGGTGACATGGCGATGTTCATCGGCCAGATCGAAGATATCGACCCGGTGCGAGTAGCGCGAGACCACGTAGAGCAGGTTGTTGCGGACAAACAATTCACTGACCTGGTTGTAGGCCGTGGCACTGCCGGTTTCGGTGCCGCGGATCTCGCCAATCTGCTGGCGGCTCGGGATATCGATAATGGCCACATGGCCCGGATTGCCGTTCTGGCTGACATAGAGCCGATCCTGATAGCGCTCGACCGCCGTGATCAGGCTGGCGTCCAGCCCCAGCTGGTCGGCCGTCAGCTCCTCGCCTTTGTCCAGATATTGCAGCGAGGTGGCAAACGAGTTGACGCTGCAGGAGCTGGTCTTCATCACCACACGGGTGCGTTCGCCATTCTGGATCTGGCCGTGGGGGAAGTACTCCAGCAGACAGCCGTTGCCGTAGTCATAGTTGCCAAAGCGCTTGTTGACCGCAACGACCCCACCGTCGTACCAGGTCAGCTCCCACTCCTCATCAAAGAAATCAAAGACGTTACGAATGGCTGTTTCGTCGAAAAAGTGGGGTTTGGGCAGATCGAACAGGATGTGGTTATCCGCCGTCAGCGGGTAGAGCAGGCCGTTGATGGCAAGGTGGCGCTTGCCATCCTTGATGATCACGTTCTGCTCGTCAGCCGCACTCTGATGCAGCGCGGCGAGGCGCGCCGTCATCTGTTCGTAGTGCTCCTGATAGGTTTGTTTGAAATAGGCTTGTTCGCGCTCATCGGCCACGACATGGGCCGACAGCAGAAGACCGAGCAGGGTGGCAAGCTTGGTGGTTCTTGGCATGGTGATTTCCTTATCTTGGTTGTTGTTGGACGTTTTTTTGGTGGTTGGCAAGCATGTAAAAGAGAAGGGCTAACCCGTCCGGGTCAGTGCATCCTGCCCATCGGCAGCGTGGCCGACGGGCAGGATATGGGCGGGGGCCTGTCAGCCCCCGTTAGTGGTTGGGGCAAGGTCAGAGCTTGATCCAGGCATCGCTCCAGGCGCTGCCGGTACCCGGTGCATAGTGGCTGGTCGAGCCGCCACACCAGCCGCTGTATGGCCAGGGTTTGCACTCGTAGTTGCCACCGGCATTACTTACCCGATCACCGGCCTGATAGCCGGTGTTGGGGGCATAGGCCGGGTAGTCACCTTCGCTACCGCCGTTGCTCTCTTCGGTCAGCGCAACCGGGAAGCGCTGTACCACCGGCTGCTGGCCATCTGCCAGACCGGTGATGACTACTTCGTAGCTACCGTCGGTGACATTGCTGCCCTGCAGTACCAGGGTGCTGGTGCCGTTCACCTGGCTGCTGGTGGTACCGTGGCTGCGGCCGCTCTGCTCCAGAGTCGCGGTGATCTGTACCGGGTTGGCGGTGGTCAGGTTGAAGCGGATGCTGACCTGACCGTTGACTATGGTGTACTCGCTCGCCATGGCGCTGACGGTGAAGTCGCTGCTGCCTTCGGCGGGTGGCGTTGTGCCGCCGCAGTCGCTGTCGCCCTGTACGCGCCAGACGCCCCAGTCACCCGTGGTACCCGGCTCTTCGTTCTGGGTCCACCAGCCAGCCAGCCAGTTCTTGCCGTTGTGGCTGACGATGTCGCCGCCCACGTAGACCTTCTTGGCATCCCAGCTGTTTTCACAGACGGCGCCTTGCTCCCTGACGGTCACGTTGCGCTGCTGGGTTACCTGCTGACCGGCGCTGTCGCTCACCTGATAGGTGAGGGTGTAGCGGCCGACCTTGCTGCTGTCGACGTTGCCGCTGACCTTGATTTGGGCAGTCAGGTCGCCATCTTCTTCATCATGGGCGCTGACGCCGGTCATCGGATCGAAAGCGGTACCCAGTTCCAGCGTGGTGTCGGTGACACCGCTGAACACCGGCTTCATGCTGTAGACCTCGATGGTACGTACCTGCTCGGTGACGTTGTTGTCGCGATCGCTCACCTTGTAGGTGAGGGGGTAGAGGCCGATGCGCTGGCTGTCTACCGAGCCTTCTACCTGGATCTGGCCAGTCAGGTCGCCATCTTCCTTGTCGTTGGCACTGACACCTGCCAGCGGATCAAAGGCGGTACCCTGCTTGATGCGGGTATCGCTCAGGCCGCTGAACACCGGCTTGCCGTTGTCGACCGGCGGCGTGATCTCCTGATCGTGGATGAAGGGGCCGTAGCTCTTGATGAAGGATTCGTTGTAGGACTGACCAGCGGCGTTGCGGCCCATGTCCCAGTTGATGGACCAGGTCATCACGCCGCGCAGTGGTTGCCCCTCGCTCTTCAGGCGGTTGAAGGCGTTGTAGAGCTTCTGCGGATCCTGCACATAGCCGGTGGCGGCGGCATCGATGTTGGTCGGAATGCCGAACACCAGCTTGTCATGGGGAATCTTGTAGAAGCCGCGGGTTCCGTTGCTCAGCGAATCCGCCATGTAGTAGATGAACTCTTCTTTCAGGGCATCGTTGTTCTGGGCAATCCAGCCGATGCCATCGATGTAGATACCGTCGCCACCCTGGTTGTAGAACTGAGGGTTGATCCAGTCGTAGTACCCTTCCAGATTGCGGATATAGGGGATGTAGGCGCCAGTCTGGGTCAGATAGGGGAACTCCGGCGCCATGGTGATGAGGAAGTTTTTCCCCTGGGCGCGGTAGTGATCCTTGACCAGACGCAGAGCCGCCGGGATCACGGTCTGGTTGTCGGCGGCAGTGATGGCGGCCTGTTCCAGGTCGATATCCAGTCCGTCGAAGCCATAGGTCTCCACCAGACGGATGATCTCGTCGGCAAAGGCCTGCTCCTGACCCTTGCGCAGCTCGATGTGTGCATCGGCACCGCCCAGCGCCAGCAGCACGGCACGGCCCTGACGGTTCAGCTCGGCAATCTGCTCGATAAACTGGCTTTCGCTCATGCCGATGGCCGGGTCGAGCTTGAAGGTGGGGATGGGATCGCTGCCATAGACCTTCATGAAGGAGACATCGACCACGTTGTATTGCGGGTTGACCTGATCGAGCTTGACGCAGGGGGCGATACCGCCCTTGTAGCCCGAGCCGTCACACCAGTTGTGCCAATAGCCGACTACTACGCCGGACTGGGGGTTGACCATCGCCTGACCGGCACTGGCGGCATATGCCATGGGGGCGCCCATGCCGAGCAGGCAGCCAAGCAGGGATAATTTGAGTTTGTTCATCGTCTCTCCGTACGGTGCAAATGGGGCGTTGATTGTGATCGGACGTCCCCGGGGGCAGCCCCGCTGTCATAGGTGTTTTCCCTTAGACCGGTGGCTTTGCGTCGCGCCCTTTCGGGTCACTTTGCCTTTTTCACCCGATTTCTGTGCAGCACAGAGAATCAAGTGACCTGCATGGCAGGTTGCCTATGATAGATGCTTGAAAATAAATTAATCAATAGTTGGTTTTGATTCTAATTAACTGAAAAATATTGATAATTTGTTACACATCCCACATTTTATCCGTTTCCATGATTGAGCATGACGGTACTTGGCTGGCAGCTGTGGCGCCGGTAAATGGCGGCTTTTTGCCCCTTGAAAGTAGCGATAAGAGCCAAAAAAGGCCCACAGATTCATCCTGTTACTGGCTGTTGATGGCAAAACTGCAGCAACGGCAGAGATCCGGGTCGCAATGGCTGGAAAAGTACAGGGTTGCGGCGGATTCCCGCTTGATTATTGCGTGGCTTGGCCACATGTTAGAAAGCCATACAGAGCTGCTAAAGCGGTCTGTTCAAGACCAAACAAGAGGTAACCGGGATGAATAACCCTTTGCTGACAATGGATTCACTGCCCCCTTTCAGCCAGATCAAGCCGGAGCAGGTTCAGCCTGCCGTGATTCAGGCGATTGCTGACTGCAAGCAGAAGATCAGCGATGTGCTGGCCCAGCGTGATCCCCATACCTGGGATAGCCTGATTGCCCCGCTGGAAGAGGTAAATGACCGCCTGTCACGGATCTGGTCACCGGTCAGCCACCTCAACTCCGTACTCAACAGCGAAGCGCTGCGCGAGGCCCATGACGCCTGCCTGCCGCTGCTCTCCGAATTCCAGACCTATGTCGGTCAGCATGAAGGGCTCTATCAGGCCTATCTGGCCCTCTCCCAGAGCGATGATTTCCCGCTGCTCAGCGGCGCCCAGCGCAAGGAGATCCAGAATACCCTGCGTGACTTCCGCCTCTCCGGCATCGGTCTGCCTGCCGAGGCGCAGCAGCGTTACGGCGAAATTCAGGCCCGCCTCTCCGAGCTGGCATCCCGTTTCAGCAACAACGTGCTGGATGCGACCCGGGGCTGGCAAAAGCTGGTGGCCGATGAAGCCGAATTGGCCGGTCTGCCCGACAGTGTGCGTGCCGCTGCCCGTCAGATGGCTGAATTTAAAGGCAAAGAGGGGTGGCTGTTCACGCTGGATATCCCTTCCTACCTGCCGGTGATGATGTACGCGGACAACCGCGAGCTGCGCGCCGAGATGTACGAAGCCTTCACCACTCGCGCCTCCGATCAGGGCCCCAATGCGGGCAAGTGGGACAACTCCGCCATCATGAGCGAGCTGCTCACCCTGCGCCGCGAACTGGCCCAGCTGCTGGGCTTTGCCAACTATGCCGAGCTCTCCCTGGCCACCAAGATGGCGGACAAGACCGAACAGGTGGTGAGCTTCCTCACCGATCTGGCGGCCAAATCCCTGCCGCAAGGCAAGGCCGAGCTGGAGGAGATCCGTGCCTTCGCCGCCGAACAGCATGGTCAGACCGAGCTGGCAGCCTGGGATCTAGCCTACTACGCCGAGAAGCTCAAACAGCACAAGTTCTCCATCTCCGATGAGCAGCTGCGCCCCTACTTCCCCGCCAGCAAGGTGGTAAAGGGGCTGTTCGAGGTGGTGAAGCGGGTGTTCGGCATGAAGGTGCGCGAGCGCCTCGGCATCGACACCTGGCATCCGGACGTGCGCTTCTACGACATCTTCGATGCCGACGACGAGCTGCGCGGCAGCTTCTATCTCGACCTCTACGCCCGCGAGCACAAGCAGGGCGGGGCCTGGATGGATGTCTGTCTGGGCCGTCGCTACCGTCAGGATGGCTCGCTGCAAAAACCGGTGGCCTACCTGACCTGCAACTTTAACGGCCCGGTGGATGGCAAACCGGCGCTGTTCACCCACAACGAAGTGGTCACCCTGTTCCACGAGTTTGGCCACGGCATCCACCACATGCTGACCCGCATCGATGTGGCCGGTGTCGCCGGTATCAACGGCGTGGCCTGGGATGCGGTAGAGCTGCCGAGCCAGTTCCTCGAGAACTGGTGCTGGGAGTCCGAGGCGCTGGCCTTTATCTCCGGCCACTACGAGACCGGCGAGCCGTTGCCTGCCGATCTGCTGGAGAAGATGCTGACCGCCCGCAACTTCCAGGCGGCGATGCAGATGCTGCGCCAGCTGGAGTTCGCCCTGTTCGACTTCCGTCTCCATCAGGAGTTTGATCCGGCCAATCCGGCACAGCTCCCGGCGCTGCTGGATGAGGTACGCAGTCAGGTAGCAGTGATGACGCCGCCAGCGTTCAACCGCTTCCAGCACAGCTTCTCCCACATCTTCGCGGGCGGCTATGCGGCGGGCTACTACAGCTACAAGTGGGCCGAGGTGCTCTCTGCCGATGCCTTCTCCCGCTTCGAGGAGGAGGGGATCTTCAACTCGGCGACCGGCCAATCCTTCCTGAAGAATATTCTGGAGAAGGGTGGCTCGAAGGAGCCGATGGAGCTATTCCGAGCCTTCCGTGGTCGTGAGCCCAAGGTGGATGCGCTGTTGCGACACAGCGGTATTGCCGCCTGAGATTCCTGACCCGCAGCCTGTGTGAGCTTCAAGCAGGTACACTGTTTTGCGACATAGTGGGATCGAGTCGTGATTTCTGCGACAAAAAGGGACCTTTTGGTCCCTTTTTTCAAGGCTTTTTAATATCTTGCTGATTGCATATTTGCACTGCTCACAGCTCTTCAGTAGAGTCGTGTTCTAACCTTCAAGGAGAGAAAGCCACTTGCCATGAGGCGAGCACTCGATTCCGTCTATCAAATCATCTCAAGTCTGGCTCATTCGAGCGGCCAGGGATATTTCGATACCTTTGTGAGTGAAATCGCCGCTGCTGTGATGGCTGATGTCGTCCTGATCGCCAGCAGGGAATCAAATGCTACCCACCTGACGGTTCAGGCTGCCCATCCCTCCTCTCTTGACCCCGATACCCTGACGCTGCCACTGACTGACTCTCCTAATGCCATTACCTGGCAGGAGGGGGAAGCCTGGTTCAGCGATCGTCTGTTGCAGCTGTTCCCCGCGATGCCGCTTGCCGATGCGTGGCAAGCCCAGGCCTACGCCGGGATCGCCCTCAAGGATGCGGATGGCGAGACCATAGGTATCTGCTGCCTGCTCTATCGTCAGCCGCAGGCCAATATGACCAAGGTGATGGGGCTGCTCCGGTTGCTGGGGCCGCTGGCCGGTCGCGAACTGGCGCTGATGCTGCAACGCCAGCTGCCGCAACTCTTGCCTGATACCCCCCATGTGCTGCAGAGCATGCTGTTTCAGGCCCCGGTGGGGATCGGTAAGCTCGATCTCACCGGCCGCATTCTCTGGGCCAATCCGGCTATCGAGAAGATGTTGGGCTATCCCCTCGACGAGCTGCTTCATCGCTCCATCTCCGACATCAATCACCCGGAGGATTGGCAGCGCAGCCTTGAGTGCTACGAAGAGATCCGGCGCGGCGAGCGCAGCAGTTTCACTCAGGAGAAGCGCTACTTCTGCAAGGGGGGCGAGATCCTGTGGGGGCGGGTAACGGTCACCCTGATCCGCGACGAGCAGCAGCAGCCGGACTACCTGATGGTGCTGCTGGAGAATATCGATCCCCTCAAGCGCCATGCGGAGCAGCTCAAACTCTCCCACCGGGTCTACGACAACCTCTCCGAAGCGATTCTGGTGTGCGATGCCGACAGCCGCATCATCTCGGTCAACCCGGCCTTCGAGCAGATCACCGGCTACAGCAGCGACGAGGTGCGGGGCCAGCGTCCCAGCATGCTCAAGTCCGGGCTGCACGATCAGACCTTCTATGCCGACATGTACCACGCGCTGGAGCGGGTGGGGGTGTGGCGTGGCGAAGTGTGGAACAAGCGCAAGAATGGCAAGCTCTATCCGCAGCAGCTGATGATCAGCACCCTGCGTGAAGCCGGCAAAATCCAGCAATATATCGCCATTTTCAGCGATCTTTCCCAGACCAAGGTGGCCGAGCAGAAGATCGCGACCCAGGCCAACTACGACAACCTTACCAGCCTGCCCAACCGCTGGCTGTTTGGCCGCTGCCTCACCCGCTTCTGCGAGCGGGGCGAGCGCTTCGCGCTCATGGTGCTCGACCTCAACAACTTCAAGGCGGTCAACAACAGCATGGATCACCATGCTGGCGATGCCCTGCTGCGGGAGGTCTCGGATCGACTGGTTAGCCGGGTGCGCACCGAAGATCTGGTGGCCCGCATCGGTGGCGACGAGTTCGCGTTCCTGGTGCCCGGCATCGTCACCCGCCGTCAGGCCGAGGTGTTTGCCAAGCAGGTGATCGGCAGTTTCGCCCGCCCCTTTATGCTGGCCAACCAGCATCTCTATGTGACCGCGACCATCGGCATGACTCTCTGTCCGGTCGATGGCAGCGAGAGCGACGAGCTGCTGCGCAATGCCGAACAGGCGCTGTTTGCGGCCAAGCGGCAGGGACGGTTGCTCGGAGCCTACTGCTCATCCATGCGGGAAGAGGTGCGCCAGCGCCACCAGATGCAGCAGGATTTGGCCGAAGCGATCAAGCTGGAGCAGCTGACCATGGCCTACCAGCCGATCTGGGACAATCGCAGCGGACGGGTCGCCAAGCTGGAGGCGCTGGTGCGCTGGTATCACCCCCAATGGGGACAGGTATCCCCTGCCGAGTTTATTCCGCTGGCGGAAGAGGCGGGATTGATTCAGGGGCTGGGTGCGCTGGTATTGTGGCAATCGTGCCGGGATCTGGCGCGGTTGCAGCAATCCGGCTTCCCTGATCTGCAGATGTCGATCAACCGTTCCACCATGGAGTTCCAGACCATCGACCCCGAGGCGAGCGAGTGGCTCAAGGTGATCCAGCACTTCGGGCTCGATCCTGCCGACATCGTCATCGAAATCACCGAATCTCTGCTGATGGAGAGCAGCGATCAGCACAGGGTGCGGATCGATGCCCTGCGCGAGGCGGGCTGCAAGCTGGCCATCGACGATTTCGGTACCGGCTACTCGGCCCTCAACTATCTGCGTACTTTCCCGGTCGATCTGGTCAAGATCGACCGCTCCTTCGTGCGCCATATCCCCTTCAACGAGCAGGATAGGATGTTGCTCGACGGCATCATCAACATAGTGCACAACTTGGGCATGCAGGTGGTGATCGAGGGGGTAGAGACCCGCGAGCAGCTCAACTTCCTCTGCCAGAAGGGGTGTGCCTTCACCCAGGGTTATCTGCTCAGCCGCCCGCTGGCCTATGACGATCTCATTGATTACCTCGCTCTCAACCGTCAGGGGATGAACCTCACAGTCGTGAGCTGATCCACCGCTTCTGTTATCATGGCCGCTTCTGTACGTGCCATGAGTCTGTCTCCTATGCCCCATATTCAGGTTTTCAGTGAAGTCCCCGCCCGTGATGGCGAGCTCGACGCCCTGCGTTTACGCCTTGCCGACGTGGGGTTTCCGGCTCCGTTTGCGCTGGTACTGACTGAAGAGAGACTGGAGCTGCGCAAGCTGGACGAGCCCAAGCTGGGTGCCGTCTATGTGGACTTCGTGGAAGGGACGGTGGCGCATCGCCGCAAGTTTGGCGGCGGTCGGGGCCAGTCCATCGCCAAGGCGGTGGGGCTCAAGGCCGGTGCCACACCGACTGTGGTGGATGCCACTGCCGGTCTGGGGCGCGATGCCTTCGTGCTCGCTTCCCTCGGTTGCAAGGTGACCCTGATCGAACGCAGCCCTGTGGTGGCTGCTCTGTTGCAGGACGGGTTGGCGCGGGCGGCACAGGATCCCGAGATTGGCCCCTGGGTCAGCGAGCGGATGCACCTGCTGCAAGGCCCGGCGGTGGACAACTTGCTGGCGCTGCCGGAGCGGCCCGAGGTGATCTACCTCGACCCCATGTTCCCTCACAAGCAGAAGTCGGCGCTGGTGAAAAAGGAGATGCGGGTGTTCCAGTCGCTGGTAGGTCCGGATCTCGATGCGGATGCCTTGTTGCCTGCCGCGCTCAAGATGGCTGAGAAGCGGGTGGTGGTGAAACGCCCCGACTACGCCGGCTGGCTCAATGAACAGAAGCCCAGCATGGCCATCGAGACCAAGAGCAACCGCTTCGATGTCTATGTGATGGCGGCGCTGGCGGCGAGTTAACGGTCGGTGCGAGTTACGGATGCAAAAAAGGAGGGCCAACGTCATGTTGGCCCTCCTTTTTCGTATTGGATTCAGTTGGTTGGCGCGAAGCGGATCAGCTTCTCTTCCCCTTGCCAGTTCAGGCGCAGGGTCGCCAGTTCTGCCAGACTGAGCCGCTCGCCACTGTGCAGCAGCAGATACTCGACCCCTTCGCTGGCTTCGATGGTGCGGATCTTGTCATCCCATTGGCGATCATCGCGGCTGGTGAGGGTCACCGGCAGTTGCCAGCTGGCAGCAATTTCGAGCCAGTCGTAGAGATCGCAGCTGATGGGTTGATAATCCGGCATGATCGGCTCCAAAACAGGCGGGTTGCTCAGTCAGGCTTCCTGTACGCGGGTCGGCCAGCCCATCTTCTGCTGGCGTTCCACTTCAAAGCGCAGCTCGCTGGCGCGCAGGTAGTGTTCATCCATCCAGCCCTTGGGCAGGGTCAGGGTCAGTGACTCCTCTTCTGCCTGCAGGGTGAAGCTGGGCACTGTGCCCTGGGTACGGCGCATGCAGAGGATCAGCGCGATGCGCAGGATACGGGCCAGCCGGATCGCCTGACGACCGGTGACGGCACCCTGTTTCTCCAGTGGTTCTAGCTTGAATTCGTCCCGCTGGTTGAACAGCAGGGCCGACAACAGCTTCTTTTGCGCAGGGGTAAAGCCCGGCATGTCGATGTTGTCGATGATGTAGGCGGCGTGTTGCGGCGCCTTCTTGTATTCGATACAGAGGCCGATCTCGTGCAGCAGGGCTGCATAACGCAAGATCGGGCGACCGTAGCGTTTGGAGAGTCGCCAGGCCGGTTGCAGCTGGTTGAACGCCTCGACAGCGGTATCGCGCACCCGTTCGGCGTGCTCTTTATCCAGTTGATAGCGGCTGATCAGGCTGTCGGCGGTACGATCCCGGGCATCACAGTCGTGATTGTTGCCCAGCAGACCGTAGATCAGTCCTTCACGCAGGGCGCCACCCGCGAGGGTCATGCTCTCGATATCGAGGGTTTCGAAGATGGCGATCAGGATGGCGAGGCCGGAGGGGAACACGGTCAGCCGCTCGGCCGCCAGCCCTTCCAGTTGCAGCCGGTCGAGCTTGCCGCAGGCGATGGCCTGACCCATCAGCTCCTGCAGTTTCGGCAGGGTGACCCGTTCGCTCTTCCCTTGCGCCAGCATGATCTCTTGCAGCGCCTGCACCGTGCCGGAGGCGCCAACGCAGGTACGCCAGCCGAGGGCGCGGTAATCTTCCGCCACCTTCTCCAGCACCGCCTTGGCGGCAGCAATCGCCTGCTCGAAACGGGCTTCGGAGAGCTCGCCATCACCGAAGTGATTGTTGAGCCAGGTGACGCAGCCCATGTGCAGGCTGTTGAGCAGTTTTGCTTCGCTATGTTCGCCGATCACCAGTTCGGTACTGGCACCGCCGATGTCGATCACCAGCCGGTTGCCTTCCCCGGCAGAGGTCCAGGAGACCCCTTCATAGATGGTCTTGGCCTCTTCCTCGCCCGAGATGATCTCGATGCTGTGGTTGAGTACCCGTTCCGCTTCGCTGAGGAACTCGTCGACGTTGGTAGCAAGCCGCAAGGTTGCGGTGCCCACCACCCGGATGTTGTCGGCCGGAATGTCCTGCAACTGTTCGGAGAAGAGACGCAAACAGTCCCAGCCCCGCTCCATGGCGGCACGGCTGAGACGAAATTCCGGATCGAGCCCGGCTGCGAGGCGAACCTTGCGCTTGACCTTGGCGACGGTGCGCAGGGCACCGGCGACCTCGCGCACCACCAGCATATGAAAGCTGTTGGAGCCGAGGTCGATGGCGGCATAGAGAGGCGAGTTGTGCAACGGGCCTGTCCTTAGCTCTTGCGCGGCGGACGACGACGGTTGTTGCTGTTGCCACCGCCCTGACGATCCCGCATGTTGCGGTTCACCGGCTGACGGTTGCGGAATACCCGTTTCGGCGGGGTCACGTCATCCAGCAGCGCTTCGCGATCATATTTGCTGACCGGAATGGCATGGTGGATGTACTCCTCGATGGCCGGCAGGTTGAAGGCATAGTCTTCACAGGCCAGGCTGATGGAGTGACCGCTCTTGCCGGCACGACCGGTACGACCGATACGGTGTACATAGTCTTCGGCGTCGTCGGGCAGGTCATAGTTGAAGACGTGGGTCACGTCAGGGATGTGCAGACCACGGGCGGCCACGTCGGTGGCGACCAGAATATCGAGCGCACCCTTGGTGAAATCCTCGAGGATCTTCATCCGCTTCTTCTGCGGCACGTCACCGGTCAGCAGACCGACGCGGTGGCCGTCGTTTTCCAGCCAGGCGTGAACGTCTTCACAGACATGCTTGGTGTTGGCGAAAACGATCGCTTTTTCCGGCCACTCCTCTTCCATCAGGGAGAGCAGCAGCAACATCTTGTCTTCATTGGAGGGGTAGAACAGCTCCTCCTTGATCCGCACGCCGGTCATCTGCTCAGGCTCTACCTGCACATGTTCCGGATGGTTCATGTGTTCGTAGGCAAGCTCCTGCACGCGCAGGGAGAGGGTTGCGGAAAACAGCATGCTCAGACGCTCGGTCGCGGGCGGCATGCGGCGGAACAGGAAGCGGATGTCCTTGATGAAGCCCAGATCGAACATGCGATCCGCTTCGTCCAGTACCACGACCTGAATGTTGCTCAGATCGATCACCTTGGACTTGAAGTAGTCGATGATGCGGCCGGTGGTGCCGATCAGGATGTCGACGCCCTGCTCCAGCACGGCCAGCTGCTTGTCGTAACCTTCGCCACCGTAGGCGAGGCCGAGTTTCAGGCCGGTAGAAGCGGCGATGCTGTCGGCATCGTTATAGATCTGTACTGCCAGTTCCCGGGTGGGTGCCATGATGATGGCTCTGGGTTGGTTAACCAGACGGGGCTTGGTCAGCGGGTGAGTCAGCAAATAGTTGAATGTCGCGGCCAGGAAGGCAATGGTCTTGCCGGTTCCTGTCTGGGCCTGACCGGCGAGGTCGTGACCTTCTACCAGCAGTGGCAGAGACAGTGCCTGGATGGGCGTGCAATAGTGAAATCCCTTTGATTCCAGACCAGCCAGAACTTCGGGTTCGAGGCCCATTTGGGCGAATTTGTCGGTCGTTAAGTGTGTTTTGCTCATGGCGGTAGGTTATCAGGTTAGGCTTGCAATAATAAACAGGATCATTTCAAATAGGGCAACTATTGCCTTTGTTGATATGTCAATAAAGCCTTAATTACTGACTGGAGTTGGAGATGAGTGACAAGATTGTTCAGCTGAGCGATGCCAGCTTCGAGGCAGATGTAATCAAAGCCGATGGCGCCGTTCTGGTCGACTTCTGGGCCGAGTGGTGTGGTCCGTGCAAGATGATTGCCCCGATCCTGGAAGAAGTTGCCCAAGAGTACGAAGGTCGCGTGACCGTAGCCAAACTGAACATCGACCATAACTCTGATACTCCGCCCAAGTACGGCATTCGTGGTATCCCGACCCTCTTGCTGTTCAAGAATGGCGAAGTGGCAGCGACCAAGGTCGGTGCACTGTCCAAGACTCAGCTGAAAGAGTTCCTGGACGGCAACCTGTAATAATTAAAGAGGAGCGCATTGCAATAATGCGCTCCTTGTGTTTTATCACCTAGACGCTCATCCCGATTGGTGCTAGTTTATCGCTCGTTTGCTAACCTTTTTGCCTGACTCTTTGCTAACCACAGCCTGGCAATCAAATCCGATCAGCATCAATCCAGCAGACTGTCTCCTCATTTCAATCCTTGCTTACAGACTTTCACCACTATGAATCTGACTGAATTAAAGAACACTCCTGTGTCCGAGCTGGTCAAGCTTGGCGAATCCATGGGGTTGGAAAATCTGGCTCGGGCGCACAAGAAAGATATTATTTTTGCAATCCTCAAGGCGCACGCCAAGGGTGGTGAAGATATCTTTGGCGACGGTGTGCTGGAAATCCTGACCGATGGTTTCGGCTTCCTGCGCAGTGCAGACGGCTCCTATCTGGCAGGCCCTGACGATATCTACGTCTCCCCGAGCCAGATCCGCCGCTTTAACCTGCGTACCGGCGATACCATCTCCGGCAAGATCCGGCCACCGAAAGAGGGCGAACGCTACTTCGCACTGCTCAAGGTCAATGAGGTCAACTACGACCGTCCGGAAAACTCCCGCAACAAGATCCTGTTTGAAAACCTTACTCCCCTGCATGCCAACGAACGTCTGCGTATGGAACGGGGTAACGGCTCTACTGAAGATATCACCGCCCGTGTACTGGACCTGGCTTCCCCCATCGGTAAGGGCCAGCGTGGCCTGATCGTGGCGCCGCCCAAGGCCGGTAAGACCATGCTGCTGCAGAACATCGCCCAGAGCATCGCCTACAACCACCCGGACTGTGAACTGATCGTTCTGCTGATCGACGAGCGTCCGGAAGAAGTGACCGAGATGCAGCGCATGGTAAAAGGTGAAGTGATCGCTTCCACCTTTGACGAGCCTGCTTCCCGTCACGTTCAGGTTGCCGAAATGGTGATCGAGAAGGCCAAGCGTCTGGTCGAGCACAAGAAAGACGTGGTGATCCTGCTGGACTCCATCACCCGTCTGGCCCGTGCCTACAACACCGTTATCCCGTCATCCGGCAAGGTACTGACCGGTGGTGTGGATGCCAACGCCCTGCACCGTCCGAAGCGCTTCTTCGGCGCCGCGCGTAATGTTGAGGAGGGCGGCAGCCTGACCATCATCGCCACCGCGCTGATCGATACCGGTTCCAAAATGGACGAGGTTATTTACGAAGAGTTCAAGGGTACCGGCAATATGGAACTGCACCTCTCGCGCAAGATTGCCGAGAAGCGCGTCTACCCGGCTATCGACATCACCCGCTCAGGCACCCGTAAAGAAGAGCTGCTCACCTCAGGTGACGAGCTGCAGAAGATGTGGATCCTGCGCAAGATTGTCCACCCGATGGGCGAGATCGACGGTATCGAGTTCCTCATCGACAAGCTGGCGATGACCAAGACCAACGACGAGTTCTTCGACGCCATGCGGCGCCAGCAGAAGTAAGTCCGGTCAGAAAATGACGAAACCGCGGCCTTGGTCGCGGTTTTTGTTTATCTGTTTTCCGGTCGCCCTAGTAGTATGAGATCCCGATGTCACATGGATGGAGACGTCATGAAGCCTGTTTTCTGGTTATTGCTGGGGTTGCTGAGTGCAATGCCAGCCGATGTGCAGAGTGCACCGATCGCGGTGACAGCCGAGACGTTGCAAACGCACCAGCGCTATCTGGCGGACCGTCTGCAGGAGGGGCAATTTGCAGCCATCGACTCTCTGCTGGCGACCCTGAGTCGCGAGCGGCGGGAGTTCCTGTTGTTGCAACTGCTGCGGGATATTCCCGCGACCCCCCCTGCATCCCCTGCGTTGCAACAGTGGGTCGAGGCTCAGGCCGACAAGGCACCCGAGTGGCTCATGGAGCAGCAGGTCGACGGTTTTCTGGTGCAGCAACCTGTCTATGATTTTGCCGCGCAGGCCCGTCAGCTGCTGGGGGAGTGGCAGCTGCAATCACTGATGCAGCGCTATCGGCAGCAGCTTGCCCAGGGCAGCTTCCAGCTAAAGTCCATCTACTACAGCAGTAACCCAGATCTAGCCACGCAGCAGCAAGCCCTGTTGCTGGCCCTCGACACCTTGCCGCAACCGATCTGGATGCGGGAGGCGCAAGCGCTGGCCAGCCAGAATATCTATCTGCCCGACAATCATCTTTTGTTTCATCTGTTGCAGCGCACCGGGGAACCGGCGCTCTATGGCATGCTGTGGCGGCGGCCGGCAGATCAGGATGCGCTGCGTGCACTCTCTACCATCAACCGCTTCCATCACGGCAGTGCTGCCAGCGATCTGCTGATTGCCGCCAGTGGCAACGAGGGGTTGAAGGGGGCCGCCCTGCGCCAGCTGAGCGCGCTCTCGCCCTTGCCGCCGCAGGCCCAGAAATACCTGTTGGCGGAACTCTCCAACCGTCAATACGGGGCGCTGGTAGCCGGTCTGTTAATGGAGGTGGACGAGCCCCAGCTGCTCTCTGCGCTAGCCAGACGCCTCGGCCAGCGTGACATGCCACCCATTGCACCGAGTCTGCTGCCCGATTCGGGTACACCCGATGGGCAGCCAGGGTTATAATGCGTGACCTCCTGAACCCGGTTGGGAACTTGCATGAAATACAAGGATTTGCGTGATTTCATCGCGCAGCTGGAACAAAACGGACAACTCAAGCGCATTACCCGCGAGATAGATCCCTATCTGGAGATGACCGAGATCAGCGATCGCACCCTGCGTGCGGGTGGCCCGGCTCTGCTGTTCGAAAATCCCAAAGGCTACACCATGCCGGTGCTGACCAACCTGTTCGGTACCCCGGATCGGGTTGCCATGGGCATGGGCCAGCCCGATGTGGGCGCCCTGCGTCAGGTCGGGGTCTGGCTCTCCTATCTCAAGGAGCCCGAGCCGCCCAAGGGATTCAAGGAGCTGATGGAGAAGCTGCCGATCTTCAAGCAGGTGCTCAACATGCCGACCAAGCGGCTCTCTTCCGCCCCCTGCCAGCAGGTGGTGCAGGAGGGAGATGCGGTCGATCTCGACCAGATCCCGATCCAGCACTGCTGGCCCGGCGATGTGGCACCGCTGGTCACCTGGGGCCTCACCATCACCCGTGGCCCCTACAAGAAGCGCCAGAACCTCGGCATCTATCGCCAGCAGAAGATCGCCAAAAACAAGCTGATCATGCGCTGGCTGGATCATCGTGGCGGTGCCATCGATTTTCGCGAGTGGCAGGAGGCCCACCCCGGTGAGCGATTCCCGGTGGTGGTGGCACTCGGCGCTGATCCGGCGACCATTCTCGGCGCGGTGACGCCGGTGCCGGATACCCTCTCCGAATATGCCTTTGCCGGTCTGCTACGTGGCAGTCGTACCGAGGTGATCAAGGCCATCAGCTGCGATCTGGAGGTGCCCGCCAGCGCAGAAATCGTGCTGGAAGGCTATCTGGAACCGGGCGAAATGGCGCCGGAAGGCCCTTATGGCGACCACACCGGCTACTACAACGAGGTGGACGAGTTCCCGGTCTTTACCATCACCCACATCACCAAGCGGCGCGATGCCATCTATCACAGCACCTACACCGGCCGTCCGCCCGATGAACCGGCGGTGCTGGGTCTGGCGCTGAACGAGGTGTTCGTGCCACTGCTGCAGAAGCAGTTCCCCGAGATTGTGGACTTCTATCTGCCGCCGGAGGGGTGCTCCTACCGGATGGCGGTGGTGACCATCAAGAAGCGTTACCCGGGCCACGCCAAGCGGGTGATGCTGGGGGTCTGGTCCTTCCTGCGCCAGTTCATGTACACCAAGTTCGTGGTGGTGTGTGACGACGACGTCAACGCCCGCGACTGGAAGGATGTGATCTGGGCCATCACTACCCGGATGGATCCGGCACGGGACACCACCTTGATCGAGCACACCCCGATCGACTATCTGGACTTCGCCTCGCCGGTCTCCGGCCTCGGCTCCAAGATGGGGCTGGATGCCACCAACAAGTGGCCGGGCGAGACCAATCGGGAGTGGGGTCAGCCCATAGTGCAGGATGAGGCGGTGAAGCAGAAGGTCGATGCCATCTGGGATGAGCTCAATATCCTCGGATGAGGCAAACATGACAGCTTTGCTGCAAAAAGTGATGCGATCCGCACTGATTTGAGTATTCTCGACTGACGGGGCCAGGGCTGCTGGTCGTCACTCCATAGTGAAACAATGAGCGAAGCGGGCCGAGCGAGCCCGCCACAAGGACAAGAATGCAACGTATCAAATGCCGCGTAGAGGAACTGCGCGAATATGTCGACACCATCTGGCATGTGGCCCTGACGCCGCAGCAAGCGATCAGCTTCAAGCCGGGCCAGTATCTGCTGGTGGTGATGAGCGATTCGGACAAGCGCCCCTTCTCCATCGCCAACTCGCCGACCCGCCCGGGCGTGCTGGAGCTGCAAATCGGTGCCACTCCCGAGAACGCCTATGCCGGTCAGGTGCTGGCCCGCATGCGCGAGCAGGGGGAGATCGAGGTTGAATTGCCGGCTGGCAAGGCGTTCCTGCGCGATGAATCCCCCCGTCCACTGATCCTGATGGCGGGCGGCACCGGTTTCTCTTACGCCCGCTCCATTCTGGAGTACCTGATCGACACGGGCTGCAAGCGTCCGGTGTTCTTCTACTGGGGTGTGCGTCAGGCTCACTGGCTCTATGAGCTGGAGCAGATGCAGCAGTGGGAGCGTGACTATGCACCGCTCACCTTTATCCCGGTGGTGCAGGAGCCGGAGGCTGACTGGACCGGCAAGAGCGGGCTGGTACACAAGGCGATCATGGATGATTTCGTCAGTCTCCACGACTACGACATCTATGTAGCCGGCCGTTTCGAGATGGCGGGTGCCGCGCGTGAGGAGTTCAAGATCCTCGGCGCCGAGCCGGAGCGCATCTTTGGTGACGCCTACGAATTTATCTGACGGGATCCCCGTCTGGATGACGCAGCCCCCGGTTTTGCCGGGGGCTTTTGTTTTTGTGGCCGCCGCAGTACCTGATCGTACCGAATGGCTGGATTATCGCGGCGTTATCCCATTATTTTTCAATATTTTGGCTATGAGTGGCTACTAATTGAACGTAGCTGATGGCATCTTTGTGGGGGATTGACAAGAGCATCCATAGAGCAAGCACAAGGAGGCGCAGTGTTGAGTGAAGAGGGCAGGGCATCTGCGGAGGATGACAGGGGCGAGACCGGCTCTGTCGAGCGGGTCGCAACGCTGATCCCGTCCCCTCATGGCGGTGAAATAGCCCGTTTGCAGGCAGAAATCGCCGCTTTGAAGCATGAAAATGGCCTGCTGCAGGAGAAGCTCAATGCCGCCCTCGATGGCACCGGCATCTGTCTCTGGCAGGGCACCATTCCCACCGGCGAGCTGCGCGTCTTCAATCTGCAGAACTTTCAGGCCGGTGACATGGCCCCTCATTTCGATCAGTGGAGCGCCAAGCTCCATCCCGACGATCGCGCCCATGCCATGGGCAGCTACTTTGCCCACCTTGAGGGGAAAACTCCCTTCTACGAAGCCGAATACCGCACCATCAATCCGCAAGGCGAGGTCACCTGGCTGTGGGATCGGGGACGGGTCGTCGATCGGGATGGCGATGGCAAGCCGCTGCGGATCATGGGCTCCCATATCGATATCACCCAGCGCAAGGCTTATGAGCAGCGACTGGCGGAGCGTGCCAACAGCGACGCGCTGACCGGCTTGCTCAACCGGCAGGGGTTTGGCAAGGCGTTTGCCCAGCTGCAGCCGCAAGGGGCGGGTGCGCTGCTCTTTATCGATCTGGATGATTTTAAGGGGATCAATGACCAGCTGGGCCACGCCTGCGGCGATCTGGTGTTGCAGCAGATGGCGGACTGGCTGCGCCTTATTATGCCTGGCTCGGCGCTATGTGGCCGTTACGGCGGCGACGAGTTTGTGGTGCATCTGCACCGGGATGTGTCGAGCCATGGCCTGGCGCAACTGGCTGACGCCCTGATCAGCCGGATGCACGGCTATGTGCCCAAACCCGGTTGCCCGCAACGGGTGGGGCTGAGTATCGGCATCGCCCTGTGGGAGGAGGAGCCATTGAGCTTCCGGCAGGCGCTGGAGGTGGCCGACAGGGCCATGTATGAGGCCAAGGCACGCGGCAAGCGAGCCTGGTATCTGCTTCAGGTGTGATGGTTTTTACAGGTTCAATACAAAGCAAAAACCCCAGCCGAGCTGGGGTTTTCGTTATTCGCCTTTGGCGCCGAGCTGCTGCTCGAGCTGAGCCAGCTTGCTTTCGAGGGCGGCCAGTTTTTCACGGGTACGCAGCAGCACCTTGGTCTGCACGTCGAACTCTTCGCGGCTGACCAGATCCAGCTTGCCCAGTTGGGCTTGCAGTACCTGACGCATCTTCTTCTCGGCCTCTTCACCCATGCTGCGAATGCCGGGCGGCAGGGAGTTGTGCACCTGCTTGGCGATCTCTTCCAGTTTCTTCGGGTCGATCATGATGTCCTCCTTAAGCGTTGGCGGACATTCTACCGACAATTCCCTCACTTTGCCGAGATCGCGGCGGCTTTTTAGTCGTGATGGTGCCCGCTGGCTGGTCGGGTCTGGTGATGGGGCCACAACTGCTACCCTTGCGCCCCTTTGTTAACCTGAAACCATGACATGCACCACAAAGCTGAGCCAGAACTGTCCGGCATGAGTCTTATTTGGTGTTGGTTTTATGTTAACGTTTTGCAGTCGAGGTCGTGATGACCCCGTTGGCTTGTGATGGATAACAACCTTATAAAAAGAGAATAAAAAATGAAGAAGAAGCTAATTTATGCAGCTGTTGTCAGCGCCCTGCTGGCCGGATGTGGTGGAGATGACAACAAGGGAGACACCACCAGCTCCCTCGACTACGTCCTGAGTGGTGCCAACGGGGTGCGCCCGAGCGTGCTGGCCCCCCGTGCCAGCGACGGTACCCTGAAGTTTTCGACAGAAACTGCTGATCTGTCGAACCCGGTATCTGCCCTCTCCACCCTGGATGGCTGGTCAACCACCCAACCCGTCCAGCTGGTACCGGCGACCGTGACCGGTGTCTCTGTGCCAGCACCGGCGGACAGCGAGTATGCCTCTGCCGTTGCGCCACTCTACCTGCTCGAGCTCACGCTGGATCCGGTCACTCTGCAACCCAACGGAGTCAAGGGCGGCAAGCCACTGGTTTATGGGACCGACTTTGTGGTCACTGGCGGGGACGGCAAGCTCAATCTGGTTCCGCTCAAGCCGCTCAATCCCTCTTCTTACTACATGATCGTGGCGACCGATGCCCTCAAGGACAGTCGTGGCACTCCGCTCAAGGCGGGCGGCGATTACAGTAGCTTCAGATCGACGGCTGGCGCAACCACTCAGGAGCAGACCATCAACGGCCTGATCTCGCTGCAGGAGGGTCTGTTCAAGGCGGCCACCGGGATCACCAGCGATCGGGTGATCTTCTCCGACTGGTTCGCCACCCAGTCCGGCGCCGATGTGCTGCTGGCAGTGAAGAGTGCTGCTGCTTCCGTGTTGAAGAGCCCGAGCCTGGACGCCGCGGCGCTGTGGAAACAGGATGCCAGAGGCAACACCAGCCTGCCAGCAACCTATACCATCAACGGTCTTAATGGCGGGGTGGATTTTCTGACCCAACTGGCGAATGAGCCATTCTTGCCGCAGAAAGATCGTGATGCGATTGCTGCCGCTGTGGCGGCTAATGGCACCCTAAACGGAGTTGCATCGGTGACCAAGGTGTATACCGGTACCGTCAAACTCCCTTACTTCCTCTCTACCCCGGCGATAGCCGGCTCCTGGGACAAGGCCAAGACCCAATCCTGGCACGGCGCCATTCCCAGCCTCTATGCCATCGCCAACGCGCTGAAAGCGGGCGATACCGAGGTGATCGGTGGACTGGTCGGGGCGGGCGTGGACCCGGCATTGCTGGGTGAGCTGATCGCTGACCCGAGCCGTCAGAGTGAACTGCTGAGCGAGGCGAGCAAGCTGATCGGGGTGACCCTCACCTCCGGTGGCAAGCCGCTGGATGCCGAGCGCAATATCGGCCGTTTCAACCCGTTGCCGACCCTGAGCGAAGTACAATCGGTACCGCTGCGGATCTTCGCCGCTGCACCGCTCAATACCATTACCGATGTGATCATCTATCAACACGGGGTTACCTCCATCAAGGAGAACGCCTATGCGCTGGCGCTGGGCCAGATTGGTGCTGGTCTGCAAGTCACACCAACAGCCAAAAATGTCGCTGTGGTAGTGATCGATCATCCGCTGCACGGCGAGCGTGGTTATGCCCTGAGCAACAGCATGGCGACGGTGACCACATCGGAGAACCCGCTCCCCTATCTGAACCTCAACTATCTGACGGTGGCGCGGGACAATCTGAAACAGAGCGTGGCCGATCTGCTGGGACTGCGACTGGCTGTCGGTCTGGCCAACACCCAGGGATTGGGTGGCCAATTGGGTGGTGCCGGTCTGAAAGTTCACTTCCTCGGTCACTCACTCGGTGCCATTACCGGGGCCAATCTGCTGGCTGTCGCCAACCAGACCACCGGCAGTGCTCAGGCTGATGCCCTGTTCAAGTTCGATACCGGTGGTCTGGCGATGCCGGGTGGCGGCATCGCGCCGCTGTTGCTCAACTCGCCGAGCTTCGGGCCGACCATCAAGATGAGCGTGCTTACCTCGGGCAGTCCGGCGCTGAAAGCGGGCTTTACCGCCTATGCACCGAATTGCAAAACGGCTGCCGCCACTTGCTTCGTCAACGAGTTCCTGCCCAGTCTGGATGCGGCCACGCAGGCGGGTGCGGCGAGCACCTTGCAGAGCTATACCTTTGCCGCCCAGTCAGTGCTGGACTCTGCCGACCCGATCAATCTGGGCAGTGGCGTCGCCAAGAGCTTCCCGTTGTTCGCCACCGAAATTGTTGGTGATGGTGCGCTCAGCTTGCCGGATCAGGTGATCCCCAACAGCATCGCCTCTGCGCCGCTGGGTGGCACCGAGCCGCTGTTCCGGGTGTTGGGTTTGCAAGAGCTGAAAGGGTCCGGCGTGCTCCCGGCGGGTCACCATGCTGCGCGCTTCCTGAAAGGGGGCCATAGCTCGCTGCTGGCCCCTGACGAGAACTTCGATCCGGCTGGTGCGGTCACCACCGAGATCCAGACCCAGTTCGCCAGCTTCTTTATGAGTGGCGGTGCGGCGGTCAAGGTGACTGACGACACCCTGATCAAGCAGTAACTGCCCATCGCGTAAAAAAACGCCGCCCTTCGGGGCGGCGTTCTCGTTTCTGCGGCTGCTGAAAAATCAGCCCGGCTGGTGGTTGCGATCCAGCCAGCCTTGCAGCAGGCCGACCAGCAGGCCGGTCAGGTGGGCGATATTGGCGGTGCTGGTGCCGAGCATGTCGAAGAAGCCGAGCACCATCCAGAACAGCATAAAGCCCATCAGTGCCGGTGGCAGAGTGAGGCCGCAGGCCGGTTGCAGCTTGCTGCGCAGCCAGCAGTAGCCGAGCAGGGCATAGACCACGCCGGAGAGGCCGCCAAACAGCGGGCCGCTGGCAAAGAACTCGGCGATATTGGGCAGGGCGGCGCCCACCAGCAGCAGGATCAGCAGCTTGCCGCTGCCGAGGCGCTGCTCGATCTGGCCGCCGAGATACCACCACCAGAGCAAGTTGAACACCAGATGGAGCACCGAGAAGTGGATCAGGGCGGGGGTGAAATAACGCCATGCCTGCCAGTCGGTGAACTGGGCCAGCGTCGGGTGGAATGCCAGTTCGTCGTAGATGGGCAGGCCGATGGCCTCGATCCCGTAGATGGCGAGACAGGCGATGATCACTACCAGCGTCAGCGGCCCCGCCTGATGGAGGAAGTCGGTGATGGGGTCCGTCATCCCCTTGCTGTAGTCGATGCGAGCATCGGCGCGGCCGGATTGCCAGGAGGCTTCCATATAGCGCGGGTGGCCCGGCTCGGCCAGAAAGCGCTTCACCTCCAGCTGGGCCTGCGCGAGGCGTTGCTCGTCCGCCAGCCAGATGGTGACCCCCAGCTCGGACTGGGTCAGCTCGCAGGAGATGCCCAGGGTCGCCAGATAGTCCACCAGCGCCTGCGCCATGCGGGCGTTGTCGAGCACCAGCAGCTGGATCATGCCTCGCCTGCCTCGATGGGAAACTCCCGGCGCCACGCTTCGAAGCCGCCATCCAGGCTGTAGACCTCGTCATAACCCTGTTGCAGCAGGTATTGGGCCGCCCCCTGACTGCTGTTGCCGTGATAGCACATCACGATGACCGGGGTATCGAAATTCACTTCGTTCATAAAGCGCACCAGGGTGCCGTTGGTGAGGTGGAAGGCGCCGACCGCGTGGGCCGCTTCAAAGGACTGCGGGTCGCGAATATCCACCAGACGGGCTTCACCCGCACTCAGTTTCTGGTGGGCATCATGGGCATTGATATGGGCAAACTGGTCCATCGGGATGTCCTGCGAATAGGTTGATTACGGGCCAGTGTACCGCAAGCTTGGGCGCAAACTAACCCCACAAAAGATAAGGGAGCCAGCGGCTCCCTTGTTGATATGGCATGCGGGTCAGTGGGTTAACCGCCCAGATAGGCCTGCCGCACTGCCGGGTTGGCCAGCAGGGCGGCGCCCGTGTCTTGCAGCACCACGTGGCCGTTCTCCAGCACATAGCCGCGGTCGGCCAGCTTGAGCGCCTGGTTGGCGTTCTGCTCCACCAGAAAGATGGTCATCCCCTTCTGCCGCAACTGTTCGATGGTGTCGAAGATCTGCTGGATGACGATGGGGGCCAGCCCCAGCGAGGGTTCATCCAGCAGCAGCAGGCGCGGTTTGCTCATCAGGGCACGGCCGATGGCCAGCATCTGCTGCTCGCCGCCGGACATGGTGCCCGCCCGCTGTTCCAGTCGCTCGTGCAGGCGCGGGAACAGGGTAAACACCTGATCCAGCAGGCCATGCTGCTCGGCCTTGTCGACGAAGAAGGCGCCCATCAGCAGGTTCTCCTCCACCGTCAGGCGGGCGAAGATGCGACGCCCCTCCGGCACCACGGCGATATCCTTGCGCATGATGCGGGCGGTGGTGAGGGAGCTGATCTGTTCCCCCTCAAACCAGATGGAGCCGCTGCTGGGCTTGGGTTCGCCGCAGAGGGTCATCAGCAGGGTGGTCTTGCCTGCGCCGTTGGCGCCGATCAGGGTGACGATTTCCCCCTCTTTCACCTCGACGCTGACATCGTGCAGTGCCTGAATTTTGCCGTAGTGGGTCGATACGTTGCGAAGTTCTAACATCTTTTTGTCCTTACGACTCGCCCAGATAGGCCTTGATCACTGCCGGGTTGTTGCGGATCTCATCCGGCTTGCCGTGGGCCAGCGGGGTGCCCTGACTGACCACGAAGATGCGGTTGGAGATGCCCATCACCAGCTTCATATCGTGTTCGATCAGCAGCACCGAGACCCCGAATTCGTCCCGCAGGCTCATGATCAGCTCGTCCAGCTCGTCGGTCTCCTTCGGGTTGAGGCCGGCAGCCGGTTCGTCCAGCATCAGCAGCTCGGGACGGGTCGCCATGCAGCGGGCGATCTCGAGGCGGCGCTGCTGACCGTAGGCCAGGTTGCCGGCGGCGCGGTTGGCAAGATCCTTGAGGCCCACTTTATCCAGCCAGAAGGCGGCCCGCTCCAGCCCCTCCTGCTCCGCCCGGCGGAAGGCCGGGGTCTTGAACAGACCGGCGATAAAGCTGGTGTTGAGGTGCTGGTGCTGGGCAACCAGCAGGTTCTCCACCGCCGTCATCTCCTTGAACAGCCGCACGTGCTGGAAGGTACGCACAATCCCCTTGCGGGCGATGAGGTGGCCGGGCAGCCCCTGGATCTCCTCACCCTTGTAGCGGATGGTGCCGCCGCTCGGGCTGTAGAAGCCGGTCAGGCAGTTGAAGATGGTGGTCTTGCCCGCGCCGTTGGGGCCGATGATGGAGATCACCTCGCCCTTGTCGATATCCAGTTTGACCCCGTTGACGGCCAGCAGGCCCCCGAAGCGCATCGACAAATCAGAGACTTCCATTAACTTCTGATGAGTACTCATTTCTTCAACTCCAGATGCGGACGGGTCATCGGCAGCAATCCCTGTGGCCGCCAGATCATCATGAACACCATCAAGAGGCCGAACATCAGCATGCGATACTCGTTGAATTCGCGGGCCAGCTCCGGCAGCACCGTCATCACGATGGCAGCCAGCACCACCCCGATCTGGGAACCCATGCCACCCAGCACCACAATCGCCAGCACAATGGCCGACTCGATAAAGACGAAGGATTCCGGGCTGATAAAGCCCTGCCGCGAGGCAAAGAAGCTGCCGGCAAAGCCCGCGAAGGTGGCGCCTATGGTGAAGGCGGTCAACTTGATGATGGTGGGGTTGAGCCCCAGCGATTTGCAGGCGATCTCGTCTTCCCGCAGCGCTTCCCAGGCGCGGCCAAGGGGCATCCGCAGCAGGCGGTTGATGACGAACAGGGTCACCACCACCAGCACCAGCGCCATCAGGTAGAGGAAGATCACCTTGTGGTTGGCGTTGTAGGTAATGCCGAAGAAGTTGTGGAAGGTATCAAAACCCCCATCCTTGACGGTGCGGTTGAACTCCAGCCCCCCCAGCGTCGGTTTGGGGATGCCGGAGATGCCGTTGGGGCCGCCGGTCAGGGTGGTCATGTTGTTGAGCAGGATGCGGATGATCTCGCCAAAACCCAGGGTGACGATGGCCAGATAGTCCCCCCGCAGCCGCAGCACCGGGAAACCGAGCAGGAAGCCGAAGGTCGCGGCCATCAGCCCGGCGATGGGCAGGCACTCCCAGAAGCTCAGCCCGAAGTAGGTGTTGAGCAGGGCATAGCTGTAGGCGCCGACCGCATAGAAGCCGACATAGCCGAGATCTAGCAGGCCGGCGAGGCCGACCACCACGTTCAGCCCCAGCCCCAGCATGATGTAAATCAGGGTGAGGGTGGCGAGATCGATGGCGCCGCGAGAAGCCATAAAGGGCCAGCTCACCGCGAACAGCAGCACCAGCACGGCGGTGAGGTTATAGAGCTTGGGTGCCTCTTCCGGGCTCGGCAGCACCAGCTTGGTGAAGCCGACCGAGAAGCCGCTGATGGAGGCCTGAAACAGCTTGGCGATCTGGCCGCGCAGCATCTGGAACCAGAAAACAAGGGTGGCTCCCCCCAGCAGCCAGGCCAGCGACACATCGAGGCGGCTCACTACCTGCAGGCTGGAGCCATCAGTCTCCAGTTTGAAGCCGAGCAGCCAGAAAGAGAGCACCAGCAACACCAGGCTGGCGATACAGGCGTGGATAAATTGATGTTTCATCACACTTTCTCCACTTCCGGACGGCCCAGAATGCCGGTCGGCATAAAGAGCAGCACAAAAATGAGCAGGGCAAACGCCATCACATCCTTGTACTCGGTGCTGAGATAACCGGCGGTGAGCGCTTCAACCACCCCCAGCAGCAGGCCGCCCAGTACGGCACCCGGAATGCTGCCGATACCGCCCAATACAGCGGCAGTGAAGGCCTTCAGACCGGCCATAAAGCCGAGGTAGGGGTTGATGACGCCGTAATACATGCCGAGCAGCACCCCGGCGACGGCGGCCAGCGCGGCCCCCAGCACGAAGGTGATGGAGATGACCACGTGGGTGTCTATCCCTAACAGGTTGGCCATCTTGATATCTTCCGAACAGGCGCGGCAGGCGCGGCCCATGCGGGAGCGGCCGATGAACTGGGTCAGCGCCAGCATGGTGATGAAAGTCACCACGAAGATAATCAGCTGCATATAGGAGAGGCTGGCCTGAAAACCATCCTCACCCCCCAGGGTCCAGCCACCGGAGATTAGGCTGGGCATGGCGATATCCCGTGAGCCCTGAGCCATCCGCATCATGTTCTGCAGGAAGATCGACATGCCGATGGCGGAGATGAGGGGGATCAGCCGGTTGCCACCGCGCAGTGGCCGGTAGGCGACCCGCTCGATGCTCCAGCCATAGGTGCCGGTGATGATAATACTGACCAGGAAGGCGCCCCCCAGCAGTAGAAAGGTGCTGTCGATGCCCATCATCATGAGCCCCGCCATCACCATAAAAGCGACATAGGAGCCGATCATGTACACCTCGCCGTGGGCGAAGTTGATCATGCCGATGATGCCATAGACCATGGTGTAGCCAATGGCGATCAACGCATAGGTGCTGCCTATGGTTAATCCGTTCAGCAGTTGCTGAACGAGATAAAGGAGGTGTTCGGACATACTGCGTTCCCTGTACTTGCCCGCAAAGAGAGGAGGGGGTGAGCGTACTCACCCCCGATCGGCAGATTATTTGACTTGGCTGGAAGTACCGTCAGCGTGCCACTGGAACACACCGAATTCGAAGCCTTTCAGGTCACCGTTCGGTGCCCAGGTCAGGGGGCCCATCACGGTATCGATCGGCGCAGCCTTGATGGCGGCGGCCACGGCAGCCGGGTCATCTTCACCCGCCTTGGCGATACCGGCTGCCAGGGTTTGCACCGCGGCATAGGTAGTCCAGACGAACGGGCCGGAGGAGTCCTGACCCTTGGCCTTGAACGCCGCCACTAGCGGGGCGTTGGCAGGCACCAGATCGTATTTGTTCGGCAGGGTCACCAGCAGGCCTTCGGAAGCTGGGCCACCGATGGCGGAGATATCCTTGTTACCCACCCCTTCCGGGCCCATGAACTTGGCTTTCAGCCCCTTCTCGCCAGCCTGACGCAGGATCAGGCCCAGCTCAGGGTGATAGCCGCCGTAGTAGACGAAATCGACGTTCTCTTTCTGCAGCTTGGCGATCAGGGCGGAGAAGTCCTTGTCACCGGCGGTGATCCCTTCAAAGGCCACCACTTTCACGCCAGCCTTGTCGAGCGCGGCTTTGACGCTGGAAGCGATCCCTTCGCCATACTGCTTCTTGTCGTGGATAACGGCCACGTGCTGGGGTTTGACCTGCTCGATGATGTACTTGGCGGCAGTCGGGCCCTGATCGCTATCCAGGCCTATGGTGCGCAGGGTCAGCTGGTAACCGCGCTCGGTGATCTTGGGGTTGGTGGAGGCAGGGGTGACCATCAGGATCCCCTCGTCTTCATAGATGTCGGAGGCGGGCAGGGTGTTGTCGGAGCAGAGGTGACCGACCACGAACTTGACGCCGTCGTTCACCACCTTGTTGGCAACGGCCACCGCCTGTTTGGGATCGCAGGCATCGTCATAGACGACCGCTTCGATCTGCTTGCCATTAATGCCGCCAGCCTTGTTGATCTGCTCTACCGCCATCTTGCCGCCGGTGAACTGCATGTCCCCGTACTGGGCGACCGGGCCGGTGACCGGGCCTGCGATACCTATCTTGATGGTGTCTGCCGCGTGGGCGATGGAGATCGATCCAAACAGAGCCAAAGAAACCGCTGCGCCAACTGTGATTTTGCTCAACTTATGCATTGATTCGTCCCTTAATCAGTGGATTGTTTCATTTCCGTGTGCCATTCCGGATCTACATCCCGTGCATCCGGCTATAGGTATGGTTCTATCATTCCTCACGGGGCAATAACAAGCTGTTAAAGATACTAACCAGAGGGGGTTGGATGGGTGGATTTTGAAATAAATGACCTGTTATTTTCGGCTAATCAGAGCTTAATTTTGATTTGTTGACTTAACATCTTGGTAACGAGAGGCGATTCTGACAAACGCCAGAGGATTAATCTGGCGATATTTTACTCTGACAGCGCTCCCATTTTGACCAGAATCCATTTGCGCAAACAGAAATGAGCGCCTAAATTAGCCGGCATTGACAATTCCGTGGCAGAGCTCGTTAAAACCAAGCCTTTATTCGGGAAATCTGCTAATGTTCCGCCTTTGACAGTCAGGAGACAGAGATGGCCACTATCAAGGATGTCGCCTCGCGCGCAGGCGTATCCATCTCCACCGTCTCACATGTGCTCAACCACACTCGGCGGGTCAGCGAAGACGCGACCCAGAAAGTGATTGAGGCGGTGGCAGAACTCAACTACGCGCCCAACTCGGTAGCGCGCAGTCTTAAAATAAATTCGACCAAGACCATTGGTATGCTGGTCACCACCAGCGTAAACCCCTTCTTCGCAGAAGTGGTGCAAGGGGTTGAAGCGTACTGCTTCGAACAGGGCTACAGCCTGATCCTCTGCAACACCGAAAACCAGCCGCCTCGCCAACAGCATTACCTGAGAATGCTGATGGAAAAACGGGTGGATGGACTGCTGGTATTGGGTACCGATATCGACACCCCGTTGCGTGACATGCTGCGCATCCACAAGAACGTGCCGCAGGTGGTACTGGATTGGGGAACGGAGTGCGATTTCGCCAACGTCATCAACGACAACGCCCGCATCGGCGCCCGCATGGCCGTACGCCATCTGCTGGAGCTGGGGCACCGCGACATCGTCTGCATCACTGGCCAGCTCTCCAAGCCGACCACCCAGCAGCGACTGGACGGGGTGCGTGATGCGCTGGGCGAGCACGGTCTGACCCTTAAAGATGAACAGGTCTTTGAAGGGGACTACGAGAGCCAGAGCGGCTTCGATGCCATGCAGCGCATCCTGGCCCTGCAGCCTCGTCCGACCGCGGTCTTTGCCTTCGACGATCCCATGGCGATCGGCGCGATTTGCGCTGCCTGGGAAGCCGGAGTCAAGGTGCCGGACGATATCTCCATCATCGGCTACGACGATGTGGAGATGGCGCGCTTCTCCAGCCCGCCGCTGACCACCATTCGTCACCCGAAGGCCGAATTGGGCCAGCTGGCGGTGAAGCATCTGGTCAGCCGGATCCGCAACAAGGAGCTGGAAGTGGAGTCGATGACGGTACAGCCCGAGCTGATCGTCCGTCGCTCGGTCAAACCGCTGCGTTAATCCGCACCCGTTGCCAACACGAAAAACCCCCTCTGTCACGAGGGGGTTTTTGTTTTCGCAGGCTGGAGTACAAGAGGATTTTCCCCAAGCAACTCTGCTTATCCTCACTTCTGTCAGAAGCAGGAATGGTTATTTTTGTGTGTTGTATTTCGGTGAGTAGGGGCCATACAGGATGCCATTAGGCATACCTGCGCTTAGCAGTCTGAAACTGGTTATCCCTGCGATATCATGGCCCTTGTCCATCACAGTGTTGGTGATCTGGTCAACGACGGCGACGACCAGCATGCCAACCAGGCTACCACCACCATTGGACTTTTGCTCTGCGCTTGAAGCGCGGGCTGTACCTTCCCATATGGTTTTGCCGTTACGCAGGTCCACCAATTTTGCTTTCGCTGTCACGGCTGTTTCACTCGAGACCACCATATAGCTGGTGCCATATTCGGTGATGTCCAGATAGAGCGCGGTATCAGCACCAAAAATCTGATGCAGTTTGCTGATGGGCAAAGAGTGGATATCTTCCGCAACAGTCATGCCGTTCTGACGGAAGGTTTCGTTGGTCAGTGAGACCGGGAAAACATAATAGCCAGACTCGGCCAGTGGCATGGTGCTCTGGGAGAGCAGGCTATTGCCGGCTTTAACATCTGGACTGTGGTTTACGGGAGGCAAAACCAGAATCGATGTAGGGTGACTTTCCCGAAATGCTGTGTAGTCATACGCAGCTTGTTGGGATGCGCAACCAGCCAGTAGCAGTGAGCCCATGATGGAAATCAGTAACTTTTTCATTTGGCTGCTCCTTGCTTCTGGGTGAGCAGAAAATTAATGAAAGTGGTTGATTCTGGGAAGAGTTGCTTCTCTTTCTCGAAGTGTTCCAGTGCGAGGTTGTCACGCCCTTGCTGGGCATAAAGCATGGCCAGATGAGCATGGAAACCGGGCGGCACCTTTTCCCCTTTGCCATTGGCTTCTTGCAGGTTTTTCTCAAGCCGATCGATCTGTTCACCGTTATCTTTTTCTTCAAGGTTCTGGTAGACCGAATCCTGATATTCACCCCAGTTGTACAGGGGCTTGGGTGGGGTCGCACAACCGTAGCTGAAGAGGGCAAAAGCCAGACAGAGTCCTTGACGCATTTTGTTCATTGATTCCCCCTTAGCGAGCCGGTTGCCAGGCACCGTTCTGGATGCCAGAGACCAGATTGTTTACGGCTTCACGAATCGCCAGGTCGAGCACCTTGCCATTGAGTGTGGAGTCATAATCGGCCGTGCCACCAAAACCGATAACTTCGCGGTTGGAAAGCTCGAATTCGCCTGCCCCTTGTGACGAGAAAACAACTTCTGACGTTTTGACATCGACGATGTTGAGGTTGACTTTGGCATAGGCGATCTGCGATTTACCCCTGCCGAGAATGCCAAACAGCTGATGATCTCCCACCGCTTTTCGACCAAATTCAGTGACATCGCCTGTGACGACGTAATCGGCGCCTTTCAGCGTCTGAGTCTCTTTCTTGAGCCCTGCTTCCGCTTGCAACTCTTCCATGTTGGCTCTATCCAGAACACTGAAACGGCCAGTTTGTTGCAGGTGGGTGATCAGGATTGTCTTGGCCTGGCTACCCAGGCGGTCGTTACCATCGGAGAATATACCGCGCATGTAGCTTGAGCGATTATCAAACTTGCCCACAGAAATGGGGCTGCGAGTGCCTTGGTATTGGGTCTGGTAAGAGGTCACTTTGGCAACTTCAAGTGTTCGGGAGGATTCGCTTGCACAACCCGCAAGTGTCAAGCTTGCTGCGATAGTCACAGCAACAATGTGATACTTTGTCATGACAGCCTTATTAAGTTTATGATTATTAATGTTTTTTTGTGGGGCCTGTATCGTATACCAATAAAGCCCCCAACGGAACCGTTTCAGTTGGAAGCCTTAATAAAACTCCTTGTTGTGCTTTGGTAACCAAGGTGGGGGATTGAAGGGGGATCTCCAAATTTTGCTGTGTGATCGTTGTGTTGGACTGAAAACTGTCAGTTGTATGCACCAAGACCCAATTCCAGCCCATATGATAAACATTCCCCCCGTTTGACCCACCTCGCATTTTGCCTGTTAATCGTTTGATCAATATCAACAAAGGGTTAAGTTCTGATGGACTCCCGACTTAACCGTTCCATCCTGTAGGTTGGGTATGACTGTCAAGGATGGTGTCTTATGTTCCCCCCTCGCAAGCTGGGTCACCAGATCACGCTGCTGGCAATCGGCGGCATCGTATTGCTCGCCGTGGTGCTGCTTACCTTTAATCTGTTTGAAAATCGCCAGCGGGCGCTCGCGGCCGAGCAGGCTGCACTGCGGAGCCAGCTCCAGAATGTGGAAGCGGTGATCAAAAACACCAGCCATGAAACCGTGCTGGCGGCGACTCTGATCGCCCAGCGGCCGGATGCAGCAAAGGCGGTGGCCGACAAGGATTGGCAGACCCTCGCCAATCTGTTTGATCCGCTCTGGCCCGCTATCAAGGCGCAGGGGATCCAGCAGTTTCACTTTCACATTCCCCCGGCTACTTCCCTTTATCGGGTACACAAGCCCGCAAATCATGGCGACGACCTCTCTACTACACGGTTGGCAGTGGTCGAGGTGAACCGCAATCATCAACCGGTCGGCGGGTTGGAGACCGGTCAGGGGGGCACCGGGATCCGCGGCGTAGTGCCGGTCACTTTCAATGGTCAGTCGGTCGGCTCGGTGGAGTTTGGCCGCGCCCTCGACACCTCGCTGTTTGCCGATCTGCTGGGCAAGGACAGTCGCTTTGCCATCTATCTGTTTGAACAGGGTAAGCCCGTTATGCTGACTGGTACCTCCATGCTTGGTGAGTCGGTGGACTGGTATCAGGAGGTATTGGCGGGAGAGAGCCGCTTCACCACCATCAAGCAGCAGGGGAGCGATTTTCTGGTGATGGCGGCACCGTTGCGCGACTTCTCCGGCAAGGCGGTCGGGGTGATCGAGTTGGCGCGTGATCACAGTGAGGTTGCAGCCGCGCTGGTACGCCAGAGCTGGCAGATGGTAATGATCGCGCTACTTGGCACCGCTCTGATTGCGGTGGCGCTGGTGCTGCTGCTGGCGCGTCTTAGCCGTCCGCTGCTCGACAGCGTCAAGGCGCTGGAGGCGCTGGCCAATGGCTCCGGCGATCTCGGCAGCAAGCTGCCGGTGGCAGGGCCGGAGGAGATCCGCCGCCTCGGGTCGGCGTTCAATGCCTTTGTTGCCAAGATCCGCGACACCATCAGCCAGCTCACCGCTACTCTGGGCGAACTGGCTGGCGAGAGCGAGCGGCTGTCGCGCAGTGCGGCGGGTAACCTTGGCAGCATGACGCGCCAGCAGGAGCAGACCACCCAGCTCGCCACCGCCATGACCGAGATGACCAGCACGGTACACGAGGTGGCCAACAACACGGCGCAGGCGGCCGAAGCGGCCAACGAAGCGGACAATCAGGCGGTCACCGGCGATGAGGTGGTGCAGCAGAGCGTCAACATGATCGAACAGCTGGCCGAGGAGATCGCCAGCGCGGGCAACACGGTGAAAGAGGTCGCCAAGGCCAGCGAGCAGATTGGCTCGGTGCTGGCGGTGATCCAGTCCATCGCCGAGCAGACCAACCTGCTGGCCCTCAACGCCGCCATAGAGGCGGCCCGGGCCGGGGAACAGGGGCGTGGTTTTGCGGTGGTGGCCGACGAGGTGCGCTCGCTGGCTGGGCGCACCCAGCACTCCACCGCCGAGATCCGCGGTACCATCGAGCAGTTGCAACGGGCGGTGGGCACCACGGTGACCATGATCGAACACAGCGTCTCGCGGGCGGGAGAGTCGGTGGAGCGGGCCAATCAGGCGGGAGAAGCCCTCGGCCGGATCAAGGGAGCGGTCAACAGCATTCGCGACATGAACACCCAGATCGCCGCTGCCTCGGAGGAGCAATCCTCGGTGAGCGACGAGATCACCCGCAATATCGTCAGCGTCCACGAGATCTCCCAGGCCACCACGCTGGTGGCGCGGGATACCGCCCATATCGCCAGCCATGTGGCGACCCTGGTGGACAAGCTGGGGGATCTGGCCGGGCAGTTTCAGGATGGTTCCAACGTGCGGATGGTGCTGAGTCGCGCCCGCGCCGCTCACATGGGCTGGAAGACTCGGGTGCGCGCCTATCTGGATGGGCAGGAGGGGCTGTCGCGCAGCGAGGCGGTCAGTGACAAGGAGTGCCGCCTTGGTCACTGGTACTTCAGCGAAGGGCAGGCATGCTGTGGCGATCAACCCGCCTTCAGGGCGATCGCCGCCCCGCACGCCAGACTGCATCAGGTTATCCAGCAGATTATCGAGCTGAAAAACCAGCACAAGCATGAAGAGGCGGAGGCTCTCTACCGCGAGATCGAGCAGAACTCAGAGCAGGTAGTGGGCTGCATCGATCAGCTGCTGCGGGAGATGACCAAGCCGGAGCGTTAATGACGAGCGGATCGGATAACCAAAGGGCTGACAGCGATGTCAGCCCTTTTTCATGGTGCGGGTCTGGGGCGAGGTTACTGCTCCGGACGCAGATCCTGATAACGGGCGGCGGTGATGAACTGGCCGAAGGTTTCACACCAGACGATCACGCTGCTGTAGCGGGCCGGATCGATCGTGGCGGGCAGCGGCACGATAAAGTTGTCGAAGGTCTTCACCGGCCCGACTCGCACCATCTGATCCTTGAGGCGGGCAAAATCGGCTTCGGTCTCGACAAACTCGGGGGAGAGGTAGAGCTGGTAGTCCGGCCCGGGGGCCAGCTTGCCCATCAGGCTGACGGCATCCGGCCCTATGCTCACCTTGCCTTCCCCCCAGTGCAGCCGATCGCTGTCTTTCAGATCCCGGCGAAAGGTGCCGTGGAATCTCGCTTGCTGCTGGCTGGCCGCTACCTGCTCGGTATCAGGTGCGGGTGGCGCGATCAGGATCGGCAGGGTATAGACACCGGCGGCAAAGCCTGCCGCCGCGACCAGCAGATGGGTGCCCAGCAGCAGGGCCATGGTTTTGCGTTTCATGATATCTCGGTCGTTGATGAATTGATGGCAAAACCATACCAGTCCGGGGGCCCGCTGCCCAGTTTGCTCAGGCCATAGATGTCGTTATCCATCTATGGTGACGTGGGGTGTGATCACGCCAATGGCTCAAGGCCGGAAAGTGCCGTCCTGGCCTTTGTTGATCTCGCTGGCGGCGTGTACCAGCTGTTCCAGCTGGTGGTGGATCTGGGTGCGATCCAGCTGCTGCAAGGGCTGACGACTCCACAGTACCGGTGTCAGGCTCTCGGTATCGAAACCCAGTACCGGCTTGCACGGGTCCTGACTGAACAGGTTTTGGGCGGCGGCCTGAGCGCTGGTGGCCGCGTCGAGGCGGGTAAACATCAGCAGATAGTCGGCCGGGTGTTCGGTCAGGTGACAGGTCAGTTCGCCGATCTGCAGGCTGGTGACGCTCTCCTCCTGTTGCGGCGCAGGCAGGGAGAGGGAGAGAAACAGCTGGTGGATGGCGGCGTGATAAAGAGAGTTCATTGATGGCTCCAGATTGATGATGGCGCCATTAGAGCAGGTCACCGCCAGCGGCACTGTTAATGGTGGCTCTCTTTTTTTAGCTTTTCGGTCAGCGAGATAGCACGCCGCGCTCAGTACAAAAATCGCGACCAATCCCGATAGTCCCTATTGATGGCCTCTCCTAGACTGGCGGCGAAACATCACAAGAAGACAATCATCATGCAGATTCAAGCAAACACTGTCGGCACACAGGCCGTCGCTCACCCCAGTGATGCAACCACAGGGGTTGGCCGGATGGGCCAGCTGGAGGTGCGTCAGGTCGCCACCGGACAAGATGCGATCTTGCTGGGCAACCGCAGCGAACCGCAGAAAGGGCAGGGGCTGCTCTCGCGATTGGGGGCCCAACTGGCCCGCCCGTTTGTGGCCATCAAAGAGTGGATCGGCAACCTGCTGGGGAGCGGCAAGAGTGCCGCTGCGCCGAAGACTCAGGTAGCAGAAAACCTCTCCATGGCGGATCAGAAACGTCTTTTTTTGCAAAAGGCACTGCCCTATACCCTGAGCGCGCTCGACAAGACAAGCGAGCTGAAAAGTATCAATGCTGAACAACTGCGCAAGGACCACACCACGCTGGCGACTGGCAACGGTGCTCTGCGTTCCTTGGTCACTGCCCTGAGCGGTATTCGTGATGGATCAAAAATCGAGGCAACCACTCATCAGGCCGCCCGCCTGCTTGAACTGAATTTGGGCGGAATTGCTCTGCAGCAATGGGGAACCACGGGCAGGCAGGCCAGCGAATGGGTGAGCTCCGCCACGCAGGAGCAACTCGGTGAGGTTGCAGCCGGATTGAACGACCTGATGCATGAGGTTGCCCAATTACGCTATGCCGTCGAGAGTGAAGTTAAAGGTGAGCCTGCCGACAAGGCGCTGGCTGAGGGCTTGCAGAATCAATTTGGCCTGGAGGCTGAACAATATCTGGGTGAACAGACCCACGGTCTTTACAGCGATGCTGAAGTCATGGCGCTTGGTCTCTACACCAATGGCGAGTACCAGCACCTGAATCGCTCGCTGCGTCAGGAAAAGCAGCTGGATGCAGGGCAAACGTTGATCGATCAGGGCATGTCTGCTGCTTTTGAAAAAAGCACTCCCGCCGAGCAGTTGGTCAAGACCTTCCGCGGTACCCACGGTGGCGATGCGTTCAGCGGGGTGACAGAGGGGCAAGTCGGTCATGATGCCGCTTATTTCTCTACCTCTCGGGATCCCAAGGTGGCCACCAGCTTTGGTGGTTCAGGCACTATTTCCACGGTATTTGGCCGCTCGGGGATCGATGTCAGCGACATATCCGTTGAAGGGGATGAGCAGGAGATCCTCTATAACAAGGCGACGGATATGCGGGTGTTGCTGAGTGCCAAAGATGAGCGGGGAGTCACCAG
Organism: Aeromonas sp. FDAARGOS 1404; assembly: GCF_019047085.1. Lineage (NCBI taxonomy): Bacteria > Pseudomonadati > Pseudomonadota > Gammaproteobacteria > Aeromonadales > Aeromonadaceae > Aeromonas > Aeromonas sp. FDAARGOS 1404. Next base: position 2,397,441 of record NZ_CP077237.1, read on the forward strand.
GCGGGTACTGGAAGAGGCCAAGCTGGGGGAACAAAGCGGCCATAGCAAGGGGCTGTTGGATGCGTTGGATCTGGCAAGAGGGTCGGGCGGTGCCGACAAGCCGCAAGAGGTTGATATCCGTCTGAAGATGCGCGGCCTCGATCTGGCGTGACCAGATAGCACGAGAACTGATACCAATGGACACCCTCGGGTGTCCGTTTTTTATTCTGGCGGGAGTGGGCTATAGGGGGTCAGTGCAAGTTGGTGGCTCTCTTTTTTTAGCTTTTCGGTCAGCGAGATAGCACGCCGCGCTCAGTGCAAAAATCGCGACCAATCCCGATAGTCCCTGTTGATGGCCTCTCCTAGACTGGCGGCGAAACATCACAAGAAGACAATCATCATGCAGATTCAAGCAAACACCGTCGGCACACAGGCCGTCGCTCACCACAGTGATGCAACCACAGGGGTTGGCCGGATGGGCCAGCTGGAGGCGCGTCAGGTCGCCACCGGACAAGATGCGATCTTGCTGGGCAATCGTAGCGAACCGCAAAAAGGGCAGGGGCTGCTCTCGCGATTGGGGGCCCAACTGGCCCGTCCGTTCGTGGCCATCAAAGAGTGGATTGGCAACCTGCTGGGGAGTGGCAAGAGTGCCGCAGCGCCGAAGGCGCAAACCGCCACGTCCCCCGAGGATCTTCAGCGTCTGATGAAGCAGGCTGCATTTGGTAGCTCGCTGGGTGGCTTTGCCAAGGCGGACGTGTTGAACAACATCGCCGCCGAACAACTGGGCAAGGAGCACGCCACTCTGGCGACCGGCAACGGCCCACTGCGCTCGCTCTGCACCGCGTTGCAGGCCGTTGTCATCGGCTCCGAGCAGCCGCAGCTTCGTGAGTTGGCTGCCGGGCTGCTGGCTCGCCCCATCGCCGGTATCCCGCTCCAGCAGTGGGGCACTGTGGGGGGCAAGGTGACCGAGCTGCTCGCCAGCGCCACCCCCGAACTGCTGCAGGAGGCGATGAGCCAGCTGCACACCGCGATGGGTGAAGTGACCGACCTGCAGCGGGCCGTCAAGGCTGAAATCGCTGGCGAACCGGCGCAAAGTGCGACCACCACTACGGATGCGACGCCCATCCAAAGCGGTGAGAGCAAAGGGGCTGCCCGCGAACAGGTCACCATGGGCCGCCAGACTCCGGCCACCGGTTACAAGCTGGCGCTGGATCTTATCAGCTATCAGGCCAGCTACCTGCTGCGGGATCAAACCTCGACCGAGGTGACCCTGAGCAGCAGCGATCTCAATGCCCTGCATCAACATATTGCCGATGGCTCCATCAACAGTTCCCACATGGCCAAGTTGCAGACCCGCGGCGATCTGCAAACCCTGCGCACTCTGGCGCTGTCGCTAGCCAGCGGCAGCGACGCCAAGGGCTCTTCCCTTGGTCATGCCCTCGACAGTCTCGCCTCGGCGCGTCCCAACCAGCGACTGGTGCTGGGCGGCCTGATGCAGTTTGCCGGTCAGACCGATCAGGCGTGGGTGAATCATACAGCTGGCAAGCCGGAGGATCGGCTCGATGCCGGGGCGCGGCTGCGCTTTGACACCGGCCATATGCAGGCGGAGCTGGGGCGTCTCGGCGACAGCGAGGCACGGCAGGTGCTGCAACAGCTGGAAGGGGCTTTTGGTGATCGGGCCAGGGCTATCTGCGACTTCGCGGTTGCTCAGGTCTCCGGCTTTGCCGATAGCGAAAGCAGCCCTGAGGCTGTGCTGGTTTCCCGCCTGACCCGCATGGGCAATCTGGTGGGCAGCCTGACCGATGCGCTCAAGGAGCGGCTGCAACTGCCCGGGTCCGCCCGTGGCGAGCCGACCATGATCGACTTCGCCAGCCAGCTGACACCGCTCGAACTGGCTGCGCTGGCTCATATCGGCGTCGATGAGAGCTATCTGTAAACCGTCAGCACACAGCCCCTCGGGGCAAGGTGATATGACATAAAAACGGACACCCTCGGGTGTCCGTTTTCTTTATTCGGGCGTGAGTGGGCTGAGGGGTAAGAGCAGACCGACTGGCTTACAGGCTGGCGAAATCCACTTCGGGCAGGGTTTCGAAGCCGGGGCGGGCAAACAGATAGCCCTGCATCAGGCTGACGCCCATCTCCCGCAGGCAGGCCATCTCTTCGCGGGTCTCGATCCCTTCTGCCAGCGGGGTGATCTGCAACTCGGCAAACAGCGCCAGACAGTGGCGGACTATGGCTTGTCGGGTCGGGTCATGGTCGATGCCGCGCAGCAGGTGCATATCGAGCTTGACGATATTGGGGTGAAAATCGGCCAGCAGGTTGAGGCCCGAGTAACCGGCGCCAAAGTCATCGATTGCCGTCTTGAAGCCGAGGGCCTGATAGTGATCGACGATGCCGCGAAGATGCTGGCTATCCTGCACCTGCTCCACCTCGGTCAGCTCGAACATGATCTGCTCGATGGGGAAGAGGTGCTCGCGGGCCGCCTGCAGGGTGGTGCGGATGCAGCGCTCCGGGCGATAGACCGCATTGGGCAGAAAATTGATGCTCAGCATGCCCCGCATCCCGAGCCGGGCGGCCAGTGCGATGGCCTTGATGCGGCACAGCTGGTCGAAGCGGTAGCGATTGCCGTCGTTGACCCGGGCAATCACGCTCTGCGCCGGTTCGTTGTTGATCCCCCGTACCAGCGCCTCATAGCCGAAGATGGTGCGCTGGCTGCAATCGACGATGGGCTGAAAGGCCATGGTGAAGTCGAAGTCGAGATCTGCTTTCTCCTGACACAGCTGGCAGATGGCGGGGGACGGGGCGGCAGGCATATCCATGACTTTCCTCTTGGGCGTGGCGGCGCTGGGCACTGTCTCAAATGATAACAGCTCATTACCCCCCTGTAGGTTCGATTAGCGCAGCGTAATCGGACGATCGAGAGGCTTTGATTACGGTTGTTGCCGTGATTCAGGAGCGGCCAGCCGGAGGGGGGAATTCGGCTGGCTGTTATGGTGGGAGAATCGATTTACGCGAACGTCCTATTACGCCTGACGGCTAATCGAACCTACGAGATCATATTTTTTAGAAAGTGAACCTGCTCAATAATTCAATTTTTTTTGTAATGTAACTGACATCTATTGTGTCATGGAAACGATTGCTTATTTGCATGACACGATTTGAATAGTTTTTTTCTTGGGCATTGCCACTGCTAATATTGCTGGTGTGGCGGTTCTCAATTTCATTAGAGTTCTCACTAGAAAGAGACTCCATATTGAAGTATGAATTCATTAGATTTGCTTCAATGAACGCACATTCGCCCTTGTACTTGTCGAGCCGTTCATCTTTTGGGACAATCTCATAGAGGATTTCTATCATTCCACTTGGATACTTTTTACTTTCTAAAGCATTTTTATATTCATGATGGTGATACTCATGAGCTACGACTAGAAAAGCGGTTAATGCGGGGTAAAGGTGATAGTTAGGTGGGGTTAAGTTTAATACTAGAGTTATCTTTGTAAATAACTGCTCAATGTCTCTTAATGATAGTTTTTTTATCTCTGATAGGAAAGAAATCGTATCTGACAAGTTAACCCAGTCTGTTCTGTCCCCAGAGTGCTTCCCTCTCGCCTGAAAGTACTCTTCCAGCTCTAGATTATGATATAAACCATTAATAAATTTCTTTAGATTAGGCTTCGGAAGTTGATACTCAATGTCAATAAATCTCTTAAGATATCCGATTGACTCAAAACCCTCTCCATAAATAGATCTTACACTATGTGATAATTGTTCTTTATCCATGGCAATAATGAATATGAGCCCTTCGATATCAAATAAGTGTTTGATTCTCTCCAGCAATTCAACTGCATATGTTGGCCTGCATCTGTCAAGCTCATCTATGAATATGAATAGCTTTCCATTATGTGCTTCTTGAATTGTTTGAGAAAGACCATTTTTAAATATTATAATTTGATCCTTTTCAGATTCATATTTTTCGATTGTGCTGGAGGATGCATCTTTAGCAAGCTCCCCCATTGCTTCTTCGACAAAATCTTTCGTATCCAGAACTCCCATAGTCATAATTTTTAACGCAGCAGGAATGCCTTTTTTTAATAATATCTCACCAGCGCTTTTGGTGAGGCTCCATGCGGGATTATGCTCAACTGAGCCTTTGTGTAGTTGACTATCAATTTCACCCAAAAAGGCTAATAATGGATCACCTGCAAAATCAGTGTGCCATGCACTGAATAGTACTGTGCTGCATTGGGCTAATTGTAAGTCAGCTTTTAGCATATTGATGAAGGTCGTTTTTCCTGTTCCCCAAGGAGCATTAATTGAGAACGTTATAGGGCTAGATATTTTTTGAAGAAGAGCAGAAATATTTTGTATACTATCTTTTAAATCAATGCCATCAAACTTAAATGGATCTTCAGGGGGGATAGATATAAAGTTTGGTTTTATTTTCATGATTAAGTCCATGAGTGAAGGAAATACTTTTTTATACGCCAACGAGCAATTAATGCAATAAAAAAGGCGCCTTTCGGCGCCAATTTGAGATATTGCTAACAAACCGCAATTACTGCAACAGGGAGATATCCGCGACTTGCAGGAACAGGTTGCGCAGGTTGTTCAGCAGCGCCAGACGGTTGGCCTTGAGGGCCTCGTCATCGGCCATCACCATGACTTCGCTGAAGAAGGTATCGACCGGCTCGCGCAGGGCGGCCAGACGGGTGAGGGCAGCCTGATAGTCACCGGCGGCGAACAGCGGAGCCAGTTCGGCTTGCAGTTCGGCAACCTGGGTGGCCAGCGCCTTCTCGGCGGCATCGACCAGCAGTTCCGGTTTGACGGCAGTCGGCAGTTCGCCTTCGACCTTGGCCAGAATGTTGCTCACGCGCTTGTTGGCGGCAGCCAGTGCCAGTGCGGCATCCAGGGTGCGGAAGTGGCTGACGGCCTTGACGCGACGGTCGAAGTCGAGCGGACGGGTCGGGCGGCGGGCCAGCACGGCCAGCACCACGTCGGCACCGATGCCTTCGTCCTGATAGGCGGCGCGGAAGCGGCCCAGCATAAAGTCGACCACGTCGGTAACGACGGTTTTGTTGGTCAGCTTGTCGCCGTAGACGCGTACCGCTTCTTCAACCAGTTCAACCAGATCCAAGTCCAGCTGCTTCTCGGTCATGATGCGCAGGGCACCGATGGCGGCGCGACGCAGGGCGAAAGGATCCTTGTCACCCTTCGGCAGCATGCCGATGCCGAAGATACCGGCCAGGGTGTCGAACTTGTCGGCCAGCGCGACGGCGCAGGCAACCAGACCGGACGGCAGGGCATCACCGGCAAAGCGCGGCATGTACTGCTCGTTGAGGGCCACGGCCACTGCTTCGTCTTCGCCATCGTGACGGGCGTAGTGCATCCCCATGACACCCTGGGTGTCGGTGAACTCGCCGACCATGTTGGTCATCAGATCACACTTGGAGAGCAGGCCGGCACGCTTGGCCTGAGCCACGTCGGCGCCGATACGCTCGGCGATAAAGCCGGCGACGGTCTCGATGCGCTCGACCTTGGCCTTGACGGTGCCCAGCTGTTGCTGGAACAGCACGGTTTCAAGGCGCGGCAGGCGGGAGGCCAGAGTCTGCTTGAGGTCGGTCTTGAAGAAGAACTCGGCGTCAGAGAGACGGGGGCGAACCACCTTCTCGTTGCCGCTGATGATCTGGCTCGGGTCTTTGGACTCGATGTTGGTGACGAAGATGAACTTCGGCAGCAGCTTGCCGTTCTTGTCGTAGACCGGGAAGTACTTCTGGTCACCCTTCATGGTGTGAACCAGCGCTTCAGCCGGAACGGCCAGGAACTTCTCTTCGAAGTTGGCGGTCAGCACTACCGGCCACTCGACCAGTGCGGTCACTTCTTCCAGCAGGGCGTCGTCCAGATCGGCCACGCCACCGAAGGCGGCAGCAGCCGCTTCGACGTCAGCCTTGATCTTGGCCTTGCGCGCCATGAAGTCGGCAATCACCATGCCGCGCTCCTGCAGGATCTGCGGGTACTGGCTGGCGTTGTCGATGGTGAACTCGCTCTCGCCCATAAAGCGGTGGCCGCGGATGGTGCGGGCAGAGTCGATACCCAGAATGTGGGCGGGCACCAGCTCGCCATCCAGCAGCAGGGTCACGGTGAAGACCGGACGCACGAACTGGATGGTCTTGTCGCCCCAGCGCATCATTTTCGGGATCGGCAGCTTGGCCAGTGCTTGGCTAACCAGCTCGCCCAGCAGATCGACGGCCGGACGGCCTTCGACCTTGGCGGTGTGAACCAGCCACTCACCCTTGTCGGTGACCAGACGCTCGGCCTGCTCAACGGTGATGCCGTTGCCACGGGCCCAGCCTTCGGCAGCCTTGGTCGGCTTGCCTTCGGTATCGAACGCCTGCGCCACGGCCGGGCCGCGCTTCTCGACGCTCTTGCTCGGCTGTTCGCCAGCCAGCTCGCTTACCTTCAGCGCCAGACGGCGCGGTGAAGCAAACCACTCGACGTCGCCGAAGGCCAGATCGGCCTTGGTCAGTTCGGCTTTGAAGTTGTCGGCAAAGGCTTCGGCCAGGGAGCGCAGGGCTTTGGGCGGCAGCTCAGCAGTACCGATCTCTACCAGAAATGTATGTTGTGCCATGTCCGTTCCTTAACCTTGCTTGTTCTCACTGCGCTGACACATAGGGAAGCCCAGCGCTTCGCGGGAGGCGTAGTATGCCTCTGCCACGGCCTTGGTCAGGGTGCGAATGCGCAGGATGTAGCGCTGACGCTCGGTGACCGAGATGGCCTTGCGGGCATCCAGCAGGTTGAAGGAGTGAGCGGCTTTCAGGATGCGCTCGTAGGCAGGCAGCGGCAGCGGTTTTTCCAGTGCCAGCAGATTCTGGGCTTCCTTCTCGTACTGCTCGAAGCAGTGGAACAGGAACTCCACATCGGCGTGTTCGAAGTTGTAGGTGGATTGCTCCACTTCGTTCTGGTGGAACACGTCGCCGTATGTGGTCTTGCCCAGCGGGCCGTCAGACCAGACCAGATCGTAGACGCTGTCCACGCCCTGAATGTACATGGCCAGACGCTCGAGACCGTAGGTGATCTCGCCGGTGACCGGCTTGCACTCGAGGCCGCCAACCTGTTGGAAGTAGGTGAACTGGGTCACTTCCATGCCGTTCAGCCACACTTCCCAACCCAGACCCCAGGCACCCAGAGTCGGGTTTTCCCAGTTGTCTTCCACGAAGCGGATGTCATGGATTTCAGGATCCATGCCCAGCTCTTTCAGGGAGCCCAGATAGAGTTCCTGAATGTTGTCGGGGGAAGGCTTGATGATCACCTGGAACTGGTAGTAGTGCTGCAGGCGGTTCGGGTTTTCACCGTAGCGGCCGTCGGTCGGACGGCGGGACGGTTGCACGTAAGCGCAGGCGATGGGCTCCGGGCCCAGGGCACGCAGACAGGTCATGGGGTGGGAAGTACCGGCACCCACTTCCATATCCAGCGGCTGAATGATGGTACAGCCCTGGCGGGACCAATAGTCCTGCAGCTGCAGGATCAGGCCCTGAAAGGTTTTGACATCGAATTTTTGCATAATTTTTTTCGCGCGAAGTGAAAATCAGAGCAAGATTTGCTGAATGTGAACCGAGGGAGTATACCGTCTGGCATGGTCGGATAATAGGCGAAATTGCAGCGGATTCACGGGATGGTGCTGCGCTGTGGCTGGTCGGGCGGGATGTCCGGTATATGATGTGAGCAGTGCCGCCTGTAGAGTGGGTAGGGTCGGGTACACCGCTGAAATAACGAGGGAGAGGAAATGGAACTGCGCTGCGCCTGGGTGACCAAAGACCCGGAATACATTGAATACCATGACAAACAGTGGGGCAGGCCGGTCTATGACGCCCGCGAGCTGTTTGCCAAGCTCTGCCTCGACGGTCAGCAGGCGGGGCTGTCGTGGATCACCATCCTCAAGCGCACCGAGAGCTATTACCGCGCCTATGCGGACTTTGATCCGGTGCAGATTGCCCGGTTCGACGAGCAGGATGTAGAGCGGTTGATGCAGGACAGCGGCATTATCCGCAACCGACTCAAGGTGCAGTCGATCATCAGAAATGCCCGTGCTTATCTGGCGTTGCAGGAGCAGGGGATCGACTTCGCCGACTACCTGTGGGGCTTTGTGGGCGGCGCCCCCATCGTCAACCAGCGGCAGGGCAATGGCGATATTCCGGCGATCTCGCCGGAGTCAGATGCCATGTCGAAAGCGCTCAAGAAGCTCGGCTTCAACTTCGTCGGCAGCACCATCTGTTACGCCTTTATGCAGGCGGTGGGGATGGTGAACGATCATCTGGTCAGCTGTCCTTGCCACGCCGAGTGTCAGTTACCGCGCTGACAACCCGCCGATTGCCCAAAAAAACACCACTCTCGCCATCTGTTCAGGCTTGCGTCAGACAATGGCGTGCCAGCGCGTTACAATCCGGCCCCCGGCATGGTGCCGGATTGTTTTCACAGAGGTTTTTTCATGCGAGCCAAGATCCTGGTGCCTGCTCTGGCACTGACCGTTGCCCTGAGCGGCTGTACCACCAACCCCTACACAGGTGAATCCCAGACCTCCAAAGGTGCCTGGGGCGCGCTGGCTGGCGCCGCTGCCGGTGCGGCCGTAGGTGCGCTCTCCTCCAGCAAGGGTGACCGCAAGAAGGGCATCCTGACCGGCGTTGCTGCCGGCGCGGCGCTGGGTGGCGGTATCGGCTACTACATGGACGTGCAGGAAGCCAAGCTGCGCGAGAAGCTGCAGGGCACCGGCGTCAGCGTGACCCGCAATGGCAATGAGCTGATCCTCAACATGCCGAACAACGTCACCTTTGACAGCTCCAGCTCCCAGCTGAAAGCGGCCGGTGCCAACACCCTCTCCGGCGTGGCCATGGTGGTTGCCGAGTTCGACAAGACCCGCCTGAACGTGGTCGGTCACACCGACAGTACCGGTTCCCGCGATCTGAACATGAAGCTCTCCCGCGATCGTGCCGATGCCGTTGCCGCCCAGCTGATTGGTCAGGGCGTAGCAGGTAGCCGCATCTCCACCACCGGCGTGGGCCCGGATCAGCCGGTTGCTACCAACAGCACCGCCGCTGGCAAAGCCCAGAACCGCCGCGTGACCATTACCCTGACCCCGACCGCCTAAGTCGTTCAGGTCTCGGTAACGAAAAGGCCCCGCCAGTAATGGCGGGGCCTTTCTATTGGCGCCGTGGCGAGCAATGACGCCTTGTTGTTTGCTCCCTTCTCCCCTCGTGGGAGAAGGGGCGGGGATGAGGGGGATAAGCGCCTCTTAGACAGCCGCTGTCAGCTGCACTTCGACCTTATAGCCTTCGTGGGCGAGGCGGGCCTGTACGCAGGCGCGGACCGGTGCGGTGCCTGCCGGGATCCAGGCATCCCACTGCTCGTTGAAGGCGGCGATGTCCTGAATGTCTTTGAGATAGATGTTGGCCATCAGAATTTTGTCTACGCCGGAGCCGTTGGCTTCCAGCAGGCGCTGCAGGCTTGCCAGCACTTCGCGGGTCTGCTGGTGGATGTCGGCCTCTTCGCTGACGGGCACTTCCACCACGTAGAGGGTGCCATTGTGGATGACCACGTCTGACCAACGCTGGGTGGTGCCGATTCGGGTAATGGTTGTCATGGAGTGCTCCGGTACGGGGGCTTATTGACCCTTGCGGATCAGATAGCGGTAGGGGGCCTGCTCTGTCTCGCTGGCGACCAGGGTGTGATCCATAAAGCGGCAGAAACTGGGGATGTCGCGGGTGGTTGAAGGATCGTCGGCGCTGACCAGCAGGGTCTCGCCATCCGCCATCAGCCGCACTTTCTTGCGAACCATCATAACGGGTTCCGGGCAACGAAGCCCGATTGCGTCCAACTCGTGGGTCGCATCGCAGAATAAATCACTCATCTATTATCAACCTTCAACCTATTCGGCTGCCAATGATACTCAGGGCTAAAAAATAATCAAACAAACGCCCCATCAACCAGCATATGTAACCGAAATGTTATTCGGCCCTATCCAGCTTGCGCCGGACGAGTAATATAAAAATTGAACCATATTCAACAAGGAGGTGAATATGCAGGTCTCCTACGGCAGATTACAGGCCTATGCAGGCATGGGGTTCTTGTCCTTCGCCATGATAGTGATGGGCAGCCCGATCGGGAATACCGGTACCTGGTTCGGCTCTATGGTGATGGTCGGGTTGGGGCTCTGGATCGAGCTCAGCGATTACTATGACGAGGATGAGGACGAGAACGATCAATCCTGAATCGGATGACGATTCAACAACAAAGGCGGAGCAATTCCGCCTTTGTCATTTCTGCCGTTTGGCAATGTGCCCGGATCAGCGGGTCGAGCGCATCGCCCGCTCCAGATGCAGCGCCGTCTGCTCCGGGTTGGCCTTGGGGTCGTTGAAGAAGTTGCTCAGCACATCGAGGATCGCCTGCCGCATATTGGTCGGCGTCGCCATCCCTTCCGCCATGCTGGGCAGCAGGTTGTCCTGCTTTTCCGCCAGCAGGAAATCCTGATAGGAGCGTACGGCGCAGCGGTCGAACTTGCTCATGTCGGGATTGGTCAGCGCCGGGATCGACCCCTTCACCCGATTGAACTCCTCCTGAAATTGCGGCGTCATCAGCAGTTGGGCCAGATCGCCCTGCGCCTGAAGCTGGGCCGGATCCCGCTGTTTGAACATGGCGATGGAGTCGAGGTTGTAGCTGAACAGTCCGGCGCTGCCCGGGCTCGGCAGGCAGGCGATATCCTCACCCGGCCGGTAGTTGCCCGCGCTCAGCTCCCCTTTCACCCAGTCGCCCATCACCTGCATGGCGGCGCCACCGCTCTCCAGCAGATTGGTGGCCTGATGCCACTTCAGACCGGCGTATTTTTGCGGCACATAGGCACGCAGCTGCTGGAAACGGGTCAACACCCGCACCATGTCGGGGCCGGTCAGGGTGGCGCTGTCCTGCTCGAGGAACGCCTTGCGATAGAATTCTTTACCCCCCTCACCGAGCGCCACCGTTTCAAACAGTACCGCCAGCTGCCAGGGCTCGTTGCCGATGGCGAGCGGGGTGATGCCCCGTTTTTTAAGCTGGTCGGCGACGGTGACAAACTGGGCCCAGTCGGTGGGTGGAGTCAGCTTGTTGCGCTCGAAGATCTTGCGGTTTAGCCACAGCCAGTTGACCCGGTGGATGCCGGTGGGCACCGCCATCAGGGCGCCATTCTGGCTGAGGGTGGCCCGTACCATGGGCGGCATCTGGCTGTACCAGCCGAGGTGTTCGGCCATGGGGGTGAGATCGCGCAGGAAGCCGAGCCCGGCCCACTCCTTGAGTTCATAGCCCTTGAGGTGAGCTGCTTCGGGCGGGTTGGCCGCCAGTGCCCGGCTCTTCAATACCGTCATGGCACTCTTGCCGCCGCCGCCCTGTACCGCGAAGTCGTTCCACTGGTTGCCCTGTTTGGTCCACTCGGATTTGAGCACTTCGACCGCTTTCGCTTCGCCGCCGGACGTCCACCAGTGCAGTACCTCCACCTGGGAGGCGGCAACGGGAGCAGAGAGCAGGGCGATGACAGAAAAAGACAACCACTTCATAAGGTTACTGCCTTGGTAGGGAGAGCGTGGCCTGCAGGCCACCTTGCGGACGGTTTTCCAGCACCAGATCGCCGCCGTGGGCGTGGGCAATGTTGCGGGCGATGCCAAGACCGAGGCCGGTGCCGGCCTGATCGGTGCTGAGCCGGTAATAGGGTTCGAAGATGCGCTCGAACTGATCGTCCGGCAGACCGGGGCCCTCATCCATGATGAAGAGGATCAGCATCTCCTCGTCATCCATGATGATGATGCGCACCTTCTGACCGTACTTGATGCCGTTGTCTACCAGATTGCCGATGCAGCGCTTGAGCGCCAGTAGCTTGCCGCGATAGGGCCACTTGCAGTGGCCTTCGATGGTCAGCCGCTCGTCGTGCAGGTTCATCGACTCCGCCATCTGCTCCAGCAGGGCGTTGATGTCGATCTCCTCGATATTCTCGTGAATGTCGGTCTCTTTGACCGTCTGCAGCGCCCCTTTCACCATCAGCTCCAGCTCGTCGAGATCCTTGTTGAACTTGGCGATCTGTACCTCGTCATCGAGCAGTTCGACCCGTAGCCGCAGCCGGGTGATGGGGGTCTTGAGGTCGTGGGAAATCGAGCTGAACAGCCGCTCTCTATCGTCGATATAGCGGCGGATCCGGTGCTGCATGATATTGAAGGCGCGGGTCGCCGCCACGATTTCCGACGCTCCTTCCTCCTTGAGCGAAGGCTGATCAATATCCTTGCCGAGATTCACCGCCGCCTTGGCGAGACGGCGCAGCGGCCGGGTCTGCCAGCGCACCAGCATAAAGGTGAAGAAGCAGAGGAACACCGTCATCAGGGCGATGAAGCGCACCTGGTTGCTTGGCATGACGGTGTCATCCAGCGTCATGTAGGGAGCGGGCAGCAGGGCCGCCAGATAGAGCCACTCCCCCTTTTCAATCTCGATCTGGGTCACCAGTACCGGTGGATTGAGCGGTTCCAGCGACAGGGTGTAGCGGGCCCAGGAGGAGGGGAGATCCGCCAGCAAGGTGTCGTTGTTGAAGACGTGGAGGTCATCGGGTCGGGAGAAGTCCACCTTGATCGCCATGGCGTCGGAGAGCTTGCGGGTCAGCACTCCCTGAACTTCCTCCAGCACCTGCGTCTTGCGTTCGCTGTCGGGGATGGCGTTGATGTGGATCTCTTCCTCGTTGAGCGAGACGAAGAAGCGGCTGCCCCCCATGTTGCGCAGCTGGTCCAGCGCGATATGGCGGTACTGCAGCGGCAGGGATTTGAAGAAGTTGACGGTGGAGGCGGCAGACATGGCGAGGTTGCGGGTGGTGCTGAGCATCCCCTCCAGTTCCCGCTTCTGGATCTGCTGCATCCAGATGCCGGTCAGAATGGTCTGGGAGAGCAGGATGGCCAGCAACAGCAGCAGGATCATCCGTGACAACAGGGAGCGGGGCACCAGCGCCCCCCAGGACCACTTGTTGCTCATGGCAGCTCGTGCACCTCGGCAATCAGCATGTAGCCACTGCCGCGAATGGTCTTGATGATGCGCGGGCTCTTGCCGTTGTCGCCCAGCTTCTGGCGCAGACGGCTGATCTGTACGTCGATGCCGCGCTCCATCGGCAGACTTTCGCGGCCGCGGGTGGCATCCGAGATGGTGTCCCGATCCAGCACCACGCCGGGCTGTTGCAGGAACATGCCGAGCAGCATGGCATCGCTGCCGGAGAGATCCAGCAGGCTGCCATCGTCATGGGTCAGCTGGTGGCTCAGGGTGTCGAGGGTCCACTCGGCAAAACGCAGGCGGCGGCTCGGCTCTTTCTCTTTTTCCGGCTGGCGGAATTCGGCGCGGCGCAGCAGTGCCTTGATGCGGGCCTGCAGTTCACGGGGGCTGAACGGCTTGGCGATATAGTCATCGGCGCCGAGTTCCAGGCCGATCACCCGATCCGCTTCGTCGGAGGCGGCGGTCAGCATGATGATGGGCACCTGGGAGTCACGACGGATCTGCTGGCAGAGGGTAAAACCGTCCTCGCCGGGCATCATGATGTCCAGAATAATCAGGTCCGGGCTGTGCTGGGCGAGTTGCTGACGCATCTCGTTGCCCTCCGCCGCCGTCAATACCTGAAAGCCCGCCCGGGTCAGGTACTCATTGAGCAGCTCGCGGATCTCTTGGTCGTCATCGACGATCAGCAGTTGTTTGCTCATTGACATATGTATGTGCATCCACCCATTTTTTTGTGCAGATTGAACCTGTCGGGGGAGTAAAAAGCAAGCAAGCCCCCTATCTAATGTGAGGTTTAAGGCAATAACAGCCTATTGATAAGATTAAAACGAAAAAAGGCCGACCCAAACGGGACGGCCAACAGACAGCTTCTGACCACTGACGAGCACCCCGTGTGGCGATCGTCACAGACTTGAAAAGGGGCCAGTCAGACTGGCCCCGAAAAGGGACAACTCTCAGTAGTGCATCCCGTCGATCCGGCTGGTTATCACACCCGTTCAAACACGGTGGCGATGCCCTGGCCCAGACCGATACACATGGTGGCAACCCCCAGGGTGGCATCCTTCTCCTCCATCAGATTGATGAGGGTGGTGGAGATGCGGGCGCCGGAGCAGCCAAGCGGGTGACCCAGCGCAATGGCGCCGCCGTTCAGGTTCACCTTCTCGTCCACCTGATCCTGCAGACCCAGATCCTTCACGCAGGGCAGGGACTGGGCGGCAAATGCCTCGTTCAGCTCGAACAGGTCGATATCACCGACAGTCAGACCGGCACGCTTGAGCGCCTTCTGGGTGGCCGGCACCGGGCCGTAACCCATGATGGCGGCGTCACAGCCGGCGATGGCCATGGCACGTACCTTGGCGCGCGGCGTGAGGCCGAGTGCCTTGGCGCGATCCGCGCTCATCACCAGCATGGCGGCGGCGCCATCGGACAGCGCCGAGGAGCTGCCGGCGGTGACGGTGCCGTTGACCGGGTCAAACACCGGGCGCAGCTGGCTCAGGGTTTCGACCGTGGTCTCCGGGCGAATCACCTCGTCATAGTCGTAGAAGAAGCGGGCGCCGCTGGCGTCGTGGCCTTCCAGCCCGACGATCTCCTTGGCAAAACGCCCTTCCACGGTTGCTGCGTGAGCGCGGCGATGGGAGCGGGCGGCAAACTCGTCCTGCTGCTGGCGGCTGATGCCGTGCAGCTTGCCGAGCATCTCGGCGGTCAGCCCCATCATGCCGGAGGCTTTCGCCACCGACTTGGCCATGCCGGGATGGAAGTCAACGCCGTGGCTCATCGGCACGTGACCCATATGCTCGACGCCGCCGATGATGAAGATATCCCCATCACCTACCTGAATGGCGCGGGAGGCGTCGTGCAGCGCCTGCATGGAGGAGCCACACAGGCGGTTGACGGTAACCGCCCCTACCTGCTTCGGAATGCCGGCCAGCAGCGCGGCGTTGCGGGCGATGTTGAAGCCCTGCTCCAGGGTCTGCTGTACGCAGCCCCAGTAGATATCCTCGATCTCGTTCGGGTCGAGGTTGGGGTTGCGCAGCAGGATGGATTTCATCAGGTGCGCGGACAGATCTTCTGCACGCACGTTGCGGAAGGCGCCGCCCTTGGACCGGCCCATCGGGGTCCGGATACAGTCGACAATGACTACGTCTTTCATGAATGGATCTCCTTTCCGCAATCAGTAGAAGGTTTTGCCCTGGGCGGCAATCTCGCGTAAGCGGTCGCTGACGCGGTAGAGCGGGCCCAAGTCGGCATACTGGTCGGCCATGGCCACGTAGCGATCCAGACCGATAGTGTCCAGATAGCGGAACACGCCGCCGCGGAAGGGAGGGAAGCCCAGACCGTAGACCAGTGCGATGTCGGCTTCGGCTGGCGTGGCGACTATGCCCTCTTCCAGACAGAGCACCACCTCGTTGATCATCGGGATCATCATGCGAGCGATGATGGCGTCCTTGTCGAAATCCTGTTTCGGCTTGGCAATGGGGGCCAGCAGCTCGTAGCTGGCGGCGTCGGCCACCTTCTTCGGCTTGCCCTTCTTGTCCTGCTCGTAGGCGTAGAAGCCCTTGCCGTTCTTCTGACCGAAGCGGTTCACTTCGTACATAACGTCGATGGCGGTACGGCCTTCCTTGCTCATGCGTGCCGGGAAGCCCTGCGCCATCACGTCACCGGCATGGTGACCGGTGTCGATGCCAACCACGTCCAGCAGGTAGGCGGGGCCCATGGGCCAGCCGAACTCCTTCTCCATCACCTTGTCGACGGCCGCGAAGTCAGCACCATCGGCGACCAGCTTGTTGAAGCCGAAGAAGTAGGGGAACAACACCCGGTTGACGAAGAAGCCCGGGCAATCGTTGACCACCACAGGGGACTTGCCCATGGCGGCGGCATAGGCCACCACGCGGTTGATGGTTTCATCGGAGGTTTGCTCGCCGCGGATGATCTCCACCAGTGGCATGCGGTGCACCGGGTTGAAGAAGTGCATGCCGCAGAAGTTCTGCGGGCGCTTCAGCCCCTTGGCCAGCAGGGAGATGGGGATGGTGGAGGTGTTGCTGGCGAGCACGGCGTCTTCGCCAATGATCCCTTCCACTTCGCCCAGTACGGCGGCTTTCACCTTGGGATTCTCGACCACGGCTTCGACCACGACGTCCACATGCTTGACGTTGTCATAGCTGAGGGTCGGAGTGATGGCTGAGAGCACCTGGCCCATCTTGATGCCATCGATGCGGCCCTTTTCGAGCTGGCCGTTGAGCAGCTTGGTGGCTTCGCCCATGCCAAGTGCCAGCGCCTTCTCGTTGATATCCTTCATCACCGCCGGAATGCCCTTGCTGGCAGACTGGTAGGCGATGCCGCCCCCCATGATGCCGGCACCCAGTACGGCGGCGTGGCCAGTGGCCTTGCTTGCCTGCTTGGCCGCCTTCTTGGCCAGCGCCTTGATGTGCTGATCATTCAGGAAGATACCGACCAGCGCCTTGGCCACGTCGGTTTTGGCCAGCTTGATGAAGCCCTGTGCTTCAACAACCAGCGCTTCGTCACGGCCCATACCTGCGGCGGCCTCGACGGTTTTCACCGCCGTCATCGGTGCCGGATAGTGTTTGCCCGCCACGGCGGCAACCATGCCGGCGGCGGTGGTGAAGCTCATCATGGCTTCCAGTTTGGAGAGGCGCAGCGGCGCTTTTTTGGCGGTGCGACGGCTCTGCCAGTCCAGTTTGCCCGCGATGGCGTCCTTGATCATCTGCAGTGCAGCGCTCTGCAGTGCCTCTGGCGCAACCACGGCGTCGATGGCTCCCAGCTTGAGGGCGTCATCGGCACGGTAATCCTTGCCGGTGGTGATCCACTCGAGCGCGTTGTCGGCGCCGATCACTCGCGGCAGACGGACGGTGCCGCCAAAGCCCGGCATGATGCCGAGTTTGGTCTCGGGCAGGCCAATCTTGGCGCTGGTGTCGGCCAGACGGAAGTCAGTGGAGAGGATGGTCTCGCAGCCGCCGCCCAGAGCGTGACCCTTGATGGCAGAGAGGGTCGGAACCGGCAGATCTTCGATGGCATTGAAGATGTCGTTGGCCTTTTTCAGCCAGCCGAGCAGATCTTCTTGCGGCAGATCGAACAGTTCCAGGAATTCGGTAATGTCGGCACCGACGATAAAGGCGTCTTTGCCGGAGGTGAGGATCAGACCTTTTAGTTCACGTTCTTGTTGTAATGCGGCGATCGCTTCGCTCAGGGAGAGCAGGGTAGCGCGATCCAGCTTGTTGACTGAACCCGGGGCATCAAACCTCAGCTCGGCGATGCCGTTTTCGAGGTAGCTGACCGACAGGGTTTCGCCTTGGTAGATCATGAGAGTGTCTCCTTGTTCCCACTCAGTGGGGAGTGGTGCTCCTTTATCCCCAGCAGGGGGCGAGGCTCACTATTGATCCAAAAGGAGACATTTTCAACACCTATTTAAAACATTTGTTTAACAGTTCTCGAGTAAAAGCTCCTCATCACAAAACGGGCAAAAGAGAGGCGCCTTGCGGCGCCTCGGATGAATATGAGTTTGTTATCAACTGGCCAGTTCCGGCCGGTTGCGATACTGGTTCAGTACCTCGGGATCGGCGAGGGCATGTGTATTGTTGACCGGCCTGTTGTGCACCACCTCCCGCACCGCCAGTTCGACGATCTTGCCGGACTTGGTGCGGGGGATGGCATCCACCTGCAGGATGCGGGCGGGCACGTGGCGGGCGGTGCAGTGTTGCTTTATTTGCTGGCGGATCCGCTCGCGCAGCGGCTCATCCAGCTTGCAGCCCGCCTTGAGCTTGACGAACAGCACCACCCGCTCGTCCTGCTGCCACTGCTGGCCGATGACGATGCTCTCCTCCACCTCGTCGAGCTGTTCGACGTAGCGGTAGATCTCGCTGGTGCCGATGCGCACGCCGCCCGGGTTGAGGGTGGCGTCGGAGCGGCCGTAGAACAGAATGCCGCCAGTCGGGGTCAGCTCGATCCAGTCGCCGTGGCACCAGATGTTGTCGAACCGTTCGAAGTAGGCGGCATGGTACTTGTCGCCATTCTCGTCACCCCAGAAGTAGATGGGCTGGGCCGGGAACGGCTTGGTACAGACCAGTTCGCCCTTCTCCCCCTGCACCGGCTGGCCCGCTTCGTTGAACACCTGCACCGCGAGACCGAGGCCACGCCCCTGGCTCTCGCCGCGATAGACGGGGCTGAGCGGGTTGCCAATGACGAAGCAGGAGCAGATGTCGGTGCCGCCTGAGATGGAGCTGAGCTGCACATCCTGCTTTATCTGCTGGTAGACGTAGTCGAATCCTTCCGGCGACAGCACAGAGCCGGTGCTGCAGATCAGCCGCAAGTGCGGCAAATCGTGGGTCTTGATAGGGGCATAGCCTTGTTTGTGCAACGCATCGAGATACTTGGCCGAAGTGCCGAACAAGCTGACCTGCTCATCGCGGGCGAGATCCCACAGCACGTTGCCGTCCGGGTAAAATGGCGAGCCATCGTAGAGCACCAGAGTTGCGCCGGAGGCGAGGGCGCTCACCAGCCAGTTCCACATCATCCAGCCGCAGGTGGTGAAGTAGAAGATCCGCTCCCCCGGTTTGATGTCGCAGTGCAGCTGGTGTTCTTTCAGGTGTTGCAGCAGGGTGCCGCCGATGCCGTGCACGATGCACTTGGGTTTGCCGGTGGTGCCGGAGGAGTAGAGGATGTAGAGCGGGTCGTTGAAAGCCATGGGCTCGAACTGGAGGCTGGCGTCCGACTGGCTCGCCAGCACTTGCTGCCAGTCATGACCAAGCTGCAGCGGGTTGCCGAGCAGGGGGATCATCACCGTCTGCTCTATGCTGCCGATCTGGCTCACCACGCTGGCGACCTTCTGTTGAATGTCGATAGCTTTGCCGTTGTAGCGATAGCCATCCACCGCAAACAGCACTCGCGGCCGGGTCTGGCCGAAGCGCTCTACCACGCTGGCCTCGCCAAAGTCGGGGCTGGTGGAGGTCCAGATCGCCCCGATGCTGGTGGTTGCCAGCATGGCAACCACGGTTTCCGGAATATTGGGCAGGTAGGCGGCGACCACATCGCCACGACCAATCCCCTGATGACGCAGCCACTGAGCCAGCCGGGCAACCTGATCACTCAGTTCACCCCAGCTCAGGGTGCGGCTTGGGCTACCTTCGATGCGGGAGATGATAGCCGGGCTCTCGTCCTGACGGCGCAGCAGGTTTTCGGCGAAGTTGAGGCAGCTATCGGGGAACCAGCGGGTGCGCTGCATATCCTGACGGTTCTCCGCCACTATGTTGCCGAGCTCGCCCTTGACGCCGCAGTGCTGCCATACCAGCGGCCAGAAACGGGTGGTCTTCTCCACCGACCATTGATAAAGCTGCGGGTAGTTCTGCAACTGCAAGCCGTGGAAACGGTTCACCTCCGCCATAAAACGGTAGAGGTTGGATTGCTGCATCCCGAGCGGATCCGGTTGCCACAGGCAGAGGTTGTCCATGAGTAATCCCTGACTTCATGTATCTACCGGCAGTGTATTGAATTGTTTTTGATTTGTTAATGATTGGTTTTATGTTGATAACAAACACGTTTGTAACGTATGCGTTACCTCGCGAAGCGGCAGCTTGACGGGTCGAGCCGCCAAGCGCTTGATGTTATGCTGCAATCACATTCACCTCGGAGCAGGACGCCATGAGCAGCTACAGCCAACTTTTTGCCCAGCACCTCGATACCTTGCAGCAGCGCACCCGCGACATTCTGCAACAACAGGGGCTCAGCGGACTGGCCATCCACTCCGGCCAGACTCACCGCATCTTCCTCGATGATCAGGATTACCCGTTCAAGGTAAACCCACACTTCAAAGCCTGGTTGCCGGTGCTGGACAATTCCCACTGCTGGTTGCTGGTGGACGGGGTGAACAAACCAATCCTGCTGTTCTACCGCCCGGTGGATTTCTGGCACAAGGTGGCGGATCTGCCCAATGCCTTCTGGGTCGAGTTCTTCGATATTCGTTTCCTGACCCGGCCGGAACAGGTGGCCGACCATCTACCTGCCAACAAGCAGGAGTGGGCCTATCTGGGGAGCCATCTGGAAGTGGCCGAGCTGCTGGGGCTGACCCAGCCCAATCCGGAGGCGGTGCTCAACTACCTGCACTATCACCGCGCCTACAAGACCCCCTACGAGCTGGAGTGTCTGCGCGAGGCGAACCGGATTGGGGTGCGCGGCCATATCGCCGCCAAGGACTCCTTTATGGCGGGGGCGAGCGAGTTCGAGATTAATCTGGCCTACATGAAGGCGGTCGGGCAGGGAGCCAATGAGGCGCCCTACGGCAATATCGTCGCCATCAACCGCAATGCGGCCATCCTTCACTACACCCATTTGTCCGCCTTGCGGGTGCCGGATGCGGAGCGCCACTCCTTCCTGATCGATGCCGGCGTCGATTTTCATGGTTATGCCTCCGACATCACCCGCACCTGGGCGTGGCGGCGTGGCGAGTTTGCCGATCTGATTGCTGCCCTCGACGAGCAGCAGCATGAGATCATCAAGGAGATCAAGCCGGGTCGCCGCTACAGCGAGCTGCACCTGCAGATGCACCACAAGCTGGCGCGCCTGCTGCAAGCGACCGAGTTGGTGGATATGTCGGTGGACGAGATGATCAACACCGGAGTGACCAACGTCTTCTTCCCTCACGGCCTCGGCCATTTCCTCGGTTTACAGGTACACGATGCGGGTGGTTTCATGCAGGATGAGCGCGGAACCCACTTGGCGGCGCCCGAGCTGTTTCCCTATCTGCGCTGCACCCGGGTGATGGAGGCGGGTCAGGTGTTCACCATCGAGCCGGGGCTCTACTTCATCGACAGTTTGCTGGAGCCGCTGCGTCAGGGCGAACAGGGCAAACGGGTCAACTGGAACAAGGTGGAGGCGCTGCGGCCGTTCGGCGGCATCCGCATCGAAGACAACGTGGTGCTGCACGCCAACGGGGTGGAGAACATGACCAGACAAGCAGGACTCTGATGGCGGCAGCGTACTCCATTCCAGCTGCCCCGCTGGAGTTGACCGAAGAGATAAAGAAGAGCCGCTTCATTACCCTGATCGCCCACACCCCGACCGTCGAGGCGGCCAAGGGGTGGGTCAACGAGATCAAGCGCCAACATCCGACCGCTCGCCACCACTGCTGGGCGTTTGTGGCGGGTGCGCCGCAAGATAGCCAAGTCTATGGCTTCAGCGATGATGGCGAACCGTCCGGTACGGCGGGCAAGCCGATCCTGGCCCAACTGATGGGGTCGGGGATCGGTGAAATCTGCGCCGTGGTAGTGCGTTACTACGGCGGCATCCAGCTTGGTACCGGTGGGCTGGTCAAAGCTTATGGAGGCGGTGTCGGTGCCGCCCTCAAGCAGTTGCCCACCCTGCTCAAGGTGCCGCGCACTCCCTCTCTCATTCACTGCGATTACGGTGACATGGGGACGGTCGAGTCGCTGATCAGCAGCCATAATGGCGAATTGCTGGCGGCGGATTACGGTCAGCAGGTCACCTTGCAGGTGGCGTGGGAGTCCTCGGTTTGGGCTCAGGTGGACCGTGAATTGACCGACCGGACTCATGGGCGGGTATCCCTCAGTCCCTTAGATGGCTAGAATCCATCGCTCTTTAATTGGGGAAAGGGAGCTGTAATGCACATTCTGAGCATTATTCGCATTGTTGGCCTGCTGGTTGCGCTGTTCAGCTCGACCATGCTGTTGCCTGCACTGGTGGCCTTTGGCTATCGGGATGGTGGTGGTGCCGAGTTCGTCAGCTCTTTTCTGATCGCCCTGCTGCTCGGCGTGGTGCTCTGGTTTCCCAATCGTTACCACAAGAAGGAGATGCGCTCGAAAGAGGGCTTTCTGATTGTGGTGCTGTTCTGGACCGTGCTGGGCAGTGTGGGGGCTGTGCCCTTCATCATGAGCGATGTGCCGGACATGTCGGTCTCGGAGGCCTTCTTCGAATCTTTTTCCGGCCTGACCACCACAGGCGCAACGGTACTGACCGGGCTCGATAATCTGCCCAAGGCGTTTCTGTTCTATCGCCAGTTGCTGCAGTGGCTGGGGGGGATGGGGATCATCGTACTGGCGGTGGCCATTCTGCCACTGCTGGGTATCGGGGGCATGCAGCTCTATCGCGCCGAGATCCCGGGGCCAGTGAAGGATACCAAGGTGACGCCGCGCATCGCCGAAACGGCCAAGGCGCTCTGGTTCATCTATCTGCTGCTCACCGCACTCTGTGCGCTGGCCTACTGGCTCGCCGGAATGACGCTGTTCGATGCAGTGTGCCATTCGTTCTCGACGCTGTCGGTCGGTGGCTTCTCCACTCACGATGCCAGCATCGGTTTCTTCAACAGTCCGGTCATCAACCTGATTACCGTGGTGTTCCTGCTGCTGGCCAGCGTGAACTTTGCGCTCCACTTTACCGTCTTCTCTCACCGCCCGGTGCGGCTCGGTCGCTACCTTTACGATTCTGAACTCAAGGTGTTCCTGGCCATTCAGGCGACCCTGGTGATGATCTGCTTTGTCGCCTTGCTGACCCACGGACACTACGCCACCTGGCAAGAGGCGT
>NZ_CP077237.1:2425000-2467500 GCF_019047085.1 Aeromonas sp. FDAARGOS 1404
GCGACGGTTGTCCTGGTGAAAGTGCGTAGGTGGTGTTTCCAGGCAAATCCGGAGACACAACACTGAGACACGAGACGAACACACTACGGTGTGGAAGCCATTGATGCCCTGCTTCCAGGAAAAGCCTCTAAGCTTCAGATTACAAGTCATCGTACCCCAAACCGACACAGGTGGTCGGGTAGAGAATACCAAGGCGCTTGAGAGAACTCGGGTGAAGGAACTAGGCAAAATAGAACCGTAACTTCGGGAGAAGGTTCGCTCCTGACAGTGAAGTCCCTTGCGGATGGAGCAGTTGGGAGTCGCAGTGACCAGATGGCTGGGACTGTTTATCAAAAACACAGCACTCTGCAAACACGAAAGTGGACGTATAGGGTGTGACACCTGCCCGGTGCCGGAAGGTTAATTGATGGGGTTAGCGCAAGCGAAGCTCTTGATCGAAGCCCCGGTAAACGGCGGCCGTAACTATAACGGTCCTAAGGTAGCGAAATTCCTTGTCGGGTAAGTTCCGACCTGCACGAATGGTGTAACCATGGCCATGCTGTCTCCACCCGAGACTCAGTGAAATCGAATTCGCCGTGAAGATGCGGTGTACCCGCGGCTAGACGGAAAGACCCCGTGAACCTTTACTACAGCTTGGCACTGAACATTGAACCTACATGTGTAGGATAGGTGGGAGGCTTTGAAGGCGTGACGCCAGTTGCGCTGGAGCCGTCCTTGAAATACCACCCTTGTATGTTTGATGTTCTAACGCAGGGCCCTGAATCGGGCTCGCGGACAGTGCCTGGTGGGTAGTTTGACTGGGGCGGTCTCCTCCCAAAGAGTAACGGAGGAGCACGAAGGTTGGCTAATCCTGGTCGGACATCAGGAGGTTAGTGCAATGGCATAAGCCAGCTTAACTGCGAGACGGACAGGTCGAGCAGGTACGAAAGTAGGTCATAGTGATCCGGTGGTTCTGAATGGAAGGGCCATCGCTCAACGGATAAAAGGTACTCCGGGGATAACAGGCTGATACCGCCCAAGAGTTCATATCGACGGCGGTGTTTGGCACCTCGATGTCGGCTCATCACATCCTGGGGCTGAAGTCGGTCCCAAGGGTATGGCTGTTCGCCATTTAAAGTGGTACGCGAGCTGGGTTCAGAACGTCGTGAGACAGTTCGGTCCCTATCTGCCGTGGGCGTTGGATGATTGAAGGGAGTTGCTCCTAGTACGAGAGGACCGGAGTGAACGAACCTCTGGTGTTCGGGTTGTCACGCCAGTGGCACTGCCCGGTAGCTAAGTTCGGAATCGATAACCGCTGAAAGCATCTAAGCGGGAAGCGAGCCCTGAGATGAGTCATCCCTGACCCCTTGAGGGTCCTAAAGGGCCGTTGGAGACCACAACGTTGATAGGTGGGGTGTGTAAGCGCAGTGATGTGTTGAGCTAACCCATACTAATTACCCGTGAGGCTTAACCATACAACACCCAAGAAGTGTTCTAAGGCTTGTAACAGATACCAAGCGAACTACTAATTCAGTGATAATGACCTAGTCGTTATTCACGTCAGCTTTCTAGATTAAGAATTTGCCTGGCGGCCATAGCGCCGTGGAACCACCTGATCCCATGCCGAACTCAGAAGTGAAACGCGGTAGCGCCGATGGTAGTGTGGCATTCGCCATGCGAGAGTAGGACACTGCCAGGCACGCAATTAAACGGTGATGTGAAGAATCACGTCACTGGCTGCGAGGATGACACCTCACTGACGCGGCAAACAATTTAGCGCAAGCTAACCGAATGCGGAGCGGTAGTTCAGTCGGTTAGAATACCGGCCTGTCACGCCGGGGGTCGCGGGTTCGAGTCCCGTCCGCTCCGCCACTAATTTGAAGGCCTTCCCGATTGGGAAGGCCTTTTTGCTATGGGCGGTTTTCGCCCCGTGGCCCACAGATTTGTACGCAAGAACCAACACAAAGCCCGGTTTCATAACCGGGCTTTTGTATTTTTAGCGCCTTAAACCACCAATATCTGGCTTTTCCCTGCCAAGTAAGAGTGCCAGATAGCCGGTTATTTCTACCATTTTCTGGCTATATCCGAGCCCTATCAGTTTCATTCACAGCAATTTGAACGACTCTGCAGGTGGTCAAATCAGCCTTCTGCTGCTTGCTGACTACAGGGCAGTTCCATATTGACCACCCCCTCTTCCATTTGCACGTCGATCTTGAAGCCAAGCCGTTTGGCGAGGTTGACCATGCCGCGATTGCTGGGCATGGTCATGCCGGATAGCTGGCCAATCCCCTGCTCTTTGGCATAACGGATGATCTTCTCCATCATCAATTTGCCGAGCCCCACCCCTTTCAAGTCCGATCGCACCAGAATGGCAAACTCGGCATCGCTCTGGTCCGGGCTCGAAATGGCGCGTACCACGCCGAGGATCTGATCCTGCAGGTCGCCATCTTGCCCAACCGCTACGAAGGCCATCTCCCGGTCGTAATCGATCTGGGTCATGCGAGCCAGCTCTTCATGGCCCAGCTCGCCCACATCGGCAAAGAAGCGTTTGTACCTGTCTTCATCGGAGACCTGCAGTACGAACTGCTTGTGAGCAGGCTCATCTTCCGGCCGGATCGGGCGTAGCAGGATATGGCGCTGATCTTTAAGCCAGGCGCCCTCCTCCAGTTCGGTAGGATAGGGGCGGATCGCCAGTCGGTTGCTGGTCGGGATGGCGGGGCCAGCCAGCGTAAGGCTGGCATCCAGTACCACCATCTCGGTGCCGCACGCTTGTAGCGGGTGCAGGTCCAGCTCCTGAATCTCCGGAAAGGCGAGCAATAGCTCGGAGAGCTGGCAGAGCACCTGACCGAGGGCATCGATATCCAGTCGCTCCGGCGTGGCCTGTTCGCGGATCTTGCGGCTCTTGAGGGCACCGATGATCTGGTAACGAGCCAGCGCCTGATTGAGCGGTGGCAAGGCTGCTACCATCTCCTGCGGCTCGGCGCCTGATTCCCCCAGCAGGATGACGGGGCCAAAGATGGCGTCTTGCTGGATCCGCACCCGTAGCTCCAGGCCGCCGCTGCGGCGGGCCATCCGCTGCACCAGCAAGCCTTCGATGCGGGCGCCCGGATCATGTTGTCTGACCCGATCCAGAATGGCATCTGCGGCTTGCGCCACTTCGGCCGAGGTACGCAGATTGAGCACCACGCCGTGCACGGCAGACTTGTGCAGGATATCGGGCGAGCGCAGCTTCACCGCCACCGGATAGCCGATCTGCTCGGCGGTCAG
The DNA here is from genome assembly GCF_019047085.1 of Aeromonas sp. FDAARGOS 1404. Lineage (NCBI taxonomy): Bacteria > Pseudomonadati > Pseudomonadota > Gammaproteobacteria > Aeromonadales > Aeromonadaceae > Aeromonas > Aeromonas sp. FDAARGOS 1404. The sequence goes on from NZ_CP077237.1 coordinate 2,428,247, forward strand.
GGTCGCCTCGATGGCGTCGGTGACGATCCAGGTTGGCAGGGTCGAGAGACCTGCGGCTTGCAAAATCGGGTGCACCAGATGAGTATCCAGCCTCAGCTGTTTGCGGCCTTGCGCCTGGCGGATCAGCTGCTGGCACAGCTCGACATTGAGCTGGTTGCCGTGCAGTGATGCCGGGGTTTCCATCAGTTGCTTCTGGTTGCGGCGGTATTCCACCATGTGCATGAAGGCCGCCATGGCGCTTTCCGGCGTGCGGTAGGTCGGGAAGCCCGCTTCAGTAAAGAGTTTACGCCCCTCCTGCGCCGAGTATTCGCCCGCCCAGTTGGTGAGGATATTGAAACGGCGCGCTCTGGGGTGCTGTTTCAAATGGGCGATAAGATGGCTGGCCAGCGGCGCGCTCGGTGCTGTGAGCGAGGGGGCGTGGATGATCAGGATGGCGTCGATGCCATCTTCCAGCAACACGCTGTCCAGCGCCTCCTGATAGGTGGTGATGGTGGCATCGCTGCCGATGTCGAGCGGCGGGCGAGCCAGCTTGCCGCCCCGCTCCAGCAGCACATCCACCGCCATATTGGCCAGCCCTCGGCCGTTGGAGATGATGGCGAGCCGCTCCCCCTTGAGGGTCATGGAGTGGCTGAGTGTTTCCACCGCGGCAAACAGTTCGTGGGTATCCCGTACCCGCAACATGCCGGCGCGGCGGATGGCGGCATCATAGACGTTGTCGAGACCGTGGGCCGGTTCGTGGCGCCCGCTTTTCAGTACCAGGATCGGCTTGTTGCGCGAGGCTGCCCGTGCTGCCGAGAGAAAGTGGCGGGCGTCGTGCAACTTGTCCATATAGATCAAAATGGCGCGGGTGACGCTGTCGCGGGAGAGCTGATCCAGCAGCTGGCCGAAGTCGATGTCGCAGTGATCACCTAGGGAGATGAAGGCGGAAAAGCCCAGTTCATGCTGCTTGGCCCAATCCAGAATGGTGGTGCTGACGGCGGCGGATTGCGACAGAAAGGCGACCTGTCCCGGCTTGGCGGCAATAGGGGAAAAGCTGGCGTTGATCCCCTGGCCGGGCAGCAGCATCCCCATGCTGTTGGGGCCGAGCAGGCGAATGCCATATTGTTGGCAGACCCGTTTCAGCTCCAGCCGCTCCTCGGGGGAAAAGTCGGCGGCCAGTATGATGGCAGCCCCCGCGCCCTTTTGGCCGAGCGCTTCCAGCAACGGCAGGACCCGCTCCCGTCTGGTGCAGATGATGGCGAGATCCGGGGTCAGCGGCAGGCTGGCGATATCGGGATAGGCCAGCACGCCGGCGATGGCCTTGTTACGTGGGGTGACGGGGAGGATGGGCCCTTTGAACTGGCCCGCCAGCAGGTGGCGCACGATCACATGACCCGCCTTGAGCGGGTCGGTCGAGGCGCCGATCACGGCGATTGAGTGGGGTTTGAACAGCCGATCCAGACCGCTTGCTTTCATGGGCACTCCCGACAAAAGGGGGAAGATACCAGTCTAATACGCCTTTGCTGCGGGTTCTGTGACCGGATCCTGATCACCGTTTGTTCAGGGCATTGGCACGCAGATAAAAGCGCAGTTCGCCCTGCACCCGGCGAATGGCTCCCAGGTGGCGTTCCTGCAGATAGATATCCTGCTCCCGATCGAGAGCCGTACTGGGCACGCCCATGCTCTGCAGATACTCGTCAAACAGGGTTGAACCCTTGATCTCTACCAGATGCTGTTTCATGGCTCTCCTCCCTGCGCCTTGGCGTTTGTTGATGAACGCCCAGTCTGCGATGACCTGCCGGGTTTGCCTATTGTCACTTTTGACACGAGATTTGACACGAGAGCGCTCACACATCTTTCAGAGAGGGCGCCGTTGAGGTGCTGGCTGGCGTTATAGTATGGCGAGGAGCATGAGGCACGGATGGTGCGCAGGATGATCAGAGTCTGGTGGTGGTGCATGGCACTGTGGACGGTTGGCGTATCGGCAACCGAGCAGCCTATCCGCGCCTGGAATCTGCTGCTGGATCACCCCAACCCCGCCGTCGTCCAGTTGCTGCGCCTCTCCCTCGATCTCACCGTGCCCGAATATGGCCCCTACCAGCTGATCTCCAGTCCGCAAATGGAGCAGGGGCGGGCGGTGAAGGAGCTGCGCAGCGGCGAGCTGGTTCAGGTTGGTGTCTTTGCCCCCGATGGTGAGCGAGAGCGGGAGTTGCTGGCAATCCACATTCCGCTGGCCAAGGGGCTGCTCGGCTGGCGGGTGTGTCTGGTTCGGCAGGGGGATGAAGGGCGTTTTGCCGCGATCGAGTCGTTGGCAGACTGGCATCGCGCCGGGCTCTCCATCGGTCAGCACAGATCCTGGCCAGACACCCAGTTGCTGCGGGCCAACGGCCTCAAGGTAACGGTGGGCAATCTTTATGAGGCGCTCTTCAACATGCTGCGCAAGAAGCGCTTTGACTGCTTCCTGCGCTCGGTCATCGAGGTCGAGGATGAGCTCAGGCAGCATCCCGATCTCGCCATCGAGCCCCGTCTGGTGTTTCGCTATCCGCTGGCGCTGCTGTTTTTCGTTTCGCCAAAATATCCGGAGCTGGCGCAGCGCATCGAGCTCGGCCTGCTGCGGGCGCGGCAGTCTGGTGCTTTTGACCGGGTTTTTGAAGAGGGATTTGGCAGAACTATTCGGCGGCTGAAACTGGATGAGCGGGTGCGCCTCGAGCTGCATAACCCCGACTTGCCGCAGCCCAGTCGCGTCATGATGGCCGATCCGGCCCTTATCTATAATCCGGTGTCAGCGCAGTGAGCCCTGATTCTGCGCAGTATCCCAGAAGGCGCGGATCAGCGGCTCTTCCAATCGCTTCTTGAGCACCCCGATCCCCACATCAAATGGTTTGAAGGCGGGTTTGAGGTCGATGATCCGCACTTTGTCGCCGAGCGGGCTGTGGTCGATTACCGCCGCCGGTACCAGCCCCACGCCACAACCAAGTGCCACCATGGCGACAATCCCCTCGTTACCCGCCACTTCGGCGTAGATGTTGGGCGCTATCCCCTTGTTGCGAAACCACTGATCGCTGCGTTTGCGGGCCAGCCCCTGCTCGGAGAGGATGACTGGCAACTGCTCCCAATCAGGTTCTCCCTGACGGAACCACTGGTTCAGTTGCGGGGCGTTGCGCGGCGCGATAAAGACCAGCGGCACCAGCTGAAGGCTGGCGAACTCCAACTTGGCGGGCAGGGCATCGGGGCGGGCGGCGATGGCGAGATCGGCTTCATCGGCCAGGATCTTGTCCACCGCCAGCGCCGGGTCGCCGGTCTCCAGCTTGATCTCCAGCTGGGGGTAGCGGCGGCGAAAGCGCTCCAGTACCTCGGGCAGCAGAAAGTAGCTGGCAGTGACCGAACAGAAGACCCGCAGCCGCCCCTGCAGCGGTTCATCGCTGCGTTTGAGCTCCTGCTTGAGCTGACGCCACTCCTGCAACAGGCCGCCGCCGAATTCGCGCAGCTTCTCGCCGGCGGGGGTGAGCCGTACCGAGCGGTTGTCCCGTTCGAACAGGATGCAGCCGGTCTCCTGCTCCAGCCGCTGGATCGCGCGGCTCAGGGTGGAAGGGCTGACCGCCATGGCATCGGCACTCTTGCCGAAATGAAGGGAGTCGGCGAGGTGGAGAAACAGCTCGAGATTGCGAAGATCCATCTTTCAGCTCCTGGCGCGGCTTGTGTGCCCGATATCCAGCGGTTGGCGGCTTGTTTCAGCCATCTCGCGGTACATTCAGCAGGCGATTATGAAGGGTTAACGTTTCAATTATTGCAACGTACTGTTTCGAATATATCAGTTCAGGCAATAAGTGTCCCGCGCTATAGTGGTTCAGACAACGCCGCCATCCGGCATGGAATCAATCGAACGGAGCAATCACCATGGCTAACTATTTCAACACCTTGAACCTGCGTCAGCAGCTGGCTCAGCTGGGCAAGTGTCGTTTCATGCAGCGCGAAGAGTTCGCGGACGGCTGCAACGTGCTGAAGGGCAAGAAGGTGGTGATTGTGGGCTGTGGTGCCCAGGGTCTGAACCAAGGTCTGAACATGCGCGACTCCGGGCTGGATATCTCCTACGCCCTGCGCAAGGCCGCCATCACCGAGAAGCGCGCCTCCTGGCAGAAGGCTACCGACAACGGCTTCGCGGTCGGCACCTATGAAGAGCTGATCCCGACCGCCGATCTGGTGCTCAACCTGACTCCGGACAAACAGCACTCCGACGTCGTCAAAACCGTGATGCCGCTGATGAAGCAGGGCGCTGCATTGGGCTACTCCCACGGCTTCAACGTGGTGGAAGAGGGTCAGCAGATCCGCTCCGACATCACGGTCGTGATGGTGGCGCCTAAGTGCCCGGGCACCGAAGTGCGTGAGGAGTACAAGCGCGGTTTCGGCGTACCGACCCTGATCGCCGTTCACCCTGAAAATGACCCGAAAGGCGAAGGCATGGCCATCGCCAAGGCGTGGGCCTCTGCCACCGGCGGTGACCGTGCTGGCGTGCTGGAGTCCTCCTTCGTGGCGGAAGTGAAATCCGACCTGATGGGCGAGCAGACCATCCTCTGCGGCATGCTGCAAGCCGGTTCCCTGCTCTGCTACGACAAGCTGGTTGCCGAAGGCACAGACCCGGCCTACGCCGGCAAGCTGATCCAGTTCGGCTGGGAGACCATCACCGAAGCCCTGAAACAGGGTGGCATCAGTCTGATGATGGACCGCTTGTCCAACCCGGCCAAGCTGCGCGCCTTCGAGCTCTCCGAGCAGCTCAAGACCCTGATGCGCCCGCTGTTCGAGAAGCACATGGACGACATCATCGCCGGTGAGTTCTCCCGCGGCATGATGGCCGACTGGGCCGAAGATGACGTCAAACTGTTCACCTGGCGTGAAGAGACCGGCAAGTCCGCCTTCGAAAACGCCCCGGCGTTCGCTGGCAAGATTGCCGAGCAGGAGTACTTTGACAATGGCGTGGTGATGGTGGCCATGGTCAAGGCGGGTGTCGAGCTGGCGTTCGAGACCATGGTGGCTTCCGGTATCTACGAGGAGTCCGCCTACTACGAATCCCTGCACGAGTTGCCGCTGATCGCCAACACCGTTGCTCGCAAGCGTCTGTACGAGATGAACGTGGTCATCTCCGATACCGCCGAGTACGGCAACTACCTGTTCGCCAACGCCGCCGTGCCGTTGCTGCGCGAGCAATTCATGCCGACCCTGAAAGCAGGCGATCTGGGTGCCAGCAAGGCGGAAGGGCAGAGCGTGGATAACCTGGCGCTGCTGGCGGCCAACGAAGCGACCCGCAACCACCCGATCGAAAAAATCGGCCAGGTACTGCGCGGTTACATGAAGGACATGAAACGCATCTCCGTTGGCGGTTAAGCCCGCATCGGGCTGGATGATGAAGGGGCGGGGATGACGATCCCCGTCGCCGGTCGGACTGGACACCCGACCGGCCAGCCAGAAAAATCAGCCCGACAGTCATAAAAAAGCCCCGCTCATCGAGCGGGGCTTTTGCATTCAGAAAGGCTGGATAAATCAGGCTTTCCACGCTTTCCAGGTGTTGATCAGACCGTTGGTGGAGCAGTCGTGGCTGGTGACAGCCTCGTTGTTGCCCAGCTCCGGCAGGATCTTGTTGGCCAGCTGTTTGCCCAGCTCCACGCCCCACTGGTCGAAGCTGAAGATGTTCCAGATTGCGCCCTGTACGAAGATCTTGTGCTCGTACATGGCGATCAGGGCACCCAGGGTTTTCGGGGTCAGGCTCTTGAACAGGATGGAGTTGGTCGGGCGGTTGCCTTCGAACACCTTGAACGGCACCAGATCCTTGACCTGCTCCAGGGTTTTGCCAGCAGCCAGGAACTCGGCTTCAACCTCTTCCTTGCTCTTGCCGAAGGCCAGTGCCTCGGTCTGGGCGAAGAAGTTGGCCAGCAGTTTCGGATGGTGGTCACCGATCGGGTTGTGGCTGATGGCTGGCGCCAGGAAGTCACAGGGGATCAACTTGGTGCCCTGATGGATCAGCTGGTAGAAGGCGTGCTGGCCGTTGGTACCCGGCTCACCCCAGATGATGGGGCCAGTCTGGTAGTCAACCGGCTTGCCGTTGCGATCCACGTACTTGCCGTTGGACTCCATGTTGCCCTGCTGGAAGTAGGCAGGGAAGCGGTGCATGTACTGATCGTACGGCAGGATGGCTTCGGACTCGGCACCGTAGAAGTTGTTGTACCACAGGCCAATCAGCGCCAGCAGCACCGGCACGTTCTGCTCATAGGAGGCAGTGGCGAAGTGCATGTCCATCTCGAAGGCGCCTTGCAGCAGGGCTTCGAAGTTCTCGAAACCGACAGACAGGGCGATGGGCATGCCGATGGCAGACCAGGAGGAGTAGCGGCCGCCAACCCAGTCCCAGAACTCGAACATGTTGTTGGTGTCGATACCGAACTCGGCCACGGCCTTGCCGTTGGTGGAGAGGGCAGCGAAGTGCTTGGCAACGTGGGCCTTGTCACCGGCGATATTGATAAACCAGTCGCGGGCGGTCAGGGCGTTGGTCATGGTCTCCTGAGTGGTGAAGGTCTTGGAGGCCACCAGGAACAGGGTGGTTTCCGGATCGATCTTCTTCAGGGTCTCGGCGATGTGAGTGCCATCGACGTTGGAGACGAAGTGCATCTGCAGGTGGTTTTTGTAGGGACGCAGCGCCTCGGTGATCATCACCGGACCCAGATCAGAGCCACCGATACCGATGTTGACCACGTGCTGGATCGCTTTGCCGGTGTAGCCTTTCCACTCGCCGGAGATGATTTTCTCGCAGAAGCCTTTCATCTTGGCCAGTACGGCGTTCACTTCCGGCATCACGTCCTTGCCGTCGCACTCGATGGGGCGGTCGGAGCGGTTGCGCAGGGCCACGTGCAGGACGGAGCGGCCTTCGGTCATGTTGATCTTGTCGCCATTAAACATGGCATCGATCGCGCTGCGAAGATCGGTCTCTTTGGCCAGATCAACCAGCAACTTGAGGGTTTCTTCGGTGATCAGGTTCTTCGAGTAATCAACCAGGATGTCGCCGCCGAAGGTAAGGGAAAACTTGTCAAAGCGCTTCGGGTCCTGCGCGAACAGATCCTTGAGTCGGGTCTCTTTGTTTGCTGCAAAGTGGGCTTCCAGTGCCTGCCAGGCCTGGGTTTGGGTTGGATTGATATTTTTCATAGGATTCCTGAAATGCCAAGTTGTGTTTGAACCTTGCAGGCAAGGTCCCGCCAAACCTTATTATCCGAGCATTATAGCGAGCCGGCCGAGCGGCCCGTGTAACAGATTTTTACCGATTGTCTTTTACCGCAATGGGGCAACCGTCGGGAGTATACAACCAGAACATCGGGATTATGAGTCACGAAAGCAAGGGGGATCTTGCGCTCGCTCATGATTGGGGCTGGCCCGCAGCTCTGAAATTGTTTTCATCCGGTTGGCGTGGTTATGCATCGGCATTGCCATGGGCTGGGGCCAGAAACGACAATGCCAGCCCGAAGGCTGGCATTGTCTGTTGCAGCAGAACCGCGATCACGCCTGCGTTTTTTGCATGTGCATCACCATCTGCGGGAAGGGGATCTCGATGCCTTCAGCATCAAAGGTCAGTTTCACCTTCTCGTGGAAGTCGAACCAGACACCCCAGTAGTCAGCGGTCTTGACCCACGGGCGCACCACGATATTGACCGAGGAGTCGGCCAGCGCGGCAACGGCGATGGTGGCTGCCGGCTCCTTGAGGATGCGCGGCTCTTCGCTTACCAGACGCTCCAGGATCTGCTTGGCCTTGCGCAGGTCGGAGCCGTAGCCGATACCGAAGGTCATATCGACGCGGCGGGTATCCATGCGCGAGTAGTTGACGATGGTGCCGTTGAGGATGGCGGAGTTCGGTACCACCACCATCTTGTTGTCACCGGAGGTGAGGGTGGTGGTGAACAGCTGAACGGATTGCACCACGCCAGACGTGCCTGCCACTTCGATAAACTCACCCGCCTTGATGGGGCGGAAGATGATCAGCAGGAAGCCGGCGGCAAAGTTGGAGAGCGAGCCCTGCAGCGCCAGACCGATGGCCAGACCGGCGGCACCAATGATGGCGACGAAGGAGGCGGTCTGCACCCCGACACGGCCCAGCGCGGCGATCACTACGAACACCAGAATGGCGTATTTGAGGATGCTGCCGACGAAGTGGGTGACTGTGGTGTCCAGCTTGCGGGCCTGCATCACCTTGACCACGCCACCGCTGATGAGGTTGGCGGCGATATAGCCGACCAGCAGGGTCAGCAGGGCGGCGGCGATATTGACGCCGTATTCGATCAGCAGTCCCTGATTATTGACCAGCCAGGTCTGCGCTTCGGTAATGATTTCGGGTTCCATAGGATGTCCTGTCAGGTTCTAAAAGGTTTATGGTGGATAAATCTAACACCGCAGCGCGACAGTACGGGTCGCATCTGGTACTTCTTTTCTGCCATAAAAACCTGACACAAAAAAGAAGGGAGGCTAAAGCCTCCCTTCTTTTTGCTGAATGATGCGAAAAAACCATCAGCTCTGCAGCAGTTGGCTGCGGATAAATTGCCACTGATCTTCAAAACCGGCGGTCGGCTTGAGCTTGAACTCGGAGCGCACGAACTGGCTGATGCGGCCTTCGGTGTAGGCCAGCAGCAGATTGGCCAGCATGGTCTCGTCGAGCTGGAAGCCCTGACCTTCGCGTAGCCGCTTTTCGCGCAGCACCTGCTTGATCTGGGTCTCCAGCTTGTCGAACAGGATGCTGATGCGATCCCGCAGCCGATCGTGCTCACCCAGCAGGGCGTCGCCATTGAGGATGCGGGTGATGCCGGGATTGCGCTCGGCGAACACCAGCAGCAGCTGCAGGATATGGTGGCAGCGCGCCATGGTGTCCTTCTCTTCCGCCATGATCAGATTGACCCGTGACAGCAGGGAATCCTCGATAAAGTCGATCAGCCCCTCGAACATCCGCGCCTTGCTGGGAAAATGTCGATAGAGGGCTGCTTCAGAGACGCCGACCTCGGCCGCCAGACGGGCCGTGGTGATGCGCTGACCCGGACTGGTTTCCAGCATATGGGCGAGCGCCTGCAGGATCTGATCGCGCCGACTCTGTTTCTGATTACTGCTTGCCATGGATTCCCCTAAAAAAACAATGGCTTGATTCTGTTATTAAGCACCGCCCATTGGGCTGGTGTGGTCTGTTATTGGCGACCAGAAGAACCAAAACCGCCTTCACCCCGTTCGCTCTGATTGAACTCATCGACCAGTTGGAAGCTGGCCTGAACTACCGGCATGATCACCAGCTGGGCGATGCGCTCGCCGGGTTGCATGGTGAACTCATCTTTGCCGCGGTTCCAGACCGAGACCATCAGCTGACCCTGATAATCGGAATCGATCAGACCGACCAGGTTGCCCAGCACGATGCCGTGCTTATGGCCGAGGCCGGAGCGGGGCAGGATGGTGGCACACAGACCCGGATCCTGGATGTGAATGGCCAGACCGGTCGGCACCAGGGTGGTATCACCCGGAGCCAGAGTCAGCGGCGCATCCAGCAGAGCGCGCAGATCCATGCCGGCAGAGCCCGGTGTGGCGTAGGCGGGCAGCGGGTACTCGGTACCGATACGGGCATCCAGAATCTTCAGTTCAATTTGTGTAGTCATGAATCGCTTTTTCAGTTGGATCTTGTATTGGCGCCCCTCTTGGCAAGGCGGGGCGCCGTGAGTCTTGTTCTTTCGGGACGCTCAGTGCCGGTAGTGGCGTGCAATCAGGGCGATCAGGTGACGGGCCAGCGTCAGCTTGTCGGCCAGCGGCAGCGGGGCCTGGCCCCCTTGCCAGAACACGGTCAGGGCGTTGTCATCGGCGTTGAAGCCTTGCCCCTCGCGGGACACATCGTTGGCGGCGATCATGTCCAGCCGCTTACGCTGCAACTTGTCGAGGGCGTATTGTTCCACATCCACGGTTTCGGCGGCAAATCCGACGGTGAAGGGTTTGTCTGAAAGGGCACCGACGGCCGCGATGATGTCGGGGTTTTTCACCAGCTTCACCACCATCTGGTCGTTGTCGCCGGTCTTCTTGATCTTCTGGCTGGCTACCTGCTCAGGACGGTAGTCGGCCACGGCCGCGCAACCGATGAAGAGGTCGCACTCGCCCACCCGGCTCATCACAGCCTGATGCATTTGCTCCGCGCTCTCGACATCGATGCGGGTGACCCCTGCCGGTGTAGCCAGCGCCACCGGCCCGCTCACCAGCGTCACCTCGGCGCCCGCTTCACGGGCGGCGCGAGCGATGGCGTAGCCCATCTTGCCGGAGCTGTGGTTGCTGATGTAGCGCACCGGATCGAGCGCCTCGCGGGTCGGGCCGGCGGTCAGCAGCAGCTTGACGCCCGCCAGCAAGGGTTCGGCGGCCAGCTGCTGGCAGCAGCGCTCCACAAGTTCGAGAGGATCCAGCATCCGGCCCGGGCCCACATCGCCACAGGCCTGGCTGCCGGCATCCGGCCCCCACAGCAGAATGCCGCGGCTGGCCAGGGTCTTGAGATTGGCCTGTGTGGCCGCGTTGAGATACATCTGCTGGTTCATGGCAGGTGCCAGCGCGATGGGCGCCGGGGTGGCCAGACAGAGGGTGGTCAGCAGTTCGTCGGCCATGCCTGCAGCCATCCGCGCCATCAGGTTGGCGCTGGCGGGGGCGATCAGTACCAGATCGGCCCACTTGGCCAGTTCGATATGGCCCATGCCCGCTTCGGCAGAGGGATCCAGCAGGCTGTAGGCCACCGGATGACCGGAGACCGCCTGCAGGGTCAGCGGCGTGATGAACTCCTTGGCGGAGCGGGTCATCACCACCCGCACTTCGGCGCCCTGATCTTTCAGGCGGCGTACCAGCTCGGCACTCTTGTAGGCGGCGATCCCGCCGCTGACACCCAACAGGATGCGTTTATCGGCCAATCTCATCTGCTGTTTCTCTATCCGGCTCATTCTGACTGGTCGGCTAAGATACCACAGGCAATGGATGACGACAGGGGTTGGCATCAAGGGGTGTGGTCGGGCGCGCGCAATTTTTTGCTATGTTTTTTCTCAACAGGGATGAGGGAGAGACAAATGAGCATCAAAGAGTGGCCGGAAGATGAACGCCCCAGAGAGAAGCTGCTGCGTCAGGGGCCCATGGCGCTCTCCGATGCCGAGCTGCTCGCCATCTTTCTGCGCACCGGCGTCAATGGCCTGAGTGCAGTGGATCTTTCACGTAATCTATTGAATCAATTCGGCTCTTTACGCAGTTTGCTGGGGGCGGATCAACAGGCATTCTGCGAGGCGCACGGCCTTGGCCCGGCCAAATATGCCCAGTTGCAGGCGGTGCTGGAGATGGCCAGACGCCATCTGGCCGAGCAGCTGCAACGGGGCGATGCGCTCACTTCGCCCCAGCTGACCCGGGACTATCTGCAGGCCCAGTTGCGGGATCGGCCGCGCGAAGTGTTTGCCCTGTTGTTGCTCGACAACCAGCACAGAGTCATTCAATTTGTTGAGCTTTTTTTCGGCACCATCGACTCGGCAAGCGTCTGGCCAAGAGAAATCGTGCAGATCGCGCTCAAACATAATGCAGCCGCGGTGATTCTGGCGCATAATCACCCGTCCGGCGTCGCCGAGCCCAGTAGGGCCGACCGCCAGATCACGGATCGGATCACGGCCGCTTTGGCCCTGATCGATATCAGAGTGCTGGATCACTTGGTGATCGGTGATGGCATCACGGTTTCTTTTGCCGAGCGCGGTTGGCTATAACTGTGCTCTGGCACCGTATTAGTTGATCTTTGATCACGGATGCTGTATAAAATGCCGCCTTCTGTTTGCCCCGCAATCGAAGGCCAGCGGGGCAGATATTTGCTCGAGCAATGAAGTAAGATTTGGAGAGACTGACATGTCTAGAGTATGCCAAGTAACCGGCAAGCGCCCGGCAGTTGGTAACAACCGTTCGCACGCTAACAACGCCACCAAGCGTCGTTTCCTGCCGAACCTGCACACTCACCGTTTCTGGGTTGAGAGTGAAAAACGCTTCGTAAGCCTGCGCGTATCCGCAAAAGGCATGCGTATCATCGACAAGCGTGGCGTTGAAGTGGTTCTGGCTGAACTGCGCGCCAGCGGTGTTAAGGTATAAGGAATTAGATCATGGCTAAAGGTATTCGCGAGAAAATTCGCCTGAACTCCAGCGCCGGTACTGGTCACTTCTATACCACTACCAAAAACAAGCGCACCATGCCCGAAAAAATGGAGATCAAAAAGTTTGATCCCGTTGTTCGTCAGCATGTGATCTACAAGGAAGGCAAAATCAAGTAATTACTTGATGCTGCATTCCCAAAAACCCGGCTTCGTGCCGGGTTTTTTTATGCGCCGAATTCAGTACACTGCCGGTTCAAAGGGAGGCTTGCCATGTTCAAATTGAGCCGCAAAGGCTGGAATAACGTGATCATTGTGGTGGTGCTGATCGTGATCACCCTGTTGCATCGTATGGAGACTGCCCAGCAGGAGAACAGCGCCAAGCGGGCTCGCCCCTTGCTGCCGGATGCGTCTGTGGTGCTCACCTGGCAGGGACCGAGCTGGCAGATTGAGCGGGTCGGTCAGGGCTGGCGCAGCATGCCGGATCTGGGACTCGACACAGCGCAGCTGGATGCCCGTCTGGCGCGCTGGCAGAGCTGGTTGCTGCCCCCCGGCGAGGTGGTGCGCGGCACCCCGGTGGCCATCAAGGTGTGGATTGCCGGCCAGAACGATCCGGTCGAGATCGGCCTCTATCAGAACAGCGGCCAATATGGCGCTCAGCTGCCCTCCGGTCTCTGGCTCGCCCTCACAGCCGAGCAGTATCGCGATCTGCTGCGTCCTGCTCCCTGAGTTTCTTTTCCTTGCGAGGTGCCCATGCCCGAATTGCCAGAAGTTGAAGTCAGTCGCCAGGGGATCTCCCCTTGGCTCACCGGTATCAAGGTGACGCGTGTAGTGGTGCGGGATGGCCGCCTGCGCTGGCCGATCCCCGGTGAGATTCAGGAGCTGGTGGACCTCACCATCCATCGGGTGCGTCGCCGTGCCAAATACCTGCTGCTGGAGACCGATTTCGGCACCGCCATCCTTCATCTGGGGATGTCCGGCAGCCTGCGTGTACTGGATATCGGCACCCCGGCCGAGAAGCACGACCACGTGGATATCGAGCTGGAGAATGGCAAGCTGCTGCGGCTCAACGATCCGCGCCGCTTCGGCGCCCTGTTGTGGACCCGGGAACCGGCCGAAGCTCACGCGCTGCTCGCCAAGCTGGGGCCCGAGCCGCTCACCGATGCCTTCAGTGCTGATTACCTGCGTGAGCGCGCCAAGGGACGCAGCACCGCCATCAAACAGTTCCTGATGGACAATCAGGTGGTGGTCGGGGTGGGCAACATCTACGCGAACGAGGCGCTCTATGCTGCCGGCATTCACCCCAAACGGGCGGCGGGCAATATCAGTGCTGAGCGGCTGGGAACCCTGGTGGCCGAGATCAAGCGCGTGTTGGCCGAGGCAATTCGCCAGGGCGGCACCACTCTCAAGGATTTCACCAGTGCCGATGGCAAGCCGGGCTATTTCGTGCAGCAGTTGCAGGTCTACGGCCGTGGCGGTCAGCCCTGTTTCCACTGTCACACCCTGCTGACCGAGACAAGAATGGGCCAGCGCACCACGGTTTTTTGCAGTCATTGCCAGCGCTGAGCGCACTTTTTGCCCCGATCCGGGGGAAGTTGTAACAGCGTATTTCCACTCTGTTGAAGATTTGCACAGCTGTCACTAGTATCCCGACCGTTCAGGCGGTTTGAGAATATAAAAATGACAGTTAAATCAATAGACTGGGAATATTTATCCCGGCAGGAGCGCTATTGCGCAAAATCCATGGCCCGCTTCCTCTACCCCGAGGGATGTGACCGAAAAACCTTCAATCGCGGCAAGTTCGTGCTGCGCAGCCTGCTCTATCGCAAGTCGCTGAGCCGGGTCTTCAGCCTGTTTCAGTGCGACTCGCTCAAGGCGCTTCCAGCGGTTTATCCCGAGCTGCTCGACAAGCCGATGCGTCCCTATCGCTTCGCCTGTGCCAGCGCCCGTGAGCGGGCCGAGATGCTGGAAAATCACTACCGTTTGCTGCTGGAGTGCTACCCGCAGCTGATCGACCCCCTCTATCTGGGCGAGGGGATCGCGCTGGGGCACTATCCCCAGAGTGGCTGCCGTATTCTGCTGCGTCACGATGGCACCTTCCGCCGCGAGGCCGAGCTGGCGCTCTCCATCATCGATAGCGAGGGGCTGCGTCTCTACAGCTGCGCCTTCTCGCTGGCTGGCAGTGCCGAGCAGCTGCATCTGGTGATCGGCTCCATGCAGGGGCCGGAACCCGGAGTAGCCAACGCGCAGGATAAGGTGCGCGAGCTGACCAAGGAGGGGCAGGGGCTGCGGCCCAAATCCCTGCTGGTGCAGCTGGTGCTGCAACTGGCGCAGGCCATGGGGGCGGCGGAGGTGCTGGCGGTGCGCAAGCGGGCCCACGTGTTTCAGGCCAAGCGCTACAGCAGCAAGCAGAAAGCCAATTTGCAGGCCGATTATGACGAGCTGTGGCAGGAGTTCGACGCCCGGGATGTGGATGCCAACTTCGTCGCCCTGCAAGCCCAGCCGCGCAAGCCGCTGGAGGAGATCGCCTCCAAGAAGCGGGCCATGTATCGGCGCCGCTACGAGTGGCTCGATCAGTTGGTGCAGGAGATGAATGAGCGGTTTGCCCGTCAGTAACCGGCAAGCAGGCTGACCTCTCTATAACGAGAGAGATACAACAAGGGCTACCCGCGGGTAGCCCTTGTTCGTTTCTGCCAATCAGGGGAGGGATTAGCGCTGTTGCTGTTTGGCTGCGATGGCCTGGGCCACCACGGGATCGACAAACTGACGAATGTCGCCACCGTGCAGCGCCACCTCTTTCACCAGAGTGGAGGAGATAAAGGAGTTCTCCTCCGCCGGGGTGAGGAAGACGCTTTCCAGATCCGGCATCAGGCGGCGGTTCATATTGGCCAGCTGGAACTCGTACTCGAAGTCGGAGACGGCGCGCAGGCCGCGGATCAGCACGTTGGCCTGATGCTCTTTGGCAAAATCGACCAGCAGCCCGGAGAAGCCCACCACCTTGACGTTGGGAAGCGTGCTGGTCACTTGCTGGACAAGCTGGACACGTTCTGCCAGATCGAACAGAGGTCGCTTGCTCGGGCTGTTGGCAACACCGACCACCACCTCGTCAAACAGCTTGGCGGCGCGGCCGATCAGATCGGCGTGGCCATTGGTAACGGGATCAAAAGTCCCGGGATAAATTACCCTGGTAGTCATCTTTGCGGTCCTGCAACCTGGAAATTTGGTCGCATTATAAGGTCGTCGCTTGAGAATAGCAGTGCATCAGGCAAGAATACGCCATCGCGCATCAAGCCTCCTTGCATTGGTGACAGGGAGCAAAGGGATTTTTTATGAAACGTATTCTGGTCGTTCGCAATGACAAGATTGGTGACTTCATGCTGGCGTGGCCGAGTTTCGCCATGCTCAAAGGCTCCATGGAGTGTCATGTGACTGCCCTGGTTCCGGCCTACACGGCGCCGCTGGCCCGGCTCTGCCCCTGGATTGACGAGGTGATCATCGATCCGGGCGTGCGTGCCGACAAGGAGCAACAGCGAGCGCTGCTGGCACGGATCAAGGCGGCGGCGTTCGACGCGTCCATCTGCCTCTTCTCCAACTCCCGCAACGCCATGCTGGTGTGGAAGGCACACATCCCTTATCGGCTGGCCCCGGCGACCAAGCTGGCGCAGGTGCTCTACAACCAGCGACTGGTGCAACGCCGCTCCCGTTCCCAGAAGCCGGAGTCCGAGTACAACCTGGAGCTGATCCGCCGCTTCCTGGCCGATCAGCAGGTGGCCGTGGTGGAGCCCAAAACTCCCTTCCTGCAGTTCGACGAGGAGACCTTGCGGCAGGTGCGTGAGCAGCTGGCACTCAAGCTCAAGCTCGATGCCAGCCGCCCCTGGCTGATGGTGCATGCCGGTAGCGGCGGTTCGGCCAACAATCTCTCCATCGAGCAGTATGCCCGCATCATCATCAAGCTCAATCAGGCCTGCCCCGAGCTGCAGTGCGTGCTGACCGCAGGCCCGGGCGAGGAGAAGATGGCCGAACAGCTGGCGGCCGAGCTGCTGGCCCACGGCGGCAACGGCTGGATCTACCGCTCCAGCGACGGTCTGCCAATGTTCTGTCAGGTGCTGGCCAACGCCGCCCTGTTTATCGCCGGCAGTACCGGCCCGCTTCATATCGCCGGTGCGCTCGATGTGCCGACTATCGGTTTCTTCCCGATGCGCCGCTCCGCGACTCCGCTGCGCTGGAAGCCCCTCAACAGCGAAGGGCGTCACCTTGCCTTCAGCCCGCCGGAGGATAGCGACCATCCTGAGGATATGAGCCAGCTCGATCCCAAGACCATGGTGCCGGTGATGGCCCGCTGGGCGGCGCCTTTCTGGCGCAAATAACGTATGCAGCAATGTAAACAGGGCCCCGCGGGGCCCTGTTTCGTATGACGGTTATTCCGGCTGCTGCGGCTGCTGGCGCACCCAGAGGTCGGCGTATTTGACGAAGGTGGAGTGGGCGGAGAGGATCGCCAGCAGCAGCCCCTGCTTGCCATCGAGGAAACCCGCTTTGAGCAGGTACATCTTGAGGAAGCAGCCGACAGCGTGGATCAGCCCCTGACTGAGGGAGCCCTTCTTGCCGCGAGCGGTGCGCTGATCGGCCCAGGCGCGGGCATAACCGGCGGATTTCACCAGATAGTGCTCCAGATCCCGATAGGTGAAGTGGATCAGGTCGCCATGAATATTGACGATCTTCATGTTGGCCCGCACTTCCACCTTTTCGTGCACCAGCGCCTCGTTGTAGCTGGTGAGCGCCTTGGGATAGAGGCGCAGCACCCGATCCGGATACCAGCCACTGTGGCGGATAAAGCGGCCAAAGACCCAGGAGAGGCGCGGAATCGAGTAGATGGTATCGCTGGCCGGATTGGCCATCACGTTGGCGATGGCGGTTTTCAGCTCGGGGGTGAGCCGCTCGTCGGCATCCAGCCACAGCACCCAGTCGGACTGCACGTGGGACTGGGCCAGTCGGCGCTGTTTGCCAAAGCCCGGCCACTTGGCGTTGACGAAGAAGCGTGCGCCAAACTCGGCGGCAATGGCCGGGGTCTCGTCCTGACTGCCGGAGTCCAGAATGACGATCTCGTCCACCAGTCCGTCGAGGGAGGCGAGGCACTTGCGCAGGTTGTCGGCTTCATTCTTGACGATAAGAACGGCAGCCAGAGTCGGTTTTTTCACGAAATGGGGCTCACGGTTATTGCCCGGCTGGCGGGTCGAATGCGTATTGATGGGCCATTCTAACGGAAAAACGGGTCAAAGAGAGAGCCGCCATTGCCTGTTTCTGCCAGCTGTCTGCCTGTCTCGTCTCGTCCGGTTGGAAGAGGGCCACTGCTGGAAAAATGGGGTGGCAGCAGCGTTTGGCAAGGATCTTCTGTTATTTATCCGACCATTCTTGGGGCATAATCTCGCCCAGTGATGATTAACCGCCGGGCCAGACCCGAGAGAAGACGCGTAATGAAAATATTGGTGATCGGCCCCTCCTGGGTCGGCGACATGGTGATGTCCCAGAGTCTCTACAAGGCGATCAAGGCCAACCATCCCGAGTGCGAGCTGCACGTGATGGCCCCCGCCTGGTGCTGCGCCCTGCTGGAGCGGATGCCGGAGGTGGACAAGGCGATCACCATGCCCCTTGGCCACGGTGACTTCAAGCTGGTGGCGCGCCGCCGCCTCGGCAAGCAGCTGGCGGCCGAGAAGTACGATCAGGCCATCGTCCAGCCCAACTCCATGAAATCGGCGCTGATCCCCTGGTTTGCCCGCATTCCGGTGCGTACCGGCTGGAAAGGGGAGCACCGCTTCGGCCTGCTCAACGATATGCGCAGCAACAAGTCCGCCTTCCCGCTGATGGTGGAGGGCTATCTGGCGCTCGCTTATCCCAAGGAGCAGATGAAGAGCCGGGCCGATATTCCGACCATTCCCCACCCCTCTCTGCACGTCGATCTGGTCAACCAGAGCAAGGCGCTGGAGCGACTGGGGCTGGATCGCGCCCGCCCGGTGCTGGTGCTCTGCCCCGGTGCCGAGTTTGGCCCGGCCAAGCGCTGGCCGGAGGGGCACTACGCCGTGGTGGCTCAGCAGCATCTGGACGAGGGGTGGCAGGTGTGGATCTTCGGCTCCAACAAGGATGTGCCGGTGGCCAACACCATCCGGGATCGGGTCAACCTGCTGACTCGCCCCAACTGCCACGTGCTGGCGGGCAAGACCAGCCTGCACGAGGCGATCGATCTGATGGCGCTGGCCAGCCGGGTCATCTCCAACGACTCCGGCCTGATGCACATCGCCGCCGCCCTCAACCGGCCGCTGGTGGGCGTCTATGGCTCCACCTCGCCGCTCTATACCCCGCCGCTGGCGGATCGGGTCGAGATCGTCCACACCGACATCGAGTGCCGCCCCTGCTTCAAGCGCACCTGCAAGTTCGGCCATCTCAAGTGCCTGATCGACCTGGCGCCGGAGCAGGTGGTCGATGCCTGCAAGAAGCTGGAGCAGAGTCAGTAAGATGCCCTACCGTCTGCTCTACAACCTGCTGATCCATCTGGGATTGCCGCTGGCGCTGCTGGCCCTCTACAAGCCGAAGAAAGGCAAGCCCGGCTTTGGCAAGCGCTGGGCCGAGCATCTCGGGCGGCTGCCCGCCACCGGACAGGATGCGCCGCTCTGGATCCATGCGGTGAGCGTGGGGGAGACGCTGGCCATCACGCCGCTCATTCGCGCCCTCAAGGCGGAGCGGCCCGATCTGCCGATCCTGCTCACTACTACCACCCGCACCGGCGCCGATCAGGCTGCCAGGCTGGGGGATCTGGTGATCCATCGCTACGCGCCACTCGACTACCCCTGGGCCATTGCCGCCTTTCTCGACACCTTCAAGCCGCGCGCGCTCTGGGTGATGGAGACCGAGCTGTGGCCGAACTGGCTGGCCGCCTGCGAGGCGCGCCATCTGCCGGTGACCATCATCAACGCCCGCCTCTCCGAGCGTTCCTGCCAGCGTTATGCCCGTTTCCACGGCGCCTTCGACGTCCTGAGCCGGCCACTGACCCATCTGCTCTGCCAGCATCAGGATGACGCCGACCGCTTCGCCCGCCTCGGTATCGAGCGTTCGCGGCTGGCGGTGACCGGCTCCATCAAGTTCGATATCCAGTTTGGTGACGAGGTGCAGGCCAAAGGTCGTGCCCTGCGCCAGCAGCTGGGGACAGATCGGCCGGTCTGGATCGCCGCCAGCACCCATCTGGGTGAGGACGAGCAGGTGCTGGCCGCCTTCGAGCTGCTGCTCAAACGTCATCCCGCTGCGCTGCTCATTCTGGTGCCGCGCCACCCTGAGCGGTTCGACCGGGTGGCCGAGCTGTGTGCCCCTTACGGCTGCGTGCGGCGCACTGATGGTGCTGCGGTGCGTGCGGAGGATAAGGTCTATCTCGGCGATACCATGGGCGAGCTGCCGCTGATGCTGGCGGCGGCCGATGTGGCCTTTGTCGGTGGCAGTCTGGTGAAGATCGGCGGTCACAACCTGCTGGAGCCGGCAGCCCTCGGCAAGCCCTGCCTGACGGGGTCCGCCTACTTCAACTTCAGCGATATCACTCGTCAGCTGGTGGCTCAGGGGGGCGCCGCCATCGTGGCCGATGCCGCCGAGCTGGGCGAGCAGGTGAGCCAGCTGTTTGCCGACGAGAGCTCCCGCCGCGAGATGGGCGAGCAGGCCCGCGCCGTGGTGCTGCGCAATCAGGGAGCGCTGGCGCGTACCCTCTCGCACTGCCTCACTGCGCTGGAGAACGACTGAACCCATGACGAGCACTGCGCTGGCTCTCGATTTTCAACTGCAAAAGCGTCAAAGCAGCTGATCCCCGTTTCACACGTCATCAAAGAGGCAACCATGTTCAAGGCTCTGTTACTGGAAAACCAAGACGGCAAGACTGTACCGACTCTGACCCGGCTGGCCGAGAGCCAGTTGCCGGAAGGTGAAGTGCGGGTGGCGGTCGCTTACAGCTCCATCAACTACAAGGACGGGTTGGCCATTACCGGCAAGGGCAAGATTGTGCGACAGTGGCCGCTGGTGCCCGGCATCGACTTCGCCGGTACCGTGCTCGAATCCGCCGACAGCCGCTATCAGCCCGGCGACAAGGTAGTGCTGACCGGTTGGGGCGTGGGCGAAGGGCACTGGGGCGGCATGGCCGAACAGGCGCGGGTCAAGGGCGACTGGCTGGTGCCGCTGCCCGCCGGGCTCGATGAGCGGCAGGCCATGTGCATCGGCACCGCCGGCCTTACCGCCATGCTCTGTGTGCTGGCGCTGGAAGAGGCGGGCATTACCCCGGAAAGTGGTGAGGTGCTGGTCACCGGCGCTGCGGGTGGCGTGGGCTCCGCCTCGGTCGCCCTGCTGGCGGCCCTTGGCTATCAGGTGGCGGCGCTGACCGGCCGCCCCGAAGAGCAGGGTGCCATGTTGACTGTGCTCGGTGCCAGCCGCATCGTGCCGCGCAGCGAACTGCTGGTGCCTGCCAAACCGCTGGAGAAACAGTTGTGGGCCGGTGCCATCGATACCGTCGGCAGTCAGGTACTGGCCAAACTGCTGGCCCAGATGAACTACGGCGGCGCCGTGGCAGCCTGCGGGCTGGCGGGGGGCTTCGATCTGCCGACCAGCGTGATGCCCTTCATCCTGCGCAACGTGCGGTTGCAGGGGGTCGATTCGGTGATGTGCCCGTTTGAACGTCGTCAATTGGCATGGCAGCGACTGGCACGGGATCTTCCTGCCAGCTTCTTTGAGCAGGCGGTTACCGAGATTGGGCTGGAGCAGGTAGTGGAGGCCGCCGAGGCCATTACGCAAGGCCAGATCGCCGGCCGGACTCTGGTCAAACTTTGAACTCCCTCTAACTGGCGAGCCCGACAATTCCGGATAAAATTGGAGTGCGGGTGAACTATCCAAGGAGAGTGAAGATGGGTGGACACAAGCCGGATTACGACTCCTCTGATGATGATTGGGAGCCGGATTCCTGGGAAGAAGAGCTGGATCAGTGGGAAGATGAAAGCTGGCAGGATGATGACACTTTCGATGACCAGTGAACCACGGCATTGAACGAACAGGCGGGCTTTGGGCCCGCCTGATTTTTTTGCCGCGCTCACATGGCTGAGCGTTCGTCCTTGGTCAGGGGCGGGGCGCTCGGTAGAATGAACTGCCCAAATGACGCTCAAGGATGACTATGCGACTCACCATCATATTGTTGGCTGCCCTGCTGGGTGGCTGTGTCTCCAACGATGATCCCTGCGAGAAGGTGTGGAGTGAGGTGGGGGAGGCGGATGGCAAGCTGGGCTTCACCACCGAGCGGATCGAGTTCCATCAGGGCCAGTGTGGCAAGAAGGTGGATCCCGAACTGTGGAAGCAGGGACATCAGAAGGGATTGGCATGGTATTGCCGCCCCGAGCATCTCTATCTGGCTGGCCGTTCCGGCGAGGAGTATCGCGGCGTTTGCCCGAATGATACCCAGGCACGCAGATTGTTCGAACAGGGGCGTCAGGGGTGGACCGATCAATAACGCCCTGACAGGGAGGGGCGTTACTCCTCTTTCAAGCGCAGCGGCTGGCAGAGGTAACCCTTGTCATTGGCACTGCGGGCACATTTGCTGCAGACAAACTTGGGTTTGCGGACTATCTTGCGCAACGCCTTGAGATCGGTGGGGATCTCGTGACGGCGCCATTCACACAGGGTTTTGCTGCCCATAACGACTACCTCTACGACTCGACGGCCGTATTGTAATCGATTTTCATTTCGAATAAACCGGCAAAGCTCGCTTATTGGCCGATATGCCAATAAGCGATTGTTTCGGGATGGATTACTGGTAGAGGAACTTGGTGAAGATAAGCTCGCGCACCGCTTTCTTGCCGGTCTCTTTCACCAGCAGTTCGTTGACGGTTGTCTCGCACTCCTTGCGCAGCTCTTCTCGGTTGGTCAGGGACTTCACTTGATCGGCATTTTTGCTGCCAATCAGACGGATGATGGCATCGCGGATCAGCGGGTCATGCTGCTCCAGCAGCTTGAGATCGGCTTCGTTTTCCGCCATCAGCTCTACCGTGACCCGGATATAACCGAGGGTTTTGCTATCACTCAGGTAGTTGGTGATGATGTCGGGATCGAGCGCGTGGTAGGAGAAACCGGGCTTGGCAGCCCCCTCCGTGCCCTCGGCGGGCGGCTCATCTTCAGCCAGAGCTTGCTGCTGCAGGGCGCCACAGCTCAGTAACAACACCAGCAGAATTTTGAATATCTTCATATAGATGGCTCATCAGCAAGAGATAACCCATTTTTGATGTTGCCATCGGGGCCGTCAAGCACGGATGTTCTTACATTTCGCTATTGATTTACGGATAATAAACCGGATTTTAACCTGAACACGGAAATCTCTGGATGGTGAAGCTGTGAAGTCCGAGTTGACTGTTCCCCTCACGCCGTTAAGCGGCTGGCTGGCCCCCGAATGTTGCGAATTGCCCGCCAGCTTGCGCCCCTGGCTGCTGGAGCCCGGCTCCATGACCCGGCGGCTGCGTCAGCACAATCGCCACTTTTCGGTGGAGTGGCTGGGCAATCACCCGGTCGCCCTTACTGCCGATGAGCAGTGGCTGGTGGATTCGGCCTCGCCGGCCGGTACCTGCCGCGAGGTGATCCTGCACGGGGATCGTGGGCCCGCCGTGCTGGGCTGGACCCTGTTTGCCGATGACGCATTGCAAGGGAGCGGCATTGCCGAGCTTGGCGAGCAGCCGCTGGGTGAGCGGGTATTTGGCCATGAGCCTGCCCGCCGCGATTATCTGCAGCTGGCCCGTTTCGATATTGCCGCCAATCCCCGTTGCCCGGCCGCCACTGTCTGGGGGCGTCGTTCCCGTCTGTTTCTGGGGCAGTGGCCACTGCTGGTGCACGAGCTGTTTCTGCCCTCTCTCGTCTGTGACAAGGAGTTGGAGTGAATCTGTTAACCAAGGAGCGGGGACTTGCCTATATGCAGTTGGCCCGCGTCGACAAACCCATAGGCACTCTGCTGCTGCTGTGGCCAACCCTGTGGGCGCTCTGGCTGGCCGCTGGTGGCCTGCCCAATCTCTGGGTGCTGGCCGTGTTTGTGGTCGGCGTCTTTCTGATGCGCTCGGCAGGGTGCGTGATCAACGACTATGCGGATCGCAACTTCGACGGCCATGTCAAACGCACCGCTGGTCGCCCCTTGCCTACGGGCAGAGTCAAGCCGTGGGAGGTGTTGGCGCTCTTCTTCGTGCTGGCGCTTATTTCGTTTGGTCTGGTGCTGACCATGAATCCGCTCACCATCGGCCTGTCGTTTGTCGCCCTGCTGCTGGCGGTGAGCTACCCCTTCATGAAGCGCTTTATCTCGAACCCCCAGCTGGTGCTCGGGATGGCCTTCTCCTGGTCGATCCCGATGGCCTATGCGGCCCAGGCGGATGCCCTGCCGCTGGTGGCCTGGCTGCTCTTCTTCGCCAACCTGCTCTGGACCGTGGCTTACGACACCCAGTACGCCATGGTGGATCGGGATGACGACCTCAAGATCGGCCTCAAATCCAGCGCCATCCTGTTTGGTCGTTACGACAAACGGATCATCGGCGCATTGCAACTATCGACGCTGCTGCTGTTGCTGGCGGTCGGGCAACTGATGACGCTGGGGGGCTGGTATTACTGGGGATTGCTGGGGGCTGCGGTGTTGTTTGTCTATCAGCAGCGGCTCATTCGCGAGCGGCAGCGGGAAGCCTGCTTCCAGGCGTTTCTCAACAACAACTATGTGGGGGCGCTGGTGTTTGCCGGTCTGGTGCTTGACTACCTGCTGGCGTGACATGTTCCCGCGCAGACTCCGATAAAAATGAAGGCCGCATCATGCGGCCTTCTTTGTTTGCGTTGCAGATTAGAGCTGATTGCCTGCCTGAATGGTGCGGCGGATCTTGTTGCTCAGCAGCGGCACTATGTTGTCTGCCAGCGCCTGGAAGCGGCCGAGATCCGGCTTGCACTCGGGGGAGAGGTAGCCCTCCTTGCGCAAGGTGTGGATCAGGGTGCTGAACAGCTTCTGGTCGAAGAACTCGGGGGCGTTGATGCCGTGCAGGGTGCCGAGGCGCTCTGCCATCATCAGGCCATCCGCCTCCAGCTGCTCCGCCTCGATATGGGGCTGGGCCAGCACCCGGGTCAGCACGATGGCGTAGCGTTGCAGGGTCTCCTGAATGCTCTCCGCCAGCAGCAGCAGGCGCATCTGGTTGGCCGGATTGACCCAGTAGCCGTCATCGCGGGTCTCGATCAGTTGCTGGGTCTGCAGCGCGTCGAGCAGGCTGTCGACCAGCGCCGGCAGCTCCTCCTCTTCATAACGCAGGAACAGCTCGGTCTTGAGCAGCGGATAGATGTCGATGCAACGGGCCATGATCTCGCTGCGGGAGATCCCTTCGCACCGTTCGATCAATGCCGCCACCAGAGAGGGCATGGCGAACAGGTGGAGGATGTTGTTGCGGTAGTAGGTCAGCAGGATCGCCTGATAGCGGTCCAGACTGATGATCTGCCCCAGTTTGTCCTCGCTCACCTCGAACTTGTTGAGCTCCATCGCCTGATCCAGCAGGGTCTTGGCATCCTCATCCGGAATGGTGCTCTGCGGGCTGTAGGGCACCGCCTTGAGCAGATCCAGATAGGTGTTGAGCTGGGCCTGCAATTCGTCGCGGGTCAGGGCGTGGCGCTCGGCGGCCAGCAGCGCCAGCGCGCTCAGGGTCAGGCCGTTGACCGCGGCAGCGCCGTTGATGCGGGTCATCAGCAGTTCGGCCAGATTGTTGACGGTGCCCGCCATCCACTCCGGACGCTCCTCTTCCCCGATGTGCTTTTTCCAGTCGGGGATATGTTCGCTCAGGTAGCTGTTGAGGGTCAGCGGCTCGCCGAAGTTGACGAAACCACGGCCGTAGTTGCGCAGCTTGCGCAGGATGCCGAGCACCTGCAGGAAGCTCTCTTTCTCCTTGCGACTCCCCTTGAGCTCGTTGTGGTAGGTGTTCACCTCCATCACGTGCTCGTAACCCAGATAGACCGGCACCAGAGTGACCGGCCTGTCCAGCCCGCGCATCATTGCCTGCAGGGTCATCGCCAGCATGCCGGTCTTGGGCGGCAGCAGACGGCCGGTACGGGAGCGACCACCTTCGGTGAAGAACTCTACCGAGTAACCCTTGGCAAACAGCAGGTTGAGGTATTCACGAAATACCGTGCTGTAGAGCGGGTTGCCCTTGAAGGTGCGGCGAATGAAGAAGGCGCCGCCGTGGCGGAAAATCGGGCCCGCCGGCCAGAAGTTGAGGTTGATGCCTGCCGCGATATGGGGCGGCACCATCCCCTGGTGGTAGATGACGTAGGAGAGCAGCAGGTAGTCCATGTGGCTGCGGTGGCAGGGGACGTAGACGATCTCGTGCCCTTCCTGCGCCAGCTGGCGCACCTTCTCGGCGCCATTGACCGACAAACCGCGGTAGAGTTTGTTCCACAGCCAGCCGAGGAAGCTCTCGCCCAGGCGGATCAGCCGGTAGGAGAAGTTGGAGGCGATCTCGTCCATGTAGCCATGGGCACGCTTTTGCGCCTTCTCGAGGCTGATCCCTTCGCGCTGGGCCTCCTCTTCAATCGCCTGCTGGATCACCGCGGAGTCGAGCAGCTGCTTGAACAGCAGGTTGCGGTTCGGCAGTTTCGGGCCGGTAGCGGCCAGCTGCTGGCGGCTGAAGTGGGTACGGGCCACTCGTGCCAGCTTGTGGGCGATGGCCTCGTCGGTGCCGTGCTTGTCGGCCATGTAGCGCAGGGAGAGCGGCGGCGAGAAGCGCACCAGATTTTCGCGACCCTTGAGGATCACGATAAGTGCC
Organism: Aeromonas sp. FDAARGOS 1404; assembly: GCF_019047085.1. Lineage (NCBI taxonomy): Bacteria > Pseudomonadati > Pseudomonadota > Gammaproteobacteria > Aeromonadales > Aeromonadaceae > Aeromonas > Aeromonas sp. FDAARGOS 1404. The sequence goes on from NZ_CP077237.1 coordinate 2,454,186, forward strand.
TTCTTCAGCCGGTTCGGCGCCAGGCTGCTGATGATGTTGAGGCCGGAGGCTTCTTCCCCTTCCCGACCCGGAGCGCGGCCCCAGAACAGGGTGACGGGCACCACCTGGATATCCAGCTCGGGATCCTGCTTGTGCAGATCCAGCAGCTGGTGGAACTCCTGCAGGAAGGGGAGCGGTTTGCTGCGTTTGCCAAACAGGGGAGGCGGACGATCCAGACAGACATAGCGCGGCAGCAGCTGGCCGTTCAGTTCCAGCGGCGTGAAGGGACCGGGCAGACCGAGATCCTCGCAGCACTGCTGCAGGGTCATCAGGTCGGTGATCGAACTGGTTTTCAGGGCATAGACGATGGGTCTGGCCGGATCCAGATTGAGTTCTGTGATGGGATTTTCCGGCAGGCTCTTGTGATTGACCAAGCCGCTGACCGGCCATTGCAAGATGGCTCTGGAAATCTTCTGTCCTAGGGACATGTGCGTCTGCTCTCCAAAAAAATGCGGCGTGAGCATAGCAAATCGACAGCCCCTTGTCGCCGAGAGGTACGATGAGTCGGCTGCGCAGGATCAAAACAGCAGTAAATGAGGGGTTGGTCGCGACAAATGTCAGCTGCGCCTTGCCTTGGCCACTGCACTGTATATACTGCCAGTGTGCTGTATAAAAAGACAGGTGCCAATTCTATGAAACCCCTTACCCCCCGCCAGGCCGAAGTGCTGGAGCTGATCAAGGTGAACATGAGCGAGACCGGTATGCCGCCGACTCGTGCCGAGATTGCCCAGAAGCTTGGTTTCAAGTCGGCCAATGCGGCCGAAGAACATCTGAAGGCCCTGGCCAAAAAAGGGGTCATCGAGATCATGCCGGGCACGTCCCGCGGCATTCGCCTGTTGCTCGAAGAGGAAGAGGTGCTGGAAGAGAGCGGCCTGCCGCTCATCGGCAAGGTGGCCGCCGGTGAACCCATTCTGGCTCAGGAGCATATCGAGAGCCACTATCAGGTGGATCCCGCCCTGTTCCACCCGCGCGCTGATTTTCTGCTGCGGGTGCAGGGGATGAGCATGAAGAACATCGGCATTCTGGATGGCGATCTGCTGGCGGTGCACAAGACCCAGGAGGTGCGCAACGGTCAGGTGGTGGTCGCCCGTCTCGATGAGGATGTCACCGTCAAGCGCTTCCAGCGCAAGGGCAGTCAGGTATGGTTGCTGCCGGAGAATGAAGAGCTCTCCCCCATCGAGGTGGATCTCTCCTGCCAGCAGCTCACCATTGAGGGGCTGGCTGTCGGGGTGATCCGCAACGCCGACTGGATGTAATCATCCCCGCCAACTGCGTTTGCCACACGGCCTCCTTCGGGAGGTCGTGCTGTTTCTGGCGCACTTTCCCTGTCATATCAAACAGATCATCGGTGGCGGCATTTTTGTCCTGCGCGACCGGCTACCAATCATCCATTTCAGATATATGCTCAGATCAGTGCCCTGTCGCCGAGACAGGGCTTGGCACCTCCCTCTGACCATCACAATGCGCCGGGACGGGAGGGCCGGTAACAACGAGAATCGGGCAGTACACCTTCACGGGATATGAAGGGGGAGTGGGGAGATCCCGAGCCTTGTCAGGCAAAGGGGACCACTCGTAATGGTTGCAGATAGTCGTGACGGGCCTGTTCCCAGTTCAGGCCGACGAAGCAACATGACCTGTCGGTCAAGGAGGACTGGTATGGCATCAAGATCGCCATGGGATTCAGAGGCTGGGGCTGCGCCAGCGGAATCGTCAATCACCCGTTTTGTCAAAGGTAGCCGGATGACCTGGTTTTACGGTCTCTGGCTGCACCATCGAGGGTCGCACTGGACGCTCTGGCTGGGATGTCCGAAAGAGAAGGTGGTGCGTCTGGTGCTGCTGTTCAAACGTGGTCATGGCGATCGCCAGGGGGAAGAGGGCTGGCTGGCCCCCGTGATTCCCATCGGCGTGCGGGCCATCGGCAAGATGTTGCAGCAGGGGCGTAACGCTCGCCCCTGAGCAGAAGAGACAAACAAATCCATCCATAACCGGCACCCGAGGGGGCCGGTTTTTTTATGGCCGCAACTGGCGATTAATTATGCCAAATGGTCGACTCCTGATAGGGCGTTGCACAAGGTTGAACCACCTTGGCGGCTCGCTGGGGTACAATGCCTCCCTCTTGTCCGGTCACTGCTGGCCATCTGCCTCGAACTGAAAGGGTCTCTTGTTATGATGAAGCTCCGCTATCCCCTGCTCTTTCTGCTGCTGACAGCCTGCCTGATCCTGGTGTTCTACGCCACGCAGCCAGAGCAGCCTGAACAGGCTGACTACTATCCGGCGGGGCGGGACATCAATGATTTCGCCTTTACCGATGCGGACAACCAGCCGTTCACCCCTGCCAACCTGAAGGGGCACTGGACCTTCCTGTTTGTCGGCTACACCTTCTGCCCCGATATCTGCCCCACCACCCTGGCAGATATGCGCTCCGTCTATGACCAGCTGAAGAAGATGGCGCCCGACAGTCAGGTGGTGTTTATCTCGGCGGATCCCCAGCGTGACGATATTCCGCGCCTCAAGACCTATACCGCCTTCTTCAATCCCGAGTTCAAGGCGGCCACTGCCCCCCACGACAAGCTGTTCCCGTTCGTGCGCAATCTGGGGCTCATCTACTCCATCGCCAATCAGGGGGAGAAGGATTACCTGATCGATCACTCCGCCTCCATCGTGCTCATCAATCCCAAGGGCAAGCTGCAGGCGGTGTTCCGCCCGCAGGTGGCGCCGGGTCAGGTGCCCAGGGTGCAGATGGCCACCATGCTCTCTGATTTCGCCCGCATTCTGAAGCTGGCAGGCCACTGAGCGTGACCCCAGCTGTTGCCCCCTGGTGGCGAGATCCCTCTCGCCACCGCGCCGTCTTTGCGCTCGCCCTGCCCATGGTTTTCTCCAATATCACCACCCCCTTGCTGGGGCTGGTGGACACCTGGGTGATCGGTCATCTCGGTCAGGCCTGGTTTCTGGGGGGCGTTTCGGTCGGTGCAACCCTGATCAACCTCATCTTCTGGCTGCTCGGCTTTTTGCGGATGTCGACCACCGGCCTGACGGCGCAGGCGCACGGCGCCGCCGACGGTCGTGCCCAACTCGATACCCTGCTGCGGGCGCTGGGGTTGGCCATTGCTCTTGGCCTGGCGCTGCTGTTGTTGCTCTTCCCCCTGTTGCCACGACTGATCGTCCTGAGTGGCGGCTCGCCCGAGGTGCAGCTTTATGCGGGCCAATATGTGGCGGTGCGGATCTGGAGCGCCCCGGCGGCGCTCTGCAATCTGGTGATCATGGGGTGGCTGCTGGGGATGCAGGATGCCCGCAGCCCCATGGTGATGTTGATCCTCACCAATCTGGTCAATATGGCGCTGGATGCCCTGTTTGTGCTGGGGCTCGGCTGGCAGGTGCGGGGTGTGGCGGCGGCCTCGGTCATGGCGGACTACTGCGCGCTGGCGGTCGGGATCTGGCTGGTACGCCGTCAGCTGCGGCAACTGGCGCCGACGGTGTGGCAGGATGGTTGGCAGCGCTGGCGGCAGCTTGCGCCCATGGTGCGGTTGCTCGGCCTCAACCGCGATATCTTCCTGCGCTCCCTCTGTTTGCAGCTCTGTTTCGCCTTCATGACTCTGCAAGGGGCACGACTGGGGGATGTGGCGGTGGCCGCCAATGCGGTGCTGCTCAATTTCCTGATGCTCATCTCCTATGGGCTCGATGGTTTTGCCTATGCGGTGGAGGCCATGGTAGGACGAGCCATCGGTCAGCAGGATCGGCAGAAACTGCGGGAGGCCATCGTGCTCAATCTGGGCTGGGCCGCCCTCATTGCCAGTGGTTTTACCCTGGTGTTCGCCCTCTTTGGTGCCCACCTTATCGGCTATATCACCGATATTCCGGCCGTGGTGGCGGAGGCACATCGTCAGCTTCCCTGGCTGATCGCCATGCCCTTGCTGGCGGTCTGGTGTTTCCTGCTGGATGGCGTATTCATCGGGGCGACCCGGGCACGGGAGATGCGCAATAGCATGTTGCTGGCCGCGTTTGGCGGCTTCTTCCCGATCTGGTGGCTCTGTCAGTTGTGGGGCGTGGCCGCGTTATGGGCGGCGATGGCGGCGCTGATGGTGGGGCGCGGCCTGTCGCTGGGGGTCACTTGCTGGCGGCTGGAGCGCAGCGGGCATCTGCTCGACGCCCGCCACTGATCATCGGTGGCGCTTACATGGCACCGTCGTAGCCGAGCTGGCGCCAGCTCTCGTAGACAAAGACAGACACCGCGTTGGAGAGGTTCATGCTGCGGCTCTGGGGCACCATAGGGATGCGTAGCCGCTGCTCGAATGGCAGACTCTCGATGATCTCGATGGGCAGGCCGCGACTCTCCGGGCCAAACAGCAGGGCGTCGCCAAGGGCATATTGAGCTGCCGAGTGCGCGGTGCGGCCCTTGGTGGTGCAGGCAAACACCCGCTTGGGCGCCACGGCGGCCAGAAAAGCCTCATAGCTCGGCCAGCGCTTCACCTCGGCAAATTCGTGATAGTCGAGTCCCGCCCGCTTTACCCGCTTGTCATCCCACTCAAACCCCAGCGGCTCGATCAGATGGAGCCGGTAACCGGTATTGGCGCAAAGCCGGATGATATTGCCGGTATTGGGCGGAATTTCCGGCTGGTAGAGGACGATATCGAGCATGACGAGCTCCTGCAAAGAGATGTAAAGCCAAGAAGGGGCGCCAGCATACCCAGCGCCCGTCCGGATGAAAAGGATCAGGCGATGGGCAAGCGGATGGTGATGGTCAGCCCGGTCGGGTGATTGTTGCTGGCCGCAATGGTACCGCCGTGGCGCTGGATCGCCTCCGAGGCGATGGCCAGCCCCAACCCGGTGCCGCCAGTCTTGGCGTTGCGGGCGTCATCGACCCGGAAGAAGGGCTGGAACAGCAGCGCCTGCTGCTCGTCTGGCACCCCGGGGCCGTCATCCCGAATGGTCATCACCCACTCCAGTCCCTCCCGATACCAGTCCACCTTGATGAACTCGCGGGCATATTTGAGGGCATTGCGCAGGGGGTTCTCCACCGCCCGGGCCAACAGCTCGGGCCACATCTGGATCGACTCGGCAGGCAGCGGCGGCAGTCTGAGCTGTTTGCCGCTCTGGTTTGCCTCGAACATGGCATCTTCGAGGATGGGCTCCAGCAGGTCGGCCAGCGGGTGTACCACCGGCGCCTCCACATGCTGCTGCACCCGCGACAGATCCAGCAGATCGCCGATCAGCTTGTCCAGCCGCCCAATCTCCGATTCGATCCGCGCCAGCTCGGCGCTGTCACCCTGTTTGCGGCGGATCAGCGCCTGCGCCAGTTGCATCCGGGTGAGGGGGCTGCGCAGCTCGTGGGAGATATCGGAAAGCAGCTGTTTCTGCTTCTGGATCATGCTCTTGAGTGTCTCCACCATGCGGCTGACGTTATCCGCCAGCTGGCCGATCTCGTCGCCCCGTCCCAGGTTGGGGATCTGTACTTCCAGATTGCCAGCCGCCAGTTGGGAGACCGACTTCTGTAACTGCAGGATGGGGCGGGTCAGCCGCCAGGCGAGCAGCAGGCAGAGCGGGGTGCTGACCAGCATCGAGATGCCCAGAATGCGGATCGGGTGATCCAGCACCTGAATGAACAGGAACAGATAGGGGTTCTCGGCATTGAGGCCGAAATAGACGTGATAGCGATGGCCGTGGTGCTCCATCAGGAAGGGGCCGGCGATCGCCTTACGATCCTCGTTGCCCAGCATGGGATTGGCCGGGTCATCGGCATCCACCATAAAGCGCACCACGAACTTGCGCGGATGGGTGGTGGACTGGATCTGCCCCTTCTCGTCGCGCAGGTAGACGTTGTCCACCGGCAGCATGGCGATCTTGTCCATCGCTTTGGCCAGATCGAAATCCTGATCCGGCTCGGCGGCGTTGAGCAGGGCCTGCACGTTGTTCTGCATCCGCGCCACTTCGTGGGTCGGCAGCGGGATCTGGTTGCGGGGATCCAGGGTCGGCAGGCTGATCACGGCGGCCAGCATCACCAGCAGCATGAACCAGAACCAGAGGAAGATGTGGGTCGAGATCCCGTTGAGGGAGTTGATGCGCTCTATTCTTGCTCTAGCCACAGGTACCCGCGCCCCCGTACGGTTTTGAAGCGGGGCTGGCCATCGGTGCGGTCCGGCAGCTTCTTGCGCAGGTTGCTCAGGTGCATGTCGATGGCCCGATCGAAGGGTTCCAGCTTCTTGCCCAGCACCTGCTCGGAGAGGTGGCTCTTGCTGACGATCTGGCCGGGATTGCGCAGCAGGCACTCCAGCAGGCCAAACTCGGTGGCGGTCAGCTCCAGCAGCTGTTCGCCGCAGCGGGCCTGCTGTAGGCCGGGTTGCAGCACGATATCCATGAAGTGCACTTCGTCGGAGGAGTTGCCGCGCTGGGGCGGGGCGCTCTGGGTACGGCGCAGGATGGCGCGTACCCGGGCCAGCAGCTCCCTGTCATCGAACGGCTTGGCCAGATAGTCGTCGGCACCCGCTTCCAGACCGTTAACCCGGTCCTGGCTGTCACCGCGGGCGGTCAGCATCAGCACCGGGGTGTCGTGGGTCTTGCGCAGCTTGGTCAGCATGGCAAAGCCGTTGAGCTTGGGCATCATCACGTCCAGCAGCACCAGATCGAAGCTCTGTTCCGCCAGCCGTTGCAGCCCCTCTTCACCATCCTCGGCGACCGTGACCTGAAATCCCTCCAGGGTCAGAATTTCGGTGAGCAGTTGGGTCAATTCAAGATCGTCGTCGACCAGGAGTATTCTGTTCATCTGGTGTTATTCCGCAGATTTTCGCGCCAAACTGACGCCGGGGTCAGGGTATAATAAGTTTTTCATCGCCAGAGGAAAGCCGGTTTTGAGCCATCAACAATATTCCCGTTGGGTGACCTTTGCCAGCATAGCGGCGGTCACCACAGCTACCTTGCTGATCATCGGCAAACTGATCGCCTGGCTGATGACCGATTCGTCGACCCTGCTGGCGTCGCTCACTGACTCCTTCATGGATGTGAGTGCCTCCATCATCAACCTGCTGGCCATTCGCTATGCGCTGGCTCCCGCTGATGACGAACACCGTTTCGGTCACGGCAAGGCGGAGTCGCTGGCGGGCCTCATCCAGTCGGCCTTTATCTCCGGCTCCGCCCTGCTGCTGGTGATGCACGGAATTTCATCCCTGCTCAATCAGGCGCCTATCCTGCGGCTGGAAGCGGGTCTCTGGGTCAGCGGCGGATCCATCGTGCTGACCCTGCTGCTGGTCAGCTTCCAGAGTTTCGTTATTCGCAAGACCAACAGTGTGGCCATCAAGGCCGACATGCTGCACTACCGTTCCGATCTGCTGCTCAATGCCGGTGTCTTGCTGGCGCTGGTGCTGGCGGGGCAGGGGTGGTACTGGGCCGATGGCCTGTTTGCCATCCTGATCGGGCTGTTCCTGTTGTGGGGGGCGGGACACATCGGCTACGAGTCGGTGCAGGCCCTGCTCGATCGTCAGTTGCCAGCGGAAGAACAAGCGAGAATAATGGCGCTCTGCTGTGCCGTAGAAGGTGTACACGGCGTACATGACCTGCGCACCCGTCAATCCGGGCCGACCCGATTCGTACAGTTGCATCTTGAACTGGATGATCAGATCCCCCTGGTCAAGGCCCATCAGATCGCCGATGAAGCCGAACTGGCGGTACGCCAGGCATTCGAGCGGATGGATGTCATCATCCACATGGACCCCATCTCGGTGCTGACAAAAGAACAACAGAGCCCTCACCCAGAACAACAGTAGGCTGCAACATGGATGAACTGGTTGCCAAAACCTGGCACAAAATTCAGCAAGAAGCGGAGTGCATGGCGGCCCAGGAGCCGATGCTGGCCAGCTTCTTCCACTCCACCATTCTCAATCACAAGAACCTGCGTTCGGCCCTCAGCTTCCAGCTGGCCAACAAACTCGACAGCGCCACCATGCCCGCCATCGCCCTGCGCGAGGTGATCGAGCTGGCCCTGCGCAGCGAGCCCGAGCTGCTGACGGTAGTGGCGGCCGACATCTGCGCCGTGCAGGAGCGCGATCCTGCGGTCGATCTCTTCTCCACTCCGCTGCTCTATCTCAAGGGGTTCCATGCCCTGCAGGGCTATCGGGTCGCCAACTGGCTGTGGCGGCAGGGGCGCCGCTCGCTGGCCCTCTATCTGCAAAACCAGATCTCGGTGGTGTTCGGGGTGGATGTGCACCCGGCCGCCCGCATCGGCAAGGGGATCATGTTCGACCACGCCACCGGCATAGTGGTGGGCGAGACGGCGGTGATTGAAGATGATGTCTCCATCCTGCAGAGCGTGACCCTCGGTGGTACCGGCAAGGAGAGCGGCGATCGCCATCCCAAGATCCGCGAAGGGGTGATGATAGGGGCGGGCGCCAAGGTGCTCGGCAATATCGAAGTGGGCGTGGGTGCCAAAATTGGCGCGGGCAGCGTGGTGATCAACCCGGTGCCGCCTCATACCACGGTCGCTGGCGTACCCGCCAAGATCGTCGGCCGTCCGGAGTGCGACAAGCCTTCACTGGATATGGATCAGTGTCTCTGATCTCCCGGCCGGAGTAGTCGATGGCCAAACGCTGGTCGGGTTATCTGATTTTGGGGATGTGGCTGCTCAACTTGCTGCATCTCTATCTGGGACTCTCCCCCTGGCCAGCGGCCATTGCGGCCTGGGGGGCGTCGCTGCTCACCTGGCCCTGGCTGGTGGGAGCCGCCAAGCGGCAGGCGCTGGCCTTGTATGGCGCGGCGCTGTTGCTGCTCATCTTTTCCTGGTGGCAGGGCGCGCCCCTCACCGCCGGTGACTGGCTGCTGCCCAACATCAATATGCTCACCATGTTTGCCGCGGTGAGCACCCTCAACCTCGCCACCTCGGGTCTCTTGACCGGCACCACCTCCTGGACCGGGCGAAAGGGGCTGTGGAGCACCATGGCCAGCCTCAATCTGCTGGGGGCGGTCATCAACCTCTCGGTGTTGTTTATCATCGGCGATCGACTGGAGCGCAATGGCACCCTGGAGCGGCGTCAGGTGATGGTGCTGAGCCGGATCTTCTGTGCCGCTGCCTTCTGGTCACCCTTCTTTGTCGCCATGGCGGTGGCGCTCACCTATGCGCCGGGCTTGCAGCTCTCCCATATTTTGCCGTTCGGGATCCTCGCCGCCTTGCTGGCGATGGGACTGACCGCCTGGCAGGTGGAGCGGATCGGGGTGGCCGACTTTGCCGGTTATCCGCTGCGGTTGCAGACTCTGGGGCTGCCGGTCACGCTGGCGTTGCTGGTACTGCTCATCAAGCAGGTCTGGCCCCAGCTCGGCATTCTGGCGGTGATCGCGCTGGTGGCCCCGCTGCTGGCGCTGCTCTTTATGCCGAGGGTCGGGCGCAAGGCGGCCCTCAAGCGGCAGGTGGTGGAGCGCTTTCCCGCCATCGGCGGTCAGCTGGTGCTGTTTCTGGGGGCCGGTTTGCTGGCAGCAGGCATCAACAGTGCGTTGTCGGTCATCGATCTCGGCTCCGGTCACGGTCTGCCGCTGTTCAACCACTTTGGCTGGCTTGAGGCATCCCTCACTCTGCTGCTGATCCTGCTGGTGGCCATCGTCGGGGTACATCCGCTCATCAGTATCTCCGGGCTGGCGCCGCTGCTCTGGCCGCTGGCGCCGGATCCCAGCCTGCTCGGCATGTGTTTCCTGCTGGGATGGGGGCTTGCCACCGGCACCAGTCCGCTCTCCGGATCCAATCTGGCGCTGGCCTCCCGCTACAACCTCAGTGCCGGGCTGATCCTGCGCTGGAACCTGCTCTACGGCCTGCTGATGTATGTCGTCGCCTGTCTGTTGCTGGGGGCTTATATCGCCTTGCATGGATAACGGCGGCGCCGTCAGGAGGGTGCCAATGATGCGCGGGTGGCGGGGCTTTTTACGCACGCTTCAGTGTGTTGTCGCGGCTCGGGCGCAGGATGCGAGAAAAATAGACGCATATTTAGACAATACATCTATGGAAGGCGCATTTTACAGCGCACTGGCTTGTTTGTGCCGATGCGCTCGGGGTATGCTGGCTTCACGCGCTTGAATCGCCCTCTGTGGGGCATCGCAATTGAACAAACAGGTATGCATATGTCACTAGAAGTCCTTGAGCAACTCGAATCCAAAGTACAATCCGCCGTCGACAACATCTCCTTGCTGAAGATGGAGCTGGACGAGCTGAAAGAGCAGAACAGCAAGCTGCAAGACGAGAACCATCAACTGCGCAACGAGCACACTGCATGGCAGGAGCGTCTGCGTGCCCTGCTGGGTAAAATGGATCAGATGGGCGAAACCATCTAATTCATCGCCTTTAGGCAGAATTGACAACGGGCCGCTCCATGAGCGGCCCGTCTGTTTTTGGCAGGGTGAGGATTATAGCGCCAGCAGTTGCTTGACCGTCTTCTCGATGCCGTCCGCCGCTTCGACTATGTTGCTGGCCAGCATGTAGGCGGGGGTGGAGATCACCTTGCGCTCCTGATCCACCACGAACTCGTTGACTGGGCAGTTGAGATGGCTGCCACCCATCGCCTCGATGGCGTTGGCGGTGCCTTCGTCATGGCCGATGGTCGCCAGCGTCCCGGCACCATAGATCAGCGGGATCATGGCGGGCGCGATGCAGATATAGGCGGCCGGTTTGTTGGCTTTGGCAAAGCTCTGGCACGCTTTCAGCACATCGGGCTGGATCTGGCACTCGGCTCCTTTGATAGCGAAGTTGCACAGGTTTTTGGCCGCGCCAAAGCCGCCGGGCACCAGCAGCGCGTCGTAATCGGCCGCATCCAGCTCGGCCACATCCTTTATCTGGCCACGGCAGATGCGGGCCGCTTCGACCAGCACATTGCGGCTCTCTCCCTCGCTCACTTCGCCGGTCAGGTGGTTGATGACATGGAGCTGCGCCACGTTCGGGGCGAAGCACTGGACGGCGGCTCCCTGACGGGCCAGCGCCAGCAGGCTGATGACGGCCTCGTGGATTTCGGCCCCGTCAAAGACACCGCAGCCACTCAAAATCACGGCCACTTTTTTCATGGCAAACTCCTCGTTGTTGAAAATGTGAGCCAGGATGGATTGTTGTACTTTTGTATGGTTATCGCTCGCCCTCCGCTGGTCAAGTCATCTTGCTGTGCTAGGATTGTTTCGCTTTGGATCCTGCCGTACCTACTCCCTTAAATCTTTTTCCACATTGATCGAGATCATTCTAACTGTCTCACGATCGGTTTTTACGATCTCAATGCATTGTTTTTAATGGCTTTTTATATTCTTATGCACAGTTTTATAACTGTGTGCTCTGATGCGTCCCATTTTTGAACACAGAGTTATCCACAGACTGAGTCCCTTAATCAGGCGCTGTGTGCTGTTGCTGCGCCCCTTGGTGTGAGGGGGGCCCTGTGGCATCCTAGCGGCTGTTTATCTCTGGCAGGACGATTTCATGGCCCCTAGCAACCCCCTTATTCTGGTCGACGGCTCCTCTTATCTTTACCGCGCCTTCTTCGCCTCCCAGCAGGCTGATCTGCGCACATCGACCGGTTTGCCGAGCGGCGCCGTCCGTGTCATGGCCAACATGATGCGCAGCCTGCGCAAGCAATATCCTGACTGTCATGTGGCCGTGGTGTTTGATGCCAAGGGCAAGACCTTCCGCGACGACATCTATCCCCAGTACAAGGCGACCCGCGCCAGCATGCCGGACGATCTGCGCAGCCAGGTTGCCCCTATCCACCAGATGATCAAGGCGATGGGTTTCCCCTTCCTGATGGTGGAAGGGGTTGAAGCCGACGACGTGATCGGCACCCTGGCCCGCCAGGCGACCGAGAAGCAGCTGCCGGTACTGATCAGCACCGGTGACAAGGATATGGCACAGCTGGTCTCCGACCATGTCACCCTGATCGACACCATGAAAGATGTGAAGACCGATCGGGAAGGGGTGATCGAGAAGTTTGGCGTACCGCCCGAGCTCATCATCGACTATCTGGCCCTGATGGGTGACAAGGTCGACAACATTCCCGGTATGACCGGTGTCGGCGAGAAGACCGCACTGGCTCTGCTGCAGGGGATTGGCAGCATCGACGAGATTGCCGCCAACCTCGACAAGGTAGCTGCGCTCGGTTTCCGTGGCTCCAAGGCCTTTGCCGACAAGTTCCGCGAGCAGGAGGAGCAGGTTCGTCTCTCCTATCGACTGGCGACCATCAAGACCGATGTCGAGCTGGAACAGAGTCTGGAAGAGCTGTTGCTCAAGCCGGTCGACAAGGAGTCCCTGCTGGCGGTCTATCGCGAATACGAGCTGCGCAACCTGATCAAGGAGCTGGAATCCGGTGGTGAAGAGGGGAGCGAGAGCGGCGGACAGGACGAAGCTGGCGATGAGAGCGCTGCTCCGGTTGCCGCCATCGAAACCGACTACCGCTGCATTCTGGACGAAGCCGAGTTTGACGGCTGGCTGGAACAGTTGAAATCGGCACCGCTGTTTGCCTTCGATACCGAAACCACCAGTCTCGACTATATGGAGGCACGGATTGTTGGCGTCTCCTTCGCGGTTGAGCCGGGCAAGGCTGCTTATGTGCCGTTTGGCCACGACTATCTGGGGGCCCCGGTACAGCTGAGCGAGGCCGTGGTGTTGGGCAAGCTCAAGCCGCTGCTGGAAGATCCGACCCATCTCAAGGTGGGGCAGAACCTCAAGTACGACCGCAACGTGCTGCTCAACCATGACATCGACCTGCAGGGTATCGCCTACGACACCATGCTCGAGTCCTACGTGCTCAACTCCACCGCCAGTCGTCACGATATGGATTCGTTGGCCAAGCGTTACCTCGGGGTCGAGACCACCGCCTTTGAAGATATCGCGGGCAAAGGAGTGAAACAGCTCACCTTCAACCAGATCGAGCTGGAGCAGGCGGCCCCCTATGCGGCGGAAGATGCCGATATCACCCTGCGTCTGCATCAGGCGCTGTGGGGTCAGCTGGAGGCCGTGCCGGGTCTCGCCAAGGTATTCAGTGAGATTGAGCTGCCGCTGTTGCCTGTACTGGCGCGGATGGAGTTGCTCGGCACCACTATCGATCCCAAGTTGCTGCACCAGCAGAGTCAGGAGATCGAGCTGCGGTTGGCAGAGCTGGAGAAACAGGCTCACGAGCTGGCCGGGCAGGAGTTCAACCTCTCCTCGCCCAAGCAGTTGGGGGAGATCCTCTTCACCAAGCTGGGGCTGCCGATCATCAAAAAGACTCCGAAGGGGGCACCGTCCACCGCAGAAGAGGTGCTGGCCGAGCTGGCGGAGACCTACGAGCTGCCGCAACTG
>NZ_CP077237.1:2472500-2642500 GCF_019047085.1 Aeromonas sp. FDAARGOS 1404
CCAGTAAGTAATATCCGGGAGACACACGGCGGGTGCTAACGTCCGTCGTGAAGAGGGAAACAACCCAGACCGCCGGCTAAGGTCCCAAAGTTCTGGTTAAGTGGGAAACGATGTGGGAAGGCTCAGACAGCTAGGATGTTGGCTTAGAAGCAGCCATCATTTAAAGAAAGCGTAATAGCTCACTAGTCGAGTCGGCCTGCGCGGAAGATGTAACGGGGCTCAAACCAGGCACCGAAGCCGCGGATTCACACTTATGTGTGAGTGGTAGGGGAGCGTTCTGTAAGTCTGCGAAGGTGTATCGAGAGGTATGCTGGAGATATCAGAAGTGCGAATGCTGACGTAAGTAACGATAAAGGGGGTGAAAAGCCTCCTCGCCGGAAGACCAAGGGTTCCTGTCCAACGTTAATCGGGGCAGGGTGAGTCGACCCCTAAGGCGAGGCCGAAAGGCGTAGTCGATGGGAAGCAGGTTAATATTCCTGCACGACTTGTAATTGCGATGGGGGGACGGAGAAGGCTAGGTGGGCCAGGCGACGGTTGTCCTGGTGAAAGTGCGTAGGTGGTGTTTCCAGGCAAATCCGGAGACACAACACTGAGACACGAGACGAACACACTACGGTGTGGAAGCCATTGATGCCCTGCTTCCAGGAAAAGCCTCTAAGCTTCAGATTACAAGTCATCGTACCCCAAACCGACACAGGTGGTCGGGTAGAGAATACCAAGGCGCTTGAGAGAACTCGGGTGAAGGAACTAGGCAAAATAGAACCGTAACTTCGGGAGAAGGTTCGCTCCTGACAGTGAAGTCCCTTGCGGATGGAGCAGTTGGGAGTCGCAGTGACCAGATGGCTGGGACTGTTTATCAAAAACACAGCACTCTGCAAACACGAAAGTGGACGTATAGGGTGTGACACCTGCCCGGTGCCGGAAGGTTAATTGATGGGGTTAGCGCAAGCGAAGCTCTTGATCGAAGCCCCGGTAAACGGCGGCCGTAACTATAACGGTCCTAAGGTAGCGAAATTCCTTGTCGGGTAAGTTCCGACCTGCACGAATGGTGTAACCATGGCCATGCTGTCTCCACCCGAGACTCAGTGAAATCGAATTCGCCGTGAAGATGCGGTGTACCCGCGGCTAGACGGAAAGACCCCGTGAACCTTTACTACAGCTTGGCACTGAACATTGAACCTACATGTGTAGGATAGGTGGGAGGCTTTGAAGGCGTGACGCCAGTTGCGCTGGAGCCGTCCTTGAAATACCACCCTTGTATGTTTGATGTTCTAACGCAGGGCCCTGAATCGGGCTCGCGGACAGTGCCTGGTGGGTAGTTTGACTGGGGCGGTCTCCTCCCAAAGAGTAACGGAGGAGCACGAAGGTTGGCTAATCCTGGTCGGACATCAGGAGGTTAGTGCAATGGCATAAGCCAGCTTAACTGCGAGACGGACAGGTCGAGCAGGTACGAAAGTAGGTCATAGTGATCCGGTGGTTCTGAATGGAAGGGCCATCGCTCAACGGATAAAAGGTACTCCGGGGATAACAGGCTGATACCGCCCAAGAGTTCATATCGACGGCGGTGTTTGGCACCTCGATGTCGGCTCATCACATCCTGGGGCTGAAGTCGGTCCCAAGGGTATGGCTGTTCGCCATTTAAAGTGGTACGCGAGCTGGGTTCAGAACGTCGTGAGACAGTTCGGTCCCTATCTGCCGTGGGCGTTGGATGATTGAAGGGAGTTGCTCCTAGTACGAGAGGACCGGAGTGAACGAACCTCTGGTGTTCGGGTTGTCACGCCAGTGGCACTGCCCGGTAGCTAAGTTCGGAATCGATAACCGCTGAAAGCATCTAAGCGGGAAGCGAGCCCTGAGATGAGTCATCCCTGACCCCTTGAGGGTCCTAAAGGGCCGTTGGAGACCACAACGTTGATAGGTGGGGTGTGTAAGCGCAGTGATGTGTTGAGCTAACCCATACTAATTACCCGTGAGGCTTAACCATACAACACCCAAGAAGTGTTCTAAGGCTTGTAACAGATACCAAGCGAACTACTAATTCAGTGATAATGACCTAGTCGTTATTCACGTCAGCTTTCTAGATTAAGAATTTGCCTGGCGGCCATAGCGCCGTGGAACCACCTGATCCCATGCCGAACTCAGAAGTGAAACGCGGTAGCGCCGATGGTAGTGTGGCATTCGCCATGCGAGAGTAGGACACTGCCAGGCACCCAATTTCAAGATTACGCCCAGCGTGGTCTTTACCGGTTAGTGTGCTGATATGGCTCAGTCGGTAGAGCGCATCCTTGGTAAGGATGAGGTCCCCAGTTCGATTCTGGGTATCAGCACCATTTTCAAGTTAGTTTTAAAAGCTTTTGCCTGACGGCAATAGCGCCGTGGAACCACCTGATCCCATGCCGAACTCAGAAGTGAAACGCGGTAGCGCCGATGGTAGTGTGGCATTCGCCATGCGAGAGTAGGACACTGTCAGGCACCTATTTAGAAGAGGCCTCCCATTCGGGAGGCCTTTTTGCATTTCTGCGTTTAAAAAATCGGCCCTGCTATCGGCATTTTAGTAAAAATGCTGGGCTATCAAGGGATTGCCCGTTACTCTTTAGCCGTTGCCGATTAACACGTGATGCTGCCAGCGAGGTATTGATGGCTACGTTGAAGGAAATTGCACAGGAGGCGGGGGTTTCTCTCGCCACGGTATCCCGGGTACTGAACGAGGATCCCAGCCTGAGCGTCAAGGAAGAGACCAAGCAGCGGATCTTCGAGATTGCCGAACGGCTGGAGTACAAGACCAGCAGCGCCCGCAAGGGGGTACACAAGAGCAAGCTGCACTTTCTGGTGGTCTATGCCTATCCCCAGAGTACCGAGGTCAACGACCCTTACTATCTCGCCATCCGTTATGGTATCGAGACCCAGAGTGCCCGCCTCAATATCGAGCTGACCCATCTCTACAACTGTGGTGAAGGGCGCGAACTGAGCGCCGTGGATGGCATTCTGGTGGTCGGCACCCTCACAGCCGAGCGCCTAGCCCAACTCAGGGCTTGTTCCAGCCAGCTGGTGTTTGTCGACTGCCGTTCACAGGGAGAGTTTGACTCGGTCGATGTGGATCTCGCCCTGATCAGCCAGCAAGTGGTTGATTACTTCATCGCGCAGGGGCATCAGCGCATCGGTTATATCGGTGGCCAGGATGAGAATCCGGATCTGCGTGAATTGGCCTTCCGCGATTATGGCCAGCGGCTGGGGGTGGTGCAGGAGAGCGATCTCTATCGTGGGGACTTCTCCAGCGCTTCCGGCTACCAGTTGGCGAAGGAGATGCTGGCAGGGGATTGGCCCAAGGCGCTGTTCGTTGCCTCCGACTCCATCGCCATTGGCGTGCTGCGTGCCATTCATGAGAAGGGACTGGCGATTCCCCAGCAAATTGAGCTTATCAGCGTCAACGATATTCCAACCGCCAAGTTCACCTTCCCGCCGCTCTCTACAGTGCGGATCCACTCCGAGTTGATGGGCTCCCAGGGAGTCAATCTGTTGGTCGAACGGCTGCGTGACGAGCGTGATATTCCACTTCGGGTGCTGGTGCCGAGCAAGTTGACCCTGCGTGGCACTACTCGCTGATTTTAGTAAAACATTCTGCTTTTTAGTCGCGCCATCTTGCGGTGGTGCGACACCTCTCCCAAGCAAACCTCTTTCCCATATCATCCAGTAACTTCATATCATATTGTTTTATAGTTGATTTTATTGCTAATCAGCCAACTGTTATCAACATCCATGCCACTCATCCATATCTTGCCCTCCTTTATCTCCCGCTTCTGATCTCGCTCACAAAACCATCTGTTCATTGTGATCAGGTTAAAACTTTACCAATCCAAAGCTGATATTTAGTAAATGTTTATCTAGAGTTTACCCAGTTAACGTTGCCTTGTTCCGGGAGGACATGTGAATAACTGGGAAAACGTCCAATTCGTTGGTGAAAACAGGCTGGCCCCGCGCGCCTACTTCTTCTCTTATGCCGACCACGCGCTGGCGGCCACCATGCAGCGCGAGCTGAGCCGCCGTTTTCTGAGCCTTAGCGGCCAGTGGCAGTTCCACTACTTCGACCACCCCCTGCAGGTGCCGGAGGCCTTCTATCACAGCCCCATGAGCGAGTGGGGCCAGATCACCGTGCCCAACATGTGGCAGATGGAAGGACATGGTCAGCTGCAGTACACCGACGAGGGTTTTCCCTTCCCCATTGACGTGCCCTTCGTGCCGACCAACAACCCCACCGGTGCCTATCAGCGCAGCTTCACGCTGAGCCCGGCCTGGGACGGCGAGCAGGTAATCATCAAGTTTGACGGGGTGGAGACCTACTTCGAGGTCTATGTGAACGGCTACTACGTCGGTTTCAGCAAGGGCAGCCGTCTCACCGCCGAGTTCGATATCAGTGCCTACGCCAACATTGGCGAGAACCTGCTGTCAGTGCGGGTGATGCAGTGGGCTGACTCCACCTATATCGAAGATCAGGACATGTGGTGGATGGCGGGGATCTTCCGCGACGTCTATCTGGTGGGCAAACCGGCCGCCCATGTGCAGGACTTCTTCATCCGCACCGTGCTGGCCGATGACAATCAAAGTGCCACCCTGAGCTGCGATATCCAGCTGGAAAATCTGGGGGCGGCAGCCCGTGATCACCGTCTGGTCTGGTCGCTGCTGGATCAGGGCCGCGAGATCGCCAGCGGCTCCCTCGACCATCTCGCCATCGATGGCAAGTGTGACTGCCGCTTCATGCTGGATCTGGCCACCCCCCATCTGTGGAGCGCCGAAGACCCTTACCTCTATCAGCTGCAACTCTCCCTCTACAACGGTCAGGGTGAGCTGCTGGAAGTGATCCCGCAGCGGGTCGGGGTGCGTGAAATCAAGGTCAAGGATGGCCTCTTCTACGTCAACGGCCACTACCTCAAGCTGCACGGGGTGAACCGCCACGACAACGACCACCTCAAGAGCCGCGCGGTCGGCATGGATCGGGTGGAGCGCGATATCGTGCTGATGAAGCAGCACAACCTCAACTCGGTGCGCACCGCCCACTACCCGAATGACCCGCGCTTCTATGAGCTGTGCGACCAGTACGGCCTGTTCGTGATGGCGGAGACCGACGTGGAGACCCACGGTTTTGCCAACGTCGGCGATCTCAGCCGCATCACCGACGATCCCTTCTGGGAGCCGGTGTTCGTGGATCGCATCGAGCGCCACGTGCACGCCCAGAAGAATCACCCCTCCATCATCATCTGGTCGCTCGGCAACGAGTCCGGCTACGGCTGCAACATCAGAGCCATGTACCAGCGCTGCAAGGCGATCGACCCGACCCGGCTGGTGCACTACGAAGAGGATCGCGATGCCGAGGTGGTGGATGTGGTGAGTACCATGTATTCCCGCGTCTCCCAGATGAACTGCTTCGGCGAGTTCCCGATGGAGAAGCCGCGTATCCTCTGCGAATACGCCCACGCCATGGGCAACGGCCCGGGTGGCCTGAGCGAATACCAGCAGGTGTTCGACCGCCATCCCCACATTCAGGGTCACTACATCTGGGAGTGGTGCGATCACGGCATTCTGGATCAGGACGAGCAGGGCCGCCCGGTCTACAAATACGGCGGCGACTATGGCGACTACCCCAACAACTACAACTTCTGCATGGATGGCCTCATCTATCCGGATCAGACCCCGGGGCCTGGCCTGCGTGAATACAAGCAGGTGATCTGCCCGGTCAAGGTGCGGGCACTGGATCTGGCGAGCGGCAAGCTGGCGGTGGAAAACCGCTACTGGTTCTCCACTCTCGACGATATCCGCCTGCTGGTCGAAGTGAAGGCCGAGGGCGAGCTGCTGGCCAGCCAGCAAATCCGGTTGGAAGGGGTTGCTCCCGGAGCCACCACTGAGCTGCAACTCGAGCTGCCATCCCTCGATGGGCGGGAAACCTTCGTCCAGCTGCGGGTCATCAAGGCCACTGCCACCCGTTACAGCGCGGCGGAGCACGAGCTGGGCCAGTACCAATTCCAGCTGAAGGCATCGACTCGCCAGTTGCAGCCCTTTGCCAACCCCAACGCCACTCCGTTGCAGATTGCCGATGAGCGCCTCGCGCTGACCTTGAGCGGCAGCGGCTTTGCCCTGAGTTTCTCGCGCCTCGACGGCAAGCTGGTGAGCTGGCAGCAGGATGGTATCGAGCTGATTGAGCGCTCGCCGCGCCTCACCTTCTTCAAGCCGATGATCGACAACCACAAGCAGGAGTACGAGAGCCTGTGGCACCCGAACCACCTGCAGATCATGCAGGAGCACTTCCGCACTCTGAGCTGGCGTCAGCTGAGTGAGGCGGTCGAGGTGACGGTGGAGAGCCTGATCGCGCCGCCGGTGTTCGACTTCGGTATGCGCTGCCGCTACGTCTACACCCTGAGCCCGAACGGTCAGCTGCATGTAGCGCTGTCCGGTCAGCCCTACGGCGGTTATGACGACATCATCCCCAAGATCGGCTTCGAGCTGGGCATTCGTCAGGATCTCGACCGGGTGCACTACTACGGCATGGGGCCGGGCGAAAACTATCAGGACAGTCGCCAGAGCAACTGGATCGACAGCTTCCTGAGCACAGTCAGCGAGATGTGGGAGCACTACCCCTTCCCGCAGGACAACGGCAACCGCCAGCAGGTGCGTTGGGCGACCCTGACCAACCGTCACGGCGCCGGTCTCTACGTGCGGCCCGATGCCCCCATCAACCTGAGCGTCTGGCCCTACAGCTGGGAGCATATCCACGCGGCGCAGCACATCAACGAGCTGGAGCTCTGCGGTTATCTCACCCTCAATCTGGATCACAAGGTACTGGGGCTGGGTTCCAACTCCTGGGGCTCCGAGGTGCTGGACTCCTGGCGGGTGCGCTTCGAGCCGTTCAGCTTCGGCCTGACCCTGCTGCCCATCGCCCGTGGCAACCTCAATCCGGCTGCGCTGGCCGGGCTCGATCTCACCATCAACGGCGGGAGGAACCTCGCATGATCACCCTGGACAACCTGACCCTGTTCAAAAACATCTACCGGGAGGGCAAGAAGTGGGGCCGCTGCGTGGAGGCCATCAACAACCTGCCGAACCTCAAGCCCGGCATCTGCCACTCCATCGGGGACTCCCTCACCTACCGCTTGCAGGAGGGGGCCAGCCCGGCCACCTCACTGTTCGAGGGGCAGCGCCGCTACTTCGACGTTCACTACTACCTGGAAGGGGAAGAGACGGTGGAGTGGGCAGCCAAGAGCGAGCTGCGGGTCGAGCAGGCTTACGACGACACCACAGACCGCGAGTGGCTGGCCGGCGAGGTGCGCGAGCGCCAGAAAGTCGGCAACGGTCAGGTGGTGATCTTCGAGAACGACGAGGCTTACCGGTTCACAGGCGACAGCCCGGTGCGCAAGGTGATCATCAAGGTCACCGTCGAAGGCGGCTACTTCAAGAACAAATAACAAGCCGCCGGTTCTGCACTGATAAAAGCCGGAAGGGCGGGGCTCACCCTACAAATCATGCCCCGCCCTTTCGCTGAGATAACTACAGGTCTGGAGATGCACCATGTCTGATTCCAAACGCAATACGATAGGCAAGTTTGGTCTGCTGTCGCTCACCTTCGCGGCGGTATTCAGCTTCAACAACGTCATCAACAACAACATCGAGATCGGTCTGGCCTCGGCCCCGATGTTCTTTCTGGCCACCATTTTCTACTTCATTCCGTTTTGCCTGATCATTGCGGAATTTGTGTCACTGAATAAGAACTCCGAAGCGGGGGTGTATGCCTGGGTGAAGAGCTCCCTCGGCGGTCGCTGGGCCTTTATCTCCGCCTACACCTACTGGTTCGTGAACCTCTTCTTCTTCACCTCGCTGCTGCCGCGGGTTATCGCCTACGCCTCCTATGCCTTTCTCGGCTACGAGTACATTCTCACTCCGGTGGCGACCACGGCATTGAGCATGGTGCTGTTTGCCTTTGCCACCTACGTCTCCACCAACGGCGCCAAGATGCTCGGCCCCATCACCTCGGTGACCTCGTCCCTGATGCTGCTGCTGACCCTCTCCTACATTCTGCTGGCGGGTGCGGCACTGGTGGGCGGCGTGCAACCGGCTGACCCCATCACGGTAGAGGCCATGGTCCCCGATTTCAGCTGGGCCTTCCTCGGCATCACCACCTGGATCTTTATGGCAGCCGGTGGCGCCGAGTCGGTGGCGGTCTACGTCAATGACGTGAAAGGTGGCTCCAAGTCCTTCGTGAAGGTGATCATCGTCGCCGGGATCTTTATCGGGGTGCTCTACTCCATTGCATCGCTGTTGATCAACGTGTTCGTCCACAGCGACACCCTGAAATATACCGGCGGTTCGGTGCAGGTGTTCGAGGGGCTGGCAGCCTACTTCGGCCTGCCGGAGATCCTGATGAACCGCTTCGTCGGGCTGGTCTCCTTCACCGCCATGTTCGGTTCCCTGCTGATGTGGACGGCGACCCCGGTGAAGATCTTCTTCTCCGAGATCCCGGCCGGCATCTTCGGCAAGAAAACCGTCGAGCTGAACGAGAACGGCGTGCCCGCCCGTGCAGCCTGGCTCCAGTACCTCATCGTGCTGCCGCTGATGGTGATCCCGACTCTGGGCTCCAACACCGCGCAGGATCTGATGAACACCGTCATCAACATGACCGCTGCCGCCTCCATGTTGCCGCCGCTGTTCATCATGCTGGCCTACCTCAATCTGCGTCTGAAGCTCGACCACCTGCCGCGGGATTTCAGAATGGGGTCGCGCACCACCGGCATCGCCGTGGTCTCGGTGCTGATCGCCATCTTCTCGGTGGGCTTCCTCGCCTCCACCTTCCCGACCGGCGCCGACATCATGACCATCATCTTCTACAACGTCGGCGGGATCGTGATTTTCCTCGGCTTCGCCTGGTGGAAATACAACAGATACGAGGCCTCCCTCAGTGCCGAAGCGCGTGCCAAAGAGGCCCAGCCGACAGCGCAGGTTGCCATGCAGACGCCATAGGCACGGCATTGAATCCCAATCAAACCGGGTGGCCGTTGGCCACCCGCAAACCGTTGAACCAGAAAAGGAAAAGAGAATGAGCGAGACGATCGAGTTTGCCGAATTCAAGCGGGTCGAGATGAAGGTGGGCAAGGTACTGGAGGTGGTGCGTCACCCCGGGGCCGACAAACTCTACATCGTCCAGATCGACGTGGGTGGCGAGCGGCCGCTGCAGACCGTCACCAGTCTGGTGCCTTACTACAGCGAAGAGGAGCTGATGGGCAGCGAGGTGGTGGTGCTGACCAACCTCAAGCCCACCAAGATGCGCGGTGAGCGATCCGAGTGCATGTTGCTGTGCGCCGAGACCCCGGACGAGAGCCAGAGCGTGCTGTTGCAACCGCGGGTGCCGATGGCGCCGGGCACTCCGATCGTCTGAATGGTATTGCGAGCCGGTGCGGGAGACGGTACCGGTTCAGCAACGAGGCCGTGCACGCGGCCCGATCATAACAAGAGAGTAAAGCGCGGGGCCGACAGACCCTTGCCGAACACATCACAGAGTCACTGCGCTCCCCGCCGGGAGCGCGAGTCCACTGGAGGACACCATGTCTGAATCCGTACGCGGCACCATAGGCAAGTTTGCCCTGTTGTCGATGACCTTTGCCGCCGTGTTCAACGTGCGCAACATCGTCAACAACAACATCGAGCTGGGGCTCAGCTCTGCCCCCATCTTCCTGCTGGCGACCATCGTCTACTTCATTCCGTTCGTCTTCATCATCGCCGAGTTCGTCTCGGCCAATAAAAACTCCGAGTCGGGGATGTACGACTGGCTTAAAAAGCCGCTCGGCACCCGGATGGCCTATCTGGGTTCGTTTCTCTACTGGTTCGTGAACCTGTTCTGGTTCGTCTCCCTGCTGCCCAACGTCATCGCCTACGCCTCCTATGCCATGCTGGGCTATGAGTACAGCTTCTCGCCCATGGTCACCTCGATCATCTCCATCGTGCTGTTTGCGGCGGCGACCCACATCTCCACCAAGGGTGCGAGCTGGCTCGGCAAGATTGCGGAGATCGTGGCCTACGGGGTATTTGCCCTGTTCGCCATCTATGTGCTGGGCGCCCTGATGGCCCTGAGTGGCGATCATGTGCCGGCCCAGCCCATCACGCTGGAGGCGATGACTCCCACCGTCAACTGGGCGACGCTGGGCATCATGTGCTGGATCTTCCAGGCGGCGGGTGGTGCCGAGACGGCGGCGGCCTACCTCAATGACGTGAAGGGCGGCCAGAAGTCCTTCATCAAGGTGATCATCAGTGCGGGTATCGTCATCGGTGCCATGTATGCGGTCGGTTCCCTGCTGGTGAACGTGTTCGTGCCGCGCGAGAGCCTCACCTATGCCGGCGGCATGGTGGAGATCTTCACCGGCATGGCGCAGTATTTCGGGCTTTCCGAGGCGCTGGTGGGCCGCTTCGTCGGCGTGGTGCTGTTTATCGCCATGTTCGGCTCCATGATGATGTGGACCTCGGCGCCGGTGAAGATCCACTTCTCCGAGATCCCGCAGGGGGTTTACGGCGAGAAGACCACCCAGCTCAACGAGCACGGCGTGCCGGTGCGCGCCGCCTGGTGGCAGTTTGTCTTCGTGTTCGCGATGCTGGTGGTCAACGGCTTCGGCTCCGAGTCGGTGCAGCAGATGATGAACACTGCCATCAACCTCACCGCCGGTACCGCCATGCTGCCGCCGATCTTCATCATGGTTGCCTACTTCGTGTTCCGCTGGAAACATGACGACACCCCCCGCGACTTCCGCATGGGATCGCGCAAGTTCGGGATGAGCGTGGTGTCGGTGCTGATCGCCATCTTCGTGGTGAGCATGAGCGCCTCCGCCTTCCCGGCCGGGGTGGATCTGGTGCGTGCCTTCTTCATCAACGTCTTTATGACCGCGGTCTTCTCGGCGCTGGCCTACTGGTGGATCTCCCGCTTCGAGAAGCGGCAGGCCCGCAAGCTCGCCGGTAATGAGAAGAAAAGCGGCAGCGGCAAGCTGGCCAGCCAGCGCTGATCGGCTGGGTGAAAAAGCAGAACGGGCGGCCTTGGTCGCCCGTTTTTTTATCCATTTTTAGCCGTTTGGGAGCTGTCAGGGCCGGTTTATCGTCAACTTTTGCTACTCGATATAGCGAAGGCGTTAAGCATTGATGAACAATTATTCGCCGCTCAACTTTGCGCCTCTCCGTTATCGGGGTAAGCTGGAGGTTCGCTTTAGCGGGAGGTGCCAGACATCTCCCGCTCTGTTTCTTGTCCTCCCCAATCCTGACTGTCGCCACGGCTGCAGGATGCCCTTCTGATGGAGACCTTTCGTGCGTCTGGATCCCTTTACTGTTGTGCTGATTGCGGTGGTCACTCTGGCCTCCCTCTTTCCCTGCGAGGGGCAGGTAGCCGTCTGGTTCGGTCTGCTGACCAAGCTGGCGGTGGCGCTCCTGTTCTTCATGCATGGCGCCAAGCTGTCGCGCCAGAACCTGCTGGCAGGCCTCGGCCACTGGCGGCTCCATCTGGTGGTGATGCTCAGCACCTTCGTGCTGTTTCCGCTGCTCGGGCTGCTGCTCACGCCGCTGGTACCGGGCTGGCTGAGCCCGGCCATCTACCTCGGCTTCCTCTATCTCTGCGCCCTGCCTGCCACCGTGCAGTCGGCCATCGCCTTTACCTCGATGGCGGGGGGCAATGTGTCGGCGGCGGTGTGCAGCGCCTCGGCCTCCAGCATCCTCGGTATCTTTCTCTCGCCGGTGCTGGTGGGGATGATGATCCACGTGCAGGGGGAGGGGATCGACACCTGGCACTCCATCCAGTCCATCATGATGCAGCTGATGCTGCCGTTCGTGGTCGGCCACCTGTCGCGTCCGCTCATCGGTCGCTGGGTCGACAGCCACCGTCCGCTCATCGGCAAGCTGGATCAGAGCTCCATTCTGCTGGTGGTCTACGTCGCCTTCAGCGAAGCGGTGGTGCAGGGGATTTGGCACCAAGTAGGTTGGTACGATCTGGCCAGTATCGTGCTGCTGAGCTGCGTCTTGCTGGCGCTGGTGCTCTGCTGGAACGTCTGGATCAGCCGCCGCCTCGGCTTCGACAAGGCGGACGAGATCACCATCGTTTTCTGCGGCTCGAAAAAGAGTCTGGCCAACGGGGTGCCGATGGCCAACGTCATGTTCCCCGCCGCTAGCGTCGGTGTCATGGTCTTGCCGCTGATGATCTTCCACCAGATCCAGCTGATGGTCTGCGCCGTACTGGCGCGCCGCTATCACGAGCAGGGGCATTGATACTCGCGCCGTTTTGATTGCCATAACAAGAGGGAGGCCCGTTGGCCTCCCTCTTCTCATCTGCATGTCGACCGGCGGATTAGCGTTTGCGCCAGACAGTCAGCTGCGCCACCGTGTGCTGGTATTTACGGGCGGTCTCGCGGATGACGAAAGGCACATCCCGCGGCGGGCAGTGCTCCTCGAACTCCGCCGCCAGCAGCCGTTGCAGCGCCTGATAGGTGGTGAGCGCCTCGCCGTTTTCGCGAATGCCGCCGAGCCAGTTGGCGGGCGGGGTATATTCCGCCAGCCAGGTATAGGGGCTGGTGAGCACCAGCAGGCCACCGCTGCGCAGCCGGGGAGCTATGTCCCGCAGGAAGCGGGCGGGCTCCCGCAACCGATCGATCAGGTTGGAGGCGAGCACCAGATCGTAGTGGTCATATTTGGGCTTGAGGTTGCAGGCATCCCCCTGACTGAAGTGGATGCGCTCAGCCTGACTCGCCCCCAGCCCGTGGCTCGACAGGCGCGCCTCGCAATACTCCACTAGTTCACCCTCCAGCGGAATGGCGTAGCGGAAGCTGTCCTGACTGGCGAGGGCCAGCGCCACATCGATGAAGCGGGCTGAGTAGTCCACCCCGTCCACATGCTGGAAGTGGCGGGCCAGTTCGAAGCTGGCACGGCCGGTAGCGCAGCCGATATCCAGCGCCCGCTGGTGGTTGCTGCAGAGCTCGCCAGCAAGATCAGCAAGCGTCTTGGCGTAGTTGGCGACCCCGAAGTGGCTCGGGCCGTACTGGAAGTCGAGGTACTGAGCGACCAGCGTGTCGGTTTCATAAGGATTCACGATAACGGGTTCCTGATAACGGGAGACCAGATAGCGGAAACCCGCATGCTGGAAGAAGTGACGCCGGAAGGCGTAACGGGATGATTTGAGCGCTTCGTTGCCCGTGCTGATCCAGCTGCCGCCCTTGATCAGGGTGTGCTTGCCATCAAAGGTGGGGGTAGAGAAGTCGTCGTAGAGCGGGTGGATTTTAAAGCCGTCGAAGCCATCGATGGCGGTGCTGGTCCACTGCCAGACATTGCCCACCAGATCGAAGAACTCCCCTTGCGGGCAGGCATCCACCGGGCAGGAGGAGGCAAAACGGGCCAGATTGATATTGCCGGGGGCCTGTGTCCAGTCCGGCTGATCGCCGGGTAGCTGCTCGCGCAGCAGCATCCATTCTGCCTCGCTCGGCAGCTGGATGGGGAGTCCGGTCTGGGCCGCCTTCCAGCGGCAGAAGGCGGCCGCCTCCAGCTGGTTTACCTCCACCGGCCAGTCCCAGGGCATGGCGACCTGCTCGGTCATCAGCCGCAACTGCAATTGCCCGGGCTCGGCAGGATTACCCACCCAGAAGGTGGGCATCTGCGCCCTGGCGTACTGGCACCAGCCCCATCCCTCCTCATCCCACCACTGTTGCTGGCCGTAGCCGCCCGCCTGGACGAAGGCGAGGTACTCGGCATTGCTCACCAGCATGCGGCTGGCCTGAAACGGGGCCAGCTCGATATGGCGCTCGCCATATTCGTTGTCCCAGCCGTAGGTGGCGTCCTGCTTGCCAAGGCGCACCTTGCCGCCTGCCACCGGCAGCAGACTGTTGGCGGGCACCTGATCAATGCGGTGGCGGGTTTCGGTACAGGCGGGCCAATAAGGCTGCGGTCGCACCCAGGCGAGCGGCAACTGGCGGATCAACACGCTGGAGGTCTCGAGGTGGATGCGCTCGTGCTCTATCCCCATCAGGATCACCCAGGCCGGGCTTTGCCAGTCGATGGGCAGGGTGAGCGGCATCTGGCGAATGAAATCGCACACCAGCGAACGGACTTTGGCCCGATAGCTGCGCAGCTCGCTGACCTTGGGCCAGTCGTAGTGGGTCTCGTCCAGATCGTCCCAGCTCATCTCGTCCACCCCGATGGCGACCATGGCCTCGATGCGGGCATCCAGCCGCTGGTCGATCAGGCGTGCCGCCAGCAGCTTGTTGATAAAGAAGGCGGCGGTGTGGCCGTAGTAGAAGATGAGCGGGTGGCGCAGCGGGATCGCCTTGTTGAACCAGGCCCGCTCATCGGCCAGACAGTCGAACAGCGAGTCGTAGAGATCGAAGGTCTGGCAGAAGTAGGCGAGCAGCTCGCGCCGTTTCTGCTCGGGATCGCTGCCGGTCAGCAGCGGGGTGCGAGTCGGTTCCGGCAGACCGGTGGCGGTGGCATAGAGAGGGCTTGCTTGGGTCACGCTCTGGCTCCTTGTTGGCAGTGAAGACTGACAAGACAGTGGTAATGACATTACCGCAATGGAGAGCTTGGTACGCACGAAGTACCACTATTGGCTCAACAGACCGGCAGGGCAATTAAAAACTTCCACGGGCTGTCAGCATAGTGACCGGCAGGACGACCCGCCAATCAGCCACGATCATATCCGTTCGAGAATGGTTATTTTCACCAAAATATGGTCTAAATGGCTCTCTAAATTCTTCACTCTGTTCTGGGTGAAATAGTTATTTCCTTTTGAATCATCATGTTAATTTTTGGCTCACGCTTTGCAGAGCATGAAAACCAATTGGCCCTGGATGGCCAACACATAAAAAGGAGGAGAGTAGCGATGAAATGGATGATGGTTGTCATGTTGATGGTTGGGCTCAGTGGGTGTCACTGGCTGGATCAGACCAGAGTGACCGGCGCGGGGGCTGTGGTCGAGCGCCAGCAGGCGCTTGGTGACGGGGTGACCCGGGTGCTGGCGGGGGTGCCTGCCACCCTCCATCTGGTTGCGGGGGAGCCGCGCGGTATCCTGATCAAGGGGCAGGAGAACCTGCTGCCCTATCTGGTGCTGACCGAGAGCGGTGACAAGCTGGAGATCGAGGTGAAGGAGGGTTACCGGCTCGAGCCTACCGAGCCGCTGGAGCTGACCATCACCTTGCCTGTGCTGAACGAACTGGCATTGGCCGGGACCGGCAACGGCGATCTGAGCGGTTTCAAGGGGGATGAGCTGGTGCTATCGGTGGCCGGTACCGGTGACATCGTCGCCAGTCAGCTGGAGCTGAAACGGCTGGAAGGGAATATCGCAGGCACCGGCAGTCTGGAGCTGGGCAGCGGTTCGGCACAGGCCATCGAGCTGAACATTGCCGGATCTGGTGATGTGCTCGGGAGCGAGATGCGCGGCAACGAGGTAGAGGTCAATATCGCCGGCAGCGGTGATGTGGCGGTGCGGGCGCAGGAGACGCTGAAAGTCGGCATCGCCGGTTCAGGCAACATCGCCTACTGGGGCGATCCCAAGGTAGAGCAGCAGATCGCAGGCTCCGGCGGCGTGACCCGAGCGGGCAGCTGATATCAACCGATCACCACAACTGAAACAGGCCCGCAACGGGCCTGTGTTGATCAGAGGTGGCGGGCGTGAAATCGCAGGTGCGCCTCGATAAAGCTCGCCACGAAGTAGTAGCTGTGGTCATAGCCCTCGTGGCGGTTGAGCTCCAGCGGCCACTCCTTGCTGGCGGCCACTTCGGCCAGCGCATCGATATGCAGTTGCTCGGCGAGGAAGGGATCGTCCAGCCCCACATCCACCAGGGTGGGCAGCGGCGTGACCGGCTGGTGGCGCAGCAGCTGGCAGGCATCCCACTCCTGCCACAACAGCGGATTGCTGCCGAGGTAGGCGCCGAGCGCCTTCTGGCCCCAGGGGCAGCGGCTCGGGTGACAGATCGGGCTGAACGCCGAGACCGAGCGGTAGCGACCCGGCTCCCGCAACGCGGCGATCAGCGCCCCGTGACCCCCCATGGAGTGGCCGCTGATGGCGCGGCGGGTCGAGACCGGGAAGTGGGTCTCTATCACATCGGGCAGCTCGCGGGTGACGTAGTCATACATCTGGTAGTGCGCCTGCCAGGGGCTCTGGCTGGCATTGACGTAAAAGCCTGCGCCCATGCCGAGGTCATAACCGGGATCGTCTGCCACGCCGTCGCCGCGGGGGCTGGTATCCGGCGCTACCAGGGCGATGCCGAGCTCGGCGGCGATGCGGTGTGCCCCCGCCTTCTGCATGAAGTTCTCATCGGTGCAGGTGAGGCCGCTGAGCCAGTAGAGCACCGGTACCTTCTGGCCGGTGAGGGCCTGAGGCGGCAGATAGATGGCAAAATTCATCTCGCAGCCGAGCACGCTGGCGTGGTGGCGATAGCGCTTGTGCCAGCCGCCGAAGCTCTTGTTGCTGCTGATAATCTCCAGATTCATCGAAGGACTCCTGCACCCCGCCCACGAAGGTGGGCGGGGCGATCATGCTCAGTAGTGGATGACGGTGCGGATGCTCTTGCCTTCGTGCATCAGATCGAACGCCTCGTTGATCTGCTCAAGCGGCATGGTGTGGGTGATGAAGTCGTCCAGCTTGAACTCACCCTGCATGTAGCGCTGCACATAGCTCGGCAGCTCGCTGCGACCGCGCACGCCGCCGAAGGCGCTGCCGCGCCAGACCCGGCCGGTGACCAGCTGGAACGGACGGGTGCTGATCTCCTGGCCCGCACCGGCCACGCCGATAATGACGGATTCGCCCCAGCCCTTGTGGCAGCACTCCAGCGCCGCGCGCATCACCTTGACGTTGCCGATGCACTCGAAGGAGAAGTCGACGCCGCCATCGGTCAGCTCGACGATCACCTCCTGAATCGGTTTGTCGTAATCGTTAGGGTTGATGCAGTCGGTGGCGCCCAGCTTGCGGGCCAGCTCGAACTTGCTCTCGTTGATATCGATGGCGATGATGCGACCGGCCTTGGCCAGACGGGCACCGATCACTGCCGAGAGGCCGATGCCGCCCAGCCCGAAGATGGCGACGCTCTCACCCTCTTTCACCTTGGCGGTGTTCATCACGGCGCCGATGCCGGTGGTGACGCCGCAACCGAGCAGGCACACCTCCTCCAGCGGGGCGGCAGGGTCCACCTTGGCGATGGAGATCTCCGGCAGTACCGTGTATTCGCTGAAGGTGGAGGTGCCCATGTAGTGATAGATGGGCTGGCCATCTTTCGAGAAGCGAGTGGTGCCGTCCGGCATCAGCCCCTTGCCCTGGGTGGCGCGGATCTTCTGGCAGAGGTTGGTCTTGCCGGATTTGCAGAACTTGCACTCGCCGCACTCGGGGGTGTAGAGCGGGATCACGTGATCGCCGACTTTGACGCTGGTGACCCCTTCGCCCACCGATTCGACGATGCCGCCTCCCTCGTGGCCGAGAATACAGGGGAAGACCCCTTCCGGATCCTCACCGGAGAGGGTGAAGGCATCGGTGTGGCAGACGCCGGTCGCGACGATGCGCACCCGCACCTCGCCCGCTTGCGGTGGCATGACTTCCACTTCTTCGATGGAGAGGGGCTGACCCGGGCCCCAGGCGATGGCGGCCTTACACTTGATGCTTTGAACCTGTGCCATGAATGACATCCTTCTTGTTGAGCAGGGTGAACAGAGATGAGTTCGGACAGTCAGTGTAGTTTCCCGCCGATTTGGTGATAATGAGGGCAAATCTCAAATCACTTTTACACATAGGTAATAATGTTCGGCTGGGAAGGGATCTGTGAATTTGTCAGCGTGGCGGAGCAGGGGGGCTTTACTCCGGCGGCACGCAAGCTGGGAGTATCGGTGGCGCAAGTGAGCCGTCAGGTGGCGCAGCTGGAGGACAGGCTGCAGGCCAAGCTGCTGCTGCGCACCACCCGTCAGGTGCGGCTCACCGAGCTTGGCGAGATCTACTATCGCCACTGTCGTCAGCTGCTCGACAACCTCTACGAGGCGGAGCTGGCGGTAGGGCGCCATCAGGCGGTACCGCAAGGGTCGCTGCGCATCACGGCCCCCGTCTCCTACGGCGAGAGCCGCATCGCCCCGCTGGTGAATGACTTCATGGTGCGCTTCCCCCAGCTGGAGGTGACCCTCAACCTCACCAACCAGCTGCTGGATCTGGTGCATGAAGGCTACGATCTGGCGCTGCGGCTAGGTCATCTCAAGGATTCGACGCTGGTGGCGCGCAAGCTGGCGCAGCGGGTGCCCTATGTTTGCGCCTCACCGGCTTACACCGCTCGCCACGGCATGCCCAACAGCCTCTCCGAGCTGACCCGCCACACCTGTCTGGTGGGCAACAGCGACGAGTGGCACTTCACCCTGGATGGCCGCCCTCACAGCGTGCGGGTGCGCGGCCTGTTCCAGTGCAACAGTGGCCATGCCCTGCTGGATGCGGCGCTCAAGGGGATCGGCATCATCCAGCTGCCGGACTACTACGTGAGCGACCATCTGGCCCGAGGCGAATTGATCGAGCTGCTGCCCGAACTGCGGGCCCCGGCGGAGGGGATCTGGGCTCTCTATCCCCATAACCGCCACCTCTCCCCCAAGGTGCGGCTGCTGGTGGACTATCTGGCCGAGCGGCTGAGCGACCCTCACCAACCAGCACTGGTGATGCCGATAGGCTAGGGCTCTCCCCAGCCGTTGACTCACCGGCGGCGGGCGACAGGTGCGATGGCCTGAAAATAAAAGAGCCCTTGAGGAATCAAGGGCTCTTTTGCAGGTAACAACCGGATAGTCAGCGACCCATCATTCGATGTTCTGGATTTGCTCGCGCATCTGCTCGATGAGGACTTTCAGCTCGACGGCGGACTGGGTCACTTCGGCGTTGATCGACTTTGAACCAAGCGTGTTCGACTCGCGGTTGAACTCCTGCATCATAAAGTCGAGACGACGGCCGCAGGCGCCACCCTTCTTCATGATCTTGTTGGTCTCGCTGATGTGCATCTCCAGACGATCCAGCTCTTCGGCCACGTCGATCTTCTGGGCCAGCAGCACGATCTCCTGCTCGATGCGGGCCGGATCCAGCTCGACCTTGGCTTCGGCCAGACGGTCGGTGAGCTTCTGGCGCTGCCACTCGATGATCTGTGGCAGGTGTTCGCGCACCTTCTTCACTTCCACCTGAATACCGGCCAGACGCTGCTCGATCAGCGCCTTGAGGTTGGCCCCTTCGCTGGCGCGGGAGGCGAGGAAATCTTCCATTGTCTGGTCAAAACCGCCGAGCAGCTCGGTGGCGACCGCGTCCATATCCTGCTCGGCGGCGGCCATGACGCCCGGCCAACGCAGTACGTCGACCGGATTGAGTTGGCCCTGACCCGCCTCTTTCATTACCCAGCTGGCGCTGTCGATGATGAGCTTGGCCAGCTCTTCATTGATGTGCAGCTGGCTGGCGGCGGCCTGAGCAGCCTCGAAACGCAGGTTGCACTCCACCTTGCCGCGCTGCAGTTTGGCGCGGAAACGCTCACGCAGTACCGGTTCCAGGCTGCGCAGTTGCTCCGGCAGGCGAATGTAGGTTTCCAGATAGCGCTGGTTGACCGAACGAATTTCCCAAACGGCTGTGCCCCAGTCGCCCTTGAATTCCTTGCGGGCGTAGGCGGTCATGCTGTGAATCATTGATTGTTCCGGGCTTGATGAAGTGTGCGGCCAGTATACTCAGCCCGGCCCTGCTCGTCAGCCGATGCCGTGGTTTTAGCGGCTGATATTTGGGGCGGGATCACTTATAATCCCCCGCCAATTTGAGC
The DNA here is from genome assembly GCF_019047085.1 of Aeromonas sp. FDAARGOS 1404. Lineage (NCBI taxonomy): Bacteria > Pseudomonadati > Pseudomonadota > Gammaproteobacteria > Aeromonadales > Aeromonadaceae > Aeromonas > Aeromonas sp. FDAARGOS 1404. The sequence continues at coordinate 2,492,291 of NZ_CP077237.1, forward strand.
CAGCCCAGAGGTCCGTTCCATGTCACGTCCAAGCGATCGCAGTGCCGCGCAACTTCGCCCGGTTACCATTACCCGCAATTTCACCAAACATGCAGAAGGCTCAGTGCTGGTGGAGTTCGGTAACACTCGCGTGCTCTGCACCGCCAGCGTCGACACCAGCGTGCCGCGCTTCCTGAAAGGGAAGAATCAGGGCTGGGTGACTGCCGAATACGGCATGCTGCCGCGCTCCACCCACTCCCGGATGAACCGCGAAGCGGCCTCCGGCAAGCAGAGTGGCCGTACTCTGGAGATCTCCCGTCTGATCGCCCGCTCCCTGCGCGCCGCGGTAGACCTGACTGCGCTGGGCGAGCACTCCATCACCGTTGACTGTGACGTGCTGCAAGCCGATGGCGGTACTCGCACCGCTTCCATTACCGGTGCCTGCGTGGCGCTGGTGGATGCGCTGAACTGGATGGTCGAGAAGGGCATGATCAAGCAGAGCCCGCTCAAGCAGATGATCGCCGCCGTCTCCGTCGGCATGTATCAGGGCGAAGCCATCTGCGATCTGGAGTACATCGAAGACTCCGCCGCCGAGACCGACATGAACGTGGTGATGACCGAAGATGGTCGCATCATCGAGGTGCAGGGCACCGCGGAGGCCGAGCCCTTCACCCATGAAGAGTTGCTGGAGATGCTGGCGCTCGCCAAGGGCGGCATCGCCGACATCATTGCGCTGCAGAAGCAGTCGCTCTCCTGATTTTAAAAACGCGGCATTGACCGCGTTTTTTTATACCCCCACACAAGACAACGACAAGCCAAGCAAGGAGCCAGAATGAAAGCCTACCAGCGTCAATTTATCGAGTTCGCCCTGGAGAAACAGGTCCTCAAATTCGGTGAATTTACCCTGAAATCCGGTCGTAAAAGCCCCTACTTCTTCAACGCCGGTCTGTTCAACAGCGGCCGCGATCTGGCCCGTCTCGGCCGCTTCTATGCCGCCGCCCTGATGGATGCCGGTATCGAGTTCGATGTGCTGTTTGGCCCGGCCTACAAGGGGATCCCCATCGCCTCCGCCACTGCCGTGCAACTGGTGGAGCAGCACGACGTGGACGTGCCCTGGTGCTTCAACCGCAAGGAAGCCAAGGATCACGGCGAGGGCGGCAATCTGGTGGGCAGCCCGCTCAAGGGTCGCATCATGCTGGTGGATGACGTTATCACCGCTGGCACCGCCATCCGTGAATCCATGGATCTGATCCAGGCCAACGGTGCCTCGCTGGCGGGCGTGCTGATCGCGCTGGACCGTCAGGAGAAGGGCAAGGGCGAGCTCTCCGCCATTCAGGAGGTGGAGCGTGACTACGGCGCTCACATCATCGCCATCATCCAGATGAGCGACCTGATCGCTTATTTGGAAGAAAAGCTGGAAGAGAAGCAGGCCGAACAGCCGGAGCTGGCTGAGCAACTGGTTGCCATGAAGGCTTACCGCGCCCAATACGGTATCTGAGTTCCGCTCACACCTCGCAATAGCTGAATGCGGCGCCCGTTTGTTCTCTGGCAGCAAACGGGCGCAGTTTTTTTCATCTGCAAAAAGTGGATCATGTGGCTTGAGCTTGCCCTTACAGTAAAGGTTAGGGTTTGCAAGTCGGCGTTTTGTGGTGCCGACGGGTTCCGGGGAGGAACAACATGACCACTCATCTTCAATCACCCATTCATCTGCAGTTGCCGCTCAGCGGCATGAGCTGCGCCAACTGCGCAGGCCGCATCACGACCGCCCTCAACAAGCTCGACGGGGTATCGGCCACCGTCAACTTCGCGCTGGAGCAGGCGGCCATCGAGTTGGCCAGCCCCGATCGCCTGTCTGCGGTGCTCGACAGCATCAAGAGTCAGGGTTACGACTACGGCAGCGAGACCTTTTTGTTTCAAATTACCGGTATGACTTGTGCCGGTTGTTCGGCTCGACTGAACAAGATGCTGGCGGCGCTGCCTGGCGTTATCTCCGCCGAGGTCAACTTCTCCATCGAACAGGCCCGGATTGTGCTGGTCCCCGGGATGCAGACTCCGGCCGCTTTGCGTGAGCAGATCGAGGCACTCGGTTTTGGCGCCCAGCTGGCACAAGGCTCGGCCAGCGGCCGTCGCCAGCAGTTGCTGGAGAGGGAAGCGCAGGAGGCGGCGACTGCCCGTCAGGCGCAAACCCGGGTCATCGTCTCGGCTTTGCTGACCTTGCCGCTGCTGGTGGGGATGCTGGCCATGGCCGGACTGTTCCCCTGGCATCTGCCCGCCTGGCTCGAGTTGGTGCTCGCCACCCCGGTGCAGTTCTGGATCGGGGCCCGTTTCTATCGCGGCGCCTGGCTCGCCATCAAGAACCGCGCAGCCAATATGGATGTTCTGGTGGCCACCGGCACCAGCGCCGCCTACTTCTACAGCCTCTATCTGTTGTTGACGCTGGGGATGGCTGCCAGCGGCAAGATCTACTTCGAAGCGAGCGCCATCATCATCACCCTGATTTCTCTCGGCAAGTTGCTGGAGGCACGGGCCAGACGCAGCACCCAGTCCGCCATTCGTGAACTGATGGCGCTGCGGCCGGAAACCGCCACCGTCTGGCGTGGTGAGAGCTGGCAGAGCGTCGCCATCGACGAGGTGCTGCGCGGCGATCGGCTGCGGGTGCTGGTGGGTGAGCGGGTGCCGGTGGATGGCAAGATCCTGAGCGGCGCCAGCGAACTGGACGAGTCGATCCTCACCGGCGAGAGCCTGCCAGTGCCGCGCAGTGTGGGCGGCAAGGTGCTGGGCGGCGCCATAAACCGCTCCGGCGTGCTGGAGATCGAAGCCACGACCGTGGGGGAGGACTCCAGCCTCAACAAGATCATCGCATTGGTGGAGAGTGCCCAGATGGGCAAGGCCCCGCTGCAGCAGCTGGTGGACAAGGTCTCCGCCGTGTTCGTGCCGGTGGTGATGACCATCGCCCTCTTTACCCTGCTGGTGTGGTACGCCATCAGCAACGACTTCGGTCAGGCCCTGCTGGCGGCTGTGGCGGTGCTGGTGATCGCCTGCCCCTGTGCACTTGGGCTGGCCACACCGGCGGCCATCGTCACCGGTACCGGCGTCGCGGCGCGCCACGGCATTCTGATCAAGGATGTGGATACCCTGCAGAAGGCCCACGCCATCAAGGCGCTGATCTTCGACAAGACCGGCACGCTCACTCAAGGCAAACCGGTACTGGCCAGCTGGAGCGGCAATGACGAGCAGTTGCATCTGGCCGCCGCCCTGCAGCAGGCGAGCGAACACCCGCTGGCGCTGGCGATGCGCGAGGCGGTCGGCAGCGGGGTGGCACTGCCTCAGCCGGAGGTGGTCGAGGTGCGGGTCGGTGCCGGTATTGTCGGTCAGGTAGCGGGTCACACAGTCGCCATCGGTAATGGCTCCCTGCTGGCCCAGCTCGGCATTGAACCGCCGCAACAGGATGAACAAGCCGCCGATGGGGCGACCCGGGTTTGGGTTGCCATCGACGGTGCTGTGGTTGGTATCGCTGCTTTGGCCGATACCCTGCGCCCCGAGAGCCCGGAAGCCATCGCCACCCTGCGCCAGCGCGGCATCGCCAGCTGGCTGGTGAGCGGCGATGCACCGGCGCCGGTGGCCCATATTGCCGCCAAGCTGGGGCTGGACGGGGCCTTTGACTCCGTGCTGCCAGCGGGCAAGGTGGAGAAAGTGGAGGCGCTGCGGGCGCAAACCCGCGGGCTGGTGGCTATGGTGGGGGACGGGGTGAACGATGCCCCGGCACTGGCCGCGGCGGACGTCGGCATCGCCATGGGCTCCGGCTCCGATGTGGCGATGGAGACAGCTTCCATCACCCTGATGCGCTCCGACCCGCGGCTGGTGGCCGACGCCATCGATATCTCGGCGGCGACCTGGCGCACTATCCAGCAGAATCTGTTCTGGGCCTTCGTGTTCAACATCATCGGCATTCCGCTGGCGGCGCTGGGCTACCTGAGCCCCGAGCTGGCGGGGGCGGCCATGGCCCTGAGCAGCATCACTGTTTTGAGCAATTCCCTGTTATTGAAACGCTGGCAGCCCAGGGCGGCGCACGGGCCAGCATCCAACCCGATCAGTAAGGAGGCATAAATGAACATCAGCAAGGTTGCCAAGGCCACTGGGCTGACCGCCAAGACCATCCGTTATTACGAGAGCATTGGCCTCATCACTGCCCCGGTACGCAGTGACAACGGCTATCGCAGTTACACCGAGGGGGCGCTGCGCGAGCTGCGTTTCGTCAAGCGGGCGCGGGAGACCGGCTTCAATCTGGAGGAGTGTCAGGAGCTGCTGGCGCTCTACCGTGACGAACACAGAACCAGCGCCCAGGTGAAGAAGCTGGCGCAGGAGAAGATCGTCGATCTGCGTGCTCGCATCGCCGGGCTGCAGGCCATGCTTACCTCTCTGGAAGGGTTGGTTTGCTGCTGCCACGGGGATGAAAATCCCGAGTGCCCGATCCTCGACGAATTGGAGAAGGGGTGAGCAAGGACTCACCTGCCAGCGCAGAAGAAATCGTTATTGATTGATTAACTTCTTAATAAGCGGCGCTTTATTGTTGCGGGTCAGGGGGTAATGGTAGACTGCTCGGCTCTTGTACAGGAGTACTCAGTTGACCCAGAGTGTGACACGCCAGGTTAAGCAGGCCATTATGGCCCAGCTCTATACCCATGCATCGTTCAGTCTCCCCTGTTTGGGCGTGTTGGCATTTGGCTGGAGTCTGCTGTTTCACGACTATCTACCCGCCATCGAAGCGCTCGGTTGGCTGGCAGGCACTTTCCTGTGGCTGCTGGGTCGGGGCTGGCACCTGCGCTGGCGCCGAGCCCGCCTGCACCAGACGCCGTTGCCGGTGCTGGAGCGGGAGCTCTTTATCGGAGCCACCATCACCTCCATCATCTGGGCCCTCGGGGTGCTGCTCTACATGGACAAGCTGCCCGATACCTACCGGGCCGCCATGATGATGCTCTCCAGCCTCATTCTTACCGGCAGCGCCATCATGCTGTTTGGCAGCCGCCGTACCCTCTATGGTTCCGCCCTGCCGCTGGGTATGGCGATGCTGTTCGAGCTGGGCAATGGCAACGAGCAGGAGCGGATCGTCTCCTGCATGCTGGCGGGCTATCTTTTTGTCTTTCTGCCGACCCTGCTGCGCCGGATGCGGCGGGATCAGATCGCCTCGCTCCACCACCGCTTTTCCAACGCCGAGCTGGTGGCCGAGCTGAAGGCGGTCTCCGAGCATTTGCGTCTCACCTCCCGCCTCGACGGCCTGACCGGCATCGCCAACCGCGCCCATCTCGACGACTCTCTGGAGCGGGCCTGGCGGCGCTGCCATCGCGCCCGGGCGCCGCTGTCGCTGGTGCTGGTGGATGTGGATTACTTCAAGCAGTTCAACGATCTCTACGGCCATCAGCTGGGGGATGACTGCCTGCAACAGGTGGCGGGCTTGCTGGCCGAGGTGGAGCGGCGCGAGGACGATCTGGCGGCCCGTTACGGGGGCGAAGAGTTTGCCTTGCTGCTGCCCTGCACCGGCATGCAGGGGGCATTGCAGGTGGCGGACAATGTGCGGCAGGCGCTCAAGGAGCTGGCCATCCCGCACCAGAAGTCACTGGTCTCCGGTCGGGTCACATGTAGTTTTGGTGTTGCGACACTGATACCGGACAACAGCATGAAAATCGCCGATTTGATCCAAAAAGCGGATGCGGCCCTGTATCAGGCCAAGCATAATGGGCGGGATCGAATCGAAGTAGCCTTGATGGGTAAGGTTGCCTGAATTTAACGTGACAGATTAAAGAGGTTGTCTATGCAATGTCATCGTATCGAAGAGCTGCTGGAGTTGTTGCAGCCTGCCTGGATCAAGGAACAGGATCTCAGCCTGGTACAGTTTGTTGCCAAACTGGCCCAAGAAGCGGGATTTGAAGGGCCTCTGTCCGAGCTGACCGACGACATGCTGATCTATCACCTCAAGATGCGGGAATCCGACAAGCAGGCGATGATCCCCGGTCTGGCCAAGGATCATGTGCCCGATTTCAAAGAGGCGCTGCTCAAGGCTCGCGGAATCAAGTGAATCTTTAGCGGAAGCGCATCACCTCGTGGTGATGCGCTTTTTTGTTGCCGAAAATTGCGATCCAACCCCAACATTAGATACATCTAATCCACACAATTAGCATGCTGTTTAAGATATAATCCGCTCCATAACAAATAAGGGAGCGATGTCTTGCAATGGCCGACCACGATAAAATCGATATCAAGGACGTCACCGACAAGGGCGTAACCGGGACCTTCAACCCCAATACGTTCAAAGCCAGCGACGACAGATTCAACCCGGGCAACCGCATCTATGTGCGGGCCCAGAAAGGGTATTGGCAGCGGATGCGCAAGGCCATGGGCTGGTTCTTTGTGGCGCTGTTCGTGCTGCTGCCCTGGCTGCGTTACGACGGGCGACAGGCGGTGCTGTTCGACCTTGGTCACCAGCAGTTCCATATCTTTGGCGCCACCATCTGGCCGCAGGATCTTACCCTGCTCGCCTGGCTCTTCATGATCGCCGCCTTCGGACTCTTCTTTATTACCACCTTCCTCGGTCGGGTCTGGTGTGGCTATCTCTGCCCGCAGACGGTCTGGACCTTCATGTTCATCTGGTTTGAAGAGAAGCTGGAAGGGCCCGCCAACAAACGGCGCAAGCTGGACGAGGCGCCCTGGAGCGGCGAGAAGCTGGCCCGCAAGGGAGCCAAGCATCTGGCCTGGCTGGCGATCTCGCTGGTGACCGGCCTGACCTTCGTCGCCTACTTCCAGGATGTAACTGAACTGGTGCCGGACCTCTTCACCCTGCAGGCCAGCGGATGGGTGCTGTTCTGGGTGATCTTCTTCACCATCATCACCTACGGCAACGCGGGTTGGATGCGTGCCATCATGTGTATCCACATGTGCCCCTATGCCCGCTTCCAGTCCGCCATGTTCGACAAGGACACCTTCATCGTCGGCTATGACACCAAGCGTGGCGAGACCCGTGGCGCCCGCTCCCGCAAGGCGGATCCCAAGGCGATGGGGTTGGGTGACTGTATCGACTGCGATCTCTGCGTGCAGGTCTGCCCGACCGGTATCGATATCCGCGATGGCCTGCAGTACGAGTGCATCAACTGTGGCGCCTGCGTCGATGCCTGCGACCAGACCATGGAGCGGATGGGTTACCCGAAAGGGCTCATCAGCTACACCACCGAGCACAAGCTGGCCAACGACTCCACCCATGTGGCGCGGCCCAAGCTGATTGGTTACGGGCTGGTGATGGCGGTGATGCTGGGGGTATTTGTCTACAACGCCATGTCCATCATGCCGATGGGGCTCGATATCCTGCGGGATCGCAACCAGCTGTTCCGCGAAAACAGCGAGGGGCTGATTGAGAACACCTACACCCTCAAGATCCTCAACAAGACCCTGCAGTCCCAGACCTACCAGCTGGATGTGGAGGGCTTGCCCGAGTATCAGTGGTTCGGCCCCCGTGAAGTGACCCTGAAGGCGGGCGAGATCTACACCCTGCCGGTCAGTCTGGCGGTCGATCCCTACAACCTGAAGCGGCCGGCGCTGGATATCCAGTTCGTGCTGAAACGGGAAGGGGCAGCGCCCGATGACAGCAAGGGCAATCTGCGCCAGGGCAGCAAGTTTATCAGCCGGTTGTAACTGCGTGTGGCTGCGGGCGGGGCGTGACACCAGTCCGGTCACCAGCGAGCACGGCAATGCCGGTCAGTAGTGATAGAATGGGGCGCAACGGCGCCCCTTTCTTATGGTGGATGACATGCGTTTCAACTATTCCGACCTCAATCCCGACCTCATCATGGATGCGCTCGATCTCAGTGGCCTGCGGCTCGACTCCGGCCTTATCGAGCTCAACAGCTACGAAAACCGGGTCTACCAGTTTCAGGATGAGGATCGTCGTCGCTTTGTGGTGAAGTTCTACCGTCCCGGCCGCTGGAGCCGGGCCCAGATCCTCGAGGAGCACGAGTTTGCCACCCGTCTCGCCGAGGCGGAGATCCCGGTCGCCGCGCCGCTCGCCTTCGCGGGCGAGACCCTGCTGGAGCACGAGGGCTACCCCTTTGCTATCTGGCAGAGCGTCGGTGGCCGCCAGTTCGAGGTGGATAACCTCGACCAGCTGGAGTGGGTGGGGCGTTTCCTCGGTCGCATTCATCAGATCGGCGCCAGCAAGCCGTTTCATCATCGGGTGCGGCTCGATGTGGAGAGCATGTTGCACGAACCGCGTCAGCTGCTGGCGTCTGGCGAGTGGCTGCCAAGCGGGCTGGCGAAGCAATTCTTCGGGGTACTCGACGAGCTGATCAAGCATGTGAGCGACGCCATGACCCTGGATGTGGCGCAGATCTCCCTGCATGGCGACTGCCACCCGGGCAACATCCTGTGGCGCGATGGCCCCATGTTTGTCGATCTCGATGATTGCCGCACCGGCCCCGCGATTCAGGATCTCTGGATGATGCTCAGCGGCGAGCGCCACGAGCAGCAGATCCAGCTCGACACCCTGCTGGCGGGCTACGAGGAGTTTATGGAGTTCGACTCGCGGGAGCTGGCGCTGATCGAGCCGCTGCGAGCGATGCGCATCGTTCACTACATGGCGTGGCTGGCGCGGCGCTGGGAAGATCCCGCCTTCCCCCGTCACTTCCCCTGGTTCAATACCGATCACTACTGGCGTCAACAGATAGCGACACTGCACGATCAGCTGGAGGCACTCAAGGCGCCGCCGTTGAGTCTGATGCCAAACTGGTGAAATAGAAGGGATCTTGCGCGGCAAGGGGGACTCGATCTCCGGCCCTGACCATTGACGTCAGCATGGCGAAACAATAGGCTTGGCACTGCTTCGGTTCGCCGGGCGTGCCTCACAGTGATCCCTTAACAGGAAACATCATGAAAAAAGTTCTATTTTTCCTTGCTGCCATGCTGATGATCCCCATGGTTCACGCCGCCCCCGAGTTCAAGGAAGGCGTCAACTACGATGTGGTCAAACAGACTGGCAGTGCCCAGCCGGAAGTGATGGAGTTTTTCTCCTACTACTGCCCGCACTGCGCTACCTTCGAACCGATCGTTGAACAGTTGAAGGCCGGGTTGCCAGAGGGTGTGCCCCTCAAGAAGAACCCGGTTGCTTTCCTCGGTCGCGAGATGGGCCCCGAGATGCAGCGTGCCTATGCCGTTGCCAGCCTGCTAAATGCCGAAGCCAAGCTGACTCCGGCCATCTTCACCAAGATCCACACCCAACGTCAGCCGCCGATGAGCCGTGACGATGTGAAGAAGATCTTCGTGGACAACGGCGTACCGGCTGAAGAGTTCGACGGTGCCGTCGACAGCTTCGCCGTCTCTGGCATGGTCTCCCAGTTCGATCGCAACACCGAGAGCTACAACATTCGCGGTGTACCGGCTTTCCTGGTGAACGGCAAGTACATGGTGAAGATTGAATCCATCACCTCTCAAGAGCAGTTCAACAAGCTGGTGCAGTTCCTGCTGGCCAAGAAAGACTGATACCCCTTGAGTCGATAAAAAAGCCCGCCGGTGCGAACCGGCGGGCTTTTTGTTTTCTGGTGTTCGGGAAGATCAGACCCCGACGTGGAACGCCTGTTTGAGGTTGCGGATAAACTCCGCATCCCGGCAGAGGGTCTTGCCCGGGCTGTCGGAGATCTTGGCAACCGGGCCGCCATTGCACTCGATCAGCTTGAAGACGATGTTCATCGGGCTGACGCCGGGCAGATCGCAGGTGAGCTTGGTGCCGATGCCGAAGCTGGTGTTGATGCGGCCGCGGAAGTGGCGGAACAGCTGCACCGCTTTGTCGAGGTTGAGCCCGTCGGAGAAGACCAGGGTCTTGTCGGTGGGGTCGATGCCGAGCCGCTGATAGTGGCTGATCGCCTTCTCGCCCCACACCACGGGATCGCCGGAGTCGTGACGCAAGCCCTGGTAGCTGCTGGCCAGCTCGAAGTCGAAGTCCCGCAGGAAGGCATCCATGGTGATGCAGTCGGTCAGGGCGATGCCGAGATGGTCGGTGAACTCGTCCAGCCAGCTGGTGAGGGCAGCGCGCTGGCTGTGCTCCAGCGGGAAGCCGAGCTGCTGGTGCGCCTGAAACCACTCATGGGCCTGGGTGCCGACCGCGGGCAGCTTGTACTTCTGGGCCAGCATGTAGTTGCTGGTGCCGCGAAACGCCGGCAGCCGCTCCTTGAGGCGACCCACTACCGCATCCTGTACCGCGTGGGAGAAGCGGCGGCGGGTGCCGAAGTCGATGAGGTTGAACTCGCTCATCTCGTCGCTGCTCAGCTCCTTCTCCAGCTTGTCGATCTTCTGATCGAGCCGCTCCAGCGCATGGCTGACGCCGAACTGGGGATAGCGGAAGCGGTTGCGCATCTCGCTGATGATGGCGAGCACCGGGATCTCCCACAGGATCACATCCTGCCAGGGGCCCTCGACCCGCACATTGATGCGGCCATCCTGCTCGAACACCTTGAGCAGGGAGGCGTCGAGCGGCTTGCGACGCAGGTGGTCGAGGTAGTCAGGAGTGAAGAAGGGACGCTCGGCCAGAAAATCGAGCTCTGGCCTGGTCAGTCGCAGGGAACCGGCGAGGCGCAGTTGCTCCTCGATCTGCCCCATCATGGGCAGCAGATCCTCTTCATTGCGGCTGTGAAACTCGGCTACCACCTCGGCATCCGGATAGCGATGGAACACCGCCTGCTGCATATGCAGCTTGTAGGCATCGGTGTCGAGCAGGCTGGTGAGGATTGGAGGCATATCAGGCTCCTCGCAGACTGGTGAGCACGATGGTGCTCCCCTGCCGCATATGTAACGTGCAGGCATCGGTGTCGAGCAGGCTGGTAAGAATCGGTGGCATATCAGGCGTCCAGCAGGCGTTGTACATCGATCAGGGTCTGGGCCAGTTCGGCGCCAGCCTCAATCATCTGGGTGTGGGCGCTGGCAACCGTCGCGGGCGCGATGCCACGGCAGGCATCGAGATGGACGATCACCCGGAAACCGGCGCGACGCAGTTGCAGTACGCTGGTTTTGACACAGTAGTCGGTGGCGAGGCCGCCGACCAGTACGGTATCGACCTTGCGGGCTTGCAGGAATTCGATGAGTCCGGTGCTGCGCCGTTCGGCCAGGTCGTGGAAGCAGGTGCCGTAGGGATGCAGATCAGGCTCGACCCCCTTCCAGACGAAGAAGTCATAGTCGATGGGGGCGGGCAGGCCGTCGAGCAGCTCGAAGCCCTTGCTACCCGGCACGCAGTGCACCGGCCAGGTGAGGTCTGCGTTGGGCAGATCCAGCGGCAGCAGCATGCCGGCGGGGTCAGAAACGGCCCAGTCGGCATTGGCAGGGTGAGAGTCCTTGCTGCCGATCCGCAGCGTGGCGAGGGTGGCCTGAGCGTTTAGCGCAGCCACAATATCATCACCGCCCGCAACGGGCAGTTCGTTCGGGCAGAGGGGGGTAAAGCCCTTCTGCGCATCAATATCCAGGCTGGCGACGGTTCCCATGATTGGCTCCTGCACATACTATTCGTGTGATATTATCTACCAAACATTAATGGAAGGCGAGCAGGGCGATCGGCATGCTGAGAATGAGTCTGGATATGGTGGTGCTGCGGTTGCATGAGGAGCGGCTCGAGCTGCTGCTCGAGACCCGCGATCGCCCCCCCTTTGCCCACTGCTGGCAACTGCCTGCGCTGCGCATCGACGAGACCCGGGATCGGGATCTCGATGCCGCCCAGCGCCGTCTGCTGGCGGAATGGGGGCTCGGTCACTGCTACAGCGAGCAGGTCTGCACCCTCGGCAATCTGGAACGGGATCCCCGCGGCTGGTCCACGACCCTGGTCTATCTCTGTCTGGTGGATCCGGAAGTGGAGGCGATCCACGGCTGCTGGCATCCACTCGCCAACCTGCCGGGGCTGAGCCTCGCCTTCGACCATGTCCAGCTTATCGCCAAGGGGCTGGAGCGGCTGCGGATCAAGAGCCGCTACAGCACCCTGCCGCTGCAACTGCTGGGGCCCGAGTTCACCCTATCCGAGGTGCAGCGCGCCTTCGAAATCATCCTGCAAACACCCATGAATACGGCGGCATTTCGCAAGCGGATCCATCGCGCCGACATTCTGGTGGATACCGGCCGCAAGCGCACTGGCAAACAGCGCCCCGCCATTCTCTATCAGCTGGAGAGCCCCTGCTGCGTGATGTTCGATCAGGTGATGCATGGAGCGGAAGCATGAGTGAGACCGGCGTGCACAAGGTGCTGGTGAGTGCCTGCTTGCTTGGTCAGCCGGTGCGTTACGACGGTCAGAGCAAGGGGATTGTCAGCGACTGGCTGAGTGAGCTGGGTGCCGAGGGGCGGGTGCTGGCCTTCTGCCCCGAAGTGGCTGGCGGTTTGCCGACCCCACGCCCCCCTGCCGAGCGACAGGGCGAGCTGGTAGTGACGGCGAGCGGGCTGGATGTGACTGAAGAGTTTGATCGCGGCGCCGAGCTGGCGTTGGCTATTTGTCAGGCGCAGGGCATTCGCTTCGCCCTGCTGAAAGAGGGGAGCCCCTCATGTGGTAGCGGCCGTATCTATAACGGCCGCTTCGAAGGTGTTTCTGTGGAGGGCGAGGGCAAGACCACTGCCCTGCTGCGCCGCCACGGGATTGCAGTCTTTTCCGAAGATCAGTTGGCCGAGTTGGCCGAGTTGGCCTCGGCACTCTCTTTGGATTCCTCCCCGGATTTGGCGGCAACTGGCAGCGGTGACTGACCGCTCTGCCACCCCTCCAGCACCTCGTCCTTCTCCTGCCAGCGCTGGTTTAGCCACTCCTGAAAACCGCGCTTGAACTGCTTGTCGTTGAAGTAATCTCCAATCAGCTGCTCATTCACCGGCAGCTCCTCAATCCGCACCTGAATGCGTTTTACCCGCCCCATCAGGAAGTCCTTGAACGGGGTCTCGGCGTTGTCCGGATAGCGGATGGTGACGTTGATCAGGCTGTCGAACTGCTCGCCCATGGCCGCCAGTGTAAAGGCCAGTCCTGCCGCCTTGGGCGGCATCAGGTGACGATAGCGGGAGCGGGCCGCATCCCGTTTCTGCTCGGTGAAGCGGGTTCCTTCCACGAAGTTGATGACGGTAGTGGGGATGTGGCGAAACTTCTCGCAGGCGTTGCGGGTGGTCTCGATATCCTTGCCGCGCAGATGGGGATTTCTTAACAGAAACTCTCTCGAATAGCGGCGCATAAAGGGCATATCGAGCCCCCAGCAGGCGAGCCCCAGCAGCGGGATGTAGATGAGCTCGTGCTTCATGAAGAACTTGGGCACCGGCAACCTATCCCTGAACAGGTGACCGAGCACCACGATATCGGTCCAGCTCATATGGTTGCTGATGATGAGATACCAGCCATCTTTGCGCAGCTTGGTATTGTCCTCCACCTGCCAGTCAATACGGGTGGTGAGGCGGATCACCAGCGCATTGCAGGCTAGCCACAGTCTCATGAAGCGGTTGTTGAGGCGGCTGCAGGCGCGGCCAAAGGCCGGGATCGGCAGTACTAGTTTGGCCAGCGACACCAGCAGGATCAGGCTGGCGCACAAGGCGGTGAAAAGGATGGTCAGGCCTGCGCTGATGATCAGCACCAGCGGGCCGGGAAGCAGGGATAGCATGAATGTTTACTGCGCCTTGGTTGCCAGCAGTTGGCTCAGGGTCTGGTCCTTTTCGTGCCAGATCCCGTTCAACCACTGTTGAAACTCTTGTTGGAACTCGGGGTCATTGAAGTAATCCCCCACCAGCTTGCGGTCGATCGGCAAATAGCGGACCTGAACCTTGATTTGCCCGACCCGGCCACACATGAAGTCCCAGTAGCTGGGGATGCCGTCCGGATAGGCGATGGTGACATCCACCAGTTGATGCAACTGGTCACCCATGGCTGCCAGGGTAAAGGCGATGCCGCCTGCTTTCGGTTGGAGCAGGTGACGATAGGGCGAACCCTGCTTCTGATGTTTGCCCTTGGTGAAGCGGGTGCCTTCGACGAAGTTCATCACACTCACTGGAATGTGGCGGAACCTGGCACAGGCTTTACGGGTTGTTTCAATGTCTTTTCCCTTCAGATGGGGATGTTTTTCCAGAAATTTCCTGGAATATCGCCGCATGAAGGGGAAGTCGAGCGCCCACCATGCCAGACCGAGAAAAGGTACCCAAATAAGCTCTTTCTTGAGGAAAAACTTCAGGAAGGGGATTTTTTGGTTAAAAACCCGCTGCAATACCAGTATGTCGACCCAGGATTGATGGTTGGCAATCACCATATACCACTCATTCCTGCGCCCTTTGTCCACTCCGACCACCTCGAAAGGGGTTTTGATGATGGTTTTCTGGATCAGATTGTTGAAACCGATCCAGCAGCTGGCACAGCCATCGAGCAGCCAGTTGCAGAGGGTGCGCCACCCCTTGAGGGGGAGCAGGAGCTTGAGCAGACCCAGCGAGAAGATGGGGACAAACCAGAAGAGGGTGTTGAAAAAATAGAGCAGGGTGGAGAGGCTGCCGCGCAGTCGCTCTGTCAGCTTGTTGGGCATGAGTCGGGTCCGTCTTGCTGTCGATAAAGGGCCATCAAGTGGTCAGATCTGTGGCCATAATATCAGCCGATTGCCCGTGAGACCATTCAGAGCCGTTACGGGGTTGGACTCACCCTTTCCCTTCTGTCAGCTGCTGCGCAATCGCGACAGCAGCCTGTCCATGGCGCGATAACCGAGCGCCTCGATAAGATGCTCCTTGCCGATGGCGGATTGCTCGGCCAGATCGGCGATGGTGCGTGACACCCGCAGGATGCGATGCCAGGCCCGGATGCTGAGCCCCAGCTTCTGGATGGCGTTCTCCAAAAATTCGGCATCTTGCGGTGATAAGCGGCAAATATCCTCTATCTCACGGCTATCCAGCAGGTTGTTGAGTTTGCCGTTACGGCTCAGCATGCGCTCTCGCGCCGCCAGTACCCGATCGCGGATCTGCTGGCTCGATTCCCCTCGCTCCGCCTTGCCGGTCAGGCTCCCCTTGGGCAGCAGCGGCACCTCCACCGTCAGGTCGAAGCGATCGAGAAAAGGGCCGGAGAGCTTGCCGAGGTAGCGCAAGATCTGATCCGGGCTGGAGCGGGTCTGGCCGTCGCCATAGTGGCCACAGGGGCTGGGATTCATGGCGCCCACCAGCTGGAAGCGGGCGGGAAAATCGACCTGGCGGGCGGCCCGGCTGATGGTGATGTGGCCCGTCTCCAGCGGTTCACGCAGGGAGTCGAGCACCTTGCGCTCGAATTCGGGCAATTCATCCAAAAACAGCACCCCGTTGTGGGCCAACGAAATTTCGCCGGGGCGCGGGTGGCTGCCACCGCCCACCAGCGCCACGGCGGAGGCGCTGTGGTGGGGCGTGCGATAGGGTCTGTGGTGCCAGTGGCCGGCGCGTGGGGTGAGGCCACCGATGGAGTGGATGGCGGCGGTCTGCTGCGCCTCCTGCTCGCTCAGTGGCGGCAGAATGCCGGGCAATCGGCTCGCTAACATGCTCTTGCCGGTGCCAGGCGGGCCGATAAACAGCAGGTTGTGGCTGCCGGCGGCGGCGATCTCCAGCGCCCGCTTGGCCTGTGACTGGCCGATCACATCCTGCAGATCCGGCACATCGGGCAGGCTCTCCGCGCTTTGGGGATCCGGCTGCGGCAGTTCGTACTGACCGGCCAGCCAAGCTGTGACGGCCAGCAGCTGATGGGCGGTGCGCACCTCGGCATCCTGAATGAGGGAAGCTTCGGGGCCGTTCTCCCGCGGTACCAGCAGGGTGCGCCCCGCATCCCGGCAGGCGAGCACGGCGGGCAGCACCCCGAGCACGGGGCGAATTTCGCCGGTCAGGGCCAACTCCCCCAAAAATTCGTGATCGAGCAGGTATTTTGCGGGTATTTGTTTGGAAGCAGCGAGAATGCCGATAGCGATGGCCAGATCGAAGCGGCCCCCCTCCTTGGGCAGGTCGGCGGGGGCCAGATTGACGGTGATGTGTTTGCTCGGGAACTCGAAGTTGCCGTTGAGCAGGGCACTGCGGACCCGATCCCGCGACTCCTTCACCGAGGTTTCCGGCAGGCCGACCATGTTGAAGGCGGGCAGGCCGTTGGAGAGGTGAACTTCCACTGTAACTTGCGGGGCCGCGATCCCGAGGCTGGCACGGCTATAAACCACAGCTAATGACATAAATCCCGTCCTTGAGTTGATATATGTTCTGACTAACTGCTTGTTGTTGGTTTTTTATTCCAGAGTTCCGGCTGAGGAATAGCCAAAATCAGTGGGTTGTCACAGAAAAAAGGCTTGCCCAATAAAAATCACCGTGCTAGTTCTAATAGCCATTCGCGGTAGACACCGCCCCAATTTCACAGGATTTCCGGTTGTAACTATGAACATGGCCTCCCGTTTCGTCAGCATTATTGTGGTCCTAGTGGTGATTATTATCTCACCGCTCGGGGCTCGTTTAGCTGCACGGAACAAGGGATAGACCCACCACCGGACAGAACGAAACAAGCGACCCCCGAGCCTCACAGCCCGGGGGTTTTTTTTCGACCAAAGGACAGGATTTTCCACATGAACGGCGCGCAGTTTTTGGTACAGGCTCTCAAGAAACAGGGTGTGACCCAGGTGTTTGGTTACCCGGGCGGGGCCATCATGCCGGTCTACGATGCCCTGTATGACGGTGGTCTGGCCCATCAGCTCTGCCGCCACGAGCAGGGCGCCGCCATGGCGGCGGTCGGTTATGCCCGTGCCTCCGGTCAGGTGGGGGTCTGTATCGCTACCTCCGGCCCCGGCGCCACCAATCTGGTAACCGGTCTGGCGGAGGCGCTGCTCGATTCGGTGCCGCTGGTGGCCATCAGCGGTCAGGTGCCCTGTTCTGCCATCGGCACCGATGCATTTCAGGAGGTCGACGTGCTCGGCATGTCTCTCTCCTGCACCAAGCACTCCTTTATGGTGACTGATGCCGCCGATCTGGGGCGTGTACTGGCAGAGGCTTTCGCTATCGCCACCGAAGGTCGCCCCGGCCCTGTGCTGATCGATCTCCCCAAGGATGTGCAGTTGGCCGCCGTGCCTGCCCAGAGCCCGCTGTTTGCAGTGGAAGAGTCGGAGGTGCTCAACCCCTCGGAGTTGGCCGCAGCCCATTCCCTTATCGCTGCCGCCGAGCGCCCGGTGCTTTACGTCGGTGGCGGGGTGGGCATGGCCAATGCCGAGCAGCAACTGCGCGACTTTGCCGCCGCAACCGGTATACCTGCGGTCACCACCCTCAAGGGGATCGGCGCGCTCGACCCCGATAGCCCCGTTTATCTGGGCATGCTCGGCATGCACGGCACCAAGGCGGCCAACTATGCGGTGCAGCAGTGCGACTTACTGCTGGTGGTGGGTGCCCGTTTCGATGATCGGGTGACCGGCAAGCTGGAGGAGTTCGCCCCCGAAGCCAAGGTGATCCATCTCGATGTAGATGCCGCCGAGTTCGGCAAGCGCCGCGCCGCCGAGGTGGGTATCACCACGGATCTCAAGCAGGTGCTGCCCCGCCTCGCCATGACTCTCGACATCGCCCCTTGGCGTGAACACTGCGCCGCCATGGCCCGCGAATATGCGTTTCGCTACGACCATCTGGGGCAGGCCATCTATGCGCCGGCCCTGCTCAAGCAGCTCTCCGCCCGGCTGCCGGAGAGCAGCGTGGTGGCCTGCGACGTGGGTCAGCACCAGATGTGGGTAGCCCAACACATGCGCTTCACCAGCCCGCGCAACCACCTCTCCAGCGCCGGCCTCGGCACCATGGGCTTTGGTCTGCCCGCCGCCATCGGCGCCAAGATGTCGCGCCCGGAGGATGAAGTGGTGCTGGTGAGCGGTGACGGCTCTTTCATGATGAATGTGCAGGAGCTTGGCACCATCCGCCGCGCCCAGCTCAAGGTGAAGATGGTGCTGCTGGATAATCAGCGTCTCGGCATGGTGCGCCAGTGGCAGGAACTGTTCTTCGACGGCCGCTATAGCGAGACCATCCTCTCCGACAACCCCGATTTCGTCGCCCTGGCTGCCGCTTTCGGCATTCCGGGCGAGACCATCACATGCAAGGAGCAGATAGCCGGCGCCCTCGATCGCCTGCTGGCAAGCGAGAGTGCCTACCTGCTGCATGTGGCTATTTCAGAGGAAGAAAACGTCTGGCCCCTGGTTCCGCCGGGAGTCGCCAACCACCAGATGATGGAGCAACGCCCATGAACCCGCACACCCTTGCCCAGCCAGCATTTGCACAGCACACCCTGCATATCCATGCCCAGCCCAGACCCGAAGTGATGGAGCGGGTGTTGCGGGTGGTGCGCCACCGCGGCTTCAATCTCTGCGCCTTGAATATGGAGCAGGATTGCCAACAGCTGCGGATCACGGTTACTGTCGAGTCGGTGCGTCCCATCCAGCAGTTGTGGAGCCAGCTGGTGAAGCTGGTGGACGTCTCCCGGGTCGATGCACTGGAACAGCAACCCCGGATCAGAGCTTAAGGAGCAAAGCCAATGTCACAGCCTTCCCAATCCGCCACTCACCCGCAATACATCTGGTTCAACGGCAAACTGGTGCCCTGGCAGGATGCCCAGGTACATGTGATGAGTCACGCCCTGCACTACGGCTCCTCGGTGTTCGAGGGTGTGCGTGCCTACGATTCCCCCAAAGGCACCTGCATTTTTCGTTTGCAGGAGCACACCCGCCGCCTGTTCGACTCCGCCAAGATCTACTGGATGGACATCCCCTACAGCGAGTCCGACGTGAATGAAGCCTGCCGCACCGTGGTGCGCGAGAACGGCCTGAAGAGCGGCTACCTGCGCCCGCTGGCCTTTGTCGGCAACGTGGGGCTAGGGCTGCATCCACCGCTGGATGCCAAGGCCGACCTGATGGTGGCCGCCCTGCCGTGGGGTGCCTATCTGGGGGAAGAGGGGCTGAAAAACGGGGTGGATGTCTGCGTCACCTCCTGGAACCGACTCGCTCCCAACACTATTCCCACCGGCGCCAAGGCGGGCGGCAACTATTTGTCATCCCAGCTGATCAGCCGCGAAGCCAAGCGCAACGGCTTCGCCGAGGGGCTGGCGCTGGATGTGAACGGCTACCTGAGCGAAGGGGCGGGGGAGAACCTGTTCCTGGTGAAGAACGGCGTGCTGTTTACCCCGCCCGCTACCGCTGCCATCCTGCCCGGCATCACCCGTGACACCATCATGACGCTCGCGCGTGACTTGGGTTACGAGGTGCGTGAGCAGGCGCTGCCCCGCGAGGCGCTCTATGTCGCAGACGAGATCTTCATGACCGGCACCGCCGCCGAGGTGACCCCGGTGCGCTCCGTTGATCGAATGAAGGTGGGCGCTGGCAGCCGTGGCCCGGTGACCGAGCAGCTGCAGAACGCCTTCTTCGGCCTGTTCAATGGCAAGACCGAAGACAAGTGGGGCTGGCTGACCCCAGTCAACGACTGATGAGAGAGGGGAGGCGTCATGCCTCCCCGAGTCGCTTCCGGTGAGCGCTTCCCAGAGGAGTCTTCACCAGGATCGATTCTGATCCACTCGTATCATCACCGCATAACGCATCGAGCCCATATGGGCATTCAGGGAGTAGAGACATGCCGAAGTTGAGATCCGCCACCACCACCCACGGACGTAACATGGCCGGGGCCCGTGCCCTGTGGCGTGCCACCGGAATGACCGATCAGGATTTCGGCAAACCCATCATCGCCGTGGTCAACTCCTTCACCCAGTTCGTACCGGGCCACGTCCACCTCAAGGATCTGGGCCAGCTGGTGGCGCGCGAGATCGAAGCCGCCGGCGGCGTCGCCAAGGAGTTCAACACCATCGCCGTGGATGACGGCATCGCCATGGGCCACGGTGGCATGCTTTACTCCCTGCCATCGCGAGAGCTGATTGCCGACTCGGTGGAGTACATGGTCAACGCCCACTGCGCCGACGCCATGGTCTGTATCTCCAACTGCGACAAGATCACCCCGGGGATGCTGATGGCTGCCCTGCGCATCAATATCCCGGTGATCTTCGTCTCCGGCGGCCCGATGGAAGCGGGCAAGACCAAGCTCTCCGACCAGATCATCAAGCTGGATCTGGTGGACGCCATGATCCAGGGCGCCGACCCCAAGGTGTCGGATTCCCAGAGCGAACAGGTTGAGCGCAGTGCCTGCCCTACTTGCGGCTCCTGCTCCGGCATGTTTACCGCCAACTCCATGAACTGCCTGACCGAGGCGCTCGGCCTCTCCCAGCCGGGCAATGGCTCCATGCTGGCGACTCACGCCGATCGCGAGCAGCTGTTCAAGCTGGCGGGTCAGCGCATTGTGACCCTAGCCAAACGCTGGTATGAGCAGGATGACGAGACCGCCCTGCCGCGCAATATCGCCACCAAGGCGGCGTTCGAGAACGCCATGGCGCTCGATATCGCCATGGGCGGCTCCACCAATACCGTGCTGCACCTGCTGGCGGCGGCGCAGGAGGCGGGCGTCGACTTCACCATGGCCGATATCGACCGCATGTCCCGCAAGGTGCCCCAGCTCTGCAAGGTTGCGCCCTCCACCCAGAAGTACCATATGGAAGATGTGCACCGCGCCGGTGGCGTGGTCGCCATTCTGGGTCAGCTGGAAAAAGCGGGTTTGGTGCATGGCGATACCCGTACTGTGCTGGGCTGCACCCTCGTCGAACAGCTCGATGAATATGACGTCAGCCGCCAGCCGAGTCAGGAGGTGGTGGACTTCTACCGCGCCGGTCCGGCCGGCATTCGCACCACCAAGGCGTTCAGTCAGGATTGCCGCTGGCCGGAGCTGGATCTGGACAGAGCCGAAGGGTGCATCCGCTCGCTGGACAACGCCTACAGCCAGGAGGGCGGCCTCGCCGTGCTTTCCGGCAACCTCGCGATCAACGGCGCCATCGTCAAGACTGCCGGGGTGGATGAGGAGAACCTCACTTTCCGTGGCCCGGCCCGGGTATTCGAGAGTCAGGAGAGCGCGGTGAACGGTATCCTCGACGGCACAGTGAAAGCGGGCGAGGTGGTGGTGATCCGCTACGAAGGGCCGAAAGGGGGCCCGGGCATGCAGGAGATGCTCTACCCCACCACTTATCTCAAGTCCATGGGGCTCGGCAAGGCGTGCGCCCTCATCACCGATGGTCGCTTCTCCGGCGGAACTTCGGGTCTCTCCATCGGCCACGTCTCGCCGGAGGCCGCTTCCGGCGGCACCATAGGTCTGGTGGAGGATGGCGACATCATCAGCATCAACATCCCGGCCCGCAGCATGGTGCTGGAGGTGGCTGACAGCGTGCTTGCTACCCGCCGCGTCGCCGTGGAAGCCCGTGGCTGGAAGCCGCTCGATCGTCAGCGTCAGGTCTCCTTTGCCCTGCGCGCCTATGCCATGTTCGCCACCAGCGCCGATAAAGGCGCGGTGCGCGATCGCTCAATGCTGGGGGAATAAATCATGGTCTCTGCGGCGGATTATCTACGCAAGGTGTTGCTCTCCCCCGTCTATGAGGCGGCGCGGGTCACCCCCTTGCAAACCCTGAAGAAACTCTCCGAGCGGCTCGGCAACCACGTCAGCCTGAAGCGGGAGGATCTCCAACCGGTCCACTCCTTCAAGCTGCGCGGTGCCTACCACAAGATCGCCACCCTGACCGAGGAGCAGAAAGCGCGCGGCGTCATCGCCGCCTCTGCTGGCAACCACGCGCAGGGGGTCGCCCTCTCGGCCGCCAAGCTCGGTATCAAGGCGATCATCGTGATGCCCAAGACCACGCCGGACATCAAGATCGACGCGGTGCGCCGGCAGGGAGGCAACGTCATGCTGTTTGGCAACAGCTTCGACGAGGCCTACGGCGAGAGCCGCCGCCTCGCCACGCTGGAGGGCTATACCCTGATCCCGCCGTTTGACGACGTCGAGGTGATCGCCGGGCAGGGCACCATCGGCAAGGAGCTGCTGGAGCAGGATACCCACCTCACCCATGTCTTCGTGCCGGTGGGCGGTGGCGGCTTGGCCGCCGGGGTGGCGGTCTATATCAAGCAGTTGCTGCCGGATGTGAAGGTGATCGGGGTGGAGGCGGAGGGGTCCGCCTGTCTCAAGGCTGCCATGGCAGCGGGCGAGCCGGTCAATCTGGAGCGGGTCTCGCTGTTTGCGGACGGGGTGGCGGTCAAGCGCATCGGCGAAGAGACCTTCCGCCTGTGCAACCAGTATCTGGACGAGGTGGTGACCGTCTCCAACGACCAGATCTGCGCCGCGCTGAAAGATATCTTCGATGACTGCCGCGCCATCGCCGAGCCGTCGGGTGCCCTGTCGCTAGCTGGCCTCAAGGCCTACAGCGAGCGGGAGCAGGTCAGGGGTGGCCGGATGGCGGCCATTCTCTCCGGTGCCAACGTCAACTTCCACAGCCTGCGCTACGTGTCGGAGCGCTGCGAGATCGGCGAGAAGCGCGAGGGCATGCTGGCGGTGACCATCCCCGAGCGCAAGGGGGCCTTCCTCGACTTCTGCCGTCAGCTCGGGCCGCGCATGGTGACCGAGTTCAACTACCGCTATGCCGATGCCGAGCAGGCGTCGCTGTTCGTCTCGGTGCGCCTCACCGGCGGTGATGAGGAGCTGGGCCAGATCATCGATCAGCTCGGCGGCAACGGCTACCCGGTGGTCAACATGACCGAGAGCGAACTGGCCAAGAATCATGTGCGCTACATGATTGGCGGCCGCCCGGCCCGGCCCCTCGGTGAACGTCTCTACAGCTTCAAGTTTCCGGAGCAGCCTGGTGCCCTGATGCGTTTCCTCGAGACCCTGGGCTGTCGCTGGAACATCAGCCTGTTCCACTACCGCAACCACGGTGCCGACTACGGCCGGGTGCTCTGCGCCTTCGAGCTGCCGGACGAGGACGTGGCCGCCTTCCACGACTACCTGCGGGAGATTGGCTACCGTTGGAAAGAGGTGAGTGACGACCCCGCCTACCGGCTGTTTCTGGCCAGTTGAGCAAGGGGGGCTTCAACAACTCATCAGGAGGGAGGCGTTATGCCTCCCTTTTCTATTGCTGCGTGTGGATAGGTCCACTCCGTACGACGCAACGTCATGGTTTAACTGGCAAAACAGTGTGAATAGGTACACAGGTGATTTTTACGCCGGATATTGCTGGCAAGCTCACACTCCTGATGGCTTGGTCATTTGAGGCTGCGTTCGGATGGGATACCCTGAATAGCGGAGAGGCCGCCTGACGGCTTCACACAGGGAAAGTGCGCACTCAGGCGCCCATAACGACTTATTGCAGAGGCGAAAATATGAATAAATCCATGCTTGCCGTATTGGTCAGTGGTTTGCTGGCGGCCGGAGCCGTGCAGGCCGCCGCTCAGGACAATACCTGGTATGTCGGTGGCAAGGCCGGTTGGTCCAATTACTATGGCGTTGACCACAACCAGTATGCCGAGTCGATTGCCCAGACGCTGGGTAATACCAGCGAGAACACGGATGATCTGGGTCTGGGCCTGTTCGCCGGTTACCAGCTCAACCCCAACCTGGGTTTCGAGCTGGGTTATGACTGGCTTGGCAAATACGACACCACTTCGGGCACTGGCGCCAATACCCTCAATACCGAAGCCAAGAGCCAGATGATTCAGGCCACCATGAAGATCAGCTTCCCGGCAACAAATGTGCTCGATCTTTATGGTCGACTGGGCGGTGCTTATGCCTGGACGGATAGCGAGATCAGCTTCGCCAATAGCAGCGAGACCGGCAAAAAGCATGGCGCCGCCTTCGTTGGTGCGCTGGGTGCCGAATATGCCATCGATCGTGACTGGGCCGCCCGTCTGGAGTACCAGTACACCACGCCGCTGGGAGATGCCTCTCTCGATCGCTCCGGTATCGAGATGGATAACGGCCTGATTTCGTTCGGGATGCTCTATCGCTTCGGTCAGCAAGGTGGCGAGGTCGTAGCACCGGCTCCCGCTCCGGCCGCCGAACCGGCACCTGTAGCCGTGGTTGAGCCCAAGACCTTCAGTCTGAGTTCCGATGTGCTGTTCGAGTTCAACAAGGCGACCCTGAAACCGGCTGCCAATCAGGCGCTCGATGCCCTGTTCAGCCAGATTGTGGCGGCCAATCCGAAAGATGGCGTCGCAACTGTCATCGGTTATACCGACCGCATCGGCTCCGACAACTACAACCTGGCCCTCTCCGAGAAGCGTGCCCAGAGCGTGGCCAGCTATCTGGTATCCAAAGGCTTGTATGCCGACAAGGTTCGGGTCGAGGGGCGTGGCAAGGCCAATCCGGTCACTGGCAACAGCTGTGCCAGCCGCTCCAAGCAGGAGCTGATCGCCTGTCTGGCACCGGATCGCCGGGTAGAAATCCATCTGGAAGGGGTCTCCCAGCCTGTCCAATAAGCAGAGCAACGGGATCGATAAATGTAAAAACGGGAGGCTTGGCCTCCCGTTTCTTATGGGGTGTTTACGATGTCGTGCCTCAGAGCCCGAACAGCGGGCGCAGGCGAATGCCGATCAGGCTGCCCGCGAGGGCCATCAGCATCCAGACCCAGCCGTGCAGGCTGCCAGAGGCGGTGCCATCGAAGAAGCCGCCGAGGTTGCAGGCGGCGTACATGGCGCCCATCCCCATCAGCAGACCGCCGATGATTGAGGCCAGACTGTTGCCGAGTCGCATCGGGGCGAAGTTGCCGCCACCGCTCAAACAGCGCGCCAGCATGGCCCCCAGAATGCCGAGCCAGAACATGCCGACCATGGGATTGATGAAGAGTGGCTGGGCCAGCTTGGGGTTGCCCTCGAACAGGCCGAACAGGGAGGCGCCGCGCAGTGCCATGTCATAGACGGCGCCGGTGATGGTCCAGGCCGAGCCGTGCAGGGCGACCACGGACGAGTTGAGCAGAGCTATGATGATGCCGCCGGTCAGCACGGTGAAACGGCCATCGCGCCAGAACAGATTGCCGCCGCTGAAGAGGGGCTTGAGTTCGCCGGTACGCTTGAGTTCGCTGTTGCGAAACAGCAGGAATAGCGCGGCGACTAGCGCCAGGTTGAGCAGCATGCCGCTCCAGATATTGCCGGTCAAATCCTTGGCCAGCACCACATGGCTGGAGAAGGTGGCCTCCAGTTCGGGGCGGAACTGGTTGCTGATAAGGGTGCCGATGCCGTAGCAGATCAGCACCAGCCAGAAGCGGGGTTGTCCCTCGCCGCAGCAATAAAGAGTGCCGGTGGCACAGACGCCAGCCAGCTGCATGCCGATGCCGAACAGGAAGGCTCCGACGATGAAGGGAATGCCGATAGCCATCACGTTACCCACCATGGCATCGCCAAACAGGGCGTGGCTAAAGGAGAGGAAGGTGGTGAACAGCAGAATCTCGATGGCGATGGTGAGCAGGTGAACCCGTACGTAGTAGCTGTTGCGTTTGGTCAGCATTTCGCGCCAACCGAATACGATGCCGAAGCGACTGAAGGAGAGGGTGAAGCCGAAGCCGAATCCGATCAGGGCCATCAGAGCCCATTTCATACCAAAAGTATTGCCAAGCCAGATTAACGCTCCCCCCGCGATTGCCACGATGGGGAGCGACCATTTTCGAGTCATGTCAGTTGATCCTTGCAGTTGGTTTTTAGAGGGGCGGATCCTATTCCCTCATGGAGTCTAATGCTACCCATTTAACCAGTGCAGAGAAAAAGAGGAGCGCTGACTCCCGTCAGCGCCGGGGATCAATGGCGGGTGGTGTCGAGATGGAAGTGGTGAGTCTGTCTGGTCAGGATGCGGGCGTGCTGGGCGACCATGGTCGCCTCTTCGGCGGCCTGACTAGCGCTCTGGTTGGCCTCGGCCGCCAACCGCGACATCTCGCCGACCTGATGGTGGATCCCTTGTATCAGCCGGGTCTCATCGCTCATCAACTGATCGACCTGAGCGATGCGCTGGTTGATCTCCTCGCAGCTCTGCGCGATCCGGGCGACGCTCTGGCGCGCTGTCATCGTATGAGTGACCGCCTGTTCGACCCGGGCCAGCTCGGTATCCATCTCGCTGGCGGCGCGCAGGCTGACATCCTGGATCTTGCCGATGATGGTGTTGATCTCGGTGGTGGCGCTGCCGGTGCGGGTCGCCAGCGAGCGTACTTCATCGGCCACCACGGCAAAACCGCGTCCCTGTTCGCCTGCCCGCGCCGCTTCAATGGCCGCGTTCAGCGCCAGCAGATTGGTCTGCTCCGCAATATCGTGAATGGCGCCCGCCAGCCCGGCAATCTGCTGCGAGAGGCCAGCCAGATCCGAAATGGTATGGGAGACCTGCTTCACTCCCGTGACTTGCTCCCCGATCACCTGTTCCACGGTGTGGATGGCGAGTGTCGCCTCTTGTGCCCGCTCTGCTGACTGCAGGGTTTGCTCCCCCACCTGATGCAGCTGGCTACCCGCCTGTTCAATGGAGTGGGTGAGCTGTTCGATGGCCTGTTCGATATGGTGGGCCGCCCCGACCTGTGCCTGACTGTCATCGGTGTGCCGTTGTGCCATGGCGGTCAGGCTGGTGGCGCGATCATCCAGCGTACTGGCGCTGCGCTGCAGCGACTCCACCAGGGTTGCCAGCTGGTCACGCATGGCCCCGATCTGGCGGATCAGCTCGCCGATGGCGTCGAGGCCCGGCTCTGGCATGGGGCGGTTCAACTCCCCTTCGGCGATGGCGGCGGTGGCCTTGCCAGCGGCCAGCAGCCGCTGTTGGGTGGGGCGTCCCAGCCAGAAGATGAGCCCAGCCCCCAGCAGTGCGGCGCACAACAGCAGTCCGTAGCAGAGTCGGGTGGTGTTGGCGAGATGGGCCATCTGCTCGGCTGCATACTCGTTGCCGCGGATGACGGTGGCGTCCACCCCTAGCCGGTGGGCGTTATAGAGGGTGTGCAGGCGCGTCGCAATCGTGCCCGCCTGTGCCAGATCCCCCGCCTTTATGGCGGGGACAAACCTGTCGTTGAGCAACTGCCAGAACAGCTCCCCCTGCACTTTTTGCTCCCCCAGCAGCAGCTCCCTGAGGGGCTCGTTCAGGCTGCTCTCTTGCCAGAAGCGGTTGCGGCTCTCGAACTCTTGCTGCAGCCGGGCGAGGGTTTGCAGCAGGGCCTCCCGCTCCTCCGGTTTGGCATGGAGCAGGGTGTAGACCTGCAACTGGGATTCGATGAGGTAGAGGGGCGGCGGCAGAATATCGGCTACCACATCCTTCCCCTGTCCCATCTGATCGGCTGCGCTCCGGACCGAATAAAGCCCAAAAAAGCTGATGGAGATCAGCGTGATAATGACCATGATCCCCAGAATCTGACCAAAAAGCAGGGATCTGTCGTGAATGTGCTTGAGCATGTTGCCTCCATTCGGCTCCGTTCCATGGATAGCATAGCTCTCTGGCGGGATAGTGAGACTCGGGTGTGGTCTGTTGATGGTCAGTCGGCTCTGGAGAAGGGGGAGTAGCAGTCTGAAAACCGCCGGTGGCACGAAAAAGAACCCCGGCTGATGAGCCGGGGTCGATGGTGGTGAGGCGGTGTCAGGTCCGGCTTGGCGCGGCTTTGCCGCTGCGCAGCCCATCCAGACTGAACAGCACCAGCGCGCTCCAGATGCAGGCAAAGGTGAGCAGTTTGTCCATCGCCAGCGCTTCCCCATAGAGGGTGACCGCGAGGATGAACATCAGGCTGGGGCCTATGTACTGGAAGAAGCCCAGGGTGGAGAGCTTGAGCCTGGTTGCGGCGGCGGTGAAGCAAAGCAGGGGGGCCGTGGTGACGGCGCCTGCGGCGATCAGCAGCAGGTTGAGGTGCCAGTCGTTCTGGGTGAGATGGCTGGTGGGGCTGTCGGCAAAGCCCCACAGATAGATGGCCGCTGGCGGCAGCATGATCATGGTTTCGATCAGCAGACCGGTGAGGGCATCGAGGGCCAGTTTTTTGCGCACCAGCCCATAGATGGCAAAGCTCGACGCCAGCACCAGCGCAATCCAGGGCAAGGAGCCAAAGGCGATAAGCTGGATCGCCACGCCGGCAAAGGCCAGAGCCACCGCCCACCACTGCAGGCGGCGCAGCTTCTCGCTCAGAAACACCATTCCCAGCAGCACGTTGAACAGCGGGTTGATGTAGTAGCCGAGGCTGGCATCCAGCATATGGCCGTTGTTGATGGCCCAGATGAACAGCAGCCAGTTGCCGCCGACGGTAACCGAGGTAAACGCCAGGGTGAGCAACACTTTTGGCTGGCGCAGCACAGCCTGCACCTTGTGCCACTGGCGCCCTGCCAGGGTGAGTACCATCAGCAGCACACAGGACCAGATCATCCGGTGGGTCAGGATCTCGGCGGCCGGAACGGCAGAGATGGTCTTGAAATAGATGGGGGCTATGCCCCAAAGGGTATAGGCGCACAGGGCGTAGATGACGCCCTGACGCTGGATCTGTTGTGGCATGCGGATGACCTTTACTGAAGTGTTGGATGCGTGAAAACATCGCAAAAAATCAGTGTAGCGATCCTTTTGCGGGGAAAGAAGCGAATAAACGACGTTTGAGGGAAAGGAGGTGTGTTGCTGGTCGGTCAGCCTTTACCGCGGCGGATCTTGTCGACGTCCATCAACAGCCACAACATCAGGGCGATGGCGGAGATCCAGGGGCCCCAGGTCACGTAGGCCTCGCCGTGCCCCAGCACGAAGAACAGCAGGGGCAAACCGATCACCAGAAAAAGTACGCTTCCCAGAAAAAATAGCATTTTTGTCTTTATATTTAACATGTTGGCTTTTTTATCATTATAAGGATTGAGCCCGGTGATGGAAGGCCAAAAATGCAAAAGGGGGATTTCTCCCCCTTTTTGATCCGATAGTGCTGCTTTGTCGTGTTATTCCAGCTGAATCCAGGTGCTTTTCAGCTCGGTGTACTTCTCCAGCGCATGAAGTGACTTGTCGCGGCCGTTGCCGGACTGTTTGAAGCCGCCAAATGGCATGGTCATGTCACCACCGTCCCAGTTGTTGACGAACACGGTGCCAGCGCGCAGGGCGCGGGAGCCTTTCACCGCCTTGTTGAGATCCGCCGTCCAGATCGCCGCCGCCAGCCCATAGTCGGTATCGTTGCCGAGCGCAATGGCCTCTTCCAGGGTATCGAAGCCGGTCACTGCCAGCACAGGGCCGAAGATCTCCTCGCGGAAGATGCGCATTTGCGGGGTCACGTCGTCAAAGATGGTGGGTTCGATATAGAAGCCGCCACTCTCCATATTGGTGCGGTTGCCCCCCAGCAGCAGCTTGGCCTCCTCCTGCTTGCCAATCTCGATATAGCGCAGCACCTGCTCCATCTGGATGTGATCCACCATGGCGCCAATACGGGTCGCAGGGTCGAGCGGGTTGCTCGAGATCCACTCGCGGGCATGGGCCAGCAGTCGCTCCATAAATTGTGGCTTGATGCTGTTTTGCACCAGCAGGCGAGAGGCGGCGGTACACACCTCGCCCTGGTTGTAGAAGATGGCGCCAGCGGCGCTCTTGGCCGCGGCGTCCAGATCCGGTGCGTCGGCCAGTATGATGTTGGGGCTCTTGCCGCCGCACTCCATAAAGGCGCGCTTGAGGTTGGACTTGCCGGAGCACTCCACCAGATGTTTGCCGATCTTGGTGGAGCCGGTGAAGGTGATGCAATCCACATCCATATGCATGGCCAGCGCCTCGCCCACGGTATGGCCAAAGCCCGGCAGCACGTTGAACACGCCGTCCGGAATACCCGCCTCCTTGGCCAGACCTGCGATACGCAGGGCGGTCAGGGGGGATTTCTCGGAAGGCTTGAGAATGACCGAGTTGCCGGTAGCGAGCGCCGGGCCGAGCTTCCAGCAGGCCATCACCAGCGGGAAGTTCCAGGGCACGATGGCGGCAACCACCCCGAGCGCTTCGCGGGTCACCAGCGCCAGGGCGGATTCTTCGACCGGGGCGACCTGATCGTAGATCTTGTCGATCGCTTCGGCGTTCCAGGCGATACAGTTGGCGGCGGCGGGGGCGTCATAGCCCATGGCATCGCCGATGGGTTTGCCCATATCCAGCGACTCCAGCAGCGCCAGCTCAACCTTGTTGAGGCGCATCAGCTCGGCGAAACGCTGCATGATCTGTTTGCGCTGTTTCGGCGGCAGGCCGCTCCAACGCTTGTCGTTGAAGGCGTCACGGGCAGCCTGCACCGCCAGTTCGGCATCGGCGGAATCGCAGGCCGCCACCTTGGTCAGCAGCTTGCCGTTGGCCGGGTTGATGCAATCGAAGGTGGCGCCATTGACGGCATCCCGATAGCTGCCGTTGATAAAGGCTTGCGAGGGCAGGGTCAGATGGGCGGCCTTGTGTTGCCACTGGGCCAGGGTCAGGTCACTCATGTTCACTCCTTGAACCGGCAAAAGTCAGTTTCCGCGTATCAATATGCTAAACATCCTGCCGCTTGTAAATCCACCTTGTAACAATTCATTAAACATTGCCCCCCTGCCGATGCGCCTCTGAATGTCAGAAACTGGCGGGGGTGTTGGCCGAAATCAGCACGCACTCCTGTTCGCCACTATTGCGAAAACGGTGGGGGGTGCGGCTGTCGAAGTAGTAGCCATCCCCGGCGCCCAGCAGGTAGATCTGCTCGCCCACGGTCACTTCAACTTCGCCCTTGATGACGATGCCGCACTCTTCACCCTCGTGGCTCAGCATGTCGTCGCCGGTGTCGGCGCCCGGTGGCAGCACCTCCTGCAACATGCCGATGGCGCGGTTGGCGCGGCTGTGCCCGACCAGCCGGTAGCTGATGGGATGCGTGCCGAGATCCGGCATATCGGCGGCGCGGAAGATCACTTCGGTGCCCATTTCAGTCTCTTCGGTGAAGAAGCTGGCCAGCGACATGGGGATGCCTTCCAGCACCTTGCGCAGGGAGGCGACAGAGGGGCTCACCTGATTTTTCTCGATCTGGGAGATAAATCCGTTGGTCACACCGGAGCGCTTGGCCAGCTCGCGCTGGGAGAGGGCTGCCTTGGTGCGAACCGCCTTGAGGCGGTGACCGATATCCATCTATAGACACTCCTTGACTGTTTACTATTATTAAAATTGTGTTAAATATCTTATACCACCCTGCTGATGCGTCTAGCTAGGGGTGGCACCAGACAGGGCGATAACGGGCCCTTTTTTATGGATTCAGGTGTTTAATTTAATAGGCATTGGCCGACAGTTGCTAAACACCTTAAGGATGAGGTGACCATGAAACCGATCAGCGACATCAATACGCCCTCCGACATGTCCGCCTTCTGGATGCCGTTCACCGCCAACCAGCAGTTCAAGGCGGCGCCGCGTATCCTGAAGTCGGCAGAGGGGATGTATTATCACTCAGAGGATGGCCGCAAGATACTGGATGGCACAGCCGGACTCTGGTGTTGCAACGCGGGCCATGGTCGGCGCGAGATTGCCGAGGCGGTCTCCCAGCAGATTTCCCACCTCGATTTTGCCCCCACTTTCCAGATGGGCCACCCGCTGCCGTTCGAGCTAGCCAACCGGCTGGTGGAGATCGCTCCCAAGGGGTTTGGCCATGTCTTCTACACCAACTCGGGTTCCGAGTCGGTCGATACCGCGCTGAAAATCGCGCTGGCCTGGCAGCGGGCTCGCGGTCAGGGCACCCGCACCCGGCTGATTGGTCGCGAGCGTGGCTATCACGGGGTCGGCTTTGGCGGTATCTCGGTAGGGGGCATTCCCGGCAACCGCAAGTGGTTCGGCTCCCTGCTGACCGGGGTGGATCATCTGCCCCATACCCTCAACATCGCCAAAAACGCCTTCACCAAAGGGCTGCCCGAGGAGGATGTGGCGCTGGCCGACGAGCTGGAGAAGATCGTCTTTCTGCACGATGCCAGCAATATCGCGGCGGTGATCGTCGAACCCATCGCTGGCAGTACCGGCGTGCTGATGCCCCCCAAAGGCTACCTCAAGCGGCTGCGGGAGATCTGTACCAAGCATGGCATCCTGCTGATTTTTGACGAGGTGATCACCGGTTTCGGCCGCCTCGGTTCCCCCTTCGCCGCGCAGGAGTTCGATGTCATTCCCGACATGATCACCTGCGCCAAGGGGCTCACCAATGGCGCCATCCCCATGGGGGCGGTGCTGGTGCAGAAGCACATTTATGACGACATGATGGCGGCAGGCAAGGGGGCCATCGAGCTGTTCCACGGCTACACCTACTCCGGCCATCCGGTGGCTGCGGCTGCGGGGCTCGCGACCCTCGAGATCTATCGCAACGAGAACCTGCTCAGCCGCGCCGCCGATCTGGCGGGCTACTGGGAGGAGGCGGCCCATTCGCTGAAGGGCTGCAAGCATGTGAAGGATGTACGCAACTACGGGCTGGTGGCGGGTATCGAGCTGGAATCGATGCCGGATGCACCGGGCAAACGCGCCTACGAGGTGTTCGTGCGTTGCTTCGAGAAGGGGGCATTGATCCGGGTGACCGGCGATATCATCGCCCTGTCGCCACCCCTTATCATCGAGCGCAGCCAGATCGACGATCTCTTCACCCTGCTGCAGGGTGTGTTGCAGGCACAACCCTAACCCATTTGATGGCCCCGCACTGGCGGGGCCTTGCGCTGTCTTGCTCGGCGCAATTACCACATCAGTTATCACGGAGGATACATGACATACAGGGTCAGCAACTTCATCAACGGCCAGCTGCAGGAGAGTGGCAGCGAGCGCCAAGGGGCCATTTTCAATCCCGCCTGCGGCAAGCAGCAGGGAAGCGTCGGGCTGTCGAGCGCCGCCGAGTGTCAGGAGGCGATCGCCATCGCCGAGCGCGCCTTTGCCGACTGGTCGCAAACTCCGCCGCTGGTGCGGGCCCGGGTCTTTTTCCGCTTCAAGGAGTTGATGGAGCAGCACAGGGACGAGTTGGCCCAGCTCATCAGCCGCGAGCATGGCAAGGTCTTCTCCGATGCGCAGGGGGAGTTGACCCGCGGGCTGGAGGTGGTGGAGTTTGCCTGCGGCATTCCCCATCTGCTCAAGGGGGAGCACTCCCTCAACGTCGGTCGCGGGGTAGACAGCTACTCCATGATGCAGCCGGTAGGAGTCTGCGCCGGTATCACCCCGTTCAACTTCCCGGCCATGGTGCCGCTCTGGATGTTCCCGGTCGCCATCGCCTGCGGCAACACCTTTATCCTCAAACCCTCCGAGAAGGATCCCTCCCTCTCGCTGCGGATGGCCGAGCTGCTCAAGGAGGCCGGTCTGCCTGACGGCGTGCTCAACGTGGTGAACGGTGACAAGGAGGTGGTGGATGTGCTGCTGACTGATCCGCGGGTCGGTGCCGTGTCGTTTGTCGGCTCCACCCCCATCGCCCAGTACATCTATGCCACCGCCTCGGCCCACGGCAAGCGAGTGCAGGCGCTGGGCGGTGCCAAGAACCACATGGTGGTGATGCCAGATGCTGATCTCGATCAGGCGGTCTCCGCCCTGATGGGGGCTGCTTATGGGGCAGCGGGCGAGCGCTGCATGGCGATCTCGGTAGCTGTGGTGGTGGGTGACGAGACCGCCGATGCCTTGGTGGCCAAACTGACGCCGCTGGTGGAAAAACTGCGGGTGGGCCCGGGGCTGGGCCAGAGCCCGGAGAACGAGATGGGGCCGCTCATCAGCAAGGAGCATCTGGCCAAGGTGCGTGGCTACGTGGATCAGGGGGTGGCCGAAGGGGCCGCGCTGCGGGTCGATGGTCGCACGCTGAGCCACGACGAGGGTTACTTTATCGGGGGCTGCCTGTTTGACCAGGTGACCCCCGAGATGCGTATCTACCGCGAGGAGATCTTCGGCCCTGTGCTCTCCATCGTACGGGTGCCGGACTACGAGACGGCGCTGCGCCTCATCAACGAGCACGAGTACGGCAACGGCACCGCCATCTTTACCTGCGACGGTGACACCGCGCGGGACTTCACGGCGCGGGTGCAGGTCGGTATGGTAGGGGTGAACGTTCCCATTCCGGTGCCGATGGCGTTTCACAGCTTTGGCGGCTGGAAGCGCTCCATCTTCGGGCCGCTCAACATGCACGGGCCGGACGGGGTTCGCTTCTATACCCGGATGAAGACGGTGACGGCGCGCTGGCCCCAGAGCCTGCGCAGTGGTGCCGAGTTCTCCATGCCGACCATGAAGTGACGCGCTGGCGCGTGTTCATGGCCTAACCTCTTGCCCCCGCCGGTCAATGATTGGCGGGGGCGAACTCTGTAAAGGAACAACAGATGCGATTGGGAATTCTCGATTGTGACCGGCTCGATCCCGATCTGGCGGATCGTTTTGGCCCCGTTTACTCCGAGATGTTTATCAGGGGCTTTGCGGCCCTAGCCCCCGAACTGGAATTTCGGGTCTGGTCTGCCCTTGATGGGGAGTTGCCGGAGGATCTGCACGAGTGCGATGCCTGGCTCATCACAGGCTCGCGCCACGACGCCTATAGCGATATCCCCTGGATTCAGGCACTGCGGGCATGGATCCGCCAGGCGCACGATGCCGACATCAAGCTGGCCGGTGTCTGCTTCGGTCATCAGGTGATCGCCCAGGCGCTGGGCGGCGAGGTGGTGAAGTCTACCAAGGGGTGGGGGCTGGGAGTGTCGGTGCACCCCATGCTGGCAGATGAGCCCTGGATGGCGCCGGCGCGGGATCAGATCCGCATTCTGGCCAGCCATCAGGATCAGGTGGCCTTGCTGCCGCCGGGGGCAACCCGGCTGGCGGGCAACGATTTTTGCCCCAACTTCATGTTTTTGCAGGGTGATCACATCGTCGCCATTCAGGGACATCCGGAGTTCTCGGTGGAGTACAACCGGGCGCTGATCGAGCGGCGCCGTGGCCTGTTACCCGACGAGCGCTACCAGAGCAGCCTCTCCTCGCTGGAGGGAGAGGTGGATTCGGCGACCATGATGCAGTGGCTGCTGCAGTTTCTGGGGATCCTGCCGCTGCGGGCTGGCGCGGCCTGAGCCCGGTTTGTCAGCCACCCCTTCGGATGCTAGATTTTGTAGCAAAATGAAGGATCAAGCGCTGAGATGTCGGGATCGGATGGTACACTGGCCGCCCTTTGTGGCGGCCTGTTTGTCTAGCGTGATCGCCGCACCAGCTTGAGAGGGTGAAGCCTTGAAACTACAGCAATTGAAGTACTTGATCGCGATCCGGGACCACAACCTCAACGTCTCGGTGGCGTCCGATGCGCTCTATACCAGCCAGCCCGGGGTCAGCAAGCAGATCGGCCTGCTGGAGAGCGAGCTGGGAGTGCGGATCTTCGAGCGCCGTGGCAAGCATCTGCACCGCATCACCCCGGTGGGTGAGGAGATCATCAAGTGTGCCGAGGCGATGCTCAATATCGAGAGCAAGATCAAGGCGATCTCCCGCGAGTATCTGGACCCGACCGTGGGCACCCTCAATATTCACACCACCCACACCATCGCCCGCTACCTGTTGCCCAAGTCGGTCACCTACTTCACCAAGAAGTATCCCAAGATCTCGTTCCACCTCCATCCGGTAATGTCGGCGAGCAAGGAGCAGATCAGCAAGGGCTACTCCGATTTCTCCATCGTTGCCCACGAGATTGGCTTCGACAAGGAGCTGATCGCGCTGCCCGCCTACCTCTGGACCCTCTCGCTGGTGGTGCCGCAGGATCACCCGCTGGCCAAGGTGAAGAAGCCGACCCTGGAGCAGCTCTGTCACTACCCGATCCTCAGCTACGAGAGTGGCGCCACTGGTCGTCAGGTGCAGGACGAGGTATTCCATGCCGCCGGTCTCACCCCGAGTTACTACATGACGGTGATGGACGCCGGGGTGATCAAGCGCTACGTGGAGCTGGGCTTTGGCATCGGCATCATCTCCTCGCTGGTGGCCAACGACACCGACAGCCCCGGGCTGGTCTCCATCAATCTGGAGCACCTGTTCAAACCCTGTCCGGCGCAGATCTGCTTCAGCAAGAGTATTCTGTTGCAGAACTATATGTATGACTTTATCAGCTCCTTCTCGCCCCACCTCACCAAAGAGGTGATCCAGAGCGTGATGCAGCAGCCGAGTCAGGCGCGCATCGACGAGCTGCTGGCCGGGGTGGAGCTGCCCATCTATTGATCCCGATCGGATTCCCGATCGCTGCCGGTTGTCTCTTCTGTCAGGCTGGGCTCTACTCGGGGTTCAGCCTGTCTCTTTTGGGCTATCTCCATCGTCCGAGGTCTCTATGTCCCGCATTCTGCTGCTTGCCAATCTCAACTGTGATCATGTGCTCTCCCTCTCCGAACCGCTGGTAGCGGGGGCCCGGCTGCAATATGTGGATCAGGGGCGCAGGCTGGGAGGCGGCGCGGCCAACACCGGCATCGGGCTGGTGTGGGCGGGCCACGAGGTGACCATTGCTTCCCGTATCGGGCTGGACGAGACCGGCGACTGGCTGCTGGAGCAGGCGGCCGGTTACGGGCTGGATTGCAGCCATGTCGAGCGCTTCGGCGGCGAGACTGGCGAGCTGCTCATTCTGGTGGACTCCACTGGCGAGCGCACCATACTGCGCCGCCCACGGCGCCCCGATCTGCCCGGCGATCTGCCGCTTGAGGGGGTGGATTGCCTCTATGTGAACTATCCCGGCACCGCTATCATCAGCTACATGCGCCAGATGCTCGGCAAGAGCTTCGTGGTGGCCCAGTATCCCAAGGGCGGCCAAGCGCGCCGCCCCAGTCATGTGCTGGTGGCCTCCAGCTCCGATCTCGGCGAGGTGAGCGACCCCTGGCAACATGCCCGCCAGCTGGCGGGGGAGCAGCTCGAATGGCTGGTGTTGACCGAAGGCAAGGCGGGGGCGGTCGCCATCCATGGTGACGAGCAGATCCGGGTCGCCGCCCGGCCAGTATCTGTGGTCGATACCACGGGGGCGGGAGATGCTTTCGCCGGCGGATTGATCCACGGGCTGGCGCGAGGCATGGCGATCAAGGATGCGTTGCAGTGTGCGGTGGACTGGGGCGCGTTTGCCGTCGCCTCCGAGAGTTCCATCCCCTCGGTCGCGCTGAAAAACTGGCTGAAACAACCCCACTGAACCACCTCCTTGACTGTCGATTGAGGGGCGGTTCGCAGGCCATATGGCTGCTGGTCGAAGGGGCTTGGTAAGGGGAACTATTCGGGAGATTTACCTGCCATAAAGCGGGCAAACGCCGGACTAACCCGGCAAGTTTGCGATCAATCAAAGAAAGTGTCGATTTATGTGCATCTTCATCGACACCCGGTTGTGCTGCTCTTAACCTGTCACTCCGCAACTCAGATTAAGAGACAGGCCCCCCTCTGGCGAGCCAATGGGCAAACAGAGGCAAACCGGTTGTCTCCTGCCTCTTAGCTCAATGTTGTCGTCCTGATTCCTGGCTTGTAGTAAGAGGCAAGTGCGACCATGCAACTGACACGATTTACCGACTACGCCCTGCGTACCCTGACCTTCCTGGCGGTTCAGCCGGGGGATCGTCTGTCGACCATTACCGAAGTGGCCGATACCTTCGGCATCTCTCGCAACCACGTGGTCAAAATCGTGCACCAGCTTGGCATCAAGGGGTACATCGAGACGGTACGCGGCAAGCACGGTGGTATTCGCCTCGGTCGCTCGGCGGTCTCCATCAATTTACGGGATGTGGTGATGGACATGGAGCATGTGCTCTGTCCGGTAGACTGCAAGCGCGAGAACTGCCGTCTCTCCGGTGGCTGCCGCATTCAGGGCATTTTGCGCCGCGCCATGAACGCCTTCCTCGAAGTGCTGGGTGAGTACACCCTGGCCGATGCGGTGCGCGATCCCAACCGTCTCTGCCACCTGCTGGGTATCGAGCAAGAGACTATTGTGACCATGGCCTGACGGGGCGTGGAATATTGAACAAGATGTAAAAGGGGCCAGATGGCCCCTTTTGCTTTTGTAAGCAGGTGGTTTTTAGCGACTGCCCGGCTGGCGGATCAGGGTGATGGCGCCGTGCAGACAGGCGAGGCCGCAGGCACCGCAGCCATTGCAGGCATCCATATTGACGTTGATGCCATCGGAGGTGGCCTTGATCGCCTGTTGCGGGCAGGCATCTTCACAGAGCAGGCAGTAGAAGCCCTGCCGAGCCTGACAGCTTTCTTCAATCTGCACCCGGGTCTGTACCTGACGACCCAGCTGCAGGTCGAGGGCGCCGGTGGGACAGGCTCTGGCGCAGCTGCCGCAGTAGCTGCACTGGCCGCAGGCGAGATCGAGCACCGGGGTACCGGCGATGGGACTCCCCTCGTACTCCTCCTGGGTGGCCGGTTTGAGCAGACCGCGCGGGCAGGCCTTGAAACACTCGCCACAGCGGGTGCAGAGGGAGAGGTACTGGGACTCCTCGATGGCCCACGGCGGGCGCGCTTCATGGCAAACCACGGCGGGCTTGCGGGAAGCTTGCCAACCTTGTGTCAGCCAACGGAGGAAATAGTGAGTCATGCTCGCCCCTGATACCTATTAGGGGTTAATTTTATCGAAGTTTCGGGAAGCAGGCCAGAGAATAGCGGCCGTCAGGATCGCAAGCGCAGTTGCCCTTGTGTAAGCTAGGCGGGTCTTTTTACGTGGTTGAATGAAAACATATGTGGCTATTTCTCTGGCGTGCGTCCCTGCTCTATGTCTTTCCCCTGCTGATGTGGGCCTACTGCCGCATCAAGGATATCGAGTTCGCCGAGCTCGATACCGGCGTCAACACCCACAAGTGGGTGGTGCTGGCCGCCTACCTCATCTACGTGGTGCTCTGGATCCTGGTTAACCGCTATCTCGAACTCTTCCTGCGTCAGCGGAGCCGCAAATGATCGACCCCGGGCTTTGGGGGATCTTGCTGCCCGCCGCTGTGCTGGCCCTCGGGCTTGGCTGGCTGATCGGGCGGCGTACCGCCACGGCGCAGGCTCAGGAGCTGATGCTGGCGCAGGAGCGTTATCAGGCGCTGCAGGATCGCTTCGACGGGTTGCAGGATGAGCGGATGCAGGGCCAGCAGAAGCTTGATCAGCAGCAGACCCTGCTGATCAAGCTCACCGCCCGCCTCAAGGATGCGGAAGCGACCCTGCGCAGCGAGCGGCTGGCTGCCGCCGAGAAGCTGCAACTGCAACAGGAGGCAGAGCAGCGCCTCAGTCAGCAGTTCGAGAACCTCGCCAACCGGATCTTTGAGCAAAACTCCGGCAACTTCCGCGAATTGAACCAGAACAGCCTCGACCTGTTGCTCACACCGCTCAAAGAACAGCTCGAGGGTTTTCGCCGTCAGGTGGGGGAGACCCATGCCCAGGAGACGGCCCAGCGCCACAGCCTCAAGTTCGAGCTGGAGCGCCTCGCCGAGCTCAACGCCCGCATGACCGAAGAGGCGGCGGCGCTGACCCGCGCCCTCAAGGGTGACAGCAAGCAGCAGGGTAACTGGGGCGAGGTGGTGCTGGCGCGCATCCTCAGCGAATGCGGTCTGCGCGAAGGTCACGAGTACCACACCCAGGTCAATATTGAGGTGGAGAAGGGCAAGCGCTACCAGCCCGACGTGATTGTCCACCTGCCGCAGGAAAAAGACATCATCATCGACGCCAAGGTGTCGCTGACCGCCTACGAGCGCTGGTACAACGCCGAGGACGAGCTGGAGAAGGCGGTGGCGCTCAAGGAGCACGTCGCCTCGGTGCGTAACCATATCCGCGAGCTGGGTCGCAAGGATTACCAGCAGCTACCCGGGGTGCGCACCCTCGACTATGTGCTGATGTTCGTAGCGGTGGAGCCCGCCTTCCTCACCGCGATGGAGGCCGATCCCTCGCTGGTGCGTTACGGTCTCGACAACAACATCCTGCTGGTGAGCCCCACCAACCTGATGGTGGCGCTGCGCACCATCGAGAACCTGTGGCGCTACGAGCGGCAGAACCAGAATGCTCGCCAGATCGCCGAGCGGGCCGGTCGTCTCTACGAAAAGCTGCGGCTGTTTGTGGAGGAGATGCAGCAGATGGGCGGCAGCCTGCACAAGGCGCAGGAGAGCTACGACAAGGCAATGGGACGGCTGGTCAACGGCCGTGGCAACCTGATTGCCCAGGTCGAGCGTTTCCGCGAGCTGGGGGTGGAGGTGACCAAGAGTCTGCCCGATCCGCTGGTGGAGCGGGCGCTGGAGCGCGACAAGGAGCCGGAGTAGTTTTTACCTGCACCGTCATCAGCCAAGGCCCAAACCCGGTTTGGGCCTTTTGCTATCTGCCTGCTTGCCCAGTGCTTACCCATCATCTGAAATCCGCAAAGCAAACGGCCCACCGAAGTGGGCCGTTTTTATTTGCAGTGCCGGTGTGGATCAGCGGCTGGCTGCGCGGGCGCTCAGTTCGGCTTTTTCGCTGTGGCTCAGGAAGGCCAGGGTCAGGCCATTCCGCTGGGCGCTGCGGATTTCGCTCGCGGTCATGCCAGCGGCCGGGGCTGCCACCTCATATTCGTGGGGCAGGTCGATGCCCTCTACTGCCGGGTCGTCGGTGTTGAGGCAGGCCAGTACACCGGCAGCCAGGAACTGGCGGATCGGGTGTTCGGTCAGGCTCGCCACCGTGGTGGTCTGGACGTTGGAGGTGAGGCAGGATTCGATGCCAATGCGGTGTTCGGCCAGATAGGCCATCAGGGCCGGATCCTGAATCGCTTTGACGCCGTGGCCGATGCGCTCGGCGCCCAGCTCGCGAATGGCCTGCCACATGCTCTCGGGGCCAGCGGCTTCACCGGCGTGTACGGTGACGCGCATGCCAGCATCGCGCACCTTGCGGAAGTGGTCGACAAAAAGTTCGCCCGGGAAGCCCAGCTCGTCACCAGCCAGATCGATGGCGACCAGCTTCTCGCGGTGGGCCAGACAGGCGGCCAGCTCCTGATTGCACTGCTCGGTGCCGAAGGTGCGGCTCATGATGCCGATCAGGTTGGTCTTGATGCCGAAGTCGCGGCTGCCCGCGTCCACGCCGTCGATGATGGCTTCCACCACACCCTGCGGGTGCAGCTTGTGGGCCATCGCCATATAGGCCGGGCTGAAACGCAGCTCGGCATAGTCGATACCGGCGCGCAGCAGATCTTCCACGTTCTCGTAGGCGACCCGGCGGCAGGCGTCATAGTCGGCCAGCACGGCAACACCCCAGTCGAGCTTCTTCAGGAAGGCGACCAGACTTGGCTCGTTCTCGACGATCTGTACGTGGGGGCGCAGCGCCTCCAGCTCAAAGGCGGGCAGCTGGATATTGTGTTGGCGACCCAGCTCGAGGATGGTTTGCGGGCGGATGTTGCCGTCCAGATGGCGGTGCAGGTCGGTCAGGGGGAGAGATCTGTCAATCATGGGGGCGCCCTCGTCGAGTCAGGTTTGAAAGCCTGCCATTCTAGGCGGGGCTTTCAAAAAAGATACCCCGTTTATGGTTAAACGGGGTTCTGGCGGACGGTGATTTGTCAGGGCGTGATGGGAATCGTTTTTCCCCGGGACTCAGGAGAGATCGAGTTCCTTCAGCTTGCGGGTCAGGGTGTTGCGGCCCCAGCCGAGCAGGCGCGCCGCCTCCTGCTTGTGGCCGTGGGTGTGTTCCAGCGCCGTCTCCAGCATGATCCGTTCGAACTGGGGCATGGCATCGGCCAGGATGTCTGTCTCTCCCAGCGCCAGCTTGCTGGCCACCCACTCCTGCAACTGCTGCTGCCAGCAACCTGGCATCGCCGGTTGGCCCGGTTCGGCGTTGTGGGTGATGGGGGTGAGCAGCTCGGCAGGCAGGTCGCCGACCAGCACTTCTTGCCCCGAGGCCATCACGGTAAGCCAGCGGCAGACGTTCTCCAGCTGGCGCACGTTGCCCGGCCAGGGCAGGCGGCTGATATAGGCCTGGGTATCGGGGTGCAGGCTCTTGGCCTCGACGTTCAGCTCTTTGGCTGCGCGCAGCAGGAAGTGACGGGCCAGCTGGGGGATATCCTCACGGCGCTCCTTGAGAGCGGGGATGTGGATGCGAATGACGTTGAGGCGGTGAAACAGATCCTCGCGAAACTCGCCATCGGCGACCCGCTTCTCCAGATTCTGGTGGGTGGCGGCGATGATCCGTACATCCACCTGCACCGGCTGATGGCCGCCTACCCGGTAGAACTGGCCGTCGGCCAAGACCCGCAGCAGCCGGGTCTGCACATCCAGCGGCATGTCGCCGATCTCGTCGAGAAACAGGGTACCGCCGTCGGCCTGCTCGAAGCGACCGTGGCGGATGTTGTTGGCGCCGGTGAAAGCCCCCTTCTCATGACCGAACAGCTCGGATTCGATGAGATCTTTGGGGATAGCCGCCATGTTGAGAGCGATAAAGTTTTTGTGGGCGCGCGGGCTGTGCTTGTGCAGGGCGTGGGCGACCAGCTCCTTGCCGGTACCACTTTGGCCGTTAATCAGAACCGAGATGCTGGAGCGTGACAGGCGACCGATGGCGCGGAACACCTCCTGCATCGCCGGTGCCTCACCGATGATCTCCGGTGTGGCTGTCGCCTCTTGCTGGCGAGACTTGCGCTTGGTGCGCTGCTCCTTGAGGTGATTCTCGGCGCGGCGCACCAAGGTCACGGCTTCGTCGATGTCGAACGGTTTGGGCAGGTACTCGAAGGCGCCGCGCTGGTAGGCGTTGACCGCGCTGTCGAGATCCGAGTGGGCGGTCATGATGATGATGGGCAGATCGGCCTGACGGCGGTGGATCTGCTCCAGCAGGCTCAAACCATCGATGCCGGGCATCCGGATATCGGAGAGGATCACATCGGGCGAGCGCAGCTCAAGGGCGTGCAGCAGGGCTTCGCCATCGGCAAAGCTCTCGCAGTTGAAGCCTTCGCTGCCGAGAGTGCGCTCCAGCACCCAGCGGATAGAACTGTCGTCATCGACGATCCACACTTTGGCGGTCATGGGGTTCCCTTACTTGCGAAGCGGTAGAAAAATGGTGAATTCGGTGTGACCCGGCCAGCTGATGCAGTCAATCCGCCCCTTGTGCTGGTCGATCAGGTTCTGGGCGATAGAGAGGCCGAGCCCT
This sequence comes from Aeromonas sp. FDAARGOS 1404, assembly GCF_019047085.1. Lineage (NCBI taxonomy): Bacteria > Pseudomonadati > Pseudomonadota > Gammaproteobacteria > Aeromonadales > Aeromonadaceae > Aeromonas > Aeromonas sp. FDAARGOS 1404. Next base: position 2,535,116 of record NZ_CP077237.1, read on the forward strand.
GTGCCCCCCTCCTTGCCGGTGATCATCGGGTAGAACAGGGTGTCGCGAATGGCGTCCGGAATACCGGGGCCGTTGTCGATGATCTTGATCTCTGCCGCCAGCCGGTAACGCTGGCCGTGGATGGTGATCTGGAATGCAGTGCGGGTCTTGATACGAATAAGCCCGGTCTGATCGCCCAGTGCTTCGGCCGCGTTGCGCACTATGTTGAGAAACGCCTGCTGCAGCTGATCCGGCTCCATCTCGAATTCGGGGATGCTGGGATCGTAATCCCGCTCGATGCGAACAGAGGGAGGGAGTTCGAGCTCCACCAGTCGGCGTACCTGCTCCAGCACCGAATGGACATTATGCATCTGGTGACGTCCGGGGCGCTGGGGGCCGAGCAGGCGATCGACCAGTACCCGCAGCCTGTCAGCCTGTTCGATGATGATGCCGGTATATTCGCGCAGCGCCGGATCCGGCAGCTCTTTTTGCAGCAGCTGGGCCGCGCCGCGCAGGCCGCCGAGGGGATTCTTGATTTCGTGGGCCAGCCCGCGCACCAGCTCCTTGGCCGCCAGCTGTTGGGCATGTTGCTGCTGCTCCTGACTGATCTTCTTCTGCTGGTCGATCTTGCGCAGCTCCACCACTAGCAGACGCTGTTCGTGGTCGGCCATCGGGGTTGCGCTCAGCTCCACCAGTCGCGGTTCTCCCTCTACCACCAGAGTCACTTCGCTATCGGTAAAGCCTTGCCCTGACACGAGGCACTGCTTGAGCCGCTGCAAATCGAGGGAGATATGTTCCAGCAGATGGGGCAGTTCGATGCCGATCAGCCTGCGTTCACTGAGGGAGAGCAGCTGTTCAGCCGCCGGGTTGACGAACTGGATGCAGAGCCGCTCATCCATCTGGATCACGGCGGTCAGCAAATTATCCAAGAGTGTTTTGGCGTTGTCCGAGCGGGTTGGCACAGGTTTCTCCCTAAAACGGTGCTACACACCTGTTATGCACCGATATGGTGCATAGAGTTTACCCGCATCGGTGCGCTATATCACCCCTAGTCGGCTTTGGGGGTGGGTTTGGGAGCCGGCGTCACGCTCGCTCTATGCAGGTAAAAGGTGACTGCACTGGATTTAGCAAGGATCGTACCGTCTTTAGCGAGCAGCTCGAGCTGAGCCTCGTGGGCGCCGCGATCGACGTTTTCGACGCGGACAGAGAGGCTGTTGCTGACGATGGGGGCGGCTTTGCCATCCAGGGTCAGGCGCACATCATACTGGGTCGGAGGTTTGGGGCTGATGGTGCCCTGAAAGACGATATTGCCTGTGTTGTCGCGCAGGGTGCTGCCCTGTTCCGGGGAGAGCAGTTCGATGGTCAGCTTGGCCGCCTCTTTCTCTTTCTTGGCATCGGCGCCGGTCAGGCTGTTGAAGTTATCCACCTGCACCGATCTGGGCGCGCTGCTGCCCAGCAGCGGGGCGACCCGCAGATCGACCTCTTTGGCGTTTTTTCCAGGGGGGGGCGCATCCGAGTAGTGGGTGATGCCATTGCCATCGACCCAGGAGTAGACCTTGGCCGCGTCCGCAGCGAACGAGGTCAGCAACAGGAGGCTGAGCACCCCTATGCCATGCTTGTTGTTCATCCATCTCTCCTTGACGGTATTTTGCTTAATCCTATCAGAGAAAAAACCCGCCAGATGGCGGGTTTTGTCACGATTAAGCAAGCTGACCAGATTTAAACGGCCAGTCTGCTGAGACTTAGACGGAGTAGTACAGTTCGAACTCCAGCGGGTGCGGGGTCATGCGCACACGGTCAACATCCTGCTGTTTCAGTTCCAGATAGGAGTTGATGAAGTCATCGCTGAACACGCCGCCACGGGTCAGGAACTCGCGGTCAGCATCCAGAGCGGCCAGGGCTTCGTCCAGAGAACCGGCAACGGTCGGCACTTCTGCGGCTTCTTCCGGCGGCAGGTCGTACAAGTTCTTGTCCATGGCATCGCCCGGATGGATCTTGTTGATGATACCGTCCAGACCGGCCATCAGCTGGGCAGCGAAGGCCAGGTACGGGTTGGCAGCCGGATCCGGGAAGCGCACTTCGATACGACGGGCTTTCGGGCTCGGTACCACCGGGATACGGATGGAGGCAGAGCGGTTGCGGGCAGAGTAAGCCAGCATGACCGGTGCTTCATAACCCGGAACCAGACGCTTGTAGGAGTTGGTGGTCGGGTTGGCGAAGGCGTTGATGGCCTTGGCGTGCTTGATGATACCGCCGATGTAGTGCAGCGCCATCTCGGACAGACCGCCATACAGGTCGCCAGCGAACAGGTTGACGCCGTTCTTGGCCAGAGACTGGTGGCAGTGCATGCCGGAGCCGTTGTCACCGAACATGGGTTTCGGCATGAAGGTAACGGTCTTGTTGTAGGCGTGGGCCACGTTGTGGATCACGTACTTCAGTACCTGTACTTCATCAGCTTTCAGCGTAAGAGTGTTGAAGCGTGTAGCGATCTCGTTCTGACCGGCAGTGGCCACTTCGTGGTGGTGAGCTTCAACGACTTGGCCCATCTCTTCCAGCACCAGACACATGGCGGCGCGGATATCCTGGGAAGAGTCGACCGGTGCAACCGGGAAGTAACCGCCTTTCACGAACGGACGGTGACCCTTGTTGCCATGCTCATAGGCAGTGCCGGAGTTCCATGCAGCTTCTTCAGATTCGATTTTCACGAAGCTGTGGCCCATGGTGTTGGAGAAAGTAATGTTGTCGAACATGAAGAATTCCGGCTCCGGCCCGAACAGCACGGTGTCAGCGATGCCGCTGGACTTCAGGAAATCTTCTGCACGTTTGGCGATGGAGCGCGGATCGCGGTCGTAGCCTTGCATGGTGGCAGGCTCCAGCACGTCACAAACGATGTTCAGGGTGGTCTCTTCGGTGAACGGGTCCAGCTTGGCGGAGGCTGCGTCCGGCATCAGTACCATGTCGGATTCGTTGATGCCCTTCCAGCCGCCGATGGAGGAACCATCGAACATCTTGCCGTCTTCGAAGAAATCTTCATCAACCTGGTGAGCAGGGATGGATACATGCTGCTCTTTACCCTTGGTGTCGGTAAAGCGCAGATCAACAAACTTGACTTCGTGTTCCTGGATCAGGGCCAAAACGTTCTGGGCTGACATGCTAAGTAACCTCCGGTGTTAAAACTCTCTGGGTGAATGCGTCGTCGTATTCACATAAGCCAGTATCGTGCCAAGTTTGTGACAGCTTGATTTCAGGGCAATCTCGCTGAAGAGGCTCCCCAAAATCAGGCGATCTCGACTCGCGTTGCATCAATTTAGTGCGATGGTGGATCGTTTTGGTGCACTGTAATGGTGCGCGAAATACGGTCACCGCCCATCTAAGCAGGGTTTGTCAGAGAGGTCTATGATCCAGATCTGTTGTTATGCGCGAATGTACTGCAATTCTGCTAGGCAGATCACAAAGGCAAGAGTACAATTAGCGCCCAATTTTACCCGGTGATTGAGGCGAGAATGTTAGAGAATTTACGCAATATTGCGATTATTGCGCACGTTGACCACGGCAAAACGACTCTGGTTGATAAGCTGCTGCAGCAGTCCGGCACCCTGGACCGCTCCACGGAAGGCCAGGAACGGATCATGGACTCCAATGATCTGGAACGGGAACGTGGCATCACCATTCTCGCCAAGAACACTGCGATCCGCTGGAATGACTACCGCATCAACATCGTTGATACCCCGGGTCACGCCGACTTCGGTGGTGAAGTAGAGCGCGTACTGTCCATGGTTGACTCCGTGCTGCTGCTGGTTGACGCCGTAGACGGCCCGATGCCGCAAACCCGTTTCGTGACCCAGAAAGCGTTCGCTCAGGGTCTGAAGCCGATCGTGGTCATCAACAAGGTTGACCGTCCGGGTGCTCGTCCTGACTGGGTAATGGATCAGGTATTCGACCTGTTCGACAACCTGGGCGCGACTGATGAACAGCTGGATTTCAAAGTTGTTTACGCCTCTGCACTGAACGGTTGGGCCACCATGGATCAGGACGTCGAGTCCGAGAACATGGAACCGCTGTTCCAGGCTATCGTTGACAACGTTGAAGCGCCGAAGGCTGATGCCGAAGGTGGTTTCCAGATGCAGATCTCCCAGCTGGACTATAACTCCTACGTGGGCGTTATCGGTATCGGCCGTATCACCCGTGGTCGCGTCAAGACCAACCAGCAAGTCACCATCGTTGGTGCTGACGGCAAGACCCGTAACGGTAAAGTCGGTCAGGTGCTGGGTTACCTGGGTCTGTCCCGTACTGAAGTTACCGACGCGCAAGCGGGTGACATCATCGCTATCACCGGTCTGGGCGAGCTGAAAATCTCTGACACCATCTGTGACAACGGTGCCGTTGAAGCCCTGCCGCCGCTCTCTGTTGACGAGCCGACCGTGAACATGACCTTCCAGGTCAACACCTCACCGTTCGCCGGTAAAGAGGGCAAGTTCGTGACCTCCCGTAACATTCTGGAGCGTCTGAACCAGGAGCTGGTCCACAACGTGGCCCTGCGCGTGGAAGAGACTGATGATCCGGACAAGTTCCGCGTATCCGGTCGTGGTGAGCTGCACCTCTCCATCCTGATCGAAAACATGCGTCGCGAAGGTTACGAGCTGGCTGTGTCCCGTCCGGAAGTAATCCTGCGTACCGTTGATGGCGTTCTGCAAGAACCGTTCGAAACCGTAACTGTGGACGTTGAAGAAGCGCACCAGGGTTCCGTGATGGAGCAACTGGGTCTGCGTAAAGGCGAAATGACCAACATGACGCCGGATGGCAAGGGTCGTGTCCGTCTGGACTTCATGATCCCGAGCCGTGGCCTGATCGGTTTCCAGACCGAGTTCATGACCATGACCTCAGGTACCGGTCTGCTGTACCACACCTTCGACCACTACGGTCCGCACAAGGGTGGCAGCATCGGCGAGCGTCAGAATGGCGTGCTGATCTCCAACGCAACCGGTAAGGCTCTGACCTACGCCCTGTTCGGTCTGCAAGACCGCGGTCGTCTGTTCATCGGTCACGCGACCGAAGTGTACGAAGGCCAGGTGATCGGTATTCACTCCCGTTCCAACGACCTGACTGTTAACTGCCTGAAAGGCAAACAGCTGACCAACATGCGTGCCTCCGGTACCGACGAAGCTCAAGTGCTGACTCCGCCGATCCGCATGACTCTGGAACAGGCTCTCGAGTTCATCGACAACGACGAACTGGTAGAAGTGACTCCGAAGAACATCCGTATCCGCAAGAAATTGCTGACCGAGCTGGATCGTAAGCGCTCTGGCCGTGGTTAATGCCATGTGCTGAGTCTCGGTAGCCCTTGCGGCCGCTGATGGTTCACTGATAAACGGACCCAAACCTCTGGTTTGGGTCCGTTTTTTTATGCCTGTGATCCGCTCTGGCCATCCTGATGAGCTCGTTCAGGCTATCCGGTAATGGGGCTGATGAGCGTTGAGCGAAGGTCGTGGGGATGGGTGAGATAAAAAAGCCGCAGCGGATGAACGCTGCGGCTTTTTGCTGGCTTGCAGTGAGGGATTACTGGCGCCAGAAGGAGGGGAAGAAGAGTACGGCGACCGTCAGGATCTCCAGTCGTCCCAGCAGCATGCCGAATGACAGCAGCCATTTGGCCGATTCCGGCAGGCTGGCAAAGTTGGTGCTGGGGCCGACCACCGGGCCCATACCCGGGCCGACGTTGGCAACGGCGGTGATGGAGCTGGATATGGCCGTCAGAGGGTCAAGCCCGATGGCGCCCAGCAGCGCAGCTATCACCAGAATGATGGCGAAGTAGGCTAGTACGAATGAGATCATCGAGCGGATGATGGCGTCATTGACCGTCCGGCCGTTGTACTTCTGGGGGAATACGGCAGAGGGGTGCATCAGCTGGCGCATCTGCTTTCTGAACAGGGCGAATGCCACCTGTACCCGGAAGATCTTGAGACCACCCGCAGTGGAGCCTGAACAGGCCCCAAGAGCCAGCAGCACGATGAAGACGATGCTGGCGAGCGGCCCCCAGGTGCCGAAGTCACCAAGGCCGTAGCCGGTGGTGGTGAGCACCGAGACGATGTTGAAGCAGCTGATGCGCAGGGCATCCCAGAAGCCGAACAGGTCTCTCTCCCACAGATAGAAGGTCATGATGACGGTGACCCAGACCACCAGCCAGAAGAAGCCGCGCACCTGGGCATCCTTGAACAGGCTGTTGTCCCTGTGGTTGAGGCTCTGCACATAGAGCAGGAAGGGCAGGCCGCCGAGGAACATGAACAGGGTGCCAATCCAGTGTGCCGAGTTGGAGAAGTGGGACATGGATTGATCGGAGGTGGAGTAGCCGCCGGTACTGAGAGTGGTCATGGCGTGGTTGATCGCCTCGAACATGTTCATGCCGCTGGCCCAGTAGGCCATGAAGCAGAGCATGGAGAGCACCAGATAGACCACGACGATGTTGTTGGCGACCGTCTTGGCACGCGGGGCGCTTTTGTCCGACCAGTCCGAGCTCTCGGTCTGGAACAGCTTCATACCGCCGACGTTGAGGTAGGGCAGCACGGCTACCGCCATCACGATAAAGCCGACCCCGCCCAGCCACTGCAGGATGGAACGCCACAACAGGATGCTGTGAGCCATGTTGTCGAGGCCGGAGAGCACGGTAGAGCCCGTGGTGGTCACCCCCGACATGGTCTCGAAGTAGGCGTCGGTGAAGTTGATGTGGGTGATGAAAACAAAAGGCAGGGCGCCGAAGGCGCAGGCTACCACCCAGACCGAGGTGGTGAGCAGGAACATCTCCCGCACCCCCAGATGAAACTCCGCCTTGCGACCATAGTGGAGGCAGAGCAGGGCGGCGCCGTGAGTGATCAGCACGGACTTGAGAAACTCGACAAATCCCTCTGACCCGGTGAGCAGTGCCAGCAAGGTGGGCAGCCACATGAAGAGCGCCAGCTTGGAGAGCACCAGCCCGAGGGTGAAGATAATGGGACGCAGCTTGATCATGTTCGATAACCTGGTCGTTGATTAACAAAAGACCCGGACCATCCCCTTGGGGGAGCTGAGCCGGGTCTGGTTTGACAGCCTGTGCGCATGAAGACGTTACAGGAAGAAGGGGCTTGGCTGGAACAGCCGCTCCACTTCCGGGATGTACTTCTTGTCCACCAGGAACATGACCACGTGGTCATCCTGCTGGATCTTGGTGCGATCGTGGGCGATCAGCACCTCATCCCCGCGCACTACGGCACCGATAGTGGTGCCCGGCGGCAGCTTGAGCTCGCCCACCGTCTTGCCGACCACCTTGGAGGTGTTCTCATCACCGTGGGCAATCGCCTCGATCGCCTCGGCCGCGCCGCGGCGCAGGCTGTACACGTTGGCGATATCGGCCCGACGCACGTGTGTCAGCAGGGCCGAGATGGTGGCCTGCTGGGGCGAGATGGCGATATCGATGGAACCGCCCTGCACCAGATCGACGTAGGCGCCGCGCTGGATCAGCACCATGGTCTTCTTGGCGCCCATCTTCTTGGCGAGCAGCGCCGACATGATGTTGGCCTCATCCTCGTTGGTCACGGCGATGAAGACGTCGATCTGGTCGATGTGCTCCTCGGCCAGCAGCTCCTGATCCGCCGCATCGCCACAGAAGACGATGGTGTTCTCCAGCAGTTCGGAGAGCTGCTCCGCCCGCTTCTGGTTGCGCTCGATGAGCTTGACGCTGTAGCGCTTCTCCAGCTGGCGGGCGAGACCCGCGCCGATGTTGCCACCACCGACGATCATGATGCGTCGGTAGGGGCTCTCGAGGCGCTGCAGCTCCGACATCACGGCCCGGATATGGCCCGCGGCGGCGACGAAGAAGACCTCGTCATCCGCTTCGATGATGGTGGTGCCTTGCGGACGGATCGGGCGGCCCTGACGGAAGATGGCCGCTACCCGGGTCTCGATGTTGGGCATGTGCTCGCGCAGGGTGGAGAGGGCGTTGCCTACCAGCGGGCCACCGTAGTAGGCCTTGACCGCTACCAAACCGACGCGGCCACCTGCAAAATCAACCACTTGCAGGGCGCCCGGATATTCGATCAGGCGACGCACATAGTCGGTCACCAGCTGCTCCGGCGCGATCAGGTGGTCCACTGGTACCGATTCCGGCAGAAACAGGCGATCCCGCTCGGTCAGATAGGCTGGCGAGCGGATCCGCGCCACCTTGTTCGGGGTGTTGAACAGGGAGTAGGCCACCTGACAGGCGATCATGTTGGTCTCGTCACTGTTGGTGACGGCGACCAGCATGTCGGCATCCTGAGCCCCCGCTTCGCGCAGCACCTTGGGGTGGGCGCCGTGACCGTTGACCACCCGCAGGTCAAACTTGTCCTGCAGTTCGCGCAGGCGTTCGCTGTCGGTGTCGACGATGGTGATGTCGTTGTTCTCCCCAGCCAGGTTCTCGGCCAGAGTGCCGCCGACCTGGCCGGCTCCCAAAATGATGATCTTCATAGGGAACGTCTACTCACGTTGAGGCAGTAAAGGGACATTTCGCCTGCATGGCGATTGCCCCGGAAGAAGCATGTCAGCGTCACAGCTTGACCAGCTTGGCGTAGTAGAAGCCATCCATCTCGGCTTCACCCGGCAGGAACTGGCGACCCGGGCAGTCCGGGGTGTCCTGTTCGTGCAACGGTACCAATTTGGCATCTTTGGTCGCGGCAAGGAAGGCGCGGATCTGGTCGCGGTTCTCTTCCGGCAGGACGGAGCAGGTGGCGTAGAGCAGGGTGCCGCCGCTTTTCAGCTTGCCCCAGAGGGCGTTCAGAATACGGCGCTGCAGCTCGGCCAGCTCGCGGATGTCCTGATCACGGCGCAACCACTTGATGTCGGGGTGGCGACGGATAACACCAGTGGCGGAGCAGGGGGCATCCAGCAGGATGCGGTCGAACTGGCCCTCCGGCCACCACTGTTCCGGTGCCGCGGCATCGCCGTGGATCACTTTGGCGGTCAGGCCGATGCGATCCAGGTTCTCCTGCACCCGCTTGAGGCGGTTCTCGTCGGCATCAACGGCAACCACGCCAGCCAGCTTGGGCTGACGCTCCAGCAGGTGGGCGGTCTTGCCGCCGGGGGCGGCGCAGGCATCCAGCACCCATTCACCCGGTTGCGGGTCGAGCAGGGCGGCAGCCTGTTGTGCTGCACCATCCTGTACCGAGCAGTCACCGACCTCGAAGCCAGGCAGCTTGGTCACATCGCAGGGACGCTCCAGCAGGATGCAATCCTCGCCCTCTTCACCGGCCACGGCATTGATGCCGGCTTCGGCCATGCGAGCCAGCATGGCATCGCGGCTCTGGCGCTGGCTGTTGTTGCGGATCCACATGGGGGGGCGCTGGTTGTTCGCCTCCATGATGAATTCCCACTCATCGTGATAGGCCTGACGCAGGCGCTTGGTGAGCCACTCCGGATGACCGAGGCGAATGCTGGGAACGCGGTCGATACGCAGCAAAATGACTTCGGCGCTGCGCTGGAAGTTGCGCAGCACGCCGTTGATGAGGCCACGCAGGGAGGTGCCCTTGAGCAGTTTGACGGCATTGACGGTCTCGGCCACCGCGGCGTGAGCCGGAATGCGGGTGTAGATGAGCTGATAGAGACCGACCAGGATGAGGTAGTGGAAAATGCGGCTCTTGTTCTTGAGCGGTTTGTCCATCATCTCGTTGACTGCCGCATCGAGGCGGGGTAGCCAGCGCAGGGTGCCGTAGCAGAGTTCTTGCAGGAGAGCGCGATCGCGAGGTGCAACCTTCTCCTGGGCAGCAGGCAGAACAGCGGAGAGGGATTGACCCTGATCCAGCACCTGTTGAATAACGAGAGCGGCCTGTGCACGTGTTTTCATAGAGTTACCTTAGATGCGCAAGTCGGGGCCTGGGCCCCGCTTGTGTCAATTCAATCCAGTTCAATTCAATTGCGTGCCGGGTTCAAACCAGTCGCGGCGAGAGTTGAGCAGATCCGAAACGGACATCGCCTTCTTGCCGGGCGGTTGTAGGGTCAGCAGGCGCAGAACCCCTTTGCCGGTGGCGATATCGATCCCCTGCTTGTCGGCTTTGAGCAGGGTGCCGGCGGGTTGGCCGTGGTCGCTGTCAATGACGGCGGCTTGCCATACCTTGACGGTCTGGTCAGCCACTTCAAACCAGCTGATGGGCCAGGGGTTGAACGAGCGGATGCAGCGTTCGATGGCAACAGCCTCCATCGACCAGTCGATGCGGGCCTCTTCCTTGGAGAGCTTTTCGGCGTAGTTGGCCAGCGCATCATCTTGTGCCTCAGCAGCGGTTTCACCGGCGGCCATGGCATTGATGGTGTCGACCAGAGCCTGCGGGCCCAGCTCGGCCAATTTGTCATAGAGGCTGGCGGAGGTCTCGTCGGCGGCGATGGGGCAGCTTACCTTGCGGATCATGGCGCCAGTATCCAGTCCCACATCCATCTGCATGATGGTGACGCCAGTTTCGGCATCGCCTGCCCAGATAGAGCGCTGGATCGGTGCGGCACCGCGCCAGCGGGGCAACAGGGAGCCATGGACGTTGATGCAGCCCAGACGCGGGGTATCGAGCACCACCTTGGGTAGGATCAGGCCATAGGCAACCACCACCATCAGGTCGGCGCCAAGGGCGGCCAGTTCGGCTTGTGCCTCTTCCTTGCGCAGAGAAGCAGGTTGGTAAACCGGCAGGTTGTGGGCCAGTGCCAGCTCTTTGACCGGGCTGGCGGTGAGCTTCTGGCCACGGCCAGCAGGCTTGTCAGGCTGGGTATAAACGGCAACGACCTCGTGGTCGGAAGACAACAACGCCGCCAGGTGACGGGCGGCGAAGTCGGGAGTACCGGCAAAAATCAGTTTCAGCTTATTCAATGGGGCAGATCCTCAGAGGACTTTGCGATCTTCACGGGCCATCTTTTCCAGCTTCTGGCGAATGCGCTGGCGCTTGAGCGGGGACAAGTAATCCACAAACAGCTTGCCGACCAGATGATCCATCTCATGCTGGATGCAGATGGCGAGCAGATCGTCGGCTTCCAGCTCGAACGGCTTGCCGTGGCGATCCAGGGCGCGGATTTTGATCTGTTCAGCGCGAGGCACCAGAGCACGGCTGCCGGGCACGGAGAGGCAACCCTCTTCAATGCCGGTGCTGCCGCACTGCTCGATGACCTCCGGATTGATCAATACCAGAGGATCTTCACGGTTTTCAGAGACATCGATCACTATGATGCGCTGGTGAATGTCGACCTGAGTCGCGGCCAGGCCAATGCCTTCCTCCGCGTACATGGTTTCGAACATATCATCTACAATCTGTTGTAACTCGGGTGTAAAGGTCTCGACAGGGGCTGCAACGGTGCGCAGGCGCTCATCGGGAAAACGCAATACATCTAGAATGGCCATAGTTTTTTCTTTAGTTTCGTATAAATGCAGTCAATATTGGCGTAATTCTAGTCATTTACGCCGACAAAAAACAGCAACACTTTGCGTACAGAAGTAACAGGGAGTGTTATGTATCTGAAGCAAACCATCCTCGCCTGCCTGCTGGTGACCGTGAGTCAGGCAGCACTGGCCGATCAGCTGAGGCTGAAAGCGGGTTACCCCGAAAGTTATGTAGTGCAAAAAGGCGACACCCTGTGGGATATCTCCGGCAAGTATCTTTCCGAACCCTGGCTCTGGCCCCACCTCTGGAACATCAATCCGCAGATTGCCAATCCTCACTGGATCTACCCCGGTGATGTACTGCATCTGAGCTGGATCAATGGTGAACCCCGGCTCGGCAAGGCGATGCAGGGTGGCAAGCAAGTCATCCGTCTCGGCCCGAAAACCCGTTACGAGAACAAGGCCAACCCCATTCCGACCCTGCCTATCAGCGAGATCGGCCCCTTCCTGCAAACCGACCATATTCTGGCTGACAACCAGCAGCAGAAAACCTTGCCGTATCTGCTGGGGTCGGATCAGAAACATATCGGCATGCTGGAGGGGGACACCCTCTATGTACAGGGCTCCCTGACACCGGGGCAGGTCTATGGCATTTATCACCCCGGAGTGGTCTACAAGGATCGCGAAACCGGTGAACTGCTGGGCCAGGAGGCGATCTTTGCCGGTGTGGTGCGGGCCGTGGCGCGTCTTGATGGCGATCGGACCGAGGTGACTCTGACTCATAACCAGCGCGAAGTGCTGCAGGGCGACAAGGTGATGCCGCTGCCGGCTCAGGAGAACATGCCCGCCGTCTTCACACCGAAAGCGGCACCTACCATCACACCGGGCTATATCATCGATTTGCCGAACAAGACCCGGGGCGGTGGCAAGTTTGATGTGGTATTGATCAACCGGGGCGGCCGCGATCAACTGGTCGCCGGGGATGTACTGGATGTCAGACGACCCGGTGCTGCCCTGGTCACCAAGAATGGCGATGTACAGTACAAGGAACTCTCGTCGGTTTTTAACCGGGTGTTTTACAGCAGTAACAAGAAGGCACCACTGCCCTCTGAAGCAATTGCCCGTGTCATGTTGTTCAAGGTGTATGACAAGCTGAGTTACGGTCTCATCATGCAGAGTAACGACATGGTGAGTGCGGGCTATCAGGTCACTCACTTCTGACGTGAACTACCCCGACGCGCGTCTGGCGCTCTGGCTAACTCTCGATGCGGTCACCGGTATTGGTCCGGTGACCGCTGCACGTCTGTTGGAGCGGGCCGGGGGAAGTATTGATGCCCTGTTCCAGAGCGATGAAGCGCAATTGCATGGTATGGGGTTATCGTCAGAGCAGATCAAACAACTGCGCTGGCCCTCGCCAGTGGTTGAGCAGACCCTGGCTTGGACCGCTTTGCCTGACAATCTCCTTATTCCGCAAGATCACCCGATTTATCCACCCTTGTTGCGGGAAATTCCCGCGGCACCCCTGTTGCTCTACTGTCGTGGCGATCTTGCTGCGCTGTCGCTACCCCAGCTGGCAATGGTGGGGACACGCCATCCTACCTATGCAGGTAAAGATAATGCGTCCCGCCTCTGTAGCGAGCTGGTTGGATGCGGGTTAGCCATCACCTCGGGCCTTGCGCTCGGTATCGATGGTGTCTGCCATCAGCAGGCGCTGGCTTGTGGCGGTATTACCCTTGCCGTGTTGGGGTCCGGGCTGGATTGCCTCTACCCCAAACGCCACCAGGGGCTGGCAGGTCAGATTCTGGAGAGTGGTGGTTTGCTTATCTCCGAGCTGGCGCCGGATAAAGGGCCGCTGGCTGAACATTTTCCTCGTCGCAACCGTATTATCAGTGGTCTGTCGCTGGGAACTCTGGTGGTGGAGGCGACCGAGCAGAGCGGTTCGCTGATCACCGCCCGTTATGCGCTTGAACAGGGGCGCGAAGTGTTTGCGGTACCCGGCGCCCCGCAAAATGCCCAGGCGATAGGGTGCAACAGATTAATTCAGCAGGGGGCCAAACTTGTGCTGAGTGCTGCCGATATAGTGGAAGAGCTGCCAGAGTGGGTCGCACGGCCAGATCCGTTGGTCATACCATCTGAGCAACCGCATAATAGCGAATTGCCTTATGCCGATTTGTTGGATAACGTAGATTATGAGACCACGAGCGTGGATACCGTTGCCGAGCGGGCCCAGCTTCCTGTCGAAGTGGTATTGGGCAGGTTGGTAGAGCTGGAGCTGGCCGGTGCAGTGATGGCGGTAGCCGGTGGATACGTCAGAGCGAGGAGGGCGAATCATGTTTGATGTATTGATGTACCTTTTCGAGACCTACATCCACAGCGATGCAGATGTGATGGTCGAGCAGGATGAGCTCACCGACGAGTTGAGCCGGGCCGGTTTCGATAAAGAAGAGATCGACAAGGCGCTCGACTGGCTGGAGCGGCTGGCCAATCTGCACGATAGCGAGCGGGAGGTCTATGTTACCGCCAGCGCGCAAGGCTCGATGCGTATCTATGCTCCGCAAGAGCTGGCGCGCCTCAGCACCGAGTGCCGCGGCTTCCTGCTCTTTCTGGAACAGGCTCAAGTGCTGAATGCCGAAACCCGCGAGATCTGTATCGAGCGCCTGCTCGAGCTGGACAAGCCGGATATCGAGCTGGATGACCTGAAGTGGGTCGTCATGATGGTGCTGTTCAACGTACCGGGCAGTGAAAATGCCTACCAGCAGATGGAAGAGCTGGTGTTTGATGAGTCAGACGGCGTCATTCACTGACAGTCCGGTGCCGCGCTGGTAGAATTCAGGCCATCTGGATTTCAAGGCGCGGCCCATGTCAAAAATCGATCATCACCTCTTTTCAGCCCACGAACATGCCTTCGAGCGCGAGCCGTGCCCGCAGTGCGGGGCCGAGCTGGTGATCCGCCAGGGCAAACATGGCCCCTTTCTTGGCTGTTCTGCCTATCCTGCCTGTGATTACATACGCTCCCTGACGCCATCCGGCCGCGACATCGAAAAGGTGCTCGAAGGCTCTGCCTGTCCCGATTGCGGAGAGCCGTTGGCGATCAAGAAGGGGCGTTACGGTCTGTTTGTCGGTTGTACCCAGTATCCAGCCTGTCAGCACATCGAATCCCTGCAGGAGAGCGATGATACCCAGATCCTCTGCCCCGAGTGCGGCAAGGGTCATCTGGTGAGTCGTACCTCCCGCTACGGCAAGCAGTTTTACTCCTGTGATGGCTATCCACACTGCAAATATGTGGTGAACGACAAACCGATCCCCATGCCCTGCCCCGAGTGTGGCTGGGGCATCATGGTTGAGAAAAAAGTGAGGGGAACTCTGCGTTGGGTCTGTCCGCAAAAGAAATGCGGCCACCAAAGTGAGCGGGTATAATCCCGCCGCCGCAACCGGATTGAAACGTTTTCGGTGAACTTCAACCCCCCACTTGGAGTAAGGAAATTCCCACCATGAATAAACCCTTTGTTGCCGTATTGATGGGCTCTGATTCTGATTTCCCCGTGATGCAGACCACCCTCGAGGTGCTCAAGTCATTTGATATCGCAGTGGAAGTCAAAGTCACCTCCGCGCACCGCACGCCGGCTGCGACCCATCAGTATGTGACCGATGCCGAGGCCCGTGGCTGCAAGGTCTTTATCTGTGCTGCCGGTCTGGCGGCGCATCTGGCGGGTGCCGTAGCCGGCATCACGACTCGTCCTGTGATCGGGGTGCCCATCGATGGTGGCCCGCTCAAGGGGCTGGATGCGTTGCTCTCCACCGTGCAGATGCCGGGTGGTGTACCGGTGGCGACCGTGGCGATCGGCAAAGCCGGTGCCAAAAACGCAGGTTATCTGGCAGCCCAGATGCTGGCAGTAGCCGATGATGAACTGGCGGCCAAGGTTCGGGCCGAACGCCAGAAGAATGCCGAAGAGGTGATGGCCAAGGATGCCGCCCTGCAGGCTCAACTCAAGTAAGTGAATAGGTGGCGATCCGGATGTGTCGTATTTTCCTGTGCAACAGCAACACGTCACTTTGCCATGGTCGCCGCCATACGGATTCAACTTGCTACTAAGTGACGAGGCGGCAGCCAGGCTGCCGCATTTTTCCTATGCCAAATGAATTTGAACAGGCGGTTGCCGCCCTCCTGCAGGAAGGGGTGATTGCTTATGCGACCGAGGCCGTGTTTGGTCTGGGATGTGATCCCGACTCCGAGGTGGCGGTGCAGCGACTGCTGGCCATCAAGCAGCGTCCGGTAGAGAAGGGGTTGATCCTGATTGCTGCCGACATGGCACAGCTGCAGGACTACATCGATCTGAGCCAACTTAGCGGTGAGCAACTGGCTCGGGTTGAAGCCAGCTGGCCCGGCCCCTTTACCTGGATCATGCCTGCCCGTGCAACGACGCCGGCCTGGCTGACCGGGCAGTTCGAGACACTGGCGGTGCGCGTGACGGCTCATCCTCAGGTACAGGCGTTGTGCCGTGCCTTTGGCAAGCCTCTGGTCTCTACCAGTGCCAACCTGACCGGTGAGGAGCCGGCTCGCCGCGTGGCCGATATCGGTGAGCGGCTGGCAAGCAAGTTAGCCTATATCCTGCCCGGTGAAGTGGGTGGTCAAGCTAACCCATCCGAGATCAAGGACGCCCGAACCGGCGCCATTATTCGCCCCTCCTGAACAGGCGGATACGTCATGATTTGCTATCAATCCGCTGAGCGGTGAGCTCATCGGATTGATTTAACTATAAAAATGGACAGGGCGTTCACGATCCTGCCTGACTGGAGACAAGATGAGCAAACCGGATGTGGCCCAGGTCAAGGCCTTCCTGTTGCAGTTGCAGGACGAGATCTGCCGTGGTCTGGAGCAGGCCGATGGCAGTGGACACTTTGTGGAAGATGCCTGGAGCCGTGAAGGCGGTGGTGGCGGACGTACCCGCGTGCTGCGCCACGGCGCGGTGATCGAGCAGGGGGGTGTCAACTTCTCCCATGTCTATGGCGATGCCATGCCTGCCTCTGCTACAGCTCATCGGCCAGAGTTGGCCGGTCGCAAGTTCGAGGCGATGGGCGTGTCGCTGGTGATCCATCCGCACAACCCCTATGTGCCGACCAGCCACGCCAACGTCCGTTTCTTCATCGCCGAGAAAGAGGGTGAAGAGCCTATTTGGTGGTTTGGCGGTGGCTTCGATTTGACGCCCTTCTACCCGTTTGCCGAGGATGTGCAGCACTGGCATCAGGTCTCCCGTGATCTCTGCGAGCCCTTTGGTGATGAGATCTACCCCGAGTTCAAATCCTGGTGCGATCGCTACTTCTTTCTCAAACACCGCAACGAGACGCGGGGGGTGGGCGGTCTCTTCTTCGACGATCTGAATCGCTGGCCCTTTGCCGACTGCTTTGTCTTTATGCAGGCGGTAGGTCGGGGTTATCTCGATGCCTACCTGCCGATCATTGAACGACGCAAGGTTCTACCCTATGGCGAGCGGGAGCGGGAGTTCCAGCTCTATCGTCGCGGCCGTTATGTGGAGTTCAATCTGGTGTATGACCGTGGCACCCTGTTCGGGCTGCAGACCGGCGGACGTACCGAGTCGATCCTGATGTCGATGCCACCGCTGGCACGTTGGGAGTATGACTGGCAGCCGGAGGCGGGTACTCCTGAAGCCTTGCTCTACACCGATTACCTCACGCCGCGAGAGTGGCTGTGACCCGAGGGACCATGATGGTCCCTTTTTACTGGCCGTTATTCGGCTTGTTCCCGAGAGTGAAAACCCGTTAAATCGGAATATTGCCCTCTGATGGAACTCTTTGATGGATCGTTATCTGGTTTTTGGCCACCCGGTGCGCCACAGCAAGTCCCCCTTCATTCACACCCTGTTTGCCAGACAAACCCAGCAAGAGCTGGAGTATGGGCTGGCTGAACCCGCCGTCGACGAGTTTGCCCAAGCCCTGCGCACCTTCTTTGACCAAGGGGGCAAGGGATGCAATGTCACCGTTCCCTTTAAGGAGCAGGCATTCACTCTGGTCGATTGCTTGAGCCCGAGGGCCAAGCGGGCGGGCGCGGTCAATACCATCAAGCTGACCGATGATGGTGTGTTGCTGGGGGATAATACCGATGGCGCCGGTCTGGTCGCCGATCTCAAGTCCCATGGTGTGACGCTGGCGGATAGCCGGATCCTGCTGCTGGGTGCCGGTGGCGCTGCTCGCGGTGCATTGGCGCCGCTGCTGGCTGAGTTGCCGAGCGAGCTGGTGATCGCCAACCGCACCCACACAAAAGCGCAACAGTTGGCTGCCGAATTCTGCGATCTGGGGCCTGTGACTGCCCAGACCTATGAGCAGTTGGCAGGGCCATTCGATCTCGTCATCAATTCGACTTCTGCCAGCCTGCAAGGAGAGCTGCCGCCGTTGGCCCCTGCCCTGATCCACACTGATATTGCCATCTACGACATGATGTATGGCGCCTCGGATACGGCGTTTATCAGTTGGGCCAAACAGCATGGGGCCCGTCAATCCATGGATGGACTCGGCATGCTGGTGGAACAGGCCGCCGAAGCGTTTACCGTGTGGCGCGGAATTCGTCCCGGGACTAAACAGGTATTGAGAGAGTTGAAGCGTAACTTGGGGGTGATATGAACCAGGGTATTCTGTTTCCCGACCTGATGGAGTGGCAGGCTGACGAACAGCGGGTGCGTTTTCCTGCCCAGCAGATGGGGGCGCTGATAGATTGTTACATCAGTCAGCGGCGGCTGGAGAGAATGACAGGTCTGGCGCTGACGAGAGAGGATGACATCGTCAGAGCCTTCGAAAGTGTGCGTTTTGATATTGAAGATATGGCTAAAAAACTCATTGAAGAACAAGAGTTTGCTGAAGATGGCGCAATCTACCTCTGATTTTTCAAAGTTTTTTTGTTTTGTAGCGGAACTACTTTGAAATGGCGCTGACTAACTAGATAGTTGAGGAAGTGCTAGCTAGTCACCTTTATAACTCCCCGGTATTCGTACTGGGGGTTTTTTTATCTGCATGAAATTAAAAGGTTTTTTCTTAACCTGTAAGCTGTGAAACTAAATTACATAAATTACTTTCACTTTCTGCTGCTTTGCTGTACAGTTGTCTGCGTAGGGTACAGAGGTAAGATGTTCTATCTTTCAGACCTTTTATTTCACGTAATTGAATGTGGCTGAATAGCTGCCCCGATGAGGTTCTCGTCGGGGTGTTTTTTTATGCGTGCCATTTAGAGTAAATGCTTTAAATTGGTGATGCATTTGATAGAATGAGGCTGCTTCTTGAGGAATACCTGTCGTCTGGTACTCAAGATTCAGCTTCTTCCCAATTTTTTGAATTTATTATTTCAGGCTGGATGGCATCACTGTCGTCCGGCCTCATTTTTATCCCTTTCGGTTAGATCTTGTAATTAAATTTCATTTTTGTCTCTTTTGGTAATTATTGTTCGTTTTGAAAGAACGAACTTGAAAACGCTCTCAACGTCTTTAGAGGTTAATTCCCCTCGTGAATTAACTGCCTATCTATATGAACTGTAAGCAGTATTGGATATAGCAGGGGAGGCGAATGCGGGGTGTTTGTCGTGAGGCAGGTGAAAGCAGTAATCTGAAACCCTTTCAATCAGCGGAGGAGTGCTCCGCCAATTGCAAGGAGAGCGAGGAGTCGATTACTCCTCGGCAGGTTGCTGTTCGTCAGCGTTCAGCAGGTCGGTATCGTCACCACTGACGTACCATTCGGTCAGGGTTTGCGCCAGCTTCTCCACACCTATATTGGTGAGAGAGGAGAATGCTTCGACCTGGATCTGGGAACCAAGGTTGGCAACGGCCTGGCGCACCTTGATCACCTGGTTGTTGCGCGGGCCGGGGCTCAATTTGTCAGCCTTGGTCAGCAGCAGCATGACGGGCAACTGACGGTGCGAGCTCCACTCCAGCATGTTCATGTCGGTATCTTTGAGCGGGTGGCGGATGTCCATCAGGATCACCAGGCCTTTCAATGACTCACGGCGCTGCAGATACTCTGCCAGTGACTTTTGCCACTTGAGCTTCATTTCCAGCGGAACTTGCGCATAACCATAACCCGGCAAGTCGACAAGACGCTTACCCGGTTCCAGTTCAAACAGGTTGATCAGCTGGGTACGACCGGGTGTCTTACTGGTGCGTGCCAGGTTCTTGTGTTTGGTTAAGGTGTTCAATGCAGATGACTTACCGGCGTTGGAACGGCCGGCAAACGCGATCTCGACACCCCCATCATTTGGCAGGTGACGGATGTCGGGTGCGCTGGTCACAAAATGCACCTTATTGAAATTCAGAGTTTGTGTATCCAACGTAAATTCCCCATGGAGATAGAGGGTTATAGAGTTACTTTTTTGTAAAATGGTGTAAAATAGCGTCGCTTAAACGCGTTTATTTTAACATGCCTTCAGCGGCATGGGATCTGGAAGCCTAATAACGAAAAGTTGGAACGCCATGAAGAACCTAGTCATTACTCTTGCTCTGATGGTTGGCGTAACGGGGATGGCACAAGCCAAGGGCGATGCCGCTGCGGGACAGACCAAGGCTGCCGTTTGTGCGGCTTGTCATGGACCGGACGGAAACAGCCTGGTTGATATGTACCCCAAAATTGCTGGTCAGCACGCATCATATATCAAAAAGCAGTTAGTTGAACTGAAGGCTGCCGCTTCTGGTCAAATTGGCCGGGTTGCGCCAGTGATGGGGCCGATGGCGTTACCTTTGTCGGAACAGGACATGGATGACCTGGCGGCTTATTTCTCCAGCCTGAAGGTTACCCCTATCGCTGTCCCTGACGACGTGGTCGAAGCGGGCAAGGCGCTCTATATGGGTGGTGACATGAGTCGCGGTCTGGCAGCTTGTACGGCTTGCCATGGTCCCCGTGGCTCGGGTGTCGAACAGGCGAAGTATCCCAACCTGTCCGGCCAGCATCCTGCCTATATCAAGGCTCAGCTCACTGCATTCCGTGCTGGCACGCGTGACAACGATCCGAATGGAATGATGCGGGACGTTGCCAAGAAACTGACTGATCAGGATATCGAAGCCCTCTCCAAATATGTGGCGGGTCTGCACTGATATAGTCGATACGGTCGATTTGAGTTGAAACGGGGAGCTTGGGCTCCCCGTTGTTTTTATAGCTTTCAGATAATTCTCGGTTTAATCCCCCCGTTCTGTAAGAGATCTCCCATTCTCAAGGCAGGTCAAGGCTCATAAAATTGCATAAAATATTAAATAATCATTATTTATCAATTAATTATATGAGTGTTGATATTTTTCGACATGTTGAGAATGTTTTGAGTGGATTGAGCCGCTTTATAGAGTTGGTACAGTAGGCTTAATGGATTCACCCACGGATTGGGTGGCGGTTTCACGACAGGGGGTTGTGAGCAGAGGATGGCTGGCGTGGCGGGATGCCATGGGCTCGGATGAGCTGGCAAAGGATTGAAGGATCAGGATGGTGACCATCTCCGGAGCGGGATGGGGTTGCGGGATGCAGACTCCCCGGCACGATGGCAGGATGCGGTCGAGACGGGTCAAACAGGCACACGCACATTCAGGAACGACCAATATAAGGTCAGGATGACCACACAACGATATGATGCGGCGACAAGTTGTCACGGAGAGGGCGAAACAGATTGTTTTGCCATTCAGGATGGCGCACGCATGAACATATCAAGGCAGCTTCGGCTGCCTTTTTTCTTTTGGGTCATTAACCCGATTAGCCATTCTGTGTCAAAATACCAGCAACATGCCCAGAGGATACCGATCCTGCGGTGTTCAGTGGCCTGATTGGGCCTGATTGGTGCGGGATCCTGCTCTTGTTCCAGCCTTACTGTTCCTCGCATCGTATCCCACCGGGTGAGAGCATCCCAGGTACGGGTCAAACCAGTTATTTTCGGAGTTAGCCATTCATGTCTGCCAAACAACCCACTCGCAAGCCTACTGGCAAGCGCAAAGAATCTGATGTCAGTGCTCAGGAAGGCCGTGAGCGTAAACGGGCTGCCAAGCGAAAGGGCCTGAAGGCTGGTTCTCGTCAGCAAGTTGAACAGCCGAAGAACAAGTCTGGCAACAGCCAGTCCAAAGATCCGCGTATCGGTTCCCGCAAGCCGGTAGTACTGGTGGTGGATGACAAACAGAAGAAGCCGGCAGCACCCAAGGCGGTGAAAGAGAAGAAGCTGGTGATGACGCCCGAGCAGGAGCTGGCTTCCATCGAAAACGATGACCGCTTGAATGATCTGCTGGATCGTCTTGATGCCGGTGAAACCCTGGAAGCGGCCGAGCAGGCCTGGGTTGATCAGCGTGTCGACCGTTATCAGGAGCTGATGGATGAGCTGGGCATCATCGACAACGATGATGAAGATGACGAGCTGCCGTTTGATGATGGCGATGACGCCGAGTTCGACGAGCAGAAACCAGCCTCCGAAGAGGAGTTGTGGGACCGTTTCAACCAGGTTGATTTCAAGCCGGAACCCAAGCCTGAGCCGAAGAAAAAGTGATGAGTGGATGGATGCTGGCCGCCCTGTTGGGCGGCCTGATTTTGTCAGGATTGGCCATCTATGCAGGCATGCTGCTAGCCAGACTGAGGCGACAGCAAGCGATGCAGTGGCAGGCTATAACTGCTCGCAATGAACGAATTCTGGAGAGCGTGCGGGTCATTGCTCATGCGGTGCAGGAGGGGCAGTGCGATTACTCCGAAGGCGCCATTCGGCTGACCAATCTGCTGGATGCGTTGCAGATCAAGGGGGGGCGAGCATTCGTTGCCGAGTTCCCGGGTCTGTACGGGCTGTATGAGAAGGTGAAAGATATGCCGACTCATGAGGCCAGACGTGCCCTCAAGCGCAATGAAGTGATGAAGATGGATCTCGAACGAAGCGGCTACGAGGCCGAGCTGGAGGCTCAGATCCTCAAGGATGTGGCCCAGCTGAAGGATTTTCAGTTAGGTCGGTGAGCCAACAATAACAACAAGAGAGGAAGCGAGCGTGCAAGCAGAACAGATTGTGTGGGATCAGGCCCTGATCGAAAAATATAACTACAGTGGCCCGCGATACACCTCTTATCCCACTGCGCTGGAGTTCAACGAGAGCTTCGGCTATCCGGATTTTGTCCGCGCTGCCGGCCAGTATCCCGAGCGCAATCTGTCGCTCTACGTGCATATCCCTTTCTGTCACAAGCTCTGCTACTACTGCGGCTGCAACAAGGTCATTACCCGCCATCAGCACAAGGCTGACGAGTACCTCGACTACCTGGAGCAGGAGATCAAGGCGCAAGCCCCGCTCTTCAAGCATCGTCTGGTTACCCAGCTGCACTGGGGGGGCGGTACACCCACCTATCTGGATGAAGCGCAAACGCGCCGTCTGATGGCCATGCTGCGTGAGCACTTCCATTTCGCCGAAGAGGGGGAGTTCAGCATCGAGGTCGATCCGCGCGAGATTGCCATTACCATGCTGGATGTGCTGCGAGACGTCGGCTTCAACCGCATCAGCCTTGGGGTGCAGGACTTCAACAAGGATGTGCAGGTTGCGGTCAACCGCGAGCAGGACAACGACTTTATTAAAGCGATGCTGGAACGGGCCCGTGAACTTGGCTTCCGCTCGACCAACCTCGACCTTATCTATGGCCTGCCGCATCAGGATCGTGCCAGCTTCCACCATACGCTGGAAGAGGTGCTCAAGACGGATCCGGCGCGCCTCTCCATCTTCAACTATGCCCATCTGCCGAGTCGCTTTGCCGCCCAGCGCAAGTTGAAAGAGGTGGATATGCCTGCGCCGCAGGAGAAGCTGGCCATGCTGCAGGACACCATCGCCTTCCTCACCGGTCAGGGTTACCAGTTCATCGGCATGGACCATTTTGCCAAACCAGATGACGAACTGGCAGTGGCGCAGCGCGAGGGCAAGCTGCACCGCAACTTCCAGGGCTATACCACTCAAGGTGATTGCGATCTGCTGGGGCTGGGGGTCTCCTCCATCAGCATGATCGGTGATGCCTACTCCCAGAACCAGAAAGAGCTCAAGACCTATTACGTACAGGTTGCAGAGCTGGGTCATGCCCAGTGGAAAGGCTGCTCGCTCAATCAGGATGACCTGATCCGCCGTGAGGTGATCAAGCGGCTCATCTGTGATTTCCGTCTGAACTTTGCCGCTGTCGAACAGGCGCACGGGCTCAATTTCAGAGAGTATTTTGCCGACGATCTCAAGCTGCTGCAGACCTTCATCAACGATGGATTGGTGCGTATGACGGAGGATGGTCTGGAGGTCTCCTCCACCGGGCAGCTGCTGATCCGCAATATCTGCATGTGTTTCGACGTGTACTTGCGCAACAAGGCGCGCCAGCAACAGTTCTCTCGCGTGATATAAGCTTGTTTGCCGATTAGAAAACAGAAAAGGGCGCCATCGTGGCGCCCCTTTCATATGTTTTTTTGCTTAAGCAGCGGGTTGGGAAGGTTCTGGCAAGAAGTCTCTGCGCTGAGGCAAGCAATTGAGAGCCAAGCAAGGGGACGGTGAAACGCAGATAAAAAGATGGGGGCGACTTGCGTCGCCCCCGGTAGTCGTATCGCTCAGATCCTTGAACGAAGTTGCTCCCTGCAATCCCTGACTGTTTACCTCTTCCTTTAGGTTTCCCCTTCCCAATCCTTTGGGGTGTCCTTTAGCCATCTTGGCCTGACGAGTCATCCTGTCCCGTCGCACTTTCTCCGTCCTGGGAGGTGTCCTTTACCACATCCTGTGGTGATGTCCATTTGCCCAACCCTGGCAGCCAGTCTTCCTGACCGACTTCATTGCGTCCGTGCATGAGTAACTATAAGGATTTTCTAACAGGCTACAACGCCAGATTGGAAAACGTTTTTGTCATTAGCTATTTCGAAAGTGATGAGTTTCAATTTATTCATTTATAAACAGCTAGTTAAGTTACTCATCTTCATGTTTTAAGATCTTATCTTCCGATTATCTCGGGGATCTTTTAGGCCGTTGGCTTACATGCGGAATGGCAGATCTCTTACAGCGCGTTTTGGTTGCTTAAGAAACAGATTTTGCAGTCTGATGATGGTCATTAGGGGTGAGTTGGTGAGGCACACAAAGAGCGGTTGAATGGAGAAATTATGAGCGCTGGTTGAGCCGCTCATAGATGGTCTGGCGCTCTTCCGGGGTGAGCGAAGAGAAGTAGTGGGTAAAAAGGCGCAGCAACAGGGACTTGTTCATGCCGTCTTGCTGGGTCAGATTACCCAGCTCGTCGATGGCCACCGTGCTCATGGAGAAGGTGGCTTTTTTGTAGCTGGGCTTCAGGTGCTCGCCGCTCTCGATAAAGGCCAGCGCCGACAAGGCTTCGTCACGATGCAGGCCCAGTTCAAGGCTGACCACCTTGGGTTTGCCCTTGGCGTAGAACTCTGCATCTTCGATAAATTCGTCGACGGTGAACTTCTTCTGGTGATGCAGCTGGTGCTTTTTCTTCAGATCGGCCAGACCCATCTCACACCCCCACTTGCAGGAACTCTTTGGCGATGGCCCGGATCTCTTCGGCGGATTTGCCATCCGGCTCGATCTCCATCACCGACAGCCCCTTCTCTTCGCTGTCGTCATAGACGTTGCGACCATAGGTGATGGCGTTCAGGACGTCGACACCGAACGAGGAGCAAACCTCTTTCGCTTCGAGAATGCGTTTTACCTGATTGGGCAGGGCGGGGCACTGGGTCAGCACTACGGCTGCATTGAGCGTCGGATTAACCATCTTGCAGGTGGTGATGAGATCTTCCATGTGGGGCAGGGTCTTGAGGTCGCGGCGTTTTGGGCGCAAGGGGATAAGGGCGTGGGTGGCGACAGCCATGGTGGAGCGCAGCGCCCGGTTGTCTTGCCCGCCGCAATCGACGATGACGTAGTCGTAGCGGTTTTTCAGGCTGAGCAGGTCGTTGCGAATATTGCCATAGAGCTGTACGCAGTTGATTTGTGGCAGCTCCGGGTTGTCATTGCGCTCCTGAATCCAGTCAGAGGTGGTGCGCTGCGGGTCGCAGTCGACCAGTAACACCTCCCCCTGAAATTGGGATCTGAGGTAGACCGCCAGATTTTGTGCCAGGCAGCTCTTGCCACTCCCCCCCTTCTCTCCACCGACCAACAAGATCATGACGTTCCCCTATCCATGAGAAAACCGCTGATTTCAGTATAGGAGGGGCCAGTCTCATCACAAGGCGAGAGGAGTGATGCTCCTCTCGTTGTTTCGACTAGTAATGAACGCTGCCTCCCTGCCAGCGGCAGACATAGTCAGGCACCAGCATCTGGGGGGCCTTGTCGACATGGCATACCACCATGGGCATGGCAGGGGCTCCTTCAGCCTGACTGAGGGTGGGGAGCGCAGAGAGCAGCAAAGTCGCGAGCAACAGCATGGGTTTCATCTTCATAACAACTCCTTGGTAGTGCCATTCCTGTGTGATCTGGATCACTTTCTGAGTTAAGCCGAGGTTGGCGCCAGTGCAAGGTGAGACGAATAAATTCAATTAATGAAAAAAGTATCAAAAGGCGTTGTGGTGACCGACGAGGATGGCTGCCCACCTCGATGCGGACTTTGTGCATATTAAGTTGAACCGAACAAAGAGGTGGTGACTGATGAGGCCTGGCCTGATGGGGTTGGCATCAATGCCATGATCTGGAACAAGAAAAAATTTATGCAGTGAATGTGATCGATGTGAGTATTTATTTCTCCCGCGTTCCTCCCGTCACGGCGATGTATTCAATACATATGGAGTAATATTCAAATTCTATTTGTAAAGTTATCTATAGTTATGATTTTTAACAGTTTTTGTTATTTGAATTTAATCGCTCCAGTGAGTTGGCATGAATAAAAAATGAATCAATCTGAAATATAGCAGGGTGGTTTTGCATGGTTATTCGGTGCACTTTGTGTGGAAAATGCGCAATTTGCTACCGGGCTCATAGATTGGATGGTGAATATATTCAGTTCTGGGTGAATGTGATCAATGTCTAAGTTTGTCGTGATTCGCAGGGCTAACCTCGGTCTCGAAAGGCAAGGGCAGGATAGAACATAAGCCGATTACCCTACATAAAGAATATCCCGCCTTAGCCACGAGCATGAATAGAAGGAATCTATTCAATCACTCGCAGGGACCACTGCTAGACGGAATATAATCATGAGCAAATTTTATGTAGGTTCTGAAGTTGGCCAATTGCGCCGTGTCATGTTGCACCGCCCCAACCTCAGTCTGAAGCGTCTGACTCCTTCCAACTGCCAGGATCTGCTGTTCGATGACGTCCTGTCTGTTGAACGCGCCGGTCAGGAGCACGACAAATTCGCTCAGGTACTGCGCGATCAGAATGTCGAAGTTTTCCTGCTGACCAATCTGCTGGCCGAGACTCTGGATGTGCCGGAAGCCAAAACCTGGCTGCTGCAACATCAGGTCTCCGACTATCGCCTCGGCTCTTCTTTTGCCAACGACGTGCGCTGCTTCCTGGCTGACATGCCGCACCGCGAACTGGCCCGCATTCTCTCCGGCGGCCTGACTTACTCCGAGATGCCCTACAGCGGCGTCAACATGGTAGTGGGCATGCACGCTCCGACCGATTTCATCATCGAGCCGCTGCCCAACCACCTCTTTACCCGTGACACCTCCTGCTGGGTTTACGGTGGCGTCTCCATCAACCCGATGGCCAAGCCGGCTCGTCGCCGCGAGACCAACCATGTGAAGGCCATCTACCGCTGGCACCCGATGTTTGCCGGTCAGGACTTCATCAAGTACTTCGGTGACGAGGAGCGTGACTACGACAACTCCACCATCGAGGGTGGCGACGTACTGGTTATCGGCCGCGGCGCTGTGCTGATCGGCATGTCCGAGCGCACCACCCCGCAAGGTGTCGAGCACCTGGCTCGCAGCCTGTTCAAACATGGTCAGGCCAAGCAGGTCATCGCCATGGAGCTGCCGAAGCACCGCAGCTGCATGCACCTGGATACCGTGATGACCCACATGGATATCGACACCTTCTCCGTCTATCCGGAAGTGATCCGCAAGGATGTGCAGTGCTGGAGCCTGACTCCGGGCGGCGCCACCGGCATGAACATCAAGGAAGAGGGTTACTTCGTCACCGCTATCGAGAAAGCACTGGGCGTGGATCAGCTGAAGGTCATCACCACTGGCGGTGACAGCTTCGAAGCCGAACGCGAGCAGTGGAACGACGCCAACAACGTGCTGACCGTGCGCCCCGGCGTGGTGGTGGGTTACGAGCGCAATACCTACACCAACGAGAAGTATGACAAGGCCGGCATCACAGTTCTCTCCATCCCGGGTGATGAACTGGGCCGTGGCCGCGGCGGCGCCCGCTGCATGAGCTGCCCGATGGAACGCGACAGCATCTGATGAGACGGCGTGGCGCCGGCAGACGCTGGCGCCACACAGAACCAAACTCGAGATTAACCACTATGAAAAAACCAACTGTCGTCGTCGCTCTGGGTGGCAATGCACTGCTCCGTCGTGGTGAGCCACTGGAAGCGGATATCCAGCGCAAGAATATTGCAACTGCCGCCAAGACCATCGCCCTGATCGCTCAGGAGTACAACGTGGTGCTGGTGCATGGCAACGGCCCGCAAGTCGGCCTGCTGGCCCTGCAGAATAGCGCCTACACCAAGGTATCCCCCTATCCGCTGGATGTGCTGGGTGCCGAGTCCCAGGGCATGATCGGCTACATGCTGATCCAGGAACTGAAAAACCTGATGCCGAGCCGCAACGTCACCGCGCTGCTGACTCAGGTGCAGGTCGATCCCAAGGATCCGGCATTCGCCAACCCGACCAAATTTATCGGCCCCGTCTACGAAGAGGCTGAAGCCCGCACCCTGGCAGAAGAGAAGCACTGGGTGGTCAAGGCTGACGGCAAGTTCTTCCGCCGCGTAGTGCCATCCCCGCTGCCCCAGCGCATCGTCGAAGGCGACGCCATCGAAACCCTGATTGCCCAGGGCCACCTCATCATCTGTACCGGTGGTGGCGGTATCCCTGTGACCTGGGATGGCCAGAGCCTGACCGGTATCGAAGCCGTCATCGACAAGGACATGTCTGCCGCCTATCTGGCCAAGCAGATCAAGGCTGACGCCCTGCTGATCCTGACCGATGCCGATGCCGTCTATCTGGATTGGGGCAAACCGACCCAGCGTCCGCTGCGAGTCACCAGCCCGGACGAGCTGGCCGGGGTCAAGTTCGATGCAGGTTCCATGGGACCGAAAGTCGAAGCCTCCTGTGAATTTGTCAAGGCGACCGGCGGCATGGTTGGCATCGGCTCTCTGGAAGATGGTCTTGCCATCCTCAAGGGTGAAGCCGGCACCAATATCGTCGCCACCCGCACCGTACATGCGTAATTACCGATATCTGTACTGAGAATGCGTAGTCAACACTACTGCCCGAACTGGTCTGAAACATATATAGAGAGAACTCATCATGGCTTTTAATCTGCGTAACCGTAACTTCCTGAAACTGCTGGACTTCACCCCGCGCGAAATCCAATACATGATCGATCTGGCCATCGACCTGAAGAAAGCCAAATACGGTGGCTACGAGCGCAAGCATCTGGTCGGCAAGAACATCGCCCTGATTTTCGAGAAGACCTCCACCCGTACCCGTTGTGCGTTTGAAGTGGCGGCCTTCGACCAGGGCGCGCAAGTCTCCTACCTTGGCCCAAGCGGTTCCCAAATCGGTCACAAGGAGTCCATGAAGGACACCGCCCGTGTACTGGGTCGCATGTATGACGGTATCGAATACCGCGGCTACGGTCAGGAGATCGTGGAAGAGCTGGGTGCCTACGCCGGTGTCCCGGTCTGGAACGGCCTGACCAACGAATTCCACCCGACCCAGATCCTGGCCGACTTCATGACCATGCTGGAGCACGGCAAGGGCAAACGTCTGGATCAAATCAAGTTCGCCTACCTGGGTGATGCCCGCAACAACATGGGTAACTCCCTGATGGTCGGCGCCGCCAAAATGGGCATGGACATCCGTCTGGTCGCACCGAAAGCCTTCTGGCCGGAAGAGGAGCTGGTTGCCAAGTGTCGCCTGATCGCCGAAGAGACCGGCGCACGCATCACCCTGACCGAAGATGTGAAAGAGGGTGTGCTGGGTGCTGACTTCCTCTACACCGACGTCTGGGTATCCATGGGTGAAGCGAAAGAAGCCTGGGATCAGCGCGTCAAACTGATGACCCCGTATCAGGTCAACATGGATGTCATCAACGCCACCAAGAACCCGGATGTGAAGTTCATGCACTGCCTGCCGGCGTTCCACAACGACGAGACCACCATGGGCAAGGAAGTGGCTGACAAATATGGCATGAAAGGCCTGGAAGTGACCGAGGACGTGTTCGAATCCGAGCACAGCATCGTGTTCGACGAGGCCGAAAACCGGATGCACACCATCAAGGCAGTGATGGTTGCTACGCTGGGCGACTAAGGTCGCAGTAGTGGTGCCGGGGGGCGACCCCCGGCTTTTCGACCATGTGACAGCGGCATAATACCTCTAACCCTACAACCCGCAGCCTGCATGGATACCACACCCACAGAAGGAAGCTGGACCATGACCAAATTCAAGTTCCCGTCAGCCTACACGATACTGTTTGTGCTGATCGCCCTGGTGGCCGCCCTGAGCTGGATAGTGCCGGCCGGCAAATATGAGATGACCATGAACGAAGCCCTCGGCAAAGAAGTGCCGGTGGCAGGTACCTACAAACTGGTGGAGGGGAATCCCCAGGGGATCGTCGACGTGCTGCTGGCACCTATCGATGGCCTCTACAACCACGACACCTATGAGGCAGGCGCCATCGACGTCTCTCTCTTTATCCTGATCATCGGTGGTTTTCTTGGCATTGTGACCAAGACAGGTGCCATTGATGCCGGTATTGAACGTGTGACCGACCGCCTGCGCGGCCGGGAAGAGTGGATGATCCCGATCCTGATGGCGCTGTTCGCCGCAGGCGGCACCATCTACGGGATGGCCGAAGAGTCGCTGCCTTTCTACACCCTGCTGGTGCCGGTGATGATGGCCGCCCGTTTTGACCCTGTGGTGGCGGCGGCAACCGTATTGCTGGGCGCCGGTATCGGTACTCTCGGTTCTACCATCAACCCGTTTGCGACTGTTATTGCCGCCAACGCTGCCGGTATCTCCTTCACCGACGGTATCTGGCTGCGCGTTGCCATGCTGGTCGCCGGTTGGCTGCTCTGTGTTGCCTACGTCATGCGTTACGCCAAGATGGTGCGCAGCGATCCGAGCAAATCCCTAGTAGCTGACAAGTGGGAAGAGAACCGTGCCCACTTCCTCGGCAACAAGAGCGACCAGATGCTGGAGTTCACCCTGACCCGTAAAATCGTGCTGGGAATCTTCGTCGCCGCCTTTGCCGTGATGATCTACGGTGTGGCCGTGCTGGGCTGGTGGATGGCGCAGATCTCTGGTGTGTTCCTGGCTGCCGCCATCATCGTTGGTCTCATCTCCCGCATGAGCGAGGAGGAGCTGACCTCCAACTTTATCGACGGTGCTCGCGACCTGCTGGGGGTGGCGCTGATCATCGGTATCGCCCGCGGTATCGTGGTGGTAATGGATAACGGCATGATCACCCACACCATTTTGCACAGTGCAGAAGGGATCGTGACCGGCCTTTCCACCATCGTCTTTATCAACGTGATGTTCGTGCTGGAAGTGGTGCTCTCCTTCCTGGTGCCGTCCTCCTCCGGTCTGGCTGTGCTGACCATGCCGATCATGGCGCCGCTGGCCGACTTCGCCAACGTGGGCCGCGATCTGGTGGTGACTGCTTACCAGTCAGCCTCCGGTCTGGTGAACCTGGTGACCCCGACCTCCGCCGTGGTCATGGGCGGTCTGGCTATCGCCAAGGTGCCTTATGTGCGCTGGCTGAAGTGGGTGGCTCCGCTGCTCGGTATCCTGACCGTGCTGATCGTGGTCTGCCTGAGCCTGGGCGCCGTGCTCTCCTGAGGGATAACAAGCAAGATGAAACGGGAGCCTGCGGGCTCCCGTTTTTTATGGGCGCAAGAAGTGATGGGTACAACATAACTGGCAACAAAAAGGCGACCCGCAGGTCGCCTCAGTGCATTTTGGGGAGAGAGCTTAGCGGGCCTGCGCCAGTGTGCGCACCACGGCGGCATGGGCCTGACGGGTGCGGCTGATATGGCGCGGCGCGACCAGCACCACGTCATTGCCCGCGACGGCGCCCATGATCTCGGGATTGGCGTTGCGATCCAGCAGGCGAGCCACCACGGTGGCGGCCCCCGGAGTGGTGTGGATCAGCACCATCTGCTGGTTGTGTACCACTTCGCGCACCATGTCGTGGATAGAGCGGGTACTGCCGGCGGGTTCCAGCTGCTCGTCGACCAGGGTGTAGACCTTCTTGCCGTTGGCATTCTGGGCCTTGGCGACGCCGAGGCGGCGCAGCAGGCGGGAGATGGTGGACTGGCTGATGTCAGCAAAGCCGCGCTCCGACAGCTCGCGGCGGATCTCTTCCTGGGTGCTGTAGCAGTGCTGACCGATGATCTGGCGACAGGCATCCAGCTGGGCCAGATCGGGCTCTTGGGCAACGGGACGACTGAGGGTTTTGACCACGGCGAATTCCTTTGATGATGACCGGAGGTAAACGCGCGATATCTGCCATAGCAGTCACTTATCAGCCAAAAACACTGATAATCCATCTATATGCAGGGAATGAGCGGGCATTACCATCTTGCGATGGCAAATTATAGCTGACTGGAAATTTGGTGATGTGACAGGGTTCAAAAATGGGCCCCGCAGGGCCCAATCAGATATCAGTAACGCTCGCTGACGATGTCCTGAGTGAAGGACTTCTCGCAGTATTTGCACTTCATCCGTACCACGCCTTTCACTTCGCGCACCCGGAAGTAGCTGTCCACCGGCTCGTTGTGGGAGATGCAGTTGGAGTTGGGGCAGTGGAACACCCCGGCGATGAACTCCGGCAGCTCCAGCTGGTGCTTCTTCACCACATTGAAGTCTTCGATGATGTTGACGGTCGCTTTCGGGGCGAACAGCGCCAGCTGGTTGGCTTGCTGTTCGGTCAGGCGGGTGTTCTCAATCTTGATGAGATCCTTCTTGCCCAGCGCACCGGATTTCAGGTTGAAGCCGACGGTGATCCGCTCCTGGGTTTCAACCAGCTGGAACAGCTTGAGGATCTTGATGCCCTGGCCAGCGGGGATGTGATCGATGACGGAGCCGTGACGGATGGCTTCGACTTGCAGTTGGTTCTTGTCAGACATGATATTCCCCTAAGCTCAGACAGTTTCGTTCAGTACCAGTGCCAGCAGCGCCTGGCGTGCATAGACCCCGTTCTCCGCCTGCTGGAAGTAGCAAGCGTGGGGAGTCTTGTCGACCGCCACATCGATCTCGTCGACGCGGGGCAGGGGATGCAGGATCTTCATGGTGGGCTTGGCCCCTTCCAGAGTCGCCAGCTCCAGAATGAACTTGGCGGCCATGTGCTTGTATTCGGTCTCGTCGAAGCGCTCTTTCTGGACGCGGGTCATGTAGAGGATGTCCAGCTCCGGCATCACCTCTTCCATGGTCTGGTGAACGCTGAACTGGATACCCTTCTCTTCCAGCTCTTCGCAGATGTAGTCCGGCATCGCCAGCGCTTCCGGGGAGATGAAGAAGAAGCGGCAGTTGAACAGGCTGAGGGCCTGGGCCAGCGAGTGCACGGTGCGGCCATATTTCAGGTCACCGACGAAGGCGACGTTGAGGTTGTCCAGACGGCCCTGGGTCTCATGGATGGTGAACAGGTCGAGCAGGGTCTGGCTCGGATGCTGGTTGGAGCCGTCGCCGCCGTTGATGACCGGCACGCGGGAGAACTCGGAGGCCAGACGGGCCGCGCCCTCTTTCGGGTGACGCATCACCACCGCATCCGAGTAGGAGCCGATGATCTTGATGGAGTCAGCCAGCGTCTCGCCCTTCTTGGCGCTGGTGTTGCCACCGTCGGCGAAGCCGATGATGTTGCCGCCAAGGCGCTGTACCGCGGTCTCGAACGAGAGGCGGGTGCGGGTGGAGGCTTCGAAGAAGCAGCTGGCAACCAGCTTGTCTTTCAACAGGCTGGTGTCAGGTTCAGCCTTCAACCGTTGTGCGGTTGAGACTACCAGTTCCATTTCTGACCGGGTCAGGTCCGAAATGGAGATGACATGTTTCTTATAGAGTGGATTGGTCATCGTCTGCATTCCCTTTGACATCATTGGAGGTTTTTCGGGCACAAAAAAAAGCCCCTGAAACAGGGGCTTTTTTTAAAAATAACTGGGGATCTTTGGGGTGGGAACCGGAAACAACGGGGCCGCTCTGGTGCGCACCACCCGTCTGCAAGGCTGTTTTCTGAATCAAAAACTTCATCGTTTCGTCCCGACCTTTTTCAAAACCGGACAGATTATAGGGCCGCTTTTTTAATTGTCAAAATTTTATTTCCGATGCCAATTTCAGCATGAAAAACGTTTAAGTGGCGGAAACATGACGACAAATCCACACCTTGTGCGTCTCTTGCAGCGATTCCCCATCGCGGGCCATGGCGCGCAAATAACCGAGTCTGTGGTGCCCTTCCAGCAGGCAGTAGGGGCGGGGCAGGGGATGACCGTTCGGGTAGCTGGAACCCTCTTCCGGCACCAGCACGATGACAGGTTCGGGCCAGGTGCCTTCGCTCAGCATCTTCTCGCCGAGCCAGGAGCGACGCACATAGCGGTTGCTGCGCAGCATCTCGCCCCAGCGCTCGATTACCTCCATATGGCGGGAGTCCACCTGAGCCACCAGTTGCGCGGTGGGCCAGCTTTCACAGGTGAACTGATGGCTGGCGAGATCGATAAAGCTCCAGTTGGACTCAAAACCGCGCCAATGGCGGTAAATCCACTGGGAGAGCACATTTTCAGGAATAAAGGGCACCAGCGGCGCGACCCGTTCAAGATAGGCGGGCAGGGCCTCTGTCTTGCGTTCATCCCTGAAATTGAGGGGCGCCAGTTGTTGGAGCAATCGGTAATTGAGCATAAGTGGCCTCCCGGTACCTGATTTCACCCTACCCCCATTTATGTCCCATTCCTACCCCGGCAGGGCTGCAAATACAGCAAGTTATCCCGCTTCGCTGCACAAACAACCGCGACTTGTTCGGGATTTGTGCAATCGCATCGAAAGCGTAAAAAAAGCCTTTACCTTTGATCTCCACTTTGTATACTACGCCTCGTTTGTTGCAGGGGCGTAGTTCCAATTGGTAGAACAGCGGTCTCCAAAACCGAT
Organism: Aeromonas sp. FDAARGOS 1404; assembly: GCF_019047085.1. NCBI lineage: Bacteria > Pseudomonadati > Pseudomonadota > Gammaproteobacteria > Aeromonadales > Aeromonadaceae > Aeromonas > Aeromonas sp. FDAARGOS 1404. The sequence goes on from NZ_CP077237.1 coordinate 2,569,701, forward strand.
GGTTGCGGGTTCGAGTCCTGCCGCCCCTGCCATTTTCAGAAAGGCCAGCTCATTGAGCTGGCCTTTCGCATTTCCGGCGTTCGCCAATTTATCCCTCTCTCCTTTCTCTTCTCCTTCTTGCCGTTAGCAGTCCGGTGACTGTGGCCACATTGATCTCGATGTCTGCCGCAAGAGTGTTCAATGTGCAGCAACCCGCTGTTTCAGGACGGTGACCAGCCGCTGGTGGCGGGCGGGGAGTGGCCACTCTGCGCGGTAGATCAGCCAGAGGGTGTCGATCACTTCAATGCTGCTCTGGATCACCCGGATCTTCTCCTGCTGGGCAAAGGCGGTGACGGCGAAGCGGGGCAGCACGGTAAAGCCGAGGCCACGGGCGACCGGCTCCAGGATCAGGCCGATCTGGTTGGTAAAGCCGCGCAGCGGGATCTCGTCAACGCGCAGGCCGGGGTAGCGTCGTCCCAACAGGCGTTGTGCCATACTGCGGCCATCCGGGTGGTCGATAAAGCCGAGCTTGCAGAGGTGCTGCCAGCTCGGCTCCTCGCCATCGTTGGGCACCACCAGACAGAGGGGTTCGCGGGCGAAGGGCTCGGCGGCGATGCTGGGGTGTTCCGGCGGTTGATCCACCAGTCCCAGATCGCTACGCCCTGCCAGTACCGCCTGCACTATGTCGGGGGTGGGGGCGAAACGGTGCTGGATGGTGAGTCCGGGGTGCTCCTGTTGCTGGTCGAGCAGCAGGGGATAGAGCAGCAGACCAATACTGCCCGGGGTGGACAGGGTGATGGCGCCGTGGTGAGGGTCATCGTCCGAGAGGCGCGCCCGCAGCTGTTCGGCGGCCTGCGCCTGCTGGCGGGCGAAGTCGAGCAGCACCAGCCCGCGCGGAGTGAGCTCCAGCTGACGGGGCTTGCGCAGCAGCAGGGGGCCGAATTCGGCCTCGAGGCGCGAGATATGCTGACTGACGGCGGCCTGGGTGAGATCCAGCCGCTCGGCGGCACGGGTAAAACTGCCGGTTTCATGCACCACCACTAGGGTGTGGAGCCAGAGCGGATTAACCATAAATTTAATTTATGCCTTCCATTAGTTTGACCTTATTTTTCATTATGTCGCCCCTTCCTATCATGTCACCTGTTTCCCACACACAATTTCAAGGTGACCTATGACCTATCCACGCAACTTCTCCCACATCGGCATCACGGTGACTGACCTCGACAAGGCAGTCGAGTTCTATACCAAGGTGATGGGCTGGTATCTCATCATGCCGGCGACCACCATCACCGAGGATGACTCCGCCATCGGCGTGATGTGCAACGACGTGTTCGGCCCGGGTTGGGGTTCTTTCCGTATCGCTCACCTCTCCACCGGCGACAAGATCGGCATCGAGCTGTTCGAGTTTCCCAACAGCGAGCGCCGTGAGAACAACTTCGAATTCTGGAAGACCGGGGTGTTCCACTTCAGCGTGCAGGATCCGGATGTCGAGGGGCTGGCGGCGCGCATCGTCGTGGCGGGCGGCAAGCAGCGGATGCCGGTGCGCGAGTACTACCCGGGCGAGAAGCCCTACCGCATGGTCTACATGGAAGATCCCTTCGGCAACATCATCGAGATCTACAGCCACAGCTATGAGCTGACCTACTCCGCCGGTGCATATCAGGGGTAAGTGACAGGCCGCCTTCGGGCGGCCTGCTGCTTTGTTGTTACAAGAGTCAGTAGCATGGAATAGCGATCTGGTTCACACGAATAGCGTGTTCTGTTGTTGATAGATGGGAAAATATACAGATTCACTAAAGTCTGTTCATATTGCGGCCGATAGCCTTTGATACATCAGGGTTTTCCCTGCCTGACACAACAACAAGGATTCGTCGTCATGACCCTCTCTCTGCGCGGCAAGCTGCTGGCCACCAGTCTTGGTGTGGTGCTGCTGATGGCATCACTGCTCGGCATCGTTGCCTTTCACACCCTCAAATCCCGCACCATGAGCGCCATCCAGAGCGAGGCGGTCAACTATGGCCACGCCTACTCGGTCGCCATCGGCGAATGGATGACGGATCGCAAGAACACCGTCCATGCGCTGGTCAACCTGATCAGCGATAACCCCCAAGCCGAGCTGGTGCCGCACCTGAAGCAGGCCTACACCTCCGGCGGGTTCGGCCTCACCTATTTTGGCTCCGCGCAGGGGGTCATGACCCGGCAGGATCCCTCCCTCAACACCGGCAACTATGACCCGCGCGAGCGCCCCTGGTATCAGGATGCTGTGAAGGCGGGGCAGCTGATCGTCACTGCTCCCTATGTCAGCGTCACCATGCAGAAGCTGGTGGTCACCCTCTCCGAACCGGTGCGCCATCAGGGCGAGCTGGTCGGTGCCGTGGGGGCCAACCTGGCGCTCGACAAGCTGATCGACGAAGTGCTGGCGATGAAGGTGCAGGGTGAGGGTTATGCCATGCTGCTCGACAGCAGCGGCCTCATCGTCGGCCATCCGCAGAAGGATCTGGCGCTCAAGCCCATCGCCGAGCTGGCGCCGGGACTCTCGGCCGCCACCTTTCAGCAGTGGGGTCGTGAGAACAGCGAGCTGCACGCCGCCACCCTCGACGGGCGGGATGTGCTGCTGGCGGTACAACCGGTGCCGGGCACCGACTGGCTGCTGGCCATGGTGATGTATCGCGATGTGCTGGAGGCGCCGCTCAGCAGCCTGCTGTGGGAGCTGGTGGGGCTGACCCTGGTGCTGATGCTGGTATTCAGCGCTCTGCTCACCGCCACCTTCAAATACCTGTTCGCCGATCTCGGTCGGGTCGCGCACGCCCTGCACGACATTGCCCACGGCGAGGGGGATCTCACCGTTCACATCAACACTCACAGCAAGGATGAGGTGGGTCAGCTGGCCCAGAACTTCAACCAGTTTGTGGCGCGGCTGCACGGTATCGTCAGCCGGTTGCGGGATGTGACCGTCGAGCTGGCGGCACAGTCTCGCGCTCAGGCGGCCGGGGCGCAGGCCCGCAGTCAGCGGGTTCGCCAGCAGCAGGACGAGATCGTGATGGTGGCGACCGCGGTGACCGAGATGGCTTCCGCTACCCAGGAGATCGCCGGCAACGCCGAGTTTGCCGCCACTACCGCCACCGATGCGGTCGCACTGGCGGTCGCCGGCCAATCCCAGGTTGGCCAGAGTCAGCGCAGCATTACCGGTCTGGCGGACGAAGTGGCCGATGCCAGCCAGATCATCAATGAGCTCGACAGCCATGCCCAGAAGATCAGCGGCATTCTGGCGACCATCAGCGGCATCGCCGAGCAGACCAATCTGCTGGCGCTCAACGCCGCCATCGAGGCGGCCCGGGCCGGTGAGCAGGGCCGCGGCTTCGCGGTAGTGGCGGACGAGGTGCGGGTGCTGTCGCGCCGCACTCACGACTCCACCGACGAGATCCAGCAGATGATCGAGACCCTGCAGCAGACCACCCGTCGCGCCGTGGGTGGCATGGAGACCAGCCGTCAGCTGGCGGGTACCAGCGTCGAGGATGCGGAAGCGGCCAACCAGAGCCTTGCCCGGATCAACGAGGCGATCGGCTCCATCAGCGACATGGCGACCCAGATCGCGGCGGCGGCCGAGGAGCAGACCTCGGTGACCGGCGAGATCAGCCGCAATACCGAGAATATCCGCCACGTCTCGCAAGAGCTGGCCGAGCAGGCGGGCAACGAGGCGGCGCAGGCGGCCGAGCTCAAGTCGTTGACCGAGCGGCTGGAGCAGGAGATCGGCCGCTTCCGGCTTTAACATCCCGCCACGCCAGCAACAGAAAGGGCAGCCCGCGGGCTGCCCTTTGTTATTTCACGACTGGCTTAAGGGTTCTGCTTGACCCAAATCAGCTGGTCGGTAGCAAAGCCCAGCGACTTCGCCTTGGCGACCAGCGCATCCACCTTCGCCTTGGGCGGGTTGGGGGAGCGGGCGAGGATCCAGAGGTAGTCGTGGTTGTAGCTGGTCACCAGCGAGAGCTGATAATCGGGGTCGAGGTCGATGACGTTGTAGCCGCCGTAGAAGGGGCCGAAGAAGCTCACCTTGAGCCGCGCCTCGTCAGGACTATCGACGAAGTAGGCCTTGCCCTCGGCTTCGCGCCAGCTGCCATCGCTCTGCTTGCCGCGGTTAAGCACCTTGACGCCGCCATCGTCCCGCAGGCTGTAGGTGGCGCTCACCTGCTCCAGCCCCCGCTCGAAGCTGTGGTCGAGGCGGGCGATTTCGTACCAGGTGCCAAGATAACGATCGAGCTGGAAGCCGGTAACGGGGCGAATGCCATCGGCTATCCCGGTACAGGCCGTCAGCAGTAAAGCGGTGAACAGGCAAAGCAGTGAACGCATAAGTAATCCCTCTCTTGTTATCCCTCAATGATGCGCAGCTGGCCATCCCGGAAGCGGGAGGCCTGATCCGTCGGCGTGCTGCCGAAGAAGCGCTTGTACTCCCGACTGAACTGGGAGTTGCTTTCGTAACCGACTCTGGCCGCCGCGGTGCCCGCCTTGATGCCATCGTGCAGCATCATCATCCGCGCCTTGTGGAGGCGAAACGACTTGATGTACTGCAGCGGCGAGGTGGCAGTGACCGCCTTGAAGTGGTGGTGAAAGGCGGAGACGCTCATGTTCACCTCCCGCGCCAGCTCCTCCATGGTGAGGTTGTCGGCATAACGGGACTCTATCATACGCAGCACCCGGGCGATCTGGCCCACATGGTTGTGGCGATTGGCGAGCGCCTGCAGCGCCGGGCCGCCCCCCTCGGTGAGGGCGTGGAACAGCATCTCCCGCACCGTCTGCGGCCCCAGCACCCTGGCGTGCAGCGGGTTGTCCATCAGCTCGATCAGTCGCTCGGCAGCGCAGAACATGGTTTCCGACAGCGGGACCGAGTGGACGCCGCTCTTTTGTGGCGCGGGGGCGGGCAGGGCATCGCCAAGCTCCAGCAGCAGCTCTTGCAGGGTGACCAGATCGATCTCGATGGTAAAACCGATAAGCGGCTGCTCGGGGGAGGCGAAGCACTCGCACTCGCAGGGCAGCGGCAGGGTCATCAGCAGGTAGTGGTTGGGGTCGTAGCGAAACACCTGATCCGCCAGATAACCCACCTTGTGTCCCTGCAGGATCACGATCATCCGCGGTTGGTAGAGCACCGGGGTGCGGCCATGGTGCTCGGTGGTATAGATGAGGTTGACCTGTTTCACCGGTGATGGGGTGATGCCGGGGGCGGTGACGTGGCGGGTCAATCTGGCGGCGAGGTCGCTGTAACGGTTTTGCATGTGCGCTCTTTGATTCGACAGTTCCGGTTTTTGCTGCTTTGTAGAAATAGGCAAGAATCAAGCAGGATGTTGTCTTGATGGTAGTGTGGTTCTGGAGAAAAATGCAATCACGATTTCGCGGCCAGGCCGCCCTGACTATCAGAAGAAGGCAATGTCGATGAACAACTTTACTCTCCATACCCCGACCAAAATCCTGTTCGGCCAAGGGCAGATCGCCCAGCTGCGCGAGCAGCTCCCGAGCGATGCCCGCGTCATGATCACCTATGGCGGCGGCAGCGTGGTACGCAGCGGCCTGCTGGAGCAGATCCGCAACGAGCTGGCTGGCATGACCCTGTTTGAATTTGGCGGCATCGAGCCGAACCCGGCCTACGAGACCCTGATGGGCGCCGTGGAGCTGGCCCGTGCCGAGCGGGTCGACTTCCTGCTCGCCGTTGGCGGTGGCTCCGTGCTCGATGGCACCAAGTTTATCGCTGCTGCCGCGCACTACGATCTGGCCAAGGATCCCTGGCACATTCTCGAGACCGTCGGCAGCGAAGTGCGTTCCGCCATCCCGCTTGGTTCCGTGTTGACCCTGCCGGCAACCGGTTCCGAAATGAACATGGGCGCCGTCATCACCCGTCGCAGCAGTGGCGACAAGGTGCACTTCTTCTCGCCGTTCGTGATGCCGCGCTTCGCCGTGCTCGATCCGGTGCTCACCTACACCCTGCCCGAGCGTCAGGTGGCGAACGGGGTAGTGGATGCCTTTGTTCACATCGTGGAGCAATACCTCACCTATCCGGTCAATGCCAAGGTGCAGGATCGCTTCGCTGAAGGCTTGCTGCTGACCCTGATCGAAGAGGGCCCCAAGGCGCTGGCCGAGCCGCACAACTACGAGGTACGCGCCAACATCATGTGGAGCGCCACCATGGCATTGAACGGCCTGATCGGTGCCGGTGTGCCACAGGATTGGGCCACCCACATGCTGGGTCACGAGCTGACTGCCCTGCACGGCCTCGACCACGCCCAGACTCTGGCGGTGGTGCTGCCCGCCCTGCTGCAGGCCAAGCGTAAACAGAAGCATGCCAAGCTGCTGCAATACGCAGAGCGGGTGTGGGGTCTGAATAGTGGTAGCGAAGCGGAACGCATCGATGATGCCATCGCCGCGACCCGCGACTTCTTCGAGCGGATGGGGGTCAAGACCCGACTGCGCGACTACGGTCTGAAAGATCTGGGTATCGACACCCTGATCGGCAAGCTGGGTGAGCACGGCATGACCCGTCTGGGCGAGCACAGCGACATCGATCTGGTGCAGAGCCAGCATATTTATGAAGCGGCCTGGTAAGGGCCGCCAATCGGTGCCAAACGGGCGAAACGATTGAATTGCCGGGGCCCTCTCCCGCTATCTGGCGGCTGAGCGGCCCCGCTTTTGTTGGGAAAATGTTACTTTTCGGCGTTTCGCTGCGAGAAGTGAGACGAAAGCGGATTTCGTAAGAACAAAAAACGCTAAGATAGAGGGCCGGTAAAACATTTTTTTTGACTGGTTGGATCACTTTTTTCAGCCGTTTTTACTGGTATAAGCCTCTAATTTGGTTTGTTTTTTTTAATCGTAGCCAGGGATGGGCTGAATTCTGTACGAGTGCCGTCGGGACTGCGGTTGTAATAAAACTCCAAAATTTGATACTAATCACCTTCGCGCCTGAAAAGCGGGGGCCTGACCATGACAGGAGGTTGAGGTAAAGCCTACTGATTTTCATAACAAAGAGCCCTGGACCTGCACTTTGGTCATGTCTTGTTTCGTCAGAAGTGAGACACTGGGCAGCGATTGTTTATTAACCATCAGGGAATAGTCATGCAGATTGGAATACCGAGAGAGAGTCTCGCCGGTGAGACCCGGGTCGCAGCGACCCCGGCTACCGTCGAGCAGCTGAAAAAGCTCGGCTTCGAGGTCGCCATCGAGACCGGCGCAGGCCTGTCAGCCAGCTTCGATGATGCCGCCTTCGAGGCTGCCGGTGCCAGCGTGGTGCCGAATGTCTGGCAAGCCGACCTTATCTTCAAGGTCAATGCGCCGACCGATGCCGAGATCGCACAAATTAAAGATGGCGCCACTCTGGTGAGCTTCATCTGGCCTGCCCAGAACCCTGAGCTGGTCAAGAAGCTGTCCGAGCGCAACATCAATGTGATGGCGATGGATATGGTGCCGCGGATCTCCCGTGCCCAGTCCCTCGATGCCCTCTCCTCCATGGCCAACATCGGTGGCTATCGCGCCGTGGTTGAAGCTGCGCACCAGTTCGGTCGCTTCTTCACCGGTCAAATCACCGCAGCCGGTAAAGTACCGCCTGCCAAGGTGCTGGTGATCGGTGCCGGTGTAGCCGGTCTGGCTGCCATCGGTACGGCCGGTTCCCTCGGTGCCATCGTGCGTGCGTTCGATACCCGTCTGGAAGTGGCCGAGCAGATCGAATCCATGGGTGGGGAATTCCTCAAGCTGGACTTCGGTGGCGAAGACGGCGCATCCAGCGATGGTTACGCCAAAGTCATGTCCGATGAGTTCATCAAGGCCGAGATGGAGCTGTTCGCCCAGCAGGCCAAAGAGGTGGACATCATCATCACCACCGCCCTGATCCCGGGCAAGCCGGCTCCCAAGCTGATCACCAAAGAGATGGTCGACAGCATGAAGCCGGGCTCCGTCATCGTGGACATGGCCGCTCAGGCTGGTGGCAACTGTGAATACACAGTGCCGGGTGAACTGCATGTCACCGACAATGGCGTCAAGGTGATCGGTTACACCGATCTGCCGGGTCGTCTGCCTGCCCAATCCTCCCAGCTTTACGGTACCAACCTGGTCAACCTGATGAAGCTGATGTGCAAGGAGAAGGACGGCAACGTTGCCATCGATTTCGAAGACGTGGTTCAGCGCAACATGACGGTGATCCAGGCCGGTGAAGTGACCTTCCCGCCGCCCGCCATCTCCGTCTCTGCCGCCCCGCAGAAACCTGCAGCTGCCAAACCGGCAGCCAAGAAAGAAGAGGCCAAGCCTTCCAACAAGAAGTTCGTGTTCGGTGCCCTCGGTATCGCCGCCTTCGGCTGGATCGCCTCCGTTGCCCCGGCAGCCTTCCTCTCCCACTTCACCGTATTCATCCTGGCCTGTGTGGTCGGTTATTACGTGGTGTGGAACGTCTCTCACGCCTTGCACACGCCGCTGATGTCGGTCACCAATGCCATCTCCGGCATTATCGTGGTCGGTGCCCTGCTGCAGATCGGGCAAGGGTCGACCCTGGTCACCGCGCTGGCGTTCATCGCCGTGCTGATTGCCAGTATCAACATCTTCGGCGGTTTCACCGTCACTCAGCGCATGCTGAAGATGTTCCGTAAGGATTAAGGGGGTTTAACGTGTCTCAAGGACTGGTAACAGCATCCTATATCGTTGCCGCCGTGCTCTTCATCCTCAGTCTCGCGGGACTGTCGAAGCAAGAAACGGCCAAGCATGGCAACCTGTTCGGTATCGCGGGTATGACTATCGCCCTGCTCGCCACCGTATTCAACCCGGAGACCAGTGGCGTTCACTGGATCATCCTGGCCATGGTGATCGGCGGTGCCATCGGTGTGCGTCTGGCACTCAAGGTCGAAATGACCGAGATGCCCGAGCTGGTGGCCGTGCTGCACAGCTTCGTGGGTATGGCGGCAGTGCTGGTGGGCTTCAACAGCTTCATCGATCTGCACCCCTCTGCACCTGCTGAGGTGGTCGTCTCCGTCGGTTCCAACCTGGATGCCACCCTGGCAGCCGCCCGTGCGGCGTTCGAGCAGGCCAACAGCGTCGCCCAGGTCGAGCACCTGACCGGCGCCATGCTGAACATCCACCTGGTCGAGATCTTCCTGGGCGTCTTCATCGGTGCCGTAACCTTTACCGGTTCCGTGGTTGCCTTCGGCAAACTGCGTGGTCTCATCTCCTCAAAGCCACTGATGCTGCCGCACCGCCACAAGCTGAACCTGTTGGCCGTGGTCGCTTCTCTGGCGCTGATGGTCTACTTCGTCAACGCGGGCGGCTCTACCTTCGCCCTGCTGGTGATGACCCTGATCGCCTTCGCCTTCGGCTGGCATCTGGTTGCCTCCATCGGTGGTGCCGACATGCCGGTAGTGGTCTCCATGCTGAACTCCTACTCCGGTTGGGCGGCGGCAGCGGCGGGCTTCATGCTCTCCAACGACCTGCTGATCGTCACCGGCGCTCTGGTAGGTTCCTCCGGTGCGATCCTCTCCTACATCATGTGCAAGGCGATGAATCGCTCCTTCATCTCCGTGATCGCCGGTGGCTTTGGCTCCGATGGCGTGGCCTCCACGGCTGATCAGGAGATGGGCGAATACCGCGAAACCAGCGCCGAGGAAGTGGCTGACCTGCTGAAGAACTCCAGCTCCGTCATCATCACTCCGGGCTACGGCATGGCGGTGGCGCAGGCCCAGTATCCGGTGGCTGAAATCACCCAGAAGCTGCGTGATCGCGGCGTCAAGGTGCGCTTCGGTATCCACCCGGTTGCCGGTCGTCTGCCTGGCCACATGAACGTGCTGCTGGCGGAAGCGAAAGTCCCGTATGACATCGTGCTGGAAATGGACGAGATCAACGACGACTTCGCCGATACCGACACCGTGCTGGTGATTGGTGCCAACGACACCGTCAACCCGGCCGCGATGGAAGATCCGGGCAGCCCGATCGCCGGTATGCCGGTGCTGGAAGTGTGGAAAGCGCAGAACGTCATCGGCTTCAAGCGCTCCATGAACACTGGCTACGCCGGTGTCCAGAACCCGCTGTTCTTCAAGGAAAATACCCAGATGCTGTTTGGCGATGCCAAGGCCAGCGTCGAGGCAATCCTGAAAGCACTGTAAGTGCCATTCAGAGAGTGAATATAAGGAGGCTTCGGCCTCCTTTTTTATTACTCATCCCTTGTATATCCTCAATCCATACGGACCATGAGGGATCTCCATGATGTGGTGTCAGGGTTGGCGAAGGATCGGGTTGTACGGCTGGCTGCTGGCCTCCCTGTTTGGGACTGGTTCGGCAGTGGCGGCGGACGAGCCGCCGACTCTGACGCTGCTGACCGAGCTGTGGCCCCCTTATGTGATGCGTGGTGACAATGGCGAGCTGGCCGGCGCCGATCTCGATCTGGCCTGTACCGTGTTGCGCCAGATGGGTTATCGCACTGAAATCAGGGTGCTGCCCTGGAAGCGGGTTCTGCAGCAGGCCCGTCTCAAGCAGGGGGATGCGGTAGTCGACGTCTTCTTTGAACCTTCCCGCCAGCACTGGCTCCACTACCCCGAAGAGCCGCTCTCTTACAGTGGCGAAGTGCTCTTCTATCCGACGGTTCGTCCGGTGGATTTCAAACAGCTCTCCGACCTCAAGGGTCTGCGGATAGGTATTCAGGAAGATTATGCCTACAGCCCCGATTTTCTGACCGATCCCGGGGTTATCCGGATGCCAATGACGGGGGAGGGGAATGCCATCAAACAGCTGCATCTGATGATGGCCGGTCGGCTGGACGGGGTGGTGCTCAACGAGCGGGTCGGTCGCTACTTGCTGCATACCCAGGGGCTGCAGGATCAGGTGAACCACGGCTCGCGCCTGCTGACCGACGACAACCGCAACTTCCTCGCATTTACCCACAAGCCCGGCCACGACCAGCTGGCTATCCGCTTCTCCTCTGCCCTCAGGGCGTTCAAACAGACCCCCGCCTACAAGCAGCTGCTGGCTCGCTATCACCTCTGAGTTGCCGCCCTGCTGTGCGCCGCTTCACAATTTGTCGCACTTTGTTAAAAGGTGGGCATAATGGCGAACAAAAAGGGGATGCCGCTCAACATTAGTTGATCTTGTTGATAGTAGAATCAACTGCGGTTTACTCAAAGTTACTCATATATGTCCACAGCAGCCACCACTGACCAGATCAATTTGTTAACGGATGAAGAACGTCATCTGATCGCCAGTTTCGAGCCCGCGGTCGAGGCGCTGGCCGCGCTGTTTGGCGCAGGGTGCGAGGTGGTGTTGCATGCGTTCGATACGCTGGATGCATCGGTTATCAAGATTGCCAATGGCCATGTCACCGGTCGTCGGGAGGGGGCGCCGGTCACCGACTTTGCCCTCAATCGCTTGCAGGGGGAGGCGGGCAGCCAGTGGAGCAGCTACTTCAGCCGTACCCGCGACGGGACGCTGATGAAGTCCTCCTCCATCACTATCAGCAACCGGCAGGGCAAGCCCATCGGCATGCTCTGCGTGAACTTCAGTCTGGATACCTCCCTTGGCAGCCTGCTCGATACCTTTGCGCTGCCCGCGGCACCGGCGCCGCTCAACAACGAGACCTTTGCCAGCTCGGTGGACGATCTGGTGACCCAGGTGATTGAGAAGGTGGATCGGGACGATTCGCTCTCCTGCACGGTGCGCAACAAGGAGATAGTGACCCGGCTCTTCGACATGGGGATCTTCGAGATCAAGGAGGCGGCCCAGCTGGTTGCCCGGATGCTCGGCATCTCCCGTCATACTGTTTATCTGCATATCCGCAACCACAAAGCGGATCTGAACAAGCAATAACTGCCTGCGGGCACCCTGAACATGAGAAACACTGCGATGAAAGCACAATGGACCGACTTTATTACCCTGCTCAAGCGTGAAGTGGTGCCGGCCCTGGGCTGTACCGAGCCGATGTCGGTGGCGCTGGCGGCGGCCAACTGCCGCAAGCTGCTGGGGGAGACTCCGACCCGTATCAGCGTCTGGGTCAGTGGCAATCTGTTCAAGAATGGCATGGGGGTCGGGGTGCCGGGCACCGGCATGATCGGTCTGCCGGTGGCCGCTGCGGTCGGCATCACCGGCGGCAATCCCGATGCCGGGCTGGAGGTGCTCAAGACCCTCACACCAGAACAGGTGGAAGCGGCCAAGACGTTGTTGCCGGTCATCAAGGTGGATGTGAAGGATGTGCCGGACGTGCTCTACGCCGAGGTGCTGGCTGAAGTTGAAGGGCACAGTGCCCGGGTGGTGATCTGTACCGACCACACCCGCATCATCCTGATGGAGAAGGATGGCGAGGTGCTGATGGAGCAGGCCAGTGCCCCCGGCGTGCAGATCCAGCCAGCCAAATCCGCCAAACCGGCCATGACCCTGCGGGAGATCGTTGATTTTGCATTGGAAGTGCCGCTGGCGGAGATCGACTTTATCCGCGAGGCCGCCACCATGAATCAGGCGCTGGCAGATGAAGGATTACAGGGGTACGGCCTGAAGATCGGCAAGATCCTCACCGAACAGGTGGAGCGCAAGCTGCTCTCCGATGACCTGATGACGCTGGCGATGCGACTCTCCTCCGCTGCCTCCGATGCGCGGATGGATGGCGCCATGCTGCCCGCCATGTCCAACTCGGGCTCCGGCAATCAGGGCATTGCCGCCACCATGCCTGTGGTCGCGGCTGCCCGCTTCCTCAAGGCGAGCGACGAGCAGCTGACCCGGGCACTGGTGATGAGCCATCTGGTGGCCATCTACATCAAGACCTATCAGAACAAGCTGTCGGCCCTCTGCGCCGCCAGTACCGCCGCCATGGGTGCCGGTGCCGCCATTACCTGGCTGCTGGGCGGCCAGTATCAGCAGATCAGCCACTGCATCAACAACATGATTGGCGATGTCTCCGGCATCATCTGCGACGGCGCGGGCAGCGCCTGCTCCATGAAGGTCTCCACCTCCACCTCGGCGGCGGTTAAGTCTTCGCTGATGGCTATCAACAACCTGCATGTCCCCCAGAGCGAGGGGATCGTCTCCGACGATGTGGACCAGACCATCGCCAATCTGGGCCGCCTCTCCAAAGAGGGGATGCTGGATACCGACATCGAAATCATCAACATCATGCGAGCGAAACAGCAGAAGCAGTGAATCTGTGACAAGGGGGCGATAGACCCCCTTGTTCTTGTCACGACGGCGCAGACCGTCTGACACGGTTGCCAGGGCAAGCATGGCGCTTGCTCTTGTTTCTCGGGCCCAAGCCCGCTTTTTGGGGAGTCATACCATGACATTTAGCGTTATCGGCAATCTGGCCATCGCCGCCATCTTGCTGTTCTTTCTCTACCGGTTACAGGAAAAACATGTGAGCTTCACCCGCCGGGTATTTGCCGGTCTGGGGCTCGGTATTCTGTTCGGCGCCGCGTTGCAACTGCTTTACGGTGCTGGTTCGTCCGTCATTGTTCAGACCATCGACTATCTGGATATTGTGGGTAGCGGCTATGTGAAGCTGCTGCAGATGATCATCATCCCGCTCATCATGGTCTCCATCATCAGCGCTATCTTGAAGCTCAATGGCGGCACCGCGCTGGGCAAGATCAGCGCCATGACCATAGGCGTGTTGATCTTCACCACCGCCATCGCCGCCGGGGCGGGCATCCTGATGTCCAACCTGTTTGGCCTGACCGCTGAAGGGCTCACCTCCGGGGCCGCCGAGAGCGCCCGTGGCGCCGCGCTGCAGACCACCCTCGGCAGCGTCGAGAGCATGTCGTTTGCCAAGATGATGCTGGAGTTCATTCCTGCCAACCCCTTCCTCGACATGACCGGGGCGCGCAAGACCTCCACCATCGCCGTGGTGATCTTCTCCATCTTTATCGGCCTCTCTGCCACCGGCATCGCCCGCAAGAAGCCGGAAATCTTCGCCAGCTTCAGCCACTTCGTGGCCGTAGCTCATGCCATCGTAATGCGAATGGTGACCCTGGTGCTGCGCCTGACCCCGTTCGGCGTGCTGGCGCTGATGACCAAGGTGGTCTCCGGTTCCAACTATGCTGACATCCTCAACCTGCTCAGCTTTGTGATGGCCTCTTACGGCGCCATCGCCATCATGTTTGTCGTGCACCTGCTGCTGGTGAGCATGGTCGGCATCAACCCGCTGCGCTTCCTCAAGAAGATCACGCCGGTGCTGGCGTTTGCCTTCACCTCGCGCACCAGTGCGGGCTCCATCCCGATGAACGTGCAGACCCAGACCAAGTCGCTGGGTATTCCCGAGGGGATCGCCAACTTCGCCGCCTCCTTCGGTTCCACCATCGGCCAGAACGGCTGTGCCGGTATCTATCCGGCCATGCTGGCCGTGATGATTGCCCCGACCGTAGGGGTCAACCCGATGGATCCCGGTTTCATCATGACCCTGATCGCCATCATCACCGTCAGCTCCTTCGGGGTGGCCGGCATTGGCGGCGGCGCCACCTTTGCCGCGCTGATCGTGCTCTCCGCGCTGGACTTCCCGGTGGCGCTGGCCGGTCTGCTCATCTCCATCGAGCCGCTGATCGACATGGGCCGTACCGCGCTCAACGTTTCAGGCTCCATCACCGCAGGGACGGTCACCAGCCGCCTGATGGGCGAGACCGACATGCATGTGTTCAACAGCGATCACGAAGTGAGTCTGGACGGCGAAGAGTCTACCGTCTGATTTGCGTCGGTTGATCTGCCTGTGGAAAGGGGCGACCCTTTCCCGTCATAGACCGCAGGGAGGGCATGCCCTCCCTGCGCCATTGAGAGGAAAAACAATGAGAATTCTGATCATCGGTGGCGAAGCCGCCGGTATGAGTGCGGCGGCCAAGGCCCGCCGTCTGGCCAAAGATGCCGACATCGTGGTGTATGAGGCCTCCGAGGTGATCTCTTTCGGTGCCTGCGGCCTGCCTTACTTCGTCGGCGACGAGTTTCAGGAGCCTGGCTACATGGCCGAGTTCACCCCGGAGCAGTTCGCCGCCAAGGGGATCGAGGTCAAGATTGGCCACCGGGTGCTGAGTCTGGATGCTGCTGCGCAGACGCTGACAGTCGAGCACAACGGCGACACCTTCACCGATCGCTACGATCGGCTGATGATCGCCACCGGCGCCCGCGAAGTGATGCCACCCATCCCCGGCTTGCAGCAGGAGGGGGTATTCGGTCTGCGCCGGATGGCCGACGGACTGGCGCTCAAAGCTGCGGTACAAGACAAGAACAATCGCCGCGCCGTGGTGATCGGTTCCGGCTTTATCGGGTTGGAAGTGGTCGAGGCGCTGGTACATCAGGGCAAAGAGGTGCGTCTCATCGAGCTGGCGGATCGGGTTATTCCCGATGCGTTTGATGGCGAGATCACCCAGCACATCGAAACCGAGCTGCGCGAGCAGGGAGTCTCTCTCCATCTGGGTGAGCGAGTTGAAGCACTGCTGGGGGATGGCCGGGTGACCGGCGTGCGTACCAGCCAGGGCGAGTACGAGGCCGATATCGTGGTGGTCTGCACCGGGGTCAAGCCCAACACCGAGTTTCTGGCCGATACCGGCATCGAGCGACTCGGCAACGGCGCCATCAAGGTGGATCGTCAGGGGCGCAGCTCGCTGGCCAACGTCTGGTCGGCCGGCGACTGTGCCAGCGTCTGGCACGGCGTGAAGCAGCAGCAGGTCTATGTGCCGCTCGCCACCATCGCCAACAAGCTGGGGCGCATGGTAGGCGAGAATCTGGCGGGTGCCGAGCAGGAGTTCCCGGGCACTCTGGGTTCCGCCGCGCTCAAGGTGCTGGGGCTGGAGGCGGGCCGTACCGGCCTCTCCGAGCAGGAAGCCAGGGCGATGGGGATCGACTATCGCACCGTGGTGATCAAGGACAAGTGCCACACCAACTACTGCCCGGGTCAGTCCGACATTCACGTCAAGCTGGTCTATGAGGCGGGCAGCAAGCGGCTGCTGGGTGGCCAGATCCTCGGTCGCAAGGGGGCGGTCCACCGCATCGACGCACTGGCGGTTGCCATCACCATGGGGGTGACCACCGAGCAGCTCGGCATGCTGGACTTTGCCTACGCGCCGCCCTTCTCCCGCACCTGGGATGCCCTGAACGTGGCGGGTAATGTAGCGAAGTAAGCGTTGCGATGACTGCGTCGTTACGCAGATTCTGCTCTGCAGAGCAATCTGCGGGTAATAGCTGAGGGTAAATTGCAGCGATAAAAAAACCGATGCCAAGGCATCGGTTTTTTATTACCGGTTTATCCGTATCACTCAGCCACGGCCGAGGCGGTTCTCCGGGTAGTTCTTGGCCAGCACTTCGCGGGCATGCTTGGCCAGCTGCGGCATCTTCAGAGAGTCGTAAGACTCGACCATGATCTCCAGTGCCTTCTCGGTTTCGGCTGTGTCGGGGTAGGTTTCGACAATCAGCTTGGCCCGGTTGGCGGCCGCGACCAGTGCATCACGCTTCACGTAATACTCGGCCACACTCAGGTCATATCGGGCCAGACGATTCTTCAGGCCAATCATGCGAGCGCGGGCATCGGCGGCATAGACGCTGTTGGGGTAGTTCTGCAACAGGGTCTTGAAGTCCTGGAATGCCTGACGGGCATAAGCAGGGTCTTTGTCGTCCCGATCGATACCGAACAGGCTCTGGAAGAAGTTGTAATCCGCCGCCATGTTGGTCAGGCCGCGCATATAGAAGACGTAATCGATATTTTTATGCGCCGGATTGAGGCGGATAAAACGGTCGATATTGGCGATCGCCTGAGCGGTATCATCTTGCTTGTAGTAGGCATAGATGAGGTCAAGCTGCACCTGATTAGAGTAGGCGCCGAACGGGTAGCGAGAGTCCAAAGCCTCCAGCAATTCAGTGGCTTGCACGTAATTGCCAACGTCCAGTTTGAGGCGTGCTTTCTGGTACAGGGTCTCCGGCGGTTCGTCGGGTACCTTGGGTTTGGTGCTGGAACAGCCTGTGATCAAGGTAGCGACCAAGGCGAGCGACATCAGCAGGTGAGACTTCTTTCCCATCAACAACATCCGGTCCATTTCCACGAAATTGGCAAAGTATCCGTTATGCTTGGCTAAAAGAAAAGCTAGAATACCCGGATTATTTCGAATTGATACCCCCCGCTCAAGAGACCATACATGAGCCAGCATATTGAACTGACAGGCGAATTCCAGGATCACCAATTCGGGCAGCGACTCGACCAGGCCCTGGCCGAATTGTTTCCAGACTACTCCCGCACCCGCATCAAGGAGTGGATTTTACAGGACAGAGTGACCCTGGACGGTCAGGTTGCCAACACCCCGCGCGAGAAGATTCTGGCCGGGCAGCAGGTGCATGTGAATGTCGAGCTGGAAGATGATACTCGCTGGGATGCCCAGGATATCGAGCTCAACATCGTTTATGAAGATGAACACATTCTGGTGATCGACAAACCGGCCGGACTGGTGGTTCACCCGGGCGCAGGCACGCCGGATGGCACCATCCTCAACGCCCTGCTGCACCGCTACCCCGGCATTGCCGAGGTGCCCCGCGCCGGTATCGTGCACCGTCTGGATAAAGACACCACAGGTTTGATGGTGGTTGCCAAAACCGTACCCGCACAGACCCATCTGGTGGAAGCGTTGCAGGCGCGCCAGATCACCCGTGAGTACGAAGCGATCGCCATCGGTCACATGACCGCAGGTGGTACCGTTGATGCGCCTATCGGCCGTCACCCGACCCAGCGTACCCACATGGCCGTGGTGCCCAATGGCCGTCCTTCCGTGACCCACTACCGGGTGCACGAGAAGTTCCGTGGCCACACCCGCCTGCGTCTGCGTCTGGAAACCGGTCGTACCCACCAGATCCGTGTCCACATGGCTCACATCAAACACCCGCTGGTGGGTGATCCCGCTTACGGTGGCCGTCTGCGCCCGCTGCGCAACGCGACCCCCGAGCTGACCCAGGCACTGCGTAACTTCAACCGTCAGGCGCTGCATGCCACCATGCTGCAACTGGCTCACCCCATCACGGGAGAAGTGATGCAGTGGCACTCAGCTACACCGCAAGACATGGTGGAGCTGATGGAAGTGCTGCGCGCGGATACTCTCGCCAATCCGGATGATTTAGTCTGGAATTGATGGGCTGAAAGAGGCGCTGCAGATCAAGGGCACCCTCGCCAATCCGGACGATCTGGTCTGGAACTGATGTGATAGGGCCTGCTGCGTCGGTTTCTGGCGTCATCCGGCCCGAACAGATGCCAAACGGGGTTCCCTTGCAGGAGCCCCGTTTTTATATCGGTGAATTGAAGGAGTCACAGATGAAATGGATCGAACCCGACTGGCCAGCCCCGGCGTGTGTCAGGGCGTTGTCGACCACCCGGGATGGCGGCGTCAGTGAAGGGGTCTTTGCTGGCCTTAATCTGGGCGCCCACGTGGGTGACGAACCGGCGCGAGTCGAGGCCAACCGGGCCCGGCTGCAGCAGGTAGCCGCCATCCCGGGGCCCCTCAACTGGCTCAATCAGGTGCACGGCACCGTGGTTCATCCAGTCAGCAGCCATTATCAGCAGGTGCCGGATGCCGATGCCGCCTGCGCCCATGAGGCGGATCAGGCCTGTATCGTGATGACTGCTGACTGTCTGCCGGTGTTGTTCTGCGATCGGGCGGGTACCGTGGTCGCCGCCGCCCACGCAGGCTGGCGTGGCCTGAAAGAGGGTGTGCTGGAGGCGAGTATCGCGGCCATGGGCTGCGAGCCGGGCGAGATCCTGGCCTGGCTTGGCCCGGCCATCGGCCCCACTGCGTTTGAAGTGGGTGGCGAGGTGCGGGAGGCCTTTATGGCAGAGCAGGCCGAAGCAGAAGCGGCGTTCGTCCCCTCGTCCAATGAGGGGAAATGGCTGGCGGATATCTACCAGCTGGCCCGGCTGCGCCTTGCCCGAGCCGGCGTCCCCGCCATCTATGGTGGCGAATACTGCACCTTCAGCGACAGCGAGCAGTTTTACTCCTATCGCCGCGACGGCCAGACCGGCCGGATGGCCTCCCTCATCTGGTTGGCCCGCTAAGCAATCACCCGCCAAGTAATAGCCCGTCTCTCTCAAGAACAGATCCGTATGAGAGAGGCGGGGATCCTGCCCTCTCCCCGCTTTGAAGAAAAAATAACCAGCCCATGCCCTTGAAATAGCCCGTACGGGCCTCATCTTTCATCTCAGAAAGTTATGTTGTTTGCCGCGCAAGCGGCGTCTGCCTGTTTGAAGGGGGAGTGCAATGCGCCTCGATCGCCTTACCAGCAAATTCCAGATTGCTATTTCCGATGCCCAGTCTCTTGCGCTGGGTCGTGACCACCAATTCATCGAACCCGTTCACCTGATGACCGCGCTGGTCAATCAGGATGGCGGCTCCATCCGTCCGTTGCTCACCCTGACCGGGATGGATATCAATGCCCTGCGCTCCCGTCTCGGTGAGGAGCTGGATCGCCTGCCGCGCGTCAGCGGCGTGGAAGGGGACGTGCAGCTCTCCAACGGCCTCGGCCGCCTGCTCAACGTCTGCGACAAACTGGCCCAGCAGCGCAAGGATCAGTTCATCTCCTCCGAACTGTTCGTGCTGGCTGCCCTCGATGACAAGGGAACGCTGGGTGAGCTGCTGCGCGCGCAGGGGCTGACCAAAGAGAAACTGGAAGCGGCCATCGACAAGGTGCGGGGCGGCAAGAAGGTGGAAGATGCCAACGCCGAGGAGAACCGTCAGGCGCTGGAGAAGTACACCATCGATCTGACCGAGCGGGCCGAGATCGGCAAGCTCGACCCGGTGATCGGCCGTGATGACGAGATCCGCCGTACCATTCAGGTGCTGCAACGCCGCACCAAGAACAACCCTGTGCTGATCGGTGCTCCCGGTGTCGGTAAAACCGCCATCGTCGAGGGGTTGGCCCAGCGCATCATCAACGGCGAAGTGCCGGAAGGGCTCAAGAACAAGCGGGTGCTGTCGCTGGACATGGGGGCGCTGGTGGCCGGAGCCAAGTATCGCGGTGAGTTTGAAGAGCGGCTCAAGGCTGTACTGACCGATCTCGCCAAGGAGGAGGGCAACGTCATCCTCTTTATCGACGAGCTGCATACCATGGTCGGCGCCGGCAAGGGCGAAGGGGCCATGGACGCGGGCAACATGCTGAAACCTGCGCTGGCCCGTGGCGACCTGCACTGCGTCGGCGCCACCACCCTGGATGAGTACCGTCAGTACATCGAGAAGGATGCCGCGCTGGAGCGTCGCTTCCAGAAGGTGCTGGTGGAAGAGCCGAGCGTGGAGGACACCATCGCCATCCTGCGTGGCTTGAAAGAGCGTTACGAGCTGCACCACCATGTGCAGATCACCGATCCTGCCATCGTGGCGGCGGCCCAGTTGTCCCATCGCTATATTGCGGATCGCCAGCTGCCGGACAAGGCCATCGACCTTATCGACGAGGCGGCGGCCAGCATCCGGCTGCAGATCGACTCCAAGCCGGAGGCGCTCGATCGCCTCGAGCGGCGCATCATCCAGCTCAAGCTGGAGCAGCAGGCGTTGATGAAAGAGGACGACGACGCCAGCCGCAAGCGTCTGGAGCTGATCAATCAGGAGATTGGCGAAAAAGATCGGGAATACAACGAGCTGGACGAAGTGTGGAAGGCCGAGAAAGCCGCCCTTGCCGGCACCCAGCATATCAAGGCGGCGCTGGAGCAGGCCCGTCAGGATCTCGATGTGGCGCGCCGCGCAGGCGACCTGGGCCGGATGTCCGAGCTGCAGTACGGCCGCATTCCGGAGCTGGAGAAACAGCTGGATCTCGCCACTCAGGCCGAGATGCAGGAGACCAGTCTGCTGCGCAACCGGGTCACCGACGTGGAGATTGCAGACGTGCTGGCCCGCTGGACCGGTATTCCGGTCGCCCGCATGCTGGAAGGGGAGCGCGACAAGCTGCTGCGGATGGAAGATCAGCTGCACAGCCGGGTGATTGGTCAGGAGGAGGCGGTCGATGCGGTCTCCAACGCCATTCGTCGCTCCCGTGCCGGTCTCTCCGACCCGAATCGCCCCATCGGCTCCTTCCTGTTCCTGGGGCCCACCGGGGTGGGCAAGACCGAGCTGTGCAAGGCGCTGGCGGAGTTCCTGTTCGATACCCAGGATGCCATGGTGCGGATCGATATGTCCGAGTTCATGGAGAAACACAGCGTGGCCCGTCTGGTGGGGGCGCCTCCCGGATACGTGGGTTATGAAGAGGGTGGTTATCTGACCGAGGCTGTGCGCCGTCGTCCCTACTCGGTGATCCTGCTGGACGAGGTGGAGAAGGCGCATCCGGATGTGTTCAACATCCTGTTGCAGGTGCTTGATGATGGCCGCCTGACCGATGGTCAGGGTCGGACCGTCGATTTCCGCAACTCGGTGGTGATCATGACCTCCAACCTCGGGTCGGATCTGATTCAGGAGCACCACTCCGAGAAGGATTACGACGAGATGAAGGCTATGCTGATGGATGTGCTGACCCGCAGTTTCCGGCCGGAGTTTATCAACCGGATCGACGAGACGGTGGTGTTCCATCCGCTTGGCGAGGAACACATCAAGTCCATCGCCCAGATCCAGCTCAAGAGCCTGATGGGCCGTCTCGAGGCTCAGGGTTACGAGGTGGAGGTGAGCGAAGCGCTGCTCGAGAAGCTGGTGCATGCCGGGTTCGACCCCGTCTACGGGGCGCGGCCCCTCAAACGGGCGATCCAGCAGAAGGTGGAGAACCCGCTGGCGCAGGCCCTGCTCTCCGGCCGCATCGTGCCGGGCAAAAAACTGGTGCTGGGGGCCGACAGCAACGGCCTCACCATGACCCAGTAACCAGTCTCGCATCGATGTTTGCAACGCCAGCCCTCGGGCTGGCGTTGCCATATCTGGTGGCAGGGATTCGGGCGCAAAAAAACGGCAATCCGAAGATTGCCGGGAGGAATGTAGTGAAGCGACCTGACGTGGGTTGAGCGGGTCGCAGGGGCAAGCCCCGGTTTCGCCGTGGGTCATCAGGGATGACCACGCGACTTACAGCATGTCCGGACTGCGCTCGTTCAGTCCGCACCGCCACACACCTTCAGGGCTGACCTGCGTGCCAATGCGCGCAGGCCAGACCGATGAAATCAACGCGTTTACAGCATGCCTTGCACGGCAGATTTCATCTCGGCTGGCCAGACACCAACCTGCACCTGACCGATATGCTCTTTTTGCAGCAGCAGCATGGCCAGACGGGATTGGCCGATGCCGCCGCCGATGGTCTGCGGCATCCGTGCGGCCAGCAGATCCTGATGCCAGTCGTACTGCAGGCGATCCTCGTCGCCTGTGATAGCCAGCTGACGGCGCAGCGCCTCGGCATCGACCCGGATCCCCATGGAGGAGATCTCGAAGCTGTCTTGCAGCACCGGGTTCCACACCAGAATGTCACCGTTCAGACCCGCCAGACCCAGCTCGTTGTGGCTGCTCCAGTCGTCGTAGTCCGGGGCGCGCACATCGTGGCGCTCACCGTGGGAGAGGGCACCGCCGATGCCGATCAGGAACACGGCGCCCAGCTCTTTGGCGATGGCCCGCTCGCGACCCTTGGCATCGAGGTCCGGGTAACGGGCCAGCAGCTCTTCGCTGTGCAGGAACTGGATCTCGGCTGGCAGGAAGGGGGTCAGCTCATGTTCGGCGCAGACTGCGCGCTCGGTGGCCTTGATGGCGGCCCAGATGCCGCGCACGGTTTCCTGCAGATAGGCCAGATCGCGGCGCTCGCTCGGCATCACCTTCTCCCAGTCCCACTGATCCACGTAGACGGAGTGGATGGGGGTGAGCTTGTCTTCATCCGGACGCAGCGCCTTCATGTGGGTGTAGATCCCTTCGCCCGGACCGAAGCCGAAGCGCCCCAGGGTCTGGCGCTTCCATTTGGCCAGTGAATGAACCACTTCGTAGCTGTGCTCCGGCAGGGTTTTCACTTTGACCTGCACTGCATTCTCATGGCCAGAGAGGTTGTCCTGAGTGCCATCACCGACCCGGCTCAGAATGGGGGCTTGCACCTCCATCAGACCCAGTTGTTGGGCGAGTTGGCGGGAGAACATCTCTTTGACGAAGCTAATCTGCTGTTGGCTGCGAATGTAGTGCTGTTTCATGCTGAATTCCTGTTTCAAACCCCGTTGGATATGGTGATTCTTCAACGGAATGCTAACTAAATTCAATATTCGATAATAGAAATAGGTTTTGTGTATTTTTTTCTTCAAAATAAGCCGTTCTTTAATGAGGTATCGTCAACGGGAGTGCAAAAAAATGCCGGAAAATTACCGGATCGATAATCTCGATCAGGCCATCCTCACCGCTCTGATGGAGAATGCGCGGATCCCTTACGCCGAACTTGCGAAACAACTGGCTGTCAGCCCGGGCACCATCCATGTGCGGGTGGAGAAGATGAAACAGGCGGGAATCATCGAGGGGACACGGGTGCAGGTTAACCCCAAGAAGCTGGGTTACGACGTCTGCTGCTTTATCGGGATCAATCTGAAGAGTGCCAAGGATTACCCCTCGGCACTGGCCAAGCTGCAGGCGCTGGACGAAGTGGTGGAGGCCTACTACACCACGGGCCACTACAGCATCTTCATGAAGGTGATGACCCGCTCCATCGACGAGCTGCAGATAGTGCTGATCAACAAGATCCAGACCATCGACGAGATCCAGTCCACTGAAACCCTGATCTCGCTGCAGAATCCGATCCTGCGGGACGTGAAGCCCTGAGCAACTGATCAGGGTTCGATATAGGGAATGCCGTACTTGTCGTAGAGCGCCTTGAGTCGGCCATCCCGTTTCATGCGCAGCAGTTCGGCATCGTAGGCCGCCATCAGGGCGGGGGTCTGTGCATCCGCCCGTGCGCGGGCCCAGGTGTTGAAGTAGGGGCTGCTCTTGAGCGGTTTGGGAAGGTAATCGATCTTTCCCGTCAGCCCCTCTTCCTTGATTTGGGTGAAGGCGGTGACCAGCGGCATGGGCACGGTATCGATGCGTCCGGCCAGCAGTTTGCGCAGTTGCAGCTGGTTCATGGTGATCTCCTGGAACTGATAGGCCGGGTCGGTCATGGCCGCTGCCAGTTCAGGGGTATAGGAGAAATCCTTGGTCACGCCGATGCGCCAGGGTTTGAGATCGGCCAGCGTTTCGTAGCGGATCTTCATCAGGTCCGCCTTGCGCACGAAGAAGTGCCAGCTGTGGCGAAGATGGGCCTGTTGGGGATAGATGAGATAACTCTCCCGCTCTGCCTTGTAGGAGTGGGTCATCACCAGATCGCAGGCGCCGGTTTCGGCATTGCGGGTGAGGCGGGCGGCGGAGTCGGCCAGTTCGATCCGAAAGGGTGTCGCCAGCTTGTCGAAGATGGCGGTGACGATATCGATATCGAGTCCGCGGGGTTTCTGATCGGCATCGAGAAACTTGAGCGGGGGCTCCATGGTGCCGCAGATCACCAGCTCTTTGGCGGGCAATCCGAGTGGAAACAGCAACCAAAACAGGGGGATCACACGCAAACTACGTCTCCTGAGCCCGTTTGAAGATATTCCAAGACCTGATTCCAGTATATTGGATGGCACCTGATCCGTTAGAAGCGACTGTTTATGGCAAATCCTGAAATCGAGAGCCCGCTGGACGGGATCGACAAGTTGACCGTCTCGCTCTACCGCCTTGGCTTGAGTGCAGTTGCCCTGTTGCTGCTTTGCCGCGGTGCGGCGCTGCTGAGCGGGATGGCACTGCTCCCGTCGGCACAATGGTTGATGTCGCTGGCAGTGGCAAGCGCAATATGCGGCTTCTCGCTGCATATCTACGACAAGCGGATTCGCCTGATTCTGCAGGGATTTGGGTGGGGCGCACTGGCCCTGGCAGCGGTGGGGGCACCGGATGCGCTGGTGCTGGGGGCAGCGTTGGCGACCCTCTCCGGGCTGGCGTTCAAGGAGCAGTTTTGCTTCGCCATTCCCGGCATCAAGCTGGTGCCCGTATTGCTGCCGGCGTTATGGCTGCTGGAGTGGTTGCGGGTGGAGTGGGCCGCCGCACTGGTGGCGCTGGTCTGCGGGGCCCTGTTGACTTTGCTGGCGCTGGCCAAGTGGCGGATGCCCCTGCACTTCGATATCGGTGACAAGGGGCGTTACCAGATCTAGGTCTGCTGGCACACCTTCATCTGCAGGTTGAGGGCCTGCATCACCTGACGGCGGCTGATGATGCCGATCACCTTGCCCTGTTGAAGCACCGGGTAGATCTTGGGCTTGGCATCGGCCATCTGGCGAGCCAGATCCAGAATGCTCTCATCCGGCCCGACCGAGAGGGGCGAACGGTTCATCAGATCCTCCACCCGGGTGCGGGTATCGCAGTGGTAGCTGCCGGTGAGCAGGCTGGGGATGCAGTCTTGTTCGGAAAGAAAGCCGATCAGCCGTTTCTGCTCATCCAGTACCGGCAGGCCGCCAAGACCCGATTGATGCAGGCGATCCAGCGCTTCTGCCAGGCCGAGTCCGGCAGTGAGGGAGTGGGTCAGGCGACCCATGTGGTGGTGTACTTTCAGCATGGTGGTGACTCCGCAAGAGGGGGATGCCGCCACTATGACGCGGGTGGGTGGCCCGCGACCAATGGCTTGTGCCGCAGGGATTGATAGGCACAAGCCATCGGCGGTGATCCGCTGGCAGGCGGGCTTCGTTCATGCAAGACCATGAAAGGGAAAGGAGATCGTATGCGTGCATTGGTTACGGGCTGCGGCCGTCGACTCGGATTTTATCTCTGTGAACAGCTGGTGGCAGCGGGCTGGCAGGTGACGGGCAGTTATCGCAGCGAGCGGCCGGAGCTGGCCACGCTGGCGGCACTGGGGGTCGAGCTGGTGCAGGCGGATTTTGGCCGGGAAGAGGACGTTGGCAAGCTGATTGATGTGCTGGCTGCCCATCAGGAGCTGACGCTGGTGATCCACAACGCCTCGGCCTTCGAGCCGCAGGCAACTGATCCGGCGGCGCAACTGGCCCAGTTCGAGCAGTTCTACCGGGTACACATGGCGGCCCCCTTCCAGCTAAACCGGGCGCTGGCCCCCCGGCTGGCCAGCAACCCCAACGCCAGCATCATTCACATCACCGATATCTATATTCATGCCCCGGCCCCCCGTTTTGCCAGCTATGTGGCCACCAAGGCGGGAGCCCATTCGCTGGCCATGAGCTTTGCCCGAGAGCTGGCGCCTGCGGTGCGAGTCAACACCATAGAGCCGGGCCCCATTCTGTTTCTCGACGAGCATGACGAGGCATGGCGCCAGCAAGTGTTGGCGAAAACGCCGCTGGCGCGGGAGGGAGGGCTGGAGCCCATCTGGCAGGCGGTGCAGTTACTGATGGGGAACAGTTATATGACGGGGGCCAGCATCAAGGTAGATGGCGGGCGCGCGCTGGCCACTCTCTGAAGATTTGCCAAGCACCAGCGGCTCCAGCCCGACCTGCCGGGTCAGCAAGCCCTTGCCGGGTTTGAGCTTGCCCGACGGGGCGGGGAGCGTCACTTGCAGCGCCACCTTGGGGGCATGCACCTCGCCATGGCCGTAGAGCTCGGCCAGCAGCTCCGCCAGATAGGAATCGACCTCTGCCGAGGCAAAGTCACCGCTCCTGTTGTTGGCCAGAATATCGATGTCGAGCGGTCGATCGTGCACCTTGCAGAGCGGATCGCTGCGATCCCGGCCGTGAGCTACTTCAAGGGCGATAAAGTACTGCTTGAGGCGGGCGGCATCGAGCGGGCTCTCCACCACCAGCAGGCAGTTGAGAAAGTCGTGGCTGGAGTGCATTCCCACCGGCTTGGTGCGGATCACCGAACTCAGCCGCAGGGGGCCGACGTTCGCAAGCAGCTCGGCCAGCGCATGGCTGACATGGATATGCGGGTCAATATTGGAACCAATGCTACACAGATAGAACATGCTCACCTTCCCTGGGTTGGGCTCATCTGAAATGTATACGCAGCTCACGGTTATCGGATTAACTATGGCTTAACATTGTCTTATCTATTGTGATCCGGCACTGATTGGCAGAAAGGAGGTTTGCATGAGTGTGGAGCTGAAATGGGCGCTGTTGACCGCCTCGGGCGCGCTGGCGATGATCATGATTATCTGTCTGGCCTCTGTCGCGTTGGCGTGAATCACCACAATCCAGATAATACAAACCGGCCTGTTGGCCGGTTTTGTTTTTTGGGGCGGTGCGGCTATGCTGGCGCACCGGTGAGAATGCAAGAGAAGAGATGATGACCAAGGTTCGCCCACGCTCCCTGCTGCAGGTGGTATTGATGGGATTTGTGCTGGTATTGATGCCGCTCGGTGGCATGATCTGGCACAACAGCACCTCCCTTGCCCACCTCAGTCAGCTCACCAGCGACGAGATGGAGCGGGCGGTCAAGGATACCCGCCGCGCTACCCTGCTGACGGCGCAAGCCATCGATATCGAACGCACCTTGCGCCGCTTCGCGGTGCTGGGGGATCGTCGCAGTCTCACCAGCTACCAGCAGCAACTCGATGGTTATCGGGTGTTGCTGGCGGAGCACCGCAACTCCATCACCGACGGCCAGCTCTACAGCGGGCTCGATCAGGGGCTGGCCTGGCTCGATAGCCTGCAGGATGCCGCGCTGGCCCGGGCGGCGGTAGCGGGGGACAAGCTCGAGCAGTTCAACGATGCCAACAAGCAGCTCGAAATAGTCACCCGCAGCCGGGTTGACGAACACATGGATCGGGTGCAGCTCACCATTGCCGGACTGACCAGCGAGCTCTGGTGGGTGAGCGGAGCGGTGGCGGCGCTCAGCCTGCTGATGGTCTTTATCTTCACCTACCTTATCATCCACCCGGTACGACAGATTGAGTCGCGCATCTTGAGTCTGGGTGCCGGGGTCGAACCCGATCCCAAGCCGGTTGACGGCCCTGCCGAGCTGGTATTGCTGGGGGAGCGGATCGTCTGGCTGCACGACAAACTCAAGGAGCTGGAGCTGCAGAAATACCAGTTCCTGCGCCATGTATCCCACGAGCTCAAGACCCCGCTGGCGGTGCTGCGGGAAGGGACGGATCTGCTCTGCGAGCAGCTGGTCGGGCCTTTGACGCCGGATCAGCTGGAGATCTGCCAGATGCTCGATGAGAACAGTCGGCGCCTGCAGACCCTGATCGAGCGGCTGCTCGACTTCAACCGGCTCAGTCAGCAGGAGGCCTTCGAACTGGAGCCCGTCCCCCTGCTGCCGATGTTGTCGGAACTTTCTGCCGAGTACCGGCTGGCATTGGAGTCCAAGCAGATCCGTGTACACTTGCCGACCGTGCCGGTTACCCTGTGGGCGGAGCCCTACCGGCTACGACTGATCCTCGATAACCTCTTCTCCAACGCCGTCAGTTACGGCGCCAGCGGGGGCAATATCTGGATCAGGGCGGGGCAGAATGAACAGATAAGCTGGCTGGAAGTGGCCAACGAGGGGCCCAAGATCCCCGTGGCCGATCAGCAACGTATTTTTGAACCCTTCGAGCAGGGCAGCACTGTGCGGCAAGGTCTCTTGAAAGGCTCGGGCATGGGCCTCTCCATCGCCCGCGAGTCTGCCAACAGCCTGGGGGGGGAACTGGTTCTGGTAGAGGATGAACAGGCGGATGTCTGTTTCAGGTTGACGTTGAAATGAGGACTATGAAGATACAACGCGTATTTCCAGCTCTGATGGCAGGGCTGCTCGCGGGTTGCTCCTTGCTGCCGCAACAGGCAGAGCGGGAGTCCTCCGATATCGCTTTTGCCAAGCGGATGGAGTTTGCCAACAAGGAGATGCAGGTGCGTCTGCAATACTCCGACTGGCTGCTGGCCAGCCACCCCCAGCAACGGGTGCAGGAGCGTCAGCGTCTGAAAGGGGCTGACGATCTGGAGAGCCGGGTCAGTCTGGCGATGGTGGACTCCCACCCCGCCGAATCTGTGGCCAATCGCACCGCCGGTCTGGCGCGCCTGAAGCAGATGCTGCCCGAGCTGGGTCTCGATGCGCAGGCCTTTTTGCGCAGCTGGATCGCCCTCGGCGAGCAGTTGCTGGCCCGCGACAGCCGTCGCGATGACCAGAGTCAGGAGATCCAGCGGCTGCGCCGCCAGATCGAGCAGCTGACGGCTATCGACGACCAGCTCAACCAGCGCAAGCTGAACGAGAATCGTGAGGTAATACCATGAGCCGGATCCTGTTGGTGGATGACGACGTCAGCCTGCTCAAACTGATGAGCATGCGGCTGCGCAGTCAGGGTTATGAAGTGGATACCGCCGACAGTGCGGAAGGGGCCCTCGACCGGTTGCGTCAGCAACGGGCCGATCTGGTGCTGAGCGATCTGCGGATGGCTGGCATGGACGGTCTGGCGTTGTTCGAGCGGATCCAGGCCCAGTGGCTGGGGTTGCCGGTGATCATCATGACCGCCCACGGCACCATCCCGGACGCCATTCAGGCGACCCGCTCCGGGGTCTTCAGCTTTCTGACCAAACCCATCAACAAGGATGAGCTGTTCGCCACCATCGAACATGCGTTGAGTCTGACGCGGCCGAAACAGCAGCAGGAGTGGCAGTCGCTGATCCTGACTCGTAATCCCCAGCTGGAACAGCTGCTGATCCAGGCTCACAGCATCGCCACCATGGAGGTGCCGGTGCTGATCATGGGGCCGTCAGGCTCCGGCAAGGGGGCGATGGCGCAGGCGCTGCATCAGGCCAGTCAGCGGCGCGACAAGCCGCTCCATACCATCAACTGCGCCGCCATTCCGTGGGCGTCACTCGACTTGCAGCTGTTTGGTGAAGATGGCCAGTCCGGGCTGTTCGAGCAGGCCAAGGGGGCGACCCTGTTTCTCGACGAGATTGGCAGCCTCTCCGAATCCCTGCAGGCCAAGCTGCTGCAGGTGATGGAGGAGTATGGTCAGGGCACGCCGGAGGTGAGGGTGCTCAGCTCCAGCCATCAGGATCTGGTCAAGGCGATGGAGGAGGGGCGCTTTCGGGAAGATCTCTTCTACCGTCTCAACGTCGCCAATATCACCTTGCCGTCTCTCAGTGCCCGCAGCGAGGATATCCCCCTGCTGGCCCGTCAGGCGCTCGACGATTACCGTAGCCGCCACAGCGACTGCGCCGCCATGGGTTTTTCGCCCGAGTCGCTGGCGATGCTGGCGGCCGCTGCCTGGCCCGGCAATGTGCGCCAGCTCTGCAACGTGGTGGAGCAGCTCGCCAGCCTCTGTTGCAGCCCGGTGATCGGGGTCTCCATGGTGGAGTCCGCCCTGAGCGGTGGCGGCGGCGGCATCCCCTCGTTCAACGAGGCGCGGGCCGAATTCGAGAAGGAGTATCTGATCCGTTTGCTGCGCACCACCGAGGGCAATGTGACCCTGGCGGCCAACATGGCGGGAAGAAACCGTACCGATTTTTACAAGTTATTGAATCGGCACGGTATCGAAGCTGCAAACTTCAAATCGAAGGGATAAATCAGGCGGGATCAACCACCACCGGAGCGGCATCGGCTTTCTGGGTTTTATGGGAGAGCCAGAGGCCGCTCGCCTTCATCAGGTAACCGAACAAGGCGCCAATGATGAGGGAGGGCAGGATCAGCCGCCACTCGCCAGCCGCCCCGAAGGTGGCACAGCAACCGGCAAAGGTGCCGGGAATGTAGCCGAGCCACTGCTGCTTGGCCTGTACGCACATCAGGGTGGCGACCACCCCCGTCATCACGTAACCCGCCACGCCTGCCCCCCACAGACTGTCGCCATGGATCAGCAGCAGTGCCCACAGCATGCCGCTGGTGTTGCAGAAGATGGTCTGCAGCAGCGCCTTGTAGCCACCGCTTGACGCGAAATAGCTGGTGCAGCCGAGAAAGCCGACCCAGGAGATAAGGCCGAACGCGACGGCAATCCAGCCCCAGACGGCGGAGAGAATTCCAGTGGTGATGGCGATGGCGATCAGTGGGCTCATGGGGCGACTCTTCAGTTGGCTTCGCAAAATGGGCAGCCTACCCCCGGCAATCGGGGCGGCAAGCGGGGGCAGAATTGTGTGTGATCTTCATCACCCTTTTCAACTCAGGAATACGCTTGCGCTCGCGAAAAAAATTCATTGGTGACCGGCCTGACAGTCGGCCATAGTTGGAGGCCCTGTCCTGCTCATGGAGTGAGTCTGATGGCGCCAAATGTGATCGTTCCCCTGCTGGTGTTCGTAGTCCTGTTTCTGGTCGGCACCATGGCCAAGGCACTGCCCCTGCACCACATGATGTAAATTTGTGTGAAATAAAAATCTGCCGGGGCGGGTCTTATCCATATTGCCTCACTCAGCCCCGGGAGTTTTTCATGTTGATCAAGCGTCGTACCGCCCACCCCCTCACCGAACAGGATGTCACCCCGGAAGCCGTCTATCAGGACCGCCGCCTTATTCTCAAGGGGCTGGGTCTGGGCGCCGCCACCCTCGCTTTCCCCACTCAGGCCGGTGTACTCGATCTGCTGCGCGGTAAAGAGGATGCTCCCCAGTTAGCCACCAAACCGCTCAACAGCAAGCCTGCCGAGCGCCCGGCCAATCTGGTACTGACACCGGAAGAGAAGGCCACCAGTTACAACAACTTCTATGAGCTGGGCACCGACAAGTCCGACCCGGCTCGCAACGGCCATTACCTCAAGCCCGAACCCTGGACCCTCAAGGTGGAGGGGGAGGTGGCCAAGCCTTTTACCCTCGATGTGTGGGATCTCATCAACAAGAGCGAGCTGGAGGAGCGGATCTACCGGCTGCGCTGCGTCGAGGCCTGGTCCATGGTTCTGCCCTGGAATGGCATCTCGCTGGCGGAGATCATCCGCCGTGCCGAGCCCACCAGTCGTGCCAAGTTTGTCGCCTTCGAAACCCTGTTTGATCCGAAACAGCTGCCGGGGCAGGCCTCCAGTCTGGGGGGCGGCATCGAGTATCCCTACGTCGAAGGGCTGCGTATCGACGAGGCGATGCACCCTCTCTCTTTCCTTGCGATGGGGCTCTATGGCAAGACCCTGCCCGCCCAGAATGGCGCGCCGATCCGGCTGGTAGTGCCGTGGAAGTACGGCTTCAAGAGCATCAAGAGTATCGTCTCGATCCGGCTGGTGGAGGATATGCCGCCGACCACCTGGAATCTGCTGGCACCCAATGAATATGGCTTCTACGCCAACGTCAACCCGCAGGTAGATCACCCGCGCTGGAGTCAGGCCAGCGAGCGTTTCATTGGCGAGGGCGGAGTGTTTGGCGCCAAGCGTCAGCCGACCCTGATGTTCAATGGCTATGGTGACGAAGTCGCCTCGCTCTATCAGGGGATGGATCTGCGCCAATGGTACTGAGATTGAAACCGGCCCATATCAACGACTTGCGGGCACTGGTGCATCTGGGCGCTCTCGGCTTCCTGCTCTGGCTGGGGTTTGCCATTCCGGCAGGCCTGCTGGGGGGCGATCCGGTGCCAGAGCTTATCCACTACCTCGGCAAGGGGGCGCTCAACCTGCTGCTGCTCACCCTGCTGGTGTCGCCGCTGGCCAAGCGTTGGCGGCAGGGGCAGCTCATCAAGCTGCGCCGTCCCCTCGGGCTCTGGTGTTTTGCCTGGGCGCTACTCCACTTCATGGCTTGGCTCGGGCTGGATCTGCAGTTTGACTGGGGGCTGATTGGCGGCGAGCTGGTCAAGCGCAGCTATATCGTGGTGGGGATGGTGGCCCTGTTGCTGCTGGCCGCCCTCAGCATCACCTCGCTGCCCGTATTGCAGCGCCGCATGGGTGCCGCATGGCAGAAGCTGCACAACTGGGTCTATGCCATCGCCCTGCTGGTGCCGGTGCATTACTGGTGGTCGCTCAAGAGCGGTTGGGGGGAGCCCCTCATCTACCTGCTGCTGGCCTGCGCCCTGCTCTGGCCGAGGCGGGAGAAGCTGCTGCGTCCCATGCGGGGACGCTGGAATGCAAAAGAGGCCTAATCGGCCTCTTGTTGTTTGATCTCGCCACTGTAGGCATCGACGATGAGATGCACCTTCTGATCCTGGCGATTGAGGGTTTTGACCTCGAATTTGTCCCCTTCCAGCTCCACTTCCCGAATGTCGTGATACCCTTGCGCCAGCAGGAGTTTGACCAGCCCGGCCATGTCGAGACGGCTCTGGGCCGCCCAGCTTGTGGCACTCAACAGGCAAAGGATCAGCAGGAAACTGCGCGGGATCATATTCATTCCGGATTCATGGCTGGCAGACTATAAACGCCATTATGTTAGGTTTTTGGAGATGAATCATCCATGAATAGAGCGCTCCCTCTGCTTGGGTTATTGCTGCCGTTGCTGGCACAGGCGGTCACGCCTGATGAAGCCATGCTGCAGCAAGCTGTCCATGAGGGACGGGTTCGGCCCTTCCATGAAATGATGGAGGTGGCGGCCAGATTGCCGGTGCGGGTGTTGCGGGTGGATCTGGGGGAAGAGGATGGTATCTGGCTCTATGAACTGCGAGTCATCGATCGGGAAAACAGCGTGATCAAGGTGGCCTATCGGGCCGACAACCTTGAGCTGGTGTGGGCCAAGGGCCACCATCTGGAGCGGTTGTTCGAACCGCCAAAGCCCCTGGTCGAGGATGATGAATAACCCCTGTGTGGAAGCCTGTTCATGCGAATTCTGATTGTTGAAGACGAAAAAATTCTGGCTGGTCAGCTGGCCGAACAGCTGCGCCTCTCCGGCTTTGTCACCGACCTCTGCCACGATGGCAACGAGGCCGGTTTCCTCGGTGAGACCGAACCCTACGACGCCATCATTCTCGACCTCGGCCTGCCGGGGCGCGATGGCTTGAGCGTGCTGAAGGAGTGGCGCAGCAAGGGGATAGATACCCCTGTGCTGGTGCTGACCGCCCGTGGTCAGCTGCACGAGAAGATAGAGGGGCTCAACGCCGGTGCCGATGACTACCTTACCAAGCCGTTCCAGGTGGCCGAGCTGGTAGCGCGGGTCCATGCGCTGGTGCGCCGGGCGGCGGGTAACGCCAGCTCCATTCTGGAGATTGGCGGAGTGCGGCTCGACATGGCGGCGTCGCAGGTGTGGTACGAAGGAACCCCCATCAAGCTGACCGCCCACGAGTTCCGGGTGCTGGGTTACCTGATGCAGCATCGGGGCAAGGTGGTGTCGCGCAGCGAGCTGATCGACCACATCTATGCTCAGGATTTTGACCGTGACTCCAATACCGTGGAGGTGTTCATCGGCCGGATCCGCAAGAAAACCAACCCCGATCTGATTGAGACAGTGCGCGGCCTCGGGTACCGGATCAACGAATGAGGCTGGTCAGAACCCTGCGGGGGCGACTGGTCGCCATCGCGCTGGTGTGGTGCGGGCTGTTTCTGTTCGCCACCGGTTTCAGCCTGCAGACCATGATGCGCAACTACTGGCAGGAGGCGGAGGCCGACGGCCTGCGCCTGCAGCTCTATGATCTGCTCTCCCGGCTGGAAGTGGCCAAAACCGGCCTGCCGGTGGTCACCGGCTCCCTCTCCGATCCCCGCTTCAATCAACCCTACTCCGGCTACTACTGGCAGCTGGAGTTGGGCCGCGATGTGGTGGGGCGCTCCCGTTCCCTGTGGGATACCAATCTGAAGAGCGACGGCCTCAAGTCGGCGTTTGGCGATCCCGACCTCTTCGTCGGCAAGGGGCCCAACAAGGAGCCGCTGCTGATCATGACCCGCACCGTACTGCTGCCAGGCTCGGATCGGGTGTTCACTCTGGTGATGGCCAAGGACAGCAGCGCCCTGACCCAGACCCTCAACAAGACCCGCATCAGCCTGTTCCTCGGCCTCGGCTTTGCCGCCGCCGGTCTGGTGCTCGGCTTCATGTTCCAGATCGTCTACGGCTTGCGGCCGCTGCACCTGCTGCGCCGCGAACTGGGGCGGGTTCACGAGGGTCATCAGGAGGGATTCCGGCTGCGCTATCCGCTGGAGATCCAGCCGCTGGTGGAGGATATCAACCGGCTGCTGCACCACTACGGCGAGCTGCTGCAGCGGGCGCGATCCCACACCGGCAATCTGGCCCACGCCCTCAAGACGCCGCTCAGCATCATGCGCAATCAGGTGGCCCAGTTGCCGCCGGAGGATCAGGCCGCCATCGGCGAGCAGCTCGACCAGATCCAGCGCCATATCGACTACCACCTCGGCAAGGCGCGGGTGACCGGTGCTGCCAAGATCCTCGGGGTCTCGACCCCGGTGCGGGCGCGGGTGGAGTATATCTGCCGCGCCTTCTCCCGCCTCTATCCGGGCAAGACGGTGGATCTGCAAGTGCCCGCCAATCTGGCGGTCGGGGTGGAGGAGCAGGATTTCGACGAGATGGTGGGCAATTTGCTGGAGAACGCCTTCAAGTGGTCTGCCAGCGAGCTGCGCATCTCCAGCGCCGAGCTGGGGGGCTGGATCACCTTGCGTATCGAGGATGACGGCCCCGGCATGAGCGAGGATCAGATCGCCAAGGCGGTGCTGCGCGGGGTGCGGCTCGACGAGAAGGTGCCGGGCTCGGGCCTGGGCCTCAATATCGTCTCCGATCTGGCGGAAGCCTATCGGGGCAGTTTCATCATGGGCCGCGCCGAACTGGGCGGTCTGGCCGCCTCCCTCTCGTTGCCCAAGGTGGCAAGAGTCGAGAGCTAGGCATAACATATGGCATTTGTTTTAGCCTGAGGAAGAGAAGCATGACCGACGATCCGTGGGCACTGTGTCACCTTGACGATTCGTTTGATGCCTCTGTGCTGGGGGTCAAGGGCGCCCAGATCCAGTGGTTTGAAGACAGGGATGGCCTGATCGCGTTCCTTCTGGAAGATTTTGTCGACTTGCTGGCCGATGTGGGCGAGCTGGACGAGGAGCAGACCGAGCAGGCGCGCGAGCGCTTCACCCTGCTGGTGGAGCAGAGCTTCGACGATCGCACCCTGATGGATGCCATCAACGATCTCGCCTCCGGCCTGCGTCGCATCGCCTGGTTGGGGCCGCTCTCGGAGCTGGCCGAGATCAGCGACGAGTTTGCCTCCGGCCTGCGCCGCTATTTCTGGAGCCAGTACGACGGGGACGAAGATGACCCGGACGCCTGGGTGCCGGAAGAGCTGTGGCCGCAGCTGGTTGAGTGCGCGCAGGAGTATATGGAGGAAGGGGAGTTCTAAACCCGTCCCGACCATGCCTGAGCTTTGGCAGGCAGATAAAGAAACGGCGCCTTGATGGCGCCGTTTTTATTGGGTGGCAATCGCCTTAGCCGTTGGCCGGTACCGCGTGGGCGGTGTTGGCCAGCACCGGGCCTGTGTACTTCTCGATCTGCAGCTGGGCCATGTGGCCGCAGTTGCCCTGCGCCAGACTGGACGAGCCTTCGTCGAAGGTGAGGCAGTTGACGTTGCCGTTCTTGCAGATGCTGCCCGCTTCGCCCGGCTTGGCCGGGTCATACCAGGCCCCTTCGCAGATCCGCACCACCCCTTGGCGCACATCCTCGGAGAGCAGGGCGCCCACCAAAATCTGGCCGCGCTCGTTGAAGGCGCGCACCAGATCCCCCTGGGCGATGCCACGAGCCTTGGCATCCAGCGGATGGATCATGATTGCCTCGCGGTCGGCGATGGCGAACTTGTCCCGCAGCGGGGTGTTGTCGAGCTGGGAGTGCAGCCGCTGGGTCGGGTGGGAAGTGTTGAGCGACAGCGGATAGCGCGCCGCCACCTCGCTCTTCACCCACTCCTTGGGCTCATACCACTTGGGATGACCGGCGCAGTCGGTGTAACCCATCCCGGCTACCGTGTTGGAGAAGATCTCGATCTTGCCGGACGGGGTGCCGAGCGGGTTGAGCAGCGGATTCTCGCGAAAATCGGCGTGACGGATCCACTGGCGGTTGGCCTCGGGGATCGGGAAGCGGATGTAGTTGTTGGACTCCCAGAACATGTTGAACGGCGGCAGCGCCACGCGGGCACCACGGGCCTGCGCCGCCATGCCGTCGTACATCTGCTTGAGCCACAGCATCTCGTCTTTGCCTTCGGTGTATTGCTCCTGCACGCCCAGCTTGGCGGCGATGGCGCTGAAGATGTCGAAGTCGTTGCGGGCTTCAAACTGGGGCGGCACGCACTGATGCATCGGGAACACATAGCGCTGGGAGTAGTCGCCGCCCATCTCCAGATCGTTGCGCTCGTAGCTGGTGGTGACCGGCAGCACGATATCGGCGTGCTTGGCGGTAGCGGTCCAGTAAGGCTCGTGAACGATCACGGTCTGCGGCTTGCGCCACGCCTGCAGCAGGTTGTTGGTGTCCTGATGGTGGTGGAAGGGGTTGCCGCCCGCCACGTAGATCAGCTTGATGTCCGGATAGGTCACCTTGCGGCCGTTGAAGTCGATGGTCTTGCCCGGGTTGGCGAGACAGTCGGCGATGCGGGCCACCGGGATCGGGGCCGGGCTGTTCTTCGGTGCGTTGCCGGCGGAGATACCCGCCAGAATGCCGCCCTTGGCGGTGGGGCTGCCACCGGAGGAGTAGTGGTAGCTGAAGCCGTAGCCGCCGCCCGGCAGGCCGATCTGGCCCAGCATGGAGGCCAGGGTCACCAGCATCCAGTTCGGCTGTTCGCCGTGTTGCTGACGCTGCATCCCCCAACCGGCCATGATCATGGTGCGCTTGGCGGCCATGTCGAGAGCCAGCTGGCGGATCACCTTGGCATCGACGCCGCAGACGGTGCTCGCCCATTCGGCGCTCTTCGGTTGGCCGTCATCCTTGCCGAGCAGGTAGTTCAGGAACTTGTCGAAGCCGACGGTATAGCGATCGAGGAAGGCCTGATCGTGCTTCTTCTCGCTGTAGAGGGTGTGGGCCACACCCAGCATCATGGCCACGTCGGTGTAGGCGTTCGGCGCAATCCACTCGGCACCGACCAGCTTGGCGGTCTCGTTGTAGATGGGGTCGATGCTGATGACGCGGGTGCCCTTCTCTTTCAGCGCCATGAAGCCGGCCTGACCTTCGTGATCCGGCATGTTCCAGCTGTTCTTCAGGGTGACCCGGGCGTTGACCCCCCACAGCACCACCAGTTCGGCGTTCTCCACCACGTTGGGCCAGGCGGTCTGCTGCTCGTACACCTCGATGGAGCCCATCACGTGGGACATGATCACTTGGGCCGCACCGGTGGAGTAGTCACCGGCATAACCGGTGAAACCGCCGGAGAGGTTCATCAGGCGGTGCAGCAGGGTGCGGCTGTTGTGGAACATGCCGACACTCTTCCAGCCGTAGGAACCGGCGTGGATCGCCTGCGGACCGAAGTCACTCTGCACGCGCTGGATTTCACCGGCCACCAGTTCAATCGCCTTGTCCCAGCTCACTCGTACCCACTCGTCGGTACCGCGCAGCTCGGGCTTGGCACCCGGGCCGTGCTCCAGCCAGCTCTTGCGAACCATGGGATATTTGATGCGGTTCTTGGCGTGCACCTGGAACGGCGCCGTATCGATGAGATCGTTCGGCGCCGGATCATCGGCTACCGGCTGGACGCGCACCATGCGGCCATCTTCGACGATCGCCTCGAAGGCACCCCAGTGGGCGCCGGTCAGAATACCCTTCTGGGCGGGCACCAGGGTCGGGAATTGGCTCAATGCGGTGCTGATGGCTTGTGCCAGCGCACTCTTGGGAAAAATGCCGCCGAGCAGGGGCAGGGCTGCGCAGGCGCCGAGCCCCTTGAGCAGGTTGCGGCGGGACAGATTGGTCTTGTTGTCATTGAAAAAAGTCATAACGGTTTTCCTCTGTGCCAGCCTTAGTGGGCCGCGCTCATGTCACTGGCGTGTTTCTGGACATACTGGGTCAACATGCGAGCCTGTTCCGGGGTCAGGGAGGTACGAGATTCCATCCCCTTGATGACGCCGATCCACTGGTTGGCGTTGAAGTGATCCAGCGCGGTGAGGCCGTGGCAACCGGTACAGTTGTTGGACATCAGGGTGGAGGCGTATTGCCACAGCTTGCCCTGATCGCCGATAAGCTGGCTCTGGTCGACCCAGGCGGTCAGCTTGACCTGATGCCAGGTGAGGTTGGTGGCGCTGTCGGTTTCGCTCTGGCCGGTGACCAGCGCTTTCTTGGCGGCATCGCCGACCAGTACGCTGAGGATCCGTTTGCCCGGTGCGGCGTAGAACACTTCGCTCACACCATCCTGTTGCCAGCCTTCGATCTGCACCTTGGCGCGGCCGTTTTCGTTGGCCAGCACTTCCACCTTGGTGGAGGGCATCAGGGTGCCTTCGTCGGTCTTGGCGGCGGCATCGAGGAACAGCGGGGTGGTGGCGATGGCGTAGCGGGTGGTGACGTTGGCCGGAGTCTGGGCCGCAGCCTGCGCCAGCTCGCTGGCACCGGCGGCAGCCAGGCCGCTCATGTCAGGCATGATGTGGGCGACACCACGGTGGCAGTCGATACAGGTCTGGCCTTCCTTGATGGCGATCGGGTGCTCGGCACGGGCATTGGGGCGCTGGGCCAGAATATCCATCGCCTCGTAGCTGTGGCAGCTGCGGCAGGTGGCGGAGTCGTTGGCTTTCAGCTCGTCCCAGACGGACTGGGCCATCCGCAGCTTGTGGGCTTCATACTTTTCCGGGGTATCCAGCGTGCCGATCGCCTCGTGATAGATATCCTTCACGGCGCGGATCTTGGTCCACAGGTAGGAGGTGGGGTCGCCCGGGATGTGGCAGTCGGCGCACTCGGCGCGGATCCCCTTGGTGTTCTGGAAGTGGACACTGCCCTGATACTCGGCGAGCGGAGTCTGCATGGAGTGGCAGGAGACGCAGAATTCGGTGGAGCTGGTCTTGTGCAGCACGGTCACGGTGACACCCAGTGCCGCGACACCCAGCAGGGCCCCGAGCAGCAGGAGCCAGAACCAGGTTTTTCTTATCAGTTTTCCAATCATGGCGGCGTTTTCCTACGGTCAATAATTACCTACATAGTACTAGTCCAATAGTAGTAGTAATGATAGGGATAAGGCGTTGACCTCCATCATGGTTTATATTTTTGATTGTTGTCACATTTTGTCTTTTGTTTTGTTGTTTGCATATTTATCGAATTAAATTCAGTTTTTTCTGTTTTATTTATTTGTGCACTTTCCGCGACAGCTGTTAGCCCCCTCGCAAAACCCCACAAGATTCGCTGATATAGTGAGCAGTGAGCCTCAACGGAGTGTCGCTGATGAGCCCTTTCTCACTGCTGTGTGTCGCCGCCAACGTGCAACTGCTGGCCGAATTCGAACAGGAGTTGGCTCCGCTGCTCGGCCATTTCGCGCTGGTGGTGGTAGTCGGTCAGGGGGCGGCGGAGCTGGCCTTGGACGAACTGGATCGAAAGGGGCAGCCACCCGCAGTGGTGGTGTGTGACAGCGAGCTGGGGGATGGGCGAGGGGCTGATTTTCTGATCCGCCTCGGCAGCCGTCACGAGGCGTGCCGCAAGATCCTGCTGGGCAGCCAGCCGGAGATGAAGTCGATCATCGAGGCGGTGAACCTAGGTCGTCTCGACTACTACCTGCAACGCCCTTGGCGCGATGGCAGCCTGCGCCGGGCGGTGATCGAGCAGGCGAGCCACTTTGTATTGCAGCGTCCCGAGGCGGATCTGCTGAGCTATGCCGCCGTGCTCGACAACCAGAAGCTGCTGCGAGCCCATGTCGATCGCCAGTTGGCAGCCTATCGGCAGGGCTTTATGGATTACACCCACTGCAGCGATGAAGAGCTGTCGCGGGTGGTGATCGACGGCCTCTACCAGTTTTTCGAGGGCAATGACGAGGAGCGGGTCTGCCGCCACTACAGCCCGGGCCATGTGCTGACCCGCGAGGGGGAGCCCAACAGCTTCCTCTGGTTTATCGCCAAGGGGGAGGTGGTGCTGCGCAAGCGGGACGAGCAGGGGATCGATCAGGAGGTGGTGCACTACCGCACCGGCTCGTTGGTGGGGGGCATGTCATTTGTGACTGGAGAACCCGCCTTCACCACCGGCGTGACTCTGACCGGTGCCGAGGTGATCAAGCTCGATAAGCTGCAATTCTCCCGGGTGATGCAGGCGCGCAGCGAACTGCTCCCCTCCTTTACCAACCTGCTGCTGCGCCACTTCAACCGCCGTCTGCAAAACAGCATCCGCACCGAGATGCGGCTGCAACAGACCCTCAACTCCCTCGATGCCGCTCACGCCCAGCTGGTGGAGAGCGAAAAGATGGCGATGCTGGGTCAGCTGGTGGCCGGTGTCGCCCACGAGCTGAACAACCCGGTGGCGGCTATTATCCGTGGCAGCGAGACCCTGCGGGCCGCCATCCCCGATCTGGTCAATCTCGAACTGCCCGCCCCCATCAAGGGTCTGGGCAACCAGACCCTCTGTCAGGCGCTCTCCTCCCAGCCGGTCTCGACCAGCGAGATCCGTGACAAGACCCGGCAGGCGGAGGGGCGCTTTGGTGACCGCCAGCAGGCGCGGCTGGCGGTGCAGATGAATCTGGATGACGAGCTGAACTGGCAGCGCTGGTTTGCCAGCCGCACTGCCGACGAGCGGGAGGCGCTGCTCTCCCGGCTGGAGCTGTTCCAGCAGACCGGCAGCTTCCTGCGCAATATCGAAGTGTGTGCCCGTCGCATCGGCGATCTGGTCAAGAGCCTCAAGCAGTATGCCCGGCAGGATCGGCTCGACCCCTCGCTGGTGGACCTGCACGAGGGACTGGAAGATACCCTGATGATTTTCGAAAACCGCCTCAAGCATCATGAGCTCTGCAAGGAGTACCAGCCGTTGCCGCTGGTGCGCTGTCACCCCATCGCCCTGCAGCAGGTGTGGACCAACCTTATCGCCAACAGTCTGGATGCCATGAGCGGCCCGGGGCGACTCACCATCCGCACCGGGTTGCTGGATCCCGAGTGGGTCATGGTAGAGATCGAGGACAGTGGTTGCGGCATCGAGCCCGAGCTGTGGCAGCGGATCTTCGATCTCAACTTCACCACCAAGCGGGAGGGACATTTCGGCCTCGGGATTGGTCTGAGCGTTTCGCTGCAGATAGTGCAACAGCACCACGGCCGGATCGAGGTGGCCTCCGAACCGGGCCGTTACACCCGGATGCGGGTCTGTCTACCGCTGGACGGCATGGGGCAGGCCGGTTACGGGGGCGAACCTCATCACAACAAGGAGCATGCTGCCTGAGCCGTCGCCAGCATCAATCGCGCGGCGTGCCAAACCATGTCGCCAAGGAGGAGCAATGAACAAACACTATCTGATCCTGTGTGTGGACGATGAGCGTGAGGTGCTGGATGCGGTGATCCATGATCTCGCCCCGTTCCGTTCCCACTTCGAACTGGAGGCTGCCGAGAGTGTCGATGAGGCGCGAGCGGTGGTGGAGGAGTGGGAGCGCGACGGTAACAAGCTGGCGCTGATCCTCTGTGACCACATCATGCCGGGAACCCTGGGGGTCGATTTTCTGGTGGAGCTGAACCGGCGAGCCTCCACCCGTGCCAGCCGCAAATTGCTGCTGACCGGACAAGCGGGGCTGGAGGCCACCGTCGAAGCGGTCAATCGCGGGGGGTTGCACTACTACCTTGCCAAGCCGTGGAAGCTGGAGACCCTGCAAGAGGCTGTGCGCGAACAGCTGACCGACTACCTGCTGGCGGAAGATGGCGAAAATGCCTTCCACTATGCGCCGCTGCTCAATCAGGCGCGGCTGTTTGCCGCCATCCACGATCACCCGTTCGACGAATAGGGGCAGTTGGGCTTTCGCGGTGGCAGTTGTATACTGTCTGCATATACAGTATTGCAGGTAGTCACCGATGCGACTCTTTATTGCCGAGAAGCCCACGCTGGGCCGCGCCATTGCCGATGCCCTGCCCAAGCCCCACAAGAAGGGCGACGGTTTTATCGAAACAGCCCAGGGGGATGTGGTCACCTGGTGTATCGGCCATCTGCTGGAGCAGGCCGAGCCCGATGCCTATGACGCTGCCTTCAAGCAGTGGCGGATGGAGCATCTCCCCATCATCCCCGCCCAGTGGCAGCTGGTGGCCAAGCCCAAGACCAAAACCCAGCTCACCGTCATCAAGCGGCTGATCAAGCAGGCGGACTGCGTGGTCAACGCCGGTGACCCGGACCGGGAAGGGCAACTGCTGGTGGACGAGGTGATCGACTTTCTCGGTTACCCGAAGACCAAGCCGGTGCAGCGTTGCCTCATCAGCGATCTCAACCCGCCCGCGGTGTGCCGCGCCCTCGACAAGCTCAGAGACAACAAGGAGTTCGTGCCGCTGGCGGTCTCCGCGCTGGCCCGTAGTCGGGCCGACTGGCTCTACGGCATCAACATGACCCGCGCCTATACCCTGCTCGGGCGCAAGGCCGGTTGCAGTGAACTGCTCTCGGTTGGTCGGGTGCAGACCCCGCTGCTCGGGCTGGTGGTGCGGCGTGATCTCGAGATCGAGGCCTTCGTCCCCAAACCCTTCTACGAGGTGCTGGCCCATCTGCTGACCGATAGCAATGAGCGCTTCACCGCCAAGTGGCTGCCATCGGAAGCCTGTCTGCCATGGCAGGACGAGGAGGGGCGGGTGCTCAACCGGGCGCTGGCCGACAAGGTGGTGAGCCGGATCAACGGCCAACCCGCACAGGTCGAATCGGTGGAGGAGCAGGCCCGCAAGCAGGCGGCGCCGCTGCCCTATAACCTCTCCAGCCTGCAGATCGATGCCGCCAAGCGGTTCGGCATGGATGCCAAGCGGGTGCTCGATATCTGCCAGAGCCTCTACGAGCGTCACAAGCTCATCACCTATCCGCGCTCCGACAGCCGCTATCTGCCGACCGACCATTTCAAGCGGGCCGAGCAGGTGCGCGGTGCCATCGCCGCCACAGCGCCCGCGCTGGCCAAGGCAGTTGCCGAGGCGGACTGCAAGATCCGCAGCAAGGCGTGGAACGATAGCAAGGTGGATGCCCACCACGCCATCATTCCCACCGAGAAGCAGGGCAATCCCGGTACGCTGGGGGCCGACGAGGCGAAGCTCTATGGCCTGATTGCCCGCCAG
Source organism: Aeromonas sp. FDAARGOS 1404 (assembly GCF_019047085.1). NCBI lineage: Bacteria > Pseudomonadati > Pseudomonadota > Gammaproteobacteria > Aeromonadales > Aeromonadaceae > Aeromonas > Aeromonas sp. FDAARGOS 1404. The sequence goes on from NZ_CP077237.1 coordinate 2,613,507, forward strand.
TACCTGCTGCAGTTCTATCCCCCGTTCGAATACAACGACAGCAAGGTGCTGCTGCGCATCGCCGGTGGTCTGTTTCAGGCCAAGGCACGGCGCATTCTCAAAGCGGGCTGGAAGGCACTGCTCGGGGTAGAAGAGGATGACGACGAAGAGAAGGCGGGCACGCTGCCTGCCCTGAAAGAGGGAGAGCAACTGCTCTGCGAGCGGGGCGAACTGCAGGAGAAAATGACCCAGCCGCCCAAGTCGTTCACCGATGCCACCCTGCTGGCGGCCATGACCGGCATCGCCCGCTATGTGCAGGATCCCGAGATCCGCAAGACCCTGCGCGACACCGATGGCCTCGGCACAGAAGCGACCCGAGCAGGCATTATCGACCTGTTGTTCAAGCGCCGCTTTCTGGTGCGTCAGGGCAAGAGCATCAAGGCGACCCCGACCGGGCGGGCGCTGGTTCAGGCGTTGCCAGCCACCGCTACCACGCCGGATATGACTGCGCTGTGGGAGCAGAGCCTTGGCCAGATCGCCGAGCGCCACGGCAGCTACCAGCAGTTTATGGGGCCGCTCACCGAGCAGCTTAACGGCCTGATTGAAGGGGCGCGGCAGGACTCCGGCGCCAGCTTCAGCGCCCTGCCCAAGGAGGCGCCGGGTGCCGGCAAGCGGCGTTTTACCAGGCGCAAGAGTCCGGCGGCCAGCACGACTGGCGGGCCCCGACCGCGCAAGACGGCCAGCAAGCGCCAGACCAGGGCGGCATAACGAAAAAAGGCGCCCATCCTGGGCGCCAAAGGCATTGTTGTCAGGCTGCCTGAGTGGACAAGCTGGCACGGATCCTGTGCTGGTAGTGCAGCACCACACCGAGAAACACCAGATCCTTGAACAGGAAGAACTCGGTGACTGGCACGCCATCAACCACTTTCCAGACACCTGTCAGGGTCAGCAGGAAGCTCAGCGTCGCCAGGAAGGTGACGATAGCCCCCATGCTGCACCAGTAACCGATGCGAGGTTGCCACAGACCCACGACCAGTCCGATGGCGATCACTATCTCGACCACCCCGATCAGGTTCGATACGCTCTGTTCCGACAGGGGGCCATAGAGCCAGCTCATCAAGGGGTGGCTGGCTACCAGTGGTTTGATGGCGGCTGCCTCTGTCGGGGTAAACTTGAAGACGCCGATCCAGAGCAGGGTCATTACCACGCCCGCCAGGGCGACCAGAAAGCCTTTGTCATGTTGTTGCATGGGGGGGGCTCCTTGTTTAAGGGGTCAGAGTGACGGGCGGGAAGTCGATCTCGGTCGCTGCCAGGTGGTTGCCATAGTTGGTCAGGGTATTGACGACCACCTGGCCGAGCACCTCCAGCAGCAGCTCGTCATCTACGCCTGCGGCACGGGCGCTAGCAAGCTGCTCGTCACTGATCACCCCGCGCTGACTGACCAGTGCCGTTGCCAGTTGCAGCAGGGCGTGATCAAGGGGAGCCGAGGCCTGGCCGAGCCGGGCAGCCCGGATCTCCTGAGCCGAGAATCCGGCCTTGCCCGCCAGTAGTGTGTGGGCAGACAAACAGTATTGGCAGGCGTTGGCTTGACCTATGGCCAGTGCCAGCAACTCCCGTTGTCGGGCAGTGAGGCGCCCCTTGCCAAGCGCCTCGGCAAAGCCCAGGAAGCCATTGAGCAGGGCTGGCGAGTGGGCCAGGGTGGCGTAGAGGTTGGGCGCCATGCCCAGATTGCGTTGCAGGGTGGCCAGGGTCTGGGCGGCTGCGGGTTGCGGCTGGGATACGGGTTGGATACGGCTCATGATCTTCTCCTGTGGTAGTGAAGGTACGGGAGACAGTGTGCCGTCATTCGTGATACGTTTTATCACTCATCGTCTGCAAATAAATACTATTCGTCTCAAATATGGATCCGCTCTCTGCCCTGTTGGTTCATGCCTCCCCCGAAGCCAAGATCTTCTTCGCCGGCAACCTGTGCCAGAACTCCTCCAGTGATGATTACCCGAGTGGCGGACATCTTCATCTGCTGCGCAGCGGCGCCGTCATGTTGCGTGAAGAGGGGGTCGCCAGCTTGCTGCTCGAGGAGCCGACCCTGATCCTGTTCCCTCGGGGGCGTCCTCACAAGCTTGAACCCAGAACGTTGGGGGGTTGCGATTTGGTGTGCGCCAATGTCGCATTCGGCAAGGGGGGCGCATCGCCGTTGCAACTGGCATTACCGGGCTCGCTGGTGCTGCCGCTAAGGGAGTTGCCTGCCCTGACGCCGGTGCTGAGTCAGCTGTTTGACGAGGCGTTTCACCCCCGCTACGGGCAGGATCCGCTGGTCTCCCGCTTGCTGGAGGTACTGTTGATCCTGCTGCTGCGTCATCTGGTCGAGCAAGGGGGGTGTCAGCAGGGGATGCTGGCAGGTATTTCCGATCCCCAGTTGGCCAAGGCGATCTCGGTGATGCATCAGCGTGGGGATGAACCCTGGACGGTGGCCACGCTGGCGCGGGAGGCCGGCATGTCGCGGGCCCGCTTTGCTGCGAGGTTTCAGGAGCGGGTTGGTCAAGCGCCGCTGGGTTATCTGACCCACTGGCGCATGGCGCGAGCCTGTCAGCAACTACTGGCGGGGGAGCCTATGGTGCAGGTGGCGCTGGGGGCGGGGTACAGCAGCAGTGTTGCCTTTGGTCGGGCATTCGAGCGGGAGCTGGGGGTGAGCCCGGGGCGCTGGCTCAAGGCGCAGCAACAAGCCGAATAAAAAAACGGGGCAGCCAGTGGCGGCCCCGTTTTCATAACCGGTCAGCCGGTATAGACGTTCTCTTCCGGATAACGGATGCGGGTCTCGACCGGGCGGGCCAGCATAAAGGCCAGGGTCAGCGGGCCGAGACGGCCGCAGATCATCACCAGCACCAGGATCAGCTTGCCCGGCTCGCTCAGGGAGGCGGTGATGCCGGTAGAGAGGCCGACGGTGGCAAATGCCGAGATGGTCTCGAACATGATTTTGTCGAACGGCAGATCCTCGGTCACCATCAGCAGGAACATCGCCAGCATCAGCACCATGGTGCTGACGATAATGATGGCCAGCGAGCGGGTCACGATCTGGGGCGACAGGGTGCGGCCAAAAGCGGTGACATGGGGCCGTTTGGTCAGAAACGCCTTGGTCGCCAGCAGCACCACGGCGAAGGTGGTGACCTTGATACCACCACCGGTTGAGGTGGCACCGGCACCGATAAACATCAGCATCATCAGGAACAGCAATGCCGCCGGGGTCATCAGCCCGATATCTATGGTATTGAAACCGGCTGTACGGGCACTGGCAGACTGGAAGAAGGCAGCCAGCAGCTGGCCACCGACACCGGCCTTGCCGAGGGTGCCGGGGTTGTTGTGTTCCAGCAGCCAGAACATCAGGGTACCGGCCAGCAGCAGCGCCGGGGTCATCAGCAGCATCAGCTTGCTGTGCAGCTTCAGCTTGCGCCAGCGGCGGTTGCGCACCAGATCGACGATGACGGTAAAACCGATCCCCCCCAGGATCAGCAGACCGGCGATGGTCAGGCTGATGATGGGGTCGTCCCTATAGTCCATCAGGTTGTTGGCAAACAGCGAAAACCCGGCGTTGTTGAAGGCTGAGACCGCGTGGAAGAAGCTGACATAGAGGCCGTGCACCCACCCCATCTCGGGCACCCAGCGGATCGCCATGATGCCGGTGCCAATCAGCTGGGCGATAAAGGCGAACAGCACGATCCGTTTGACCAGCTGGATGATGTTGACCGAGCCCTCCTGTCCCAGCGCCTCCTTGGCCAGCACCTGCTGGCGCAGACCGACCCGCTTGCTGAAGATGGCGATCAGCAGCAGGGTCATGGTCATCTGGCCCAGACCTCCGATCTCCATCAGCATCAGCAGGAAAATCTGCCCCTGCAGGGTGAAGGCGGTGCCGGTATCCACCACGCCAAGACCTGTCACGCTGATGGCCGAGGTGGCGGTAAACAGGGCGTTGACGAAGGTAACCTCGCCATTGTGGCTGGAGGGTTGCACCAGAAAGATGGTGCCAATCAGCAGAATGATCAGAAAGCTGCCGAGGATCAGCCGGGCTTCGCTCCAGCGAGAGTCCTGCTCCCGATGGAGGGCGAAGGCGTAGCTGCTGCGCCAGTTGATCATAGAGTTTCGAGCCAGTGGTCGATAGCGTGCTTGTTGCCCGCCAGGATCAGGATGTCGCCCAGTTGCAGCTCCATCTTGCCGGTCAGCACGTTGTGCAGCACATCACCACGCTTGATGGCGAGCAGCTGGAAATCGCTCTGTTGCAGCAGGTGGAAGTCGCCCAGTTCCCGGCCGTTCTGTTGCAGGCCAATCACGAACTCGGTCAGCACCATGTCGTGGCCCAGCTCCAGATAGTCGAACAGCCGGTTGTCCAGCATGCTCTGGGCGACCCGGCGGCCCATGTCCCACTCCGGGTTGATCACCTTGTCGGCGCCCACTTTCTGCAGGATCTTGGCGTGGAACTTGTCGCGCGCCTTGACCCACACCTTCTTCACGCCTGCCTCTTTCAAGACGAGGGTGGTGAGGATGCTGGTCTCCAGGTTGTCACCGATGGCAACGAAGACGATATCGAAATTGGCCAGTCCCAGCTCGGCTACGGTGGCCTCGTCGGTAGCATCCGCCACGATAACGTGATTGCAGAGGGCGGCGATTTGCCGGGTCTTGCTCTCGTCGATATCGATGGCCAGTACTTCTGCATCTTGCCGTTGCAGCTCTTCGCACAGCGCGCTGCCAAACAGGCCCAGGCCGATGACGGCAAACTGGTTGTTCATGAGTTGTTCCTCAGCAGTTGAAGTCGCCTACTCTAAACCACTGCTATTCCCCCGAAAAGGGCTCGGGTTTTTCGTCATGGGGCAACTTGAGGTAGACTGCGCCCTTGCACCAAGCCGGGATAGACCGATGAAACTGAATGCCAACGCCTCCTTGTTGAAGCTCAACACCCTTGCCCTCGATGCGTATTGCCTCTGGCTGGCCGAGGTGGAGCAGGTTGCCGATCTGGCGACCCTGCGTGCCGATCCGCAGTTCAACCAGCTGCCGCGCCTCAATCTGGGCGGCGGCAGCAACATGCTTTTCACCACCGATTTTCTCGGTCTGGTGGTGCTCAACCGGCTCAAGGGGATTACCGCTGAAGATGGTGGCGATAACTGGTTGCTCCATGTGGCGGCCGGTGAAGATTGGCATCAGCTGGTGCGCCATACCTTGCAACAGGGCTGGTTCGGGCTGGAGAATCTGGCGCTTATTCCCGGCACGGTCGGTGCGGCGCCGGTGCAGAACATCGGTGCCTATGGCGTTGAGCTGGCCGACTTCTGCGCCTATGTCGAGGCGTTCAACTGGCAGAGTGGCGAGATTGAACGGATCGCGGCGGCAGAGTGCCGCTTCGGGTATCGTGACAGCATCTTCAAGCACGAGTATCAGGACTCCCACCTGATCACCGCAGTCGGGCTCACACTGCCCAAGGCGTGGCAACCGGTGCTGGGCTATGGCCCGCTGGCGGCGCTCGGTGACGCGCCTTCGGCGCAGGCCATCTTCGATACCGTCTGTGCCACCCGCATGGCCAAACTGCCGGATCCCGCCGTACTCGGCAATGCGGGCAGCTTCTTCAAAAATCCGGTGGTGCCTGCCGCGCTGGCGGAGTCGCTCAAGTCGCGCTATCCGCAGATGCCCTGCTATCCGGCTGGCGAAGGGCAGTCCAAGCTGGCGGCAGGCTGGCTCATCGATCAGTGCGGGCTGAAAGGTTTCGCCATTGGCCGCGCCGCTGTTCATCAGGAGCAGGCGCTGGTGCTGGTCAATCTGGGGGGCGCCAGTGCCATGGAGCTGATCGCGCTGGCGGCTCATGTCCGTGACAGCGTGGAGCAGACGTTTGGCGTGGTGCTGGAGCACGAGGTGCGTTTTATGGGTGCGCATGGTGAAACCTGGCTCGACGAGGTGCTCTCATGACCCTTACTCCCATCAGACAGACCTTGATCACTCTGCTTAGCGACGGCCAGTTTCACTCCGGCGAACAGCTGGGTGAGCAGCTCGGCATCAGCCGGGCGGCGGTGAGCAAACACATGGCGGCGCTCAAGGAGCTGGGGCTGGATCTCTTTAGCCTGACCGGTAAGGGCTACCGGCTGGCGGTGCCGATGGCGCTCTATGACGAGGCGCAGCTGCAGGCACTGGCCCCGATGGCACCGGTGCACTGTTTTCCGGTCATTGGCTCGACCAACCAACACCTGCTGGATCGGGTCAATGAGCTGCGCTCTGGCGAGAGCTGTCTGGCCGAGTGTCAGACCGCCGGGCGCGGTCGTCGTGGCAAACCCTGGATTTCGCCGTTTGGTTGCCAGCTGATCCTCAGCATGTACTGGCGACTCGAGCAAGGCATGGCGGCGGCCATGGGGCTGAGTCTGGCGGTCGGCGTGGCAGTGGTTGAAGCGCTGGAGTCCCTTGGTTATCAGGGGGTCGAGCTCAAGTGGCCGAACGACCTCTACTATCAGGGCCGCAAGCTGGCGGGCATTCTGGTAGAGATGAGCGGTAGCGCCGGGGCCAGCTGTCATCTGGTGATCGGCATCGGTCTCAATCTGGCGATGCCTGCCCGCGAAGGGGAGAAGATCGATCAGGCCTGGGCCGAGCTGCGCCACATCAATCCGGAACTGGTGGATCGCAATCAACTGGCGGCCCGGATGATCGTCCATCTGCAGCGGGCGCTGCACACCTTTGAGCAACAGGGGTTGGCAAGCTTTGTCGATGAGTGGAATCGGCTCGATCACTTTGCCGGCCGTCCGGTGCGCTTGCTGATGGGAGATCAGGAGATCCGCGGCATCGCCCGTGGCATCGACGATCGTGGCGCCCTGCGACTGGAGACAGGTGAAGGGATCAAATTCTATCTAGGGGGCGAGCTCTCCCTGCGTCGGGGCGACTGAGGGCCTGCAAGGCCACTCATGATGCCAAACAGAAGAGGGGGCCTGCGGGCCCCCTCTTCGTTATCCGGCAATGGCTGTCATCATTTGCGCAGTTTGATCTGCTCGATGGCGTGCTCATGGCCCTTGGTCATGATCAGGTTGGCTCGCTCACGCGTTGGTAGGATATTTTCTTGCAAATTCAGATAGTTGATATCTTGCCAGATGTTGCTCGCGATCTGGGTCGCCTCACTCTCCGCCAGCTTGGCGTAGTTATGGAAGTAGGAGTCGGGATCCGAGAAGGCGCCGCTGCGGAATTTCAGGAAGCGTTCGATATACCAGGTGCGCAGCAGTTCGGCATCGGCATCCACATAGATGGAGAAGTCGACGAAGTCCGACACGAAGACCCGATGGGGCTCCTGAGGGTAATCCATGCCGCTTTGCAGCACATTGAGCCCTTCCAGGATCAGGATGTCCGGCTGCTCCACCACCTTCTTCTCATCGGGAATGATGTCGTAGATAAGGTGGGAGTAAACCGGCGCTTCGACCTTCTCGTGACCGGCGCGGATATTGGCGACAAACTCCACCAGATGGCGAATGTCGTAGGACTCAGGGAACCCCTTGCGGCGCATCAGGCCGCGCTCTTCCAGTACCTTGTTGGGATAGAGGAAGCCGTCGGTGGTGACCAGCTCCACCCGCGGATGTTCCGGCCAACGCTCCAACAGGGCCTGCAGAATACGGGCCGTGGTGCTTTTGCCCCCCGCCACGCTGCCGGCAATGCTGATGATATAGGTGCCCTTGCCGCGGGACTGGCCGAGGAACTGCTCCAGCACCCTGCTGCGACGCTGTTTGGCCTTGACATAGAGATTGAGCAGGCGGGAGAGAGGCAGATAGATCTCTTCCACTTCCCGCAATGACACCTTCTCGTTGATCCCGCGCAGGGTCTGCAGATCGTGTTCGGTCAGGGTCAGGGGGACCGAATCGCGCAATAACGCCCATTGTTCGCGGGTGAATTGCAGATAGGGGTTATGCTCTGTCGTCATGGTGTCATCACTGTTTCTTGGGCACGGCGACCATACACCAAGGGTGGGGGAGCGACAAGGGACGCAGCAGGATTGGCTTGTTTGCCCCCGCTTTTTTGCAAACTTCCCAGCAATAAAGCATATTTTGCCGGGTTCAATGGTTGCATCCCCCAAAACCTTACAATAAAATGCGCGACGCTTGACTGTCTGTCGTCTATTTGCCGTGCAAAAGCGATAAACACAACGGGTGCAAGCAGAATTACCGTTGTGACAATCTGGCGTCTGGAGGGGTTCCCGAGCGGCCAAAGGGATCAGACTGTAAATCTGACGGCTCTGCCTTCGAAGGTTCGAATCCTTCTCCCTCCACCATATTTCTCTGCGGTTTGAGTTCTTTGGGTTAGAGAAATGCGGGCATCGTATAATGGCTATTACCTCAGCCTTCCAAGCTGATGATGCGGGTTCGATTCCCGCTGCCCGCTCCAAGATGCTGATATGGCTCAGGCGTTAGCAGAGCCGCACCCTAGGGTGAGTTCGGCAAGCGAACCAGCCATCAGTACCTCTCTCTTTCCCACCAGATTCAAATCCATCATATAAACTGTTCTGTGGTTAGCTTGCCACCGCGTACTCAGCGTTAGTTTAGAGGGACGATCATGTCTAAAGAAAAATTTGAGCGTAATAAACCGCACGTTAACGTGGGTACCATCGGCCACGTTGACCACGGTAAAACCACCCTGACTGCAGCTATCACCAACGTGCTGGCCAAGCACTTCGGTGGTAAAGCTTTCGCCTTCGACCAGATCGACAAGGCACCGGAAGAGCGTGAGCGTGGTATCACCATCAACACCTCCCACGTAGAATACGACACCGCTACCCGTCACTACGCGCACGTAGATTGCCCGGGTCACGCCGACTACGTTAAAAACATGATCACCGGTGCTGCCCAGATGGACGGCGCGATCCTGGTAGTAGCAGCGACTGACGGCCCGATGCCGCAGACTCGTGAGCACATCCTGCTGGGTCGTCAGGTTGGTATCCCGTACATGATCGTGTTCATGAACAAGTGTGACATGGTTGATGACGAAGAGCTGCTCGAACTGGTAGAGATGGAAGTTCGTGAACTGCTGACCGAGTACGACTTCCCGGGTGATGACCTGCCGGTAGTTCGTGGTTCCGCACTGAAAGCGCTGGAAGGCGACGCTCAGTGGGAAGAGAAGATCATCGAGCTGGCTGGCCACCTGGATACCTACATCCCGGAGCCGGAGCGCGCGATTGACCAGCCGTTCCTGATGCCTATCGAAGACGTATTCTCTATCGCTGGCCGTGGTACCGTAGTTACCGGTCGTGTAGAGCGCGGTATCGTTAAAGTAGGTGAGACCGTAGAAATCGTTGGTATCAAAGATACCGTTTCTACCACCTGTACCGGTGTTGAAATGTTCCGTAAGCTGCTGGACGAAGGTCGTGCAGGCGAGAACATCGGCGCGCTGCTGCGTGGTGTTAAGCGTGAAGACGTAGAGCGTGGTCAGGTACTGGCCAAGCCGGGTTCTATCAAGCCGCACACCAAGTTCGAATCTGAAGTGTACGTACTGTCCAAAGAAGAAGGTGGTCGTCATACCCCATTCTTCAAAGGCTACCGTCCGCAGTTCTACTTCCGTACTACCGACGTGACCGGTACCATCGAACTGCCGGAAGGCGTAGAGATGGTAATGCCGGGCGACAACATCAAAATGGTTGTTACCCTGATTGCCCCGATCGCGATGGACGACGGCCTGCGTTTCGCTATCCGTGAAGGTGGCCGTACCGTAGGTGCCGGTGTTGTAGCCAGCGTAATCGCTTAATCTTTGGCTTACATAAATAAAGCAAAGCCCCTATAATAGGGGCTTTCTTGTGTAGGGGCGTAGTTCGAATTGGTAGAACAGCGGTCTCCAAAACCGATGGTTGCGGGTTCGAGTCCTGCCGCCCCTGCCATATACCTCGTCTCGTACGGGGCTTTTGTGTCTTTGGTTACGTCAGATACAGGTGGGTTGTATGAGTGTTAGTTCTGAGAGCCAGGGCGGAAGCAAGGATACCCTGCTTTGGGGCCTGGTTTTCATTATCCTGGCGGCCGCTGTAGTGGGTAATTACCTGCTCAACGATGTTGTCGCTGCCGTCCGCGCCCTGGGTGTGGTCGTTGTCATTGCTGCTGCTGGTGCAGTAGCCCTGCAAACCACCAAGGGAAAGGCAACACTGGCATTCGCCCGTGAGTCTCGCCTGGAAGTCCGCAAGGTCGTATGGCCGACCCGTCAGGAAGCCATTCAGACAACCCTGATTGTGCTGGCGGTGACCGCCGTGATGGGGCTGCTGCTGTTCGTTCTGGACGGTGCCTTGGTCTGGTTGGTCAACCTGATTACCGGTGTGTAAGGATAAGCCATGACTGAACAACGTGAACAACGTATGAGATGGTATGTCGTGCAGGCTTTTTCCGGCTATGAAGGCCGTGTAGCCAAGTCCCTGCGTGAACATATCAAGATGCATGGCATGGAAGACATGTTCGGTGAAGTACTGGTCCCGACCGAAGAAGTGGTCGAGATGCGTGCTGGCCAGAAGCGCAAGAGTGAGCGCAAGTTTTTCCCGGGTTATGTCCTGGTCCAGATGATCATGGATGAAACCACATGGCACCTGGTGCGTAACGTACCGCGTGTCATGGGCTTCATCGGCGGTACTTCCGACCGTCCGGCACCGATCTCCGACAAAGAGGCCGATGCCATCTTGAACCGTCTGCAGGATGCCCACGACAAGCCGCGTCCGAAAACCCTGTTTGAACCGGGTGAAATGGTGCGGGTTGCTGATGGTCCGTTTGCCGACTTCAACGGTACCGTTGAAGAGGTCGATTATGAGAAGAGCCGCGTGAAGGTCTCTGTACTGATCTTCGGTCGTTCTACTCCTGTTGAACTGGATTTTGGTCAGGTCGAAAAAGGCTGATTGAATTCTGTACGTTTAACGGTTGTCAGGGGCAGCGAATATCTCTATAATTCGCTGCCCCTTTATTAGTTGGGGAGCCGTTTGCAGGAGCAAGTCTCCGAGGCGCTAGAACCCATTTTTGAGGTATTTTCCTAATGGCTAAGAAAGTCACAGCTTATATCAAGCTGCAGGTTGCTGCTGGTGCAGCCAACCCGTCTCCTCCCGTTGGTCCTGCACTGGGTCAACACGGTGTTAACATCATGGAATTCTGTAAGGCGTTCAACGCTCGTACAGAGAAGCTGGAAAAAGGTTCACCGACTCCGGTCGTGATCACCGTTTACAGCGACCGTTCCTTCACCTTCGAAACCAAGACTCCGCCTGCTTCCTTCCTGCTGAAGAAAGCTGCTGGCATCAAGTCTGGTTCTTCCAAGCCGAACAAAGACAAGGTTGGTAAGGTGACCGTTGCTCAGCTGCAAGAAATCGCCAAGACCAAAGAGCCGGATATGACTGGTGCCGATCTGGATGCAAAAGTACGTTGCATCGCAGGCTCCGCTCGTTCCATGGGTCTGGTAGTGGAGGATTAAGACAATGGCTAAACTTTCCAAGCGTATGCGCGTTATTCGCGAAAAAGTTGACGGTACCAAAGAGTACTCCATCAACGAAGCCATTGCCCTGCTTAAAGAACTGGCTACCGCCAAGTTCGTTGAAAGCGTTGACGTTGCTGTCAACCTGGGTATCGACGCTCGTAAATCTGACCAGAACGTACGTGGTGCTACTGTACTGCCGCACGGTACCGGTCGTGATGTACGCGTTGCCGTATTTACTCAAGGTGCAAACGCCGAAGCAGCTAAAGCTGCCGGTGCTGACCTGGTAGGTATGGATGACCTGGCCGATCTGGTTAAGAAAGGCGAGATGAACTTCGACGTAGTTATCGCATCCCCGGATGCCATGCGCGTTGTTGGTCAACTGGGTCAAATCCTGGGCCCGCGCGGCCTGATGCCGAACCCGAAAGTTGGTACTGTAACTCCTAACGTTGCCGAAGCAGTCAAGAACGCCAAGGCTGGTCAGGTTCGTTACCGTAACGACAAGAATGGTATCATCCATACCACTCTGGGTAAGGTTTCTTTCAACGAAGTTCAGCTGAAAGAAAACTTGGAAGCTCTGCTGGTTGCCCTGAAAAAAGGCAAGCCCTCTTCCGCCAAAGGTCAATTCATCAAGAAAGTCAGCATCTCCACCACCATGGGTGCCGGTGTTGCCGTAGACCAAGCTTCTCTGGAAGCTCAGGCCTAATTGATGGGTTTTACAAGGCGCAAAATTTAATCTATAATTTTGCGCCTTGATTGGTTGGGGGTTTCGACCTCCGTCCAAGACCGCAGGAGGCTGCAAAGCCTTAATGTTTCCTGCGTAGACGGTGCCGGAAACCCAGCGAGAAAGATTCTTTCTCTTCTGGAATCCTGCTACCGCATCGTTCCCCTCTGTTGTAAAGGTAGGGGGGATGTGTCAGTACTGGGTCAATAGACCCGGATTCAATCCAGGAGTTAAGCCAATGGCATTGGGACTCGAAGACAAAAAGGCAATTGTTGCTGAAGTCAACGAAGCTGCCAAAGGCGCTCTTTCTGCAGTTGTTGCCGATTCTCGCGGTGTAACTGTAGACAAGATGACCGTCCTGCGTAAAACCGCTCGTGAAGCCGGTGTGTACATGCGCGTTGTGCGTAACACCCTGCTGCGTCGCGCGGTAGAAGGTACCGAATACGAGTGCCTGAACGACGCATTTACCGGTCCTACCTTGATTGCTTTCTCTAACGAACACCCGGGCGCTGCTGCTCGTCTGTTCAAAGAGTTTGCCAAAGCGAACCAAAAGTTCGAAATCAAGGCTGGCGCTTTTAACGGTGAGTTTATCGCCGCAGCACAAATTGATCGTCTGGCCACGCTGCCGACTTACGAAGAAGCAATTGCGAAGTTGATGGCGACTATGAAAGAAGCCTCTGCTGGCAAGCTGGTTCGTACTATCGCTGCTGTTCGCGACCAGAAACAAGCTGCTGCTTGATTCTCGCCTATTTAGGCTGTTTGAGTTTATTCAACATCAGGAATTTTTGTCATGTCTATCACTAAAGACCAAATCATCGAAGCCGTTGCTTCCATGTCCGTAATGGAAGTTGTTGAGCTGATCGAAGCTATGGAAGAGAAGTTCGGTGTTTCTGCCGCTGCTGCCGTAATGGCTGGCCCGGCTGCTGCTGAAGCAGTAGAAGAGAAGACCGAGTTCGACGTAGTTCTGACTGCTGCTGGCGCCAACAAAGTTGCCGTTATCAAAGCCGTTCGTGGCGCTACCGGTCTGGGCCTGAAAGAAGCCAAAGATCTGGTAGAAGCTGCTCCGGCTAACCTGAAGGAAGGCGTGTCCAAGGACGAAGCTGAAGCTCTGAAGAAAGAGCTGGAAGCTGCCGGTGCTTCTGTTGAGATCAAATAATCTGCATTTATGTAGATTAGCCTGATAAAACAGGCTAGGGCTGGTGAATTTTTGTTCACCAGCCTTTTTGCGCTGTAGACTGAGAGCATTTCACACCGTTTACGACTCTCGGTGCACCAGCAATCCGGACTGTCTTCTTTCGTCCGGGCCAACACAAAACGGTGTTGAGACAGAGCTGTCCCGCGGGACAGAGTGGGTCACTTATCAGCGAGCTGAGGAACCCTATGGTTTACTCTTATACCGAAAAAAAACGCATTCGTAAGGACTTCGGTAAGCGAGACCAGGTACTGGACACGCCTTATCTGTTGTCCATTCAGCTGGACTCCTTCAAGCAGTTCATCGAGGCTGACCCGGAAGGTGAATATGGCCTAGAGGCCGCTTTCCGTAGCGTTTTCCCGATCACCAGTTACTCCGGTAGTGCTGAGCTTCAGTATGTCAGCTATCGCCTGGGTGAGCCGGTATTTGACGTAAAAGAATGCCAGATCCGTGGAGTGACCTACTCCGCGCCGCTGCGTGTCAAGCTTCGTATGGTTCTGTACGACCGTGAAGCAGCTGCCGGCACCGTCAAAGACATCAAGGAACAAGAAGTATACATGGGCGAAATTCCGCTCATGACCGAGAACGGCACCTTTGTTATCAATGGTACCGAGCGGGTTATCGTCTCCCAGCTGCACCGCAGCCCGGGCGTCTTCTTCGACCACGATAAAGGCAAAACTCATTCATCCGGTAAGGTACTGTATAACGCTCGCGTTATCCCCTACCGTGGCTCCTGGCTGGACTTCGAGTTTGATGCGAAAGACAACCTGTTTGTCCGTATCGACCGTCGTCGCAAACTGCCAGCATCCATTATTCTGCGCGCCCTGGACTTCACTTCCGAACAAATCCTGGCCACCTTCTTCGAGACCATCGGTTTTGAAGTAAAAGATGGCAAGTTGATGATGGATCTGGTGCCGGAGCGTCTGCGTGGTGAAACTGCGACCTTTGACATCGTGGCCAATGGCGCCGTGGTGGTTGAGACCGGTCGTCGTGTGACTGCGCGTCACATCCGTCAGTTGGAAAAAGACGCCGTTACCCAGATTGAGGTACCGGTTGAGTATGTTGTTGGCAAAGTTGCTGCCAAGGACTACACACATCCGCAAACTGGCGAGATGGTCGTGACCGCCAACCAGGCGCTGAGCCTGGAAGCGATCGCCAACCTGTCCCAAGCCGGCTTCAAGCATTTCGAGGTTCTGTTCACCAACGAACTGGATCACGGTGCCTACATGTCCGAGACCCTGCGTGTCGACTCCAGCTCCAACCGTTTGGAAGCGCTGGTCGAGATCTATCGCATGATGCGTCCGGGCGAGCCGCCTACTCGCGAAGCTGCAGAACAGCTGTTCGAAAACCTGTTCTTCTCCGCCGAGCGTTACGACCTGTCTACCGTAGGTCGGATGAAGTTCAACCGCCGTCTGGGTCGTGAAGACGAGACTGGCGCGGGTGTACTGACCAAAGACGACATCGTCGATGTGATGAAGCGCCTGATCGACATCCGTAACGGTAACGACGAAGTGGACGATATCGACCACCTGGGTAACCGTCGTATCCGTTCTGTCGGTGAAATGGCTGAAAACCAGTTCCGCGTCGGTCTGGTGCGTGTCGAGCGTGCGGTCAAGGAGCGTCTCTCCCTGGGCGACCTGGACACCCTCATGCCGCAGGATCTGATCAACGCCAAGCCGATCTCCGCCGCAGTCAAAGAGTTCTTTGGTTCCAGCCAGCTGTCCCAGTTTATGGACCAGAACAACCCGCTCTCCGAAGTGACCCACAAGCGTCGTATCTCCGCGCTGGGCCCGGGCGGTTTGACTCGTGAGCGTGCCGGCTTTGAAGTCCGAGACGTACACCCGACCCACTACGGTCGTCTGTGCCCTATCGAGACTCCTGAAGGTCCGAACATCGGTCTGATCAACTCTCTGTCCGTGTACTCTCGTACCAACGAGTACGGTTTCCTCGAGACCCCGTACCGTAAGGTCATTGACGGTGTGATCACCGACGAAGTGGACTACCTGTCTGCTATTGAAGAAGGCAAGTACGTGATCGCACAGGCTAACGCTGCGACCACCGAAGATGGCCGTCTGAAAGATGAATTGATCCCGTGCCGTCACAAAGGTGAATCCACCTTTATGAACGCCGACCAGATCCAGTATATGGACGTGAGCCCGCAGCAGATCGTATCTGTGGCAGCGGCTCTGATTCCGTTCCTGGAACACGATGACGCGAACCGCGCATTGATGGGTTCAAACATGCAACGTCAGGCTGTACCGACTCTGCGTGCTGACAAGCCACTGGTAGGTACCGGTATGGAACGCGCTGTGGCTGTTGACTCCGGTGTAACCGTAGTGGCCAAGCGTGGCGGCGTAATCGACTATGTCGATGCCTCCCGTATCGTCCTGAAGGTCAATGAAGATGAGCTGATGCCAGGCGAAGCCGGTATCGACATCTACAACCTGACCAAATACACCCGTTCCAACCAGAACACCTGTATCAACCAGCGTCCTTGCGTGATGTTGGGTGAGCCGGTCATGGCTGGCGACGTACTGGCTGACGGCCCGTCCACCGATCTGGGTGAACTGGCACTGGGTCAGAACATGCGTGTCGCGTTCATGCCGTGGAACGGTTACAACTTCGAAGACTCGATCCTGGTGAACGAGCGTGTTGTTCAGGAAGATCGCCTGACCACCATCCATATCCAGGAACTGGCCTGTATCTCCCGTGACACCAAGCTGGGTCCGGAAGAGATCACTGCTGACATCCCGAACGTGGGTGAAGCCGCTCTGTCCAAGCTGGACGAGTCCGGTATCGTCTACGTGGGTGCCGAAGTGAAGGGCGGCGACATTCTGGTCGGTAAGGTAACCCCGAAAGGTGAAACCCAGCTGACGCCGGAAGAGAAGCTGCTGCGCGCCATCTTCGGTGAGAAGGCGTCCGATGTGAAGGACTCCTCCCTGCGTGTGCCGAACGGTGTGTACGGTACCGTGGTTGACGTGCAAGTCTTTACCCGCGATGGCGTGGAAAAAGACAAGCGCGCCAAAGAAATCGAAGAGATGCAGCTGAAGGAAGCGAAGAAGGACTTGACCGAAGAGTTCAAGATCCTGGAAGACGGCATTTTCGGCCGCTCCCGCAACCTGCTGCTGGCCGCCGGTTACAGCGAAGATCGTCTGAACAAGCTCGATCGCTCCAAGTGGTTTGAACTGGCCATCGAAGACGAAGGCAAGCAGACCGAACTGGAACAGATCGCTGAACAGCACGTTGAGCTGAAAGCCGAGTTCGACAAGAAATTCGAGAACAAGCGTCGCAAGATTATCCAGGGTGATGATCTGGCGCCGGGCGTACTGAAAATCGTCAAGGTTTATCTGGCAGTCAAGCGTCGCATCCAGCCGGGTGACAAGATGGCGGGCCGTCACGGTAACAAGGGTGTTATCTCCAAGATCTGTCCGGTCGAGGATATGCCTCATGACGAGTTCGGCCGTCCGGTCGACATCGTACTGAACCCGCTGGGCGTACCATCCCGTATGAACATCGGTCAGATCCTCGAAGTGCACCTGGGCCTTGCGGCCAAGGGTATCGGCGAGAAGATCGATCGCATGGTCAAAGAGCAGCGCGAGCTGCACGAGATGCGCAACTTCCTGCAACAGGTCTATGACCTGGGCGAGAAGGACACCCAGCAAGTGAACATCGCCGAACTGTCTGACGACGACGTACGTACCCTGGTGGGTAACCTGCGTAAGGGTCTGCCGGTTGCTACTCCAGTGTTTGATGGTGCCAAAGAGCGCGAAATCAAAGCCCTGCTGAAGCTGGCCGATCTGCCGGAATCCGGTCAGATTGATCTGTTCGATGGCCGTACCGGTAACCGCTTCGAGCGTAAAGTAACCGTTGGTTACATGTACATGCTCAAGCTGAACCACTTGGTCGACGACAAGATGCACGCGCGTTCTACCGGTTCTTACAGCCTGGTTACCCAGCAGCCGCTGGGTGGTAAGGCTCAGTTCGGTGGTCAGCGTTTCGGTGAGATGGAAGTGTGGGCCCTGGAGGCTTACGGTGCGGCATATACCCTGCAGGAAATGCTGACCGTCAAGTCTGACGATGTGAATGGCCGTACCAAGATGTATAAGAACATCGTGGATGGCGACCACCGTATGGAGCCGGGCATGCCCGAATCCTTCAACGTATTGCTGAAGGAAATCCGCTCTCTGGGTATCAACATCGAGCTGGACGAAGAGTAAGAGCTCGCTCTTATTGTTCGAGAATTGACGTGGGCGCCCCGCTGTTTTGGCAGCCGGGGCGCCGAGGTTAGACTCCTGACAGGGGAAACACGTGAAAGACTTACTCAAGTTTTTGAAGGCTCAGACCAAGACCGAAGAGTTTGACAGTATCAAGATCGGTCTGGCCTCTCCTGACATGATCCGCTCCTGGTCATTCGGTGAGGTCAAAAAGCCTGAGACCATCAACTACCGGACTTTCAAGCCGGAGCGTGATGGTCTGTTCTGCGCCCGTATCTTCGGACCGGTGAAGGACTACGAGTGTCTGTGCGGCAAGTACAAGCGCCTGAAACACCGTGGTGTGATCTGTGAGAAGTGCGGCGTTGAAGTGACCCAGACCAAGGTCCGTCGTGAGCGTATGGGCCACATCGAGCTGGCCAGCCCGACTGCCCACATCTGGTTCCTGAAGTCCCTGCCGTCCCGTATCGGTCTGCTGCTGGACATGACCCTGCGCGACATCGAGCGCGTGCTTTACTTCGAATCTTTCGTGGTAATCGAGCCGGGCATGACCAACCTCGAACGCAGCCAGATGCTCTCTGAAGAGCAGTACCTGGATGCGCTGGAAGAGTGGGGCGACGAATTTGACGCCAAGATGGGTGCCGAAGCAATCCTGGCATTGCTGCGCGCTATCGATCTGGAAGGTGAAGTCAAAACCATGCGTGAGGAGCTGGATCAGACCAACTCCGAGACCAAGCGCAAGAAGACCACCAAGCGTCTGAAGCTGATGGAAGCTTTCCTGCAGTCCGGCAACAAGCCGGAGTGGATGATCATGACAGTGCTGCCTGTGCTGCCGCCGGACCTGCGTCCGCTGGTACCGCTGGACGGCGGCCGTTTCGCGACTTCCGATCTGAACGATCTGTACCGTCGCGTGATCAACCGTAACAACCGCTTGAAGCGTCTGCTGGATCTGGCTGCTCCGGACATCATCGTGCGCAACGAAAAGCGTATGCTGCAAGAGTCCGTCGATGCGCTGCTGGATAACGGCCGTCGCGGTCGTGCCATCACCGGTTCCAACAAGCGCCCGCTGAAATCCCTGGCCGACATGATCAAGGGTAAACAGGGTCGTTTCCGTCAGAACTTGCTCGGTAAGCGTGTCGACTACTCCGGTCGTTCCGTTATCACCGTAGGCCCGACTCTGCGTCTGCATCAGTGCGGTCTGCCGAAGAAGATGGCTCTGGAACTGTTCAAGCCGTTCATCTATGGCAAGCTGGAAACCCGCGGTCTGGCGACCACTATCAAGGCCGCCAAGAAGATGGTGGAGCGCGAGGAAGCTGTCGTTTGGGATATCCTGGACGAAGTGATCCGCGAACACCCGGTTCTGCTGAACCGTGCACCGACTCTGCACCGTCTGGGTATCCAGGCATTCGAACCGACTCTGGTCGAAGGCAAGGCAATCCAGCTGCACCCGCTGGTTTGTGCTGCGTATAACGCGGACTTCGATGGTGACCAGATGGCGGTCCACGTACCGCTGACCCTGGAAGCCCAGCTGGAAGCGCGTGCGCTGATGATGTCTACCAACAACATCCTGTCGCCTGCCTCCGGTGAGCCGATCATCGTTCCTTCTCAGGACGTGGTCTTGGGTCTGTACTACATGACCCGTGCCCGTATCAACGCCAAAGGCGAAGGTATGGTGCTGGCCGGCCCGAAAGAAGCCGAGAAAGTATATCGCGCCGGTCTGGCCGATCTGCATGCTCGTGTGAAAGTACGCATTACCGAATACCTGCGTCAGGAAGACGGTTCTCTGCGTGAACACACCGAGATGAAGAACACCACCGTTGGTCGTGCGATCCTGAGCCTGATCCTGCCGAAAGGTATGGAATACGCCCTGATCGACGAGCCGAAGGTGCTGACTGCTGCAGAACAGGCTGATCTGGATGCCAATCCGCAGAACTGGATCAAGTGCGTATCCAACAAGGCGCTGGGCAAAAAGCTCATCTCCCGTCTGCTGAACACCTGCTATCGCAAGCAGGGCCTGAAGGACACCGTTATCTTTGCTGACCAGCTGATGTATACCGGTTTCCACTACGCGGCCCTGTCCGGTGCTTCCGTTGGTATCGATGACATGGTCATCCCGGATGCCAAGAAAGACATCATCGCAGCAGCCGAAGCCGAAGTTGCCGAGATCCAGGACCAGTTCCTGTCAGGTCTGGTAACTGCGGGCGAGCGTTACAACAAGGTTATCGATATCTGGGCCAGCGCCAACGAGCGCGTCTCCAAGGCCATGATGGAGAACTTGTCCAAAGAGCGTAACGTCAACTCGCTGGGTGAAGAAGAAGAGCAGGCCTCGTTCAACAGCATCTTTATGATGGCCGACTCTGGTGCGCGTGGTTCCGCCGCCCAGATCCGTCAGCTGGCCGGTATGCGTGGCCTGATGGCCAAGCCGGATGGCTCCATCATCGAGACCCCGATCATCGCGAACTTCCGCGAAGGTCTGAACGTACTGCAGTACTTTATCTCTACCCACGGTGCTCGTAAGGGTCTGGCGGATACTGCACTGAAGACTGCGAACTCCGGTTACCTGACTCGTCGTCTGGTAGACGTGGCGCAGGACATGGTGATCACCGAGGACGATTGCGGCACTACCGACGGTCTGTGGATGACTCCGCTGATCGAGGGTGGCGACGTGGTCGAGCCGCTGCGTGAGCGCGTGCTAGGTCGTGTGGTGGCAGAAGATGTCATCAAGCCGGGTACCGAGGACGAGATCCTGGTCGCTCGCAACACCCTGCTCGACGAGCAGCTGTGTGACCTGCTGGAACGCAACTCCGTTGACCGTGTGAAGGTGCGTTCTGCCATCACCTGTGAAACTGACTTCGGTAACTGTGCTCACTGCTACGGCCGTGATCTGGCCCGTGGTCACCTGGTTAACAAGGGTGAGGCTGTCGGTGTTATCGCCGCCCAGTCCATCGGTGAACCGGGTACCCAGCTGACGATGCGTACTTTCCACATCGGTGGTGCTGCATCTCGTGCCGCTGCTGAAAGCAGCATCCAGGTCAAGAACACAGGTACCATCAAGCTGCAGAACGCCAAGTTCGTTCACAACAGCGATGACAAACTGGTTATCACCTCACGTTCTACCGAACTGACCATCATGGACGACATGGGCCGTACCAAGGAAAGCCACAAGCTGCCTTACGGTTCCGTGCTGGAAGTGAAGGACGGCCAGGCCGTGAGCGCTGGCGAGACCGTTGCCAACTGGGATCCGCACACCCACCCGATCATCACCGAAGTGGCAGGTCGTCTGCAGTTCGAACACATGATCGATGGCGTGACCATCACTCGTCAGACCGACGAGCTGACCGGTCTCTCTTCTATCGTTGTTCTGGACGTCAACGAGCGTCCGAGCGCCGGTAAAGAGATGCGTCCGACCGTTAAACTGGTCGACCTGAACGGCAAAGACGTGATGATCCCGGGTACCGATGTAGCCGCCCAGTACTTCCTGCCGGGCAAGGCGATCGTGAACCTGGAAGATGGTGCCAACGTGGGCGTGGGTGACGCGGTAGCGCGTATCCCGCAAGAGTCCGGCGGTACCAAGGACATCACCGGTGGTCTGCCGCGCGTTGCGGATCTGTTCGAAGCACGTCAACCGAAGGAACCGGCAATTCTGGCCGAGATCTCCGGTACCATCTCCTTCGGGAAAGAGACCAAGGGCAAACGCCGTCTGGTCATCACCCCGACCGATGGTGGCAACGTCTACGAAGAGATGATTCCGAAGTGGCGTAACCTGAACGTGTTCGAAGGTGAAAAAGTTGAGAAGGGTGAAGTGCTGGCGGACGGTCCTGAGTCTGCTCACGACATCCTGCGTCTGCGCGGTATCAGCCCGGTCGCCAACTACATCGCCAACGAAGTGCAGGACGTTTACCGTCTGCAAGGCGTTAAGATCAACGACAAGCACATCGAAGTCATCGTTCGTCAGATGCTGCGCAAGTGCGAGATCCTGAGCGCGGGCGATACCGATCTGATCGAAGGCGAACAGGTTGAAGTGGCTCGTGTGAAGATTGCCAACCGTAAGCTGGTTGCCGAGGGCAAGACCCCTGCGACCTACCGTCATGTACTGATGGGTATTACCAAGGCATCTCTGAGCACCGAGTCCTTCATCTCCGCGGCTTCCTTCCAGGAAACCACTCGCGTTCTGACCGAAGCCGCCGTAGGTGGCAAGCGTGATGAACTGCGTGGTCTGAAAGAGAACGTCATCGTGGGTCGTCTGATCCCGGCTGGTACCGGCTTTGCCTACCACCACAGCCGGATCAACCAGCGTGCTGCCGCAGCTCGTGCTGTTGGCACCCCGCAGGTGACCGCTGATGAAGCGGAGCAGAACCTGGCGGATCTGCTGAACGCAGCCGGTAGCTTCGACGAAGAGTAACTCGTCATCCGTGATTAAAAAGGGCTCCTTCAAGGAGCCCTTTTTGTTGGCCAATTCCTCGGCAAAGGTAGACGCAGCGCGGGTTTCAGGATGATCCAGAGCAAAGTTGTAGAGTAAAAAATCAAAAAAAGTTGACTTTACTCCCCTGCAATTTAAAACTCGGGAAAGTTGAATGGTTATTACAGGGGTAGAACATGACTGTCGGTATCGAGGAAGCCATGCTTCCCGAAGAACAGCTGATCAGCCGCACTTTTACAGATGAAGACAGGGAATTGTTGCGCTCATACGATGGGCTCATCGATGGCTTGGCCGAGCTGTTCGGCAAGCATTGTGAAGTGGTTCTCCACTCCCTGGAAAATCTGCACGAGTCGGTGATCAAGATCGCCAACGGCTTCAATACCGGACGCACCCTCGGGGCGCCCATCACCGATCTCGCCCTGCGCATGCTCAAGGATATCGAGAGCACCGGCCAGGATTACACCCAGAGCTATTTCGCTCGCAGCCGTACCGGCGCGCTGATGAAGTCGAGCACCATCGCCATTCGCAACAGCGAGCGGCAAGTAGTGGGGCTTATCTGCATCAATCTGCACATCAATGCGCCTTTCCACGAGTTCGTGGCCGAATTTTTCCCGACGCCCCAGCAGGCGGCGCGTCAGTCACCAGAGACCTTCGCCAACAGCGTGGAAGAGCTGGTTGCCCAGACGGTGGATAACACCATCGACGAGATCAATCGCGATCCCACCGTGGCCAACAATGCCAAGAACCGCTTCATCGTGACCCAGCTGTTCGAGAAGGGCATTTTCGACATCAAGGATTCGATCAATCTGGTGGCGGACAAACTCAATATTTCAAAACATACCGTTTATCTTTACATCCGACAGCGCAAGCAGGGTGAAGACGAGAACGAGTAACTCATTCCAGAAGGGGATAGATGAATGGCTAAAGAAGTGATTGCAACCGACAAGGCGCCTGCCGCGATTGGTCCGTATGTTCAGGCTACCAAGGTTGGCGAGATGATCTTCACCTCCGGGCAGATCCCGCTCGATCCTGCCACCATGGAAATCGTGGCTGGCGGCATTGAAGAGCAGGCCGAACGGGTGATGAAGAACCTGGTTGCCGTGTTGCACGCTGCGGGTGCCGATGCCAGCAAAGTGGTCAAAACCACCTGCTTCCTGAGCGACATGAACAACTTCGTTGCCTTCAATCAGGTCTATGCCCGCTACTTTGGCGATGCGGCGCCAGCCCGCTCCTGCGTTGAGGTGGCCCGTCTGCCGAAAGATGTGCTGGTCGAGGTCGAGGCGATTGCCCATCTCTGATCAACAGATTGAATCAAGCCCCTCCTGGCAGGGGCTTTTTTGTTTTTGGCGTAAAATGGACCGGGTCAGCACAGGAGTCCTGCTATGAGTCTGAGTTTTGCCATCCTGGTCACGGGGCCTGCCTATGGCACCCAATCGGCCAGCACAGCCTATCGTTTTGCCCGCACCTTGTTGGCACAGGGGCATACCTTGTCCCACCTGTTTTTCTATCAGGACGGGGTCTGCAACGGCAACGGTCTGCATCTGCCAGCATCCGATGAGACTGACCTGGTGCGTCTGTGGCGAGAGCTGGCAGAAGAGCAGGGGATCCGTATCGACGTCTGCGTCGCCGCCGCCATGCGGCGCGGTGTGCTCGATGAGCAGGAGGCCAAGGGGGCAGGGCAGGCACACTTCAATCTACAAGCGCCATTTTGCCTGAGCGGTCTGGGCCAGTTGGCCGAGGCGGCGCTCACCGCCGATCGGTTGGTTCAGTTCTAGGGGGAGTCATGAGCAAGAAAATCGCCTTTATCTGCAGTCGTGGCCCCCATGGCCATGCCGCCGGTCGGGAAGGGTTGGATGCCCTGCTGGCCACCTCGGCCATGACCGATGAGCTGGCCCTCTTCCTGATTGGGGACGGCGTGCTGCAACTGCTCAAGGAGCAGCAGCCTGCCGCCATTTTGCAGCGCCACTACGCGCCCACCTTCAAAATGCTGGAACTCTATGACATCGAAGAGGTCTATGTTTGTGCTGACTCGCTGGCAGAGCGTGGCGTGACAGTGGATGATCTGCTGATCCCGGTCGAGAGTCTGCCGCGCCAGGAACTGGCTCGGCGCTGGGCACAATGTTCGACTCACATCAGCTTTTGAGGTCTCCATGTTGCATCTGATATTGAACTCTCCCTTTCAGAGTCAGGCTCTGGCAGAGGCGCTCTCATACCTTCAGCCCGAGGATGAGCTGGTACTGATGCAGGATGCCGTGATTGCGGCATCGGCCCCCCAGTGGAGCGCGCGGCTGGCGGGTATCCCGCTGTATGTGATGCAGGAAGATCTGCATGCTCGCGGTTTGCAGCATCGGGTGGGCAATGTGCTCGATATGGCGGGTCTGGTGGCACTGATTGCGCAAAAAGGTTCCCCGCGCACCTGGGGTGGCTGAGAAGCATATTTTCAAGAAAATTCAAGGTGATGTCGTGAAATCAAACGGATCCGAATTGCCCTTTTGTGACGCAAATTGTATAAATCTTGACTCCCCAGACAACAGGGCATAAAATTTCGCGTCCCCGTATCTGCGGGGAGGATTTTCCACACGTTTATGAAGTCATTATCAGGAGCCTTTTGATGGCAACTATTAACCAGTTGGTTCGCAAGCCACGCATCAAGCTCGTTGTGAAAAGCAACGTGCCGGCGCTGGAAGCGTGCCCTCAGAAGCGTGGCGTATGCACTCGTGTATATACCACCACCCCGAAGAAGCCTAACTCTGCACTGCGTAAAGTGTGCCGTGTACGTCTGACCAACGGCTTCGAAGTCACCTCCTACATCGGTGGTGAAGGTCACAACCTGCAAGAGCACTCTGTTGTTCTGATCCGTGGCGGTCGTGTAAAAGACTTGCCAGGTGTTCGTTATCACACCGTTCGTGGTGCGTTGGACTGTGCCGGTGTTAAAGACCGTAAGCAGGCTCGCTCCAAGTATGGCGTGAAGCGTCCTAAAGCTTAATGGTTCTCCGTTAAGTAAGGCCAAACGTTAATTCGTTTCTAGTTAGATAGCTTTCTAGTTTTGGGTAATCCCTGAAGTTACGGAGAATTTGAAATGCCAAGACGTCGTGTTGTTGGTCAGCGTAAAATCCTGCCAGATCCCAAGTTCGGATCAGAGCTGCTGGCTAAATTTGTCAACGTAGTAATGGTTGACGGTAAGAAATCTGTTGCAGAAGCCATTGTTTATGGCGCCCTGGACATCATTGCCACCAAATCTGGCAAAGAGCACCTGGCCGTATTCGAAGAAGCTCTGGATAACATTCGTCCGGCGGTCGAGGTTAAATCTCGTCGCGTCGGTGGTGCAACCTATCAGGTGCCGGTAGAAGTTCGTCCGGTACGTCGCAATGCCCTGGCAATGCGCTGGTTGGTTGATGCCGCTCGTAAACGTGGTGAAAAATCAATGGCTCAGCGTCTGGCTGGCGAGCTGCTGGATGCCGCTGACAATAAGGGTTCGTCTGTCAAGAAACGTGAAGACGTTCACCGTATGGCTGAAGCGAACAAAGCCTTCGCTCACTTCCGCTGGTAATCCGCTTGCGCAGGGTCTTTTGACTCTGCGCACCTTTAATTATCTAGGGACAAGCGCCTTAGTAAGAGGATGACAATGGCTCGTACAACCCCCATTGAGCGTTATCGTAACATCGGTATCTCCGCTCACATTGACGCCGGTAAGACTACTACTACCGAGCGTGTACTGTTTTACACCGGTGTAAGTCACAAGATCGGTGAAGTTCACGATGGCGCAGCCACCATGGACTGGATGGAACAGGAACAAGAGCGTGGTATCACCATCACCTCCGCCGCGACCACCGCTTTCTGGTCAGGTATGGGTAAACAGTTCCAACCGCACCGTATCAACATCATCGATACCCCAGGCCACGTTGACTTTACTATCGAAGTAGAGCGTTCAATGCGTGTTCTGGACGGTGCCGTGATGGTGTACTGTGCCGTAGGTGGCGTACAGCCACAGTCTGAAACCGTATGGCGTCAGGCTAACAAGTACAAGGTTCCCCGTATCGCGTTCGTCAACAAGATGGACCGTACCGGCGCCAACTTCCTGCGCTGTGTTGAGCACATCAAGACCCGTCTGAAAGGTACTCCGGTTCCCCTTCAGCTGAACATCGGCTCTGAAGAGAACTTCAAGGGCGTTGTTGACCTGGTCAAGATGAAAGCCATCAACTGGAATGAAGCTGATCAGGGCGTATCCTTCGATTACGAAGACGTCCCGGCCGAGTTGCTGGAACAGGCGCAAGAAATGCGCATGAATCTGGTTGAAGCCGCTGCTGAAGCTTCTGAAGACCTGATGGAAAAATACCTGGGCGGCGAAGAGCTGACCGAGGAAGAGATCAAAGGTGCTCTGCGTCAGCGCGTGCTGAACAACGAAATCATCCTGGTAACCTGTGGCTCCGCGTTCAAGAACAAGGGCGTACAGGCAATGCTGGATGCCGTGATCGAGTACCTGCCGGCTCCGACCGACGTTGCTGCTATCGACGGCCTGAAAATGGACGGCGAGACCAAAGACGAGCGTCACGCTTCTGATGACGAGCCGTTCTCTGCTCTGGCGTTCAAGATCGCTACCGACCCGTTCGTTGGTAACCTGACCTTCTTCCGTGTCTACTCTGGCGTGATCAACTCCGGTGACACCGTGCTGAACTCCGTCAAGGACAAGCGCGAGCGTTTTGGCCGTATCGTTCAGATGCATGCCAACAAGCGTGAAGAGATCAAAGAAGTACGCGCTGGTGACATCGCTGCTGCTATCGGTCTGAAAGACGTGACCACTGGTGACACCCTGTGTGACCCGAACGCACCGATCATCCTCGAGCGTATGGAATTCCCGGAGCCGGTAATTTCTATCGCGGTTGAGCCGAAAACCAAGGCTGACCAGGAGAAGATGGGTCTGGCACTGGGCCGTCTGGCTCAGGAAGATCCGTCCTTCCGCGTATGGACTGACGAAGAGTCAGGTCAAACCATCATCGCTGGTATGGGTGAGCTGCACCTGGACATCATCGTTGACCGTATGCGTCGCGAGTTCAAGGTTGAAGCCAACGTAGGTAAGCCGCAGGTTGCCTACCGTGAAACCATCCGTACCACCGTTAAAGACATCGAAGGCAAGCATGCCAAGCAGTCTGGTGGTCGCGGTCAGTACGGTCATGTTGTTATCGACATGTACCCGCTGGAAGAAGGCAAAGCCTACGAATTCGTCAACGACATCAAAGGTGGTGTCATTCCTGGTGAATTCATCCCGGGTGTTGATAAAGGTATCCGTGAGCAGCTCAAATCTGGTCCGCTGGCTGGTTACCCGGTTATGGATCTGGGTGTGCGTCTGCACTTCGGTTCTTACCACGATGTCGACTCTTCCGAACTGGCGTTCAAAATCGCTGCTTCCATGGCCTTTAAGGCTGGCTTCATGAAAGCCAACCCGGTTCTGCTCGAACCGATCATGAAAGTAGAAGTTGAAACTCCGGAAGATTACATGGGCGACGTTATCGGTGACCTGAACCGTCGTCGTGGCCTGATCGAAGGTATGGAAGATGGCCCGTCCGGCAAGATCGTACGTGCTCTGGTGCCGCTGGCCGAAATGTTCGGTTATGCAACTGCACTGCGTTCCGCTACCCAGGGTCGTGCTTCCTACGCCATGGAATTCGCCAAGTATCACGATGCACCGACCAACGTTGCACAAGCCGTGATCGAAGAGCGCAAATCCAAGTAATTTAAGATTCCCCGCCTACGACGGTAGGCGGGTTTAACCTAGAAGGACTACGTCGTGTCTAAAGAAAAATTTGAGCGTAATAAACCGCACGTAAACGTCGGCACCATCGGCCACGTTGACCACGGTAAAACCACCCTGACTGCAGCTATCACCAACGTGCTGGCCAAGCACTTCGGTGGTAAAGCTTTTGCCTTCGACCAGATCGACAAGGCACCGGAAGAGCGTGAGCGTGGTATCACCATCAACACCTCCCACGTAGAATACGACACCGCTACCCGTCACTACGCCCACGTAGATTGCCCGGGTCACGCCGACTACGTTAAAAACATGATCACCGGTGCTGCCCAGATGGACGGCGCGATCCTGGTAGTAGCAGCGACTGACGGCCCGATGCCGCAGACTCGTGAGCACATCCTGCTGGGTCGTCAGGTTGGTATCCCGTACATGATCGTGTTCATGAACAAGTGTGACATGGTTGATGACGAAGAGCTGCTCGAACTGGTAGAGATGGAAGTTCGTGAACTGCTGACCGAGTACGACTTCCCGGGTGATGACCTGCCGGTAGTTCGTGGTTCCGCACTGAAAGCGCTGGAAGGCGACGCTCAGTGGGAAGAGAAGATCATCGAGCTGGCTGGCCACCTGGATACTTACATCCCGGAGCCGGAGCGCGCGATTGACCAGCCGTTCCTGATGCCTATCGAAGACGTATTCTCTATCGCTGGCCGTGGTACCGTAGTTACCGGTCGTGTAGAGCGCGGTATCGTTAAAGTAGGTGAGACCGTAGAAATCGTTGGTATCAAAGATACCGTTTCTACCACCTGTACCGGTGTTGAAATGTTCCGCAAACTGCTGGACGAAGGTCGTGCAGGCGAGAACATCGGCGCGCTGCTGCGTGGTGTTAAGCGTGAAGATGTAGAGCGTGGTCAGGTACTGGCCAAGCCGGGTTCTATCAAGCCGCACACCAAGTTCGAATCTGAAGTGTACGTACTGTCCAAAGAAGAAGGTGGTCGTCATACCCCGTTCTTCAAAGGCTACCGTCCGCAGTTCTACTTCCGTACTACCGACGTGACCGGTACCATCGAACTGCCGGAAGGCGTAGAGATGGTTATGCCGGGCGACAACATCAAAATGGTTGTTACCCTGATTGCTCCGATCGCAATGGACGACGGCCTGCGTTTCGCTATCCGTGAAGGTGGCCGTACCGTAGGTGCTGGTGTTGTAGCTAGCGTAATCGCCTAATCGATTCGTTATATACAAACATGAAAAGGGGTGGCTTCGGCCACCCCTTTTATTTTTGGGGCTATTTATGGCCT
>NZ_CP077237.1:2647500-2842500 GCF_019047085.1 Aeromonas sp. FDAARGOS 1404
GTAAGTTCCGACCTGCACGAATGGTGTAACCATGGCCATGCTGTCTCCACCCGAGACTCAGTGAAATCGAATTCGCCGTGAAGATGCGGTGTACCCGCGGCTAGACGGAAAGACCCCGTGAACCTTTACTACAGCTTGGCACTGAACATTGAACCTACATGTGTAGGATAGGTGGGAGGCTTTGAAGGCGTGACGCCAGTTGCGCTGGAGCCGTCCTTGAAATACCACCCTTGTATGTTTGATGTTCTAACGCAGGGCCCTGAATCGGGCTCGCGGACAGTGCCTGGTGGGTAGTTTGACTGGGGCGGTCTCCTCCCAAAGAGTAACGGAGGAGCACGAAGGTTGGCTAATCCTGGTCGGACATCAGGAGGTTAGTGCAATGGCATAAGCCAGCTTAACTGCGAGACGGACAGGTCGAGCAGGTACGAAAGTAGGTCATAGTGATCCGGTGGTTCTGAATGGAAGGGCCATCGCTCAACGGATAAAAGGTACTCCGGGGATAACAGGCTGATACCGCCCAAGAGTTCATATCGACGGCGGTGTTTGGCACCTCGATGTCGGCTCATCACATCCTGGGGCTGAAGTCGGTCCCAAGGGTATGGCTGTTCGCCATTTAAAGTGGTACGCGAGCTGGGTTCAGAACGTCGTGAGACAGTTCGGTCCCTATCTGCCGTGGGCGTTGGATGATTGAAGGGAGTTGCTCCTAGTACGAGAGGACCGGAGTGAACGAACCTCTGGTGTTCGGGTTGTCACGCCAGTGGCACTGCCCGGTAGCTAAGTTCGGAATCGATAACCGCTGAAAGCATCTAAGCGGGAAGCGAGCCCTGAGATGAGTCATCCCTGACCCCTTGAGGGTCCTAAAGGGCCGTTGGAGACCACAACGTTGATAGGTGGGGTGTGTAAGCGCAGTGATGTGTTGAGCTAACCCATACTAATTACCCGTGAGGCTTAACCATACAACACCCAAGAAGTGTTCTAAGGCTTGTAACAGATACCAAGCGAACTACTAATTCAGTGATAATGACCTAGTCGTTATTCACGTCAGCTTTCTAGATTAAGAATTTGCCTGGCGGCCATAGCGCCGTGGAACCACCTGATCCCATGCCGAACTCAGAAGTGAAACGCGGTAGCGCCGATGGTAGTGTGGCATTCGCCATGCGAGAGTAGGACACTGCCAGGCACGCAATTAAACGGTGATGTGAAGAATCACGTCACTGGCTGCGAGGATGACACCTCACTGACGCGGCAAACAATTTAGCGCAAGCTAACCGAATGCGGAGCGGTAGTTCAGTCGGTTAGAATACCGGCCTGTCACGCCGGGGGTCGCGGGTTCGAGTCCCGTCCGCTCCGCCACTAATTTGAAGGCCTTCCCTACTGGGAAGGCCTTTTTGCTATGTGCGATCTTGCCCATAAGTCCCACAGATTTGTACGCAAGAACCAACACAAAGCCCGGTTTCATAACCGGGCTTTTGTATTTTTAGCGCCTTAAACCACCAATATCTGGCTTTTCTCTGCCAAGTAAGAGTGCCAGATAGCCGATTATTCCCACCATTTTCTGGCTATATCCGAGCCCTATCAGTTTCATTCACTGCCATTTGAACGACTCTACAGATGGTCAAATCAGCCTTCTGCCGCCTGCTGACTACAGGGCAGCCCCATATTGACTACCTCCGCTTCCATCTGCACGTCGATCTTGAAGCCCAGCAGCTTGGCTAGGTTGGGAATACCGAGATTGCCGGATTAATCAGGTACCGTTCAAGCAAAGAGGCCTTCCCGTCGGGAAGGCCTCTTTGCTTTATCTATCAACTGATTACCATCACTCGGTCGATTTATCAGCGCTTCTCTTTGTTGCCAATGCTCAGGCCGAGCTTGATGGAGAGGGCTGCCAGTAACAGCAGCATCATGATCAGGGAAAAGAAGTTGCTGCCAAGCTCCGGGTATTGCACCTTGAGCAGCGCGGAGTGGCCGAAGACACCGATAAAGAAGCAAAGCAGGGTGCAGATGGGGGTGTTGCCCACCATGGGTTCATGGCGATAGTGCTGGAACAGCTGATAGGCCGCCAGCCAGAGGGCAATCAGCGGGAAGAAGGAGAAAGGCACGACCGAGTTGGTCAGCACGGCCAGAGAGGCATCGCCACAGATACCAATCAGCATGGCCATGGCGAGCGGTTTTTTCGGGATCATAAGCTGTTCAGTCATATCGTTCTCCATCCTGTGGTCATGGGTGAGGTTCACGGCGCTTCTGGTTTTGTACCTCGGCGCCCATGGCGATCATCCGCAGTTGGCGAATTGTTCGGTCGGAGAGTGCACGGCACTCTTCGCTGGTCATGTCGAGTGCATCGGCACCGGCACTGAAGACGATGGTGACCATGGCTTCTGCCTGGATGTAGGCATCTTCCCGTGGTGCTTCTGTGGTGGCTTCCAGATAATCGGTCAGCTCTGCGATAAAGTGCTGGATTTCGCGAGCCACCGCCTGACGAAAGGCGGCCGAGGTGCCGGAGCGTTCCCGCAGCAGCAGCCGGAAGATGTTGGGGTTGTTCTCGACGAACTCCATAAAGGTTTGCACCGAGGTGCTGATGACACTGCCACCACCGGCAATGCGCTGGCGTGCCTGGCGCATCAGTTGGCGCAGGGTAAGGCCTCCTTCGTCAACCAGGGTCAGGCCCAGTTCCTCCATATCGCGAAAGTGGCGATAGAAAGAGGTGGGCGCGATGCCCGCTTCGCGAGCGACTTCCCGCAGGCTGAGATTGGAGAAACTCCGATTGGCGCACAGTTGGCTGAATGCAGCATCGATCAATGTACGCCGGGTTTTTTCTTTTTGTTGAGCGCGAATACCCACGAAATCAGTCACCTTCAGCTTATTGAGGACAAATGATAACCCGAAGGCGCCTCAGGATCAGGTTTGTATCCTACTTTTTTACCATTGACCGTGAGGAAATCACCATAGAAAATGGCTAACAGCTGTTCGCTGAAAGGATGCAATGAGATGGCCAGACCCCCCATTATTTTCACCAATACCCTGCTGTTCTCCCTCTCCGGGATAGTGGCGTTGATTGTCGTGCCCTGGTACGGCGTGAGCCACGGTTACGATCTCTGGCAGTGGGCCAGTTTCCTGTTGTTGTTCTGCCTTAGTGGTCTCTCCATCACCGCAGGCTATCACCGGCTCTGGTCGCACAAGGCCTACAAGGCGCACCTCGCTTTGCAGTGGTTGTTTGCCATCGGCGGTGCGTTGGCGCTGCAGAATTCGGCCCTGCACTGGTCGGCCGATCACCGCCGTCACCATCGTCATGTGGATGACAACGATAAAGACCCCTACAGCGCGGGGCGCGGCTTCTGGTATTCCCACATCGGCTGGATGTTGCGGGAGCATCAAGGAGATCGCTATGGTGATTACAGCAATGTGCGTGACCTGCAAAACAACCCGGTGGTCGCGTTTCAGCACCGTCACTATCTGACGCTGGCACTGGCGGCTAATCTGGGGCTGCCGCTGCTGCTCGGCCTGTGGCACGGGGACTTGCTCGGCATGTTGCTGTTGGCGGGCGTACTGCGGATGGTGATGACTCACCACACTACCTTCTTCATCAACTCGCTGGCCCACATCTGGGGCAGTCAGCCCTATACCGATCGCAATACCGCTCGCGATAACGGCATTCTGGCTTTTTTCACCTTTGGCGAGGGGTACCACAACTTTCACCACCTGTTCGAGAATGACTACCGCAACGGCATTCACTGGTGGCAGTTCGATCCGACCAAGTGGTTGATCCGGCTCGCCTCCTGGTGTGGTCTGGCGTGGGATCTCAGATCCTCGCCGGAGGAGCGTATCGAACAGGCCCGGCTGCAGATGCAGCTGAAACGGGCACAAGCCAAGTTGCGCAAGCAGGAAGATCGCGAACTGTGGCAGGCGCTGCTGCAGGAGGAGTACGACAAGCTGAGCCAGCAGTTGCAACACTATTATGCCAGTCGCAAGCGGCTGCTGGAGCTGCGCAAGCGCAAGGCGCTGGCGCGCTATGACCGCCTCAAGCTGCAACTGGAGTACCGCGCACTGCGGGATGGCCTTATCGCAGGTAAACGCAACTGGAGTCGTCTGCTGGCAGGTATTGCATGATGCCGTCCGGTTATCACAGAGACTAAAAGAGAAGACCGCCTGCTGGCGGTCTTCTCTTTGGTATGCGTGTTTGAACGGACTAGTTGGCTTGGCTCTGCTGTTGCTGCAACTGATCCAGTGCCTGCTGCTCCTGCTGGCTAAGACCCAGTTGTTCACAGGCCTGCTCAAAGCTGATCCCCAGATGGCACATCATGATATCGATGGCGGGCAGATAGTTTTTCATAGCTTCTTCCATGGTGATCCTCCAGACCCGTCACTTATGCCCTGAACCACTCGGGGCGGCAATTAGACTTTAGGCTTAGTCTGTCCATTTGATAAGCACCCCTGCCACTGGGGGAGGGAATTTGTTACCCTGCACCATGATAAAAACGGTTGCCGTATGACTGCGAGCAACAGGTGAGGAGCAGGGCATGTTATTGAGTTTCTTGATCATCGCTTCAGGTTGGTGGCACATCCGTGCGGCCTACGGTTCAGACAGCCGCCAGTTCTATATCAGCAAGCCGCTGACCATGCTGCTTATCATCGCGTTGGCGTTCGGCTACCAGAGTTATGACCACGATGGTTCCCACGCCTGGATCCTGCTCGGCCTCTGCCTCTCGCTGGCGGGCGATGTGCTGCTGATGCTGCCAAGCGATCGCTTCATTCAGGGGTTGGCGGCATTTCTTGTCGCGCATCTCTGCTATATCGTTGGTTTTGCCCAAGGACCATTGCTGCTCAATCTGGTGGATGGTTTGCTGCTGTTGCTGATCGCCGGCATGGTCTTTGGCCTGCTGTGGGGCAAGCTGGGGGAGATGCGGATCCCGGTCTTCTGCTACATGCTGGTGATCATCGGCATGGCCTGGGTGGCTGCCGGGGCCTGGCACGCCTCTCTCACAGCCGGTTCGGCCGCCGCTCTGGTGGGGGCGCTGATGTTCCTCTTCTCCGACAGCATGCTGGCGCTCGATCGCTTCCGCCGCCCCTTTCCCCACGCCCGCGCCTGGGTGATGAGTAGCTACTTCGCGGCGCAATTCCTGATTGCAGGGTCGCTGGCGGGATAACGCCTTCTGGTTGAGTGCAGGTAACAGATAACGAAAAACGGGCCTTGGCCCGTTTTTCGTTTTATGCTCGGCGGTTTTTCACGCCTCTAGCGGTTCGGCATCCGCAGCCCGTGGGGCAGGGGATTTGAGCAACAGCATCAGGCCGCTGGCGATCAGCAGGAAGATCCCCATGATGTAGAACACCTGGTTGTAGGCCATGATGGCCGCCTCCCGGTTGATGGTATTGGCCAGCATGGCGTGGGCTTGCTGCTGAGCAATCTCGGGGCCTGAACCCTGCGCCATCATGCTCTGGGCCAGCTGCAGCAGATAGTTTTGCCCCTCGATACTGCTGGCGGCCAGAGTGCTGCCAATTTGCAGCACATGGGTGCGGGTATCGTTGTCGAGCATGGTCGCGATGATGGCGATACCGAACGCACCACCGAGGTTGCGCAGCACGTTGAGCAGGGTCGAGGAGGAGGGGATCTCGTCGTGGCTCAGGCTGGCGGTGGCGACCAGGGAGAGCGGCACCATGATGAAGGGCTGCCCCAGCGCCCGCACGATAAGCGACTGGATCAGCTGCGGCCCGGCGTAGTCGGCACTCATGTTGACGTTCATAAAGCAGCTGACGGCGAAGATCAGGAAGCCGAAACTCACCAGATAGCGCGGGTCTATCTTGTGGGTCAGTTTGGGCACCAGCGGCAGCACCAGCAGTTGCGGTAGTCCCATCCACATCAGGACTTCGCCGATTTCCAGCGCGTTGTAGTTGTGGATCTGGGTCATATAGAGCGGCAGCACATAGATGGAGCCCATCAACGCCATGCCGAGGATCAGATAGGCGAAGCAGGCCAGCGCGAAGCGCGGGTTGTGCAGCAACCGCAGATTGACCAGCGGGTGACGGCGGATCAGCTGGCTGATGACGAAGAACACCAGCGCCACCGCCGAAATGACTGCCAGTCGCACGATGAAGCTTGAGCCGAACCAGTCTTCCCGGTTGCCCTCTTCCAGTACCACCTCCAGCAGGCCGAGGCCAAGCGCCATGGTGACAATCCCGATAAGGTCGACCCGCTTGATCACGGCCCAGTCCACCGGTTTTTTATCCAGCCCGTGGGCCAGCATGGCCATCACCAGCAATCCTGGCGGCACGTTGAGATAGAAGATGTAGTGCCACGACATCTGCTCGGTGAGCCAGCCACCGAGGGTTGGGCCGATGGCGGGGGCGAAGGTGGCGCAGAGGCCAAACAGCGCCATGCCGGTGGCCCGCTTCTGTAACGGCAACAGGGTGACAATGAGGGAAAAGGCCATCGGGATCAGCGCCCCGCCGGTGAAGCCCTGCAGCGCCCGGAAGACGATCATGCTGGTGAGGTTCCAGCTGAACGAGCAGAGCACGGAGGCGGCGATAAAGGCGCCAGTGGTCCAGAGCAGGTAACGGCGCACGCTCAGCCCCCGGCTCAACCAGCCGCTCAGGGGGATGGCGATCATCTCCGCCACCAGATAGGAGGTGGAGATCCAGGAGCTTTCGCTCAGGGTGGCCGACAGGGCCCCCTGAATATCCTTCAGGGAGGCATTGGTGATCTGGATATCGAGGATGGCCATAAAGGCGCCGATAAGGCCCCCCATGACCGCGATCCAGTTGCGACGTGGAATGGGCTCCATCAGTTGGCAGCCACCACGGGATCAGGAGTGCGGGTATCCACGATCACTTCGGTCGAGAGACCCGGCAGCAGCTTGCCTGCCAGCGGGCCCGGCTCGGGGATGCGGATCTTCACCGGTACCCGTTGCACGATTTTGGTGAAGTTGCCGGTGGCATTCTCCGGTGGCAGCAGGGCGAACTTGGCACCGGTCGCCGGGGCCAGGCTGTCGATAATCCCTTCGACCGGTTGATCCGGGTAGGCATCGAGTACCACTTCGACCTTCTGGCCCGGCTGCATATGGGCGAGCTGGGTCTCCTTGAAGTTGGCCTCGACCCACACCTGTTGCAGAGGCACCAAACTGGCGACCTGCATGCCGGACTGGACGTAGAGCCCTTCCCGCAGGCTGCGCTTGCCGATGATGCCATCGGCCGGTGCCCGCAGCTCGGTGTAGCCGAGCTCCAGCTTGGCCTGCTCCAGTTGTGCTTCGCTCAACGCCAGCTTGGCCAAGTTCTGTTTGCGCTCGGCATCCAGTACCAGCAGTCGCTCACGGGCCGCTTGCAGGGCGGCTTGGGCCTCCCGGGCTTGCGCCTGATTGACCTGCAGGCCGGCACGCACCTCGTCCAGACTGTCTTGCGAGCTGTAGTGGCGCTGGTTGAGCTGACTGATCCGGTTGACCTGCTGGCTGGCGCGCAGCTGTTCGGCCTTGGCGGAGGCGACCTTGGCCTCGGCCTGCTGAATCAGGCTCAGTTGTTGGGTGCGGGTGGCCGCCAAATTTTCGGCCGTCGCCTGATTGAGGCGCAGGTCGGCTTCGGCCTCCGCGACCCTGGTTTTGTATTCGCGATCATCGAGACGGGCTATCAGTTGGCCCGCTTTGACCGGCTGGTTGTCGGTGACCAGCACTTCGCGGATATAGCCGGGCAGCTTGGAGCTGATCCCGGTCACTTCACTTTGCAGATAGGCGTTGTCGGTGCTTTCAAAATAGCGGCCGTGAAGATACCAGTAACCGGCGAACAGCAGACCGAGCAGCGCCAATATCATGGCTGCCAGCAGGGGAATTTTTTTGTGTTGACTCATTTTTGTGATTCCTGAACTTAAGGGGCGCAGGCTAACACTGGTCAACTGTTTCGATTAGTATTGGTTCACGAGATATACAGTTTCACTGGTGCAACAATGGATCTCAATGCCGCGTTAATTCTGGTGCGTATCGTCGACAAGGGCTCGTTTACGGGGGCCGCCCGCGAGCTGGGGATGACCAAGGCGATGGTCAGCCGCCGCATCGCCGAACTGGAACAGCGGCTCGGAGTGCGTCTGCTCTATCGCTCCACCCGTCAGCTCACTTTGACCGAGGAGGGGGAGAAGTACTACCTGCACTGCAGCAAGGCGGTCGATGCCCTGACCGAAGCCGAGCTGATGCTGAGCGCCAGCCAGCAGGAGGTAACCGGCACCCTCAAGCTGGCGGTGCCTATCGAGACGGGGCAACTGGTGGTTGGGCGCTTGGTCGCCAAGTTTTTGCAGGCCTATCCCGCCCTGCAGGTGGAGCTGGAGCTGACCAACCGGGTGGTGGACCCCATCAGTGAAGGGCTGGATGCGGTGGTGCGGATTGGCGATATGAGCGACTCCAATCTGGCGGCGCGCCGACTCTGGAGCACCGGACGGCTGCTCTGTGCCAGCCCGGACTATCTGGCCCGCAGCCCGGTCATCGAGCGGCCGGAGGATCTGGCCAACCACGAGCGGGTGACGGTGAGCAGCGGGTTTCTCGCCTCTCACTGGTGCTTCGAGCTGGATGGCAGAGAGGTGCTGGTTGACCCCCCATCCCGTTTTCGGGTCAATAATATTACCTGTGCCCGGGAGGCGGCGAAGGCGGGGCTGGGGTTGGCCTCGTTACCCGCTATGCTCTGTCAGGATGAGCTGGCCAGCGGCGAGCTGGTGATCCTGCTGCCAGAGTGGCAGCAACCCAGGGTGCCGATTTATTTGCTGTTTCCGGAGCGGCAACTGATGCCGCGCAAGTTGCGGGCATTCATCGATTTCATGATTGAGAACGGCGCCGAGTTTGGCATCGACAAGTTGTTGTAAGGGGGAGCTATGGATAACTGGATCAATCTCTATCGCGCCTCACACACCCTGGAGGCGCACGCGTTGAAAGGGGCGCTGGAGGCGGAAGGGGTGCAGGTGCGCCTCAATGGCGAGGGGCTGTCTGGCGCCCTTGGCGAACTGCCGGTCGACATGTTGCAGGTGACCCTGATGGTGCGGGCAGGGGATCGCAGCAAGGCAGGAAGGGTCATCGAGCGTTACCAGCAGCGTCAGGGTAACGGCTGGCTGTGCGGCCAGTGCGGGGAGGAGAACGGCGCCAACTTCGACGTCTGCTGGCGCTGTCATCACGATCCCCACGACAGTTGATCTCTCTTCCGCTAGCGCGGCGGGAACTCGATATCTTCCCCTGCGCTGGCATCGTGATAGGTCGCCAGATCCAGCTCGTTTTCGCTGCGGGCGATCAGCACCGACACCAGAATATCCCCCGATACGTTGACCGTGGTGCGCGCCATGTCGAGGATCCGGTCAATGCCCGCAATCAGTGCCACCCCTTCCAGCGGCAAGCCCACCGCCGTCAGGGTCAGGGTCAGCAGCATCAACCCGGTGCCCGGGGTGCCAGCGGTGCCAATACTGGCCAGGGTGGCAATGCTGATGATGGTCAGGTAATCGACCATGTGCAGATCCACCCCGAATGCCTGAGCCACGAACAGCGCTGTGACCCCCTGATAGAGGGCGGTGCCATCCATGTTGATGGTAGCGCCGATGGGCAGCACCTTGGCGGTGATGGCGGGGGAGACTCCCAGCCGCTTCTCGGCGCAGGCCAGACTGATGGGCAGGGTGGAGTTGCTGGAGCTGCTGGTGAAGGCCACCGCCTGAGCGTCAACGATGCTCTTGAAGTAGTGCAGTGGATTGAGCCGTGCCAGCAGGAGCAACAGAGTGCTGTAGACCCCGAGCACGTGCAGCAGGCAGCCGAGGTAGACGGCGCCGATCACCTTGAGCAGCGGCAGCAGCAGGTCGAGACCGTACTTGCCGGTCATCCAGGCCATCAGGGCGCAGACACCGTAAGGGGCGAGCGCCATCACCATCTGGGTCAGTTTGAACATCCCCTCGGCCAGCGATGTGAAGAAGAGGATGGCGGGACGGCCACGGCGACCGCTGGCATTGAGGGCGACCGCCAGCGCCACCGCAAAGACGATCACTTGCAGGATCTTGCCATCCACCATCGCCTGTACCGGGTTGCTCGGTACCAGATGGCTCAGCACGCTGGCCAGGGTTGGTGGTTCCGACATACCGACCCGATCATAGGGGCCCATGTCGGCACCCATGCCGGGTTCCAGCAGCCAGCCCATCATCAGGCCGATGCAGATGGCGATGGCGGTCGAACAGAAGTAGAGGCAGATCGCCTTGCTGCCGATGCGATCGAGGGCCTTGCCCTTGAGCAGCGAGGTGAGACCGGCGATGACCGAGCAGAAAATGAGGGGCACCATCAGCATCTGGATGGTGTTGACGAACAGGACGCCAAGGGGCTTGAGCAACAGGGCTTGCTCTTCAAAGCCGACGCCCAGACCCACCCCTGTCAGCATGCCGATCAGGGTCTTGAGCCAGAGTGGTCGGCGGGTCCAGATCTGCCAGGGCTTGAGAGCCTCTCCATGGAACAGCATGACGCCAATATCCTTATACATTGTCTGCGATGGCCAAAAAGGGGCGCCAGTGTAGCGATCCCTGACGCGGGTTGCCACATTATCGACAAAGCGGTGGCGGTGACCACTCCCCTGACCAGGAAATGCGCAATTTATTGGCCTATATCAAGATCCCTCCGGACGGGGAGATATTTAATTGGCATTAAATATGTTCATTATTGAGGTGAGAGATGTCGCAATCGGTTCATGGTCACGAAGTGATGGAGATGATGTTGGCACAAGGGGGGCAATTTACCCGTGCCAGCCTGAAACAGGCGATGGCCGAACGGTTCGGTGCCGAGGCCCGTTTTCATACCTGCAGCGCCAGCGAGATGGATGCGGAAGCGCTGATCGACTTTCTGGCTGCTCGCGGCAAATTCATCGACTCGGCCGAGGGTTTCCAGACCCGTGCCGACAAGATCTGCAACCACGGTTAATCCCGCTGCGAGCGCATCATGGCGCTCGCTCAATTCTTCGCCCTTTGCTATATTTCGCCCCCTCTCTTTTCCCTATTCAGGGCGTAGCCCGGGCGTTGTATGGATACTTTCTCTGCCGCAGTCATGCTGTTTCTGATCATGGACCCGCTGGGCAACCTGCCGGTCTTCCTCTCTATCCTGCGTCATATCGATCCCAAGCGCCGCCGCAAGGTGATGGTGCGCGAGCTGCTCTTCTCGCTGGCCATCATGATGCTGTTCCTGTTCGTCGGTCAGCAGATCCTCGGTTTCCTCAACCTGCGGCAGGAGGCGGTCAGCATTGCTGGGGGCATTATCCTGTTCCTGATCGCCATCAAGATGATCTTCCCGAGTGAGGGGGGCGTGACCGGGCTGGCGGCGGGCGAGGAGCCCTTCCTGGTGCCGATGGCGATCCCGATGATCGCCGGTCCTTCTATCTTGGCTTCTTTGATGCTGCTGGCCAATCAGGAGCCGGCCCGGATGGTGGACTGGTCGCTGGCGCTCTTTATGGCCTGGGCCGCCAGCGCGGTGATCCTGATGTTCTACGAGGTATTCAACAAGCTGCTGGGTGAGCGGGGACTCACTGCGGTGGAGCGGTTGATGGGCATGCTGCTGGTGATGATCTCGGTTCAGATGTTGCTGGACGGGGTACATCACTATCTGGCGGTGACCGGTCAGGGCTGACCGGTTTACATACCGAAATAAATGAAACGGGGCTACGCAGAGCCCCGTTCTTTTTTTCCTGCCGAGAGGGCGTGCCGTCACCCGTGAGTGGTCGCAGCGGGTTCCAGTTTGCTCATGATGAGGGAGAGCAACAATTCCCGCAGCCAGCGGTGGCCCGGATCCTCGCTGTGACGCTGATGCCAGATGAGCAGATGGGAGATGCTGTCCAACCCGATGGGCAGCGGCAACTGCAACAGCGGATAGACCTGGGTGGCGTGGCGGGCGTAGAGCCTGGAGAGGGTCACTATCATGTCGGAGTGCATCCCCATCCGCAGCGCCGCCTCGAAGGAGGGCACGGTTGCCTCGATACGCCGGTAGAGATCCTGCTCTGCCAGCTTGTGATCCAGCATCCAGCGGTCCCGTCCCTCGCAGTAAGTCTGCACATGGGGATAACTGAGGTAGTGCTCCAGATTCCAGTTGGGCTCTCGCAGCGCGGGGTGGTGCTGCTGCACCAGACAGGTGAGATCATCGACCGCCAGCACTCGCTGACAGATGCTGTCGGGCAGGGTATCGAGCCGATAATCGGAGCTGATGCAGTTCTCCCGCACCGCGAAGGCGATGTCCACCTGTCCCTGACTCATCTCGGTCAGACTGTTCTCGGTCCACTCCTCGTAACGCAAGCGGATCCTTGGTGCCTGCCGCTTCAGCTCGCTCAGGTAGAGCGGGGCAAACAGGGTGAAGGCGCTGTCCATGCTGGCGATGACGAACTCCCGCTCCGAGCTGGCGGGGTCGAACTCGGGCGGCTGGATCAGGTTATCCAGCGACAGCAGGATGGGTTGCAACTGCTGTTGCAGCGCAAGGGCGCGGCCGGTGGGTTCCAGCCCGTAGGCAGAGCGGATGAAGAGGGGATCATTGAAGGTATCGCGCAGACGGCCGAGGGCTTTGCTGACGGCGGACTGGCTCAGATGAAGGCGGCGTGCCGCCTTGCTGCCGTTGCGCTCCTCCAGCAGCACCTGCAGGATAATCAGCAAATTGAGGTCGATGCGACCCAGTTGTTCCAGCAGCATGATATGAATCCTCTTCAATTCTAAGATGAATTTATACCATTTGTTTTCATATCTTGGCGATCTTATCCTCGAATGGTCTCAGGTTCGCATGAACCACTGGTACAGGATGTAGCGGTTGAGGGGACATGTAGCACAATCAATATGGCGACCTTTGGGTCGCCCTATTTTTTGGCTATGATTTATTTGCTCACTTGCACCTGCCTTGATTTTGCCCAACAATCCCTGCGCTCTATTTTGATACAAGTAACAGATATCTCTTTGTGAGGGAGTATCCCTATGGGACTCGGTGGAATTCATATCTGGCATATGTTGATCCTCTTGCTGGTCGTTGTGCTGGTCTTCGGCAGCAAGCGTCTTGCCAGTGCAGGTGAGGATCTGGGTACCGCCATCAAAGATTTTCGCAAGGCGATGCGTGACGACGCAAATCATCCGAAATAAGCAGTAGGAGTAGAAAATGTCTGTAGACGAGAAAGTTGAACTGAACGAAACCTGTGACAGCTGTGGCTGTTTTGCCGAGATCGGCACCATCATCGGCGAAGGCGACGATGTGATGGATCTGGTGATTGAAGCCGCTGCCGAGGCTGATGCCCGCGCCAAGCTGGCTGCCTATGAAGCACTGGCCAAACAGGTCACTGCCGAAGCTCAAGTGAGCAGCGAACTGACCCAGGGCGCCAACGGCGTGATCCTGAAAGCCCGCCTGCAATTCACCTGCACCGCCGAAAAACTGATTTTCGAAATGCGGGCCCGCTCTATCTGAGTTGTCTGATAACGCGGCAGGTTTGCCTGCCGTGTTGACCCTTCTGCTGTGGGTCGGCGTTCTATAGTTACTCTATCCCACAGACGTTTTTGCCCGGCGCGAGTCGGCCAACAGAAGGCGTAAACATCATGACGCAGCGATGGATCTCTGCCCCCAATCCCACCCTCTATCGTGATCCGAGCTGCCAACAGGCAGCAGGCGTGACCTCAGCACAGGGGCAGCCATCGTGATGCAACGCTGGATCTGGGCGCTGCTGGCCCTCTGCTGTTTTCCCCTGCTGGCGGCTGAACTCAAGCCACAGCGTCTGCCCCAACCCGGGGACCTCGAAAGCATTCTGCAAAAGCGCGAACTCAGGGCGCTGGTGGTCTATGAGCGCGGCTTCTACTTTCTCGATCGCGGCGCCCAGTACGGCATTCTGGTCAATCAGCTGCAAGGGTTCGAACGCTGGCTGAACAAGACCTATCTCGCCAAAGAGAAGGTCAAACTCAAGGTGGTCTACATCCCGGTGCGTCAGGACAAGCTGCTGGACTATCTGACCGAGGGGCGTGGCGATCTGGTGGCGGCGACCATGACGGTGACTCCGACCCGGCGTGAACAGGTGGCCTTCTCCCGGCCGCTCATTTCATCCATAGAGGAGTGGGTGGTGAGCCAGCAGAGCCTGCCCGCCTTCAGCCGCATTACCCAGCTCTCCGGCAGGCGGGTCTGGGTGCGGGCCAGCTCCAGCTACTACGAGAGCCTGCGTCAGCTCAACTGGCTGTTTCGCGAGCTGGGGCTGCCCCCCGTCTATATCGAGACGGTGCCCGAATATCTGCAGGATGGCGATCTGCTGGAGATGGTGGCCGCAGGTATTATTCCCCTGACGGTGACCGACAGCTACAAGGGGCGGATCTGGCTGGGTGGCATGATCTCCGGCCTCAAGGCCCACAAGCTGATCCCCCTGCGCAGCAACGGCACCAGCGCCTGGGCGCTGCGCAAGAACAGCCCCGAGCTGCTCAAGGCGGTCAATGGTTATCTGGCGAGTGTCAGCCGCAACAGCCTTTACAGTGACATGACCCTGCGCCGGTTGCTGGTTCGCAGCGATCAGATGAGCAATATCCTGGCGCCGGACCCCATGGGGCGCCTCGCGAACATTCGCAAGGTGCTGGAGAAGTACGCCAATCAATACGATCTCGACTGGCTGATGCTGGCGGCGCTTGGCTACAAGGAGTCCGGCCTCAATCCCAAGGCGCGCTCGCCCAAGGGGGCCGTGGGCCTCATGCAGCTGCTACCCAGTACGGGGCGGGAGGTCGGCATCAACGGCGCCAGACTCACCACGCTGGAGGGCAATGTGGAGGCCGCCTGCCGCTACATGCGGTTGATCCTCGATACCTACTTCAATGATCCCAAGCTGGATCGGCTCAACCGCCACCTGTTTGCCCTCGCCGCCTACAACGCCGGGCCGAACCGGGTGCAGGCGCTGCGAGGCAAGGCGGAGAAACTGGGGCTCGATCCCAACGTCTGGTTCGGCAACGTGGATCAGTTGGTGGCCAACGAAGTCGGACAGGGGCCGATCAACTATGTCGGCACCATCTACAAGTACTACGTAGCCTATCGTTTCAGCCTGCCCCAGATCGAGGGCAAGGCTGCCGCTATCGAAGCGGCTCAGCCCTGAGCCGGTTGACCGGCAGGGTCGCCTGCACGGTCGGCAATTGCCAGCCACCGTCCCTGTGTTGCAAAAACCAGTGGGCGGGGTCGGTGGCCGGGATGAGATCTGGCTGGCTGAGCTGGCCCAGATAGCGCAACATCGGGGTATCATGCAGTTCCATCAGCAACTCCTTTTGAATATGTGAAGAGGCTCGCCAGCGTTATGACACCCGGCCATGACAGCAGGATGACACCATGATCCCCGGATCCTTTGCCCTGATCGATGATCCCCTGCTGGCGCTCAAGGTGCGTTGCCACTGGATCCGCCATGCCCGAGAGCGGATCCAGGCGCAGTACTACAGCTGGGAGGAGGACAGCAGCGGCAAGCTGCTGCTGAGCGAGCTGCTTCACGCCGCCCGGCGCGGCGTCAAGGTGCAGCTGCTGGTGGATGATCTCTATGCCGGTGACAACCGCTTTCTGGAGATGGTGGCTCACTACCCCGGGATCGAAGTGCGGCTGTTCAACCCCTTCTGGCTGCGGGGCTGGCGCCCGCTGGCACTGCTGCTGGAGGGACTGCTCAGCTTTCGCCGCATCAACCACCGGATGCACAACAAACTGCTGCTGGTGGATGGCAAGCTGGCGCTGATCGGCGGGCGCAACATAGGCGATCGCTACTTCGGTCTGGATCTGCAAGCGCCCTTCGTGGATCTCGATCTCGCCTGTCAGGGGGGACTGTGCCAGCAGATGGCGCAGGGGTTCGAGCAGTTCTGGCACAGCCGCTGGAGTCACCCCATCCGCCATCTGCTGCGCCGCGAGCTGCTGCCCGCCGAAATAGAGGTGG
Organism: Aeromonas sp. FDAARGOS 1404; assembly: GCF_019047085.1. NCBI lineage: Bacteria > Pseudomonadati > Pseudomonadota > Gammaproteobacteria > Aeromonadales > Aeromonadaceae > Aeromonas > Aeromonas sp. FDAARGOS 1404. The sequence goes on from NZ_CP077237.1 coordinate 2,663,365, forward strand.
TCAACGACTTCCTGTTCACCATGACGGATCCGGCGGTAGCGACGGTCTACGATCTGCCCGCGGCGCTGTTTGACGAGAGCGATGTACCGCTGCAGTGGCACGAGGGGCGGGCAGAGGTGTGGTTCGACCGTCCCGGCAAGGGGCTTATCTCCCGTCCCACCACCGCCCGTCAGCTCTGGCGCCAGCTGGCTGACAATCCCGGCTCGCTGGGGTTGGTTACCCCTTACCTCATCCTTACTCGCGGGTTCCGGCACCGTCTGGCGCGGCTACGCCAGCAGGGGGTCGCCATCGACATTCTCACCAACTCGCTGGCCAGCACCGATGTGCCGCTGGTCTATGGTGCCTATCAGCGCTATCTTGGCTGGTTGCTGCGGCGCGGGATCCGGGTCGCCGAGTTTGACCATGGCCACGGCAGCCTGCACGCCAAGCTGATCCTGCTGGGGGAGGAGCGGGCGCTGTTTGGCAGCCTCAACCTCGATCCCCGCTCGCTGTTTCTCAATACCGAGCTGATGCTGCATCTACACTGCCCGCAGATCTGCGAGGCGCTGCGAATGTGGCTGACTCGCTGGCAGGAGCAGGCCGGTGGATTGCCGCGCAAACCCGAGGGGTGGTCAAGGCGACTGATAGCCCGCCTGAGCGACTGGTTGCCACTGCGGCGTTGGCTGTGAGGCGGCCATTTTTTGTGCGAGATCTCGCAAAGCCTTGTAAGCCATTGCTGATGCCCTTTGCGGGTGAATAACCATGCATGAATCTATCTTACTGTTTTATAACAATTTAGTGGTGATGATAAGGCTGTTTTTTGTACTCTGATGTGAATGGAATCAGCATAAAAACGTTTTTTATTTTGTTTTTATGCGTAATATTTCAGTTGCAAGGACAAACACGGTGGCTTGTCTGCCGTGTGGACGAAGGTTGTAACGGGTAGCTGGTCGGTTGCATCGCTGCAATTGGCGCTCACGTCAGATGGGTCGCGAACTATCGAAAAGTGAAACAGAGACCCGGTGTGGCCGGACTCCAATATGGAACATGCCATTTGCGAGGGGGTGACATGGACATGTCACCCCACTTTTTTGGCCGCTCGCCACCGTTTACCCTTTCCATGACTGTCGCTCATCGCAAGAGCCGCAGAGGGCAAGGCAATAAAAAGAGGGCCGCAATAGCGGACCTCTGTCTCATCTGCCCGGTGGATTAACCGGCCTTGATGCTGCGGCGACGCTGCAGCCAGACGATCGCCCCGAACAGCAGGAAGCCCGGGATCCACATCCACTCCTTGGTCCAGCGCTCGGTCGGCGCCTTGACGGTGAGGATCTCCTGATCGAACTCCAGTCCCATGGTGGCGGCCGGGCTGCCAAAGGCGACGTTGTCGATCAGCGTCTTGCCATCCTGCTCATAGAGGCTCAGCCCCAGATTGGCCAGCCGCTCCTCGCCATTTGCCCCATCCGGTACGGCGACCAGCAGGGTGAACTTGCGTGGCTTGCCCACGGCATCTTCACCGAGGATCCGCAGCCGCAGGGTGCTCTCCGCCTCCACTTCACCCATGGTTTGGGCCAGCTGGGCAGGCGGGGTCTCGCGATAGGGGTCGTGCACCATGTCCATCCAGAAACCCGGGCGGAACAGGGTAAAGGCGACCAGCAACAGCAGCACACTCTCGTACCAGCGGCTCTTCACCAGGAACCAGCCCTGAGTGGCGGCGGCGAAGATCAGCATGGCGATGGTCGCCACGATGAAGATCAGCACCCCGTGGGCGAAGTCCACGTCGATCAGCAGCAGGTCGGTGTTGAAGATAAACAGGAATGGCAGCGCCGCGGTACGCAGGCTGTAGTAAAACGCCGTGATCCCGGTCTTGATGGGATCGCCCTTGGAGACAGCCGCAGCCGCGAAGGAGGCCAGTCCCACCGGTGGCGTCACATCCGCCATGATGCCGAAGTAGAAGACGAACAGGTGCACCGCGATCAGCGGCACGATCAGCCCGTTTTGCTGCCCCAGCGTCACGACCACCGGTGCCAGCAGGCTGGAGACGACGATGTAGTTGGCGGTGGTGGGCAGCCCCATGCCAAGGATCAGGCTCAGCAGGGCGGTGAGCAGCAGCATCAGCAGCAGGTTACCCATGGAGAGGAACTCCACCAGATCCGCCAGCACCAGACCAACCCCGGTCTGGGAGACCGCACCCACGATAATCCCCGCGGTGGCGGTGGCAATGCCGATACCGATCATGTTGCGGGCACCGGCAACCAGCCCTTCCCGCAGATCCACCACGCCGTCAGCGACGGTGCCGTAGTCGTGCTTGCCGTCCTTGCGCAGCCAGTTGAGCAGCGGGCGCTGGGTCAGCAGGATGATCACCAGCATCACGGTACCCCAGAAGGCCGACAGCCCCGGCGAGAGGCGCTCCACCATCAGGCACCATACCAGTACTACCACCGGCAGCAGGAAGTGCAGGCCGGAGAGCAGCACGGCGCGGGTGTTGGGCAACTCGGTGAGCGGCTTGTCGGGATCTTCGGCAGGCAGCGGTTCATTGCTGGCGGCGATCTTCAACAGAGCCACATAGGTGGCAGCCAGCAGTACCGAGATCCCCGGCAGGGCGTAGTCACCCAGAGCAGGTTTGAGCCAGCCGAGGCCATAGTAGACCGCCAGTGACAGGCCGCTGATGAGGGCCGCGCCAAAGGCAAAGCCGGTCAGGCGACGCAGCCAGGGTTTGGGCTGATGGTTGCCGATGGGCTGCATGCCCAGTTTCAGCGCCTCCAGATGGACGATGTAGAGCAGCGCTATGTAGGAGATGGCGGCAGGCAGGAAGGCGTGCTTGATGATCTCCACATAGGGGATACCCACGTATTCGACCATCAGGAAAGCCGCAGCCCCCATCACGGGTGGCATGATCTGGCCGTTGACCGAGGAGGCTACTTCCACCGCCCCCGCTTTCTCTGAACTGAAGCCCACCTTCTTCATCATCGGGATGGTGAAGGTACCGGTGGTCACCACGTTGGCAATCGACGAGCCGGAAATCAGACCGGTCAGGCCGGAGGCGACCACTGCCGCCTTGGCCGGGCCGCCGCGCAGGTGACCGAGCAGGCTGAAGGCGAGCTGGATAAAGTAGTGACCGGCACCGGCCCGCTCCAGCAGGGCGCCGAACAGCACGAACAGGAACACGAAGCTGGTGGAGACGCCAAGGGCGATGCCGAACACCCCTTCGGTGGTGATCCACTGGTGGTTGGCCAGCGCGGTAAAGCCGACCCCGCGATGTGCCAGCAGTCCCGGCATCCAGGGGCCCGCCAGGCTGTAGATCAGAAAGACGATGGCGATGACCGCCAGTGCTGGCCCCAGGGCGCGGCGCGCCGCTTCCAGCAGCAGCGGAATGCCGATGCAGGCGGTCACCAGATCGGCGGTGGTGAGGGTGCCGGGACGCAGCGCGAGTGCTTCATACATCACAAACAGGTAAGAGGCGGCGCCAGCAGCGATCAGGCCGAGGGCGATATCACCGAGGGGTACCCGATCCCGCGGCGAGGAGCGAAATGCCGGGAACACCAGAAAAGCGAGCAACAGAGCAAAGGTGAGGTGAATGGAGCGGGTTTCGGTGTCATTGAGTACGCCAAACCCCACCATGAAGGGGAGTGGCGAAGCGATCCAGAGCTGGAACAGGGACCAGGCCAGCGCCAGTGCTGTGATGAGCCAGCCCATGATGCCCAGCGGCAGGCGAGCGCCCACATCCTGGGCGATCAGTTCCTCGGTAGAGAGTTGTTTATCTTGCATAGGGTTAACTTGTGCCAACGAGTACAACAAGAGCGACACCCGCCCCCGCAATCAGGCGGCAGACGGGTGTCGAAGAGAGTGACAAAGGCCCCGGGGCCTTCAATCAGAGCCAGCCGCGCTCTTTGTAGTAGCGGGCAGCCCCTTCATGCAGCGGTGCAGAGAGACCCACCTTGATCATGTCGGCCTCTTTCAGGTCGGCAAAGGCAGGGTGCAGGCGCTTGAAGCGATCCAGGTTGTCGAACACCGACTTGACCAGCTGATAAACCACTTCCGGATCGGTTTTAGCGCTGGTGGAGAGTACCGCTTTGCCACCGATGGAGGGGGTCGGCTTGTCGCTGCCCTTGTAGATGCCGCCCGGGATCTCGGCCTTGCTGTAGTAGCTCTTCTCGGCCAGCAGCTTGTCGATGTCGGCGCCGGTCACCGGTACCAGTACCGCATCTGTGGTGGTGGAGGCTTCCTGAATGGCGCCGTTCGGGTGACCGACGAAGTAGCTCATGGCATCGATGTTGTTGTCACCGAGGGCGGAGGCCTGTTCGGCCGGTTTCAGCTCGGAGACCAGACCGAAGTCACCCTTCTTCCAGCCTTTGACCGCCATGATCTCTTCCATGGTGTCACGTTGGCCGGAGCCCGGGTTGCCGATGTTGACGCGCTTGCCTTTCAGGTCGTCAAAGCTGGCGATCTTGGCATCGCGGCGAGCCAGGATGGTGAACACCTCGCTCTGCAGGGAGAAGACGGCGCGCATGTCGTCCATGGCCCCTTCGGCCTGGAACGGCGGCAGCCCCTTCATCGCCTTGAACTGGTGGTCGGATTGCATGATGCCGAAGTTGAATTCACCGCTGCGGATGCCGTTGACGTTGGCAACACCGCCGCCACTGGCCGGGGCGTTGCACTTGATCTGGTGATCGGCGGCGCCGCGATTGAGGAAGCGGCAGATGGACTGGCCAGCGACATAGTAGACGCCGGTCTGACCGCCGGTGCCTATGGTCACGAAGCGCTCCTGCGCTTGTACCGGACCACCGAATGAAACACCGACCAGAGCCGCCGACAGGGCGCATGCCAAAGTTAATCCTTTCATTTTTTCTCCCTTTTCTTTGATTTTGTTTATCCGATCCCCGGATAAATTGATGGCAGTCCCGTTCTGCGCCGGGCTTGCCCGCTCTTCTCGTTGCGCGAAAGCGGGGGAGTTGATCACCCCCTTTCCGGCAGTCACCCTCATCCTGTGGTGAGGCTACCGACCTCCTGTCGGTCGAAGATAAATTGGCCCCTGAGGGGCCAAATAAAAAGTTGCAAGCACTCCGATTAAGCACATTCACCCAACATAAATCAAACGAAATGGCAAAATAGCGGAGTTAAATCTTGAGAAACATGACCTCGATCATTCATTTTCTTGCCGAAGATTAATTTGATATGGAGGGAAATGGAAGAGGGAAAAACTACGAGAGGATTCTTATGCGGCCCTTGAATGACAAGGGCCGGAGTCATGAGAGATCAGTTGGCCGGGGTGGCCAGATCCAGGAGAAAGGCGTATTCCAGCGCGATATCCTCGTAGGCTTTGAAGCGGCCCGACTTGCCGCCGTGGCCGGCGTCCATGTCGGTGTTCAGTAACAACTTGTTATCATCCGTTTTCAGATCGCGCAGCTTGGCGACCCACTTGGCGGGCTCCCAATACTGCACTTGCGAGTCGTGCAGCCCGGTGGTGACCAGCAGGTTGGGGTAGGCTTGCGCCTTCACCTGATCGTAGGGGCTGTAGCTCTTCATGTAGTCGTAGTAGCGCTTCTGGTTCGGGTTGCCCCACTCGTCATACTCCCCGGTGGTGAGGGGGATCGACTCGTCCAGCATGGTGGTGACCACATCGACAAACGGCACCTGCGCCACCACGCCGCGATAGAGTTCGGGCGCCTGATTGATGACCGCCCCCATCAGCAGGCCGCCGGCGCTGCCGCCCATGGCGTAGACCTGATCCCTGGCCCCGTAGCCTTGCTCAACCAGCGCCTTGGTGACATCGATAAAGTCATTGAAGGTGTTCTGCTTTTTCAGCAACTTGCCATCTTCGTACCAGTGACGGCCCAGCTCTTCACCACCCCGGATATGGGCGATGGCGTAGACGAAGCCTCTGTCCAGAAGGCTCAGGCGCGAGCTGCTGAAGTCGGGATCCATGCTGGCGCCGTAGGAGCCGTAGCCATAGACCAGCAGCGGATTCTTGGGCGCATCGGCCTGCTCTTTCTTGAACTTGTCCTTGCGATAGACCAGCGACACCGGCACCGATACGCCGTCGCGGGCGGTCACCCAGAGTCGCTCGCTGGCGTACTGGTCGGCCTTGAAGCCTGCCACCGGCTGCTGCTTGAGCAGGGTGCGCTTGCCGCTCGCCATATCCAGCTCATAGGTAGAGGCGGGGGTGGTCATGGAGGAGTAGCCATAACGCAGGGCGCTGGTATCCGGCTCCGGGTTGTAGGCGAGCCAGGTGACATAGGCGGGATCGTCGAAGGCGATCTCCTTCTCGTCACCGCTCTGCCAGTTGATCTGGCGCAGTCGGGTCAGCCCCTTGTTGCGCTCTTCCAGAACCAGCCAATTCTTGAACAGGGCGTAGCTCTCCAGCAGTACTTCCGGATTGGGGGCGATCACCGCCTTCCAGCGATCGACCGGGCTCTCTTTGGTCTCGTAGAGGCCGAAGTTCTTGCCATCCTTGTTGGAGCGCACATAGAAGCGGCCGCGGTAGTGATCCAGGCTGTATTCGTGATCCACCTGGCGGGGCAGGAACAGGCGGGGGGCGTGCTCCGGCTGGTTGGCATCGATCAGCCGCGCTTCGCCGGTGGTGGTGCTGGAGAGGGCGATGACGATGAAATCTTCCGAGGTGGTGGCGTAGAGGCTGATGTAGAAGGAGTCATCCTTCTCCTCGTAGACCAGCTTGTCCGTGGCCGGATCCGTCCCGAGCGTGTGGCGATAGACCTGATAGGGCAGCAGGGTCTGCGGGTGCTTGCGCACATAGAAGACGGTCTTGTTGTCGTTGGCCCACACCAGATTGCCGGAGGTATTTTCCAGTTTGTCGGTGGCCCACTGGCCACTCTCCAGGTCGAGGAACTGGATCTGGTACTGACGGCGGGAGAGGAAATCTTCCGCCACCGCCAGCCAGCGGTTGTTGCGGCTCACCTCAAGGGCGCCGAGGGCATAGAACTCGTGCCCTTCAGCCCGCAGGTTGCTGTCGAGCAGCAGGCTCGCCTGCTCTTCACCGAGCTTGGTGCGCGAGTAGATCCCGTACTCCTTGCCCGGCTCATAGCGGGTCTGGTAGCGGTAGCCATTCTTCACATAGGGTACCGACTCATCCTGCTGGGGGATGCGGGCGACCATCTCTTTGTAAAGCTGTTCGCGCAGGTGTTGGGTCGGCTTGAGCATGGCCTCGGTATAGGCGTTCTCGGCCTTGAGATAGTCCAACACCTCGGGCTTCTGCCGCTCGTCGTCACGCAGCCAGTAGTAGTTGTCGATGCGGGTATCCCCGTGTTTTTTCAGAGTGCGGGGATGTTTGGTGGCCACGGGCGGCTGGATTGGATGTTCGCTTGTCAGCATGGCGGGCTCTTCATTGGCATAAGTGGGGGGGAGAACTGTCAGAAAGGCTAGCAGCAGAACTCCTCGGGAAAAGGTAAACATGTCGCATCCTTGGCGCTGGAAAGGGTTGGTAGACCTGAGCATCGGCTCCATGAATTGGCGTTAAATCTGCCCCTTGTTGCCGGTGGTTGCAAGCAATCCCTTGTTATTGCAGGAAATGTAATCAAAAAAAGCCGCTATCTCGCGATAGCGGCCCTCTTTCTGGCCATGAGCGGCAAGAGTCCGCTCAGGTGTGCCTCACATGATATGGGAGTGCCGGTTCATGGCCAGTTTTCGTCAGCCGGGGTAGCTCGACCAGCGGTTGGTCGCGCCCTCGTTGCTGATACTCAATACCTCATAGGGATGGCCCGGAATATCCATGCCCGGCGCACTCTGGGGCATGCCCGGAATGGTCAGGCCACGGATCGCCGGTTTTTCCCTGAGCAGCTTCTGCACATCGGCGGCCGGTACATGCCCCTCGATCACATAGCCATTTACGATACCGGTATGGCAAGAGGCCAGTTCCGGCGCGATACCGTATTGCTGCTTCACTGCGCCGAGCTGTTCGGTTTCGATGACCTCCAGTTCGAAGCCATTCTGCTCCATGTGCTCGTTCCAGCTTTGGCAGCAGCCACAATATTTGGATTTGTAGACGGTCATCTTCTCGGCCGCGAGGGCCGAAAAGCTGACGGTACCGGCCAGCATGGCCAGTAACAGGGGTTTGTACATCACTCACCTCAGATGAAAGAAAAGATGCCCGATACGGGATGACTTTCAGGCCTGAGTGCGAGGGGGACGTTCGAGCCGCTTCAGCGGCGCTTCCGGCATATAGAGAGAGGGGGAGGCGAAGTCGGGACTATCCGGTTCCAACACCGCCACCGTCAGGCTGTCGCTGGCCAGCAGCGTCATCGAAAGTGCAGTGGTGAAACTGCCGCAGGGCATCGCTTTTTCCAGCGAACGTTCGCTCTGGCTGCAGTGAGTGGTCAGGGTACAGAGATCGGTTGCAGCCCGGCTGCCAAACGACATCAACACCAGCACCAGGCTCCACAGGGGGAGCCAGCGACGGGCGTGAGCGAGTTGGCGACGGGTGAGAACCATGGAATGACTCGAAAATAACAAGGGGCACATGGTAACCCTGTGCCCCGGGGGAGGGTCAAGCCCTCCCCATAGAGTCAGTCAGCCAGGATTAAGGTTGCTGACGGGTCGCCGCCAGCACTATCTCGCGCACGCAGACGTTGGCAGGCTGGTTCCAGGCGTAGAGCACGGCATCGGCGATCACTTCCGGCGCAATGACGCCACCCATCTGATCTTTCCAGTCGTGGTAACCGGCCTTGATGCTCTCGTCAGTGGTGTGGCTGAGCAGCTCGGTCTCGACCGCACCCGGGGCAATGGTCACCATCCGCACGCCGACATCGGCCACCTCTTCCCGGATGTTCTCGGTCAGGGCGTGCACGGCGAACTTGGTGGCGCAGTAGGCAGCATGGTTCGGGAAGGTCTTGCGACCGGCGATGGAGCTGATGTTGATGATAGTGCCGCTGCGGCGCTCCTTCATGCCTGCCAGCACTGCGTGGACTCCGTTCAGCACCCCCATCACGTTGATATTGAGCATCTGTTGCCATTCGGCGGGATCCTGCACATCGGCCTGACCCAGCAGCATGACGCCGGCGTTGTTGACCATGCAGCCGACCGGGCCAAATTTGGCTTCTGCCTGCTGGACGGCGGCTTTCATGGCGGCGGTGTCGGTCACATCGACCCCGATGCAGAGGGTATCGGGCAGGTTCAGCGCCTGCATAGGCTCGACCCGGCGGGCCAGCAGTAGCAGCGGATGACCGGCGGCAGAGAAGGCACGGGCGATGGCGGCACCGATCCCGGCGGAGGCACCGGTGATCACGACGAGAGATTTGGACATGGGTCTTTCCTTCTGATTCAAGAGTCGGTTTGAGCAAACAGGTGGCTGGCCAGCACGGAACCCAATCACTATAGTCACTGCATCTATAAGTGATAAATATTGTTTTCCGCTGGTTATCATCTGAAAAAACTATGGTTGGTTTATGCTGGACTTGAGATTGCTGCGTTTCTTCATCGCCATCTATGAAGAGAAGAACATCACGGCGGCGGCCGAGCGCTGCCACGTCAGCCAGCCCTCCCTCTCGGCGGGACTGCGCCAGCTGGAAGAGGCGCTCGGTGACAGCCTGTTTGTCCGGGGCAAGAAGGGGGTGGTGGCGAAAGATCCGGCCCACTATCTCTATCCTCACGCGGTCAAGCTGGTGGAGGAGGCGCGCCGTCTGCCGGAGCTGTTTCGCCAGAAAGCGACGCGTGCGAGGCTCAATATCGCCATCATGCCGGACTTGAGTCGCCGTCGGGTGGCCGGGCTGTTGCAGCAAGTGCAGGGCGTGCTGCCGCAGCTGGATCTCACCCTCTCCGACTACGCCACCCCCGCCGACTGCCGCTTGACGCTGGATGCCTTGCGCCGGGAGGACGAGATCTTCCTGCCGCTGTGGGAGGAGGATTACGTGCTCTGCGTGCCAGTCGATCACCCCCTGGCCAGTCGCGAAAGGATCGAGCTGGCCGAGCTGCAACATTATGATTTTATTGAGTGCCCGCCCTGCGAAGCCCATCAGCAGACTATCGGCCTGCTGGCCTGTGACCGCCTTACCCTCAATCTGGTGGCCAAGGCCGAGAGCAAGGGGCTGGTGATGGCGCTGGTGCTGGCGGGGGTCGGCATCAGTTTTCTGCCGGACGGGCTGGTCGAGGATGAGGCAGGGCTCTGTACCCTGCCGGTGAGCGGACCACGGATGTTTCGCCGGATTGGGCTCTGCTATCCCGCCCACCAGACCCTCAATCCGGCGCTGCGGGAGCTGATACCCGAGTTGGCAGGCTATGGCGCTTCCTGATAAGGTCGCTCTCCTGTGCACCTTTACGATGCAGCTCCCCAGACTCCCCTTTTCTGTTTACCTCGCCTTGCACCGCAAGGCTTTGTTCGGGTGATGTGGTCATGAAACGCATTCTGGTTATTTTTTCCCATCCCGCTTTGCAGAGCTCGCGGGCCAACAAGCAGCTGTTGCAGGCGATTGAGAGGCTGGAGGGGGTCACGGTTCACGACCTCTATCAGCACTATCCCGACATGTTTATCGATGTGAAGCGGGAGCAGGCGCTGCTCTGTGAGCACGATATCATCGTCTTCCAGCACCCGTTTTACTGGTACTCCTGTCCGGCCATCATGAAGGAGTGGATGGATCTGGTGCTGGAGTATGGCTACGCCTACGGCCCCGAAGCCCACGCCCTCAAGGGCAAGCAGTGGCTGAGCGCCATCACCACCGGCGGGGCGCCGGAGTCCTACTGCAGCGAGGGTTACAACAGCCGACCTCTGCTCGATTTTCTGCTGCCCTTTCAGCAGGCGGCCACCTTGTGCGGCATGAACTGGCTGCCCCCTTTCGTGCTGCACTCCTTTCACAAGATCAAGGATCCCGCCGCCCTGCGCCGCTGCGGGCAGGACTACCGCCAGCTGCTTTGCGCCTTGCGTGACGATCAGCTGACCCCGGAGCAGCTGGCCGGGCGCCCTTATCTGCGCGACTTGCTGGAGGTGCTCTGATGAAACATGGGCAGCTTGTTGGCCGAGCTTATGAGCCGGATCAGACGTTCGAACGGAGGGCTGACTGATGGGCCACGGGATCCTGTTTGATGCCTTTATCTATCTCTCCGCCGCCGTTATCGCGGTACCGCTCGCCAAGCGCTGGGGGCTGGGCTCGGTGCTCGGCTACCTGCTGGCGGGGATCATCATAGGCCCCTTTCTGCTGGGGCTGGTGGGGGAGCAGAAGGATGTGATGCACTTCGCCGAGTTTGGCGTGGTGCTGATGTTGTTTCTGGTCGGCCTTGAATTGCGTCCGGCCCTCTTGTGGCAGTTGAAGGGGCCGATCCTCGGCACCGGTGGCCTGCAGGTGCTGCTCACCACGGCGGCGCTGACCGGCGTGGCGCACCTGATCGGTCTGCCGCTGCAACAGGGGCTGGCCATCGGCCTCATTCTGGCGCTCTCCTCCACCGCCATCGTTCTGCAGAGCCTGCAGGAGCGTAAATTGATGCAGAGCGAGAGCGGTCGCTCCGCCTTTGCGGTGCTGCTGTTTCAGGATATTGCGGTCATTCCGATCCTGGCGCTGCTACCGCTGCTGGCCATGGCACCGGTCGCCAGCAATGGCGGCTCCGAGCTGGCAGGTTGGCAGCATGGTCTGCTGGTAGTCGCGGCCATCTCCGGCATAGTGCTGGGTGGCCACTATCTGATGCGGCCGGTGTTCCGTGCCATCGCCCAGTCCCACATGCGGGAGATCTTCGTCGCCGCAGCCCTGCTGCTGGTGATCGCTATCGCCGTGTTGATGGAGTCGGTGGGGCTTTCGCCCGCTCTCGGCTCCTTCCTCGCCGGGGTGGTGCTGGCCGACAGCGAATATCGCCATGAGCTGGAGGCCGACATAGAGCCGTTCAAGGGCTTGCTGCTCGGCCTGTTCTTTATGTCGGTGGGGGCGGGGATCGACTTCGAACTGTTTGCCGAACACCCCTTCCTGATACCCACTCTGGTGGTTGGCCTGATGGTGCTCAAATGGCTGGTGTTGATGGCACTCGGTTTCATCATCCGCATCTCGCCGAGTCAACGCTGGACCTTCGGGCTGGCGTTGGCGCAGGGGGGCGAGTTTGCCTTCGTGCTCTTCTCGTTTGCCGCCCAGAACCGGGTGCTGCCCGGTGAGACCATCTCGCTGCTGACGCTGGTAGTAGCACTCTCCATGGCGCTCACCCCACTGCTGCTGATCCTCAACGATCGGGTGATCCAGCCCTGGTTCGATTACCGTAACCAGAGCGACGCACCGCAGCATGAGCAACCTGAGCTGGTGGAGCATCCGGTGATCATCGCGGGCTTCGGCCGCTTCGGTCAGATCGTGGGGCGTCTGCTGCATGGTCACGGCATCGGTACCACCATCCTCGAGCAGGATGCCAGCCAGATAGAGACCCTGCGCAAGTACGGCTATCAGGTCTTCTATGGCGATGCCAGCCGGATCGACCTGCTCCATGCCGCCGGGGCGCACAAGGCGAAGCTGCTGGTGCTCTCCATCAACGATCCGGCTACCTCGCTGGCGGTGATCGAGATGGTGCAGAAGCACTTCCCGCACCTGAAGATCCTGGCGCGAGCGCTAGATCGGCCCCACGCCCATGAGATCCTGCGCCACGGGGTCGAGAGCGTTCACCGGGAAACCCTGGGCTCTGCGGTCGACCTGGGGGTGGAAGCCCTGACCCAGCTCGGTTTTCGGGCCAACCAGGCCTGGCGGGCGGGGCAGACCTTCAAGCAGCACGATAACTGGCTGTTGCGCGAGCAGGTCAACTATCTGGACGACGAACACACTTATATCAACAAGAGCCTGCAATACCGGGAGATCCTCTCCGATCTGTTGCAAGACGACGAGGAGGGGCAGGAGCGTATCCATGCCCACAACTGGAATAGCGGGCTACCCGACGACGACAAGGAAGCAAAATGATTGCCTATTACCCCATGTTCAAACACCTGCATATGACGCTGGCGCTGGTCAGTCTGCTGCTCTTTATCTATCGCTGGAGTCTGGCGCTGGCCGGCAGCGATCGGTTGCAGCAGAAGTGGCTGAAGATCCTGCCGCATATCAACGACACCTTCCTGCTGCTGTTTGGTGTGTTGCTGGCGGTGGCCTTGCAGTTGAGCCCGGGTCAACAACCCTGGCTGATGGCCAAGCTTATTGCACTGGTGCTCTATATCGGTCTGGGTGTCATGGCGCTCAAGCGCCCGGCCCGCGGTCAGAAGCTGGTGGCCGGTGTGGCGGCACTGGCGGTGTTTGGCTACATGGTCGGTGCGGCCATCACCAAGTCAGCCTGGTCGTGGCTGATGTGAGCAAAAGGGGAGAGTCATGCTCTCCCCTGAAATCATATTCTGAGATGAATTAATTAATCGGAGTTTTATGCTGGCAATAAATCGCAACATAGAACTTTCATTTGAGGGATTTTTGGCTAATTTTAGCCTCTAGCGGCTCCTTTTTTGAGTGTATTGTCTTTATAAATCAATTCTTTAGTGTGTTTTGTATGAAAATGGCGACAGTTGTCGCAGCAAAACTTGCGACATAGACTGTCGCAAGTCACGACTAGCATACAGTCAACGCTAAACCAGTGAAGGCAAGCACCATGAGCAAGAAGCTGTTACGACAACTGACCTTGGCGCGTTGCATCCCGCACCGCCCTTACAAGCTGACCGCCAGCCAACTCCAGGTAAAACTGGAAGAGGAAGGTATCCACGTCAGTCTGCGTACCGTGCAACGGGACCTGGAGGAGATGTCCGGCATGGGACTGTTCGACCTCACCTCGGACGAGCGCAGCAAACCCCATGGCTGGTGCTTCGAGCGCCACGGCCTCAACGACTTTGCCAATATCATGCCGCTCTCGCTGGCGGTGGCCCTGAAAACCTGGAGTGATCAGGCGAGCCAACTGTTGCCGGCGAGTGTACTGACCGAATTGAACCCGCTGGTCGACAAGGCCAGCCAGGTGATCCGCGACAGCCAGAGTGAACTGGCCGAACGCTGGCTGGAGAGTGTCCACCAGTCACCGCGTCCGTTTGCCGGCAACCCGGAGATCCGCCGCAGCACCCTGATCCGCGATGCGCTCTGGCGTGGTCGCAAGTTCAGTGCCGAGATCCAGCGCGTGATCAAAGAGCGCACCGTGTGGCTCTGCTACGACCGTATCAACCCGCTCGGCATTCTCAATCAGCCGGACGGCCCGATCCTGCTCTGCACTCTGTCCGAGCTGGATCCCAAGGTCTACGGCATCCCGTTTGACCATATCAAGAACGTGGAGCTGACCAACTTCAGCGCCACCCAGCCGAAGGATTTCAATATCCAGAAGCTGATCCGCGATCAGGGCTATCAGGATGTGAGCGGCCCGATCCGCTTCGTCGGCCGGATCGATGCCAACAGCCAGTCGCTGGTGGATAACCAGATCCCCGGCAACAATCCGCGCATGACCCGCTATGACAAGCGCAGCGTGGTGGTGGAGACCGAAGTGCAGGACACCCCGGAGTTTCGCAGCTGGTTGAACAACATCGGCGGTGAACTGGAAGTGCTGGCACCGGAATCGCTGCGCAAGGCCTATCTCAATCCGGCCAACCGCTTGAGCTGATTAAAAAATTGGAATGTTGAAGAGTCGAGCCTGGTCTCGGCTCTTTTTTTGCGGTTTTTTTAAGCATATTTATTCAACTAATTTTTAAGTCTTAACGTCAGGATTGAACCGTTTTCCTGCCCCGTTTTTGGGGGCGAAACCCGTGTAAGAGATCTGCCATAGCGACTGTAAGAGGCTGGCGCTTTGAGCCGTACGCGAAGCCATGCCAGAATGATCGAGCTTTCTCGTGAAACTAAATAAATGACTGATATTAAAGGGTTAGTTTTTAAGTTTATTTTTTGAGATGGGAGCTGCATCGGATCTTTATCATCGGATGGCCCTTGTTCGGGGTGCGCATTTCCTTAGTATGGGTCTCACAAGGACGGAGCTGGTCCGGCAGGATGCAGGGCAGCGCATAAAGATGGAATAGTCCGCAGGATGTGGACAAGGGATACCTCAGGATGAGTTCGATAATCAGGATGGTTATCGTCACGGATGAATAAAGGAACACCGCGGGATGCGGCAGGACACTCTCGGGATGGGAGCAGAACGAACGGAACCGCGTTCTTCAGGATGAACAGGACCTCGCCGGATGCGAGAGGAATACTTCAGGATGAAGTGAGATAACCCGGATGGTTATCTGTCAGGAAGACGCAAGGAACCCCACAGGACGTGGTAATGGACACCTCCAGGATGGAGACAGTGAAGCAGTTCAGGATGAATTGCCAGGCCAGGAACGCCGCAGGACACGCCAACGGATTGGAAAGGGGATATTCCAAAGGATTAGGATAACGTCAGGGATTGCAGGGAGCATTGCAGTTCTACGGACAGGACGACACGACTCTAGGGGACGGCTACCGCCGTCCCCTTTTCTTTTATGGTTTGTCCGAGAGATTGCCGCGCTGGGCGGCGTTGACGATCTCTTGCAGGCGCTGACGAATGTCGACCATGCCAAACACGCCAAATATCAGCACAGTGACAAATTCGGCCTTGGTGACAGCGAAGTAGCGTTTGCAAGCTGCCTTGATCATGCTGGCCTGCAGCCAGTGCAGCAGGGCGACGATCACGCCGCAGACCGGCAGAAAGCCGTTGAGTTTGCCGGGCAGCGGGGCGATCAGGCTTATCAGCACGCCAAACCAGAAGAACAATATCAGCCCCATCGCCAACAGATTAAAGACTCGCTTCATTGTTTACCTCCCTTAGATAGAGTTGATAGCAGACCTGACCGGCTTGTTTGTCCTTGAGTAGTTGCCAGCTGGCGGGTAGCGCCAGATCGGCCATCTCCTTCTCCCGCTCCAGATAGATGAGGGCGTCCGGCGCCAGCCAGCCGCGCTGCTCCAGCAGTTCGCACACTTGCGGCAGCAGCTCGCGGCGAAACGGCGGATCGAGGAACACCAGATCAAACGGCGTGGCCGGGCCTTGCAGCCAGCTCACTGCATCTGACTGGATCACCTGACCCTGGCTGCTGCCGAGGGCGGTCAGGTTCTTCTTGATCTGGTCAGCGGCCCCTTTGTCCATCTCGATCAGGGTCACCTGCTCGGCATAGCGCGACAGCGCCTCCAGTCCGAGTCCGCCGCTACCGGCAAACAGATCCAGGCAGCGGGTGCCACGAATGTGGGGGGCCAGCCAGTTGAAGATGGTCTCCTTGACGCGATCCGTGGTGGGTCTGAGCCCCTCCACATCCTTGACCGGCAATTTGCGGCCTCGCCACTGGCCGCTGATGATTCTTACAAAGCCCGATTTTCCTTGTGGGGCGGGACTCTTGCTCGGGTTGCTACGGCTGGATTTCACTCTGGGCATCGCGTTTCATCGTCAGAAAATAAAGTGGTAGTATAAGGCGGTTCATTTTTATGCCGACCCGCCAAGGGACGGCTATCTTAGCAGTCAGCCTTTGATGTGAGTATTTTTAGATGGCAAAAGGTTTGTTTTCCTGGCTGGGTTTCGGCCGCAAGAAAGAAGAGGCTGAGGCTGTCCAACCACAGACACCCCAAGCCACCCCCATCACTGTAGAGCCCGAGGTCACTGCTACCCCCGCTCCTGTTTCCGATACAACAGCTTCCGATAGTACGCCGGCTGTGGCCCCCGAAGTGCCTGCCAGCGCACAGAATCCCGTTTTACAAGATGATTGCTGCCCGCCGACCGAGCTGGACGACCGCGGCCCGCTGGTGGTGGAGGAGTGCGCTTCCGATCTGGAGCCGGTGATCGTCAATGAAGCACTGATCGCCGAAGAGGATCGTGCCGCTGAAGCCGCTCGCATTGCCGCCGAAGCCCGCGCTGCGGAAGAGGCTCGTATTGCTGCCGAAGCCCGCGCTGCGGAAGAGGCCCGTATCGCTGCCGAGGCTCGCGCCGCGGAAGAGGCTCGTATTGCCGCCGAAGCCCGCGCTGCGGAAGAAGCTCGCATTGCCGCCGAAGCTCAGGCTGCGGAAGAAGCCCGTATCGCCAAAGAGGCCCAACGCGCTGAAGATATGCGCCTGGTCGCGATGGAGGCTGAGGCCGCTGCACTGGCTGCTCTGCCGTTGGCCGCCAAGGTGGACGACGACACCCAGGACAAACCGCAGCGGGAGGGCTTCTTTGCTCGCCTCAAGCGCAGTCTGGTGCGCACCAAGGAGAATATCGGTTCCGGTTTCTTCGGCCTGTTCCGTGGCAAGAAGATCGACGATGAGCTGTTTGAAGAGCTGGAAACCCAGCTGCTGACCGCCGATCTCGGTGTGGATACCACTACTCGTATCATCGAGGGGCTGGTGCAGCACGCGGACCGCAAGCAGCTCAAGGATGCCGAGGCGCTCTACGGCCTGCTCAAGCAGGACATGGGCGAGATGCTGGCCAAGGTCGAACAGCCGCTGGTGATCGACACCAGCAAGAAGCCTTATGTGATCCTGATGGTCGGCGTAAACGGCGTCGGCAAGACCACCACCATCGGCAAGCTGGCCAAGCAGTTCCAGGCTGAAGGCAAGAGCGTGATGCTGGCGGCGGGTGACACCTTCCGTGCCGCAGCGGTCGAACAGCTGCAGGTTTGGGGTCAGCGCAACAACATTCCGGTGATTGCCCAGCATACCGGTGCCGACTCCGCTTCCGTGATTTATGACGCCATCGAGGCTGCCCGATCCCGTGGCGCCGATGTGTTGATCGCCGACACCGCCGGTCGCCTGCAGAACAAGAGCAACCTGATGGAAGAGCTCAAGAAGGTGGTGCGGGTGATGAAGAAGCTGGATGAAGAGGCTCCCCACGAGATCATGCTGACGCTGGATGCCGGCACCGGCCAGAACGCCCTGAGCCAGGCCAAGCTGTTCAGTGAGGCGGTGGGCCTGACCGGTATCACTCTCACCAAGCTGGATGGCACGGCCAAGGGCGGCGTCATCTTCGCGGTGGCCGACAAGTTCCAGATCCCGATCCGCTATATCGGGGTGGGCGAGGGGATCGATGATCTGCGTCCCTTCGTTGCCAACGATTTCATCGAGGCGCTCTTCAGCCGCGATGAATAAGTCCGGCCGCGATGAGTCAGCTCAGCCGTGATGAGTAAGTGTTCCATGCCCCGACTCCGGTCGGGGTTTGTCAATTTCAGGGAACCGTTATGATTCGTTTTGACAAGGTCAGCAAGGTATACAGCGGCGGCCATCAGGCGCTGCAAAAGGTCAGCTTTCACCTGCGCAAGGGGGAGATGGCCTTTCTGACCGGGCACTCGGGGGCGGGCAAGAGTACCCTCCTCAAACTGATCAGCGTGATGGAGCGCCCGACCGATGGTCGTGTCTTCTTTCATGGCGATGATGTCAGCCATATCCAGCGCAGCCAGATCCCCTATGTTCGTCGCCAGATCGGGATGATCTTTCAGGATCACCGCCTGCTGATGGACCGAACCGTGTTCGACAACGTAGCGCTGCCGCTGGTGATCGATGGTTACAGCCATGCGGACATCAACAAGCGGGTGGCGGCGGCGCTCGACAAGGTGGGGCTGCTCGGCAAGGAGCGTTACCAGCCGCGGATGCTCTCCGGTGGTGAACAGCAGAGGGTCGGCATCGCCCGTGCCATCGTCAACAAGCCGCCGCTGCTGCTGGCGGATGAACCGACCGGCAACCTGGATCCCCAGCTCTCCATGGATATCATGCGGCTATTTCAGGAGTTCAACAATTTTGGGGTCTCGGTGCTGATTGCCACCCACGATCTGGGGCTGATCGCCCGCATGCGCTATCGCACCCTGACCCTCAAGGCGGGTCGCATGTATTCGGCCGGGGAGGAGCTCTGATGGCTATCGTTCGTCATAAACAACCGCCGCTGCGCCGTCTGATGATGTACGGGGTTGATCATGTGCGGCAGGCGTTTGCCAGTCTCGGGGAGCTGTGGCGCAATCCGCTCGCCTCTCTGATGACGCTGGCGGTGCTTGGCGTCAGTCTGGCGCTGCCATCCTGCTTCCACGTGCTGCTGAAAAACGCCGAGGTCGTGGAGGGGAGCTGGCAGAGCAGTTCCCAGATCTCCCTTTACCTGCGCAAGGATCTGCCGGAGCAGAGCATTCTCGATCTGCAGCACAGGATCCTGCTCTATCCCGAGGTGGATTCGGTCACCTACCTGAGCCGTGACGATGCGTTGCGGGAGTTTCGTGAGATCTCCGGCTTCGGCGATGCCCTCGATTATCTGGACAGCAACCCGCTGCCGCCGGTGCTGAGCGTCATTCCGGATCCACGCTGGCAGAACCCTGAAGGGGCCGCCGAGCTGCTCAGCAAGCTCAATAACGAGGTGGGGGTCGAGCAGGGCAAGCTGGATCTGCAGTGGCTGACACGACTGCAGGGGATCATGAACCTGCTGCGCCACACCATTACCGGTATCGCGGTGCTGCTGCTCTCCGCCGTGTTGCTGATCGTCGGCAATACCCTGCGTCTCAACATCCTCAACCAGCGTTCCGAGATTGAAGTGCTCAAGCTGGTGGGGGCGACCGACTCCTTCATTCATCGCCCTTTCCTCTATACCGGTATCTGGTTCGGGGTGATCGGCGGCATGCTGGCCTGGTGGCTGACCGAAGTGATGGTGATCTGGAGCGAAGGGGTGGTGAAGGAGCTGGCGGGCTTGTATAACAGTAACTTCCGGTTGGTTGGCATGGGGGCGGTAGACGGGATCAATCTGATCTTGCTGGGCGCCCTGCTGGGGCTGATTGCCTCCTGGTTCTCGGTCCATCGCCACATTCGCGACATCGAACCATCCTGATTACTTTGTCATCAAAGTAAATCGCTGGATTTTGAGAGGCGGATCAAGTAAAAGAGGGGCCGTTTCTGGCTTGGCCCCCATAGTCAGAGTATTCTGAATAACAATGATCTTCCGGATCTTCGCTAGATCCAGTGAACCTTCTGATTTATAAGCAGTCTATTAAAGCTGAAGCATTTATACGGGTGTGGCCCCTCTGCCTTGCTCGTCAGACTTGGCAAGCATGTGAAGGTTGCGAGCTCCGCAACAATGGACTTAGCATGCTACTTTTCGGGGGTCCTTCATTGTGACCCCCTTTTTTTGACTGTTCATTCATGATTCATCCTGCAGGCTTAAGATAAGCCGGTCTAAAACTGGGCATGTTCTTTGATACACGCCGCAGAATGGCATCCGGTCAGTAGACAGACCCTCTCAGGGTGTTAGACTGATTCGATTGAAAAGTAAGAGGTAACAGATGGGAACTTCATTGCAGCGCACTATGGCTCTGATTCCGCAAGGTAGTCTGGAAGGCTATATCCAGGCAGTAAACTCTATTCCTGTGCTGAGCGCAGAGGAAGAGCGTGAACTGGCTGAGCGTTTGCAGCAGGATGGCGATCTCGAGGCTGCCCGCCAGCTGGTTATGTCGCACCTGCGCTTTGTCGTTCATGTCGCCAAGAGTTATGCCGGTTACGGTCTGCCGCAGGCCGATCTGGTACAGGAAGGCAACATCGGTCTGATGAAGGCGGTCAAGCGTTTCGACCCGAGCGTCGGCGTGCGTCTGGTTTCCTTCGCCGTGCACTGGATCAAAGCCGAAATTCACGAATATGTTCTGCGCAACTGGCGCATGGTCAAGGTGGCAACCACCAAGGCCCAGCGCAAGCTCTTCTTCAATCTGCGCAAATCCAAGAAGCGTCTGGGCTGGCTGAACCACGAAGAGGTGAAGGCCGTGGCTGCCGATCTCGGGGTTTCCGAGAGCGACGTGACCGAGATGGAAGCGCGCATGAGCAACTACGATCAGGCGTTCGATCTGGTTGGCGATGATGAAGATGAGGGCGGTTTCGCACCGGTTCACTATCTGGAGGACAAATCCTCCGATCTGGCCGCGACCATCGAGAACGACAACTGGGACGATCATGCGACCCGCCGTCTGAGCTCGGCGCTCTCTTCTCTCGACGAGCGCAGCCAGCACATCATCCGCGCCCGCTGGCTCGACGATGACAGCAAGACCACTCTGCAGGAGCTGGCCGATACCTACGGCGTCTCCGCCGAGCGAGTGCGTCAGCTTGAGAAGAACGCGCTCAAGAAGCTGAAAGATGCCATGGAGGCTTGATGCCTCCGCGCTGAAAACAGGGCCTGATGGCCCTGTTTTTGTTTCTGCCGCCGGTAATCGGGGCTTGCCCTGATAACCCTTGGGTATGTTATGTTGCCGCCACAGCCACATGATGGAGAGCAGAAGTGAAACTGTTGAAGGACCTGTTTACCAATAACCGTGAGTGGGCCGAGCGGATCAAAGCGGAAGATCCCGCCTTCTTTGCCACCCTCTCTGCCCAGCAGGCTCCCGAATACCTCTGGATCGGCTGCTCCGATAGCCGGGTGCCCGCCAACCAGCTGATGGGGTTGCTGCCGGGGGATGTCTTCGTTCACCGCAACGTCGCCAATCTGGTGGTTCACACCGATTTCAACTGCCTCTCGGTGCTGCAATATGCGGTCGAGGTACTCAAGGTGAAGCACATTATCGTCTGCGGTCACTATGGTTGCGGCGGGGTCAAGGCGGCGATGCAGAATCAGGAGCTGGGGCTCATCGACAACTGGCTGCGCAACATCAAGGATGTCTACTTCAAATATGGTGAAGAGCTGGAGGCCATCGAAGATGAGCACGAGCGCTTCGACTATCTGTGCGAGCTGAACGTGGCCGAGCAGGTGGCCAATGTCTGCCACACCACCATCATCCAGAACGCCTGGCGCAAGGGGCAGGAGCTGGCCGTCCACGGCTGGATCTACGGGATCAAGGATGGTCTGCTGCACGATCTCGATCTCTGCATCAGCGGGCCGGATCAGATCCCTGACGTCTACCGCGCCTGGCCGGATATGCGTCCGCCGCACCGTCGGCGCTAAGGAGCATCCCGTTGGCGCCAGCCCTCTATCTGCAGATCAAGCAGCACATTCTGGATCGGATCCGCGAACGCCACTATCAGGCGGGGGATCGGATCCCGACCGAAGCCGCTCTGTGCGAGCAGTTTGTGGTGAGCCGGATGACGGTCAACCGGGCGCTGCGCGAACTGGTGGCGGAAGGGTGGCTGGTGCGTACCGCCGGATCCGGCAGCTTCGTGGCGGACAGGCGCACCGAATCGCCGCTGCTGGCCATTCGCAACATAGCCGACGAGATTGCCGAACGGGGCAGCGAATACAGCGCCCGGGTGATCCGGCTGCAGCGGCTGGCCGCCGACGAGAAGGTGGCGGTGCAGCTTGGGCTGCGGGTTGGTGCCCCCATCTTTCACAGCCTCATCGTCCATCAGGCCGATGGCGAGCCGTTGCAACTGGAGGAGCGGTTCGTCGATGCCGAGCGGCTACCGGATTATGGTGAGCAGGATTTCACGAAACAGACGCCCAACCGCTATCTGATGGAGCTTTGCCCCCTGTCGGAGATGGAGCACGTGGTGGAAGCCGTGTTGCCGAGTGCCGGTGAGGCTGGATTGTTGCAAATTCGCGTGGATACACCCTGCCTATTGTTGCACAGGCGCACCTGGTCGGAAGGACATCTGGTCTCCTACGCCAGATTGCTCTCCCCCGGTTCCCGCTACAAGCTGAGCTCCAAGGCGCAGCTGTCTTGATTGTCTATACAAATTGACTCTTCTCAAGCCCACCTCTGGTGGGCTTTTTTGTGCTTAAACTCTAAGCGTGATGCTGTTATCAGGTTGTGAATCCTGCTCTTTATTTCGCCGGATGGATCGATTATAAGGATATGTATATACATTTGAGGTCGCTATGAACAAGGAACTGTTGAACTGCGAGCGGGTCTGGCTCAACGTGACGCCCGCCACCCTGAATGCCGGACTGGCCGATTACGGTCTGCTGCCGCTCCATGCCATCGGCGTGAAGGATGGCAAGATCCACACCCTGGTGCCGATGGCCGAGTTGAAGGGGCCGCCTCCCGCCCATTGGCTGGATATGCAGGGCAAGCTGGTCACCCCCGGCCTTATCGATTGCCACACCCATCTGGTCTTTGCCGGCAGTCGCGCCGAGGAGTTCGAGCTGCGTCAGCAGGGGGTGCCCTATGCCGAGATCGCCCGTCGGGGCGGTGGCATCATCAGCACGGTGCGTGCTACCCGCGCCGCCAGCGAGGATCAGCTCTTTGAGCTGGCGCTGCCGAGGGTGAAATCCCTGATCCGCGAAGGGGTCACCACGGTGGAGATCAAGTCCGGCTATGGCCTGACGCTGGATGATGAACTCAAGATGCTGCGGGTGGCCCGCCGACTGGGAGAGGCGCTGCCGATCCGGGTCACAACCACTCTGTTGGCGGCCCATGCGGTACCGCCGGAGTATCGCGACGATCCCGACAGCTGGGTCGAGACCATCTGTCAGGAGATTATCCCGGCCGCCGCCAAAGCGGGCCTGGCCGATGCGGTGGATGTCTTCTGCGAGCATATCGGTTTCTCGCTGGCCCAGACCGAGCAGGTCTATCTGGCGGCGGATCAATACGGCATACCGGTGAAGGGGCATATGGATCAGCTCTCCAACCTTGGTGGCAGCACCCTCGCCGCCAACTTCGGCGCCCTTTCGGTGGATCATCTGGAGTATCTGGATCCGCAGGGGATCCTGGCGCTGGCCCAGCGCGGCGTAGTTGCCACCCTGCTGCCCACCGCCTTCTATTTTCTCAAAGAGACCAAACTGCCGCCGGTCGCCGCGCTGCGCAAGGCGGGGGTGGCGATGGCGGTCTCCTCCGACATCAACCCGGGCACGGCCCCCATCGTCTCGCTGCGGATGGCGATGAACATGGCCTGTACCCTGTTTGGCCTGACTCCGGTGGAGGCGATGGTCGGGGTGACCCGCCACGCCGCCAAAGCGCTTGGCGAGCAGGAGCGCTTTGGCCAGCTCAGGGTGGGGATGGCGGCCGATTTCCTGATCTGGCACTGCGCCCATCCGGCCGAGTTGAGCTACATGGTCGGCGTCGATCAGCTGGCAGGCCGCATCTTCAACGGCGAGGAGACCCTCCATGGATAAGTTCAACCCGATCGACATGGCGCTCTGGCAGGGACGACAGGATCCGGAAGATGGCGAACTGGCCCTGCGCTGGCACGACAAGGTGCTGCCCTGGGCCGCCGGGGCACAAGAGGCAGCTGGTGTAGTGCTGCTCGGTTTTGCCTGCGATGAAGGAGTGCGCCGCAACAAGGGGCGTGTCGGCGCCGCCGGGGCGCCGCTGGCGGTGCGCAAGCTGCTGGCAAATACCGCCTGGCACCTGAATCGCCCCGTCTACGATGGCGGGGATGTGAGCTGTACCGATGGGGATCTCGATGCCGCCCATGGCCGTCTGGCCGAGCGGGTCGCTGCTGCGCTCGAACTGGGCCACTTCCCGCTGGTGGTGGGGGGCGGCCATGAGGTGGCCTTCGGCAGTTGGAGCGGCCTTAACAGTCATCTGGGCGGCAGTGGCAAGGTCGGCATCATCAACTTCGACGCCCACTTTGACCTGCGGATGAAGCAGGAGCTGGCCAGCTCCGGCACCCCCTTCTTCCAGATTGCCGAGCAGTGCGCCGCTCAGGGCACACCGTTTCACTACGCCTGCCTCGGGGTGGCCGAGACCGCCAATACCCAAGCCTTGTTTGCCCGTGCCAAGGCGCTGGGAGTGTGGCATGTGCTGGACGAGGCGATGACCCAGACCGGGCTGCCAGCCTTGCTAAGCGGACTGGATGCCTTTATTGCCGATTGTGATCACCTCTATCTGACCATCGATCTCGACGTGCTGCCCGGCAACCTGATGCCGGGAGTGAGTGCCCCCGCCGCTCGCGGCGTGGAGCTGACGGTGATCGAACCGCTGATCGCCCATATCCGGGCCAGCGGCAAGCTCAGGCTTGCTGATCTGGCCGAGTACAACCCGACGCTGGATCAGGACAACCGCAGTGCCCGCGTGGCCGCGCGACTGGTTCATCTGTTGACCCGTTAACCCCTTTGGCCGCCCGTCGCCGAAGGCACCCTATTGATACAACAAGGAGTGTGTATGTCTGTGCAACAGCAGGATCCCCGTCATGATCCGAACCGCGTGATCCGTGCCCCGCGCGGCACTGAACTGACCGCCAAGAGTTGGCTCACCGAAGCGCCGCTGCGGATGCTGATGAACAACCTGGACCCCGACGTGGCCGAGCATCCCCAGTCGCTGGTGGTCTATGGCGGCATCGGTCGCGCTGCCCGCAACTGGGCCTGCTTTGACAAGATCGTCGAGGTGCTGACCCGGCTCGAGGAGGATCAGACCCTGCTGGTGCAATCCGGCAAGCCGGTCGGGGTGTTCCAGACCCACAAGGATGCGCCCCGGGTGCTGATCGCCAACTCCAATCTGGTGCCGCACTGGGCCAACTGGGAGCACTTCAACGAGCTCGATAAGAAGGGCCTGATGATGTACGGCCAGATGACCGCGGGTTCGTGGATCTACATCGGCACCCAGGGGATCGTACAGGGCACCTACGAGACCTTCTTCGCGGTGGCCAACCAGCACTTCAACGGTGAACCCAAAGGGCGCTGGATCCTGACCGGTGGTCTCGGCGGCATGGGCGGTGCCCAGCCGCTGGCCGCCACCATGGCCGGTTTCTCGATGATCGCCGTGGAGTGCGACGAGACCCGCATCGATTTTCGTCTGCGCACCCGTTATGTGGACAAGAAGGCCCACACTCTGGATGAGGCGCTGGCCATGATTGAAGAGGCCAAACAGAGCGGCAGCGCCGTCTCCGTCGGCCTGCTCGGCAACGCTGCCGACGTGTTCGCCGAACTGGTGGCCCGTGGCATCACCCCGGACGTGGTAACCGACCAGACCTCTGCTCACGACCCGATCCACGGCTATCTGCCACAGGGTTGGAGCGTTGCCAAGTGGCGCGAGCTGCAGCAGAGCGCCCCGCAGGAGGTGAATCTGGCCGCTCGTCGCTCCATGGCCCGTCAGGTGGAGGCGATGCTGACCCTGCAGGCTCGCGGTGCGGCGACTCTGGATTACGGCAACAACATCCGTCAGATGGCGCTTGAGGAGGGGGTTGCGAATGCCTTCGACTTCCCCGGCTTCGTCCCCGCCTATATCCGCCCGCTGTTCTGCGAGGGGATAGGCCCGTTCCGCTGGGTGGCCCTCTCCGGTGATCCGGAAGATATCTACAAGACCGATCAGAAGGTGAAAGAGCTGATCCCCGATGATCCTCACCTGCACAACTGGCTCGACATGGCCCGCGAGCGCATCGCGTTTCAGGGGCTGCCGGCGCGGATCTGCTGGGTTGGGGTCAAGGATCGGGTACGCCTCGGTCTGGCCTTCAACGAGATGGTGAAAAACGGCGAGCTGAAAGCCCCCATCGTCATTGGCCGCGACCATCTGGATTCCGGCTCGGTGGCGAGCCCGAACCGCGAGACCGAGTCGATGATGGATGGCTCCGATGCCGTCTCCGACTGGCCGCTGCTCAACGCCCTGCTCAACACCGCTGGCGGCGCGACCTGGGTGTCGCTGCACCACGGCGGCGGGGTCGGCATGGGCTTCTCCCAGCACTCCGGTGTGGTGATTGTCTGCGACGGTTCCGATGATGCCGCCAAGCGGGTCGGTCGCGTGCTGCGCAACGACCCTGCCACCGGGGTGATGCGTCACGCCGATGCGGGCTACGAGATTGCCATCAACTGTGCCCGCGAGGCGAAACTGGATCTGCCGATGATTGACGGCGCCAACGGTGTCAAAGGAAAGGTGTAACACCATGTTTGAATTGACTATTACCCCGGGCGAGCTGGATCTTGCCACCCTGCGCCGCGTCAGCCGCGAGCCGGTACATATTGCACTGGATCCGGCGGCGTTGCCGGCGATCCACGCCTCTGCCGCCACTGTCTCCCGGGTGATCGAGCAGGGACGTGTGGTGTACGGCATCAACACCGGCTTTGGCCTGCTGGCCAACACCCGCATTCCGGTGGATCAGCTCGACGAGCTGCAGCGATCCATCGTGCTCTCCCACGCTGCGGGCATCGGCACCTATATGGATGACGCCACCGTTCGGTTGATGATGGTGCTCAAGCTTAACTCGCTGGCGCGTGGCTTCTCCGGCATCCGGCTGGAGGTGCTGGAGGCGCTGATGAAGCTGGTCAACGCCGAGGTCTATCCGCTGGTGCCGAAGAAGGGCTCCGTCGGCGCCTCCGGCGATCTGGCGCCGCTGGCCCATATGAGCTGCCTGCTGATCGGTGAAGGCAAGGCTCGTCACGACGGGCGCGAGATCGATGCCTGCGAAGCGTTGCGGATCGCCGGGCTTGAGCCCATCGCGCTGGCACCGAAAGAGGGGCTGGCGCTGCTCAACGGCACCCAGGCGAGCACCGCCTTCGCGCTGGAGGGGCTGTTCCACGCCGAGGATCTGTTCGCCGGAGCCATCACCATCGGAGCCATGAGCGTGGAGGCTGCCCTTGGCAGCCGCCGCCCGTTCGATGCCCGCATTCACGCGGTACGCGGTCAGCGTGGCCAGATTGATGCCGCTGCCTGCTATCGCCATCTGCTGGGGGATCTCAGCGAGATCGGCATGTCCCACCACAACTGCGAGAAGGTGCAGGATCCCTACTCATTGCGCTGCCAGCCGCAGGTGATGGGGGCCTGTCTGACCCAGATCCGTCAGGCGGCCGAGGTGCTGGTGTGCGAAGCCAACTCGGTCTCCGACAACCCGCTGGTGTTTGCCGATGACGAGGAGATCCTCTCCGGTGGCAACTTCCACGCAGAACCGGTGGCCTTCGCCGCCGACAATCTGGCGCTGGCTATTGCCGAGATAGGTTCCCTCTCAGAGCGGCGAATGGCGCTGCTGATCGACTCGCGGATGTCCGGTCTGCCGGCGTTTCTGGTCAACAACGGTGGAGTGAATTCGGGCTTTATGATCGCTCAGGTCACCTCGGCGGCGCTCGCCTCCGAGAACAAGACTCTGGCTCATCCCGCCTCGGTGGATAGCCTGCCTACGTCGGCCAATCAGGAGGATCACGTCTCCATGGCGACCTTCGCTGGCCGCCGGCTTGCCGATATGGCCGAGAACACCCGCGGCATTCTGGCAGTTGAACTGCTGGCGGCGGCACAGGGGCTCGATTTTCGCGCGCCGCTGCGCAGTACCGAGCTGATCGAGCTGGCCAAGGGACGACTGCGGGCAGAGGTGAGCTTCTACGACAAGGACAGGTACTTCGCGCCGGATATCGAAGCTGCCGCCGCCCTGCTGGGCCGTGCCAGCTACAACGACCTGATCCCGGCCGGGGTGCTGCCCAGTCTGTAAGCCTTGATCCCCCTTCTCTCCTGGCGGGAGAAGGGTTGGGGATGAGGGGGAAGCCGCTTCACAGGCGCCGGTGACAGCCGGGAGCAGATAACAAAAGACCGCCCAATCGGGCGGTCTTGGCGTGTCTGACGTTGGCTGAACGCGGTTATTCGTGTTCGAACATCAGGAACAGATAGACCACGAACAACACCAGATGGGTCGCACCATGGAGCACATTGGTGCGGCCGCTGCTGAAGGTCACTTTACAGACCATCAAGGTCGTGACCAGCAGTACCATATCGGCGGGGGAGAGGCCGAGGCGCACCTCTTGACCCAGCATGGAGCCGATAAAGAGCACGGCAGGCACGGTGAGGGCGATGGTGGCCAACACCGAGCCGAAGTAGAGGTTCATTGCCCGCTGCAGCTGGTTGTTGAAGGCGGCCTTGATGGCGCCGACTGCTTCGGGGGCCAGCACGATGCAGGCGACGATAAATCCGCCCAGTGCAGCGGGTGCTTCCATCACATGCACCCCGTAGTTGATGGGGATGGCCAGGGTCTTGGCCAGCAGGATCACCACCAGCAGGTAGGCGAGCAGCAGGATGGTGTGATAGACGTTGCTCTGCAGCGGGCCGTGGTGCTCCTCATAATCCTCATGATCGCTGTCGACGAAGAAGTGGCTGTGGCTGCGGGTCTGGATCAGCAGAAAGACCCCGTAGAGCAGGATCGAGATGATGATCAGCATCCACGACATGGCGCGCGACATACTGCCGATTGCACCACCCTCGGTGAAGTTGGGCAGCACCAGACAGAGCAGGGCCAGCGGGATGATGGCCACCAGATAGGATTTGACCCCGTCCAGATTGAAGCTCTGGGTGTGGTAGCGCCAGCCGCCAAACAGCAGGGTGAAGCCCACCAGACCGGTACTCACCAGCATCACTACCGCAAACATGGTATCGCGGGCCATGGTGGGGTTGGGTTCACCGGTCAGCATCACCGAGGAGATCATCACCACCTCCAGCGAGATGACCGAGAGGGTGAGGATCAGGGTGCCGAAGGGTTCGCCCAGCTTGATGGCGAGGGCATCGGAGTGGCGCACCACCGAGAAGATGGCCCAGGTGACGATGGCCAATAGTGCCGCCGAAACAGGAAGATAGATCCCGAGCGGAGTTGTCTCTGTCAGCAGGTCACTGCCCAGGGTCTTGAAAAAGAGCAGGGTCAGCAGGCCAACGGGCAGGGCAATCTCTTGCCGGATAACTGTCTTCATAGGCAATGGTTCTCTATTGGGGGTCTTGACGACCGGATGACATAAACAGGCTGCACGGTTATCGGTTGCGCAATAACCGGCTCCTTATGATAAAGGTTGTTATCCCCGTCAGGGCAGATCATTTTGTTGCTGAATGTAAATAAGGGGTGGCAGGAGGCGGTTCGACTTCACCATGGCGCCGGGCTAAGGCCAGTAGGGGGATTTACCCGCCTGATGGTCGGAGCGCTACCGCCAGCATCAACCTGATGATGTCGAGCCGCTGGCCAAACTGTTTCGCGGCCAGATCCTGCCATATCTGCGTTAGCTGGCCTTCTGGTGTTGCAACTGCCACTCCCGTTGCCAGTGGGTCAGTATCTTCAGCGGCATGGGCTTGCCGAAGAAGTAGCCCTGGATCAGATAGACGCCGTGCTGGCTCAGATAGTCGACCTGCAACTGGCTCTCGACCCCTTCGGCGATCATCTCCATGCCCGATTCCCGACCGAAGACGATGATGGCATCCAGTACGCTGCGCTTGAGGTCGTTGGTGCCTATGGTATCGACGAACATCTTGTCGATCTTGATCTGGCGGATCCCCAGGCTCTGCAGGTAGGCAAAGCCGCCGTAGCCGGTACCAAAATCATCCAGCTTGAAGTGATACCCCATCTGTTGCAGCAGGGTGATCTCCTCGGTGGCCGCCTTGATGTCGAGGATCGGCTTGCGCTCCGTCAGCTCGAAGGTGAGCCGGGTGGGTGAGGGGTTTTGGCTGTGAGCGAGCAGGGTGCGCAGCAGGGGCTGCTCGATATGGGCCGCCACCAGATTGACGCTGACCCACTGCTCCGGTGCCAGCTGCGGCAGGTCAGTGATCACCTGCTCCAGCAACTGTTCGGTCATCGGCAGGATCAGTCCCTGCTCCTCTGCATATTCGATAAAGGTGCCCGGGGGGATCAGCTCGTTTCCCCGCTGCCAGCGCAGCAGCGCCTCGAATCCCACCACTTGGTGGGTACGAGCATCCACTATCGGCTGGTAGAGGGGAATAAATTCCTTGCGTATCAATCCTGTTTGCAGCAGTCCTTTGAGAGAGCGCCGATAGCTGCGCAGCAGCCAGTATGTGACGCTTAACAGGGCTCCGAGCGCGATACCGAACCAGAGACCGTAGTGATTGAGTTGGTCATAGGCATATTGCTCCAGCGCTTTTCCCGCCCAGACCGTCTGTTTGGTGAGTTCATTGGGATCGAAGAAACTCAAGCTGATATTGCTCTCTTCCTGTTTGATCTCCTTGTCGCCACGGGGAAAGTGGACTGTGCTTGCATCGGTATCCTGTCGACTGAACTCCAGATAGAAGCAGTGGCTACAGGGGTGTTGCAGCAGGTCGTGGCTCCAGCTGTTATCCAGCACCCAGTAGGCGAGGTTGCCGCCGGTTCGGTAATAGGCCACCAGCTCCTGCTCGGTATTGTATTTAGCTACGGTGGCAGCGACCCCCAGTTTGCCGAACTTCTGCCCGCTGTCTTGGAGTTCCTTGATCAGCGGGATCCCCACCCCCAGGCTGGAACAGCTGTTGCCGGAGGCGAGTTCCAACCCCTGCAGGCGGATATGAGTGCTGTAGAAGCGCGGATCGCGCAGCAGCTCCATGTCTTTGGCGCCGCAGTTGAACTCAAATCGTGCCAGCTGGTTGTTGATGGCGGCATCCAGCTCCCGGTGGCGTTCTGCCATGGCCCCCCTGAGCTCGGCAACCTTCTCTTTCAGCAGATGAAAGGTCATCGGCTTGGCAAACCACAGGCCGAGAAACTGGCTGCCCACGACAGGCAGGACGAACAGCAACAGAGCGATCCAGACGGGTGATTTACGCAAAGGAAGTACCTGCCAGTTTCATGAGACACAAATGGACTTTGCCATCATAGAGCATTAGTGCAATCAATTTGAGTCCGACTTGTCACACTTGTTGATTGATTTTTTAACTGCATGATTTTAAATGTGTTTATTATTAACTTTGGCTAGATTCAATCGCTGACCTGTCATAAATGACAATTGCTCAGCTTATCCGAACTGCATTAGAGTAGCCCTGCGGTTTGACTCACCGTGTGTTCAATACTCCTGTATCTGTTTTTTGTCAGTAGCACAGAGTGTTAGTTTTGATATGAGTGTTCCTTTTGGTCCCCTTTGAGGGACCATTTTTCTGTCTGTCATCCCGCCCTGTCCCGCATCTGTAGCCCGTCATCCTTGGTATTCTGCCTCTGCTTTGGGTTATGCTTGCCCGCTTAAATTGCAGAAGCGGGATCTTCATCCATAGCTGTGGCCCGATCGCCGCTGCTACCATGAGGCGACATGGATGATGCTGGGCATACGGAAAGGCGCATGAAACTCACTACACAGCTTGTCTCATTTATCACCCTTTGCGTGATCGCAGCCATGGCGACCGTGCTGATTGGCGGGGTGTTCAGCTTTCGCGAGCTGGGCATGGAGTTGCAGCAAAAGAAGGTGGATGCGCTGGTCGAGGTGATCGACAAGCAGCTCGATGTTGCTCACGACATGGAAGATATGAGCCACTGGCTGCCCACTCTGCTGCGGGCTGCCCATGTGGTAGAGCTGGAGGTGCGTCAGAATAACCAGCGGGTCTACTGGTTCCGCGATGTGCGCAATCCGGTCGACGAACAGCTGCTGGTGCCATACAGCCACCCGCTGCCCCATCAGGCCGGTATGCAGGCCAACTTCAAACTGGAGCGCCCCTTCAAGGAGGCGGAATACTCCATCAAGGCGATGTCCGGCATCTCGCTGGGCATCTTTATCGTGGTGTTCGGTCTCTGGTACTCCATCCGCTGGCTGCGCCAGCAGTTGCGCGGGGCCGAGCTGCTGGGCATTCGCGCCCAGCTGATCCTCGATGACAAGCTCTCCAAACTGAGTCATGACCCCGGCGAAGAGTGGCCGGTGGCCGCCAGTCAGGCCCTCGATCATCTGCTCGCCGAGCTGGCGGATGCCCGCAAGGAGCGCAGCCGCTTCGACAACTTCATTCGCAGTAACGCCTTCGTCGACAAGATGACCGGCATCGGCAACCGGCTGTTTTTCGACAACCGGCTGGAGAGCGCCATCATGGAGGCGAGTGTGATGAGCGGCGGCGTGCTGCTGATCGATCTCGCCTGTCTGGAGGAGCTGGAGGCCGATCAGTTCGAGTTGCTGGGGCACGATTTGATGATGGAGGCGAGCGCCACCATCGGTGCCTTCGTGCGCAAACACAACGGTGCCCTGCAGGCTCGCTATGCCGGTCAGGTCTTTGCGGTGCTGCTGCCCAATATGTCCGAGAGCGAGATGGTGGATAGCGCCAGCCAACTGCTCAAGAGCCTGCAACGGCTGCATTGGCCGCAGGAGGTCAATCCGGAGACTGCGGTCTATCTCGGCGCCGTCTGTTATCAGGCACAAGACAGCCTGCTCAAGGTGCAGGAGGAGGCGGAGCTGGCCCTCAAGAGCGCCCGTCTGCAAGGGCACAACGGCTGGTTCCTTTACGAGAAGCAGCTGGATGAGGAGCAGAGCAGCAAGGGGACAGTACGCTGGCGCACCCTGATCAGCCGCCGTCTCGAAGAGCACGGCATCGAATTTTACACCCAGCCGATCCAGCAGGATCGGGGGCAGGTGGTGTTGCAGCAGGAGCTGCTCACCTATCTGCACGACGAGCAGGGGCGTGCCCTGCAGGCGGGGATCTTCATGCCGATGGCGGAGAAGGTGGGCTTGTTGCTGCAACTGGATCGGCTGGTGGCGGAGCGCACTCTCGCCCTGCTGCGCCAACGATCCGAGCAGAGCTGCCCCATCAGCCTGACCCTCAGTGCCCAGAGCCTGCTCAACCGCGAGTTCCAGCGCTGGCTCTTCTTCGCCCTGTTCCAGCTGCCGCGCAGCACCAACGAGCGGTTGATCCTGCAACTCTCCGAATCCCAGGTGACCCGCCACTTCGAGGCGCTCAAGCGGCCGCTGCGCTCCTTGCGGATGCTGGGTTGCCAGCTGGCCATCGATCATGCCGGTCAGGATGTGGTGAGCACCCAGTACATCAAGGAGTTCGAGATCAACTTCCTCAAGCTGCACCCCAGCCTGGTGCGGGAGATCCATGCCCGTCAGGTCAACCAGATGGCGGTGCGCAGTCTGGTAGGCGGTTGTGCCAATACTCGCACCCGGGTGCTGGCAGTGGGGGTGGAGAGTGGCGACGAGTGGAAGATGCTGCGCCACCTCGGGGTGCATGCCGGGCAGGGGCCCTGGTTTGCCGAGCCCCAGCGTCTGGTGCTGGAACCGGCTGGTGATTGAGATAAACAACAGAGGGTCGCCTTGGGGCGACCCTCTGTTGTTTGCGGTTGCCGTAAGTCAGGGATCACAGTCGCCCCTGCTCCCGCAGCCCGGCGAGCCCTTGCATGCCGCCGGTGTGGATAAAGACGATTTTGCTGCCGGGGGCGATACGGCCTGCCGCCAGCTCGCGAAACAGCCCCCACATCGCCTTGCCGCTGTAGATAGGCTCAAGGGGCAGATCGGTCGTGGCGCTGAAATCCTGTACCCACTGCCAGAGGGCCGGGCTGAATTTGGCGTAGCCACCGTCGTGGTGATCGAGCGCGATGCGCCAGCCGGGGATATGGGCCGCCGCGGGATGGAGGCGACACACCTCGTCAGCGATAAAGCCGCCTCCTTTCAGTACCGCAATGGCGAGGATCTGCTCCCGATCCCGTTTGCCGGCGATCAGGCCCGCCAGAGTGCCGCCGCTGGCGCAGGGCAGTACCCAGAGATCCGGCGAGAAGGGCACTTCGCCGACCAGTTCCGCCACCCCGGGGATGGCCAGCGGGCTGCTACCCCCTTCCGGCACGATCAGGGTATCGGGGGCATCGAATTGGGCCAGCCAGTCGGGATCCTGCCGTCGCCGGTAACTCTGGCGGTCGACGAAAACGAGATCCATGCCCCAGTGCCGGGCATCCCGCAGGGTAGAGTTACTGACGGCGTCATATTCGCCCCGTATGATACCGGTAGTACGAAGACCAGATTGGCACCCCGCTGCCGCCAGCGCGTGGATATGATTGGAGTAGGCGCCGCCAAACGAGAGCAGATGCCGTTTGCCGTGCTCTTTGGCATGCAGCAGGTGGTACTTTAGCTTGCGCCACTTGTTGCCGGAGATGGCCGGATGGATCAGGTCATCCCGCTTGCACCACAGCTCGACGCCATAGCGGGTCAGCAACGGATGGTGGAGGCGTTGCAGGGGGGAAGGGAGGATGGCTTGACCCTCTGACTCGGCGGAAAGGTTGGCTTGCAATGGTGAGTCCGTCTTTTAATCTGGAGGCTAATCTGCTGTTTATGTTAATATTTCATACATTTAATCACTATTGATGGGCGGGCTTACATGAAACAACTGTTCAGACGGTCGACGCCAAGCCGCCAGGTCGGGCTCTTGCTGGCCAATGACAGGATCATGCTGGCTGCGGTGGGCAATCCCCCCGTCTTCGCGACGCGCACCATCAACGGCCCACAGGAGTGGGCAGTGGCCATGAACGAGCTGTTCAGCCGTCATGGGCTGGCCAAGTCTACGGTGCGGGTGGCCCTCGCCGCCAGCCTTTATCAACAGATCCAGATCGACAAGCCTGCCGTGCCTGACGCCGAGATGGCGGGGGCGCTTCCCTGGGCCATCAAGGACTATGTCAGCGAACCCGTGCTGCAACTGGCGATGGATTATGTGGACTTGCCCACCCCGCCTGCCGGTCGTCCGCGCATCAATGTGATCTGCCTGCCCAAGAGCCGGGTGCAACAGCTGGCCGATGCCATCAACGGCATCGCCACCCTGCAATCCATCATCAGCGACGAATTGGCGCTGACCTCTCTCTATGACGCTGACGAGACGGTGCGCATGCTGCTGTGGCAGCCCAAGGGGCAGGATCTGCAACTGCTGGTCTTCCATCAGGGCGGGCTTTGCTTCTCCCGCCAGCTGCGCGGTTTTACCAGCCTGACTGGCGAACATGAGCCGGATAGCATGCTGCTCGATTCACTGGCGCTGGAGATCCAGCGCTCCCTCGACTATCTGGCGGGCCAGCTGAAATTGCCCGAGCTGGGGCAGATGCAGTTTGCCGTCGCCTCGCCCTTTATCGGTACCCTGGTGCGCCACATGGAGCAGACCTTCGGCTTTGCCGTCTCCGCCATGGCCAACAAGGCGGTCTTGGCTGGCGTCGAATACCTCTCGGCCTACGCAGCCGCCATCGGGGAGGATGCGTGATGAAACGTCAGATAAACCTCTATGGCGCCGAGTTTCGCCCCAAGCGGCAGTGGGCCAGCCTCAATCAGATGGCGCTGGTATGGGGCTTTGCGCTGCTGCTGATCCTGTTGACGGGTGTCGGTTACAGCTGGCAACAGCAGCAGGTCAACCGGGCGCTGGCGCAGCGCTCTGCCGAGCTGGAACTCAAGCGCAGCGAGGCGCAGCGGCTCGATGCCGAGTTGGCGCGCCATCAGGCGGATCCCCGGCTGCAACAGCAACTGGTCAACATGCAGGATGAGCTGACGGCCAAGCAGGGGCTGATGCGCCAATTGGGCAGCCTGACCCTGCAAAAATCCCAGGGCTATGCCAGCGTGATGGCGGATCTCTCCCGCATTCGCAACAGCAACCTCTCGTTGCAGCGCATCGAGATCAACGAAGGGCGGATCAACCTCTCCGGCTTTGCCGGACGCAGTCAGGATGTACCGGCCTGGGTCAACCGCTTCAAGCAGACCCCGAGTCTGGTAGGCAAGGAGTTTGGTGAACTGACCCTGAGTCGTGACAAGGAGGGCCGTCTGACCTTCCAGTTGAGCGGCATTGCGCGGGAGAAACCCTGATGAACCTGAAAGCACAATGGCAGGCATGGGGCCAGCGTATCGCCGTGTTGAGCCAGCGGGAGCGGGTGTTGATCCTGCTGACTGGTCTGGTGCTGCTGGGCGCGGCCGGACTCTACGGCTGGCTCGATGGCGCCGATACCCGCCTGCAGCAGGATCGCATGGCCCTGAGCGCCGCCGAGCGCGACCTCGAGATCATGGAGCTGGAAAACCTCGGCAAACAGGCCCGGCTCAAGCGGGATCCCAATCAGGGAGTTCGCGACCAGCTGGCGCAAGTCGAGGCGGATCTGGCCCGGATCGACGATGAGCTGAAGGCCCAGACCGTCGATCTGATCCCGGCGCACGAGATGCCGCTGGTGCTGGAGGCGCTGCTCTCCCGCTCCGCCAACCTTCACATGCTGGCCCTCAGTTCGCTGGAGCCGACCCCGCTGATGGCGGGAGAGCAGAAGGTCAATCTCTACAAGCACGGTATCCGGCTTCAGCTTGAAGGCGGCTATTTCGATGTGTATCAATATCTTAAAGCGCTGGAAGCCTTGCCGCGGCACTTTTACTGGAAGCAGTTCGACTATCAGGTCAAAGCCTATCCCGGCGCGGTGGTGGAGATGGAGATCTACACCCTGAGTACCAGCAAGGAGTTTATCCGTGGCTAGAGTATTTGCGTTGTGCTGTTGCCTGTTCAGTTTGCTGGTACAGGCGGAGCAGGTCGAGGTATTGCAGGATCCCACCGCGCCACTGGCGGATGTGGCGGTTGGCGCCCGTGCGACCGGCGAGAGCAGCGCCGGTTTGCCGAAGCTGCAGAGTGTGGTGCTGGGCAATGGCCCGGCACTGGCGGTACTCAATGGCAAGAGTTATCGGGTCGGGCAACAGGTGGACGGCTATACGCTGGTGGCCATCAATGCCGATGCCGTGGTGCTGGAAAAGGCGGGAAAACGCCATGCGGTAACACTGTTTGCCAGCAAGATCCGGGTTTGAGTCGTGCTTGCCTCTCGAGAGGTGAATCGGCTTTATCGAGTTTAATTGCAAGTCAGGGTGCCCTAATTACATGAAAAAACACCGTCTCTGTCTGATCACCGTGGCCATGATGGCTGCAGGCTGTACCACGTATCAGCACCCCGAGCCGACCCAGGCGAAGGATGCCCTCAAACAGGCCATGAACGAACAGCAGAAACAGGCTGCCCCTCTGACCGCCTTGCCCAAATCGGTGCAAAGTGAATTGCTGCAGTTGAACCGGCCGCAGATACCGGTCGGCATGCCGGAGAAGCGGCTGCGTATCGCGGCTCACGACGTGGAGGCGGTGGAGTTTTTCGGTTCCCTGTTCAAGGGCTCCCGCTACAGCGTGGCGGTGCACCCCGGGGTGGCCGGGCTGGTCTCCGTCGAGCTCAAGGATGTGACTCTGCCGGAAGTGCTGGCGGTGGTGGGCGACATGTACGGCTTCGACGTGCAGCGCAAGGGCAATGTCTTCCATATCTATCCGGCGGGTCTGCGCACCGAAACCATCCCGGTCAACTACCTGATGATGTCCCGTCGTGGCCTCTCCCGCACCTCGGTCAGCACCGGCGGGGTGACGGCCAATGACAGCAATAACAGCAGCGACAGCAGTTTTGACAATGCATCGAACAACAACAGCGGCAGCAACAGCTCAACCAGCAACAACTCGAGCGGTGACAACAACAACGGCACCCGTATCGAAACCGACACCAACAGCGACTACTGGACCGATCTGCGCGACTCCCTGCAGACCCTGATTGGCACGGGTGACGGTCGCGCCGTGATCACCAGCCCGCAGGCAGGTCTGGTCACCATTCGCGCCTACCCGAAAGAGCTCAAGGCGGTGCGTGAATTCCTGACCCAGTCCGAGAGTCACCTCAAGCGGCAGGTGGTGCTGGAGGCGCGGATCATCGAAGTTGCCCTCAACGAAGGGTATGAACAGGGGGTCGACTGGAGCGGTCTCTCCGCCAGTTGGGATGGCAACAAGGGGATTACCGGTGGCCAGTCGCTTGCCAATACTCAGCTGCCCAGCACCCCCAACCAGATCTTCAGTGCGCTGGGCGGCGGCGCCGGTTTCAAGATCTCTGATGGCAACTTCAATGTGGCGGTCAACCTGCTCAAGACCCAGGGCGATGTGAATACCCTCTCCAGTCCCCGTGTCACCGCAACCAACAACCAGAAAGCGGTGATCAAGGTGGGGACGGACGAGTATTACGTCACCAATGCGTCCACCACCATTACCACTACCTCGACGGGCACAGACAAGACACCTAACGTGGAGCTGACCCCCTTCTTCTCCGGTATAGCGCTGGACGTAACGCCGCAGATCGATGAAGAGGGGAAGGTGCTGCTGCATATCCATCCCTCGGTTATCGATACCGAAGAGCAAAACAAGGTGATCGACATGGGTACCTCGGGTGGCAAGTTGCAACTGCCGCTCGCCAAGAGCTCGATCCGCGAATCCGATACCGTGGTGCAGGCCAATAACGGTGACATCATCGTTATCGGCGGTCTGATGAAGACCGACAAGCAGGAGATCGTCAGCAAGGTGCCGCTGCTGGGGGATATTCCCTGGGTGGGTGAAGCCTTTACCAACCGCCGCGAGAGCACCAAGAAGGTGGAGCTGGTGATCATGCTCAAACCGACCGTGGTGGAGAAAGATACCTGGCAAAACGAGCTGCAACGCTCCTCCGAGCTGCTCGACAAGTGGTATCCGGCCAAGGGCTGACCCATGACACCAGATGCGGTCACCCTTATCCCGAACGGCCTGTGCTGCCTTGCCAGCACAGGCGGCTTGCTTGTCGTGGCAGGTGAGGTCCCATGTACCTGACCCACTTCGGCCTGCAGGAGGCGCCGTTCAGCCTCACCCCCAATACCGGCTTCTACTACGGCCTGCCGCCTCACGAAGAGGCGCTGCAGGTGCTCAACTGGGCGCTGGCGCAGGGGGAGGGCTTTATCAAGGTGACCGGCGAGGTGGGTACAGGCAAGACCCTGCTCTGCCGCAAGCTGCTCAGCGAGCTGGGTTCGGAAGCCCGTCCGGTGCGGCTTGCCTGGTTGCCCAATCCCCATCTCACTCCGGCCGAGCTGCGTATCGCGCTGGCGCTGGAGCTGGGGTTGGCGGTACGGGATCAGAGCGAGCTGGATCTGACCGATCGTATCCATCGTCACCTGATCAGCCTGCACCAGCAGGGCAGCCGGGTGGTGGTGCTGCTCGACGAGGCGCAAGCGCTGCCGGACGAGACGCTGGAGGCGATCCGCCTGTTCGGCAATCTCGAGACCGAATCGAGCAAGCTGCTGCAGATCGTGCTGTTCGGCCAGCCGGAGCTGGATACCAGACTGGGCAAGCCGCATCTACGCCAACTGCGCCAGCGGATTGGCTTCTCCTACTGCCTGCGGCCGCTGCGTTTTGACGAGACTCG
Organism: Aeromonas sp. FDAARGOS 1404; assembly: GCF_019047085.1. Lineage (NCBI taxonomy): Bacteria > Pseudomonadati > Pseudomonadota > Gammaproteobacteria > Aeromonadales > Aeromonadaceae > Aeromonas > Aeromonas sp. FDAARGOS 1404. The sequence continues at coordinate 2,702,907 of NZ_CP077237.1, forward strand.
CGCCTATCTGGAGCACAGATTGCAGGTCTCCGGTTACCGCGGGGCACCGCTGTTTGCAGGTCGCGCCATGCGCCTGTTGTGGCGCGCATCGCGAGGGATCCCGAGACTGATCAATATCCTGGCGCAGAAGTGCTTGATGCTGGCCTATGGTCAGGGTGTGCGCCAGATCGATAGCCATCTGGTACGGCTCGCCATTCGCGATACCGACGATGCCAGCCGCTTTGCACCACGGCGCTGGTGGCCCCTGTTACTGTTGCTGGGGTGCGCCCTGGCTTATGGAGTCTGGCCATGAGCGTCATCAACCAGATGCTGAAAGATCTGGATCAGCGTCAGCAAGGATCCGATGGCGCTGCCGTCTATATTGCCCCTGCGCGTCAGCAGGGATGGTGGATGTTGCTGCTGACCCTGATCTGCGGTCTGGCACTGGGGATCCTCGGTTGGCGAACCTGGATCTACTGGCAGCAGACCCATACCGTGACGGCTGCCAGTGAAGTGATCGCCCCCGATGTGGTGGCAAGGGCCGCCGCGCCAGTCAGCCCGCCCGAGTCGGTCGAGGTGGCGGCCGCGCTGCCGTTGCCAAGTCAGGACGAGGTGAATGATGAGGCAGGGGTGAGTGAATCGGGCGACACGGCCTATGGGGCGCCCTTTGATGCCTCCAGCGATGTTGACGAGTCCGAGCCGACCGATGAAGAGCTGCAGCCCGAGCTTTACGCCGAACTGGCGGCAGAGCAGCAGGCAGTCGCCAGCGCGCCGCGCAAACCGAGCGTATTGAAGATCGAGACGGTGGAGCTGTCGGCCAAGGAGCTGGCGGCACTGGCGGAGCGCAAGGCGACTACCGCCATGGCCAAGGGAAGCCTGCGGGATGCGCAGGACAACTACTATCAGGTGCTGGCCCACGATCCCTATAACCAGGGGGCGCGCGAGCAGCTGGCGGGGTTGCTCTACGGCGAGGGCCGCCTGACCGAGGCACGTCAGCTACTGGAGGAGGGGATCCGGCTCGATCCCCAACAGGCCGATTTTCGTCTGCTACTGGCCCGCCTTGCCATCAGCGAGGGGCAGCAGCAGCAAGCGCTTGGCTGGCTGTCCGGTTATCAGCCAGATCTCGCCAGCAACATGGACTACTACGCCACCTGGGCCGGGCTGACTCAGGAGCTGGGCCAGAATGCCGATGCGGCGGCGCTCTATGTGAAGCTGCTGCGTCAGCAGCCGGATCAGGGCCGCTGGTGGCTTGGCCTCGGTGTGGCCGAGGATGGCCAGGGTCACAGCCAACGGGCGCTCGATGCCTATCGCAACGCCCTGCTGCACGGCAACCTCGGCGAGGCGTCGACCAACTGGCTGGAACAACGAATTGGTCAACTAACCCCTTGATAAACAGCAGGTTCGATTAGCTAAGCCTAATCGGATGCGGCAACGGGTGTGAAGTAACAGAGATCGGAGCAAACATGGCACAACCCAGACTGAAAATGCGCCTCGGCGACCTGCTGGTACAAGAGCAGATCATCTCTGATGATCAGCTGCAGCTTGCCCTGCAGCAGCAGCGTCAGACCGGCCGCAAGCTGGGCACCACTCTCATCGACCTCGGCTTTATCAGCGAGGTGCAGCTGTTGCAGTTCCTTGCCCGCCAGCTGGATGTGCCCTTCTTCGATCTTAACAACCTCACCATCGACGCCGCCGCGGTGCCGCTGCTGCCCGAAGTGCAGGCGCGTCGCTATCGGGCGCTGGCGGTCAACCTTACCGACGACAAGGTGACGGTGGCGATGTCGGATCCGGCCGATCTGAGCGCACTTGATGCCGTCGCCGCCCTGCTCAGCCCGCGCATCATGGTGTTGGCGGTGGCGCGGGAAGGGCAGCTGCTGGAATATTTCGATCGCCTCTATCGCCGTACCCGCGAGATTGAGAGTTTCGCCGAACAGCTGCAGGAGGAGTATCAGGACTCCGGCTTCGAGCTGGGCTCCAGCAATCTGGGGGCTAACGACGAGGGGGAGGCGACGGTGGCCAAGCTGCTGCGCTCCCTGTTTGAGGATGCGGTGCAGGTAGGGGCGTCGGATATCCACATCGAGCCGGACGAGAAGGTGCTGCGGATTCGCCAGCGGATCGACGGCATCCTCCACGAGAATATCCTCAACGAGGTGCGCATCGCCCAGGCGCTGGTGCTGCGCCTCAAGCTGGTGGCTGGGCTCGATATCTCCGAGAAGCGCTTGCCGCAGGATGGCCGTTTCAATATGAAGGTGCGTGGTCGCGATGTGGATGTGCGGATGTCCACCATGCCGGTGCAGTATGGCGAGTCTGTGGTGATGCGTCTGCTGGATCAATCCTCCGGCATCCTGTCGCTGACCGAGACCGGCATGCCGCCTGAGATCTTGACCCGTTTCCGTCGCCAGCTCAAACGGCCACACGGGATGATCCTGGTGACCGGCCCGACCGGTAGCGGCAAGACCACCACCCTCTATGGCGCCCTCTCCGAGCTCAACCAGTCCAGCAACAAGATCATCACGGTAGAAGACCCGGTGGAGTATCGTCTCTCCCGCGTCAATCAGGTGCAGGTCAACCCCAAGATCGGCCTCACCTTCTCCAACGTGCTGCGCTCCACCCTGCGTCAGGATCCGGACATCCTGCTGGTGGGGGAGATGCGGGACAACGAAACGGTTGAGATCGGCTTGCGTGGCGCCATCACAGGTCACCTGGTGCTGACCACACTGCACACCAACGATGCGGTGACCAGTGCCTTGCGCCTTATCGACATGGGGGCGCCCGGCTATCTGGTGGCGAGCGCCCTGCGGGCGGTAGTCGCCCAGCGGCTGGTGCGGCGGGTATGTGAGCACTGCGTCGAGGAGAGGGCGCCCGACGAAGGGCAGGCCACCTGGCTCACCGTGCTCTCCGGCGAGGCGCTTGGCCAGCATACCTATCACAAGGGCCGGGGTTGCCAGAGCTGCAACTTTACCGGTTATTCCGGCCGGATCGGGGTCTACGAGCTGCTGGAGCTGGATCAGCCGATGATGGATGCCTTGCGCCGCAACGATGCGGAAGGGTTCGCCAAAGCGGCCCGGCAACATGAACACTACCGGCCGCTGGCCCTCACTGCCCTCGATTATGCCCGTCAGGGGATCACCTCGGTGGATGAGGTGCTGCGACTGGCCGAGGATTTGGGGTAAGCGATGGCTAACTTTGCCTACAAGGGGCGTGACGGCCAGGGCAACGCCACCAGTGGCGTGGTCGAAGCGGCCAACGAGATGGCGGCCGCCGAACAGCTGATGCGCCGTGGCGTGATGCCCACCGAGCTCAAACCGGGCAAGGCCAAATCCGCAGCCATCGACTGGTCATTGTTGCTGGAAGGGAGCGTCAAGCTGGACGAGCTGGTGATCTTCAGCCGTCAGATGTATGCCCTGACCCGGGCTGGGATCCCGATCCTGCGCGCCATTGCCGGGCTGGAGGAGAGCACTCACAGCAAGCCGCTCAAGCGGGCGCTTCACTCTCTGGGGGAAGATCTTGGCAACGGTCGCCCGCTCTCCAGCTCGATGCAGGCGCACCCCAAGGTGTTCAGCAGCCTGTTTGTCGCCATCATCCATGTGGGTGAGAACACAGGTCAGCTGGAAGAGGCCTTCTTGCAGCTCGCCAACTATTTCGAGCTGGAGCTGGAGACTCGCAAGCGGATCAAGACCGCCATGCGCTACCCCAGCTTCGTGATGATCGCCATCGGTATCGCCATGGTGATCCTTAATATCATGGTGATCCCGGTGTTTGCTGGCATGTTCGCCAAATTCGGGGTGGAGTTGCCGCTGGCGACCCGCATTCTGCTCGCCACCTCGCACTTTTTTGTCAACTACTGGTGGCTGCTGCTCGCCATTCTGGCGGGGATGGTGTTCGGTTGGCGCCGCTGGGTCGCCACCACCAAGGGCAAGCTGACCTGGCACCGCTGGCAGCTCAAGTTGCCGATCGTCGGCACCATCATAGAGCGCTCCCTGCTGGCCCGTTTTGCCCGCAGTTTTTCCATGATGCTCAAGGCCGGGGTGCCGCTAAACACGGCGCTGACCCTGGTGGCCGATGCGGTGGATAACGCTTATATGGCGGGGCGGGTGCGGGATATGCGCGCCGGTATCGAGCGGGGCGAGAGCCTGCTTCGCACCGCCAGCAGCAGCGGCCTGTTCACCCCGCTGGTGATGCAGATGATCGCCGTGGGGGAGGAGACCGGTCAGGTCGATGACCTGCTGCACGAAGCGGCCGAGTATTACGAGCGCGAGGTGGATTATGACCTCAAGAGTCTCACCGCCCGCATCGAGCCGATCCTGATCGGGATCGTGGCAGTAATGGTGTTGATCCTGGCGCTGGGTATCTTCACGCCAATGTGGGACATGATGCGAGCCGTAAGAGGCAAGTGATCGGTGGGGTCGAAGGCTGGATGAACAGACAGACGCAGCAGGATGATCGCTGGCTGACCGGATATAGGCGGATCGCCGTGATCATCCTGTTGATGGTGATTGTTGCTACGTTGGTGCGTAGCTATCAGGGCCACCGGGAAGAGGCGCAGCAGCTCACTCTCACCTTGCTGGGGGAGCAATTTGCCGAGCGGGCACAGCGTTTGCACGGCATTTGGCTCGATGAGCGGCGCCCGCAGACTCTGCATGTCTCTGGCAAGGGGTGGCAGTTTGACGCCCGGGGTTGGCCCTTGGGGCTGGTGCCGCTGCAATCCCCTTCGGAAAATTGCCGTCAGTTGTGGCTGGCACTGATGGGTGAGACGAAGGGGGGCATGCCTCCCCTGCAAGTTCTGGCCCGCCCCGATGGCAGTGGTTGCGAGATGGGGTGGGATGGTTATTGGCTGGTTTATCAGTTTTCTGACGGGCGGGTGATGAAAAAGCCTTGAATGAAGCTAATCATATGACCCAACTACATGATTTTTTTGGGCCTGCATGAAATAATGCGGGGCATTACGGAGGGAGCATGACAATGAAACCAATGGCACCAACAATGCCGAAAAACGGGATGCGAAGACGGTCTGCCGGCTTTTCCCTCATTGAGCTGGTGATCGTTATCGTGATCCTGGGGATCCTGGCGGTGACTGCACTGCCGCGCTTTCTCGATGTGACTGACGAAGCGAAAAAGGCTAGCGTGGAAGGGGTCTCTGGCGGTTTTGCTACCGGCGTTTCACTGGTGCGGGCGCAATGGGAGGCGGAAGGTCGCGCCAAACAGGACAGCCTCAACACCGTGCTTTATGACGGTAGTCGTTTCTATCTGACCACTCCGACCGATACCCAGATCACTAACGGCGAGCTGTCGCCCGGCTATCCCATGGATACCGTTGCCAGCGGTAATCCCGATGTGGATCCGGCCAATCTGACCGCCGAACGTTGTCTCAATATTTGGGAGGGGTTACTGCAAAACCCGCCCAAGGCTACGGCCAGCTTCAATGAAGTACGCGGTAGCGGCAATGACCTGAAATACTATGCCACAGTGAGCAGTAATGGACTGGATTCGGTCTGCCGTTACTATTTGGTCAATAGTTTGAGTAAGGGCAGTGATGGCAAGTATCAGGATCCGCAAGGCAAGACTGATGCATTTATGAGTTTCAGTTACCGTCCGGCGTCCGGTCAGGTGACCACCAATATTAACTGACAGAGGAAAGTGAAATGAAAAAACAGGCGGGTTTTACCCTGATCGAACTGGTTATCGTGATCATCATTCTGGGTATTCTGGCGGTCACCGCTGCACCCAAGTTCCTGAATCTGCAGGATGATGCTCGTAAAGCAGCTGCTGATGGAGTTAAAGCATCTCTGCAGAGTGCTTCACAAATGGTTTATAGCAAAGCCGCTATTCAAGGAATTGAGTCAACTTCAGGGGCTGTCTCAATTGCAGGTACCACTGTTAACACTATTTATGGTTATCCAACCACTACTGATGTTGACAAGACTGTTACTCTGGACGGTTGGGCTGTTGTGTCAGGTACTCCTGGTACTTTCAAGCCTAATGATCAAGCCAATGGCAAGTGCTCGGTCACTTACACTCAACCTGGTGCTGCTGGAAGTGCACCAAGCATTGCTGTAGCCACTGATTGCGGTAAATAAAACATTTTGGGGAGGGGAAACCCTCCCATTTTTAGTCGGAGTATCAGTGTCCAAAATACGAGGCTTTACCCTTATCGAGCTCGTAATGGTGATCCTGTTACTCGGGATTCTAGCCGCCTTTGCCGTGCCCAAATGGCTGGGCAAAGGCGGCTTTGAAACTCAAACCGTACGTGACGAACTGCTGACCCGGCTGCGGCTGGTACAGACCGTCAATATGCACGAACCGGCCAATCGTTGTACCTCACTACTTGTTGAATCTGGCCAATTTGGCCACAGCACAGAATCCCCATGTGATAATCCTGCGGCCATATCGAGCTGGAATGCTAATCAGCACACCCGTGGTCGGTTGGTGACCGCCTCTGACGGAATCACTCTTTCCCTGAACAGCAACAAAAGTTTCGTACTCCGCTTCGATCAGATGGGCCGCCCGCTTGGTAGCTGCGCCGGTGGCTGCGAGCTGCAAGTCACCGATGGTCGTGAAACCAGCCGTATCAAGATTGAATCCGAGGGGTTTATTCATGAGATCCCTTAAGCGTGGTTTCACCCTGATTGAGCTGATCGTCGGCATAGTGCTGCTGGCGGTGGCCTTGACCGGCATATTGGGGTTACTCATCAATCAGGCGCCGCAGGCGGTGGATCCGGTGCAGCAGGTGCGTGCCGCCCAGTTGGCTCAGCGTCTGACTGGCGAGATCCTGCAAAAGTCGTTTGATGAACATTCGGATCATAACGGTGGTCGTTATCGTTGTGGCGAGCAGGTGGCAGGGGTGACCATCTCTTCCTGCTCCACCAGTTATGGCCCGGATGGCGAGCCCGCATCCTATGCCTATAACGATGTGGATGATTTCGATACCGCAGGTAATTGGGTGGATGCCAACACGCTGACCCAACCTGAGGTGGGTGTCAGCAGCGAGGAGTATCGCAACTATCAGGTGAAAATTGCGGTGAGTGGAGCCGATTTCAGCGACGGCACCTTCAAGAGTTGTGTCGCCCCCTGCTCTGTGGGCAAGCGCATTGATCTGCAGATCAAGCTACCGGATCAGAGCGTGCTCGACTTCTCTTTTTATCGGGGTAATTACTGATGGATCGCTCCGCTGTCGGGTGTTGCTTGCCTGTCCGAATGTCCGCGCCTGTAACCACTTCCGGCGTTCGATTACGCCTGGCGGCCAATCGAACCGACCGTAAACCTCAGGGTAATCGTGGCTTTACCCTGGTCGAGCTGGTGATGGTTATCCTGCTGCTCGGGATAATGGCGACCTTTACCAGCCAGTTTATCGGTATCGGTACCCAGATTTATGGCGATGCCAGCAGCCGCGAGCAGCTGATGAGCGATGCCCGCTTCGCCATGGAGCGGCTTAACCGCGAACTGCGCGATGCGGTGCCGGGATCGGAGCGGATCGAGACGACTGGCGGGACATGGGTCGACACCGGCGCCTGTTTGCGGTTCTGGCCCATCAGCACCTCGAGCCGCTATCTGGCACTTAACCGCGCCATGTCGGGGAGCACGGCCACCCTTGAGCTGGTGATGGCGACCCCGGCTTCTGCTGCCAATCCGCTGGATGTGGATGCCACTGCCGTCAAAAAAGATGATCAGCTGATCGTCTTCCCCGTGCCGGACAAAAAAGTCGGTTCGCTCACGGCAGGCTGCGATTATGGCCGTTGTGTAGCCAGGGTTACCGATGTGCTGACGCCCGTATCCGGAGCGCAAACTATCCGCTATACCAGCACCGAGAGTCTGACTGGCCTCTCTCCTGGCAGCCGGGTCTACTTTGCCAACCAGCAGGTACGTTACTGTGTGGAAGGAAACACGCTGACCCGCGCTACCGCGCCCATTGGGGCATCCTTACCTGCACAGGGCGTGTTGATGGCGGATTCCCTTCGCATAGGCACCTTCTATAGAGAAACCTCGGCGTTTAACGCCGAAGGGGAGTTTGGTATGCGTTTTGTGTTCGAGCGCAAGGGGGAGTCGGTCACCTTCAACCACAAGATAGAGGTGTTCAATGTGCCCTGATCCACAGGCTTTCGGACGGATGCGAGGCAGTGCCTTGATGATCGCCCTGTTTGTGATTGTGGTGATGGCGCTGCTGGCGGCTGCAATGGGCCGTTTTCTGGTCGATAGTGGTGAGAAAAATACCGTGGAGGTGCGCAGCGTGCGTGCCCTGCTGGCCGCCCAGAGCGGGCTGGAAGTGGCACTCTATCGGTTGTTCCCCAAGCGCACGCTTGCCCAACCGAACCCACCTGCGGTCTGCCTGGCAAGCAGCCCACTGAGTTTTGCCAGCAATCCAGGGTTGACCAACTGTCAGGCTGTGGTTCGTTGCGCCACGGTGCCGGTGACCTACAACGGATCTGTGACCAATGGCTATCGTCTCGAGAGTATCGGAACCTGTGGCAGTTCCGACCTTAACAGTGCCAACCCTTATTTTGCCGTGAGCCGAACCCTGATGGTCGAAGCTTATGATGGAGGAACTCCCTGATGCGCAATTTATGGATCGTCGCAGCCGTGTGGCTATTTAGTGGCGCAGCAGGGGCGTTTCAGCAGATTGATAGTGAAACCTTTTTTCCCGCGGTGGCGCAAGGGCATCGAGGTGATGGTGGAGGTACCTGCTCAACCGGTAGTGGGGGGCGTCTGGAACAATATGGCACTGCTCGTATCAATGGTACACAAGGGGCTGATTTAAATTTTTGTTCTTCAAACTCCCCATTACCAGAAAGAGGTTGCGATACAGTTGAGAGTGGAGATCGGCGTTGTACCATCGCGGGCTCCCGGGAGCTTGCATTACCCATCACCGGTGAAAACGTATTTTTAACCAGTTCTAACGCAGGCGGTAACGTAACCTGTAACTCTTCACTGCTCATTGGTTCAAATGTGCAAAGTCAGTTTCGAGACCTCACACTTAATAATGGCTGCAGGCTCACTTTTTCAGATAGCCAGAGTGAATACCGACTACGGACATTAACAATCAATAATGGTGGCAAGGCCATTCTTCCGGCTGGTGATTATTATATAAATTCGTTGAATCTATTTGGTGGTAGCCTCATTGAGGCTCTTGGACAGGTAAGAATATTTGTCAATAACTCTACATCACTAGAAAATGCCAGCTTGTTACGTGCAAACGGTGGTTCTATTCTATTATTTGGCTATAACAGTATAACTATGAATAGCAGCAGTCGTGTTGATGGCTATGTTTACAGCAATCAAACGCTAACAATGGAAGGTAGTTCTGTTATCAATGGTCGAGTCAGTGCTCGCAATTTATTGATGTATAACAATGCAGTGATAAATATAAGTGCTGATACCCCATTGTCACAATGTTTCAGTGACGATTTTTCGAGACCAAGTCTGGGCGATAACTGGGTTGTATCTCAGAGAAATAATAGTGAGTTGCCATCTATTCAGAGCAGTCGCTTGCGGATGACCCGAAATATTGGCAATCAGGCCACCTCTGCTACCTATCAGCGTTTATTCCCGGCTGCAAACAACTTGGTTGAAGTAACCTTTCGTTATTATGCATGGTCACCCACTTGGTTTAATACCGGGGGGGATGGATTAGCGGTGATTCTTTCTGATGCGACAGTAACCCCGCAGCCTGGTAGTTTTGGTGGCGCGCTCGGTTATGCTCAACGTGATAATGGAACGCCCGGTTTTGCCGGTGGTTGGCTTGGCGTCGGTCTTGACGAATATGGAAACTTTTCCAACGGTAATGAAGGAAAAGTTGGTGGCCCGGGATTCCGTGCTCAAGCAATTGCGATTCGGGGGGGCGTCGGTTCAAGTTATCGCTATTTGGCAGGCACGGCGGCCAATCTTAATCCCAAGATTGATGTGAGTGGCACCAGTTCCGCCCAGCCCGGCCATCTCTATCGGTTAAGGATTGATTCACGTGTGGCTGGCCGCTCCATGGTCTCGCTGGATAGAAACACTGGCTCCGGATTTAGTACCCTGGTTGCGCCATTCGATGCGATGGCGACCGCTGGGCAGGAGCAGGTTCCTGCAGATTTTTTGCTGTCGCTTACAGGGTCAACTGGAGGCGCCAACAATAACCATGAGCTGGATGATATCCAGATCTGCGCCCTGCGCTCCAACCCGATCGGGGTGCAGATTGATCATTTCCAACTTGATCACTCCGGTCAGCCACTGACCTGCAATCCCGAGACGGTGACGGTCAAGGCGTGCGCCGATGCAGCATGTTCCACGCTTATCACAGACCCGGTTACTGCAACCCTGAGTCTTACCCCAACTTCTGCCAGCAATGGTTGGATTGGCGGCAATACGGTGACCTTTAGCAGCGGTTCGACCACGGTGCAGTTGCGCAACAATACGCCGACCGCGGTGACCATAGGCGTTTCCGGCTCGACTCCGACGACCAAGCCATTCAGTACCACCTTGTGCAAGGCCGGGGCCGGTACGCCCAGTGCGGCAGCCTGTACCCTGAACTTTGCCGATAGCGGTTTCTTCTTTGATGTGTCTGATACTTATTCCAACCAGCCTCAGGATGTGACTATCAGTGCGGTCAAAAAAGACGACATTACCAAGCAATGTGTGCCCGGATTTACCGGCGTGAGGTCTGTCGGCTTTTGGGGAACGTACAACAATCCAAATACCAATAACTTTGGTAGCAAGATCTCGATAGATGGCAATGCCATCGCTACCTATGCCGCCAGTGTTCCTTCACCAACGCCAACCACCCTTAACCTGGCTTTTGATAATCAGGGTAAAGCGACCTTGAAAAAAGTGACCTACCCGGATGCGGGTCAGATGCAGCTTTCAGCCAGTCATAATGGCAGTGGTGAGACGGCGGGTCTGGTGATGAAGGGGGCCGACACGTTTGTGGCACGTCCGGTCGGCCTGTGCATTACGCCCCCGCAAGGGGGCTGCGCGGCTGGTGACAGCAGTTGTCCGGTCTTCAAAAAAGCGGGGGAGGCGTTCCAGGTAGATATCAAGGCGATGGCCTGGGAATCCGCCAATGATGGGGATATCTGCGTCGGGAATCAGACTACGCCCAACTTTTCCCTGCCCAATATTGCTCTGGGCAGTACGCTGGTGGCACCCAATCCGGGCACCAATGCAACGCTGGGTACTACCGCCTATAGCCATGTGGCTGCGGCCAACAGTGCCAATAACGTTAGCCAGACCGTGAGCGAGGTGGGAGTGTTCCGGATGACGGCGACGCCACCGGCGGCAAAGTCGCCAGAAGGAAGCACTATATCTACGGGCTATTTCGGCTATACCATCCCTCCCGCCAGCAGCATGCCGGTGGGCCGCTTCGTACCCTGGGATTACAGTTTGAGTAATGGTTTTATCACGCCTGCCTGCAATGCCTTTACATATATGAGCCAGCCCTTTGCCAGCGGTTTTGTCCTCACTGCACGCAATCTGCAGAAAGGGACGACAGAGAACTATAAGGGGGCGTTCGCTAAAGGTGTTGCTGAGATGGTGGCTGCCAATGCTCTGGATGGGGTTGCGCGTGACAAGCGTATTACACTATCTCCCTCGCTCAGCTGGGCAAGTGGTATTGCGAGCGTTAATCAGCAGTCACCTTTGGGGCTGAATACTCGCTTTGATCGTGCAGCGAGTCCAGAAGCACCTTTCGCCACGTTGAGCTTTGGTCTCAAAGTCGATGATAAGGATGGCGGCAATACACTGTTGGCTAATCCAAATATGAATACTGCTGTCGCTGGGACATGTTCCGGATCGGGGTGTAATGCGGTGCTGCTGGGTACTCAAAAGCTGTTGTACGGCCGCCTGCAGGCTGGTACGGCGGCGGGCCTGGCCTCGGCGCCGCTGGCCATTCCACTGCAGATGCAATATTACGAAGGGGGCAACTGGCTGCAAAACAAGGAAGATAAATGTACCCAGCTCTCTTTGGCCAATCAGGGGTTCACTTTCCTCAATTCGAGTCACACCTTTGATGCGGCGACTCGCGAGCTGAATCTGGGGGCGGGTCGCAAGATCAAGCTGGGGTTGGGTAGTTCTGCACCGGGTGGGGATGCTGCACTGGCGAAAGAAGGGGAGATCCTGTTCCACTTTGCCAAGCCGGACATCTCGGTGCGCATCCCCTACAAGGTCGAATTGGCAAAACAGCCATCATCGCCACTCTGGTTGTCTGACCCAACGAGTGCCAATGACGGCAACCTGCAAGGTGAGGCCATTTTCGGCTCCAGCCGGGGTAATGACAGAATTATTTATCGGCGCGAAGTATTGCATTGAATGATGTGAAAGGGGGGCTGGCTCAACAGCATCCCCCTAAATCCTTGTTTATTAGTGTTTGCAAGCGTGTGCGAGTGAGTGATGACTCGCATTTTTGTCGCGCCTGATTGATTGGCGACAGTTTGAGCGCTTGCCCATTGGGGTGGGCATTGGTAAAGTTAGCCGGTTTTCTGCACCTCCAAATTCTTAGGATTTCCCGTAGCCATGTTCAAAAAGCTCAGAGGCGTCTTTTCCAACGATCTGTCGATCGATTTGGGAACTGCCAACACCCTGATCTATGTAAAAGATCAAGGGATCGTCCTTAACGAACCCTCAGTTGTCGCCATTCGCCAAGAGCGCGGGAACGCCAAATCGGTCGCTGCTGTCGGTCATGCCGCCAAGCAGATGCTGGGCCGTACCCCGGGCAACATTTCCGCAATCCGCCCGATGAAAGATGGCGTGATCGCCGATTTCTATGTGACCGAGAAGATGCTGCAGCACTTCATCAAGCAGGTTCACGACAACAACTATTTCCGCCCCAGCCCGCGCGTGCTGGTGTGTGTACCCTGCGGTTCAACCCAGGTTGAGCGTCGCGCCATCAAGGAGTCCGCACTGGGCGCCGGTGCCCGTGAGGTCTACCTGATCGACGAGCCTATGGCTGCTGCCATCGGTGCCGGCCTGCCGGTATCCGAAGCGACCGGTTCCATGGTGGTTGATATCGGTGGTGGTACCACTGAAGTGGCCATCATCTCCCTGAACGGTGTGGTCTACTCCCAGTCCGTCCGTATCGGTGGCGACAAGTTTGACGAGGCGATCATCAGCTACGTCCGTCGCAACTACGGCAGCCTGATCGGTGAAGCCACTGCCGAGCGCATCAAGCACGAGATTGGCTCCGCCTATCCGGGCGAAGAGGTGCGCGAGATTGAAGTCCGTGGCCGCAACCTGGCTGAAGGTGTACCGCGCAGCTTCACCCTCAACTCCAACGAAATCCTGGAAGCGCTGCAAGAGCCGCTGTCCGGCATCGTCGCTGCCGTCATGGTAGCGCTGGAGCAGTCTCCGCCGGAACTGGCTTCCGACATCTCCGAGCGCGGCATGGTGCTGACCGGTGGTGGCGCACTGCTGAAAGATATCGACCGTCTGCTGATGGAAGAGACTGGCATTCCTGTCGTCGTGGCTGAAGATCCCCTCACCTGTGTGGCCCGTGGCGGCGGCAAGGCGCTAGAGCTGATCGATATGCACGGTGGCGATCTGTTCCACTACGAATAAGACCCAAAGCCGGCCAGCGTGCCGGCTCTTTTTTGACGACCCATGAAACCCATTTTTGGTAGAGGCCCTTCGCTTCAGTTACGGTTGTTTCTCGCCGTCATCATCTCCATCGCTGCCATCGTCGCGGATTCCCGCTTCGGTGTGTTTACCCATGTCCGCGTCTACCTCAGTTCGTTAGTCAGTCCCCTGCAATACATGGCCAATGCGCCGGGTACCCTGCTCGACACCATGTCGACCCAGGTGCAGACCCGCGCCGATCTCATCGAGCAGACCAAACAGCAGGAGCAACAGCTGTTTACCCTGCGTGCCCGTCTGCTCAAAATGGATCAGCTGGAACACGAGAATCAGCGGCTGCGTGAGCTGCTGGGTTCGCCGGTGCACAAGGAATCCCGCAAGATGGTGGCCGAGCTGCTGTCGGTGGATTCCGACCCCTTCAGCCATCAGGTGCTGATCAACAAGGGGGCGCTGGATGGCGTCTACAACGGTCAGGCGGTGATCAACGATCAGGGTGTGATTGGTCAGGTGCTCCACGTGGGCTCCACCACCAGTCGCGTGCTGCTGATCACCGACTCCAGCCACGGCATTCCGGTGCGGGTGCTGCGCAACGACTTGCGCGCCATCGCTTCCGGCAGTGGCGAGCTCGACAAGCTTGAGCTGCGCAACCTGCCGCGCAATACCGATATTCAGGTGGGTGATCTGCTGGTCACCTCCGGTCTGGGTGGCCGATTCCCGGAAGGTTATCCGGTGGCGACTGTGACCCGCTCCGAGTATGTGGAGGGCAAGCCCTTTGCCCAGGTCGAGGCCAAGCCGCTGGTGGAGCTGGACAGGCTGCGCTATCTGCTGCTGCTGTGGACCGACAAGAAGCCTGAAGTACATGATGAGGATGGCGAACGGGCGGCTCCCGCTGCGTCCGCCGCAGGAGCCACCCGCTGATGCTAGAACCCGCCAGCGGCAGGATCTGGATCTGGATCTCGATCCTGCTGGCCTTGAGCCTGTCGATCCTGCCGCTTCCTTTTGAATTTGACCCCTTCCGTCCGGACTGGCTGGCCATGGTGCTCATCTACTGGGCACTGGCTTTGCCGCACCGGACCAACGTCGGCACCGCCTGGGTGGCGGGCCTGCTGCTGGATGTGCTGCTTGGCAGCACCCTCGGCGTGCGGGCGATGGCGATGGCCATTACCACCTATCTGGCGGCCTTCCAGTTCCAGAAGATCCGCAACTTCTCCCTCTGGCAGCAGGCACTGATCATCGGTGGCCTCTCGCTGGTGGGTAAAATGACGGTATTCTGGGCCGAGCATCTGTTCAGCCAGGCCAGCCTCAACTTCTCCTACTTTTGGTCGACGTTGACGACGATGCTAATATGGCCCTGGGTGTTTCTGGTGCTGCGCAAGGTGCGGCGCCGCTTCAATATCAGGTAAATATGAACAAAAACAACGAACCACAACTCTATCTCGCCTCGGCTTCTCCCCGTCGCCGTGAACTGCTGACCCAGATTGGCTACCGCTTCGAGGTGCTGAAACTGGATGTGCCCGAGCAGCGGGAAGAGGGTGAAAAGGCGCAGGATTATGTCTGCCGTCTCGCCCGTGACAAGGCGATGGCGGGCGTGGCGTGTGCGCCGACGGCGTTGCCGGTGCTGGGTGCCGACACCATAGTGGTGCTGGGCGACCGGGTACTGGAGAAACCGTCCGATCTGCTGGATGCCAAAGATATGCTGGAGTCCCTCTCCGGCAAGGTGCATCAGGTGATGACGGCGGTAGCGCTGGCCAGCAAGGATCGTTGTGACGTGCGTCTGGTCACCACCAACGTGGCGTTTCGCAAGCTGGACGAGGCCGAGATCGAGGCCTACTGGCAGACCGGTGAGCCCTGTGACAAGGCCGGGGCTTATGGCATTCAGGGTATTGCCGGCAAGTTTGTCAGCCGCATCGAAGGGAGCTATAGCGCCGTGGTCGGCCTGCCCCTGCTGGAGACAGACCTGCTGATCAAGCATCATCTGGAACAGCTCAAATAATTTCCCGTCAGCTGTGCTCTGCTGCGTTTCTCCCTTGCGCGCGTTGTACCGGATTGGCTCTATAGAATTCAAAACTGGAACAGGCAAGGTTACTTATGTCGGTAGAACTGCTGGTTAACGTTACCCCCTCCGAAACCCGGGTCGCTCTGGTCGAAAACGGTCTGCTGCAGGAAGTGCATGTAGAGCGTCAGGCCAAACGCGGCATCGTGGGCAATATCTACAAAGGCAAGATCAGTCGGGTACTCCCGGGGATGCAGGCGGCCTTCGTCGATATCGGCATGGACAAGGCGGCCTTTTTGCACGCCTCTGATATCGTCCCTCACACCGAGTGTGTGGCGGTGAAGGAGAAGGAGCAGTTCCAGGTCGGCAACATCGCCGAGCTGGTGCGTCAGGGGCAGGACATCATGGTGCAGGTGGTGAAAGATCCGCTGGGTACCAAGGGTGCCCGTCTCACTACCGATATCACCCTGCCATCCCGCTATCTGGTCTTTATGCCGGGCAGCGCCCACGTCGGCGTCTCCCAGCGTATCGAGTCCGAAGCGGAGCGGGAGCGCCTCAAGCGCACCGTGGCCGGTTATGTGGATGAGCTGGGTGGCTACATCATCCGCACCGCTGCCGAAGGGGTGGGGGAGCAGGAGCTGGAGCAGGATGCTGCCTTCCTGAAACGGCTGTGGCGCAAGATCCTCGAGCGCAAGCAGAAGTATCCACCCTGCAAGATCCTCTACGAGGATCCCAGTCTGGCATTCCGGGTAGTGCGTGACTTCGTCGGTGCCGAGCTCGACAAGATCCGCGTCGACTCGCGCCAGAGCTTCGATCAGCTCAAGCGCTTCACCGAGGAGTACGTGCCTGAGCTGGCCAGCAAGCTGGAGTACTACCCCGGCGAGTCGCCCATCTTCGATCTCTACGACGTGGAGAACGAGATCCAGCGGGCGCTGGAGCGCAAGGTGGAGCTGAAATCCGGCGGTTACCTCATCATCGACCAGACCGAAGCCATGACCACGGTGGATATCAACACAGGCGCCTTTGTCGGCCATCGCAATCTGGAAGAGACCATCTTCAATACCAACGTCGAGGCGACGGCGGCCATCGCCCGTCACCTGCGCCTGCGCAACCTTGGCGGCATCATCATCATCGACTTCATCGACATGCAGTCGGAAGATCACCGCCGCCGGGTGCTGCACAGCCTGGAGCAGGCGTTGTCCAAGGATCGCGCCAAGACCAACGTCAATGGCTTCTCCCAGCTCGGTCTGGTGGAGATGACCCGCAAGCGCACCCGCGAGAGTCTGGAGCATGTGCTCTGCTCCGAGTGCCCCGAGTGCAAGGGACGCGGCCGGGTCAAGACGGTGGAGTCGGTCTGCTTCGAGATCCTGCGGGAGATCATCCGGGTCAATCGTGCCTACGATGCGGATCAGTTCACCGTCTACGCGGCCCCGGCTGTGGCCGACTACCTCCATGGCGAGGAGTCCCACAGTCTGGCGGAGCTGGAAGTGTTCATCGGCAAGCAGGTGCGGGTAGTGAGCGAACCCCTCTGCGGTCAGGAGCAGTTCGACGTGGTGATGATGTAATTGGTCTATCGCTGGCTGAGTCGGGGCTGGTTGGCCCTGGGGGTCCTGTTCGTACTGATGGCCATGCTGGTCACCCTGGTACGGGTCGGGGGCCCTTTGCTGAATCAATACCGGGAGAGTCTGATCCACACTCTGCTGGGCGATTCACAACTCAAGGTCAGCGTGGAGCAAGTGGGGCTGGACTGGACACAGTCCGGGCCCGCCCTCGAACTGCAGCAACTCGCCATCGCCCCGGATTCGGGGCGTTTTGCCGTACAGCTCGGCAAAGCCTGGGTGCATCTCGACTTCTGGCGCACCATTAACGAGCTCAAGCCGGTGTTTGGCGAGCTGATCCTGAGCGATGGCGATATCACCATCGACTTGCGCCAACCGGCTGACGAGAGCCCCTCCGGCGATCCCCAGCAGGGAGCCCTGCTGCGCTTTCTGCTGACCCAGCTCTCCACCTTCGATGTGCACAACACCCGCCTCAGCGTCACCACCTCCCTCGGTGATCTGCGCGCCCTCGACATCGCCCAACTGCGCTGGCAGAACCGTGGCAAGCGCCATCAGGGGGTCGGCAAGGCTTATCTCATCAACGGGGTGGGCGAGAGCACCCTCGATCTGATTCTGGATGTGGACGCCCCGACTGCCCGGCTCGATCGCCTCAAGGGTCAGCTCTATCTGGGGGCCCGCCAGCTCGATATCACCCCGACCCTGGCCAAAATCCATGCGGGCGAACCCAAGGTTGCCGGTCAGCTCGACTTCCAGCTCTGGAGCGAGTTTGACAGCGGCAAGCTGGGCAATACCCTGCTGGCGTTTGGCAACAACTACCTGATCTGGAAGGATCCCAAGAAAGGGGAGATGCACCGTTTCGGTCTCGATGGTGGCAAGATCCAGCTGCGCCGTGAGGGCACCGACTGGCAACTGGCGAGCCATAACGTCACCTTCAAGCTGGATGGCAAACCCTGGTTGCAGAGCCGCTTGCAGCTGGAGCGGATCGGGGATCGGGTGCAGGGCTATCTGCCCAGTATTGAGTTCGACAAGATCACCCAGATCAGTCAGCTGGTCTCGGCGCTCTACCCCACACTCTGCGAGACCCTGCGCCAGACCAATCCGCAGGGTTCGGTGCAGGAGCTGACGCTGCTGGCCAATGCCGACTGGCAGGAGCTCTCCCTCAGTGGCCGCTTCAGCAAGGTGCGTCTCAAGGCCTGGCAGGATATACCCGGGATGCAGGATCTCAACGGCGAGTTCTGGCTTACCCCTACCGGCGGTAGTGCCAGATTGGCGCTGGCGAACGACAAGGTGGATCCCGCCCGTCACTTCAAGGTGCCAATCCCGGTCGACCACTTCTCGGCCCGCCTCGACTGGTGGCGTGAGGAACAGGGCTGGGTGCTCTACGGGCAGGATATCGCGCTGGATAACCCGGATCTGACCCTGGCCAGCCGTTTCCGCCTCGATCTGTTCGAGCACCCTTTCCTGGCCCTGACCGGCCGCATCGATGTGAAGAATGCGGGCCATGCGGATCGCTACTTCCCGCTGCAGGCGATGGACAAGGGGCTGGTGGATTACCTGAGCGGCGCCATCAAGGGGGGCAAGGCCAAGGGGGCCGACCTGCTCTGGTATGGCGAGTTCAGGGACTTTCCCTACGACAACGGCAAGGGCATCTTCCAGGTGGCGGTGCCGCTGGAGCAGGCCATCTACGAATTCTTCCCCGGTTGGCAACCGCTCACCGACCTGCAGATCGATCTCTTGTTCCAGAATGCCGGTCTCGATATGCGCAGCCGCTCCACCAAACTCGGCAAGGCGAGCTCCGACTCGGTGCATGCCTGGATCCCGGCTCTCTCCCCCGGTGCCCACCTCTATGTGGATGCCAAGGTGCAGGGAGAGGGCAAGGCCATCAGCGACTACCTGCAGGACTCTCCGCTGGGCAGTTCGGTAGGTCAGGCGCTGCGGGAGATCGAGATCCGCGGCCCGATGGCAGGATCGGTCAAGCTCGACATTCCTCTCGATGGCGAGAGCGAGGTCAAGGCGAGCGGCGATGCCACCTTCAGCAACAACAAGGTGCGGGTTGCCAGTCTGGATCTGCCGCTGGAGAAGGTGCAGGGACGCCTCGAATATGACAACGAACAGACCCGTTTCAGTAACCTCAAGGCGAGCCTGTGGAACCAGCCGTTGACCCTCGACTATCAGGGGCGCCAGCATCCGGATCACTATCAGGTCGACCTCGATTTCAAGGGGCAATGGGATAGCCGCCGCCAACCCGCCGCCATCTCTTCATTCGGCATTCTCAACGGCCGCAGTAACTGGGGCGGCAAGCTCGGGTTGACCCTGCCCGACAGCAAGCCATTTAGTTTCCAGCTGGCGCTCGACTCCAACCTGCAGGGGATGGGGCTGGATCTGCCGCTGCCGCTGGCCAAGAGCAGTGCCAGCCGGCTACCGCTCAAGGTGCTCGCCCGTGGCCGGGATGGCAGCGCCGACATTCGTGCCGTACTGGGGGCTGATGTGGATATGCAGACCCGACTGGTCTACGGCGAAGGGGTACCTTATCTCAGCCGGGTGCGGGTCGATGTGGGCCAGCCGGGCGCCCGGGTAATGCGCGATGCCCCCATGCTGCTCGCCATCAACCAGCAGGAGGCCGATGTCGGTGGCTGGCTGGCCAGACTCAAGCAGTGGTTGCCAGCGCAGAACCAGACCGGCAATGCGGTGGTTGGCCCGGCCTTCCTGCCGCAGGAGTGGTGGGTGGATGGACAGCTGGCTCGCGCCTATATCGGCAGTGCCACCCTCAAGGCGGCGCGTTTCACCGTGGGGCCGACCAATCAGGCGACCGAAGTGATGATCGACAGCCCCGATGTGATGGGGGTGATCCGCCTGCCTGCAGTAGCCAATCGTCCGGTGGATGCCAAGTTTGCCCGTATCTACTGGTCCGGCAAGAGTTCGGATCTCAGCCCGGATCCCGATGCCAAGCAGGACAACGCCATCATGGCATCCATCCCCTGGTTGAAGGTGAGTTGCGTCGATTGCCGCTTTGGCGAGCTACCTCTTGGGGAAGTGAAAGGGGAGCTGGTGCCCGGCGCCAACAAGGTGACCCTCAAGGGGCTGGATGTGCGGCTGGCGGGGAGTCAGCTCACCGGCAGCGTCGACTGGCTGGCCAATGGCAACCGGATGCAGACCCGCGCGCGTGGCAAGCTGACCAGCAACAACAGCGAACTGCTGCTCAAGCGGCTCGGCTACACCTCGCCCATCGGCGATGCCCCCGGGTCCCTCGCTTTTGATCTGAACTGGCAGGATGTGCCCTATCGCCCGAGCCTGCCGACTCTGGGGGGAAGTGCCAACTATCGGCTGGAGGGCGGCACCCTGCGGGAGGTCAACGACAAGGGGGCGCGACTGCTCTCCCTGCTCAGTCTCGACTCCCTGCTGCGCAAGCTGCGGCTCGATTTTCGCGATGTGTTCGACAAGGGCTTCTACTTCGAATCCATGTCCGCCTCTGCCACCATCAAGCAGGGGCAGGTCAGCAACGATGATTTCTATATGAAGGGGGCGGCAGGCAACCTGCGCGGCGAGGGGATCGCCGATCTGGTGCGCTGGCGGCTCGACTACGAGCTGAGCTTCTCTCCCAATCTGGGGGGCACCCTGCCGGTGGTGGCGGCCTTCTCCATCACGCCGGTCACGGGTCTCTATGTGCTGGCCCTCTCCAAACTGCTGGAGCCGGTGGTGGATGTGGTGACTCGCATCGATTTTCGCATCTCGGGCCCGCTCGACGCACCCAAGCTGATCGAGGCGGGACGAGATCGCGCGCGCATCAAGCTCAACCAGCAGCAGAAAGAGGCGGTTGACGCCGTTGCTCCCAGCTTGCCGACCCAAGAGGTGACCCCTTTCCTGCTGAGCCCCAAACACGCTGGGCCGGCTCAGCGCTAAACGAGCGGCCCGGCATCATCACAAGGAGTGAGCCATGATCCGACATATCCTGCTGATCGCCTTCAAGCCGGGCACCCAGCCTGCCCGGATAGATGCGGTGCGTAACGCTTTTCTCGCCATTCCCCATCAGGTCAGCGGCGTGATCGCTGTGGAGTGGGGTCGGGATGACAGCCCGGAGGGGCGAGCCGAGGGGTTTACCCACAGCGTACTGATGACCTTCGCCGACGAAGCGGCCCGCCAGCGCTATCTGCCCCATCCTGATCACGATGCCCTCAAGGCCATCTTCCGCCCTGTGCTGGAGCGCATCATAGTGCTGGATTACACCCTGCAGGCGGGGGATCGGGTTGTGCCAGAGGGGCCGTTATGATGGTGGATGAGCACTGGGCTGCCATCCCTCCACTGCAGCGCGCACTGCTGGAATCGGTTATGAAACATGGCGCAGCTCATCCTGCGATTGATGCCGGGGTAGTGGTTGGGTCGCTCGCCAAGGGCAAGGCAGACCGGGTATCCGATGTCGATCTCTTGCTGCTGGCCGAGCCGGGCTTCCATAAGCAGGGAGACGAACTGGTGCGCACCATTGTGGGGGATCGGCCCATCTTTCACTGCTGGCAAGGAAGACATGAAGAGGTCTGTTCATACTGGCGCGTCATCTTCCTCGACATGTCCAGCATCGAGATCCATATCCTTGATCGGGGGGCTGAGTTCCCCCTTGCCAAACCTTACTTGCCACTGTTCGATAAAACCTCCTCCCTTGGTGCGCTTGAGGTAGCTGGCCCCGCCCCAAGCCATTGGGACTTTCCTGCCTATATGGCCGAAGGGGATGGGCTGGTGTGGGAGTTGTTCGATTGCCTCAAATGGGCGGAACGGGGCCAGCGTGGCTTGGTCAGGCATCATCTTCGCAAGCTGCTGGCCGAGATGGATAAAGACCCGAATATTGTGGATCGCGATTAACGCGGACAAGGAGAGAGTCATGTGGTTAGCCGCAATACAGCTGGTATCTGGCCGTCACTGGCAGGATAACCGGGAGCAGATCGCCGCCGAACTGGCGGCCTTGCCCAAAGAGCGGCCGCTGCTGGTGCTGCTGCCGGAGAACTTCGCCCTGTTTGGCGAACGGCAGGGTTATCTGGATGGGGCCGAGGCCATAGGTGAGGGCCCGATCCAGCAGCAACTGGCTGAATGGGCCCGCGATTACGGCATCTGGCTGGTGGCCGGGGCTATGCCGACCACCATCGCAGGTTCCGACCATATCCACACCAGCTCGCTGGTGTTTGACCCCAGCGGTGAGCTCAGGGGCCACTACCACAAGATCCACCTGTTCGACGTGGATGTGGCGGACAATCACGGTCGCTACCGTGAGTCGGAGACCTTCAGCCCGGGGGAGGCGCCTGTGTTGGTGGACTCTCCCTTTGGTCCCCTCGGCCTCTCGATCTGTTATGATCTGCGCTTTCCCGAGCTCTACCGCCAGTTGGCCCGTGCTGGTGCTCGCGTGCTGCTGGTGCCTGCCGCCTTTACCGCCGTGACCGGCGAGGCGCACTGGGAGCCGCTGCTGCGGGCTCGCGCCATCGAAAACCAGTGCTACGTAGTCGCTGCTAACCAAGGCGGCACTCACGAGACAGGGCGCCAGACCTGGGGCCACAGCATGGTGATCGACCCCTGGGGCCGGGTGCTGGCGAGCAAAGAGTCCGGGCGCGGTACTGTGCTGGCGCAGATGGAGCCCGGGCTTATCGACGAATTGAAACGCACCATGCCAGTGCTGCAACACGCCCGTTTGCTCTGATGGTGTGGTGAAAAATTGAAACGCAGCCGTTTGCCCGTGCTGGAGCATGCCCGTTTGTTGTGATGGTGTGGCTTGTTGCCAACCCGTCGGCAAGACGATTTAAAACAGCTCGTTACGAGAGTGGAGAAGAAGATTGAGTCTATTGAGCCAGGTTAGTGCCTCCCTGTTGGCCCCGAACGACCTCGACGAAGGGCGCCTGCAGCAGCTGCTCGGCAGCCTGATGAGCCATCAGGTGGAGTTCGGCGATCTCTATTTCCAGCGCAGCTGGCACGAGTCCTGGATGCTGGAAGATGGCATCGTCAAGGATGGCAGCTACAACATCGATCAGGGGGTCGGGGTGCGCGCCGTTAGCGGCGAGAAGACTGGCTTCGCCTACTCGGACGAGCTGAGCCTGCTGGCGCTGCAACAGTCGGTGACTGCCGCTCGCGGCATCGCCGCAGCCGGTGCTCACGGCAAGGTGAAGGCGTGGGCCCGCACCGAAGCGAACCTGCTCTATCCGGCCATGGATCCGCTGCAGACCCTCGACAAGCACCAGAAGATCGCCCTGCTGGAGCAGATGGACAAGTTCGCCAGAAGTCTGGATCCCGCCATCAATCAGGTGATGGCCTCCATCAGCGGTGTCTACGAAGAGGTGCTGGTGGCCGCGACCGACGGCACCCTGGTCGCCGATGTGCGCCCGCTGGTGCGTCTGTCGGTGACCGTGATCGCCGAGAAGGGCGATCGCCGTGAGCGTGGCAGTGCCGGCGGCGGCGGCCGCTTTGGTTACGACTGGTTCCTCGAACTGGACGGGCTGGAGAGCCGTGCCTTTGGCTATGTGCGTGAAGCGGTGCGTCAGGCGCTGGTCAATCTGGAAGCCATCGACGCGCCAGCCGGCACCATGCCGGTGGTGTTGGGCTCCGGCTGGCCTGGCGTGCTGCTGCACGAGGCGGTAGGTCATGGTCTGGAGGGGGATTTCAACCGCAAGGGATCTTCCGCGTTTGCCGGTCGCATCGGCGAGCAGGTGGCCTCCAAGCACTGCACCATCGTCGATGACGGCACCCTGCCGGGTCGGCGCGGCTCCGTCTCCATCGACGACGAGGGGACACCGGGTGGCTACAACGTGCTGATCGAGAACGGCATCCTCAAGGGTTACCTGCAGGACAAGCAGAACGCCCGTCTGATGGGGGTGCCGCTCACCGGCAACGGTCGCCGCGAATCCTACGCCGCCATGCCGATGCCGCGCATGACCAACACCTATATGCTGGCGGGTCAGTATGATCCGGCGGAGATCATCGCCTCGGTGAAGAAGGGGATCTATGCCCCCAACTTCGGCGGCGGCCAGGTGGACATCACCTCCGGCAAGTTTGTCTTCTCCGCCTCCGAGGCCTACCTCATCGAGGATGGCAAGATCACTGCCCCCATCAAGGGCGCGACCCTGATCGGCAATGGCCCCGAAGCGATGAGCCAGGTCTCCATGGTGGGCTGCGATCTTGCGCTGGATCGCGGTGTCGGCATCTGCGGCAAGGAGGGGCAGAGCGTGCCGGTCGGTGTCGGCCAACCCACCCTCAAACTGGATCAGCTCACCGTGGGTGGCACTTCGTAGGTTCGAGTTAGCAGCGCAGCGGCGTAACCCGACGCATTCAAACCCCGGCTCTTGCCGGGGTTTTGCTATTCAGGGAACCACAGGCAACAAAAAGCCCCGGTCGTTGGACCGGGGCTGGCGGGTTATTCGGTATCAGTTGACGGATATGGCGCGGGCGTCGATGAAATAGCGAGCGTTACCCTGTTTGTCGATCTGGATTTTGGCAACCAGTTGCTCTTGATCTTTATATTCCCAGCGTTGCTCGATCTTGGCGAGGGATGGGCTCGCAATCCCAACCACGTTCAGGTACTCGTGAAACAGGCTATGGCTCCCTATTTCGGTCAGCATCTTGTCCATCTGCATACTCTCCTGAAGTTGAGTGGGTATTCATCAACAAACCTATCAGCGTCCATCTGAATACAGTCTGTATGAAAAACAAACTAACTCATTTGTGTGTCAATAACATGATCAGGAACAAGATCAGTGCAGATCGTCAGGGACTTTTTGATACCGTTTTCAATCAGAGCTGGTGGGCTTCTGCGGCAACTGATCAAACGTGCCGGAAGCCTTTGGTAGCGCCGGTGCGGTTTGCACGGTCTGGCCGCCGTGGAAGACCGGATCCTGTGCCACTTCCTTGATGCCGTTGATGCAAAACTGCATACCCATGCAGACCAGCAGGAAGCCCATGATGCGGGTCATGGCATCGATGCCGGTGGCGCCCAGGATCTTGCAGACCGGATCCGCCAGCTTCAATACCCCCCAGCTGATCAGGCTCATCAGGGCAAATGCCGTTACCACACCGGCGTAGATGGTGAGGCGGTTGTACTCGTCAGGCAGCTCGGCAATCTGGGCTGCCCCGCTTATCACCAGCGCCATGGTACCTGGCCCGCACATGCTTGGCATGGTGAGCGGTACGAAGGCAATGCTCTGGTTTATATCGACCCCGCTCTGCTGGCTGGGGGCGGGGAACAGCATGCGAAAGCCGATAAAGCCGATGATGAGGCCACCGGCCAGGCGCAAGCCCGGAATGGAGATCCCGAACAGGTCCAGGATCGAGGATCCGATAAAGAAGGTGATGCAGAGGGTGCAGAACAGATAGATGGCGGCCAGATTGACCTGACGGCGCACGTGTTCGCGCGACATCCCCTTGCTCAGTCCCAGCAGCAGGGTGGCCGTGGTGGGCGGGTTGACCATGGGCAGCAGCGCCAGCAAGGTGAGTAATACGACCTGAAAGAACATCTTGAGCCTCGGATAAAGAGTGGGAAGCCATGGGGCGATGCGGGTGGCAGGCCCCAGAGGGAGGCTATCTTATGCTGGCGAAACTGAACATAAGCAGTACAAAAAAGCCCCGGCAGATGCCGGGGCGTGTTGTTCGGGTCAGGCCGCTTGCGGTGCTTGCTGTTGCCGGATGGCCCGTTGCTGGAACCAGAGCCAGAGACCGATGGCGAAACCCAGCACTGACAGACTCACCACATAGTGGGAGGGGGCCAGCATGTCGCTCTTCATCCAGAGGGTCACCGCCATCGGGGTGAGGCCGCCGAAGATGGCGTAGGCCACGTTGTAGGAGAACGACAGACCGGAGAAGCGCACCACCGGCGGGAAGGCGTTGACCATCACGTAAGGCACGGCGCCGACAATCCCGACCGCAAAGCCTGCCAGCATGTAGAGCGGCACCAGCTGGCTAGTACCGGCCGCCAGACCGTGATAGAAGGCGTAGCTGGAGCCCGCCAGCAGCAGGGAGCCGAACATGAAGGTGAGACCGCTGCCCAGCAGGTCGATCAGTCGGCCATAGACGATACAGCCGAGGGTCAGGGCCACGATGGCCAGCGAATTGGCGGTCAGGGCGTCGGCCGGGCTGATGCCATAGACCTTCTGCAGATAGGTGGGGGTCATCAGGATCACCACCACGATACCGGCGGAGAGCAGCCAGGTGAGCAGCATGGAGACCACCACGCTGCTCTTGTGGTTGCGCAGCACTGACTTGAGGGGCAGTTCGTCAGCCAGGGTCTTGTTGGCTTTCATCTCGGCGAAGACCGGGGTCTCGTGCAACCAGCGCCGCAGGTACATGGCGACGATGCCGAAGATACCGCCCAGCAGGAAGGGCACTCGCCAGCCCCAGTCACTCACTTCGGCCGGGGTCAGGCTCTTGTTGACCGCAGTGGCGATCAGGGAGCCGAGCAGGATGCCGGCCGTCAATCCCGCCGTGAGCGTGCCGCAGGCGACCCCAACCCGACGGGCAGGGACGTGCTCGGCGACAAACACCCATGCGCCCGGCACTTCACCGCCGATGGCGGCGCCTTGCAGGATCCGCAGTCCCAGCAGGGCGATGGGGGCGCCGATGCCGAGCACTGCATAGGTGGGCAGCAGACCGATCAACAGGGTCGGCAGCGCCATCATGATGATGCTGAGGGTGAACATCCGCTTGCGACCGATGAGATCGCCAAAGTGGGCCATAATGATGCCGCCGAGCGGGCGGGCCAGATAACCGGCGGCGAAGATGCCGAAGGTCTGGAACTGGCGCAACCACTCGGGAATATCTGCCGGGAAGAACAGCTCGCCGATGGCCACGGCGAAGAAGACGAAGATGATGAAGTCGTAAAACTCCAGCGCACCGCCGAGGGCAGCCAGACTCAGGGTTTTGTAATCCTGTCGATTGAGGGGGCGGGCGTGATCGTGTTGTTGTGTGCTTGTGGTCATATCCGTATGTTTCCCATCGGTTTTTTTAGTTATTGTCACCCCGTGCAAGGGGCATATACAGGTGATCGAGAGTATGCTGCCTGCCTCTTGTGTGTAAATCGCGCAATTCGCAACACTGTCTTGCATCTTTTTGGGGCAATCCGAATGCCCCGCTGGCGGAGGAATGATGGAAAAGAAACGGGTACTGCTCTCCTGGAGCAGCGGCAAGGATTGCGCATGGGCACTGCATCAGTTGCGGCAAGATCCTGCCATCGAGGTGGTGGGGCTGTTTACCACCCTCAATCAGGCATTCGAGCGGGTGGCGATGCACGGGGTGCGCAAGCAGCTGTTGACCGAGCAGGCCGCCTGCGTCGGGCTGCCCCTTACCACCATCGATCTGCCCTGGCCCTGCAGCAACGAGGATTACGCCCGCATCATGACCGGCTTTATCGCTGATGTGGTGGCACAGGGGATCCGCCATATGGCCTTTGGCGACTTGTTCCTCGAGGATGTGCGCGCCTACCGGGAGAAACAGTTGGCCGGTACCGGCATCGAGCCGCTCTTCCCGCTCTGGGGCAGCAACACCAGGGAGCTGGCGCAGCAGATGATGACGGTGGGGTTGAAGGCGAAGATCAGCACCCTGGATCCGAAAAAGCTGGATGGTGCGCTGGGGGGCCATGAGTTTGACGAGGCACTGCTGGCGGCGTTGCCGGAGGGCGTTGACCCATGTGGCGAGAACGGCGAGTTTCACACCCTGGCCTATGATGGCCCCATGTTCTCCCGTCCGCTCGGCATTCGGGTCGGCGAGACAGTGCTGCGCGATGGCTTTGTCTTTACCGATTTGCTGCCAATCAAGGATTAATTATCGGGCGTCAAATGCTCCCTTTTGCAGGAGTATTCACAGATTTGAGGGGCGGGATGGGGGCACTATTGGCCCCCTCTTTTGATTCAAGATGACAACCTGCCTTATGAAACATTTCTCTCGTCCGGCGCTGCTTGCCTCCTTGCTGGCTGCCGCCCTCTCTCTGCCTGCTGTGGCGGGTCAAGCCGCTACCGTTCAGCCAATCCCTGCCGGTGTCACCACCGTCACCTTGGCCCAGCAGGCGCCGATCCACTGGGTGTCGGTGGAGCAGATTGCCAAGAGTCTGGATGGCCTGCCGCCGATGGCGGTCGGGTTTGATATCGACGATACCCTGCTCTTCTCCAGTCCGGGCTTCTATCGCGGCAAACAGGAGTTCTCGCCCAACGACGAGAGCTATCTGAAGAACCCCGCCTTCTGGGAGAAGATGAACAATGGCTGGGATGCGTTCAGCATGCCGAAAGAGGTGGGCAAGGCGCTCATCGCCATGCATCTCAAGCGCGGTGACCACATCTATTTCGTCACCGGCCGCTCGGCCACCAAGACCGAAACCGTGAGCCAGACCCTGCAGCAGACCATGAATATTCCGGCCGACCAGCTCAATCCGGTGATCTTCGCCGGTGATCAGCCGGGCCAGAACACCAAGGTGCAGTGGCTCAAGGATAAGCAGATGAAGCTCTTCTACGGCGACGCCGATGGGGATATCAAGGCGGCGCAGGAGGTCGGCATTCGCGGCATTCGTCTGCTGCGGGCCGCCAACTCCAGCTATCGGCCACTGCCGTTGGCAGGGGCGCTGGGGGAAGAGGTGATCATCAACTCCCAGTTCTGATCCGGAGCGGATCCATGCAAAAGGGCGGGGCCATTGGCACCCGCCCTTTTTGCATCCGTCATCCAGCTCGGGTCAGTCGTCTGCCCACGGCATCTCGGGCAGGCTGTCGAGGAACTCGCCGTAACGGGTCAGATTGAAGGGGCCCTGATCGGCCTCCATCGCCATCAGCTCGGCCCCGAGGGCGCAGGCGATATATTGCAGCGCCTCTTCCCGCGGGGTGCCCTTCATTACCAGCCGCATCAGGGTCGCCTTCACATGGGGCGGGTGGCCGTCGTTGAGCTGGTTCTCCACCATCTCCAGCAGCGCGTCTTCATCAAAAAATTCCTGAGTGTCGTTCATGGGATATCCGCAACAGTGAATGTGGCGGCCAGTATAGCCTGAATGTGACTAACACCTTGAATGACCAGCGAATAAACAATCCGATGGGGAGGCCATTTGTTACCCATAATTAGGAGGAGTTTGCCAAGGCAAACAGGTTGGAACACAGATAACATGGATGGACACGCCTATGCCCACGATAGATTCCCTGCTGGCCGAGCCCAAGCTACTGCCCCAGATCCCGGAAGTGATGCGCGATTTGATCCAGACCTTCAATGAAAAGGATCCGGATCTGCTGAAGATCAGCAAGTTGATCAACAAGGACCCTGTCATCTCCGCCAAGTTGCTGCGGCTGGCCAACTCCGCCAAATTCGGCAGCAGTCGTCAGATCGGCACCGTCAATGAAGCCGCGGTGCGGCTTGGATTGGCGATGGTGCGCAACATGGTGCTGGCCTGCGGGCTCACCGAATCGGTCACTGCGGTGCCCGGCATTGACCTCAAACATTTCTGGGGCTGCGTCTTCAATGTGGCGGAGCTGGCGCGTCGTCTGGCGGTGAAGAAGGGGATGAAGGGGGATGAGGTCTTTACCTGCGCCCTGCTCTACGATCTTGGCCGACTGGTGATGCATGTGGGCCTGCCGGAAAACACCGTCCATCACATCCACGATCTGGAGTTGCACAAGGGACGGGCCAAGGCGGAAGAGCTGGTGGTCGGCTTCAACTATGCCCAGGTCGGGGCGGCCATGGCACGCTACTGGAAGTTCCCCGAGACCATCAGCAATGCGGTGGAGTATCACTACAACCCCATGCTGGCCAAGGAGTTCTCCGCCGAGGCTGGGCTTATCCATCTGGCGATCGTGCTGGCTGCGCAATCCGATGTGGGGGAAGAGGCGCCACCCGAGTGGCCCCACAAGGTGGCAGATGCGCTGGGGCTGAGCTGGGCCGATTGCGCCGCCCAGTTCACTGCGCTGCGCGAGCAGGGTAATGGCTACGCTGGGTTGCTGGCTGCCTGAGCCCGTTTATCCCATCTCATCAGGGGCCAACGCGGCCCCTTTTTCATGGCCGATGGTGCCACAGGCTTGCCAGCCCGGGAGTGACGGGGCACTCTTTGCCCTTCACTTTCCGTTTGAGAGCCCTTGCCATGATTGCCTCCTCCCGCCTGATCCTGCGCGAAATGCTCGCCACCGATGCCCCCTTCATCCTTGAGCTGCTCAATGACGGCGACTTTTATCGTTACATCGGTGATCGGGGCATTCGCACCCTGGAGCAGGCGCAGGAGTATATCCAGCAGGGGCCGGCAGTCAGCTATGCCCGCTATGGTCACGGGCTCTATCTGGTGGAGCGCAAGGAGGACGGTGTCAGCCTCGGTATCTGCGGTTTGATCAAACGCGATACCCTGGAGCAGGTCGATATCGGTTATGCCTTCCTGCCGCAATATCGCGGTCAGGGCTACGCTATTGAAGCGGCGCATGCAGCCCTTGCCGATGGCAAAAGCCGGTTGGGGATCGGGCAGGTAGTTGCCATCGTCACTCCGGGCAACGAGCGATCCATCGGCCTGTTAGCCAAGCTGGGGCTGGTGCGCAGTCGACTGGTCAAGTTGAGCGAAGATGCTGATGAGTGCCTGCTGCTGGAGCAGTGATCAAGGTCAGAGAGCTGAAAAGCGAATGGCGAGGTGGCTGTCAGGCTGAGTGACAAGCAAGAGGCCGGGTCTGGCTAAAGGCGTGAGAGAAGCAAAGAGGCCGCCGTGAGTTGCGGCCTGTCTGCATCGGGCGCTGCCGGAGGGCAGGCAGGTTCAGTTGAGGTCTTCGATGGAGAACTCGCCAGCGATACCATCACAGGAGATGGCGAAACCGCCGCTGAAGCGGGTGCTGAACTGGATCAGAAACGCATCATTGTCGTGCTCTTGCACAGGCAGGTTGATGGGCTTGCTGCGACGCAGGGGCTTGTGTGTTTGTACTGCTTTCATCATGGTATTTCTCTATATAAATTAGGTGTTTGCTCCTTGTATTGGCAAATGTCAGGTCAATGGGCGCGGTCGATTGGGTGAACGACAAGCGCGCAGGAATACCCAGCCCGGTTAAGGGGCGTCTGCACTTTCAAGGAATATGCTGATGCATAAATCAAATTGGGTGGGCAGATCGGGTCTGCACCGTGAGAGCCGGGCAACGCAGGCAGACAGCCTGACGGTTCTCAAGGCGAGTAAATCAGAAGAAGGTTATGCGGGTACTGGCAGGATTCATCGTGAGGTGAAGCATTGCAGGGCAAACATAAACAGGCTGATTAACTAGCCGACGCGCATTCTCTCCTCGAAATGAATAAAAAGCAAACAATAATTTGCCGATGTTGAAGTCAGTACGCTTTTCCTCTGTGTAATCAAGGTGCTATCAGCAGCAAATATCCACAGCTATCAGTCATAAAAAGAGGGCTCCCGACGGGAGCCCTCTCTCATTCTGCAATCAGCACTGTGGACCGACTCAGTAGTCGCCACAGGCCTTTTTGGCAGCCGTGATCATCGGGGTGATGGTCATGCCTTGCACCACGATGGAGAACATCACCACCGAGTAGGTCATCACCAGGATGACCTGACGCAGGTCGACGCCATGTTCCGGGATCATCATGACGCCGGAGGGGAGTGCCAGTGCCATCGCCATCGCCAGACCACCGCGCAGGCCACCCCAGGTGAGGATCCGTACCGAGAAGGTGTTGTAATTGCGGAATCGGCGGAAAGCCACATAGGGCAGCGACACACTGATAAAGCGGGCGCCCAGGCAGAGCGGCACCGCAATGACCAGCAGGATCCAGTCACGCCAGGCGAGATCCAGCAGTACCAGCGCCAGACCGATCAGCAGGAACAGCAGGGCGTTGAGGAACTGGTCCATCAACTCCCAGAAGTGATCCAGGTGATGGCTGCTCTGCTCGGAGAAGCCGGAGTGACGGGTCCAGTTGCCGATCATGATGCCGGTGACCACCATGGCCAGTGCGCCGGAGACGCCGATCATGTTGGCAAAGGCGAAGCCGGCGGTCGGGATGCAGAGGGTCAGCAGCAGCTCCAATGAACCGTCATCGGTGGCGCTGATCATCACGTGGGCGATGAGGCCCAGCACGGCGCCGAACAGGATGCCTCCGAGGGCTTCGTGCAGGAACAGACCGGCCACGCTACCGAAGGTGGGTTCGACACCGCCAAAGGCGACGGCAAACACGGTAGCGAAGATGACGAGGCCAACACCGTCGTTGAACAGGGATTCCCCTTCGATCTGGATGGCGATCTGGGGTGGCGCCTTCATCTTCTTGACGATGGCCAGGACGGCAATCGGGTCAGTGGGGGAGATCAGCGCGCCGAACAGCATGCAGTAGACCAGCTGCAACTCCCAGCCCAGCAGCTTGGCGATAAACCAGAAGCCGTAGCCGATGAGGAAGGTGGAGAGCAGGGTGGCAATGATGGCCAGAATGGTGATCTCCCACTTCTGGCTACGCAGCGCCTTGAGGTTGATGCCGAGGCCACCGGCGAACAGCAGGAAGCCCAGAATCCCCTTCAGCAGGAAGTTCTGGAAGTCGATGCTCTCCATTGTCTTGACGGCAAGAGGTTCCAGGTTGAACCAGCCCAGTTTGCCAAACAGCACCAGCAGTGCGGAGATCAGCATGGAGCCCGCAGTAATGGCGATGGTGGTCTGGATCTTCACAACATACTGGTTGGCAAAGGCGATAAAAATCGCCAACGCTGCCAGAAAACAGAGTGTGTAGTAGACGCTCATAGTTATTTTTTTCTCGTTGGTAGACAGCAAGCACGTATCCCTATGCAGGACGGGCATAGGTTACTCTCGGGCCCTATGTTACTCATTACCCATAAATGAGTATATGGTGGCGCATTTGGACTGATAGACGGCTAGATTTCCATTTTATTTGTTTGCTGTTAGGATGCTGTTTACGCAGTTGCATGGATGTAAGAGGAACACGCGGTGTCGAACGTAATGTCGAGCAGAGAGCCGAGCAAGCAGTCGGACGTAACAAAGAAGCTGGAAGCCTGCCTCAGGGAGCGGATCCTGATCATCGACGGGGCCATGGGCACCATGATCCAGGGCTACAAGCTGGGGGAGGCGGATTATCGGGGTGAGCGGTTTGCCGACTGGCATACCGACATCAAGGGCAACAACGATCTGCTGGTGCTGACCCGTCCGGCGGTGATCCGCGAGATCCACGAGCAGTATTGCGCTGCCGGGGCCGACATTCTCGAGACCAACACCTTCAACGCCACTCGCATCGCCATGGCCGATTACGAGATGGAAGAGTTCTCGGCCGAGATCAACCGTGAAGCCGCCCGTCTGGCCCGCGCCGTGGCGGACGAGTGGACGGCAAAAGATCCCGCCAAGCCGCGTTTCGTGGCAGGGGTGTTGGGCCCCACCAACCGCACCGCCTCCATCTCGCCGGATGTGAACGATCCCGGCAAGCGCAACGTCACCTATGACCAGCTGGTGGCCGCTTACACCGAATCGACCCACGCCCTGATCGAGGGCGGCGCCGACATCATCCTGATCGAGACCATCTTCGATACCCTCAACGCCAAGGCCGCCGCCTTCGCGGTGGAAGGGGTGTTCGAGGCGCTGGGCTACAGCCTGCCGGTGATGATCTCCGGCACCATTACCGATGCCTCCGGCCGCACCCTCTCCGGCCAGACCACCGAAGCCTTCTACCACTCCCTGCGCCACGTCAAACCGGTCTCGTTCGGTCTCAACTGTGCGCTTGGCCCGGACGAGCTTCGTCAGTATGTGGAGGAGCTGTCTCGCATCAGCGAATCCTGCGTCAGCGCCCACCCCAACGCCGGTCTGCCCAATGCGTTCGGCGAGTACGACCTCGATGCGGGTGAGATGGCAGAGCATATCCGCGAGTGGGCCCAAAGCGGCTTTCTCAACATGGTCGGCGGTTGCTGCGGCACCACCCCGACCCATATCCGCGCCATGGCCGACGCCGTGGCGGGCATCAAGCCGCGCGTGCTGCCCGAGCTGCCGGTAGCTTGCCGCCTGTCGGGCCTCGAGCCCCTGATCATCACCCCTGAATCCATGTTCGTGAACGTGGGGGAGCGCACCAACGTTACCGGTTCGGCCAAGTTCAAGCGGCTGATCAAGGAGGGGCTCTACGATGAGGCGCTCGACGTTGCCAAGCAGCAGGTGGAGAACGGTGCCCAGATCATCGACATCAACATGGACGAAGGGATGCTGGACGCCGAAGCGGCCATGGTGCGCTTCCTGAACCTTATCGCCGGTGAGCCGGATATCGCCCGGGTGCCTGTGATGATCGACTCCTCCAAGTGGGAGGTGCTGGAGGCGGGCCTCAAGTGCGTGCAGGGCAAGCCGGTGGTCAACTCCATCTCCATGAAAGAGGGGGAGGAGAAGTTCATCCAGCAGGCCAGATTGCTGCGCCGCTACGGCGCAGCCGTCATCGTGATGGCGTTCGATGAAGCGGGTCAGGCCGATACCCGCGCCCGCAAGTTCGAGATCTGCCAGCGTGCCTACCGGATCCTGGTGGATCAGGTCGGTTTCCCGCCGGAAGACATCATCTTCGACCCCAATATCTTCGCGGTAGCGACCGGCATCGACGAGCACAACAACTACGCGGTGGACTTTATCGAGGCGGTGAAGGACATCAAAACGCACCTGCCTCACGCCATGATCTCCGGCGGCGTCTCCAACGTCTCGTTTTCGTTTCGCGGCAACGAGCCGGTGCGGGAAGCCATTCACGCGGTTTTCCTCTACCACGCCATCAAGAACGGCATGGATATGGGGATCGTCAACGCCGGTCAGCTCGCCATCTATGAAGACATTCCGGCGGAGCTGAAAGAGAAGGTCGAGGCGGTGGTGCTCAACCTCAATGACAATGCCACCGAGGAGCTGCTGGCCATCGCCGAGAAGTATCGCGGTGCCGGTGCCCAGGCTGAGGATCCGCGGGATCAGGAGTGGCGCAGCTGGCCGGTGGGCAAGCGGCTGGAGCACGCACTGGTCAAGGGGATCACCGACTTTATCGAAGAGGATACCGAAGAGGCGCGCGCTGGCGCCGAGAAGCCGCTGCACGTCATCGAAGGGCCGTTGATGGATGGCATGAACGTGGTCGGCGACCTGTTCGGCGCGGGCAAGATGTTTCTGCCGCAGGTGGTGAAGTCAGCGCGGGTGATGAAGCGGGCGGTGGCCTATCTGCAGCCCTATATCGAGGCGGAAAAGTCGGGCGGCTCCAGCAACGGCAAAATCGTGCTGGCGACCGTGAAAGGGGACGTGCACGACATCGGCAAGAACATCGTCGGGGTGGTGCTGCAGTGCAACAACTTCGAGATTGTCGACCTCGGGGTCATGGTCTCCTGCGAGACGATTCTCAAGACTGCGCGTGAGATCGGTGCGGATATCATCGGGCTGTCGGGTCTCATCACCCCGTCGCTGGACGAGATGGTGCACGTGGCCAAAGAGATGGAGCGTCAGGGCTTCAAGCTGCCGCTGCTGATCGGCGGTGCCACCACCTCCAAGGCGCACACAGCGGTCAAGATCGAGCAGAACTACTCGGAGCCTGTGGTCTATGTCTCCAACGCCTCCCGCGCGGTAGGGGTGGCCCAGAGTCTGCTCAGCCCGGATCTCAAGGAGGCATTTGTCGCCCGCATCGACAAGGAGTACGAGATTGCCCGAGAGCAGCATGCCCGCAAGCAGCCGCGCTCCCGCCCGGTCAGTCTGGCCCACGC
The DNA here is from genome assembly GCF_019047085.1 of Aeromonas sp. FDAARGOS 1404. Taxonomy (NCBI): domain Bacteria; kingdom Pseudomonadati; phylum Pseudomonadota; class Gammaproteobacteria; order Aeromonadales; family Aeromonadaceae; genus Aeromonas; species Aeromonas sp. FDAARGOS 1404. The sequence goes on from NZ_CP077237.1 coordinate 2,738,611, forward strand.
CCGCGCCAACCGGCATCAGCTGGATTGGGTTGGCTACCAGCCGCCGAAGCCCCACGAGCTCGGGGTGCAGAAGTTCGAAGATGTGGCCATTTCGGTGTTGCGCCCCTACATCGACTGGACGCCGTTCTTCCTCAGCTGGGAGCTGGCAGGCAAGTATCCGCGCATCCTCGAGGACGAGATCATTGGCGAGGAGGCGACCAAGCTGTTTGCCGATGCCAACGCCATGCTGGATCTGCTGGAAAAGGATCAGAGCGTGCGCTGCGCCGGGGTGATCGGCCTGTTCCCGGCCAACGCGGTAGGGGACAGCATCGAGGTCTACAGCGACGAGTCGCGCACCGAGGTCATCAAGGTGCTGCACCACCTGCGCCAGCAGAGCGAGAAGCAGGGCTTCCCCAACTACTGTCTGGCGGACTATGTGGCGCCGAAAGAGAGTGGCAAGCCCGACTGGATCGGCGCCTTCGCGGTGACCGGCGGCATCGGTGAGGAGGCCATCGCCAAGGCCTACAAGGCGCAGCACGATGACTACAACGCCATCCTCATTCAGGCGGTGTGCGACCGTCTCGCCGAAGCCTTTGCCGAGTATCTGCACGAGCAGGTGCGCAAGGTACATTGGGGTTATGCTCCCGACGAGGCCCTCAGCAACGAGGAGCTGATCCGCGAAAACTATCAGGGCATCCGTCCGGCGCCCGGTTATCCGGCCTGCCCGGAGCACACCGAGAAGGGGAGCATCTGGGGGCTGCTGGAGGTGGAGCAGGCTATCGGCATGCAGCTCACCGAATCCTACGCCATGTGGCCGGGGGCGGCGGTGTCCGGCTGGTACTTCTCTCATCCCGAGAGCAAATACTTCGCGGTGGCGCAGATCCAGCAAGATCAGGTGGAAGATTACGCTGTTCGCAAGGGGATGACGCTGGCAGAGGCCGAGCGCTGGTTGGGGCCAAACCTGAACTGACTCCCGCGTGACATCGGTTGATCTTTAACGAGAAACGGCGGCATCCTTGCTCGGGTTGAACAACCTGCGCAGAGCCGCCGTTTAACCTGTTGGTCACAGTGATGTGGTAGCGTGCGGTTTGGTGTGGTTTGTCTTGTTGTCAGGATAAACAATTGGCGTTGTCTTGGCGCTGTGGCACCTTATACTCTCCCGCCCCATCCTGCCCAGGCACAGCCTTCTAGCGGAATTGTCATGAAGATCGCCATTTTATCCCGTGAGCCGAAAAACTACTCCACCCGCCGTCTGGTCGAGGTGGCACAGGCGCGCGGTCATCAGGTAGAGGTGCTCGACACCCTGCGCTGCTATATGAATATCGCTTCCCACAACCCCTCCATTCACTACGAGGGTGGGGAGCTGGGAAGCTATGACGCCGTGATCCCCCGGATCGGGGCCAGCATTACCGCCTACGGCACCGCCGTGCTGCGCCAGTTCGAGATGATGAACACCATGGCCCTCAACAGCTCGGTGGCCATCAGCCGTTCCCGCGACAAGCTGCGGGCGATGCAGTTGCTCTCCCGCCATGGTATCGGCCTGCCCATCACCGGCTATGCCCACAGCACCCACGACGTGCCCGACCTCATCACCATGGTGGGCGGGGCGCCGCTGGTGGTGAAACTGCTGGAGGGAACCCAGGGGATTGGCGTGGTGCTGTGCGAGACCCAGAAAGCCGCCGAGAGCGTGATCGAGGCCTTTATCCAGACCAACAACAACATTCTGGTGCAGGAGTATATCCGCGAGGCCAATGGTGCCGACATCCGCTGTCTGGTGGTCAACGGCAAGGTGGTTGCCGCCATGCGCCGTCAGGCCCAGCCGGGGGAGTTTCGCTCCAACCTGCACCGTGGCGGCACCGCCGAGGCGATCAAGATCACTCCGGAAGAGCGCGCAACCGCGGTGCAGGCCGCCAAGATCATGGGGCTGGATGTAGCGGGGGTGGATATCCTGCGCAGCGCCCGTGGCCCGCTGGTGCTGGAGGTCAACTCCTCCCCCGGCCTGCAAGGGGTGGAAGCTGCCTCCGGCAAGGATGTGGCCGGCAAGATCATCGAGTTTCTCGAACTCAAGGCGAGCCGCAAGAACAAACCGGCGGAGTGAGCCGCGGGCTTGCATCCGTCAGATAAAAACAGGGCGCCCTCGGGCGCCCTGTTGCTATCTGGCTGGTGCCGCAGCACCCTCTCCCGGAGGGAGAGGGAACTGTTCGGCGGCGAGCATCGCCAGCCTTGCGCTAAATACGCCATCCTCGAGCCGGGTGTCGATCTGCCAGCCCAGCTTCTCGCAGATACGCTGGATGATGGTGAGGCCACAGCCGTAGCCGAGGATCTGATCCGGCGCCGCTGCCGTCGGGTTGCTGATGGTGAGCACCGGGCCACACAGCTCGATGTCGATATGTCCCTCGGCATAGCTCAGGGCATTTTTCAGCAGGTTGCCGAGGGCGATGGCGAGCAGGGAGAGGGGGGCATTTACTTCGCTGCTCTCGTCCAGATTAAGCCGGATATCAAGTGCCTCCCGCTGCAACAGCGGAGCGAGGCGGGCCAGCTCCTGACGGATCAGCGGGGTTACCTGCTGCAGCGGTCGCTCCACCGCCTCCTTGCGGCCCAGCAGCAGGAAGGTCTCGGTGAGCAGCGCCATCTCGTCGGCGGCGGCGCGGATGCGGGTGGTGGCGCGGGCGGCCGGTGCGGGCAAGTCCGTCACCTTGCCGAGCAGCGCGGCCGAGCCCTGGATCACCATGTTGGGGGTGCGCAGCTCGTGGCTGGCGAAGCGGCTGAACTCCTGCTCGCGGGCGAACACAGCGCTCACCTCCTGCTTGCCGGCCAGCAGCGCCAGCTCGATGTCCCGCAGCTCCTGCCAGGGGGCATCGGGCTCGAAATCCGCCTGATCCGGGGTGAGGTGGGCGACCCTCTGTTGCAGCCGCTGCAGCGGCCCCGTGATATGGCGTACCAGCCAGATGCCGAAGCCGAGGCAGCCCAGCAGCAGGGTCACCCCGATCAGTCGGGTCGCCAGATGCAGCTTGTCTTCGTAGGGATCCAGGTAGTCATCGGCGTCGTCATTGAACACCAGATAGAGCAGTCCCTCGCCGGAGGGGTGACGGGCCACCAGAAAGTGTTTGTCCTCCTTGCCCAGCTGGTGCTCGAAAAAGCCGGGGGTCTGGTAGGGCTTCAACCACTTAGGCAAGCGGCCCGCCTCGGTCCAGTAGCTGGAGAACTGTCTGGGGCTTGGGGCTGCGGCCGCCGGGCCGAGTCGCAGCCAGTCATCGCTGTAGCGGGTCACTTCCGCCTCCAGCCAGTGGCGCAGGCTCAGCTCCTCCATCTTGTCTTCGGCCACCAGCATCAAGCCGGAGAGCAGGATCAGCAGCACCACCCCGGCGCCACCGAGCGCCATGATCAAGCGGCGGCGCAGGCTCGGCAGGCTCATGCGCTCACCAGTCGGTAGCCCTGGCCGTGCAGGGTCTCCAGCATGGGAGTGGGGAAGGGTTTGTCGAGCGCGTTGCGCAGGGCGTAGATATGGCTGCGCAGGGCATCGGAGTCGGGCTCCTCATCCCCCCAGACGGTGTCGAGCACCTCCTGACGGCTGACGATGGCGGGGGCGCGGCGGGCCAGCAGGGCGAGGATCCGGAACGGGATCTTGCCGAGCTTGAGGGGCTCACCGGCGCGGGTGGCGCGGCCGCTGGCGACATCGACCGTCAGATCGCCAAAGCTGATGGCCCCCACATCGCCGCGCGGGCCGCGCAGGCTGAGGGCTTGCAGCCGCACCTCCAGCTCCTCCATGGCGAACGGCTTGACCAGATAGTCATCCCCTCCCGCCTTGAAGCCTGCCAGCTTGTCTTCCAGGCTGTCGCGGGCGGTGAGAAACAGCACGGGAGTGGCAATCCCCTGCTCGCGCAGGCGCGCCACTGTGCTGAGCCCATCGAGGCGCGGCATCATCACATCCATGATGATGACGTCGAAACGCTGCTCCTCCAGCAGTTGCAGCGCCGCCTGACCGTGATAGGCACAATCGAGGCGGTGACCGGCCAGCTCCAGATAATCCATGATGGTTTCCGCCACCTGAGGATTGTCTTCCACTACCAAAATCTTCATGCTTTGCTCTCCTGGTTGGCGAGCGTTTCACGCTCTTTTCACACCGGATTCGGCATCCTGTTTGCCAGTGTAACCCCGAGGATCCCTGATGAAGAAGTCTCTCTGCGCCCTTCTGTTGCTGATCTTGTTGCCACTTGGCACCGCACAGGCGACCGAATTCAAACTGACCGGCCGCACCACCTGGCAGCTTGGCCAGTTGATGGTCAACGGCATGCCGTTCGTGATCGACGACCAGACCCGCTTCAAGGATTGGCTCAACGAAGATGATCTCGGCGGCACCTGGGTCGAGATGAAGGGGGTGGTGGAGAACGGCGTGCGCTATGTGCGCAAGGTCGAAGCCCTCGACGAAGATGACAAGGACGAGATGGATCTGGAGGGGCCGGTCGAAGGGGGGCGGATCTGGGGCTACACCACCTCTGACAACAGTCTGGCGCCGTTCGAAGGGCGCTGGCTGGAGCTGGAGTGCAAGTTTGACGGCATGCGCCTGAGCCGCTGCCGCGAGGATGACTGATCCGATCTCTGCGTTCCGATTAGAAATGCTCCCGAATGAAGCCCATGCTTGTCCAGCATGGGCTTTTTGTTCAGGGACGAACGAAGATGGAACAATCGAGAAAGTGGTGTGCATGGATGCTGGGTGTGCCGCTCTGGGCGGCGCAGGCGGGAGCCGATGAATTGTGGCTGGTGGAGCTGGAGCACAGCGACGGCATCCGCCTGCAATTTCAGGGGGCCGAGGTGGAGCAGGGCAGTGCCGCCATCTGGCGGCAGGGGGAGATTTGGCCGCAGCCACTCAAACCCGGCGACCAGCTCGCCCTGCTGGTGGCAGATGGCGTTGCCACCCGCATTGAGCTGCTGGCCGCCAGAGCCCCGCTGGCCAATCTGCCCTGGCAGCGGGCGCAAGATCGCCTGCAATCCTTCGATGAACGGCAGCTCACGTTGGCAACCCTGGGCACAGTGCCACTCAATCCACAGGTGCGCTGGGTCAACGGTTCCGTCGCCGATCTGCATGCCGGGAGCGAGCTGGTATTGATTCGTTCGGCGGATGGAATATTGCAGGGAATTGAAGTGATCAATCCGGAAGAGTAATTCAGCTTCTTCTTATTTAATATAGCTTCACCATATTGTGGCAGCCATTAAATAATGACTGTCACAATATTTATGATTTATCCCTCAATAAAGTCATCGCTCTAATTATTTTCCTGTATCACCATTATTTTGTTTGTCATGGATGTTTTTTGGTGGTTTATTTTATTTGTGTCAGGTTTTGTCGGAGTCCATACCTGTCAAATGAAAAAGGATATTTCTACACAATAACAATTATCGTATGTCTGAAAGAGGGATAAATGATGAATAGAATAATTACCGCCAATCTGGCGTTTTTGGCGTCTTCATTGATGCTCGCTCAGGTGCAGGCGGCTGAACCTGTCTACCCTGATCAGGTCAAGTGGGCGGGTCTTGGCACGGGCGTCTGTGCCAGTGGTTACCGTCCTCTGACCCGTGATGAAGCCATGAGTATCAAGGGTAATCTGGTCAGCCGCATGGGGCAGTGGCAGATCACTGGGCTGGCTGATCGCTGGGTGATTATGGGGCCGGGATATAATGGCGAAATCAAACAGGGTACTGCCGGAGAAACCTGGTGTTATCCCAATTCACCGGTTTCCGGAGAAATACCGACACTCTCTGACTGGAATATTCCGGCGGGTGATGAGGTCGATGTGCAATGGCGTCTTGTCCATGACAATGATTATTTTATCAAGCCAGTCAGTTATCTCGCCCATTATTTGGGATACGCTTGGGTAGGTGGAAATCATAGCCCCTATGTCGGGGAGGATATGGATGTTACCCGGGTTGGCGATGGCTGGCTGATAAAGGGAAATAATGACGGCGGCTGCTCCGGATATCGTTGCGGGGAGAAGAGCTCCATCAAGGTAAGCAACTTCTCATATACCCTGGAACCCGACTCCTTCAGCCATGGTCAGGTCACCGAGAGCGGCAAGCAGCTGGTCAAGACCATCACGGCCAATGCGACCAACTACACGGATCTGCCTCAGCAGGTGGTGGTGACCCTGAAGTACGACAAGGCCACCAACTGGTCGAAGACCGACACCTACAGCCTGAGCGAGAAGGTGACCACCAAGAACAAGTTTCAGTGGCCGCTGGTGGGGGAAACCGAACTCGCCATCGAGATCGCTGCGAGCCAGAGCTGGGCTTCCCAGAAAGGGGGCTCAACGACCGAGACCGTCTCGGTTGAAGCGCGCCCCACGGTGCCGCCTCACTCCAGCCTGCCGGTGCGGGTTGCCCTCTACAAGTCCAACATCTCCTACCCCTACGAGTTCAAGGCCGAGGTCAATTATGACCTGACCATGAAGGGCTTCCTGCGTTGGGGCGGCAATGCCTGGTATACCCATCCTGAGAATCGCCCCACCTGGGAGCACACCTTTGCCGTCGGCCCGTTCCGCGACAAGGCAAGCAGCATTCGCTACCAGTGGGACAAGCGTTATATCCCGGGTGAAGTGAAGTGGTGGGACTGGAACTGGACCATCAGCGAGTATGGTTTGTCGACCATGCAGAATAACCTGGGTCGTGTGCTGCGCCCGATCCGTTCGGCGGTGACCGGTGACTTCTATGCCGAGAGCCAGTTTGCCGGCGATATCGAAATCGGTCAGCCCCAGACCCGTTCCGCGGCCTCTGCCCAGTTGCGTAACGCCTCTGCTGAAGGTGTGGCCCTGACCGGTGTGGATCTGGATCAGGAGGCCCTTGCCAACGAAGGGTTTGGCAATGTATCCCTGACCATAGTTCCGGTTCAATAACCTCACTCGCAGGCCCCTTTCATAGGGGCCTGTTTCTGTTTGCCCTGCGCCCCTCGATTTTCCCTCTTTTTCTCCTCTTGTCCCTGCATGATCACAACAGGAAGCTATGGCTTGCCAAGGTGATGCCAACGCAGGTTTGACCTGTACTTGGGGTGGCCCCGTGAGCGAGGCATTGTTCACTCATTTGTTGAAAGAGGCGTGTTGGCCAGATTGTTAACGGCTTGTGCTTTAAATTTTCCCCCTTATACTGGCGCCATCTTGTCGGAGTGCTGACCGTCGAACGACGCGAAGCTGAGACCGTTAATTCGGGATCCGTGGAACCTGATCAGGTTAAAACCTGCGAAGGGAACAAGGGTAACTTGCGGGTTACCGCGCCGGAGGAGGAACAAGCCTCTTCCGCTCATCGAAGGGAGCACCCTTGATGAGTCAGGGCGCACAGGAGGGAGTCTGTCCCGTCCGGTTGTCCAGCACGTGGGGCGCCTTGCCCACAGCGTGCAGAGAGCGGGAAGCGGCAGAACAGCAGCGCGGAGATCCATCCCGCGCGCACTCCCTCCCGAGATAAACACCCCGCCGCAAGTTCATCTTCTCCTCGAACTCCAGACAAGCAAACACCCATAACTTCAACCAGTTAATGTGAGTTTTGCTATGTCTACTTCCGTATCTGATACCACCAAATCCAGCCGCCGCGAGCAGCGCTCCAGCGCTCAGGCCTTTATCGACAGCCTCAAGGGGATGGCTCACCCCAACTCCCGCCGCATCTTTATCGAAGGCTCCCGCCCCGATATCCGTGTACCCCTGCGGGAAATCCAGCTGGCCGACACCTTCGTCGGCGGCACCAAAGAAGATCCCAAGTTCGAACCCAACGAACCGCTCCCGGTCTACGACACTTCTGGCCGTTACGGGGAGGAGGGGGTCGCCATCGACGTGCGCCGTGGCCTGCCGCGCCTGCGGGAGAACTGGGTGCTGGAGCGCGATGACACCGACGAACTGCCGGGGCTCAGCTCCACCTTCACTCAGGAGCGTCTGGCGGACGAGGGGCTCGACCACCTGCGCTTCGAGCATCTGCCAAAGCCACGCCGCGCCAAGCCGGGTCGTCGGGTTACCCAGCTCCACTACGCCCGCGCCGGCATCGTCACTCCCGAGATGGAATTTATCGCCATTCGCGAGAACATGGGGCGCGAGCGGGTGCGCTCTGAACTGTTGCGCACCCAGCATCCGGGCCGCGATTTTGGTGCCCGTTTGCCCCAGAACATCACCCCCGAATTTGTGCGCGATGAGGTGGCCGCCGGTCGCGCCATTATCCCCAGCAACATCAACCACCCGGAAGCGGAGCCGATGATCATCGGCCGCAATTTTCTGGTGAAGATCAACGCCAACATCGGCAACTCGGCGGTCACCTCCAGCATCGAAGAGGAGGTAGAGAAGCTGGTCTGGTCCACCCGCTGGGGCGCCGACACCGTGATGGACCTCTCCACCGGTCGCTATATCCACGAGACCCGCGAGTGGATCCTGCGCAACAGCCCGGTGCCCATCGGTACCGTGCCCATCTATCAGGCGCTGGAAAAGACCAACGGCATCGCCGAAGACCTCACCTGGGAGCTGTTCCGTGACACCCTGCTGGAGCAGGCCGAGCAGGGGGTGGACTACTTCACCATCCACGCCGGCGTCCTGCTGCGCTTTGTGCCGATGACCGCCAAGCGCCTCACCGGCATCGTTTCGCGTGGCGGCAGCATCATGGCCAAGTGGTGCCTCTCCCACCATAAAGAGAACTTCCTCTACCAGCACTTTCGCGAAATCTGCGAGATCTGCGCCGCCTATGACGTGGCTCTGTCGCTGGGCGATGGTCTGCGTCCGGGCTCCGTCTATGACGCCAACGACGAGGCCCAGTTCGCCGAGCTGCGCACCCTGGGCGAGCTCACCAAAATCGCGTGGGAGTACGACGTGCAGGTGATGATCGAGGGGCCGGGTCACGTGCCGATGCACATGATCGAGCGCAACATGACCGAGCAGCTGGAGCACTGCCACGAGGCGCCCTTCTACACCCTTGGCCCGCTCACCACCGATATCGCGCCGGGTTACGATCACTTCACCTCCGGCATTGGCGCCGCGCTGATCGGCTGGTACGGCTGCGCCATGCTCTGCTACGTCACCCCCAAGGAGCATCTGGGCCTGCCCAACAAGGAGGACGTGAAGCAGGGGCTGATTACCTACAAGATCGCCGCCCACGCCGCCGATCTGGCCAAGGGGCACCCGGGCGCCCAGATCCGCGACAACGCCATGTCCAAGGCGCGCTTCGAGTTTCGCTGGGAGGATCAGTTCAATCTGGCGCTGGATCCCGACACCGCCCGCGCCTATCACGACGAGACCCTGCCCCAGGAGTCCGGCAAGGTGGCCCACTTCTGCTCCATGTGCGGGCCCAAGTTCTGCTCCATGAAGATCACTCAGGACGTGCGCGATTACGCGGCGAAATTGGAAGCCGTTGAGATCAAGCTGGTCGGTATGGATGGCCAGCAGGAGCAGGTAGTGGCTCAGGTGGAGAGCGGCATGGCCCGCATGGCTGAAACCTTCAAGGAGACCGGTGGCGAGATCTACCATCAGGCGGCGGTGCTGAAACAGGCCGCAGGGGAGGAGGCGTGAGCAGCGCAAGCGGGGCTGTCAGCCCCGCCGATCTGCTGCCTGTGACGGACTCCCGCCCAGTTGTCTGGACCATCGCCGGTTCAGACTCCGGCGGCGGTGCCGGCATTCAGGCCGACTTGCACACATTGCATGACCTCGGCGTGCACGGCTGCTCGGTCATCTCTGCCATTACCGCCCAGAACTCGGTGGCGGTGAAGATGGTCGACCCTGTGCTGATGCAGACCTTCACCGCCCAGATCGACGCCCTCGGCGTCGATCTGCCGCCTGCCGCCATCAAGATCGGCCTGCTGCCGACCCGGCTTCACGTTGAGGTGCTGGCCCGCCGACTGGCTGCCATCGAGGCTCCCTTCGTGGTCTACGACCCGGTGGCCATCGCCAGCACCGGCACCCCGATGGCGGAGCCCAATATGCTGGAGGCGGTGCGCGAGCAGCTGTTACCACGTCTGTCGCTCATCACCCCCAACGGTCCCGAGCTGGAGGCCCTGACCGGCTTGCCGGTCAGCAGCCCCGAGCTGGTGCGCCTCGCCGCCCGCCGTCTGCGTGAACTCGGCGCCCGCGCCGTGCTGGTGAAGGGGGGTCATCTGGAGTGGAGCGGCGATCTCTGTCTCGACTACTACCAGGATGAGACCCGCGAATTCTGGCTCGCGGCGCCGCGCCTCGATACCCGCCATGGCCACGGCACCGGCTGCTGCTACGCCAGCGCCATCGCCGCCGTGGTGGCGCAGGATTATCCGGTAGAGGACGCCATTACCCTCGCTCGAGCCTACCTGCAACAGGGGTTGGCGGCGGCGCAGGGGGTGGGCGCAGGCCCGGGTCCCATCGCCCATCTCGGCTGGCCAGCCGATCTGACTCACTTCCCCCGCGCCGTATTGGCGGGGTCAACCCTCGATCGCCGCTTCGGACTTTATGAGACAAGCAGTGCCCGCCTGCCGCAGGGCCCCTTCGCGCCGACCGAACACAACCTCGGCCTCTATCCGGTGGTCGATTCGGTCAAGTGGCTGCGCCGCCTGCTGGGGCAGGGGGTCAAGACCATCCAGCTGCGGATCAAGAATCTGCCCGCCGCTCAGGTGGCACCGGCCATTCGCGATGCGGTAGCGCTCGGTCGCCGCCATGGGGCGCGGCTCTTTATCAACGACTACTGGCAGCAGGCCATCGAGGCGGGCGCCTGGGGCGTGCATCTGGGACAGGAGGACATGGAGACCGCCGATCTTGCCGCCATTCAGGCGGCCGGGCTGCGCCTTGGCATCTCCACCCACGGCTACTTCGAGCTGATGCGGGCCCGCGAGCTGGCCCCCTCCTATATGGCGCTGGGTCATATCTTCCCGACCAACACCAAGGCGATGCCTTCGCGCCCGCAGGGGCTGGTGCGGCTGCATCGCTACCGCGCCCTGATGGCGGAGTGGCCGACGGTGGCCATCGGCGGCATCAGCGAGGAGCGGGTGGCGGCGGTCAAGGCCAGCGGGGTCGGCAGTATCGCGCTGGTCTCGGCCATCACGGCCAGCGACGACTGGCAGGGGGCGACCGAACGGCTGCTTGCCGCCGTGGGGGCTGGGGATGAGCCGCGCTCGGCCACTGTTATACAGGAGGCAGAACATGCGCTCTGATGAGGCGTCTCTTAGTGATAAAGAGTATCTGAGATACGGCCGCCAGCTGATGCTGGCGGAAGTGGGGGAGGCGGGGCAGGCGCGGCTTAAGGATAAATCTGTGCTGATCGTCGGCCTCGGCGGGCTCGGCTCGCCGCTGGCCCTCTATCTGGCCGGGGCCGGGGTCGGCACCTTGTGGCTGGCCGATGGCGATACGGTCGATTCCAGCAATCTGCCGCGCCAGATCCTGTTCGATAGCGAGGCGGTCAACCACTCCAAGGCCGAGCTGGCCCGCGAGCGGTTGGTTGCCCACAACCCGCTGGTGGAGCTGATTGCCATCAACCAGCGGCTCGATGCCGTCAGCCTGCCGGAGTTTGTGGCCGAGGTAGATCTGGTGATCGACTGCTGCGACAACCTCGCCACCCGCCAGGCTATCAACGCCGCCTGCGTGGCTCAGGGCAAGCCCTGGGTCTCCGCCGCCGCAGTGGGGTGGCAGGGGCAGCTGATGGCGCGCACCAGCAGCGATCACGCCTGCTATGCCTGCCTCTATCCGCTGGATACCAAAATCGCCGAGCGCTGCGAGACCAGCGGCGTCACCGGCCCGCTGGTCGGGGTGATGGGCTCTTTGCAGACGCTGGAGGCACTGAAACTGCTGCTCGGGATGCCAAGCCCGGTCGCTGGCACCCTGCGCCGCTTCGATGCTTTGACCCATCAGTGGCAGACCCTCACGCTGGCCCCCGATCCCGATTGCTCGGTCTGTTGCCAGCATTCGTGCCGGAACAAGGAGATCACATCATGACCCTCACCATTCGACTCAACGATAAAGCCCAGCCGCTGACGGCAGGGCAGAGCGTGGCCGACCTGCTGGCGGCGCAAGACGTTAATCCACAGGGGGTGGCGGTGGCCCTTAATGGCGCCGTGTTGCCCCGAGGCCGCTGGGCCGAGACCCGTCTCAATGACGGGGACGAACTTCACCTCTTTACCGCCATTGCGGGAGGCTGACCCATGATGCTCGCAGTCCCATCTTCGAGCGCTCTGCCTTGCGGCGGGGCCACATCTCTTCTTATCGCAGTGGCAGGAGGCTGACATGCTCAAGATTGCCGATCACACCTTCTCATCGCGCCTCTTTACCGGCACCGGCAAGTTTGCCCGCCCGGACCTGATGGCCGCCGCCATCGAGGCGAGCGGCTCCCGGCTGGTCACCATGGCCATCAAGCGGCTCGAGCCGGGCAAGGCCCATGACGATATCCTGAGTCCCTTACTGCAACTCGGGGTCAAGCTGCTGCCCAACACCTCCGGCGCCAAGACCGCCGCCGAGGCGGTGTTTGCCGCCCATCTCGCCCGCGAGGCGCTGGGGACGAACTGGCTCAAGCTGGAGATCCACCCCGACCCGCGCTACCTGCTGCCCGATCCCATCGAGACGCTGAAAGCCGCCGAGCAATTGGTGAAAGAGGGCTTTGTGGTGCTGCCCTACTGCGGTGCCGACCCCGTGCTCTGCAAGCGGCTGGAAGAGGTGGGCTGCGCCGCCGTGATGCCGCTCGGTGCGCCTATCGGCTCCAATCAGGGGCTGGTGACCCGGGAGTTTCTCTCCATCATCGTCGAGCAGGCCAATGTGCCCGTGGTGGTGGATGCGGGCATAGGTGCGCCGAGCCATGCGGCCGCCGCCTTTGAACTGGGCGCCGATGCCGTGCTGGTCAATACCGCCATCGCAGTCAGCGGCGACCCGGTCGCCATGGGGCGTGCCTTTGCGTTGGCTTGCACTGCCGGTCGCAGTGCCTATGAGGCCGGTCTCGGCGCCCGCGCCCTGCAGGCCCAAGCCTCCAGCCCGCTCACCGATTTTCTGGGGGCGTTATGAGTCATGATGCTGGTGCGATGAGTGACTTCGAGCCTTTTACACAATCCCAAGTGCGCCTGAGTGATAGCCCCCCTCTCGGCTCTTCACAAAATAAGGGAGAGGGGCTGGGGGTGAGGGCTAAGGAGCCAACCTTTCTCGACCGCTGGTACGAACTTGATTGGGGCGATATCGGCATGCAGATCCGCGCCAAAACTGCCGCCGATGTGGCTCGCGCCCTGAGTGCCCCCCGCCGTACCCTGGCCGATTTTATGGCGTTGATCTCCCCTGCCGCCGAGGCGTATCTGCCGCAGATGGCAGCCGAGGCCGAGCGGCTGACCCGCCAGCGCTTTGGCAACACCATCGGCTTCTATGTGCCGCTCTATCTGTCGAACCTCTGCGCCAACGACTGCACCTACTGCGGCTTCTCCATGAGCAACCGCCTCAAGCGCAAGACCTTGAATGCAGAGGAAATAGAGCGCGAATGTCTGGCCATCAAGGCGCGCGGCTTTGACAGCGTGCTGCTGGTGACCGGCGAGCACGAGCACAAGGTGGGGCTCGCCTATTTTCGCGAGGTGATGCCCATCATCCGCCGCCACTTCAGCACGGTAGGGATGGAGGTGCAGCCCCTCTCGCAGGCCGAATATGCCGAACTGAAAACCCTCGGCCTTGATGCCGTTATGGTCTATCAGGAGACCTACCACGCCCCCACCTACGCCCGCCACCACCTGCGCGGCAACAAGCGGGATATCGCATGGCGCCTTGCCACGCCGGATCGGCTGGGCCGCGCCGGTATCGACAAAATCGGCTTGGGGGCGCTGATCGGTCTCTCCTCGGACTGGCGCGCCGACAGCTACTTTGTCGCCGAGCATCTGAGCTGGCTTGAGCGTCACCACTGGCAGAGCCGCTACTCGCTCTCCTTCCCGCGCCTGCGCCCCTGCACCGGTGGGCTTGAGCCTGCCGTGGTCATGTCGGATCGCCAGCTGGCCCAACTTATCTGCGCCTGGCGCCTCTTCTCGCCCACGCTGGACTTGTCCCTCTCCACCCGCGAGTCGGCTACGTTTCGCAACGGCGCGGTGCGCCTTGGCATCACCCAGATGTCGGCCGAATCGCGCACCCAGCCGGGGGGCTATGCCGAAGGGGATAAAGAGGAGCTGGAGCAGTTCGCCATCCACGACGACCGCCCGGTGGGTGAAGTGGCCGCCGCGGTGCGGCAGGCGGGGTTGCAGCCGGTGTTTAAAGATTGGGAACCCTTCTTGGGCCGATAGGGGCGGCCACGCCCCCCTTTGCCGGTGGCATCCCGGCGTCCAGCCAGACTCCGAGCCTGTGGCGAGCAGGCACGGCTGCGCCGTGCAATCGTAGGGTCGATTAGCCGTCAGGCGTAATCGTCCGTTCCGTGTGATGGGGGAATGGCACGGCCTTGTCGTGCAGGACGCGAGGCCGTTGGCCTCGAAGGGGTTTCGCCCGCCCTTCGGGCTTGGGCGAGTAACTTTTCTTTGCGTGGCCAAAGAAAAGTCACCAAAAGAAAGGCCACCCCCGCCAATCCGACCGCTACGCGGTTGCCCTCGGGCCAGGAGCAAGGTCGGACGGATCGCCGCAGACGGCACATCCCTGTGCCGGCTGCGTCTGCGCCATCATCCCTGATGGCGCTCCTGACCTTGCTCCTTCCCCTCGGCGGATTGGAGGGGGAATCAAAACCGTGCCCGCCATAACCTCAAGGAGTAGTCGTAGGGTGCAATAAGCGGAGCGCATTGCACCGCGATTGTGACGAGAGGTGCAATTCACTTCGTTCATTATACCCTGCGGCATTACGGTACTATTTTGGTAAACTTGATAAAACAGTTGTTATTAATTGATACATAGAATTGCCTGCTACACCATAAAAAACATTTTCTGCCAGTGTTTTTAGTGTTATTGCCGTTTGGTCATCCGTTACATGTTTCTCGATTTCATCTTTAATGTTTTGGTAGGATATCAGAAGATATTTCATTATTCATGTTATCACGTAACAATGAAAGTAGCTCTTGCGGCAGCTGACTATAACTCGATATTTGCACTGCAATGTTGTCTTGGGTTTTCGTTAAACTTTTGCATATGACTTGTTGAAGTGATTTCATCTGGTTTTCGAGAGAATTCACTCTGGTTTTATAATCATCATTTTCTTCTTTATATATCATTATAATTTGATTGCTGAATTTTAGTTCCATAGCTGCCATTTCCAGTTTCATTTTCATTTTTTCAACATGATAGCTGGATTCTAGAATATCGTTAGGGGACTTTTCTCCAATGACAGCCAAGCCGAATTCAGATAAGGATTTTTCTATTTTCTCTACATTCCCAGAAGGGGTTTCTACTATTAAAAAAACTTTGTTTCCTGATTGTTCAATGCTGACTTTAGCTTCTACTCCAGAATATTTCTGATGAAGAAATTCATTGAAATATGACAGAATGGACAATCCTGCACTGGCTTGGTGAGGTTCGAAAGTGATTGATTTTGAAAGCTTAACCATGTCAAAATTATTTTTTGCAATTGTTTTGTCAATAGGAAGTTCTGGCAAACCAGTGACAATTATTGTGACACTCATCTTATCTGATAATTCAGGGTCTATAACCGTACCCATCACGATAGTTGCATTTTCATTTGCGAATTCTCTTACTACATTGCCAACAATTTCAAACTCTTCAATGGTCATATCCATGCCGGCAGTAATATTAACCAAGATCCCCTTGGCTTTTGATATGTCATGACTCTGTAATGCTGGAGATTCCAATAGCTTTCTCACCGCTAATTCAGCTCGTTCCTCCCCATCTTGAAAAGAATAACCGATGGCACTTAAACCCATGTTTCTAATTATTGTTTTTACATCCTCTAGATCAACGTTTATCAACCCAGGACGGGTAACTAGATCCATCATTCCTTTTATCACTGCACGAAAATGGTTATTGGAGTCATGGAATAAGTCACTTGTTTTACTTAATAAATTGTTTTTTAAGTTGGACTCCAAAAATCTATCATTTTCTATACAAACCAAAGAGTCTGTATTTTCTAATAATGATAAATATGCTTTTTGTGAATGCAGTATTTTACTCCGACCCTCAAAACTAAATGGAAATGAAAATAATCCTACACATAATATACCAAGCCTTTTGGCAATCTTAGCAATATATGGAGATACTTGGCTGCCAGTTTCTCCTCCCAAACCTGAAACTAAAAAAACAACATTGGAACCACTTATTGCCTTCTCGATTTCTTCATCAATAAAATGAACGTGCTCTTTTATTAAGATTGATTCAGCCTGGTTTCGGGTATGCCTGTTGATTATTTCTAGTGATGAGTGAACATATATTTTTTTGACTTCAGCTTCTTCTAAATCGCTAGACTTGAATATGTCATCCACAATTTTGCATCCAACGCTCCCAATTCCTAATACTATTGGGGATACATATTCTTCAGGTGCGTCTAAAAAATCAAACATATCTTCATCCTAGAAGTTAATTTTTCGAGAAGTATCTGGTAGAGCTTATCGTCATACTACACGAGGGGTTAAATAAAACCCAGCAAGTATTGCTGTAGTATATATTACAATGCCTGCCGGCCAATACATTGAGTTAGTTCAAGTTTTATGGAAGATGTGTTTTTATATGTGGTTGTATTCGTCTTTATGGTGTTTATCCAGCCTCGGTAATTTATGCATTTGACTACTCGACAGCTTGGCCTATGGAGTGTCTAAATAAGGACGTCATACAGGTTTCCTTTTATTTATGGTTGGCCATCTGGGAACTCATGGTTACAAGATTCAGCCAGTGGAAAAAGAGCATAGATATGCGCATCAATAGGCTGGCCATGTAGGAAGATACGATTCCTTGCCCGGCACTCAAAGGTGGCCCCTGCTGCGATGGCAACAGCTTCGCTGGCGGTGTTGCCGATTCCCATCACGATCTCCAGCCGAAATAGTCCCAACTGCTGAAAGCCAAAGTCACGGAGCAGGGTGACCGCCTGTCGGGCGATGCCACAGCCTTGGCGGGGTTGGCGTACCCAGTAACCGATATTGCCGTAGCGATGATGGGGTGGCAGCTGATTGATTCCTGCGCCATCCAGCAGTTGGCCGGTGGTGACGCAGAAGATGCCCATGTCAAAGGCGCGTCCCGCCTCGCGATCCTGATCGCAGCTGGCAAACCACTCCAGCGCGCTCTCCCGAGTAAATGAACGGGAGCACCAGCTCATCCATTTGCCGACCGTCTCGATGGATTCGTGGGCCGCGCGGACAAACTCGTCGGCATCGCCAGATTCGAACGGGCGGATCACGATATTGGCATTGGCAAGGCGCGGGAATGTCATCAATTAATCCTGCTTTTTCAGAAAGTAACTGATATGCCCCGGCGGCATATCGGGCAGCTGGCCAAAGACTTCGTAACCCTGCTTCTGGTAGAAGGGGAGAGCCTGAAAACTGGTGGTTTCCAGATGGTAGTTGCTAATGCCCTTGCTTTGGGCGTATAGCTCCATGGCGCCGAGCAGGCGGCCGCCCCAGCCATCGCGGCGGATGCTTTCGTCGATCCAGAGCCAGTCGACGTGAAGCCAGCCCCACTTGATGTCGGCGATGATGCCGCCGTGTACCTTGCCCTCTTTATCCTTGATAAAGCTGGCGATCCGCTCGCGCCGAAGTTCGTACAGTTGAGGGCCTGCCTGGCTGACGTTGTAGCCCGTCAGGCCAATGCGCAGCGCTTCAACATCATCGTCCTGAGGCGGTTGGGGTGGGGTGAGTTGCATAGTGCTTCCTGCTTGATGGTGGTTGTCTCTAACGGGTTGCCGCTTCCAGCGCGGCTATCTCGCCGCCGCTTATAAGCGGCAGGTTGCGGCTGATCAGCTCTACCGGCCAGTCCCACCAGGCGATGGCGTTGAGACGGGCGATGGTGTCGTCGTCGAAGCGGTAGCGGATCACCTTGGCGGGATTGCCGCCGACCACGGTATAGGCGGGCACATCGCCGGTGACCACGGAGCGGGCGGCGATGATGGCACCGTTGCCGACTTTTACTCCCGGCATGATCAGGGCGTCATAGCCAATCCAGACATCGTTACCGATCACGGTATCCCCCTTGTAGGGGAGGCTGCCCGGGGCGGGGGCGGCGCTTTCCCAGCCGTTGCCGAAGATAA
This sequence comes from Aeromonas sp. FDAARGOS 1404, assembly GCF_019047085.1. Taxonomy (NCBI): domain Bacteria; kingdom Pseudomonadati; phylum Pseudomonadota; class Gammaproteobacteria; order Aeromonadales; family Aeromonadaceae; genus Aeromonas; species Aeromonas sp. FDAARGOS 1404. The sequence goes on from NZ_CP077237.1 coordinate 2,756,680, forward strand.
AGAAGGGGTAGGTGGAGAAGCCGGAGGTCTGGTGGTTGGCGCTATTCATGATGAACTTCACCCCGCGGGCGATGGCGCAGAACTTGCCGATGATGAGCTTGTCGCCGATGAAGGGGAAGTGGTAGATGACGTTGCGCTCGAAGCCCGCCGAATCCTCCGGGTCGTCGTAATAGGTGTAGTCACCCACCTCGATATTGGGCCCCTTGATGGTGTTCTTGATAAAGCACACCTGGGGAAAGCCGTTCATGGGGTGGGGATTGGCGGGATCGGGTCCGTGCATCCGGGCTCCTTGGGTTGGCCGGGCTAGAGCGCCGGGAAGTAGCAGGCGCTCATGTCGATGGGGTGATCTGGGCAATTGGGTAGATAGAATTGCCAGCCTGCATCGGAGAAAGCGCGCAGTTCGGTTTCGACAAACTTGATGGCGAGGCTCAGGGCCTGCAGGCTGTCGATGCCGTAGATAAAGGTCTTGTCGCTCAGCCCCGCCAGCTTCACCTTGCAGCGCCAGTCACCGCTGGCGGACTTGGGATCCGGCTCGGGGGCCTTGATGGCGATCTTGAGGGTGAGCTGTTCCCCTTCGGTGCTGATGGCGTCGAAGCGGGCGGTAACGATGGCGTTTTTCATCTGGCGATTCCTTTTCCGTGGTACAGCCCCTGCGGTTGCGGGTGGCTGGCGTTCCTGATGGCTGATGAGGTGAAAACTGGACTCAGGACGGCCAGCGTAAATGAACTTGTGAGTTGAAACAATGGGATATGCGTGACCGGGTGAGGGGGCTTTCGCCGCCGTGAGCGAGCGCAGTGGCGGGAGTGGGAACGCGCTGGCCACCTGTGGTGGCCGAGAGGCTGGCGGGCTGCTAGATGTAAAGGATTGTTGGCTGTGGACGCAGATCTTTCTGTTCTGCCGATGAGGGCGAGCGAGTCCTCTTGAGGCAGAATATCTCCCCCCTGTTTGACGTTGAAGTACAGGAGTCTCCGTGGCGCTTTCGGTAACCCAGCTTTATGAAGTGATGGCCCAGTTGCCAGATCCCGTCTTTATCCTCAGTGAAGATGGCTATTACGTGGAATATATCGGCGGTATGGAGCAGCAATCCTATCACGATGGCAATCCGCTGGCGGGCAAGCAGCTGGCCGATGTGCTGCCACCCGAGATGGCCATATGGGTCAAGGCGCAGGTAGCAGAGTCGCTGGCGAGCGGTCAGGTGCTAGTGGTGGAGTATGAGCTCTCCGCCGCCGAGGTGGGGGGGATTAATGCCGCCGCCGGGCCGCAAGGGATACAGCGTTTTGAGGGCAAGATTGCGCCGCTACCCTCCCTCTATGACGGCAAGCGGGCGGTGGCCTGGGTGACCCGCAATATCACCCGCCAGCACGAGTTGCAGCAGCGACTGCTGCGCCAGAGTGAAACCGACCAGCTGACTGGCCTCCATAACCGCCGTTTCTTCTTCGAGCACTGCCAGCCGTTGCGGGCAGGGGAGGCGCCCTGTGGTCTTATCATGCTCGACATCGATCACTTCAAGCAGATCAACGATCACTACGGCCATCAGCAGGGAGATCGGGCCTTGCAGCGCTTCAGTAGTTGTATCGATGCCCTGTTGCGGGCGGATGACCTCTTTGTGCGCAGCGGTGGCGAGGAGTTTCTGATCCTGCTGCCGCGGATCGATGAAGCCGGTTTGCTGCAGATGGCGGAGCAGATCCGTGCCGCCGTCGAAGCGTTGCCTGCCGATCCGGTCGCCATTACGGTCAGTCTGGGCACAACCCTGGTGCAGCCGGAGGAGGAGATCAATCAGGCGCTGGCTCGGGCCGACGAGTGGCTCTATCGGGCCAAGCGGGCAGGCCGCAACCGGGTGGCGCACTGCCCGGCAGGTTGAAAGTGCCGCCCCGGTCGCTGTCGGAAATAGCCTGCGCTTTTACTCTGAATAAATTGGCTGACATCACTGTCAATTAGTAGAAAAGTTGGCCGTATTATTTAACTCATATTCCACAGCTTAAGGTGTTAATATTATCGGCCTGATCGCTGGTCTTATTTGTGTTGTTGGGCAACAGCATGAGGTTTTATCGGTATGTTATCAAACAGGCGTGAATCTGGTTTTGGGTGACGAATGTGATACATCCTGTTGTCTTTTGAAACATTCCGATTCAAACAGTCATGAATTATTAACCTTGACCCGGATAGCGATTTCAACGATGGTAGCGTGGCAGCTCCGTTTCTCTCCGGTGGCCCTGTTGGCCGCTGGCGGCGTTGTTTTTTCATGTGCAGGGCGATATGCAACGACATATCTCCAGCCTGTTATTCGGGCCAATAAAAATAATGATGACAGATTAATAAGGTATATATTGCAATGAGTGTTTCTATTGCTGAAAAGAGTAACCCTGTTTCAAAATTGAAATGGGAGAAAAGCGATTCGGTATGGACCATGGGCCTATATGCCACTGCTGTCGGTGCCGGTACGTTATTTCTCCCTATTACGGTTGGCAGTAATTCTCCGGTTATTTTGCTGTTTATTTTATTGCTGGCTTTTCCGCTCTCTTATTATTCCCACCGGGCATTGAGCCGCTTTGTGCTCTCCAGCTCCCACAAGGAGGGGGATATCACCCATGTGGTGGAGGAGCACTTCGGTGCCAAGGCGGGCAAACTGCTGATGCTGGTCTATCTGATGGCCTTCTACCCCATCATTCTGGTCTACAGCATCTCCATCACCAATGCGATTCAGAGCTTCGTGGTTCACCAGCTGGGGGATGCCGAGCTTCCGCGCGGCTTGCTGGTGCTGGGGGTGATGCTGGGCCTGCATCTGGTGCTGCTGGCCGGCAAACAGATCGTGGTGTCGGCCATCAGCGTGCTGGCGCTACCGATGGTCGCCTTTCTGATTGGCCTCTCCATCTATCTGCTGCCCCAGTGGAGCCTCTCCTATTTCAGCGAGAGTCAGGCGGTGGACTGGCGTGATCCGGCGTTCTGGAAATCCCTCTGGCTGATCGTGCCGGTGATGGTCTTCTCCTTCAGCCATGCGCCCATTATTTCTTCCTTCAGCGCAGCGCAGAAAAAGCGTTGTCAGGAGAGTGCCGACCTGCGTGCCAAGCGGATCATCAAGTGCAGCAGCATGCTGATTTGCGGCAGCGTGCTCTTTTTCGTGGTGAGCTGCGTGATGAGTCTGAGTCAGGCGGAGATGGCGCTGGCCCGCACCGACAATATCTCCGTGCTGTCGGCGCTGGCGAACAAGTTCTCCAACCCGCTGATCGCCTATGTGGGGCCACTCATCGCCATTCTGGCCATGTCCAAATCCTTCCTCGGCACCTCCATGGGGGTGAGCGAGGGGACGGTGAGCATGGTGAGCGGTGCCTGTCAGGGGCTGGGGCTCTCTCTCAAGGAGTCGACCATCGCCCGGGTGTCATCGGTGATCCTGTTTATGGTGACCGCCGTCATCACCTATCTGAACCCCAATGTGCTCGACATCATCGAGCGCGTCAGTGGCCCGCTGATCGCGGTGATCCTGTTTCTGCTGCCGGCCTGCTCCATCTATCGCTTGCCCGCACTCAAGCGTTATCGCGGGCCGAGTACCCTTTTTGTGTTGGTGATGGGGCTGCTTGCCATCTCGGCCCTTATCTACGATCTGCTTTGACCGGGCGGTATCCCGCACAAATCAAAAAGGGCGACCATCTGGTCGCCCTTTTTCTGTGCATCGGGGTTAGCCGAGCAGGCCGCTGGCGCTCTGGCCCGCCATCAGCAAGCCGATGGCCAGCACGCTGAACCAGATCAGGGTTGCACTTACCAGCAGATAGCCGCTGGCGACGAACAGACCGTCCCGCTGCAACATGCCGGTGGCCAGCAGCAGGATGGCCCAGGCAGGCATGGCGTTGGTGAAGGGGATGGCGCCCAGGGGCAGCATCAGCAGCAGGGCGGCCAGCATGATCAGCAGGCCGTTGCAGCGGTTGACCGTGTTGCTGCCGGTCAGCACCAGCAGGCGTGGGCGGATAACGCGATCGACCCGGGCCAGCAGATCCGCCCCCTTGTGCAGGGTCGGCTTGAGCTGGTCGGCGGCGAAGCGGCGCTCCATCAGGATGGCGGGCAGCCAGGGCACCCGATTGAGGGTGATGCCGATGCCGATAAAGAGGATCAGCAGGCCAAACGGGGTGCTGACCCCGGGAATGGAGACCGGCAGCAGGAAGGGGACGGTGAGCAGGACGCAAAACAGCAGCATGCCCTGTTCGCCCACCAGCTCCAGCATCTGGCGCAGGCTGATGTGGCTCTCGTCGATGGCATGCGCGGTGGCCCGCAGGGTATCCGCGAGGGTGGTTTGGGGGTCGTGAAGTTGCGCGGCAACCATTCCCTGATGTCCTTCTGAGTGGTGATAACGGGCCCCGATGACCCGATTTGGCGCCAGCATACGTGGCAGAGGTTAACCGTCGATGAATGGTGGCAGGGGGGCATAGCGGCGCCAGTGGGGCGGCTCGGCGGAGGTTCTGGCGAGGGGGACATCGCGCGATGAAAGTGATCCGGTACAGCCGCCGTTTAGGATGGGCGCAGGATGCCTCTGGTATGCTTTCTGCACAATCACACAGGGAGCAGGGGATGATGATGAAGAGAGCCGGGATAGCGATGATGGGGTTGTTGCTGCCACTGGGGCCGGTCTGGAGTGCCGAGGGCGCGACCACATCCGGTTGGCAGGTGACGCCGTTTTTCGGCTACAGCTCGTCCATCGACTTCGAGAAGAGTGACGAGGTGGTGCAGCCGGTGCCGGTCTCGGCCTCGCTCGATTCACTGCAGGGGCAGGGCTCCGGCATCTGGGGCTTCTTTATCAGCAAGGAGGTGGATGATCCCGGCATGATTGAACTGCTCTACAGCCATCAGTCCACCACTCTCTCTCCCGACCTGCCGGATCGCCTGACGGTGGACACCCTGCACTTTGCCGGTGCGCTTACTCTCTCTGACAACCTGATGGCGCCCTATATCGGCGCCGGGATCGGGGTGACCCGCTTTGCCGCCTATGACAGCGAGGTGGCCCCTTCCATGTCGCTGGCGCTCGGGGTGCAACCGCGTCTCACCGAGCATCTGGCCTTGCGGGCCGAGGTGCGCGGCTATGGTTCGCTGGTTAACGACAACAACCAGTTTCTCTGCAACCCGGAGCAGTGCGTGTTCAAGGTGCGCGGGGAGCTGGTAACCCAGTGGCAGGTCAATATCGGTCTTACCTTCCGCTTTTAGGCGAGGGGATTTTCCCTATGAAACAGGGGCCATTAGGCCCCTGTTTCAGCAGCAATGTTTCGCCGTGATCGGCAATCAACCTGCAGATCTTCATACCTCCTTGTTAGTCGGCATCGCCCATACCGCGCAGTTTCTGCCCGCCTCCTTGGCGCCATAAAGCGCCTGATCCACCCGTTTGAACAGCGAGACTGCCGGCTCCTTGGGCTCGCGGATCCCCACTCCCAGGCTGACCGTCATGGTATGGGCTGGGTCGAGTGCTATGGTGCGGGTCGCAGTGAGCAGGGTGTTGGCCAGTTGCTGTAGCTCGGCTTCGTGGGCGACGGGCAGCAGCAGGGCAAACTCTTCACCCCCGACACGGGCCGCCAGCGCACCGGGCGGGCAGTGCTGTTGCAACAGCTCGCCAAACTGCTGCAACACCCGATCCCCGATATCGTGGCCGTAGTTGTCATTGATCAGCTTGAAGTGATCCAGATCCAGCAGGATGAGGGCGTGGCAAATCCCCTGTTCCAGAAACAGCTGCTGATGAAAGTAGCGCCGGTTTGGCAGCCGGGTCAGATCGTCAAACAGCGCCTGTTGTCTGAGCTGGGTATTGATGTGAAAGAGGTGGTGCATGGTGCTCAGGATGCCGATGCTGCTGAGCAGGATGCCGCTGGATCGCAGCAGATCCTCGGCATAGATGGCGAGCCAGAGTGGCTGTGCCACCAGCTCATCCATGATGTCGGCGGTGGCTCCCATGATCCACAACATCAGACCGCAGGAGAGCATGCGGTAGGTGTGGGTGGGCAGGTGGGCGCACTGTACCACCCAGAACAGGAACAGCATGGTGAGCCAGTTGATCACCTCGAAGCCAAAGCTGACGGCGTAAAAGCGCTCGTAGGGAAAGTGGGGCAGCAGCAACAGATGCAGGGCCATGATGGCCAGCATCACTATCCCCAGCAGCGCGATGTGGGCGCGATGCTCCCGGTCGAGGTGACGGTAGTGGGAGAGGCTGATGTCGAGACGATCGAACTGCATGGTGTTCCTCGGATTGGGACTGCCATCAGGTTGCAAACAAGAGGCTGCGTAATGGCATGCCGTGGTCGGATAACAGGAAACGGCTGGTCTGTCAGTGTAAACGAGCGGGCCCGCAGCGCGCGATATCGATGACGTCAGCTTGTGGGCTGGCTCCGGGTTTGCGCACTTCTGGTGCGCGACGTATCGCCTGCCCTGTGACAGGGCGACCCTGGGCAGGTTAGCGCAGTTCATGCGCCAAATTGGTGCATTGATGATGCGCGACCTTGCTAATGCAATGATTTAAAAGAATTTAAATTTGTGGCCCGCTTTATGCTTTTTACATGTCAGACGGTCTCTTGCGGTCATCGACGGCAGACGCAGTGATGAGGAAGTGGCAAGAGGCATCCCCGTGCCGGGCACGGGTGTGATTCTGGCGGGTTGCTGCAACACCTTGCGGCTCGCCACAGATTCAATCAGGGAAACGGAGCCGGTCTCGTACCGGTACGACAGGGAAGGAGAGTGCTCTATGGTCAAAAAATGGATGATGGCGGGTCTGACGATGTTGCCTGCCTTGCTGGTTACCCCAAGTTGGGCCGAAGAGGTCGCTCAGGTACAGGCGGCGGTGGCTCCGGTTGCCGCCGTGACAATCAACAAGGGTGACAACACCTGGATGCTGCTCTCGGCGGCGCTGGTGATCCTGATGTCGATCCCCGGTCTGGCTCTCTTCTACGGTGGTCTGGTGCGGGCTAAAAACATGCTGAGCGTGCTGATGCAGGTCTTTACCCTGTTCTGCCTCATCTGCGTGCTCTGGGTGATCTACGGCTATTCGCTGGCCTTTACCGAAGGGGGCAATTTCTACGGCTCCTTCAGCAAGGTGCTGCTCAAGGGGGTGACCCCTGACTCCATCGCCGCCACCTTCAGCAAGGGTGTCGGGATCAGCGAGCTGATCTATGTGGTGTTCCAGGGGGCCTTTGCCGCCATCACCTGCGGCCTTATCGTGGGGGCGTTTGCCGAGCGCATCAAGTTCGCTGCCGTGCTGCTCTTCTCGGTGATCTGGTTCACCTTCGCCTATATCCCGCTGGCTCATATGGTGTGGTACTGGGCGGGTCCGGATGCCTATACCAGCGCCGAGGCTGCGGCCACGGCGACTGCAACTGCCGGTTATCTGTTCCAGCATGGTGCGCTGGACTTTGCTGGCGGCACAGTGGTGCACATCAACGCCGCCGTGGCGGGTTTGGTGGGTGCCTATCTGGTGGGCAAGCGTCTGGGCTACGGTCGTGATCCCATGACCCCCCACAGCCTGACCATGACCATGATCGGCGCCTCCCTGCTCTGGTTCGGCTGGTTCGGTTTCAACGCGGGCTCCGCGCTGGAAGCCAACGGTATCGCCGCACTCGCCTTTATCAACACCTGGGTGGCGCCGGCTGCAGCAGCTCTCTCATGGACGCTGGCCGAGTGGGTGATGAAGGGACGTCCCTCCCTGCTGGGTGCGGCATCCGGTGCGGTGTCCGGTCTGGTGGTGATCACCCCGGCAGCCGGTTTCGTCGGTGTGGGCGGTGGTCTGGTGATGGGTCTTATCAGTGGCGTGGCGGGTCTGTGGGGTGTCCACGGTCTCAAGCGCCTGCTGGGTGCCGATGACAGTCTGGACGTGTTTGGCGTACACGGGGTGTGCGGCATTCTCGGCGCCCTGCTGACCGGCGTCTTTGCCAGCCCGGATCTGGGCGGCACCGGGGTGTGGGACTATGTCACCAATCAGGTGGCCGAGGGCTACTCCATCCTGACTCAGGTGAAGATCCAGGCTATCGGGGTCGGTGTCACCCTGCTCTGGTCCGGTGCCGTGGCGGCGATTGCCTTCAAGGCGGTCGACATGCTGGTGGGTCTGCGGGTGAACGGCGATGCCGAGCGGGAAGGGCTGGATGTCACCTCCCACGGCGAGAAGGCTTACAGCATGTAATCCCGAATGCCAGACAACAAAAAACCGCCGGGATCGGCGGTTTTTTTATGACTCGAGAGCTGCAAAGCCCTTAGTTCACGACGGCCACGTTGATGCTGCCATTGCCCTGGGTCATGCGCACACGGGCGCCCGGGGTGAAGGTGGGGCTGGCTTTTTGTACCACCACGATGGCTTCGCCGTTCTCTTTCTTGATCTCCAGCTCGACGCCGTCGACCTGATTCATCTTGTTGCCGATGGCGTTGCCTGCCGCTGCACCGGCGATGGCGCCGCCTGCGGCTGCGATGTCTCGTCCGGTGCCGCCACCGACTGTGCTGCCCAGCAGGCCACCGACTACGGCGCCGCCAATGGTGCCAATCAGGGAGTTCTCATCGGCCTGGATCTTCACCGGGCGGGTGGAGATGATGGTGCCGTAGCTGACGGTCTGCACCTGTTTGGCGCGGTCTTTGGTGTAAACATCGCCAGAGTAAACGTCACTGTTGGCGCATCCGGTGATGGTGGTTGCTGCCAGCAGGGCAATAAGGGTCATACGCTTCAACATGGTGGGCCTCCTGGGCTGCACGTAATTTGAACAATCCGGTTGATGAGTGAACTTTACTCCAACCCCGTCACACATGAAATCGGCAAAATGTAACCAATTATGCGTTCTGTAACCGGTTTTGTCCTTGAATCGCAGCTGTACCGGAGAGGGTTTTAACCAGCAGCAGACGGTCTTCTCCGGGGCCGAAATAGTCGGCTATTTCCGCCTGCAATGTGTAACCGAGCCGGTAGTAGAGGCGCTGGGCCGGATTGGCCGGATCGACTGTGAGCCGCAGTTCGCTGATCTGCAGCGCCTGCTGGTTGGCCTCCATCTGGCGCATCATTCGTTCCGCGAGGCCGAAACCGCGTGCCTCGGGCAGTACCGCCAGCGAGAGTACCCAGCCTTGCGACCGCTCCTGACCAAATCCCCCCAGCACATACCCCACCAGCTGCCCCTCGTATTCGGCCACCAGCAACAACTCGGGCCACAAATCCATCGCCTGACGGAAGAAGAAGGCGGGATAGACATCTTCGCCAAACACCTTGGCATCGATCTGCCAGATGGCGTGCATGTCATTGTGGGTAGCGGTGCGTAGCAGGGGCGGGTTGTGGTGCATCAGGACTCCATTGGCAGCAAACGGATCGGCAACGCCGCTGACCTTGGGGTCAACGGCAAAAAAGGAGTCATAGGGTAGTGGTCATCCCCTGCCGGATGCAAGGGATTGGCGGTTATGGCGGCAGGGGGCGGCTCTGGGGCAGTTTGGGGGCCTTGCGAAAGCCGTCGAGCAGGTGGCGGAGGGTGAGCCAGGGGTGGCGCAGCAACATGCGCGGGCCGCTCCACTTCATCACCTGCTGGATCTGTTTGCGCATCGCCGGGGCGTAGCAGTGGATATTGCAGTTGGCGCAGGTGGGTTTGTGGCCGTGGCCATAACGGCAGCGACGAAGGCGCTGATGGGCGAAATCCCGCAACTGGCGACAGTGGCGGCAATGGGGATCCTGATGATGGTGCTGGCAGTAGAGGCGGATCATGGCGCTGACCGTCTGCTGCTCGCGCATGAGTCTGGGATGGTCACTCGCCTTTTTGCTGGCTGCGGCGTGTGAGCCCCGGGCTGGGCTGGCATGATGACTTTTCATGGCCGCCATTCTCCTGACCTGCTCGCTTTGGGTGTTGATACAGGTCAAAAGGGGGGATAAAAAACAGGGCCCGCAGGCCCTGTGTCATCAGATGAGGCTGGTTGCCTGCTCCAGCCAGGCGAGATCTTCGCCCTCGAGCAGCGGGCTCAGGCGGCGGAACACCTCGACATGGTATTCGTTGATCCAGCGGAATTCGGCCGGGCTCAGCAGGCTGCGGTCGATCAGGCGGGTATCGAACGGCACGTAGGTCAGGCGCTCGAAGCCCAGCATCGGCAGCTCGCCAACCTGTTCCAGCTCGGTCACGACTACCAGGTTCTCGCAGCGGATGCCGAAGCCATCTTCACGGTAGTAGCCCGGCTCGTTGGAGAGCACCATGCCCGGTTGCAGGGCAACCATGCTCCCTTTCGGCGCGATGCGCTGGGGCCCTTCGTGGACACTCAGGAAGTGGCCGACGCCGTGACCGGTGCCATGGTCATAGTTGTAACCGGCCTGCCACAGCGGCATGCGGGCCAGCACGTCGAGCTGGATACCGGCGGTGCCACGGGGGAAGCGGGCCTGATCCAGCGCGATATGGCCCTGCAGTACGCGGGTAAACATCGCCTTCTGCTCGTCGCTCACCTCACCCACCTTGATGGTGCGGGTGATGTCGGTGGTGCCATCCATATACTGGGCGCCGGAATCCAGCAGATAGAGGCTGTCCTGGCCAAACGCGCGCGGGGTGCCGTTGGTATGGTGGTAGTGGCACATGGCGGCGTTGGGGCCGAGCGCGGAGATGGTATCGAAGCTCGGCTCGACGTAGTGCTCCTGCTCGCGGCGGAACGCTTCCACCTGATCGGCCAGGGTGCCTTCATCCACCCCCTCGAACTCGCCGGAGGCGACCAGCCGATCCAGCCAGGCGAGGAAGCGGGTCATGGCCACACCATCGCGCAGGTGAGCGGCGCGCATGCCGGTCAACTCGATCTCGTTCTTGCACGCTTTCGGCAGCATGGTGGGGTCTTGCCCTGCCACCAGAATGGCACCCGCCTCTTCCATGACGAGCTGGGTCCAGGCGTTGGCGCTGTCCGGATCGGCCAGCACCTTCTGCTGATCTTCACCGATGCGCTGCAACACGTCGCCCAGCTTGTCGATGGGGTAGACGGAGACATCCTGCCCCACGTGTTGGGTAAAGGCGAAGCAGTCAATTTTGTCGGTATCGACGAAGAAATCCATGCTGGTGTTGGCGTAGAGCACCGCAAAGCCCAGCACCACCGGCAGCCGGTCGATATCGCGGCCGCGCAGGTTGAGCAGCCAGTTGATGGGCTCGGCCTGGGTCAGCAGCACCGCATCCAGCCCGCGCTTGCGCAGGTCGGCCGCCAGCTGTTCACGTTTGGACTGGCTGGACTGGCCCGCCAGCTCCTCGCTGTAGAGGATGACCGGGCTCTTGGTCGGCTCCGGGCGATCGCTCCAGTTCAGGTCGATGGGGTTCTGCTCGACGCGGATCAGCTCGATACCGCGCTCGGCCAGCACCGCTTTGGCATTCTTGTACCAGGTCAGGCTGTGCAGGCGGGCATCGAAGCCAACCCGGGAGCCTGACGGCAGCTGCTCGGCCAGCCACTGCACATGAGGATTTTCAATGAGGTGGAGGAATTCGAACAGTTCGGCGGGGGTTTGCATCCGCGCCTGCACCGTATAGCGACCATCGACAAAGAGGGCTGCTCGCTGGGCCATGATGATGGCGACCCCGGCAGAGCCGTTGAAACCGGTGATCCAGTCAAGCCGCTCGGCATAGGCGGGGATGTACTCGCCGAGGTGCTCATCATCGTGGGGGACGATAAAGGCGTCCAACTCCTGCATGGCCAGCTCGGCCCTGACTTGGGCGACGCGGGTTTCAATTATCTCGAAATTATTCATGTCGTTAGTGCCAGATGGTTGCTATATGAGTGTTCAGTTTTTATGGCCGCTGGCCAGGATCCGCTTGATCGACTGACCCGCTGCTTCGATATGCTGCCTGAGCAGCACCACCGCCTCGTGTTTGCGTCGGGCGCGGCACAGTTCCAGCAATTGGGCGTGTTCACGCTCCGCCTTGTCCACGCCGTCGCTGGCAAACAGCAGCTCGAAGCGGACATAGCGGTCACAGCTCAGATTGATCTGGGCGATGAGATCCAGTGCCTGGGGGCGACCGGCTGCCTGATAGAGGGTGGCGTGAAAGCTGTGGTTCAACTCGGCCCAATGTTCGATCTGGGTGCCTGACTCCAGGGCGTGATCAAACTGGGCGAGGATCGCCTCCGCTTGCGCGAAGGTGGCTTCCGTCATCTTGTCGACGGCGTGAAACAGGGTATCGGCTTCCAGCAGCGCTCGCAAATAAAAGAGCTCTTCGATGGCCGAGGCGTCCAGCATGGTGACCACGGCGCCGCGATGGGCTTCGAACTTGACCAGCCCCTGCGCTTCCAGCTGCATCAGGGCTTCACGCACCGGGATGCGGCTCACGGCCAGCTCTTTGGCAATGGCATCCTGACGCAAGGGGGCGCCAGCGGGGAACTCCCCACGGAGGATCCGGCCACGGAGGTTTTCCATCACCATCTGGGTTCGGGTCTTGTAGGGTGGGGTCATGGTCGGGTCACGATTGGGCGTTACAGAATTGTATATTGTATAAAGTTTGGCTGAATCTAACCTGTCACAACAGGCAAAGGCAAGGTTTTGCCCCCTTTAACGGGGGCGATGGCGGCGTTCGGGGCTCCACAAAAACAAAAATGCCGGTCAGCGTGGCTGACCGGCATGATGTCACTGATACGAAGCGAGCCTGTTACAGCTGCGGGCCTGCCGCAACCAGACGTTTGCCTTCATCGTTATCGGTGAAGCGCTCGAAGTTCTTGATGAAGCGCCCGGCCAGATCGACGGCCTTGGCATCCCACTCGGCCTTGTCGGCGTAAGTGTCGCGCGGGTCGAGGATCGCCGGGTCCACATCGTGCAGCGCGGTCGGGATCTCCAGATTGAAGATCGGCAGCACCTTGGTCTCGGCCTTCTCGATGGAGCCATCCAGGATGGCGTCGATGATGGCGCGGGTATCCTTGATGGAGATGCGCTTGCCGGTGCCGTTCCAGCCGGTGTTGACCAGATAGGCCTCTGCACCTGCCGCTTCCATCCGTTTTACCAGCTCCTGACCGTACTTGGTCGGGTGCAGGGAGAGGAAGGCTGCGCCGAAGCAGGAGGAGAAGGTCGGAGTCGGCTCGGTGATGCCGCGCTCGGTACCGGCCAGTTTGGCGGTGAAGCCAGACAGGAAGTGGTACTTGGTCTGCTCCTTGGTCAGTTTGGAGACCGGAGGCAGCACGCCGAAGGCGTCGGCAGTCAGGAAGATCACCTTGGTGGCGTGACCTGCCTTGGAGACCGGCTTGACGATGTTGTCGATGTGATAGATGGGGTAGGAGACGCGGGTGTTCTCGGTCTTGGAGCCATCATCGAAGTCGATGGTGCCATCGGCAGCAACGGTCACGTTCTCCAGCAGCGCATCGCGACGGATGGCGTGGTAGATGTCCGGCTCAGCCTCTTCGGAGAGCTTGATGGTCTTGGCGTAGCAGCCCCCTTCGAAGTTGAACACGCCGTGGTCATCCCAGCCGTGCTCGTCATCGCCGATCAGCTGACGCTTGGGATCGGTGGAGAGGGTGGTCTTGCCGGTGCCGGAGAGGCCGAAGAAGATGGCGACGTCGCCGTCCTGACCCACGTTGGCGGAGCAGTGCATGGAGGCAATGCCGCGCAGGGGCAGGAAGTAGTTCATCATGGAGAACATGCCCTTCTTCATCTCGCCACCGTACCAGGTGCCACCGATGAGCTGCATCTTCTCGGTCATGTTGAAGGCAACGAAGTTCTCGGAGTTGAGACCCTGCTCCTTCCAGTTCGGGTTGGTGCACTTGGCACCGTTCATCACCACGAAGTCAGGCTTGAAGGTTTTCAGCTCTTCATCGCTCGGACGGATGAACATGTTTTTCACGAAGTGTGCCTGCCAGGCCACCTCGGTGATGATGCGCACGGCCAGGCGGGTATCCGGGTTGGCACCGCAGAAACCGTCGACTACAAACAGGCGCTTGCCGGAGAGCTGTTTGGTGACCAGCCCTTTCAGATGTGACCACACTTCCGGGGTAATCGCTTTGTTATCGTTTTTACCCTGGTCAGACCACCACACAGTATCCTGGGTAGTGGCATCTTTGACGATATATTTATCTTTCGGGGAGCGACCGGTGAAGATACCGGTGTTTACGTTGACGGCGCCCAGCTCGGTCACCACACCGCGCTCGAACCCTTCCAGGTCAGGGCGTGTCTCTTCCGCGAAAAGCTGCTCGTAAGAGGGGTTGCGAACGATTTCTTGGCTGTTTTTGATGCCGTACTGGTCCAGTCCTAATTGTTGGGCCAGGGTGGGTTCTGCCACGATTGTCATTGTATTCTCCTGGGTTCAGAGGTTGGTAGGGTTCTATCTGACGGTCATCCTATCACTTAGGTGGTAGAGTTTAGCGATCGCCATCAAACTTTATAAAATAGGGTATTTTTTTGTTATTAAAGTTAAAGGCGGGTTTTGCCCGCCTTTAATTAGTGTAACTGGTTTGCATCATTGCCGGGAGCCCTGCTGAACAGGGTTTCGACATCGATCCCATTAAATTGGTACTGGGCGCCGCAATAATCACAGTGCATGTCGATCTTGCCGAGCTCCTGCACCATCTCTATCACCTCTTCCTTTTCTATCTGCAACAGAGCCCCTTCGCAGCGCTCGCGGGAGCAGGTGCAACGGAACTCGACCGCCTGCGGATCGAACACCCGCACCTTGTCCTGATGGTAGAGACGGTAGAGGATCTCTTCTGCCTGCAGGCCGAACAGCTCTTCATCCTTGATGGTGCTGGTGAGCTGGGTCAGGTGATCGAAATCGTTGCTGTGATCCTCGCTCTGGGCGGGCAGCTCCTGCAGCATGATGCCGGCAGCGCGCGGTTCGCCTTCATGGTAGCCGGTGCGGATCCACAGCTTGGTGGCCAGCTGTTCGGAGCGGGCGAAGTAGTGCTCCAGGCAGCCTGCCAGGGTGTCGGCGTCCAGCGCTATGATGCCCTGATAGCGCTCGCCCTGCTCCGGGGTGATGGTGATGATCAGCTGGCCATTGCCAATCAGGCTCTGCAGCTTGCCATCGCTCGGCAGTTCGCCTTCATAGCGGGCCACGCCGCGCAGCTGCTGGTTGTTGTCACCGTTGATCACGGCCAGACGCACCGGGCCATCGCCCTGCAGTTGCACCGTGATGGAGCCTTCAAACTTGAGGGTGGCGGTCAGCAGGCTGGTGGCGACCAGCAGCTCGCCCAGCAGCTTTTGCACCTGCACCGGATAGTTCTGGGCTTCCACTACGTGGCGGTAGGTGTGATCCAGCTGGACCAGCTCGCCACGCACTTCGTACTCTTCAAACAGATAGCGATACAGCAGATCTTGGTTGCTCATCATGTATTCCTGGCTTTTCGGTGAGGTAAATCGGGCGGGCTGGGGTTGATGCCAGCCCGGTATCAAATCGGGGTCGGTCAGTACTGTTTGACCTTGAGCAACTGGCGTCGCTCCTGCTTGTCGGGGCGGCGCTCGGGGCTGGGGGCAAACTGGCTGTTGAAGCGGCGCGCCTCGCTGTTCTCGGCCCGTTTTTTCAGGCTCTCGGCGGTCTCTTCATAGAGCTGCTGGGCCAGCGGGGCCGATTTGCGCTGCTCGCTCAAGGCCAGCACCCGCACTTCGCGTTCGTCCTGCCCCTGCCAGAAGCGGATCAGTGCCCCCACTTCCACCTGTTTGCCCGGTTTGCTGCGCTGACCATTGTAGTGCACCTTGCCCCCGTCGATCTGATCCCGCGCCACGGAGCGGGTCTTGTAGAAACGGGCTGCCCACAACCACTTGTCGAGACGAACCTCGAGGGCACTTTCTGCATGATTGGGCATGAACAGGCTCCATAACGGGGAAAAGAGGTGGTCGATTATACCAGAGCACGGGGTCGGGATAGAAATCGGGCCGCCGCCGCGCGGGGCGCAAACCATGTCAAGGTGATGCAACATATAGGCAGTTTGCTGATTCAAAAGGGAAAGCCGCTGCTTTATCGGGTATTCATGGGGGCTGGGAAGGGCCTTCATACCGCGCATATAGCACTGCCGCCCCGGTTGGGGGCGGCAGTGTTCACATCCATCAACCATGTCAGAGTCAGAAGTGATCGTGCTGATCCGGCTTCTTCTGGTCGTGGGGGCCTTCGCTGTGGGCGATGGCGGTGCGGATCAGATCAACCCCGGCGCGGATAATCAGCACCCCCATGTTGACCAGCTTGACGCAGACCCACATGAAGGTGATGAGCAGGATCAGCTTGAGCACGGTCTGGAACGCTTCCAGGAAGTTCTGCTCCAGCTGGGCGGTCAGGCCGTTGGCGCTGGTCATCAGCCAGGTGTAGACCTCGCGCACGAACGGGATGCGGCTTGGCATCTCCAGCACATCCAGTGCGGCAGGGAGCGCCTGGAAGATGACGATGCTGCCGAACAGGATCAAAATGACACCGATGGCGATGCCGAGGAAAAAGCCGAACTGTCTCATGGAGGGCTCCAGCGTTTGCTGCATGAAATTGAAGATAGCCGCCAATAGTAGGGAGTGCCCTGCTTCATCGCAATCTTCCGTGCACCGCCAGCGCGGCGGGAACGGCGGCAATCCGGCCGCTACCGTTGCCCAACTATCTGATTTCTGGGAGGCTTGTCGCCATTGTGCATAGGGAAAGCAAATTGATGTCGAGAACCCTCTTTTTACTCTTGCTGGCACTGTTTGCCGCTCTGCCAGCCCTGAGCGCCGAACCGGCGACACCGACGGCAGCGGCCTGCGCTATTCGTCATCAGGATCAACTGCTGCTGGTGCAGGATCGCATCTCCTCCCGCTACAGCCTGAGCGGTGGCTATATCGATGGCGGCGAGAGCCCGCAGCAGGCGGCGCTGCGCGAACTCTTTGAGGAGACCGGCTTGCGGGGGGAGGTGGTGCAGGAGCTGGGCCGCTGGCAGCGGGCGGTTATCTTCGCCTGCCGCACGCTGGAGCCTATCGTCGCCCAGCAAGATTCCGATTTTGTCTCGCTGCTGAAGGCCCCCAATCTTGGGGGAGAGATCCTTAACGCCCGGCTGATCGCCATCGACCAGCTCCCCCGCGAGCAGCGCCGTTTCCCGGATCAGCTCGACTGGCTGCAATCCCGACTGGATAAGGTGCCGGAGAGCGAGGTGCGCTGGCAGGCCGATTTCGTGATGCAGGGCAATGCGCTGCATCAGGTCGAGATCCCACTGATGCAGCGCCTGCAGCAGTGGCTGGGGCCCGATGTCTGGTGGCTGTCGGTCAGCAATCTGTTTGGTTCAGGCGGCTTTCAGCTTGCCCTGATACCTTTGCTGCTCCCGCTGCTGGGATGGCCGCGGCTGCGCCAGTTGCTGTTCGCCATGCTCTGGCTCGGGCTGCTGGTGCAGGCGAGCAAGGAGGGGATCGGCTGGCCGCGCCCCTTCCATCTGCAACCACTGCTGGCGACCCAGAGCGCCCAGGGCTTTGGCATGCCGAGCGGCCATACCGCTTCGGCCCTGCTGTTCTGGGGGGCGCTGCTTGGCTGGCTCTGGCCGACCCACCGCTGGCGGGCGCTCTCGCTGGCCCTGTTGCTGGCGCTCACCACAGGTCTGGCGCGGGTCTGGCTCGGGGTGCACTTTATCTCCGACGTGGCGGTGGGCCTGCTGATAGGCACCTTGCTGCTGGCGGTTCGTCCCTACTGGCGTGCCGACAGGCAGTCGGCGGCTTGGCTGCTGCTGATTGCATCTGCGCTGGCGTTCGGTGGGCTGACCCAGTCGGCCTATCTGACCGGGATCGGCATGGCGGCCCTCGGGATCTGGGTTGGCGGTTTGCGCTCACTGACCCGCGGCGGTTATCCCCCCATTGTGACCGGCGCGGTCACGCTGGCGGGGGGCGCTCTGATCGGGGCGGGGCTCTGGGCGCTACCGCTGCTGACCAGCAGTTCGCTGGCCATCCTGCTTGGTCAGTTTGTGCTCTTTTTCGGGCTGGGGCTCTGGTTGAGCGCTGGCCTCTGGTGGATACTCTCTTTCTTGAAATGCGACACACGACCCAAGGGCAACGGCTCTGACAAGGGAACTCTATGAATGTGAAAAAAGTGGATTTGGCCAAGATAACCCTGGGGGTGCTGTTTCTCAGCATCCTGATTATCTCCTGTTTCCTGGTGTTGCAGCCCTTCCTGCCTGCGCTGGTGTGGGCCACCATGATCACCATCGCCACCTGGCCGCTGATGCTGATTGTGCAGCGCCTGTTGTGGGGCAAGCGCACCCTGGCGGCCCTCTTTATGACGCTGGTGCTGCTGCTGATGTTTGTCATCCCGCTATTTATGACGCTGGCCAATGTGGCGGAGAAGGCGCCCATGCTGATCGAGCTGGGTACCCATATCAGCCAGTCACCGCCGCCGGAGCTGCTCTGGCTGCAACAGATCCCGCTGGTGGGCGACAAGCTCTATGACTTCTGGCAGCAAATTCTGGCGAGCGGTGGTCAGGTGCTGTTTGCCAAGCTGGCCCCCTATTTCGGTCAGACCGCCCGCTGGTTGGCCTCTCAGGCCGGTAATCTGGGGCTGTTGTTTGTCCACTTCCTGCTAACGGTCGGTATCTGCGGTGTGCTCTATCATTCCGGTGAAGTGGTGGCGACCGGCATTCGCCGCTTCGCCCACCGGCTGGCGGGTCAGCGTGGCGACAACGCTACAGTGCTGGCTTCACAGGCGATCCGTGCCGTGGCGATGGGCGTGGTGGTGACCGCACTGGTGCAATCCTCGGTGGCCGGTGTCGGCCTGCTGATTGCCGGTATCCCCTACGCCATGGTGCTGATGGTGGTGATGTTCCTGCTGATCGTCGCCCAGATCGGCCCCTTCCCGGTGCTGTTGGCCTGTATCGGCTACCTCTACTGGAGCGGCGACACCACCTGGGGCACCTTCCTGCTGGTGTGGTCACTGATTGCGGGCACCATGGACAACTTCCTGCGCCCCTTCCTGATCAAGCGGGGCGCCGACTTGCCGCTCATCCTCATTCTGGTGGGGGTAATCGGCGGCTTGCTGACCATGGGGATCATCGGTCTCTTTATCGGCCCGGTAGTGTTGGCGGTGGGCTACACCCTGCTGGATGCCTGGATCAAGGAAGATGACCAACCGGCGACCGCAGCGGTTGAAGCGCCCAAGGCCGAGTGACGATTCAGTAAAAAGACGATTCAGTCTCCATCTATGATGCAAAGAGCCGCCCGGTGTGAACTGGGCGGCTCTTTTGTTTGTGGTGATCGTGGTTTATGGCGATCGAGTCAGATTGGTTGATCCACACTAACCTGCATATCCCATATATGACCGTCCCATGCCGGTTCGATTACGCCTTACGGCTAATAGAATCTGCGGGCTCGTTAATGACCTATCTTGAGACGATGGTTATATTTATTGTGCAGAACTCAATAAATTACCTACCCGAGTTAGTAAGTTATCAAGGCTTAAGGCAGAACTAATTAGTTGACCTGCAGCATCTTTTGCCCCACTTTTCAAAAACGATAGCAATTGTTCCCCAAGAGTATCAGAACTATTTAGAGAATTTGGCACTGACTTAAGTAGCTGTAATCCTTTTATTGATAGAGTTACACTTGAACTATTGTGATGTTCAATAGTGCCTATCACGTAACCTGTATCGATTAACCATTTGATGGTATCGCAATAGAACTGGCGATCATCTTCTGATAAATCAGACGGTTCTCTCCACACTCCCTCATCATCTACTCCTCCTTGCTCAGTGCATTCGAAAACATGATAAATATCGACGTGACTTCTGACTGGGAATTTTCTGTATAGCTCTGCAAGGATTAAAGCCACTAACTTGTCAAACTTCTTTATATTATTTTCCACAGAACCTCCGAAGGTAGAATGGTGATTAGGTAGCAATCAATTTGAATGTTTTAATAAATTTCAATATAGCCTGGAATTACATGAATTAAATTGGAGTGATTTTTTGTTTTTTAGTTAGTTTTGATTGCATTTTATTGGTACTTTTGGGGGACCATTTTCCCTGTGGGACAAAAATACGCTCTTGGAGCCGCAATGGAAAGAACTACCCAGTTTCCTCCTATATGAATAACTCGGGAGTGTGATCGAAATGACACCCCATATGGCGTAGTTGGCCAAGATGCGGAATGGCGGCTGGTTCAGAGACTTGTGGTCAACAGAAATGGGCGGAGACAAATAACCCGGGGCGTGGCAACGCCCCGGGTTATCAGTGGGTAGGAGGGGGTCAGGCGGGCGGGCTGGTGAATGGTGATGCAGTGAATGCCGCCACCACCGGTGACCTTGTCGCCTAATTCGCGTGTGAACCCGACCGGGAGAATGACGGGCTTGCCACCCTCTGAGGCAGGTCACTGAATCGGGTGCGCTGGCGTGGTTAAATGGTCGGCTCACATCTTGCCGGATATTGCTGTGACCATGCCATCTGACCTTCAGCCGCTGCTCGCTTGGCCTGACTATCTGCAGGCATCCTGGCTGCGCTGCGCCCACCAGACCAGTGCCACCCTCTGGCATCCGCCCCACAGCGCCAAGGGGCAGACCTTGCAGAGCCTGCGCCAGCGCAAGCGCGACCTGCTCACCACCGGCGAGATGGCCCTCGAAGATCTCTACGAATTTATGGAGGGGCGCCCCTGCGCCCTGCTGCTCACCGACGAGAGCGGCTGCCTGCTGGCCCAGACCGGTCATCCCGACACCCTGCGCGAGCTGGCGGCGCTGGGGTTTGGCCCCGGCGCCTTTTTCAGCGAGGGGCGCATCGGCACCAATGCCATCAATCTGGCGGCGCTGGAGGGCGTGCCGCTCTGCGTCAGCGGCCCCCAACACTTCAATCAGACCCTCCACCCGTGGCACAGCTGCGCCAGCCCGGTCTACAACAGCAATGGCCGTCAGGTCGCCATCATTGCGTTGATTTGCAAGGTGGAGGAGGCGAGCGCCGGCGATCTGGCGCTCACCGTCAGTGCCGGGCGTGAGCTGGCCCATCTGCTGCAGATGGAGACCCTGATGCAGGAGTCCCAGCACCACCTGAGCGAACTGTACGCCCTGCTCGATGGCATGGATGACGGCGTGCTGGCCTGGGATCCGCAGGGCCGACTGCGCTATCTCAACGCGCTGGCGGCCAACCGGCTGCGGCTCGATCCGGCGCTCTGTCTCGGCCAACCGCTGGAGCAGCACCTGCTGTTGCCCCAGCGGTTGCAGCTGGCCATCAGGGGGCAGACGCCGCTCAGTCATGTGGAGGTGACGCTGGAGCGGCTCGGTGGGCAGGAGGGGGAGTTTATCAATGCGCTGGTGAGCCTCAAGCCGCTGCCGGGGCCGGAGGGGGTCAGCTTTATCGCCCTGCTGCACCCGGTCGATCGGCTGCGGGCCATTCACCAGCTGCGCCAGACGGTGCCCGAGCTGTCGGCGCTGGTGGGGGAGTCGAGCGCCATGCGCAAGCTGCTGCGCTACGCCCGGCAGGCGGCCCAGAGTCAGGGGCCGATCCTGCTGCGCGGTGAGGAGGAGGTGGGCAAGGCCCAGTTGGCGGAGGCGATCCACTTTGGCAGCGAGCGGGCCGCCGGGCCGCTCATTACCCTAAACTGCAAGGCGCTGCCGAGCGAGCGGATGGCGCTGGAGCTGATGGGCTCCGACGAAGCGGGGCAGGAGCGGGCAGGCAAGTTCGAGCTGGCCCACGGCGGCACGTTAGTGCTGGAGCAGGTAGAGTGTCTTTCCGCCCCCATGCAGGCGGCGCTGCTGCAACTGCTCAAGACCGGCCGCATTCAGCGCTTCGATTCGGCCCGCATCCTGCCGCTCAAGGTGCGGATCATCGCTACCAGCAGCGCCCCGCTGGAGCAGCTGGTGCAGGAGGGGCTGTTTGGCCGCCAGCTGCTCTATGCCTTGCAGGCGTGCGAGCTGTGGCTGCCTGGGCTGCGGGAGCGCGCGGCGGATCTGCCGGGTCTTATCAGCCAGCAGTTGGCGGCGCAGGGTCGCGAGCCGGTGCGCCAGTTCAGTCCGGCGGCCCTCGATTGCCTGCTCGCCTATCCCTGGCCCGGCAATCTGGGGGAGCTGCGCAGCGCCGTCGAGCATGCCCTGCTTCACGCCGGTCAGGGGCCGATCCCGCCCGAGGCGCTGCCTGCCGCCATTCGGCACGGTTATCAGCGGGTGGCGGACGAGGTAGTGGGGCAACCGCTGCTCACGCTGGCGGAGTTGGAGCGGCAAGCCATTTTGCGCTGCGCTCACGCCTGCAAGGGGCAGGTGAGCCAGATGGCCCAGCATCTTGGCATCAGTCGCACCACCCTCTGGCGGCGGCTCAAGCTGCTCGAAATTGATCCCGCCGACTATCACGGCTGATGGCTATTGAGGCCGTTGCAAACCGGCCCGTAGAAAACGAAAAGGCCCCGCAGTTGCGGGGCCGTTTTTATATGGCAAGGTCAGTGGTGGCGCTGCTACAGCCCCAGTTGGTGGGCGGTGACGATGGCCGCCAGCACATCCTCGGCAGTGACCTTGAACGGCATATTGTGGATGGTCTCGCCCTCGGCGGTAGAGGCTTTGGCCACCTCCATCAGGCGCGCCATATCCAGCTCCTTGACCCCCATCATATGCAGGTTGGTCGGCAGGCCAACCGAGCGGCAGAAACCCAGTACGGTTTCGATCTCCGCCATCGGGGCGTTCTCCAGCACCAGCTGCACCAGGGTACCGAACGCCACTTTCTCACCGTGGTAGAGGTGGTGACACTCGGCCAGCTGGGTCAGGCCGTTGTGGATGGCGTGGGCGGCGGCCAGCCCGCTGCTCTCGAAGCCGATACCGCTCAGGTAGGTGTTGGCCTCGATGATGTTCTCCACCGCCTTGGTGCAGAGCCCCTGCTCCACCGCCAGCTTGGCCTTGTAACCATCGGCCAGCAGAGTCTTGTAGCAGAGCTCGGCGATGGCCTGCGCCGCCAGAGTCGAAGCGCCACCGGCCATGGTCTGGCAACCGGAGACCTTGTTGGCGCGCGCCTCGAAGTAGGTGGAGAGCGCATCCCCCATGCCGGAGACCAACAGCTGCACGGGGGCGCGGGAGACCACGCCGGTATCCATGATGACCATGTTGGGGTTGGTCGGGATCATCAGGTATTCGCTGAACTGCCCTTCCGGGGTGTAGATGACCGCCAGTGCGCTGGTGGGGGCATCGGTGGAGGCGATGGTGGGCACTATGACCACCGGCACCTTCTGGTAGAAGGCGACCGACTTGGCGGTATCCAGCGTCTTGCCGCCGCCGATGCCGATGATGACGTCAAAAGGGGTCTGCTGGCAGCGGGCCAGCAGGCGGTCGATCTCGGGGCGGGAGCACTCGCCGTTGAAGCAGTCGAACTCGGGCTTGATCCCCGCGCCGTGGAAGCTGGTGGCCACGGTATCGCCCACCAGCTTGGTGACGAAGGCGTCAGCCAGGATCAGCGGCTTGCTACCGAGCGCCTTGACGTAGTTGCCGATATTGGCGAGGGCCCCGTTGCCTTGTACGTATTTGCTGGGGCTGATGATGATGCGGTCCATATTCTATCCCTCTCTTTATCTATTAAGACTTCTCTTAAAACTAAAAGGGGCGAAGGGGCGGCAGTGCCGGGGACTCCTTCGTCTTTACTTGCACAACAGTGGCGCAGCGGCTGGCCGATAAGGTCGCTGCCGCGCCTTGAAGCAGGCAGCTCAGTCGCCGAAATGCTCGTCGGCCAGCTGCTGGAAGCAGGCCAGGGCGGCATTGGCATCCTCGCCGCGTGCCAGCAGGGTGAGCGCGTCGCCCTGACGCACGTTGAGCATGGCGAGCCGGGTCAGGCTGCGGGGATTGGCCTCTTTATCCCCCTTTTGCAGCTTGAGTTCGGCGGCAAAGGGCTTGAGGGCGGCCACCAGTCGGGCGGCGGGGCGCACATGCAGGCCGTGGGGGTTATCGACCACCACCTCACAGCGCAGCCAGCCGTCGTCAGCAACAGGGGCCGTCTCGGTGGCGGCCAGCGCTGGGCTGGCAGGCAGCATCGCCTGTTTCGGGCCCAGCGCGCCGAGCGCCTCGGCGGCGACCTCGTCCAGCGTCAGGCCGGAACCGGCCGCCACCACGGCGGCCAGAGTACCTTCGACCAGCGGGGCGGGGCAGAGCCGCACCCTCGCGCTTAACTCGGGGGGCAGCAGTTCGAGGGCGGTTTCGGCACTCAGGAGGGCGCTGCCCAAGTCCATCAGCACCAGCACGCCACTACCGTCATCCGCCTCTTCAATCGCACTCATCACCGCGATGGCATCGGTGCCGATGGGGTGGTCGGGGTCATCGACCCCGGCCGCCAGCAGCAATCGGGCCGGGCTGCCGAGCTGGTCGGCCAGCGCTTTCAAGCCGGCCGCCAGCATGGCGCTGTGAGAGACAACTACGATTCCGATCATGTCACAACCTCGCTCTGTCACGCAGGGCGGTCAGCAGCAGCAGGGTCGAGGTGGCCCCGGCATCCTGATGGCCGATGCTGCGCTCGCCAAGATAGCTGGCGCGCCCCTTGCGGGCCTGCATCTGGATGGTCGCCTCGGTACCGGCTGCGGCGGCTACCACCGCCTTGTCCAGCGCTTCATTGAGCGGCAGCTCTTGCTGCTGCGCCTGTTGCAGGGCCGCCAGTGCCGGCCACCAGGCATCGCACATGGTCTTGTCGCCCGGCTCGGCGCGGCCGCGGGAGACGATCCCCTCCACCCCGTCGCTCAGCATTTTGCACAGCTGACTGAGGCTCAGGCTCTGGCAGGCGTCGGTGCTGGCTGCCGCCCGGATAAAGAAGGTGCCGTAGAGCGGGCCGCTGGCACCGCCGACCGAGGAGAGCAAGGTCATGCCGGTGGTTTTCAGCACCTGACCGATATCCTTGTCCGCCACTGCGGGCAGCTTCTCGGCCACCTTGGCGAAGCCGCGCTGCATATTGAGGCCGTGGTCGCCGTCGCCGATGTCGGTATCCAGCGCGGTGAGGTAGTCACGCTGCTCGGTGAAGATATGCTCGCAGTCGAGCAGCCAGTTGACGATGTGATGCTTGCTTAACATAGGTTCTCCTTAGCAGCCGCGACGCAGGGCGGGGGTGTGAACGGGGGCATCCCACAGGGTCATCAGCTCGTCATCCACCTTGAGCAGGGTGATGGAGATACCGGTCATGTCGAGGGAGGTGCAGTAGGGGCCGATCAGGTTGCGCACCAGATGGATGCCCGCTTCTTCGCACAGGGTTGCGAGGCGACCATAGACGCCATAGAGTTCGGAGATGGGGGTGCCGCCCAGGCTGTTGACCAGCGCGATGACTCGATCGCCCTTGTTGAGCGGTTCGATAAAGGTGTGCTCCTCCTGCCAACTGCCGCTGGTGCGATCCCAATGGCGCAGGGTACGGCCGTAGGGGGTGTTGTCAGCCAGCTCGCTGAACATGTCGTCCACTAGTGTATTGAGGTCGGTGAAGGGGCGGCGCTCGATGCCCGGCTCGCCGTGAATGCCCACGCCGAACTCCATCTCGTTGTCCGCCAGGGTGAAGGAGGGCTTGCCAGCGGCCGGCACGGTGCAGGCATGCATGGCCACGCCTATCGTGCGGCTCTGGTTGTTGATGCGGCGGGCCAGCGCCTCGCAACGTGCCAGATCGTAGCCCGCTTCGGCGGCGGCACCGACCAGCTTCTCGCACAGCACGGTCGTGGCAACGCCACGGCGACCGGCGGTGTAGAGGCTGTCTTTGACCGCCACGTCGTCATCGATCAGGGCGAAGCCCACCTTGACGCCGTCGCCGTGCAGCAGCTCGACCGCGGTCTCGAAGTTGAGCACGTCACCGGTGTAGTTCTTCACCAGAAACAGCACGCCCGCGCCACCATCAACGGCCTGACCGCACTCGTACATCTGATCCGGCGTCGGAGAGGTAAAAATCTCGCCGGGGCAGGCGCCATCCAGCATCCCTTTGCCCACCAGACCGCCGTGCATCGGCTCGTGGCCGCTGCCACCGCCGGAGACCAGCGCCACCTTACCCATCACGGGGGAGTCGGCGCGGGTGATGTAGTGGGGTTCGATACGTACCTTGAGCTCGGGGTGGGCGGCTGCCATCCCCATCAGTTGTTCACGGACCACGGCATCGACGGCATTGATCAGTTTCTTCATGGCTCACTCCTTGGCTTGCCACCGCACGGGTGGGCAAATGGTTGATGGAGCCAGTCTAACGACAGAAAGAGGGATAAAAATGACGGCCTGTTTGGTTCGGATTTGAAACAGCAGAAGGGGAATCGGTGTTTCAATCTGAAACGGCGCAGGGCAAGCGGGCGGGAAACTGTTAGCTGACTCACAGCCATGAAAAAGGGCCCTGCAGGGCCCTTCGCTATAACCGGAATATGCGGACGGGTTAGATGGCCCAGCCACCGGCATAGAAGATCACCAGCGCCAGGGCGATGATGACGGTGCCGACGTTCAGCTTCTTCCACTCGGCAGCGAAGATGCGGCCAACGACCAGCGCCACGAAGCCCAGCATGATGCCGGTCACGATGTTGCAGGTCAGTACGATGAAGACGGCGCACAGCATGCCGGAGAGGGCATCGACCGAGTCGCTGAAGTCCAGCTTGGTGACGTTGCCCAGCATCAGCAGACCGACGTACATCAGGGCTGGTGCGGTGGCGTAAGCCGGTACCAGATAGCTGAGCGGGGAGAGGAAGATCATCAGCAGGAACAGCACGCCGACCAGCGCGGCGGTCAGACCGGTCTTGCCACCGGCCGCGGTGCCTGCGGCGGATTCGATGTAGACGGCAGCCGGAGCACCACCTACGGCGCCTGCCACCATGCTGCTGACGGAGTCGGCAGTCAGGGCCTTGCCGCCGCTGATGATGTGGCCACGTTCGTTGATGAGGCCAGCCTGACCGGCCACGGCACGGATGGTGCCGGTGGCGTCAAACACGGCGGTCATCACCAGTGCCAGTACGGTCGGAATGACCACCGGATTGAGGGCGCCCAGCAGATCCATGCTGCCTACCAGAGAGCCTTTCTCGCCAGTCAGGCTCGGCATGGCGAAGAAGCCCTGCCAGGTCACTTTCGGGTCGAAGATAAGACCGAGGATGGAGATGGCGATAATCACCATCAGGATGCCGCCCGGCACCTTGCGACGCTCCAGACCGAAGATGGCGGCCAGACCCAGCACCGTCATGATGACCGGGAAAGCGGTGACTTCACCCAGTTGCACCGGCAGACCGGCCCCTTCGTTCTTGATCACCATGCCGACGCCGTTGGTGGCGATCAGCAGCAGGAACAGACCGATACCGATGCCGGTGCCGTGAGCGATGCCGGAGGGGAGGTTGTCCAGGATCCACTGGCGCACGCCAGTGACGCTGATCAGGGTAAACAGCACACCCATCAGGAAGATGGCGCCCAGAGCGACCGGAATGCTCAGCCCCTGACCCAGCACCAAGCTGAATGCGGTAAATGCGGTGAGAGAGATGGCGCAACCGATAGCCATCGGCAGTTTGGCCCACAGACCCATCAGCAGGGAGCCGAAGGCAGCGATCAAGCAGGTCGCCACGAAGACGGGACCCTGCTCAAAGCCGGCGGCACCCAGCATGTTCGGCACCACTATGATGCTGTAGACCATCGCCAGAAAGGTGGTCAGCCCCGCGACCAGCTCCTGACGCACGCTGCTGCCGCGCGCAGAAATGGAAAAATAAGAGTCCAGAAAGCCGCCTGTCCCTGTTTGGGCGGCCATATCTTGCTTTGCCATAACTAATCCTGAAAGTGTGAAGGAAATCGTTTGCGTTGGTGGCGCGCAAAATAGCAAGAATTCGCGGCAAATACAGCGGATAACCTGACTTTTTCGTCACTATTTTACATTTTGAGTCCATTCGGAGCTCATTCTAAGACTCAAGCGGTGAGAGCGTGTAAGGGAGGGATCAAGCGGTCGGGGGAGGGGAGACTCAGTGAGGAAAAAGCGGGGAAAAACAAAAAACCCGCCGAAGCGGGTTTTTTTAATTCTTGCAGAGCTGTCAGCAGTTGGCATGAGCCATCAGCAGCATGCTCCGGCTTGAATTACAGACCAACTACGTTGGCAGCAGCCGGGCCTTTCTGGCCTTGCTCGATGGTGAACTCAACGCGCTGACCTTCGTCCAGGGTTTTGAAGCTGGTGGACTGGATAGCGGAGAAGTGTACGAACACGTCTTTGCTGCCGTCAGCCGGGGAGATGAAACCAAAACCTTTCTCAGCGTTGAAGAACTTAACGGTACCAGTCATTTTGTTAGACATAATAATTTCCTTAAATAGTGTTTAATGCCACCTAAATGGCAATTTTTGATTTTTCGTCAGCAATACGTATGGGGAGCACTAAAGAAGGAGAATTATTTGATAAGAATTATCCGAGGATAACGCTTATGCTAATCACTGCTTTACTAAAATGACTGCCTAACATAATCAGGTCTGAACTGCCGAACCATCGAGAAAGATTAAAACACGCTCTCATTTTTAAAGCAAACTTTATCTCAATATTAATGTTTTGTAACAGCCAAAAATATCATTTTTTATAGTAAACATGATGCATTTCAACGGCATAGAAAAATCAACGAGGACTCATATCACCCTGTAGCAAACCGGATTCGGCTTTTTTGTCCTGACTATGTAGCCAGTTCTGGCAAAAAATATGAGAAAAAATGAAAAGCTGGCGATAGATGGGGATTGTCAGTTGGCGTTCTCTCTAACGCGCAATGTAAATCACTTCTTTGCTGCCGCGATTAGCTTCTGAGCTGCAAATCAATGGCGGCGCCAAATCTGGTTCATCGGGCATCGCCCAGACATGCAAACGCCCGCTGGCACCAAGTGCCTGCGGGCGTTTTGCAAGAAGGGATCAGCGCTTGCTGCGAAACTTGTTGCTGACCGAATCAATCCAGCTGAAGGTTTCCGGCAGCACCTGGTTCTTGGCGCGCTCTTTGGCTTTCTCGCGAGCCAGCTTGGAGGCAGCCTTGGCCGCTTCGGCGCGGTCCGCCACAATTTTCAGGCGACCCTCTTCGCGGATCTTGTTCCGCTCCCCGTTGGTCAGCTGGTGGTCTGCATTGGCTTGTGCCTTTTGCAATAACAAGGCTATCTCGGCTTTTTCGGCCTCGGTCAGATCTTTCATTTCCAGCTTTTTCACGGCGTGCTCCTGCGGCAGGGTGGTTAGACACCCTAACACAGTTGTGCCGATCACTTCTTATGCAATCGGCTTTCCGGCAGTAAAAATGCGGGTTTGTGCCAACTTTCCGTTATTTCGCTGCCACTTTCCCGCCTGTTTGCCACATTTCAATTTATGGCGAGCGGTGAGGGCAGCTCTTGTTCCTCCGGTTCGACGTGGATCAGCACGATGGCGTGGGGCAACTGCGCCATGATGGCGTGCTCGATGCGATCACAGATATCGTGGGCTTCTCCGATGCTCATCTCCGGGGGCAGGGTGAGGTGGAAGTCGATATGGCGGCGGCGTCCGGCACGACGGCTGCGCAGATCGTGGAAACCACTGGCGGCAGGGCAGCATTCGGTGATGATGCGGCTGGTCATCGCCAGCTCTTCCGGGCTCATGCTCTGGTCGATCAGCGGCTGGAAGGCCTCGTTGAGCATGCTGATCGCCTCTCTGACAATAAAGATGGCGACCGCAATGGCGACCAGCGGGTCGAGGATGGCGAGGGAGTAGCCGAACAGACCGGCCAGCCAGATCCCGCCAAGACCGACGGCGACACCGGCTGAAGTGAGTACATCCGCCTTGAGATGAAGCGCATCGGCAGCCAGCGCGACCGACTCCTCCTCTCGGGCCACCTTGTAGAGGTAGGCCGAGACACCGCTGTTGACCAGCGCCGAGATCACCATCACCAGCACGCCCCAGCCAATGCTTTCAATCGGGCTGGGGGTGATCAGCTTGTCGACGGCTTCGAAGATGATCCAGCCCGCGGCCAGCAAGATAAGCAGTGCTTCGATGACGCCGGAGACATTTTCAATCTTGTCGTGACCATAGGGGTGGCGTTCATCGGGCGGGAGATCGGACTTTTTCACCGCGAACAGGGCGATCAGGGCCGCCACCAGATCCATGGCGGAGTGGATCGCCTCCGAGATGATACTGACCGAGCCGCTGGCGAAACCGGCCACCATTTTCATGATGATCAGACTGATATTGGAGCAGACCGACACCATGGCGGCTCTGGTTTTTCTGTTCATGTCACAGCTTCCTGAATAAAAACGGATATTTCGGTGCGGCGCGCATTATATCCGGCTGACCGGAAATAACCTATTCGGTGTTGTAACCTGATGTTTTCGGTGATATTGCGAATGCTTATTAAAATGGTGGCCTCTTGCGCGGCAATAAATAATGAGAGGGATTTATATTTATCCGTGAAAATATCTAGCCTACGATGGCTTAATATAAGCGTGACAACATTTAATAATGCGAATTACTCTTTTTTGGTCTTTCCTGTCGAGGTCGTTTGGCCTCCGCGCTCAGGGGGCGGAGACCGGCATTTTTTGGACGAGAATGAGGCTGGATCCGGATGCCGCTGGAGGGTATGCTGGGTCTGGTGATGGTCTTGCACCATCCCACCAAGCGTACTGAAGTTGATGATTCGGATGGCATGCTGGCTCCCATGAGGAACCAACTGTCTGGGTAACATTTTTGGAGTTTGATGATGAGTAACAAAGAACATCACAACGGCAAAGATGCCAAGAAAAAACCGCAGATGTCACTGAAAGAGAAACGCGAAGCCAAACGTCAGAAAGCAGAACTGAAAAACGGCAGCGCAATGAAGTAACGCTCCCCTACTGCTGTTCCTTCGGAGCCAGTACAAAGCCAGCCCTTACCGGCTGGCTTTTATGTTTGTGGCTCACGGCGTAGCGCCGTAAGCCGCGAAAATCTGGTGATAACGACCATCCTGACGCATCGCCTCAAGGCGCTCATCAAACAGATTGCGGGCATCGGCCGTTCGGAAGGCAAAGTGATAGACGGTGGGCGGGAAGAGGTCTGCTTGCCTGACCTGATTGCGCTCGTAGTGCTCGCCTGCCTGGGCGGTGGCAATCAGCTGGTCGAGGTAGTAGTAGAACACCCGCTCCTCCAGTACCACTGCATCCACCCGGCCGCGCATCAGCTGATGTACCTGCACCTGCTGCTTGGCTACCTCCTCATAGTGGGGATTCTGGTTGGCCATGGTGGCGAACGCGCCCCCCAGAATGATCCTTGCCCGTTGAAAGGCGGTGACCCGTTTTGAATGCAGGTCGTCCAGAGTACTGATGTGGGTGCTGCGCAGGGTGAAGATCCGGTTATGGAAGGTGATAACGGGCTGGGTCAGAACGTGAGGATCAACCATACCGGGTCTGACGTTGATGATGGCATCCAGCTTTCCTGACTCGAACAGGCGGAAGGTACGCTCCAGCGGCAGAAATTCAAAGCTGGGCTCATAGCCGCTGCCTGCGAACGCCGCTTTCAGCAGATCCAGCTCGATGCCACGTTGATTACTTTCGATGACATAAGGGGGGATGGCAAAGCTGACCCCGACCTTGAGTGGCGTTGCCTGCAATTGGCCGGAGAGCATGCTGGTCAGCAGTAGCAATAAAGGGGTGAGCAGTTTCATTACACTTTTCACAAAGCGTTCCTGTGGAGAATATCCATCACTGTAGGGGAGGCAACCAAAAAGCGTTATATCCCTTTCGGGCTGAGAGGTTCAGCCTGAGTGCATAAAAAAAGACCCTGAGTTATCAGGGCCTTTTCAATATTCTGTTCTTAGAAGGGAAGGGCAGGAACATTTCAGTGTAACTGCCACTGTGTGTGTGAGTTGGTTGAGTACAAGCCAAGTAACCACAAGTTCTATCCACCTTGCTATCTCACCCACACGTCCTTAAATCGCATTAAACCTATCATTAATGCAGTTCGTGTCAACATCTCATGCATTTACGATAAAAAAGTTTACACAATTTTTCGAACGTCTTTCTCTGCGTATAGAGGACATACTACACCAGTTCTGATGTCTCGGGGCTGTGAAGTTGCAATCCTTAACGGCAACTACCCCTCCCTCAACTGCATGCCACCCGATCTCTTGGTCTGCTACCAGGTGTGGGTCGAAGATACTGAACTGAACCGAATAGCAAGTGAACGCATGAGAGAACGTCAGTGGAGCGCGGAATGACCTATGACTGTGTGGGTTGGAAAGTAACAGACTGCCGCTTGGTTTAACCCTACCGTGCAACAGCCGCTGTAATCACCCTACTACACGTCTTCACCATCAGGTTTACATCAGAATGAAGTCATGGGCTGCTGGATTGGTACATGCTATCAGAGCTTTGTCGCCCATGGGGGAAAGCAATGACAGTTCAAACAATAGTCAAGGGAAAAGATGAGTCCAGATGTTAGTTCTAATTGAATCTTGATGAAGATCAAAACCTGGAAACAGATATATATATTTTTTTACGAAAATATTGTAGTAGATCTTTTTCTATTCAGCCTTGCGAGAGATTTGCTAATGCTAGAAGGAAATCAAGAGTCCATCGAATTGATAAGGGCCTTATACCCAAATTTCGAAATAACGGGTGTACCTAAGGCATCTGGTCAAAGGGCTGTATACTTTGGTATTTTTACTGGTCGTTCAGATATTGAACCTGAAAATTGTGATAAGTGGGGAGAGGTTGTTCTTAAAATGTCGAGTGTGACATCAAGAACAACTATCTCATACATGGAAAAAGAAGTTGAGGTTCTTAATCAAATCCGAAGTCCATCATTTCCTCGATTATTTTTTCATGAAGCAATCACTCTCCACCCAGAAACTGAGGAACCACTGAATCCGATTAAGTTTGTGAGTATAGAGCAAAGAATGAATGCTCAGCCATTAACGAATTTAATGAGTGGCTATAATAATGAGCCAGCAGTTATCTCATTTTTAGAAAAAATACTTATTGCAATGGATTGCTTATGGGGCCATCCACAAAAATTAGTACATAGGGACTTAAAACCAGACAACATTTTAGTTAAAGATGATGGTTCTCTTGTCATTATAGATCTTGGTCTATTACGGCAAGAAGGTTCTGCTGGCGTAACGTATAGCTTCTGTGATTTTGGCCCCTGTACGCCTGCCTATGCGAGCCCTGAGCAAGCTAAAAATGCAAAGAGAGATATCTCATTCAAGAGTGATCTCTTTTCTATCGGCATTATTTGTTACCAGATGCTAACTGGACAGCACCCATTTATGGTTTCTGATGGCACAAACTATAATGATGAAATATTAGAGCGAGTATGCAGCCACACTCCTGATGCTTTACATACAAAGGGTATTGATAGAGATTTATCAAATATAATTGAAAAAATGATGAGCAAGGAGCCATATCTGAGATATCGTGTTCCAAGTAAAATCATCAATGAATTGAATGCAATTAAGGAGCGGATATGAGTTTACGTTTATTTCATCAATCTGGACACTGCGCTAACTGGAATAGAGATTCTTTCGAAACAGATCATATTGGCGATGGTATCATTTTCAGTCCAGTTCATGAAGCATGTACAACTGTTTCAGAATATAATAAAAATCTTAAGTCGGCTTCATTGTTTGATCCACAGTTCTATTTGCCTAGTTCTCAAAAGCAGAAGTTACAAACATACAGTTTTTTCCCAAATACTATTATGGGGGAAAAGGGCTTTTCAACAATTGACTTTATGGCTGTCTCTTACGAGGCGGCAAAACGATGTGTTGAATTCCAGTTGGAGAATGATTTTTTAGAAATCATCATTCCAGCAAGATTTTATGAGTATTTTGATGATAAATATATAGACGGTCAATCTCAGCAGTTTGTACATCCATTTCTTGAAGAGATAAAGAAGCAAGATCCACTTGGTAGCAAAAAGGTTTTACTAACCGTGCCAATGACCGCTTCAATGGTGAACAGCAATGAGTATAGAAATAAAGTTCTCAACTGGATTACAAGTTACCCTGAAATTGATGGTGTCTATATGTTCTGCCAGCATGACAGGAGTACAAAGCAAATAAATGATCTGACGTTTCTGACTCAGTACATGGATGTTATTAAGGCATCATGTGATGCTGACTTAGAGGTTCTGGTTGGGTATTCAAATACTGAATCATTACTATATTCATTGGCTGGTGAAATAAGTCTAACTGTTGGCGCATTTGAGAACACTAGAATGTTTTCTTTAGACAAGTTCATTGTGACCGATGGGGATAGAAGAGGGCCTAAAGCCAGAATTTACCTGCCTAAATTATTGAACTGGATTAACTTCGATGAAGCCAAAATCTTAAAAAATCGATACCCTGTCATCTGGGATAAAATATATACTGCAACAGATGAGTCTGATGCCGCATTTAAACAAACCAAAGATCCTACATTCAACTCCCCTATTTTGTATAAACACTATTTTAAAGTGTTCAGCAGCCAAATTGATACACTTTCATCTTTGAACACTCAGGGACGGTATAACCAGCTCAATGCATGGATTGATGAAGCTATAGATCTACATGATGAAATCATTAGCGATGCATTCAAGCTTGACAAGCATGGTAATGGAGAGCATTTGAATACTTGGAGTAATGCAATTCGTATATTCGCACAATCCAATGGTTTAGTTTAATAAGGATTGCGCAATCATCGCATTAGCTTTCCAGTAGGCGATTTCAGAAAAGTGCGTTTCTTCAACAGGGGAGAAATGCACTAAGTAATCACCTTCTATAGAGATGGTTGCCAATCCAACATTATAACGTTTAAATTCATCAATATTTTTTATTGCGGGGTTTGCATGCTTTTTGTCAAGTACAACCCAACTTTCATTAGCAAAAGTTTTATAACGACTCGCTTGCCAAAGAGCTCGCTTCCAATCTTTCAGCTTTGCTTCTACGGCCTTTATTGTATCTACAATATTCTCAGGCTCTTTTACTTTTACATAGATACCATTTTCTTTTTGTTTGCAGTAACCTGCATCAACAAATTCTTTGATCGCTTTTTTCGATAATGAGATAGATGCGCCTGAAATTTTAGAAATGTGCTCGGCATCAAAGTTGGTTTTTAATGGCAACTGTTTGAGTGTGTATGCCCAAGAAGGTGTGATCTGCCCCAAATTTAAGGCTGCTTTCCTTCTCTTATACTCGAAGATGATTGCATCAGCTATGCCAAAACCACAGTCGAACTCTCTTTCAAAACCGATATTTTTCTTAAATTGCTTTCTCACAAGAGATTGCAAGCTGTTTACAAGAGCAAACTCTGAGTCGAACGCATCTTGCGAGCTATCAACGTTCGCCAATGAAGCTGATTTTATTGTAATTAGAGGACTCATATTCAACTCTTGCTCTTTATCATATACAATAAAACATTATAGAGTATTATGTTTAAGTATTCCATATTTTTTTGGTGGCTGCAATGAGTGGAATGAATATTATAACTCACAAGATACTCAAGAAAAATAATCTGGGGACAGATTATTTTATTGGTGACTTACATGGGCAAATTACTTCTTTGAAGCGCATTCTGTCTGTGGTGAACTTTGATCCTGATATTGATAGGGTAATTTGCACGGGCGATTTAGTTGATCGTGGGGCATGTTCACTAGAGTGTTTGAGGTTAACGGCGCAAGGTTGGTTCTATTCTGTTGTAGGTAACCATGAGGAATTCATTCTGGATGAAGATAATTCATCACCATATAAACGCTCTATTTGGGAAAGAAACGGTGGGGGGTGGTGGTTCTCACTTACAGATGAGGAGCGCCAGGAGTGTCGAGCCCTTATCGTGAACAATATGAGCTTCACTTTATCAGTAGAGCTTGAAGATTATCATATTGGGGTTATTCACTCAGAGGTTCCAATGAAGACATGGCCAATCTGTGACTCTGTTTTAAATGAATATCGGCGTGAGATCCTGTGGGGGCGAAGTGTCATTTCATCTGAGGAAGAAAACTCCATATCAGGAGTTGACCTTATTATTTCTGGACATACCCCTGTGGACTACCCCCGATTTGTCGGGAATCAACTATTTCTAGATACCGGTTCTGGTTACTCTCCAAGTGAGCGCATTAATAACCCACATCTCACAGCTTGTAAAATTAAAAAAGGAGTGTTTGATTTCATACATGGCACAGCGTTCACATGTACCACTTCACAAATTATTGTGACCTAAAAATAATATATTTATTACGCTATAATTTTTTAATTAATAGTTTCATTTGTGGGTAGATATGGCAAGAATCCTGATGACTCGCGCCCTTGATGACAACGGCCATATCGTTGATGTCAAAGACGTTGTGAGTGGAAAAGCATGCAATTGCACATGCATAGGTTGTCAGGGCGCTGTCTGGGCTATGAAAGGGCAAGTTAAAGCCCATTATTTTGCTCATGAGCCTAATTCAATCGAGCAGAATTCCTGTACCTGGAGGCCAGAAACCGAAATACATATCTTGGCTAAAGAGGTTTTAGCAACGGATAGGCAGTTGATACTGCCGATTGGAACTATAAACCCAATCCATAAAAACATAGTTTTTGATGAGATGGTATGTGAGGTTTATGAGGGCCGAGTTATCCCGGATGTAATTGGGTTCATCGATGGAGAGAAGGTTCTCATCGAAGTTGCAGTTACGCACTTTTGTGGTCGAGAAAAAATTAAAGAATTAAAAATGGTGAATGCAACCTGCGTTGAACTTGACCTTAGTCTATTTCGTGTGAAAGGAGAGATAATCTCAAAAGAAGAGATTAGAGATTATCTTAAAAAATGCCCTAAAAAATGGGTGTCTGTGGCTCCTATTGGCAACTTCTCCGAAATGATGTACTCCCATAATAGGCAGCAGTTATTATCTTTACAGCATCAGTATTCATCATTGAGTTCAAAACATGATGCAGAGGTTAAAAGGCTTAATGCAGAATACAACGCGATAAAAAATACGAGTCAATCTGAGCTAAGTGATATGCAGCGAGTAATTCAACAGTCTCGGCATGCAGAAGGCAAGGCTAACGCAATTCTGAGAAGATGGGAGAGAGTATTAAAAGAAAAAGAGTTGTCTATTTTAGAGGCACAGGAAAAAATAATCCTATTGGAAGATCAATACAGAAGCTTTGAAATGGAATTGAAAGACCGTCTCTATCATATACAAGATGAAGTTGATCAAAAGCAAGACTTACTACGCGATCTTCTCAATTTAGATGAACTTAAGGCTGAGTTTTATTCACAGGTTGATGATATAAATAGAACCATTAAAGCCAAAGAGGCTCAGCTTGATGCTAATGAAGTCGAAATACGTAGGCGTTCAGCTTCCTTAGATCTAATACAGAAAAATTTAAATGATAGCCTCATCTCACTACAAGCACGAGAAGATGCCTTAACAGAAAAATCCAAAGACTTGGCAAGCATCGTGGATATTAAATCAAGAGAGCTGGCTAAAGTAATGTTTGAGCAGTTGTTGAAAGAAAAATCAAATGAGATAAAAGCACTAGAGGAAAAAGAAAGGAAAGCAAAAAAAGATATTGATGATTTAAGGCGAAAATATAGTTCATATATCAAAATTCCATGATTTTCAAATACTGATTGTGTAGGTGTGGTTCTCACCTGAAAACCATTTTTTATCTAACCATTGACTGACAGCACTTGATCTCAAGAGCACGCCACATAGCGTACAAGCTCTATGGGCTCTATGGGACAGCAACAATCAAGCCTCATGCTGCCGTGTATGGCGACAAGCGGGAGAGTTCAGCGTATCAACGTTCAGCACCATCCTTGACGATACAGAAAACCAGAAATTTCTACGTTAGTAGGTTTACGAAAGCGCATACGTATGCCAATATTTTCTTGTGAAGATGTTAGTGTTGCTGACTAATCGCCGCACTATGGTTTATATCAGTATAATAGAGAGGTGAAATTGCCATGAAAAGGATTCTTCTAATACTCATCTCTTTTATTATATCTGTCGATGTAACTGCAAAAGAGACAATCCATTGGGTTCAATATGATATCCCTCCATTTTATATTAAGGATGGTAGCTATTCAGGTAGAGGTGTGGTTGATGTTACTGACGCTATGATCAGAGCTGAATTGCCCCAGTATAACCATGTGATCATATGGGCTAACATCGCCAGGATCCGGCATATGATGGAGCAAGGACAGAAAGTTGTTTGTGGAAATATGATAAAGACACCTGAAAGAGAGAAGTATCAAACATTTTCTACTTTTCATAAAACACTATCAACTGCACCACATGTAATCATACCATCCAGTGAGCTTAACACTTATAAGCAGTATATAATTGATGGAGACGGTGTTGATTTGCTTCGGTTGATTCAATCGAAGGATAAACTTGGCTATTTCATAGCATCTCGTTCATATGGAAGTAAATTTGACCTCGCAATTAAAGATAAAACAAATAAGAGAGTTAACTACTCTCTCAATGCTCCGATGGGTAATGTCCTGGATATGCTATTAAAAGATGTAAATGGTTTTACCATCGCATACCCAGAGGAAATTATCTATTACACAGAAAGTAAGTTTGGGTATGGCTCATCAACAGTATCTGATTTAAATAAAAAGGCTTATCTAGGGAAGTTCAAAGTTCTTCCGATAGCTGGACAGCCAAAAGAAATATCAACTTATGTTGCTGCACCGAAAACTGAGTGGGGTTATAGAGTTATATCTGATATCAATGAAGTGCTATCAAAGTTAAAATCTAATCCAGCATATATTAATGAAGGCTATATGTGGCGTGACTTACCTAACCATGATATGCGTTAGGTATATAGTGATTCTATCCATTGAATACATATACCCTAACGCTATCTAAGTTAATATACCAACTATCGAAATCTAACCTGGATACACCTTATTTCATCAATGTTGATTATTTATGCTTTTGTGAGATAAGACATCAACTCTAATGTGAAAGACTCGACAGAATATCCAATAGGTAGCGGCGTTGTTCTAATGGTGTGTTGCTTGTCCAAAAATCGAAAATCACATGAGCTAGCAATGGCATTAAGAGAAGTAAAACACACAACATTGCAAGCAGTTTCTTTGCTGAAACCTTTTTATTCGCAGTGCCAAAATGAATAGCATTAGCTTGTTTTGGGCATGCAGAGATACAAGTTAAACAGTTTGTACACTCAAGATTTCTGACTGATATAAGTTCATGAACCTGTATTCTTGATGGACATGCTCTACTGCATTTATCACAATCGTATCCCTTGCTTCGTAAACAGCTGCTGGAAGACCTGCGAATACGCAATGGTGTCAGAAGCCCCAGCAAGGAAAGCCATCCACCATAAGGGCATAGGTATCTACAGAAGCCTTGCTTGAAAAACATCGTGATACTTAATACCCAAACAAAAAAAATACCTGATATAAAGTTCAAGTTGAAAAAGAAGGCTCCCATTTTCATGTCAGCAGCTTGGTGATACTGGCTCATCAAGTACCCTGGCAGTGCAACATTTGGAACAGCAAGAATAACTATGAACATCAGAAATGATAGAACTAGAAATTTCTGAGATTTGAGCAGTAGGTCTAGCCATTTTGGCGGAGCCCACTCACCTGGTAGCAGCAAATTTCGAAAATGATGCAGCCATTCACCGACAACCCCAAGAGGGCAAAACCATGAGCAGAAGGCACGACCTAAAATGAGTCCAGATAAGGAAATAACCAAGACTGTGATTGTTGCAGCTGGATGGTGGTAATCAGTAATGCCCAAACTCAACAACGCCCGCAAGCCAAGACCGCCCGCTATAGGTAGAAAGCCATCTACGATATCAGGTCTAGACAGCCAAGGTAGGTCACCCTGGTGGAGTTGAAAAATATAAACACCATACTGTATTGTTACAAATCCCCACGATGTAACTAAGAAATATCTAACTAAACTACGAAGTTGTTGATCTCCCGAATCATATAATACGGATATTAATTTATATCTATAAAGCATGACAATAGCGACAGCAAGCACGATTAAACTACTTAGTGGTGGCTTGGCTGCTACCGTCAACCATACAGCGGCGGTTAGCATCAGGAACAGCTGCCAAGACCAACCTGAACGCTCATGCCACTGGAACAACAACAGATACACCAAGCCACTCAGCATGGTTATGGTTTCAATCCCACTCATCTAGCCAACCCCCATCGAAAAAACAGCCAATCATAAACAACATTCCAGTTGTTTATTTTGATCTGGATGGGTAGTTAGCCTTGTTTGTGGCGATGACCAGATTGTAATTTATTCTCTCGTCTTAATGAGCGGGGTATCTGAGCTTACGTTTTCAGCCCAAAAGTGGATATTGAATCTAGCATCTTCAGATAGTTCAACCCTGTGCCAATACTGAGGTGGGCTGGTTGCAAACTCTCCGGCTCGGATTACAAGCGTAATTTCAGGTATCTTCGCTGTTTCATCAGCAAAACCGTAATATGTTACCGTCCCCTCCATTACACATAACTGACCGAATACGCCAGCAGCTGTATTGTGATGGGTTAATAGAGCCTGTGGTACGTTTTCATTTGTAAAGAATGGGGTTGAACGGCGAACAACCCAATGAGCTGGTATACTATGCAGTAGCGACATGTTTTATCCTTAATAATCTATGAAATTAAGTAAGGCTGAGCATATGCTCAGCCAGCAATTATTCATCTAGAAAGAAGGCGTAGAAGTGGGAATGCAGCTCCCATTTGGTCTCCACCTACGACAAAGCCGCACATTTCACCATCCTCGCTGCGAGCTTCTGCGACCATTCCATTTTTATTCCATCTAAACTGCCATGAAAGGTCTGTACCTTTTGTTCTACCAGCTAACTGCAAAGGATATTGAAGTGTTTTTACCTTCACTAGCATTGGAGGAAGCGTTAGTGGTGTTGGCTTACCAATCAGAGTTTTAGATAATGCATTGGCACCGAGAACAATTGGCTGCAAAAAGGGGCGTAATTCACCTTTCCACTCAACGCAATCACCAAGCGCATAAATGTGCTCACTCGATGTTCTCAGGTATTCATCCACTACAATTCCACGCCTTACAGCCAGTCCCGCATTCATCGCTAAGGATAGATTCGGTTGTAGACCTATAGCTGAAATGACAAGATCCTGTTCACTGAAACTGCTGTCAGTGAGCTCTATCGTAAAGGATTCGTTGGCATCTTCTCTTTGTATCGACTTGATACCTAGACCAAGTTTTAGGTCAACCCCCTGCCCCCGTAAGGCTTGCAGTAACGGTTGACTCAATGCGGCTGGCATTAATGTACTTAGGGGGCTGTCCGCCAGATCTACAAGCGTCACAATTCGGCCTTGACCCACCATATCCATAGCCAACTCACAGCCGATCAAACCTGCTCCGAGTACCATAATGCGTTTTGCATTCTTAATTAATTGTTCGGCATTGGCATAATCATTTTGGCTATTGAGGGTTACCATTTTATCCGAGTTGGGAACGGGAGGCAGTATAGAACTGGCCCCAGTTGCCAGCACTAGCTGGCCATAAGAAAAATCGCCATTATTTGTGTGTACCATTTTGTTATTCGGACTAATGCTATGCACAATCGTATTAGGTGACAGAATGATACGTTGCTGTTCAGCAAATTGAGCCCCCGTCAACTTTGTCATTGCGCTGGCGGTGTAACCACGACTGACCACATGACTCAAGTCCGGTTTGTTATATTCATTGCCATTATCAGCGGTAATAAGACGGATCGGTCTTTCACCATCTAATTTACGCAAGCTTTTTACCAACTGCTGAGCGGCAAAGCCGCTACCGATGATGACTATATCCTGGCTGGAACCAGCATAATGCTCATTTAATGCGCTCATACACATGCCTCCACTGCGCATGGTTCGAATACCTCCTTGCCGATGCCGCAGCCAGGGCAAAGGAAACTCTCCGGTACAAGGCTCCAGGGAGTGCCAACCGCAACCAATTGATCCGGTTCACCTAAGGCGGGGTCATAAACCCACTGGCAGACTGTGCAAAGCATTGCTTGCTCATCGTCTACTCCGGCTACAACTGACTGGGTGGTCTCCTCTACAGGGGAGATATCAACAGTGAATGGCACTTGATGGGCTGCTTTTTCTGGGCGAGGCACCTCAATAGGATGTAACGCCCATTGACGAGCGAGCTGGCGTCCATGCTCTCGGCACTCTGCCAGTGCAGAACCATCTGGTCGCCATTTGGCTTTCAGAGAAATGCTGATATCAAAGCCTGCATCCATCAATCGGGTCTGGATACGATCTACTGCACCACCAGTCCAGCCGTAACTGCCGAATGCAGAAGCACGCTTGTTTCTAAAGCGCAGGCCAGTTATCTCCTCCAGCATGCCTGCCACCTTAGGCATCATGACGTTGTTCATTGTGGATGAGCCCACGAGTATTCCCTTGGAGCGGAACACTTGTGTCAGGATCTCGTTCTTATCGTGGCGGGCTACGTTGTAGATCTTGACTGCGACCCCAGGGTCAACTTCGTGAATACCCTGTGCGATGGCATCGGCCATCATACGGGTGTTGTTTGACATCGAGTCATAGAACAGGGTGATACGATCTTCTTGGTAGTGGTCTGCCCACTCCAGATACTTGAGAATAATTTGGGTCGGATCCTCACGCCAGACAATACCGTGGGAGGTTGCCACCATGCTTACTGGCAGGTTGAATCCAAGCACCTCTTTGATTTTAGCTGTCACAAGTGGGCTGAATGGGGTGAGGATATTTGCGTAGTACCGTTGGCACTGCTCCATCAATTCGGTTTGATCTACTTCGTCATTGAACAGATGCTCATCACAATAGTGTTGACCGAAGGCATCGTTAGAAAACAACACTGCGTCCTCAGTCATGTAGGTCATCATGCTGTCGGGCCAGTGCAGCATAGGTGTTTCAATGAACACCAGCTGCTTGCCATTACCGATGTCGAGACTGTCGCCTGTTTTGACTGGATGGAAGTTCCATTCAGGATGATGATGGTGTCCCGTGATTGAGTCGATAGCGTTGTGAGTGCAGTAAATCGGAGTGCCTGGGATACGAGCCATCAATTCGGTCAGTGCCCCTGCGTGATCTTCCTCAGCATGGTTGATCACCACATAATCGATAAGGTTAAGATCGATCTCTGCTGCAAGGTTTTGAACGAACTCTCGGCTGAACTTATGATCGACTGTATCAATCAGCACGTTCTTCCCTTCACGGATGAGATAGCTGTTGTAGCTCGTCCCCTTGTTTGTCTTGTACTCAGTACCATGAAAATCTCGAACTTCCCAGTCCCGTTGGCCGACCCAGTGAATGTTGTTTTTGACATGAATGGTCATCTGGCAATTCCTCAGTATGTAATAGTTGGTATTTCTTGATATCAACTATTGCAGCTAACATGCCAACTCATAACTCATTGTTTTTATGAGACTTAGTTTATTTTCTTGTTAAAATGACATAGTATTGATATTGTTTAAATGACAGCATTAATGTCATTTGGACACTAACAATGATTTCGACAGACAGTTTGGCTCGTATTGCTATAGACATACAGCTGGGGATTTCACATCAAGACAGATTCCACCGCCTTATCCAGAGTATTCGCAGCCTACTGAACTCAGATGCGTCAGCCTTGCTACGGTACGAAGGAGGCCAGTTCATCCCGCTCGCCATCGATGGCTTAATGCAGGACGTATTAGGACGCCGTTTCGCCATCAAGGAGCACCCACGCATGGAGGCAATTGCTCGTGCTGGTGACGTAGTACGCTTTCCGGCAGATAGTAACTTGCCAGACCCCT
The DNA here is from genome assembly GCF_019047085.1 of Aeromonas sp. FDAARGOS 1404. NCBI lineage: Bacteria > Pseudomonadati > Pseudomonadota > Gammaproteobacteria > Aeromonadales > Aeromonadaceae > Aeromonas > Aeromonas sp. FDAARGOS 1404. Next base: position 2,800,148 of record NZ_CP077237.1, read on the forward strand.
ATGATGGCTTGATCCCTGATCATGCAGAATTTAAGGTGCATGCTTGTGTTGGTTTACCTCTGTTCTCCGATCAAGTCTTGATTGGTGCATTGACCATCGATGGAATGAATCCTGCCCAGTTTGATGACATTAGCGATGAAGAGTTGCGTTTAGTTGGTGCACTAGCGGCAGCGGCGTTAAGTAACTCATTACTACTAGAGCGTTTAGCTCGCCAGAGCAGTGAGCCATTAATACCTTCAACACCAACAGGTGCAGATAGATTCGAGATAATCGGGCATTCTCGGGCGATGCAGCAGCTAAAGCATGAAGTAGATATAGTTGCTAATACTGATTTAAACGTCCTAATTTTGGGCGAAACGGGTGTAGGTAAGGAGTTAATAGCAAAAGCTGTACATCTTGGCTCGCCACGGGCAGATCGCAAATTGGTATATCTCAATTGCGCAGCTCTACCGGAATCCGTAGCAGAGAGTGAACTATTTGGACATGTGAAGGGAGCGTTTACAGGCGCTATTCATAACCGTGCGGGTAAATTTGAACTAGCGGATAAGGGCACATTGTTCCTGGATGAAATTGGTGAATTATCCTTATCATTGCAGGCAAAATTGCTACGTGTCATTCAATATGGAGACTTGCAGCGGATTGGTGATGACACTCCACTAAAAGTCAATGTACGTGTGCTTGCTGCAACGAATCGAGACTTGAAGAAAGCGGTCATCGATGGCGAGTTTCGAGCAGACCTCTATCATCGCCTGAGTGTTTTCCCTATACATGTACCAGCCTTGAGAGACAGAGAGGATGATATCTCCTTGCTGGCTGGTTACTTTTGCGAGTGCTGTCGAGTGAGTATGGGGTTAGAGCAACTGCGGATCCAACCTCAAGCACTGCATCTTTTGAAGGGCTATGACTGGCCTGGTAATGTGCGCGAACTGGAGCATGCCATTCATCGTGGTGCCGTATTGGCTAGAGCAGAGCAACGAAGTCCGGTTCTGACGCTTGCAACCCATCATTTCAGTATAGCTATACCACCAATGCCTCAATCTGGCATAAGTCCTACCGAAAATATGGATGACTTCGCTAGTAACCAAATGGGTTTGAGAGCATCAACTGATGCATTTCAGTCTGCGTTAATTAAAAAGGTACTAGCAGATCATAATGATAATTGGGCTGCAACAGCACGAGCCTTAGACATTGATTGTGGTAACTTACATCGTCTAGCCAAACGACTGGGGTTAAAATGATAAAGATACATAGCTATGGGCCATTATAGAGTTGCATCCTGAATATCGGTTAACGTGTTGATTTATAGTGTTTTTTTATGCACGTATGGTGTAATGTGACGCTAGCATGGTATTGAGAATGTAGTTATGGATAACAAAGTTTCAATCGAAGAAATGCAAGCATTAAAAGTATTGCTTGTAGATGACCACGCTATATTGCGGGCAGGAGTCAAAGCTACACTCTCAACAGATCACCTTATGAAGGTGATTGCAGAGGCTGGCAATGGTAAAGAAGGATTAGATCTGGCAGTAGAATATGAACCAGATTTAATATTGCTTGACCTTCAAATGCCAGTGCTTAATGGATTAGAAACGCTGAAGAGAATCAGAGCAAAGAAAATAAAAAGCAAGGTCGTTATCTTCACCGAGTCAGATTTGGAAATTGATGTTGTAGAAGCGTTTAGGTTCGGAGCAAATGGATATCTTTTAAAAGATATTGAACCGCTTGATTTAATCAGCTGCATTAAGAGTATATGTGCAGATGCATCAGTTGAAAGCCCTCAGCCAAAAAATAAACTCATGTTAAGTTTATCATCAGAAATAAATGTTGGCATTATCGAATCATTAAGCCATAGGGAAATTGATGTAGTAAAGCTTCTTGCTGAGGGCCACTCGAATAAAGTTATATCCAAACTTTTATTCATATCACCAGGGACTGTAAAAATACATGTGAAAAATATTTTAAGAAAACTTAATCTAAAATCAAGAGTCGCCGTCACTATATGGGCGCACAACAGAACTATTAAGTAGATTTAATAATCTGAATGAGCACAGATAAAAAAGTTCATGTTGCTCTTATCATTGTAACTCATTAATCTCCTGCTGAGAACACATAATTAATTTACCCATGGCTAGCATCTAATTTATCCATCTTGCTTGCAACGATACATTTCGTCATCTGCTAATCGAAGTAACATGTTTAGATCTGGTGGAGTCGTGGGATTATAGCTCACTATACCTACTGAGCAAGATAGGGTGTAGGCTTTACCGCTGTGTAAGTTGAATTCATCAAATGAGATATTTATCCTACTACGCATATATTGTAAATACTCATAGTTTGTCTCAGGAACTAAAACTACATATTCATCACCACCTAATCTTGCACAAATATCAGAGTTTCTAAAAACCATATTTATTAGTCTGGCAGCTTGGCACAATGCATCATCTCCCACATCATGACCAAAGCGATCGTTTATCGATTTAAAATTATTCAAATCGATAAACAATAATGAAAGACTTCTCTTTGTTCTAAATGCATGCTGCAAATATTTCTCAGCTAAAAGAATAAACCCTCGTCTATTAGTGATCCCAGTAAGTTCATCTATTGTAGCCATTTGTACAGCACGTAACTCGCTCTCAACTGTAGATGCTAAGTCAGTAAATAAACGTCTCTCTTTGTCACCAAAAACCCTTGGCTTCCGATCTATAATGCACAAGGAACCAATGTGCAGTCCATTCGTTATGACTAATGAGTGTCCAGCATAGAAGCGAATATATGGCTCCCCAATAACCATCGGATTCTCAGCATATAGGGGATCTTGAGTTGTATCCTCTATAACAAGCATGCTCTTTGTGAGAAACCCTTTTTTACAAAAGGAGATATTCGGAAGTGGTTCATGCATGTTTAAACCATAACAAGGTTTAGCCCATCCATGCTCATTATCTTCAAAGGATATTAGGGCAATAGGCACGTCAAAAATATTACGAGCCATCCTTGTTATACGAATGAAACGTTCCTCTGTAGGGGAATCAAGTGCTTGAAGACGGCGTAACGCATCTAGGCGTAGAAAGTCGGGATCTGAGGTTTCATGAAGAGGTTGCATCCTTGCTTCCTTTTTTCATATCGGTTTTAAACGCAAATAGTATGGCATTCTTTGAGATGCAACAGAATGGAATGTAGCATTACATATGACGGATTTTAGTTGTAGTGTGATCGTTAACACATTAGCTTCTCGCATGGGATTCAACTCGACAGGAGACCAAGCCAGCATCACATCATGAGCGGCCTCAATGGAAGCCTTGCGGCTAAGGGGAGACCATGGAGGATGATATTACAATGCGCGGCAAAAAATATTTCTAGTTAATCATGGTAGCAATATTTATCTTTCAACTGTTCAATCTTATTTTCCACTTTCATCATGTTTAGCGTAGAGGCTAATCTTTGTGCTAGCGTAAAATGCCTATTATTAAGATAGGCATAGCCTTCTAATTTATCTACAACGCCAGCCGAATGTACTTTTTCGTATTCTGGTGAGCTTTCAAGTAGGTCTTTTTTGTTTTTATCAAATACAAGGGTTTGCTCAATAAATATATCTGTACGCCCTTTTATCAGTTTTTTCAATCCCTGTTCTGTCGTATTCACATCAGTAAGTAAAGATGGTTTAATCAACTTTGAGAGAACCTCTCCTGCGCGCTTAGAACCTCTTCTAAACTCAATCTTTAAACCATCTTTGTTTAAGTCATCCCAAGAATTAAATTCTAACTTTTTATCATATACATATGCCTCGATAGTCACATAAAAATGTGACTCGTTCACTCTAATCATATTTTTTGTTTGTTGCTGATATTCTAATGGTCGATGTATCTCTCCATCGACACTTCCATTCTCAGCCAGAATTGGGGCTCGTCCACCAGGAACGCCACGATAAATTAGTTTATATCCTAGTCTGGAGAATGCCTCGCTGTAAATATTATGAAGCCAACATCCATACCTTGATTTGAAGGTGTCATCTGAACTCACCAAAACTATAGTGTTTTCAACAGCACTTACACCTAGCGAGAATATAATGAAAAAAATATAAAATATGTTTTTTATAAGGTTTTGTGAAAACATATAGATCTCACATTGACATATCATACGCTCAATATAGCTCAAAATTAAACTTTCTTCATTTTTAAATGAAAAATATATGATGACTACTGGATTGCTTTGTAATATTTACATATTTAACTTTAAAGATTACTCGCACGCCCTGTATCTAGAGTTACAACGCCGAACGACATAGAATGAATCGATGCCTATTATGAACGCAGCCCTTTGCATACATACATCTCCTCATCTGCTTGCCGGAGTAGTTGATCTAAATCAGGTGGAATACTAGCATCGTAAATAACAATTCCTAAGGAGCATGACAACTGGTATGGCTTACCACTATGACTATTGAAGTCATCTATTGCATGATTCAGCCGCTCTTTAATTCTCTGACAATGTTCACTACCAGTGCCAGGTAAAAGGACAACGAATTCATCCCCACCAAGGCGAGCGAATATATCAGCATCGCGGAATACTCGGCATAACAACTCGGCCATATGTCGCAACGCGTCATCGCCAATGTCATGACCAAACTTATCGTTAATTAGTTTGAAGTGATTTAGATCTAAAAAAAGTAAGGCCGCTGGGTGTTTTACACGAAATGCATATTTCAAACTTTTTTCGGCGAGCAGCATGAATCCTCTACGGTTAGTTATCCCCGTCAATTCATCTATGGTTGCTCTCTGAACGGCTTGTAACTCACTCTCAACCATGGATGCCAAATCAGCTAACAGCGCTTGGTCTCGTGGGCTAAAACCCCTGGGTTTAGAGTCTATGATGCACAATGTACCCAGCTTCAAACCGTTCCCAACTTCTAGTGGATGGCCTGCATAGAAGCGAATGTGTGGTTCCCCCGTGACTAAGGGGTTGTCAGAAAATCGTGGATCTTGGGCCGCGTCTTCAACTACCAACAGTTCTTCACCGAGAATTGCATGACCACAAAAAGAAATGTCTCGCGGTGTCTCCAATACCGGCAACCCACAACATGACTTGAACCACTGTCTGTTTTCATCCACCAATGAAACCAATGCGATGGGCACATCAAACATGTTGCGAGCCATCCTGGTAATCCGGTCAAAACGCTCCTCTGCGGGGCTATCAAGTATCGCTAAACGGCGCAATGCGTCTAAGCGAAGCGGTTCGTTATCCGGTACTACAGGGCTTTGCATCAACATCTCCTTGTTGTGTGGGCACTGTACGCTGCCAACATATACTGTGCATCTGTAGATCTGATGTACTGACAGTATATTACAGTAGGTAGACCTATGATTTCGAGCCATCTCATCTTTGATGACAGGAGCAGTGTTTGCACTCTTGGTAGCGTGGTTGTCGCTCGCTCGACAAACAAGAGCTCGCCTAGAATCCCCCTAGTTTTATTCGACCATCCTAGCAAAAAGCCATTCCGCAGTTAACTTGTTTGTCATTAATGAACTAACCTCATATCATCAAGTCTCCCAGTTTTTGCATCTGGATGTTTCACGATGGTCAGAGTCATTTTTCAAGCCAAGGTACATACCTCCGTTGACTCAGGCGGGTGGGTCGAAGTCCCACATTTATGCTTGCAACACTGCGTTATAGAGGACTTTAAGGCTCACCCTCGCTGGAGAAGATTCATCTCATCTTTAGAGCTGGATGAGATTCTCGAACAGCACACCACTAGGTTGTTTGGGGAGGCCAGGCGATTAGATCTGAACACTGTGCCTGAAGGTGTCTCTGTAGATGTGTTCGGGGCTTTGGCTATTGTTACTATAAATTTGATGCAGTGTGACACATACCATTGAAAATATAATATATTCAGACACTTATGACTTTAAAGCTCAGGCCATCGTCTTCATCGTAGACAAACCTTAACGTTCAGATTGTATGAACGGTAGTAAGTAGTTATCGAGCAAGTCGTCCTGAGGGGGCTCGTTCAGGTTCGAGGAGGGTGATCACAATGATGGGCTCATTTAAAGCTTTCTGGTATGGTTAGCCCATCAGATTTTTTCAGACAGGATGTCGGTGTAATGAGTGATAAAACCCAGTGGAAAACATGGTCATTGATTTCCCGCATGCGTCTTGGGTTAGTTCTGCTTTTCGTCCCCATATTAATTCTCGGGGCCATTTATTACTATCATATGACCGTCACTCTGCAACGTGATTTACAGCAACAGTTAGTATCCAAGAATGATCAACTTCATAATGTTTTGATTAAGCCATATATTGATACCCTCACAACACAGTTTGAGCTTATCTATCGCAATGTTGATTATAAAGACTTTATAGATAACAAGATCAAACATCAGTCTGAATACTTAAAGGACTGGCGGCGTTATCAGGAAACTGCTGGGCTACAATACATCTATGTTGGCACAGAGCATCGACAATTGCTTGTTCATCCTGAATGGCAACCAGACTCAAATTTTAACCCACGCATAAGGCCATGGTATCAACTTGCCGTTAAAAATAAAGGCAAGATGGTTTGGACTGAACCATATTACGACTACATTTACGGAACGCTATCCCTCTCATTAGCTAAAACAATTGAAGATCCGACAGGGAAGTTAGTTGGTGTTTTTTCAATTGATACATTACTTCAACCCATATCAAAGTGGCTTAATTATAAGCAAGATGCTGGGTATCAGATGTTGGTGAATGGGGCTGGTAAGATTTTAGTTCATCCAGATAAAGAGCTAATGTTTACTCCCATGAAAAATATGACCTGGCTTTCAAAGTTCACAAAAGAAAAAGGCGTATTCCATGATAAAGAATCTGAGATGTTTGTGGCATATAACAAAGTCGATGGTCAAGACTGGATCTTGGTTAGTGTCGTTCCAGAATCTACATTACAAGGTGTCATTGAGAGTGTGTCGCTTAATGTTCAAGGTATCATCGCACTGACCTGCATTTTTTATCTCTTGCTAGCTTTGGCTTGGTCTAAATATTTTCAAAAAATGCTCAATGAGCTATCAAATGTTATTCGGTCAAGTCGTAACAATTCATTAAAATCACCTAAGAATAGAATGGTTGAGTTATCACATGTGTATGACGAAGTGGCAAAATCGACACATGAATTATCAGAAGCTCGCTTACAGGCTAATGTTGACCAACTGACAGGTTTATACAACCGTAGATTTTTTGACATAAAGCTATCTCAGCTATTAAAAAAGCAAGAACCATTTTATTTAGCACTGTTAGATTTAGATGACTTTAAAAAAGTGAACGATACGTTCGGACACCAAACTGGTGACTCTGTATTAAAAAGAGTAGCGAAACTTGGAAATTCAATTTTTTATGAGCATGGCTGGTTCTGTCGATATGGTGGAGAAGAATTAGCTGTATTGTTTGAAGTGGGCTCAGGGAACTTAGCGATATCTTTACTGGAGGCATTAAGGCATGGTGTTGAGCATCTGGACTGGCGTGAAGATGCTCTTCGAGTAACACTCAGTGGTGGGGTTGCTGTTAGTAAAAAAGATATTAGTGCAAAAGAGCTTATAAATGCAGCTGACATTCAGGTTTACAACGCTAAACGCGATGGTAAGAATCGAATTTACGAGTGCATATCAATAACTACTGTTCATGACACCATGTAGCGTGAATCCCATATGATTGATATATATGCAAGAAATAAATTGAAGTTTTACTATTCAGTGCCTTAGGCACTAATTTAACCAGTTATTGTAAGGGTATCTCCTTCGATAGAATTCGTTATTAGATTGTTATGACCTTCAATTATGAGTGTTTATTGATGAAATAATAGCCGTGGGTGTACAAAACTGGTTTATCTTCGCTGCGTAGCAGCGGAATAATGGTGAGCTGCTTAAATTTAATTGAAGCTCTCATAATTAGTAAATGGACAGTTTTCCGAATTTTTCAAGTGGGGTAAATGAAATAAATTTCAAAAAATGATGAGATTGGTTGTTTTTGAAGCATTCTGTGGGGATTCGCCTATCAGAACCCTCGATTTAGTTGCACACCCCATGCTGAATCCGTCCCACCAAATTCACAACAGCCTGAACCCCCATCGGTGTATTCAGCAATGTGGCTGGAGCCACGCCACCGAGGCCCCAGGCTGGTCTGTTTATCCATGACAACGCCTTGGCAGTATCGTTCTTGTTGAGGGATAGTGCCGCATTGAGGGCCTGTACAACGCCGTATACCCTGGCACCCTGAGAGATTGATAGGGGAGCCCCAATCCTCAGCTTGCGAGCAACAGTGTGGCGGCTAATGCCTGCTAAGCGGCATATCAAACCTATGTCTGCACTCATCAATTCAGCCAGTCGATGAATGATGCCAGGAGCAACGCCAGCCACGATCCATAGATGTGCTCCTAGTGGGTCACGAGGAATACCAAGACCTTCTAGGAGACGGTTCGGAGTAACTGCGTCACTACTAGGATGATAGGTTGCATAGGGCATCATGTAGCACTCCTCATTGTACAAACACGACCTCTCATGAGCTATCCTACCCCAAACTGTCGTTTTGAGTGGAAAATTAACAACCAAATGCCCCTGCATTGAGGAGGGCTGATGACCGAGTTGGTCTGTACTGAACCAGGTTTAGGCATTGAGCTGGGGACTACTTTTCAGGTTCTATCGGAGAACGGCTCTGAATGGGAAATCCTGTTGGGGAATGAATACCGCAGGATCAACAAACGCAGCGGGCGCGTTACAGGTTGGAAAACACCTCCAAAATTTGAGTGCAAAGGCATCCAAAAATAACATATCAAATAAGTGCTCAATGCTGGTTATGCCAGTAATAATGTTGACTAGCGGCTTCACCTTTCATAGAATCAAGGCACAGGGAGATTCGCTACCCTAAGTGCGAAGTTGAAACAAGGGAGAGTCGCTACCCTGAGTGCGAAGTTGAAAAAATGCTGAAACCCTGCCTCGTTGCGGGGTTTTTTGCTTTCTGGAGACATGGATGTGTAGTGGCCTAGTCATCCAAGACTTCCTCTTAAGTTAAGAGGGGCGAAGTGTCTGGATCCTCAAGGGGCAAATCTAAAATTTCTTATCATCGACTCATTCTGTGAGCCAATGATATTGTCCTATCGGCTCATTTCGTGAGCCGAACAAGATCCTTCATCGGCTCATCTGGTGAGGTGGTCTCAACGCTCACTACCACTTGGATTTAATTTTTAGCTACATATTTTCATAGCAGATTGGAGCTAGGCCAATAAGTAGATCCAAACGCAATTTAGCTCAGGATTTTTAAATGATGCTTTTTCGAATCATCTTGGTGCCAAAAACAGTGGAGCTGATGCTGGGATTGAGAGATAATTTTCCTGATATAAAAATGTGATACATGAGGATAAAAATGAACGATTTTTTGAAAATACTGATGAATATTCGTAGTCTGCGAGCTGCATTGCGCGAGCTCTCTTTCGAGCAGCTGGTCGAAATCAGAGAAAAATTCGAAGAGATTTTTGCTGAGCGTGAGCAGCAAGAGAGCAAATTGAGAGAAGAGTCCGCTGAACGCCTGCAAAAACTGGCTGAGTTTACCGAGCTGCTGAAACAAGCGGGCATAGATCCGAGTGAGCTTGTTGGTACTGCAACCACTGCAAAAGCAGAGGGTACAGTAAAGAGCAAGCGCGCTCCTCGTCCTGCAAAATACAAATACACCGAAGACGGTCAGGAGAAAACCTGGACTGGCCAAGGTCGCATGCCCAAGACCATCGCAGAAGCAGTGGCTAATGGTCGTGCATTGGAAGAGTTTTTGATCTAGTGCTGAGAGCCCATGCCAGCTCGGCGTGGGCCTTTAATTCTATCTGTAGTAGGAGCACCGTATGGGGAGGACATTAGAGAACATCATCTCATCCGAATCACCGGAGGTTGTCCAGAGAGCAAAGGCGCTGGCCGAAGAGCAACTGGTACGTCTCAGTGTGACCAAACTGCTTTCAAATCTCATGGCTGGTGATGTTCCTGAAATAGATCCCGATGTTCTCGATGGTTTATTGTCGCTCAAAAGGTCTGTTGAGAGTAATGACTGTCGGCTAAGTTTATTCGTTCATATGCCTGACGGAACTAATCATGGCGTCAATATTTAACTAAAGATCGTCATTGGTACGTTAATCGCAGATTTTATCTACCAAATAAAAATAACACCCCATGGCGATGCTTTTTCAAACTCCCTCGGTGTGCAAGCGGATCTGATAGCGTGTATTGCGTCCGCCACCAGGTAATTTCTCAATGCACCCCCTACCCACCAATTCGGCCAGATGGCGTGTAGCCGTCGCCTTGCTGACTCCGGCGACTTTTTGATATTGGCTGGCGTTGATGCCATTTTCAAAACCTTGTTGGCCGCCATCCAATAAACGGTTAATAACCTTGGTTTGCTCTGGACTCAGACCATCATGACAGTGCTGCAACCAGAAATGTTTTTTGGCAAGAGAACGGTCAATAACCTGTAACGCCAGCTCTATGGAGTAATCCAGTGTGTCGAGGAACCAACAGATCCAGGAGGTAATATCTAGCGAGCCCCTCTGCGCTGACTCAAGCGCTCGATAGTAGTCACCCCGCAGCTCTAGAATGGCAACTGACATGGCATACAGCCGGATGCTGTGGCTGTCAGCCTGTGACAGCGCGAGATCGGTCAGTGCCCGCGTGAGCCGCCCATTGCCATCATCAACGGGATGCAGGGTCACGAACCAGAAATGGATGATTGCGGCACGAAGAAGCGGATCCATCGTGGGGTCATGCCGAGTCTGGTTAAACCAGGGGATGAACTCGGCCAGTTGATCGTCCAGAGTTGCTCTGGGCGGTGCCTCAAAATGCACGGTGGGGCGATCAACACGCCCAGAGACAACCTGCATCGGCTCATCTCCTCGCAACTGCCCTACGTTCACTGGCTGCACCGACCATTCGTTGGCGGGGAACAGCCAACGATGCCATTGGTAAAGTCGTTCAATTGTCAGTGGTTGTTCATGGTTGTCGATGGCATCCAGCATCATGGCCGCGAGCCCCTCTGAGCGCTCTGATACTGGATAGGACTGAGTTTGTGGGCTCCCTAACCGCCTAGCTAGGGATGAACGCACGGATTGTGCATTGAGGCGTTCGCCTTCGATAGCGGACGAGGCGATGATGTTAGCCAATAATGTGTCCAACGTTTGGTCGGGGTTCCCCAACCTGGAATGACTACCGATTAGAATTCCCTGCCTGCGTTGCACCTGCCGTAATCTGGGCAATATCTCGCTATCCTGCCAACGAAAATGGGGCCAGTCGTCTTGTTGCCAAATCCAAAATGGTTCCATTATTTCCTCATCCAACGTGCTAAGGTCTCAATAATGAGCCGACCCCGCCCATCATTCAGCTCAATATTTGAGCCGAATATAACACATGCAGCAGACCAGCAGAGCTGGTAATGAGGATGGAGATACAGGCTGAAAATCTCAGACCGGAGCTGATGAAAAACTGGATTTATTGCTGCTGGGTGGAGCTACTGCAACCAGTGGATAGACAAGGCGGGAACTCATTTCCGTTTCGAACAGCTCTTGTGAGCTTGCAGCTTACGCTGCATGAATCCACCCCCAAGAAAATGCCATTCGGTCTACTCATTCATATGCCTGACGATACTAACTAATATTGGGATGCCAGTCTAAGCCACCAAAAGAGAAGAATTGAACCACCGAGTAGATTACCTGCCAGGTATTTCCAAGAGCGATCTGACAAGAACAAAATCGCACCCAGTATCGTTATCAAACCCCAGAGATAGGGCATGAGCAGTACATATAGGCCAGTCAGTGAGTATTCATCGTTAAACCAGTCATAGACAGGCTGAATGAACAGGATCGATGCATTCAAGAGGTGATAGAGCATGAACAACACGAATACCCATGTTCTCTCTGTCTTCACGGCTGCGCTCACTTTAGTTCCCCTTGGAATGGATAGCTGAGTTCAATGACGGTCAAAAATGGCTTGTAGGCAAAGCGCTTGTAGTGTTGAAGAACAAACCAGCTTCTGAAACCGGACGCCAGGCCGTAGAACTTGACTCTTCCGGTCGTGGGGTCAGGGCCAATGTCAGGATAATCGAGACCGAAGTGGTCATATAGCGTTACTTTGATCGTCCCCTTGTAGAAGTCGCCAAACTTTTCATATGTCGCGATTTCCGCCTTGCCTGCCCAGACATCGTTCACCGCAATTGTGAGGCCCTGCACCTTATCCGCCGCAGAGTTGAAGATAGGTAACCGAAAGCCGGAGGTCTTGCTGTATTGCTGCATCAAGTCACTCAGAACAAGCTTGTTCACATCACCATCAAGTTCGGCCAGCTTTGCCTTTACTTCCTTGATAAGGGTATCTGAGAACTTGATCGTGGTCGGGTGAGCTCGCGCAGCTCTCGTCAACGCTTGGTTCCGGTATTCACCCCCCTCAGATTTCTCGAACTTGGCGATCATGGCCAGAATGTTCATTTTCAAGTCACCAGTTGCAAACAATGTGGCCATGTTGCGGAAGCTACTAAAGAACACCTTGGGGTCAGTCTTTTCGAGATCACCAATAAAGCCGTCATCTCCCATCTTCCCTACGAACATGGGGATAGCCTTGATCTGCTCTGCCGTCATTTTGCCGTAGGTCATATCTTCGGCGGGGCTGCCATCAACGTTCTTACCTGGCTCACGTTTCGACTTGTAGATGAGCACAGGTACACGATAGGTTGTGGCTGACGTTGTATCGGTTTTGGGCTTGAGAGCAGGAGGAATGGTTTCTGCCTTCGGGCGCTCTTTCTCTGCCGAACCGAACCACATTGTCGTCTTGGCTTGGGCATATGCTGACTTGATGGCCTGCTCAAACTTTGGTGTTCCCCTCACCGAGATTTGATCTCCCTGGATAGTGCAGCAAGCAAACACATCAGATTGCATCCCCAATATGACCTTCGACCCGTCATCAAGGCTTCCAGCCACAGGGCCTAGAATGCGCTTGAACTCGTCCTTGGTAAGTTGGCTGATGTCTCTGAGGTCTGGTTTCTGCATGTATAGAGGGCTCGATGAAGAGTAGTGAGAGGATCACTTTATCATCAATGCGCCAATCGAGACCATGTAGGCATTTTCTGAAAACGGCAGTTTGTGACGCTTTCTATAGATAGGCTACAGGGGGGGGAATAGCTAATAGGAAAATGCTAAAGCTGGCAATGAGGCTAATTACCATCACTGTGAATAATTATAGGGAAATATAGTTTTATCTGGGTGAAGATATAATTATTTGGAAAATATATCTATGGCAGCAACTCGCGAATGTCACACCCCATTACTCTGGCAAGACGATAAGCCTTTTCCAGGGTGATATTAACCTCACCACGCTCAATTCGTCCTACGTAGCTTCTATCAATTTCGGCCGCATATGCGAGTGCATCTTGCGATACGCCCAATTGAAGCCGTCTATTACGTACAGCATCACCAAATTTTTTTGCTAGATCTTGCATGTCTCGCCTCTCACTGGCGAGCACTATCTCTGGTTGTCTGGCTAACAACCACGGATTATAATCCGCAATCGAGTTTAGATTTCCACTAATTGTTTTCGTTCGAGACCAAGGATTACTTATGAGCTCCCAGACTGTGTGGTTACCCACCGCGCTCTACACCGCACTCATTCGACTGCACATGGATGACTTCACTGCGATAGGATTTGTAAATGCCATTTTTGGTGACAAAGCAGAATCGCAGATACGTAAGCGGCGTTATACCTTCATTTATCGGCATCTGATCAAGCTCGTAAATCAGGGACTTCTAAAAAGGAAGCATGTTGATGATGGGAAGCGCTTTTCTCATTTCATAAGGACTCCCCAGTTCGATGAAGTGCATTTCAAAGAGGAATTTATTGGGCCGAGTGCGCATGTAACGGTATCGGGTAAGGAGCGTGAGCCGGAAACGTATGAATCCGTTCTGGAAGGGTTAAGGGCGAGAGCAGAGCACTACCGCCAGGCGTTGCAGGAATGTGATTCAATGCTTGCTGAGTACCAGGAGTTAAGATCGGACTTCTCCGTATTGGATCCAGCGATTGAAAGGGCCATAAGCAATGCCGTTGCAGAAAGTCGCGATTTGCGGGGCAGGCTGGAGGCCGTGGAGAGGCTTTTGAGGGGGCTGATGGCGTTTAGAAGTGCCTCTTGATGAACGGTCAGAATAGATAGACTTGGCTGAGAATCAAAGGGCTAGTAATTTCATGCGGTTATCTATCAGCAGCAAAAGGAGAATCAGCCATTGCTTGTATTAGCAACGCTTTAACCTTATGTCCAAGATCAACATTTCGTTTGCTCGCTGACTCATGTGTTAGTGCTTGGCTCAGAATATTCAGAGGCCCGATCAAGTAGACCTTTTCTACGGCTCGTGTAATCGCGGTATAACACATTGTTCGATCAATATTTGGGGCCTTATCCAGAACAATGATGACTTGCTTAAACTGTGAACCCTGACTCTTGTGAATCGTCATAGCATAAGCGTGGCGAAGGGCATTGATTATATCCAACGAGATCTCTCGTTCTATGCCGTCATCCCATAGAATCTTGCCAAAGCTAGACAAAGGCTCATCGGTGTTATCATTATTTATAATTTTCATTACGTTGTAAACTTGGCAAATGGTTCCTATGGAACCATTCATCAGGTCATGAGCATAAAGGTTGGAGCAACACATTACTTTGTCATGTAGTTTAAACTCAGTATCTAAATAGTGATTTGCTTCTTCTATAAATACCTTTAATGGTTTACTGTTATTCAATGCTACGCAGCGTTTATTTATATCATTAACCATTTTGTTTGTAGCGCAAATTATTTGTGTTTCATCAGGTTTTTCTAAATATATTGAGACTGCTCTCTTTTGAATTGCATTGGCTCCATTGATATCAATATGGACGACATCATCGTAGCTAAATGTTGGAAGAATACCATTACGGATAGAAGCTGAAATAGCAGGAATGTTTGAGAGTTTATCTTGCCGACGAACCTCTGTTAATGTGACTTTTGGAATGTCGTGTATTGGCACCAGTTCATGGAAAACAAGACCGAAATCTACAGGTGGAAGTTGCCCAATATCGCCTAACATAATTACATGTGCAGAGTTAGGAATACACCTCAATAGGCGGTACATACTAGGTAAGTCCACCATTGAGCTTTCATCGACAACAATAATAAGTTGTCTACCTTCATAACTATTAGCATTGAAGTTTCTAATAAATCTTGCGATAGTATTAGCCTCTTGATTTGTTGCCTCTGCCATCCTTTTTGCTGCTTTGCCTGCAAGTGCGACTTGTATTGGTCTTATATCTAACTCACGAAACACCGAATAAAGTGAATCTAATAATGTAGTTTTGCCTACACCTGCACCACCATTAATAATTAGAAAACGATGTTTTATAGCCCCAAAGATAGCTTCTTTTTGAAGAGAGCTTAAGTTAAAACACTGTTTGCTTTCGTATTTATTGATATAGTAGTTTATCCTTTTTTCATCGATAGATAATTTACTTGGGGTTGTGATGAGGTTCACCAATCGCTGAGCAACATATGCTTCCATGGTGAAAGCACCAGCACTCTGTAATTCATTCTCACCGACCTCAAGAATGTTTTCACACGATGTGGCGAGTGTGAATGCTTGATTAACATAGCTCTCTGTTATTTCTGGATTATTGGGAATATGTAAGAGCTGTTTCAGCCATATGTCTAGATCATATCGTGTTGCTAATGTACTCCCACTAGAAAGGTGACAGTACAACGCCTCCTCGGCTGCTGCTGCGAGCCGAATAGGAGCATCCAATTGAAAGCCTAGAGCCAGTGAGATTCGATCACATTCATTAAAATCAACACCAAATGCTAATAATCGGTAAGGGTCTTCACTTATCTTACTTATGGTGTCTTGTTGATAATACTCTGATACCAAAAATGAGGTGGATATTGATAATCCAAAATGTGCATTGCAGAAACGCATAGAATCAATATTTATATAGCTACGCCATGCATCGATAGTATTTTTTGCAGTGCTTTCACTTAATATCTTATGCAGGCTTACAACATCCCCATTATCCAATATTTCAAATAGGGACTCACCAAATGTAGACCATAATTTACGGGCTTTTACTGGGCCAACACCTTTAAATCTAGCGTGACTGCCTAACATCAGTACGATCTGCTCCCCTGACGGCCTAATAAGATCTAGGTATTGAGGGGTGATTACAGTGAGAATACCTCCGTGCTCTACTCGTCTACTATACTGCTTTTTGATAGCTAATTTAACCAATGCACCCTTCGCCAATATTAGTGACAGGCGATCACTGTTATTTTCAATTATGTGAATGATGTAATTGCGCTTGTAATTGCAATTACGTAGAGTGTCAGGATCTATCTGCACAGCATGAAATGAGCGACCTTTTCTGGATGAATATGGTGGTCTCGTGATGCGAAAAAACTTCTCTTGCTCGAAGTCATTCATCTCGGCACCCGCTTAAATATTTCTAGCAATTCCATACGATGCTGTTCTCGATGTGAATTTGATTGAAGAGATTTATATTCTTGCTTTAAGCCTTCTAAATGAGATTCAAGTTCTGCAACCCGTAGCTGTAATTGACGAATTATTTTGTCTTTCTCTTGAATGCTCTTTTCTTGCGGGCTGTATCGCTTTGCAGGTGCTTTTGAAGTATCCCTAGCCTGGTAGGGAAGTTCCTGTAAGGTATTCTGCTCAGCTAGCCATTGTGCCTTACTTTTAAGGTACGCAACAATGTACTTATTTTGGTAATAGCTAGAGCGAGATATGCCAATCTCTTTTATTATGGCAGTTGCATTTAAACTGCCATTTTCTATGAAGTATTGCCATTCAGCAAGGTCAAGTGGCCCGACCAAATTAGCCACCTTAACAAGATTTTCACGCGCCTTGGCATGCATTTTATCAAGTTCAAAATCTTCCAGTTCATGGCTAATACTGAATGCTTTATTCATTTTTTAAGATCTTTCAATCTGGCTTTTGTCTTCATGGAGTGTGGGAGCGGTGCTTCCAACTCCTCAATAGACATACCACGACTTGTTGCATTAGCGAACCAGCGGACAAAAGTCTCATCATAGTCAGCTAATAGTTTTTTTAACTTGATATTTTCTTCTTTTATTTTATCAAGTTTTGATTGGGTTTCTTCTGCACGCCTGCCGATATCTTCTAATATGTTGCTACTTTGATTGGCTTCTTTATAAGCCTTAACGATAGCTTCTTTTTTTGACAATGCTTGCCGAGTAAATCCTGTCTCCTGTTCCAGTTCCTTCCACGTGACTTTATTTTTCCCACTGCGGGCAGCTAGGATTACGATGAGTTTGCAGAAGTCTTGCTCTAGTGCTGCTGTAATTTGTTTCTGTTCTTTTTTCATATTGCAACGCACCCATTATTACCATTAGGGAAAACTTGCACTAATTCACCATCTGAAATTGAATTATCCTGCTCAATGGCGAGGGCTATACGACAACCATTTAATAGTTCTTCATGAGAACGTAGCCAGTTATTGGAACCATGATATTCAGCGTCAACTGCTGCTTTAACATGTTGAATTCGAGATTCTTGTTCAGCTTGAAGTTTTTGTAAATGGATGATCTCTTCCTGATTTCCTTTTATACGATAATACTCAGAACATCCACGGACACATGCATAGTATTTTCCACATGGAGAGTCACTATAGTCATGTTTACATAAGCCAATAGCAGTGATGAGTGTTGTGCCAATGTCTTCTATCGTTTCAAGAACCTCATCACGGTCAACCAGTGTAAAGATCACCGATGCCTCTTTTGCTTGCTCTGGTGTTATATTTGAGGCGGCAAAGAGTATGTCTGCGTTATCCATGACTCTTTTAGCTGGATTAGTGTGGTCATAGGCTACATTGTCTAGAGTATACTTTCGCCCAAAGTATCGAGCAATCTCTATAGGGGTTACTGAATCTGAGAGCTCTAGCATAGTGTCTAGAAAGTGACGGAATTGATGTGATGTCAGCCGGATCTGCTCACCTTGATAGCACAGATTTTTGCGTTCAAATACATTTTTTATACCCAATTCGGGACGACCCGCTATATAGTCATATATTTGAGTATATGATACCATTGTGAATTCCCAAGGCTCAGCTCTCTTATCAGAATGATGCTGCTGATGTTGGGTAACAAAAATTAGTTTATCTAGAGAATCAGCCACAGTTAACTCTGAAATCTGTTTCCATAACTGAGCGATAGACTTCTGTGCTAATGAGAATGCCTTTCCCTTTAAGTCTGATGGGTGGAATGCGACCGCAATTTTACCTGTGTTTGGATTCCGTTTATTCGTCAGGTTGATATTTCTTTTCTTTAGATAGGATGTGAGATTTGGACGTGATGACCAATTTAATCTTTCCCAAATATCAGTGACAAACAACTCACAATCTTCAGTGATAATTGGGAAGAAGTCGTATTTCCCATTAGCAACGCATTTAATCGTGTCACGTACAGGTGCTAATATTTCAATGGCGCTAGTCAGACCTTTCTTTAGGATTGGTAACAGGCTTTCGGTTATTGGTTTGGTTTGATATCCAGCCCCCTTTTTGGCTCGGTAGCGGATCTCATTAATGGATAATATGTCCATTTCACCTGTGAAGACGTTTTGCTCCTCAACCTCCCTAACCTGTAAGCAATCGACATCTAGGCAGATCACCTCATCAAATCGCAGACCCGTTGCAAACATGATTTCTACCATAGCCTGAAACAGTGCATCGTCACCTTCTAGATTCGAGTTAGAAAGTGTTGCTACTGCGATGAGGCTTTCATGGGTAGGTAGCTTCTCATGCCGTTTGGTAGTTGACTCAAAATCGATTCTTGTATCACTAGCGGTCTGGGTTTCTCCGCGTTTAGATGACTTTTTGAATCCAATCTTTTGGATGGATAGCCGCTTTTGGTTAATGAATTTCGCAATAGATTCAAGTCTCTGACCAATACGGTAAAAGGTAGAACTTTCTAGTTTATCGTGTGCTTCCGCCTCTGCGACTTTGAAGTCATAAGTAGTAAGAGTGCTTGCTGTAATATTTCTTTTTAGCATCGCATTATCTAAATACCGATATGCAACAATATAGAAATTGAGTGTTCCTACATCTTTTGGCTTCTCAATTTGCAAGGCTGAAATATGACATTTAGCTATGTCAGATAAATCCAGATTGTGAAACGCCTTCATGGCATCGCGTGATGACTTAACTTTTTTACCTAGATTGTTATCTCGACTAAAATTGACGGATATATTATTTCCAGATTTTCTGGCTTGAGTCTTACAAATACCCTTAGCATCCCAGCTAAAGGCATCCCATTCCCAACCTTCTAATGTTGCAAAGGGAGTGTTTTTTTTGTAAAAGTGAACTAATTGAGCCAGATTGCTATCAGCATCTACACCAATTGATGGTAATAATTGTAGGCTGGTATTCATAGTTCACCCCTGTCAAACATGTCAGCAAACTTGCGAGCAGCTAAAAAGTTTTTATGTTGAAGAATATTTATGGCGTGAGCATCACCAAATGCTGTTTTTACTTCCTCTACCATCGTATCTACAACTGCCTTATGGTCAACGTCTTCAAAGGCTTCTAGAGAAGAGCAGTTGTAACAAGAAAGCGGGGGTTGCAGAGAGCATGGGGTAGCGCTACCGCAGCTACCAATTTGAACAAGATTTAGATTTTTCGATGGCGCGAAAATACCTTGTCCTCGCTTAGAGGCATTATCAGGCGTGACAACTTTACCTGCAAATGCATCGAGTATATCCATGGCCTCACTTCGCAGTACATCATCTAGTTTTTTGGCAACAGTATGCGATTGTCTATAATAAACTTCTAGTTGTTGTAAATCACTATGATCCATTAGTTCAGCAACAACAGACATAGGAGTGCCTTTGGCGATTAACCGTGAACAGAAGGTTTTACGAAGTCTACGGTTGGTTACCTTGAAGTCCAATCCAACAGCCATTCTGAACAGATTGGTGATGTATGTCATCTTGAATATCTTTACTTGCTGCTTAACTAATTCATCTCTAACACTATAATAATCTGAGATAACAGGCCAATCATCAGTAATTTTTGTACCTAGTATATCTTCGTAACGAGCTCTCATTAATGAAAGTAGTTTTGCAAGTGTTTTTGTTATGGGGCGAATTTTATATACATTATTATTGGCCTGCCCTCTTTGTTTTGCTCTCAAAACTTTTAGTGTGTATACACCGTTGTCTGAGAGCTGTAAGTCAGAGAACTTCAGCCTCATCACTTGGATATTTCTCATGCCAAGAACCTGGGCGCATTTCAGTGACACCAATCCCTGTAATGCATGCGTGGTTAGTGTTTCTGGAGAAATGGAGTTTAATGTGGAGATGAAAATTCGCTCTTCCTTGATCGTGAGCGGGCCACGGTTAGGTATTTCCATAATGACATCAAGACCTTTACCTTCGTCTGTACCAAACTTTATACCGGCTAGGTAGTAATCATAAAAATCTTCATCGAAATGTGGTAGACCTTCTTCAACACACCATTTATACATCATTCTTAAAATGGATTTAGTGCCCGCACTGCGTTCAGAGATCATAAATTCTCTGTAGATTTCTTGTGTTTTTTCCGCGATGTTTTCTGCTGAAATATCGTCAGGGATTTTTAGTAAACGCCAGCATTTATAATGTGAGAAAAGTGCATAGTTAGAGTAGATATGACAAGCATAAGAAATCCATGCGCGAGCATGTTCTCTTAGTTGGTGAGGGATTTTGTCAAAGGATATGGTCTCCCGCTCTGGTTCCAGAACTACTTTACTTTGTGTTAAATCCAGTCGTTGGCCTGACTGACTTACAGGATATGGGTCATAAGCAAATTTTTGGTGCTGGTCTATTTGTACCAACATAATTTCGTTTTTATCTATTTTTTTTGTCGGCATAGCCACCACCTCGGCAATCATATTATGATAATTTTCTATGTGATTCCATTTCAGCATGAAGTTGGTTTAGAACTAAGTTGCATTGTTCCATTATTGAACCAGCTTCATATATTAGACTACTATCTGAGTTATACGTCCACCCCCCAACATTATTTTTTAGCTTTTTCTGTTGAGCTGCATCAATTCCCATTTTGGTGAGCATTCTGTCAAGATTTTCAAAGAGGGTATGTCTTAATTTATGCGGGTGGATATCTGACAACTCTAAAATCTTATTCTTAATACTTGAGAAAACATCATCCAGTGCTGCTATTGATAGCGGATTATGTGGTTTGGTTGTCGCTAAGAGTAGATAAGGGCTCTTCATAGCTGAGTCGCCAAGAGATTTTCTGGCCTGTTTATATTCATCAATCAGTGATGCTAGAGGAAATGAAATAGGTATGATCCGGCCAACTGTTTTTTCGCGAGGTGATCTACCACGAGGATCGTTATGCTCGACATTCTGTTGTGTCAGGATAAATGGGTAAACTCCATGTACCAGCTTGCTCGTATGGCAGTTTGATGTTGTAAGTGATAGCAGTTCACCTTTCCTAATTCCTGTTTCTAAAAGTAATCTAAGAATTAGCTTGTTACGTAACTGAGTAGCTTTATTCCAGCCAAGCAAACTTGGCATTTCCATGACATCATACAGTGTTGCTTGTTGGACTAATGACAAACCAAGGGCGCGGCCTTGAGCTGTCTTTGGTCTTCTCAGCTTGGCTAGTTTTACTTGAAGTTTTTCCATCATCTTGGGTATTTGATGGAATAGAGGATCTGTATTACGGCGCTTGGAAATTGCTTTATCGGCTAAAAATTGAAAGTAAACCAATACTAGGTCAAGGCGTTGATTGAAATAATCAGGACTAACAATATCTGGCCGGAGGGGTCTTGCTCCGTTGATATCGTATGAGTGATGCTCAAGGTGTTTGAGAAAACTCTGGTATAAGCCCGTATCAGCAAACCCTGTGTCAGCAACAATTTCCGCTAGATCTACTTTTAGCATTGCTGCCCATCGTTCGATATGGATTAGGTGGTTTGCATTATTCTCCTGTGTTTTTTCCGCACCATACAGGTGTGTCAGTGTGAACTCACATAGCCTTGGGATGGGGAGTCCTCTCTCATCAACGATTAGATACTTACGTTCATTGTACTGCTTCATGTTGACGGTTCTGAGCTTCACTGCATCATTCCTTTACACTTTTAGACACCTATTCCTAATGTATACTCCGAGCTTTCAGAATGAGCAATCTTTACATGTTTAGAAATGAAAAAACCCCGAGATATCGGGGTTTTTAGGCATTTTGCTTTACAGGGCGCTTTACATTTTAAAAAATCCGGCCCTAGAACGGGATATCGTCGTCGAAATCCATCGGCGGCTCGTTATATACCGGCGGCGCAGATTGCGGCTGCTGGGCAGGACGGCCATAACCGCCTTGCGGTTGCATGTTCTGCTGCGGAGCCGGTGCCGGGCGCTGCTGATTCATCGGCTGCTGGGCAGGCATGCTCTGCTGCGGCTGACCCCAGCTACCCTGGGATTGGCCACCCATGTTCTGGCCCATGCCCTGACCGCCTTGCGGACGACCACCCAGCATCTGCATCACGCCAGTGAAGCTGTCGACCAGCACTTCAGTGGTGTAGCGCTCCTGGCCGCTCTGATCTTGCCATTTGCGGGTCTGCAGTTTGCCTTCCACATAGACCTGGGAGCCCTTCTTCAGGTACTCGCCAGCCACTTCGGCCAGCTTGCCCATGAAGACGACGCGATGCCATTCGGTACGCTCTTTCTGCTCACCGGTCTGCTTGTCGCGCCAGGTTTCGGAGGTAGCCAGAGTAATGTTGGTCACAGCACCGCCACTCGGCATGTAGCGTACTTCCGGGTCTTGCCCGAGGTTACCGATCAGAATGACTTTATTGATGCCTCGACTGGCCATAATCTCTCTTCCACCTTATTTACCGGCCAGGTCGAAACCTGGTCCAACACGACTAGATACCTGATTAGTTGCTGTGTGCGGGGCGCAATGTCCCGCAGACGCATGTGACGGTCATAGTAACAGTTGCGAAGCGGATTGGCAGCATCCTTAACCGGCTTGATGTGCCAAAGGTAACTGTTGGCTCCTGCCGCAGTGATGGTCGGGTTGCAGCTGTTTCCGGCGCATCCGGCATCACATTTCTGCCATATATTCCTGTTATGCTGGCCGATTGGCGAATTGGAATCGGTTTTTAAATCGACTAAAAACATATGGTTACGATATTTATGAGATCCATTCTCATACTTTTTTAATATTGTGCTCCCATACCTCCTTGGTAGACTCAGTCGGCCAGATTAGGTGGTTTACAGGTTCAAGGAAGAGCACACAATGAAAGCCGCATGCCCGATCGCACTGGTCACTGAAAATAATGTGCAGGCCAGCACATTTGCTGCATACCTCATCTCTCATTTGAGCCGTCCCGTCCAGCTAATCCACGAGATTAATCAGCTAGATAACCAGTGTGACGGCACGCTGTTTCTCATCGATCTCGACTATATCCGCTCTGGCCAGTCATTGGGCTGGAACCGGGCGATCTCCGAACGCTTTGGCATGGCGACCACTGTGCTGCTCAATGCTCCCACTGCGACGGATCGCGACCTGCTGCTGATGTGGCCGCAGATCTGTGGTTTGTTTTTCCGTCAGGATCCGCTCGACCGGCTGGTTGCCGGGTTGCAGAAAATCCTGTTGGGCGAGTACTGGATGCCGCGCCACCTGCTGTGCGAGCTGGTTGAATACTATCGCCAGGGCAATAGCTACCTGCTGCGTAACGACACTCTGCTGACAGCCAGAGAGCAGGAGATCATCCGTTATCTGATGACGGGCGCCTCCAATGTCGAGATCGCCGACAGCCTGTTTGTCAGCGAGCACACCGTCAAATCCCACCTCTATAACGTCTTTAAAAAGTTGAATGTGAAGAACCGGATCCAGGCGGTGAGCTGGGCCAAAGAGTATCTCGATGCTCCGGACTCCCACTGATGAAAGCGCTCTCTGTGGCGTGTTGCCTCGCGCTGCTTTGGGGCTGCACGACCGTTGTGGCGGCCGAGGCCGATGCACCGCTGGAGTCGGTGCAGCCGGAGCAGGAGAGTGATCGGCTGGATGTGGATGGTCTGGTGCTGGATCGCACTTTTACCCGTTTCGGTCAGGGCTTTTATAACGAATTTACCCGATTGCGCAGCGATGAAGACCCGGATGCCAGAGAAAATCTGACGATTCATGAGCGCCCGACAGCTCGCTGGGGCAGCCTGATCTGGATCACCCACAACCGGAAGGTGATTTTTAAAACCGCACTCTCTCCCGGCCGCAATCAGCAGGAGCAGAGCGCCAAACTGGCTTGGTCACAGGTCAGGCAGACCCTCGAACAGCAGAAGATCGCGACCCTGTTCATGGATACCTTCGATTTGGAACATGATGAACTATAAGGATATTTCTCATGCGTGCCCGGTTATGGCTAGTTGCTGCACTGATAGCGCCAACGCTCCATGCGTCGGAGCTTGTCTATCGCCCCGTCAACCCCAGCTTTGGGGGTAACCCTCTAAACAGCAGTCATCTGCTTGGCACCGCCAATGCGCAGAATGATTACAAGGATCCCGCCAGTGGCAGCGGTAGCAGCGGCACCTCGGCGCTGGATCGCCTGACCTCCAACCTGCAATCCCGCCTGATCAGCCAGCTGTTGGCCGATATCGGCAAGGATGGCAGCCAGAGCGGCAGTCTGGTGACCGATGATTTTGCCATCAATGTGGTGGATGAAGATGGCACTCTGGTGGTTTCGATCACCGACCGGGTGACCAACCAGACCACCATGATCGAAGTGAATGGCCTGATTGCCGACTGAGGGCGCGATGAAACGACAACTGTTATTGATAGTGCCCCTGCTTGCGCTGGCTGGCTGTGCGACCCATATCGGCTCACCCGTTGCTGATGAGAAGGCAACCCTGATGCCGCGATCCGTCTCTTACAAGGAGCTGATCAGTCTGCCCAAGCCAAAAGGGAAAATTGTCGCGGCCGTCTACGATTTTCGCGATCAGACCGGTCAGTACCTGCCTGCACCGGCCTCCAACTTCTCCACGGCAGTTACCCAGGGCGGGGTCGCCATGCTGAGTACGGCTTTGTGGGATTCTCAATGGTTTGTACCGCTGGAGCGGGAAGGGCTGCAGAACCTGCTGACCGAGCGCAAGATTGTGCGGGCGGCCCAGAACAAGCCCAACGTGCCCGGCAACAATGCCAATCAACTGCCCTCGCTGGTTGCCGCCAACATCCTGATCGAGGGGGGGATCGTCGCCTATGACAGCAATGTACGAACCGGCGGGGCGGGGGCCAAGTATTTTGGCATTGGCGCCAGCGGGGAGTATCGGGTCGATCAGGTGACGGTCAATCTGCGCGCCGTCGATATCCGTTCAGGCCGGATCCTGAACAGTGTCACCACCTCCAAGACCGTATTGTCGCAACAGGTGCAGGCCGGGGTATTCCGTTTCGTCGAGTACAAGCGCCTGCTGGAGGCCGAGGCCGGTTTCAGCACCAATGAACCGGTACAGATGTGTGTCATGTCGGCTATCGAGTCCGGGGTGATCCGGCTAATAGCCAATGGCGTGCGGGACAATCTGTGGCAACTGGCTGACCAGCGGGATATCGACAATCCGATCCTGCAGGAGTACCTGCAAGACAATGCCCCGCTGCTTTGAGTTTTCCCGCTCGCGCAATGCCCTCCCTGGTGGAGGGCATTTTTTTGGCCTCCATCGAATACGAATTAAGACTTTCTGCTCAGCGACAGGGCGGCGCTTTTCATCCTCGAATCAGCGGAGTGCCTGATAGGCCGCCTCTGGTCTGACAGGGATACTGTGGGCGTTTTCCAACAAGGCGATGGCGCGATGAAACACCTGTTGAGTACTCTCTTTTTTCTGCTGATATCGGGCGCCCCGCAACTCGCCGCAGAGCCTGCCGTCTTCGACGAGCTGGCGATGGCAAGCGAGCTGGATTCCGGTCTGCAGAACGATGGTAATCAGGCGCTGTTGTGGCAACTCGGTAGCGAGCAGCAACTGCATCTCACCCAGCAAGGGGAGCTGAATCAGGCGCGTCTGCTGCAACAGGGGTGGGCCAATGAGTTGGCACTCTCCCAGGTGGGAGATGAGAACTGGGTCAATGGCGCGCAACTGGGCGAGGGCAATAGCGCCGAGCTCTATCAGGCGGGCATCAATAACCGGATTTGGCTGCTGCAACAAGGCAGCGGCAATGAAGCCTGGATCAGTCAGCAAGGGGCAGACAATCAGGCCCGGGCGATCCAGCTGGGTGATGGCAATCAGGCCAGCATCGAGCAAAACGGTAACGGATTGGCGGCAACCGTTATTCAGACGGGAGCCAATCAGCAAGTAAATGTCGTTCAAACCAACTGAGCCTAGGCTCAACCATTAGCACGAGAGGGAAATCATGTTTAAACGTACCATCATTGCCTCGGCAGTTCTTCTGGCGACCAGCACCGCTTGGGCGGCATCTACTGGCAATCAGGCTGAGGTGACTCAGGCTCAATTCTCCAGCGGCAACCTGGCGTACATCCAGCAGGTCGAGGAGAGCACGGCTAACAAGGCGGCGATCTATCAACAGGGTAACGACAACCTCGCCTCGACCGAGCAGCGCAATACCGGTGCTTCCACTGCTGATATCAAGCAAGCCGGCGGCCAGAACAAAGGGGAGGTATTGCAGCAGGGGGTGACCAATAAATCGACCGCGACCATTGATACCAACGGGCAGCTGAACAAGGCCTCGATTACCCAACAGTACTACAACGGTGAGGCCACGGCCCGGGTGAGCCAGCTCGGTGACAGTAACAATGCTCTCATTAAACAGGATGATGGTAACGGCGCCATTTCAGTGATTGAGCAGCAAGCGGATGGTAACAGCGCGCAGATCAATAACTACTGGTCTGATTATGCCAGCGCGACCATTACCCAGTCAGGAGAAGGTGGGCATATTGCGGATGTCGATCAACGCGAATCCGATGGTGCCGTTGCCAGCGTGGCTCAAGAGGGTGGCAATAACACAGCCTTAGTCGCACAACGTACAAGCAACTTCGGTTACGGCCCAAACGAGGGCACCTCTGCGGTCGTCAAGCAAAGTGGCAATGACAACACTGCCGAGGTCACTCAGTTGGGGCTGGCCAACGTGGCAACGGTGGAGCAAAGCGGGACCGCTGGCAGCGTGACAGCCCAGCAGTCTGGTGCAACCGCCGGACAAGGGAATAACCTGCTGGCCAAGCAGGCTGGTTCCGGTGAAACCGCCCTTCTGACCCAGACCGGGAGTCGTAACCAGATCGACTCTGAGCAGAGAGGTTCTGAGGATCTGTTGACCATCACCCAGAATGGTAACGAGAACATCGCCAATGCCAGACAGAGCGGAACTGGTGAAACGGCGGTCGTGACTCAGCTGGGTAATGGCAACCAGGCCGATACCAACCAGCAGGGTTCTGGCAACACTGCGCAGGTCACTCAGGATGGCAACAATAACCAGGCGGTGGTTGATCAGCTGGCCAGCAGTGTGGGTGGGTCTGTCACTATCGATCAGTTGGGTAGCGACAACTATGCCAATGCAGTGCAAGAGGAGGGTAGTCGCAACAAGGTCGATATTGACCAGAACGGCACTGGCAACCAGGTTGCCGCCGCGCGTGGCGTTGAGGGCAAAGGAGCCTGGACCTGGGGCTCGGACAACGAGCTGGTCGTGGCTCAGAAAGGCACTGACAACTGGGCTTATGCCGATGCGTCTCACTCTGACTCTGTGGTGACAGTGACTCAGGATGGGAAACTGAACAGCGCCAAGGTCGAATCCTATCTGGGGAGCGACAACACGCTCACCGTAAGCCAGTTAGGTGAAAAACACGTGGCCAACGTTTACGTCAATGGCGGCATGGGCGGTGGCAATAACGAAGTTGACGTTGCACAAACCGACAGCCTCAACACTGCCAATGTGACGGTCTATGGCAGCGATAACATGGCCTATGTCTATCAGGGTTCTGGTAGCAACTGATGGTTATCTCCGGATTCAGGGGCCTGCGGGCCCCTCTTTTGTTGGTGCTGCTCTGTGAGTTGATGCTGGTTTATCGCGTTCCTTCACCAGCAACTGCAAGGGAAACCGAGATAGAACCCGATCCGTCGATCCGCTTGTCCCTCAATATGGTGCAGAGCGAACAGGGGCTGTCACTTGCACCGACGCTGCTCAGCAAGCGCAACTTGAAGGTGAGTGTCAGGTTGCTGGTGCGCAGCGAAGGGGCGGCCGGGAGCACGACTCAGCGCCAGAGCCGTAATCTGTCGCTGCAGGCTGGAGTGGTCATGGCGGTTGGCAAAATAGGGCTGGGTTTGCGTTGCCCCTATCGGGTCGAGGTCACCGCCCGGATATGGCAAAACGAGCGGCTGCTGGTGGAGAAAAAAGAGCAGATGGCGTGCGCCGGATGATGCGCATTTCCTCTCATGACTGTCTATTCATCCAGTAGTCTCTATGCCATACTGACTCGCTCAGGTTTCTGTATCGAGCGTGCAACAAGATGGAAAAGATCGTGGTCCGGGGTGCTCGCACCCACAACCTCAAGAACATCAATCTGACCCTGCCCCGCGACAAGCTGATCGTGGTCACCGGCCTCTCCGGTTCGGGCAAATCCTCTCTGGCGTTCGATACCCTCTATGCCGAGGGGCAGCGCCGCTATGTGGAGTCCCTCTCCGCCTATGCCCGCCAGTTCCTCTCCTTGATGGAGAAGCCGGACGTCGACCATATCGAGGGGCTCTCGCCCGCCATCTCCATCGAACAGAAGTCCACTTCCCACAACCCGCGCTCGACCGTCGGTACCATCACCGAGATCTACGACTACCTGCGTCTGCTGTTTGCCCGGGTTGGTGAGCCGCGCTGCCCGACCCACGCCATTCCGCTCGCCGCCCAGACCATCAGCCAGATGGTGGATCAGGTGCTGGCCCAGCCGGAGGGGAGCAAGCTGATGCTGCTGGCCCCGGTGGTGCGCGATCGCAAGGGGGAGCACACCAAGCTGCTGGAGAACCTGGCGGCCCAGGGCTACATCCGTGCCCGTATCGACGGCGAGGTGTGCGATCTCTCCGACCCTCCGACTCTGGAGCTGCACAAGAAGCACACCATCGAGGTGGTGGTGGATCGCTTCAAGGTACGCGAGGACCTTGCCTTGCGTTTGGCCGAGTCGTTCGAGACGGCGCTGACCCTCTCCGGCGGCATCGTACTGGTAGTGCCGATGGATGGTGAAGAGGGGGTTGCCCCCATGACTTTCTCCGCCAACTTCGCCTGCCCGGAGTGTGGTTACTCCATGTCGGAGCTGGAGCCGCGCATCTTCTCCTTCAACAACCCGGCAGGTGCCTGCCCGACTTGTGACGGCCTCGGGGTGCAGCAATATTTCGATCCGGCCAAGGTGATCGGCGATCCGGCCATCAGTCTGGCCAACGGCGCGATTCGCGGCTGGGACAAACGCAGCTTCTACTACTTCCAGATGCTCAAATCCCTCTCCGAGCACTACAAGTTCGATCTGGAGACTCCGTGGGAAGATCTGCCACTGAAGACCCAGGAGGTGATCCTGCGCGGCTCCGGTCGCACCGAGATCGAGTTCCGTTACATGAACGATCGCGGCGATGTGGTGGTGCGCAAGCACCCGTTCGAGGGGATCCTGCACAACATGGAGCGGCGCTACCGGGAGACCGAATCCAACTCGGTGCGTGAAGAGCTCTCCAAATACATCGCCAACAAATCCTGTACCAGCTGTGGTGGCAGCCGACTGCGGGAAGAGGCGCGCCACGTTTTCGTCGACAACCGCAATCTGCCGGCCATTGCCGAGCAGTCCATCGGCGATGCGCTCGCCTTCTTCGAGGGGCTTAACCTCACTGGCCAGCGCGCCCAGATTGCCGAGAAGATATTGAAAGAGATCGTCGAGCGGCTCGGCTTCCTGGTGAACGTCGGTCTCAACTACCTGAGCCTGTCGCGCAGCGCCGAGACCCTCTCCGGTGGTGAAGCGCAGCGCATTCGACTGGCCAGCCAGATTGGTGCCGGGCTGGTGGGCGTCATGTATGTACTCGATGAGCCTTCCATCGGTCTGCATCAGCGCGACAACGAGCGGTTGCTCAAGACCCTCACCCATCTGCGCGATCTGGGCAACACGGTGATCGTGGTGGAGCACGACGAGGATGCCATCCGCCTCGCCGACCATGTGCTGGATATCGGCCCGGGGGCTGGCGTGCACGGTGGCGAGATTGTTGCGCAGGGCACCCCCCAGCAGATCATCGACAATCCGGAATCGCTGACCGGTGACTACCTCTCCGGTCGCAAGCAGATCGCCATTCCGGCCGAGCGCACGCCGCTCACCGGCAAGTGGTTGAAACTCAAGGGGGCAAGCGGCAACAACCTGCGCAACGTCAATCTTGATCTGCCCATCGGGGTGATGACCTGCGTGACTGGCGTCTCCGGTTCCGGCAAGTCGACCCTGATCAATGACACCCTGTTCCGCATCGCCCACCGCGAGCTTAACAAGGCCACCGAGTCCACCCCGGCGCCCTATCGCAGCGTCGAGGGGCTGGAGCATCTGGACAAGGTGGTGGATATCGACCAGAGCCCCATCGGTCGTACCCCGCGCTCCAACCCAGCCACCTATACCGGTCTGTTCACTCCGATCCGCGAGCTGCTCTCCGGCACCCAGGAGGCGCGTTCGCGCGGCTACCAGCCGGGCCGCTTCTCCTTCAACGTGAAGGGGGGCCGCTGCGAGGCGTGTCAGGGGGATGGCGTCATCAAGGTAGAGATGCACTTCCTGCCGGATGTCTACGTGCCGTGCGATGTCTGCAAGGGCAAGCGCTACAACCGCGAGACCCTGGAGGTGAAGTACAAGGGCAAGAATATCCACGAAATCCTCGAGATGACGGTGGAAGATGCCCGCGAGTTCTTCGATCCGGTGCCGGCGGTGGCGCGCAAGCTGCAGACCCTGATGGACGTGGGCCTCTCCTATATCCGTCTCGGCCAGTCTGCTACTACCTTGTCGGGCGGGGAGGCGCAGCGGGTCAAGCTGGCGCGGGAGCTCTCCAAGCGGGATACCGGTCAGACCCTCTATATTCTGGATGAGCCGACCACCGGCCTGCACTTCCACGATATCCAGCAACTGCTCAAGGTGTTGCACCAGCTGCGGGATCGCGGTAACACCATCGTCATCATCGAGCACAACCTTGATGTGGTAAAAACTGCCGACTGGATTGTCGATTTGGGGCCAGAGGGAGGCGCCGGTGGTGGCCGCATTCTGGTGACGGGGACGCCGGAGGAGATTTGCGCTAATAAAGAGTCTCATACAGCTCGTTTTTTACGACCGCTATTGGCGCGATAAGCCGTTATAATCGAGGGGCCTTTGGCCCCTTTTTGTTATAAAAATCGGGAGCATAGGGGGAAGCTCGTCAAGTGTGGGCAGGCTTGGCATCTCAGCATCATGGTAATGGATATATCGGGTTATGGCTCAGGCTCCGCGCACGATTGATCATCAGTTGGCTTACTCCATGTTCCCCATCTGGCTGGGGGCGATCCTGCTATTGCTGGTCCTGCTGGCGTGGGCCCAAATCCCGGCTGCCAGCCGGATTGAAGAGCAGCGAATGAAGGAGCATCTGCTGCGCGTGACCAAGGCGGTGCAGGCGGATGTGGCCGCTCTGGATGCATTCAGTCGGGATTGGGGCATCTGGGATGACAGTCACCGTTTTATGGACAACAAAAGCAGGGGGTACATCGAATCCAACCTGTTCAGTGATATGCCGATGCGGGATTTTAGTCTCAACCTGATGAGCTTCATGGATCTCACCGGCTACGAAATCTGGACGCGCACCCTGCTACCCGATGCGCCGGGGATCAATCCGGACCAGTTTCCCTACTTCCTTGATGAACTGAAAAAGCAGTTAAGGGCGCGCTCGGTGGCGCAAGGGGGCATCAATCTGCACGGGATCCGTGCTTCCCAGTGGGGGCCGCTGATGTACTCGTGGCAGCCGATCAGAAACAGTGACGAGTCGGCACCGTTCAACGGTTTCTTGCTGGTTGTACGTTGGCTCGACAAGGCCTATCTCGAGCAGGTATCGGAGCGTACCGCGCTGCCTCTGGCGATTTCCCACGCCAATCTGGATATCACCGCTACCTTCAAACAACTGAAACCGCAAATAACGTATCGCCTGATCGACCTTGGGCTCACCCGGCTTAGGGGAGAGGTGCGACTGCTCAACAGCGATAACCAGCCGGTGCTGACTCTGGTGATTGAGGAGGAGAGAAAGATCTTGAGTGGTGTCATGGAGGGGGCGCTCTGGACCTTTATCGGCATGCTGTTTATCAGTTTTATCTGCGTCATGATCGCCATGTATCGGCTCAATAGCATTGTGCTTACCCCGTTGCAGCAGCTGGTGTCGGCGCTGCAACGCTTTGGCGATCGGCCAGATGCCACCTTGATCCCCTATATCGACAGCAGCGCCGAGATGGCGACCCTGAGCGGCAAGTTCAAGGAGATGGCCAGCAAGGTCAGTCAGCAACACGATGATTTGTTGGAAAAATCCAGCCAGATGGAGATGGCTGCATTCACCGACCCCTTGACCCGTTGTTTCAATCGTCGCTATCTCGATGGTTGGTTGCAGGCCAACCGGGCCAAACCTTGTCTGTTATTGCTGCTGGATCTGGATCATTTCAAGCGGATCAATGACCGCCTTGGCCATGACATCGGGGATCTGGTGCTGAAACAGTTGGCGGATCTGCTGCGCAAGGTGGTGACAGGAGAGCGCGAGCCGATCATCCGGTTGGGCGGGGAGGAGTTCTTGTTGCTGCTACAAGTGGATGACGAGCAAGAGTTGGCGTTGCGGGTCGAATATCTGCGCCAGCGTGTCGCTCAGCACCGCTTTGGCAGAGAGGATGCGCCACTCAGGTTGACGGTGTCGCTGGGGTTCTGCCGCTATCCGTTGCACCCGGAGTGTCCGGATTCATTCTGGAGTCATAGCTTCAAACTGGCTGACATGGCGCTGTATCAGGCCAAAGTCGGCGGGCGAAATCGGTGGTGTGGCTACGCAGGTAGCCTCTCTGCTGAGGGAATGGGCCAGACTCCGGAACAGCTTGCCGAAGGGGGGCATATCACCCTGCTGCACTCTATCAATCCGGATTAACCCTGCCGTACCAATACCAGATAGGCCAGGGCGATAATAAAACCGAGCAGGATAAAGAGAAAGGATCCGATTCCCCACACGGCTGCGAGAAAGGCCCCCACCTTTTGCCATTTCGACTCATTTTTCATAAATAAACCATTACTTCCCAGTAACTTGTATGGCGCAAAAAATACGCTGATTTGCCCATATTAACAACAATTAATAGCCGCTCTGCCGCGCAATAAGGTGTGGTTTGTTTGCTCCTTTTGGCGCTGGGTGCGGGTAGTTACAACCTGTCGAAACAGGTATTTCGGCTTGTTTTCTGGGGACTCAACGAGATTGGGATGGTGCGCAAAGATGTCACACCAATCGATTTATTTCTGTGCAACCTTTGCTCCAAGTCAATAACTTTGCATTTACAAGGGCATATAGTCAGCGGGCTTACAGCATCAAATGAAAACAAAAAAGGGATTACGTGATGAAAAAATTACTTCCTCTGATGATTGCCGCTGCAGTGACCTCTCCTTTCGCCATGGCCCATCAGGCTGGCGATATTCTGGTTCGTGGTGGTTTGGCTGTAGTGTCTCCACAAGACAGTGGTAACAGCTTTGAAATCAATGACAATGCTCAGCTGGGTTTGACTTTGACCTATATGGCTACAGATAACTTCGGCGTTGAGTTGCTGGCTGCTACCCCATTCTCCCATTCAGTGAAGATTGGCGATACCGAAGTAGCCAAGGTCAAGCATCTGCCGCCAACCCTGATGGCTCAGTACTATTTTGGCGATGCCCAGAGCAAGGTTCGTCCGTACGTCGGTGTTGGTGTTAACTACACCAATTTCTTTGACGAGAAAGGTCGTGGCCCTCTGACCAACAGCGATGTGAGCCTGGATGATTCTTGGGGTGTTGCTGGTCAGGTTGGTATCGATATGGCGATCACTGACCGCTGGTTTGTCAACGGCTCAGCCTGGATCATGGATATCGACACTGATGTGCATGTAAATGGTGGAGATGGAATCAAAACCAAGATTGACCCAATGGTCTTCATGGTTGGTGCGGGCTACCGCTTCTAATGATTCTGACTGCGGTTCTGAACGGACCGCGGAAGATAGCAAAGTACGTCTCTTTCAGCCCGGCTTGTGCCGGGCTTTTTTCGTATGGCTGATTTTGTCTGTACTGTGATCCAACCCGATACAAATCAATTAAATACCTACCGCTTTATTTCAGTTATTCGCCACCCCTGCCGATAGTGACTATGTTCACTTTACCTTCCCCCAATGAGTGAGGATGTCTCCATGGGTTTATCTATCGTGCAGCGGATCATCGCCGGATTCGTGTTGATGCTGCTGTTGCTGATCCTGCTTGGTGTGATCAGTACCTTTAAAATCAAGGGTATAAATGACGGCCTCTCTGCCGTATCTGACCGGGCAACCCCGCTGGTGGTGGCTGTCGCAGGTCTCAAGGGGGCACTGCAGGATAGTAACCGCTGGGTGCTGGTCTACCGCACCAGTGAAGATGCTGCCCAGTTGCCGCAGCTGGCAAATCAGTTCAAGGAGCAGCAGAACCGCTTCGTCCAGCTGAGTCAAGAGATGGGTAAATTTACCGACGTAGCGGATGCTCGTGCCCGCTTCCAGCAGGTCGAGAGTGCTACCACCCAATTTTATGGCTTGGCGGATCAGGTGTTGGCCCAGCATCGGCAGTGGGTCAGTGCACTGGAGCAGCGCCACAAGCTGGAGATGGAATTTATCCGCCTTGAGGATACTTACCAGTGGGCGGCGGATCTGCTGCTGCAACAGACCGCCAGCAAACGCTCCATGCGCAACAAGGCGGAGCTTATTACCTCGGGTATCGCCCGCGACCTGAAGAATATCCGTCGTGCCGATGCCAAAACCGACCTGAACGAGCTGGAAAAGGTACTCAGCAAGGATATCGAGATGGCCCGCAAGCGGTTGGAGCGGGTGCTGGTGCCCGATGATGTGAAAGCGCGCTTTGTCTCCAATCTGGATCGGATGCAGGAGCTGGCGCTCGGCGCTCAGGGCTTGCTGGCAACCATGCGTCAGGCTCAGCAACTGGCGCTGTCGCTGGCCACGCAAAATCAGCAGCTGGATGCCAGTCTGGCCAACAGCCTCAATTTGCTTGATGAGATGGGAAAGTCTGCCGGTGCCATCGCCAGCGATAGCCGGATCAATGCCGATGCAGCGGTCAGTAGCGCCAGCTTCTGGATCCTGGTGGTTGCCGCGATGTCGGCCGCTGCCGCTCTGGTGATCGGCTATACCACTGCGCGCAGCATTCAGCGCCCGTTGCAGATGATCAACAAGGAGCTCGATTACATGGCGGCCGGTGACATGACCCGCCGCATCAACTACCGCAGCAGTTGCGAATTTGGCAGCCTCTCTCGCTCCATCGATACGCTGGCGGGCAAGACCGGTGAACTACTCTCTCAAATCAATGCAGGCTCCCGCCATCTGGTGGATGAGGCGAGCCGCGCCGCCGAGATCAGCGAACGGGCCATGTCCCGGGTACAGGAGCAGAAGAGTCAGACCGATCAGGTGGCCGCCGCCATTACCGAGCTGGAGGTGAGCGCCACCGAGGTGGCCCGCTCTACCGATGGCACCAAGCGGGAAGTGGATCTGGCCGATGAAGAGGCGCGCAGTGGTCGCCAGAAAGTGGCCACCACTCGCCGGATCACCGAGCAGCTGGCTGGCGCCATGGAGGAGGCGGTCGGCATCACCTACAAACTTGGGGAATTCAGCAACAACATCGGCAGCATTCTCGATGTGATCCGCAGTATTGCCGAGCAGACCAACCTGCTGGCCTTGAACGCCGCCATCGAAGCGGCCCGTGCAGGCGATGCAGGTCGCGGTTTTGCGGTGGTGGCCGATGAGGTGCGGGCACTGGCCAATCGCACCCAGACTTCGACCGAAGAGATCCAGGGGATGATTGAGAACCTGCAGAGCTCCAGCAAGCATGTGGTTGAAGTGATGGGGCGTAGCCAGGAGCAGACCCAGAGCTGTGTCGATCAGACCCGCGAGATGGATGTGGCGCTGCAATCCATTGCCGAGCGGATGGGGGCCATCAAGTCGATGGCGGATCAGGTGGCCCATGCCGCTCAGGAGCAGATCTCCGTCAGTCAGGGGGTCGCCCGTCATATCGCCGGTATTGCCGATGTGGCATACGAGACAGAGCGGGAGGCGCGGGAATCCGCCAGCAGCAGCGAAGTGCTGGCCGACCTGGTTGCCAAACAGCAGCAATTGATCGCACATTTCAAGGTCTAGGAGGGCTTATGTCTAAAAAGTGGATTGGAGCCCTGAGTCTCCTGTTGTGTGGCCAGCTGATGGCCAGCGAGCTGGTGATTGAAAGCTGGCGAACCGATGACAAGGCGTTGTGGGAGCAGAAGATCATCCCGGCCTTTGAAGCGGCGCATCCCGGCATCAAGGTGAGTTTTCATCCGGTGCAGAACGTCAACTACATGCCCACTCTGTGGGAGAGCCTGAAAGGGGGCAAGGCGGGGGATCTCATTACCTGTCGTCCGTTTGATGATTCGCTCGCCCTGTTCAAGGCTGGCCATCTGGCCGAGCTGACCGAAATGGCGGGGATGGAGAACTTCCCGAGTTTTGCCCAGTCACCGTGGCAGACCGATTCCGGTGCCCAGACTTTCTGCGTGCCGATGGCCTCGGTGATCCATGGCTTCTTCTATAACAAGAAGATCTTCAGTGAGTTGGGGCTCACCTTGCCGCAAACCCACGACCAGTTCTTCGCCGTGCTGGACAAGATCAAGGCCGACGGGCGTTATGTGCCGCTGGCCATGAGCGGTTCCGAGAGCTGGGTTGCCTCCGAACTGGGGTTCCAGAACATTGGTCCGAATTACTGGAAGGGAGAGGACGGCCGTCTGGCACTGATCGGCGGGCAGGAGCGGTTGGACAACCCGCAATATGTGAAGGTGTTCGACGAGCTGGCCCGCTGGCGTTCCTACCTCGGTGAAGGTGGCGAGAGCCGCGATTATGCGACCAGTAACGAGCTGTTCACTTCGGGCAAGGCCGCCTTCTACGTGGCGGGCTCCTGGGAGATTGCCCCCTTCACCGGCAAGGTCGATTTTGGCGTCATGCGTCCGCCGGTGGCCAAACAGGGTGATGGCTGTTTCTTTACCGACCACACCGATATCGGTATGGGGATGAATCCGGCCAGCAAGAATAAAGAGGGGGCAATGGTTTTCCTGCAGTGGCTGACGACGCCGCAATTTGCCGAGCTCTATACCAACTCGCTGCCGGGATTCTTCTCCCTATCCAACCACTTCTTCGATGTCACCAATCCGGCGGCCAAAGAGATGATGGAGTGGCGCGATCAGTGTGACTCGACCATTCGGGTGGCGACCCAGATCCTCTCCCGTGGTACGCCCAAGTTGGGGGATGAACTGGCAGAGGTGAGTCAGGCTGTGCTGCTTGGCAAGATGGAGCCCAAAGCTGCCACGGATCGACTGGAAAGTGGCTTGAAGAGTTGGTATGCCCCTCATCAGGGCAACAAGGCCAAGAGCGCGGATTGTCAGTGTGATGCGGTTGCTCCTGCTCCTGCCCCTGCTTCGGCTTCAGCGCCAGCGACTGAGGTGTCCGCAGCTCCCGCGACCAGTGAAACGCCTGCCGTGGTGGCACCCGTAGAACCCGCATCAGCCGCCGCTGCACCATTACCGGCGCAGTCGGATGAGGTAGAGCAGGCGCTCTCCAACGAGTTGGAAGCGCCACAGCAGCCACAGCAATAGGTCATCGGCATCAATAAAAACGGGAGGCATCAGCCTCCCGTTTTTTATGGCTCGCGGCCAGCAGGTATCGCTTTATTGTGCTTCGTGGGGCCAGCGGCAGAGGCTGCCGATGCGGGCAACCGGGGCAAACCCCAGAGAGCGGTAAATGCGCTGGGCATGGTAATGCTCGTCAGCCACTATGATCAGCTGTTTGGCGCGAGACAATCCTGCGCGAGCCACTTGACTCAGCAACTGGCGGCATAACCCCTGGTTGCGCCACGCATGGTGCGTGCGTACCAACTGGAAGCGCCCAAGTGTGCCGCAGAAGAAGAGGCCACAGCTGGCGACCAGTTGCCCCTCTTGCCAGATCCCCCACCAGTCCCCGAGGCCATCGACAATCATGGCCTGATAGAGCGCCTGGCGGGATCGCAGATAGGGAAGATAGCTCTGTTCCGAGTGTCCCTCATCCCGTTCATTGAGTTCGAAGTCGAGCCACTCAGGCCAATCAGCAGTGTTGAAGGTGCGTGCCTCAACCTTGTTCATGTCGCCGTGAGGAGGTGGGCAACTCTGTTCATCCAGTGCCAGCACCACGCACTCCATATATTGGTAACCCGTTGCGACAAAACCGGCGATCCGGCTGTTTTGTCCGGCCGCCAGTGGCCATTGGAAGGTGCGGTGGCGCACTCGAGGATCTTGACCGATCAGCTGATCAAATGTGGCTTCCAGCCAGCCTTTGTCACGGTCGCTGGGTGGGTTGGGGAGTAGCAGGTAGTTGCCGAAGTAGTAATCGGGAGCATCCGGCGTGCGAACCGCCCAGAACTGATCGTGCTGAATAACCTCGCCCTGATAGCGATCGAACAGCAAGTCGGTGGCAAAGCCGGGGTGGGTATCCATGATGGTGCTCCTGCAAAGACTCATTCTGTTATCGGCAGGAGTGGGAAATAGATGAAAAGGGGCCGGAGAAACCTCCGGCCAAACAATCACACGCAGATTCAGAACGTCCAGGACGATCTGCCCCCATCATAACTCGACTGGGGCAATTTTGGGATGGGCACTTTTCGGTTACGTACCGTTAATTTTGTAAATATGAAGTTCGTCAGATCGGATGTGAGGTAAATCCCTGTTGACTTTGTGTCGTTTTACTCATAAATATAAAGACGTTTAGACGTCCAAACATCCGTTTTGACGTAGGCAGATGGATTGCAGGACAGGGAGAAGAGCAGATGGGTTTTCACAGTGCACGTCAGGTTGAAGCGCTCAACCAGAGCTTGGCAGATTTGAATGGCGATATATCGGTCAGTTTCGAGTTTTTTCCGCCCAACAGTGAAGGGATGGAGAATACCCTCTGGCAGTCCATCGAACGGCTGAAGGTACTGGAACCCAAGTTCGTCTCCGTCACCTATGGTGCCAACTCCGGTACCCGTGATCGCACCCATAAGGTGATCAAGGACATCAAGGAGCGGACCGGCCTGATTGCGGCGCCGCATCTGACCTGTATCGATGCCAGCCGCG
Source organism: Aeromonas sp. FDAARGOS 1404 (assembly GCF_019047085.1). Taxonomy (NCBI): domain Bacteria; kingdom Pseudomonadati; phylum Pseudomonadota; class Gammaproteobacteria; order Aeromonadales; family Aeromonadaceae; genus Aeromonas; species Aeromonas sp. FDAARGOS 1404. Next base: position 2,839,510 of record NZ_CP077237.1, read on the forward strand.
ACGAATTGCGCACCATCGCCCGCGACTACTGGAACAGCGGCATTCGTCATATCGTGGCTCTGCGTGGTGACTTGCCGCAGGGGTTGGAGAAGCCGGATATGTATGCCACCGATCTGGTTGCCTTGCTCAAGTCGGAGGCTGACTTCGATATCTCGGTTGCCGCCTATCCGGAAGGGCACCCGGAGGCCAAGAGTGCACAATCCGACCTGCTCAACCTCAAGCGCAAGATTGATGCCGGTGCCAACCGCGCCATCACCCAGTTCTTCTTCGATGTGGAAACTTACTTGCGCTTTCGGGATCGCTGCGCCGCCATCGGCATCGATGCTGAAATCGTGCCGGGAATCCTGCCGGTCTCCAACTACCAGACTCTGGCCAAGTTTGCCGGTTTTACCAACGTGAAGATCCCGCGCTGGATGCATCAGCGTTTCGAGGGACTGGATAACGATCAGATGACCCGTAACCTGGTGGGGGCGAGCATCGCCATCGATCAGGTGCGCGTGCTGAGTCAGGAAGGCGTGAAGGATTTCCACTTCTATACCCTGAACCGCTCCGAGCTGACTTATGCCATCTGCCATACTCTGGGGGTTCGTCCCAAGGGTTGACCTGTGGTCACCGCGATAAAAGCAAAAAGCCAATGAGTTGCTCATTGGCTTTTTCGTTATGGCCGATTATCAAGGTCTGGTCGGGGCGATCTCTTTTGGCTCAAGATCGATAACCGCATTACCGGCAGCCCCCGGATACTGGCGATAGACCTGATCCTGCTCCAGTGTGTAGAAGGTATCCAGATAGTCGTCGTTGTTGGTCATCCAGGAGTCGGGCAGTGCCTTGACGATGCGACCGCCGAGATCGAGGAAGGGCAGGGCTTCCGGCACGCCACCCGCAGTAAAGCCGAGTTTGAGAGCTTCAATCAGCAGGGCGCTCAGCTCCTTGTAGTTGACGTTGTCATCCTGCTCCATCATCACCACATCGACGGCACCCCAGCGATAGCGATCCCAGTAAACCAGGATCTGGTTGGGGGTGTAGTCTGTGTTGTCATAGTCGAGGTAGGGCATGTCGACAATATCGACCACTGGTTCATCCCGGCTGGGATTAACCCCTGCGACCACTGCATACACTTCGGCTGCGCCGAGCAGCCAGGGCTCCTGATCATCCTTCAGTCTGATCTTTTTCAGGATACTGGTCTTGAGTGGCGCCGTGCTGGCCGCCACTCGCGGAGCGCTTTGCAGATCCGCATCGGCCAGCGCTTTGCGCATTACCTTCAAGCCTGCGTTTTTGGCTTTGACGGGATCGGCTTCGACTACCAGAACCGGCCGGGCCGGTGCCTTGTCCACATCCAGATAGACGGGATTGCCAGCGCTGTCGAACGCTTCAATGGCGCTCCAGCTCTTCTCATCCCCACTAGGAACATAGGCGACCAGCGGTTCGACGCCCTGTTGCAGTGCGGCGGCCTGATCGGTGTTGGCCAGTCGCAACTGCATCAGTTGCTTGACCTCGCCATCCAGTCCTTGCCGGCTGATGGCCGCCTGGTTGGCATCGCTCGCCTGCCGTTTAAGCCGTGGACTGGCCTTCTGCAGCAGGTTGGGAAGCGGGCTCTGATATTGCTGATTGCTCAGCAGGGGCAGCAGGTTTTTCTGCTGAAGTGCGAGCTGGCGAGCCAGCTCTCGATCCGTATCGGCAGCCTGGACGCTCGTAGCACCCAGTATGGCCAGTAGTAACAAGACAGCCTGATTTTTCATTTTTATACTCCGTTGCATGGAACCTGACAGGGCACCATGTCCGGGAAGATTGGTGCCCTGACACCACTAGAGGGAAATTAGTTTCACTTGTGAATCATTTTATGTGGATAGTGTGCAGAGGTTCACGGTTTGAGGTTCAATTGATTCCTTTGTCGATATGATTGGAACTGATAGATAGCCAGACCAATCAGCAGACCCCAGCAGGCTGCCGCGATGCCGAGCGGGCTGATCCCGGACGCGGTAATGATAAAGGTGAGCAGCGCAGCTTCTCGCGCTTCATCCTCTTGCAAGGCCGAGTGCAAGCTGCTGCCGATGGTGCCTAACAGGGCCAAACCAGCGACGCAGGTGACAAGGGCTGCCGGAAAGGCGCTAAACAGGGCCGCGACGGTTGCGCCGAAGCAGCCGGTCACAAGATAAAAGCAACCCGCCCATACCGCAGCTGGCCAGCGGCGCTTGGTATCCGGGTCGACCTCTTTGCCCATGCAGATGGCGGCAGTGATGGCGGCCAGATTGAAGGCATAGCCGCCAAAAGGGGCGAGCAGCAGGCCAGTCAGGCCGGTCCAGCTGATCAGCGAGGAGGTGGAAGGCTGATAGTCGTGGGCCCGCAAGATGGCAATCCCCGGCATGTTTTGCGATGTCATGGTGACAATGAACAGCGGCAGCGCGATGCCAAACAGGGCATCAAGGGAGAAGACTGGCCATGTCCAGACCGGGCTGGCGAGTTGCCAGTGAAGGGTGCCCAGTTGCAAATCCCCCCGCACGCTGCAGATCAGCATCCCCACTCCCAGTACCAGCACCATGGTATAGCGGGGCCAGAGATGACGACCCAGCAGGAAGGCCAGCAGCAGGGTGCCAAGCAGCAAGGGATCTTGCGGGGCGACCTTGAACAGCTCCAATCCGAATCTGAGCAGCACGCCAGCGAGCATGGCGGCGGCCAGTGGAGCCGGAATATGTTTCATCAAACGGTCGAACCAGCCGCTGATGCCACACAGCGTGATCAGCAGGGACGAGATCACAAAGGCGCCGATGGCTTCCGCCAGAGTGAAGTTGCCCAGCGTGGTGATCAGCAGTGCCGCGCCCGGTGTGGACCAGGCGGTTAGTATGGGTATGCGGTAATAGAGAGAGAGGCCGATGCAGCTCACCCCCATGCCGATCCCCAGCGTCCAGAGCCAGGAGGCGACTTGAGCAGTATCAGCACCTGCTGCCGTGGCGGCCTGGATGATCAGGATGACGGAACTGGTGTAGCCGACCATCA
>NZ_CP077237.1:2847500-3107500 GCF_019047085.1 Aeromonas sp. FDAARGOS 1404
AGCAGTGGGAGCCCTTCGGGGTGACTGCGTACCTTTTGTATAATGGGTCAGCGACTTACATTTTGTAGCGAGGTTAACCGTATAGGGGAGCCGTAGGGAAACCGAGTCTTAACTGGGCGTCTAGTTGCAAGGTGTAGACCCGAAACCGGGTGATCTAGCCATGGGCAGGTTGAAGGTTGAGTAACATCAACTGGAGGACCGAACCCACTAACGTTGCAAAGTTAGGGGATGACCTGTGGCTGGGGGTGAAAGGCCAATCAAACTCGGAGATAGCTGGTTCTCCCCGAAAGCTATTTAGGTAGCGCCTCGGACGAATACTACTGGGGGTAGAGCACTGTTTGGGCTAGGGGGTCATCCCGACTTACCAACCCCATGCAAACTCCGAATACCAGTAAGTAATATCCGGGAGACACACGGCGGGTGCTAACGTCCGTCGTGAAGAGGGAAACAACCCAGACCGCCGGCTAAGGTCCCAAAGTTCTGGTTAAGTGGGAAACGATGTGGGAAGGCTCAGACAGCTAGGATGTTGGCTTAGAAGCAGCCATCATTTAAAGAAAGCGTAATAGCTCACTAGTCGAGTCGGCCTGCGCGGAAGATGTAACGGGGCTCAAACCAGGCACCGAAGCCGCGGATTCACACTTATGTGTGAGTGGTAGGGGAGCGTTCTGTAAGTCTGCGAAGGTGTATCGAGAGGTATGCTGGAGATATCAGAAGTGCGAATGCTGACGTAAGTAACGATAAAGGGGGTGAAAAGCCTCCTCGCCGGAAGACCAAGGGTTCCTGTCCAACGTTAATCGGGGCAGGGTGAGTCGACCCCTAAGGCGAGGCCGAAAGGCGTAGTCGATGGGAAGCAGGTTAATATTCCTGCACGACTTGTAATTGCGATGGGGGGACGGAGAAGGCTAGGTGGGCCAGGCGACGGTTGTCCTGGTGAAAGTGCGTAGGTGGTGTTTCCAGGCAAATCCGGAGACACAACACTGAGACACGAGACGAACACACTACGGTGTGGAAGCCATTGATGCCCTGCTTCCAGGAAAAGCCTCTAAGCTTCAGATTACAAGTCATCGTACCCCAAACCGACACAGGTGGTCGGGTAGAGAATACCAAGGCGCTTGAGAGAACTCGGGTGAAGGAACTAGGCAAAATAGAACCGTAACTTCGGGAGAAGGTTCGCTCCTGACAGTGAAGTCCCTTGCGGATGGAGCAGTTGGGAGTCGCAGTGACCAGATGGCTGGGACTGTTTATCAAAAACACAGCACTCTGCAAACACGAAAGTGGACGTATAGGGTGTGACACCTGCCCGGTGCCGGAAGGTTAATTGATGGGGTTAGCGCAAGCGAAGCTCTTGATCGAAGCCCCGGTAAACGGCGGCCGTAACTATAACGGTCCTAAGGTAGCGAAATTCCTTGTCGGGTAAGTTCCGACCTGCACGAATGGTGTAACCATGGCCATGCTGTCTCCACCCGAGACTCAGTGAAATCGAATTCGCCGTGAAGATGCGGTGTACCCGCGGCTAGACGGAAAGACCCCGTGAACCTTTACTACAGCTTGGCACTGAACATTGAACCTACATGTGTAGGATAGGTGGGAGGCTTTGAAGGCGTGACGCCAGTTGCGCTGGAGCCGTCCTTGAAATACCACCCTTGTATGTTTGATGTTCTAACGCAGGGCCCTGAATCGGGCTCGCGGACAGTGCCTGGTGGGTAGTTTGACTGGGGCGGTCTCCTCCCAAAGAGTAACGGAGGAGCACGAAGGTTGGCTAATCCTGGTCGGACATCAGGAGGTTAGTGCAATGGCATAAGCCAGCTTAACTGCGAGACGGACAGGTCGAGCAGGTACGAAAGTAGGTCATAGTGATCCGGTGGTTCTGAATGGAAGGGCCATCGCTCAACGGATAAAAGGTACTCCGGGGATAACAGGCTGATACCGCCCAAGAGTTCATATCGACGGCGGTGTTTGGCACCTCGATGTCGGCTCATCACATCCTGGGGCTGAAGTCGGTCCCAAGGGTATGGCTGTTCGCCATTTAAAGTGGTACGCGAGCTGGGTTCAGAACGTCGTGAGACAGTTCGGTCCCTATCTGCCGTGGGCGTTGGATGATTGAAGGGAGTTGCTCCTAGTACGAGAGGACCGGAGTGAACGAACCTCTGGTGTTCGGGTTGTCACGCCAGTGGCACTGCCCGGTAGCTAAGTTCGGAATCGATAACCGCTGAAAGCATCTAAGCGGGAAGCGAGCCCTGAGATGAGTCATCCCTGACCCCTTGAGGGTCCTAAAGGGCCGTTGGAGACCACAACGTTGATAGGTGGGGTGTGTAAGCGCAGTGATGTGTTGAGCTAACCCATACTAATTACCCGTGAGGCTTAACCATACAACACCCAAGAAGTGTTCTAAGGCTTGTAACAGATACCAAGCGAACTACTAATTCAGTGATAATGACCTAGTCGTTATTCACGTCAGCTTTCTAGATTAAGAATTTGCCTGGCGGCCATAGCGCCGTGGAACCACCTGATCCCATGCCGAACTCAGAAGTGAAACGCGGTAGCGCCGATGGTAGTGTGGCATTCGCCATGCGAGAGTAGGACACTGCCAGGCACGCAATTAAACGGTGATGTGAAGAATCACGTCACTGGCTGCGAGGATGACACCTCACTGACGCGGCAAACAATTTAGCGCAAGCTAACCGAATGCGGAGCGGTAGTTCAGTCGGTTAGAATACCGGCCTGTCACGCCGGGGGTCGCGGGTTCGAGTCCCGTCCGCTCCGCCACTAATTTGAAGGCCTTCCCTACTGGGAAGGCCTTTTTTATATGGGTGATTTTTGCCCATAAGACCCACAGGTTTGCACGCCGGAACCAACACAAAGCCCAGTCTCTCGACAGGGCGTTGGTGTTTTTAGCGTGTTAAACAGCCAGTGTTAGCATTTATCTGCAGGAAGAGAACTAAAAAGCCTGTCATCTCCTCCATTTTCTATCTATATCAAGCTCTTATCTGATGGATTACTGGCCATTTTAACTGGTTTACTTTTGGCCAAACTCTGTTCATGGCGCGCGATTAGGGTTGTATCTCGCTTATAACTCGGTAGAGTAAGGGCATCTTGAGTTTGCCTGTCCCGCGCTGGGTTTGCCGGGTTCCAGGTGTAACTTGGCCAGTTTTTATCAACCTTAAGTCAGTGGTATCGATATGGAACAAGTAAACAAGTCCACCTTCAGCGATGTACTGGAATATGTGCGTATGTCCCGTCGCCAGAACAAACTCAAGCGTGAAATTGCGGATAACGAGAAGAAGATCCGTGACAACCAGAAGCGCGTGCTGCTGCTCGACAACCTGAGCGACTACATCAAGCCGGGCATGAGCATTGATGATGTACAGGCGATCATCGCCAACATGCGCGCGGACTATGAAGAGCGCGTGGATGACCACATCATCAAGAACGCCGAGCTTTCCAAAGAGCGTAAAGAGCTGAGCACCAAATTGAAGGGCATGAGCTCTCACAAATAAGCATTCAGCTTTCGCTTAAGAGACACCGGCCACAGGCCGGTGTTTTGTTATCAGCTCGGATCTCTGCCACTCCTGCAACAATCGGCTCCCCTTTTTAGAATTGCCCTGTTACCATCACCACAAAGCGGTCAATAGTTTCAAGCCATTGACTTGAAAAGACTAAGCTTGAGTGAAACACAATAAATTGCGCAACCATGGTGGGGCTGATATGGGCGCATCAGAACAGACGGATTTGACACAAGTGGCATCTCAAGATTCATCTGTCCAGACCTCGGACGGGAACCCAAAGCGCAAGCGTCGTCCCTGGTGGCGTTGGCTGTTCTGTTTTCTCTTTTTATTGTGCCTGGGGGCGGTGATCGCTCTGGTTGGCTATGAGATGAAAACCTCGAAGCTGCAATCTCAGGAGATCTCCCGCTATGCTGCCAAGCTCACCTATCAGGTCGAACCTGGTCAGAGCAAGCAGATCGCCTTCCCTGAGGATGGCCCGTTCGACAAGCGGCTCGGCTATGTGCAACTGCCGATGATGCAGGAGCGTTTGCTTCAGCGGGGCTATGAAGTCAGCAAGCAGGTGCATTTCTCCGACGCGCTCTATGACTATGCCAGTCGTGGCTTCTTCGTGCCCTATACCGAGAAGGTGCAGGCCGGTTTGACGCTGCACGATTGCCGCGCCGAGCCCTTCTATCAATTCAAGTATCCGACCCATCACTATCCGGATTTTGATTCTATTCCGCCTCTTGTCATCCAGTCGCTGCTGTTTATCGAGAACCGCGACTTGCTGAGCAACGAAGAGCCGTTGGCCAACCCGGCGGTCGACTGGCCCCGTTTTGCCAAGGCCGCGCTCTCTCAAGTGGGCAAGGCGCTCGATATGCAGGATCAATCTGCCGGTGGCAGTACCCTGGCGACCCAGGTGGAGAAGTATCGCCACTCGCCGGACGGGCTGACCCTGTCGCCGACCGAGAAGATCCGTCAGATGGCCTCTGCCAGCGTACGGGCCTATCGTCTCGGGCCGGAAACCCTCGAAGCGCGCAAACTGGTCGCCTGGGCCTACCTCAACTCGGTGCCGCTCTCGGCTGCGCCTGGATATGGTGAAGTGCATGGTCTGGGAGATGGTCTCTGGGTCTGGTTTGGTGCCAATGTCGATGACGTGAACCGTCTGCTGGATCCTGCCCGCAACCAGAATGCGCCGCTGGCCGAACAGGGACTTGCCCTGCGTCAGGTGGTCTCGCTGATGATTGCGCACCGCCGTCCTTCTTACTATCTGGCTCAGGGGCGAGAGGCATTGGCTACCCTGACCGACAGCTATCTGCGCCTGTTTGTGCAGGAGGGGATGATCACGCCACCTCTGATGGAGGCGGCGCTCAAGGCCAAGATTACGTTCCGTGACTTCCTGCAGTCCCCGGCTATCACCCGGGTGAACAATAACAAGGGGTTGCAGGTTGCCCGTACTCGCCTGAGCCGCCAGCTCGGGGTGCAGCTCTATGACCTCGACCGGATGGATCTGACCGCCGATACCAGCCTCAACATGCCGTTGCAGAACGAAATCTCCCGTTATCTGCAACAGCTGGCCGACCCGACGTTTGCCGCTCAGGTGGGACTGTTTGGTGAGCGCCTGCTCTCGCCGGAGAAGACCGGCGATGTGCGCTACAGCTTCACCCTGTTCGAGAAGTCGCCAGAAGGGTTCAAGGTGCGGGTGCAGACCGACAACACCGATCAGCCGTTCGATATCAACGAAGGTTCCAAGCTGGAGTTGGGCTCAACCGCCAAGTTGCGGGTGCTGACCACCTATCTGGAGATCGTGGCCGAGCTGCACGACAACTATGCCGGGATGCCGGTCGAGAATCTGCGTAAATTGGCGGCAGTCTCTCAGGACAACCTCAGCCGCTGGGCCATCTCCTATCTGATGACGGCTCAGGACAAGAGCCTGCCTGTAATGCTGGAAGCGGCGCTGGATCGCAAATACTCCGCCAGCCCCAACGAAGGGTTCTTTACCGGTGGCGGCATGCACACCTTCAACAACTTCCGCCGCGAGGATAACAATCGCATTCCGACGTTGCGTGACTCTTTGCGTGAGTCGATTAACTTGCCCTTTGTGCGGCTGATGCGCGATATCGTGCGCTACAGCCTCTACAAGGAGGGCAACCGTGCCCAGTTGCTGAAGGATGACAAGGATCCCCGTCGTCAGGAGTATCTGGCCAAATTTGCCGACAAAGAGGGCCAGACCTATCTGCTGCGCTTCTGGCGCAAATATCGCGGCAAGACTCCCGAAGAGCAGCTCGATACCTTCCTCGACGGTCTCAAGCCGAGTGCGGTACGTCTGGCGGCGGTTCACCGCTACCTGATGCCGGAAGCCAGCGAAGCGGCTTTTGCTGCCTTCCTGGCGGAGCGGTTGCCGAGAGAGAAGCTGAGCGCCAAGCGGGTCAATCAGCTCTATGTGAGCTATGGCCCGGGCAAGTATTCACTGCCGGATCAGGGCTACATCGCCCGGGTTCACCCGCTGGAGCTGTGGTTGCTGGCCTATCTCAAGGAGTTCGACAAGGCGACCTTTGCCGACGCGGTGGCGGCCAGTCGTGACGAGCGGCAGGAGGTCTACAGCTGGCTGTTCAAGACTCGCCATCGCAGTGCCCGTGACAGCCGGATCCGCACCATGCTGGAGGTTGAAGCCTTCCTCGATATCCATCAGCGCTGGGCCAAGCTCGGTTATCCGTTCGACCATCTGGTGCCTTCGCTGGCGACCGCGTTGGGTAGCTCCGGCGATCGTCCGGCTGCACTGGCCGAGCTGATGGGGATTATCCAGAATGGCGGTGTCCGCTCGCCAACCTTGCGTATCGAGCATCTCTCGTTCGCCAAGGGGACTCCCTTCGAGACCGAGTTTGAGCCGCAGCACACCGAGGGAACCCGGGTGATGCCGGCAGAGGTGGCGGCCGCCCTGCGCAGTGCGCTCTCCAAGGTGGTCGAAGGGGGCACGGCAAGACGTATCGCCGGTGCCTTTACCCTGCCGGATGGCACTGTGCTTCAGATGGGGGGCAAGACCGGGACCGGGGATAACCGGATTGAAACCGTGGGTCGTTATGGCAACGTGACCAGCTCGCTGGCGCGCAACCGCACCGCGACCTTCGTCTTCTATCTGGGTGAGGATCACTTCGGTACCCTGACCGCCTATGTACCGGGTAGCCAGTCTGACAAGTTCCGCTTCACCTCGGCACTGCCGGTGCAGGTGCTCAAGGGGATGGCTCCTCTGCTGACGCCTTACCTGCAACCGGGTTCCCATACCCAGTGTCTGGCGAACCAGTGATGCGAGCGAATTACCGCTCATCACGCAGATAACTGACCAGAAAAACGGGGAGGCTGACAGCCTCCCCGTTTTTATATCCTCATCGGGCGCAGCGGCGCTCGATTGCGATCAGGCGTTCAGTACGAACTGTTCGATCACCTGAGCTACACCATCTTCATCGTTGCGGGCGGTGGTGTGCTGGGCGAGCGCCTTGATCTCGTCGGTGGCATTGCCCATCGCAACCCCGAGGCCTGCGTACTCGATCATATGGCGATCGTTGCCCGCATCCCCGACGCAGATCACCTGATCGGCGGTCAGGCCAAGATGCTCGGCCAGTGCGGCCACGCCAGTTCCCTTGTTGCTCTGCTTGTTCATGAATTCGAGGAAGAAGGGGGCGCTCTGTACCACGGTATAGCGCTCATAGAGCTCAGCAGGCAGTCGCTCGATGGCGCGGGAGAGCTGGGGCGGCTCGTCGATCATCATCACCTTCATGATCTGCTCGTCGGCAGGCAGGGTGGCGAAGTCGATCAGATTGATCGGCATGCCGATCAGGCGAGATTCGTGCTCGGTGTAGGTACTGACACGGGGGCTGATCAGTCCACGGGTGACCGAGAAACCATGGACGTTCACTTCCAGCTCATCAGCCAGTTTGGCGACGGCGCTGGCGTCACTGCCGGTCAGCAGCTGGCTGCGGATGATGCGCTGATCGGCCACCTGTTGCACCAGAGCGCCGTTGTAGCAGATGACGTAGTCATGCTCTGTGGTGAGGCCGAGCTCTTCCAGATAGCGGCTCATCCCTTCCAGCGGGCGGCCGGAGGCCAGCACAACGGTTACCCCTTTGGCGCGCGCTGCGCTGATGGCGGCGTGGGTGCGGGGAGTAATCTGGCCCTGCGGGTTGAGCAGGGTGCCATCCATATCCAATGCGATCAGCTTGTACATCTCTCACTACCTGAGTCTGGGTGGCCCGCCCGGTGGGGCCAAGGAAGTGGCGAGTGTAGCGAAAATCGGCGGCGGGATCACGACCGGTTCAGCGATGGGGCTGTGCCGGTTGAGCTATTTGTGTCCCTCGTAAGGGGTCATCTCCAGGGTTTCATCATGGATGGTCAGGCGGGTAGGGCCTCGGGTGATGGTAACCTTGCGTTTGAAGCTGGCCATCTCGACCTCGATGCCGGAGTAGAGGTGCTGGGTGGCAATGACCTCCATCTGAGCCATCAAGTTTCGCAGCTCCTCCTGGTTGGCGGTGAGCTGCTCATCGAGCTGGGCCAGTTCGGCCAGCTGATGGTCCCGGATCGGTTTGAGCTTGCGCAGGGTATCCGGATTGCGCTTGTCGCCGGGCAGTTGCAGCAACTTCATGACCAGCTCCTTGATTTTCTCCAGCTGGGCCTGACACGCCTGCTGGCGCAGCTTGAGCTGGTGTTCCTGCTCCTTGTGGGTGAAGTAGCCGCCAAGGAGCTGCAGCCGGGTATGGTTGGCGGCCTCGGCCCCCAGGCTGGGGGCCATGATCAGGCGATTGGCAATGCTGGTGCCCCCCAGCAGAGTGCCTTTGCGCATGTTGCTATCGCCTACCTTGATATCTTGTCCGCTGCGGGAGTAGCAGTGGCTGAGCTGGCTCTGGATCTGGATATCCCCCCCCGCTTCCAGCTGGGCATACTGGGCGTAGCTGGCGTGGATTTCCCCTTGTGCATTGAGCTGGCAAAGGTACTCCCCCTGTTCGTTGCGGCGGCCAATGATGCCGTGGCGTACCGTGATGCTGCCCCCAGCTTCGATCCAGCCCCCTTCGATAAAGCCGCCGATGACGATGTCACCGCTGACCTTGATCTTCATGCCTGGGTTGACGTCGCCGCTGACGATTAAGCCCCCTTCAAAATCAATGTGGCCGTGGCGGGCATCCACCTGTTTGACGCTGAGCACCTCGTCCACCTTCATGCCCGCTTTCTCCTGACAGGGCAGGCCAGCCCGACCGGCAATCAGCAGGTCGGGATCGTCGGGGGAGATAAAGGTGCCCTCGCCAGCACTCATCGGGCTGTCTTTGCCATCCTTGGCTGGCAGGTCCTGACCGGTCACGGTAAAACCGGGCACCCCGACGGTGGCTGGATGACGGCGCATCAGCGGAGCGCCGGCCTTGACGGTGACGATGGAGCCGAGATCCCGCAGATCGACCTTGCCATGCCCCAGCTCCTGCGGTTTGAGGATCCGTTCGGCCGGGGTCTCCACCAGCCGCTCATAGCGAGTGTCCTGACCATTGACGGCAGGCTGGCCGTTGGCAATCACCAGCTTGAGCTGACTGCCGGGGGCGGCCTCCTTGGCTGACTGGATGGCAGCGATGAGCAGTTGCTCACTCACCCCCTGTTTGATTTCGCTGATGGCGATCGCCTCTTTCAGCTGTTCCAGCGTCACATACTTGCCACCCCAGTCGGCAGTGATCTGGGCGATGGCGCTCATGCGATCCTTCTCCACTATTACGGCGAGTCGGGCATCCTGACGCTTGCCGACAGGGATGGGGTTGGCGGGGACGGGGGCGGCAGGGTTGGTGAGCAGGGTATTAAGCAGGCTGATGGCCTGTTTGATCCCCTCGGGCAGAGGCTGATAGCGGCGACAGTTGGAAGCGAGCAGCAGAGCCTGCACATCTTGTTCCGTGACAGGTTTGGTGAGACCGGCGGCAATCCGCAGGCAGACCAGTTCCATATCGCTTGATAGCAGCAACCACTCTTTGCTTAACACCGCATCTCCTTGCTGGATGAGAACGGAACGATCGGCTCGCTCCTCTACTGTCATTTAATCTCTCAATGATTAATAAAGCGAGTCACCAACCCTGAGAGTGGGCAGTATTCAGATATTTCCTCTGAATGGTCAATGAATTGAAGTCAAATCGGTGATGGCGGCCAGATAAATGTGGGCGCTGTTTGGAAACGGAGTGAAAAGACGGATCGCAGCGCCAGCGACATAGGGTCGCTGGCAGGGGGGAGGTGGTTATCAGCTGCGCTGGGCTGTTCTGGCCAGGGTGAGGTAATCGCCGAGCACCGGTTCACCCAGCATATGGCGGCGCAGCATGTCGAGGGCGGCAAAGGCGAGGATCTTGCGGCGGCTCTCCGGGTCGGGGTGGCGGACCTTGACCGTCTGACCGACGTGTTTTCCATCGGCGCTGAGTAGCAGTGGTACACCCTCGGTGCCCTCTCGCCCTATGGTCAGTTGCAGGCCCGCATCGGCGGTCGGCAGTTGCGCCAGCTCATCGGCCAGTTGCGCGCTGAAGTGTGCTTCCAGCCGGGGATGGCCGTGACAAAGCGCCAGCAGCGCACCTCCACTCTCCCCCTCCAGCAGAGCCAGCGGTTTGCCTTGCAGCAGCGCAAGGATCTGCTGCGCCGGTTCCGTATCTCCGCCGCCAACCAGCCAGGGGCGGATCGTATCCAGCAGTCGGCGCTCTGCACTCTCCATGTCAGCGGCACTGGCGCCGTGGCCGATCAGCTTCAGCTCGATAAGGGGCATGGAGGAGCGGTAACCCAGCTCAATACCAGCTGGCCAGGGTTCGGCATCCAGCATATCGCTGAGCGCCGACTCCGAGACGCCGAAGGTGTAAAAGCGACGCAGCTCGGTATCGATCTGTGCCCCGGCCAGCTGTTTGAGGCGCGGCAGAATTTGCTCGCGTACCATCTGCTTGAATTCGAACGGCACGCCCGGGGTGAAGAAGAGCTGGCTCTGGCCACTTCGCACCACAAAGCCGCAGGCGGTGCCGACCGGGTTGTCGAGGATCTCGCACCCCTGTGGCAGCCATGCCTGTTTGGCATTGCTTTGTGCCATGGGGCGGCCACGGCTGGCGTAGCGCGCTTCGATGGTAGCGAGCCAGTCGGGGAAAAGGGTGAGCGGCTGGTCAAAGGCTTCAGCGGCGGCCTGAGCGGTGAGATCGTCGGCAGTGGGCCCGAGCCCGCCACACACCAGCACCACCTCGGCGCGGCTGGCACTCTCTTGCAGCACCGTTTTCAGGTCGGCGAGGTTGTCCCCTACCGTCAGGCGACGGCGCACCTGCCACCCCTGCTCCAGCAGCAGAGCGCTGAGCCAGGCCGCGTTGGTATCCACCACCAGACCCGTCACTATCTCGTCTCCGGTACTGATGATCTCGATACGCATGGCAGGCTCCTTGGATTAAACGGGTGGCAACGGTTGGTCTTGGGCCAACACAATCAGGCTTTGTTGTGCTCGAAGTAGTAGCTGATCCGGGTACGCGGATTGAGGTACTCGAACACGGCGGGCGGCAGCCGTTTGGGGTGGATCACCTTGGCGATCGACAGTTCGGCTTGCTGCAGGTCGATGATGGCGGCTTCCTGACGGGGAATGCGCGGATCGTAGACCAGCACCGAGGGGTAGAGCAGGCGGGAAGCGTTGACCGACATCACCAGCCCCACCTGACCGTTGGAGAGTTGCACCACGCTGCCGGGGGGGTAGATCCCCATCAGCCGGATCAGCATGCTGAGGTACTCCGGATTGAACTGCGCCTTGCGCTGCTTGTAGAGGCCGCTCAGGGCCGAGTAGGGCACCTTGGCCTGCATGTGGCAGAGGTTATCGTACTCGTTGATCAGCGACACCATCTGGGTCAGCGGATCGAGCTGGCCACCCTTGAGCCCTTCCGGCCCGCTGCCATCGAGATATTCGTGGTGATGGAGCACGATCCCCTTCGCCTCGGCCGGGAAATCCTTGGCCAGATTGAGCAGATCCAGCCCGTAGCGCGGGTGCTGGGCCATCAGGTTCTGCTCCGGCTTGGTCAGCGGCTCGGCCTTGCGCAGGATCTGGCTCGGGATCTTCAGCTTGCCGATATCGTGGAACAGCGCCCCCATGCCGACCTGACGGATCTCGTCGGCCGTCATGCAGCACTCCTTGGCCAGCAGCATGCTGAGCACGCTGACGTTGAGGGAGTGGAAGTAGAGGTTGTTGCCATCCTCGCTGTCGGAGACCAGATGGAGCACCATCTCGTCCACCGAGAGCAGCTGTTCTGTCATGGCGTTGACCAGCTCCTGCGCCTCGCCGATGGCATTGAGGGGGCGGGACTGGATCTTGCTCATCACGCTGCGCACCTGCGCCAGCGACTGCTGGAACTGCTTCTCGCATTGCTGCAGGTTGCGGCGATAGAGTTGCAACTGCTCGATGCGGCGATCTTTCTCCTGCTGCATCCGGGCCTGGCGCTGGGCGGCGTCTGCGCTCTCTTGTTGCTGAGGCTGTACCTGATTGAGGGGCTTGGGCGGAACGTCGCTCTTGTCGGGAATGATGGTGACCAGTTTCAGGCCGAGACGGCGGATCAGCTCGATTTCTTCTTCACTTTTGATCTTGAAGCTGGAAAACAGGAACGGGTGTTCGCGCCACCCCAGTGGCAGGGAGACATAGTTGCCGACTTGCAGTCGATCTACGGAAATCTTGATACCGGTCATTATCTTGGAAGCAGGAGACACACTGAGCCGTATGCTAGTCAAAGGCGGGGGTGAATACAAAAGGTATCTGATGACAGGGCAGGAGCTTTATTATAGGCTTCTGGATGTCCAGACATATTTACTGATGCAGTACAGGGAGTAAGCATGCCGATCAAGATCCCGGATCAGTTACCCGCCGCCGAAGTGCTGGGGCAGGAGAACATCTTTGTGATGACGGAATCCCGGGCCGTCACCCAGAACATCCGCCCGCTGCGGGTGCTCATCCTCAACCTGATGCCAAAGAAGATTGAGACCGAGATCCAGCTGATGCGGATGCTCTCCAACTCGCCGCTGCAGGTGGATGTGGATCTGCTGCGCATCGATGACAGGGAGTCAAAGAACACGCCACAGGCCCATCTGGAGAACTTCTATCACGACTTCGAGCAGGTGCGTGGCAACAACTACGACGGCATGATCATCACAGGGGCGCCGCTCGGGCTGGTGGAGTTCGAAGAGGTGGTCTACTGGCCGCGCATCGTCGAGATCATCGAGTGGTCCCATCAGCATGTCACCTCCACCCTGTTCCTCTGCTGGGCGGTGCAGGCGGCGCTGAAAGCCTTGTATGGCATGGAGAAGCAGACCCACGGCGAGAAGCTCTCCGGGGTTTACCGCCACCATCGCCTCGATGAGCACGAGCCGTTGCTGCGCGGTTTCGATGACGAGTTCGTCGCCCCGCACTCCCGTTACGCGGCGTTTGATGGCGATCTGATCCGTGCCCAGACCGACTTGCAGATTTTTGCCGAGTCAGAAGAGGCGGGAGTCTATCTGGCGGCGACCAAGGATTGTCGTCAGGTGTTTGTCACCGGCCACCCGGAGTACGATGCCCTGACGCTGGACGGGGAGTATCAGCGGGATTTGGCGGCAGGGCTCGAACCGGCTATTCCGGTCAACTACTACCCGAACAATGATCCGAGCCGGACGCCGCGCGCCAGCTGGCGCAGCCACGGTCATCTGCTGTTTGCCAACTGGCTCAACTACTACGTCTATCAGCTCACCAGCTATCGGGTGGAAGATATCGGCAAGGTCTTTACCTACGACCAGGGAGGCAAGTAGTCAGTCGCCCTGCGCCAGCCGCTCGGCCAGCTGGTCGAGCCACTGGCGGTGGCAGGCCAGGGTAAACGCCTTGGGTCTGTGGGCCTTGATGGCGACCATCGCCTCTTGCTGTTGCTGGCCGAGGGTCATCAGCAGCGCGGCGGCGACCAGACCGGTACGACCGCTGCCCCCTTTGCAGTGGATGACCAGATGTTTGCCATCCCCCAGCAGCTCGCGCAGCTGTGGCAGCGCCTGTTGCCAGGCAGCCTCGAAGTCGGCATCGGGGGCCAGATCATCCTCGATGGGCAGATGGAACCAGCGCATCCCTTCGTGCTCGACCTGCTGGCCGAGCTGCGCCAGTTCGAGTCGGATCAACTCGGCGCTTGTCATCAGGGTCACCACTCCGTGGGCACCGGCCAACCGCAGTTGATCGAGCGCCAGGGTCAGCGGCACCTGCTGGGTGCCGGGGCAGGGGGCCAGCAGCAGCTGACCGTCGACACGGGGAACCTCAAGGCTCCAGAAGGGGTGATACGGGTGCATGGCGGATCCTCGCGTGGTGGCCGCAGGGCTGTGACCGGTGAATGGCGCCAAGGATAGGCGGGGCAGGGGGGATGTCAATGGCCGTTGTGTTTGCCCCGGTTTACGGGCAGAGTCTAAAAAATTGAGCGGTTCAAGGAGTTAAGATGAGAAACCTGGATCAACTGGATTTGGATATCCTGGCCCATCTGTTTCGGGATGCGGGCATGACCAACAAGGATCTGGCCGCGCTGGTGGGCGTTGCCCCCTCCACCTGTCTGGAGCGGGTGCGCAAGTTGCAGCAGGATGGCGTGCTCAAGGGGGCGCACTGCGAAGTGGATTATCAGGCCCTCGGTGGCCACATTCAGGCCATGGTCTCCCTGCAGCTGGCCCGTCACAGCCGCCAGATCATCGATGCTTTCCGCGATGCCATTCTGGCGCTGCCCGAAGTGATCAGCCTGTTCCACATGGGGGGCAAGGATGATTTTCTGGTGCACCTCTGTGTCTCCGATACCGAGCACCTGCGCAACTTCGTCTTCGATCACTTCACCTCCCGCGAAGAGGTGGTGCACCTCGAAACCTCGCTGGTATTCGAGCACAAGTTCAGCCGCTCCCTGCCCTGCTTTCCCCAGCCATAACGGCCTGTGGGCCGACGGTATGGATAGATGGAAAAAACCGCCAGCTGGCGGTTTTTTCCATTCTGCTATCGGCTGAATCAGCACAGTTGGCTCAATTGGCGGCGGTGCGTTCATCCTTGGCCGTCTGATAGAGGCTCTTCTGATAGGCCATGCTGCCCCACAGGACAAGACCGAGGGCATCCTCCTTCAAGGCGTCCGGCTGCGCCGCCAGTGTCAGCTTCTCGCTGGCATTGTCGTAGACATAGCCCTCTGCCGCCCGCTCCGGTTGCAGGATCACCACATCCTTGCCGCGCATCAGGGCGAAGTTCTTGTCGTACTGCATGATGGCGCGCCCCGGCCAGTCGGCGGGCATGCGCGTCAGATCCTTGCCGAGCATGGGGTAGTCGGCACTGATCCTCATCAGGGAGAGCAGGGTCGGCGCCATGTCGATCTGGCTGACGATGCGCGGATCCTTTCTCGGCGCAATGCCGTCGCCCACGATAACCCCCGGAATATGGAAGCGGGGGATGGGCACCAGACTGGCGCCACCGACCCGGCTGTCGTGATCGGCGATGACCAGGAACAGGGTGTCCTTCCAGTATTCGGACTGTTTCGCCCTCTTGAAGAATTCTCCGATGGCGTAATCCGCATACTTGGCCGCGTTGTTGCGGGTCTGTTTGGGTTGCTCGAACAGTTCGATGCGGTTGTCCGGGAATTCGAACGGATCGTGGTTGCTGGAGCTGAACACCAGACTGAAGAAGGGTTTACCCTCCTTGTGCAGCGCTTTGAAGGTCTCGTCGGCCTTGGCCATCAGATCCTCATCGGAGGCGCCCCAAGAGCCCTTGAACACCGGATTGTCGAAATCCTTCTGCTCGACAATGGTGGTGAAGCCGTTGCCGAGGAAAAAGCTGCGCATATTGTCGAAGTGACTCTCGCCGCCATAAATAAAGCTGGTGTCGTAACCCCGCTGTTTGAGCAGATCAGCGATGGTGAAGAAGTTGGTCTGGCTCTTGCCGAGTTTGACCACCGCCTGTGCCGGGGTCGGCGTGAAGCCGGTCAGTACTGCCTCGATACCGCGCACCGAGCGGGTGCCGGTGGCGTAGAGCTGCTCGAAGGCCCACCCTTCACGGGAGAGCCCGTCGATATTGGGGGTAAGCGGCAGGCCGCCGAGGGAGCCGACAAACTGGGCACCCAGGCTCTCCTGCAGCAGGATCACCAGATTCTTCGGTTTACCCTGGAAGCTCGCCTCATTGAATGTCTGGCTGGGCAGTAGTTCGGAGTTGAAATCACTGGCTGGACGGCCACTCTCCTTGCGCATGACCTCGAGCACCTTCTGCTCGGTCATCTCGCCGTAAAACTGGCCGGCATCCTCCTCGGCGCCCATCTGCTTGATGGCAAAGAAGAGGGAGTAGGCGGAGTTGACGGTGAGCGAGTTGACCAGCGGATCTTCGGCAAAGGCGACCATGGCCGGGTTCAGGGCGCGGTGGCCGAGACTGGAGCGGGCACCGAGAAAACCTATGGCCAGAATGAGCAGGGCGAAAGCAGGACGCAGATACCAGCGGGGGAAGCTGAGGCCACGTACCAGACGGCCGCTCAGCCACCAGCCACCGGCCAGCACGGCGCCACTGAAGAGTAACGCCAACAGCAGCTCGGCTTTGCGGCCCGCCCACAGCATGGCGAACACCTCTTTTGGATAGATGAGGTACTCCACATAGAGGCGGTTGGGGCGCACGCCATACTCGGTGACAAACGAGGGGGTGGAGATCTCGAGGAACAGCATCAGCCAGAGTCCGACGGTCAGCCAGACGCGCATCAGTTGCAGCCAGCCCCGGCCGATGGCATGGGGGCCTGCCAGCAGCAGAGTGAGCATGGCGGGGACACCCCAGACCCAGCAGAGGGTCGCAAAGTCGACCCGGATCCCTTGCAGCAGCATCTCCTGCCAACCGGCCACGGCATCCACCCGTTCCAGTTGCCAGAGACCGAGGGCGATTCGGCTGAAAGAGAGAGAAAAAAGCGCGAGCGCGCAGAAGACGGCGAAGGGCCAGAACGGGCCGAGTCGCTGTTTTAGATCTGTCATGTTTGTTCCTGAATGAGACTGTAAACGTCTGTCCACAGACGTTTTTTTAGTTGTTGTGAGGTTATGACAGATCGAATTGGTTAAGGTTGCATTCAAGTTTGTTAAAAGTCGGCATTAACACATTTATCATCTAAAAATGTGATGTCGCGCCACTAATGAGCACAGCATAATCTGCTGGGTAAAATGTGAGCCGCAGCGTGTATGGATGGAGCGCTGGTGTTTATAATTGCCGCGAATTATCTCAATCGGAGCCGAAGGGATGCCGGTCTTTATCGATGTCGAGTATGTTCGGGGATGGCGCCTGTTTCTGGTGTTATCGGATGGCACCACGGGTGTGCTGGATCTGACCCCCTGGCGAACCCAGCCGCTGTTTGCAAAGCTGGAGAGCGAGCGTCACTGCGCCCGGGTCTTCATCAACCGTCACCACCAGCTGGAGTGGCCTGTTGGCTGCACGCTATCCGCTCATGAGGTCTATCACCTCATCTCTCCCATCGATGAGCGGGAAGCCTTCAGCTAATCCCCATTTTTTGTGAGCCAACGCCAGATTCCTGTTACTGGAATGTTTGCCCGTTTGCCTTTCTGAGCCAACTTGGGTAAAACCTGCGCAACATTTTGCCAACTTGCCTTCGCTTCACCTGACAGAGGCTTGCCGCTTTCGCGCCGCAGGCCTTTTTTGCGGCCTGATGGCAAACCTTTCCCTTGCTGAAAGGTTTGGTCGGTTGAATGAAAATAACAAAATAAACAAATACATAAGGAAAATGTATGGCTTGTCATATGCGCACACCTCTTGCCCTGCTGGTGGGCGGGCTCGCCTGTCACGGCGCTGCCGGTCAGGAATCGGTTCAACAGCTGGATCCCATGGTGGTGGTGGCAACCCGCCCCGCCAGCACCCTGGAGGTGACACTGGATCCCAAGAAGCCCGGTTCCCCCATGCCTGCTGCCGACGGCGCCGGTTATCTGAAGAATGTCACCGGCATGAACATGGTGCGCAAAGGGGGGCTGGGCGGCGATCCCGTGCTACGGGGAATGGGGATGTCCCGCCTCAACGTGCAGATGGATGGCGGCATGCTGGCCGGTGGGTGTGGCGGCCGCATGGACCCGCCCACGGCCTATGTGTTCCCCCAATCCTTTGACCGGATCCGGGTGCTGAAGGGGCCACAATCCCTCGAGCAGGGAGCCACCCTGGCGGGAACCGTGCTGTTCGAGCGGGACAGACCCGAGTTCACCGCACCGGGCCTCAAGGCCGATGCCTCGGCCCTTTATGGCAGCTTTGGCCGCGATGACCAGATGGTGGATATGACGGCGGGTTCGACCGATGGTTATCTGCGCGGTCAGTTCACCCACTCCGACAGCGACGATTACCGCGATGGTCACGGTAACAAGGTGCGATCCTTCTATCGCCGTGAGAACGGCACCGCCCAGCTGGGCTGGACGCCGGGGGAGCACACCTGGCTGGAACTCACCGCCGAGCGGAGCAATGCCCGCGCCGCCTATGCGGACCGCACCATGGATGGCCCCATGTTTGATCGCGAATCCTTCGGGCTGAAGCTCAAGCAGGAGCAGATCACCACTCACTGGCAGCGCAGCGAGCTGACCCTGTGGGACAACTACATCGACCACATCATGGACAACTTCAGCCTGCGGCAAAACAGCACCCCCAAATCCCTGAGCAACCCTGATCGCCGCAATACCGGCGGCCGCTGGGCCAACGATATCGCCCTTCCTGCCGACTGGTTGCTGACCGCCGGGTTCGACAGCAACCGGGATCAACACAGATTTCGCAAGGATCTGGATTATGCAGACAAGCCACGTCAGCGCACCCTGCGTTTCGAGCAGCAGGGCGGTTTTGCCGAGCTGGGGCGCCAGCAGGGGGCCCACAGCTACAAGGGGGGGTATCGTCAGGATCGGGTCGAGACAACCCGTTATGGTGCGGGTGATCAGACCCTCTACAGCGAGACCGAGCACCTCGACAGCGGTTTTGGTCGCTATGAGTACCAGTGGTCGCCCCGCTGGTCCAGTTATCTGGCGTGGGGACAGGCAGAGCGGGCGCCGGACTATTGGGAGCGCAACAAGGACAGCACCCCGTTCACCCTCAACCCGGAGCGCAGCCGCCAGTGGGATGCGGGACTGGCTTTGCGCAGTCGCGAGCTGGACCTGACCCTCTCCCTCTTTAGCGCTGACATCAAGGACTACCTGCTCTACAACAGCAAGTCGAACAAGGTGCGCAATATCGATGCCCAGACCCGGGGTGGCGAGTTGGAGGGGCGCTGGCAGTTTGCCGAGCAGTGGCGTCTCGATGGTGGTCTGGCGGTGGTCTATGGCGAAAATCAGAGCGACAACAAACCGCTGGCGCAGATGCCACCGCTCGATGGCAAGCTGGCCCTTGGTTGGCAGCCAAATGAGGCGCTGAACTTCACCCTGCTGGGGCGCGCGGTGGCGGCGCAGGATCGGGTAGATCTCTGGTCCGGTACCGTTGCGGGTCAGGATCAGGGGGAGACCCCAGGCTTCTTCACCATGAACCTGAGCGGCGCCTGGCAGTTTGCCAAGGGGTGGCAACTCTCAGCTGGGGTAGACAACCTGTTCGACACCTTCTACTACGAGCACCTCTCCAAGTCGGTGCACGCCAGTCAGGCGGGGTTGGGCTATGAGCAGAGCGGCCGCATCCCCGAGCCGGGGCGTGCCTACTGGCTCTCGCTCAACTACCGTTTTGCCTCGGCAGGGGTGCTCTAACCAGTTGAGTCAGATAACGTTTTCAGTCACAGACACCGCTGTGTGAGCATCGCTATCATGGTGAAAAACAGGCGTATCAGACGCCTGCTCTCACAGCGGGAACATAACAATGAAACAGGGAACGTTACGCTATGGCGGCCTGCTCGGGGCCGCCCTGTTACTTGTGGCTTGCGGCGGCAGCGGTAGTTCAGGCGGGGAGGGCGCTCCCCCCGTCGTCAATCCGCCGGTCACCCACCCTCCGGTCGCCACGGCCAGTCGTGCCTGCTATGGCGATGAGCAACCCGCCTGCAATCTGCGCATCTATCAGGTGATGGTGGAGTCGTTTGCCGATGGTGACGGTAGTGCCAACTACGGCGTTGGCTATGGCCCCTCCCAGCACAACGGCGATCTGCAGGGGATCATCGACAGTCTCGACCACATCAAGAGTCTCAACGTCAACGCCATCTGGCTCACCCCGGTGTTCGACTCCTGCGCGGGGCAAGGCGGCGATAACAAGCTCGATGCCACCGGCTACTTCGCCTGCGACTTTTTTACCGTTGATTCCAACTTTGGCAGCAATGCCAAGCTCAAACAGCTGGTGGACGGGGCGCACCAGCGCGGCCTCTACGTCTTCCTCGACGGGGTGTTTGGCCACGTCAACAAGGTGGGGGTGAGCAAGCCCTCGCCAGAGGGGCGTCAGCCAGCCCTCACCAGCGGCGGTGCGGGTTATCCTGGCCAGCTGGTGGATTACAGCAAGCCGGAGAGCCTCGCCTACTTCAAGGAGGTAGCCCGCTACTGGGTCGAGCAGTACGGCATCGACGGCTGGCGCCTCGATCAAGCCTATCAGCTTGGGCTGGATGATTGGCGCGCCATTCGCAGCGAGGTGGAGCAGGCCAGCGCAGCGCGCAAGGCCGCCGGTCAGCAGTGGGGCACCCTTGGCTACATGGTGGGCGAGGTGTGGAAGGGGGCTGACGACATTCGCGCCCAGGCTTATGGCAGCAGCGACAATCCGGCGCTCTCCTCAGCCTTTGACTTCCCGTTGCGCTACGGCATTGTGCAGGCGCTGGCGGTGGAGGAGTCCGGCAAGGGCGGGCAGGGGGCCAGCGTGCTCGATGCCAGCTGGAACAAGGTGGAGAACTACCCGAATCACGCCATGCCGAATCTGATGCTGGGCAACCATGATCTGGTGCGTTTTGGTGATCTGCTGGAGCGTGGCAACTTCAAGCCGACCGAGTACTGGCAGCGCCACAAGGCGGCCTTCAGCTTTATGGCGGCCCGCTCCGGCCCCATCACCTTCTACTATGGCGAGGAGTTTGGCGACGAGGTGCCGGGCTTTGCCGCCAAGGTTGGTGGTGACTGCGCAGCGCAGGGCTTGTGCGACGATCATGTGGCCCGCAGTGATGGCAAGGTGCCCGCTGTCACCGGTTTTGTGCCGGGTAGCGAACAGGCTGAGCTGAAAGAGTGGCTCGCCCAGCTGCTGGCGATGCGTGCCGCGCACCCCGCTCTCTATCAGGGAGAGCGAGTCAAGCTGGTGGCCGATGGCAGCCTCTATGGTGACATCAAGCAGACGGCGGGAGAGCAGATAGTCTACCTGCTCAACCTCTCCACCACGGCGCTCAGCTACAACCTGCCGACGGGCAAACTGCGCAGCGGCAGCGCGCTGGTGGATCTGCAAAGCGGCGAGAGTCTGGCCATCGGCGGCAGCAGCGTAACGGTGGAGATACCGCCCTTGAGCGGGCGTTTCCTGCGTCTGCAATAAGTCAGCCGCAGTACGCTTTGATATGAGAGAGGGCCCCTTCGCGGGGCCCTCTCTGTCATTGGGGGCGACAAGGTCAGGACCGGTTATACGGTGGTCTGGCCCCGGTTTTCCAGCCGCTGGCGGAAGGTGCGGGCCAGTCGCTCATAGAGATCCTGCGCCTCCTTGTCTTCGATATCACCGCGGATCCAGGGGTTGTCGACGATCTCCAGCAGCACGCAGTCACGCCCCTGCTGGCGTAAATCGAGCCCGTAGAGGCCATTACCGAGCTGATGCACGGCACGGCGAGCGGTCTGCAGCACCCGCTCCGGCACTTCGTTAAGCGGCAGCGCCTCGATGCGGCTCATGTCGAGGGGGTGCTTGCGGCGGCGAATGCGGTTGCCGGGTTCGGGCCGGTAGCGGCGGCAGGCGAACAGCGGCGAGCCGTCGAGAAAGCCGATGCGCCAGTCGAACTCGGCGGGGATCCGGCTCTGCACCAGCAGCAGGGCGGAGCGGCCCAGCCCCTCGTCCAGCAGGCGGGCCAGCTGTTGCTCGTCGCTGGCCATGGCGAGATCGCGCCCTTGCGCCCCGTCGGGCACCTTCACCATCAATGGCAGGCCGAGCCGCTGTACCAGCTCATCCACATGGTGGCGGCCGCGGCGGGTGACCACCATGGTGGGCGGCATGGGCACGCCGCTGCGCACCATCAGCTCGTAGAGATAGAGTTTGTTGCTGCAGGCGAGGATGGCGCGGGAGCTGTCGATCACCGGCATCTTGAGCTGTTCGGCGCGATGGGCAAATTCGAAGGTGTAGTGGCCGACCGCGGTTTCGGCACGCAGCCAGAGGGTGTCGAACTCCGGCAGCCGCTCGATGGCCGACGGTGGCAGGATCTCGGCCCGGATGCCTTGGGCGGCAGCAGCCCGGATAAAGCGCTCCAGCGCCAGCCCATCACTGCTGGCACGGCCGTCATCTGGGTCGACCAGAATGGCGAGCTGGTAGAGCGGCGCCGCCTGCTCCTCATCACCGGTGCCCACCAGCGCCTGGGCGTGGTGCAGCATCAACTCTTTCTCGCTTGGGCTCAGCTCCAGCGGTGACAGGCTCTGCTGCTGTCGCACCGACCAGCCGTGGCGGCCGCGCTTGAGGGTCAGCTCCTGCAGCGGCAACTGGCTCAGGCCGTAGTAGTAGCGGGCCAGTCCCGCCAGCTCGCTCTGTTCACACTGGCCGAAGATGGCGCGCACTCTAATCCGATCCTCGCTCTGCTGGGCCAGCCACCCTTGCGCCTTGCGCCACAGCTTGGCCGGTGGCTGCTGGGGTTGCAGTCGGCTGATGGCCTGCAGACCCGGCAGGCAGTGGTGGCCGCGGGCCTGGGCCAGTAGCGAGCAGTAGTAGCCTGCGCTCAGGTGCTCCAGATTGCGGCAGAGGTTGATGATGCGGGGTCGGCCGCCGGTGGTCGGCACGCCATGTTGCAGATAGGTGCGGGCGGTCAGCAGATAATCGGCATGGCAAGGCCAGTCGCCCAGCTCTTCGACGATGACATAGGTACTCATATTTTCGGCTCCACAGATCAGACTGCCTGAACAGGCAGGATCCCCAGTGGGCTTCGATGCACCGACAAGCACGACAATGGCGCGAGGGGAAACAAGAGGTTACAGTGCCTAATATGACGCCTTGGTAACTTGTGATACAAGTCGCATTTTTGGTGCTGAGGATAAATAACCGAACAAGGACTCCCCGTGTTGACCGTACGTGCGGCCCGAACCGATGATCTGGGCGCCATCGTTAATCTTGAACGCTACTGTTTTCCTCCCGAAGTCGCCTTTGGCCGCAGCCGCTGGCACTATCTGCTGGCCCACGCCAAGGGGCGCACCCTGTTGCTGCTGGATGAGAAACATCAGCTGATGGGCTATCTCTGCCTGCTGGAGCACAGAGGCTGGGATCGGCTGGTCATTCAGGCGCTGGCCATCCGCTGGACAGTGCGCCGTCTGGGCTGGGCCCGCCGTCTGCTGGAGCAGGTGATCTGCGAGGGCAAGGCCGCGGGATGGGGGGCAATTCGCCTCGAAGTGGGGGACGCCAACGAAGAAGCGTTGGCGCTCTATCAGGGGTTGGGATTTCGTCCCCAGCAGCGGCTGGCGGACTACTATGGCCGCGACCAGCACGCCCACCGGCTGGTGCTGCCGCTGGTGAGCGACGAGGAGCGTGAGCGGCGCAGAGTGGCTCGCACTCTGGCGCGCAAGCCCTCTGCGCATGCCAACTGACCATATTGAACGAGCAGAATCGAGGAGCAGGATGAGCTGCGACAACTGTCTTGCCACCGCCATCAGGGCCAAGCTGGGGCGCTGTCCGGTCTGCGCTGGCCAGACCTTCGTCATCGGCCTGATTGGCTGGCTGGTCTGGTGGTGGTGCGGTGCCGACACCTCGGTCAACGCCCTCACCGGCCTGCTGTTCGCGCTGGGCGGCTCAAGCCTGTTGCTGCTCCATCTGGTGGTATTTGTCTGGCGCAAGGCGACCGGACGTGAATTGAGCGATGAATAAATCAGATTGGTTTCAACAATATAAATAACAATATCGGTTGAGATAATGGAGGTTCAGATGATTGCAATGGTAACGGGCGCCTCGTCCGGGTTTGGTGAGTCCATCAGCCGTCAGCTGGTGCAGGCGGGCTACAAGGTGATCGGTACCGGTCGCCGTGCAGAGCGGCTCGCTGCGCTGGCTGACGAGCTGGGCGAGCAGTTTCTGCCGCTGGCATTCGACGTGCAGGACAAGGCGGCTACCTGCGCCGCCATCGCTGCTCTGCCAGCCGAGTGGAGCGAGGTGGATCTGCTGGTCAACAATGCCGGTCTGGCGCTGGGGCTGGAGCCGGCCCACAAGGCGGATCTGGAAGATTGGGAGCAGATGATTGCCACCAACATCAGCGGCCTGACCCTGCTCACCCGCTTGCTGCTGCCGGGCATGGTGGCGCGCAATCGCGGCCATGTCATCAACATCGGCTCCATCGCGGGCACTTACCCCTATCCGGGCGGCAACGTCTACGGCGCCACCAAGGCGTTCGTGAAGCAGTTCAGCCTCAACCTGCGCGCCGATCTGGCGGGCACCGCCATCCGCGTCACCAACGTGGAGCCGGGCCTGTGCGGCGGCACCGAGTTCTCCAACGTGCGCTTCCACGGTGACGATGCCAAGGCGGCCTCCGTCTATCAGGGGGTGGAGGCGATCCAGCCGGAAGATATCGCCAATACCGTGCTCTGGGTGAGCCAGCAACCGGCTCACGTCAACATCAACAGCATCGAGATCATGCCGGTGGCGCAGACCTTCGGCCCGCTCAATATCAGCCGTCGCTGATCGTTGCATTGGCTGAAACGAAAGAGGCTCCCGTGGGAGCCTCTTTGCGTTGGCGAGCCGGTCACAAGCTCATGATCTTCTTGAACTCCTCCGGCGAATACTTCTTCTCGGTGCGCTTGGTCAGATCCGTCATCAGCTTGTAGCGCAGAGTTTTGGCCATCTGATAGGTCTGCTCCAACTGGCCATAGGAGTAGTCGGCGGCCAGCCCGATGGCGGTAGCCTTGTCGCTGGCATAGGCCTGCTTCAGGCTCTTGTCGAGGACGGCGACCTCCTTGTAAAGCTTGCTGCTCTCCTTGCTCCAGACGCCGCGCAGCAGCGGCAGGTACTTGTCCGGATCGGCGCTGGCCAGCGCGGTCAGGCTGCGGAACTGCCAGTAGGCGGAATCATCGGAGTAGCTGTCGCTGCCGGTGCGATAGGGCAGGGGGTAGGATTCCAGGGTGTTGTAGAGCGGCACCATCACAGATTCGGCCAGCACGCCGTAGCTCTGCCAGATCAATCCCTGCAGCTCTTTGGGCATCTCCTTGCGCAGCTGGATGACGTGAGATTCCAGCTGGCGATCGATGCGGATCGGCCGCTCCGCCTTGCCCGCCAGCGGCGTGCCCTCATAGGTGGCGCTCAGCAGTTTGGCTACGTCCGGCACGGCGATGGGGGCATCCGGCTTCATAAAGAGCGGATATTGCGCCTGCCGGGTCGGCTGCGGGTGGCTGGCGGTCAGCATTTTCTGGCCAAGCCACTCCCGATCCACGTTGTAGGGGTCGGCAATCACCCCGAACGCCTTGGCGAAGTTGAACTCTTTCGGATCGGCGTTATCCAGCAGTTTGTGCTCGCGCACGAACTCCAGCAGCTTGGGCGAGTGCAGCACATCGGCGCTGTCGAGATTGACGCCGTGGATGCGCAGGCCGTTGGCCACCATGGCGTAGCTGTCGTCCGGCACCCGCACCGCGATCCAGTGGTGGCCGGAGCCGATCTCCATCAGCCAGGCCTCGTTCACATCCGCCAGATAGAGGCTGTTGCCCTCACCGGCGCCATATTGCTCCACATAGCGGCCAAGCAGCTCGACCCCCTCTTTGGCCGTCCTGGCCTGCGGCAGGATCAGGGTGGGGATGATGGCTTCAATCACGCCCTTCTCGATCAGCGGATCGGCTTTCTGGGCCTTGTCGTTGACCTCGGCACTGGTGGTGGCCGAAATGGCGACGTTGAACTCGTTGATGCCGCGCTCCTCGTAATATTTGCCTGCCGGATCGCTGGTGGTGGCATCCCAG
This sequence comes from Aeromonas sp. FDAARGOS 1404, assembly GCF_019047085.1. Taxonomy (NCBI): domain Bacteria; kingdom Pseudomonadati; phylum Pseudomonadota; class Gammaproteobacteria; order Aeromonadales; family Aeromonadaceae; genus Aeromonas; species Aeromonas sp. FDAARGOS 1404. Next base: position 2,873,006 of record NZ_CP077237.1, read on the forward strand.
TCGTGGATGGCGGAGTAGGCGAAAAATGCCTTGGGCATCGGCACTTCCAGCCCGTTGCCCAGTTTCCAGACTTTGCCCTCGTTCTGCTGCGCGGGCCGGAAGGCGAGGTACTTGTTCCAGTTGTTGACGCCAAAATCCTCGTTTCTGGCGATCATCACACTGCCGTCGGCGCTGGCTCCCTTGCCGACGATGAGGCCGGTACAGGCGTCGGCACTGGTGCCAAGCAGGGTGAGCAGGGTGGCGGAGAGAAGACTCAAGGGGTGTTTTTTCATAGGTGTACCCGAAGGGTTGCGGTGAGTGAGAGCCAGACGAGGGGATGAGGTGTGTGGAGGCTGCAACTCCGAACTGGCAGCGGAGTGAGCACGACAGATTGGTCTGCCTGTTATTAGTTTTTCGAACAGATCATCCATGACACGGCTGGCTGGTTGTGATGTGCGCCAAAATTGTATTCCCGAGTGGTTGTTTATTTTGTGATCGAACGACTGTTCCTGACTTTTCTCTGGCATCGTGGTGCGTGGACGGCAAAATGTGCCAAAACAGCGTGAGCTGGCAGCAGATGAGTCATGATTCTGACGCCTGCTTGCGTGGGATGCGTGGTGAGATCCGCCATATCTCTGGATCTCGCACTATCTGACAAGTTGGCCTGTAACTTGCTGGTTTAATTGATAATGGTGGGGCCTGACGCCCCATGTGATCGGATCAGCCTGTGCCCATTGCCGCAGATGCGCACTGAATTGGAGCCCCCCATGGATATCAAACCCTACAGCCAGCAGCTTGCCCAGAGCGCATCCAACAACCGCGCCCTCGCTACCCTCAACAGTGCCAGTAGCGGCGGTCAGGGTGGTGGCTGGGAGGAGATGGTCAGCCTCTCCACCCAGCGCATGACCGGCCAGGCCCAGCAGGTGCTGACCTACGAACATCTGGCCAAGAACAACAAGTTGCCACCGGCGCTGGATATGAGCTCCGACAAGGGGGGCGTGGTGCAGCAGCTGGTGGACAAGGCGCTCGGTTTCGATCGCAAGAAGTTCAACGAGATCGAAGAGAAGCTCAAGACCATCGCCGATAACAAGAAGCTGACGCCGGAAGAGCGGGCGGAGCAGAGCAAACCGCTCAACGAACAGCGAGAGGCGATGCTCAAGGAGGCGATGGATCGCCTGACCGGCAAGAAGAGCTCATCCAAAGATGAGGCCAAAACTGCCTGATCCTGCCGCTGTTCTGAGATCTACCCGGTCGGCACCGATGGGCCAGTGTCGACCGCCGATGGGCAAGCTTCTGCCACCTCTTTTGACCTCACCTCCCCACAGGCGCACAATGTTCGCGCATTGAGCCAGTCGAGGAGTCCGCCGTGTACAACTTCCAATATGCCAATCCGACCCGTATCTGTTTCGGCGAGGGGCAGATCGCCAGCCTGCCCGAACTGATCCCGCCCGGCAGCCGGCTGCTGGTGCTCTACGGCGGTGGCAGCATCAAGCAAAACGGCGTCTATGAGCAGTTGACCCGGGCGCTGGAGGGGGTGACGTGGCAGGAGTTTTCCGGCATCGGCGCCAACCCCAGATTCGAGCTGTTGATGGAGGCGGTGGCGCAGGTGAAACGCGAGCGCATCGACTTCTTGCTAGCCGTCGGCGGCGGCTCGGTAGTGGATGGCACCAAGTTTGTTGCAGCGGCCGCCTGCTACGAGGGGGATGATCCCTGGGATATCTGCGGTAAACAGGCGAGTGTGCACAAGGCGCTGCCGATGGGCTGTGTGCTGACCCTGCCAGCCACCGGCTCCGAGAGCAATCCCACCTCGGTGGTGAGCCGGGGGGATGTGAAGATCTCCTTCAGAAGCCCGCTGGTGCAGCCGCAATTTGCGGTGCTCGATCCGGCGACCACCTACAGTCTGCCACCGCGCCAGACCGGTAACGGAGTGGTGGATGCCTTCGTCCATATTGCCGAGCAGTACCTCACCTTTCCGGTGGGAGGCGAGGTACAGGATCGGCTGGCGGAAGGTTTGCTGCAGGTGCTGGTGGAGAACGGCCCCAAGGCGCTGGCGGAGCCGACCAACTATCAGGTGCGGGCCAATCTGATGTGGGCGGCCAGTTTGGCGCTCAACGGCCTTATCGGTTGCGGAGTGCCGCAGGATTGGGCCTCTCACGCCATCGGCCATCAGCTGACGGCGCTCTATGGGCTGGATCACGGCCAGAGCTTGGCGGTGGTGCTCCCCTCACTGCTGCGTGAGCGGGCGAGCCAGAAGCAGGACAAGCTGGCCCAGTTTGCCGAGCGGGTGTGGCATTCGACCCGCGAGGACAAGGCCCTGCGCATCGAAGAGGCGATCATCCGTACCGAGCAGTTCTTCCAGAAGATGGGATTGGGTACCCGGCTGGCCGACTATGGCCTCAGCGAAAGTTGCATTCCGGCGGTCTGTTCCAACCTTAAGCGGGTGGGGCGCACCGCGCTCGGTGAGCAGCAGGATATCGACCCGGATCGGGTGGCACGCATTCTCGCCCGCGCGCTATAAGCCGGCGCCGGTGTGTGTCCCTGGCTGATTCATTTTCCCAATTAAAGAGGGCCGCTTGTTGCGGCCCTCTTGCATGACGGGTTAGCCGATCACTCGGTGCGTGCCTTCAGATAACCGGCGTAATCCGGGATCTGTACGCTGAACGCTTGCCGCATATGGGGGCTGTCCATAATGAAATCGGCGGTCGCCTCGTTGGTGGCGACCGGGATGTTCCAGACCGCCGCAAGGCGCAGCAGCGCCTTCACGTCCGGGTCGTGGGGCACCGCATTGAGGGGATCCCAGAAGAAGATCAGCACGTCGATCTTCCCTTCGGCGATCAGGGCGCCGAGCTGCTGGTCGCCCCCCATGGGGCCGGAGAAGAGGCAGGTGATGGGCAGTTGCGCCTTCTTGCCGAGCATGGTGCCGGTGGTGCCGGTCGCATAGAGATGGTGGAGCTTGAGCTCCTCCTTGCGGCGCATCACCCAGTTCAGCAGAGGGGGCTTCATGTTGTCGTGAGCCACCAGTGCCACCCGTTTGTGGGGTGCCATCTCGCGTGCAATCTGTTCCATGGAAATCGTCCGTAGCATTGTTATTGGAAGAGAGTCGTATCCTAATCGAAAGCCATGACAGATGCTGTGTCGGGCGTATTAACTGTGATCCTGTCGAAAAGTTTTCGGGTCATGGCTGCTCAAATGAAGAGACCCGCGCTGGCGGGTCTCTTTGCTTGCTGGCCTGCTGGCTCAGGAGCCGTGGTGCAGTTGCGACTGCTGGTAGTTCTCCAGCCCGATGCGATCGATAAGGTCTAGCTGGGTCTCCAGCCAGTCCACGTGCTCCTCCTCATCCTCCAGGATCTCCTGGAACAGGTCGCGGCTGATGTAGTCCTGCACCGACTCGGCATAGGCGATGGCTACCTTGAGGTCGGGGATGGCATCCATCTCCAGCGACAGGTCGCAGCGCAGCATCTCTTCCACCGTTTCACCGATACGCAGCTTGCCCAGATCCTGCAAATTGGGCAGCCCTTCGAGAAACAGCACGCGCTTGACCAGCTCGTCGGCGTGTTTCATCTCATCGATAGACTCGTGATACTCCTTGTGCCCGAGCGCCTTGAGGCCCCAGTCATCGTAGATACGGGCATGCAGGAAGTATTGGTTGATGGCAATCAGCTCATTGGCCAGCACCTTGTTGAGGTGGGCAATGATCTTGGGATCTCCTTTCATCGACAGTGCTCCTTGGTTCGTGCCTGAGGCTTCGATCGTTAGAGCTTAGTCCAGAAAAATGACAACAAGAGGTCTGGCGAGCCAGCTCGCCTGAGAAAAGGGGTGACCCTGTTGGCGGGTCGCATCAGAAAAGAGGTGTCCGGATCAGGCCACTTCGTAGTAGAGCACGGGTTGCTCCTGCTCCATCTTGTCGAGCTCGGCGGCGATGATCTCCATGGTCATGCGCACGCACTTGCCGCACTGGGCGCCCACCTCGAGCGACTGCTTGAGCTGGCGGAACTCGCTGCTACCTGACTGCACCGCCTTGCGGATCTGGGTATCTGTGATGCCGCGGCACAAACAGACGTACATGGTGGATTACCTCATATGAAATTGAGTGAAATCTAAATGAGAGTGGTTCGCAATGCAAATAACCATTGGTAATAAGATCCCCCGCTTGCCACTTGTCACCCCCTTGGGGAGAATGCCCTGATACAGAGGGAACCATCATGCTCAAGAAACTGTTCAGTGCCCTGTTCGGGGGCGAGCCAGCCAAGGCTGCGGAAGTCACCCCCACCGAATATGCCGGCTATCTCATCTATCCGGAACCCATGGCCGAAGGTGGTCAGTACCGGCTGGCGGGCCGCATCACCAAAGAGGTGGACGGCGTGCTGCAAACCCATCGCTTTATCCGCTCCGATCTGTTTGCCAACCCGGCCGATGCCGAGCGCTTCATGGTGCAGAAGGCCCACACCTTTATCGATCAGATGGGGGAGCGCATGTTCGAGCCCCGCAAACCGGCTGACAGCCAGGCTTCATGACGCCGCCTGAGCTCAACAGCCTGCGCGAGGCGCTGGCCCGCGCCGGCGAGCGGCGACTGATCTGGCTGGAGGGGGAGGAGGCCGAGTGCATTGCCCGCGCTCAATCCCTGCTCGGCGAGACCGTCTTCTGGCTGGGGGCCGGGCCCGAGAGTTATGCCCCGCAACCCGCTGCCAAGGCGCTACAGCGGCTCGGTCAGGAGTGCGACACGCTGGTATTCAACGCCTTCAGCGGCTTTCACCCCGATGCCTTCGGGGCGCTGGCAGGTACTCTATGCGCCGGTGGCTTGCTGTTGCTGCTGACGCCGCCCAGAGTAGAGTGGCCTTCATGGCCGGATCCCGACCGGATCCGGCTGGTGGCCCAGCCGGAGGAGGCGGGCCGGGCCGGCCACGGCTTTATCGCCCGGCTGGTGCGGTTGCTGGCGGGGGATCCTGCCCTCTCTCTGGAGCCGCCGGTTTGCTCGCAGCCGTGGCAACCGATTGGGCCCGCACGCAGGCTGAGCTGCGATCAGGCACGGGCACTGCCTGCCATCCACAAGGTGTTGCAGGGCCATCGTCGTCGGCCGTTGGTGCTGAGCGCCGACCGCGGTCGTGGCAAGAGTGCGCTGCTGGGGCTGGCTGCCGCCGAGTTGCTGCGCCAGCAACCCTCGCTGAACATAGTGGTGACGGCCCCCTCACAGGCAACGGTAGCGACCCTGTTTGCCCACGCCGCTCGCGGGCTAGATACTACGCCTGAACAGCTGACCGGACTGAGCTACTGCTCGCCGGATCGGCTGGTGCACGAGGCGATTAATCCCGATCTGCTGCTGGTGGATGAAGCGGCCGCCATTCCGACCCCGCTGCTCGAGGCCATGCTTGCCCGCCAAAGTCGCATCGTGTTTGCCACCACCGAGCACGGTTACGAGGGGACGGGGCGCGGTTTTCACCTGCGCTTCAAGCGTGTGCTCGATAGCCAGACCCCGGAGTGGCAGGAGATCCGCCTCTCTGAACCCATTCGCTGGAGTGAGCGTGATCCACTGGAGCCGCTGATTTTCCGCCTGCTCGGCCTCAATGCCGAAGTCGCAATGCCCTTGCCGCCGACCAGCCCGAGCTGGCGTCTGGTCAATCAGGAGGCGCTGGAGAGCGACGAGACGTTGCTCAACCAGCTGTTCGGCTTGCTGGTGCTGGCTCACTACCAGACTACGCCGAGCGATCTCAGATCCCTGCTGGAGAGCCCGGATCTCGATATCCATCTGCTGGAGCAGGACGAGAGCCTGCTGGGTGTGGCCTTGGTGGCGCGGGAAGGGGAGATAGAGCCCGAGCTGGCCGAGGCGATCTGGGCCGGGCGTCGCCGTCCGCGCGGCCATCTGCTACCCCAGTCGCTGCTGGCCCACGCCGGTTTCAAAACGGCGGGTGGGCGCAGCTACGCCCGGGTGATGCGTATCGCCATCCACCCCGAGCTGCACCGGCACGGACTGGGTTCGCTGCTGCTTGGCAAGCTTGAGGAGCACTATCGTCAGATTGGCATCGACTACCTCGGCTCGGCCTTTTCGGCCAGCGCCGACCTGCTCCCTTTCTGGCGCAAGGCAGGGCTGGAGGTGTTGCGCATCGGCCTGCAACGGGATGCCGCCAGCGGATGCCACGCAGCCCTGCTGCTCAAAGCGCTGAAACCCGAGCATGAGATCGAGTTGAATCAATGGCAGCAGCGTTTCATTCGCCAGCTGCCGACCTTGCTGGCGGGTGAACTGAAAGGATTGGATCCCGAGTTGGTATGGCAATGTTTGCAAGGCAGCACCGTCACCGCGGCTGAGCTTGGCGAGTTCGAGCGTGATGAGGTTGAGTGCTTTGCCCTGCATCACAAGCCGTTTGAACTGAGCCAGTCGAGCCTGCAGTTGTGGCTGGCGCGCAATCTGGATGTGCTGGCTTCGCTGACTCCTGACGAGCGTTATCTGCTGATCGCTACCATCTGGCAATATGCCGATTGGGGAATGCTGGCCGCGAGGTTGCAACTGGCGGGCAAGCCCGCCGTGATCAAGAGGTTGCGGGCGCTGCTGGCGCGTCTCTTGAGTTCCTCTACCACTCGATAGGTTTGCCCTGCCAGTCGAGAAAGCTCAGCTCGCCATCCGGTTGCAGCCGGTTCATCAGGTTAATCAGATGGTCGGCTACCAGCTCGGGACTCTGCACATTTCCCGCCGGTACATTGGCGTGAAACGGGCGGGAGAGTTGGGTATCCACGGTGCCGGGATGGAAGGCCAGCAATTTGACGCCTGGGGCCCGCCTGGCCAGCTCGATGGCGGCACACTTGAGCAGCATGTTGAGGGCTGCCTTGGATGCACGATAGCCATACCAGCCGCCCGCTCGGTTGTCACCAATGCTGCCGACCCGAGCGCTGAGAACGGCCAGAGTGCAAGGCTCGCGGCCAAACAGCGGTAACAACTTGCTGATCCAGCGCAGCGGCAGCAAGGCATTGGTCTGGTAGAAGCGGGTCATGGCATCGAGATTGATTGCTTCGAGTCGCTTCTCTGGCTGGATTTCCCCCTGATGCAGGATGCCGTTGCAGATCACCACCCGATGCGGTCTCGGTGCCAACTCCGCGATGTGGGCTACCGCAGTTGCCATCTTCTCATCGCTGTAATCACAACATAGCCAGTGCAGACCCGGCGATGAGAGGCCAGCAGGTGCGGGCTGACGGCTGATGGCAATCACTGGCCCGACACCCGCCGCCAACCAGTGTGTCACCAGAGCCGCCCCGATCCCGCCAGAAGCGCCAATCACGACGATACCTTCACTCATCTCAGGCTCCTTGTGAGTACATGATGGATTTCACCATCTGCCAATGTTGTCCTGAGTGGCAGATACGATCGTGCCAGCCTGCGGGATCAAGCGGTTAACGCTGCAATCTTGCCGAGATCCGAACCGTTGGGTGAATTCCATTCCTATACTGAGGGAAAACCGCAGCGGTCTGCTGCCCGCGCAACCTGAATGAGAGTCACCATGATGTCCAAAGATGGGGAAGAGCGTAAATCAATCCTGACCGAAAGTGGCACCAACGAGCTCGAGATCATCGAGTTTCACCTCAAGAAGCAGCTACCGGACGGCCGTGAAAAAACCGCTTATTACGGGATCAACGTCGCCAAGGTGCGCGAGGTGATCCGGGTGCCGGAAACCACAGATTACCCCAATGCCCAGCGCCATATGGTGGGGGTCTTCTCCCTGCGGGATCGCCTCATCCCGCTGGTGGATCTGGCGGGCTGGCTCGGCATCAAGACCAACCCGGACCCCAGCCACAAGGTGGTGATCGTCACTGACTTCAACAAGATGGCCAACGGTTTTCTGATCGATAGCGTCAGCAGGATCCACCGGGTCTCCTGGGAGGATGTGGAGTCCCCCAGCCAGTTTCTGGAAGCGGGGGAGAACGACTGCGTGGTGGCCGTGGTCAGGCGCGATGGCAACCTCATCATGATCCTCGATTTCGAGAAGATCATCGCCGATATCAACCCCGAGCTCAGCATGGAGAAGTACGACGTCACCCAGGACCGTAAGGTGCTCATAGACGATCGCATGATGGCGCTGCGCCAGGGCAAAACCATTCTGGTGGTGGACGACTCGGCCTTTATCCGCAAGATGATCGAAACCACCCTGCGTACCGCTGGCTACAACGTGATCACGGCCAAGGACGGCGGCGAGGGGTTGGAGATGATGACGGATTTCGATCGCCTGGCCCAGGAGGAGAGAATGCCGGTGACCGGCTTCGTCAATGCGGTGATCACCGATGTGGAGATGCCGCGCATGGATGGTATGCACCTGCTCAAGCGGCTGCGGGATACCCCCTCCTACAAGGAGATGCCCATCGTGATGTTCTCCTCCCTGATGAGCGATGACAACCGCCAGAAAGCGCTGCAACTGGGGGCCAACGATACCATCACCAAGCCCGAGATCGGGCGCATGGTGGGGATGATGGACCATATGCTGCTGGGGATCGCCCCGCCTTCGCCCGCCAACAACATCTGACCTGCCGTTAACTTCCAATTAGCCGGTCGAATCCACTGACCGGTGCCTCAAGCGGCCACTCCTTGCCAAGGGGTGGCCGCGCTGTTTTGGCTGTTTGCTGCGATCCCGACGCCCCTTGTCTCCCGGACATGATTCATGTAATGATAATTATTATCATTTGTTGGTGTGAAGCATATGACAGCAACCTGGGTGAAGGGGTGGGTCGAGTCGACCGAAGGTGGCAGCAGCATGAGTCACTGGAAACAGCAGACCCGAGAGGGCAACCGGCTGTTTGACTGCGGCGAGTATCATCAGGCGCTAGCTCATTATCAGCAGGCGCTCTGGCTGGCTCGTCAGCAATTGGTGCAGTGGCATGACGCCGATGAGGCGGTGGCGGCGCTGGTTGTGGCTCACCACAATCTGGCGGATCTGCTGGTGGCCATGACTCTGCCCGATCGCGCCGCCGACCTGCTCTGCTATGTGCACGACTGCCTGCTGGCGACCTGTCACTCCCCCGCTTGCTCCTCTCGCCTGCGAGAGGCTGCTTTGCGCCATACCCGCACAACCCGTGCCGAGTTGCTGACGTTCGTACAGCGCCACGGCAGCCACGCCGGGATCATGCGTTCGCTCGGTCACTGCCTGTGTCAGAGCGAGCCCTCATCCCGGCTCCATTAATCCGAACAGAGGTCATCATGAGCCATACCCTGCCAGCCCTGAACTATGCCTACGACGCACTGGAACCCCATATCGATGCACTGACCATGGAGATCCACCACAGCCGTCATCACCAGACCTATATCAACAACCTCAACGCCGCGCTGGAAGGGGCGCCAGAGCTAGCCGCAATGCCGGTAGAGGCTCTGCTGCGCCGCTTCGATACTCTGCCTGCCACCTTGCAGGGGGCGGTCCGCAACCATGGCGGCGGCCATGCCAACCACTCCCTGTTCTGGCTGGTGATGAGCCCGCAGGGGGGCGGTGAGCCGGGTGGTGAGCTGGCTCTGGCTATCGAGCGGGAATTGGGGGGATTCGATGCCTTCAAGCAGGCCTTCACTCAGGCTGCTCTGAGCCGTTTTGGTAGCGGCTGGGCCTGGCTGGTGGTGGACAAGGCGGGCAGATTGCAGGTGGAGAGCAGTGCCAATCAGGATAGCCCCCTGATGCATGGCCATACCCCGATCCTGGGGCTGGATGTGTGGGAGCACGCCTACTATCTCAAGTACCAGAACAAGCGTCCTGACTATATCGCTGCCTTCTATCAGGTGGTGGATTGGGCCGAAGTGGCCCGCCGCTATCAGGCGGCGCGAGGCTGACTTGGCCGCTGGGAATGGGTGTACAGGCTCACCGCCACAACCTGCGCTGTAATAACAAGACCCGCCAGTTGGCGGGTCATCTGTTTATGGTGTGACTGTGCTGGCGCTGGCGGCTGAAGGGGCCACCGGCAATGTGGGCAAGGCCGCGCTGGGCGTCTTGGCGGTGGTTTCTACCGCGGGTTTAGCGGGAGTGACCGGCTCAGTCGTTGCCGCAGCGGATAAAGCAGGAGTGACTTGTTCAGTCGCGGCCGAGGCAGATGGAGTAGCCGACTCGGTGGCAACCGCGGCAGAGACTGCCGCTGGCTTGGCCTCATCCACTGCCGATTTGGGCTGCTTTAGGCAGGGTTGCAGGCTGCCGATGGTGCTCAGTGACTGGCAAGGCACAGGCAGACCGATGGGGACCGGTGCCCCGAGGAACTTGGGCCCCTTGTCCAGTACATAGAGGTCGAGTAACCCCATCAGGCGGGCAAAGACTTCCCGTACCCGGGTGCGGATCCCCTGATAGGCGCTGGGATCCTCGGCATTAAAGCCGACCGCGTCGATACCGAAATGGCGGGCGATGAAAATGGCCCGCTCGTTATGAAAGCCCTGGGAGACCACGGTAAAGCGCTCCTGGCCGAACACCTCTTTGGCGCGAACCACTGAGTCGAGGGTGCGGAATCCGGCGAAATCCATATAGATGGCGGAGGCGGGGATGCCCGCCTTGATCAGGGCGCGGCGCATCTGGCGTGGCTCGTTGTACTGCACGGTGGCGTTGTCACCGGAGACGATGATGAAGTCCACCTTGGCATTGTTGTAGAGCTCGGCCGCCGCCTTGATGCGGTATTTGAAGTAGTGGTTGGGGCCGCCACCGGAGAGATATTTGGAGGTACCCAGCACCACCGCAACCCGGTTGTAGGGCACTTTGTCTACCTGATCGTAGGTGTAGTGACGGGCATCCGAGACGATCCACTCGCTGTAGCCCAGCAGCATGGCAATCAGGGCCAGCAGCAAAACGAGGCAGGCGAGGAGGATCTTGGCAAACTTCTTCATGCGCGGTGCGGTCAGGGTCTGAAGTTGGGAGTGGCTATCGGCATTCTATTACAACTCGGCCGCCGGCGTCAGGCTTGATAACGGGCGGGCACCTCATTCGGGCAGAGGTTGTCGCAGCAGAGGCCGGGAGAGCGGGAGGATAAAGCGAGGGGCTGCGGCGGCAGCCCCTCTGTTGGGTGAAGGTCTATCAGTGGGCGGAGTCGTTACCCTTGCAGGCGTCTGACTCCTTGTTGGCTTGCCACCAGGGCAGCAGATCCCGGGCGAGCCACGCCTGATAGGCGTCGCTGTCGTTGGCGATCAGGCGGTCCAGCTCCCCTTCGAAGTCGCTCATCGCCTGCTGTCGATCCGGATTGCGCAGCGCCTGTGCCAGCGCCAGCCAGCTGGCGCCGCGACCGGTATCGTTGAGGAAGCGGTGCACGGTATAGGACCAGGAGTAGACCATCTCGCCACCCTGGTCGTAGTCAAGGTGGAGGATAGCCGCCAGTGTCGGGCGCTGGTTGGCGGGGCGGTTTGCCACGTTATCCAGACCTCGGGCAAAGCACTGACCGTGGGCGATGAACTCTGCAATCCCCTCGGCCCACCAGGTGGTGCGGTTGAGCGGATAGTGGCCGAAGCTGCCGTACTGGTTGAAGCGGCCGTCGAGATAGTGAACGTACTCGTGGCGCAGGTTCCACACCTGGAAGGCAGGGCGTTTCCACTCCGCCTCATAGGCGAAGAAGCGGGCCTGATTGCCGGGACGAGCCGGATCCCCCTCGATATAGATGCCGCCATTGTCGGTGGAGACACCAAACAGCGCGCTGCCGTAGCGGCCCCAGTCGGCGGAGGAGTTGAAGATCACCAGCTCCAGCGCTTCGTTGTGATCATCGGCCACCGGTTGCCAGCCTGTCTCCATCTGCTGGTGGAAGCGCTGCTCTTCATCACCCAGCTCGCGGCAGATCCCTTCGGCCTGAGCCTGGGTCAGATCCTGAGCGCGCAGACGCAGGGTGGGTGAGCAGGTGTGCTCGAACGGCAGAATATCTTCCATGCGGATCGGTGTGCAGAGCCCGGCGAACTCGCCGCTGATACAGGCTTCGCTGGTGCGATCCGTGTAGGTGAGGTAGTAGCTGGAAAGGGTCAGGGAGACCTCTTCCAACATGGCAGCCGGATGCTGTCCGCCCGGGATCAGCCCTTGCTGGCGCATGATGGCGATGACATCGCGATCCAGCTGTTGGCGATAGGCGATCGCCTTATCCGGGCTGGTGTGATGGAGGTAGCGCATCATCTGGTAGAGACGGCTATGGGCATCGAGGATGTTGTTGAAGATAAACAGATCCCGTGAGCCATCGCGCTGTTTCCAGAGGGCCAGCTCGCTCAGGCCAAGTTGCAGCAGGCTCTGGCGCAATGCCGCCTCCTGTTGCAGCACAGCTGCGCTGAAGTCAGCCTGCTGACCGTAAGAGGCGCTCTGATCGACCAGATTGAGCAGCTCGAACAGGCCATCGGCCCAGGGTTTGTGGCCATTGATCTGTGCCGCATGTTGCACCGCATAGCCGAGCGCCTGGTTGAGCTGGGCCAGCATGGGGGCGGCACTCTGGCGGAAGGCGGCTTGGCCAAGTTGTCCCTGCGCCGCTACGCTCCAGGCTTCCAGCACTGTGCCAGCCTGATCCTGTGGTTCGGCACCCAGCAGCAGGGGGTGGTTGAGCAGATCAATCATCACCCCGGCCAGTGCCCGGGCGGCCTGATCACTCTCCTTGCCAACGCCGCCATGGTAGTTATGGGCGCGCACATAGTAGAGCAGCTTGTCCATTGCCGGATGGGTCGGCTGGTTGGCCGCCAGCAGGGCACGCATCCCGCGAACCACCGCCATCAGCTTGGCGTCATCGTGGCCGTAATCCGCCTGCCAGGCAGGACTGTTCTGGCTGCTCACGTCGGCCACCAGTTTGGCGGCATCGCTGTCGAGCAGATCCACATCGGGTTGCTCTGGCTCGGAGCAGAGACGACCGTTGGCGCGACGACACTCCAGCTGCTCCTCTTTGCTGTCTAGCACAATGGGGCGATTGAGCACCCGGCTCTCCTGCCACGCTTTGCTCTCTGGCAGGGGTTGCCACTCGCCGCCAGCGACAGGGTATTGGTAGCCGCTATCTTGCAGCGTTACCTGCACCTCGCTGCCAGCGGGGATCACCTGACGACAGATGCGATAGCGGATGGTGTTGCTCCCCTCCTTGCGCTCCTGCGGCTCATCACACTCCTGCTGAGGCGTGAGCTGATCCAGCTGCCACTGATAGCGGCGCCAGACATGGATCTCGCTGACCTGAGCGGCAGCCTGACTGCCTGCCACCGGTTGCAGACGGAAGAAGATCTGCTCCAACCGGCCATCCCGCTCACTCGGGGTCTCTTCAAGTACCTGCAACTGCTGCCAATCCTGCGGCTGATAGTGCCACTCCGGCTCTGCGCAGCGGCCTTGTGCGTTGAGTTCGCAGCGATCCAGCTCCCTTTCGCTCTGACCCAGGATGATGGCTTGCGGCAGCGGCAGACGATCCTGCCGCTGGGCGGTCGGCGTGCCCGCCAGCTGCTCCCAGCGACCCTGCTTGAGGCCATAACCAAAGTCATAACTGCTGGCGGGAATGAGCTTGCCCGCCGGAATCCGAGCTTCACAGCGCACGAAGCGGATCTGCCAGCCCGCATCTACCTTGAGTTGCGGCTCGCCACATTGCTGCTCGGCGAGGGCCGCGAGATCGCTGCTCTGCCAGTCGAAGCGACGGTAGACCCTGAGCTGCTGGTAAGGAGCATTGCTGCTGCGCGCCTTGAGCTCGTAGGTGATCTCGGTGATGCGAGCGGCCAGTTGCCGGCTCGATTCGCCAGTCAGCTGATACTGTCGCCAGTCATTGGGGGAGTAGTTGGCTTGCGCCGAGGATGTAGCCAAAAGCAGGGGGCCTGCCAGCAGCAGCCACCCGGTACCCGAACGGTTCATTTTTATCCCTTTGTTCTGTTTGTGTATTGTCTTGCGAGTAATCGCAAGGCAATTTACAGGGACTCAAAAGAATATCAATGATTTTTTAAATAACATATAAATCAATGGTATAGTGTTGATTTATATGCTTGCTGTTTTTGAACTCCTGCCGCCGTAGTGAGGGCTCACATGCGACTTTATCGAAGAAGTTGTTAGTTGTGTAAAGTGCGTGTCAGATCTCATTTAATCAACACGAGACATGCAGCAAATGACCAGGAAAAGCGAGATGTCCCTATGGCTTAAGCCACATTATCTGGGCGTATGATGACTTGTGACTCAATCAGCAAAGCCAGCTATTTGAGCGTGAGGAGGCGGGATGAAAAGATATTGGCCGCCTGTATGGGTAGCACAGGCGACCTGATAAGAGCTTCTTTCAACACCACCTGCTCATCTGTTTCGCGCCAATTTCAGCATCACTACAGATGAGTCATCAGAGATAGCTGACAGTCACGATCGCCATGTTGCTGGCATTGGTCACTTTGTAGCTGATAGTGCTGCTAATTGAGCTGATTTGACCGGCTTGCTGCAAGTGAGCCAAAGGCATGGTCTGCTTGTTCATGCCTGAATAGCAGGTCACGCTGCTGTCAGAAAAATCACATGGAGATTCGTAGATAGTGCCAGTAAACGTCACTGAGCCATCAGCTGCAGAAGCAGTGGATGGCAACAAGGCGGTACCAAGCAGCAAGGAAGTGCATACAGAGAGAACTGTCTTGCGAACTAAACGGGAGGCGGTGTGTTGAGCTTTCATATCTATGTCCTTTTCGTCACAGGTGTTGTACGAAAAGGGCAACGCAATCAAAGAGTAATGCCATAAATCGGCAATAACATCACTCTTCTCAGGTGGCAGCTCCGCTGTCTTAGGTATCAAAACCCTTAGACCGGTGGCTTTGCGTCCCGACCTTTCGATCGGTTTGCCCTTTACTCTATGTCTAGATGATAACACTCCACTTTGAGAAATCAATCGGCTTAAAAATCATGAGAGATGGATCACAGTTAGTCTGCATAATTAATAACGTATATTTATTTTTTTTATCTCAAATCTTGCCTGTGAATATTGCGGACAAGCCTCTATATTAACGCGTCATATCTATGATTAATATGTAATGTAGTAGATGTATATTTATATGTGGGCTGCCAATGATTTGATTACCTGATTACCTGATTACCTGATTACCTGATTACCTGATTACCTGATTACCTGATTACCTGATTACCTGATTACCCCTTTAGGGGGCGATTCATGAAGTGGTTGATAACTATTGTCAAAAATAGATAGGTTATCTTTGTTGTGTTTTTGTTGGATTTTTGTGTGCAACTTTTAATTCATAGTCTGACAATATTGCAATAGATGTCCTTTATATGAACTTTATTTATTTCATGATATCGTTTTATGTTTTGTTGTTGGTTTAAGTCATTGTTTTTTAGGTGTTTATAAAAAAATTTATACAAATCAAAATGTATTTGATGTGCATCAAACGAGTCGTTAATTTGTTCGTCAAGCAAAAGCAGAATGCGGCTTTCTGCACAGACGACAAGGACGTATGTAGTTGTGCAGTTGAGGTGTAGCGGGAACTACCCCTGATGCGGTGTGCTGCTTTTGCTTATTTAAATAAACCTGAAGAGGCACAGTTTATTATTGGCATGACTTCTCATCGGCTTAATGAGAGACGAGCGCCAACAGTTGCTGTGCAGTATATCGCGGCATCACTTAATATCGTGACTCCAGCATGATTGGAGTGATGCAGTACAACACACGTTAATGTAGGTATAAACGAATGAAAGCTAATAAAATTCTGGTTGCTATGGGTGTTGGTTCCATGCTGCTGTGCGGCTCCGCTTTTGCTGCTGGTGGTGCCGGTTCCGGTAAAGTCACTTTTAACGGTGAAATCATCAACGCTCCTTGCTCTGTAGCCCCTGAGTCTGTTGACCAGGTAGTTGAAATGGGCCAGATCAGCACCAAAGAGCTGGCCAACGGTGGTGAGTCCAACTCCAAGCCGTTCAGCATCAAGCTGCTGAACTGTGAAATCTCCGACGCCGAAGATGCTGTCAAGGTGACTTTCAGCGGTGCCAAAGACCCGGTAGATTCCAGCCTGCTGGTGATCGGTGGTGGTGACGCCGCTGGTGCCGGTATCAAGATGACCGCTCCGGGTGGTGCTCCGATCGTGCTGGGTACTCCGACTTCAGCCTTTACCCTGGTTAATGGTGATAACGAACTGCCGTTCAGCGCCGTGCTGAAAGGCTATGCAAAACAAGACACCAACCCGCTGAAAGCCGGTGCTTTCACTGCAGTGACCAACTTTACTCTCTCCTACGAGTAATAGAGTGCCTTAACGTGTGACAAGGGTTGTGGTGGTGCGAGCCACCACAACTTCACACATTCTGTTTCCTCACATCGAACCCTAATCATGAAAACTTCAATGATGGCGGCCATGGTGCTGCAGCTGGTGATGATGGCGGGATCAGTCCACGCCAACGAACTCACGGATGGACTAGCCGAATCGGGCTGTACGCTGAAGGTGCTGCGCAGCATTCCGCTGCAGGCTCAGCAACCGGGTACGTTGAAAATCAGCGGTTGTCAGGTTGACGGGGCGACGGTGGCATCACTGCCTTTTATTTCCATGTCCGTGCGTGGTGCCATGAGCGATGAGCTGGGCATTCTCAATAACGGCCAATATCACAAGGTATCCGGTGAGCGCTTTATTGTCTCGGATATCGTCAACAGTGATCTGGAATTCAATTTGGGGCTCATCAGCAGTCAGCTGTTTTTTCCGGACAGTACGACGCTGTTAGAACTCAATTATATGTAAGCAAACCAATTGCTTAGTGTAGATACCTCATTACGTGAGACCTTTATGCAATTCCTAGAGTGAAAATATGAGCGTTTCAACATCAGACTCTGTGAGAAAAAAACATTATTCAAAAATGGCTTTTATGCTATGCGTGCCCAGCCTGATGGCGGTGGCAAATCACGCATGGGCAGAAACGGAGTTTAATATTGATGCGCTCGATCTGGATGAGCGGACCAAGATCGACCTCTCCCAGTTTGCCGACGAAGGCTACATCCTGCCCGGCGACTACTACCTCGAGATCGAGGTCAACAAGAACAAGCTGCCCCTGCAGAAAATCCCTTTCTACGAGAGCGATACTGGCAAGGGAAAGGGTGGGGTAGCCTGCCTGCCGCAAGACGTGATCCCCAAGCTGGCGCTGACCGACGAGGCCATCGCCAAGATCGATACTTGGCACGATGGTCAGTGTGCCAACCTGTTGGCGCTGGACGGCGTAGTGATCTCGAACGATATCGGTAACGGCTTGCTGCGCATTGCCATCCCTCAGGCGTGGATGAAGTACAGCGATCCCAACTGGATTCCGCCCGAGCAATGGGATGAAGGGATCCCGGGGATGATGCTGGATTACAACATCAATGCCCAGGTCAACGAAGGCGATGGTTACTCCAATCACAACATCAGCAGCTATGGTACGCTGGGGTTCAACTACGGCGCCTGGCGTCTGCGGGGTGACTATCAGGCCAGCTCTTACTGGGGTGATAATGAGCGGACGTCGACCGAGCTGAACCGTATCTATGCCTATCGTCCGCTGCCGAACATGGCCGCCAAGCTGACAGTAGGTGAGCAGCAGCTCAACTCCCAGTTAATCGATGGTTTCCGCTATACCGGCGTCAACCTGGCCAATGACGAGCGCATGCTGCCGCCTAGTCTGCAGGGTTATGCGCCGGAAGTGAGCGGTATTGCCAAGACCAACGCCAAGGTCACCATCTCCCAGTCCGGCCGGATCATCTATGAAACCAACGTGCCGGCGGGCCCGTTTCGCATCCAGGGGCTGGACAGCTCGGTGCGCGGCCGCCTTGATGTGCGGGTAGAGGAGCAAGATGGCAGTGTCAACTCGTTCCAGGTAGACACGGCAACCGTTCCCTACCTGACTCGCCCTGGCTATGTCCGATACAACCTGGCGGTTGGTGCACCTTCCGAACAGACGGATTCGGTGCACGATGTGCACGGCCCTGCCTTTGTGACCGGTGATTTCTCCTGGGGGGTGGCGAACTCCTGGTCGCTCTACGGCGGCAGCCTGATTGCGGGTGAATACAACTCCATGGGATTGGGTATCGGTCGTGATCTCTATGCCTTCGGCGCTATTTCCGCCGACCTGACCCAGTCCATCGCCAAGTTGCCGGGCCTGTCGACCAAGATTGGCCAGTCGGTACGGGTGAACTACGCCAAGCAGTTTGATGAATACAACAGCTCGATCACCTTCGCGGGTTATCGCTTCTCCCAACATGACTTCATGACCATGTCGCAGTTCCTCAATAACAAAGATCGGTTGGAGAACAACACTACGACCTCGAGCGATGATTACAATACCTGGGGTGACAAGGAGCTCTACACCATCACCGCCAACAAGACCTTCTGGGCGGAGGATGCAGCCAAGGCGCTGACTGTTTATCTGGACTACACCCACAGAACCTACTGGGATCACGAGGCAGAGGATCGCTACGGCCTCACTATCAACAAGAACGTGAACATCGGCAGCTTCAAGGATGTCTCCGTCTATGTGTCGGCCTACAAGACCAAGACCGAGAACTACGAGGATGACAAGAGCGTCATGTTGACCCTTAGCGTGCCAATAGGGGACAGAAAGAGCGCGGGATACAGCGTACAGTCCTCCAACGGCAAGGTGACTCACCTGGCCACCTATCAGGACTACAGTCGACCGGATGATACCTATCAGTTGGGGGCGGGCGTGCAGAGCAATGGCCACGCCGTGGCGCGGGGTTACTACAACCACAACAGCGACATCGGTGCAGTCAGTCTCAATGCCTACAGCGTGCAGAGCGAATACACCTCGGTTGGTGCCAGCCTGCGTGGCGGTCTGACGGCGACCCAGCACGGTGCAGCCCTGCACCAGGCGACTCGTCGTGGCGGTACCCGTATGATGGTGGATACCGATAATACCTCCGGCGTCTCTTTCAACAATGGCCGCGCCGTGACCAACCGCTTTGGCGTCGCGGTGATCAGCGACATGACCGACTATCGCAAGAGCGACACCCGGGTCGATGTGGATCAGCTGAGCGACGACATCGATGCGATGAATGCCATCAAGCAGGGGACCCTGACCGAGGGCGCAATTGGGTATAATGCTTTCGAAATTGCGGAAGGGTTCAAGCTGCTGGCCAATGTCAGACTACCCGATGGCTCAGTGCCGCCGTTTGGTGCCACCGTCGTCAAGGATTCCGGCCGTGTGCTCTCGGTGGTGGATGAAGATGGCCTGGTCTATCTGACCGGGGTGAAACCGAATGAAGCGTTTGAACTCTCCTGGGGCGGGGCCCGCCAGTGCAAGATAGTGGCGCCGCAACAAGTAACCGATCTGTCGATGAAGACTCTCACTTGCAAGTAATGGGATACCGATGAAAAAGCTGCTCTCTTATATCTGTCTGGCTGCACTTGGCATGACCTCACTCAACGTCAGTGCCGCCATTGTGCTGGATCGTACTCGTGCCGTTTATCCGGGCGGCGCAAAGTCCATCAGCCTCAACATCAAGAACGAGAACCAGAAGCTGCCCTACTTGGCGCAGGCCTGGATTGAAGATGCCCAAGGCCAGAAGATCTCTTCTCCCTTCGTGGTGCTGCCGCCGGTACAGCGGGTGGATGCCAACCAGAAGTCCATCGTGCGCATCGCCAGTGTGCCGGCCATCGACAGCTTGCCCAAGGATCGTGAGTCCATCTACTACTTCAACCTGCGCGAGATCCCGCCCAAGAGCGAGAAGAGCAACGTGATGCAGATTGCCGTGCAGTCCAAGATCAAGCTGTTCTACCGCCCCGAGGCCATTCTGCCCGAGCGTGGGGCTGTCTGGCAGGATCAGGTGCTGATCACCAAGCAGGGCAAAGCCCTCAAGGTCAACAACCCGACCCCTTACTACATCACCTACGTGGGCCTGGGTCATCCGCAGGGCAAGGAGCGGACCACTATCAAGGGGTTCTCCGCCTTTATGGTTTCTCCCAAGTCAGAGCAGACGGTCACCATCCCGGAAGCACTGGGTAATGAATTTGTGATCAGCTATGTCAATGACTACGGCGGATATATGGATATCAAATACCAGTGCACAGGCAATGCCTGTAAAGCCGTGAAGAGCGAGTAAGCCTTATGCTACGTTCTATCTTCTGTTCAAGTCTTATGTTGTTGGCAGGAACGGCATTGGCAAATGGCTATGTGACGCCTAACCCAACCCATGATTACTATATATCGTTGGACAAGGCTGACATTCAAAACAGACCTGGTTTTACTACCAAGGCATTTGAGTGGAATTTGGGAGGGCAATACTCAGGTATCGTTACCTGCCCAGATAGAAGCATTCCACAATCTCCAGTGTACTATAAAGCAACAATGACGGATGGCTTGCCTCAAGTTGGTGATGGTTTTGTAAAACTGAATGACTTTTTGGATATGAAAGTCGAAATTTGGATAGCCGGTTGGAAGAAAAAATTTGTTACAGCCCCATTCCCGAATGAAAGTAACGATTACCCAAATTACTCTTGTACTAAAGGGAAAGAGACAAGAATAAATAATTTCGAAAGCGGTAGCCGTGGAAAGGTAACTTTTCGCGTGAGAAAACAAATAATTAATGGTGTGCAAATATCAGATCGTCAAGTTGTAGAGATGTATGGCCGTCTAGGGGCTACAACGACAGACTTTAATAATTTGCCAATGTCTAGAATTACGATTACATCTGCAATTTTATATGTACCAGAAGAGTGCGTGATCAATGGTGGGCAGACGATTGAAGTAGAGTTTGGTGATTTGCCAGGATCAGGATTGGATGGAAATAACTTTGAAAAGACGGTTCCGCTGACATTTCAATGCCGTGGTGGTGTTTTCGAAGGGGATGCTTTGAAGATCAATCTTGGTATTTCTGGAAAACCAACCTCTTTCAGTCAAGACTATCTGCGGACAACTCGGGATGGCTATCAAGGTGGAAATGTTATTTCCGATTTAGGGATAAAATTCAAACAGCTGGATGGTTCTCAGCTGAAATTGAATACCTTCTATCCGGTTTCCATGCAGGGAAATATCGGTGACTGGGGCTTTATCGCGGCACCGGTAACCCCAGCAGGTGCAGATATTCCGGCGGGCGATTTCTATGCGACTGCCACCATCGTTGCCGAGTTCCAGTGAGGATTTGTAATATGTTGCGGACATTGTGGATAGGTTTGGCGCTTTGCCCGATGCTGGCCGTGACGGCGGCTCCTCGTGCCAGCAATGACCTGGAATTGCTTGGCAATACGGTTCATCTCCATGGCAGGATCATCGATCAGCCATGTGTGGTTTCTCCTGAATCCCTTGATCAGGAGGTCGAGATGGGGGTAGTTGACGTGAAGGAACTCTATGCCAACGGAGTCGGACAGCTAGTGCCGTTCTTCATTCGTCTGACCAATTGCAAGCCGGGTATTTTCCGCATGGCCAAGGTGACCTTTACTGGCTCGCAGGATACCGAACTCAGCGGCGGATTGGCATTCACGGCGGGGATTGCCAGGGGGGCAGGCATCCGCCTGTATGACGTGGCTCAATCACCTCTGAATTTGGGTAGTGCCTCCCGCGGCTATCTGCTAGGTGGTGCGGCAGATAATGAGCTGCAATTTTTTGCCAGAGTCGAAGGACATCCGGCGGCATTGACCGCCAAGAACATCCAGCCTGGCGACTATTCTGCTGTCGCCAATTTCATCGTTGCTTATGAATAAACTCAGAAGTCGTTGCGCTGGATGACTTTTGTATTGCCATGGCTGGGCCAGGTGATGACGCCACCTAGATAACTGGAAAGGTAAATACCTCCGGGCAATTGAATGAACTTGGCTTTTTGTTTGGGGGGCGTTAGCGCCGCGACCAGAGTGGCGACCATAGCGTTATTGGTCAGCGCCTGCTGGTCAATGAAATTGACAATGGTATTTTTTATCTCGACCGAAATATCGCCATTATCCCGCTCAAGATCTCCAACTGAATCCAGATTGAACAGCGTCTTTCCCTGATTGTCAGTGGCTATCACGGTGGCCACTACAATTTCTCTGTTCATGGTCACAATATATTTACTCTTTCTGGTCATTTCTACCCAGTTGTCTGGTGCCTGACAATCTCTGTGATATCTGACAGTGGTTTCTTGATTATTGTAATAGTTGTTGGAAACGTTATTTCCCTGCTGGTTCATGGTTGTGATAACGCATTGAACTTCTTCGGCCACAGGGTGACCGCTACGCAACAGGAAGATATTTTCGGATAATTTCCTGCTGCTATTGTTGATGGAAAAATAGCTGATAGCTTCTTTTCCAACCAGAATTGAAATCTGCTCATCAGCTTTACGTGAAACAGGTTTTATCAAGGGCGTCAGTGAATCTATTTTCACATTCAGTGCTTTTTCCGTCTCGCTGGTCATATAGAGAGAAATCTGACCTAAATTGATAGTGCGTAGTGTATTTGCTGTCGCATAGTTATAAATGACGAGGGCTAGTGAAGTCAGCGAGACCAGCAACAATGCAAACAGCAAAATACGCCTTGGGCTGAAATATCGGTCATATTTGCGGCGAGTATATTGCCGCCTGGCTTGAGGTGCAGGGGAAGGCGTCGGCGCTTGAATTTCTTCCGCTGGTGCTGGTTCTTCACTTTCCCCAGCGAGCTCAATCGGAGCACAAAACATATAGCCAACCCGTGGGATAGTATCGATCGCATCCATTAAGCCGAAGGATTCCAGCTTTCTTCTCAACGAGAGTATCTGCCGGTTCAAATTGGTATCGGTATTGTCCTGATTTGGCCACAAGGCATCCTGCAGTTTGCTTCTGGGAATGACAGTGCCTGCCTCATCACACAACATTTCGAGTAGCTCGGCTTCCTTGTTGCTGAGCTTGATGTCCTTGTCCCCTTTCGAGATTCGGAATATTGCAGCGGAGAAAAAGATATCCTCTGCAATTTTATAAATTCTGTTACTCATGTGTGACTCGTCTTACTGCCAAGGAGAGCATTTTACCACCACGCAGTCTTTGTTCAAATAATGATAAATCGTCAATTTCTTTTATTATCATATGGTTAGATTTCCTACTAAATGCATGGTGGAGGGTATGGTACTACAGCCAATTAATTTGGTTCAAAAAATGTGCAAAAAAAGGCCGTTTATGTAATCGTTCTCACTTATTCAGACTGAGGAGGAGGATTTTGATACCACCAGCATTTTATTTTGAGTCATATGTGTATTTGGATGGCTCCATGGTGTCAGTTTTTGTCGCATGAATAATTATTGCGACCTAATAATATTCTGAAATTGTTTTCGCTGTGGTTTGAGATTGCCGCCAAGATCGGGCCAGGGGAGCCAGTGGTCGGGGACCATAAAGCCGGGCAGGGCGTTACGGATCCAGGCTGCCAGTTCGGAGTCGGGAACTGGCTCGCCGTGCCAGTCGATAAAGGCGGCGGGGCGTTGTCCCCACTCATCGCTCGGTACCGGTACCACCAGCGCCTGGGCAACGGCGGGGTGATCTACCAGTCGCTGCTCGATGGTTTCGGGCTGGATGTTTTCGCCACCCGAGATGAAGAGGTTATCGAGCCGTCCCTCTACCAGCAGTTCCCCTGCCGCAGTGAACCTCCCCTTGTCGCGGGTATGAAACCAGCCTTCGTCATCGAGAGGCAGTTCCAGCTCTCCATCTCGGTAGTAACCGGCAAACAGGGTGGCGCCGCGCACGCAGATCTCCTGCTCCCTGATGCACACTTCCCGCCCCGGTAGCGGTTTGCCAACTACGCCTGCATCGCCGGGGATAGCGGTGCAGACCTGACTGCCCATCTCGGAGAGACCATAACTCACCTTGGGTTCGAGCCCCATGGCGCAGAGGCGGCTCACCAGCGGCTGCGGGATGGCGGCGCCACCGAGCAGCAGCTCGCGCAGGCGGGTACGGGAGGGATCAAAGCTCTCTGCCAGCAGGCGCCAGAGTTGGGTTGGTACCAGCGAGAGATGGGTAATGGGTTGCTGTTCAAGCCGCGCCTTGAGCGGCTGACTGCGATCGTCCAGCACCAACGTGGCGCCCGCCAGAAAGACCCGAAACAGGATGGCGTAGCCGCCCACATGGAACAGCGGCAGGGAGAGTAGCCAGCCGCAGGCCTCATCGAGGGGAATGAGGGTGGCAGAGCCGCGTGCCGAGGCAAGATGGTTGCAGAGCCGGTGCACCACCGCTTTCGGCGTGCCGCTGGAGCCGGAGGTGAGGATCATGTTGTTGAGTTGGGTCGATTCCAGCGACCATGTTTCCTCGCTTGCTGGCAGTTCGCGCGTAAAGTCGAGCTGCAAGGGCTGCCAGTTGCCTGCCGGGATCTCCCCTGCCGACCAGAAGGCATCGGTATCGAGTTGTACCGCCAGCTCGCGCTGCTTTTCGAGAGGAAAGGCGGGATTGAGTGGGCAGAACACCACGCCGCTGCGCACGCAGGCCCATGCCAGCAGCACATCTTCCAGCGCACCGCGCACCACCGCAGCCAGATGTTCGCCACGGCGCACTCCGGCTTGTTCCAGCTGTTGGCACAGGCTGTTGAGGCGGGCATCGAGCTGGCGGTAACTGAAGGGCGAGGCGGCGTGGATGGCAATGCGGTTCGGGGCTGTGATTGCCCGGTGGCGTACCGGGCAAGGTGTCTGTTCGGGTGAACGGGAGGGGTCAATCACGGTAATACAGTTGCTCCAGTCGGCTCAGATCCGGTTTGCCATCTTCCCCCAGCAGATTGCCTGCCATCCAGCGGCGAGTATCCAGACCCGGCGCCTGTTCGGGAGCCCATTCGCCCGCCAGATGAAAGAGCTGGTTCAGGCCCAGATCCGATTCGAAGCAGGAGGAGAGGATCACCTTGAGCCGCAGTTCGCGGGCGCGGGCGATCAGCGCTTCGCAGTTGGCCAGCGAACCGAGCAGGGTGGGTTTGAGCACCAGCGCGCGCAGTTGCGGGATCGGCTCCCACGGCTTGCCCTGCGCCAGCAGTTCGTCCAGCGCCACCGGCATGCCGGTGCGGTTGGCGACAAAGGCGATGTCGACAAAGTCGGCGCAGGGGTCTTCCAGATACTCGATGCGATTCGGGTCGAGGTGGCCGCAGAAGGTCCACGCCTCCTCGCGAGTCCAGCCCTGGTTGGCATCCAGCACCAGCTTGAGGGAGGGGAGGCGGTCGCACAGCAGGCGGATCAGTGCCAGCTCGTCACGCATCGGGTAGCGCGCCACCTTCAGCTTGGCCTTGCCGGGCGTGCGGTGCAGCCACTCTTTCCAGTTGCGCAGCAGCTCCTGGGGGGAGCCTTGAATGAGGGGATAGGGCTCCGGCAGCGGGTTGCGCTGCTCGGGCCATGTCCGGCGCGCGCAGTCGAGGCCAAATTGCACCGACGGCAGCACGGGGTTCGGGGTATCGCCGGTGGCCAGGGCCGCCAGCGTGGCAAGGGCTTCTGCCTCTGCCTGTTGCAGGCTCTCTTTCGAGAAGCCGGGCAGGGGGGCGATTTCCCCCCAGCCGTCGTTGATGCGTACCAACAGCCCCTCTCGCGCCACCTCCACCTTGCCGTGAAAGGTCAGTGGCTGGGTAAAAGGCAGTTGATAGCGATACAGGGCGAGTGTCATCAGGGGTTCCGCTTGTATTTGGAGAAGTCGGGGCGACGCTTTTCGTTGAAGGCGTTGCGGCCTTCCTGACCCTCTTCGGTCATGTAGAAGAGCATGGTGGCATTGCCCGCCAGCTCCTGCAAGCCCGCCTGACCATCACAGTCAGCGTTGAGGGCGGCTTTCAGGCAACGCAGCGCCATCGGGCTGTTTTGCAGCATTTCACGGCACCAGCGCACGGTTTCGCGCTCCAGTTCCGCCAGCGGCACGACGGTGTTGACCAGACCCATGTCGAGGGCTTGCTGGGCATCGTACATGCGGCAGAGGAACCAGATTTCGCGGGCTTTCTTCTGGCCGACGATGCGAGCCATGTAGGAAGCACCCCAACCGCCGTCGAAGGAGCCCACTTTCGGGCCGGTCTGGCCAAACTGGGCGTTGTCGGCGGCGATGGTCAGGTCACACATCATGTGCAGCACGTGGCCGCCACCGACTGCGTAACCGGCCACCATGGCAACCACAGGTTTCGGGCAGGTGCGGATGTCGCGCTGGAAGTCGAGCACGTTGAGGTGGTGAGTCCCCTCGTCATCACGGTATCCACCGTAGTCGCCACGGATCTTCTGGTCGCCACCGGCGCAGAAGGCTTTCTCGCCAAAACCGGTCAGGATGATGGTGCCGATCTGATCGTCATAACGGGCATCGGCCAGCGCCTGCAGCATCTCTTTGATGGTGCGGGGGCGGAAGGCGTTGCGCACCTGGGGACGGTTGATGGTGATCTTGGCAATGCCATCGTTGGACTTGTGATAGAGGATGTCCTCGTAACCGGCGGAGCAATCTTGCCATTCAACAGGTGCATACAGTTCAGCTTCCGTCATTGCTTCAATCATGACTCGTCTCTTCTTGTTGGTTGACCCACTCCGCGAGGAGTCGGGCAAAGTTATCAGGCTGATGGGCATGCAGATTATGGCCGCCATCCAGCACCAAGTGGTTGATTCTGCGATCCTGGTTCGCCAGCTGGCAAGCCAGCTGATGGAATTTGTGATCCCGCTTGCCACTCACCCAGGTGACCGGCAGCTGGCTCGCCATGAGCCAGGGGGCGAGATCCGGCTGCTTGCCGAGCGAAGTGGCGCGCAGCATGGTGGCGATGCCCTGACCGTCGTTGCCAAGGCGGCGGGCGATCTGGCGGGCCCGGGCCGCATCGTCGAGATCGGCAAACACCCCTTGCCGGTACCAGTCTGCCAGCACGTCAGCCAGGGGCTCCTGCTCGAAGCGCCGTGCCCACTGTTCATCGTGCTGGATACGGGCGGCCCGCTCATTGTCTGGTAACCCCGGGTTGCAGTTCTCCAGCAGCAGCCCCCGCAGTCCGGCGGGCTCGCGGCTGGCGTGATAGAGGGCCAGTCGCCCACCCAGCGAGTAGCCCGCCAGCAGATAGCGTTCAATGTGGCGGCTGGCCAGCTCGGCGACCAGCCACTGGTGGCTCTGCTCAAAGTCGCTGACGTTGAGAGCGCGATGCTGGCCGTGACCCGGCAGATCGAGGGCGATGCAGCGGATGGCGGGCAGCCGGTCGATCACCGGTTGCCAGTCGCCACTATCCCCCAGCAGACCGTGCAGCAGCACCAGCGGCACATTGGCATCTTTATTTGCCACGGATGGCGGCCCCCAGCGCCTTGAGATCATCGGCCACCTGCTCGCTCGGTACCCGGATCTCGATCAAGGTAACGCCATGTTGGAGGGCGGCGCGGTAATCGTGCTCGAACTCGGGCAGGGTGGTCGGCGCCCGATAGGCGAGGCCAAACATGGCGGCAGCATGTTCAAAGCTGAGGCCGTGGGGCAGCCGGTAGTAGCTCTCCAGCAGCTCCCCTTCGGTGGGCACCGGCAACATACGAAAGATGCTGCCGCCATCGTTGTTGAGCAGGATCACCACCAGCGGTCGGCTCGCCTTGCTGAGCAGGGCGAGGCTATTGAGATCGTGCAGGGCGCTGAGATCCCCAAGCAGCAGGGTGGTGGGCTCATCACTGTCCTGCTCGATTGATTGGGCAAAACCGTAGGCGGTGGCGATCAGGCCATCGATGCCGGAGGCGCCGCGGTTGGTCATCACCCGGCTCGGCCCCTTGCCCGTTTCGCCGAGCATATCCATCAGTCGGGCTGGCATGCTGTTGCCGACAAACAGTTGCCCTTCGATCAGGCGGTTGAGGCGATGGCAGACCCCGAGCTCGGAGAAGTGCTCGCAGGCGGCGGTGATCTGCTGGCTGGCGTTATGTTGCAGCTCTGCCAATGTGTGCCAAGGGGCTTGTGTGGTGACCGGATGGGCCGCAGCAAAGGCGCTGGCACTGCAGAGCAGCCGGTTGCGCAGCCGGTAGTCGGGATCTAGCCGCGCCGGTTGCGGATCCACCAGCCAGTAATCCTGCCATGAATGGTGTTTTATGAACTGGCCAAGCCGCTTGGAGACAAGCCGCGCGCCAAATTGCAGCAGCACCTCGGCGCGGCCCAGCTCGGCGACGAATTCAGAGTCGTTGAGCGCCATATCCATATGGATGAGGTTGCGGCTATCGAAGCGGATCTGGCTCTGCAGATCTGCCAGCAACGGCCAGCCAAGTTGCTCTGCCAGTTCGGCGACCACCTGTGCCTGTTCGGGGTCAGTGATCCTGCCGGCGACAATAATGCCGCGCTGTTGGCGAAAGGTTTCCCACTCCGCCTGAGGTGGGCAGCTCGGCTCGTTTTGCTGCCACGGGCTCCATGGCTTGCGCGAGCCGAGCCAGTCACCGAGGGGAGCCAGATAGTCGGAGAAATCCTGATAGTGCTCGCCCGGGTAGAGGGGCTCGGGGTACATGCAGTTGAAGTGCACCACCCCGGGGGTGAGCGCCTGTTTGGCCAGCGCCTGATCCACCGAGCTCAGCACAAACGCCGCCGGAATGGTCGGGGTGGGGCTCGGCAGGTTCTGTTGATAGACGGGGTAGTGGCCGAAGATCCCCTGCTGGTCGATCGCCTGATTGGCGCCGTTGTCGATCAGTTCGTGAGGACGATCGGCGGAGAGAATAATCAGCGGTACACCGGTGAGCTGGGCCTCTGCCACGGCGGGCCAGAGGTTGGCTACCGCGGTGCCCGAGGTCATGATCACCGCCACCGGCCGGTTGCTCCCCTTGGCCAGCCCCAGCGCCATAAAGCCGAGACCGCGCTCGTCAAAGTGCAGGTGACGACGAAAGCCCTGATGTGCCGCGGCGGCCATGGTCAGCGGCGCAGAGCGGGAGCCGGGGGCCAGCGCGATGTCGCGCACCCCGAGGCGAAAGAGCTCCTCCAGCAAGAGGGAGGACCAGACGTGGTTGAAGGTGGCGTGCTGGCTCGAAAACGGGGGGCAGGCAAACTCTTCGCTGGCAGGCTCTTTACGGGTGGGCATAGGGGCTCTCGTAGCGTGAAAAGGGTGAATGACTATCCCAGCAGGGAGAGCACATTGGCGATCTTGTTGTCGAGCTCGGCCCACTCGGCGACAGGCTCGGAACCGGCAACAATGCCGGCACCGGCAAACAGGGTGACGCTGCCCGGCTGAATGCGGGCGCTGCGAATAGCGACCGAGAACTCGGAGGTCTCCCTACTCAGCATGCCGCAGGCTCCGGCGTACCAGCCCCGATCATAGGGCTCGAACTCGCGGATAAAGGCGAGCGCTGCCTCGCGCGGGGCGCCGCCCACCGCCGGCGTCGGGTGGAGGGCGTCGAGCAACTGCCAGTCGCAGACCCCGGGCTTGAGCTCGGCTTCGATATCGCACTTGAGGTGTTGCAGCAGCCGCAGTTTGAGAATGCGTGGCTCGGTCAGGGTGGCATCGTGGGTCAGTGGCGCCAGTCGGCTGAGGATGTCGGCATGTACCAGCCGGTTCTCCAGCCGGTTCTTGCTGTCGGTCAGCAGCTCGGCGGCCAGTTGGGCATCGACCTCTTCATCGCCGGAGCGGCGGATGGTGCCCGCCAGCGCCTCGGTAAAGAGGTGGCGATCTTCCCGGCGGTAGAGCCGCTCGGGGGAGCAGGCGATAAAGGCCTGCTCGGGGGAGAATTGAAAACCGAAGTGGAAGCAGTCCTGGGCGTGGCGGGCCCACTGGTCGAGCATGGCCCAGGGATTGATATCCGCATCATGGTTCGGACTGGTCAGCACGCTCTCCCGCGATAGCACCACCTTGGGAGTGTGGGCCTGAAAATCGGGGGCGGTGACGCGCTCCACCAGCGTCTGCCACTGGGCGGGGCCGGGGCAATCCTGTCGCTGCCAGGGCTGCTTTTGCAGGGCGGGCAGCGGGGCTTCCGGGCGCAGGGCATCGAGGGCGGCTTCGGCCGCCTGCAGTTCGGCCTCGAGATTGTTTTCATCCAGCCAGAGGTTGAGGCAGAGACTGACGCACTCGCCACGGCGCACCAGCTCGATGCGGGGCAGCACGAAACGGCAGGGGCCAAACCCTTGCCAGCCGGACTGGGCCGGATCGAACGCCAGTCCACCATAGTAGCGAGGGCTGTCGTCATGATGCTGGTTGGCTGTGTTAGTGCACACCTGCTTGATGGCGTGCGGCTCGGTCAGTTCATGGATGGCGCCCAGCGCGACATACTCGGGACGAGCCTCTCCACGGGCCTGCCAGTAGATGCGGGGATAGAGGGTTTGCGCCGCGAGCCAGCCCAGAAAGGAGCGGGTTTCGATCGCCACTCGCAACCGTACGAAGCCGCTGACGTTGCTGTGACGCAGGGCGTCCAGTTGTTGCTTGATATGGGTCTGAGCCAACATGGATTCTTTTCTGAGCCGGGTAGTAACGAGCGATCCGGTAGCTGGATGCCGTAGGTTTATGCCAAAGGGCGATGATTTCCTATATATTATCTGCCCATTCGTCCATGTAAATCGCCCGCGGGAGCTTCACTCTCCGGGGCCAAGTATACCCAAATCCGGTTCGATAACCCTTAACACGATCAATATCCGATTGTTTGGCCATCACAAAATGACAAATACCTTCTCTGTTTGGTTGCTGGCGGCGCGTTTGCGAACATTGCCGCTCGCCTGCTCTTCCATCCTGCTGGGCTCGGGGCTGGCTGCCAGTCGTGGCGCCTTCGATGGCACCATCATGGCGCTCTCCCTGCTGACCGCCATCCTGCTGCAGATCCTCTCCAATCTGGCCAACGATTACGGCGATGCGGTCTCCGGCGCCGACAACGGTGAGCGGATCGGCCCGCAGCGGGCGGTGGTCTCCGGCCTTATCACCAAAAAGCAGATGTGCGTGGCGATGGGGCTGACCGCGCTGGCGGCGGTGGCCAGTGGCCTGCTGCTGCTGGGCTGTGCCTTCGGCGGCCAGTGGCTGCAGATTTTGGCATTTGTAGTGCTGGGTGGTGCGGCCATTGTCGCGGCGGTGACCTACACGGTCGGCAAGAGCCCTTACGGCTATCGCGGGTTTGGCGATATCTCGGTGTTCCTCTTCTTCGGCCTGCTCGGGGTGCTCGGCTCCTACTACCTCTTCACCAAGAGTCTGGAGTGGGACCTGCTGCTGCCCGCCACCGCCTGTGGTTTGCTGGCCACCGCCGTGCTCAATATCAACAATGTGCGTGACATCGAGACAGACGCCGCCAGCGGCAAGATCACTCTGGCGGTTCGCCTTGGCCGCAACCGCGCCATCGCCTATCACTGGGTGTTGCTGGGGGCGGCGCTGCTGGCAACCATCGCCTTTATCCTGATCCAGCCCGCCAGTTTCTGGCCGTGGATCTTCCTGCCCGCCATGAAGCCTCTCAGCGATGCGGCCAAGACCCTTCGCGAAAGCTACGATGGCGAGGTGCTGACCGGTGCCCTCAAGAAGACCGCCATCAGCGCCTTTCTGTTCAGTCTGCTGCTCTCCATCGGGTTGGCGCTCTCCTGACAGCTGGTCGCAGCTCGCCAAGGCGAATAATGAAAAGGGCTCCCGAGATGGGAGCCCTTTTTGGTTTTGGCGGGTTTAGCTGGCGCGCGCCGCCCTGAGCGGGTGACGGGAGAAAATCAGGGTATCCAGCAGCCAGATGGCGATCATGGAGGCGCCCACCAGCGGGAAGGCGATCCCCAGCAGGATCAGCAGGGCGATGGCTCCACGCATCGGCGGGAGTTTGGCAGGCAGTGGCGGCGCGGCGAGACGGCCCTGCGGACGGCGGCACCACCAGATCCACAGACCACTCACGGCGCTGGCCAGCACCATCAGGCAGATAAGCAGCATGGCGAGCTGATGGGGCCAGCCGTAGAGCTTGCCCATGTGCAGCATGACGCCGCTCTCCACCGTCTTGGCGACCGGGCCGTAATCCTGCCAGCGTACATCGGCCAGCACCTTGCCGCTGTATTGATCGATATGCAGGGTGGCGTCGTTGCGCGGATCGTCGGCAAACAGGGCGATGGTGTAGACGCCGGTGACGCCGACCGGCGGGGAGATGCTGTAACCCGGTTGGACTCCCCGCTCATGGGCGATCTCGACCACCTGTTGCAGCGGGATCCGCTGGCTGGCCATCACCACTCCCTCGTGCTCGCCGTGGTTCATGGCGCCGTGATCGTGCGCTTCATCGATCGGCTGCGAGCTGGGCATGGGGGTATTCTCCACCGCCCAGGGGACGGTCTGCTCGTGAGCCTGATTGAGGGTGCGGGCCAGTGGCGCCGATTTGGGCACCTCGTTCCACATGGCTGCCGGGAAGCGGTTCCAGACCGCGGCAAACTGATCGCCCCAGAAACCGGTCCAGGTCATGCCGCTCAACAACAACAGCAGCAGGAAACCAGCGCCCCAGAAGCCGACCACGGCGTGCAGATCCCGCCACCAGAGGCGGCCACGCAGGCTCACTCTGGGCCAGAGGATGCCGCCCACCCCGGGCCCCTTGCGTGGCCACCAGAGGTAGAGACCGCTCAGCAGCAGCACTATCCCCCAGCCGGCAGCCAGCTCGATCAGCCGATCCCCGGTGGTACCGAGCAGCAGGTCTGCGTGCAGGGAGCGAGCCACCGCTTGCAGATTCCACTTGTTATCCATGGTGCCAAGCAGGGCGCCGCTGACGGGATCCATAAACAGAGTCAGCTCGCGATCCCCCTGATTGACGATGAACTGGGCGCTGGCATCCGGGCTGGCTGGCGGCAGGTATTTACGCAGGCTGGCATCGGGCATGGTCATCATCGCCTTGGCCAGCAGCTGGTCGGCACTCAGGGTCTGGCTGGCGGGGGCGACCTTCATCAGCTCTGGGTACATCAGGTTGTCGAGCTGGGGTTTGAACAGATAGACGATCCCGGTCAGTGACAGCAGGATCAGGAAAGGGGCGACAAAGAGACCGGCGTAGAAGTGCCAGCGCCAGATCCGTTGGTAATGACTCGAGTCCCTGTTTTTCATTGCACATCCTTGTTGGGGTGCCAAACCTTTCGGCTGGTGGAATGTTTGTGGCGGCGCGGATAATAGCAGTAACGTTTCGTTAACTGCAATCACACATCTTGAGATCGGTTCGGTGCTGGATGTCGGTAACATGAGGTGCCGACGGTTTGCCGGATAGGATGAGCACGCTTTGGGAAAAGCCTGTTTGCTGCTGGACTTTTCCTTATAAATTATTACCTTGTGGTAACAATTTGCAGGCGATGGTGGTGGTAACGGAATGGGAGCAGTCATGCAGACACATGGGCAATTTGACATGGAGCGCAGGGGCCAGATGCTGATCTGCCGCCCGAGTGGTCCCTTCAATCTGGCAGGCGCCATGGCCTATGAGGCGCGCTTTCGTCACGAACTGGTCGGTCTGATGGATGGCCCCTGGGGGATTGTCGAGGTCGCGACCGAGTTCGAAGCGGCCGGGCCCGAGGTGCTGGCCCGTTTTCGTCGCCAGTTTGGCTGGTGTGCCGAGAGTGGCTGTCAGTTTCTGGCGGTGGTCTTCGTGGGGGGCTTCAAGCGCTATCTGGCGGATAACATCTTCAAGGGATTGCCCTTTCGGGCGGTACGTTACTTCGAGCAGGAGGCAGCGGCCATCCAGTGGCTGGGGGAGCAGCTCAACACCGCTCCCTGTGAACCTGTGAGCGCTTGACGACCCCGCCCACCGCTTGGGCGGGCTTCACTCCAGCTTGATAAACCACTTGTCCCGCTCGTCAACGCAGTCGGGTTCACCCATTTCGAATTCACGGCAGATCAGCGGTCGCACCTCGTAGATACGGCACATCATGGTGTTGCGGTCGAGGGCGGCGCACCAGCCATCGTCCAGCCGGCGCATGACCGGTATCTCGCCATCCCGTTCCAGTACATAACGGTCCGGCACGCCGGTATCGGTAAAGAGCATCACTTCGAGGCGGCAGCAGCAGGCTTCGCAGTTCTGGCAGCTCACATCGGTTTGGATTGCTTGGGTCATGGTGCCTGTCTTGCCGCATGGCGGCATCGGAGATATGAAACAGGCGCCTGTCAGGCGCCTGTGGTCTGGCTAACGGCTTGCAAAAAACCTTAGCCCAGTTTGCGGGCGCGGTAGCTGCGACCCTTGATCTTGCCTTCCTGCAACCGCTTGAGGGCGGCGCTCGCCACGCTGCGCTTCACGGCGACGTAGGAGTACTGCTCGGAGATCTGGATCTTGCCCACATCGGCACCGGCAATGCCGCCTTCACCGGTCAGGGCGCCGAGAATGTCACCGGCCCGCACCTTGGTCTTGCGGCCTGCGTCGATGGAGATGGTCACCATCTGCGGGGCGATCGGCTTGATGTCGCGGCCGATGCTGTCGAGATCACCCAGCGGCATCGGAGCCTGCTGGTACTCTTCGATAAAGTTGACGCGCTGGGCCTCGTTCGGCTGATAGAGGCTCAGAGCCAGACCCTGCTGGCCGGCACGGCCGGTACGGCCGATGCGGTGCACGTGCACTTCCGGATCATAGGTCAGCTCGTAGTTGATGACGGCGCCCAGCTCCTTGATGTCGAGGCCGCGGGCCGCCACATCGGTGGCCACCAGAATGGTGGCGCTGCCGTTGGCAAAGCGCACCAGCACCTGATCCCGCTCGCGCTGTTCCAGATCGCCATTCAGCGCCAGCGCCGAGAAGCCCTTGGCGGCCAGATGGTCGGCCACGTCGTTACAGGCGCGCTTGGTGTTGCAGAACACCACGCAGGAGCTTGGCTGGTAGTGACTCAGCAGCCAGGTGAGGGCGTCGAGGCGCTGACCGGCAGGCACTTCATAGAGCTTCTGTTCGATGGCGCTCCCCTCATGCAGGGACTCCACGCTCACCTCGACCGGATTGCGCTGCACGCCGCGGCTCATCTGGGCGATCCCTTCCGGATAGGTCGCGGAGAAGAGCAGGGTCTGACGCTGCTGGGGGGCATAGCTGATGACCCGGTTGATATCTTCGCCAAAGCCCATGTCCAGCATGCGATCCGCTTCATCCAGCACCAGCGTCTTGAGGCCGGAGAGTTCCAGCGTGCCTTGCTCCAGATGCTTGAGAATACGACCCGGGGTGCCGACGGCGATGTGGGCACCAAAGCTCAGGGTGGCGGACTGCGGTGCGGTCGGGGTGCCGCCGCACAGGGTGACCAGCTTGACGTTGGGCAGGGCGCGCGCCAGACGACGGATCTCGGTCGCCACCTGATCCGCCAGTTCGCGGGTCGGGCAGAGCACCAGCGCCTGCACTTCGAGGCGGTTGACGTTGAGCTTGGCCAGCAGGCCGAGGCCGAAGGCGGCGGTCTTGCCGCTGCCGGTTTTTGCCTTGGCGATCAGGTCTTTGCCATCGAGCACCAGGGGCAGGCTCTGGGCCTGGATCGGGGTCATCTGCAGGTAACCCAGGCTGGTGAGGTTCTCTTGCAGGGCGGGGGAGAGATTGAGGCTGCTAAATTCGCTGTTGTTCACAAAAGGACTCTATTTCGGAGAAAACGGGGATGCGCGAGCGCTAAGGCCGCGCATCATACCAGAATGTGGCGCCGGATGTGGCGGATTTTTGAACGGCTGGCCACGAGGGGCCATGAAAGGTTCATTTGTTGCCAAACAGATCGCGGACGATCACCGACATAGCAATAAGGACTATTTTTCAAACACTCATCTAATTATTTATTGCGGATAAACGTTTTCTATTTTCAGTGTTTTAATATAATGGCTGGAAAATATTCTGCGATCAGTTACTGCGCCACAAGGAATGTTGCAAAAATGCTGATTAAATATTTTCAAAGAATATGAAAACGGCGCCTCTATTACTCAACATTATGTTTTAAAAGGATTTATGTTATCTGTGTTGCGCGATTAATATCAGTTCATTGCACAATTAATTTAAAAACGTTTGTATTATCCCGCCTCCATAATATTGCGCGGGATTGTGATGGCTATCTGATTTTTAAATGTGCAAATGTCTATGATGGCGCCGGTCAAAAATTACAATTTACTCAGGTGCTACAGGTATGGAATACGTTCACTTTGTGCTCGGACTGGTGATGGTCCTCGCTCTCTCTCTGCTGGCTAACCGCCACAACTGGAAACAGATCAAACTGCGTTATATCGGTCAACTGCTAGTGGTCGAACTGGCGCTGGCCTGGTTCATGCTGAACTCCGAAGTGGGTCTGGCGGTGGTGGGTGGCTTCGCGGCCGGCTTCACCAAGTTGATGGAGTTTGCCAAACAGGGTACCGACTTCGTGTTCGGTGGTCTGGTCAACGAAGGAGCCTTCTCTTTCTTCCTGATGGTGCTGATGCCCATCGTCTTCATCTCCGTGCTGATCGGTATTCTGCAGTACATCCGTCTGCTGCCGCTGGTGATCCGCGGTATCGGTACCGTGCTGGCCAAGATCAACGGCATGGGCAAGCTGGAGTCTTTCAACGCCATCAGCTCGATGATCGTCGGCCAGTCCGAGAACTTCATCGCCCTCAAGAACATTCTGCCGCACCTGAACGAGAAGCAGATGTACACCCTGGCGGCGACGGCCATGTCTACCGTCTCCATGTCCATCGTCGGTGCCTACATGCAGCTGATCGAGCCGCGCTACGTGGTTGCCGCGCTGGTGCTCAACATGTTCAGTACCTTCGTGGTGCTCTCTCTGATCAACCCCTACGAGCCGGATAACTCCGTGACCGACATCAAGGCCATTGCCGAAGGTGACGAGCACCACACGCCGAAGAAAGAGAACTTCTTCGAGATGCTGGGTGAGTACATCATGGCCGGTTTCACCGTTGCCGTGATCGTGGGTGCCATGCTGGTGGGCTTCATCGCCCTGATCGCCCTCATCAACTACCTGTTCGAGATGGCATTTGGCGTGAACTTCCAGTTCGTCATGGGCTACCTCTTCTACCCGATCGCCTGGATCCTGGGCATCCCGAGTGGTGAAGCGCTGCAAGCTGGCTCCATCATGGCGACCAAGCTGGTGACCAACGAGTTCGTGGCGATGATGGATCTGGGCAAGGTGGCTGCCGAGCTCTCTCCGCGCACCGTCGGCATCCTCTCCATCTTCATGGTCTCTTTCGCCAACTTCAGCTCCATCGGCATCATCGCCGGTGCGGTAAAAGCGCTGAACGAAGAGAAGGGCAACATGGTTTCCCGTTTCGGTCTGAAGCTGGTCTACGGTTCTACCCTGGTCAGCCTGCTCTCTGCCGTTATCGCTGGCATTATGATCTGATCCTCTGGCGGCACCCGCCACGGTTTGAGCCCCTGACCTCGTCAGGGGCTTTTTTGTTTCTGGCTCACAGCCGCCAGCCGCACCACCAGCCGGCGACCAGCAGGGTGAGGGTGCAAAAGCCGGTTTCGATGGCACCGCCGCTGCGCAGCGGCCAGCCCGGCAGGCGGTAACGGCGCTTGATGGGCCAGAAGAGCGGAATGCCCGCCGGGGTGAGCCAGTCCCCCAGCAGATGGCTGAGGTAGCCGACGATAAGTGCATCCTTGACTCCCATGGGCAGGGTGTCCGGCGGCAGGCTCTGGTTCAGCCCCCAGACGGCAGCGGCGACCGCCAGCAGACTGTGGGTGAAGCCGCGATGGCCGAACAGCCGCGACAGGGGTTTCGAGATCCACGGCAGGCGCTGCCCCAGCACCGATTTGGGGTGGTCGAGGTCGGGCAACAGGGCGCTGGCCAGCGCGGCAGGGATGGTCTGCCACAGGCTGGCATCGGCCAGCGCCGGAGTGAGCTGCAGTTTGTGGGCGATCAGGGTGCAGGTAACGGAGAAAAGCAGGTGCCCTTGGGCGGTCATGATGATTACGGCGTGGACAAGATGGCGGCGCATCTTACCAGCCTGACGGTTGTGGTCAGCTCTTATTTTAAAAATCAGGATGTTACGGCGAAAAAGCGCCCATGTTGGGCGCCTTTAGGGTCTCTTTACAGCTTGCCTTTGACCAGCCACTTGTCGAGGGCATTGGCGAAGCGCTGTTTGTCGGCGGCATTGAAGGGGGCGGGGCCGCCGGTCTGCACGCCAGCCGAGCGCAGCTCTTCCATAAAGTTGCGCATGCCGAGTCGCGCCTTGATGGTCTCGCGGGTGTAGATCTCGCCGCGGGGATTGAGTGCCTCGCCACCGGCATCGATCACCCAGGAGGCGAGGGGGATATCACCGGTGATCACCAGATCGCCGGGCTGAACCTGCTGGGCGATGACATGATCTGCCACATCGAATCCCTTTTCCACCTGCTGGGTTTTGATGAAAGGCGAGGGGGGCACCCGCAATCCCTGATTGGCCACCAGGGTGGTGACGACCTGGGCGCGGTGGGCGGCGCGGTAGAGGATCTCCTTGACCGGAATGGGGCAGGCATCGGCATCAACCCAGATGGGCATGGCAT
The DNA here is from genome assembly GCF_019047085.1 of Aeromonas sp. FDAARGOS 1404. NCBI lineage: Bacteria > Pseudomonadati > Pseudomonadota > Gammaproteobacteria > Aeromonadales > Aeromonadaceae > Aeromonas > Aeromonas sp. FDAARGOS 1404. The sequence continues at coordinate 2,911,064 of NZ_CP077237.1, forward strand.
GGTTTCCTGTAGTGAAAGCGGATGGAAAACGAGTGCGGCCATGTTAACACAGGCCTCCCCTTCCCGGCGCGGGGCTGAGTCGGCCCAACCTTTGGTGTAAGCTGGGGCCAGCACATGAAACGAGAAGGAGACGAGATGGATCGGGTGCCCGGTGAAGTGATTTATGCCCTGACTCTGGATGGCAAGGGTGGCATGGCGCCGCTGACGGCGGGAAGTGAAGTCCCGGCGGCGCATCCCGGCTGGCTGCATCTGGATTACGGCAATCCCGATTCGGCACGCTGGCTGTTGCAGACCCCCTTGCTCAGCGAGGCGGCCAGGGAGTCGCTGCTCGGCCAGAGCAATCGTCCCAAGCTGGTACGGATGGGGGAGACGGTGCTGCTGATCCTGCGTGGCATCAACCACAACAAGGATCACAGGCCCGAAGAGATGGTGGCGCTGCGTATTTTCATCACCCCGGATCTCATCATCAGCAGCCGTCGTCGTCCGCTGCTCTCCGAACAGGATGTCTTCAACCAGCTCAAGCTGGGTGGTGGCGCCGATACCCCGGCCGACTGGCTGGTGGAGATCTGCGATGCCCTGACCGATCGGGCGGGGGAGTTTGTCGAGGAGCTGCACGACAAGATCCTCGATCTGGAGGAGATGGTGCTGATGCGCGATATGCCCGCCAATGGCCGCTTGGCGCTGATCCGCAAGCAGCTCATCATGATCCGCCGCTACCTCTCCCCCCAGCGGGATCTGGTGGCGCGGCTGGCCAACGAGAAGATCAGCTGGCTGGATGAGGATGACCGCCGTCGTCTGCTCGATATCGCCGATCGGCTGCGGCGCTGGCTCGACGACCTCGATGCCGGAGTAGCGCGCACCGCTGTGCTGGCAGACGAGATCAACAATCTGATGGCGGAGGCGACTAACCGCCGCGCCTACCAGATGTCGGTGATGGCACTGCTCTTTTTACCTGCCAGCTTCCTGACCGGTCTGTTTGGCATCAACCTCGGCGGTATCCCCGGGGCCGAGAATCCGACCGCCTTCTGGGTCTTCTGCGGTTCGCTGGTGGCGCTGGCAAGCGGGCTGGCTATCTGGCTCAAACATCGGCGCTGGTGGTAAGGAGGCATAACCCATGTGGCAATCAATTGGTCTGACCCTGCTGCTGTTGCTGGGGCATACCCTGATCCGGCGGCTTATTCACAAGAGTCTGCTGGCGCTCGGTCAGAGCAGGCAGGTGAGCGAGAACCGGGTGCTCTACGTGGCCCATGTGTTCCACTTCCTGCTCGGCTGCGCCACCCTGCTGGTGCTGGCCGGGGTGTGGGGGCTCGACTTCTCCCGACTGGTGGTGCTCGCCTCCTCCTTCTTTGCAGTATTGGGGGTCGCCATGGTGGCCCAGTGGTCGATCCTCTCCAACATCACCGCCAGCATCACCATCTTCTTCGCCTTCCCCTACAAGATTGGCGACCGGATCCGCATCCTCGACAAGGATGATTCGGTCACCGGCGTCATCACCGAGATTGGCCTCTTCTATGTGCGGGTGCGTGATGACAACGGCGATCTGGTCACCTATCCGGCCAACCTGATCCTGCAAAAGCCGGTAAGAAAGCTGGAGGGCAAGGTGGCGGAACCGCTGCAACCGGAATAGAAAGCAACCGGAATAACAAAAAGGCTCCCTCGGGAGCCTTTTTAGTGTGTGGTGGGTGGGGTTAGCGTTCGAAGAAGCGGTAGAGGTGCTCCACCTGAACCGGGCAGTCGGCCACCTGATGCAGATGTTCGCGGGCCTGCTCGACGGTGCCGAAACTGACCGGGCAGCCGAGGGTGTCGGTCAGCTCGTAGAGGGCGCCATCCTTGCCTCTGAATTCGATGATCCAGCCGGGAATAGCCACGTCGTGGAGTATTTCGGCCTCTTGCAGGATCTGTTGCTGATAGAGCTTACGAAGTTCACTGACTGTCATGATGCTCTCCTGTGGGGAATATCCAGCTCCAGTCTATGCCTGCCCTTTATATGCGGCAACGGGATCATCCCCGCAGGACCTCCCATGCCCAGCGGATGCGGATAAAGGTCTCGGCATTGCCGCCCCGATCCGGATGGTGCTGCAATGCCAGCTCCCGCCAGCGGCGGCGGATCGCCTCCTGACTCGCCCCTTCATTCAACTCGAACAGGGCCAGCGCCTCGGCTTTGTGCCCCTCACCGTCATAAGCGCGCCAGAAGCGGTTGAGCAGGGCCTCAACTTCGGCACGATCGGTCTGCCAGAACACCTGCCAGTCGAGATAGTAGCTACGCAGATTTTCGCCAAGGGCAAAGCCGTGACTGGCCTCCGAGCTCCCGACCAGTGGTTCGAGCCGGATATCCAGGGTGCTGATCACCAGCCACCAACCCTCTTCATAAAGCTCGGCTTGCAACTGGTAGAGGGCGTTCATGATCAGGAAGTTGACCCGAAACAGCTGCAGCTGCTCATCGTCGGCCAGTACCGGAATTGCCCCCTGCTGGCGCAGAGCAGCCATCAGTTCATGCACCTTGTAGCTGCCCGCCGCCTGTTGCAATAGCACCAGTAGCGGGGCGACCAGCGGATTGTGGTTGGCGTCGCTCATTCGGCACCCTGCTCTCTGGGCGGTTGCAGGGCGATCAGCAGCTCACCCGCCTGCGGGGTGACGGGGCCGGTAACGATCTGGGGCTTGCCCTTGCCATCCATGATGAACAGCGGGATGGCGCCGGGATTGGCGGCCTGATACTGGGCCCAGTCGAACGCCTCGCTCAGGCGGGTCGCTTTGATCTGGCCACCCCGGCTCAGCAGGCCGCTCAGCCGGGCATAGTTGATGTCGGGGCCGAACAGGTTCTGGCGAGCGCGAAAGGTGGCGCTCTCCCGGTTGGCCTTGCCGTGTTGCTCGCTGGATCGCAGGGAGTAGACCTGCTCCTCGCCGTAGAGGTGGGCAAAGTGCAGCACCCCGAGGGCGTTGTTGTGGCGGTTGGGGGAGAGTGCCAGCACGGTACTGATGCTGGTAAGCGGCAGGTGCAGCTCGGCATGTTCCGACTGGGGGTTGCCGAAATAGCAGGGGAGGTTGCTCATCCGCGCCTGTTTGCAGAACTCCCAGGCGGGATCGCAGAGCTGTACCGGCACCCCCTGATCCGCCAGAGCCTTGCCGATGGCTCGCGCCACCGAGTTGGCCCCTATGATGAGCCAGGTATTGGGGGCGCTCTGGCGCATCTTGAGCAGGCTGGCCAGCGGTGCCGAGGTGAGGCTCTGCAACACCACGGTGGAGATGATCACCGCAAATACCAGCGGCACCAGCTTGTCGGCATCGGGGATCTCGGCCTGATGCAGGCTGATGGCAAACGAGGCACTGACTGCCGCTGCGACTATGCCACGCGGGGCGATCCAGCTCAGCAGGGCGCGAGCCCGCCAGGAGAGATCCGAGCCCCAGGTCGAGACCAGAATACAGAGCGGGCGCGCCACAAACTGCACCACGCACAGCAGCGCCAGCACCATGGGGCCGAGCTGCCAGAGCTGTGCCAGATCGAGGCGGGCCGCCAGCAGGATAAACAGGCTGGATATAAGGATGACCGCGAGATCTTCCTTGAACGCCAGCACCTCTTCCAGATCCAGCCCCTCCTGATTGGCGAGCCAGATGCCGAACACGGTCACCGCCAGCAGGCCGGACTCGTGGCTCAGCCAGTTGGAGAGGCTGAAGGTGACCAGCACCAGCGCCAGCACCCCGAACTTGTGCAGGCTGACCGGCAGCCAGTCCTTGCGAATGAGCAGGGTGGTGAGCCAGCCTGCCGCCACCCCGATCAGGGAACCGACCAGCACTGTCTTGCCCAGCGCCAGCAGGGTGTGGCTGATGAGATCCCCCTGACTGCCGAGGCGCACCGCCTCGAACACCAGCACCGCAAACAGGGCGCCGATAGGATCGATGACGATCCCCTCCCAGCGCAGGATGCGGTCCACCTCCCGGGTGGGGCGGATCACGTTGAGCATGGGGGCGATCACGGTAGGGCCCGTTACCACCAGTACCGCGCCGAGCATGGTGGCGACCCGCCAGTCCAGCCCCAGCAGGAAGTAACCGGCGCTACCGATGACGGCGAAACTGACCAGCATGCCGGTGGAGCAGAGATTGCGCACCACCTTGCCGATCCCCTTGAGCTCGGCGAGATGGAGGGTCAGCGCCCCCTCGAACAGGATGATGGCCACCGACAGGGAGACCAGCGGAAACAGCAGCTCCCCGAGCAGGGCATCGGGGTCGAGCAGGCCGCTGACCGGGCCCAGAGTCAGGCCGGTGAGCAGCAGAAACAGGATGGCGGGTACCCGCAGCGACCAGGCAAGCCATTGGGCCAGCACGGAGACCAGGGCGATCCCGGCCAGAGAGAGGGCAATCATGCAGACCTCGAGTCAGGCAGTGAGTATGGAGCTAGTGTAGTGGCTAAGTTGGTCAGATTGACACCTGAAGGAGCGTGCATCATGGCCGGGATGGGGAGATGTGCGACAGTCGGCGTCATGGTGGCTGGCGGTGGTGTGAAGGGCGCCAGCCAGACGCCAACCGTGGTGATGGTGTGGCCTCGGGGCCGGATTAGATGGGGCTCTCCTTGTGGAGCTCGCCGACACAGTCGGCCAGCGCCAGTACCAGTGCGGAGCGCACCATCTGATCGAGCCGGTTGAGCTGCATCTGGTAGAAGGCCCAATCCTCTTCGCTGGCGGGGGGCTCCAGCTTCATCATGCCGCCCTGATTGACCCCGTGCAGGCGGTCGAGCAGATCGCGGATCGGCTTGTCGCTGAAGCGGTAATCCTTGGGGTCGCGCACCAGAAAGTCGCGGATCTTGATATAGGCTTCGATATCCTGATAGCGCTCGAGTGAGATGAGGCCGAGGGCGAAGATGAGCTTGAGGCGCACCTCCAACTGGCCGAGGGGGCCGCTCTGGTTGAGCAGGGGTTCGATGGCGTATTTGACGGCATACTCCTCCTGACGGAACGCGCGTCGCATCAGGGAGTCGACCGCCTCTTCCAGGATGGTCACGGCTTCGAGAAAGAAGCCGCGGGGGCCATCCTGCTCGTTCAGTCGTTCCAGTACTTCATCTTCCTGGTGTGTGGTCATAGGTGCATTGGGTCCAGCTGACAGGGAGAGAGTGGGCCTCTCTCCCGGTTTTTATCATATGGGGCACATTCCCTTGCCATTCAAGCGCTTGGCGCGCTATCAGTGGTGGCTGAATGCGCCGCAAGCAGGGTTATTACAGGGTTTCGTAACGGGCGACAATGGCGCGAACCACTTCGCTCTCTTCATCCAGTCCGGTGACGCGGGCCAACGCTTTCGCCGGGCCCAGCTCCGCCAGCAGGGCTTGCAACTCCACCGCCTGCGGATCATCGGCATTGCGATAGTGGAGCGCCGCGGCGATCCCTTCCTGCAACTGCTCGTTGGGCAGGCCGTACTCCAGGGTGCCCAGCAGCGGCTTCACCAGTCGATCCCCCGCCGCCAGCTTGCGCAGTGGCTGACGACCGACCCGGTCAATCTCGTCCACCAGATAGGGGTTGGCGAAGCGGGCCAGGATCTTCTCGATGTAGGCGGCGTGCAGGCGCGGGTCGAAGCCGTAGCGTTTCACCAGCACGGCACCACTCTCCTCCATGGCGCGGCGTACCTTGCTGCGGATCACCGGATCCTCGATCGCCTCGCGCACGGTGCGGTAGCCCCGCAGTTTACCTAGGTAGGCGGTGACGATGTGGCCGGTGTTCAGGGTGAACAGCTTGCGCTCGACGAAGGCCATCAGGTTATCGGTGGGCTCCATGCCCGCCACCTGTGGCAGTTCCCCCTTGAACTGGGTCTGGTCGACGATCCACTCGCTGAAGCTCTCTACCGTCACTTCCAGTGGATCATCGTTGGCAGCCGCGGCGGGCGGCACGATGCGATCCACCGCCGAGTCGACGAAGCCGATACAGGATTCGAGCGTGGCATGATACGCGACCGGCAGGTACTTGAGTACCTCCCGCTTGAGGTGGCTGGTGCCGCGCACCATGTTTTCGCAGGCGATGACGTTGAGCGGAGTCAGGTTGCCGGCATCGAAACGGGCCTGCAGCCCCTTGGCAAGGGTACTGGCAATCTTGTCCAGAATGTTGGGGCCCACTGCCGTGGTGACCAGATCGGCAGTGATGATACGGGCGATCACCTCGTGACCGGCGGAGCTCACCGCCGCCACGTTGCGCACCACGTCCAGCTTCTGATCCGCTCCCACCACATGGACCTTGTACTCCTGGCGGTGGTTGAGCTGGTCGATCAGGGTGTCGTTGACGTCGGCGAAGGTGACCTGATGGCTGGCATCCGCCAGCACTTTACCGATAAAGCCACGACCGATGTTACCAGCACCAAAATGCAATGTTTTCATGATATTAACCTCTTGAACCAAAGACGATGAAAGATGATTACGCAGCCTGTTCGGCGCCCAGCAGATCCAGGAAGGCCTGGGGATCCGTGGTGCTGGCCAGCCGGTCGATGAGACCGGGTTCATCCAGTGCATTGGTCAGGCGGGTTATCACCTGCATGTGTTCGTCGTTGCGGGCGGCGATGCCGATCACCAGCCGCGCTACCTCATCGGCAGCCTCGCCAAAGGCGACCCCGGCCGGGTACTGGCAGATGACGATGCCGGTACGCTTCACAAACTCCTTGGCGGCGATGGTGCCGTGCGGCACGGCGATGGATTCGCCGAGGTAGGTGGAGACCAGTTGTTCGCGCTCCAGCATGGCGTTGACGTAGTCGGGGGCCACGTAGCCGCGCTCGGCCAGCAGTCGGCCAGCGGTCAGGATGGCGGCCTCCTTGTTGTCCGCTTTCAGTCCCAGATGCACGTCATGACGGCTCAGGGTAAAGACTTCGGCGGCCTGCGGCTCGTAGCTGTCGTCGTTGGCGGCCACCAGCAGTTGCGGGTTGGCGACGTCATCGTTGGCGGCGCGGCTCAGGCTCTGTACCAGCTCCTGATAGAGGCCGTTGTCGAGGAAGTTGGTCAGGGAAATATGGTGAGCGTTTGGCGCATGGCGACGGGCCCGCTCGGTCAAATCCTTGTGGGTGATGACCCAGTCCACCTGATCGTCGAGCTGATCGATGGCGCGGTTGGTGACGCTGATATCGAGCCCGGCGGCCTGCACCCGCTTGCGCAGCATGCCGGCACCCATGGCGCTGGAGCCCATGCCCGCATCGCAGGCGACCACGATATTACGTACCGCCATCAGTTCTCCGCCCGGCTTCTTGGCCGCTGCGGTTTCGGGCTTGCCGCCCTTCATGGCTTTCATCTTGCGAGTGGCTTCACCGAGGGCATCGGCCTCGTCAGCTTCTGGCTGCTGGGCGCGAACGAATACGGCAGCGACCAGGAAAGAGACCAGAGTAGCGCTGATGATGGAGAGGGCGACCCCGATCAGGGAGGCTTTCGGCGTCATCAACAACACGGCGAAGATGGAACCCGGTGAGGCAGGGGAGACCAGACCGGCGTTGAACAGGGTCAGGGTAAAGACCCCGGTCATGCCACCGGCGATCACCGCCAGAATGAGGCGCGGGTTCATCAGCACGTACGGGAAGTAGATCTCGTGGATGCCACCGAAGAAGTGAATGATGGAGGCGCCAGCCGCAGACTGCTTGGCCGCACCACGACCGAACACCATGTAGGCCAGCAGCACACCCATGCCCGGGCCCGGGTTCGCTTCAATCAGGAAGAAGATGGAGCTACCGTGCTCGGTGGCTTGCTGGATCCCCAGCGGCGAGAAGATGCCGTGGTTGATGGCGTTGTTGAGGAACAGGATCTTGGCCGGTTCGACGAAGATGGAGGTGAGCGGCAGCATGTGGTTTTCTACCAGGAAGCCGACGCCACCGGCCAGCAGGCCGGAGAGCACCTTGACGAAGGGGCCAATCACGAAGAAGGCGAGGATGGCCAGCAGCATGCCGATGAGGCCGGCGGAGAAGTTGTTGACCAGCATCTCGAAGCCGCTCTTGACGCGACCGTCCATCGCCTTGTCGAAGCGCTTGATGGCCCAGCCACCGAGCGGGCCGACCATCATGGCTCCCATGAACATGGGGATGTCGGTGCCCACGATGACGCCCATGGTGGTGATGGCACCTACCACGCCGCCGCGCTCACCGCCCATCAGTTTGCCGCCGGTGTAGCCAATCAGCAGCGGCAGCAGATAGGTGATCATGGGGCCGACCAGCTTGGCCAAGGTTTCATTGGGCAGCCAGCCGGTGGGGATGAAGAGGGCGGTAATAAAGCCCCAGGCGATAAAGGCGCCTATGTTGGGCATGACCATATTGGACAGGAAGCGTCCAAAATTCTGTATCTTGACTTTGGTATCCGGTGATAACATGTCGGGACCCCGTTTTAAGCCTGTTTGATTAAAAGTGGTAGTCGGGATGGCCGGTTTTGCCGAACCGCCATCCCGGTCGTCTAAGCAACTTCAATCTACCAGCTTGATATCAAATTAGGCTGAAAACGGGGTGTCTTGTGAGCTAGCTCTCAGATACCCAGCGATACCCCCTCCAGAACCAGTGACCTGCGTCACATTCGCATGCTGTAATTCGGCTACATTTCGATCTTTTCTGTTTTACGCGACCATTTTTTGTGACTTGGCTCACCGAAATTGCTTTGTGGCTCTCCTGTTTAAGGGTGATTGGTGTCACAAATCTGATTTTTGTATTCGAATGGGACAACTCATTAAATCACTCATCAGCGGGTAGTGACGATGGATCTATCGCAACACTCCATTGCTTATCAATGAATCAATAAATTTGTAACCCGCTTTCAGTTTTTACGGTTGGTGATGAGGTCTCTTTTGCTGCTTGTTAATGGGAATGGGCGCCAACATGCAGGATGCTATCGAGCTGCAGTGTTCGGGGCGCTTGTTTTCCGCGCAGGCCAGATTGCAGATAAAAACAAACCGCCAGCAGGCGGTTTGTCGTTTTTTGCGATCTGGCCCCTGTCGGGGCTGCGGCTTAGTAGAAGCCGGCATCCTCGGGGGAGGGGCGGGTCTTGAAGCGGCGATGGAGCCACATGTACTGCTCCGGCGCCTTGCGCACGGCGGCTTCAATCTCTCGGTTGGCGCGGGCGGCATCAACCATGTCATCCCCGCTGGGGTAGTCGGCGAGCGGCGCGCCGATATGCAGGGTGTAACCCTCGTTGGTGCGGATGTTGTAGCAGGGCAGGGTGACGGTGTTCTTCACCCTCGCCAGGGTGGCGGTGCCGGTGATGGTGGCCGCCTGCTCTACCGCGAAGTAGGGCACGAACACGCTGGCGTGGCTGCCGTAGTCGTGATCCGGTGCATACCAGAGGGCGTCGCCGTTGCGCAGCGCCTTGATCATCCCCTTCACATCCATCCGGTCTACCAGATATTTGTTGGAGGCACAGCGCCCGTGGTACTGGGCATACTCCAACACCGGATTGGTGTTGGGGCGATAGACCCCCACGCCGGGGCGCACCAGCCCGAAACAGCGGGCGTTGAGTTCCAGCGTCAGGAAGTGGCAGGAGAGCAGCAGCATGCCCTGACCTTTTTCCATGGCGGCGATGACGTGCTCTTCCCCTTCCACCTTCATCAGGTTGCGCATCCGCCAGTCTGGCCAGAACCAGGCGATCCCCACCTCGAACACGGCGCAGCCCACGCTCTCGAAGTTTGCCTTGAGCAGTTTCTCCCGCTCATCCCGGGTCAGCTCGGGCATCGCCAGCTCCAGATTGCGATGGGCAATCTTGACCCGGGACTTCAATATCCTGGCGGCGAGGCGACCGAGCTGACGGCCCAGCCACATCTGGCTGCGCCACGGCAGCAGGGTCAGCAACCAGAGCAGGCCGAGGCCGAACCAGCTGGCCCAGTAACGGGGATGAAACAGGCGGGGCTCCAGGCGGGGAGCGTTGTCATGGGCCATGGCTAATCTCTTGTTCGCAAACACAATCGGGGGATTCTAGCCGAAAAGGGGGGGCGGGGGCGAATGGCAGTGTGCTGGTCAGAGGGGTAGCCTGCGTCCGGTTAGCGTGACAGCGGCGGCAACTGCGGTCGGCTTTTTCTACACCGGATAAAAGAGTGTGATAAAATCTCCCGCTGATTTTTCAGGTTTTGAGAGTCGATACAGATGAAGATCACCCTGCCCGATTTTGAAAAAGCCCGCGTTCTGGTCGTTGGCGATGTCATGTTGGACCGTTACTGGCATGGCCCTACCGGTCGGATCTCCCCCGAGGCGCCGGTGCCCGTGGTCAAGGTTGAACACATTGAGGAGCGTCCCGGTGGCGCGGCCAACGTGGCCCTCAACTCCGCCGCCCTTGGCGCTCACGCCGTGCTGCTTGGCCTGACCGGTCAGGATGAAGCGGCCGATGCCCTGGCCGGTCAGATGGCTGGCGTCAAGGTGGCCTGTGACTTCGTTCGTCTGGCCGACTTCCCGACTATCACCAAGCTGCGGGTGCTGTCCCGCAACCAGCAGCTGCTGCGTCTGGACTTTGAAGAGCCCTTCCACTCCGTCGATGCCACCCTGCTGATGAGCAAGGTCGAGCAGGCGCTGCCGAATAGTGACGTGATGATCCTCTCCGACTACGGCAAAGGTGCTCTCAACGACGTGCCCGGCATGATCCAGCGCGCCCGTGCCGCCGGCATTCCTGTGTTGGTCGATCCCAAGGGGACCGACTTCGAGAAGTATCGCGGTGCCACCCTGCTGACCCCCAACATGTCCGAATTCGAGGCCGTGGTGGGCAAGGTGAAGAGCGAAGAGGAGCTGGTCGCCAAGGGGTTGGATCTGGTCAAGCGTTTCGAGCTGGATGCCCTGCTGGTCACCCGTTCCGAGAACGGCATGACCCTGATCCGCGAAGGTCAGCCGGAGCTGCATCTGCCGGCTCAGGCCCACGAGGTTTACGATGTGACCGGTGCCGGTGATACCGTCATCTCCACTCTGGCTACCTCACTGGCGGCAGGCAAGAGCCTGGACGAAGCCTGTGCGCTGGCCAATACCGCTGCCGGTATTGTGGTCGGCAAGCTGGGTACCTCTACCGTCAGCCCGGTCGAGCTGGCCAACGCCCTCTACACCGAGCAGGAGACCGGCTTTGGCGTCATGTCCGAAGCCCAGCTGAAAGTGGCGGTTCGTGCCGCCCGTCTGCGTGGCGAGAAGGTGGTGATGACCAACGGTTGCTTCGACATCCTGCACGCCGGCCATGTCTCCTATCTGGCCAACGCCGGCAAGCTGGGGGATCGTCTGATCGTGGCGGTCAACACCGACGAGTCGGTTCGCCGTCTGAAAGGGCCGGGTCGTCCGGTCAACCCGACCGAGCGCCGCATGGCGGTGCTGGCTGCGCTGGGTGCGGTGGATTGGGTTGTGCCATTTGGTGAAGATACCCCGCAGCGCCTGATCGCCGAAATCCTGCCCGACCTGTTGGTCAAGGGTGGCGACTACAAGCCGGAAGATATCGCCGGTTACGCCGAGGTGACCGCCAATGGCGGCGAGGTGCGCGTTCTCAACTTCGAGGATGGCTGCTCCACCACCGACATCATCAAGACGATCCGCGAGCGCGGCTAACGTTCTGCTGGCCCCGCAATCTGGCGGGGCTCGCTATCGGCGGCTGCAAGCCGACAGAAATACGGATAACAAAAAGGCGACCTTGCGGTCGCCTTTTTCATGTCCGATAGCGGCTATCAGCCTTTGGCTTTTGCCGTGGCGGGCATCAGGCCCTGGTTCACTTCCACCAGATCCTGCGCTTCCAGAATACCGGCAGCCTGTTTCAGGCTCAGGATATTGAGAATGTAGTTGTAACGGGCTTCGGAGAGCTTCTGCTTGGCCTCGTACAGCTTGCGAGTGGAGTCCAGCACGTCGACGATGGTACGGGTACCCACTTCGTAACCGGCTTCGGTCGCCTTCAGGGCGCTGTCGGCGGAAACCACAGACTGGCTGTAGGCGCGCACCGAGCCGATGCTGGCGTTCACGTTGTTGTAGGAGGAGCGCACTGTGCTCTGCACCGAGCGGAAGTTCTTCTCCAGCAGTTCGCTGGCCGCCACGTAGTTGTATTGAGCTTGCTTCACCTTGGAGCTGGTGGCGCCACCGCTGTAGATGGGCAGCTTGAAGGTCAGACCGATATTGGCCTGATTGTCATTGCCGCCCGGAATACTATCCAGCTTGTAATCGGTATTGCTGGTTTGCAGTCCGGCACCCAGATCCAGAGTCGGCTCATGGCCGGTTTTGGCCAGATCGATCTGCTCTTTGGCAATATCCTTGCTGATGCGGGCACTGTGCAGTTGCAGGTTCTTGTCCAGCGCCAGCTCCAGCCACTTGTCGGAGCCGAAGGCGGTCTTCTGCGGGCTGAAACGATCGGTGTTCAGCACGTCCAGATTGCGGTGATCGATACCGGTCAGCTCGCGCAGGGTCTCGTAGCTGTTGTCCAGCGAGTTTTCGGCATTGATCTCGTCGGCCAGCGCCTGGTCACGGGAGGCTTCCGCTTCATGGACGTCGGTGATGGCGGTCAGGCCCACTTCGAAACGCTGCTGGGTTTGCTCCAGTTGACGCTCTACGGCAACCTTGTTGGCACGGACGAACTCCAGGGTATCCATCGCCTTGAGCACATCAAAGTAGGCTTTGGCGGTGCGCACCATCAGGTTCTGGATTTCGAGGTTGTAGGCAACATCTGACTGGGTGGCCTGCTTCTCGCTGATATCCAGATTGACCCAGTTACTGCGACGATAGAGGGATTGCGACAGCGTCACCTCACCCTTGGCGTTGGTATTGCTCTGGGTATCGTTCTTGTTTTGCAGATAATTGAGCCCGGCACCCAGATCGATCTGGGGCAGCAGAGGGGCACGGGATTCGTTGATCTTCTCGAAGGCCTGGTCGCGAACGGCTTTGGACTGCAGCAACTGCGGGTCTTTGATCTGGGCTTGCTGGTAGATGTCGAGCAGGTTTTCGGCATGGGCACCGGCACTGACGCCCAGCAACACCATGACTGACAAAAGTGTTCTTTTCATAGATCGTTTTAACCTTATGTAGTAACCCAAACTGGTTGCTGGAGAGGCAAATATTGTCACCGACCAAGCTTGATTGCAGCTTAATCACTCTACTATAAGCAAAATTTAATGCTAAGAGTCTCAGGTCCGGTGACGGGAACGTCAAGAACCGGACGCAGTTTTCTCCCCGCGTGCCTAGCCAAATGGTCTGTGGCTGCTAAAATCCACCCCTCATTACCATGGCACGCCGAGTGAATGAACGTTCATTCATGTTCCTCGGATTTTATGGTCAAACTGATACAAGTCAAGCTGACGGGAGCCCCGGATGTCGCAGCAACCCTTGCCGCAAGATCGGCATTACGCCGCCGATGATGTGAAAATCATTGAAAAATCAGCTGGATATAACGGCTTCTTCAAGGTGAATGTCTATCGTCTGCAGCATCGGTTATTTGCTGGCGGCTGGAATCAGCCCATCGTGCGCGAGCTGTTCGAGCGGGGTCATGCCGCCGCGCTGCTGCCCTATGATCCGGTACGCGACCAGATAGTGCTGGTGGAGCAGTTCCGCATCGGCGCCATGGAGACCAGTCCGACCCCCTGGCTGCTGGAGCTGGTGGCCGGCATCATCGACGAAGGGGAGACCGCCGAGGCGGTGGTGCGTCGCGAAGCGGTGGAAGAGGCCGGTATCGAGGTTGCCCGCTGCGAGCATGCCATCAGCTATCTGGTGAGCCCGGGCGGCAGCACCGAGCGGATCGAGGTCTTTGTGGGCGAGGTGGATGCCAGCAAGGCCGAGGGGCTGCACGGTCTGGCTGATGAAGGCGAGGATATCCGGGTGCACGTGGTGAGCCGCGAACAGGCCTACGCCTGGCTCAAAGAGGGACGCATCGACAATGCGGCCTCGGTCATCGCCCTGCAGTGGCTGGCCCTCAACCATGGCGAGCTGCGTGCCCGCTGGCTGGCAGATCGCTGAGGTGGCGCTGACCCTGCAACAGAGCAGGCGCTATGTGCCTGATCTGATGTCCTTGCAGCGTACCTGCGAGGTCAACTACTCACGGGTGTTGATTGATGGAGCTTTGCGATGCCGTTAGTTCAATCCCGGACCAAACGTTATGTGCCGGATTTGATGTCTTTGCAGAGAACTTGCGAGGTCAACTACATGGCGTTGATGAAACTGCTGCCGCCTGATGGGGAAGTCGGCGCCGAGCGCCGCTATCGGGTCGGCAACGATCTGCAGTTCCAGCTCACCATCATTGGCGAGAGTCGCTTCACCAATCAGGTGATCCTGAGCCAGCACAACCCCGAATTGCCCGAATATTTACAAGCTCAGATAGAGATTCGTTTGTATCACGATGTGCGGATGGCGGAAGTGTGTGCAGCGCAACAGATTTCCCGTTTGCAACCACGTTATGATTATCCCAATAAAAAGATGCACCAGCGGGACGAAAAGGAGCAGGTAAATCTGTTTCTGGCCGAATGGCTAAAATTTTGTCTCAGACATGGTACCAGCCCGATCAATATCTCCAGTTGAACAAATAAAAAGAAGCGTGATTTTGGAAACAGAGCTCCCCCAGGCGCAGGACGGCAGTGTGCGCCTGTTGCAAATTACCGACACCCACCTCTTCGCGAGTGCCGAAGGGCGGCTGTTGGCTGTGCGCACCGCAGAGAGTCTGGCCGCCGTGCTGGAACAGGTGCAGGCCAATGAACACCCCTACGAGGTAATTCTGGCGACCGGCGATCTGTCGCAGGATCACAGCCCGGAATCCTATCAGCGTTTCGCCTCCATGATGGCGCCCCTGGGCCGCCCCATCTACTGGCTGCCGGGCAATCACGATGACAGCCCGCTGATGACCGAATATCTCCATGCCGCCGGGATCAGCGAATCCAAACAGCTGGTGGGCGACCACTGGCAGGTGATCCTGCTCGACACCCAGGTGCGCGGCAAACCCCACGGCATGATTGGCGATCACCAGCTGGCCGCCCTCGACCGTGCCCTGCGTCAATATCCTGATCGCCACGCCCTTATCACCCTGCACCATCAGGCGGTACCGGTGGGCTGCGCCTGGCTGGATCAGCACAATCTCAAGAATGCCGATGACCTGTTCGCCGTGCTGGCTCGTCATCCGCAGCAGAAGACCATCCTGTTCGGCCACGTTCATCAGGAGTTTGACGAGGTGCACCGCGGGGTGCGGCTGATTGCCAGCCCCTCCACCTGCATTCAGTTCAAACCGCTATCCGACGGCTTCGCGCTGGATGAATCCGGCCCGGGCTGGCGCTATCTCACCCTCTATCCGGATGGGCGGGTGGCCAGCGAGGTGTGGCGCCTGCCGGTGGGACAGTTTGTGCCCGACCCCAACGCCACCGGTTATTGAGGAGAGCATTCCATGAAGTCGGTTCTCCTTTATCTGCACGGTTTCAACTCCTCACCGGGCTCCGCCAAGGCGCAGCAGATGGCTGCCTGGGTGGCCGCCAATCGGCCCGACATCGAGGTGATCATTCCGGCTCAGCCCAATACGCCGGCGGCGGCTTGGGCGGCTATCGAACAGACCATTGCCGATCTGCTGCGTCGTTATGGTAGTGAATTCAAGCTCGGCGCCGTGGGCAGCTCACTCGGCGGCTTTATGGCGACCCGGGTGAGCGAACAGTACGGCTGCCGCGCGGCGCTGATCAATCCGGCGGTGCGCCCGCACGAGCTCCTTTGCGACTACCTCGGCCCCCAGACCAATCCCTATACCGGTGAGCAGTATGTACTGCTGCCTGAACATATGGATGAGCTGCGGGCACTGGCGGTACCGGTGGCGGCGCCGGAGCGACTCTGGATCCTGCAACAGCAGGGGGATGAGGTGCTCGACTATCGCAAGGCGCTGGATGAGTACCGCTTTGCCCGCCTCTCGCTGGAGTGCGGCGGCAACCACGCCTTTGTCGCGTTCGAGCGCTACCCCGCCCAGATCATCCGTTTCCTCGGGTTATAGTCAGGTTTGAGTCAATAAGGGCGGTCTCGCCCTGCTTGTTCTTCTCCAGATCAAGCTTTCGGTGCGGGGAGTTTGTTCTACCCCCGCCTAGCAGTTAAGATTCCCTCCAAACGTCAATTCGCAAGGCCCTCCATGTCTACTCAATACAATGCGGATGCCATTGAGGTCCTCAATGGCCTTGAGCCGGTGCGTCGCCGCCCCGGCATGTATACCGACACCACCCGGCCCAATCACCTCGGCCAGGAGGTCATCGACAACAGCGTCGATGAAGCGCTGGCAGGTCACGCCCGCAATCTGGAGGTGATCCTGCATGAAGACCAGTCCCTCGAAGTGATCGACGACGGCCGCGGCATGCCGGTCGATATCCACCCGGAAGAGGGTGTCAGCGGGGTGGAGCTGATCCTCTGCAAGCTGCACGCGGGCGGCAAATTCTCCAACAAGAACTACCAGTTCTCCGGCGGTCTGCACGGGGTGGGTATTTCGGTAGTGAACGCCCTCTCCGATCGGGTCGAGGTGACCGTGCGTCGTGACGGTCAGGTCTATGACATCGCCTTCGAGCGTGGCGAGAAGGTGCAGGAGCTGACCATCACCGGCACCTGTGGTCGTCGCAACACCGGCACCCGGGTGCGCTTCTGGCCGCAGGCGAGCTACTTTGATTCGCCCAAGTTCTCGGTCACCAAGCTGGAGCACCTGCTCAAAGCCAAGGCGGTGCTCTGCCCCGGCCTCACCATCAAGTTCCTCGACAAGAACACCGGCATCAAGCTGGAGTGGTGCTACGAAGATGGCCTCAAGGATTATCTGGTCGACGCGGTCAAGCAGTTCACCTGCCTGCCGGAGCAGCCCTTTATCGGCTCCTTTAGCTCCGAACAGTCGGCGGTGGACTGGGCACTCTGCTGGCTGCCTGAAGGGGGAGAATGCCTCGCCGAATCCTATGTGAACCTGATACCCACTGCGCAGGGCGGTACTCACGTCAACGGTCTGCGTCAGGGGCTGCTCGACGCCATGCGCGAGTTCTGCGAGTTCCGCAACCTGCTGCCGCGCGGGGTCAAGCTGACCCCGGAAGATATCTGGGATCGCTGCGCCTACATCCTCTCCATCAAGATGCAGGATCCACAGTTCGCCGGTCAGACCAAGGAGCGCCTCTCCTCCCGCCAGAGCTCGGCGTTCGTCTCCGGCGTGGTGAAGGATGCCTTCAGCCTCTATCTGAACAGCAACACCGAGCTGGCGGAGCAGATCGCCGAGATCTGCATCTCCAGCGCCCAGCGCCGGATGCGCGCCGCCAAGACGGTGGTGCGAAAGAAGATTACCCAGGGCCCGGCCCTGCCTGGCAAGTTGACCGACTGTAACTGCGCCGACCCCATGCAGGGGGAGCTGTTCCTGGTGGAGGGTGACTCCGCGGGCGGCAGTGCCAAGCAGGCGCGGGATCGCGAGTTTCAGGCCATCATGCCGCTGCGCGGCAAGATCCTGAACACCTGGGAGGTGGAGGCTGGTCAGGTGCTCGCCTCGCAAGAAGTGCACGATATCTCGGTCGCCATCGGGCTCGATCCTGACTCTGAGGATCTCAGCGGCCTGCGCTACGGCAAGGTGTGCATCCTCGCGGATGCGGACTCGGACGGTCTGCACATCGCCACTCTGCTCTGCGCCCTCTTTGTGAAGCACTTCCGCACGCTGGTGGAGAAGGGCCACGTCTATGTCGCCATGCCACCCCTCTACCGGATCGATATCGGTAAAGAGGTCTACTACGCCCTCGACGAGGACGAGAAGAACGGCGTGCTGCAGCGGGTCGAAGCCGAGAAGAAGAAGGGCAAGGTGATGGTGACCCGATTCAAGGGCTTGGGCGAAATGAACCCGAAACAGCTGCGGGAAACCACCATGGATCCCAACACCCGTCGTCTGGTGCAACTCACCATGGAGTCGGCAGGAGAGAGCGAAGGGGATGCGGCTGACGAGACCCTGCAGCTGATGGACATGCTGCTGGCCAAGAAGCGGGCGAGCGATCGCCGCGAATGGCTGGAAGAGAAGGGCAACCTCGCCATCATTTAAGCCGTCGGCTGGCCCGCACTGGGCCAGCAAGCATTTAGCCGGAGTCGCCCTGTGGCGGCTCCCGAACCGAAAGAGAAAATCACATGAGTGATGCTATCGAGCTCAGTCTGGACGGGGTAGAGCGCCAGCCAATGCGCACCTTTACCGAACAGGCTTACTTGAACTACTCCATGTACGTCATCATGGATCGGGCCTTGCCGCATATTGGCGATGGCCTCAAACCGGTGCAGCGGCGCATTATCTACGCCATGAGCGAGCTGGGTCTGTCGGCGCTCTCCAAGCACAAGAAATCCGCCCGTACCGTGGGTGACGTGCTGGGTAAGTACCACCCCCACGGCGACATCGCCTGTTATGAAGCCATGGTGCTGATGGCCCAGCCCTTCTCCTACCGCTACCCGCTGGTGGATGGTCAGGGTAACTGGGGTGCGCCGGACGATCCCAAATCCTTCGCCGCCATGCGTTATACCGAGGCGCGCCTGTCCCGCTTCTCTGAGCTGCTGCTCTCAGAGCTCGGCCAAGGCACGGTGGAGTGGACGCCGAACTTCGACGGCACCATGAAGGAGCCGGTGGTGCTGCCTGCCCGCCTGCCGCACATCCTGCTCAACGGGGTGACCGGTATCGCGGTGGGCATGGCAACCGACATCCCGCCCCACAACGCGCGGGAAGTGGCCTACGCCTGTGCCGAGCTGCTCGACAACCCCAATGCGGGGCTGGATGCATTGATGCAGCACATTCAGGGGCCGGACTACCCGACCAACGCCGAGATCATCACCCCGCGCGACGATATCCGCAAAATCTACGAGACCGGCAAGGGCTCCATCAAGCAGCGAGCGGTCTGGAGCGAGGAGGATGGCGACATCGTCATCACCGCGTTGCCTCATCAGGCCTCCGGCGCCAAGATCATGGAGCAGATTGCCGCACAGATGGTGGCGAAAAAGCTGCCGATGGTCACCGATCTGCGCGATGAATCGGACCACGAGAACCCGACCCGTCTGGTGATCGTGCCGCGCTCCAACCGGGTGGATGTGGAGGGGCTGATGGCCCACCTGTTCGCCACCACGGATCTGGAGAAGAACTACCGGGTCAACCTCAACATCTTGGGCCTCGACAACCGGCCGCAGGTGAAGTGCCTCAAGACCATCCTCAGCGAGTGGATCCAGTTCCGCCGCGAGACCGTGCGTCGCCGCCTGCAATTCCGCCTCGACAAGGTGCTGGCTCGCCTGCACATCCTCGAAGGCTTGCTGATCGCCTACCTCAACATCGACGAGGTGATCGAGATCATCCGTACCGAGGATGAGCCGGGCAAGGTGATGGTGGAGCGCTTCAACATTACCGAGACCCAGGCCGAAGCGATCCTCGAGCTGAAACTGCGCCATCTGGCCAAGCTCGAAGAGTTCAAGCTGCGCGCCGAACAGAACGAACTGGCCGAAGAGCGCGACAAGCTGGAGCAGATCCTGGGCTCCGAGCGTCGCCTCAACACCCTGCTCAAGAAAGAGTTGCTGGCCGATGCCGAGAAGTACGGCGACGATCGCCGCACCCCGCTGGTGGAGCGTGCCACCGCGGTGGCGCTGACCGAGAAAGAGCTGGTGCCTAGCGAACCGGTCACCGTCATCCTCTCCGACAAGGGGTGGGTGCGCGCCGCCAAGGGCCACGACGTGGATGTCGAGGGGCTCTCCTACAAGGCGGGGGACAGCTATCTGGCCCACGCCTGTGGCCGCAGCAACCAGCAGGCGGTGTTCCTCTCCACGTTGGGCCGAACCTACGCCCTCGAATCCCATACCTTGCCATCCGCCCGCAGTCAGGGCGAACCGCTCACCGGCCGCTTTGCGCTGGGGGCTGGGGAAGAGGTGCGCCATCTGGTGATGGGCAACGAGGGCGAGCCGTATCTGATCGCCAGCGATGCCGGTTACGGCTTTGTCTGCACCTATGACGATCTCATCGGCAAGAACAAGAACGGCAAGGCGCTGCTCACCGTGCCGGAAGGGGGCCAGGTGATGGCACCCCAGAAGATCGGCTCGCCGGAGACCGATCTCTGCATGGCCATCTCCAACGAAGGGCGCATGCTGCTGTTCCCGCTCAACACCTTGCCGGTGCTCGGCAAGGGTAAGGGCAACAAGCTCATCAGCATTCCGTCGGCTCGCGTCAAGGCGCGGGAGGAGTTTGTGGTGATGGCCGCCGTGATCCCGCAGGGTCAGTCGGTCACCCTGTTTGCCGGCAAGCGCAAGCTGACCCTCAAGCCATCTGACCTTGACTACTACCGCGGCGAGCGCGGCCGCCGCGGCGCCAAGCTGCCCCGCGGTTTGCAGCGGGTCGATCGCATCGAGATTGAACCCGCCGCCGGTGCCGAACCGGCAGCCGGGGAAAATCAGGAAGGGTAATTAATAGAAAGGGCGCGGAAGCGCCCTTGTCATTAACGGGAAAATAGACAATATAATCTTATGTCTTTTGCCATATCTCCAAAACAATATGGTCGATATCAAAAGCTTTTCTTGTCAATATTAGCGAGCTCTCATTTCCATTTTTAATCTTGTTAATAATCCCATGTTTTATCAAAATAGGCATTGCGATTTTAATAATTTCTTTTAGATTTTCATCAAGCGTTTTATAAATGTTCGATTGCTTTATTAGTCGCCCTGAAATAAATAGGGCTAAAATATCTTTTACAACATACTTTATAAATGGCTTCTCGTTTGATTCATATGAATTTATTTTTTCATGATGACCTTGCTCAACTTTTTTCCAAAAAACTTTATGTGCCTCTAAAGTCACACTTTCTGCAAATATCCTTGATGATTCTGCTTTTCTATCCCAGTCAATTTGTATCCATTCAGATTTGGATAACATAAACCTATCAAAAAGTCGGTGATGTGTTGGACATAGTACAAGTATGTTTTCTTCATTCTGTGTACCACCTAACTTATTTGGAATGATATGGCATCTATCTATAGACCTGTTCTCACCGCAAATTTCACAAGGCAGATTTCGATTTAGAATTTCTCCATCCCATTTTATCTCTGCTTTTAGTCTTGAAATATAAGGCGAGTCAATATCATTGAATGGTCTGTTCTCAAGAGATGAGTAAAATGCCTTATAGATTAGACTTTCAATTTCGTAGTGGTTAGATAACGGAGATAGAGTAGATGCTTTCTTTGCAACAGCATCAATTTCTTTATGCAGCTCAGCTATTTTTTCTTTATACAACGGTATTTTTGATAATAGAGTTTCTATATGCTTTAGTTCTTCCAAGTCGAATGGATAATCAGGAGTACCAGTTCCCATATTATCACTCCAAAATTTTTAATTAGTCGTCGAAAACGATGATTTTAACGAAAGCATGTTAAATGATATAGAAATTTTGTCTCAGACTTATAGTCCTAGGACTGTAGGTCTGATTAGTGAAGCGTAATCATGTATGTGAGAATGTCAGTTACCGTCATGTGGTTGCTAATTCAAATCCCCCCCCCCTCATTCTCAGTCCTTCTCCTGAAGGGGGGATATTATAAACTAATTTAACTCTTATCGTATGTTTTCGCTTCTCTTGCGATATTTGAAATTTGGTTTTGATTTGCTTTTTAGTTGTATCACTTCAAGCTCTAACTTAGCCAACTCCAATGTTCTTATCTTTAAATTTAGATAAGTTAATTCATTCATTGGTACTTGAACTTTTTTATACCATCTAGACAAACCTAAAATGAATAGTATTATTGCGAATGATGGTGTGATTAACAGAAACCAAAAAAATCTAGTGTTAAATATCCACTCGAAATTTTCTTTTAAAGGTTGAGATAACTCACTATACCTCTTGTATTCTGTGATAATACTTTCATCACTTCTCTTTATTGCTAGCAATATATCAAGCTCATCCTCCAATGACTCCCTTCTTATTTCCCTATATGGACATTTCTCTATATGCCCATGTTTTATTGCATCTATCCTGCAGTTTATTTCTCTTATGCTAATCTCAGCGTCATTTGATTGAAGGTGCAGATTTGTTGCTTTTTCGTAATTAGATAACAAGAATGTTAAATAAACAAGTCCAGCAATACTAAATAGCAGTATCAAAAGTCCTGATATAGCAGAAAATTTATATAAATTATCTGTTGGTGGCGAGGGTAATACATTCATTTTTTATGCCTTTTTATTTTTTTAATCATAGTTCATTAGGTGAAGCAAGAGTCTATGTTAATGTTGAGTCCATAGAACGCAATAGTTTGAACAAAATTTATTAATGCAAAGGCCGTAGGTCTGATTAGTGATGAAGCGTAATCAGACGATCGCGAAAATCGGTTGCCGCAATTCTGCAGGTGCGCCAGCTGCTCTCTTCTCTATCTCCATAGCCACCGGGATTGCGGTGCGAACGATTACGCTTCGCTAATCGACCCTACGCTTTCCTGCTTGATTTAACGTTCTGCGGCTTGTCGGTGGCTTCGGTTGTGATGGTTTGTTCCCCCTCATCCCCGACCCTTCTCCCCTTATCTATGGTAAAGAGTGGGAGAAGGGAGCAGAGATCGCAGCCATTGATCGTGACAGTGGTATGGCGTGATAGCTAAGGGTGACAGCTATGGCTACAGGTTGGCAGGCGCTGATCCCCTCTCCCCGTGGGAGAGGGTTAGGGTGAGGGGACGCTGACAATAGGGTAAACGCCACAGCGAGCGCCAGGTGGGCAACCTGAAATGAGTCATCCATCCCACCAAAAGAGAAGAGCCCCGCCATCCATGATGGCGGGGCTCTTTACATTATCAGCCGCATTGCTGATTCAACCGTTCGCACTGGCAGGGGCCAGTGAAATGGCTGGCCCGAACCCGATTAGACAGGAATGGCAGTGGCCGACGGAGGCGGGGTGATCTTGGAGGCGATCAGCTGGCGCAGGCGGGGCACCAGCAGTAGCAACACCACGCCGCCCGCCAGCGAGCCCCAGCCCAGCATATTGAATACCGAGCTGTAACCCGGGTTGGTGGCGACCGGGGTGCTGCCGATATTCTGCGGCATGGCGCTGGACACATAGCCCGCCAGCACGGAGGCGACGCCAGTCACCATCATCCAGCATCCCATCATCAAGCCTTGCAGGCTGGCGGGGGCCAGCTTGCCAATCATGGCGTAGCCGATGGGGGAGATAAGCAGCTCGCCAAAGCTCTGCAGCACATAGCTGATGGCGATCCACTTGAAGGCGACCAGCCCGTCGGCCCCCGCCAGATGGATGCCTAGCGGCAGCACCAGCATGCCGAGCCCCATGCAAAACAGGGAGGCGGCAAACTGGGAAGGGATGTCGATATTCCACCCCTGTTCGCGCAGCCGCTTGAACAGCAGTGCCATCAGGGGGCCACCGATAACGATGACGATGGTGTTGATGTTCTGGATCCACTGGGGGGCGACCCGCAGCCCGAACACGTTGAGGTTGATGTTGTGCTCGGAAAAGAGCATCAGCCCCATGGGCGCCAGCTGGTAGAGCGACCAGAAGATGAGGGAGCCGAGGGCGAGGATCAGGTAGGCCACCATGCGGCTGCGCTCGGCGGCGTCCGGATGGCGGGCGGTCATCACGCAGAGCAGTACCAGCACCACGGCCCCCAGGATCAGCACGAAGCTGCCGCTGAAGCTGGCGTGGGTCAGCAGCAGGCGCAGCGCCGGCACCAGCATGGCCAGAATGGCGATACCTGCCAGCATGCGGCGGTAGAAGCCGCTCCCTTTGACGTGGCGCAGCGGGGTGCTGATATCCGCCAGAATCGGCCAGCAGGCGAAGGTGGCGATGATGGCGATGATGTTGCCCAGCGTCGCGAACAGGAACAGGGTGCGGTAATCCTCGGTGAGCTGGAAGTAGCCCGCCACCGTGAAGCCGATAAAGAAGCCCAGATTCATCCCGGCGTAGTTCCACAGGAAGGCGCTCTCGCGGCGGTGATCATCCGGGGCGAAGCGCTGGGTCAGCATCATGTTGAGGCAGGTGACGTTGAGGCCGCTGCCGGTAAGGAACATGGCGAGCCCCCAGTAGAGGCCGGTGATCCCCATCTCGGCGATGAAGTAGCAGCCGATCACCTGCAGCACCATCCCCATCACGAACAGGTTGCGGTTGCTGAGGTAGCGCCCGCCGAGATAACCGCCAAACAGGTGCAGGCCATAGTTGAAGGCCCCGAAGACCCCCATCATGGCGTTGGCCTGGGATTCACTGAAGCCGAGTCGCTTGGTGGCGTAGAGCACCAGCGTGGAGTAGAGCACGGCAAACCCCAGGGTTGAGAAGGTCTGGATAAAGAACAGCGCCCCGGAGCCGGGGGGAATGGTGGGGTGTTGATTCGAAGCGCTCACGGTCTGTCTCCTGTGAGAGAAGAAAGTCATAACTCGTCCTGAGAGCGTGCCGGTCTGCTGCCGGCTAGCCTTGTGCGCTTCCATGCTGGTCTGAAGGCCGGTCTGTCATTTAGCGGCCAAGCGGTACAAATAGCCATACCTGAAATTTAATCCGGCGCGATTAATTGCTTTTTATTGATCTATTCCGCCTTTTTATGCGTGATTGAGTCGTGGTTGTAGCTCGGCTTACCACACGATTGCGGCACGGCTGATGTGATCCAGTCGGCTATTTGGTGCCGATTATGGCGCTGTAGCGGGATCTGTGTCCCGCTTTGTTGTCCCGAAACGCAGCTGGCGCCAAGCCGTTGTATCGCAGGTTGTTTATTCATCCTCGGGTCTTGAGTGAATAAATATCGGGAAGAGAAGGGGTAGCCTCAGGGTGACTTGCGCGTGTTACCTCTCTGCTGTCGAGAGGGTGAGGGGAGGATAGAACAACGCCCGGCGGGCCGGGCGTTGTGGTGCGACTGATGGGCGGCGAAAGCGGCCTTAGAAGTCGTGGTAGAGCGGCCAGCCGAGCAGCGGGTGCTTGAGACCGGCGCGCATCTCGATGTTGTCGAGCTTCTCCGGTGAGGCGTTCTCTTTTTGCAGCAGCTGGTACTGGCGCACAAAGCCGAGGGTATGGAGCAGGTTGGGCACAAAGCCCGGGCTCAGCTCCTGCCGCAGGGCGGCGGCCATGTCGGCGGGCAGCGCATTCAGCATCAGAGCCAGCTGGGCGGCGAGGTAGTCGGTGTCATACCAGCCCTCGTCGAGCTCAATTTCCCGCGCCAGTTTGCGCTTGAGATCCTGCTTCACCTTGAGCGGGGCGGCGCCACTGCCCTTGCCGCAGAGGATGCGGTAGAGCAGCGCTTCGGCCAGTTTGTCCTCCATGGTGGGGTGGTCGCTCTCGCAGGCGAAGAAGTGCTGGTCGATGAGATCCATCAGGCGGCTCTTGTTGTGCTCGGTCAGCGCCTTCTCGTACTCCTGCCACCCTTGCCACTCCTCCACATCGGGCGGGCTGGAGATCTTGTCCAGCAGGCGGGCATCCACGTCACCGTAGAGGCTGTTGCCAGCCTGCTTGGGGCTGACGGTGATGAGCATCGACCAGCCCTTCTGGAACGGCTTGATGGGGCCTTCCGGCGCCTGCAGCAGCGCCAGTGCCTTGGCCGGATCCCGCGCCGAGAGCTCCTGCAGGCCGAGGCTCACCACGCCGATGACGTCGTGGGCGGCCTGCTCCAGCAGGTGCATCTTGTACTTGTTGTAGTACTTGTCGGCGAATTTGAGGCTCATCAGCACCGCCTTGCCCTTGATGGCGGCCAGCTGTTGCTGACTCAAGAGTTCGTTGTCGCGGCCAAAGCGCAGCACCTGGCTCAGAAAGGGGCCCTGGTTGGCATCGCGAATGACTAACTGCATGAATGGGCTCCTTAATCCAGAAAGCTGAACATGTCGTCGACGTCGCCGTACTCGTCTTCCTCGACCTTGTTCTTCTCTTTGGCCTGCATCACCAGTTCGGCGGCAAACTTGTTGATGATGCCGTCCCAGCTGGAGTGCTCGTTGCGCAGCAGCGCCTTGATGGCTTTCTCCACCTCGGGGGCCAGCTCGCGAATGAGCATCAACAGGCTGCGCGGGTCGTCCAGCGCGTAGTCGTGGACATCCTCGCTCTGCTGGCGCTCGCTGTAGCGCAGGGACTCTTCGAGATCTTCCTCTTCGGCGTGCAGCACGTCGCGATAGCCTTCGTCCTCTTCATAGCGATCGCCGCGATAGAACTCGATAAAGGGGATGGCGAGGTAGAAGAGACCGGCCGGGTCTTCGGCCACGCACTCGAGGATCTCGCGCTGCTTGGCTTCGCTATCCTGGGTGCGGATCAGGTAGTTGAGGAAGTCGAAGGTGTGCTGTTGCAGCTCGTCGGCGTTGTTCTTGATCGCCTCTTCCCAATAGAGCGGCTGCTGGCAGACGATGTCGCGGATCCGCTCCGGGGTCATCAGCTCGGAGATGATGGAGGGGAAGGAGATATCGTGCTGGCCGTTAATCTGGGTCAGGGTAACGATATCAATGTTTTCAATCACTTCTGCCAGCTGGTCGTCAGACATGGTCTTGGCGATCAGCTCGAACTTCTCGCTGGCCTGCTTCGGCTCGATAACGGCCAGCTCTTTGATCTCGATGGCGGTAATTTCTATCAGACTGTTGCTCATGCCTTGCCCCAATTAGAAACGGACTTCGTCGTACATATCCTGATCGCCGTCGTCATCACCATAGCGGTCACTGCCGCCGTGGTAGTCGGCGTCGGCATCTTCCCCGTCTTCATCTTCTTCGTCGCGCAGCTCATAGTCGTCATCGCCGCGGTGGCTGCCGCGCGGCAGCGGGTTATCGAGCAGGAACAGCACGGCGCAGGCTTCCATCAGCTGATCTTCGCTCTGGGCCCGCACCGCCTTGACCAGCGGCAGGGCGGCGTTGTTGAAGCCGACGCTCACCTTGAACTCGTCCCAGCTTGGCTGCTCGCCGTTGGCGAGCCACTTGTTCCACTGCGACTTGGCCTTGGCCGGGAACTGCACCCGGCCATAGAGGGCCAGCGGCAGATACTCGGGCATAAACTCCAGCATGCTCATATCGGCCAGCAGCAGGCTCTTCATCTGGTCGGTGAACTGTTCCAGCCCCTTGGGGTCGTCCTGATCCCGGTAGGATTCGATGTTTTCGCTGGCATCGCTTTGCAGCGACTTGAGCCGCGCCTGGTCCCATCTCTTTTGCATAGTTGCTCTTTCTGCCTGCTGTTTCAGGGGTAGAACTGATCCCACATCTCCTGCATGGCGGAGGCGGGGTCGGTCACGATGACGTTGTTGAAATCCTTGATAAAGGCGGCCCGCTGTTTCGGATCGGACAGCACTTCATAGGCCTGCTTTACCTGGTGCAGCTTGATGGCTGCCTGCTCTTTCTCTTCTTCACTGGCCCCGTGCAGCTTGTCGGGGTGGTACTGGTTTGACAGCCGACGATAGGCTTTCTTGATGTCGTTTTCGCTGGCGTTGGACTTGACGCCCAGCACCCGAAAGTAGTTGTTCATGGCAGATCCTGCATCACTGGCATCATAGGATTCACGCTGCGAGTGCCTGATGGTGGGGATTGGCAAACCAGGCACGGCAAAAACCCGTCATTTTAACGGAAACAGCCCGCCAACGCGATGAGTTGGGCGATCAATTAACGGGCGAGATGAAGAGGTGTCAGTTGAGCGTCTATTGTTGCCAGTCGGTCTGGCCAGTGCAAGGGGCGGGCACGGGAAGGCGATGAAAAAATGGTCAGGGGTGAGTGTGGGGTGAGATGGCGGCGGCAGCGCAAATCGGGCTGCCGCCGCAAGGGTTACTCCTCCCAGAAGGAGGCGGAGGTGTGGTAGATCATCTTCTTGCTCATCCCGCCATCGACCACCAGATTGGCACCGTTGATAAAGTCGTTGCGAGGATCCGCCAGAAAGAGGCAGGCGCGGGTGATGTCGTCGGGGCGCCCGACCCGGCCGCTCGGGTGCTGGCGATGATCTGCCTCGGTCAGGGTGTGGTAATCCTCCGCCTGGATCCAGCCCGGACTGATGGCATTGACCGTGACGGGGTAGTCTGCCAGCGAGTTGGCGAGGGACTGGGTGAGAGCGACCAGCGCCCCCTTGGAGGCGCCGTAGGCATCCCAACCCGGTTCGTTCTGCTGCCAGCGGGTGGAGGCAATATTGATGATACGGCCATAGGGCAACCCGCGGTTGGCCTGCACAAAGGCGCGGGCACAGAGCATGGCGCCGCGCACATTGACCGTCATCACCTGATCAAACTGGGCTGCGCTCAGATCCTCGAAGCGGGTGTGGAACTTGCTGATGGCGCCGTTGTTGATCAGCAAGTGGATGCCGCCATGCTGCGCACGCACCTCGGCAAAGAGCCGCACGATGGCCTGCTCATCGCGCAAGTCGAGCGGGTAAAAGTGGATTTCGGGATGGTCGAAAGCGTGAGGGGCCAGATCGGTGGCGATCACCCGATAACCCGCCTCGGCCAGTCCGATGCAGAGCTGGCGGCCAATCCCGCCAGCGGCGCCGGTGACCAGTGCAATTGGGGTGTGGTTGGTCCGCTCGTTCATTGCGCCGCTCCGTTGCGCGCCCGCAGCACCTTGATGAGGGCCGACACCTCCTGCTGACCAAATCCTTGCGCCACCCCTTCCTCAAACAGATCGGCGGCAAAGCGCGGGAAGCGGCTGTCGATCCCGGCATCGGTGGCGTGACCGGCGAGGCGGCTGATGGCGGCGCTCCAGGTTTTCAGGCTGGCGTAGGGGTGATCGAAATCGCCGTTCGCCAGCGTCTTGCCAAGGTGGGCCACATCGCCACCGAGAATGGGCGAGAGCTCGCTGAACTGGGCGCACACCTTGGCCACCGGCAGCCCTTCCGCCTCACAAATGAGCGCGCCGTGCAGGGCCCCCAGCAGACCGCCAGCAAAGTAGGCGGCGACGGCACAATCTTGCGCCGCAGCGGCGCCCACCGCCTCGGCCACATGGTCGAGGGTAGGTGCGAGCAGGCGCAGTACCGGCTCGGCGTCGCTAAAGGCGGCGCTGGCGCCCGAGCAGATGATGCTGGCATCACTGGTACCGATCTGATCCGGGAAGCAGAGGATGGCGCCATCGAGATAGCGGGCGCCGCGGGCGTGGCTCCAGCTCTCCAGCGCTCTGGCCCCCTGCGGACTGCCGGTGGAGAGCTGCACCAGCAGCTTGCCCGTCACCGCATCGCTCGCCTCATCCAGCAACTGCTGGCTGACGGCGTAGTTATCGACGCAGACAAGGGTGATATCGCTTGCGGCGATGGCCGCGCCAACCGAGGGGGCGAGAGTCGCGCCCAGCGCCTGCAGCGGGGCCGCCTTGGCGGCGCTGCGATTCCAGACGGTGACCGGATGGCCCGCCTTGATCAGGGTGGTGGCGAGGGCGGAGCCCATGGCCCCAAGGCCGATGACAGAGAGATGGCGCATGATGGCTCCTGACAGTGTTGATAGACGCTGATATAGAAAATTGGGATGCCTTGTGGCAGGTAAGCCACTATATTTGCCCAGTGTCGCCGTGAAAAATGGCTTTTATGACTGTCTGGCATAGGTGAATTCTATGGATGTGCGAACCCTGCGTGCGTTTGTGGCTGTCTTCGAGGAGCGCAACATCACGGCGGCGGCCACCCGTCTTTTCATTACCCAGCCCACCCTCTCCACCACCATCAAGACGCTGGAGGATGAGCTGGGGGTGACCCTGTTTGTG
This sequence comes from Aeromonas sp. FDAARGOS 1404, assembly GCF_019047085.1. NCBI lineage: Bacteria > Pseudomonadati > Pseudomonadota > Gammaproteobacteria > Aeromonadales > Aeromonadaceae > Aeromonas > Aeromonas sp. FDAARGOS 1404. Next base: position 2,940,540 of record NZ_CP077237.1, read on the forward strand.
CGGCAGGCGCGCGGGGTGGAGGGAACCGAAGCGGCGCACCGGCTCTATCCCCGCGCCAAGCGGTTGATCGCCGACACCGACTCCCTCGCCCGCGAGTTTCGTGAAACCTCCCCCTGCCTCGAGCTGACGGTGGGAATTGAGGCTGATCTGGGTGATGGCGTGGTGGGGGCGCTGGTGCAAGGGGCGCTCGCCCACGAGGAGATCCTGCTGACCCTGGAGGAGGGCTGTTGTGGCGATGTGCGGCTGGGGTGTGAATCCCTGCGTTGTGGCGACGAGCTCTTTATCCCCCTGCTGGAGGAGGAGTTCGTGCTGGTGCTGCCGCCGGATCACCCGCTGGCGGGCAAGGGGACGCTCACCCCGGCAGCGCTGGCGAACGAGCCCTGGGTCACCTGCCCGCGCCACGACTCCCACCTGCGGCTGATCGCCATTCTCGGCAATCAGGCGCCGCTCTATCCACGGAGGGCGGGGTCGCTGCGACTGGCGGCGACTATGGTGGCCGCCGGGGCGGGGATCGCCTGGTTGCCCCGTTCGCTTTGTCCGCCCGGCTGTACAGTCGCCGAGCTGGCAGCCTCTTCCTTCAAGCGGCGGGTGGGGCTCTGCTACGCCCCGGATGCGTTGCGCTCGGCAGCGGTGGCGGCCCTGCTGGAGCAGGTGCGCGGGATGCAGCTCCCCGCCTGATGTCGGCATAAAAATGTCTGCATAAAAAAGGGCCATCCGGTGGGATGGCCCTGTTGAAGGCAATGTTGTTGCGTGGCTAGAGCGATGCCCACCAGAGCCGCAGCTGCAAGCCCCACTTCGAGCTCCAGCCGGTGGTGCTGCTCACAAGCGTCCCATCCTTGATAACGAGGAACGTCGGGGTGACCCCTACCTGCCACTTGGCGGCCAGCGCTCCCGACTCGTCGTTGTGGGTCGGGAAGGTGAGCCTCTTCTTGCTCATCCCCTTGGCTAACTGCTCCGAATTGCCGGAGCGCAGCGCCACCGTCAGCACGTGTTCCCCCTCTTGCCAGAGCTGCTGTACCGCCGGGGTGGTGAAACGGCAGACACCGCACCAGCTGGCCCAGTAGTAGACCAGCAGCGGCTTGCCCTGACTTAAGGTAGCGAGATCCGTGCTGCTGCCATCCTGCAGGGTGACGGGGGCGCTCATCGCCCCCTCTGGCAGGGTCGGGCTGCGCCACAGATCGAGCAGGGTCGAGATGACCAGCGCCATCAGCAGCAGCCAGAGCGCCTCCTTGCCCCAGCGGCGCCAGCGGGGTTGAGGGTTGGTAGTCATCGCTTACCCCTGCTTGGCCAGTTCGGCCTTCACCAGTTGCTCCAGCTCCTCATAAGGAATGGCGCCAGGTACCAGCTGGTTGCCAATCAGGGTCGCCGGAGTGCCCTGTACCCCGAGGATGGTGCCGATGCGCAGGCTGTTGCGCAGCTCCTCGGTCGCCTTGGCGGCCGGTTTGAGCGCGGTATTGCCGGTGGCGGCCAGCGCCTTGTTGATGTCCGCCTCGGTCAGCATCCCCTGCTTGCTCATCAGCTTGTCATGCAGGGTGAGGAAGCGGGCGGGATCTTGCTGCCACAGGGTCAGGCTGTATTGGGCCGCCTTGGCGGAGGTCTGCCCCTTGAACGGCAGCAGCTTGATCACCAGCCCCAGATCGTCCGGATAGGCCTTGAGCAGCTTGGTCAGCTGGGGATCGAACTGCTTGCAGTAGGGGCAGTTGTAGTCGGTGAACAGCACCAGCGTCAGCTTGGGGTTTTTGGCTCCCAGACGTGGGCTGGTGGCGCTGTTGAACAGCACATCCTTGTTGCCCTTGATGAAGTTGCCAAGCTGCGCCTCCTGGGCAGCCGCGTTCTGCTTCTCCCAGGATTCGGCGGCCTCGTCGAGGATCTTGGGGTTGGCTATCAGAGTCTCGCGGATCAGCTCCTTGATGCGGGCCTCCTGCTCCGGGGTGAAGGGGGCTGCGTGCAGAGCCGGAGCCAGCAGGGTTGCGGAAAGGGAGGCCAGCAGGGTCAGGGCGCTAAGAGTCGGTTTCATGGTTGCTCCTTAAAATCGGGTGGTGCCAGCCTGAAGCAGGCCAGCCTTGTGCAATGTGGTCAGCAGATCGTCCTTGTCGAGCAGGGGTGACAGCGTGACCCCCTGCGGCAACTCCGGGCCGTAAATCTGGTTGAAGGGGACGGCCGCCGAGCCCCGCTTACGCAGGAAGGCGGCGATGGTGTCGCTTGGTTTGCTCCAGTCGCCGCGCAGGGCCACCACATCGGGGGCCAAGAGGGCCTGTTGTACCTCATCGCGCAGCAACACGTTGTATTTGTTGGCCTTGCAGGTAACGCACCAGTCGGCGGTGACATCGATAAAGACCCGTTTGTTCTGGGCCAGCGCATCTGTGATGGCGCGTTCAGAGAGCGGCTGCCAGACCACCTTGTCAACGCTGGCCGAGCCCTGTGCGCTAAAGGCACCGCTCAGCAGCAGGGGGCTGCCAATCAGGGCGGCGAGGGCGATCGCCAGCGTGAAGCCGCGCATGCCGTAACGCCAGATGATGCCACTCAGCAGCGCCAGCAGCATGGCAACCATCAGCCAGCCTGTGGCATAGCGGCCGAGATGGTTGTCGAGCAGACTGGTGAGCCAGAGGCTGGAGCCCAGCATCATCAGGCCGAGCAGGATGCGCAGATGGTTCATCCAGCGCCCCGGTTTCGGCAGCCAGAGGGCGAGCCGTGGTAGGGCTGCCACCAGCAGCCAGGGCAGGCTCATGCCAATTCCCAATGCCGTGAAGATGAGCCAGAGCTGGCCAAGTGGCGCCGCCAGCGCAAAGGCCACCGCGGTACCGAGGAAGGGGGCCGAGCAGGGTGTCGCCAGCAGAGTGGCGAAGCTCCCCTGCAGGAAGTGACCGCCGAGGCCGTTGCCGCCGCTGGTGGCGAGGCGGGTGCTGAGGGCGCTGGGCAGGCGGATCTCGAACAGCCCCAGCAGGTTGGCGCAAAACAGCAGGGTGACCAGCACCATCAAGCCGATAAAACCGGCGCTCTGGAACTGGATGCCCCAGCCGACGGCCCCTTGCGTGGCGCGCAGCAGGCTGCTCATGGCCGCCAACACCCAGAAGGAGGCGATGATCCCGGCGCTGGCGGCGAGGAACTGTTTGCGCACGGTTCCCTGTTCACGATCCTGATGTTGCAGCACAGTTCCCAGCTTGAGCGCCAGCACCGGCAGCACGCAGGGCATCAGATTGAGGATCAGGCCGCCGAGCAGCGCTGCTCCCAGCAGCCAGAACAGCGAATGACTCTGGTTGGGCAGTGCGAGTGGCGCGCCGATCGTCCCCTTGCCCTGCCACGCCTGTTCGCCACTGGTGAGCAGCAGGCCGAGGGATTGGCCACGCAGATCCGGCGCATCCCCCTGCCAGCCATCGCTCACCGGCACCCGGGCGATCAGGGTGTTGCCTTCGACCTCAAGCGCCGGTTTGCCAAACTCGGCACCCTCCAGAGCGTCGATAAAGAGCGCTGGTGATTGCCAGCCCTCTGCCCGTTCGGCGCGCAGTTGCAGCTGGTTGTGCTGATAACCGAGCTCGACCCGGGTTTCGGCAGGCAATTGCTGGGGCAGGGTACTCATCGCCTTCGCCCAGGCAAAGTCGAAGTCGACCGGGGCGGCGCCATCCACCGCGAGGGTGAAGGGGAAGTCGGTCAGGATGCAGACATTGCTGCAGGTGGAGAGGCGCAGAGTTCCCTTGAGCAGTTGCCCGGCGGGATAGTTGAGGCTTAGGGGGAAGGTCACATCCCCCTGATAACCCTGGGTGCTGAGCCCGGCTACCTCGAAGTGGCGTGGCACCGGCCAGCGCCACTGAAAGTCACCGACCGGTTCGTCCCACAGGATCTGGGGAGCAATGCCCCCTTCTCCCGGGCTGTGCCAGTAGGTTTTCCAGCCCGACTCCAGCTCGACATCGAGCAGGATGCGGGTCTGATCTGCCGTGCTGCGGTCGGCCTGCAGCCGTACCCGGGCGTGATCATTCTGTGGGCTGGTGAGCCAGCCCGTGTCGCTGGCCAATCCCATGGATTGCCACAGCAGACCGCCCAGTAGCAGGGCCGCCTTGAAGAGATTCGACATCTTTTGGGTCTCGCAAAAATTGAGTGACAGCTAACGAAAGAACGCAGCCGAACTCATTCCCGCCAGACGCACAGGGTGAGGTGCAGACGCCGCTCGGGCGGCGAGATGACTCTGGGAGGGGGCAGTGGCGGTGTGTAGCGCCAAAGGGGAGCCAGCAGGGCGATCAGCACGGCCACGGCAAAGAAGAGCTGTTCGACGCAGAGCAGGGTGGCGGCGCTTAGCCACTTGCCGTTGAGCTGGCAGCTGGTGGGTTGCGGGCTGGCCGGTTTGGCATCCTCTTGATCCGTTGCCGAGCCTGGAACAGGCAGCGCCTGACAGCTGAGGGCGTGATCGAGCAGGGCAAGCCGGGCCAGCGGCTGGGCCGCACAATTGAGCACCAGCAGGCAGACCAGCAGCAGGAGATGTTTCGCTACCCGTTGTTGCAAAATCATGTTCGCCCCGTCCATCAAGATGGGGCCATCCTAACGACCAATGGCGGGTGGGGCAAGTCGGCGGCGTATTGATGAGCAGTACTGTGGGGGGCGCGACGGGGAGGGTGGTCGGTTCTGTTTGGCGAACGCTTGTTCGCTAAAAGGGGGATCAGTATACTGCGCCGAGTTAAAACTCGAGGTGTTCGATGCTCAAAATTGCCCGTGTGCTGCTGCTTGGTCTGCTGCTCATTTTCTGGTTCCTGTTCGGCCTGCTGCTCTGTCTGGTTCGTCCGCGCCATCCCAACAACGTCTATGTCTTCGCCCGCATGTATCACGCGGTCTGCCCGCTGATCGGGCTGCGAGTCAAGGTGACGGTGGCCGACGAGGTCAAATCGGTCGGCCCGGCGGTCTACGTCTGCAACCACCAGAGCAACTTCGACATCTTCACCGTGACCGGTGCGGTGCAGCCCGGCGTGGTGGCGGTAGGCAAAAAGAGCCTGCTCTGGCTGCCGCTGTTCGGCCTTATCTTCTGGCTCTCCGGCAACGTGCTGATCGACCGCTCCAACCGCTCCCGTGCCATCGGCACCATAGGTCAGGTGGTGGATCGCATCAAGAACCGCGGCACCTCCATCTGGATGTTCCCGGAAGGGACCCGCTCCCAGGGGCGTGGCCTGCTGCCGTTCAAGGCGGGCGCTTTCCACACTGCGGTACAGGCTGAAGTGCCCGTGGTGCCCATCGTCTGCTCCAGCTACTTCGGTCAGGTCGACCTCAATCGCTGGGACAACGGCGAAGTGCTGGTGGAAGTGATGGCGCCGGTCTGCAGCAAGGAGCACGGTGCCAGCGGCATTCGCGATCTCTCCGACACCTGCCGCGCCCGGATGGAGGCCAAGCTGACCGAACTGGACAGCAAGCTGGGCCACAGCCACGCCGCCTGACGGATATCGCAGACGAATCGACAAGGGAGCCAGAGGCTCCCTTTTTTGTTGGTAAAAATCACCACCTGGTTGGCTATTCTCACCAATAAACGCTTCTTGAATTTCCTCGGTAAATTCCCATCTATATGTAAAATAACAATAATTTTTCTTGGCACGGCTCTTGTAATGCAATGGGAAGAGATAGCCATCCCATCAACAAGGAGCCAGACCATGAGCGTATTCAGCCGCCTGACCGACGTGATTAATGCCAACCTGCACAGCCTGCTCGACAAGAGTGAAGAGCCGGAGAAGATGCTGCGCCTGATGATCGAAGAGATGGAGCAGGTGCAGGTCGAAATGCGTACCCAGGCCGCCCGCGTGATTGCCGAACAGAAGCAGCTGGAGCGTCACCAGCTGGCGTTGCAGGCGCAGATCCTGGAGTGGTCGGCCAAGGCCGAGCTCGCCATCCAGAAGGGACGTGAGGATCTGGCCCGCGCCGCCCTTACCGAGAAGCTGGCGGAGGTCAAAAAATGTGAACAGCTGGAGCAGGACAAGGCCCGGGTCGCCGAGGTGCTGGCCCAGCTTACCGCCGATAGCGAGCGACTGGCGGCCAAGCTGACCGAGGCGCGCGAGAAGCAGAAACTGCTGACCCTGCGCGAGCAGACTGCCCACAGCCGCATTCGTGCTCGCGCCCAGGTAGACAACCAGCGGATGCATGAGCTGATGGCGCGCTTTGATGGTTTTCAGGGCCGGGTCGATCAGCTGGAAGCCCAGCTGGAGGCGGCCACCCTGGGGCAGAATCCCTCGCTGGAGGCCCAGTTCCGCGAGCTGGAGCTCAATGACGAGATCGAGCGCGAGCTGGCTCGTCTCAAAGGCCAGAAGGCGGAGGTGTAATCATGAGCCCCTGGCCCAAGGATCTGGTGCATCGCAAGCTGACCGGGGTCTGCGCCGGTATTGCCAGGCGGTTGGGGGTCTCCAGAGTCACGGTGCGGGTGGTGGCACTGCTCGCCCTGATCCTGATGCCGCCGCTGGCTCTGGCCGCCTATCTGCTGGCGGTGTTGGTGATGCCGCCCCGTTATGAATTGAAGCGCTGGCTGGATTGACCGAAGGGTTGAACAGTCGGCAGACAAGGTACTGATAAGGAGCAAGTTATGCTGGAATTTTTCATCTTGCTGGTGGTGCTGCTGGTCATGGCACTGACCGGTTTTACCCTGGTAGCCATGTTGCTGGTGAGCGCCCTGTTCGTGCTGCTTGGGGCGCTGGGCGGCATGCTTGCTCTGATCATCAAGCTGGCCCCCTGGTTGTTGCTGGTGCTGGCGGTTTGCTGGCTGATCAGCAACCGTAGCAAGCGTTCCAATACCTACCTCTAACCCGCCTGAGGTTGTGCAAGACGTTGTGTGATGCTCCCTGATTTCCCCTTTCCGGCCACTCATCGAGTGGCCTTTTTTTGCCTGTCGTCCTCAAGGCTGGGTGGCTGCGGGTAACCACTGGGGGCTCCAGCTCTGCCAGAGTGCCGGGCTTTTTATCAGCTGTTCCTTGAAGGATTTCGGCTGCTGCTTGAGGCGATATTCGATGCGCAGAGCCGCCCCCTTCTCGCCGACTTCCTGTTGCCACGCCAGCGTCAGTGGCCCCTTGCCGCGCAGGGCGCGAGCGCCCTTGCCACTCTGGTGCTGGCGCAGGCGGCGCAGCGGATCCGTGCTGATCCCGGTATAGAGCAGGCCGGTGGCTGTACGCACCATATAGACAGACCAGCGGGAAGGGGCGGAAGGTTGCGGCGCTGGAGTGGTGGTCGCGGGTTCTCTCATTCAAATTCTCTGTGCCAAACTCAGAGGCAGCTCAAGGAGGTGCGATGAGAGTCTGGTTTTGGTTGTGGTTACTGTTGTCGGTCCCGGCTCTGGGGGAGACGATCCGTCTCTACGATTACCATCAGCATCCCCCCTTCAACACCGGAGTGGATGCAGGGCTGAGCCGCGAGCTGGTCAAGTATCTCAATGAAAAGCTGGGGGGTGAACCCAGAATCGAGCTTTGGCTGGTCAATCGGGCCCGGCTGGCGCTGGAGATGGCGGATCCCGACTTTGACGGTCTGGTGGTCTGGGTCAATCCCGCCTGGGTGGGGGATCCCCATCGCGAGCGCTATCTCTGGACTTTCCCGGTGATGCGCGACACCAACGAGCTGGTCTCGAACATTGACAACCCGGTCACCTATCGCGGGCCCGACTCCCTCAAGGGGTTGGTGTTTGGCGGGGTGGAGGGTTACCGCTATCAGGGGATCGATGATGCGGCTGGCCGCGGGGAGCTGGTACGTCAGGATGCCAAGAAGGTGAAGACCAACCTCGAGCTGCTGGTGCGCGGCCGCATCGATGTGACGCTGGTGAGTGGTTCATCGCTGGGCTTTTTCATCGACTCACAGCACTATCAGGGCAAGCTGTTTATCTCACCCTTCCCCCAATCCAGCTATACCCGCCATATCCTGCTGCCCAAATCCCGTCCCGAGCTGCATGCCACCCTCAACGACATCGCCGAGCAGATGGACCGGGATCCCCGTTGGCACAAGGTGCTGGAGTCCTATCGCGGTACGCCCTGAGGGCGGCGCTTGAGCCGGTGTAGCGGCAACAGGCTCACCAGCAGACCAGCCCAGACGAAGGCGAAACCGACCGCCTTGATGGGGTCTGGCGCCTCACCAAACCAGTAGATGGCGAGCAGGAAGGCGAGGCTGGGCTCGATATATTGCAGCAGCCCCACCGTGCTCATCCGGGTTCTCGCCACCGCGTAGCAGAACAGTCCCACCGGCAGCAGGGTGGCGGGCGCACTGCCCATCAGCAGCAGCTTGTCGGCCAGATCTCCGTTCACGAATGCCCCTTCCCCGTGCCATGCCAGCGTGCCGATGATGATCAGCGCGACGGGCAGTTGCACCATGGCTTCCAGATAGAGGCTGGTGCCGGTGTCGTAGTGGATCTTCTTCTTGATAAGGCCGTAGCAGGCGAAGTTGGCCCCCATGATGAGGGAGAACCAGGGGAGCTGGCCGTAGCAGAAGAGCATGTAGGCGAGACCCGCCAGTGCCAGAGCGACTGCCAGATGCTTTTGCGGGGTGAGCCGCTCTTTGAGGAAGATGACGGCGAATACAATATTGAACAGCGGGGTCATAAAGAAGGCGAGGCTGGTGGTCAGCACCTGTCCGGTAGTGAGGCACCAGGTGAACATGCACCAGCTGATGGACATGACGGGGCCCGCCAACAGAATGAGGCCGAGCTGGCGTGGCTCGCTGCGCAGTTGTGCCCAAGGCACCTTGTGGCCAAGTAGCAAAAACAGGGCTCCCAGCAGCACCACAGACCAGAGCACCCGGTGGGAGATCAGCTCCCACATGTTGACCTCGGGCATGAATTGATAATAGAGCGGCAGCATCCCCCACAGGATGAAGGAGAGGGTTGCGGTGCCGGTACCTAGCCAGTTTTTCATTATTATCCGTTTATTAAATTAAACATCCATGGCGATAGTAGGGGGCGCGCCCTGTTTCCACAAGAGGGAAAACAGGGAAATGCTGGTACTATCAACGTCATGCAGCGAATCGATAAGTTGTTTGAGCAAATCAGGGCCTGCCGTCTGTGTGAGGCTCATCTGCCGCTGGGGCCTCGTCCGGTGATCCGCGGGGCCGAGAGTGCCCGCTTGTTGATCATCGGTCAGGCGCCCGGCACCCGGGTGCATGCCAGCGGTATCCCGTGGGATGACCCCTCCGGTGATAGGCTGCGCCAGTGGCTCGGGGTCGATAAGGCCACCTTTTACGACGAATCCCGCATCGCCATCATGCCGATGGGGCTCTGTTATCCCGGCAGGGGAAAATCCGGCGATCTGCCGCCGCGCCCCGAATGTGCGCCCACCTGGCACGACAAGGTATTGATGCTGTTGCCCAATATCGAACTGACCCTGCTGATCGGCCAATATTCACAAGCCTACTATCTGCGGGGGGCAGCCAAAGGGTCACTCACCGACACGGTGCGCAGCTGGGCCGACTATGGCCCCGGCTGGCTGCCGTTGCCGCATCCCTCCCCGCGTAATACCCTCTGGCTCAGGAGGAATCCCTGGTTCGAGCAGGAGATCGTCCCCCATCTGCAGCAAAGGGTCGCCCCGCTTCTGGGGAGACCCTGAGTATTAGAGCGCTGGCTCGGCCAGCGGTTTTGGCTTGCTGCGCGCCATGGCGATAAGTGGCAGGACGATGCAGATACAGCCCAGCAGCAGCGGCAGGCCCGGCTGCTCGTCAAACAACCATACCCCGATGGCCACCGCCATCAGCAGACCGGTGTACTCCGCCGAGGCGATCTTGCTAGCCTCCGCCTTGCGATAGGCCACCACGCACAATCCCGCATAGACCATGATCAGCGCCGAGGAGCCAAAGGCGGGCCACCACATCTGCCACTGCCAGTCGCCCCCTTCCCACCAGGCCAGCGCGAGAATGAAGGGCATGCTCAGCACGTTGGTGAAAAACAGGGTCTGGGCGATGGGCTGCTTGAGCGGGATCCGCTTGATCAGCAGATTGTTCAGTGCCATCGACAGCGCCACCCCGAGCGCCGCCAGTGCGGCCCAGTTCACCTCGGTCGGGCGCAGCACGATCAATACCCCGATAAACCCGATAACCGCAGTCAGCACCTTCTGGCGCGAGATCGCTTCCCCCGCCATCCACACTGCCAGCGGCACCATCATCAGGGGGGCGGCATAGAAGAGGGCATTGGCAGTGGCGAGCGGCAAGCGGGTGAGGGCCACCACCATCAGGCAGACGCCGACCGCCCAAATATGGGCCCGCAGCAGGTGCCACTTGATGGCCACCGGTGGGTTGCGGCGCCATGACCAGAGCAGCCAGGGCATCAGCAGAATGGCGGCCGAGAGCTGGCGGAAAAAGACAAACTGGAAGATGGGCTGATCCGGCTCCAGCACCTTGACCAGCGCATCGGAAAAAACCGCCACCATATTGCCCAGCACCAGATAAAGGATACCGATCCCTACTGCATTCATACCACCTCCCACTTCAGATGAGCGGAGGGTAGCGTGCCGGTTGATATCCAGTAAAATGATAAAAAATGACCACTCATGAGATATTTAGATAGTGAAGCTTCCTCCCCTGCGTGCGGTGCAATATTTCGAGGTGGTGGCCCGGCTGCTCAGCTTCTCCCGTGCCGCCCTTGAACTGAACGTCAGCCAGAGTGCGGTCAGCCACCAAATTCGTCTGCTGGAGGATTTTCTGGGTGAGCGCTTGCTGCTGCGTCAGGGGAGGCTGCTTTCCCTGACAACCCAGGGGGAGAGTTACTTTGAGGGGATTGCCGCCGGGCTCAGCCAGATTGCCCAGAGCAGCGAACAGTTGCGTGGTGGCGGCGAGATGCGAGTCCGGCTCGCGGTCTACAGCTCGTTTGCGGTGAAGTGGCTGATCCCCCGCCTGGCCGGATTGCGCCAGCTCTACCCCGAGCTGGATTTGAGTCTGGAGATGGTGGCGGAAGATCCCGAACTTTCCGATCGGGTGGCGGACTGCTTTATCACAGTCTCACCCCACGGGCGTGGCTACTGTCACGATCTTATCTATCAGGAGCGGCTCTTTCCGGTCTGCAGTCGCCGTCTGTTGCAGCAGGTTAGCGGGGAGTGGCCTGAGGCCATCTGGCAGCTGCCGCTGCTCTCGGTGCAGTCCATTTACAAGGCGCGGGGGGAGGATTGGCAGCGCTGGGCCAAGGCGGGTGGGCTGGTGATCCCGGACGAGGCGCGGATGCACCATTTCAGCCATGTGCTGTTGGCGATGGAGGCGGCAGCCTGGGATCAGGGGGTGGCATTCGTGAATGATTACATGCTGCGGCCCGATGATCCCCAGCTGGTGGCCTTGCCGGTACACCAGCTGGAGACGGGGGATGCCTTCTACTTCACCTGCAAGCGCTCGCGGGCTCATGAGCCTGCCATCAGCCGGTTGCGCCAGTGGCTGATGATGGAGACACGCCAGAGCATGCCGCTCTAGCCTGCACCGTTACGCTCTCTTGAACTGGCTCAGCACAAACAGGCTGGTGGCACAGACGACGACCGAAGGCCCAGCCGGAGTATCCTGATACCAGGAGAGGGTCAGCCCGCCGAGTACGGCGAGGCAGCCGATCAGCGCGGCAAAGCCGGCCATCTGCTCCGGCGTCTGACTGAAACGGCGGGCGGTAGCGGCGGGAATGATCAGCAGGGAGGTGATGATCAGCGCCCCGACAAACTTCATCGCCACGGCGATCACCAGCCCAATCAGCAGCATAAGCACGCAGCGCAGCACATCGACCCGGATCCCTTCTACCCGTGCCAGCTCTTCCGAGATGGTCATGGAGAGCAGGGGATCCCACAACCGCCACAGGGTGAGCAGCACCAGCGCGCCACCGCCGTAGATCCAGAGCAGATCCATCGGTTGTACCGAGAGCAGGTCGCCAAACAGGTAGGCCATCAGATCCACCCGCACGTTATCCATAAAACTCAAGGTAACCAGACCGAGGGACAGGGCGCTGTGGGCCAGAATGCCGAGCAGGGTATCGGTTGCTACCTGCTGGTTGCGACTCATGATCACCAGCAGCATTGCCATGGCGAGGCAGCAGACCACTACCGCCAGGGTGAGATCGACCTGCAGCAGAATGCCCAGCGCGATGCCGAACAGACAGGCATGGGAGAGGGTATCGCCAAAATAGGCCATTTTTCGCCATACCACGAAGCTGCCGAGGGGGCCAGCCAGCAGGGCGATGCCGAGGCCGGCCGCGAGGGCGTATAACAGAAAGCTGTCCACTTGAATGTCCTGTTGCTTGCGCTATTTGCTGTGAGCGTTGTTGCGAGAAGGCAGGCGGATGACGGGGGCCTGCGGTTCATGATGATGGTGTTCGCCGTCGCAGTGGTGATGGTGGGTATAGACCGCCAGCACCTCCTGCTCCGGTCGCCCGAACAGACGGGCAAATTCGGGGTGGCGAGTCACGCTTTCCGGCTCGCCATGACAGCAGACGTGGCGATTGAGGCAGATCACCTCGTGGGTGCTGGCCATCACCAGATGCAGGTCGTGGGAGACCATCAGCACGGCGCAATTGAATTCGGCGGCGAGCTGGCCGATCAGGGCGTAGAGCTCGATCTGGCCAGTGATGTCCACGCCTTGAACCGGCTCGTCCAGTACCAGCAGCTCGGGTTTGACCAGCAGGGCGCGAGCCAGCAGCACCCGCTGCATCTCACCGCCGGAGAGTTTTTGCATCCGGTTTTCCAGCAATCCCTCTGCGCCCACCCGGGCCAGAGCTTCCTCGATGGAGAGGCGGCTATTTTTGCCCAGTTGCAGGAAGCGACGCACCGTCAGCGGCAAGGTGGGATCCAGATAGAGGCGCTGCGGTACATAGCCGACTCTCAGATCGCGGCTGCGGGTGATCTTGCCTGAATCCGGCGTGAGCAGGCCCAGCACCAGCTTGCTCAGGGTGCTCTTGCCAGCCCCGTTGGGGCCGACGAGCGTGGTGATTTTGCCTTTATTGAGGGTAAAGGAGACCTTGTCGAGCACAGAGCGTCCATCAAACGAGAGAGAGACCTCTTTCAGCTCTACCAGTTGGCTCATGACAACTCCGGGGTTTACAGCTAGTGAGAGTTATAATATAACAAAAAGCGGCTGTTATATTATCACATACTCACCCCCTGACGAGATTCACCAATGAGAATTATTGCGCTTTTCACTGCCCTGCTGGCGGTGAGTTTGCCTGTTCGTGCCATTGAGGTACTGACCACCATCAAGCCCCTTGGCTTCATCGCTGCGGCGATCACTGACGGCGTGAGTGAGCCCAAGGTATTGTTGCCGACCGGCGCCTCTCCCCACGATTTCTCCCTGCGCCCGTCCGATATTCGCAGCATCAACAGTGCTGGGCTGGTGGTGTGGGTTGGCCCCGAGCTGGAAGGGTTTATGGCCAAGCCGCTGGCCAATCATCCCCATGCTTTGGCCCTGACTCAGGTTGAGGGAATGCCGCTGTTCAACTACGCGACTCAGGATAGTCATGACTCCCATGACCATGATGATCACGATCATGCCGCCCACGAGCACGGTAACCATGATCATGATGAAGGGCATGAGGGACATCATCACGAAGGGGTCGATCCCCATATCTGGCTTGGTCCGACGCAGGCCAAAGTGATTGCCAAGGCGATCGCAAGTGAATTGGGCAAGCTGGATCCGGCCAATCAGGCTCGCTATGACGCCAACCTCGCGGCATTTGATACCAAGGTGGATGCCAAAGACAAGGTGATTGCTGGTCAGATGAAGGCGGTGAATGAGAAGGGGTACTTTGTCTTCCACGAGGCGTATGGTTACTGGGAGCGCCACTACGGCATGAGTTCAAAAGGTCACTTTACCGTGAGCCCTGAGCGTCGCCCGGGCGCCAAGACCCTGGTGGATATCCGCAAGGCACTGGAAGAGAAGCAGGCGAGCTGCATTTATGCCGAGCCGCAATTCTCACCGGCTGTGATCGAATCGGTGGCACGCAATACCGGCGCCAAGGTACTGTTGCTGGATGAGGTGGGTGAACAGGTGCCACTCGGCCCGGATGGTTATCCCCAATTCATGCAACAACTGGCAGACGCATTCGCCCAGTGTCGCTGATCGCCTGCTGAGCCTCTCATCCGGAGGGACTATACTGACCTCCAGCATCTGACATGGAGTGTCCGGTATGAAATGGTTGTTGATCCCGGTCTGCACGTTGGCGCTATGTTGCGCCAACGTGCAGGCTTCGCGTCTTTCCGAATATATTGCCAGTCCGGATCTGCGGGCCAAGCTACAGGAAGTGTATGGTGGCCGGGCCATCCAGCGGGCCGAGGCATTCTCTCGCCTGCTCACTCCCAGAGCGGGAACCACGGATCAGCAGAAGATCGAGCTGGTGAACAACTACTTCAACAATCTCACCTACAGTGAAGACCCCAAGCTGTGGGGAGATGAGGATTACTGGGCCAATCCGCTGGAGTTCATCGGTGCCCGAGGTGGGGATTGCGAGGATTACAGCATCTCCAAGTACTACACCCTGATGGAGCTGGGGGTGGATGAGAAGAAGCTGCGGCTGGCCTACGTCAAGGCGGTGCGTTACAACCAGTTCCACATGGTGACGCTCTACTTCCCGACACCCAAGGCTGACCCACTGGTGCTCGACAACATCAACAGCCGGATCCTGCCGGGCAGCAAGCGTACCGATCTCATTCCCGTTTACAGTTTCGATGCCAAAAGCATCTGGATCATGAAGTCACGGCGGGAAGGAACGCTGGCGGGGAGTGCCGATCGGTTGGCGCAGTGGACATCGATGAAGACCCGTTTCTCCAGCGAGCAACTGCGCTCTCCTCGTCGTCAGTTATAGCTTGCCCGCCGCCTTCAACTCATCGAAATATTTCGCCGCGCCCGGATGCTGTTCAATACTCAGCACCGGGCCGGTTTTATTGCGTGCCCGGTGAAACATATTGGCGTAGCCATAAGTCTGCTCATTGAACTTGGTCTGCTGGGTCAGCATGGCCTTGGTCAGACGATAGACAGACTCTTCCGGCATGGTGGCATTGGTAACCAGGGCGGCGGCAATGGCAAAGGTGGGAGTTGCCTTCAGATTGCCGGGGTAGATACGAGCGGGCACCTGACTACGTTGGTAATATTTGACCCCTTTGAGTAGCTGATCACGGGTGGCCCCATCGATGGGGAGGAAACTGACCGCGCAGCGTTTGGCGGTGTCGAGCACAATCCGGTTAGGATGCCCCATCACCAGTGCAAATGCGTCGATCTGCTTGCTGCAGAGTGCATCCGGCAGGTTGGCCATGCTCTTCAGATCGAGATCCTGCTCTTTCGCTCCCAAGATGTTGAACAGGGTCAGCGCCGTTTGGCGGGTTCCCGAGTTCTTCAACCCCATGTCGATGGGGGCGAGCTTGAGCTGCTCCAGTGATGTGATATCGCCGTCGGCACGGATCACTATGGTGAATGGCTCGGCATGGGTGGCAAACAGGGCGCGCAGCTCAGGTTGCGGCTGGGTGGTAAAAGGGCCCAAGCCCCGACTTGCCTGATATAGCCAGTCTGACTGCACCATGGCGTAGGAGGTCTCGCCACTCTTCAGCCGCTTCAGGTTTTCTATTGAACCCGATGAGCTCTGCAATGTGCACGCAAGTTGCTCATCGACCTCATGGGCCAGACGGCAAAACTCTTTGGTTATCTGGTGATAAATCCCCTGCTCACCCCCGGTGGTGATAGTGACGGTTTCAGCCATCAGGCCGGGTTGCCACAGTAGGGGCAACAGCATGGCGAGCTTCTTCATGATTGCGCCTCCTTGGCATAACCATCGATACCCCAGGTCCGCAGTTTGTCGATGTCGCGACACTCTCCCGATTCTGCCAGCAGGGTATAACCGGCGGCATGCATGGTTTGGGAGAGCAGATTCCAGTAGAGCGGCGCATCGGTCAGCTGACAGCTGATAAAGATGGGATTGAGCGGGTCAAGTTGATTGAAGGTATCCGCATTGAGGGGAATGGCGCTGAAAGCGAGCTCACACCCCTGTTCCTGCAACGCAGCCAATGTGGCTTGGCCGTGGGCGGGAAAGGTGACCACATCCCAGCGCCAATCCAGTGTTTTGCCGCGGCCCTGGCTTAGCAGAGGGGCGATCTCGGACCATTGCGGGTGATTGAGCAGGGAGAGGGGCAGCAAGACCCCTTCTATATGAGAGTGCTGCCACTGTTGCAGGGCGCTCTGGATGGTTGCGAGATCGCTGTCGGCACCGAGGGGCTGGCTGGGCAAGAAACGCTGATAGAGCGCGATCTCCCCTTGTGTGGAGACAAATTTTTGCAGTTGCCCGCCTTCCGGCAGCGGGCTCACTCCTTGCAGCGGCTGTGGGGTCGTCAGTGGCAGCTGTTTTCCCAGCTGGGTGATTTTGAGTCGTTGTTGCAGCAGATCCCGTTTGCGTTCGGAAACCAATTGGTTGATGGAAAGTGCCACTTCTCTGAGGTCTTGCAACCAGGGAGTGGGCAGGGTGCTGTTGAACTGGTGTTTGCGGATACGGATCAGCTGCAGGTTGATCTGCTCCAGGGGCTGCAGCAGGCGTTTGCAGACCAGAGAGATGATCAGGGTAAATACGACGAGGCCCGCCAGCAGCGCCAGACCGGTGCGACTGATGGCATTCCACAGATGCTGATAGGCGTAGCCGCTATGCCCCTCAAGGGTCAGAGTGCCCAGCATGCGCCAGCCATCGGTCAACTCTTGCTCAATCTTGACGGGGGGCATGCCGATAACCGAGGGAAGCCAGCCGGGGACATTTTGCTGGGTAGAGTGGAAGACCTTCTGAAACAGCAACTGGCCATCAGGATCGATCAGGGTGACCGAGCTGACGAAGCCGCCATCGAACATGGCATTGACGATGGTCTCGGCCAGCACATTGTCGTCATTAAGCAGGGTTCCTTGCAGCACCAGCCCGAGAGCGGTGATGGCGGTTTCCAGGTTGGCTGACATCTGGTCGAGGATGGATTGGCGGACCGTCGTGACTTCCAGTGCAAACAGCAGCGCTGCACCGATCAGGAACAGGACGACAATTATTCTGATTAACAGTTTTGCTAACGACATATCCACTCCATGGAAAAGTTATCGCAACATTTTGGGTTTCTATTCAGTAGCGAATCCGACCCGGTTCTTAAAAATAGGAAAAAATGGTTAAAAAAGACGATCATTTCTGCCCATCCGGGCGGGTTATGCATAAAATGTGAGGTTCATGCAGATTGTGATGAACTATTTGTAACTATTTGTGTCCAACAAACAGTTTTATACGGTTTTGTCACAACTGACATCACAACTCACACTCTTTAGATCTAAATACAGGATAGCGGATGAAACGTCTCCGTCCCTTGGTAGTACAGGCTGCCAATTGGGAACCACCGGTTCCCCGCAAACACTTTTACGCCATGCTGATGCTGACGGCCATGACCCTGTCAGCAGTGGCATTATTGCCAGCTCCGGGTGACATCCTTGAGCGGCCGCTGCGTCTTGAGTTGCCCATTGATACCGCAGGTACGGCAACCAACGAAAACAACACCGACTTTAACGAAATCCCCGATCACGAACTGGTTGATCAGAGTGCGCCGGATGACGACATCCCGGTTGACACCACCCCCCAGTGGCAGGATTACCGGGTCCGCAACGGCGAAAACCTGACCGCCATTTTTAACAATCTCGGTCTCTCCACCACCACCCTCTACAAGGTGCTGGACGCCGATAACAAGAATTATCTGGCGCGCCTCAAGCCGGGCCAGAATATCGAGCTGCTGATCGATCAGGACAACATCCTGCAGCAACTCAAAATCCGCCTGAACATCAAGCAGACGCTGGTGATGGCGCGCAGCGACGATGCCTATACCGCCTCCATGATCAATGAGAAGGTTGAGTGGCAACCGCAGCGTTACAACGGCGTGATCAACGGCAGCTTCTATGTCAGTGCCCGCAATGCGGGGATTCCGGCCAACCATATCCAGAAAATTGCCAACCTGTTCCAGTGGCGGATGAATTTCGCCAAGGATCTGCAGAAGGGCGACAAGTTCAAAGTGCTGGTACGCCAGGAGACGGTGGAAGGCAAGAGCACTGGCAACAGCCAGCTGCTGGGTGTGGAAGTGACCAGCCAGGGCAAGACGGTGTCGGCCTGGCTCTCCGATGACGGCAACTATTACGACGGTCAGGGCAACAGTCTGGAGCGCGGATTCCGCCGCTACCCGACCCACAGCCGCTATCGGATCAGCTCCAACTTCAACCCGGCCCGCAAACATCCGGTAACCGGTATGGTGCGTCCTCACGAGGGCACCGACTTCGCAGTGCCGGTGGGTACGCCAGTGCTGGCGACCGGTGATGGTATCGTCCAGAAGGCAACCAGCCACCCGCTGGCGGGTACCTATATCGTCATCAAGCATGGCCGTACTCTCTCTACCCGTTATCTGCACCTGAGCAAGCTGCTGGTCAAAACCGGTCAGCGAGTGAAGATGGGCGACAAGATCGGCCTCTCCGGCAACACAGGTCGCTCGACCGGTGCTCACCTGCACTACGAGCTGCGGATCAATAACCGCCCGGTCAATGCCATGACCGCCAAGCTGCCGATGGCTGAACCCCTGAGCGGCAAGGAGCGTCGTCAGTTCCTTGCCAAGGTGAAGAGCTACCGCAAGGAGCTGGCCGCGGGTTGATTCCTGTCGTCACAGCCTGAAATGAAAGGCCCCGCCAGATTGGCGGGGCCTTTTTACATGCGCAGTGAGGGTTAGTAACCCTTGTCGAAGTCGATCTTGCCATCCAGTGGCTGGCCATCGATAAAGCGGATGTAGTTGCGCACAAAGATCTGGGCTACATCATCCGGGAAGCTGTAGGCGCTGTTGTGGGGGGTGACGATGAGGTTGGGTTGGCCCCACAACGGACTGTCGGCGGGCAGCGGCTCCTGCTCGAACACATCCAGCACCGCCATCGCCAGCTTGCCGGTACGCAGTGCGGTGAGCAGATCGCCCGAGTGCACGGCGCTGCCACGACCGACGTTGAACAGGATGGCGCCCGGTTTGCAGTGTTCGAAGCGGGCGGCATTGAACAGATGACGGGTATCGCGGGTGGCTGGCAGCACGCTGACGATGACATCGGCCTGCGCCAGCATCTTGTTGAGCGCAGGTAGTTGATAAACCTGATCAAACCCGGCCCGCTCCCGACCGCTGCGGCTGATGCCCAGCACCTTCATGCCAAAATGTTTGCCGGTATGGGCGATATGCTGGCCAATGCTGCCGGTCCCCAGGATCAGCATGGTGCGCCCCTTGAGGCCCTGATAGGGGTGGCTCTGCCACAGTCGCTGTTTCTGCTGCTCCCGATAAAGGGGGATTTGGCGCATCAGGCTGAGCAGATGACCAAAGACATACTCGCTCATCAGCGGGCCGAAGATGCCGCGCACATTGGTGAGTTGATAGTCACGGCGACTGTCAGGGTCGAGCAGCACATCGACTCCCGCATAGGTGGACTGGAACCAGCTCAGCTTGTTGGCTTTGGGCAGCAGCGGTTTGGCACGGGCCGGTTCGGCCATCAGAATATGGGCTTCGCCGATCAGCTTCTCGGCATCGCTCTGGTTATCGGCTCGCAGAATGCGCAGATGGGGGAGATTGGCGGCCTTGAGCAGCCGTTCGTAGTGAGCATTATCCTGGCTGAGCAAAAGAAGGGTACGTTGGCTCATACTCTTGTTCCTTATCAGAATTTGCGGCGCAACAAGATGCCGCTCTCGACCCATCTTACCTGACTTCATATCGCAACATAGCCGACCAGGGCGCTTTTTCGTTTTCGCCGCGCGCCTCGTGGGCTACAATCTGCCCCACATTTTGCAAAGGATCCGACTCCAGTGTTTGGTGACAAGTTTTATAAGCGACTGGCCGAGCTACAGCCTTGGCAACAGACCGTCTACACCCTGGCGCTGGCAGAGCGCATGTACCCCAACTATGCCCTGTTCTGTCAGGCCTCCGGCTTTGGCAATGCAGGCGCTTTCCGGCATGCGCTGGATCAGATGTGGGTCTACCTCACCGTCAAGGGATCCCGGGTCAATCTGGGGGCCATTCTCGAAGAGTTCGAGTCTCACATTCCGGATCCCCGCAAGTTTGAATCCTACGGTGCCTATCCGGCGCTTGATGCCTGTGTTGCGCTGGGCTGCGCCTATAACTCGGTGATCTGCCGGGTTGGCGAAGAGGCCAACGATGCCAGCCATGCGTCAGTCGGTACCGTGGCCGGGTTTATCGAGCTGCTGGAAGAGCGGGATCTGACCGAAGAGGAGCTCTACGAGCACGAGTACATGGAAGCCGAGCTGGAGTTCCAGGTTGAACTGCTCAAGCGGGTCGCCCATGAACGCGACAGCGATCGTATCCTGGCCATCAGAGTATTCGCCTCTCAGGATGGCGTCTCCAATATCGGGATCAGCCTGGAAGAGTAATTCTCTGCGGCCCCTGATCGAAAAAAGCTCCCGTTCGGGAGCTTTTTCATATGAGCTGCAGCTCTGCCTGTCATTGGTTTTTATAGGCGCAAATCTCCCTTTACGGCATAGTGGTCGTACCAAGTACAAGGAGAGACTCATGTTCCTGCTGACTCTGGGGGTTGCGCTGTTTACCCTGATCCATCTCTACCCCTGTTTTGCGGTGGCCCATCGGGCGCGGTTACGCGAGCGGCTGGGTGAGAATCGCTACAAGGGGCTCTTCTCCCTGCTGGTGTTTGTCGCCATCGCCTGCATCATTGCCGGTTGGCGCTCGGCCAGCTCGCTGCCGCTCTACTTCCTGCCGGAGTGGGGGCCGATGACCATGACGGTGATGATGCCCTTTGCGCTGATCCTCTTCTTCTCCGGCCAGGGGCCCAACCATCTGCGCCGCTGGTTGGTGCATCCCCAACTGCTCGGTACCCTGCTCTGGGCGGTGGCCCATCTGCTGGTCAATAGCGAAGCGAGATCTCTGGTGCTGTTTGGCGGCATCGGGCTGTGGGCGCTGGTGAGCATGGTCTGGATTTCGGTGCGGGACTGGCAGCGATATCCCCGCCCGGCGGCTAACTGGACGGGCACTGGCATCAGCGTCGGGGCGGGCCTGGCTGCCACCGCGCTGCTGGTGTTCTGGGGCCACGGCTGGCTGACCGGCATTCCATTGCATTGAGAGTGAACTGCGGCTCTGGTAACCGCGTATGATGGACAAAACAAAAGGAGTCTTGGCGATGAAATGGTTCACTCTGTTGCTGTTATTGGGGGCTGGCGCGGCCTCTGCGGCGTGCCCCGATTATTTCAATGTGGAGATGCGGGAACTCAACAATGCCCAGCGCCACAACCTCTGTCAGCTGACCGAGGGCAAGGTGGTACTGGTGGTCAATACCGCCTCCTACTGCGGCTACAGCGGTCAGTTCCGCGATCTGGAGCAGCTCTACCAGAGCTACAAGGATAAAGGGCTGATTATTCTGGGTTTCCCCTCCAACGATTTCTGGCAGGAGGCGGGCAACGAGACCAAGACCGCCGAGGTATGCCGCCGCGACTATGGCGTGACCTTCCCCATGTTCAATCGGGTGGCGGTGCGGGGTTCCGATGCGGTACCGCTGTTCAAGGGGCTGGCGGCGGCCGCTGACGGAGATGAGCCGAACTGGAACTTCCACAAGTATTTGGTGGGGCGCGATGGCAAGCTGATCGCCAGCTACGGCGCCAACCAGAATCCGGCTGACGACCCCCTCAAACTGCAGATCACCCGGGCGCTGGGGTTCTGACCCTACCCCTTGGCGGGCGGCTCTGGAATAATGGGCTCCCGCCACTCAATCCGGTTATCTTGTGCTGCAACGTCTTCCTCAAATGGTGATCTTCGATGCGCTGGTGCGCGAGCAGGGGATCTCTGCCGCCGCCCGTCGTCTCGGGGTCTCCAAATCCCATATCAGCAAGCAGCTGGCGCTGCTGGAGACCACCCTTGGCGCCCAGCTGGTCCAGCGCACCACCCGCCGCTTCGTCCTGACCGAGCTGGGTCAGGAGTATGCCCGTCACTGTCATGCGCTGGTGGCGGTGGCGCAGGAGGCGGACTCGATGATCGCCGAGCGGCGTGGCAAGGTGAGCGGCGTGCTCCATCTCGGGGTGGGCCAATCCTTCGGCCGTCTGCACGTCATTCCTCATCTCAAGGCGTTTCAGGATCGCTATCCCGAGCTGGAGCTGGAGGTCTCGCTGTTTGACCACAGAACCAATCTGGTGGATGAAGGGCTGGATCTCTGGCTGACCACCTATGAGGACAAGCCGGAAGGGCTGGTGGGACAGCGGCTGGCCGACATCGGCTTCGTGGTGGCGGCTTCGCCGGATTATCTGCTGAGCCACGGCACGCCTCTTCATCCCAAGGATCTGGCCCAACACAACTGCATCACTTACCAGAGTCGGGAGCGGCGCTATCACCAGTGGTCGTTTCGCCAGGGCAAGGAGCGCCAGACGGTGCAGGTGGCGGGCAACTATCGGGTGGATATGGCGGAGGCGGTGCGCGATGCGGCACTGGCCGGGCTCGGTATCGCCTATATTGCCAACTACTTGCTGGACAAGGAGTTACAGAGCGGCAAGCTGATCCCTGTGTTGCCAGGGTGGCGACCGAACCAGCAGATGGCGGTACACGCCGTTTATGCCCGTCGCGAACATCTGGATCCCAAAATCCGTCTCTTCATCGATTTCCTCAAGGCCCGCTTTGGCCCCGAACCCTATTGGGAGCAGCGACTGGCCCCCTGGCTCGGGGGTAAATTGTCCGGTGGTGAGGAATGATTGTTTCCATTTAAGAACTCTCGATTTCTCCTGATACTAAAACCGAACCAAATCAGCCAGTTGGCGCAACCGATATCGTGCAAACGTTTTTTCTAACAGGGTTGTAACCAAGCGGACTTGCAGTGACGGGGTGAGAGGCGCAGAATCCGCGCCCATCTTTTGCCCCACCTGATGGAGTCCCTATGATTGCCCTGCTCGGCATCCTGAGTATCCTGGCGCTTGCCGTCATCTGCTCTGATAATCGTCGTCGTATCCCGTTGCGAACAGTTGGCCTTGCCCTCTGTCTGCAAGTCATGTTTGCCGGTCTGGTGCTCTGGCTGCCTGCCGGTCAGCATGTGCTGAACGGGGTCAGCGAGAGCGTAAGCAGCGTGATCGGTTATGGTCAGGAGGGGATCGCCTTCCTGTTCGGCGATCTGGCCAAGTTCAAGCTGGGCTTCATCTTTGCCTTCAACGTGTTGCCGGTCATCATCTTCTTCTCCGCGGTGATCGCCATCCTCTACCACATCGGCATCATGCCTCGGGTGATCGCCCTGCTGGGTGGTGGCTTGCAGAAATTGCTGGGCACCGGCCGCGCCGAGAGCCTCTCCGCGACCGCCAACATCTTCGTCGGCATGGTGGAAGCGCCGCTGGTGGTCAAACCCTACCTCTCCAAGATGTCCGATTCCCAGTTCTTCGCGGTGATGAGCTGTGGTCTCGCTTCCGTCGCCGGTGGCACCCTGGTGGGCTATGCCAGCCTCGGGGTTGAGTTGAAATACCTGATCGCTGCCGCCTTCATGTCAGCCCCTGCCGGTCTGGCGATGGCCAAGATCCTGGTTCCGCCGAGTGTTGAAGAGGTGGATCACCATCAGGATGTCGAGATCCCCCGCGCTACCAACGTGATCGAAGCGGCGGCCGATGGCGCCATGTCCGGCCTCAATATCGCGGTGGCGGTCGGTGCCACCCTGCTGGCCTTCGTTGGCGTGATCGCCATGCTCAATGGTCTGCTCGGTTGGGCTGGTGGTCTGGTGGGGCTGGATCTGAGCTTCCAAATCATTCTGGGCTGGCTGTTTGCCCCCGTCTCCTGGCTGATCGGTGTGCCCTGGGATCAGGCGCAAGCCGCTGGCGCCCTGATCGGTACCAAGATCGTGGTCAACGAGTTCGTCGCCTTCATCGGTCTGGTGCAGGATCAGACCCTGAGCGAGTCGAGCAAGGCCATCGTGACCTTCGCCCTGTGCGGCTTTGCCAACATCTCCTCCATGGCGATCCTGATCGGTGGTCTGGGCTCCATGGTGCCGGAGCGCAAATCCTTCATCGCCCGTTACGGCATGCGCGCCATTCTCTCCGGCGTGCTGGCGAACCTGATGAGCGCCTGTCTGGCCGGTCTGTTTCTCGCCCTGTAACCGCTGCGGTACGGAATAGATGCAACAAGGGCGCCCTGATGGCGCCCTTGTCATATGGATAAAATGAAGCCCCGGCCTTGTTCGGGGCTTCTTGTTGCTGCTCAGTCGACGTAGAAGGTCTGCTGGAAGCTGAGGTTCTGTTGCTGCCCACCGCCCATGATCTTCAGGGTGAACTGATAGGTATCTTCGTTGCGGTAGGGGAGGGTCGCCAGATAGTAGATGGCATCGCCCTCTTTTACCTCCTGGAAGCTGAGGTTGCGGATGGTGCCGGTCAGGTTTTTGGCCTCACCGGTGATCCCCACGGCTTGCGCCACTTTCTGCTTGTCCTGTACCGCAATATTGATGATGGCGTTGTAGCGGCTGCGCTCCAGTCCATACGCCTTGGCGACCTCTGGTGTAAGGAAGCTGGAGTTGAAGGCGTTGTAGTGCACCAGCCAGGGCCCCAGCTCCTTCATCTGTTCTGCCTTGAGCGGCAGGGTCATCAGCAGTGCCAGCAGGCCACTCATCCAGGCTGTTTTCATCTGTCATCCCTCTCATATATACGGTTGGCGCAGGCCGATTCATTCAGCCTTGCGTGTCATTCAGCAGTGCACTCACTTCTTGCGGCAACTGTTTGGGGCTGTCGATGGCGACGGTTTTGTGCCGCCCCAGCTCGCCCCGCACTATGGTGACCTGTCCCTTGGCCACCTTGAACTGCTTGGCCAGAAACTTGATCAGATGGCTGTTGGCCTGGCCATCGACGGGCGGCGCCGTGATGGCCACTTTCAGCTCTTCGCCATGCAATCCGATGATCTGATCCCGACTCGCCTTGGGCTGGATCACCAGATGCAGTACCAGTTCATCCCCTTGTTGCAGGACGGCTGGCATCAAATCATCCACCACAGCTGGCCAAACAGGTCACCCAGCAGGTAGTTGATGGCTTGCAGGCCGATAAAGGCGACCAGCACCGAGAGATCCAGCCCGCCCAGTGCCGGCAGTACGCGGCGGATAGGGGCGAGGAACGGTTCGGTCAACTGATGCATCACGTATTCGATGGGGTTGCGGCCCTGGCTGACCCAGCTCAGGATGGCGCGGATCAGCAGTACCCAGAAGATCATCGAGCCCGCTTTCTTCAGCACGGTCAGCGCGGCAAACAGGCTGATGCTGAGCCAGTCCGCCAGCAGCACGTTCATGCTCTTGAGCAGGGCCAGCTTGGCGAAGGCGATGGCCAGCGCCAGCACCACGGAAGCGAGATCGATGCCGCCAAAGCCCGGGATAACGCGGCGCAGCGGGATCACCAGCGGATTGGTCAGCTTGACCACCATCTGGCTCATCGGGTTGTAGAAGTCGGCACGGGCCCACTGCAGCCAGACGCGCAGCAGGATCACCATCAGGTAGAGATCGAAAACGGTGTTAATCAGAAAGTAAGCAGTGTTCATCTGGGCTCCTGTTAGAAGAGGGTTTCCATTTCGGTGGCGCGAGCAACGGCCGCCTGCATGGCTTGCGCAGTCAGCGGCATCAGCCCCTGCTGCTGGAATGTCTTGATGGCTTCGGCTGTGGTGCCGCCCTTGCTGGTGACCTGCTCACGCAGGGTTTGCAGCGACAGCTCCGGGTTTTGCTCCACCATGGCGGCTGCGCCCAGCGCGGTTTGCTGCACCAGCAGGCGTGCCTGATCGGGCGAGAAGCCCAGTGCCTCCGCCTCTTCGGCGATCGCCTGCATAAAGAGGAAGAAGTAGGCCGGAGCACTGCCCGCAGCAGCGATGACGCCGTTGATGCCAGACTCCTGCTCCACCCAGAGGGTCTTGCCGACCGCCTGCATCATCTGCTCGGCAAAGTTGCGATCACTGGCTCCAATATGCTCGGGCGCGTAGAGACCGGTCATGCCCAGACCCAGCAGGGCCGGGGTATTGGGCATGGTGCGGATGATGCGGTCGTGGCCACCGGCCATCTCGCCAAGGCGCGCCACCTTGATGCCAGCCGCGATGGATATGAGCTGCTTGCCTTCAAGGGAGCCCAGCTCTTCAACCAGTGCTGCCAGCATGCCGGCCATCAACTGCGGCTTGACCGCCAGCACGATCACTTCGGCGTCACGGGCCGCCTCGGCATTACTCTGGGTGATGCGAATGCCATGTTCGCTCGCCAGCGCCTCCAGCTTGGGCAGACTGGGGTTGGCAGCAGTGATCTGCCCGGCGGGATAACCCGCCTTGACCAATCCGGCGATGATGCTGCGGCTCATGTTGCCCGCGCCGATAAAGGCCAGCGTTCTATGCTGCATCCGATGCTCCTGTTGCACATGGGGTCGCGGCGGGGTGGGTGCTGCCTGCACCAACTGACGCCAGAATTTGGTGTTCCATCAAACGCTCCTGTTGATGAAGTCGCGGCAAGAGGCGGACGTATGGGTTATCCGCTGGCCTTGCCTATGAGTAGTCACGGGCGCCGAAGATGGCGGTGCCGACCCGCACCATGGTGCTGCCGTGGGCTATCGCCAGTTCAAGATCCTCGGTCATCCCCATCGAGAGGGTATCGACGCTCGGGTATTGTCGCGCAAGCTCGGTGAACAGAGTCTGCATACGGGTCATTTGGGCGGCCAGTACGCGCTCGTCACTGGTGTGCTCGGGAATGGCCATCAGCCCCCGCAGCACCAGTCGCTCACTTTGAGAGACCAGCTCGGCAAGGCGGAAAATCTCTTGTTCCGACGTACCGGATTTGCTGCTCTCTCCGCTAATATTGATTTGCAGACAAACATTTAGCGGTGCCATTGTAGTTGGGCGCTGGTTGTTGAGGCGGTCGATCAGCTTGTCCCGATCCACGCTCTGCACCCAGTCAAACCGTTCGGCGACCAGTTTGGATTTGTTCGATTGCAAAGGGCCGATAAAGTGCCACTCTATGTCGCTATATTCCGGCTGCTGGCGCAAGGTATCGATCTTGGCCGCTGCTTCCTGAGCGTAGGATTCGCCAAAGCAGCGCTGACCTGCGGCATGGGCAGCCATGATGGCCTCGACAGGTTTGGTCTTGCTCACGGCCAGCAGGCGGATCTGCTGCAGGTTGCGGCTCGCCCGTTCGGCGGCCTGGGCAATACGTTCCTTTACCTGAAACAGGTGCTGGGCAATCTGGTTCATATTTCGTTAGTGATCTTGTGATGGGAGAATGACAAGTCTATGGATATCACAGAGTTATTGGCTTTCAGTGTAAAGCATAAAGCCTCGGATCTACACCTCTCGGCCGGGGTTCCCCCGATGATCAGGGTTGATGGTGAGGTTCGCAAGATCAATTTGCCCGCCCTGGAACATCGGGAAGTGCATGCCCTCATTTACGACATCATGAACGATCACCAGCGCAAGGAGCTGGAGGAGAACTTCGAGGTCGACTTCTCGTTCGAGGTGCCCAATCTGGCCCGTTTCCGGGTCAACGCCTTCCAGCAGGCGCGCGGCTCGGGCGCGGTATTTCGTACCATCCCCAGCACGGTGCTGAGCCTCGAAGATCTCGATGCGCCGGAGATCTTCCGCAAGATCGCCGAGTTCCCGCGGGGTCTGGTGTTGGTGACCGGCCCGACCGGTTCCGGTAAGTCGACCACCCTGGCGGCCATGGTCAACTACATCAACGAGAACTTCCATCACCATATCCTCACCATCGAAGACCCCATCGAATTCGTCCACGAAAACAAGCGCTGTCTGGTGAACCAGCGGGAAGTGCACCGCGATACCAAGAGCTTCAGCAACGCTCTGCGCTCGGCCCTGCGGGAAGACCCGGACATCATTCTGGTGGGCGAGATGCGCGACCTTGAGACCATTCGTCTGGCCATGACCGCCGCCGAAACTGGCCATCTGGTGTTTGGCACCCTGCACACCTCGTCGGCGGCCAAGACCATAGACCGTATCATCGACGTCTTCCCCGGTGCGGAGAAGGACATGGTGCGTTCCATGCTCTCCGAATCCCTGCGGGCAGTTATCTCCCAGACCCTGCTCAAGCGTATTGGCGGTGGCCGGGTTGCGGCCCACGAGATCATGATGGGCATTCCGGCGGTGCGTAACCTCATTCGGGAGGACAAGATTGCCCAGCTCTACTCGGTGATCCAGACCGGGATGACCCACGGCATGCAGACCATGGATCAGAGCCTCAAGCAGCTGGTGAGTCGTGGCGTGGTGGCATCCCTCGATGCCAAGGCCAAGGCCGTCGATCCCAACAGCATTTAAGAGACTCGCACCCAGGGAGGGATAGATGATGAATCTGGATGATCTGCTGAGCGAGCTGGTCGAGCGAAAGGGATCGGATCTGTTTGTGACGGTGGGCTCGCCGCCCACCCTCAAGGTGAATGGCCATCTTGTGTCGCTGGGGGGGGAGGCGCTCGACAAGAAGGGGGCACTGACGCTGGTCAGGGATACCCTCAGCAGCGATCACTTCGAGCGCTATATCCGCACCAAGGAGGCCAACTACGCGATCTATCGCGAAGCGCTTGGCCGTTTTCGGGTCAGTGCCTTCTGGCAGCAGGAGCTGCCCGGCATGGTGGTGCGGCGTATCGAGACCCGCATTCCCACCTTTGAAGATCTGCAGCTACCCAAGATCCTGCAAGAGGTGGCGATGGCCAAGCGGGGGCTGGTGCTGTTTGTCGGCGCCACCGGGGCGGGCAAATCGACTACTCAGGCGGCGATGATCGGCTATCGCAACCAGCATGCCGATGGTCACATTCTGACGGTGGAAGATCCGGTGGAGTTCGTCCATCAGCATGGTCGCAGTCTGGTGACCCAGCGAGAGGTGGGGATCGACACCGAGTCATTCGATGTGGCGCTAAAAAGCTCGCTGCGTCAGGCGCCGGACGTGATCCTGATCGGCGAGATCCGAAGTCAGGAGACCATGGAGTTTGCCCTGCAGTTTGCCGAGACGGGCCATCTTTGTCTCGCTACTTTGCATGCCAACAATGCCAACCAGGCGCTGGATCGCATTCTCCATCTGGTGCCGCAAGACAAACACCGCCAGTTCCTGTTCGATCTCTCTTTCAACCTCAAGGCCATCGTCGCCCAGCAGTTGGTGCCGAGTATGGATGGCAAGCGGCGCTGCGCCGCGTTCGAGATCCTGCTCAATACCCCGCTCATCACCGACATCATCCGCAAGGGAGAGATGCATCGCCTCAAGGAGGTGATGACCAAATCCACCGAGCTGGGTATGCAGACATTCGATCAGGCGCTCTTCAGCCTGTTCTGCGCCGGCCAGATTGGCTACAGTGAGGCACTCGCCAACGCTGACTCGGCCAACGACCTGCGACTGCTGATCAAGCTCTCCGGTCGCGAGCGGCTCGGTACCGGCACGCTGGACAATGTGACGCTGGATGAATGAATCATGGGGCCGCTCTGCCGTTCGGCCCCTCGCCATAAAGGAACGTTATGCTGATTGTGGTTTCCCCGGCCAAGACGCTGGATTACGAGTCACCGCTGGTGACCCCCCGTTTCACCCAACCCGAGCTGCTGGATCACTCTGCCGAACTGATTAGTCGTGCCCGCCAACTGAGCCCTGACCAGATCGCCACACTGATGAAGATCAGTGACAAGCTGGCCGGTCTCAATGCCGCCCGGTTTGCCGAGTGGCAGCCAGATTTCACCCCCGCCAATGCCCGTCAGGCGCTGCTGGCCTTCAAGGGGGATGTCTACACCGGTTTGGCGGTGGAGGATTTCAGCGAGGCCGATTTTGACTTCGCTCAGGCACACCTGCGGATGCTCTCCGGCCTCTATGGCGTGCTGCGTCCGCTCGATCTCATGATGCCCTATCGGCTGGAGATGGGGACCAGGCTCGACAATGATCGCGGCAAGGATCTCTACCAGTTCTGGGGGGAGGTGATCACTCACCATCTCAACGACGCGCTGGCAGCGCAGGGGGATGAAGTGCTGATCAATCTGGCCTCCGACGAGTATTTCAAGTCGGTACGACCCAAGAGCTTGAAAGGGCGGATTGTCACACCGGTGTTCAAGGATGAGAAGAACGGCCAGTTCAAGATCATCAGCTTCTACGCCAAGAAGGCGCGCGGCATGATGGCTCGCCACATCATCAAGCACCGTCTGACCGAGGTGGAGCAGCTGACCGGTTTCAACGCCGAGGGCTACTACTTCGCACCGGAAGAGTCGGACTCCAATACCCTGATGTTTAAACGCGCCGAAAATTAATTACAAAAAGAGGGAACCAATCTTTCGACCCGTGGGTCTGAATATGTGAATCCTCTGTTGTAAGCACTTTTTATTCGCCGACGTTTGATACGTCGGCTTTTTTATTGCCGTTTTTATTGTCCATCGATTGCCTTCGCCGGGACTATGTGGTTCAGATAGACTCAAGACAGGGAGCGAGTCGTTGCGAGGTGAATATGGAACAGAAAAATGCCATTCGGCAGGTTGCCGTCCCTTGGGCTCCGTCCCGCCAGCTACCGCCCGGTCTGGTTGTGGCCGAGCTGCATCAGGATCTTTGGAGCGACTCTCTGACCATCATGCTGGGGCGGGCACGCAGCATCGATCTGCCCCCGCAAATCCTCTGCCGGGTCTATTTTCGCCATATCTATGCCCTGCGGGTCATCGAGGATTGCGATCTGGCCGAGGGGAAGGATAGCCACGCCATCGAAGAGCAGATCCAGCTCATCACCCCATCCCGTTTTGCCAGCTGGTTTCATCAGGAGTCGGACGGCCTGCATCTGGATGAAGATCTGCAGCACTATCGCATCTCGACCTGGGATTATTGTGCCGATGTGCTGACCTCCTCGGCGCCGGAACTGCAGTTCCTGCCCCAGAGCGAGTAGCCAGCTGTTACGTCAGAGGCGGAGGATGATCCTTCGCCTCTTGGTTTTTGGGCTGGTGCAGATTTTGTGGCGTTCAGGCCATTCAGCTTGGGGGTGGCCTGTTGTGTCGGCACAAAAAAAGCGCCTCAGAGGAGGCGCGGGGAAAAAGACAGATTGGAAGCGTCACATGGGTGCTACTTGAATCAGCGAATGAGCCGTGCCATTCAAGTATGGAGCCATCATGCCAAGCTCAATCTGAAGTAGTTCTGAGGCGATTCTTCATTTTCTGTTCATCTTGTCAGCAAAGCGTGGCCACTGATTGAAAGCCTTTTCATTCTGGTCGCGATATTGTCCCGCCCTCTCCAGGGACGCTCATAGTGTCATGGGGCCAGCTCGAATGTTGTGCCTGCCTGTTCCAGTGCCAGCAACCAGCGCTTGATGGGAATGCCGCCAGCATAGCCGGTCAGCTCGCCGCTGCGTCCGATCACCCGATGGCAGGGTACTATGATGCTGAGCGGATTGCGGCCGTTGGCGGCGCCCACCGCCCGCACTGCCTTGGGATTGCCTATCGCCTGGGCAATCTCGAGATAGCTCACGGTCTCGCCATAGGGGATATCACACAAAGCGTTCCACACCGTTTGCTGGAACGGGGTGCCCTTCGCTGCCATGGGCAGATCGAACTGCTGTAATTTTCCGGTGAAATAGGCGGTGAACTGCTCGACGAAAGGAGCAAGAGCCAGGTCATCACGCTGCCACTCATCGGTCGGAGTTACCGGCTGCTCCCCCCGCACGAACTCCACATAGCGCAGACCATCCTGATTGATGGCAATGAGCAGGGGGCCGCGGGCGCTGTCGCAAAAACTGTATCTCATCGGCTGACATCCTTTGGGGGCTGGGGGTTGGCTCAGTCCAGAACCGGTTTGCCGCGGGCGGACTTGATATCCCCCTTGCGTTTCTTGGCATCGACCCGTTTGCGCTGGGAGCTGCGGGTTGGCTTGGTGGCATGGCGGGCCTTGGGGCGCCAGGCTGCTTTTTTCAGCAACTCCACCAGACGGCTCATCGCCTCCTTGCGGTTCATGTCCTGGCTGCGATGGCTCTCGACCCGGATCAGGATAAAGCCGTCGTGTACCCGGCTGTCGCTCAGCTTGTCGAGACCCTCCTTGTAGAGGGGCGTCAGGCTGGGAGAGTTGCGGTAATCGAAGCGCAACCAGACGGCGGAGTCGGTCTTGTTGACGTGCTGTCCACCGTTGCCCTGTGCCCGCATGGTCTGAAATTGCAGCTCATGCCAGGGAATCGTGACGCTGTTGGAGATAACTAACATGCTGTTTTGCTCTTGTTTGGTGCATACCCGCTGACCGCTGCAGCATGGTGCCTCATTATGGGGCGTGCTGGCCAGTTATGGGGATGTACCTGGCGAATGGCGCCGACATTAAACTCTATCTATATGAAATAAAACAATAAAAATACTTGGCATAAGAATTGAAACCCGATTCATGACACACCATGGATTGGGAGCAACCAGATGAAGCTGATTAGTGCGATTATCAAACCGTTCAAGTTGGACGATGTCCGCGAGGCTATTGCCAACCTGGGGGTGGAAGGGCTGACCGTGTCCGAGGTCAAGGGATTTGGCCGCCAGAAGGGACACACCGAATTATACCGGGGAGCCGAGTATCAGGTCGACTTCCTGCCCAAGGTGAAGCTGGAGATTGCTACCGCTGATGATAACGTGGAAGGGGTGATCGAGGCGATCTGCAAGGCGGCCTATACCGGCAAGATCGGCGACGGCAAGATCTTTGTCTACGACTTGCTGCAGGCGGTGCGCATCCGCACCGGCGAGAGTGACGACGAGGCGCTGTGATGAACCGCATCCGTGACGTACAGATTTGTTGACCTCCCGATGTCGGGAATTCCCGATGGCGTGAGCGCTTATTGAAGCCTGATCAACATAACGTTTTGCTCAGAAGAGGCCGAATGGGATTCCATCCGGCCCTTTTCATTTATGGGCGATTAAATATGTGATGTGGCGACGGCGAGCTTTCTTGATCCGCTTATAAGATGTATGCAGAATGCAAACGGAAATCGTTATCACTCTGTATAGCTAATCAAGGAATGGATGATGAAAATGAAGATGTTGGCACTGGCTTTCTCTGCGTTGGCAGCTCAGTCGGCATTGGCGGCCGGGGAAGTGAATGTCTACTCCAACCGGCAGGATGAGCTGATCAAGCCCATCATCCAGCAGTTCGAGAAGGAATCTGGCATCAAGGTGAACGTGGTGTTCGCCAAAGAGGGGTTGAACGAGCGTCTGGAGCGGGAAGGCAAGCTCTCTCCGGCCGACCTGATGCTGACCGTCGACATCAGCCGTCTGACCGATCTGGTGGACAAGGGGCTGGTGCAGCCGGTGGACAGCAAGATCCTGCAGAAGAACATCCCCGCCATCTATCGTGATCCGGAGAATCGCTGGTTCGCCCTGACCACCCGGGTTCGCGCCATCTACTCCAGCAAGGATCGCCTCGGCAAGCTCGATACCATCAGCTACGAAGATCTGGCCAAACCGGAATTCAAAGGGAAAATCTGCACCCGCAGCGGCAAGCATGAGTACAATGTGGCGCTGGTCTCCTCCATGATTGCCCATCACGGCATGGCCGAGACCAAAACCTGGCTGGAAGGGGTCAAGGCCAACCTGGCGCGCAAGCCGCAGGGCAACGACCGGGATCAGGTCAAGGCGATCAAGGATGGTATCTGTGACGTGTCACTCGGCAACAGCTACTATCTGGGCGCCATGTTGAAAGATCCTGCTCAGAAGTCCTGGGCGGATGCGGTCTATATCAACTTCCCGAACCAGGCTGACCGCGGTGCCCACGTCAACGTGAGTGGCGTGGCCATGACCAAGTATGCCAAGAACAAGGCCGAGGCCCAGAAGCTGATGGAGTTTCTGGCTGGCGACACCGCCCAGCACATGTATGCGGACGTGAACGCCGAATATCCGGTCAAGGCCGGAGTCGAGCCTTCCGCCATGGTCAAGTCCTGGGGCAGTTTCAAGTCTGACGCGCTACCGGTCAGCGATTACGCCAAGCACCGCAAGGACGCCTTGCAGTTGCTGGATGAAGTGAAGTTCGATTTGTAATCAGATGGGGCCAACGGCCCCATCAACATCTGTGGTCTCATGAAAAATTTTGGATGGATGACCGGCAGCTGGGCCATCGCCCTGCTGCTGGGTTTACCGGTGATTGCCCTGCTTTTCTCTGCCTTCTCGGCTGAGGGGGAGCTGTTTCGCCACCTCGCCGATACCGTGCTGTTCGACTATCTGGGCAATACTCTGGGGCTGGTGGTCGGTGTGGTACTGCTCAGCCTGCTGTTCGGGGTGCCTACCGCCTGGCTGGTGGCCATGTGCCAGGTGCCGGGGCGCCGTGCTCTGCAGTGGGCCTTGATGCTGCCGATGGCCATGCCATCCTATATCGTCGCCTACGTCTATACCGACCTGCTCGACTACTCGGGTCCGCTGCAGGCCGGGTTGCGAGCACTCTTTGGCTGGAACAGTCCGGCCGATTACTGGTTTCCGGCCATTCGCTCCCTTGGCGGCGCCGCCTGGGTGCTGGCGCTGGTGCTGTTCCCCTATGTCTATCTGCTGACCCGCGCCTCTTTTCTCGAGCAGTCAGTCAGCTTGATCCACTCCAGCCGCCTGCTCGGCTGCACCCCGTGGCAGAGCTTTCGTCGTCTCAGTCTGCCGCTGGCGCGCCCCGCCATCATGGTGGCTGTATCGCTGGTGGCCATGGAGACGCTGGCCGATTTCGCCACCGTCCACTTCTTTGCCATCAACACCCTGACCACGGCGGTCTACGATACCTGGCTCGGCTACGGCAGTCTCGCCACCGCGGCGAAACTCTCCTGCCTGATGCTGCTGGCTGTGGTACTGCTGATCGCGCTGGAGCGTCGCTCGCGCAGTCGACAGCAGGTGTTCCAGAAGTCCATGGGCCATGAGCAGCCGCTGCGCTATCCGCTCAAGGGGATGAGTCGCTGGCTGGCCGCTTTTTGGTGCTGGGGGCTAGTGCTGGCCGGTTTCGCTCTGCCGTTCATCATCCTGCTCGATTACGGGGTGCGCTACTTCGAGTTGTCGTGGACGCCGGAGTTTGTCCGCTTTGCCGGCAACAGCTTGGCTATCTCGGCGCTGACCGCCCTGCTGGCGATGGGCATCGCCCTGCTGCTCGGCTTCTTCCGCCGTCTCGATGGCGGGATCAAGAGTCTGCTGCCGCTGCGCATCGCCGCCATGGGCTACGCCATGCCGGGCACCGTGCTCGCCATCGGGGTGCTGGTGCCGCTCACCGCCCTCGATTTTGCCATCAACGATCTGGCCGAGTGGCTGGGGCGTCAGGGGCCGGGGCTGCTGCTGACCGGCACTATTACCGCCATCGTGTTCGGCTATCTGGTGCGCTTCGTGGCCATTGCCATCGGCTCGGTGGAGAGCAGCATGGGCAAGATCTCCCCCAGCCTCGACATGGCTGCCCGCTCTCTTGGGCAAGGGGATGGCGGCATGCTGCGGCGTGTCCATCTGCCGCTGGTGCGCCGTGGTCTGTTTGCCGGTGCCATGCTGGTATTCATCGAATCCATGAAGGAGCTGCCCGCCGCCCTGCTGCTGCGGCCGTTCAACTTCGATACCCTGGCGACCCACGTCTATCAGTTTGTCTCGGACGAGATGCTGGAGCGCGGCGCGCTCGGCGCCATCGTCATCGTGCTGGTGGGGCTGTTGCCGCTGATCTGGGTCAACCGCAGTCTGGATAGTCCGGGCCACTGAGTCGCCGCGTCGGTCAATGAAATTGCATGCGGTGTGCTGAACCGAAGGCAGCGCGCCGCCAGAAACGAGAGGAAGTCAGCCTTGTCCTGTTTGCAGGTTGAAAATGTCAGCTGCCGTTACAACGGCCGCAATGTGCTGGAGCAGCTCTCCCTGACGGTGGCAGACAACGAGATCGTCTGCCTGCTGGGAGCCAGTGGCTGCGGCAAAACCACGCTGCTCAAGGCCATCGCAGGGCTGCTGCCGTTGGCAGAGGGCACGATTCGCCTCGGCGATAACCTGCTCGACGGGCCCGGTGCCAGTGTGCCGCCCGAGGCGCGCAATATCGGGATGATCTTTCAGGATTACGCCCTCTTCCCCCACCTGACGGTAGCTGACAACGTCGGCTTTGGCCTGACCAAACTCGATCGCCGCGCCCGCCAGCAGCAGGTGGACGAGGCGCTGGCGCTGGTCAATCTGCAGGGGCTGGGGGATCGCTATCCGCACCAGCTCTCCGGTGGTCAGCAGCAGCGGGTAGCCATCGCCCGGGCGCTGGTGTGCAAGCCGCGGCTGATGCTGCTGGATGAGCCCTTCTCCAACATCGATACCCAGGTGCGGATGAAGTTGATCCTCGAGATCCGCGCCCTGCTCAAGCAGCAGGGGATCGGCGCCATCTTCGTCAGCCACAGCAAGGAGGAGGCGTTTGCCTTCGCCGATCGGCTAGCGCTGTTTCGAGCCGGTCATATCGAGCAGGTGGGTCAGCCGGAGCAGCTCTATCGCCGTCCGCAAAACCGCTTCGTGGCGGAGTTTCTCGGCGGGGTCAACTATCTGGCTGCCGAGGTGGTGGACAGCCACTGCGTGCAGACGGCGCTCGGGGTCATTTGTGGCAGCGAGCCTCATGGCCGCGCGGTGGGTGAGCAGTTGCAGCTGATGCTCAGACCCCAGCAGTTGTTGCTGGAGAGCGCCACAGATGGCGAGCTCAAGGTGGTGGAGCAGCAGTTCCTCGGCCACCACTGTCGGGTGCTGTTCGAGTGTGGCGATCTGCAGCTGGAGGCGAGCATTGGCGAGCCCCTTGAGGGAATGCGGGCACGGATCAAGGTTGCCCCCCATGGGCTGGTGTTGTTTGACCCTTTGCCCTGAACGCGTGATATCGTCGTGAAATCAAAGAACTGGATCCACTCTGGTTTATAATCGCGCAACGCAAATAGCCCGTAACGCTAACGCCTACTCAGGGGAGAGATATATGAAAGCCCAAGCCGGGATCTGCGCAGAGCCGAATCTGCACGCCCTCTATCTGATGTTCAATCGCACCGGCGATGCCGCCGAACTGGTCGGCCGTCTGGCCAAACTGCCCGCCCTGTGGCAGGCGGTCGCCGCCGATTTCCCCGATGCCGGTTTCAGCGGTCTGGTTGCTGTTGGCGCCGACGCCTGGGATGGTCTCTACCCTGCCGCCCGTCCGCCCCAGTTCCGCAGCTTTATGGCGCAATCCGCCAACGGTCAGGAGGCCCCCAACACCCCGTTTGATCTCTTTATTCAGCTGCGCGCCGATCGGGTGGATGTGCTGCACCACGCCGGTCACCGAGTGATGGCACTGCTGGCCGGACTGGTCGAGCTGGCCGAAGAGGTGCGCGGTTTCCGCAATCTGGATTGCCGTGACCTGACCGGTTTCGTTGATGGCACCGAGAACCCGCAGGATGAACACCGTGCCGAAGTGGCGCTGCTGGCGGAAGGCGAGTTTGCCGGTGGCTCCTATATTCATGTCCAGCGCTGGGTACACGCCATGAGCGACTGGGAGAAGCTGGCGCAGAAAGAGCAGGAAGACATTATCGGTCGCACCAAGCCTGACAACATCGAGTATGAGTCTGCCGCCAAACCGCTGACCGCCCACATCAAGCGGGTCAACCTCAAGACGCCGAAAGGGGAGTCCATGGAGATCCTGCGCCAGAGCATGCCCTGGGGCACCATGACCGAGCAGGGGCTCTACTTCATCTCCTGCTGCCGCACTCCGCAGCACTTCAACGCCATGCTGGCCAGCATGTACAAGGGGGAGGGCAGCCACTTCGACCATCTGCTGCGCTTCACCAAGGCAGTGACTGGCGCGGCTTTCTTCGCACCATCGGAAGGTTTTCTGATGGCGCAGGGCAAATAAGCCCGCCTGACGAAGCTGCAGAAAACAAAAATCCCGGCCTTGGCCGGGATTTTTCGTTCTGGCGTGACCGCTATGACGCGGTAGCGGCCATTACGGCGTCTGTTCGAACAACTCGAGGGCGGAGAGGTAGAGCTCTTCGATATCGGTGTCGCTGGTCGGGGTGATGAAGATGGTGTCATCACCGGCGATGGTGCCGAGGATCCCCTCTGCCTTGCCGAGGGAGTCGAGCAGGCGGGCAATCAGCTGGGCTGCGCCCGGGCTGGTGTGGATCACTACCAGTGCGCCGTTGTGATCGACGTCCAGTACCAGATTCTTGAGCGGGCTGGAGGTGGTGGGCACGCCCAGTTCCACCGGCAGGCAGTAGACCATCTCCATCTTGGCATTGCGAGTGCGAACGGCGCCGAAGCGGCTCAGCATGCGCGATACCTTGGACTGGTTGATGTTCTCGAAGCCCAGCTCTTGCAGGGCGGTGACGATTTCTGCCTGGGAGCCAAAGCGCTCTTCTTTCAGCAAGGCTTTAAAGGCCTTGGCCAGTTTTTCTTGCTTGTCGTTGTGTTTCATCTTGGTCTCACGAATGAGGAGGTGTGGCGGCCTGTGCGATACAGGCGGCAGATACGAACAGCGGGGCCATTTTGCATTCATATGCCGTTTTTTGCAAGGAAGCGGCGCTTGTTCTGCATATTGATTCAAAAATGGCTTGCATCAACCTTTATTAGGGATAGAATCGGGATGAAATTTTGAAAACTTATTCAATTGGGCTGTATGGGTATTGAATTAATAGGTATCGAGAAGTCCTGGCACAAGGTGCCGGTTCTGCAACAGGTCAGCTTTCGGACATCTCCCGGTGAAACCTTGGTGTTGCTGGGCCCGAGCGGTGCTGGCAAGAGTTCCCTGCTACGGATGATGAACCTGCTGGATACCCCGGATGCGGGTGTTCTGCGGATTGGCGAAAGTGAATTTTCTTTCCCGAACTCCCTCTCTGCTGCCGAATTCAACCGCCAGTCCCAACTGCTGCGTCGCAAGGTGGGGATGGTGTTCCAGCAGTACAATCTCTGGCCACATCTCACTGTGATGGAGAATCTTATTGAAGCGCCGGTCAAGGTGCTCGGCATGAGCAAGGAGTCCGCCATCGAGAAGGGGGCCTTCCTGCTGGCCCAGCTGCAACTGGCCGACAAGCGCGATGCCTGGCCGGCACGTCTTTCCGGCGGTCAGCAGCAGCGGGTGGCCATTGCCCGTACCCTGATGATGGACCCGGAAGTGTTGCTGTTTGACGAACCGACTGCCGCTCTCGATCCCGAGATCACCAAGGAGGTGGCCGAGATCATCCGTAACCTCAGCCAGACCGGCATTACCCAGGTGGTGGTGACCCACGAGGTCGACTTTGCCCGCAAGGTGGCCAGCCAGGTGATTTATCTGGAGAAGGGGCGGATCATCGAGTCCGGCACCGCCGCCATTTTCCAATCCCCGCAAACCAGCCGGTTTGCCGAATTCTTGATGCATTGATACTGAATCGATAAGGAAGCTGTCATGAAAAAGAGTCTGTTGTTGGTTGCTGCCATGGGCCTGTTGAGTACCTCCGTCATGGCCAAAGAGATCAAGTTCGCCACCGAGGCCACCTACGCGCCATTCGAATACCTGGATGACAAGAACGAGTTTCAGGGTTTTGACATCGATCTGGCCCGCGCCATCTGCGAGCAGGCCAAGCTGGAGTGCAGCTTCCACAACCAGGCCTTTGACAGCCTGATCCCCAGCCTCAAATTCCGTCGCTACGATGCTGCCATCGCCGCCATGGACGTAACCCCTGAGCGCTCCGCTCAGGTCGATTTCTCCGACATCTACTACGAGAACTCGGCAGTATTCGTCGCCAAGAAAGGTGCCTTCAAGGGGCCGGAAGAGATGGTCGACAAGACAGTCGGTGTGCAGAACGGTACCTCTCACCAGTCCTATCTGGTGGATAACTGGGTGAGCAAGGGTCTGCTGACCGTGCCGTACGCCAGCTACCAGAGCGCCTTCCTCGACATGATGAATGGCCGTACCGACGGTGTCTTTGCCGATACCGCCGTTGCTGCCGATTGGCTGAAGCAGCACAAGGAGTATGCGGTGGTGGGTGCGCCGGTGACCGATGCCAAGTACTTCGGTACCGGCTTTGGCATCGCGGTCGCCAAGGGCAATCAGGATCTGCTGACCCAGCTGAACAAGGGGCTGGCCGAAATCAAGGCCAACGGCACCTATCAGAAAATCTTTGACAAATACTTCGCGCAGTAAGCCATGTTGAGCCTGTTGTTGGATGCAGCCTGGATGACCCTCGGGCTGGCCTTGGCATCACTGGTCGGGGGCATGGTATTGGCACTGGCGTTCAGTGCCGCCGAGCTCAGCAAGCAGCGTGCATTGGTGTGGCCGGTGGCCACCCTGACCACGCTGATCCGTGGCCTGCCCGAGTTGCTGGTGGTGCTGTTCATCTACTTCGGCTCGACCCAGGTGTTGTTCCTCATCACTGGCGAATATGTGGAGTTCAGCCCGTTTGCCTGTGGCGTGCTGGCGCTCTCCCTGCTGTTCGCCAGCTATGCGACCCAGACCCTGCGGGCGGCGCTCAATGCGGTGCCCGCAGGGCAACGGTTGGCGGCGATGGCGCTGGGTCTTGGCAAGAGCCACATCTTCTTTCGCATCGTGTTGCCGCAGGCGTGGCGTCACGCGTTGCCGGGCCTCGGCAACCAGTGGCTGGTATTGCTGAAAGATACCGCGCTGGTGTCGCTTATCGGGGTGAACGAGATGATGCGTCAGGCGCAGATGGCCTCGGCCAGTACCTATGAACCTTTTACCTGGTATGCCGCCGCCGCCCTCATCTATCTGGCCATCAGTCTGGTGAGTGAATATTGCCTCGGGCTGGCTGCCCGCTACACCCGCCGCTACGGAGGCTAACTGATGCAAGAGTATCTCGTTACGTTGCTGGGCGGTCTGGTCACCACGCTGGAGCTGACCCTGTTCAGCCTGCTGCTGGGGATTGTGCTGGCGGCCCTGATGACCTGGGTGCTGGAGCTGCGCCTGCCGGTGGCGACCCAACTGGTGCAACTGTGGGTGCTGCTCTTTACCGGTACGCCGCTGCTCATTCAGATCTTCCTGATTTACTACGGGCCGGGCCAGTTCGAGTGGCTGAAAGCCAGCCCGCTCTGGCCGCTGCTCAAGCAGCCTTGGTTCTGCGCCGTGCTGGCGCTGGGTCTCAACACCGCGGCCTACTCCACCCGGTTGTTCAAGGGGGCGCTTGATGCCATCCCGGCCGGTGAAGTAGAGGCGTGTCGTGCGCTTGGCTTTAACGGCCGCCAGACCTTGTGGATGAAGGTGCGCCATGCCGCCCGTCATCTGGTGCCTGCCTACTCCAATGAGGTGATCCTGGTGCTCAAGGGGAGCTCCCTCGCCAGTACCATCACCATCATGGACATCATGGGGCTGGCGCAGGGGTTGAACGCCCAGACCTACGATACCCTGGCGGTGTTCGGGGTGGCTGGCGGGCTTTATCTGGCGATGAACGGATTGTTAACAATTGGTTTTCGCTGGTGTGAAAAACGGGCGCTGGCATTCCAATCCTGAGACCCTCAGATCTACCTCTTTATGGTAAGGAGAAGTGCAGAAAAACTGTGCTTCTCCTCCAACTTTTTGTATTTCCCTCCAATTTTTGCTCCCGCATGTTTCGTGGCTCACAGAACCCGTGACTGCAACTGTTATCAGATTGTTTTTTATGGGGGGATCCATTAAGGTTGGGCGCACAACAACAAACAACCTTAAACCTACGCTTAAACATGGAGTTGATCATGAAAGTTGCCGTTCTGGGTGCCGCTGGTGGCATCGGTCAAGCCCTCGCTCTGCTGTTGAAAAACCGTCTGCCGGCTGGCTCCGAGCTGAGCCTGTATGACATCGCCCCGGTTACCCCGGGTGTGGCCGTTGACCTCAGTCATATTCCTACCGACGTCGCCATCAAGGGCTTCTGCGGTGAAGATCCGACTCCTGCGCTGGTTGGGGCCGATGTGGTGCTGATCTCCGCCGGTGTGGCACGCAAGCCGGGGATGGATCGCTCCGACCTGTTCAATATCAACGCCGGTATCGTCAAGAATCTGGTCGAGAAGTGCGCGGCCACTTGCCCGAAAGCACTGATTGGCATCATCACCAACCCGGTCAACACCACTGTGGCTATCGCCGCCGAAGTGCTGAAGAAAGCCGGTGTCTATGACAAGCGTCGCCTGTTCGGTGTAACCACCCTGGACGTGATCCGCGCCGAGACCTTCGTGGCCGCTGCCAAAGGGTTGAACATCGACAAAGTACGCGTCAACGTGATCGGTGGTCACAGTGGCGTCACCATCCTGCCGCTGCTCTCCCAGATTGAAGGTGCCTCCTTCACTGCTGAAGAAGTGGCAGCCATGACCAAGCGCATCCAGAATGCCGGTACCGAAGTGGTGGAAGCCAAAGCCGGTGGCGGTTCTGCGACCCTCTCCATGGGTCAGGCGGCTTGCCGTTTCGGTCTCTCCCTCATCAAGGGTCTGCAGGGCGAAGCCAACGTTGTTGAGTGCGCCTACGTGGAAGGCAACGGCGAGCACGCCACCTTCTTCGCACAGCCGGTACTGCTGGGCAAGAACGGCGTCGAAACCGTACTGGATTACGGCAAGCTGAGCGCGTTCGAGCAGGAAGCGATGGAAGGCATGCTGGCTACCCTGAAAGCCGATATCCAGCTGGGTGTCGATTTCGTCAAGTAAGCGGGTCAACCGTGCCAACAAGGGAGCTTCGGCTCCCTTTTGTATTGATGAGATCCGCCCGGAAGGCTAAGGGGATGGGGCTTAGTGCCGATAACAGAGTGCAGCAGGAGATCCTTATGATGAAACCCCTTACCCTACTCATTCTTGTCGGTGCATTCACCGCGCCCCTCTATGGTGCCGAGGCGGTATCGGCTGCTGTATCGAGCGATGCGCCTGCAGCAAGTGCATCGGCACCGACAGTAAGCAGTGCTGCGGTGGCAACGGCCCCTGTCTCTGCTGCTACGCCAGCGCCCTCTGAGGCAGTCCCCGTCTTGCTTCCGGCCGAGCCGGTCACGCCCGTTGCCAGCAGTGGTGAGGGGGCCGCGCCGCTGCCAAAACCGGCGGAGTCTGCCGCTGTGGTGGCGCCTCCCGCACCTCTGGCCGCTGGCGAGTTGCAGGCGGTGCCGCTCTATCGTCAGGACGAGCTGCTCAACTGGATTGAGCAGGGGCGCCACCTCACTCAGGTTAAACAGGATCGCTGTCAGCTGACTCAGGATATCGAAGCGCGCGCCTCGGTGATGAAGATCCCGGCCTATCAATTCCTCTGGGGGGATATGCTGGCGTGGGGTGTCTGTACCAAACCCAATGCCGAGATCGGGGTGCAATATATGTGGGAGGCGGCCAATCAGGGGTTGGCTCCGGCGCTGGAGCAACTGGGCCGCTACTACTGGAAAGGAACTTTGGTGCAGAAGGATCTGGTGCGAGCCGAGACCCTGATGCGCGAGGCGGCCAGCCTCGGTTTTCTGCGGGCCCGCATCGAGTGGGTCGAGATGCTGTTGCAGGGTATGGGCAGTCCGCTCGATTATGAGGACGCCTATCGCTGGCTCCATGGCTCTGTCATCGGTGACAAGGCGCAGCACCAGAAGGCGGCGAGTTTGCTCAACCGTCTTGGCAACCGGATGCCGGCCAACGTGGTGGCCCGCGCCAAGGCGATGCACTGATCCAAAAAAAATGACCCACAGATCTGCACCTGTGGGTCCGGTTCCAGCCGCCGTGCCATGACAGGCCGGAACCTCCCTCTGTTATATGGCTGCCCGCGCCTTAGAGATCTTGATGGGGGCCAAAAACTTCGTAATGGAGCTGCCCGGCTGGTACTCCAGCCGCCAGCAGCTGCCGCTTGATCTCTTGCATGAAGCCGACAGGGCCAC
This sequence comes from Aeromonas sp. FDAARGOS 1404, assembly GCF_019047085.1. NCBI lineage: Bacteria > Pseudomonadati > Pseudomonadota > Gammaproteobacteria > Aeromonadales > Aeromonadaceae > Aeromonas > Aeromonas sp. FDAARGOS 1404. The sequence goes on from NZ_CP077237.1 coordinate 2,984,140, forward strand.
AGAAGTAGTAGTGGGCCTCAGGCGTGATGCGCTCCTTCACGGCAGTCAGATCCATGGTGCCGGCCAGATCGTAATCTTGACCCTGCACATCACTGGCCTCCGGCTCCCGATACCAGATCCGGCTCAGCAAGTTGGGATGCTGGCGGGATTTTTGCTGAATATCCTCCCGGAAGGCGTGTACAGAGCCCTGTTCGCAGGCGTGCAGCCAGGTGACATCAGCCTGATGGCCGTTCGCCAGCAGCTGGTTGAGCATGCTCATCATCGGCGTCACGCCGACACCGCCGGAGAGCAGTACGACCGGGGTCTGGCTGTTGGCTTTGAGGTAGAAATCGCCGGTAGGGGGCATCACCTCGATCTTGTCACCCGCCTGCAGGTGATCGTGCAGCAGGTTGGAGACCTGGCCCTGCGGCTCACGCTTGACGCTGATGCGGTAATCCTGCCCGTTGGGGGCATCGGAGAGGGAGTATTGGCGGATCTCCTGATATTCCAGCTCGGGGTGAACCAGCTTGATGCTGAGGTATTGGCCCGGTTTGAAGGTCAGTACCGGCTTGCCATCTTCCGGCGCCAGCAGGAAGGAGGTGATGAGGTCGCTCTCGGCTCGCTTCTCCTTGATGATGAAGGTGCGGGTACCTTGCCAGCCGCCATCCTGATTGGCCTTCTCCTGATAGATCTCTCGCTCGCGGCCGATGAAGATGTCGGCCAGCACGCCATACGCCTTGCCCCATGCCTCCAGCACCTCGTCGGTGACCGCACTTCCGCCCAATTCTTTGAGCGTGGCCAAGAGATGACTACCTACAATGTGATATTGTTCCGGCTGGATCAGGAATCCGGTATGTTTGTGCGCAATCCGCTCGACCGCACCGGCAAGTGCCCCCAGATTGTCAATATTCTTGGCATACGCGGCGACTGCATTGAACAGGGCCAGCGGCTGGCCGCCACTGCGTTGGTGGGCCAGGTTGAAGATATCTTTCAGCTCCGGGTTATGGCTGAACATCCGCTGGTAGAAGTGCTGGGTGAGGGCAGGGCCTGCCGATTCGAGCAGCGGAATAGTGCTTTTGATGACGGCAACGGTGGTTTGATCTAGCATAGGGGCCTCGTTCTAATTGAACATATAAAATGTCATTTAATAAGTGGCATCCTAGATGTTTATTTGATTTGAATCAATACTCCACTTTTCGCATCGCGCTAATCAGGTTTTATGAGACTAACCAGTTATACAGATTTTGGATTGAGAGCCCTGCTCTATCTTGCCACCCTGCCGGAAGGGGAGTTGTCGAGCGTTGCCAAGGTATCGGCCCTGTATGGCGTTTCCCGCAACCACATGGTGAAGGTGGTCAATCAGCTGGTGAAGCTGGGCTATCTGCAATCCCAGCGGGGCAAGAATGGCGGTATTCGTATGGCTTGCGATCCCGCCACCATCAATATCGGGCAGGTGATCAGGGCGCTGGAAGGCAATCTGGACGGCATTGACTGCGGTTCGCCCGCTTGTCACATCGTCTCTGTCTGTCTGCTCAAGAGTGCGCTGAAAGAGGCGATGGATGCGTTTCTGGCGGTGATGGACAGCTATACGCTGCAAGACCTGCTGGCCAACCGTGACGAGCTGCAACGGGTGTTTGGTGAGTTGATCCCGACGCTGGTGCTGGAGCCGGATGATGACGATGAGCAATAGAAAAGGGCTGCCACTGGCAGCCCTTTTTCAATCTTGTGAATCCGACTCCGCCCGGTACGATGCCGGCATGATCCGCGCCATCTTGACCATGTTGTTCTCCACATCGAGGATCTCGATAGGATAACCGGCCAACCGGATCCCGATGTTGGGCTGGGGGATCTCCTCCAGATATTCGAGGATCAGGCCGTTGAGGGTACGCGGGCCGTCGATGGGCAGGTGCCAGTTCATCTCCTTGTTCAGCTCACGAATATTGGCTGAGCCTTCGACCAGATAAGAACCATCTGACTGTGGATGGATCTCGTCGCTCGGCGCTGGCGTCATGGAGGTGGTGAAGTCGCCCACGATCTCTTCCAGAATGTCGTCCAGAGTGATTAGCCCCTGAATATCGCCGTATTCGTCGACGATCAGGCCAATTCGCTCCTTGTTGCGCTGGAATTTGGCCAGTTGCACGTTGAGCGGCGTTCCTTCCGGAATGAAGTAGATCTCGTCCACTTCCCGCAACAGGCTCGATTTGTTGAACTGATCCCTGGCTACCAGTCGCAGGGCATCGCGCGCGTGCAAAAAGCCGACAACGTCGTCGATATTGTCGCGATAGAGCAGGATCTTGGTGTGAGCGCAGTGGGCCAGCTGGCGCTGGATACTCTTCCAGTCATCGTTGATGTCGATGGCGTAGATATCGCTGCGTGGCACCATGATGTCCTCGACCAGCATCTTGTCGAGATCCAGAATGCTCAACAGCATCTCCTGATGACGCTGGGGGATCAGGTTACCCGCCTCATTGACTATGGTGCGCAGCTCCTCGGTGTTGAGGGAGTCATCCTTGTTGGGATTGATTTTCAGCATCTTGAGCAGGCCGCTGGTGATGCCGTTGATCAGCCAGACCAGCGGCGAGAGCGGCACCATCAGCCCCTTGAGGATCCAGGAGGCGGGATAGGCGATCTTCTCCGGAAACATGGCTGCCAGGGTCTTTGGCGTCACTTCACCGAATACCAGTACCACCAGGGTCAGGCCGAAGGTGGCGATGGCGACCCCTAGATCACCAAACAGCCGGATACAGACGATGGTGGCGATGGCGGAGGCGAGGATATTGACCAGATTGTTGCCGATCAGGATCAGCCCCAGCAGGCGATCGGGGCGGGCGAGCAGTTGCTCGACGCGACGTGCGGCTTTGTGTTTGGTCTGTGCCAGATGCCGCAGTTTGTAGCGGTTGATGGACATCAGGCCGGTTTCGGAACTGGAGAAAAAGGCGGAAAGAAGGATCAAGATAACGAGAACAATCAGTAATGTACTCGTTGAGATGCTGTCCAAAAAGGGCTCCTGTTGGATGGTATGGCTAAAAGAGTATAGGTGTCAGCTCAACAGCACTTCTTTGACGAAGCGACTGCCAAAGTAGGCAAGAGTCAGGATGAAGCTGCCGATCAGACTGAGAGTGATGACTTTACGGCCGCGCCAACCATAGGTGTGATGACCCCACAGCAGCAGCACGTAGACACACCATGCCAGGATGGAGAGCACTGCCTTGTGAGACTTGCCCTGGGCGAACATATCTTCGAGGAAGAAGAGGCCGGAGGCGATGGAAAGTGTCAGTAGCAGCACCCCTGCAGAGATCAACTGAAACAGTCGTTTTTCCACCGTCATCAGTGGCGGCATGGCTGGCAGATTACTGATTTTTCGAGATTTTAGTTGCTTGTCCAGACAGGCGAGCTGCAGCGCAAACAGACAGGCGATCATCAATACCGAGTAGGCCATCAGGGCGAGGCCGATGTGCAGCAACAGCTGGGGGTGGGCCTCCAGATGGGTTATGTAGCGACCCGGGATCAAGGCGCTGGCAGCCAGCAACAGGGCCGAGAAGCTGTAGACCACCGGCAGCAGGATCCAGCCGTTGAAGCGGCGGGTCACGCAGGTCATGAAGCAACTGATGATGAGGCTGACCAGCGAGGCAACGTTGAGCATGCTCAGGTTCTGGCCGTAACTCTGCAATACCTCTGAACCGAGGGCGCTGGCGTGGGCGATCAGGGCCAATCCGATACAGGCAAACAGGGAGCGCTGTCCCACCGGCTTGGCGCTCAGTAACAGATGCAGGGAGGCGATGATGGCCAGCAGATAAAACGCCAGGGCCAGAACAGAGATTACGATCATAACCAGGTCGTTGTTGCACAAGCTTTTGAGGGTAAGAGGGGCAGTATACCTTGCACGAGAAGTGCTCGCCAGTTGTGCAACGGCCGATCTGCCCATATATAGGGAGAAGCTCCCTGCTGCTGCGGTGCGGTGAATAATCGTCCTCGCGCCCGCTCTGGGTTATAATGCCCCCAATTTATTACGCCAAGAACCGGAATCCGTCATGTTTGAGAATTTGACTGAACGACTCTCGCGCACCTTGCGCAATGTCAGTGGCCGTGGTCGCCTGACCGAAGACAATATCAAGGAAACCCTGCGCGAAGTCCGCATGGCGCTGCTCGAGGCGGATGTCGCCCTGCCGGTCGTGCGTGATTTCGTGGCGCGTGTCAAAGAGCGCGCAGTCGGGCAGGAAGTGGCCAAATCCCTGAGCCCGGGCCAGGCATTCATCAAGATTGTGCACGGTGAACTGGTCACCGTGATGGGGGAGGCCAACGAACAGCTCAACCTGGCTGCCCAGCCGCCAGCGATCATCCTGATGGCCGGTCTGCAGGGTGCCGGTAAGACCACCACAGTTGGCAAACTGGCCAAGCTGCTCAAAGAGCGCAGCAAGAAGAAGGTGCTGGTAGTCAGTGCCGACGTCTATCGTCCGGCGGCGATCAAGCAGCTGGAGACCCTGGCCAGCGACATCGGCGTCGACTTCTTCCCGAGTGATGCCAGCCAGAAACCGGTTGACATCGCCACTGCCGCCATCGATCAGGCGCGCAAGAAATTCTATGACGTGGTGATCGTCGATACCGCCGGTCGTCTGCACGTCGATAGCGAGATGATGGCCGAGATCCAGGATCTGCATGCCACCATCAAGCCGGTCGAGACCCTGTTCGTGGTGGATGCCATGACCGGTCAGGATGCCGCCAACACCGCCAAGGCGTTCAACGAAGCGCTGCCGCTCACCGGTGTCATCCTTACCAAGGCGGACGGCGATGCCCGTGGTGGTGCTGCCCTGTCGGTGCGCCACATCACCGGCAAGCCGGTCAAGTTTATCGGTATGGGTGAAAAGACCGATGCGCTGGAGCCGTTCCACCCAGATCGTCTCGCCTCCCGCATCCTCGGTATGGGCGATGTGCTCTCTCTTATCGAAGAGGTCGAGCGCAACGTCGATAAAGAGAAAGCGGCCAAGCTGGCCAGCAAGGTCAAGAGTGGCAAGGGGTTCGATCTGGAAGATTTCCGCGAGCAGCTGGCCCAGATGCGCAACATGGGTGGCATGATGGGGATGCTCGACAAGCTGCCCGGCATGTCCAGGCTGCCGGATAACGTTAAAGATCAGATGGATGACAAGCTCACTGTGCGAATGGAGGCGATCATCAGCTCCATGACGCCCAAGGAGCGCGCCCATCCCGATCTCATCAAGGGGTCCCGTAAACGCCGTATCGCAGCAGGTTCCGGCATGCAGGTGCAGGATGTGAACAAGCTGCTCAAGCAGTTCACCGAGATGCAGCGCATGATGAAGAAAATGTCCGGTAAAGGCGGCATGCGCAAGATGATGAGCCAGATGAAGAACATGATGCCCCCCGGTTTCGGTGGCGGTCGCGGCCCGTTCTGATCCGGCCTGCGTGTTGATGGGGGTCTGCTGCGGCAGGCCCCTTTTCATTGCCGCTCTGCGCAAAAAATGGCTGGCTTGGTTGCAATTATTACGAATCCAAGTAGAATTACGCGGCTTATTTTAAGCTAGGGTCCGCGTGTTTGCGGGCCTTGTTCATTAGATGTTAATGAGGACGATATGGTAACCATTCGTTTACAACGTGGTGGCGCGAAAAAGCGTCCGTTCTACCAGGTAGTAGTTTCTGACAGCCGTTGCGCCCGTGACGGTCGCTTCATCGAGCGCGTTGGTTTCTTCAACCCGGTTGCTGCTGGTCAAGCTGAAAAGCTGAACCTGGACCTGGCTCGTATCGAGCATTGGGTTGCTACTGGTGCCGCTGTTTCTGACCGCGTTGCCAAGCTGATCAAAGACGCTAAAAAAGCTGCTTAATCAGCCCAACGGTAAGGAGTTAAGGTGGAAAAACCTGTAGTTCTGGGCACCCTGGGTACCGTTTATGGCATCAAGGGCTGGCTTAAAGTGAACTCCTTCACCGATGTTGCCGAAGCGATTTTCGATTACAACCCCTGGCTGATTAATCAGAACGGGGCGTGGCGTGAAATTCGGGTTTCATCCTGGAAACGTCACAACAAGGGTCTGATCTGCAAACTCGATGGTATCGATGTGCGCGAAGATGCCCTGGCATTGACCAATGTCGAGATTGGCGTACCCGCCGATCTGTTGCCTGCGTTGCCTGAAGGTGAGTTCTACTGGCGTGACCTGATTGGTTGCTCCGTGGTGACCACCAAGGGATACGACCTGGGCAAGGTGACCGAATTGATGGAAACCGGCTCCAACGATGTGTTGGTGGTTGAGGCCAATGTAAAAGATGCCTTTGGTGCAAAGGAGCGGTTGATTCCGTTCCTGGAAGAGCAGGTGATCAAGAATATTGATCTGACTGCTCGAACAATCGAAGTTGATTGGGATCCTGGTTTCTAGTTTCCCGCGCTAACACGGGTGCCGGAGGTTTCTTATGTGGATTGGGGTTATTAGCCTCTTCCCTGAAATGTTCCGAGCCATTACCGAGCACGGGGTAACGGGTCGGGCCGTCAAGAGTGGCCTGCTGCAGATTGAGTGCTGGAACCCCCGGGAGTTTACCCACGACAAACACCGTACGGTCGATGATCGTCCTTATGGTGGTGGGCCCGGCATGTTAATGATGGTTCAGCCGCTGCGTGACGCGATTCATGCAGCCAAGCAAGCAGCGGGAGACGGGGCGAAAGTCATCTATCTCTCTCCTCAGGGACGCAAGCTGACTCAAGCGGGCGTAACCGAGTTGGCGACGAATCAGAAACTGATTCTGGTAGCCGGTCGATACGAAGGTATCGATGAACGCGTGATACAAACCGAAGTCGACGAAGAGTGGTCTATCGGGGATTACGTGTTAAGTGGTGGCGAGTTGCCTGCCATGACCCTGATCGATGCGGTTTCGCGTCTGGTCCCCGGGGTTTTGGGTGATCAGGCCAGTGCCGAGCAAGACTCCTTTACGGATGGCTTGCTGGATCATCCCCACTACACTCGGCCGGAGGTGTTGGATGGATTGGCGGTGCCCGAGGCGCTGACAAGCGGCAATCACGAAGTGATTCGACGCTGGCGTCTCAAGCAGTCGCTCGGACGAACCTGGCAAAGAAGGCCGGAACTTATTAACAACCTAGCTCTGACTGACGAGCAAGAATCACTTCTTGCCGAGTATGTCCGCGAAGTGCGTGACGGCGTTAAGTAGAGTTTTCAGTTTATCCTAGGTAAGGAAAGACAATGAGCAAGATTATTCAGCAGCTTGAACAAGAGCAACTGCGTACCGACATCCCGGCTTTTGCCCAGGGCGACACTGTACGTGTTCAAGTTCGTGTTAAAGAAGGTGGTAAAGAGCGTCTGCAGGCTTTCGAAGGCATCGTTATTGCCAAGCGTAACCGCGGTCTGCACTCTGCTTTCACCGTTCGCAAGATCTCCAACGGCGAAGGTGTTGAGCGTGTATTCCAGACTCACTCTCCGCTGATCCACAGTGTAGAACTGAAGCGTCGTGGTGATGTTCGCCGCGCCAAACTGTACTACCTGCGCAACCTGTCCGGCAAAGCTGCTCGTATCAAAGAGAAGCTCAACTAATTCGATTCGAATTGGTGTCGGTATGTCGGCAAATAGCTCGACAGGTAGTGAAAAGGCTCGCCAATGGCGAGCCTTTTTTGTATCCGTCTATTGGCTATCTGGGAGCCGTTACTGGATGACCCGAACTACCGAGTTGTCTCGCCCGAAGGGGCCTGGCACATAGTCATCCGCTGCCCAGTCATTCTCGTAGAGGGTTTCCCCTGCCGGTGTGATGAGCTGGTAGCAATATTCAAAGTACCCCGGGCCGTCGGTCGGCAGATTGAGGGTGGCTTTGAATTCGCCGCTCTTCATGCGTTTCAGCTCGACCGGTTGCCACTGGGTGAACTCGCCGATCAGCATCACCTGTTCCGCCCCTGCAGCCGCCTCTTTCTCTACGGCAAAGGTCACCTTGACCTCGGGCTTGGACTTCAAAAACTGTTTGATCAGTGGCATGACGCCTCCTTGTCTGTGAGTTAAAAATGGCTCCTGTCTATTTTTATACCACCATATGACAAAGATGTTGATAAGGCAGATCAAGTCGGCAAGGCAAAATAGCGTTGCAGCAAACTGTGGGTGAAGTCGATCTTGAGATAGAAGCCGCGGGGCAGGGTCATTATGGGTTGACCATCGCGGCCGATAGCGCGAGTCAGCGCCTTGTTGTTGGCCGCCTTGGGCCGCAGTTGCATCACCTGGCCGTGGCGCGCGCTGATCTGCTCCACTTCTCCCAGCACTATCATGTCCATCAGCTCCTCCCAGTCCTGACGCAGTAGCCGATCTTCCTCTTCATTCGGGCTCCACATCAGCGGCATGCCGACCCGCCGCTCGCCAACCGGGATCTCGCGACTGCCTTCCACCGGGATCCAGAGCACCCGGGATAGCTTGTTGCGCACGTTGGACTCCTCCCAGCGCTGGCCGCTGACACCGATCAGCGGGGCGACGCAGACGAAGGTGGTCTCCAGCGGTTTGCCTTGAGGATCCACGGGGATCGTCTTGAGTTCGATCCCCAGCTCCGGGAAGTCCTGTTCCGGCTTGCTCCCTGCGCTGGCCCCGAGTTGCAGCTCGATCAACTGACCGACCCACCCCTTGTCACGGCGCAGGTCTTTGGGCACCGCGACGCCAGCCTCGGCGGCCAGCTGCGCCAGCGTGAAGCCAGCCATGGCATAGGCGCGGCTCAATAACTCCTGCTCGGATTGGGGATTGCTTGGCATGTTTGGCTCCATCTTGCTCGCCATATTCTAACAGGGGAGGATCCCGAGAAGGATCGCTGTTTTTATAACCGATCCTGAGTGGATAAGATCAAATGCAGAGAATTTGGGGGCTATCAGCTCATCATTATGATTTTAAAGGGTTTTGTCTGTTTTATCGAGCAGTAATCCAGGTCTGGTTTGACCTCGAAATAGTTGTCCAAGGGTTTGTGCATGATGTTACACACAGTTATCCACAGAAATCTTGGATAAGTGGATGAAAGTGGTTGGAGTCGCTGATATGTTACAAAAAATTGTGAATGCCACCCCATTTTTACAGGGTAAACGGGGTAGATATTGTGCCACTCCTGTGGATAATTTCGCCGCGGTGGATCTTTGAGCAGTTGAACTTGTTCACAATCCGGATCATGGATCTGACTCTTGGGGTAACATGGATCTAGATCCAGTTGTTTTATCCCAAGTTTATAAAAAATAATGATTTTTTATATTTTATGTCGCGTGATGAGACGGAGAGGCACTTTTCGCGTACAGTTAAAAAGTACTGTATATACCCGTTTGCTAACAGCTTTATGCACAGCCTGGGTGGGCAACTTGGGGGCGCGGATCCTTGGATTTGTTTATAAGTATGTTTGAAATCGAAAGTTATTCATGAAACAGGGGATTCACTCCTTGTTTGCTGCCACGGAGTGAATGTGGAACAATCTCCTTATAGATTCAGCCTTTATAAGGTGATCACGTGATTGATGGCGACGGATTTCGTCCCAATGTCGGTATCGTGATCTGTAACCGTGAAGGACAAGTGTTGTGGGCTAAACGCTATGGGCAGCACTCCTGGCAGTTTCCGCAGGGGGGGGTTGATGATGGTGAAACGCCAGAGCAGGCCATGTATCGAGAGCTGTATGAGGAGATTGGCCTCAAGCCCGAAGATGTGACCATCATGGCCACCAGTCGTAACTGGCTAAAGTACCGTTTACCCAAACGTCTTGTCCGCTGGGACAGTTCACCGGTCTGTATTGGCCAAAAACAAAAATGGTTCCTGTTACAGCTGAATTCGGGCAAGGAGTCGCGGATCCAGTTCGGCTGTCATGGCCATCCCGAATTTGACGACTGGCGTTGGGTCAGCTTCTGGTATCCGGTGCGTCAGGTCGTTTCGTTCAAGCGGGAGGTTTACCGCCGGGTCATGAAAGAGTTTGCCCCGCTGGCGATGCCAGTGCCGGCAGTGCAGGTCAACAAGAAGGATGTGCGGCGCAACCGCGCCCGTTAAGGAGCACAGATTAGTTGTTAACGGAACTGAGACGTATCGTCGAGAGCATGGCCGAGGCCAATACCCTCGAGCAGGCCTTGCAAGCATTGGTGAGCCAGACCCGGCACGCCATGGCAGTGGACTGCTGCTCCGTCTATGTCTCGGAACCCGAGGTGCGCCGCTATCGCCTGGCGGCTACCGACGGCTTGGCACCGTCCGCGGTCGGCAAGGTGACCCTGCCCTACGAGCAGGGCATCGTCGGTCTGGTGGGTCAGCGGGAAGAGCTGATCAACCTGGCTGATGCCCCCGCGCACCCCAGTTTCAAATTCCTGCCCGATGTTGCCGAAGAGGCGTTCCGCTCCTTCCTCGGCGCTCCCATCATGCATCAGCGTCAGGTGGTCGGCATTCTGGTGGTGCAGCAGAAGGAGAGTCGCCGCTTCGACGAGGGGGAAGAGTCCTTCATGGTCACCCTGGCGGCCCAGCTGGCGGCGCGGATCGCTCAGGCGCAGGCCAAGGGGTGGTTGCAGAAGACCGACTGGAGCAAGCCGCTGCGCGGTATTGCCGGTGCCAGCGGCATCGCCATGGCCAAGGCCTGGGTGTGGCGGCCCCGCAAGGCGCTCTCGTCCATTACCCCGCGCAAGGATGAAGACCATGCCAGCCAGCTGGCGCGGCTGGAGCTGGCGGTTGAGGAAGTGCGGCACGACTTGGAGAGTCTGGCGCTGCGCTTTCGCGAGAGCTACAGCCAGGATTCGGTGGCGATTTTCGATATCTACCTCCATCTGCTGAACGATCCCGGCTACATCAAGCCCATTCGCAACAAGGTGAGCAAGGAGCACTGGACTGCGGTCTCTGCGGTCAAGCTGATCAGCGATCGTTTGATCGAGCAGTTCAAGGGGATGAAGGATCCCTACTTGCAGGAGCGCTCCACCGACGTGAAGGATATTGCCCAGCGGCTGATCAGCCGACTGGTGCAGAATGAACCGGAACATATCTCCATCGGCGAGCCGGTGGTGCTGGTTGCCGACGAGGTGACTGCTACCATTCTGGCGGAAGTGCCCCGCGAGTATCTGACCGGCGTGGTCTCGCTCAAGGGGGGGACCAACTCCCACGCGGCCATTCTGGCCCGCGCCATGGGGGTGGCTGCCATCATGGGGGTTGATCTGCCCCTTGGTGACATCGGTGGTCGCATGCTGGTCGTCGATGGCTACAGCGGCGATCTCTTCATCGAACCCAATCAGGTGATCCTGACCGAGTATCGTCAGCTGCTGAGCGAAGAGCGGGCGCTCGATACCCTGGTGCGCAGCGTCGACAACCTGTCATCCGAGACGGCCGACGGCACCAAGGTCTCACTGCTGCTCAACGCCGGGCTCAGTGCCGATACCGAGATCTCCCTCAATCAGCTGGCGGACGGGGTCGGTCTCTATCGCACCGAGATCCCCTTTATGCTGCAGGAGAGCTTCCCCTCCGAGTGGGAGCAGACTGCCCGCTATCGCGGCATTCTGGAGACCTACCGCAACCGGCCGGTCTGCATGCGGACGCTGGATGTGGGCGGCGACAAGCCGTTACCCTATTTCCCCATCGTCGAGGAAAACCCCTTCCTTGGCTGGCGGGGGATCCGGATCACCCTGGATCACCCCGAACTGTTTCTGGTGCAGCTCAAGGCGATGCTGAGGGCCAGTGAAGGGCTGGACAATCTGGCCATCATGCTGCCGATGATCAGCAGCGTCAGCGAAATCAAAGCCTCCCGTCGTCTGCTGGATCAAGCGTGGCGAGAGGTGTCGGAAGAGGCGGCGAGCCGCGATGCGGTGATCCGCTACCCCAGTCTCGGGGTGATGATCGAGGTGCCCTCAGCCCTCTTTATCTTGCCGGAGATGGCGCCGCTCATCGACTTCTGGTCGGTGGGCAGTAACGACCTGACCCAGTACCTGCTGGCGGTAGATCGCAACAACTCTCGGGTTGCCAACATCTACGATGCCTTCCATCCTGCGGTGATCCGCGCCCTGCAACAGCTGGTTGATGCCTCCCATCGCTACCAGAAGCCGGTGTCGGTGTGTGGCGAGCTGGCCGGTGATCCGGTCGGTGTATTGCTGCTGCTGGCCATGGGTTATCGCCGCTTCAGTATGAATACCCACAACATCGCCCGGATCAAGTACGTGCTGCGTCAATCCACCCTGAGCGAGTTGACCGAACTGATGGCCGATGGCCTCAAACATGACAACCCCCACGTACTGCGCGGCCTGTTTGCTCGCTATCTGGAGGAGCATGGTTTGGGCGGTTTGCTGCGAGCCGGTCATAAATCGAAACAGAGTGATTGATAATCATGCCTTGTCCCTGCTGACGAATGATCGGAAAATGCGGCTTTTATTTTGACTGGGGCCGCATATGCAGCACGATGGATATTGGGTTTTCTCGCAGATTGATCCCGTAGCATTCAGTTTGGGACCACTATCGGTACGCTGGTATGGTCTCATGTACCTGTTCGGTTTTGCGTTTGCCATGTGGCTGGCTGGCCGTCGCGCCGATGCACCGAACAGCGGCTGGACCCGCAACGAGGTGTCGGATCTGCTGTTCTACGGTTTCCTCGGGGTGATCCTCGGTGGCCGTGTCGGTTATGTGCTGTTCTACAACTTCGATCTCTTCCTCGCGGATCCCACCTATCTGTTCAAGATCTGGACCGGCGGTATGTCGTTCCACGGTGGTCTGATCGGGGTGATCACCGCGATGATCTGGTTTGCCCACAAGACCAAGCGCCACTTCTTCACCGTGGCCGATTTTGTGGCACCGCTCATTCCGTTTGGTCTCGGCGTCGGCCGGATCGGCAACTTCCTCAACGGCGAGCTGTGGGGCCGGGTCACCGATGTGCCCTGGGCCATCATCTTCCCGGAGGCCGGCCCCGAGCCGCGTCATCCCTCCCAGCTTTACCAGTTCGCACTGGAAGGGGTGGTGCTGTTCATCATCCTCAACCTGTTCTGGCGCAAGAATCCGCCGCGCGGTGCCATCTCCGGCATGTTCCTGCTGTTCTACGGCCTGTTCCGCTTCCTGGTGGAGTTTGTGCGCCAGCCGGACAGCCAGCTCGGTCTCTACTTCCAGGAGATCAGCATGGGCCAGATCCTCTCCACCCCGATGATTATCGCCGGTGCCCTGATGATCTGGGTCGCCTACAAGCGTCCGCAGTTGTTCGGTAATGCCGTGAAGGAGGCGAAATAATGCGAGCTTATCTCGACCTGATGCAGAAAATCCTCGATGAGGGAACCGTCAAGTCAGACCGTACCGGCACCGGTACTGTCTCCCTGTTCGGCCATCAGATGCGCTTCAATCTGGCGGAGGGGTTCCCGCTGGTGACCACCAAGAAGTGCCACCTGCGCTCCATCATTCACGAGCTGCTCTGGTTCCTAAATGGCGATACCAATACCGCCTATCTGAAGGAAAACGGCGTCAGCATCTGGGATGAGTGGGCCGACGAGAATGGCGATCTGGGGCCGGTTTACGGTGCTCAGTGGCGCTCCTGGCCTGCGGCTGACGGGTCTGTCATCGACCAGATCCAGAAGGCGGTGGATGACATCAAGCACAACCCTGATTCGCGCCGCATCATCGTATCCGCCTGGAACGTGGGCGAGCTGGACAAGATGGCGCTGGCTCCCTGCCACGCCTTCTTCCAGTTCTATGTGGCGGACGGCAAGCTCTCCTGCCAGCTCTACCAGCGCAGCTGTGATGTGTTCCTCGGCCTGCCGTTCAACATCGCCAGCTATGCCCTGCTGACCCACATGATGGCCCAGCAGTGCGATCTGGAAGTGGGTGACTTCGTCTGGACCGGCGGTGATGTGCATCTCTACTCCAACCACATGGAGCAGACTGCGCTGCAGCTATCCCGCGAGCCGCGCCCGCTGCCGACCCTGGTGATCAAGCGCAAACCTGACTCCATCTTCGATTACAAGTTCGAGGATTTCGAGATCGAGGGTTATGACCCCCATCCCGGCATCAAGGCGCCCGTCGCCATCTGATAGCAAGGCGCCTCAGGGCGCCTTTTTTATGCAGTTAAATAATTGAAAATTCATTTTATTGATTAATAAGACGGTAGCCAGAGACGAGGGAAAACCTGCTTATAGCAGGTATGTTCTATTTTGCCTTCGGTTTTTTCGTTGTATTGAGCAGCAAGAAACGATTTTCCATTGGTTGTTGCAGGAGATAGACTCAAACCAAAGCAATACGGTGGAAAATTTAACCATGAGTGACGTAATCAAAAAGTTCCTGAAGCTGGAGGCCGCCTCCGGAATTATTCTGATCATGGCTGCCATGCTGGCAATGATTTTAGCCAATACCGCGCTGGCTGGCGGGTATCAGGCGTTTCTCGACACGCCGGTGCAGGTGCGCATCGCGGCTCTCGACATCAACAAGCCGCTGCTGCTCTGGATCAACGATGGCTTTATGGCGATCTTCTTCCTGCTGGTTGGTCTGGAAGTGAAGCGTGAAATGCTGGAGGGGGCGCTCTCGACCCGGGTTCAGGCGACCTTCCCGGCTATCGCTGCGGTGGGCGGCATGCTGGCCCCGGCCTTGATCTACGCCTTTTTCAACTATTCGGATGAAGTGGCGCGTGCTGGCTGGGCGATCCCGGCTGCGACCGACATCGCCTTTGCCCTCGGGGTGATGGCGCTGCTCGGCAAGCGGGTGCCGGTGAGCCTCAAGGTATTCCTGTTGGCGCTGGCCATCATGGATGACCTGGGCGTCATCATCATCATCGCGCTCTTCTATACCCAGCAGTTGTCGCTGGAGGCGCTGGCCATCGGTATTCTGGCAACCCTCACTCTGCTTTGGATGAATCGCCGTGGTGAGGACAGGATCAGCCTCTACATGCTGGTTGGTCTGGTGCTCTGGGTTGCGGTGCTGAAGTCTGGCGTCCATGCGACCTTGGCAGGCGTGGTAGTGGGCTTTATGGTTCCGCTTAACGGCAAGCGTTACGCCTCGCCGCTCAAGTATCTGGAGCATCAGCTGCACCCCTGGAGTGCCTATCTGATCCTGCCGCTGTTTGCCTTTGCCAACGCCGGGGTATCGCTGGAAGGGATTGGTCTCTCCTCCCTGCTGAGTCCGGTACCTATGGGGATCATGCTGGGGCTGTTTATCGGCAAGCCGCTCGGGGTGTTCACCATCAGCTGGCTGTCGGTCAAGCTGGGCATCGCCCAGTTGCCGCCCGGGGTCAACTTCAAGCAGATTTTTGCGGTCAGCATCCTCTGTGGCATCGGGTTCACCATGTCGATGTTTATCGCGTCGCTCGCCTTCGAGCACGGTGGGCTGGATTACGGCAGCTACTCTCGCCTCGGGATCCTGGTGGGCTCCACCATGGCGGCGGTAGTCGGCTATCTGGCCTTGCGCATGGCCCTTCCCAAGGGTGAAGGGGAACAGAGTACGGAGGGACTATGAAGCTGCATACAGGGTTGTTGATGCTGTTGTTGAGCCCCGCGGCCTGGGCCGGCGGGCTGGAGGATTGCAAGCAGGACGCCGCTTCGGCGAACTGCTCTGCCTATCTGAACGGGGTGGTAGACAGTGCCCTGCTGCTGGGGGACAAGCAGGCCAAGGCGCGCTTTGGCGAAACCTTCTCCGAGCGGGCGCTAAGCAGCCGGGCTGGCGAGATGGTCAAGCGCTCCAACAAGCGTTATTGCGCTGACCGGATGCCGGACAAGGCACGCCTCAAGGCCACTCTGATGGAGCAGTTTGGCGCGAACAAGGTTGACTCGGTCAGCGACATGTATGACATTCTGGCGGTTGAACTCAGCTGCTACCGGAGTCCGCGTCAAGCGGGAACCCCATCGGATGTCACACCTTAACTACAACCATCTCTACTATTTCTGGATGACTCAGAAGAAGGGCTCCGTTACCCAGGCAGCGGAAGCCCTTTTTTTGACCCCGCAAACCGTCACCGGTCAGATCAAGTTGCTGGAGCAGCGCCTCGGTGGCAAGCTGCTCAAACGCAAGGGGCGCTCCCTTGAGGCGACCGAGCTGGGTCAACTGGTGTTTCGTTATGCCGACAAGATGTTCAGCCTCTCCTACGAGATGCTCGATATCGTCAACTACCGCAAGGAGAGCCAGATCCTGTTCGACGTCGGCATCGCCGATGCCCTCTCCAAGCGCCTTGCCAGCCGCGTGCTGCTCTCCGTCATCCCTAATGATGGCTCCATCCATCTGCGTTGCTTCGAGTCAACCCACGAACTGCTGCTGGAGCAGCTGAGCGAGCACAAGCTCGACATGATCCTCTCCGACTGTCCGGTGGACTCCAGCCAGCATGCGGGGCTGCTCTCCAAGCGGTTGGGCGGCTGTGGCGTCAGCTTCTTCTGCAAGGCTCCGCTGCCTGAAAAGCCCTTTCCCGCCTGTCTGGAGGAGCGCAAGCTGCTGATCCCCGGTCGCCGTACCGCCATGGGGCGTCAGCTGACCCAGTGGTTCGAGCAGCAGGGTGTCTCCCCCAGCATTCTTGGCGAGTTTGATGATGCCGCCTTGATGAAGGCGTTTGGCTTCTTCAATCAGGGCATCTTCATGGCTCCCACCATCTATCGGGAGGAGATCCTTGAGGGGGAGGGGGTGATGCTGATCGGGGAAACTCAGGATCTGATGGAGGAGTATTACGTCATCTTCGCCGAGCGGATGATCCAGCATCCGGCGGTGAAGCGGGTCTGCGAGAGCGATTTTACCTTTCTCTTTTCCGGGCAGGAGAACTTCTCCGCCATCCAGCCGGCCACCCTGTCGTTTTAAAACGACCCGTCACCACGTATCATCGGCGATGAGTGGTAGAGGAGAGATGTGATGCAACTTGAAGAGATGGAAGCCAATGCGAGTAAAGCGGTGGCCTTGCTCAAGGCGCTGGCCAATGAGCGGCGGCTGTTTATTCTGTGCCAGTTGCTGGAGCGCGAACTGTCGGTGGGGGAGCTCAACGAGCGATTGGGATTGAGTCAGTCGGCCTTGTCACAGCATCTTGCGCTGCTGCGGCGGGATGAGCTGGTGACGACGCGCAAAGAGGCCCAGACGGTCTACTATTCGCTGCGCAGCCATGAGGTGCGTGAAATGATCAGTTTGCTGCATCGACTTTATTGCAGCGCAGATAAATAAAAAACCGGCACTAAGGCCGGTTTTTTCAGCTTTGATCAGCAGACGCTGATTAAGCCATAGCTTTGATCTGGGCAGACAGGCGGCTCTTGTGACGAGCTGCTTTGTTCTTGTGGATCAGGCCTTTGGTCGCCATACGATCCATGATCGGCTGAGCAACAGCGAAAGCGGCAGTCGCAGCAGCTTTGTCGCCAGAGGCGATAGCAGCAATGACTTTCTTCAGGTAGGTACGGGTCATGGAACGACGGCTGGCGTTGTGCTGACGGCGTTTTTCTGACTGAAGAGCGCGCTTCTTAGCAGATTTGATGTTAGCCAAGGTAAAACTCCTAAAACTGTCTTAGCGAGTGTATTGAAAAGGCCCGGAAATATGCCCTTCCAACCACATATTGTCAAATGATTTGTGCAAATAAACACCGCCTCCCGGTGGTGTGTCAGTAGGGAGACGGTTAAACTGTCGGCCGATTCTAGCAGCATTCTTTTCATTCTGACAGTTCCAGAGGCCTCGTCTTGAGTAAGAAATTGATCAAATCCGGCATGATAGTGTCCGGAATGACGCTGGCATCCCGCGTAATGGGCTTGGTTCGCGATGTGGTTATCGCAAATCTGCTTGGTGCCGGGGTGGCCGCCGACGTCTTCTTTTTTGCCAATCGCATTCCCAACTTTCTGCGTCGTCTGTTCGCCGAAGGTGCCTTCAACCAGGCCTTTGTTCCCGTGATGACGGAGTACAAGAAAAATGGCGACGAGGGGGAAGTGCGTGAATTGCTGGCGGCGGTGGCGGGCACGCTGGGGGGGATAGTGACGGTGGTCACCCTGCTCGGGGTGCTGGGGTCGGGAGTGCTGACCGCGCTGTTTGGTTGGGGCTGGTTCTGGGACTGGCTGCACGGCGGCCCCGCGGCCGAGAAGTTCGAGCTCGCCAGTCTGATGCTCAAAATCACCTTCCCTTACCTCTGGTTCATCACCTTTACCGCCATGGCGGGGGCTATCCTCAACACCTTCGGCCGCTTTGCGGTCTCGTCGTTTACGCCGGTGTTTCTCAACATCACCATGATTGCGGCGGCCTGGTGGATTGCGCCACTGATGGACAAACCTGAGATCTCGCTGGCGATTGGTGTCTTTTTGGGCGGTTTGGTGCAGTTTTTGTTCCAGTACCCCTTTTTGCGCCAAATCAACATGCTGGTATGGCCCAAGTGGGGATGGAATCACCCTGGGGTGGTGAAGATCCGCACGCTGATGATCCCCGCCCTGTTCGGGGTTTCGGTCAGCCAGATCAATCTGCTGGTCAACACCATGCTGGCTTCGTTCCTGGCGACCGGTGCCATCAGTTACCTCTACTACTCGGATCGCCTGCTGGAGTTCCCCCTCGGGCTGTTTGCAGTGGCCATCAGTACCGTGATCCTGCCTGCGTTGGCTAAGAAGCATGTGGATGCCGATCCGGCGGACTTCTCCCGCACCATGGATTGGGGGGTGCGGATGGTGATGCTGCTCGGCATGCCCGCCATGATAGGCATTGCGGTCATGCGTGAGCCCATTTTGCGAGTGCTGTTCATGCGCGGCGAATTTGGCCTGCATGAAGTGAGCATGTCGAGCGCCAGCTTGCTGGCCTCCACTACCGGTCTGCTCTCCCTGATGCTGATCAAGGTACTGGCACCCGGTTACTACGCCCGTCAGGACACCAAAACGCCGGTGCGGATCGGGGTGATGTCGATGATTGCCAACATGGTCTGCAACCTCATCTTCATCTACCCGCTCGGTTACGTGGGTCTGGCGCTCTCGACCGCCTGCTCGGGCACTCTGAATGCGGCCTTGCTGTTCAAGGGGTTGTACCAGCAGAGCGTCTATCGTCCCTCCCGTCATACCGGCGTGTTCTGCCTCAAGCTGCTGGTCGCCAGCGTGCTGATGGGGGGCGTGCTCGCCTATCTGTCGCCAGATTTGGCCCAGTGGGGCGTATGGAGCATGGGCAAGGCCAGTTTGCAGCTGACCATGCTGCTGTCGCTGGGGGCTGCGGTCTATGCCGTGGTGTTGCTACTGCTGGGCATTCGGCCGCGTCACCTTAAATCGGGGCAGCAGTAGTCGTGATCCTGCGGTGCCATGGGGATAGTGCCTCATGGCGCCGCAGATGGGCGGGCTTGGGCCCGGATAGTTGAAATCAGGCTATGAGGGCTGACCCTGCCTGCTGCCTGATATATAATCCGCCGATTTCCATGGCAGCAACGCACAAGGCACTGATGGAGCTTATTCGCGGCATTCACAATCTCAAGCCCCGTCACCGGGGATGTGTATTAACCATTGGCAACTTTGATGGGGTTCATCAGGGTCACCATGCGGTATTGGCACGTCTCAAGGAGAAAGCGGCCCAGCTGGGATTGCCCGCCTGCGTCATGCTGTTCGAACCGCAGCCGCTGGAGCTGTTTGCCGGCACGGCAGCGCCCGCCCGGCTGAGCCGGTTGCGGGAAAAGTACGAAGCGCTGCAGGGGCTGCATATCGACCGTATGCTCTGCGTACGCTTCAGCCACCGCTTTGCCGAGCAGGCGGCCTCGACCTTCATCAAGCAGTTGCTGGTGGAGAAGCTCGGGGTGCGCTATCTGGTGGTCGGCGATGATTTTCGCTTCGGCAAGGGGCGGGAAGGTGACTTCCACCTGCTGGAGGAGGCGGGTCATCGCTTCGGCTTCGAGGTGATCAGCACCCAGAGCTTCCAGCTCGAACGGCAGCGGGTCAGCAGCACCCTGGTGCGTGAAGCACTTAAGGCGGGCCGGATGGCGGAGGTGGAGCTGATGCTTGGCCGCCCCTACACCATCAGCGGCCGGGTGGCTCACGGCGACAAGCTGGGGCGCACCATAGGTTTTCCCACCGCCAATCTGGCCCTCAAGCGCCAGGTGATCCCGGTCGGTGGCGTGTTTGCGGTGGAAGTGATATGTTCCGGCAAGACCTTCCCCGGTGTAGCCAATGTGGGTGTACGGCCGACCTTGAGCGGTACACAAGCCAGATTGGAAGTACATCTATTTGATTTTTCTGGTGATCTATATGGTCAGCAGGTCAAGGTGCTGCTTCGCCACAAGCTGCGCGAAGAGCAGAAGTTTGCCTCTTTCACTGCCTTGAAAGAGCAGATCGAACGAGATGCCCTGGCGGCCCGAGCCTGGTTCGGGCTGCCACAATTCAATTTACCCAGCACTCTTTTAGAAAAGAAGGGAACCCAGGACTGATGAGCGACTATAAACACACCCTGAATCTTCCGGAAACCGAGTTTCCGATGCGTGGCGATCTGGCCAAGCGCGAACCCAACATGCTGAAACGTTGGTACGATCAGGATCTCTACGGCGCTATTCGCCGCGCCAAAGCGGGCAAGCCTTCTTTCATTCTGCATGATGGCCCCCCCTATGCGAACGGCAACATTCACATCGGTCACTCGGTCAACAAGATCCTCAAAGACATCATCATCAAGTCCAAGGGCCTCTCCGGTTTCGATTCCCCCTATGTGCCGGGTTGGGATTGCCACGGTCTGCCTATCGAACTGAAAGTGGAAGGCATGGTCGGCAAGCCGGGCGAGAAGGTTTCCGCTGCCGAATTCCGTGCCGAGTGCCGCAAATACGCCAAGACCCAGATCGAAGCGCAGAAGACCGATTTCATCCGTCTGGGTGTGCTGGGTGACTGGGAACACCCCTACCTGACCATGGATTTTGGCACCGAAGCCAACATCATCCGCTCCATGGCCAAGATCGTTGAAAACGGCCACCTGCACAAAGGCTCCAAGCCGGTGCACTGGTGTACCGATTGCGGCTCCGCGCTGGCTGAAGCCGAGGTTGAGTACTACGACAAGAACTCCCCCTCCATCGATGTGCGCTTCAAGGCTGTTGATGAGGCGACCGTTGCCGCCAAGTTTGACTGCGCCGAAGGCCACACCGGCAAGGGCCCGCTCTCTGCGGTGATCTGGACCACTACCCCGTGGACCCTGCCAGCCAACCGCGCCATCGCCATGCACGCCGATCTGGATTACGCACTGGTGCAGGTTGAAGGTGAGCACCCCGAGCGTCTGATCCTGGCCGCAGAGCTGGTCAAGGACGTCATGGATCGCGCCGGTATCGAGAAGTTCCACAATCTGGGTTACGCCAAGGGCGCCGCGCTCGAGCTGCTGCGCTTCAACCATCCCTTCTACAGCTTCGACGTGCCTGTGGTACTGGGTGACCACGTCACCCTGGATGCCGGTACCGGCGCTGTACACACCGCCCCTGGCCACGGTCAGGAAGACTTCGTGGTCGGCCAGAAGTACGGTCTGGAAGTGGCCAACCCGGTTGGCAGCAACGGCGTTTACCTGCCGGATACCGAACTGTTTGCCGGCCAGCATGTGTTCAAGGCCAATGCCTCCGTGATCGAAGTGCTGACCGAGCGCGGCGCTTTGCTGCATCACAAGGTGTTCAACCACTCCTATCCGCACTGCTGGCGTCACAAGACCCCGATCATCTTCCGTGCCACCCCGCAGTGGTTCATCAGCATGGAGCAGAAGGGTCTGCGCAAGCGCGCGCTGGAAGAGATCGAGCGCATCGAGAAGGACGGTATTGCCCAGCAAGGCCAGAGCGGCTGGGTACCGGCTTGGGGTAAAAACCGCATTCAGGCGATGGTCGAGAACCGTCCTGACTGGTGTATCTCCCGTCAGCGCACCTGGGGTGTGCCCATCTCCCTGTTCGTCCACAAAGAGACCCAGGAACTGCACCCGGAATCCGTGCGCCTGATGCATGAAGTAGCCAAGCGGGTCGAGCAGTCCGGCATTCAGGCATGGTGGGATCTGGACAAGGCGGAGCTGCTGGGTGCCGATGCCGACATGTATGACAAGGTGCCTGACACTCTGGACGTCTGGTTTGACTCCGGTTCTACCCACGCTTCCGTGGTTGATGCCCGTCCCGAGTTCAACGGCAAGCCAGCCGACATGTATCTGGAAGGTTCTGACCAGCACCGTGGCTGGTTCATGTCGTCGCTCATGATCGGTGTGGCCATGAAAGACAAGGCTCCCTACAACCAGGTGCTGACTCACGGCTTCACCGTGGATGGTCAGGGTCGCAAGATGTCCAAATCCATCGGCAACGTGGTCAGCCCGCAGGACGTAATGAACAAGCTGGGTGCCGACATCCTGCGTCTGTGGGTAGCGAGCACTGACTACACCGGCGAGATGACTGTCTCCGACGAGATCCTCAAGCGCTCTGCCGATGCTTATCGTCGTATTCGCAACACTGCCCGCTTCCTGCTGGCCAACCTGAACGGCTTCAATCCGGCGACCGACATGGTGGCACCTGCCGACATGGTAGTGGTGGATCGCTGGGCTGTCGGTCGTGCCAAAGCGGTACAGGCCGAGATCATGGCTGCATTCGACGAGTACAACTTCCACGGTGTAACCCAGAAGCTGATGCAGTTCTGTTCCATCGAGATGGGCTCCTTCTATCTGGATGTCATCAAGGATCGCCAGTACACCGCCAAGGCTGACAGCCTGGCCCGTCGCTCCTGCCAGACCGCCCTCTATCACATCGCCGAGGCCATGGTGCGCTGGATGGCGCCGATTATGAGCTTCACCGCTGATGAAATCTGGGCCCTGCTGCCGGGTGAGCGCGGCGAGTTCGTCTTCACCGAAGAGTGGTACGACGGCCTGTTCGGGCTGGAAGCGGGTGAAACCCTCAACGACGAGTTCTGGGCCGAGATCCTCACCGTGCGCGGTGAAGTGAACAAGGCGCTGGAAGTGGCTCGTGGTGAGAAGCGCATCGGCGGCTCCCTGCAGGCCGAGCTGACCCTGTTCGCCAAGCCGGAGCTGGCTGCACGCCTGAATGCCCTGGCTGATGAGCTGCGCTTTGTGCTGCTCACCTCCAAAGCCAAGGTTGTGGAGACTGACACTGCGCCGGAAGGCTCTGTGGCGACCGAGCGTGATGACCTGTGGTTGAGCGTGGCCCAGTCTGCTGCCGCCAAGTGCGACCGCTGCTGGCACCATGTCGAAGATGTGGGCACCATCGCGGGTCACGAAGAGATCTGTGGTCGCTGTGTGACCAACGTTGAGGGTGACGGCGAAACGCGTCAATTTGCCTGATGAACATGACTCAACATAAAAGCGGCCTGCGTTGGCTGTGGCTGGCAGTGCTGGCCTTTGTACTGGACCAGGCGAGCAAGCTCGCCGTGGTCAAGTTGCTGCCATTTGGTTACCCGGGGGTGGAGATCACCCCCTTCTTCAATCTGGTTCACGTCTACAACAAGGGCGCCGCATTCAGCTTCCTGGCTGATCAGGGGGGCTGGCAGCGCTGGTTCTTCGCGGTGCTGGCTTTTGCCATCTGTGGATTGCTGATCCACTGGCTGCGCAAGCAGTCGGTGACCCAGCGTTGGAGCGGTATCGCCTATTCACTCATCATTGGCGGCGCCCTCGGCAACGTCTTTGATCGACTGGTGCTGGGCCATGTGGTCGATTTTCTCGACTTCTACTGGCAGCGTGCGCATTGGCCGGCATTCAATCTGGCCGACAGCTTTATCTTTATCGGGGCCGCCATGATTGTGCTGGACGGTTTCCGTGGTGAGAAAAAGGAGCAGGCATGAGCCAGCAGATCACCGCTAACAGCAGTGTGCTGTTCCACTTCTCCATCAAGCTGGAAGATGGCTCGGTTGCCGACAGCACGGCGCTGCACGGCAAACCTGCCCGCCTGCGGATGGGCGATGGCAGCCTGACCCCCACCTTCGAGCAGTGTCTGCTGGGCCTGTGCGAAGGGGAGAGCAAGAGTTTTACTCTGGCGCCGGAAGAGGCCTTTGGTCTCTCCAATCCCGACAACATCTACCATCTCGACCGTGCCAAATTTGGCGCCGATGTGGAGCCAAAAGTCGGCACCATCATCCTGTTCGATCAGCCCAATGGCAGCGAGCTGCCGGGCATCATCCGGGCGGTAGCCGGGATGTCGGTCACGGTCGATTTCAACCACCCGCTGGCCGGTCATACAGTCACCTTCGAGGTGGAGATCCTGGGCGTTGATGATGAGGAGAAGGTGCATTAATGGATATTCTGCTCGCTAACCCTCGCGGTTTTTGCGCCGGTGTCGATCGTGCCATCAGCATTGTCGAGAGCGCGCTGGAGAAGTTCGGTGCCCCCATCTATGTCCGCCACGAAGTGGTGCATAACCGGTATGTGGTGAACAAGTTGAAAGAGGCGGGCGCTGTCTTCGTCGAGGAGCTGGACGAGGTGCCGGATGACAGCATCGTCATCTTCTCTGCTCACGGCGTGGCCAAAACAGTGCGTGAGATGGCCAAGTCCCGCGCCCTCAAGGTATTTGATGCCACCTGTCCGCTGGTGACCAAGGTGCACATGGAGGTGCATCGCGCCAGCCGTAAGGGCTCTGAGGCTGTGCTCATCGGCCACGCCGGTCACCCCGAGGTGATCGGGACCATGGGGCAATACGAGAATCGCGAAGGTGGCATGTATCTGGTGGAGACACCGGAAGATGTGGCCAAGCTCAAGGTGAAGAATCCGGATGACCTCTGCTTCGTCACCCAGACCACCCTGAGCGTGGATGAGACCTCTGACGTCATCGATGCGCTGCGCAAGCACTTTCCCAAGATCCAGGGGCCGCGCAAGGACGATATCTGCTACGCCACCCAGAACCGTCAAGATGCGGTGCGGGAGATGGCGGGGCTGGTGGACGCCATGCTGGTGGTGGGGTCTCGCAACTCCTCCAACTCCAACCGTCTGCGCGAGCTGGCCGAGAAGGTGGGCGCCAGAGCCTATCTTATCGACGATGCGTCGATGATCGAGGCGAGCTGGCTGGAAGGGGTGAAGGCGATCGGCGTCACTGCTGGCGCATCCGCCCCCGAGGTGCTGGTGCAAAACGTGATTGCCCGCCTGCGGGAGCTGGGTGGCAAGGTGGTTGCCGAGCATCCGGGCCGTGAAGAGAACGTAGTCTTTGAGGTTCCTCCCGAACTTAGAATAATTTGAGTGCAGCCAGGAAGGCTTAAGAATAAAGTGTGTTGATAATGACGCCGGGTTTGTTCAAGAGACAGGCTCGGCGTTAAACTTATGAAGCAGTCTGTCACCAAGGATGGGATATGATTGGATACTTTCGTGGCTTTTCTCTTATTGAGTTGATGATTGTCATCGCCATCGTGGCGATTCTTGGCACCATCGCTTATCCCGCCTATCAGCAATATGTGCTGACCAGTCATCGTGTCGAAGCCAAGAGCATGCTGTTGAATGCGGCCAATCGGCAAGAAACCTATTTTATGGATTTCAATCAGTACGCATCCTCTGCTGCTGCTCTTGGTATCAGTAGTGCATCTGAGAATGGCCTGTATCAATTATCCATTGCCGTATCAGGCAACACCTACACCTTGTCAGCCAGTGCTGGCGCGACGACAGCCCAAGCCAAAGATACCGATTGCACAGTGTTTTCCATTAATCAGTTGGGCGTCAAAAGTGCTTCTGGTGCAGCTAGCAATAGCTGTTGGGAATAGCCCATGGTCATTCATGTTTCACCACATGAGAGAGGATTCAGCCTGCTGGAGGTGATGATCACCGCAGTCATCCTGTCGTTGGGGCTGCTTGGTCTGGTTGCTTTGCAAACCCATTCAAAATTTGCCAGTTATGAAGCTCGTCAGCGCACTATTGCCAGCTGGTTGGCTAACGATATGGTTGAACGAGTACGAATAAATCGCGATAGCTGGACCGCATCCGGTGCTGTGACCGTCAATCTTGCCGCCAACTTGCCACGTCCGACATGCGCCGCCGCAGATGGCACAATCAGCGCGTGCAGTGCTGCAGATTTACGTAATGCCGACCTTCACTACTGGCAACAAGCCCTGCTTGGGGCCAGTGTTTCGGGGGCTGCATCCTCCCTGAATTCACCGATAGGCTGCGTGGTGCGGCGGGCCAATAATGTATTGGCTGTCGGGATATTCTGGGCTGGCAAGCAAGAGATATCTGATGGGGGGGCTGTTGCCGCCGCAGCAACGCTGATCAATGAGTGTCAACTCTCGACAGCAAATAATCTTTCGAGGCGCCAGTTTATTCTGACGACGACTTTATGAATTCTCGCGGTTTCACGCTGGTAGAGTGGCTGGTCGCTATGCTGCTCGGTCTATTTTTGTTGGCGGGGGTATTCACTGTTTTTGTGATATCTCGCTCCAGCTCTCAAGATGCCTTTGATCAAAGTGAATTACAGGAAAATGGTCGATTGGCCATTCGGTTGATTAGCCAGGATATCAAATGGGCTGGCTTTTTTGGAGCTTATACTGGTCAGTCAACACAAGTTGGTTCTTCTCTGAGCCTCAGTGCTGACAGCATTGTTCCTGCCAGTAGCGATTGTCTGGATGAGCGCTCTGTCGGTAGTTTGCCATCACCTCTTGGGCCAATTCGCGGGCTTTGGGTTTCACGGGTCTCCGCAAGCAAAGGATTGAGTGGTTTTACTTGTATTGATGCCAACGATCGAGTGGCAAACTCCGATGTAATCAGTATCAAGCGACTGGTAGGGCGTCCTATGCCAGCATCAGAGGGATTGGATACAAACCGCTTTTATATGGCAACCAATAGTCAGGAGGCGAGAGTCATCAAGGGAAGCGAAACCAGACCACTCTTTGGTGCCAATAATGAGAGCCAGATCTGGGAATACCAGCACTACATTTATTACCTATCACAAGAAGATGGTATTCCTGTTTTACGCAAGCGCTATTTGACCGTCAATGGTGGCTCTGCTCTGATTGGTGGCGCTATGGCTGAGGGCGTTGAACATATGGTGCTGATGTATGGTGTTGACGATTCCTTGATCCCTGATGGACGCATAGACAGATATATGTCAACGGACCAAATGACAACACAGCGCTGGAATGAGGGGCGAGTATTGGGGGCTCGGCTTTTCTTACTGATTAGAGCCGCTCGGGAATCCAGTCGCTATAAGAATAACAATAGCTATCAACTCGGTAATATTACGGTTAATGGTGGTGGTGATGGTTATCGCCGTCTGCTCTTGGAAAGCAGTATTGCATTACGCAATCAACAAATAACCACCCGAGGTGGAACATGAGATTGGTTAAAAAAAACCAGGGTGTAGCATTGATTGTTGCACTGGTTATTCTGGTTCCCTTGACTCTGATTGCGGTAGTCGTCATGCAATCCAGTGGTATGAGTCTGAAGATGGCGGGTTCTAGTGCCAGTTTGCAACGAGCGGAGCACGAAGTTGAAGGTACTCTGGAGTCTGCATTGAGCGATACTTCTCTCTCAACACAAATTGCAACGCAGGCAATTGGTACTTCGGCGGCAATAGGCACTACCACTCCTGCTACTACTTTGACAGTCAATACAGAAAGTGTATGCAAACGAAAATTTGAAGCCAGTAGCCAGAATGTAACGCCAGCTTGTCGTTATGCTGAAGCCACCACATCCAGTGCTTATGGCAAGGTGAATAGCCAAATGACCTTTACTGCCGGGGTAGAACAACCCTTGCTCAGTGCCAATTAGGGAGCGGGTGATGAACATAAGGAACTGTTTGTTTACAAGCTTGCTGGTATTGTGTTGCGGAATATCAGGGGGATCTTTGGCGGTAGGTACTGGTTATTCCGATGATACCGAGTTGTTTATTTATGACTTTGCCAAGGCGGGGGACTTCCGCCCTAAGGTGCTCTTTATTTTCGATAACTCGGGGAGTATGAAAAATACAACCGAAGTTGCTAAAGAGCCTTATGACTCATCGATAAGTTATCCATCATTGGCTAATGATCCAGATGTTAATAATAGTAATCGCTTCATCTATTTCTCCAGTGATGGAAAAGTTCCCACTATCAACAGTACCAAACGTTTTAGTGAGAATTTAAATGCATGTGCGACATCTAAAGGCCCTCTAAATAATGTGGGCCGATTTCAGTCACGAGTTTGGGGATATGAAATATATGATAAAAATAGAAAGGGGCGTTGGCGTTCTCTAAATGATTTTGATATTTACAGTATAATAATTGCAGATTGCCAGCAAGATATTGATGAGCAAAACGCAAACAATCAATATTCAGGTCCATATTCAACATATATTGTTGATGGTTATCCCGTTGACAAGCCAAATCGCACAACGGGAAGCTGGTTTTACACATCAAATGTAGCCAATGCTCTTGCTAGTGGTAGTTCTACCCAGATCTCATTATTTACGGCAAATTATGTCCGTTGGTATTACGGTAGTACAGGTGTGTCAACACAAACTCGATTGAAAGTTGCTCAGGATGCAGTCAAAGAACTGGTTTTGGCTACGCCAGCTGTCGATTTTGGTCTGGCTGTTTTTAACTACAATGATGGCAATGAACCAGGTAGTAGAAATGGCGGAAGAATAATCCGCAATATTGTAGGTAACGATGCCATCCTCACCACTGGTAAAAGCGGTGCGCAGGATTTGATTGACAAGGTAAATAGTTTGAGCTCTGACACTTGGACTCCCTTATGTGAAACACTATATGAATCATATAGATACTTTGGCGGTTTGGGGGTGTACTTTGGTGACGATGATGTAAATCGTACTCCCAAGCGGGATAGCAATGCTGAAGTAACATCGGGTATATATAAAACCCCCTATGATAAATGTTCCAATAATGGTTATATCATCTATATGACAGATGGTGAACCAACCAATGATAAAGCAGCAGATTCCCTTGTCGCCAACCTGATCAGCACGTTATCTACAGAGGATAAGGTTGCTTATGGCGGCTTGGTTAGTTATGGGTCTTCTGGTGAAAAAAGCTATCTTGCTGCACTTGCCGGATATATGAAAAACAATGATGTAAACACCTCGGCTATAGGCAAACAAACAGTCACAACATTCACCGTGGGTTTTGGAGATGAAGCAATTAAGGGGGCCGGTGCATTATTGGCAGAGACCGCTCGTCGTGGTGGGGGTAAATACTATCCAGCAACCGATGCAACCCAACTTAACGAAGCATTAAAATCATCATTACTAGCTATCTTGAAAATGAATACCTCGTTGGTCTCTCCCGCCATTGCCACTAATAACTTTGACCGTACTCGCAGTCTGAATAATATTTATTATGCAATGTTTGAGCCTGGTTCTGGTCCACGATGGAAGGGCAATCTTAAAAAGCTGGTTCTGAATCCAGATAAGGGTTATGTAGTCGATCAGAGTGGCTTACCTGCGATATCCAGTGATGGAACAATTCTTGAGTCAGCAAGAACCTATTGGTCATCCACCAGTGATGGTAACAAGGTTGCCGAGGGTGGGGTACAAGAGATGCTGGCAGCTAAAACCAATCGCAATCTTTATGTTATTCCTCCTTCCACTAATACATTAACTCCCTTTAGCAAGTCTGCTCTTGAGGGCATGGCAGGCGGGGCGACGCAGCTACGCACTGTCATGAAGCTTGATAGTGCTGATAGCATGGATGACCTGCTTAATTGGACCAAGGGGATTGATGCGTTTGATGAGAATCAGGATGGTGATAGAACAGATAATCGGGAGCATATTCTTGGTGACCCGTTGCATTCACGGCCATTAGTGATCAACTACGGTTGTACAACGTCGACAGGACAGACTACGTGTACACCTGACTTGCGCATTGTGATGGGAAGTAATGCCGGCTTCTTGCATATGTTTAAAGACAGCGGCACCACGGTTGATGAAAGCTGGGCCGTTATGCCTTATCAATTTATCGCGAATCAGAAAGCGCTGCGAGAGAACCTGGACTCATCAGTGCATCTCTATGGTGTGGATGCATCGCCTACAGTGCTGGTCAATGAGCAAGTAAAAGATGGTCATATCAAGTCGTCACAAGGTGACAAGGTGTGGTTATTTACCGGGCTGCGGGGTGGTGGCAAGGCCTATTATGCGTTGAATATATCTAATCCGGACTCCCCTTCGCTGATGTGGCGGTTGGATAAAAACAGCGCCGGTTTCAGCAAACTGGGTGAGACCTGGTCGATCCCCGAGGTTGCGTTTATTCCCGGTTATTACACAGAAACCAATGGTAAAAAAACCTATAAGCCAGTCCTGATATTCTCTGGAGGTTATGATCAGGCCAAGAGCTATTTGGGCCAGGGGGCTGAAGACAGTGAAGGGTTGGGTATTTATATCGTGGATGCTGAGGCCGGCACGCTGTTGTTCAGCTTTACCCCGGATGCGGCCAGTGCAACCAACAAACAAGTTGCAGGCATGGTTTATAGCATGCCTGGCTCTGTCTCCGTGCTGGATAGTGATGGAGATGGTATTTCAGACCGAATCTATGCAGGAGATACCGGTGGCCAGATCTGGCGCATCGACATGAAGGGGACAGAAAAATCCAAATGGACGGCCATCAAATTTGCCAGTTTGGGTAATGCCCATTTAAGTGAGGGTGATAAGAAACTGGCAGACGACCGTCGCTTCTTTACTCAGCCCGTATTGGTGCGCACCATCAATAAAGGTTGGAAGTATGATGGTACAAATTATCTTTACAGTGAGCGTCCGTTTGATGCCGTATTGATAGGCAGTGGTGATAGAAATCGTCCTTCCTCAGAAGCGACAACCCAAAATATGTATGTGATGCTACGTGACTACAATGTTAATCCAACCTTGTTTGGGGCAACGTCTGAACCAGCGGTGCCATCAAGTATCACACTGAACGATCTCTACGATGTTACCAGCGATCCCTTTACGGGTTTGAATGAAGAGCAGATTGTAAACACCACCAAGGCGTTGACCAGCAAGTTGGGATGGAAATTCTGGCTCAATGAAAGTGGTGAAAAATCAATGGGGGCTGGTTTGGTGTTGCAAGGCAAGCTCTATTTCACCTCCTTCTTACCTCAGGTACAGGACTTCCAACAATGTACGATTCAATCGATCGGTGCCATGCGCCAATATATGATTGATATGCACTATGGCACTTCGTTCAAATATGTACTGGATAGCAACAATCAGGAAGTTATTCAGCGTTACGTAGAGGTGCAAAATAAGGTTGCTGATGATCTGGTTATTCATGGTGGGGATGATGGCCGGATCAGGATTATAGGTGGTGCTCCGGGCAAGGAGGTCATCCTCAAAGATGATGGGAAGGGAGAGCCTGAGCGCTGTACCGGTGAAGGAGAATGCTCACAAGGTGCGGAAGAGGCAAAAATGGATATGTCCCCCAAGAAAATCTATCTCTATGAAGGAGAACAGGGATGAAACGCATGCTGCTCTGGTGTGTGGGCTTACCCTTGTTGGTTCATGCTCAAACGGAAGACATGAAATGTTATGTCA
Organism: Aeromonas sp. FDAARGOS 1404; assembly: GCF_019047085.1. NCBI lineage: Bacteria > Pseudomonadati > Pseudomonadota > Gammaproteobacteria > Aeromonadales > Aeromonadaceae > Aeromonas > Aeromonas sp. FDAARGOS 1404. The sequence continues at coordinate 3,015,383 of NZ_CP077237.1, forward strand.
CTCTGGAAGGTGGCGTGCAGATGGTGTTGCAGCAACCGGTTGCTGATACGAGCAAGGCAAATCTGGTCAGGGTGTTTAAACAGAAAGGTTATGAGATTGATGGGGTGGTGCATCTTGTCACAGAGGTAATCGAGTGCGTTCCTTTGGCGGCTACCTTTTCGCTGGCTGATGCAAAAAAACAAGATGAAATCCAACCCAGATAACGTTGGTTATTGAGTAGGGTAAAGGGGCTAAGAACAACTCAGCCCCTTTTTTTCGCTTCTGCTTCTGCCGGATGGGGAAACGATGATATCGACTCGGGGGGCCTGGTCGATACAAAACCGGAGTGTCATATTGGTGCCAATCGCAGTGCCATCTGGACTAAATCGCACAAATTGTCGATTGGCCGTCACGGTATGTTTTTCAAGAAAGGGTTCTGTTGCTGATAACAAGATATCGCCATTTGCAATATCGAATTGGCGATCCTGATTGGTGTCGATAAAGACAAGCATGCGCTGAGCGCCGGTTTGATTTGCGAGTACACAACCTTCTTTTGTGGAGTTTCTGACAGGCATGGCAAGACATGCTGTGACTGGTTGCTGCTGTGTGATGGCTTGCCGTTGGCCGAAGATCAGGTGGTCCTGCAGGTTTCTTGTGTAGATGTCGCTGTCGGTAGATGTCAGCAGATTTGCCAATGACGGCAGTCCCAAGGTCAGCAGGATGGTTGTCAGGCTTGCCGATATTAAAAACTCAAGCAGGGTAAATCCATTTCGTGCCATAGCGTATGAGTCCTTGTTCAAAGGAGACTCTAAGCATAGCTATTGGATTGAAATGGATCCTTTTGTGCTCGTGTGTGTTTCGCGGTAGTTAACGCAGGTCATGGACATACAGCACCACTTGCCTGGCTATGGGCACGCCCGGCAGGCATAACTGCAATCTCAATGCCCTTTTCACCGCTTACACAGAGTGAAAAGATGACCTCGCTATCAGACGTAATGGTGCCATCAGGGGTGAAGCGAAGCGCCTGTGCATCTGCAGAAATGGCCAGTTCTGCAGGAAACTCGGGACTTGCCGTCAGAGTTGTTTCGCTGCCATTGAGCTTCTGATCGCTATTAGTATCGATAAAAGCGATCTGCCGGGTCGCTCCATTTTGATTGGCAGTAACGCACTCTTCTACAGAATTATTGATAGTGGTCAGGCAGAGAGTAACCGTTTGCTGGTTAGAGATAGCCTGTTGCCTGGCATAGTTTAAGTGGTTGAGAAGACTTTTTTCCTGGGTCGCCAAATTATTGCTGCCAAGCAGGTTAGAGAGGGAAGGAATACCAATCCCCAAGAGAATGACGCCCAGCGCAATGGCTATCATCAACTCCATCAGGGTAAATCCGGCGTTTTTCATATCTGCGAAGGCCTGTCGTTCCGTGACTATCTACAGCTTATCCTTCCCGCAGGTTGCTGTCACACGGTTACGCCTGTCTTGAACTGGCAGATTGCCCCCCTTTTCTTTATCATTCCCCATCATTTTCGAATTCAAGATGCATCGCCATGGCAAAAGCCCTCTCTCTGATGCTTGCCCAGTTGAATCTGACGGTAGGCGCCATCGAAGATAACACTGACAAAGTGCTCGCTGCGGCAGCTCAGGCCGAGCAGCAAGGTGCCGATCTGCTGGTCTGCTCCGAGCTGGCCCTGACCGGCTATCCACCGGAAGATCTGCTGCTGCGCGCCGATCTGATGATCCGGGTCGAAGCCGCGTTGGCTCGTGTTGCCGAATGGCAGGGCAACTGTGCCATTTTGGTGGGTCACCCTTGGCGCGAAGGAGAGGCGCTCTACAACGCGGCTTCCCTCTATGAGCAGGGCCAGCTGATTGCCCGTTACTTCAAGCAGGATTTGCCCAACTACGGCGTGTTTGATGAGAAGCGCTACTTTACCGCTGCAACCGAGACCTGCGTGGTGCCATTCCGGGGTCACCAGCTGGGGCTGCTCATCTGCGAAGACCTGTGGCAGCCGGGTCCGGCGCTGGCCGCCAAGGCGGCGGGGGCCGAACTGCTGCTCACCATCAATGCCTCGCCCTATGATCAGGAGAAACCCTGGATCCGCCGCGAGCTGATGGCGGAGCGCTGCGATCAGACCGGTCTGCCGCTGGTCTACCTCAATCAGGTGTGCGGTCAGGACGAGCTGATTTTCGACGGCTGCTCCAAGGTGTTCAGCAGCCAGAGCGAGTTGACTCACAAGCTGGCCCCGTTTGCCGAAGAGCTGGCGCTAGTACGTTTTGCTGATGGCCAGCCGGTGAAGGAGCGGGAACCCGCTGCGCCGCTGGAGCCGTTGGCCGAGACCTATCAGGCGCTGGTGCTGGCGGTGCGCGACTATGTCACCAAGAACGGCTTTCACGGCGCTGTGCTGGGTCTCTCCGGCGGCATCGACTCGGCACTGACGTTGGCCATCGCGGCCGATGCCATCGGGGCCGACAAGGTGCAGGCGGTAATGATGCCGTTCCGCTACACAGCACAGATGAGTGTGGAAGATGCCAAGGAGCAGGCCGAGCGGATGGGGGTTGAGTTCAACATCATCTCCATCGAGCCGATGTTCGAAGGGTTTATGACCCAGCTGGCGCCGCTTTTTGAAGGTACCGCCCGCGATACCACCGAAGAGAACCTGCAGGCCCGCTGCCGCGGCGTGCTGCTGATGGCGCTCTCTAACAAGCGTCGTCGTATCGTGCTGACCACCGGTAACAAGAGCGAGATGGCGGTCGGCTATGCCACTCTGTACGGTGACATGGCCGGTGGCTTCGACGTGCTGAAAGATGTGCCCAAGACGCTGGTATTCAAGTTGTGCGAATATCGCAACTCGGTGGACTATGTGATCCCGCAGCGGGTTATCGACCGTCCTCCTTCAGCGGAGCTGGCGCCGGATCAGGTGGATCAGGACAGCCTGCCGCCATACGACATCTTGGATGCCATCCTCAAGCGTTACGTGGAAGAGGATGCGTCCGTGGCCGACATGGTGGCAGAAGGCTTCGAGGAAGCGGTGGTGCGCAAGGTGATCCGGCTGGTGGATCTCAACGAATACAAGCGCCGTCAGGCGGCGGTCGGGCCCCGCATTACGGCTCGCAACTTTGGTAAGGATCGCCGTTACCCCATTACATCCGGGTTCGGCAAACAGAACTGGTAAGGAGTCACCATGAAGAAGATTGAAGCCATCATCAAACCGTTCAAGCTGGACGATGTGCGCGAGGCCCTGGCCGAGATCGGCATCAACGGCATGACCGTATCCGAAGTCAAAGGCTTCGGCCGCCAGAAGGGCCATACCGAGCTCTATCGCGGCGCCGAATATATGGTCGACTTCCTGCCGAAAGTGAAGGTGGAGCTGGTGGTGCAGGACGAGGATCTCGATGCTTGCCTGGAAGCGATCCAGAACACCGCCCGTACCGGCAAGATTGGTGATGGCAAGATCTTCGTCTGCGAGGTGGAGCGTGTCATTCGTATCCGTACCGGCGAAGAGAACGAAGACGCGATCTGACCTTGGCTATCTCTTTACCTGACCAGAGGCGTGAAGTGTGGCCTCATTTGATGGGGTGGATGCGCTTCGTGGTGGTCGCCAGCCTGTTGGCGGGCCTGACTGCTTGCAGTACCCGTCCACCGGCCCAGCCGGAGAATCTGTGCCAGATCTTTCGCGAGAAGCCTGACTGGCACAAGGCCGCGCTCAAGATGAACGAGAAGTGGGGGACGCCGATTCATGTGGTGATGGCCATGATGTATCAGGAGTCCTCTTACGTACATGATGCCCAGCCGCCGATGCAGTATTTCCTCTTCATCCCGACCGGGCGGGCCAGTTCGGCTTATGGTTATGCTCAGGTCAAAGATGAAACCTGGGCTGATTACCAGCGAGAAACCGGCAACAGCTGGAGTGACCGCGATGATTTTGCCGACGCCATCGATTTTATGGGTTGGTACACTAACAAAGCCCAACGGCTCAATGGCACCTCCAAGTGGGATGCCTATGGCCAGTACCTCAACTATCACGAAGGGTGGGGTGGCTACCGGCGTGGCAGCTATCGCAGCAAGGGGTGGTTGATGAAGACCTCTCGCAAGGTAGAGGCTCGCGCCCAGCGCTACGGCGCCCAGTACCGTCAATGCAAGGATCAGCTCTCCCGCGGGGGCTGGTTCTGGTAACCAAATCAGGAGTCAGAAATGCCGTTATTGGACAGTTTTACCGTTGACCACACCCGTATGGAAGCGCCAGCGGTGCGTGTGGCCAAGACCATACAGACCCCGAACAAGGACACCATTACCGTGTTCGATCTGCGTTTCTGTGTGCCGAATCAGGAGATCCTCTCCGAGCGCGGTATCCATACGCTGGAGCACCTGTTCGCCGGATTTATGCGTGATCACCTGAACGGCAACGGCGTGGAGATCATCGACATCTCCCCCATGGGTTGCCGTACCGGTTTCTACATGAGCCTGATCGGCGCGCCGGACGAAGCCCGTGTTGGTGCAGCCTGGCAGGCGGCCATGAGCGACGTGCTCACCGTGCAGGATCAGGCCAAGATCCCCGAGCTGAACGAGTATCAGTGCGGCACCTACAGCATGCACTCGCTGGAAGAGGCGCACGCCATCGCCCGTCATGTGCTGGAGCGCGGTATCGGCGTCAACCACAACGACGAGCTGGCCCTGCCGGAAGAGAAGCTGAAGAGTCTGTGAGGCTGATGAGCTGTCGCTCATCGGATAACCTCTTCAGGGAATGTTAAAAGAGCCGGTCAGCCATGCTGACCGGCTCTTTTTTATTCCGCCTGATCGCGGTTATGGGGATGACTTGCTCCCCTTGCCGACTCTGATTAGGATGGTTTTTGACCTGAACCTGTTGGCGGAGGTGCGACGATGAAGGGGATATTGCTGCGTTGGCTGGCCCGTTACGACGCGTGGTGCGAGGAGTGGGGCCTCACCCAGGAGAACCGGCGCTGCTGTACGCCGGTTCGTTATGATGATGATTCAAGCAAAGAGCGAGCTTGCGCAGAAGAGGCTGAGCTCAATCAAAATTGCGGGTCACGGCACCGGTAACGCTGTTGTACTCGAAGCCGAGGCCGTTGGGGTGATCCGGGAGGCGGCCGATAGAATCGCGAAGAATATAACGGCAGTTATCGTGACGTAGCCCCCCGTCAATTTGGTCATCTGCAGCAATGATCTCAGAGGTGTAGTCTGTGTCCGTATTTTTGTCTGCTAGGTCAGGAACGGTTTGATTGGTATCAAGTAATCCAGTGAAAAGTAGTTTGCAGTCATCCGGGCTACTGACCGATATCTGGTCACTTGTGCCTCCGGGGAAAACAATATCAACACCTTGATTACCCTGATCCTCTTTTGTCCCCACAGGCCAGCCGTAGTGGTTGATATCCAAATCTTTATTGCCCATCCCACTGAAGTTATACAGTGCGAGGTCTTGTCCCTGCACTTTCACCGCCCAGCCAGCATGAGCCAGCTGAACTGCACTGGCAAAGCTGCCTGCGGTCGCCGAGACCGTGCTTTTCAGGGCATCATCCTTGATATTGATAAAGCGGGGCAGGGCGGTGACGGCCAGGATCCCCAGCACTATGATCACCAGCACCAGTTCAATCAGGGTAAAGCCGTTGTTTCTGTTGTTCATCATGTTCAATGACCCATTAAATACCGCAAACAGGTGTAAGTGATATGCAGCTGATAGATACCCATTGCCATCTCGACTTTCCGGTGTTCGACCAGGACAGGGAGGCACTGCTGGCCCGTTGTCGGGCATTGGGGGTGACGGAGTATATCATTCCTGCCATCGCAGAGGATAACTGGACTCGTGTGATGGCACAGGCAGATCAGCATGACGGCCTCTTTTATGGTCTGGGCATTCATCCCTGGTATGCAGGTGAACAGCGGGAGGGGGTGATGGAGCGGTTGCGAACGCTGGTAATGAGCCAGCCTGCCGGGCTGGTGGCCATAGGCGAGTGTGGGCTGGACCTGCGCTCTCACGTGCCGCAGGAGGGGCAGCTTGCGCTGTTTGAGGCTCAGATCCGGCTGGCTGCAGAGGCCGGGCTCCCCCTGATGATCCACTCGGTGCGTGCCAATGACACTGTGGCCAAGCTGTTGCGCCGCTTCAAGCCGCCTCGTGGCGGGGTGATCCATGCTTTCAGCGGTTCGTTGCAGCAGGCGGAGGCCTTCTGGCAACTGGGCTTTCGACTCGGGGTGGGCGGGGTGATCAGTTTTGAACGGGCGAACAAGACGCGAGAGGTATTTCGGGCCATGCCGCTCGAGGCTCTGGTGCTGGAAACCGATTCGCCCGATATGCCGTTGCAAGGCGCACAAGGCACCCGGAATACCCCGGAAGCGCTGCCGAAAATAGCGGAAATATTGATGACCTTGCGGGAGGAATCATCAGCAGATGTTGCCAAGGTGTTATTTGAAACTGCCCGACATATTTTCCATCACGACCAATAGCCATGAAACAATTTCGCAACACCTGATTTAGTTGTCAGGAAAAAAAATGAGCGTAAAAATCGTTTGCTGTCTAATTTTGTGACACTTGGACATTTTGATAACGATAAAATGTGACCAGCATTCTATTTTATCGGACTTTAATTAGTATAATGCGCTCCCCTTGATTAGTTGGGTTTGATAACAACTCGCTAACAAGCCAGGTGCTACTAGAGGAAGATAATAATGAATTTGTTCATGGGTCTGGTAGGGATGGCGACGCTCGTCCTTATCGCGGTGCTGTTCTCCAGCAATCGCAAGGCAATCAACGTCCGTACCGTTGTCGGTGCGTTCGCAATTCAAGCCGGTCTGGGGGCGTTTGTTCTCTATGTTCCGGTTGGTCGCGATATCCTGGTCGGCGTGTCCGACGCGGTATCCAGCGTGATCAGCTACGGCCAGAACGGGATCGACTTCCTGTTTGGCGGTCTGGTCAGCAACAAGATGTTTGAAGTGTTCGGTGGCGGCGGCTTTGTCTTTGCCTTCCGTGTTCTGCCGGTCATCATCTTCTTCTCTTCCCTGATTGCAGTGCTCTACTACCTGGGCATCATGCAGATGGTCATCAAGTTGCTGGGCGGCGGTCTGCAGAAAGTACTGGGTACTTCCCGCACCGAATCCCTGTCTGCAACTGCCAACATCTTCGTCGGTCAGACCGAAGCGCCGCTGGTGGTTCGTCCCTACATCGCCAAGATGACTGACTCCGAGCTGTTCGCCGTCATGTGTGGTGGTCTGGCTTCCGTTGCCGGTTCCGTACTGGCTGGTTACGCCTCCATGGGCGTGAAGATGGAGTACCTGATTGCTGCCTCCTTCATGGCTGCACCGGGTGGTTTGCTGTTCGCCAAGCTGCTGGTTCCCGAGACCGAGACCCCGAACTACGACGAAAGCTCTGCCGATGCCGAGCTGGATGACAAGCCTGCCAACGTCATTGACGCTGCTGCTGCTGGCGCCTCTGCCGGTATGCAACTGGCCCTGAACGTCGGCGCCATGCTGCTGGCCTTCATCGGTCTGATCGCCATGATCAACGGTATCTTCTCCGGTGTGGGTGGCTGGTTCGGTTATCCGCAACTCTCTCTGGAACTGCTGCTGGGCTGGATCTTCTCCCCGCTGGCCTTCCTGATCGGTGTGCCCTGGAATGAAGCAGTGGTTGCCGGTTCCTTCATCGGTCAGAAGCTGGTAGTGAACGAGTTCGTGGCTTACCTGAACTTTGCTCCGTACCTGAAAGACGAAGTGCTGATCAACGGTGTGGCCATGTCCGATCACACCAAGGCGATCATCTCCTTCGCGCTGTGTGGTTTTGCCAACCTCTCCTCTGTTGCCATCCTGCTGGGTGGTCTGGGGTCCATGGCGCCGAACCGCCGCGGCACCATTGCACGCTTTGGTCTGAAAGCCGTACTGGCTGGCTCTCTGTCCAACCTGATGTCTGCCACTATCGCAGGCTTCTTCCTGGCACTGTCCGGCATGTAATCGCCGCCTGACTGACAGGGTATAAACACGAACGCCACGGCATCTGCCGTGGCGTTCGCGTATGGAGCGGTGACAACCGTTTTCCTATCTAAACTAATAATAAAATGAGTCAAATCGGAGGTTATATGAATGAAGTGCTACTGGCGATGGTGGCCGGCTTTATAGTTGGTTTGTTGTTTTCTTTCCTCAAATTGCCGATCCCGGCGCCTCCCGTTTTGTCCGGGGTAATGGGGATCGTCGGGGTCTATCTGGGGGGATTGGCCTACTCCTGGATCCTGACCCGTTTCTTTTCGTAAGGCTTTTTTAGACCTGGATTTGCCAGATGTGAGGTACCTCTGAAATTGGCAAATCCGGCTTGCAAACAGGGGGTATCTCGGCTGAAATAGGCGTTGCCAGCAGGGTGCTGGCAATGACTAATACTCGATGAAATCGGGTGTTGGCGGTCAAATGGAATTGATTGGGAAGTCGGGTCAGATGCTGTCGGCCTTTCTCAAGTCTTCATGGAACCAAGTCCGCACTTTTGTAAGAAAGTGACAGGGCTCTTGCCTTATTTACAGTCGCAGTGCCTGCAGGGTGTTTTGAATAACATCCCGATAGTGCCGGTGCCTTCGCACTGTAATTCCATTCCCGTATAGCTGGGGATTACTGCCTGTGCATCCATCGCTGGATGGTATGGTGGTGCCCGGTTATCTGGATTAAATCGAGACTTTGGAGAACAGAATGACTGATCTGAAAGTGGCCGCTCAGCGCGCCCTGAACCTGATGGACCTGACCACCCTGAACGATGACGACACCGATCAGAAGGTGATCGACCTGTGCCATAAGGCCAAGTCACCGGCTGGCCTGACCGCCGCCGTCTGCATCTACCCCCGTTTTATCCCTATCGCTCGCAAGACCCTGCGTGAGATCGGCGCTGCCGACGTACGCATTGCGACCGTGACCAACTTCCCGCACGGCAACGACGACATCGAGATCGCCGTGGCCGAAACCCGTGCCGCAGTCGCCTACGGTGCTGACGAAGTGGACGTGGTGTTCCCGTATCGCGCCTTCATGGCTGGTAATGAACAGATTGGTTTTGATCTGGTCAAAGCCTGTAAAGAGGCCTGCGGTGCCAACGTGCTGCTGAAAGTGATCATCGAAACCGGCGAGCTGAAAGAAGAGGCGCTGATCCGTCGCGCTTCCGAAATCTGTATCGATGCCGGTGCCGACTTCATCAAGACCTCCACCGGCAAGGTGCCGGTCAATGCGACCCCGGAAGCGGCACGCATCATGATGGAAGTGATCAAGGCCAAGAATCCGAAAGTCGGCTTCAAGCCAGCTGGTGGCGTGAAAGATGCCGCCGTTGCCGGTCAGTACCTGGCCATGGCCGAAGAGATCCTCGGCAACGACTGGGTATCCGCCCGTACCTTCCGCTTTGGTGCATCCAGCCTGCTGGCCAGTCTGCTGGCCACTCTGGGGCATGGCGACAAGCCGGCCAACACCAGCGGTTACTAATAGGTTGATGAGAGGGCGGACTGCTGTCCGCCCTGTTAGCCCCCACCATGCGGTGTGCGGGCAAGGATTCAGGCTTGTGTAACGCCAGCAATGGCGGAGGGAATGAAAGATGTTTTTGCCTCAAGAAATTATTCGCAAGAAGCGCAACGGTGAAGCGCTCAGTACCCAAGAGATTCAATTCTTCGTTCAGGGCATTACCAATAACACCATCGGCGAGGGGCAGATTGCGGCGCTGGCGATGGCGGTCTACTTCAAAGACATGACCATGGATGAGCGGGTCGCCCTGACCTGCGCCATGCGCGACTCCGGCATGGTGCTGACCTGGGATCACCTCAATCTGGGTGGCCCGATTGTCGACAAGCACTCCACCGGTGGTGTGGGTGACGTTGTCTCCCTGATGCTCGGCCCGATGGTCGCTGCCTGTGGCGGTTTCGTGCCGATGATCTCCGGCCGTGGCCTGGGCCACACCGGCGGTACCCTCGACAAGCTGGACGCCATTCCTGGCTACCAGACCTCGGTCGACAACGATCGTTTCCTGAAAGTGGTGAAAGAGGCGGGTGTCGCAATCATCGGCCAGACCGGCGATCTCGCTCCGGCTGACAAGCGTATCTATGCAGTACGGGACATCACCGCCACCGTCGAATCTGTCGCCATGATCACCGGCTCCATCCTCTCCAAGAAGCTCGCCTCCGGGCTCGAAGCGCTGGTGATGGATGTGAAAGTGGGCTCCGGCGCCTTTATGCCGACCTTCGAAGCGTCCGAAGAGCTGGCCAAGAGCATTGTGGCCGTGGCCAACGGTGCCGGTTGCCGCACCTCTGCGCTCTTGACCGATATGAACCAGGTGCTGGCCTCCAGCGCCGGTAACGCGGTGGAAGTGCGTGAAGCTGTGCGCTACTTGACAGGTGAATATCGCAACCCGCGGATCCACGAAGTGACCATGGCGCTGTGTGCCGAGATGCTGATCTCCGCCGGTCTTGCCAGCGACGAGCGCGATGCCCGTGCCAAGCTGCAGGCGGTGCTGGATAACGGCAAGGCGGCCGAGATCTTCGGTCGCATGGTGACTGGCCTCGGCGGCCCGTCCGATTTTATGGAGCGTTACGACGCTTACCTGCCCAAGGCTGCCATCGTGCGCCCGGTCTTCGCGGCCAACAGCGGTTTCGTGACCGCCATGGATACCCGCGAGTTGGGTCTGGCCGTGGTCGCCATGGGCGGTGGTCGCCGCGCTGCCGGTGACAAACTTGATTATGCGGTTGGTCTGACCGACTTTATCCGCCTGGGTCAGAGTGTCGATGCTGACAAGCCGATCGCCATGATCCACGCTCAGACTGAAGAGCAATATGCTCAGGCTGCCAGCATGGTGCAGGCGGCTGTCCGGATTGGTGGCGAGCGGCCCGAGGCACTGCCTGAAGTGTACCGCCGTATCACCCTGGCTGATTTGTAACAAGGGGAAGTCCCATGAAACGTACCTTTATCCTGATGATGGACTCTTTCGGTATCGGCGCTGCCGCCGACGCTGACAAGTTCGGAGACACGGGCGCCAATACCCTTGGCCATATCGCCAAGGCGTGTGCGGCTGGTGAAGCGCAGGGCCGTGGTGCCCTCAATCTGCCTAACCTGAGCAAGCTGGGCCTCGGCCACGCTTGCGAACAGGCTTCCGGCACCTTCCCGGCAGGTCTTAAGAAAGATATCGAGGTGGTCGGTGCCTACGGCTACGCTCAGGAGCTCTCCTCCGGCAAGGACACTCCGTCCGGTCACTGGGAGATCGCCGGTGTGCCCGTACTGTTCGAGTGGGGCTACTTCAAGGATCACACCAACAGCTTCCCGCAGGAGCTGCTGGATGCCATTGTCGAGAAGGCTGGTCTGCCGGGTTACCTCGGCAACTGCCACGCCTCCGGTACCCAGGTGCTGGATGATCTGGGCGAAGAGCATATGCGCACCGGCAAGCCGATCCTCTATACCTCTGCCGACTCGGTGTTCCAGATTGCCTGTCACGAAGAGACCTACGGCCTCGAGAAGCTCTATGAGCTGTGCCACATCGTGCGTGAGCTGCTGGAGCCCTACAACATCGGCCGCGTCATCGCGCGTCCGTTCGTGGGCAGTGGCAAAGGCAACTTCAAACGTACCGGCAACCGTCACGACTACTCCGTGCTGCCGCCGGCACCGACCGTACTGGACTACATGAAGGACGCGGGTGGTCAGGTGGTTTCCATCGGCAAGATCGCCGACATCTATGCCGAGCAGGGCATCACCAAGAAGGTGAAGGGTACCGGTCTGACCGAGCTGTGGGATCGCACCCTGGAAGAGGTGAAAGCGGCCGGTGACAACACCATCGTCTTCACCAACTTCGTCGACTTCGACTCCTCCTACGGTCACCGTCGCGACGTGAAGGGCTACGCCGATGCGCTGGAGTATTTCGACTCCCGCCTGCCTGGGCTGTTCGACCTGCTGCAGGATGGCGACGTGGTGGTGTTGACCGCAGACCACGGTTGTGACCCGACCTGGAGCGGTACCGACCATACCCGCGAGTACATCCCGGTACTGTTCTACGGCAAGCCGGTCAAGGCCGGTTCCGTCGGCCGTCGCGAGACCTTCGCCGACATCGGCCAGAGCATTGCGGCGTACCACGGTCTGCCCAAACTGGCATACGGTACCAGCTTCCTGTAATTTACCCGCCCGCCACTCCGGTGGCGGGCAATTTTAATAAAGACAATAAAACTCAACCCAAGTGTGAAGGAATCAAGAGAATGGCAACTCCTCATATCAATGCGAAAGATGGCGCCTTTGCTGATACCGTGCTGATGCCGGGTGACCCCCTGCGCGCCAAGTACATCGCCGAGACTTTCCTGGAGAACGTCGAGCAGATCTGCGACGTGCGCAACATGTTCGGCTTTACCGGTACCTACAAGGGCCGTCGTATCTCCGTAATGGGCCACGGCATGGGTATCCCCTCCTGCTCCATCTACGCAAAAGAGCTGATCACCGATTACGGTGTGAAGACCCTGATCCGCGTCGGCTCCTGCGGTGCCGTGCGTGAAGATGTGAAACTGCGTGATGTAGTGATCGGTATGGGCGCCTGCACCGACTCCAAAGTAAACCGTCTGCGTTTCAAGGATCACGACTTCGCTGCCATCGCTGACTTCGACCTGGTTGCCAATGCTGTGCAGGCTGCCAAGAACAAGGGCGTTGCCGTGCGCGTGGGCAACATCTTCTCCGCCGACCTGTTCTACACTCCGGATCCCTCCATGTTCGACGTCATGGAAAAATACGGCATCCTGGGTGTCGAGATGGAAGCCGCCGGTATCTACGGCGTAGCCGCAGAGTACGGTGCCAAGGCGCTGACCATCTGCACCGTCTCCGACCATATCCGTACCGGTGAGCAGACCACCTCTGAAGAGCGTCAGCTGACCTTCAACGACATGATCGAGATCGCGCTGGATTCCGTCCTGCTGGGCGACAAGTAATTCCCTTGCGAATAAGAAACGGCGGCCTTCTGGCCGCCGTTTTTGTATCTGCTCACTGGTTGCGCCATCAATTTTCCGGAGGTGGCGAGGGGGGCGTACTCTTTTTCTTGTGCTTGCGCACCCGCATGTAGTTGCGGCGCACACCGTAGGAGATGAGCACCCCGGCAAGCAGGGCGACCAGCAGCATCAGCCGCTGTTTCTCCTGCACCACCTTGAGCCGGGTGTCCTTGTCTGCCAGCATCTGCTGCTCTTCCAGGGTGATGCGCAGGAAGCCGATGGTCTGCTCGCCATCCCGGATCTCCTGCACGAACTGGATCCGCCCCTTGCCCTGCTCCGGCAGTGACTTGTTATCGCTGCCGATGGGCAGCAGGCTCTCCAACGGCACCGCCTGCTCAGATTGGGCGAGGGGAATGCCGCGTCCGTCGTAGAGGGTGGCATCGAGGATCTCCGGCTCCGCCGCCAGATCCCGCGCCAGCCGCTCCAGCTCGCTGCTCTTCTCCTCCTTGATCCAGCGTTTCATGTCGCGGGCGGCATAGGCGACCAGCGCCTGCGCCCGGTTGCGCGCTTCGCTGTGCAGCGAGGCCTGGCTTTCACCTTGCATATGGATAAGCACACCGAGTACCCAGCATCCGAGCAGGATACCGGCACCCAGGCTGAGAACACGTTTGATGGGAAGATGACGCTGCAAGCGCGAGACCTCATGGTAACAAGGAGTGGCGGGATCTTGGCGCTTGCCTGTACAAAAAGCAATACGCTACTCTGGGCCAGCATTGTTAACCCCCTGATCACCAAGGAAGGCGTATCCCTTATGTTGTTGTCCCGGCTCCCCCCTCTGTTATCCGATTGGCCCGCGTTGTTGTCCGGCTCACCCTGTTGGCAGCTCCACGCAGATGCGTTGCAACCGACAGAGACTCCGCAAGCTGGCGGCTGGTTGGTGCTGTTTGGCAAGGGGCTGGGCGCCTCCCATCTGGCGTGTCTGTCACCTTTGTTGGCTGCACAGGGGTTGGCGGCCACCCTCTATCCTCCCACCGAGGTGGCGGGCGTGCCGTTGCTGCTGCTTGGCTGCGATCGCTTCTCTTCCGAGCTGGTGGCCGAGCTCAAGAGCGGTGAGTGGGAGATCGATCTCTGCCATCTACCCGCGCTACCGACCTTGAACGAGCCCGGCCTGCTGGTGATGGACATGGACTCCACCGCGATCCGCATCGAGTGTATCGACGAGATTGCCCGCCTTGCCGGGGTAGGCGAGCAGGTGGCGGCAGTGACGGCCGCGGCGATGCAGGGCAAGCTGGAGTTTTCCGACAGCCTACGCAATCGGGTTGCCCTGCTGGCAGGGGCGCCGGTCACCATTCTCGACGAGGTGGCGGCATGGATGCCCTGGATGCCGGGCTTGCAGCTGATGGTCGATACCCTCAAACAGGCGGGGTGGCGTGTTGCCATCGCCTCCGGCGGTTTTACCCGTTTTGCTGGCCAGTTGCAGCTCGAGCTGGGGCTCGATGCCATCTTCGCCAACGAGCTGGCGGTGGAGGGGGGCCAGCTGAACGGCAAGGTGAGCGGGCGCATCGTCGACGCCAGCGTCAAGGCCGAGGTGTTGCAGCAGTTGGCTCAGGAGTACGGCATTGCTGCCGCCCAGACCGTGGCCATCGGCGATGGTGCCAACGATCTCAAAATGATGGGGGTCGCGGGCCTTGGCATTGCCATTCACGCCAAGCCGCTGGTGCGGGCGCAGGCGGCGGCCACCCTCAATCATCACGATTTGGAGGGGGTGATCTGCCTGCTGGCGGCGCGGGCCTGTAGCGAGCAACGCTGGGACAAGCGCTGACAGTGTTTCAAGGAGGAAACCAATAAAAATGGAATTGTTGCAGCAGTCTCTGTTTATCCCCTGTGGTGGCCATCAATTGCATGTGCGCCACATCAAACCCCGGGTCGCCGTGCATGGAGAGCCGATCCTGATGGTGCATGGCGCCATCGAGAACGGGCGGATCTTCTATACCGAATCGGGCAAGGGGCTGGCCTGCTTTCTGGCCCGTCACGGCTATCAGGTCTATGTGGCTGATTTGCGGGGGCGGGGGCTCAGCACTCCTGCCATCGCCGAGCAGGCAGAGCACGGTCAGCATGAGCTGATCACCGAGGATCTGCCCGCCCTGCAGCGCTGGATTGCCGAGCGCCATCATGGCTTCAAGGTGCATTGGGTGGCCCACTCCTGGGGCGGTGTCATCATGGCCTCGACCCTGGTGCGATTCCCCGAGCTGGCGGATCAGGTGGCCAGCCTGCTGTTTTTTGGCACCAAGCGCGGTGTGTCGGTGCACAATCCCGAGCGCTGGCTGAAGGTGGATCTGATCTGGAATCGGCTGGCCCCCTGGCTGGCTCGCCGCCGTGGTTTTCTGGCGGCTCGTACTCTGAAGATCGGTGCTGACGACGAGCCGCTGCGCTATCTGCAGGAGACCATCCCCTGGGTCAAGTGCGGCCCCTGGCAGGATCCTCACGACGGTTTTGCCTATGACGAGGCGGCGGCACGGGTCAACTGGCCACCGCTCTGGATGATTTCGGCCAAAGCGGACAAGGTGCTGGGTCACCCGATCGATGTGCGCCGCTTCAGCGACGAGATGGGTTCGGCCACACGTCACACCCGATTGGGGCGGGACAACGGCAACCGCCTCGATTATGACCACATCAATATGCTGACCGCCCCGCAGGCCCAGGAGGATCACTTTCCCCAGATCCTCGACTGGCTGCTCAACCCGCAGGCGGTATGACAAAAAACAGGGCGCCTCGAGCGCCCTGTTTCATTTCTGTCTGTTTCCGGATCTTCAGTTCAGCGGCGGTGTGATGCCAAAGCGGAACAGGGTGGCCTGGGTGGTATCGGTCAGTTCTCCTACCCCCACCACGCTCCACAGCTCCTCTTCCAGCTTGCGCGCCTTGTGGATGGCGAACTTGGCGATGTAGTCCAACTCGTTGGCGATGAAGTTGGTGTCGGGCCGTCCGGTACGGGAGATGCCGACCAGCACCGAGTAGAACTCCCCCTGTTGCTGCGCCAGCTCGATGAACTGACGCTTCTCTTTGACATTGGCAAAGCTGCTGGCCAGCCGGCTGCTGAAGATGGGCAGGCCGGCCTTGGTCTGGATGCTGGCGATATAGACCTCGTCCTCTCTCGGTTTGTCCTCCCGCTCGATGGCACGCAGCGGGTTCATCAGCAGCTCCTTGAGCAGCTCCCCCTGAAACAGCGGGTAGAGGTTCTCCTGCTCCGGCAGCTCGGCACAGGCTTGCAGCAGCCGCTGCAGACTGCGCGGTTGCAGAGACTTGCCGATGGAGGCCGGTTTGGGCGCGCCTTTCAGCTTGTTGACGTAGACCGGCGAGTTGAACAGGTGGTGGGTATAGATGTTGCGCAGGGCCCGCGCCAGCCCGCGATAGCGGCGCTGCTCCTGCGCCGCCTTGAGCTTGTTCTGGTTGCTCTCGATCAGCAGGCTGAAGAATTGGCGGCCGGTATGGCGATCCGAATCCCCTTCGATGCAGAGGTGCAGCACGGTGCGGGTCATGTTGAGGCTGACCAGCCGGTAGGAGAGGCGCTGCAGATCCATGCTCTTGGAGAGCTCCTGCAAGCGGGGCAGGGCGATGGTCACCACATCGTTTTTCTCGCCGATAAAGGCATCTTCCAGCTCGATTTGCAGGCCGTGAGTCGAGATGTCGCGGGTCCAGCCGATCCAGGATTTGCCGTTGTGATGGATGGCGACCGCGGTCTTGTGGATGTAGCGCGACTCCTTGCGCAGCTGAACATAGTGCAGGGTCTCGATCTCGAACGGGGCAACCCCCTGTTCGTGACCAAAGCGTTGCAGCTCGTTGGCGTTGTTGCTGACCCCTTCCTGATGGAACTCTTCCCGCTGGGACTCCAGGCCGATCTCCTGCAGCAGGCCGCAATAGCCGATCTGTTTGAGCCGCTCGAGCAGCAGGATGTCTTGCAACTGCGGGTTGTCCTGCCCCTGCAGTTGCCCCACATCCGCCTCGATCAGATCGCATGCCTCCAGCGTGAACTTGTAGACACGCCAGCTGGGCCGGCGTGAGCCCACCTGGAAGAAGAGGGCGGTGAGGCCACTCTGACGCAGCTCCTCGGCGGTGGCGGAGAAGAAGTAGATGTGGCTGCGCACCGTGTGGGTAAAGCAGTAGATGATGGTCTCGGTGGTGGTGCCGGGGGCCGGGCAGAGCCGTTTCATCCGCTCTGCGCTGAAAAGCCCCGCGAGGGCATCGCGGTTTTTCTCATCGCGCCAATACTCCAGCAGGTGCTGGTTGTTTTCCGTACGCAGGGCAATCTCGAGATTTGGGCTGTCGCCGGTGCCGAAGAAGAGCGGCATGCCGGTCATCCGCGGCAGGTAGAACTGCTCATACCCCTTGATGATGGCGGCGGAGAGCAGATAGTCGACGCTGACCCGATAGCGGATCTTGTTGGCATCGATAAAGTCGCTGAGGAAGGCATCAAAGGCTGGCTGTTCGCCGGAGCGTACCAGCCGCAGCCAGTATTTCCCCTCTTTACTCTCTTCGCCAAGGATCTGATAGCCGACCGGCTGGTGCAGCACTGGATTAGGGGTGTCCCGCTCCAGTCCGGTAAAGAAGACCTCCACCTGGGCGCCGGTGTGATAGTTCGGCAGATAGGGAACCGAGACCCGCATGCCACCCAGCGAGAGATCGGAACTCTTGGCGAACAGCTTCTCACCATCCTGAAACTTGATCAGCACCGGCGAGCTGAAGTGCATCCGCTCCTGGCGGCGGCCATAGTAGCTGGCAAAGGCAATGGTATTGACATCATATTGCCGGAAGGGGCTGGCCGGTGGCGACAGCTGACCATCCACGCGGGCGTTGTGGTGCTGTTTTTGCCACTGTTGCAGCGCCTCGTAGACACCGAGGGTATAGATATCGCGGTAGAGATAGCACTGGGACTGGAACAGGGCAATCGCATCGGCGGGCATGAAGTGAGTGATGCCGTCAAACTCATGCACCAGGCACTCATCCTCCAGCTCATCGCGCATATCGATGACCCTGCGGCAGGGGGAGCACTTGCGCTTGAGCTCCATCTTGATCAGAAAACGGCTGTTGCTGTTTTCCTCCTGAGTCATGCGGTTGAAGATCTCCTCGAAATCTTTCTCCCGCAGCAAGGGGACGAGTTGTTCAATCAGATGTTGCTGGTGTTCTGAATCCATTTGTTCCTGCCACGGAAAGTCACTTTTCCGATTCTGGGTTTGATCTGTCGGTCGCAAACAAGTATATCAAGCAGGAATTCATCCTGTCCCCGAGTTATCAATGGCCAAAAATAAAACTGCTTATGTTTGTTCCGAATGTGGTGCCGACTTCACACGCTGGCAAGGTCAATGCAGCGAGTGCAAGGAGTGGAATACCATTACCGAGGTGCGCCTCGGTTCGGTGAGTCCCGCTGGCAAGAGTGCCCGTTACACCGGTTATGCCGGCGCGGTCGGCAGTCAGGTACAG
This sequence comes from Aeromonas sp. FDAARGOS 1404, assembly GCF_019047085.1. Classification (NCBI taxonomy): domain Bacteria; kingdom Pseudomonadati; phylum Pseudomonadota; class Gammaproteobacteria; order Aeromonadales; family Aeromonadaceae; genus Aeromonas; species Aeromonas sp. FDAARGOS 1404. Next base: position 3,033,735 of record NZ_CP077237.1, read on the forward strand.
ACACTGGCAGAGATCGCCACCACCGAAATTCCCCGTTTTACCTCAGGTTTCAAGGAGCTGGATCGGGTACTTGGTGGCGGTGTGGTGCCCGGCTCGGCCATTCTGATCGGCGGCAACCCGGGGGCGGGCAAGTCCACCCTGCTGCTACAGACCATGTGTGGTCTCGCAGAGCGGATGAAAACCCTCTATGTCACTGGTGAGGAGTCGCTCCAGCAAGTCGCGATGCGGGCCAACCGCCTTGGGCTACCCACCGACAAGCTGCGGATGCTTTCCGAGACCAGCGTCGAGCAGATCTGCCTGATTGCCCAGCAGGAGCAGCCGCAGATCATGGTGATTGACTCCATTCAGGTGATGCATGTGGCGGATGTGCAATCGTCCCCCGGTTCAGTCTCTCAGGTGCGCGAAGCGGCTGCGTTGCTGACCCGCTACGCCAAGCAGAATCATGTGGCCATCTTTATGGTGGGTCATGTGACCAAGGATGGCAGTCTGGCGGGCCCCAAGGTGCTGGAGCACTGCATCGACTGCTCTGTGCTGCTCGATGGTGGCCATGATTCCCGTTTTCGGACTCTGCGCTCCCACAAGAACCGCTTCGGTGCGGTCAACGAGCTGGGGGTCTTTGCCATGACCGAACAGGGGATGCGCGAGGTGAGCAACCCCTCCGCCATCTTCCTCAGCCGGGGGCAGGAGCAGGCGCCCGGTTCCATCGTCATGGTGATCTGGGAGGGCACCCGGCCGCTGCTGGTGGAGTTGCAGGCGCTGGTGGACTACTCCCAGCTCTCCAACCCGCGCCGGGTGGCGGTGGGGATGGATCACAACCGGCTCGCCATGTTGCTGGCGGTGCTGCACCGTCACGGCGGGCTGCAGATGGCGGATCAGGATGTCTTCATCAACGTGGTCGGCGGGGTCAAGGTCGAGGAGACCAGCGCGGATCTGGCGCTGCTGCTGGCGATGGTCTCCAGCTTCCGGGATCAGGCGCTGCCCAAGGATCTGGTGGTGTTCGGTGAAGTGGGTCTTTCCGGTGAAATTCGCCCGGTGCCGTCTGGCCAGGAGCGGTTGCAGGAGGCGGCCAAGCACGGTTTCCGCCGTGCCATCGTGCCGCACGCCAATGCCCCCAAGCATCCCATCGAAGGGATGGAAGTGGTGCCGGTCAAGAAGCTGTCAGAGGCACTCGAGGCGCTGTAATCGTCCCGCATTGCAATCGAGAGAGCAGAACAACAAAAAGAGCGCCTCTGCGCTCTTTTTTATGGGCTGGAACCTGCCATCAGGGCTGGCTATGTTCCAGATGTTCGCTCAGCAGTTGTTCCAGCTCGCGGTGGAGCAGCTCTTCGTCGCCGACGTTAAGCTCGATCATCCGCTTGAGATGGGTGGCGCTGTCGATATCGATGTGGTGGCAGTAGAAACCCAGCTTCTTGCTGGCTTCGTGGGTCAGCTCGACCTGCATTTTGATCTCGATATCGCTACCGCTCAGGATAAAGCTGAGCTGGTACTCCTTGTTGTCACGGCTCTCCCAGTCGTCGGGGCGGATCAGCAGGGCTCCCTGCAAGGAGACGTCGACAAGCTGGGTCTGCCACTTCTGTTCCCCCTGGGTGAGTTCTGCCATGGTCAAGTAGAGGATCCGTGCAAAACGGCGGCGCTCAGACATGCTCATCTCCTGTATGCAATAAGTGTGGACGCTAGGGTCATTGCTCTGAGTGTAATCCACCTTGGTTGCCAGTATCTTGAACTTGCTCCGAAAATGGCATTCAGGCTTGCTGGGTACTCAAGGATTCCACTACATGAAGCGCCTTGACCAGGCGATCTTCCTGTTTGAACCGCTCTTCCAGAACCGGACCCAACTCGTTGAGATCATCATCCAGTAGCAGCAATTGGGCCTCGTCGGCATCACTGTATTTGTCGTTGAACTCGAGGGCGAATTCAGTGCTGTTACGAATATGGGGATAGATGCGCTTGGCCAGCTCCAGTGTTTCGCCGCTGGCTTGCTCGAAGGCGGTGACGACGTGGTGGTAGATCTCGAAATGGCCTGCACTGACATAGTCGACCAGCCGGTCGCAAAACTGATGCAGCTCTTCTGTTTTGGGCAGGCTGCGTTGCTTGATCCGCGCCGGAGTGAGGCCTGCCAGCTGCATGTATCCAACCAGCAACGCTTGCCTTGCATCCAGCCAGTCGTCGATAGCCTTATGCTTGCCTGCCAGCGCCTGCTTGGTCTGTTCCAGTTTCGTCAACATAATCCCTATCCCTCCGTGGGGCAAAGGCCGGCCGATTGTTCGGTATTCCGAGCCGTTTGAGCAGTGACACAACCTATAACTAGGGAAAATCTGGGCAAGCGTCAATAGCCATGGGGGGATAATGTTAAGTGGCGAAGAAATAGTCAGCGGATTGTGTCTGCGTGCTAGCAGGTTTCAGGCCTGCTCACGGTTTTTCGCGTGTGGAATGTGACTATTTCCGCAGATCTTGATGAAAACCCCAGCGTTTGACGCGTTCGGCTCGATAAAGGCTTTGCCTGTGCGTTTTTTTTTGCATAGAGTGACCCAGCGCTAAATGCCCGATCATAAAGGAAATGTTATGAACAAAGCTCAACTTGTCGATGCGATTGCCGCCAAAGCAGATCTGAGCAAAGCTCAGGCCAAAGTGGCTCTGGAAGAGATCATCAATGGTATTACCCAGAGCTTGAAAGAAGGCGATGCTGTGCAACTGGTCGGTTTTGGCACCTTCAAGGTCACCCACCGCGCAGGCCGCACCGGTCGTAACCCGCAAACTGGTAAAGAGATCCAGATTGCTGCTGCCAACGTGCCTTCATTCGTGGCTGGCAAGGCTCTGAAAGACGCCGTCAAGTAAGTCCGAAAGTCTGTTTTGTCCAATGCCAGTCAGCTTGCTGACTGGCATTGTTTTTATGGGATTCTCCCATCCTTCCTATTAGTCCTTCCTGACTTTTCCTTCTGTCAGCCTCGTTGCGGCTGAGGCCTTATGCCGTTTGCGGGTTGGATGGCAGCGGCCAGATCCGCTCATAGGCCCAGGTAAAGACCATGATGTAGACGAGGTAGAAGGCGACGAAGCCGAGATCCAGCATCAGGGCGTCCCACACTCCCAAATCGAGCCAGAACATGACACAAGGGAGGGAGAGCATCATAAAGCTCGCCTCATAGCCAAACGCATGCAGGAAGCGGTCCAGTGGTCGCTTGTTGGTGCGCCCGCAAAGTTTGAGCAACCCCTTGTCGAACAACAGGTTCCAGCCATAGGTCCAGGCGGTGGCGACGATGGAGAAGAAGATGGCCAGTGAACCGACCTCGGCGACGCCCTGACCGAACAGCTGGCTGATCAGCGGCGCGACCAGTGCCAGCCCTATGCCTTCGTAGAGAACCAGATAACGAAGTCGATCAGGGGTGGTGCGAAGTTGAGTACTACTCATGGGGATGTGCCTCCTGTGGGAGGCGCATTCTAATCAGGGTGTGGTTAAAAGAGAAGCATCGGTCCGTCATGACTGGCGTTTAGGGGCATGATGATGCCCCCTCTTTGCGATACTTCTCTATTGCCAATTTGGGCGTTAGCCCTGAGTAGTCAAGTCTGCGACTCAGGCGCCGGTTGGCGTGACCCGGGTCAGCATGGCAAAGTCCTCTTCCACTTGAGTGAGCTGTACCTTGGCCTCCCCCAACTCGGCGAGCGAGGCAACATGGGTGCCGCCACAGGGAATGGTGACCTCCTGGCCTTCCAGCGTGCAGTGCCAGTAGCGCGAATCGATGATCGCCTCTCCTGCGCGGCTGCGGCGGATTTCGCTCCCGGCTGCGATCCAGTCGGCCAGTTGCTGGTTGGCTTTCTCTTCAATCAGCGCCAGATCTGCCAGCAGCGCCTCGCTGTTAACCCCCTTCTTGCGCAGGCTCTTGCCTATGCGGTACTGCTCCCGCGATCCGCAAGGCTCGACCCGCGAGCTTTGAATAGCAAGACGATCGAAGTCGGGCTGGCCCAGTGCATCGCGCTCGCTTACCTCCTTGCGCCAGTAGGGGGTGAGTACTCGATTGAGCGCCAGCGCCGCCAGATGGCAGCCACTATGGCCCAGACTCAGGGCGTGGCGGGCAGCGCTATCTACTTGCAATTCGACCTGGCTGCCAACGGCTAGCGCGTGGTCACCGGTCATTGGATGGACCACCACGAAACGCCACCCCTCTGCGCCCCGCTTGACCGGAATGGCAGTATCGACGAACAGCTCGCCATCCGGGCTGATGGCCCCCATTCGGCAAGGGCCAATGGTGGCTTCGCCTCCTTCCCAGCGAACATGGCCCACATCCCCCGGCTGATCGGGCCAGAGGTGGCTCTGGGGATGAAAAGGGGTGAGGTCGGTGACCAGCAGTGTGGTGTCGCCACGCTGGCAGCAGACCACGCTGGCCTGCTCCTGATGATGGCCCAGCACGAAGCTGGCTCGGGTATGTTCCATGGCAAGGCTCCCGCAACGATAAATGAGAAGAGAAAGCGGCAGCATACGCCAAAGTGCGAAAGGGCTCATTAACCAGTGTTAATGAGCCCCTCTTCTCGGTTTTACGGTTCGCTAGATCATGGCGACCAGCAGATAGGCGTTGAGGCCAATCACCAGCGCAACGATAAGGCGGCCTATGGCTTGTGTGACCGGATGGTTGCGATGTTGCCCCATCAGCGCCCGATCGCCGGTCAGGATCAACAGCGGGATCAGGGCCAGCGCTATGCCAAAGCTCAGGATCACCTGACTCAACACCAGAATTTCGGTGGTGTTGAGCCCCATGGCGATCACCACGAAGGCGGGAGCCATGGTGATGGCGCGTCGCAGCCAGAGCGGGGTGGTAAAGCGGACAAAACCCTGCATTACCACTTGCCCGGCCAGGGTGCCCACCACGGTAGAGCTGATGCCGGAGGCGACCAGCGAGAGGCCAAACAGGGTGGCTGCTGCCTGACCCAGCAGCGGAGTGAGGGTCTGATAGGCGGATTCCAGCTCCGCCACCTGCTGGTGGCCCGAGCTGTGGAACGCGGCGGCCGCCATCGCCATCATCGCCAGATTGACGAAGCCGGCGATAGTCATGGCAATCGCCACATCGACCCGGGTGGTGTGCAGCCGCTGGCTGACCGAGCCTTGATCCTGCGTGTGCTGGGTCAGTGCCGAGTGCAGATAGATAACATGGGGCATCACGGTGGCACCGAGCACACCGGCGGCCAGATAGACTGCATCGCTATTGGGCAGACCGGGGAAGAGGGCCCCCTCCAGCAGGCTGGGCAGATGGGGGCGGGAGAAGATCAGCTCGACGATGTAGGCCGCCGCGACAAACAGCAGCAGGCCACCGACCACGAACTCCAGTGGTTTCTGACCACGGGACTGCAGCATCAGGATCCCCCAGGTCACCACGGCGGTGATACAGGCTCCTTCAAGCAAGGTCACGCCAAGCAGTAGCTTGAAGCCGACTGCGGCGCCGATAAATTCGGCGAGATCGGTGGCCATGGCGATGATCTCTGCCTGCACCCAGTAGGCCCAGACCGCCGGTTTTGGCAGTCGGTCGCGGATGTGCTCCGCCAGATTCTTGCCGGTGACGATACCGAGTTTGGCCGAGAGGGTTTGCACCAGCATGGCCATCAGGTTGGCCCATACCACTACCCAGAGCAGTTGGTAGCCAAAGGTAGAGCCCGCCTGAATATTGGTGGCGAAGTTGCCCGGGTCGATATAGCCGATGGCGGCGATAAAGGCAGGCCCGAGCAGGGTCAGTTTGAATTTGCGGGCTGGAATTGTAGTCGTCAGTGCGGGTTGCATGGCATCACCCTCCATAAGGATATGGAGAGAGAATAGATCTAAGTGATAATCATTATCAATTGTTGTTTCTGATGATTTCCATCGGGAAAAACATTTAAGGCAGTCAGTTGCAGTGAGGGATGTGATTTCGTACAATACGCCGCCCTAGAAAAGCAGCGACTAAACACCTTTATGTTCCTTGCCTCCGAGGTCTGGCTGCACCTGGGCGGAGGCTGAATTAATCCGTAAGGAGCTAAAATGCGTCATTACGAAATCGTCTTCATGGTTCATCCGGACCAGAGCGAGCAAGTTCCCGGCATGATCGAGCGTTACACCGGCGCCATCACCACCTCCGGTGGTACCATTCATCGCCTGGAAGATTGGGGCCGCCGTCAGCTGGCTTACCCGATCGACAAACTGCACAAAGCCCACTACGTTCTGATGAACGTAGAAGCAGAGCAAGCCGTTATCGATGAGCTGGAAACCAACTTCCGCTTCAACGATGCCGTTATCCGCAACATGATCATGCGTACCAAGCACGCCGTGACTGAAGTTTCTCCGATGGCCAAGGCCAAAGAAGAGCGCTTCACCCGTCGTGACGACGAGCGCCGCGAAGAAGCTACTGAAGCTGCTTCCGAAGAGTAATTCTGGATCACTGACTAGAGGATAAAGGCCATGGCACGTTATTTCCGTCGTCGTAAGTTCTGCCGCTTCACCGCCGAGAACGTTACCGAGATCGACTACAAAGATATCGTTACTCTGAAAAACTACATCACTGAATCTGGCAAGATCGTACCGAGCCGTATCACCGGTACCCGCGCCAAGTATCAGCGTCAGCTGGCACGCGCCATCAAGCGTGCTCGTTACCTGGCTCTGCTGCCGTACACCGATCTGCACAACAAGTAAGAATCGGCCCGGCACTTAAGCCTAACTCAACGAAATTTATAGAGGAAAGGTAATGCAAGTTATCCTGCTCGACAAAATCGCCAAACTGGGCGGTCTGGGTGACCAAGTTTCCGTGAAATCTGGTTATGCCCGTAACTACCTGATCCCGCAAGGCAAAGCTGTTATGGCCACCAAGGCCAACATCGAAGCTTTCGGTGCTCGTCGCGCTGAGCTGGAAGCCAAACTGGCTGCCAACAAAGCTGCTGCTGAAGAGCGTGCTGCCAAGCTGGCCGAACTGGCTACCGTGGTTATCGCTTCCAAGTCTGGCGACGAAGGCAAGCTGTTCGGTTCCATCGGTACCCGTGACGTGGCTGAAGCCATCACTGCTGCCGGCGTAGCCGTTGCCAAGAGCGAAGTCCGCATGGGCAACGTTCTGCGTAACACCGGTGACTACGAAGTTGCTGTTCAGCTGCACGCTGACGTTAAAGCAACCGTACAGATCCAGGTTGTTGCCCTGTAATAGCGATTCGCTTTTGCAGAGAAAACCCGCGCACTTGCGCGGGTTTTTTATTTTCAGGCCCGGGGGTAGAGTGAAGCTCTGTTCCTCTGGAGGAGATCTCTATGGCCTGGGTCGAAGGTCGCGTCATCGAACGCATCGAATGGACACCCACTCTGTTCTCCCTGCGGGTAGCGGCCGATCTGGCCCCCTACAAGGCAGGTCAATTCACCAAACTGGCCCTTGAGCAGGGCGAGCGGCGCATTCAGCGCGCCTACTCCTTCGTCAATCCTCCCTCTGCGCCATACCACGAATTCTATCTGGTCGAGATCCCGAGCGGTGAGCTGACCCCTTCCCTCGGCTCGCTGCAAGCGGGCGACACTCTGCTGGTGCAGTCTCTGGCCACCGGTTTTCTGACACTGGATGAGGTTCCGGCCGGACGCGATCTCTGGCTGCTCTCGACCGGCACCGCCATTGGCCCCTTCCTCTCCATGCTGGCCGAGGGCGAGGCCTTCAACCGTTTCGACAATCTGGTGCTGGTACATGGGGTGCGCAAAGGCGAAGAGCTGAGCTATCAGGATTTGATCGCCAGCTTTGCCGAGCAATATGGCGAGCGCTTTCGCTATGTCCCCTTTGTCAGCCGCGAGCCCTGGCTCGATGCAATGGCAGGGCGGATCCCGGCGGCGATTGCCAATGGTCAGTTGCAGGATCGAGTGGGGTTGGAGTTCTCACCCGAGCTGAGTCAGGTGCTGATCTGCGGTAATCCGGAGATGGTGAAAGAGACCCAGCAGACCTTGCTGGCGCTGGGGTTGGCCAAGAATCTGCGGCGGGCGCCGGGCAATATCAGTGCGGAGAATTATTGGTAAAACAATCAGCACAGGGGCACCAGGCCCCTGCTGCATCAGGAGAGGGCGTTCAGTTCTTCTTGTCGTTGCCCTTGTTTTTATCTTTCTGTTTGTCGTGACCTTGCCCGGGGTTATTGCCGCTGTGGATGCTGCGGTTGTAGTGATCCCGGTACTTGCCATCCATCTTGTCGCAGTTGAGTTTGATCCGGCTGTCGCCAATGCCAAGATCCAGACAGTTGTCCTGCCACCAGTCGTACTCTTTGTCATCCCAGTCGAGATTGATCTTGATGTCATCACCGGAGATCTTGATGCCATCGCCATTTTTGCTTGGCGGCGCCGCAACCGCGATGCCATGCGCCATCAGCAGGGAGAGCAGCAGGGCGCCACGCTGGATAACGGGGTTGTGTTTGGCTTGGGTCATCGCAAGGGTACTCCTGTCGTTATTGGCCACTCTGCGAGTTGGCAGGGAGCTGGTTGGTTTGCGGTGGCTGGTTGCGGTTCTCTTCATCTTCCAGATTGAATTTGACCGCCCTGCAGTCGGCCGGTGCGGTTTCGCCGACCCCCAAGTCGAGGCAGTCGTTCTGGGTCCAGCCGAACTGCTTGTCATCCCAGTCCAGATTGAATTTAAGCTCATCGACGGAGAATTCGGAGCCACTGCTCTCTTGATATTGCTGGGTCGCTGCGGCGCTGCCGGTAACCAGAAGAAGGGAGAGTAGCAAAGTGGTCTTACTGTTCATGATGGCCTCGGATAATTGCAACGGTGGATGAGTGTACAGACCGGAGCTGAACCCGGGCGGAACTGTTCCCCATCTCACCACATGATCAAGTCAGGGAGGGATTGTATCGCTTTTCTGCTGCCGATTTGTCCGTTTTGGTCGCACTCTGGGCAGCTGGTTGCCAATCTGAAGGAATTCAGTCATTTGCCCTTCTCTGGGCGAGTCTGGCGACTATAATCGGCAGCCAACTTTTCCTGCACAGCACACCCCTTCATCATGACCACACATGACTCCTCCACACTACGCTACCCCAAGGGGTGGTTTGCTCTGACGACGGTATACAGTTTCACCGGGTTGGCCATTCTGGCTTCCATTATCTTCTCCCTGCTGCTGTTCCTCTCCATCGATGACAACCCGCTGATGAAGTGGCTGTTCGGCGGCTTGGCCATCATCTTCGAGCTGGGCAAGTTTTACGTCTGGTACGAGTATGGCGAGCGCAAGGCGCGGCGGGATTTGAGTGGCGCTTTCTGGTCGCTGTTGTTCTACAGTGTGCTGGCGGCTATCTCCATCGGCGGCAGTATCGGTGGCATCAACAGCGCCACCAATACGGTACTGAGCCAGCAGGCGCGCCACGAGCGGGAGCTTGCCCGTTTCGATGAGCAGATCGCCAGCATCGAGCGGCAGATCCAGCTCAACGAGGAGGCAGCCCGCAAATACATCGAGCTGGAGCGGATCTCCAGTGGTGTCTCCTCGTTGCAGCACGCCAACACCAAGCTGCGCTTGCAGCAGGATGAGCTGCGTCAGCAGCGCGATGCCAAACCGGTCAATGAACAATCCTCCATGCTGGGGCTGATGAGCAGTCTGGCGGACGGGGTGGGGATGAGCATCAGTCAGGTGCAGTTCCTGCTGGTCTGCTTCCTCTCGGTGCTGCTCGACGTGTTCGGTGCCTTCTTCGTTAGTCTGATCGGCGAGGAGAACCGCTTTCGCCGGATGTGGCGCTGGCAGCAGGATCAAGCTCGCAGAGAGGCGCAGGCAGCGTTGGCGATGGCAGCCCAGCCCGAGCCCATCATGCCCCCAGAGCCAGCCCCCGAAGTGCTGGCGCAGGTGCGCGGTGCGCTGATGAGTGGTGAGCTCAAGTGCAGCAAGCGCTCGGTGGCACAGGCGCTGTCACTCTCGCTGGAGGAGGTGGATCGGGTGTTCCACCATCTGCTGTCGCAAGGGGTGCTGGGGCAGGGGAGCAATCGCCACTACTACCTCAATCCGGCGCTGGAGCAGCAACCCGGATAGTGAGAAGGCCACCGGAACGCTGTGGCCTTTTTCGTTATCGAGTGGCTGTGGCACTCAGTGAGTCAGCACCATCATCAGGCTGAGGAAGGCGGCCAGTCCGCCACCGATGCCGATGATCCAGTAAAACCCCTTGGCCCCCTGTTTGAGCGGGATGTGGAAGTAGAGCAGAAACGCCCACCACCCCAGTGCCAGCAACAGAGGAATAAGAAACATTCGAGCCATGGTGTCCTCGCTGTTATTCTGTTGACCCTTGATCAATCAACAGGATGGATTGTGCAATGACGCAACTACAGATTACCGCATTCGGTGACCCCTCGGTACTCAAGCTCAACCCTTCCCTCGATAAGGTGCCAGCCGATGGCGAAGTGCGGGTACGCATCTGCTTTGCGGGGGTCAATCCCATCGATGCCAAAACCCGCGCCGGTCTCGGCTGGGCGGCGGCCCAGAACAAGGACAAGCTGCCCTGGACACCGGGTTATGACATTTCCGGCGTGGTAGAGAAGGTGGGCCCCGGCGTGACCTCACTGGTCGAGGGGGATCGGGTGTGCGGCATGGTCGGTTTTCCCCTCACCGCCGGTGGCTACGGGGAGTCTGTGGTGGCAAGCGAGAACGAGCTGGTCAAGCTCGACGGGGTGAGCCTGCAGCAGGGGGCCGCGTTGCCGCTGGCCGGTCTCACCGCTTGGCAGGGGCTGTTTGAGCACGGCGCCCTCCAGAGCGGCCAGCGGGTCTTGATCCTCGCCGGTGCCGGTGGTGTCGGCCATCTGGCGTTGCAGTTTGCCAACGCCTATGGCGCCGAGGTGGTGGCTACCGCCAGCCCGGACAACCATGGCTTTCTGCATGCTCTGGGGGCGCGCTGGATGGTGGATTACCATGATGCGAACTGGCCAGTACGGGTGGTGGCAGAGGTCGGCCAGGTCGATCTGGTGCTGGATCTGGTGGGCGGCGAGAGCGGCAAGGCGGCGCTGGCCTGTGTCAAACCGGGTGGCCGCCTGGTGACTGTGCCTACCATTACCGCCCAGTTGATCAAGGATGCTGGGGCTGCGGCGGGGATCGAAGTGGTCGGCATGCTGGTTCACCCTGACCAGAAGCAGCTGGGTCAGATGTTGATGCTGCTGCGTCAGGGGGAGGTAAAGGTCACCCTAGCCGGTGAATTCCCCCTGGCCGAGGGGGCGCTGGCCCATCAGGCCATCGAAGGGGGCCATGTACGCGGCAAGTTGCTGCTGCGGATGCCTGCGGCCGATGGCTATCCCGGATGAGCGAGATGATGGAGATGGGACTGGGGTGGCTCTTTTTAAGCGCATTCACCTCTGCCACCCTGCTGCCCGGCAGCTCGGAAGTGCTGCTGGGGGCCATGGCGGCCAAAGGGGAGTGGAGCATGGCGAGCCTGCTGCTGTGGGCGACGCTGGGCAATACCCTCGGATCCATGACCACCTGGTGGCTCGGCTGGCTCGCCACCTTCAAGAAAAAACCGGAAGATTTTCAAGGCCGTGGGGAACAAAAAGCCTTAGGCTGGCTCAAACAACATGGTCACTGGTGTCTACTGCTTGCCTGGACGCCGGTGGTCGGTGATGGTCTCTGTCTGTTGGCTGGTTGGCTGCGCCTCTCCTTCTGGCGCTCTCTCATTTTGATCGGGCTCGGCAAATTGTTCCGTTATGCCCTGGTTTTTCTGCTGGCCAGTCATATTTTCTAGCCTGTTTTTGTCACTCACGAGGTTACCGTGAACAAAGTCATACCTTTAACGATTCTGCTGGGCTTCACCCTGCCGGTGCTGGCGGCACCGACCCTGATCGCCGAACAGGGCAAGGAGGAGGGCAAGCTCGCCATCCCCTACCAGATGTACAAGCTGGACAACGGCCTGACCGTGATCCTGGCCCCCGATCGCTCCGATCCGCTGGTACACCTTGATGTGACCTATCACGTCGGTTCATCCCGCGAGACGGTCGGCAAGTCCGGTTTCGCCCACTTCTTTGAGCACATGATGTTCCAGGGCTCGAAACACGTCGGTGATCAGGAGCATATGCGGATCATCAACGAAGCCGGTGGCGACATGAACGGCACCACCAACAAGGACCGCACCAACTACTACGAGACAGTGCCGGCCAACCAGCTGGAAAAAGTGCTCTGGCTGGAGGCGGACCGGATGGGCTTCCTGCTCGATGCGGTGAGCCAGAAGAAGTTCGAGATCCAGCGCGCCACCGTCAAGAACGAGCGGGCCCAGCGGGTCGACAACCAGCCGTACGGGCTGGTGAGCGAGAAGGTGGGGGAGGCGCTCTATCCGCGTACTCACCCTTACTCCTGGCAGCCTATCGGTTACGTGGAAGATCTCGACCGGGTCGATGTGAACGACCTCAAGCAGTTCTTCCTGCGCTGGTATGGCCCCAACAACGCCACCCTGACTCTGGGCGGCGACTTTGACAGCAAGCAGGCCCTCGAGTGGATCGAGAAGTACTTCGGCTCCATCCCGCGCGGCCCGGACGTGGCCGAGCCGACGCCAAAGCCGGTGACTCTGCCCGAGACCCGCTACGTGACGCTGCAGGACAAGGTACACCTGCCGCTGCTCTATATCAGCTACCCCACCGTCTCCCTTGGCGATCCGCAGGAGCCGGCACTCGACATGTTTGCCGACGTGCTGGGAGGTTCCGCCAGCTCCATGCTCTACCAGTCGCTGGTGAAAACCGGCAAGGCGATCGATGTGGGAGCGTCCCACTACTGTGAAGAGCTGGCCTGTACCCTCACCGTCTACGCCTATCCCAATCCGTCGGTGGATGGCAGCCTCAAGACCCTCAAGGGGGAGGTGGACAAGGTGATCGGCGAGTTCGCCCAGCGCGGCCTCAAGCCGGAAGATCTGGAGAAGGCGATCGCCAAGTACCGCGCCTCAGCCATCTGGGGTCTGGATAGCGTCTCCGGCAAGGTGAGCCAGCTCGCCATGGGTCAGGTGTTTGCCCAGGATCCCAACTATGTGTTCAAGACTCTCGATGCCATCGGCAAGGTGACACCGGAGCAGGTGAAGGCCGCCTACGACAAGTTCATCGCCGACAAGCCGGCGGTGGTGTTGAGCGTGGTGCCCAAGGGCAAGACAGAGTGGCAGGTTGCCACCCCGAACTTTACCCCCGCCAAGCGCGAGCTGCCGGATTACAGCAAGCATGACGAGGCGCTGGCCGAACGACCGGTAAAAGACAATTTCGATCGCAGCGTGCAGCCCAAGGCGAGCGAGGCGGTGAGCGTCAAGGTGCCCGCCATCTGGCACGGCAAGCTCGACAAGAACATCGAGATTATTGGCACCAAGAGTGACGAAATCCCGGCCGTCTCCATCATGATTGCCCTGCCGGGCGGCATTCGTGCCGAAGATAAGGGGCAGCTTGGGCTGGCCAATCTGACTGCCGCCATGATGGGGCAGGGCACGGTGCGCCTGACCGAGGCTCAGCTCAGCGACGAGCTGCAAAAGCTGGGCTCAAGCATTGATGTCTCCAGCGCCCAGTACAACAACCTCATCACCGTCAGCTCGCTGGCGGACAAGTTGCCCCAGACCCTGGCGCTGGTGCGCGAGGTGCTGGAGCGCCCGGGCATGCGGGAGGCGGACTTCGAGCGGGTCAAGGCGCAGCTGCTGCAAGGGATGCAACAGGCCCAGCAGCAGCCCGAGTGGCTGGCCGGGCAGGCGTTCCGCGAGCTGGTCTACGGCAAGCAAAACCGCCTCGGTCAACCTACCGATGGGGTGGCGGCCGATGTGGCCAAGCTGACCCTGGCCGACGTGAAGCACTTCTATCAGGCCTACTACAACCCCACTAACGCCAAAGTGGTGGTGGTCGGTGATGTGGGCCAGAAGCAGATCGAGGAGCAACTTGGCTTCCTGACCGAGTGGAAGGGGGCCACGCCGACTCTGGGGGATCTCAAGCTCAAGGGTGAGCAGGCCAAGCCGGGCATCTATCTGGTCGACAAACCGGGGGCGCCCCAGTCGGTGATCCGCATCGGTCGTCGCGCCATGCCGTTCGATACCACGGGGGATTACTTCACCGCCGGGCTGATGAACTTCAATCTGGGTGGCAACTTCAACAGCCGCATCAACCTCAACCTGCGGGAAGACAAGGGCTACACCTACGGCGCCAGCTCGGGTTTCTCCGCCAACCGCGAGGTGGGCACCTTCGCCACCGGCGCCAATGTGCGGGCCGATGCGACTGTGGATGCCATCCGCCAGTTCCTCAAGGAGATGGACAACTACCGCAAGAGCGGCCCGACCCCGGTCGAGCTGGCCTATATGCGCAGCGCGGTCTCCCAGCAGGATGCCCTCTCTTACGAGACCTTGGGCCAGAAGGCGGGCTTCCTGCTGCAGATGGTGATGTATGACCTGAAACCGGACTATGTGCAGGCCCAGAACAATCTGATCAAAACGGTGTCGCCCGAGGCGCTGAAGGCCAGTGCGGCCCGTTGGCTCAATCCGGCCGACATGGTGATCGTGGTGGTGGGAGACAAGCAAAAGCTTGAAAAACCCCTGAAGGAGCTTCATCTTCCCATCTATCCGCTGCAGTTGCCGTAACTGACGCTTTATAAAAATCAAGAGCCGCCCCGGATGGGGCGGCCTCACATGAGCCGTGAATATGACTACAACAAGCTTGTCGCTCACCGAGTTGCTGAATGCGTTGGGATCACCGGAGCGCCTCACCGCGCTCAAGGGGATCCGGCGCGGGATCGAACGTGAATGCCTGCGCATCACGCCGGATGGCCGACTCGCCCAGAGTGACCATCCACGGGCGCTGGGCTCGGCCCTGACCCATCCCAATATCACCACCGACTACTCGGAGAGCCTGCTGGAGTTCATTACCCCGGCTACCGACTCCATCGACAGCCTGATGGAGCAGCTCGGCGATATCCATCACCATGTGATTCAGCATCTGGGTGACGAGCGGATTTGGCCGCTCTCCATGCCCTGCTTCGTCGGTGGGGAAGAGAGCATCCGGCTGGCCCAGTACGGCAGCTCCAACATCGGCAAAATGAAGACCCTCTACCGTCAGGGCTTGAAGAACCGTTACGGCAGCCTGATGCAGGTGATCGCCGGGGTGCACTTCAACTTCTCCATGCCCGACAGCTTCTGGAGCGAGTGGCAGGATCTGGTGTGCGAAGGGTGCTGCAGCCAGCGCTTTATCTCCGATAAATACATGGGGCTTATTCGCAACGTCTACCGCTTCGGCTGGCTGGTGCCCTATCTGTTTGGCGCCTCACCGGCCATCTGCGAATCCTTCCTCAAAGGGCGCAAGAGCAACCTGCCGTTCGAGAAGACCGGCAAGGGCACCCTCTATCTGCCTTACGCCACCGCGCTGCGTCTCTCCGATCTCGGTTACACCAACAGCGCCCAGGCTGGGCTCAAGATCAGCCACGACAATCTGCCAGCCTATGTCAGCAGCCTGCGCCGCGCCATCAATACCCACAATCCCGACTTTGCCAAGATCGGGGTCAAGGTGGATGGGGAGTATCGTCAGCTCAACGACAACGTGTTGCAGCTGGAGAATGAGCTCTACGCCCCAATCCGCCCCAAGCGTACCCCGCGCAGCGGCGAGAAGCCCTCGGATGCGCTGGATCAGCGCGGCATCGAATACATCGAGCTGCGCACCGTAGACGTCAACCCTTTCACCCCGCTCGGTATCGATGCCGACCAGATCCGCTTTTTCGATCTGTTCCTGGTCTGGTGCCTGCTGCGCCCCTCTCCGGTGCTGAGTGACGAGGAGATTGCCCGCAACCGCCGCAACCAGAACAAGGTGGTGCTGGAAGGGCGTCGTCCCGGCCTGACGCTGGAAGATGAGCAGGGCAATGCCATTGGCCTCAAAGAGTACGGCCTCAAACTGTTTGACGAGCTGGCTCAGGTGGCCGATCTGCTGGATCGCTGCTGCGGCCGCAACCGCTATCGCGAGACGCTGGCAATGCATCGGGAGAAGCTGCTCGACCCCGAGCTCACCTATTCCGCCCGCATGCTCAAGGAGCTGCTGGAGAGTGGCAAGGACAATGGCTGCTACGGCGACAAACTGGCGACCCGCTATCGCGAGGAGCTGCTGGCAGGCGAACTGCAGTACTGGGATGAGGCCTACTTTGCCGGTGAGGCGAAGGATTCGCTGGCCAAGCAGCGGGAGCGCGAGCGCAGCGACAGCGTGTCGTTCGATGACTTCCTGGCCGACTACTTCGGGACCAGTAACACTACGGCCTGAAGGCGGGTTCGTACCAACCAAAGTGCCAACAAAAAGCCGCTCGAGTGAGCGGCTTTTTGATTTCTCTGAACCTGAGCGATATCAGACGTGGTTGTACATGGCCTCGATTTCGCTCTGGTACTTGGCCTCGATGATCTTGCGGCGCAGCTTCATGGTGGGGGTCAGCTCACCCAGCTCCATGGAGAAGGCGCTCGGCAGCAGGGTGAACTTCTTCACCTGCTCGAACTTGGCCAGCTCTTTTTGCAAGTCGGCGATGCGGGCTTCGAAGAACTCCATTACCCGGGAGTGGCGCAGCAGCTCGGTCTTGCACTGGTACTGCAGGTTGATGGAGCGGGCGTACTCCTCCAGCGACTCGAAGCAGGGGACGATCAGCGCCGAGACGAAGTGACGGGCATCGGCGACGATGGCGATCTGCTCGATAAAGCGATCCTTGCCGATGGTCCCTTCCACCAGTTGCGGGGCCACGTACTTGCCGTTGGAGGTCTTCATCAGCTCCTTGAGACGTTCGGTGAAGTAGATATTGCCCTGGCTGTCGAGCTCACCGGCATCGCCGGTACGCAGGAAGCCATCTTCGGTCATCACTTCGGCAGTCGCGTCCGGCTTGTTGTAGTAGCCGCGCATCACGGTGGGGGAGCGCACCAGCAGTTCGTTGTTCTCACCCAGCTTCACCTCGATGCCGTTCAGTGCCGTGCCGATGGAGCCGAGCTTAAACTGGCTGTCTTCGTAGCAGCAGACGGTGGCGGTGGTCTCGGTCATGCCGTAGCCGTACTTGAGGTTGAGTCCCATCGCCTGGAAGAAGAGGTTCACGTCGTCGGCCAGACGGGCGCCCGCCACCGGCAGGAAGCGGGTGCGGCCGCCAAAGCGGGCGCGCAGCTTGCGAAACACCAGTCGCTCGGCGAGCCAGAGCTGGCCGTAGAGCTGCGGGGAAGCGGACTTGCCCGCCTGACGGGTGGCAACCATCTGCTTGCCGACCTTGGTCGCCCAGCCAAACAGGGCGCGGCGCAGAGCCGGAGCCTGAGCGACTTTGGCCTGGATCATGGCGTAGGCCTTCTCGTAGAGGCGCGGCACGGCACACATCACGGTCGGCTGCACCTCGCCAATCACATCCATCACCTTCTGCGGATCGCGGATATAGACGTTCTCGGCGCCGCAATAGAGCACGTAGTAGCTCCAGGCCCGCTCGAACACGTGGCTGAGCGGCAGCATGCAGAGCGACACATCCTGCTGATTGAGGTCGAGGCGGCTGTTGTGCATCTCGAAACAGGCGGCGATGTTGCTGAAGTCGAGCATGACCCCCTTGGGCTCGCCTGTGGTGCCGGAGGTGTAGATCAGGGTCAGCAGATCATCCATCCGGTACTGGGTTTCCCGTACTCGCAGTTCCTGTTCACTGGGCTGATGGTTGCCGGAGACCAGAAATGTCTGGAAGTGGCTCGCATGCTCGCAGCCGCGCAGATTGACGTTGCCATCGAGAGCGACGATCTGGCGGATTTCGCCGTTTTGCAGCAGGTTCAGCGCCTGATCGAACTGAGGTTGTTCGCCAACGAACAGTACCTTGATGCCGGCATCTTTGACGATGTAGCGCAGCTGATCGAGCGTACTGGTGGGGTAGATAGGGACGCTGACACCGCGGGCGGCAAGGATGCCGAGATCGGCCTGGGTCCACTCCGGCATGTTGCGGGCATAGATGCCGACCATTTCGGTTGGCTGGTGGCCGGCCCGGATCAGCGCCTGTGCGCAGTAGTCCATGGCCTGGCCCAGAGTACGCCAGCCGATGGCGCGCCACTGGCCATCTTGCTGAACCCGCAGGGCAGCCTTGTTGCCAAGCTGGGCAATACGTTCACGCATCAGTCGAACCAGATGAAGCTTCGGCATCAGTTAAACATCCTTTAATTACAGTTGTACGCCCGCGAGGGCACTAAAAATCGGGCTAGAGTTTAAACTCCAACATTACGGCTTACAAGTGTTCGCCGTTTGTCTTGGATCACAAAGAGCGCAAATAGCTCTCCCTTTGCGCAGACTGGCCGATACTGCTAGGAGGCAGAGAGAGGGTTAATGATATGAATCTGTGGGTGAAAGGGGCGTTGGCCGCGGTTGGGCTGATGGTGGTGGGGGGCGTTGCGTTTTGGTTCTTTGCCGGAACCTCATCACAGGGGCCCGCCAATCCCTGGTATCAGGGGGCCGAGGGGTATCAGCAGGCGCAGCAACAGGCGCTGGCGTTGGGCTATCCGCTGCTCTATGTGCTGGAGACCCCCAAGTGCCGCCGCTGCGGCGATCTGGAGAAGAAATTCTGGCAGAGCAAGGAGATGGCTGGCCCGCTTGCCCGGCTGGTGAAGGTGCGGCTCAACCCGGGCAAGGGGGATGGCAGCGAGCAGATCCTGCGCCGCTTTCCCAAAGTCGCCACGCCGCCAGGCATCTATATTCAACAGCCGGGCCAGCCCCTCAGACCCATCAAGATAGTGGTGGATATCGACCAGATCTGGATGCCGGGGAAAACCTGGCTGCGTGGCTTCTATATGCCGCTCTCCGGTGCCGGATTCGAGGCGGTGGTGCATACCACCCTGGCCTTGCAGGATCCCGCGCTGGACAACGCCCCCCTCGATTGAGGGGGGACAAAAGGCTTGGGCGCGACGAACAGGCTGGATCAGCCGAAATCGAACAGTCGCGACATCAACACCGCATCTTCCCGGTCATTGCCGGTGCCGTAGTAGTCGGCGCGGCGGCAATACTCGGCAAAACCGGCGCTCTCGTAGAGGTTGATGGCGGTCTGGTTACCGGCCCGCACCTCGAGAAACCAGGCCTCTGCCCCGGCTTGCTTGCTGCGCGCCAGATAGGCCTGCAACAGCGCCCGTCCCAACCCCTTGCCTTGAAACGCCGGATGCACGCAGATATTCATCAGCGAGCTGTCACCGGCCACCAGATCCGAGATATAGAAGCCCGCCGGGCGACCATCGACCAGCATCAAGCCGTTGAGATAGCGAGGGCCGAAGCAGGAGAGCAGGTTGGCCTCACTCCACGGCTCCTTGTGAGCGGCTTGCTCGATGGGGTAGACAAGGTCGAAATCGCTCTCGAGCAGGGGACGAAATTCAGGCATGGGGGCTCCGGATGGCAAGATGTTGGGCACTGGGGTTAGCAGAGGTTGCAGAAGCGGCATTTGTAAAATCAGGTAAAAAGAGCAGCATCACAGTGGGACTTGGCGGCATGATGCAGGATCACGCCGCGTTGGCCGCAAGGTGTTGGCGCAGCTGTTGCCACAGGGCGCGCTTTTGCGCGGCGCTGGGGGCGAGCGGGCAGATCAGCGCATCAGGCCGTGCGGGGTTGGCCTCCGTCAGCCAGAGCAGAGGGGAGGCATCCGCCGCTTGCAGATCGGCAGGCGGCAGCTCGCTGAGCAGTGAGACCTCGTCGGGGGTCATGCCGAGCAACTGGCAGATATCCGCCAGCAGCGTGGTGGCAGGCAGCTGAGGCGCCAGCAACCAGAGTTTGCCGCTGGGTAGCGGAGCGCGGGTGGCCGGTGCCGTCTGGCCCGGCTGTGTGGCGTTTTGCTCAAGCTCGGGAGCGGGTGCTGCGCCCAGCAATGCCGGACGACGCAGTTGCCAGCTTTGAATGCCCATGCGGGCCAACATGCTCTGACGAACGGGATCTTGCATTTGAGGCGACTCACTCTTGATCTGCATTGGGGAAAATTGTGTTGCGCAGGGTACACTCGAACCGCTTTTGCTGCACCCTTTGCAACGCATCATCTGGCGCATGCGGGCATGGTGCTCATCACGACACTGGCTATGCATGGGCGCAGCACGCTGCCGATACGGTATCGCACTGCCCTTGCGTTTTTTCCTGCCAGAGGCGGGTATTGTGCGGCAAGAGATACCAGAATAAACATCATAACAAGACAAAACCCAAGGTCGAGCAAATGGATATCGCGCCTTGGGGCTAACATCATCCCAGCTTCGGAACACTCTCTATGTCGTCTTTAGCTCAAGCCCAGAATCCTGCGCGTCTTATTCCCATCCAGGAGCGGCTGCCCCGGCTGCTGGCCGCCCTCGGTGAGGGGCTCTACGAACGGCAGGATGCCCTGCGCCTCGGTCTGCTGGCAGCCCTCAGTGGCGAGAGTGTCTTCTTGCTGGGGCCACCCGGTATTGCCAAGAGCCTGATTGCCCGCCGCCTCAAGCTGGCCTTTCACGACGCCCGCCACTTTGAATACCTGATGACCCGTTTCAGTACGCCGGAGGAGGTGTTTGGCCCCCTCTCCATTCAGGCGCTGAAAGAGGATGGCAAATACCTGCGCCTCACCACTGGTTATCTGCCGGAGGCTGAGGTGGTGTTTCTCGACGAGATCTGGAAGGCAGGTCCAGCCATCCTCAACACCCTGCTCACCGCTATCAACGAGCGGCAGTTTCGCAATGGCGACAGCCAGCACCCCATCCCGATGCGCTTGCTGGTGACTGCCTCCAACGAGCTGCCGGCGCCGGACAGCGGGCTGGAAGCGCTCTACGACCGGATGCTGGTGCGGATCTGGATGGACCGGGTGCAGGAGAAAGCCAACTTTCAATCCATGCTGGCCAGCGATGGCCACGCTCACCAGAACCTGCCGGAATCCCTGCAGATCCGGGGGGATGAGTACGAGCAGTGGCAGAGCCAGATTGAACAGGTGCGCCTGCCGGATGCCTGTTTCGAGCTCATCTATCAGCTGCGCCAGCAGCTCGACAGCCAGCTGGCCCATCGCTGCTATGTGTCGGATCGTCGCTGGAAGAAGGCAGTACGGCTTATCAAGGCGAGCGCCTTCTTCAATGGCCGCGATGAGGTCGCACCGGTAGATCTGCTGCTGTTCAAGGATTGTCTCTGGCATGACGAGGAGTCCCGCACCGCCCTGCTGGAGATGATGACCGAATTCTCCCGTCTCTACGGCTATCAGCAACTGGCGATGACCCGTCAGCTACTCGCCCTTCGGGATCAGTTCAAACAGCTCAAACAGAGCGTGGCCCAGCGCCTGTGCACAAAGGCCCGGCAACGCAAGCAGTGGTTTGGCCGGCGGGCCCGGGGTATCGAGATCCCGCTTGCCAATGCCAGACCCTTTGGCAAGCAGGTGCACTTCCATCTGCTCACCCCGGCGCCGCTGGATGGCGGCGATCCCGAGCGTCTCACCCGCACCCTGGTGTTCGATCGCACCTTGCTCTCCCATTGGCATCCCACCGGTGAGGCGCTGGTGGGTTATGAGTTCGGCAACCCGAAAGAGGGGCATTACGAGCTGGTGCTGGACGATGAGCTGCGGCTGCAGGTGCTCGATATCCAGCGCCAGCAGATCCCGTTGGTGCTGATGGAGCGCAACGCCATCCCCGAGGTGGTGCTGGCGCCCTGGTTGCAGTCGCTCGACGAGCAGCTGGTTCAGGTCGGCAAGGTGATGCAGATGCTCAAGCAGCAGCGCAGCCTGTTCGAGCGTCACCAACAACACCTCTTTATCGACTCACGCTGGTTGCAGCAGGTGGAGGACAGCTTCTTCGTGCTGAACCGGGATCTCGAACTGCTGCGCAGCGAGCTGACCCAGTGGCGCGAGCGGTTGCCAAGGCTGGACGAGTAAGGAGCGCTCATGCTTGAGATCGGCATGCTGGATCTGGGGCTCCTGATTGGCGAAGGGGAGCTTGCGGGTGAGGTGGCGCTCCTGCTGGCAGCCTCACCCAAGATTTCCGAATTTATCAAACGCTCCCCGCTACAGGGCAAGCTGCTGAAAAAGCGCCTGCAGAGCTGGGGCGAGCAGCTTGGCGAGGAGATCCGTCACAAACCGGTGCCGGTGGCGCTGGAGCAGGAGTACCTGCTCTATCAGGCGCATCGGCAACTGCCGATGACCGAGCTGATTGGTCGCCTGCCCGGCTTGCTGGAGTCGCTGGAGCAGTACAGCCCCTTCGCCGGTGAGGCCCGCTCCTTGGTGCGTCAGCTGACGGCCCACCCCACCGAGGGGCTGCGCCAGCTCTTTATCGACAAGTGGCGCGCCAGTCTGGTGGGGAGCCTGTTGCAACTGCAGCAGCAGATCGCCGAGGCGGAGCGGGAGAAGCAGCGTCAGGAGATTGAAGATCAGCTGCTGGCGAGCCGCACCCTGGCCGATGCCCTTGACCCCAACCAGATCTCCGCCGGTGGTTTGTGGGATCTGGCGCAGGGGCACTGGCACAAGCGCAGTCTGGTGCTGGTCAAGCAGTATGCCCGCATGTTGCAGCGCGAGCCCTTGCTGGCGGAGATTGCAGGTCTGCTCGGGCGCAGCGAGCGGGATCGGCGGGCGCAGGAGCAACCTGTGCCGCCGGTTCAGGTGCTGGAGTTGGAGCCAGCACCCAGCGACGATGTGCCGGACGATCTGGTGGGCATCCATCAGGCCAGCGATCTGATGCGGCTACTGCCAAGCGAGGCGGTGATGCTGGGGCTACCGGAGCTGGAGCTGGAGTTCTATTGCCGCTATCTGGAGCGGCGACTGCTCAGCTACCAGTCACGTGGCACCTTGCCGCGCCAGCGCATCATGCTGCGCACTCCGGAGCAGGGGGGGCAGCAGTTGCAGCAACGGGGCCCCTTTATCGTCTGCGTCGATACTTCGGGCTCTATGGGCGGTTATCCCGAGGAGTGTGCCAAGGCGCTGTTTCTGGCGCTGCTCAAGGTGGCGATGGATGAGAAGCGAGGCTGCTACCTGATGCTCTTCTCCACCGAGGTGGCGACCCTCGAGATCACCGCGGATACCGGTCTGGACAAGGCGGAGCGCTTCCTCTCCATGAGTTTTCACGGCGGTACCGACCTGGTGCCCTGCCTGGAAAAAGCGCTGGCCAAGCTCGATGATCCTGCCTTTGCCAAGGCGGACGTGCTGGTCATCTCCGACTTTATCGCCCAGAGCCTGCCCCATCCCCTGCTCGATCAGATGAACCGCTATCGCCAGCGCCAGACCCGTTTTCACGCCGTCGCCATGTCCCGCCACGCCAAGCAGGCGCTGTTGCGGGTCTTTGACAACAGCTGGCTGCTCGATTGCGGCCTGCGCGGCCGACTGCTGCGGCGCTGGCAGCACCACTAGTGACCGGGAGGGGGCAACCCCTCTTGAGTTGTTATCCCGCCCCCTCTTTTTCGCTGTGCGTCCCCGCTTTCATTTCAACGCGATGATATCGCAGTAAAATGTGACTAGCCTGCCATTCGGGCTCTCTGTCCGGGTGATAGCCTTTACAACCATTGTTACAGGGGAAAAGATGATGATTTTCCGGCATCGGCTTGCCCGATGATCTTTCCCATTGATCCGGAGTGTGTATGAGCCGACTTGCCTTGCTGCTGTTGCTGGCGGTGTTCGGGCTGGCAGCCAACCCCTTGTCCCCCGAGCAGTTGGAAAATGAACTGGGAGGGATGGAGCGGGTCTATCAGCCGATCGAGTTGTTGCGGGAACGCGTTGCCCGTTTGCAGCGGGACGGCAACGCCTATCCGCCGTCGCAGCAGATGCGGATCAGTCGTCTGGCTTGCTGGGCCCAATCGGCCGATGACATGCAGGAGTCCCGAACCGCCATCGCCAATGCAGAGCGGATGCTGATCGTTGCGCGCGAGCAGGGTAATGACGCCGCCGTGGCGGAGCTGACGATTTGCCGCGGCTGGTTCAATCAGCTGCTCGGCGAGGTAGCGAAGGCTCGTCACGATTACGATGAGGGGCTGCGGCTGGCAAGGGAGGCCGCCGTGCCGAAGCTGGAGGCGCTGGCGCTGGCCCGCCGGGGGGCCATGCTGTCGTTTCAGGGGGTCTCAGGCCAGGGACTGATGGATCTCACCAAGGCGCACAATATCTATGAGCAGCTGGGGTTGCCCACCTGGTATCACCAGGCACAGCTCGAGATTGCAGCCACATTTCGTCGTATGGGCCTCTACGCCGAAGCGCTCGCCACCCTCAACCGGTTGAGCGAACACTTTGCCAGGAGCCACGATGGATTTGGCTCGGCAAGGCTAACTGATCAACTGGCGATGGTCTATCTGCAGACCGGGCGTTATCAGGATGCGCTGGGCGAGCTTGAACGCAGTGCGGCCTTTTATAATCAGCCTCAATACCTGATTGAGCATGCCGAACGCATGGTGATGCAGGCCGAGGCTCTGCTCGGGCTGGATCGCCCCGCTGATGCCGGACGCTTGCTGGCACAAGCGGCGAAGGTGCTCTCTCCCGACGTTGACCCCATCCTCCATGCGCATCTCGAGCTGGTGCGGGCGAGGTTGAGAGTCGAAGAGCAGAAACCGGTGCCAGCCTTGCATGCGCTTGAGAAGATTGAGTCGATTTTGAAGGTGGAAGGGCACGTACGCTTTTTGCTCGAGCTCTACTGGGTACGCAGTCGGGCGCTCGAGTTGCAAGGCGATTATCCGGCGGCACTGGCCGCATTGCGGGAGCATCTGGTGCAGGAGCAGCGGCTCGATCAGCTGTTACGGGAACAGAGCACGGCCTGGGTTCGCGGCGAGTTTGAGCTGGCCCGTCAGGAGGGGGAGAACGAGCGACTGCGAGTCGAGCAGCGACTGCAGCAGCAGGAGCTGGAGCAGGTCAAGGAGCGTCGTTTCTGGCTGCTGGTGGTGATGGTGCTCTGCGGGGTACTGGCGCTGCTGACGATGGGGTGGCTGCTTGATCGCAACCGTCGGATGCGTCGTCTGGCCTTTACCGATGAGCTGACCGGCATCAACAACCGCCGTCGGGTGCTGCGGCAGGGCAGCGATATGCTGGCGCTGGCTCGCAGGCAGGGCACGCCATTTTGTCTGCTGGTGTTCGATATCGATCACTTCAAGCGGATCAACGATACCCTGGGCCATCATCAAGGAGACAGGGTGCTGCAATGGGTCTCTCGGGCGGCAGATCGTCAGCTGCGGCACCAGGATCAGTTGGGGCGTACCGGCGGAGAGGAGTTCTTGATCCTGCTGCCGGATACCAGCCTTGAAGAAGCGTGCCGGGTGGCTGAGCGGATCCGTCACTCGGTCGCCAACCGGGCGCTGCCCGGTATGTCGTACCCGGTAACCATCAGCATCGGATGTGCCTCTCTGCGAGACGATGATCAGGATCTGGCGGCCTTGATCCAGCGTGCCGACAATGCTTTGTATCGTGCGAAAGAGGCGGGGCGCAACCGGGTGGAGACAGACGAGTGACGGGCTGGGTATTGTCACTCACCAGGGAGTCATCGATATTGGGGAGCACACTGATACGGCGATGATGCTCGTCCCCCTGCGCTCGTTCTTGCCTGCGATGACAGATTGGCAAGCGCGAGCGCAGAAGACCGTCAGAAGGGCGTTATGCCCAGGCGCTGCCACCATTGAGATGAAGCACCTCACCATTCATGTTGTTGTTGCTCATCAGGAACAGCGCGGCCTGCGCATAATCCTCTCCCTCTCCCAAGCGCTTCAACGGCAGGCTTTGCGCCACGGCCGCCACTTTTTGTGGGTCATTGCCCAGTGCTTTAAGCAGCATGGGAGTGCGCATGGGGCCCGGGTTGATGACGTTGATCCGACGGGGGGTCAGCTCGGTAACCAGACTGTGAGCCAGCGTTTCAACCGCGCCAGCTGCAACGGCAGGGAGTGCTTTACCCAGTTGTGGGCGGCGCGTCACCATCCCGGACGTGAGCACGATGGAGCCGCGCTCGGACAGTTTGGGTGCTGCGGCGCGGATCGCATGAACACTTCCCCAGAAGCGGCTGTCCATGTTGATTTTCAAATCCTCGATGGCAGCGGTGAGAAAGCTGCCTGGTCGCATGACGGCGGCGGTGATGACGAGATGATCCAGCGAATCCAGCTGGTTGAAAAAGTGATTGACGGAGTCGACGTCGAGAATATCCAGTTGATGGCCACTGGCACTTGGGCCCAGTTCAGCCAGCGCAGTGGCAAGCTGCTCACGGCTGGAACCGCCGATAATGACCTTGGCGCCTTGCTCGATCGCTTGTTGGGCGGTGGCCAGGCCAAGACCCGAGGTACCACCGATAATGACGATCTGTTGATTGTGCAGGGTGGAATGTTTCATGTAATGACCTCTCCATTATGTAGATACGATTTACATATTTGTAGCTGGATAGGGAAAGTCCAAGTATGAAAATTTATCAAGAGTGGTTGTTGCTGGCATGGGGAGGAGGCCAACTCCACGTGGTCCGGATGCTGCCATCCGATTCGGAGTGTTTGATTTTCTGTTCAGTTGGAACCTGTGGAACGGCTGAGCGGCCAAATTATCATCTCTTGTCAGGCTGGGTATTTTTCACTCGCGCGGGTATAATGTCGCGCAATTTTGCTTTGACTCAGGCGAGAAGACCCATGTAACGCAACCCTCCTCCCTCTCTCCACCAGGTTGGCAACACGCCAGCTGGCGTGGCTTTCGTTGCGTATACATGTGCCGTGAGCGGCATTCCGGATTTATTCCCACGGTGGTTGATGCCACCGCTCAATAGAAGAACGTTGAATTATGTCAGCTGAATTTCTGAGTGAAGTCTCCAAGAGACGCACTTTTGCGATCATTTCGCACCCGGATGCGGGTAAAACTACCATCACCGAAAAGGTTCTGCTGTTCGGACAGGCCATTCAGCGCGCCGGTACCGTCAAGGGCCGTGGCTCGGGCCAGCACGCCAAATCCGACTGGATGGAGATGGAGAAGCAGCGTGGTATCTCTATCACCACCTCGGTGATGCAGTTCCCCTATGCCGATTGTCTGGTCAACCTGCTCGATACCCCGGGTCACGAGGACTTCTCTGAAGATACCTACCGTACCCTGACCGCGGTCGACTGCTGCCTGATGGTCATCGACGCCGCCAAGGGTGTTGAAGACCGGACCCGCAAGCTGATGGAAGTGACCCGTCTGCGTGATACCCCCATCCTCACCTTCATGAACAAGCTGGACCGCGAAGTGCGCGATCCGATGGAAGTGATGGACGAGGTGGAGCGCGAGCTGAAGATCATGTGCGCCCCCATCACCTGGCCTATCGGCTGCGGCAAATCCTTCAAGGGGGTCTATCACCTCTACAAGGATGAGACCTATCTCTATCAGAGCGGTCAGGGCCACACCATCCAGGAGAAGCGGGTGGTCAAGGGACTGAACAACCCGGATCTGGATGCCGCCGTCGGCGAAGATCTGGCCCGGCAACTGCGCGACGAGCTGGAGCTGGTGCAGGGCGCCTCTCCCGAGTTCGATCACGATGCCTTTATCGCTGGCGAGATGACCCCGGTCTTCTTCGGTACCGCGCTCGGTAACTTCGGTGTTGACCACATGCTGGATGGCCTGACCGACTGGGCGCCGTCTCCCATGCCGCGCAAGGCCGAGAGTCGCGAAGTGGTGGCGACCGAGGAGAAGTTCTCCGGCTTCGTGTTCAAGATCCAGGCAAACATGGATCCGAAGCACCGTGACCGTATCGCTTTTATGCGTATCGTGTCAGGTACTTACAGCAAGGGCATGAAGATGCGCCATGTGCGTATCGGCAAGGATGTGAACATCTCCGACGCCGTGACCTTTATGGCTGGTGACCGTGAGCAGGCGGAGGACGCCTTCGCCGGTGACATTATCGGTCTGCACAACCACGGTACCATCCAGATCGGCGACACCTTCACCCAGGGTGAAGATCTCAAGTTCACCGGTATCCCGAACTTTGCACCGGAGCTGTTCCGCCGCATCCGCCTGCGCGACCCGCTCAAGCAGAAGCAGCTGCTCAAGGGGCTGGTCCAGCTCTCTGAAGAGGGGGCGGTGCAGGTGTTCCGTCCGCTGATCAGCAACGATCTCATCGTTGGTGCGGTCGGTGTGCTGCAGTTTGACGTGGTGGTTTCGCGCCTCAAGAGCGAGTACAACGTCGAGGCCATCTACGAGGCGGTCAACGTCTCCACCGCCCGCTGGGTGGAAGGGACCGACGTCAAGAAGTTCGAAGAGTTCAAGCGCAAGAACGAGGTCAACCTGGCCCTCGATGGCGGTGACAACCTCACCTACATCGCACCGACCATGGTCAACCTGCGCCTGGCTCAGGAGCGTCACCCGGACGTCGAGTTCCGCCAGACTCGCGAGCACTGATCACTGCTGGTTTGCTTATTGGCAGATAATCAAAGAGACCCCGCTTCGGCGGGGTCTCTTGTTTTGTGCCGTTTTGCCTGTTTTAAGGAGGGATGCAGGGGGGAATGGTTCAGCATATACCAGTCGCAAGCAGCCCTCACCCTAGCCCTCTCCCAGAGGGAGAGGGAACCATCGGAGGTCAGCCTGAAAGATCGCGGAAGTGTTTTTGCCCCCTTCTCCCCTTGCGGGAGAAGGGTTGGGGATGAGGGGGGCTACCCCAGTGTCAGCACCATGCAGATCTCGCAATCCCCGTGGCCGGTGCAGCCAAGGGGGCCGGGCAGGTGTTCAAAGCCCAGTGATTCATAGAGGCTGGTGGCTTCGCGCAAGACCTCGGTCGTTTCCAGATAGCAGCGCTGATAACCAAGCGCGCGCGCCTCGTCCAGTGCCTGCAATACCAGCCGCTTGCCAAGGCCCAGTCCGCGCAGTGCTGGCATAAAGTACATCTTCTGCAGCTCGCAGACTCCCTCTTCTCCTGCCAATGGCGCGATACCACCACCGCCGAGGATGGAACCGTCCGGTCCTTCGATGACCCAGTAGCGACTCTTCTTCCCCTGATAGCTCTGGGAGAGGGTGTCGAGATTGGGATCCGAGACCCCATACCCCTTGTCAGCGGTGAGGCCATATTCGGCTGATACGGCGCGGATCACCAAGGCGATCTGGGCATTGTCCGCCGCCGTGATGGGGCGGATCCGGTAACCCCGCTGGCGACGGGCGCGGGAGAGGGCGCTGCGATAGAGCCGCAGCCCTTGCCACAGCTGCTCCCGTTCGGGCAGGCTCAACTGTGCCAGCATCTCCTCCATCGCCCCGTCCATCTCACGGTGCAACTCCAGCAGCATCCCCTGACCGTTGACGGTGAGGCGGGCCTCCTTGCTGCGGCCATCAGAGGGGTGCGGGTGCCAGCTGATAAGCTCCCGCTCGGCCAGGCGCGCCAGCGGACGGCTGGCGTTGGATTTGTCGATGTGCAGCTTTTCTGCCAGCTGCTGGTTGGTGGCCGGGGCGTTTTCCAGCTCGATCAGCAGGTGAGCCTCGATGGGGGTGAGGGCCAGATTGCCGCACTGCTGGGAGAGCATGCCGAGTTCGCGAACCAGATCGCGCGACAGGGCGCGCAGGGGACGGGGATCCATGTCGTGGTTTCCTTTTTAGTTGTGCATGACAACTAAAATAGCGTAAAAGTTGTAATTCGCAACCTTTTGCTGTGATGACTTGCAGAATATGGGGTGAGCGGCAGCACCGTTGATTGGGCTGCCGCAGGTGGGGCGGTCGTCAGGCGGCGGCTCTGATAGCCAGCTCCGGGCGGCGGGAGAAGCAGCGGGCCAGCAGCAACATGGTGGCGACGCCTATGGTACCGAGCACCAGCCAGGGGAGGGCCGGTTGTCCCTGTTGCAGCGAGAAGTCATAGAGGGAGCCGCCGCCCACGTAGCCGGTCATGCCCCCCAGCGCCAGTCCGAGGCGGCTGAAGCCCATGTAGCTGCCGCGGGCTGTGGGGTTGGCCAGCCGGGTCATCAGGGTCTCCCGGGCCGGTTCACAGATGATGATCCCCAGATAGAAGCAGGCCAGCAGTACGAAGATGCCGGAGAGGGTGCTGACGAAAGCGACCAGCCCGATCCCCACCGTCATCAGCAGGATACCTGCCATCAGTCGGCTCTCCAGCCGATAGCGCCGCTCGCTGAAACGGGCGATAGGGTAGAGCAGCGCCAGTGACAGCGCCGTTTCCAGGCTGTACATCCAGCCCACCGCCGTGGTGGTACCGGAGAGCTGCTTGACCAGAATGGGGAAAATCAGCATCACCTGTACCCACAGCATGTAGTAGCCGCTCAGGATCAGTACCAGTCGGCAGAAGGCGCGATCCGCCAGCACCTGTCCCAACCCTTCCCGCATCGGGGTCGGTTTGACCGAGAGGCGGTAGGCGGGCAGCAGGGTCCAGTTGCACAGGGCCGCCAGGGTGAAGAGTCCGGCGCCCAGCAGGCAGACGTAGGTGAAGTCAAAACGCAGCAGCCAGCTGCCGAGCAGGGCACCGGTGACGGCTCCCGCGCTCTCCAGCATCATCAGCAGGGAGATAAAGCGGCCCCGTTCATGGGGACGGGTAAATTTGATAACCAGTGCGGCCCGTGGCGGATCGAACAGGCAACCGCCCAGTCCGGAGAGGAAGCAGGAGAAGATCAGCATGGCGCCGCTGTCGGCCCAGGCCAGGGTGGCAAAGCCGACGGCGCGCAGCAACATGCCGGTGACGATGAGCGGGCGGGCGCCGAAGCGGTCGGCCAGCGAGCCGCCAAAGATCCCCAGCCCCTGCTGGGTCAGCTGGCGCAGGCCGAGGGCCAGCCCCACCAGACCGGCCGCCCAGCCGAGTTGATCGACGAAGCGCAGGCTGATCATCGGCATCACCACAAAGAAACCAAGGATCACCAGTGTGGTATCCAGCGCCAGAAACCAGCGTCCCCAAAACCTCGCCCTATCGACCATAACGCCCTCTCATTCACAGATACCTTCATTCTGGAGAGGGTTTAGATATAGTGGTAGACGACAACTACCTATATTTCATATCAGGATTATTTATGTCTATGGATCTGGACGATCTGCAACTGCTGCTGGATGTGGCCGAGCTGGGCAGCTTCAGTCAGGCGGCGGCCATTCGTGGCTGGTCACAGCCGCTGGTGAGCCAGCGGATTGCCCAGCTGGAGGAGAGTCTCGGGGCGCCGCTGTTTCAGCGTCATCGGCGGGGGGTGACGCCGACCCGTGCCTGCGAGGAGTTTCTCCCTGCCGCCCGCTCGGCGCTGGCCACTCTGAGCGAAGGGCGGCTGGCACTGCAGGGGGCGCCTGCGCTGCCTTGTATCCGTCTCTCCAGCCTGCCATCCCTCACTTCGGTGGTGTTTGGCTCGTTATTGATGGAGCTGGTGGACGAGCCGTTCGAGATCCGCTGCACCACGGATCACTCCGGCGAGATCATGCAGTCGCTACTGACCGGCGAGGCCGATATCGGCTTTGTGCTCAAGCGCCCGCCGGTTGCGGGTCTGCAGATGGAGCTGCTCTGTTGCTCCCCCATCATCGCTATCGCCTCGCCATTGCATCCGCTGGCCGGTTGTCACGGCCTCACCCTGGAGGATATTGCCGACCAGCGGCTGGCGCCTCAGGTGTGGGGGCCGGGGTGTGACGTCTTTATCCAGCAGTTGCGGCGGCTGCGGCGGGCCGCCAGCCCCCTGCATGCGGTGCAGCCCGCCAGTGCGGCGCGGGATCTGGCGCTGGAACACGGGTTCATCACCCTGATGCCGGAACTGGCCATCAAGCGGGATCTGGAGGTGGGGCGGCTGGTCAGGCTCGATGTGC
Source organism: Aeromonas sp. FDAARGOS 1404 (assembly GCF_019047085.1). NCBI lineage: Bacteria > Pseudomonadati > Pseudomonadota > Gammaproteobacteria > Aeromonadales > Aeromonadaceae > Aeromonas > Aeromonas sp. FDAARGOS 1404. The sequence continues at coordinate 3,065,250 of NZ_CP077237.1, forward strand.
GCAATCTGCCGCAGGAACATTGGGATGTGATGATGGCGTGGCGCGGTGGCAAGCGGCCCAACCCGGCCAGGGAAACCGTGTTGGCCACCGCCCGCACGCTGGCGAAACGGTGGCGCAATGAGTAGAGCGATGCGGGACAAGGCCCGCATCGGGTGGATCAGTAGCTGGCCTTGAGGGTTACGCCACTGAACGCGGAAAACCCTGACAGCTGCACATGCCAGGTACCCGCCTTGGGATTGGTGAACGAGCAGCTTTCGTTGTTACCGCCCTTGTAGGGACGGCAGTCATAACTGCTGCTGGTGGGGGCACTGCCAAAGCGGACGTAGAGGTCGGCATCTCCGGTGCCGCCGCTGCTGCTGATCTGCAGCGACCTGGTGCCCGCCGGTACGTTCAGGGTGTAGTTGAGCTTGCCACCCTTGCTGGCGGCGAGGTTGCTCACCGGCACGCCGTTTTGCAGTACGTTGTCGCTTGGTGGCGGCGTGGTGCCGCAGCTGGCATCGACCCCGACGGTCTGGAAGGCCCGTGCTACATCCGCCTGACTGTAACCCAGATCGGCGGTCGCCCGGCTGACGCCGCAGGCCCCTTGCTGGTAGTTGGTGTTGGCGCCCCAGTAGAGGCGGTTGGCCAGCAAGAACACTTCAAATGCCTTGCGGGTGTTCCAGCCGCTGCTGGTGGCGAGCAGGTAGAAGGCGCGGTTATAGACCCCGGAGCTGTGGTGTACATCCATCCCCTCCTGATAATCCGCCGCATGGCCGATGGATCTGCCATCCCGGGTCGGATCCTCGAAGTAGCGCAGGGAGCCGTTACCCTTGAAGATCTGGGCACCGACCAGCCAGTCGTTGCTCCCCTTCATGTAGAACTCGGCCGCTTCACCCGCCATATCGGAGAAGGCCTCGTTGATACCGCCGGATTGTCCTGAATAGATCAGCCCGGAGTTCTGCTCGGTAAAACCGTGGCTCACCTCGTGGGCCGCCACATCAAGGCTCACCAGCGGGTGGAAGGTGGTAGCGCCGTCACCGAAGGTCATCTGGCTGCCATCCCAGAAGGCGTTCTCGTAATTCTTGCTGTAGTGAACCCGCATCTTCAGTTTGAAGGTGAGGGGCGCCGTGTTGTACCAGTTGCGGTACATGTCGAACACCACGTTGCCGAAGTAGTGGGCGTCGTTGAGGGGCGAGTAGGCGCCGTTGATCTCCTTGACCCGGTTCTCCGGACAGGTGAACTGGTGGATGGCACCGCCTGAGGTGGCGTGGTTGAGGTTGATGGTATCGACGTTGGGGCTGGTCATCCGGCAGTTGTCATCCACGATGAGCGGGCCAAAGTCGGTGCCGTAAAAGTATTTGCCGGTCTTGATGTTGCCCCCGGGGCCGGTGGCGTCCTTGTGGTTGATCCCCTCCCAGCGTTTGAGCTCCTCACCGCTCTGGGCATCAAGAATGACGAAGGGGCGGCTTGGCTTGTCACCTTCCGCAACGAAGGAGACCTGATAGACCAGTCGGGCCAGACCGTTCTCGTCCTGCATCACGTAAAGCTTGATCTGCTCGTTGCTCCCCTTGCTGCCCGCCTTGGCCTTGCTGGCGGCATCCTGTGGCGAAAGGGTGGCGACCGGGCTTGCCACATCCTGATCGATCTGGCGCAGCATGCGTCCACTGGCCTGTTGCAGCTGGCCGTTCAGGCTCTTGTCAGCCACCACCACCTGACCCATTACCGGGATGCCGTTCCAGACCTGCTCGTAGCGGATCCGCTGCTGGCCGTTGGGCAGCTTGACCACCCGCACCTGACGAAACTCGCCATCTTCCAGCTGCAAGGTACCACTCGCGGCACTGAGACCTGTCATGGCCCGGATGCCGTTTGCCGTTACGTTGATCTCTACCTCTTGCGCCGCCAGTGCGGCGCTTCCCCAGCAGGCCAGCGCAACGGCCAGATAAATTTTATTCATCTCTTCTTTCCTTAAATCGATGAGGTTGATAAACCGACCGAAGGTCGGGCGTTTTGAAGCTAGTGCCGGTGGGGGAAAGTGCACCCTGTCAAAAGTGACAGCGCAGCACAAAGGGGTAGCAGGATCTGCCAAAGTGCCGTTTTGGGGCATTCGTCGGCGCCATGTGGAGAGCATTATCCGGTTTCAGACACCCACCCTCCTCTTTTGAGGGAGGAGAGATCGTGCGCAGTCACCCTCTGCTAAGCCTGCCGGAGGAGGGCCGTAAAAGTGGCTGGCGCGGCCAGTGGCGATTGGCTACATTGGGTGGCTGGTTCGCTATTTGATCACTGATTTGAAAGGAGAATCCCATGTTTTCATGGCAGTTGGACGACGAGCTTGCGCTGCTCTTCTTGCAGCCCGATATGGCGAGCGAACTGTTTGCCCTCTGCAATGACAACCGGGAGTACCTCTCCCAGTGGCTACCCTGGCCGCCACTGATCCAGCGCCCTGTCGACAGCGCCCTCTTCATTCGCAGTGCCATCGAGAAGTTCGCCCGGGGCGAGGGGCTCACCACCGCCATCGAGTATCAGGGGGAGGTGGTGGGGGTCATAGGTTACAACAGCATCAATCACGACCTTGGCAAGGTGGTCATCGGTTACTGGCTGGCGGAGCGCTGGCAGGGCAACGGTATCATCACCCGGGCCTGTCAGGCCCTGATCCACCACGCCTTCGAGGAGATGGGGATGGAGAAGGTGGAGATCAGCGCCGCCACCGATAACGAGCCCAGCAGGGCTGTTTGTGAACGGCTCGGGATGCAGCTGGAGGGGGTGACCCGGCGTGCAGAGCGGCTGGGCAACCGGATTGTGGACCATGCCCACTACAGCTTGCTGCGCGATGAGTGGCTAAGACAGCGGGAGTCCTGATGTCGCTGCCACATATCAAGACGGCCCGCACCCACCTGACCATACTGTCGCCGGATCAGGCCCCCATGATGCTCGACTTCTACCGGCGCAACCGTGCCCATCTCGCCCCCTGGGAGCCGCTGCGCGATGACCATTTCTACACGCTTTCTTACTGGCATAACCGGCTGCAGGATAGCTACAGCCAGTTCTTCAACGGTACCGGCGTCAATCTGGTGGCCCTCGATCCGGCTGGCGAGCGGGTGATCGCCACCTGCAACTTCAGCAATATCCTGATGGGGGTCTTCAAGGCGTGTCATCTGGGCTATGCCATCGACCAGCAGCATCAGGGGCAGGGGGTGATGGGAGAGGTGCTGTCAGCCGCCATCGACTACCTGTTTCAGGAGCACGATCTGCATCGCATCATGGCTTGCTATATGCCTGCCAATCAGCGCAGTGGCGCCTTGCTGGAGCGGCTCGGTTTCGAGCGTGAGGGATTCGCGCGGGCGTATCTGATGATCAATGGCCGCTGGGAGGATCACATCCTCACCTCGCTGATTAATCCGGCGCCCTGAACGACAGATAAAAAAACGGGCCCGAAGTTGCCTTCGGACCCGTCTTCGAATGAGGTGCAGGCTTAGTTGGCCTTGGCATCGCTCACTGCAGCTTCAACCTTGGTAGCGGCTTCGGTAGCAGCTTTTTCTACGGTTGCAGTCGCTTCGGAGGTGGCCTTCTCTACGGTAGAGGTGGCTTCGCTAGCGGCTTTTTCTACAGTGGCAGCAACTTCGGCGGCCGGAGCAGCAGCAGGAGCGGCAGCTTTTTCTTCTTTCTGACCGCAAGCAGTCAACATCAGACCCAGGATACCGGCTACCAGTACTTTGTTCATGTGCATTCCCTCAAAAAAAGATGGAGAGATGGTCTGTGCAACCATCACAGCGCCCACCGTTGCCCGGTATTGAAACAAGAAGCCGGGAGGCAGCAGGCGGGCGCAATATAGCCCCATTAGTTACCGATGAAAACGGATATCACAATGACATTTTTTCGTGCCGTGGATAAAAAGCTCCACTGCAACGACTGATATCAATACAAGATGCCGTTAAATGGCACTGATTGCACAATAAAACACCACTTTACTGCCATCTTGTGGCGGTTTAGCAAGGTCAAGGTTGGTCAAGCGCGGCCGATGACCCGCACCTTAGTCAGACAGCTTCTGACAGGGCAGCCGTTTTCCCTCAAGGTGGCTCTGACGGGCCAGATCCAGCAGCGCCATCACCGCCAGCGCTTCACTTGCTGGCACCGGGTTGCTCCCTTCGCCCTTGATGGCGGCGCAGACACCGCGATAGTAGGCGCCATAATCCCCCGCCTCACCCACCACGCTCTGCTGCTGCAACTGACCATCGACAATGCGGCTGAGCTGACCGGGTTCGCTATCCATGCCCCAATCCGCCGCCGGCGGCCGCTTGCCCAGCTTGAGTTGATCTTCCTGCACATCCATACCGAATTTCACGAACGAGCCCTGGCTGCCGTGGACGATGAAACGCGGCATGGTGGCCGAGACCAGACAGCTGCCATGCAGAATAACCCGCAGAGCACCGTAACCCAGCACCACATGGAAGTAGTCGTCCGCCAGTGCGCCGGGGCGTTGCTCGGCCAGATCGGCCTGCAGCCAGTCCGGCTGGCCGAACAGCTGCAGCGCCTGATCCAGTACATGGGGGCCGAGATCGAACCAGAGGCCGGAACCCGGGCCACCCGCTTCGCGCCAGCGCTGGCGCACTTCGGGGCGATAGCGATCGAAGTGGGATTCGAACTGGGCGATCTGCCCCTGCGTCCCCTCGGCAATCAAACGGCGCACGGTAAGAAAGTCTCCGTCCCAACGGCGGTTGTGGAAGATGCTGAGCAGTCGCTGCTGCTTTTCGGCCAGTTCGACCAGCGCTTGCGCTTCGGCCAGATCCAGTGCAAAGGGCTTGTCGATCACCACATGTTTGCCTGCCAGCAGCGCCTGGCGGGCGAGGGGGGCGTGGGTGTCGTTGGGGGTGGCGATCACCACCAGATCGACGGTCTCATCGCTTAGCACCTCCTCCAGTGAACCGACCCGGCAGCCGGGCAGATCGGCCTGCACCTTGGCGGCATCGCGGCTTACCACCCAACTCAGGGACAAGCCCGGCGTGGTGGAGAGGAAGGGGGCGTGGAAGGTCTTGCCTGCAAAGCCATAGCCCACCAGGGCTGCGTTGAGAGTGTGGCTCATCGGGAGTTCTCCGCTGACATCGAGTGAGTGGGGTTGCCATCGCAGGCAATCTGCCGGATGGCCATTCGTTGTAAAGGCGATACAAACGAGAAGGGGGCCGATGGCCCCCTGAGTGTGCCCATCAGAGCACAGGATTTATTGCAAACACAAGCGGCGACCGCGTCGGGTCATCAGCATCACCAAGGGCGGCAGCAGCAGCCACATATGCAGCGCCAGCTGGCTCAGCGGGTCGTGCATCAGGGCGCCGGTCAGGCCAACCAACGCGCCGGATCCGCTCATCTGGAACAGGCCGAGCAGGGCAGCGGCGGTACCGGCGCAGTGGCCGAATGGTGCCAGCGCCATCCCGGCAGCCGAGCCCAGAATCATGGCAAAGCCGATGCTGGAGAGGAACACCGGCCCCATCATCGCCAGCGGATGTTCGATGTGCATGGCCAAAGTCAGGGTGATGGCCGAGAGCATCAACACCAGCAGGCCGATGCGCAGGGTGCGTCTTGGCCCCACCTTGGCGATAAAGCGCGGCGCCATAAAGCAGGCCAGGATGTTGAGCGCGGCGTTGGCGGTAAACCAGTAGCTAAAGCCGCTCATATCGAGCCCCAGTTTCACCATCAGCTGCACCGGTGCGGCGGTTACATAGGCGAGGATCACCGCCATCGCCAGCATGCACAGCGCCGCGTTGAACAGGAAGCTGGGGGAGCGCAGCACCGGGCTGTAGCGGGACCAGCTGATGAGGGCCCCTTCACTGCGGGTCTCCTCCGGGCGGGTCTCCGGCATCCGCCACATCAGCCAGCAGCCGACGATGAGTGCATAACCGGCCATAAACCAGAAGTTGGCAGACCAGCCCGCCTTGGCGGTGAGCCAGCCACCGAGCAGGGGGGCCAGCGCAGGAATAAAGCAGATGGCGCCATTGAGGTAGGAGATCATCTGACCGCTCTTTTTCGGGCCGTAGCTGTCACGTACCACCGAGAAGGCGGCGACCGAGGTGGCGCAGGCGCCAAAGCCCTGCAGCACTCGCGCCAGCATCAATTCGCCGAGGCTGGCGGCAAAGCCAGCCCCCAGCGCGCTCAGGCCATAGAGCAGCACGCCGCCCAGCGCGATGGGCTTGCGACCGTAGCGATCGGCCAGCGGGCCAACAAGCAGTTGCCCCAGCCCCATGCTGAACAGGAACCAGGTGATGGTGCCCTGCATCAGGGTTACTTCGGCGCCCAGCTGCTCGGCCATCTGCGGAATGGCGGGCAGGTAGATGTCGATAGCCAGCGGACTGAACAGCACCAGTAGTACGAGCAAAAGTATCAATGGCATCTGTCACCTCTTTAGTCAGCCAGGTTAATGAATTGGGGCGCGAGTCTACTGACTCACAGTAATGAATAGAAATGGTATTTAATCACTTTGGTTATTCCATTATGGAAACATGTATTAAAAAGCTGGTTATTCGATGGCGGCAAATCCCCCGTAACCCCATCACAGCGGGTGTAATTGACGCTTTTACTAAACGCTTGCGCCGCATAGAATGCGCAGATTATTTTTGCGGAGGTGCTCGATGAACAAGCTTGTCCTGGCAACAGGTAACCAGAAAAAGGTGAAGGAATTGGCCGCCATGCTGGCCGATATGAAGATCCAGGTGATCCCACAGAGCGAGTTTGCGGTCTCCGATGCCGATGAGACCGGCACCACCTTCGTCGAGAATGCCATCATCAAGGCCCGCCACGCCGCCCGCATTACCGGTCTGCCCGCCGTGGCCGATGACTCTGGTCTGGAAGTCGATCTGCTGCAAGGACGCCCCGGCGTCTACTCCGCCCGCTTTGCCGGTGTGGGGGCTGGTGACAAGGCCAACATCGAGAAGCTGCTCGGCGAGCTGCAAGGGGCTCCCGAGTACCTGAAAAGTGCCCGCTTCTGGTGTGTGCTGGTCTATATGCGTCACGCCGACGATCCCACCCCCGTCATCTGTCAGGCGAGCTGGGAAGGGATGATCATCGATGAGCCGCGCGGTCAGCACGGTTTCGGCTATGACCCGGTCTTCTTCGTGCCGGATCACGACTGCACCGCCGCCCAGATGCCAGCCGAGCTGAAAAACCAGCTCAGTCATCGCGGTCAGGCGCTGGCCAAGCTCAAAGCGGCGCTGGCTGCGGCGCACTGAGTCACTTCGCCACCTTGTCGGTTACACACGGTCAATTACACATAGTCATCTACAATGGGGGCCTTGAGCCCCCGTTTTATTGGAAACCCCATGCTGCAACTGCCGCCACTCTCTCTCTATATTCATGTGCCCTGGTGCGTCCAGAAGTGCCCTTACTGTGACTTCAACTCCCATGCCCAGAAGGGGGAGTTGCCTCACCTCGAATATGTCGCCGCTCTGCTGGAGGATCTGGATCAGGAGCTGAAGTGGGTGCAGGGGCGGCCGCTTTCCTCGATCTTTATCGGCGGCGGCACCCCCAGCCTGCTGACGGTAGAGGCGATGCAAGCCTTGCTGGACGGGGTGCGGGCCCGCATTCCGCTCACCGCAGATTGCGAGATCACCATGGAGGCCAACCCGGGCACGGTGGAGGCGGACAAGTTCGCCGGTTTCCAGCGCGCCGGCATCAACCGTATCTCCATCGGGGTGCAGAGCTTCCAGCAGGAGAAGCTGACCCGCCTCGGCCGCATTCACGGCCCGGAAGAGGCGCGCAAGGCCGCTGCACTGGCCCATGCCATCAAGTTGCCTACCTTCAATCTGGATCTGATGCACGGTCTGCCGGATCAGAGTCTGGATGACGCCCTTTATGACCTGCAGCAGGCGATCGACTGCGCCCCGCCGCACCTCTCCTGGTATCAGCTCACCATAGAGCCGAACACGGCATTTGCCTCCAAACCGCCCAAACTGCCGGAAGATGACACCCTGTGGGATATCTACGAGCAGGGCCACGCCATGCTCACCGCCAGCGGTTATCGCCAGTACGAGATCTCGGCTTACGCCAAAGAGGGCTATCAGTGCCATCACAACCTCAACTACTGGCGTTTCGGCGACTATCTGGGGATCGGCTGTGGCGCCCACGGCAAGGTGACCGATCTCGTGAATCAGCAGATCCTGCGCACCGCCAAGGTGAAGCATCCGAAAGGGTATCTGGACAAGAGTCGCCCCTATCTGGACGAGCAGTGGCAGGTGACGGCAGACGATCTGCCGCTCGAATACTTTATGAACCGCTTCCGCCTGTTTGAACCGGCCCCCAAGGCGGAGTTCGAGGCCTATACCGGCTTGCCGCTGGAGCGGGTCGAGACAGTGCTCGCCATCGCCCAAAGCAAGGAGCTGATCGAGGATTTGGGGGATAGCTGGCAGCTCACTTCTCTCGGCCATCGCTATCTCAACGTGCTGCTCGAACTCTTTATGGATGAGTGAGCGGCCTGTTGAGGCTGTGAGTTGGCGTTGCCAAATCGCTTCTTCCGTCAAAACAATCAGGGCGCCAATGGCGCCCTGATTGTTTATGGTCGGTAGAAACCCGCTCAGCAGCAGACGCGGATCATCTGCTGTTGGCCGGGCTCCCACCGCTTGCCAAATTTGGCCTTGCGCTGGTAACTCCCCTTGCCCTTCTTGTTGCGCTCGACCCTGCTGCGAAACAGGGGATCACAGAGCAGGGCATGCAGATGGTTATCCTTTATCTCACCGCGCTGATGGGCATAGCAGCCCCCTTGCGCATCTTCCTCACGGGGGAGGGCGGGTTGGTCGACCCGAATGTTGGCCATGATGGCTCCTCTTCTTTTCTCTTGGTGTGTTGATTCTTGTGTCTGGATGGCGGTTTTCGCTGCGGGCGCCTGTGCAGGCTAGCGCCCGGCAACCGGATGCACTGGCACCGATTAAAAACGCGGCGATTTTGTCACCAAATCGCCGCCGGAGCAATGCGTCGTGCGCGCCGAGTCAGTCACTCTGAGCCAGGCACGCTCAGTCAGGCATACCATGTCAGCCGTGAACCGGGTCATGCTGGTCGTGGTTGTGATGCTCGTGATGGGCCGGGGCGCCAGATTCCAGCGTCTCGAGGATGGCGCAGTGCTCCGCCGAGCGGGGGCCGCCGCAGCAGATATTGGAGAGCTCGCGCAGGTTGTCGCGAAAGCGGGTCAGTTCGATGATCTTCTGCTCCACCTGTGCCAGCTTGGTGTCGGCTACCGCTTTTACCTCCTGACAGGTGACTTTGGCCTTGTTGGTATCGAGGTCGAGCAGCTCGCCGATATCGGCCAGCGAGAATCCCACCGACTTGGCGCGAATGATGAACTCCAGCCGCCGCTTGTCCTGTTCACTGTAGAGGCGGTAGCCGGATTCGTTGCGGATCCCCGGTGAGATAAGCCCGTTCTTCTCGTAAAAACGCAGGGTATCTGCCTTGACCCCGCACGCCTTGGCCAGTTCACCGATCCGATACATGCTCTCTCTCCCCTTGAATGTATGCCGCCACAAAAACCGGAATCCACTATCACCCCTTTGCCCATGGATTGCCAGCCAAGGGCATAAAAGGGGCAGATAAACATCTCCTGGCGACCCTTTTTTCCATAAAACACTGAAAGTGCAAACGTTTCGAGAAAATCAACTGGAAAACGTTTAACGCCGCGCCAAATAAGGCTTTGCTGTTTCAAAAAATCCACCACAGGTCACATTTTTTGTGTAGAATACGCGCCCATAACAGAGCGCCGCACCAAGCGGGCATTTCCTAAAACGCTTTTGCCGGATGTCGGGGCGAGAGTGGTTTGCGAAATCCCCCACTTCCATTTATTTGGGGACTCTCTGTGTTGAGCCTCGCCTCCCATGGAACGGTCCCCGTTATGTTGAGGACGATAGTGTGATGGAACAAGCTCGACCCATTCGCCGTGCACTGCTGAGTGTGTCTGACAAAACCGGCATTCTGGAATTTGCCAAGGCACTCAACGAACGCGGCGTCGCCCTGCTCTCTACTGGCGGTACTGCCAAGTTGCTCGGCGAGGCGGGTCTGCCGGTGACCGAGGTCTCCGACTACACGGGTTTCCCTGAAATGATGGATGGCCGGGTCAAGACCCTGCATCCCAAGGTTCATGGCGGCATTCTCGGTCGTCGGGATCAGGATGACGCCATCATGGCCCAGCACGCTATCTCCCCCATCGACATGGTTGTCGTCAACCTCTATCCCTTTGCTGCTACCGTTGCCAAAGCGGGCTGCACTTTGGCCGATGCGGTCGAGAACATCGACATCGGCGGCCCGACCATGGTGCGCTCTGCGGCTAAAAACCACAAAGATGTCGCCATTGTCGTCAAAGCTGCCGACTACGATCGCGTTATTCGCGAGATGGATGGCAACGGTAACAGCCTGAAACTGGCGACCCGTTTCGATCTTGCCATCGCCGCATTCGAGCACACCGCTGCCTACGACGGTATGATCGCCAACTACTTCGGTACCATGGTTCCCTCTTATGGTGACAACAAGGAGGGTGACGAGGAGTCCCGCTTCCCGCGCACCTTCAACAGCCAGTTCATCAAGAAGCAGGACATGCGTTACGGCGAAAACAGCCATCAGGCAGCCGCCTTCTACGCCGAAGAGCATGCCGCTCCGGGTTCTGTCGCCAGCGCTATCCAGCTGCAGGGCAAGGCGCTCTCCTACAACAACATCGCCGATACCGATGCGGCGCTGGAGTGTGTGAAGGAGTTCGACGAGCCGGCCTGTGTCATCGTCAAGCATGCCAACCCCTGCGGTGTGGCTATTGGTAGCGACCTGCTGAGTGCCTACGATCGTGCCTACCAGACCGACCCCACCTCCGCCTTTGGCGGCATCATCGCCTTCAACCGCGAGCTGGATGGTGCCACTGCCGCAGCCATCGTGGCCCGCCAGTTTGTTGAGGTGATCATCGCCCCGACCGTCAGCCAGGAGGCCCGCGATGCAGTCGCCGCCAAGCAGAACGTGCGTCTGCTCGAATGCGGTCAGTGGACGGCTCCGGCGCAAGGGTTTGACCTCAAGCGCGTCAACGGCGGCCTGCTGGTACAGGAACGGGATCTCGGCATGGTGACTTTGGGCGACCTGACAGTGGTCAGCAAGCGTCAGCCGACCGAGGCCGAGCTGCAGGATCTGCTGTTCTGCTGGAAAGTGGCCAAGTTCGTCAAATCCAACGCCATCGTCTACGCCAAAGATGGCCAGACCATCGGCGTCGGTGCCGGCCAGATGAGCCGTGTTTATTCGGCCAAAATCGCCGGTATCAAGGCGGCGGACGAAGGGCTGACCGTGGCGGGCTCCGTGATGGCCTCCGATGCCTTCTTCCCGTTCCGCGACGGCATCGATGCAGCAGCCGCTGCCGGTATCTCCTGCGTGATCCAGCCGGGTGGCTCGATGCGTGATCAGGAGGTGATCGACGCCGCCGACGAGCACGGCATGTGCATGGTGTTCACCAACATGCGCCATTTCCGTCATTGATGGGTCAGGGGCTGCCGATGGCGGCCCTTTTGTTGTCTCTTTTCAACTGACTATTTCCGCTGACTGACGGCCTGGGTGGCCGTCCAGTGACCACAAATAGAAGCGAGCGATACGATGAAAGTACTGATCATTGGCAACGGTGGCCGTGAACACGCCCTGGCCTGGAAGGCCAAACACTCCCCGCTGGTGCGTCACGTTTTTGTGGCGCCGGGCAACGCAGGCACCCAGCTTGAGCCGGGTGTCGAGAACGTCGCCATCGAGGCGACCGATATCGAAGGGCTGCTGGCCTTTGCCAAAGAGAAACAGGTCGGCCTCACCATCGTCGGGCCGGAAGCGCCGCTGGTGAAAGGGGTGGTGGATGCCTTCCGCGCCGCCGGTCAGCCGATCTTTGGCCCAACCGCTGCCGCTGCCCAGCTGGAAGGCTCCAAGGCTTTCACCAAGGATTTCCTGGCCCGTCACGCCATCCCGACCGCCGAGTACCAGAACTTCACCGAAGTGGAGCCTGCACTCGCTTATCTGCGCGAGAAGGGCGCCCCCATCGTCATCAAGGCCGATGGTCTGGCGGCAGGCAAGGGTGTGATTGTCGCCATGACCTTGCAGGAGGCGGAAGACGCTGTGCGCGACATGCTCTCCGGCAATGCTTTTGGCGAAGCGGGCTCCCGGGTGGTGATTGAGGAGTTTCTGGAGGGTGAAGAGGCGAGCTTCATCGTCATGGTCGATGGCGAGCACGTGCTGCCGATGGCCACCAGTCAGGATCACAAGCGGGTGGGCGACGGTGATACCGGCCTCAACACCGGCGGCATGGGGGCTTACTCCCCGGCGCCTGTGGTGACCGCCGAGGTGCATCAGAAGGTGATGGAGCAGGTGATCATGCCGACCGTGCGCGGCATGGCGGCCGAGGGCAATGTCTACACCGGTTTCCTCTATGCCGGTCTGATGATCGACGGTGCAGGCAATCCCAAGGTGATCGAGTTCAACTGTCGTTTCGGCGATCCCGAGACCCAGCCCATCATGCTGCGGATGCAGTCCGATCTGGTGGAGCTCTGCCTGGCCGCTTGCGCAGGCAAGCTGGATCAGAAAGAGGCCATCTATGATCCCCGCGCCGCTATCGGCGTGGTGTTGGCGGCGGGTGGCTATCCCGGCGATTACAGCACCAACCACCCCATCAGCGGCTTGCCGGTGGATGAAGTGGCGGGTGAGAAGGTGTTCCATGCCGGTACCCGCCTGGAGGGCGATACCAGCCTGACCGCTGGCGGTCGTGTACTGTGCGCCACGGCGCTGGGCCACACAGTGGCAGAAGCCCAGCAGCGTGCCTATCAGCTCGCTGGCCGCATCAAGTGGGATGGCGTCTTCTACCGCAAGGATATCGGCTGGCGCGCCATTGCTCGCGAACAGGAGTAACTGACGCCAGCAAATGGCCAGTTGATTCAGACCCCGCTACGGCGGGGTTTTTTGTCCCTGTTTACCGCTTTCAACCATCCTCATGCTGCGCTTCACCGGCGTTCAATCAGTTACCAAGCGCAAACAAGCGCGGCATATCTGTCACTATTTGCCACAAAAAACAGCATTTTTCACAAACGTTTCACCATGAGTCATGGCATCATGCAGGTGATGAATTCTTGTTTGGATTCATAAGTACCCCTAACAATTCGAGCATGTCGTTATATAAGGAAATCCCATGTTGAAAACCGTCCGCCCCCTGCTGCTGCCCCTGATGTTTGGCCTGATGACCCTGCCTGCCGTGGCGGGTGATCTGGAACAGCCGATGAAGAAGATTGGCTTCAACTACAAGCAGGCCGTCAAGGCTGATGATGCAGCCACCATGGAGAAGCACATCAACGAGATGAAGGCCCAGCTGGATGTGGCCAAGCAGAAGAACATGCCGGCCGCCAAGAAAGAGAAATTCCTTGAAGGGATGAACGAGGTACAGACCGAGCTGGACGCCAGCCTGGCCGCACTCAAGGCGGGTGATGAGGCCAAGGCGCGCGAACATCTGGCCAAGGTCAACGACCTGAAGAAGGAGTACCACAAATATGCCAAGCAAAAAGGGTGAGCCCTTTCGCTGGGATCCGCTGGTTCGCCTGACCCACTGGGGCTTGGCGGCGGTCTGCATCGGCAACCTCTGGGTTAACGAAGCGGGGGAGGAGTGGCACGAGTGGCTGGGTTACGGCGCCATTGGGCTGGTCTCCTTGCGTCTGCTCTGGGGGCTCACTTTTGCCCGTGGCTACGCCCGCCTTGGTGCCCTCATTCCTAGCGGTGAGGACTTTCGCCAGCAGGCGCGCGAGATGCGTGAGCGGCAGCCTCCGGCACCGGGTCATCACGGCAGCGGCAAGCTGGCTGTGTGGGCGCTCTGGCTGGTCGTGCTGGCGACAGCAGGCAGCGGCTGGTTTCAAAATACCGAGGCGGGATTTGAACTGGGGGCTGACGAGTGGCATGAGTGGTGCGTGGTGGCGCTGCAGGGGCTGATTGGTCTGCACCTGCTGGCCATCGTCTTCACCTCCTGGCGTCAGCGCAGCAATCTGGTTACCCGGATGCTACCCGCCGAGCGTCGCTCATCCATCCAGAGCGGCAGCAACGAGCAAATCTGAGGCTCAGCATTAGGCTCCTTGTCTCTGAGTGAGGCGCCTGATCCGGACCCTGCCCAGACCCGCCCATGGCGGGTCTTTTCTATGGCCTCCTCGAGCTTATCACGGGACATTGCTCGATCCGCAGATGCAAAAAGGCCGCTCATCATGAGCGGCCTTTTTCAATTTGGTGGCCCCTGGGGGACTTGAACCCACGACCAATCGATTATGAGCGTGGGGAAAATGCATTTTACTGTATTTACGTACAGTATATGATGTTATATAAATCAATACCTTAGATCGCGCTGCTCATTTTGTGACCTTCCCTGATCTTCCCCTATATTCTCCCTCTGTCATATCCTATAGGTATCCTTTTTCGACCAATCGATTTTTAGGATACCTGGATCGATTGGTCGGCCAAGAGCAGGCTAGCCAGGGAAAGGAGCCGCAAACGCCACTCCCCCCTTGGGCCAAAAAAGGTCGCATAGGGTTTAAATATTGAGGTTACAGAGGTTACAAGGTTACATCTCTCTACAGGCCACGGTTTTACTGGGTTTGTTTGTAACCTCACCATAAATAGTCAGAGGTTACAGAGGTTACAAGACCTGTCTTGCCTGCCCTTCCTCTGGCTAGCCTGGTTGGTGGGAGGAAGATGAAAGCGTTCAAATTCACCAAGGCCACGATCGATGCACTGCCCCGCGCACCAGAGGGGAAGCAGGTCGAGTACTGTGATGCCATGGTGCAAGGGCTGAGGCTTCGGGTCGGGGCCACTGGAACCAAGTCGTTTAGCGTGGCCAAGAGGAAAGAAGGGCGCTTTATCAGGGCGACCTTGGGGCGCTATCCGGCATTGACCATCGACATGGCCCGCGCCAAGGCGCTGGAGATCTTGGGAGACGTGGCCATCACTGGCCAGAACCCCAACGTGATCCGCCGCGAACAGGATAAGCTGAAAGTCACCCTGGGCGAGGCGATAGATGCCTACCTTGCCAGCCGTGGCGACCGGATCAGAGCAGAGACGGCCAAGCACTACCGCGCCGATCTCAACAACTACTCCGGCGACTGGATGACGATCCCCTTGGTCAAACTCACGCGGGAAAAGATCGAGGTTCGCCACAAGGCCATCACCGAAGGGTTACCCAGTGCCTGGCACGGCGCATCGCCAGAGTTTCGCAAGGCGGGCACCGGCAAGGGCAGCAAGGCGCAGGCTGACCGCTGGGCGCGCACGCTGCGGGCCGTGTGGCGCTTTGCCCGTGATCACTATAGGGATGCCAATGATCGGGTCATGCTGCCCGAGCCACCGACCGAAGTCCTGAGCAGCAAGCGGCTTTGGCACAACACCCCCAGACGCAACGACCGGATCCGCACCCATGAACTCAGGCGCTGGCTGGATGCTGTGGAGCAGGTCAGGCAGCACGCCATCGACTGGCGGGACGATACGACTGCCACCGTCTGCGATGCCATAGACATGGCGCTGTTTACGGGGTTACGCCGCGCTGAAGTATTCCAGCTCACCTGGGATCGGGTCAGCATGAGCGGCGGCTACTTCTGGATTGACCAGACCAAGAATGGTGATCCGCTGGAGCTGCCGATCACCGATACCCTGCTCACCATTTTCCGCCGCCGTTGGCACTGGAATCTGAAACAGAGCCGGTTTGTATTCCCTGGTCGCAATCCGGATCGCCCTATCCATGAGCCGCGCCGTGTCATAGCCAAGATCTGCGCGGCCACTGTACCGAACCCCAACCCTGACGGCCTGCCGCCGCTCGAGTTCAAATGCCACGATGCCCGCCGTACCTTCGGCACTGTGGCCGAACTGGCCGAGGTTGGTCAGTACACCATCAAGCGCCTGATGAACCACCGCACCCTGCGCAGTGCCGATGTCACCCAGGGTTACATCCACTTCACCGCTGACGAGCTGCGTAAACCGGCAACTAGGATTGAACGGGATATTTTGGAATACGCAGGCCGCCTGGACAGTAAAAATAATGCCAATAGTAATCTGTTGACTATTTTTGCCACGTTGCCAGAAGACGAGCAGCGCCGCTTGCTTTTAAGTATTAGCAATGCTGGCAGCAAATAAAAAGGATTGAATTCATGAGTATGATTGTGGA
The DNA here is from genome assembly GCF_019047085.1 of Aeromonas sp. FDAARGOS 1404. Classification (NCBI taxonomy): domain Bacteria; kingdom Pseudomonadati; phylum Pseudomonadota; class Gammaproteobacteria; order Aeromonadales; family Aeromonadaceae; genus Aeromonas; species Aeromonas sp. FDAARGOS 1404. Next base: position 3,081,373 of record NZ_CP077237.1, read on the forward strand.
TATTGACGATCTGATTCGCCATGCAGAAAATAACGGCAATGATAAAGAGCATAAAGAAAATTTTTTAAAAATTTATGCGTCTGGGAAGTACGAAAAAGTGAGTGATCTTAGCGCCTTTGATTTTATTGAACAGTTGCGTATAAGGGCTGATATTGTGGAAATGCTTAATATTGGCTCTCCCTGTTTGCCACATTACTTGCCTAATTGGTTAGCGGTGTATTTATCTGATGACATTTATATCTCTGAGCCAGAGGGGTTACTTGTTGACGTGTCCGCAATGTTATCACCTGAAGCTAAGGCGGAAATGGTAGAGAGGGAGTTTTCTTATAGCAGTGATGACCATGGAGAGGAGTTGTCATCACTGAATAGTATCACCCCAATACACGTTCGGAATATTATCGCGATGGCCGAGGTTGCCAAGAGTTATGGCTTTAATGGTAACGACTCCTACAGCTACAGGATGCCCAAGATGCCTTTCGCTACGCTGCTTGCAGAGCGTTATAAAGAGAGTATGCCAAAGCTGGTAGCCGTAAACATTAATATTGAGAGCTTTTCTGACAAAGAAATCCTTGATGATATGGCCAGCTTGCTTAAAAAATGGCGGAGTGAATTGTCAGTTAATGAGGAAAAAGATTGTAAAGGTATTAGTTCAAATGTACTAAGGAAAGCTGTCAATAACAAATATTTGCCATTGCTAGACGCCATGATTGCACATAAATTGTTTAATGGCGCAATCAGTGATTTAGTAATTCTGGATACACTATATCCATCTCTTGATATTGAATTAGATGCCCTCAGGAAAACATATAAACATCAAGCAATGAGGTTTTCTGATGAGCGTCATGTCTCCGCTTGGAAACGAACTCTGGTGAAGTCAGGAGTAGAACATCTCACAATAAAAGATGCGTTAACAAAAAAATTCTAATATCGCAAGGGTAGTTTACTGCTTGCCAGTTATACCTTACATCCTAAAAGCCCCCCAGAGAAAATCAGCACCGTCAAAGCAATACTGGGGGTGCCAAGATGAAATCAGTAATAAACCAGAACACTCCACAACGCCTCACCCGCCGTGAGGCTGCCGCCTACCTTGGGTTGTCCGAGAAAACCCTTGGGGTCTGGGCCAGTAATGGCCGGTACGAGATCCCTTACTACAAACTCGGCAACCGTACCCTCTACGAACGCGCCGATCTCGATGCGTTCCTCGCCTCCCGCAAGATGCTGCATTCCAGCAAACCTGCAAACCCCATCCAATAACCCTGGAGGTACTCACATGCGCGTGATGTGTACCGAGTGCGGTCAGTTGGGCCGCATTACCAAGACCAACCGCCTGACGGCGGGGGTCGCCAACCTCTATTGCCAGTGTACTGATGCCGAGTGTGGTCACTCTTGGGTGTCCACCCTGGCCTATAGCCACACCTTGAGCCCATCGGCCAAGAACGCTACAGCGATGGCCATCACACTGGCGCAAGGGCTGTCGCCGGAGGCGCATGGCTCACTGTGCAAGAGCGTGAACGAGCGGCAGCAGCAGCTCGACATACTGGCCGCGCAAGAGCGCGAAAAACCGGTAGTTACACTGCGGAGGGTGGTATGAGTAGCCAAATCAAAACCGGCTGGGTGTGCATCGCCACGGCGGGGCAAACACTGGACGGCCGCAATATCAGCCCCGAGAGCCTGCGCCAGATGGCTGAGGTATACGACCCTGGTTTCTATACCGCGAGGCTCTGGCCGGAGGGGGCGCGCACTCGCCCGCTTGGATCTGTGGATGCCTTGAAGGTGCAGGAAGAGGGCGACCAGCTCAAGCTGATGGCGATACTTTGCCCGACCCTTGAGCTGATTGACCTCAACATCAGCGGCAGCCACGGCTTTTGCACCATTGAGGCGGCTGAAAACTTTGCAGGCACCGGCCAGTGGTATCTGGCGGGGGTCTCTGTCACCGACCAGCCAACCATCACGGGGCTGACCCAATTGCAATTTAGTGCCAAGCGGCCCGAGGCGCGCCCGCTCTTGGTGCCTGCCTCTTTGCCTGTACCCGTCCCCGCCAAACCGGCGAACCGGACACCAGACCCTGACCGCATGTTCAAGCAGCTGGAAACCTTGCTGTCGGACATCGACAGCATCAACAAAAAGCTCGCCAGCATGATGCCCTGTCCGCCAGACCCGCCCACTGCTGACCGCCGTGATAGCCCCGACTCTGCCAACACCTATCGCCTCTACTAAGGAGCCTTTCTGATGACCATATCTGACCTGCTGCGCGATGTGCGCATGAGCTTTGCCCCCGCGCCGCAACCGAGTTTTGGCAACCTCGACAACGCCACCAGTATGGCCCTGACGGCGGCCATTTTGCAGGCCGTCCCGTTCCTGTGGATGGTCTCTATCTTGGGGGTGGATGACCCGCACGCTCCGCGCTTTGACCCGCTCAAGCCAACCCTGCGCAGTGGCCGCAAGGCGCAAGCGCGTTTCATGGTTCCGGCCAAGCCGAGCAAGCGCGCCCACCAATACGAAGAGATGGACAGCAGCGTTATCTGGACTTGGCAACAGCTGGCCCAGATGCTGGAAGGGCTCGACCAGCGCCAAGCCAACAACCTGCTCGAAGAGCTGGCCTTGGCCGCCTTTGGTGATGACCTGATTCGGGTCGGTTTCCATGGCCAGTCTGCTGCCGTCAATACCGACCCTGTCCCCAACCCTAACGGGGAGGATGTGATGGTGGGCTGGCCCGCTTTGGCCAAGGCGGCTGACCCCGAGGGGCTGCGGGTGCTGCGCGATGCGGTCACCTTCTCCACAAGCGGCAAGGGCGATTTCACAGACCTCGACAGCATGGTCTATGCCCTGATTGAGAAGCTGCCCGAGGCATACCGCCAAGACCCGCGTTTGGTGGTGATGGTCGGCGGCGACCTACTGCGCGCCCACCAGAAAGCCCACCTCAAGGCCGGACAGGTACGGGATAAAACCCAGCGCATGAAGATTGCGGACTTGGGCTTTGTTTCGCACCAGCACATGCCGAGCACCTATCTGGCCATCACGCTGGTCGAAAACCTGCAAGTGCTCACCGTCAACCATACCCACCGCCTCACGGCGGGCGATGTTGACGACTTGGCCAGCTGGGGCATTCGCTACAACCGCGCCCAGACCTACGCCTTGGGCGAGCCGACCGCCTACGCCGCTTTTGATGCCATCACCCTTGCCACCGAGGAGTAACCCCATGCAACAGACCCCCACCTTGCAAGCCGTGCCGACTGCCCCCGCTGCGACCCGAGCCAGCCGACTGGATGAACATGTGGCCCTGTTTCAAAGCGAGCACAGCAAGCTGATGAAACTCGACCAAGAAATATTGACCTTGCGCGAGCAGCGCAAAAACCTGATGGCGCAAATCCCGCCCGCCAAGGCGCGCCGCGAGGAGCTGCGCCAAGGGCGGATTAACCAGCTGATGGGCGGGGTGGTGTCACTGGAAGCGGCGCAGGAGTATCGCGAATTGACCGAGCTGCTGGAGGATGCCAGAGCGGCAGCCAGCTTGTCAGAGTGTCAGGAGAAGCGCTTGGCGTTGCTGCTATATCAGACCCATCTGGCACTTAACGGCGCCCAGAGCATGGTCGCCGGATGTTATGAAAGCTACCTCGACCACAAGCTGGCACCCGCTATCTTGCCCAACCTCAAGCAGCAGCTGGCCGAGCTGGCGGCCCTGACCCGCGCCAAGGGTTGCATCATCGGGATGGAAGGTGCGCGCCGCTGGGCGCTAAACGAGTTGGGTTCCGCGCTCAAGGAGGCAATGAACGGCGAGCAAGTTGTGCTGGAGGGCGACAGCCCCGCCGCCCGTCAGGCGTTGCTCACCTCAACCCGTCCCCAGTGTGCCGATCTGCTGGCCCTGTGTGACAGTCCAGGCAAACGCCAATGCCTGCAACGGGAGTTGGAGGAGTAACCGCCCAGAAAAACAAAAGGGAGCCTGCCAGGGCTCCCTATTTGCTTACCCCACCCCCAAATCCAGAGGAGCAAGCCCATGCACCATAGCAAAGCCCCTGATCCCCAGCAAGAGTTGCATCCACAGATCAATTCGGATAGCCTTCCCCGTGTCGCCTTAAGCAAGCGACAAGGCAGGCGGATTAAGCACCCGCAGGCTGTGACTAAACCAAGGACAATCTGCACCATTTCCCCCATCTTCGGCCTCACGCCGGAGATCTATCCTTTTTTGGGGGCATGGGTCGGGAGCCAAAGAAAACGCCCCCACTGTGCCTTCCTTGGTTTGGCACTGCTTTGCGGCTACCCGATCCGCCTTGGTCTACCAAAACCAAGGACTGTAATCATGATCTTCACCTTCCTGATCGCCACCCATGGCAGGGTCTCTGACCTTCACCGTATACGCACCATTTCTGCCGTCGCTGATACCGAAGCCCAAGCGCGCGCCAATCTGCCTGGCTTGCCGCTCGTGTTTGTTGCCCGTATTCCCTGTGCGAAAAGGGGGCAAGCATGAACATCCATCAGAACCCCTCAAAAGAGCTTACCCGCGTCACTGCTGAACTGGATACGTCAGTATGTGCCCTTCATACCCTTTCCCATTTGTTGTCCGCCAGCGTGGATTGGGAGCGTAAGAACCGCATAGACCATGAAGAGTTTACCTATGGCATTTCCGGCCTGCTCAAGGCACTGGCGAAAGACATAGACACCAACTCTTGCCGGATCAGTGAGCTGAATGATCGGCTGCCTGGAGGTGAGTCATGACCTCTATTCGAATTGTCTCTGATGTCTCCCTGGCAGCCCGTGGCCAATGGCCCTTTATCCTTGCTGAACTTGGCCTGTCAGTCCCCAAGCGTGGCCAGCATGGCCCATGCCCTGCCTGCGGTGGCAAAGACCGGTTTCGCCTGGACGACAAGGAGGGGCGGGGCACCTGGATTTGTTCCCAGTGCGGCGCCGGTGATGGCTTAACCCTTTTAGCCAAGGTCACCCACAAGAGCACCAAGGAGGCCGCCCAAGAGGTGGCCACCTTGCTCGGGTTATCCCCAGACGGTCTCGATGCAAACGAGGTCGCCGCCCGCCGACAGAACGCCGAGCAGGTAGCAGCCAAAGCCAGACAGGATGAAGAGAAAGCCAAGCGCAAAGCCTGCACTAGGGCCGCCTCAATCATGGGGGATTGCGTTAAGGGCCGTAGCCCCTATCTATCCCTCAAGCACCTGCCCGACTGGCTGGCAGATACCAATCAGACTCTGATCCGAGAAGCGCGGCACAACTTCCCCCAGGGCTCCCTGGTTATCCCGCTCACTGATGAAAATGATCAGCTGGTCAACGTCCAGCTCATCGACCCCCAGGGCGAAAAGCGCTATTTGGCCGGTGGCCAGAAAGCTGGCGCATTTCACCGGTTAACCGGCGGGTTACGGGTGGCAATCTGTGAAGGCTACGCAACGGGTGTCTCTGTCCATTTGGCGACAGGGGCAACCGTCTATTGCGCCATGGATGCAAGCAATCTGCTAGCCGTGGCGGAGATAGCCAAGCGCCGAGAAGGTGCAGAGCCGATCCTGATTGCCGGTGACAACGACGCCCATATTGATGGCAACCCTGGCCAAGCCAAAGCCCAAGAAGCAGCAACAGCGGTAGGGGGGCTGATCTGCCTTCCTGATGAAGCCGGTGACTGGAACGATTACCACCAGGCCCATGGGCTGCTCGACACCAAGAAGGCGATCATGACCTCTTTCGCAGATACCAAAACCCCAGCAGAACAAGCACCAGAGACACCAGAACTCCCCGACAACTACAGCATGGGGAAAGAGCGCCTCTTTGCCATGGAGTGGCGCGGCAAGGGGGAGGAGGCTGAACGAGTGCCGGTGCCTATCAGTTCCCCGCTACATGTCAGGGCGATCACCCACACCGAGCAGGGCCAAGGCTTTGGCCGGTTGTTGGAGTGGCGGGATACCAACGGCAAGACCCGCCGTTGGGCAATGCCCATGCGCATGCTGGTTCACAAAGGCGGAGAGGAGGTATTCGGCCAGCTGGCGGAAAGCGGGCTCAGTTACATCAACATGAGTAAAAAGAACCTGCTGCGCGATTACCTGATGAGCTGCCAGCCACAAGCCAGGATCACCTGTGTCGAGCGCACTGGATGGCACAAGCGGGCCTATGTGCTGCCAAATGGCAACTTGGGGCCGGATGCCAACGAGGTGATCCTGCAAACCACCGGCTATGTGAATAACGACTTCACTACGTCCGGCACCTTGGCCGAGTGGCAAGCCCAGGTTGCCGCCCTGGCGGTTGGCAATAGTCGGTTAGCCTTTGCTATGTCGTGTGCCTTTGCTGCCCCACTGCTATCGCTGATTGGAGTTGAGGGGGGCGGTTTCCACCTGAAAGGCGAGAGTACTGATGGCAAGACCACCGTCATGATGGTTGCCGCCAGCGTGTACGGCCCCGAGGCGTTCGCCCATACCTGGCGAGCAACCGGTAACGCGATAGAAGGGATCGCCAGTCGCCGCAATGATGCCTTGCTGTGCCTGGATGAAATCAAGGAGGTGGATGGACGGGAGGCCGGTCTGGTCGCCTATATGCTGGCGAATGGCCAGGGTAAGGGCCGAAGCCGCCAAGATGGGGAGCTGCGCGAGCGCAAGCAGTGGCGCTTGCTGTTCCTCTCCACTGGTGAGCTTTCCCTAGAAGACCACGCCGAGCAGGCTGGCCAGCGCACTTTTGCCGGTATGGAGATCCGTACGCTCCAGATCCCGAGCGATACCGGCAAACACGGCGCATTTGAGGAGCTGCATGGTATGGCTGATGGCCGCCAGTTTGCCGATACCCTGCGCGAGCGCCTACAAGGGCAACACGGCACAGCTTTTCGTGCCTATGTCGAGGCATTGGCCAATGACCTGAACGGGCACAGCGCATGGATGAAGGGGGAGATCCGCCGATTGGCCACTGCTATGACCCCAGAGGGAGCCGGTAATCAGGTAGGGCGAGCTATTAACCGCTTTGCCCTGGTTGCAGCAGCTGGTGAGCTGGCCACCCGCTTGGGTATCACTGGATGGCAAGCAGGAGAAGCCACCAAAGCCGCACGAACTTGCCTTGATGCGTGGCTGGCCGACCGTGGGCACCTGGGCAACCAAGAAGACGCGGCAACCCTGTGTCAGATCCGCCAGTTCTTCACTGCCTATCAGTACAGTCGGTTTGCTGATTGGGATGATAGCAATCACCGCCCATCACAGATGGTGGGCTATCGAAAGAACCCGAAAGCAGGGGCTGACGAAGGCGTTGTCTTCTTGGTATTACCCGAAGGCTGGAAAGAGATAAACCATGGTCGAGATTTCAAGAAGGCAGCCAAATTGGCCTTGGTGGCAGGTTGGATCATCAAAGCTGCACCAAACAAAACACAAGCGCTTGTACGTCTTCCAGGCATGGAGAACAAACCGACTAGGGTCTATGTGTTAGGGCACCAAGTATTGGCAGATGTAGCTGATGAGTCTATGTATGAAAAAACAGCTTCTTAAGCGATAAGCATCTTTTATTATGAGAAACCGCCATCCCCTCTTTAAGAGGGGATACTATTTCGTCCTTTAGTAGGCAAATATAGGAATGAATTTACGAAACCAATCGTCACTTTAAGAGGTTTACATTATAAAGTGCCTAGTTTTTTACTGGGTGGTTTTAACTATTGGCCACGGTTTCATGAGGAATTCTTTTGCGTTGTAGCGATTTTCTGCTCGTTCGACGAGGAGGTTAATTTCCTTATCTATGTCTATAGATGGAAGATTGTTAAAGTCATGTTTACTATCATATGATATGGCCTTGCCCTTTAAATGTGTTAATTTATGTTTATCTATATATGATTTAATCTCGGCGGAAAGGTCTATTGCAAGGCAGGATAGTGTATCTATATTTTGCTCTATTTCTTTAAAAAGAATTTCGGACAATTTGATAAAGTGCACTATGTTATGAAATACTTCAGTTCCAAAAAAATCACTTGGATCAAATCCTAGTGCTAGAGGGCGCATTTCTTTTTTGTTTTCCTTATATAGAAGAGACATTATTTTATCCCCCATGTCTTTCCTTTCCTTCAGTAGCATCAGTATATGATTGTACTGGTCTATCGATGCATATATAAAGATGGGGTTTGATGCGCTAAATCTCTTTACATCAAGGTTTTCTTGCTTAATCAGGAAGCACAGTGAGGAAACATCAATTTCTATTTTTGGTAACTCATTCTTTGTTAATGAAAGAGCTTTAAAGCTGCGACCTATAGATGCACTATCTCCAATCTTGTCTAAGTGTATTTTATGTATGCCTCTAAGTTGCTCAAAACACCCGACAATGGTCATGAGTGCTTGGGATGCATTTTTTATGTTTTGTTCATGCTCTTTCTTTACATCATCTTTTTGTTGTTTTTCTATTGCATATAAATATGATAGGAAAGTAGAGCCAAATATACCAGCTATTGCACCGTACCATGATGGAATGTTTTTTATTCCAATTGTTAATATCTCTTTTAATGAACTGTCGTTTCCAATTTGTTCTTGTGAAATGAATAACCCTGTGATTAAGCCAATAGCTATAAGTATAGGCATCAAAACTAAAACCCGCTGTAACATCCCACATGCTCCTAAAGATAGACTGAACATTGCAGAATGTTACATTCTTAATCTAAATAGTTCAACTGTATCCTTCGGTAAATACCCCCCCCATAAATAAAAGATAATCAGTAAAAAGTAGCAGATGAAAAATGAGTGTTTCTAATACTTAGAGGATCTTCATCATTTTTGAATGGTAAATTGCTTTTATACCTTATATCCAGGGCTGCTCAATTCAATTTAAGAATTATGGATGCTCCCCATCATGAACATATACATTAACAAATGCTAATTTTATGGTAGAGTTATCATGAGATGTTCCATAATTTTATTTTCGTCCTTCACTTTCTGTATATTTGATGTACTCCATGTCTGAGTTCTTTCAAGTTTTATTTTTAACGGATAGGATTTCGTCACGAAATCTGCGCTCATCCGCTCCCGCCTGCGGACTGCGTTAAGAAAATTTTTTGCAAAAATGGATTACCGCAGTTTCCTAGCTCTAGGGCGCGCCGTTCTTGGGGGTTGGGGCCTTGGGAGGAACTGCACGAAGTGAAAGGAATTGCTGTTTTTTGCAAAAACATGATCTACTTGCAGCTTATTAAAAAACGTAACCATTTGATATACATATAAAAAATACACATTTCGTGGGCATTCTATGACGTCTTTTATGGGGTGGTATACGGATTGGTATGAGGATTTATCATTTAAAAACAATGAACTATGAAGGTTTTCACGATTGGTCGAAATTGCAAGCCTTCAGTTTTTCACTTACCTAGTCAGGGCTGAATTAGACCACTACAAAACAAATCACTATGTATCAGGGGGGGGCGCTTGCATGATGGTAGGGCACATTAACAAATCAACTATAAAACCACATCTAGGCTGATGTGCTGCAACTATGTCCTGAGGTATTCAATGGAAAAGTGTGTCGCTTATGTACTGCCTTGAATGTTCAAGCGCAGACGGATTTCAAGACAGAGTTGTGAGAGATGAGCTCGAGGGGATGCATGTTGATCTGTGGACACGCTAAACGGATTTCTTCACATCAACTCAATAGAGTCTTCTGTAGAACTTGGTCTGGATTTGCTGGAGGGAGGGATAATGAGAGAGAGGGAATTTTAATAATGTCAATACTTTTTATGACTTTCTAGTTGACTTTCTTGTCAGACATGTTACAATGAGTAGTTGCTAAATTTTTTGCAACAAAAATCCCACCACTTAAAGGGTAGTGAAAGTTATGTTTACAAAAAACATAGTATTAAAAACAAATTTGTCAATCAATCAACCAAGGAGGCTTTATGCCCAAAAAGAAAGGCAATGTAAAACCTAAGAAAACCACTAACTCTATCGATTCTAATCTGGCGCTAACTAGGTGCAATCTAGTTACTAGCATCACTCAGAATCTTCTAAAGGTCTATTTTTATGCAGATAAAATAGACTGGCACGAGATGGTAGAGAGAGTAATGAACATTATCAGTAACGTGTAAATCTACAAGGGGGTTGCAGCCCCCTTTTTTTCTACCCCATAATCATGCCCTGATTTTTTAAAAATGTCAACATTAGCGCTGGATGTTGTGTGCAAAAAACACACTGCGTTCATTACCGTATTGATTTTATTGATTTTTTAATCTAAGCAATACAGGCTTTGAATGGGTTCGCTTTCCGTGCTTATGGGTTTTTCCATCAATGTATCATGCTGTTGTAAGTCGATTTCTTATGTGGAAGTTGGGGGCGGTTGAGAGTTGTAACCTCTGGGGTTACAGGTTAGACCGTCAAGAAAAATGGCTACAGCCCGCACCAGACCAGGGCTACAGGCTTGTAACATCCTGCCTCTTTCGGAGCGTGTAACCTCTATCCGCTTTTTGCGCTCTGAGTGGGGTTACAGCTCAAAGCCGCGCCAGTACTGGGCTAGAGCAGAGTTGTAACCTCGTAACCCGTGTAACCCCGTTTTTTTCAACATATAGAGATAGAAAAGTGAAATCTGGGGAGGAGGAAAAAATTTTAGCGAAGGTTCTCAAAAGAGAACATTTCGAAGAGGCTGATCATTTTTCTTCCTGGTGGAGAAAAAATTTTTTGAGGGGATGGGGAGTGGTTTTAGAGTGGTTACTCTACAGGCTGAGATATCCTATAGGTATCCTATTGAAAAGAGGGTTAGCGAGTACTATCTCGCTAACCCTCTGGAATTGGTGGCCCCTGGGGGACTTGAACCCACGACCAATCGATTATGAGTCGACTGCTCTGACCAACTGAGCTAAGGGGCCAAATTGTGCGTTTAGCGGCGTGGATTATAGGGGAAGAGGAAAGGGCAGTCTATAGGCATATCAACCACTTGGCGACTAATTGTCCAGGTCGATAGAGGGGGAAAAGCCGGTCGCAAGGGTAAATGCCAGACAAAACAAAGCCCCGCATGGCGGGGCTTTGGCAGAGCAGTTTGACACAGGGTCAGGACTATTCGTCCAGGAAGCTGCGCAGCACTTCCGAGCGGCTCGGGTGGCGCAGTTTGCGCAGTGCCTTGGCTTCGATCTGACGAATACGCTCACGGGTAACGTCGAACTGTTTGCCCACTTCCTCTAGGGTGTGGTCAGTGTTCATGTCGATACCGAAACGCATCCGCAGTACCTTGGCTTCACGGGCGGTCAGGCCAGCCAGCACTTCGCGGGTGGCGTTGCGCAGGCTTTCGCTGGTCGCCGCATCCGCTGGCAGAGCCAGGGTGGTATCTTCGATAAAGTCGCCCAAGTGGGAATCTTCATCATCACCGATGGGCGTCTCCATGGAGATAGGCTCTTTGGCGATTTTCAGTACCTTGCGGATCTTGTCTTCCGGCATGCCCATGCGCATGGCCAGCTCTTCCGGGTTCGGTTCGCGCCCCATCTCCTGCAGCATCTGACGGGAGATACGGTTGAGCTTGTTGATGGTCTCGATCATGTGTACCGGGATACGGATGGTACGGGCCTGATCCGCGATGGAGCGGGTAATGGCCTGACGGATCCACCAGGTAGCATAGGTCGAGAACTTGTAGCCACGACGGTATTCAAACTTGTCTACCGCCTTCATCAGACCGATGTTGCCTTCCTGGATCAGATCCAGGAACTGCAGACCACGGTTGGTGTACTTCTTGGCGATAGAGATAACCAGACGCAAGTTGGCCTCAACCATCTCTTTCTTCGCACGGCGGGCCTTGGCCTCACCGATGCTCATGCGGCGGTTGATATCCTTGATCTGGGCAATCGACAGACCGGTCTCTTCTTCAATCTGCTGCAGCTTGCCGATGGCGCGCTGAATATCCTCGTCCATTTCAACCAGACGGGGAGACCAGGCTTTGCCAGCCTGCTTCTGGTATTCGAACCAGGCAGTTTCACACTCGTTGTTGGTGAAGGCCGCGACGAAGGTTTTCTTCGGCATCTTGGCCTGCTCAACGCAGAGCTTCATGATGATGCGTTCCTGCACGCGGACACGCTCCATCATTTCACGCATGTTGTTGACCAGGCGATCGAACTGCTTGGGCATCAGGCGGAATTGACGGAATACATCGGCCAGCTGGGCGATGGCGGCCTGGGTATCTTCGTGCGCGCGACCATTCTTCTGAATGGAGAGGCGGGTCACTTCATACTGGGCACGCAGTTCACCAAACTTCTCGCGAGCGACTTCCGGATCCGGACCACCGTCACCGTCGTCGTCAGAGCTGTCGCCATCTTCGTCTTCGTCTTCTTCGTCCTCTTCATCTTCGTCGGCCAGATCGTCTTCGCCGAGCTCGGAACCGATATGCGTGGCGGTAGGCGCCATATCTTCAGTTTCGTTCGGGTCAATAAAGCCAGAGATGATGTCAGAGAGACGCAGTTGCTCGGCTTCGTACTTGTCGTACTGTTCGAGCAGGTAAGTAATTGCTTCAGGGTACTCGGCTACGGAGCTTTGTACCTGGTTGATACCGTCTTCGATCCGCTTGGCGATGTCGATTTCGCCTTCACGGGTCAGCAGTTCGACGGTACCCATTTCCCGCATGTACATGCGGACGGGATCGGTCGTGCGACCAATCTCAGATTCAACAGATGCCAGAGCCTGGGCCGCTGCTTCGGCAGCGTCCTCATCGGCGGTACCACCTTCAGCCATGATAAGGTCATCGGCATCCGGAGCGTTTTCAACCACTTGAATGCCCATATCGTTGATCATCTGAATGATGTCTTCGATCTGGTCTGAATCGACAATGTCTTGCGGGAGGTGATCGTTCACCTCGGCATAGGTCAGGTAGCCCTGTTCTTTACCTTTGGCAACGAGGAGTTTAAGCTGAGACTGCGGGGTTTGCTCCATAGAACTCATCCGGTTGGTGTTGCTAGGTTGCGCGTACAGTGCGCTGCTGCGCAAATAGCCAATTCTAATAGAAAACCGCCAGACATGCTATGTCTGGTTGCGGCGTCGGTCATGAGAAACCCCTGCCCGCAGTATTGTCGGGGCCAGGCGGTTATAAAATTTTTGCTTTTCATCCCGTCGATTCGGGCAACGCTATCCATATTGGGACTAATCACTCAAATATCAAGCCCCACTCTCATTTCTTTTCTCAATTTGCACCTCTCTTATCAGCATCATCAGCTCTTGGGTTTCTTCGGAGCTTAGTCCTTCCTGAGCCACTTTGGCCTGCAATTCTTCGATCCGCTGTTTCAGAAACTGGTTGATGAAGCCGACGAAGGTGTCCTGCAATTCTCCCAGAATATCCGGCTCCTGATCGAGTTTGATCTCCTCGAACAGGTCGTGCATGGCCAGCTGAGCAAGGATCTCTCCCTCCTTGGTACCACGCCAGTGTTCCAGCAGGATACCGGTTGTGATACCGGGCTGTGCCAGGATTTGCTGGTGCAGTTGCAGCAGGAACTTGATGCCCTGTACGCGTAGCCCGGCCAATTCCGGCATGGGGGGAAGCTCAGCCGTTACTGCCGGATATTGCACCATCAGTGCCAGCGCACGCCGCAGTGGCGTCAGCTTGGCTGCCTTGGGTTTGTTGACCTCGGCCTTGGGCTGGCTGTTACGGGCAAAGAGCTCGGCGATGCGCTGTTTGTTCTCGCCCCAACGCATCATGCTGGAGAGGCGAGTGATCAGCCCTTCGCGGGTAAACCCTTCCGGAACGCGACGAATAAGCTCGGCGGCCTTGTTGGCCACTTCGAACTTGCCTGCCTCACCGGAGAGCGCCGCATCGCGACCGAGACGCTCGAACATGAAGTCGGCGAACGGCTGGGCTTCATCGAGCAAGGCTTCGAAGCCCTCCTTGCCGATCTGGCGTACCAGCGAGTCGGGATCCTCGCCATCGGGCAGGAACACGAACTTCAGCTCGCGGCCATCCTGCAGATGAGGGAGGGCATTATCCAGCGCGCGCCAGGCGGCTTCACGACCGGCGTTGTCACCGTCGTAGCAGCAGACTACCTCGGCGGTGGTGCGAAACAAGGTGTGGATATGGTCGCTGGTCGTTGCAGTACCCAGCGCCGCCACCGCATAGTCGATGTCGTACTGACCGAGTGCCACCACATCCATGTAGCCTTCCACCACCAGGATCCGGCGTGGATCCTTGTGTGCCTGCTTCACCTCGTAGAGACCGAACAGCTCCCGCCCTTTATGGAAGATGGGGGTCTCCGGCGAGTTCAGGTATTTGGGGGTGCCATCACCCAGCACCCGGCCACCGAAACCGATGACACGGCCACGCTTGTCACGGATCGGGAACATGATGCGATCGCGGAAACGATCATAACTCCCCGGGCCATTGTCACGGGTGATCAGCATGCCGCCCGAGATAAGCAACTGCTCGTGATCCCGGCTGGTACCAAAGCGGCGGCGCACCTGATCCCAATCGCTGGGTGCATAGCCAATGTTGAATCGTTTGACCACTTCACCGGTCAGGCCACGTCCCTTGAGGTACTCCACCGCATGGGGAGCACTCTTGAGGTTGCTCTCGTAGAAGCGGGCGATCTGGTTCATCAGCTCGAACAGATCCTTGCTGACTGCGGGCTGGCTATTGGCCGAGCCGCCGATCCTCTGCTCGCGAGGCACCTGCATGCCCTGCATGCTGGCGAGCTCTTCGATGGCATCGGGAAATTCGAGACCGTCGTACTCCATGACAAAGCCGATGGCGTTGCCGTGGGCACCACAACCGAAACAGTGGTAGAACTGCTTCTCCTGGCTGACGGTAAAAGAGGGGCTTTTTTCGTTATGAAAAGGGCAGCAAGCCTGGTAGTTCTTACCGGCTTTTTTCAGCCGCACTCGCGAGTCGATCAGCTCGACTATGTCTGTGCGTACGAGCAGATCGTCGATAAAGGATTGGGGGATCCTGCCTGCCATAACCGTCCTGTTTCATTGCGGAGAAAATAAAAAAGCCGCGCATTCCAAGGGAAGCACGGCTTCTTCGACCAAACAAGAGAGTTGCCTGTTACGCCAAGCGGGTTTTCACCTGAGCACTGACGGCGCCGACATCGGCACGCCCCTGAATTTTCGGCTTCAAGACAGCCATGACCTTGCCCATATCAGCCATGACGGCAGCACCACTTTCAGTGATGGCTTGCTCGATCAGGGCAGCAATTTCATCTGCGGTCAGCTGTTGTGGCAGGAATTCCTGCAACACAACGATCTCGGCGGACTCTTTGTCGGCGAGATCCTGGCGACCGGCAGCTTCAAATTGGCTGATGGAATCGCGGCGCTGTTTGACCATTTTGGTCACGACAGCGAGGATATCCTCATCATTCAGCTCGATACGGGTATCGACTTCACGTTGCTTGATTTCTGCCATCAACAAGCGGATCGCTCCCAGACGTGCCTTATCTTTGGCAAGCATGGCGAGCTTTTGCTGATCCTTGAGTTGATCCTTCAGAGACACGGCAATATCTCCCGATTAGTACAGGCGGATACGACGTGCGTTTTCGCGAGACAGCTTCTTGGCGTGACGCTTGACAGCAGACGCTTTGGCGCGCTTACGAATGGTAGTCGGCTTCTCGTAGAACTCACGGCTACGAACTTCGGACAGGATACCGGCTTTTTCGCAAGAACGCTTGAAACGACGCAGAGCAACGTCAAACGGCTCATTTTCACGGACTTTGATTACTGGCATGTGCCTTTCACCTCAGTGATAAATTGTTAGCTGACCTTCAATCGATCAGCATGTCTTAAAATGGTGCGAAATTATACTCTGGACAGGGAATGAAAGTAAACCCGCAGAGATCGCTCTGGTTTAAAAAACCCGCGAAGGTTACCATAGCCGTCTCATTTTAGCAGTGAAATTTTTTAGCAATGCGTGTATTGGGCATAGAGACATCCTGTGACGAAACCGGGATCGCGATCTTCGACGATCAAAAAGGGATCCTTTCCCATCAGTTATACAGCCAGGTCAAGCTGCATGCGGACTACGGTGGCGTCGTCCCCGAACTCGCCAGCCGGGATCATGTTCGCAAGACGATCCCGTTGATCCAGGCCGCATTGCAAGAGGCGGGACTGGGCAAAGATGACATCGACGGCATCGCGTATACCGCGGGTCCGGGTCTGGTTGGCGCCATTCTAGTGGGGGCGACCATTGGCCGTTCGCTGGCGATGGCATGGAACAAGCCTGCTATCGCTGTCCACCATATGGAAGGGCACCTGCTGGCCCCCATGCTGGAAGAGAAAGCTCCCGAGTTCCCCTTCGTGGCGCTGCTGGTCTCCGGTGGTCACTCCATGCTGGTACGGGTTGACGGCATCGGCAGCTATCAGCTGTTGGGCGAATCCATCGATGATGCCGCTGGTGAAGCGTTCGACAAGACCGCCAAGCTGATGGGGCTGGACTATCCGGGTGGTCCGCTGCTCTCCCGTCTGGCGGAGAAGGGCACCACCGGGCGCTTCCACTTCCCCCGTCCCATGACAGATCGTCCCGGGCTCGACATGAGCTTCTCCGGCCTCAAGACCTTCACAGCCAACACCATCGCCGCCAATGGTGATGATGAGCAGACCCGTGCCGATATCGCTCGGGCGTTTGAAGATGCAGTGGTTGATACCTTGGCCATCAAGTGCCGTCGTGCCTTGAAAGAGACCGGTCTCACGCGTCTGGTGGTCGCTGGTGGCGTCAGTGCCAACCGTCATCTGCGAGCCCAGCTGGCCGAGCTGATGGAGAGCCTCAAGGGTGAGGTGTTCTATCCGCGCACTGAATATTGCACTGATAACGGCGCCATGATCGCTTACGCTGGTATGCAGCGCCTGAAAGCGGGCGTGTTCGAACCGCTGGCGGTCAAAGCCGTGCCGCGCTGGCCGCTGGATACCCTGGATCCGGTCTGATCCGACGGATTCCGCCTTCTGGCGTGGTGTTGAGTACCATGGTGGCCTATCGCTCCTGCAATCCGGCAGTGGTGGTTATAGCGCCGCTGGCACGCTGTGGTGGTGTCTGCTGTCGCCGTGGTTGAGCCATCCGGATAAGACGTCAGGTCTCTTGCTGCCAGACAGCCAAGCACAGAGTAAAGAGATAAAAAAATCCCCGCCAACTGGCGGGGATTTTTATTTGGCGATCGGCAGGCGATGAATTACAGCAGGATGCCGCCGAAGAAGAAGCCCAGTGCCACGGCGATGGCGATGGTGGCGGTGCCCGGTACGAAGAAGGGGTGGTTGAAGACCGCCTTACCGATACGGGTGGAGCCGGTGTCGTCCATCTCTACCGCAGCCAGCAGGGTCGGGTAGGTCGGCAGTACGAACAGGGCGCTCACGGCTGCGAAAGAGGCAATCGCAGTCAGCGGGCTGACACCCAGTGCCAGTGCGGCAGGCATCAACGCTTTGGTGGTGGCGCCTTGTGAATAGAGCAGCATGGCAGCGAAGAACAGCACCACGGCCAGCAGCCAGGAGTACTGGTTCAGCAGGTCGCCAGCGATCAGCTGGATGGTGTCCATGTTGCCTTTTACGAAGACGTTACCCAACCAGGCGACACCCAGTACGCAGATACAGGCGGACATACCGGACTTGAAGGTCGGCATGTTGGTGACCTGGGTGGCGTCCAGTTTGCACACCAAGGTCATGATGGTGGCCGCGGCCAGCATGATGCCCATGATGGCACCGTCACGGGGGATTGGCGGGTTGGTGATCAGGCCCACTTTACCGGAGATGGCAGTGGCATAAGCCATGACAGCAACGATGGCGGCGATGAAGATCCAGACAGACAGTTTGGCGTACGGTTTGATCTCGAGCTTGGTAGTACCACGCAGTTTGATCAGGCCCTTGGCTTTACGCTCCAGATAGACTTCGTCCTGCTCCAGCGGCTTGCCCATCATGTTGGCAATGAAGGCGCCCAGGATACAGGCCAGGAAGGTGGAGGGGATGCAGATGGCCAGCAGGGTCAGGTAGTCAACACCAAATGGCTCGAGCATGCCGGAGAAGGCAACCACAGCGGCAGAGATCGGGGAGGCTGTGATGGCGATCTGGGAGGCGACAACCGCGATGGAGAGCGGACGGGATGGGCGGATCCCTTGCTCTTTGGCCACTTCCGCGATCACCGGCAGGGTGGAGAAGGCGGTATGACCGGTACCGGCCAGCATGGTCATCAGGTAGGTGACCACCGGGGCGGCGAAGGTGATGTATTTGGGGTTCTTGCGCAGCGCTTTTTCTGCCAGGAAGACCAGGTAGTCCATCCCGCCAGCCAGTTGCATACAGGCGATGGCGCAAATGACGGACGCGATGATCATGATCACATCCCAAGGGATGTAGCTGACCAGTTGATCGCTCGGGATGGGCATGCCCAGACCCCACGTCAATACCAGTACCCCCAGACCACCGGCAAAGCCGATGCCGATGCTGCCTATCCGGGCCCCCAGATAGATAGCGGCGAGCACGACAAGTAACTCGATTCCAATCATAGCGATAACTCCATTTTTTAGTTTTTGGTTTTTATTTGGCAAAAAGCCAATTCCCGATCGGGCTGGGGATAAAGACCAATCGGGAACTGACTTTATGGGCCGGGAAGATCCCGGCCCACACTCGCTTATACGGCAGCTTCGCGGGTGAAACGCTTGGCTTTGTATTGCGGGTTCATCAGGTTCTCGATGGAGAGAATTTCGTCCAGCTGCTCGGCGCTCAGCAGACCGCGCTCAAGAACGACTTCACGGACGTTCTTGCCGGTCTGGGCACAGATCTTGCCGACGATATCCCCTTCGTGGTGGCCGATGAAGGGGTTCAGGTAGGTCACGATACCGATGGAGTTCAGCACGTGATTCATGCAGATTTCCGGGTTGGCGGTGATACCTTCCACGCACTTCTCGCGCAGGGAAATACAGGCTTTTTCCATCAGGCTCAGGGATTCGAACATCGCCTGACCAATCACCGGCTCCATGACGTTCAGCTGCAGCTGACCGGCTTCGGCGGCGAAGGTGATGGTGATGTCGTTACCGAATACCTTGAAGCAGGATTGGTTGACCACTTCCGGGATAACCGGGTTGACCTTGGCCGGCATGATGGAGGAGCCCGCCTGCATTTCCGGCAGGTTGATCTCTTTCAGTGCAGTGCGCGGGCCGGAGGAGAGCAGACGCAGGTCGTTACAGATCTTGGACAGCTTCATGGCCAGACGCTTGATGGCGCCGTGCAGCATGACGTAGGCGCCACAGTCTGAGGTCGCTTCGATCAGGTCTTCTGCCGGCACATAGGCACGACCGGTGATCTCGGCCAGACGCTTGATGGCCAGTGCAGAGTACTCGGGCGGAGTGTTCAGACCGGTACCGATGGCGGTCGCGCCCAGGTTCACTTCCAGCAGCAGCTCCTGGCAACGCTTGATGGACTTGATCTCTTCACGCAGGGTCACGGCGAACGCGTGGAACTCCTGACCCAGGGTCATCGGTACCGCATCTTGCAGTTGGGTACGACCCATCTTCAGGATGTTTTTGAACTCTTTCGCTTTGGCATCGAATGCCGCGATCAGGTGCTCCAGCGCGTGCAGAGTCACGTCAGTGCTGTTTACCACAGCAACGCGGAAACCGGTGGGGTAGGCATCGTTGGTTGACTGGCACTTGTTGACGTGGTCGTTCGGGTTGATGACGTCGTAACGGCCTTTCTCCAGACCCATAATTTCCAGGGCGATGTTGGCCAGTACTTCGTTGGTGTTCATGTTGACGGAGGTGCCGGCACCACCCTGGTAAACGTCGACCGGGAACTGGTCGAAGCATTTGCCGGTGTTCAGCATCAGGTCGCAGGCTTCTACGATCTTGTCAGCAATTTCAGGACGGATGGTACCCAATTCACCGTTTGCCAGCGCAGCGGCCTTCTTGGTCAGCACCATACCGCGGACGAATTCCGGAACGTCAGAAATCTTCTGAGAGCTGATCTTGAAGTTCTCGACAGCGCGCAGGGTGTGCACACCGTAGTAGAGATCATTGGAAACTTCTTTGGTGCCCAGCAGGTCTTCTTCAATGCGGACGTTCTTGATGTCGCTCATTGTAATGCCTCAGAAATCAGATAAATGGAAAAATCCTCACCGAGTGGTCGCGAGTTCCTTGCGCACAGCTCATCCTGAAGCACCACACATCGAGTGGGGCGGTTGGGAGAATGACCTCCCGAAAAACTAATCAATATACTACTCCAATTGAGGTATCGGTTATTAGAGGTGGATCACTAAATTTGCGACATATTCAAATTACTTTGAGGAAAGTACACATATGTTATGAAGTTTTTATCATGATGATTTTTATAAATTTTTGTGACTTTTTGCTGGTTTTTTAGATTGCTGATGATGTGGGAGTCAGTTGACCAACTTGAAAAGAGGTGGGCAGCCCCCATTTATTCAGGGCCGAAAGTGGTGATGACGGGGCGGCAAAATCGCCTCTGACCATCGTTGGATGGGCACCACTTTTTCTCAATTTACCGGTGCTGGAGTGGATATGGGCAAGTTGTTTTTGTTGTTGGTGGGTCTGGTTCTGCTGGAGCTCACCGTGATGATCGAGGTCGGCTCGGTAATCGGGGCGTTGCCGACTGTCGGCTTGCTCATACTGACTGCGGTATTGGGCTCCTCGCTGGTGCGCAGTGAAGGGATCAAGACCCTGTTCAGCGCCCAGCAAAAGATGCAGGTGGGCGAGATGCCGGGCCGCGAGGTGATGGGGGGCATGATGCTGGCGTTGGCCGGTTTGCTGCTGATTATCCCGGGTTTCGTGACCGACATTTTCGGTGTGCTGTTGCTGCAACCCTGGCTGCGCAACAAACTGGCTGACAAGCTGATCGGCAGCAGCCAGTTCCGGATGCAGATGGGCGGTTTCCAGCGTACTCAATCCCCGTTTGGCAACGCACCGTCCGATGATCATCTGGGGAACGCCAAGCAGGGCGGCACCACCATCGAAGGCGAATTTGAGCGCAAAGAGTGAGCGTAAAGAGTAATCGACGAGACGAAAACCCGAGGCGAGTGACTGAATCAGGGTTTGCCCTGATGGCACAAGGCCTCGAAGCGGTGTCGGGCATACCACCATGCGAGGGTGCCCGCCGCCAGATTGGCCAGCAGTATCCCCAGATATATCCCCTGTTCTCCCCCCAGCTTTGCCCCCAGCCAGGCTCCTGGCAACAGAAAACCAAACAGCCGCAATCCGTTGAACAAGAAAGAAATACTGGATGCCCGCACGCCATTGAGTGCCGAGGCCAGCAGCATCACCATGCCCTGAAAGCCGTAACCGATCGGCACCAGATGCAGATAGAGAACAATCAGGCGAATGACCTGCGGATGATCGCTGAACAGGTTGGCGATGAGTGGCGCCAGTAGCCAGGTTAGGCCATAGATGGCGAGCTGGAACAGTAGTGCAAAGCGCATACTGCTCTGAAGTGCTGCTTTGGCCCGGGCCGGATTGCCAGCGCCGCAGTTTTGCGAGATGAAAGGGGCCAGCACGGAGGCAAGGGCCATCATCACAATCAGCAGCAGCGCCTCAACCCGCGACGCGGCGCCGTAAGCGGCCACCACCTCGGTACCCAGTCCTGCAAAGATCGTCATCAGTACCGCATTGGCCAGGGGGTTGAGCATATTGGTAAAAGAGGCGGGGACGGCGACATGGAGCAGCGCCCGCCAGTGGGTCAGCAACCGGGCCCGCGGCGAGAGGCGCCACAGCAGCAAGCCCTCCCGATGACGCAGGATATAGAGGCTGACCAGCATTGCCATCAACCAGGAGATAGAGGTAGCGATGGCGGCCCCGCGGATCCCCCACTCGGGAAAGGGGCCGATACCAAAGATCAACAGAGGATCCAGTACTCCGTTGACCAACCCGGCTACGGCCATCACCAGACTGGGGGTTTTGGTATCGCCGGTCGCCCGGATGGCGGCATTGCCCACCATGGGCAGCACCAGCATGGGGACGGTGAGATACCAGATCAGCATGTAGTCATGGATGAGGGAGATAAGCTCGGCACTGGCCCCCAGCAGAGTAAACAGGGGTTTGATGGTGAGAGCGCCCCCCGCGGAGAGCAGGGCCACCATGATCACCGCCAGAAACAGGCTGTCGGTGGCGAGATGGGCCGCCTCATCGTGTTTGCCCTGCCCCAGGGTATGACCGATCACCGCTGACAATCCGGCGCCCAATCCCATCGCCAGCGAGGTAACCACAAAAGTAACAGGAAAGGTAAAACTGATGGCGGCCAGAGCTTCGGTTCCCAGCATACCGATAAAAAAGGTATCGACCAGATTGAAGGCCAGAATGGCGATGATGCCGAAGATCATGGGGCCCGTCATCTGGCGCAGTACGACCGGAATAGGGGCTGTCAGCATGGGGTTGGTGCGGGTCAAGGGCTCGTCTCTACAGCTGGCTTTGAAGGTTCTGGCATGGAAACCGGGCGGCTTGAAGCGACCTTGCTCCAGAGTGCGGACATGGCTGAACCATCGAAGATGTTTATAGTACGTGAAAAAATTTTTTTTGTATTTGCCCTTGAAGGGTTAGCAACTCTGCCCCACATCAGGGACATATCTAATTTGGCCTGGAACGGCCATTCCTCAAAGCAACAATGAGACTCATTTTGGGAGAGTTATCGATGAAAATTCGTCCACTGCACGACCGCGTCATCATCAAGCGCATCGAAGCTGAAGCCAAATCTGCCGGCGGTATCGTCTTGACTGGTACTGCGGCCCAGAAGTCCACCCGTGGTGAAGTGCTTGCCGTGGGGACTGGTCGCATCCTGGATAATGGCGAAGTCAAAGCGCTGGCCGTGAAGGTTGGTGACAAAGTTATCTTCAACGAAGGCTACGGTGTTAAGACCGAGAAGCTGGATGGTCAGGACGTCCTGATCCTCTCCGAAACCGACATCCTGGCGATTGTCGAAGAGTAATCCATCCTCCTTTTCCCCGAATTGATTTAAGGATTGAAGAAAAATGGCAGCTAAAGACGTTAAGTTTGGTAACGAAGCCCGCATCAAAATGCTGGAAGGCGTAAACATCCTGGCTGATGCCGTCAAGGTGACTCTGGGCCCGAAAGGCCGCAACGTGGTGCTGGACAAGTCCTTCGGCGCCCCGACCATCACTAAAGATGGTGTTTCTGTTGCGCGCGAAATCGAGCTGGAAGACAAGTTCCAGAACATGGGCGCCCAGATGGTCAAGGAAGTGGCTTCCAAGGCGAACGATGCCGCCGGTGACGGTACCACTACTGCAACCGTTCTGGCTCAGGCTATCGTCAACGAAGGTCTGAAAGCCGTTGCCGCCGGTATGAACCCGATGGATCTGAAGCGCGGTATCGACAAGGCCGTTGTGGCTGCGGTTGCCGAGCTGCAAGCGCTGTCCCAGCCGTGCGCTGACAGCAATGCCATCGCTCAGGTGGGCACCATCTCCGCCAACTCCGACGAGAAAGTGGGCAAGCTGATTGCTGAAGCCATGGACAAAGTGGGTCGCGATGGCGTCATCACCGTTGAAGATGGTCAGGGTCTGGAAGATGAGCTGGCAGTTGTTGAAGGTATGCAGTTCGACCGCGGCTACCTGTCCCCCTACTTCATCAACAAGCAAGAGACCGGTTCAGTTGAACTGGACGACCCGTTCATCCTGCTGGTTGACAAGAAAGTCTCCAACATCCGCGAAATGCTGCCGGTGCTGGAAGGCGTTGCCAAAGCTGGCAAGCCGCTGCTGATTGTTGCTGAAGACGTGGAAGGCGAAGCCCTGGCGACTCTGGTGGTCAACACCATGCGCGGTATCGTGAAAGTGGCTGCCGTCAAGGCGCCTGGCTTCGGTGACCGTCGCAAGGCCATGCTGCAGGATATCGCCGTACTGACTGGCGGTACCGTCATCTCTGAAGAAGTTGGCATGGAGCTGGAAAAAGCGACTCTGGAAGATCTAGGTCGTGCCAAGCGCATCGTCATCACCAAAGAGAACACCACCATCATCGATGGCGTGGGTGATGCCGGTGTGATCGAAGGTCGTGTTGCCCAGATCCGTCAGCAGATCGAAGAGACTTCTTCCGACTACGATCGTGAGAAGCTGCAAGAGCGCGTAGCCAAGCTGGCTGGCGGTGTTGCCGTGATCAAGGTTGGCGCAGCCACCGAAGTCGAGATGAAAGAGAAGAAAGCCCGCGTTGAAGATGCCCTGCACGCTACCCGCGCCGCGGTTGAAGAAGGTGTGGTTGCCGGTGGTGGTGTTGCGTTGGTTCGCGTTGCAGCCAAACTGGCTGGTCTGCGTGGTGACAACGAAGACCAGAACGTCGGTATCAAGGTTGCCCTGCGCGCCATGGAAGCCCCGCTGCGTCAAATCGTCATCAACGCCGGTGAAGAAGCCTCCGTCATTGCCAATGCAGTGAAGAACGGCGAAGGCAACTTCGGTTACAACGCTTACAGCGAACAGTATGGTGACATGCTGGCCATGGGTATCCTGGATCCGACCAAGGTAACCCGTTCAGCCCTGCAGTTTGCCTCTTCCATCGCCGGTCTGATGATCACCACCGAGTGCATGGTCACCGAACTGCCGAAGAAAGATACCCCTGCAATGCCTGACATGGGCGGCATGGGTGGCATGGGTGGCATGGGCATGATGTAATCATCCCCCTTGCTCTGTTTGACAAACGGCTCGCTCAAGGCGAGCCGTTTTTTTATATCTGGCTAAACTGAGTCTGTTGAGACAGCAAATATGGGGGCGATATGAAAATGTTTGGTTGGCTGACACTACTGTGTTCATTGGTCATCATGCCGGTGATGGCTGCTGAGGCGCTGACTGGGCCGGTGATCCTGAAAGTTGGTGGTAACATCAGGTCGGCAGACGAAGTTGATGGCAAGGTGTTGTTTGATCTGGCAAAACTACAGGCTCTGCCGCAACATGAGATAGTGACAGGCAACCCGTGGGTGGATAAGCCGCACACCTACAGAGGCCCAAAACTGGCCGATGTATTGGCTGCAGTCGGTGCGGATGGCAAGACCATTACGTTGACAGCACTGAACAGTTTCCAGATCCGCATTGAATGGGACAAGGTTGCCAAATACGAGCCCATTCTTGCATGGGAAGACAATGGGGCTGTCATGCGGGTGCGTGACAAGGGGCCGGTCTGGTTTATGCTGCCTCTTGATCAATATCCGGAATTGAAGCGATCCGAATATACCGACATGATGATCTGGCAGCTGGATTTGATAGACATTCAGCACTGATAAAAATAGCACGGGAGCGTGGGGTGAAAGGAAAGACTAGGGCGTGGCCACTGCTCGTCATTCTGTATGTATCCATCCTGTCGTTTACCGGGAGCACCCTCTATTGCCTGATGCAGATTCAGAATGCGACCAGAGCGATGGAGAAATACACCTATGATGTCTCCTGGGCGCTGATGCAGTTGCAGCTGGAGCTCGGTCGTTTCCTCAATGCGGTAGAGGTCTATCACTATGGTGGGATTGATCATGACACCTTGATGCTGCGTTATGACATTCTCTGGAGCAGAACGCCCATCCTGTTGAGCGGCCAGCTGCGCAAGAGCATGCAGGACAAGCAGAAAACCTTGCGTCTGGTGCAGCTGATTGAAACCAATATTCGCCAAATAGAGCCCGACATCACCAAGTTGCAGAGCGGAGCATCTGACTATCAGCAGATCATGATGCGCCTTGCCCCGCTGCAAGAGCCGCTCTCTTACTCCCTCGCTTCTGTGATGCAGAAGAACATTAACGTCTATTCCGAGAACGATCGCCATTTTGGCCAATTGCGTAATGCCTTGTTGCTGATGGTCTCCGGTCTGGTCATGTCAGTGCTGCTACTCAGCATGCTGCTTATATATGAAGGGCGTCGCCATTTCAGAGCGGCCAGACGGGATCCGCTGACCGGGTTGTCCAATCGGGTTGCTTTGCTGGAGCGGATGGAGCTGTACGCCACACAGGAAGTGCCGTTTGGACTGGTGCTGGTCGATATCAACGACTTCAGGGATATCAACAGCAAGTTTGGCTATGACACTGGTGATTATCTGCTTTGTGAGTTTGCCACCCGGATCCGAGTGCTCTGCGAAGAGGGAGAGTGGAGCGGACGTCTTGGGGGGGATCAATTTGCCATTATTCAGCGTGGCAGCAGCGATCTGCGTCAGGTCAGGGAGCTGGTAGCACGACTGCTGCATGCGCTGAAGCAAGATATCGTCTATGACAACTATCCCTTCCGGCTTGAAGTCGGGATCGGGATTGCCTTCTATCCGATGGACAGCGACAAGACTCAGGAGTTGTTGAGTCGT
>NZ_CP077237.1:3112500-4738672 GCF_019047085.1 Aeromonas sp. FDAARGOS 1404
TTACAAGTCATCGTACCCCAAACCGACACAGGTGGTCGGGTAGAGAATACCAAGGCGCTTGAGAGAACTCGGGTGAAGGAACTAGGCAAAATAGAACCGTAACTTCGGGAGAAGGTTCGCTCCTGACAGTGAAGTCCCTTGCGGATGGAGCAGTTGGGAGTCGCAGTGACCAGATGGCTGGGACTGTTTATCAAAAACACAGCACTCTGCAAACACGAAAGTGGACGTATAGGGTGTGACACCTGCCCGGTGCCGGAAGGTTAATTGATGGGGTTAGCGCAAGCGAAGCTCTTGATCGAAGCCCCGGTAAACGGCGGCCGTAACTATAACGGTCCTAAGGTAGCGAAATTCCTTGTCGGGTAAGTTCCGACCTGCACGAATGGTGTAACCATGGCCATGCTGTCTCCACCCGAGACTCAGTGAAATCGAATTCGCCGTGAAGATGCGGTGTACCCGCGGCTAGACGGAAAGACCCCGTGAACCTTTACTACAGCTTGGCACTGAACATTGAACCTACATGTGTAGGATAGGTGGGAGGCTTTGAAGGCGTGACGCCAGTTGCGCTGGAGCCGTCCTTGAAATACCACCCTTGTATGTTTGATGTTCTAACGCAGGGCCCTGAATCGGGCTCGCGGACAGTGCCTGGTGGGTAGTTTGACTGGGGCGGTCTCCTCCCAAAGAGTAACGGAGGAGCACGAAGGTTGGCTAATCCTGGTCGGACATCAGGAGGTTAGTGCAATGGCATAAGCCAGCTTAACTGCGAGACGGACAGGTCGAGCAGGTACGAAAGTAGGTCATAGTGATCCGGTGGTTCTGAATGGAAGGGCCATCGCTCAACGGATAAAAGGTACTCCGGGGATAACAGGCTGATACCGCCCAAGAGTTCATATCGACGGCGGTGTTTGGCACCTCGATGTCGGCTCATCACATCCTGGGGCTGAAGTCGGTCCCAAGGGTATGGCTGTTCGCCATTTAAAGTGGTACGCGAGCTGGGTTCAGAACGTCGTGAGACAGTTCGGTCCCTATCTGCCGTGGGCGTTGGATGATTGAAGGGAGTTGCTCCTAGTACGAGAGGACCGGAGTGAACGAACCTCTGGTGTTCGGGTTGTCACGCCAGTGGCACTGCCCGGTAGCTAAGTTCGGAATCGATAACCGCTGAAAGCATCTAAGCGGGAAGCGAGCCCTGAGATGAGTCATCCCTGACCCCTTGAGGGTCCTAAAGGGCCGTTGGAGACCACAACGTTGATAGGTGGGGTGTGTAAGCGCAGTGATGTGTTGAGCTAACCCATACTAATTACCCGTGAGGCTTAACCATACAACACCCAAGAAGTGTTCTAAGGCTTGTAACAGATACCAAGCGAACTACTAATTCAGTGATAATGACCTAGTCGTTATTCACGTCAGCTTTCTAGATTAAGAATTTGCCTGGCGGCCATAGCGCCGTGGAACCACCTGATCCCATGCCGAACTCAGAAGTGAAACGCGGTAGCGCCGATGGTAGTGTGGCATTCGCCATGCGAGAGTAGGACACTGCCAGGCACGCAATTAAACGGTGATGTGAAAACACATAGCCGGCTGCGAGGATGACACCTCAGAAGAAGCGGCAACCAATTTAGCGCAAGCTAACCGAATGCGGAGCGGTAGTTCAGTCGGTTAGAATACCGGCCTGTCACGCCGGGGGTCGCGGGTTCGAGTCCCGTCCGCTCCGCCACTAATTTGAAGGCCTTCCCGATTGGGAAGGCCTTTTTGCTATGGCGGTTTTTGCCCACTGACCCCCAATGTTTCCAACTTTGGCTACAAGAGCCCGAGTGATGGTATTGCCGTGTTGGGTGGTGAGGCGGTGCCGGTCAACCCCTGCTCCAAGTATGAGGACATGAAGTTCTCACCTGTAGTGGTCTAATCATCCCGGAGACCCTTTTAGGTGGTACAGTCGCCACCATGACCTGAGGTGTCCAATGACAAGATTACGTCGCTCATTTACTGCCGAATTCAAACTCGAAGCCGCATCCCTGGTGCTCGACCAGGGATATTCTGTCCCTGAAGCCAGCCGTTCACTGGATGTCGGTGAAACCGTACTGCGCCGCTGGGTTCAGCAACTGCAATCCGAACGCGGTGGTACAACCCCCACCGGAAAAGCACTGACTCCGGAGCAGTAAAAAATTCAGGAGCTGGAAGCCCGCATCAACCGGCTCGAGCGCGAAAAGGACATTCTAAAAAAGGCTACTGCTCTCTTGATGGCGGACGAGTTCACACGTACGCGCTGAATAGACCGATTAAGGGAGCAAGCCCCCATCACCTTGGTCTGCTGCGCTTTCGATGTTCCCACCTTCTGTTTTTACGATTATCTGGCTCGCAGGCGGACGATTAACCGTGAGCGCATGCAGCAACGCTTTGAGTTGCGCCGGTTGTTCAAAGCGAGCCGGAACTCAGCGGGCAGCCGTGCCTTGATGTCGATGATGCGGGAATTGGGGTATCAGATTGGTCGATTCAAAGTACGTAAGCTGATGAAGGAGGGCGGGTTGGCATCCAAACAGCCGGGCGTACACACGTTATAAGGTGGCACGGTCAGAACGACCGAATATACCCAATCTGCTGGCCCGCGAATTTGATGCTCCGCAACCCAATCAGGTGTGGTGTGGTGTGGTGTGGTGTGGCGATATTACCTACATCTGGGCTGGTGGTCGTTGGCATTACCTGGCAGCGGTGCTCGACCTGCATACCCGACGGGTCGTGGGCTGGGCGATATCTGATAAACCTGATGCAGAATTGGCAATCAAAGCACTGGAGATGGCCTATCAGCAGCGGGGTTGCCCATCCGGTGTGCTATTTCACTCCGACCAGGGCAGCCAATATGGTAGCCGGGCATTTCGGCAACGACTGTGGCGTTATCGCATAACCCAGAGCATGAGTCGGCGTGGAAACTGCTGGGATAACGCCCCGATGGAGCGACTGTTCAGGAGCCTGAAGTCAGAGTGGCTGCCGGCTATGGGATATATGAGCTTGCGAGAAGCGAAACGAGATATCAGTTATTACCTGATGGATTACTACAACTGGCGGCGTCCACATTGCCACAATGACGGGATGCCGCCAGCAAAAGCCGAAGATCGGCCTAACCAAGTGTCCGGGTTTAGTTGACCACTACACTCTGCGTGTTAAATCTATCAGCAAATTAATCAGTTAAGTGCCCTGGCCCAGAAATCTGCTGGCCGGGGCATTTTTTTAGGTTAGAATCGGCGCCCTCATGGCATCAGGTGTACTATATGTTGTGCCATTAATTTTAGATGGCACCATTGGTTGTGTTTTCTGCTGTTGTCATGATGTTGATGCATTCACATAAGGTTGATTGAAAATGGCTAAATCGAACCCGGTGCTGGAGAGTGAGCTTGGCTCCCGCCTTATCCCCATGCAGGAAACGTCCCTCGAGATCTGGGATAGCAAGTATCGCCTCAAGAGCAAGGATGGCACTCCCATCGACAGCTCTATTGACGAGACCTTCCAGCGGGTAGCTCGTGCGTTGGCAGAGCAGGAGCTGGAACCGGAGGCCTGGTATGAGCCGTTCCTGTGGGCACTGCGCAATGGGGCCATTCCGGCTGGCCGCATCACCTCTAATGCTGGGGCGTTTGAGCACAAGCCTGCCACTTCAACCATCAACTGTACTGTTTCCGGCACCATCGAAGATTCGATGGACGATATCCTCGGCAAGGTGCACGAGGCCGGTCTGACCCTGAAAGCCGGTTGCGGCATCGGATATGACTTCTCGACCTTGCGCCCGCGCGGGGCCTTTGTCTCCGGTGCCGGTGCTTACACCTCCGGCCCGCTCTCCTTCATGGATATCTATGACAAGATGTGTTTCACCGTCTCGTCAGCCGGTGGTCGTCGCGGCGCCCAGATGGGCACCATGGATATCCGCCATCCCGATGTGATCGAGTTTATTCAGGCCAAGCGCGAAGATGGCCGCCTGCGTCAGTTCAACCTATCGCTGCTCATCACCGAAGATTTCGTCAAGGCGGTGAAAGAGGATGCACCCTGGTCGCTGATCTTCCCCTACACCGCCAAAGAGGTGGAGCAGGATGGCATTGCGCTGGACGAGCCCGCTCAGGTGCTATGGGCCGACTGGCCCAACAAGGAAGGGGTGGTGTTCAACGAGCTGGGGCAGGTCGCCTGTAAGGTCTACAAGACCATGCCCGCCCGCAAGCTGTGGAATGTCATCATGACCTCCACCTATGACTATGCAGAGCCCGGTTTCATCCTGATCGACAAGGTCAACCAGATGAACAACAACTGGTTCTGTGAAGAGATCCGCGCGACCAACCCCTGTGGCGAGCAGCCGCTGCCGCCTTACGGTGCCTGTCTGCTGGGTTCGGTCAATCTAACCAAGTTTGTGCGCGACCCTTTTACTGAAAACGCTGCGTTCGATTGGCAGGCGTTTCGCAAGGTGGTAGCCATCTTCACCCGCATGCTCGACAACGTGGTGGAGATCAACCAGCTGCCGCTAGCCAAACAGCGCGAGGAGATCACAGCCAAGCGCCGTCACGGCATGGGTTTCCTGGGGCTTGGTTCGACCCTCACCATGCTGCAGATCAAGTACGGCTCTGCCGCGTCCGTCGCCTTTACCGAGCAGGTATCCCAGGAGCTGGCGATGACCGGCTGGCAGGAGTCCCTGCGTCTGGCCAAGGAGAAAGGCTCTGCCCCCATCATGGAGCAGGAGTTTGAAGTGACTGGCAAGATGCTGCGTCTGCGCCCGGAAATGGCGGCTGATGGCATCAAGGTGGGTGACAAGGTGAAGGGCAAGGTGCTGCATGCGCGTTATAGCCGCTATATGCAGCAGGTTGCCGAGGTAGATCCTGCGCTGGTCGCCGAGCTGGCCGAAGTGGGTGGGCGTTTCACTCACCACAGCAGTATTGCGCCTACCGGCACCATCTCGCTGTCACTGGCCAACAACGCCAGCAACGGCATCGAGCCGAGCTTTGCTCACCACTACAGCCGCAACGTCATCAAGCCGGGCAAGAAGAGCAAGGAGAGCGTGGATGTCTACTCCTTCGAGCTGCTGGCCTATCGCGAGCTGGTGAATCCATCCGCCATGCCCTATGCCGATGATGAGGCGAGTCGTCTGCCGGACTACTTCATTACTGCTGATGACATCACCCCGGCGCAACATGTGGACATTCAGGCGGCGGCCCAGCGCTGGATCGACTCCTCCATCTCCAAGACTGCCAACGTGCCGACTGATTTCCCGTTCGAGCAGTTCAAGGACATCTACATGTATGCCTCGGACTCCGGCCTCAAGGGCTGCACCACCTTCCGCTTCAATCCGGAGGCCTTCCAGGGCGTGCTGGTGAAGGAGAAGGATCTGGAGAACACCCTGTACGATTTCACCCTGGAGGATGGTTCCGTCATCTCCGTCAAGGGGAATGAAGAGATCGAATACGATGGCGAGCTGCATACGGCTGCCAACCTCTATGACGCCTTGAAAGAAGGCTATTACGGTAAATTCTGAGAACGACATTATGGTCAAGAAGATCGACAAGAAAATCGTCGCCTACAAGGTGCGTACCAAGGATGAGCCGCAAGAAGATCTCTCTGTGCAGGATGACGTAGTGCATATGCACGAAACCGTGCTGCGCCCGGAGCGGCTGATGGGCACCACCTACAAACTGAAGACGCCGGAGCATGTCTCCGAGCACTCACTGTTCATCACCATCAACGACATCATTCTCAACGAGGGCACGGTTCACGAAACTCGCCGTCCGTTCGAGATTTTCATCAACTCCAAGAGCCTGGAGCACTATCAGTGGATCGTGGCGCTGACCCGCATCATCTCGGCGGTATTCCGCAAGGGTGGGGATGTCACCTTCCTGGTCGAGGAGCTGCGCTCGGTGTTTGATCCCAAGGGCGGATACTGGAACAAGGGCAAGTATGTGCCGTCGCTGATCGCCGAAATTGGCAACGTGATCGAGAGCCATCTCACCGAGATCGGCATGCTCAAGGCGCCGGGACTGGATGAGCATCAGCAGGCATTTCTGGCCGAGAAGCAGGCCGAGCTGAAAGCCGCTCAGGAGGCTGAAGAGCAGCAGGCGAGCAGTGGTTTTCCGGCCAATGCCGCGCTCTGCTACAAGTGCCACACCAAGGCGCTGGTGCTGAAGGATGGCTGCATGACCTGCCTCAACTGCGGCGACTCCAAGTGCGGCTGACAGACAGGCCCAAGTAGTTGAACGATAGAGAAAAGACCGGCCACAGTGCCGGTCTTTTTATTGCTGTTTTTATGCGCAATCAAATCAGACGGCCCAGTGATTTGTTGCGCGATAGTAAAATCGGGCGTAGCGTTGAGGGTAATAAAACTGTCACGGCCGTGTGGTTTCAATGACATCTGAGATTCACACACGTGGCCCTTCAGTGCCAAGGAGGATGCTTATGGACAATACGGACCGAAAGCTGTTTATCCTGGATACCAACGTTCTGCTTCACGAACCCCTCGCTATCTACTCCTTCAAAGAGCACGACGTGCTCATCCCCATGACGGTGCTGGAAGAGCTCGATAACATCAAGGATCGCAACAAGGATGTCAGCCGCGACGCGCGGGTGGCCATTCGTGCGCTGGAAGATGTGTTCCGCGATGCAACCCCGGATCAGATCACCCAGGGCGTGCCGCTGGCTGGCGAAGCGAGCGGCAATATCTGCATCTTCAGCGATCACCATCTGCCGCAGGATGCCGAGGTTTTTACCGACAAGGAGGCCGACAACCGCATCATCAACGCGGCCCTCTATCTGCAAAAGCACGAGTTGAAGCGTCAGGTGGTGCTGGTCACCAAAGACATCAACATGCGCCTCAAGGCCAAGGGGGCCGGGCTTGCTCACGTTGAAGATTACCGTAGTGACCAGCTGATCGACGATATTCGCCTGCTGGCCAAGGGCTTTCAGGTGGTGCCCGGCAGCTTCTGGGAGCGGGTTGGCGAGTGCGAGAGTGAGACCCATGGCCGCGACACCATCCATGTGATCGATGCCAATCTGCTGGAAGGGGTTCATGTAAACCAGTATCTGGTGGATGAAGAGAATTTCTTCGCCGCCCGGGTGCTCAGCCACGATGGCAACAAGATTCGCATCAAGGATCTGGGCCGCGAGCGGCTGATGTCCCGCAAGGCGTGGGGTGTCCATCCCAAGAATGTCTATCAGGGGATGGCGCTGGATGCACTGCTCGATCCACACATCGATCTGGTGATCCTGACCGGCCCGGCGGGTTGCGGCAAGACCTTGCTGGCCATGGCTGCTGCGCTGGAGTTGGTGATTGAGAAGGGCATTTACGAGAAGGTGATCGTCACCCGAAATACCCCGGAAATTGCCGAAAGCATCGGTTTCCTGCCCGGCACCGAAGAGGAGAAGATGATGCCCTGGCTGGCGGCGGTAACCGACACCCTGGAGGTGCTGCACAAGCAGGACGAGAACATGAGCGGCTCGCTCAGCTACATCATGGAGAAGGCCAATATCCAGTTCAAATCGGTCAACTTCATGCGCGGGCGCAGCATCCAGAACACCTTCGTATTGCTGGATGAGTGCCAGAACCTGACGGCTTCCCAGATCAAGACCATCATTACCCGTTGCGGCGAGGGCACCAAGATCGTCTGCTCCGGTAACCTGGCCCAGATCGACTCCAACTACCTGAGTCCGGTGACCTCGGGTCTGACCTACATTGTCGAGCGTTTCAAGGATTTTGACGGCAGTGCCAATATCTTCCTCAATGGCGTGGTACGTAGCCGACTGGCCTCCTTTGCCGAGGAGAACCTCTGATTTCACCCAATATGTTTGCATGAAAAGGGGAAGCCAATCGGCTTCCCCTTTTTGATCTCGGCACAGTCTTGGGCCAAGGGCTATTGGCCAAGGTAGCGCAGCAGCCCCGGGTGGTTGCTGTTTTGCAGAATATCCGGTTTGCCTTGCAGGGCGATGCGCCCCTCGTCGACAAACAGCACCTGATCGGCGATAAGCTGGGCATCCTCCGGATTGTGGGAAACCATCAACACGGTAATGCCCTGTTCGCAGGCGAGGCGCGCCACTTCGGCCAGCATCTCCCGGCGCAGGGCGGGATCGAGGGCAGAGAAGGGCTCATCCAGCAGCAGCAGCGGTTTGCCGCGCACCAGCGCACGGGCCAGCCCGACCCGCTGCTGCTGGCCGCCGGAGAGCTGTTCAGGCAGGCGGCTTAGCATCTCGCCAAGACCAACCCGTGCGGCTGCATCGATCACCTGTGCCCGCTGGGCGGCACTCAGGCGTAGACCCGGGTGTAGGCCGATAGCGATATTGTCGAACACCGACAGGTGCAGGAACAGGTTGTGATCCTGAAACAGGGTGGTGACTGGCCGCTCGGCTGGCCCCAGCGGCAGCAGATCTTCACCATCGAAGCTGAGGCTGCCTGACTCCACCGGCACGAAACCGGCGATCATTCCGAGCAGGGTCGACTTGCCTGCGCCGCTTGGGCCGATCAGTGCGGTGATCTCCCCCTTGGGCAGCTTCGCGTTGAAGCTGACGCGCCAGTCGGGGTAGCTGGTCACCAGCGTATCAATGTTCAGCATGTTTTCCTCCAAGCCCCCGCTCCACCAGCCAGAACAGGGAGAAACAGAGTGTCAGCAGCAGCAGAGCGGTGGCTGCTGCCTCGGTCAATCGGTAGCTGCCGAGCTGCTGGTAGAGCAGCCAGGGCAGAGTGGTGAGCTCCTGACTGCCAAACATGGCAATGGCGCCAAGATCCCCCAGCGAGAGGATCATCGACAGCGCCATCGCCAGTGCCAGCGGGCGGCGCAGCAGCGGCCACTCCACCAGCCGCAGGCGATGCAGGCCGCGTACCCCCAGACTGTCCGCCAGCCGATCGTATTGGCGCACCACCAGTTGCATGGGGGCGGAGAGGGTGCGCATCACATAGGGCAGCGCCATCAGGGCGTTGACCAGTACTACCAGCCAGGGGCCGAGGGCGAACACGTCGGCAAAGGGCATAAACAGGATGAAGAGACCGGTAGAGAGCACCACCGCCGGGATCATCAGGATCATCGAGCCGCTGGCCTCCCACAGGGCCGCAGCGCGCCGCTGGCGGGTGCGCACCTTGAGGTGACGGCTGGTGAGCAACAGGCCGCTGCCAAGCAGGGTTGCAAGGGTGCCCGCCGCCAGCGCAATCAGCAGCGACTGGCCGCTCGCCTGCCACAGTTTGGCGGAAGTGAGCGCCGTCAGCAGGCCGGGGTGAAGGCCCGCCACCACGATAGCCAGCAACGGTGGCAGAAAGATGGCGAGCCCGATACCGAGCGAGAGCAGATCCACCACGGCCGTTCCCGGCTGATGGCGATCCGGCCGCAGACAGGGACGACGAGGCGTCACCCGACTGGCCGGGGTGCTCTGCAGCTTGTGTTGCAGGGCGAGCAGGGCGGCGGTCAGGATCAGCTGCACCAGCGCCAGTCCGCCTGCGGTGGCGAGATCGAAGTCAAAGCGCAGCGCCTGATAGACGGCCACCTCCAGCGTGGTGGATTTCGGGCCGCCGCCCAGCGCCAGCACTGTGGTGAAGCTGGTGAAGCAGAGCATGAAGATAAGGCTGGCCAGCCCCGGCAATATGCCGCGAATAAGCGGCCACTCCAGCAGCCGAAAGATGTGGGATGAGCGCATGCCGAGCTGGCTGGCGAGGCGCCAGCTCGATTCGGGGATGCTCTCTATGCTCTGCAACATCAGGCGTGCCGCCAGCGGCATATTGAAGAAGACGTGGGCCAGCAGGATACCGAACAGGCCGTAGAGATAGTTGCCGGGATCCAGCCCCAGTGAGCGCAACAGTTGCGGCAGCCACCCCTGTTTGCCGTGTACCGCTACTATGCCGAAGATGGCGAT
Organism: Aeromonas sp. FDAARGOS 1404; assembly: GCF_019047085.1. NCBI lineage: Bacteria > Pseudomonadati > Pseudomonadota > Gammaproteobacteria > Aeromonadales > Aeromonadaceae > Aeromonas > Aeromonas sp. FDAARGOS 1404. Next base: position 3,122,347 of record NZ_CP077237.1, read on the forward strand.
GATGACCGGCAGCACCAGCGAGAGGCCAAACAACTTGATCAGCAGGGTTCGGCCAATGAAACGGCGCCGCGCCAATGCACGGGCCACCGGAATGGCCAGCCCCAAGCTCAGCAAGGTGGAGAGCAGTGCCTGCCCCAGACTGAAGCCCAGCACATGACGCAGATAAGGATCTGCGAACAGGGTGCGGGGTGCCAGCGAACCGGCCTGCCACAGCAGGGCCGCGAGCGGCCCGAGGGATAACAGCAGGATCAGCAGGGTGGCTGCACTGCCCGGCAGCCACCAGAGGGGACGAGCCTGTGGTTTCAGATAACGGCTCACTGGGTGACGGCTTGCAGCCACTCGCGGATCCACCCTTTGCGATTGGCGGCCACCTCATCGCTGCTGAAGGCGAGCGGCTTGGTTACGGTGATCATCTGCTCGAAGCCCTTGGGCAGCGGCGTGTCGATAACCGGATACATCCAGTTGCCGGTCGGGATTTCCTGCTGGAAGGCGGGGCTTACCATAAATTGCAGGAACTGGTCAGCCAGCTTCTCCTGTTTGGCGCTCTTCAGCTTGGCGGCCACTTCCACCTGACGGTAGTGGCCCTCTTCAAACGCCGCAGCCTGATACTGGGGCTTGTTCTCGGCAATCAGGTGATAGGCCGGAGAGGTGGTGTAGGAGAGCACCATGTCCGCTTCGCCATCGAGGAACATGCCATAGGCCTCTGACCACCCCTTGGTGACGGTGACCGTCTTTTTGGCAAGCTCGGCCCAGGCGGCAGGCGCCTTGTCGCCGTAGACAGACTTCATCCACAGCATCAGCCCCTGCCCCGGGGTGGAGGTGCGGGGATCCTGATAGATCACCTTGAGGTCGGGACGCTCCACCAGCTCTTTCAGGCTCTTGGGCGGCTGCTTGAGTTTGTCTTTGTCATAGACGAAGGCAAAGTAGCCGTAGTCGTAGGGGACGAAGGTGTCATCCTGCCAGCCACCCGGCACCTTGATGCCATCCAGCTTGGCGGGATGGGGGGCGAACAGACCGCTCTGCTTGGCTTCGCTGATGAGGGCATCGTCGAGCCCCAGCACCAGATCAGCCTTGCTGTGGTTGCCCTCCAGCCGCAGCCGGTTGAGGATGGCGACCCCATCTTCGAGGGGAACCAGATTGAGGGTGCAGCCGCACTCTTTCTCGAAGGCCTGTTTGATCTTGGGCCCCGGACCCCACTCGGCAGTGAAAGAGCTGTAGGTGTAGACGGTGAGGGTGTCAGCGGCGAACACATTGGCCGACAGCAGGCAGGTGGTGACCAGCAGCAGGGTCTTCATGGGTGGCACTCCCTATTACTTGTTAATAACGAGGTGCCAGCGGGTGAGGGCGCAAAAAATGAGCGCCATGCCTCAAATTCCTCCGCCAGCATTATCTGGATCAGGTACACGGGTATAATCTCAGCGGTAAACCGCACCCCGTTTGAGAAACGAACCGCATTGTATTAACGTTCTTTTGGGTAGACCAGCACAATTGTGCAATACCCATGAGATGACGCCCACCCAACAGAGGATGTTCGCGTGCTTACCAATACCAAGGAAAGGCGTGCCTTTGCGCGCATGGTCATCAATGCTCCGGTCACCGTCTATCAGCAGCAGCTGGTGCTGGAGGGGATCTGCCGGGATCTCAGTGCCAACGGCATGGGGATTGCGGTCTCTGAACACCAGCTCGACATCAATCAGCCCATCCGGATCAGTCTTGCCACCAACAACAACCTGTTGCCCCCCTTTGAAGCCCATGCCCGTATTATCCGAGTGCTGGAGGAGGAGAGCGGGTTGCTGCTGGCGGTGGAGTTTCTGCCTCAGGGTTAATCCTCTCTCCTCATCGGCAGAGGGAGGGGGTTAGCCTTTTTCCTGAACCGGTTGCACACTCAACTGCTTGCTATCGACCAGCGTTTTGCTGGTCGATGCTATTTGGCCTGCAGGCAAGGTAGCGGGACCGGTAGGTTCGAGCAGCAGGTAGTTTTGTCCCTGCCAGTTGAGGGTCACATCCCCCGGCTTGGCGGGCAGGTCAACGGCCAGCAGGGCATGGCCGGGGACGAACACCATGGCCTGTTTCAGCTCGGGAAAGAGCTGAGCCAGCATGGCAGCCATCAGGGTTACCTTGCTGTCGCAATCACCCCGGTTCTGCTCCAGCACCTGACGGGGAGATAGAAATCCCTTGCCCTGCCTGCCGTTCAGGCTGTCGAGCTGCTGATAGGGGATGCTCTGGATAAAGGTGAGCATATGGGCCACGGTCTTCTGGCGCGCTTCCGTTTCTGTGCTGCCCTGCTGCTTGAGTTGATCCGCCAGCGGAGCCAGCCCGCTGCGACTCTCCAGCGCTATGCGCACATGATCCTGCTTCACTGCCAGCTGCCCGTCGGGGGTGTTGAAGTACTGGAAGTAGTGTTTGGTCAGCCACGCCTGCTCCTCTTTGCTCCGCTTGGACTGCAGAAAGGCCATCGCCTCGCGCGCCTTGTCCTGATTGCGGCTTTTCAGATGCAGCTCCAGCGAGGGACGGGCGAGGGTGAACTGCACCTCGGGGTAGTTCTGGCGCACCTCCCGCAGCAACACCTGCAACACCTCCTCCTGCATTCTCGCCGGGCGATAGGCGATGAGGGGCGGCAACTTGCCCTGTTCGAGCCGGTAGGTGAGCTGTTGGGGTTTGCCTTCGCTATCTTGCCAGCCGACGCTGATCTGGCCGAGGCTGTTGTTGAAGCTGGTTTGATTGGCCCCCGCAGGCAGGGCAAGCAGCAGGGCACAGAGCAGAGGGATTGCCGTCGGTCTCTTCATCATCCTTTCCTGTGGCACGGGCCAGTTCCGGTGGCCCAAAGTGGGAAGCGTCGCGGACAGTAAAACAGGGAGCCGAAGCTCCCTGTTGATTCTACTCGTTTTTTTGCAACTGGCGCGTTAAATCCAGCTCGGCTGCTTCGCCTCAAAAGCGCTGATGGCGGCCTCGTGCTGCAGGGTCAGACCGATGGCATCCAAGCCGTTGAGCAGACAGTAACGGCGGAATTCATCGATCTCGAAACCGAAGCAGAGGCTATCTGCGCGCACCTGATTCGCTTCCAGATCCACCTCGATCTCGATGCCCGGCTGGGCGGCCACCAGCTGGAACAGGGTATCGACCTCCTCCTCCTTCAGGCGCACCGGCACCATGCCATTGTTGATGGCGTTGCCGTAGAAAATGTCGGCAAAGCTCGGGGCTATGATGGTCTTGAAGCCGTAGTCGGCCAGCGCCCAGGGGGCGTGCTCGCGGCTCGACCCGCAGCCGAAGTTCTCGCGGGCCAGCAGAATGCTGGCACCGGCGAATTGCGGCTGGTTGAGTACAAACTCGGGGTTGGGCTGCTGGCCGGCATCGTCGAGGAAGCGCCAGTCGTGGAACAGGTGCTTGCCAAAACCGATGCGGTTTACTTTTTGCAAAAATTGTTTGGGAATGATGGCGTCGGTGTCGACGTTGGCGCTGTCGAGGGGGACGACGATCCCTTTATGCTGTTTGAATCCTGTCATCGAAATGTCCTCTTACAGTGCACGAATGTCGGCGAAGCGGCCGGTGACGGCGGCGGCGGCGGCCATGGCCGGACTCACCAGATGGGTGCGGCCGGCGCGGCCCTGACGTCCTTCGAAGTTGCGGTTGCTGGTGGAGGCGCAGCGCTCCCCCGGTTGCAGCCGGTCGTTGTTCATGGCCAGGCACATGGAGCAGCCGGGCAGGCGCCACTCAAAGCCAGCCTCGATGAAGATCTTGTCCAGACCCTCGGCTTCGGCTTGTGCCTTCACCTGCTCGGAGCCCGGCACCACCAGCGCCTGCACGCCAGCGGCCACCTTGCGACCGCGGGCGATGGCGGCGGCGGCGCGCAGATCCTCGATGCGGCTGTTGGTGCATGAACCGATGAATACCTTGTCGATGGCAACGTCGGAGAGCTTCTGGCCCGGTTGCAAATCCATGTAGGCGAGCGCCTTGCGGGCGGATTGCTGTTCCATCAGATCGCTGAAGGATTCCGGTGCCGGAATGGGCTCATTGACGGCAATCACCTGGCCCGGGTTGGTCCCCCAGGTGACCTGGGGGGCGATATCGGCGGCATCCAACACTACTTCGGCATCGAAGTGGGCACCTTCATCGCTCTTGAGGCTCTGCCAGTAGGCGATGGCCTGCTCCAGTGCCTCGCCCCTGGGGGCGAATTCCTTGCCACGGATATAGTCGATGGTGGTCTGGTCGGGGGCAATCATCCCCGCCTTGGCGCCCAGCTCGATGGCCATGTTGCACACCGTCATCCGCCCTTCCATGGTGAGCCCTTCGATGGCCTCGCCGGCGAACTCCACTACGTAGCCGGTACCACCGGCATGGCCGACCTTGCCGATGATAGCCAGCACCACGTCCTTGGCGCTGATGCCCTCGGCCAGCTTGCCGTTGACCGAAATGCGCATGGTTTTGGCGCGGCCCTGTTTCAGGGTCTGGGTCGCCATCACATGTTCCACTTCGGAAGTGCCGATGCCGAAGGCCAGCGAGCCGAAGGCGCCGTGGGTGGCGGTGTGGGAGTCGCCGCAGACGATGGTGGTGCCGGGCAGGGTAATGCCGAGCTCGGGGCCCATCACATGGACGATCCCCTGATATTTGTGGTTCAGATCGTAGAGGCGAACCCCGAACTCCTTGCAGTTGTCCGCCAGCGTCTCCATCTGGATGCGGGCCATCTCGCCGGAGGCGGCGATGTCCTTGGTGGTGGTGGAGACGTTGTGATCCATAGTGGCCCAGGTCAGGTCCGGGCGACGCAGCTGGCGGTTCATGGCGCGCAGGCCGTCGAATGCCTGCGGGCTGGTCACTTCATGCACCAGATGGCGGTCGATGTAGATGAGGGGGGTCTCCCCTTCCACTTCCCGTACCACGTGGGCGTCGAATACTTTCTGATAGAGGGTCTTGGCCATTGCTTCTCTTTTCCTTGTTATCTGTTCTTTAGCTCAGATCCGGGCGGCGATCTGGCTGCCCATCTCGGACGTGCTCTGCACCGGATGGCGGGCGCTGGCCTGATGCAGGTCGGCGGTGAAGTAACCCTCGGCCAGGGTCTGGGCCACGGCCTGCTCGATGGCCTGGGCGGCAGCCTCCTGGCCCAGGCTGTAGCGCAGCATCAGGGCGGCGGAGAGGATCTGGGCGATGGGGTTGGCGATCCCTTTGCCTGCGATATCCGGGGCCGAACCTCCGGCCGGTTCGAACAGGCCGAAACCCGATTCGTTGAGGCTGGCAGAGGGGAGCAGCCCCATGGAGCCGGTGATCATGGCGCACTCGTCGGAGAGGATGTCACCGAACAGGTTGGAGCAGAGCAGCACGTCGAACTGGGAGGGATCCTTGATGAGCTGCATGGTGGCGTTGTCGATATACATATGATTCAGTTCGACGTCGGGATAATCCTTGGCCACTTGCGTCACCACCTCGCGCCACAGGATGGAGGAGGCGAGCACGTTGGCCTTGTCGATGGAGGTGACCTTGGCCTTGCGCACGCGAGCCGATTCGAACGCTATCTTGGCGATGCGCTCGATTTCGAAGCGGTGGTACACCTCGGTGTCGAACGCCTTCTCGTTCGCTCCTTCTCCCTCGCGCCCCTTGGGTTGGCCAAAGTAGATGCCGCCGGTCAGCTCGCGCACACAGGCGATGTCAAAACCGCGATCGGAGATATCGGCGCGCAGGGGTGAGAACTGCTCCAGACCGGTGTAGATGCGGGCCGGACGCAGGTTGCAGAACAGTTTGAAGTGAGCGCGCAGGGGCAGCAGGGCACCACGCTCCGGCTGATCGTTGGGCGGCAGATGCTCCCATTTCGGGCCACCGACCGAGCCGAACAGCACGGCATCGGATGCTTCGCAACCCGCGATGGTGCTCTGCGGCAGCGGGGTGCCATGGTTGTCGATGGCAATACCGCCCACATCAAAGTGCTGATAGTCGAGGGAGAAGCCGAATTTAGCCTGTACTTTTGCCAGCACCTTGACGGCCTCGGCCATCACTTCCGGGCCAATGCCGTCACCCGGCAATACTGCGATCCGATAACTGCTCATACACTCTCCATCCTGATATTGTCTTTGAGATCCTTCTGTCCGGTTTCCCCAACGCTGCGCGCGGTTGCCGGTTCAGACGTTCCCCGTCCTGATGTTGTCATTCCATGCCGTCTGTGTGGCTGCGAGTCCTGCTCAGACGGTTTCTGATTTGATGCTGTTATTGCGTTCCATCTGCTCGGCTACCTGATCGGCGCGCCAGATGCTGTTGATCACATGGAGCAGGGCATGGGCCGAGGATTCGATGATGTCGGTAGCCAGCCCCATGCCGTGGAATTTGCGCCCCTTGTACTCGGCGACGATATCGACCTGACCGAGGGCATCTTCCCCTTCGCCCTTACTCTTGAGGGCATATTTGTCGATGCGGATCTCATAGCCGGTGATGCGGTTGATGCACTGGTAGACCGCATCCACCGGGCCATTTCCGGTGGCCGCTTCACAGATCAGATCCTGCCCCACTTTCAATTTGACCGAGGCGGTGGCCAGTACCGAGCTGCCGCTCTGCACCCCGAGGTACTCCAGCTTGAAGTGCTCCGGCTCCTCGTGGATCTGGCTGAAGAAGGCCAGCGCTTCGAGGTCGTAGTCGAATACCTGCCCCTTCTTGTCGGCCAGGGTCAGGAACTTGCCGTAGAGGTGGTCGAGGTCGTAGCTGCTCTCGGCGTAGCCCATGGACTCCATCCGGTGCTTGATGACGTGACGGCCGGAGCGGGAGGTCATATTGAGGTTGTTCTGGGTCAGGCCAATGCTCTCGGGAGTGATGATTTCGTAGGTATTTTTCGCCTTGAGCACCCCATCCTGATGGATGCCGGAGCTGTGGGAGAAAGCGTTGGCCCCGACGATCGCCTTGTTGGGTTGCACCGGCATGTTGCAGAGCTGGCTGACCAGCGTGCTGGTGCGATGAATTTCGCTGTGGCGGATATTGGTTTGCACCCCGAGCAGGTCGGCGCGGGTTTTGAGGATCATCGCTACCTCTTCCAGCGAGCAGTTGCCCGCCCGCTCGCCGATGCCGTTGATGGTGCACTCGATCTGGCGGGCCCCCATCTGCACCGCGCCGATGGAGTTGGCCACCGAGAGCCCCAGATCGTCGTGGCAGTGCACCGAGATGATGGCCTTGTCGATGTTGGGTACCCGGTTGAACAGGGTGTGGATGATGCCGGAGAATTCGGTCGGCACCGTGTAGCCCACGGTGTCAGGAATGTTGATGGTGCGGGCGCCGGCCTTGATGGCGGCTTCCACCATGCGGCACAGGTTATCGATCGGCGTGCGGCCCGCATCCTCGCAGGAGAACTCCACGTCATCGGTGTAGCGCAAGGCGTGCTTGATGGCGCCGACCCCCATCTCCAGCACATCCTCGAAGCTCTTTTTCAGCTTGCTCTCCACATGGATGGAGGAGGTGGAGATAAAGGTGTGGATGCGAAACGCCTCTGCCACTTTCAAGGCTTCGCCGGCGGCGTCGATATCCTTGGGCAGGGCGCGGGCGAGGGCGCAGACTCGGCTGTTCTTGATGTGGCGGGCGATGGTCTGCACCGATTGAAAATCGCCGGGAGAAGAGACCGGGAAGCCCACCTCTATGACGTCGACACCGAGCCGTTCCAGTGCCTGGGCGATCTGCAGCTTCTCCTTGACAGTCAAACTGGCCGCCAGGGCCTGCTCACCATCACGCAAGGTGGTGTCGAATATGATGACCCGATCTGACATGTGACTTCCCTCTTCCTAAGTTCGGTAACGTGCATCCTGCGGCGGCATAAAAAAACCCGTGCAGGGTGCACGGGTTTTTGTAAATTCCGGCTATGCCTTAGCCCGGCTACAAGGATCCCGCGCGAGTTAACGCGATTAGGGAGATTAGTAGTAGCGGGGTGGCGATATGCATGACGTTGTTATTCCTTCCAGTCGATAACGCTTTTACCAATATCGAGATTTTTATGCTGTGTCAACACGGAAGGTCAGGGGCAATCTGCTGACGTATTTAATCGGATTGTAAAGGATTGCAAATTTCCTTGTCCCATATTCGGCCCATGACCGATTATCTGGTCATTCCTGCTGTGCTCTATTCTCTGCACAACCAGATCGACTTATCAGCATTGGCTGAATTATCTGAGGTGTTAAATGGAAAAACGTAGACCTGGTCGTCCGGTCGGACGTTCTGACATTCGTGACAAGTTGCTTGCTGCCGCCCGTGAGCGTTTTCTCAATACTCCCTATAGCAAGGTGACTACACGCGAAATCGCGGAGCTTGCTGGCTCCAATCTGGCAATGATCCACTACTACTTCGGCAGTAAAGAGGGTCTTTACAAAGCGGTGCTGGGCGATGTCGCCGAGCCCCTCGACCATGCCTGGCAAGATGAACACAGCAATCACAGCCTCAACGAGCTGCTCAACACCTACTATCAGGTGATGGCGCCCAACAGCGAGCTGACCTCGGCCATCTCCAGCGCATTGTCAACCGAGAAGAGCCCGGGCCGGGATTTTGTGCTGAACCGCCTGCTGGAACGTCAGCTGCCGCAGTTCGATGCCCTGCTGGAAACCATGAAGTCCAACGGTGAGCTGGGTGACAACCTGGATCCCGACATGCTGAAGATCTCCTTCCTCAGCATGATGTGGCAGCCGTTCGTGATGAAAGATCTCTACGAGCAGGTGTTTGGCCTGAAAGTGGATGAGCACTTTATGGCCCGTCTGGCGGACCACAACTGCCGTCTGATGGAGACCGGTCTGCGCGGCAGCCACTGATTTTGCTGCAACATCGAGATTAAAAAGGGCCATTCGGCCCTTTTTTCATAAATCTGTTATCCCTTGTTCAACGTAACGTCATCCCGCTTTCTTACTCTGCAAGCAGAATTCAGGGAAGGAGGGGATATGAACAAGATCCAGCAATGGGACCTGCAGGTGTGCCGGGTCTGCCTGCTTCACGGCTACAACCGGCAGCAGGCGAGGGTGAGTCGTCTCATTTCCCGCACCGGCGATGGCCCGCTTTACGCTGTGCTGGCCGCCTTGCTCTGGTGGCAGGGGGAGGCAGAGCGGGAGCTGGTGCGACTGGCGCTGCTCGCCTTCGCCATCGAACTGCCCCTCTATCTGCTGCTGAAAAACAGCCTGAAACGGCAACGGCCGGTCGGCTTGCCGGTCTTCATCACTCCTTCCGATCGTTACAGCCTCCCCTCCGGCCACACCGCTGCCGCTTTTCTGATGGCCACCATACTGGCCTCCGGCTTTCCGCTCTGGGCGCCCCTGCTGTTTGGCTGGGCGGCGCTGGTGGGGGCATCCCGGTTGCTGCTCGGGGTACACTACCTGAGCGATCTGGTTGCCGGTGCCCTGCTGGGTGGCGGTTGCGCCGTGCTGGCGCTCAGCTGGAGCCACTCATGAGGATACTGTTCGGGGTGCAAGGCACCGGCAACGGTCATATCAGTCGCAGTCGCACCCTGGCGCGGGCGCTGCGCACGGCAGGGGTCGAGGTGGATTATCTCTTCAGCGGTCGCCCCGCCGACCGCTACTTCGACATGGAGGAGTTTGGCGCCTACCGCGCCTTTCCCGGCCTCACTTTTGTCAGTCACGAGGGGCGAGTTTCTCCGTGGCGCACCCTGCAAGCCGCCTCGCCGCTCACCTTCTGGCGGGATCTGCGGTCTCTCGATTGCAGCGAATACGATCTGGTGGTGAGCGATTTTGAGCCACTCACCGCCCACGCTGCCCGCCGCTATGGCAAGCCGAGCCTCACCGTCAGCCATCAGGCCAGCTTCAACTGGCCCATTCCGCGCTGGGGGGAGGATGGGGTCAGCCGCCAGCTGATGCGCCACTTTGCCCCGGTGGATCAGCCGCTCGGGCTGCACTGGTTTCACTTCGGTCACCCCTTGTTGCCGCCGGTGATCGACCCTATCGCCGCTGCGCCGGATAACGGCGAGATCCTGGTCTATCTGCCGTTCGAGCAGACCGAGGCGATCGCCGCCCTGTTGTCGCGTTTTGGTCAGCAGCGCTTCGTCTGCTTTCACCCTGCCATTCGCACCCCCAGCCAATGGCGCAACCTGCGCTTCGAACCGCCATCGCGGCACGGATTTATCGCCGTGCTGGCCGGTTGTCGCGGCGTTATATCCAACGCGGGTTTCGAGCTGGCTTCCGAGGCGCTCACCCTCGGCAAGAAGCTGTTGGTCAAGCCCCTCGGCGGCCAGTTCGAGCAGCTGACCAATGGCAAGACTTTGGAGATGATGGGGCTGGCGACCCTGATGGATGTGCTCGATGCCAATCTGGTGCGTACCTGGCTCGACAGCGCCTCGCCGGGGGCGGTCTGTTACCCCGATGTAGCAGGGGAGCTGGCCCGCTGGCTGGCGGCGGGCGCTGACGAGAGCGTGGCCTCTCTGTCACGTCGGCTCTGGGCTCGCACTCTGTTTCCGGAAGAGGTGAGTGATCGCCTGAGCGAGCTGGATGGGGGCGACTGTTTATCCAGTTGCTGGTTATCGCAAGTGAGCGTTGTTGACTAGACTGAAAGGCGATCCCACCAAGGAGAGGACGGAGCAAATGCGCTTTACCAATGAAAACGGCGAAGTCATGAACCTGGCTGACAATCTCACCCTGCACGAGTTGCTTGATATGGGTGTCAGCATTTCGGTCAGTGAAGAGACCGATCCGGATCAGCAGATCTGGCTGGCTGAGCCGGATCAGGACAACTGATTCATCATTCGGCATCAAGCCCACCGCTGAGCGGTGGGCTTTTTTGTGGCTGTTTTTCCCCTCTGCGGAATGATCCGCTGGCCATTCCCCGACTTCCTTCCCTTTTGTCTCATGGTCGCTGCGGCAAGTCATTGAATGTTAATAGCCGGTTGAAATGTATGACTGTTCTGGTCAGATAAAGCCGTGGACAAGCGTTATGAAGCGGGTTAAGTTGGTTTTTCACCCTATTTTCGGGTGAATGACGGAAAAATCCTTTTTTTCTACTGTCGACGGGGCTGAATTGGACCGATCTGCATTCAGATAACAACAAGAAACGGAGCGGGCCGTGCCGGGAAGCACGGCATCGTCGGCGGGATTCGCTAAACGGAGCAAAGCCTGGAGGGCTTTATCATGGAGATGTTATCAGGCGCCCAGATGGTGGTTAGAGCGCTGGAAGATCAGGGAGTTGAGCACGTCTTCGGCTACCCTGGTGGCTCAGTGCTCGACATCTATGACGCTCTCTTCGAAAACGGCAAGATGGAGCATGTCTTGGTGCGGCACGAGCAAGCCGCGGTTCACATGGCTGACGGTTACGCACGTTCCACCGGCAAGGTGGGGACTGTGCTGGTAACGTCGGGCCCGGGAGCGACCAACTGCATTACCGGTATTGCCACCGCCTATATGGATTCCATTCCGCTGGTGATCCTCTCCGGCCAGGTGCCGACCAGCATGATCGGTGAGGATGCGTTCCAGGAGACCGACATGATCGGTATCTCCCGCCCGGTGGTGAAGCACAGCTTCCTGTGCAAGAAGGCGAGCGATATCCCTGAGGCCATCAAGAAGGCCTACTACATTGCCGCCAGCGGCCGCCCGGGGCCTGTGGTGGTGGATCTGCCCAAAGATGTGCAGAACCCGAAAGAGAAATTCCCCTACCAGTATCCCGAGACGGTCTCCCTGCGCTCCTACAACCCGACCAAGTCTGGCCATAAAGGGCAGATCAAGCGGGCAGCCAAGCTGCTGGTGGATGCCCAGCGCCCGGTGATGTACGTGGGCGGCGGCGCTATCAATGCCAATGCGGACCATCTGGTGACCAAGCTGGCGGAGCTGCTGAATCTGCCGGTGACCACCACCCTGATGGGGCTGGGGGCCTTCTCCGGTGTCCATCCGCAATTTATCGGCATGCTGGGGATGCACGGCACCTTCGAAGCCAACAAGACCATGCACAACGCGGATCTCATCTTCGCTGTCGGTGCCCGCTTCGATGACCGCGTCACCAACAACGTGGCCAAGTTCTGCCCCAATGCCACCGTGGTTCATATCGATATCGACCCCACCTCCATCTCCAAAACGGTGCAGGCCCATGTGCCCATCGTCGGCTCGGTGGAAACCGTGCTGGAGCAGATGCTGGAAGTGATCCGCGAGTGTGGCTTCGATAACGACAAGGAGGCGCTGGCGGACTGGTGGAGCCAGATCAACCAGTGGCGCTCCCGTCACTGTCTGGCCTACGAAAAGTCGGCTACCCAGATCAAGCCGCAACAGGTTATCGAGACCCTCTACAAGGTAACTCAGGGTCAGGCGTTCGTTGCCTCCGACGTGGGCCAGCACCAGATGTTTGCTGCCCTCTACTACCCGTTTGCCAAACCGCGCCAGTGGATCAACTCAGGGGGCCTCGGCACCATGGGCTTTGGTATTCCGGCCGCCATGGGGGCCCAGTTTGCCAACCCGGATGCGGTGGTCTGCTGCGTCACCGGCGATGGCTCGGTGCAGATGAACATTCAGGAGCTCTCCACCTGCATGCAGTACGGGGTGCCCATCAAGATCATCTCCATCAACAACCGTGCGCTGGGCATGGTCAAGCAGTGGCAGAAGATGTTCTACGGCGGTCGTCACAGCCACTCCTACATGGAGTCGCTGCCGGACTTCGTCAAACTGGCGGAAGCCTACGGCCACGTCGGTATCGCGGTGAGCGATCCGGCCGAGCTGGAGAGCGCCATGGAGAAAGCCTTCGCCATGAAGGATCGGCTGGTGTTCATGGATATCTCGGTCGACCCGGATGAGCACGTCTATCCGATGCAGATCAAGTTTGGCGCCATGGACGAGATGTGGCTGAGCAAGACGGAGAGAACCTGACGATGGAACATATTATTTCGGTCGTGCTCAAGGAGCTCAAGTTTGGTTCCATCAAGGACGAGATGTGGCTGAGCAAGGCGGGGGAAATATCATGAGACACATCATTTCAGTACTGCTGGAGAACGAATCCGGCGCCCTGAGCCGGGTGGTGGGTCTCTTCTCCCAGCGCGGCTACAACATCGAGACCCTGACGGTGGCGCCGACCGAGGATCCCACCCTGTCGCGCATGACCATAGTCACCATGGGTGACGAGCGGGTGCTGGAGCAGATCCAGAAGCAGCTGCACAAGCTGGTGGATGTGCTCAAGGTGTGCGACTTGAGCGAAGGGGAGCATATCGAGCGGGAGATCGCGCTGGTCAAGGCGCGCGCCGCCGGTGGAGCCCGTGACGAGCTGAAACGGCTGGCGGATATTTTCCGTGGCCAGATTGTCGACGTCACCCCCGAGCAGTACACGGTACAGCTGGTGGGTACCAGCGAGAAGCTGGATGCCTTTATCAAGACTGCCGCCCAGACCAACGAGATCATCGAAGTGGTGCGCTCCGGCGTCTGCGGTATCTCCCGGGCGGACAAGGCGCTGCGGCCCTGATGGCTGGCGGGACAGCTGATGACTCGTCAGCTGCCGCAGAGTGAAAGGAAAGAGGGCTCTGCGGAGCCCTCTTTGTTTGGTTTTGCTTTACGAGGGTAGGGATGATGTTCGGTATTCATGATCTTGCTCTGTTTATGGTCTCGGGGCTGCTGCTCAATATCATGCCGGGGCCCGACTCCCTGCTGGTCATGCTGCGCAGCGGTTCGCAAGGGTGGCGTGCCGGTTCGGTCGCGACCCTTGGCATCGGCACTGGTGTCATGGTGCATGTGTTGGCGGCGGCCCTCGGTCTGTCGGCCCTGCTCAGTGCCTCGGCCGAGTTGTTTGCCCTTATCAAGCTGGCTGGCGCCATCTACCTGATCTATCTGGGGTTCTCCCTGCTGCGCCAGCAAACGACGGGGACAATGGAGAGAGGGATCACCTTGCCCGCCCTATCCTATGGCCAGATTTATCGGCAGGGAGTGCTGACCAATGTGCTCAACCCCAAGGTGGCGCTCTTTTTTCTCGCCTTCGTGCCCCAGTTCATCGCGCCGGATGCCCCCGACAAGGCGCTCGCTTTTATCCTGCTTGGCTGCATCTTCAATCTGGGCGGCATCATCTGGTGTCACCTGCTGGTCTTTACCACCGTCTATGCCAGCCACAAGGTTCGGTTGTCGCAGCGTCTCGGTCGCTGGCTCAACCGGGGCATCGGCACCCTGTTTGTCGGGCTCGGGATCAGGCTGGCTTTTTCAAGCCGCTAACTGGCTGCCAAGGGGCGTTCAAGAAGGGAGCTGGCGCACAGGGCCGAGTCGAGAGCATGGCCCAACCAGTTCGCCGTGACAATGCAACAAAAGGGGCTTGCAACTGCAGGCCCCTTTTCGTTGGTTGTTTCATCTGCATAGAGGCGTTTGCAGTGGGGAGCTAGCGTGCCGGTTTCAGCGTGCGACTGCGCAGCAGCAGGGGGAGCTGGTAGAGCACCAGGGCGCCGAGTACCAGTCCGGCACCGGCCAGTTTGGCGCTGCCGAGGGGTTCGTCGTAGAAGAGGGTGCTCAGCAGCAGAGTCCAGACCGGTTCCAGCAGCATCATCAGGGCGGCGTGGGCAGTGGTCATCTTGCTCAACGCATGAGTGAGCAGCCAGTAGCGCAATGTGGTGGCGATCAAGACGCTCGCCGCAAACCAGCCCCAGATGCCGTGGCTGACTCCAGCCTCGGGCCACTGTTCGGTCAGCAGGGAGAGCAGGGTGCCGAGCAGGCCGGTCATCGCCAGCTGGATGCAGGTGAGCCAGGTAGGGGCAATGGATTGGGCGAAGTGGCGATGGACGGCAAGCTGGATGCCGAGGGTGGTGGCCGCTGCCAGAAACCAGAACAGCGAGAGCGACACGCCCCAGTGGGTACTGCTGGAGAGCAGCAGCAAACCGGCGATGGCGATGGGCAGGGTGAGCCAGTAGTGGCGGCCGGGCTTGGCCCGAAAGGCTGCCCAGGCGGCCAGTGGGGCCATCAGGGTCGCGACGCTCATGATAAAGGCGCCGCTGCCCAGCGCATCGCTCTGGCTGATGGCAGTGACCCACAGCAGCAGGCTGGCACCGAGCAATGTGCCGCAACCGCTAGCCCGCACCAGTTGGGCGCGAGTCGGCGGCGGCTCATGCAGCCAGGCTAAGGGGAGCAACAGCAGCGCGGCCAGCAGGAAGCGGCTGCCGATAAAGGCGGCAGGGGGCAGTTCGCGGATCGCCTCTTTCGAAAAGAGCCAGCCGGCAGCGGCCAGCAGGGTGACCAGTACCATCAGCAGCAGGGGAGTGCGGTTCATCGGGGTCGCCATGGTGAAATGGATGGGAGAGCATAAAGGAAAGGCGCCAGGTATTGCTACCTGGCGCCTTTCGCATCTGCCTTGAACCGCCGTCGCGGCTCGCGGCCAGCAATCAGTTCATGCCGTAACGCTTGAGCTTCTTGCGCAGGGTGCCACGGTTGATACCCATCATCACGGCAGCGCGAGTCTGGTTACCACGGGTGTACTGCATGATCACGTCCAGCATCGGCGCTTCGACTTCGGAGAGAACCATATCGTACAGATCAATCACTTCCTGACCGTTCAACTGGGCCAGGTAGTTACGCAGGGCCTGTTGCACAGAGTCACGCAGGGGGCGCTGGGTCGGCTCGGCAGCGTGATTGTGAGTAGTTGTTACCAATGCATCAGAAGTCAGGGTTTGTTCGAACATATTCGGTCGGCTCTTTAGTTATCTTGTTAACCTAATCCATCGAAATACGCTTCGAGTGCCTCAAGTTGCGCGTCTGCGCAATCCAGGGCATTGAAGTGCTTACGGAATTCTCGGCCCGTCTCTTCTTCATCCAGATACCAGCCCACGTGTTTACGGGCTATGCGCGCTCCCAGATATGCACCATAAAACCGGTGCAGGTTGGTTACATGCTCGTTCATCAGGGTGCGAACCTCTTCCCTCTCGGGAGGCGGCAGCTTGGTGCCCGTCTCAAGAAAATGACGGATTTCCCGGAAAATCCAGGGTCGTCCTTGCGCAGCTCGGCCGATCATCACGGCGTCGACACCGGTATAGTCGAGGACATACCGGGCTTTCTCCGGGCTGTTGATGTCACCATTGGCGACAACAGGAATCGATACGGCCTGCTTAATCGCCCTGATCGTGTCGTACTCCGCTTCGCCCTTGTAGAGGCAGGCACGGGTACGACCATGCACGGCGAGGGCCGCGATACCGCAATCTTCGGCGATTCGGGCGATCTCCACGCCATTGCGGTTATCCGGATCCCATCCTGTGCGGATCTTCAAGGTGACAGGCACCTCCACTGCATCCACCACGGCCCGGCAAATTGCTTTGACCTGATCGGGGGCTCGCAGCAGGGCAGAACCTGCCAACTTCTTATTCACTTTTTTTGCCGGACATCCCATGTTGATGTCGACGATCTGTGCGCCCTGCTCCACGTTGTAGCGGGCAGCAAACGCCATCATCTCGGGGTCGGCTCCGGCAATCTGGACCGATCGTAATCCGCCTTCTGCAGAGTGATCCATCCTCATCCGGGTTTTCTGGGTATCCCAGACATCCGGGTTGGCCAGCAGCATCTCGGAAACGGCCATGCCAGCCCCCAATCGCAAACAAAGTTCACGGAATGGTCGGTCAGTTACACCGGCCATGGGAGCCACAATCAAGGGAGTTTCAAGCGTGTGGGGACCTATCTGCATTCCACGGTTACCATCGGCTTAGGGCGGCGTATATTACGCATTTTTTAGGCAGGAGAAAAGGTTAGTATTTGAGCGTCAGCCATTTTTTTCTGAAAAAAACGTCGCGCCAAGGCTTGCAAATTCTGGAGTTATTGAAAAACGGCCAGATTGCCGGAGAGTGAGCGTTGTACCATTCGGGTCGGACGCCTGCATAATTGTCAGTCCACTTGCAGGCCCTCTTTGCGTTATGATAGCGGGCTTAAGTCGAGCAAATGCTCCAAACATTTATGCAACAAAAGCGGATTGGGGATCTATGACGTCAAGGTTCATTAAATCACTCTGGCCGTGTCTGATGGGGGCCGTGCTGGGGTCGGCGCAGGCGCAAACCATCAGTTTCGGCGAAGCCTGGACCCGGGTCATCCAGCAGGATGAAGGGCTGGCTGCCGAGCAGGCCGGGGTCGATCGGGCCAAGCAGCTGCGCGAGGCGGCCAAGGACATGTATCTGCCCAAGGTGGATCTGGGGGCCAGCTATACCCATCTTGATCAGCCGATTGAACTTGATGCCCTCGATCTCAATCCGCTGGCCAAGCAGAAAGATCTGATCTTGGCGCTCGGCAGCCTGTTCGGGGTCGGGGCCAACGCATTTGTCACCCCCCTGACCAAACAGAATGTGGTGACCAGCTCGGTCAAGATGCTTTGGCCGCTGTTTGCCGGTGGTCGCATCGATGCGGCGCAGGATATCCGCCAGGCGCAGGTGAGCGAGGCGCAGCAGCTGCTGGTGCTCAAGCAGCAATCCACCTTCGAGAGCCTCTCCCAGACCTATTTCGGCGTGGTGCTGGCTGCTCAGGTGGTGCAGACCAAAGAGGAGATCGAAGAGGGGCTCGCCCACCATCTGGATCATGCCAAGAAGCTCGAAGCGCAGGGGCAGATAGCCAGGGTGGAGCGCCTCTCCGCTCAGTCGGCCTATGATCGGGCCCGCATCGATACCCAGAAGGCACGCCGCAGCCTCGAGATCGCCGAGCTGGCCCTCGGCCGCATGCTGAAGTTGCCAAATGCCCAGCCGGGCAGCGGCCTGTTCGTCAACAAGGAGCTGCCGCGCCTTGAGGGGTTGGTGAGCCAGACCCTGGAGGTGCACCCCGGTCTCAAGCTGCTCAGTGCCAAGAAGGAGCAGGCCAAGGGGATGATCCGGGTCGAGCAGGGCAAATATGCCCCTGAGGTGTTTCTGTTCGGTAACTACAACCTCTATGAAGATGATTCGCTCGCCTCCAAGACCACGCCGGACTGGCTGGTGGGGGTGGGGGTCAGCATGCCGCTGGTGAGCCGCGATGGCCGCTCCGAGACGGTACAGGCCGCCAAGAGCGCCGAGCTGCAAGTCAATCTGCTGCAGGCCAAGACCCGCGAGGATCTGGAGTTGCTGGTAGAGAAGACCTGGCGCGAAGCGGCGCAGGGGCTGGAGGAGTATCAATCCCTCTCTTCCACCCAGGCGTTGGCAGAGGAGAATGTGCTGCTGCGGGACAAGGCCTTCGGTCAGGGACTCTCTACCTCCCTTGATGTGGTGGATGCCCAAAACCAGCTGGCGGGGGTCAAGACCCAGCGCGCAGCGGCGGCCTATCAATATGTGGTGTCGCTGGCCCGCCTGCTGGCGCTCTCCGGCCAGATGAACAGTTTCAATCAATATCAGCACGGTCAGGTGATCGAGGTGAACTCATGATCCCGGTCCTGTCTGTTCCTTTTTTCATGTCTTTTCCGACCGTCAAGGGTCGCCCGTTTGTCGAGGTGAAGTGATGAGCCATCCCCCCATCAAAAAGAAGATGAGCCAGGGTAAACCTCTGTTGTTGCCGCTGGCGCTGGTGATCCTGGTGGTCTGGCTCGGCTGGCGCTTCTGGCTCGCTTATCAGCCGGAGCCGGTGCATCTGCAAGGGCAGATTGAAGCGCAGCAGTACTCGGTCTCCTCCAAGGTGCCGGGTCGCATCGACGAGGTGCTGGTGAAAAAGGGCGAGCAGCTGACCAAGGATCAACTGGTTTTTACCCTGGCGAGCCCCGAGATTGAAGCCAAGTTGAGCCAGGCCAAGGCGGGTGAGGCGGCTGCGGGCGCCATGGCGCAAGAGGCGGAGAAAGGGGCCCGTGCCCAACAGATCGCTGCCGCCAAGGATCAGTGGCAAAAAGCCAAGGCTGCCGCCCAGCTGCGTGGCAAGACCTATGAGCGGGTCGCCAGTCTGCACCGAGATGGCGTAATGCCGCTGCAAAAGCGAGACGAGGCCTGGACTGCCTGGCAAGCTGCACGCTACAGCGAAGGGATGGCGTGGCAGCAATATCAGATGGCGCTGGAAGGGGCGCGGGAAGAGACCAAGATCGCCGCCCGCGAGAAGGCCAAGATGGCGGCG
Source organism: Aeromonas sp. FDAARGOS 1404 (assembly GCF_019047085.1). Lineage (NCBI taxonomy): Bacteria > Pseudomonadati > Pseudomonadota > Gammaproteobacteria > Aeromonadales > Aeromonadaceae > Aeromonas > Aeromonas sp. FDAARGOS 1404. Next base: position 3,141,267 of record NZ_CP077237.1, read on the forward strand.
GGTTCCGTGGCCGAGGTTGAGGCCTATCTGGCCGATACCCGCATCACCAGCCCCCACAATGGTGAAGTGAGTCAGGTACTGCTGCGCAGCGGCGAGCTGGCGCCGCAAGGCTTCCCGGTGGTGACCCTGCTCGACATGAGCGATGCCTGGGCCCAGTTCCACGTGCGCGAGGATCTGCTGCCCCGCTTCCCGGTCGGTACCGAGTTTGATGCCCGCATCCCGGGTCTTGGCGACCAGATGGTGCGCTTCAAGGTGACCCATGTGGCCGTGATGGGTGATTTCGCCACCTGGCGTGCCACCGATACCAGTCAGGGTTTCGATATGAAGAGCTTCCAGGTGGAGGCTCGCCCGCTGCAACCGGTTGAGGGGCTGCGGGTTGGCATGAGTGTGCTGGTTGAACTCTGATGGGACGTGAATTTCGGCTGCTGTGGCAGGATCCGTTCAGTCGTGCCCTGATGAGCTGGGTGCCGCTGCTGCTGATGGGGATCCTCTGCTGGATCTTCTCGGCAGGGCTGGCCCGCGACCTCAAGGTGGGGCTGGTGGATCTCGACCACAGCATGCTCTCGCGCCAGCTCGCCTTCTCGCTGGATGGCTCGGCCGGGCTCAAGGTGGCGCAACAGTTTGACTCCATCGAGGCCGGGGCGCGCGCCTTGCGCGGTGGCGACATCTATGCGCTGGTGGTGATCCCCAACCATCTGGAGCGGGATGCCCGTCAGGGCACCCAGCCGCAGGTAACGGTGTTCAACAACGGCCAGTTCATCCTGATCGCCAAGCTGGTCAACTCGGCGCTGGCGCAGGTGGTAGGCACCCTTAACGGTCAGGTCGGCGTGCTGGAGGCGATGGCCGATGGCAAGGCGCTGCCTGGCGCGCTCGGGCAGTCGGTGCCTATCAGCAGTCAGGTGACTGCGCTCTATAACCTCAACTCCAGCTATGCCCAATTTCTGCTGAGCGCCATTCTGCCCGCGGTGTGGCAGATCCTGGTGGTGCTGTTTGGCCTCAATGCACTGGCCCGTACCGATCGGCTGGGGCTGGACTGGACCACTCGCGGGGTCTGGTTTGGCCTCTGGCGCACCCTGCTGCCCCACGTGCTGATTGGCTGGGGTTGGGGGATAGTCTGGACTCTGCTGCTGTTCAAGGGCTTCTCCTACCCCATGCACGGCAGCTGGCTAGTGCTGGTGGTGGGTCTGGGGCTCGCCTCGGCCGCCTGCGTCACCATGGGGGCCTTCTTTTACGGCATCATTCGGGATCCGGCCCGCGCCCTGTCGCTGGCGGGGGCTTACACGGCGCCCGGTTTTGCCTTTATGGGGGTCACCTTTCCGGTGAGCGCCATGGGGGATTTCGCCCGCTTCTGGCGCAGCCTGTTGCCGGTCTCTCACTATGTGGAGCTGCAGATTGGTCAGAGCAACTACGGTCTGCCTCTCGCATCGGCGTTGCCGCAACTGGGGGCGCTGCTGCTGTTTCTGCTTCCCTTGCTGCTGGTGGTACGTCGTTACAAGCAGCAGGCCGAGCTGGCCCGTCAATCAGCCGCAGTGGCGAGCGCCGAAAAGGAGCCTGAGTGATGCTGGGATTTGTCGATCTGTTGCGCCTAGAGCTGCGCACCCTGCTGGCGGATCGCGCCATCATGCTGACCCTGTTTGGCGGGGTGATCTTCTACTCGTTTCTCTATCCCCAGCCCTATCTGCATCAGCTGCCGCGGGAAGAGGCGGTGGTGGTGGTCAACGACGATGGCAGTCAGCTGTCCCGTCAGCTGGAGTTTATGGCCGATGCCACGCCGCAGGTGAAGCTGGTGGCGCGGGCCAATTCGCTGGCCGAGGCGCGCCAGCTGATGATGGCCGGGGAGGCGAGCGGCATCCTGCATATCCCCAACCACTTCTATCGGGATCTGATGCAGGGCAAGAGCGTCACCCTGAGCTATGCCGGTGATGCCTCCTACTTTCTGGTCTACGGCACCATTGCCGAAGGACTGGCACAGGCTGGGGGTACCCTCGCTGCGCAGGTGAAGGTGGCGCGGCTGTTGAGCCACGGCGAGGCGCTACCACAAGCGGCCATGGGCTGGAATGCGGTGGCCCTCAACGTGGTGCCGGTGTTCAACCCCACCATGGGCTATGTGAATTACGTGGTGCCGGCGGTATTCGTGCTGATCCTCCATCAGGTGCTGCTGATGGGGGCGGGGATCCTGGGGGCGACCCAGAACCAGCGCAGCTGCCGCGGCGAGCACGGTTACTGGCAAAGCGCGCCGGTGTTGCCGTTGCTGTTGGCCAGAACCCTGGTGCTGGCGGGGTTGTTCCTGCTGCCGGTGAGCTACTTCCTCGGCTTCTGCTTCGATCACTACAACATCGCCCGTCATGCCGATCCGCTGGAGCTGTGGCTGTTCGCCCTGCCGTTCCTGCTGGCGACCTGCTGGTTCGGTATTGTGCTGGGCGCCATCTTTACCCGGCGGGATCTGCCGACTCAGGTGGTGTTGATCTCCTCTCTGCCGCTGGTCTTTCTGGCGGGCTTTATCTGGCCGCTGGAGCTGATCCCGGCGCCCCTCAACTGGCTGGCTCAGTGGGTGCCCACTATCCCCGCCATCGAGGGTTTTCTGCGCCTCAACCAGATGGGGGCCGACTTTGCGCAGGTCTCCCGCTACTGGTGGCAGCAGTGGGGTCTGGCGCTGCTCTACGGTGTGCTGGCCTGCCTGTTGCTGCGTTGGCGGCAGCGGTCGCTGCCGGTTGCTCGCCCGTCAGTCGTGCAGGGTGAAACGACCGCCGGTTAAGCGGGATGGTGCAAGCGCGAGCAAGATGGCGTGTGCGGTAAAGCGAAAACGGTCAGCCCTTGGGCTGACCGTTTTGCTATGTGGTGGGTATGAGCGGTTTTACTGCTGCTTTAGCCGCGCTGGATCGTGGGATCCCCGATGGCGTAGATCTGCCCCACTGCTGTCTCATCCGCCAGCAGGCGTAGTCCTTGGGTGGCCACATCGGCACGGCGTACCAGTCCATGAACCTCCTTGCCCTGACTCAGCTCGGCGCGGCCAGTGGCGTCGCCATCCTGCAGGCCCGCCGGGCGCAGAATGGTCCACGCGAGGGCGCTGGTCTGCAGCCAGCTTTCCGCCAGACTCTTGAGGCGTACCTCGTGACCGAAGGCGGCTCGGGCCCGCTGCGGCAAATATTGCCAGCTGTCGCCACAGCCGAGGGAGGTGACCAGCAGCAGTCGTTTCAGGCCTGCCTGCTCCATGGCATCGATCACATGACGGTTGCCCTGATAGTCCACCGGCGCGGCCTGACGGAAGCTGCCGAGGGTAGAGACGACTTGTGCATCTTGCCCCGCCAGAACACATGCCTGCTGCACCGCAGCCAGCTCCAGCGCATCCCCTTCGATCACCTCGACTCCCAGCTCCCCCAGTTCCGTGGCCATCTCGGGGTTGCGTACCAGCGCAACGACCCGGTGACCCTGGCTCAGGGCGTGATGAGTAAAGGCGCGGCCCAGCCCGCGGCTGGCTCCGAAAATCAGTGTGGTTGGCATAGATGAGCTCCCTTGGCAAAAGGGGCTAGCCTAGTGGCTTGTTCGCCTACTGTAAATGAGAGTTGTTTCTATTTGTGAGCTGGCAGGGAGGAGAGAGTGCGAGCCGCCAGCGACTCGCACTCTTTGGGAGGGATCAGCCGTTGTAGTTGCCGATGCTGGGGCGACGGCTGGGGCCACTCAGGTGGATATCCACCGGATTGAATGCCTTGATCGCTTCATAGCTGAAATCACCGATCGCCTGATGCAGGCTCTGGGGCGTGTGGTTGGTGATGATGATGACGCTCTTTGACAGGTTGCGACGGCGGCGCAGCAGGTGGCCGAGGAAGCTGGACTGACTCTCCGCCATCTTGGCGCGGTTGGCCGATACCTCATCGATGATCAGCAGATCCACCTCTTCCAGCGCGCGGCGGTACTGGTTGCGCTCGTCCTGATCGGGGATCACGTTGAAGAACAGCCGATCGACGATGGAGGCCCACTGCTGGAAGATCACCGATTTCTGGTGACGGGCGATCAGCTCATGCGCCACCGCCCCCGCCAGGGTCGACTTGCCGGTGCCGTAGTCGCCGTAGATCAGCATGCAGCCGCCACCGCTCTTCTCCCAGTGCTCGAAGCCGCTGATAAAGTAACGGGCTGTTTCGATAGGGTATTGCAGCGCCGGGTCACCGGCATCCATCTTGTCAAATACCCAGTCAGGGTTGAGGTCGGCCTGGGCGATCAGCTTCTGGATCCGCTCCTGACGGGCTGCCTTCTGCAGCTCGCGCACCTCGGCGTTGGCCTTGGCATCATACTCCTTGCGCAGGGTCTCGTAGTCATACTGACCGCCGCCGGTCTCTTGTTGCAGGCGACGAATGCGCTCCAGCAGGCCACCCACATGGCGGCTCAATTCCGGGTCGTGAATACGGTGATCCTGCTTGGCCTTGGCGATCTTCTGGCGCTTGGCTTCGATCTCTTCCAGCTCCTGGCGCAGGGGATCTTGCGGGTCAGTCATGGAATGCTCCTTCTGCTCGATCAGGGATGGGTAGACAAGGGGTTGATTCTGCCTGCAGGCGGGGGCCGCTATCAATCATTATCCGGCTCCTGCTGCGCTGCGGGTTCTTGCGTCTGCTGTTGGGCCAGTCGCTTGGCCTCTTCAATCATCTGTTGGGCCCGTTTGCTCGGGCCCGACTCTGGCGGGGCCGGCGTCACCTGCTGGTAGCCCTGCACCTCCATCGGTTTGCGACGGGTATAGCGGCGGGTCTTGAGGGCGCGAATAAACTTGAGCATCCATTGATGCTGGGAGTCGAACACCTCGGGGCGCCCCAGCCAGTAGGCGATAAACTCCCCCAGATCCTCTTCGCTGTAGCTGGCATCGATCACTCCGCACAGACGGGCGAGGGCGGGCAGCTCTTCGTCCGGTCGCCACTGCAGGTGCATCTGGAAGGGGCGCTCCGGCAGCGGGCTGCGCAATTTCTGGGTCAGCAGCGGCAACTGGAACGGGCACTGATGGTAGTGCTCACTCTCGGGCTGAGCTTCGACCTGCAGCAGGCCCGCCTCCATCAGTTCATCGAACAGCTCGGTGAGCTGGCGGGCATTGACCTGAAACGAAAAGCCGCAGGGATCGCCCGGGTCGACCACTGCCAGCGCCCGACCCAGCTCGGGATAGTTGAGCCGGGCCGCCTGATTTTCCAGCACCAGTCGGCGCAGCTGCAGGGTGTAGAGACTGCGAGCCGGATGGGACAATCTGGGGTGGGCAAGTGCGCTGTATTCGGCTGGGGTCATGGTCTTCTTCACGAGCTGGAGTGGGGGGCATTATCCCTTATGGCGCCCACTTGCACAATTCGGATGGGGTTGCGACATAGCGAGGAGATACGGCACTGCTATGTGGTTGTTAATAGAGCTATCTGTATTTCAGAATCTGACCAAGGTCTATTTTTGACACATCGTTTCCGCGGATGCCGGACTTTTGAACTAGTCTTAATACCTAAATAACCAATTGACTAATAAGAGCTTTATCAAGATGTTAAGAGCCGGGCTACGGATCCTGATGGTGGAGGACGAAGCTGTTTTTCGCCACTCGTTAGTGAGTTACCTCGCACGGGACGGTGCAACGGTGTTTCAGGCCGAAGATGGTATTGAGGGGCTGTCGGCGGCGGCCCTCTACCATCCTGATGTGGTGCTCTGCGATCTCAATATGCCCAATATGGATGGCCACGAGGTGATCGCCTGCCTCTCTGCGCGCTATCCCCATATTCCGGTTATCGTTATTTCGGCCCAGAGCACCATGGAGGCGGTTGCCAGCGCCTTGCGTGCCGGTGCGCGGGATTATCTGCTCAAACCCCTCGAGGATTACGCGCTGGTAGAGCGCAGCATCGAACAGTGTCTCAATGGCAGCGCCAACCGGGCGCAGCAACTGGAGCTGATGGATCACATCGACTATTTCAGTGCCCACGACAAGGCGGCCAGCCGCCTGCTGGCGGGGCTCAAGCCGCCGGGCTTGCAGGAGTGGGGCCCCTGGCAGGTCACGTTCAAGGGGCTGGGTCAGTTGTTTATTCCCGATACCTTCAAGGTGGAAGACAAGCTGCTGGTGCTGGTGATGGAGCTGCCGATCATGGGGACGGATGCGGCATTTTGTGGTGCGCTGGTGCGCTCCTTGATGAACGTTCCCTACCGCCAGTTTCAGCAGAACGAGAGCCGGTTGCTGAGCCAGCCGCACCGGTTGCTAGAATACCTCAACCATCAGTTGATGGCGTCCGGGCTTCGCCACTCTTTTGCCATGGCGGCGCTGCTGTTTGATCAGCATGATGGGTTGGTGTTTGCCAACGCAGGGCTCACCTCTCCCCACTGGCTGATGCGCTCCGGCGGCTTGCCCCTTGGCCTGATGCTCAGTAGCCACTACGCCCTGCACAAACGCAGCTGGCATGAACCGTTCGCCCTGCAGTTTCGCAGCGACAGCGGCGGCTCGCTGGATGTGCAGGTTCGTCATCACTGATGCCGCCTGATAAACAGGCTAAAACAAACAGGGCGCCGATGGGCGCCCTGTTTGTTGTTTACAATCCTGACCGTTTAGACGGTGGCGGATTGCAGTTTCTTCTCTTGAGCTTGCGGCTCTTTGGCCGGGCCTTCGGCACCGTGCATCCAGTAAACCAGGCGGTTGGCCATGGTCAGCAGGATCAGGGCGCTCAGTACCGCAGCCAGGGCGATGCCACCGAAGATGGCGATCGGACCGGCTTCACCCACGAAGGAGCCGATAAAGCCCGCAGCGTAGTTGGCTAGGGCAACGAAGCCAAACCAGGCACCCATCATCAGGGAGGCCAGACGCAACGGAGCCAGTTTGGTCACCATGGAGAGGCCGATCGGGGAGAGGCAGAGCTCGCCCAGGGTGTGGAACAGGTAAGCACCTACCAGCCAGAACATGGAGGTCTTGACGGTGTTGTCACCACCCTGCTGCAGCACGGCACCGACCATGAACAGGAAGCCGATAGCCAGGAACAGCAGACCCATGGCGAATTTCACCGGAGAGTTCGGCTCTTTCTTGCCGAGCTTGATCCAGATGGCCGCAACGATCGGTGCCAGGGTGATAATGAAGAAGGGGTTCAGGGACTGGAACCAGGCGGTCGGTACTTCGAAGCTGCCGATCATGCGGTCGGTATACTCCTGGGTGTAGAGGTTCATCAGACCACCGGCCTGCTCGAAACCGGCCCAGAAGATGATGGTGAACAGACCCAGTACCAGAATAACCTTGATGCGATCCACTTCCTGCTTGGTTAGCGGTGCTTTCTGCTCGGTAGTACGCAGGGCGGCTGCGCGCTGGGCGGCAGTGACGCGACCGATGTCACCCAGGAAACGCTGGGCCATGGTGGCCTGGATCACCAGAGAGAGCAGCATACCGATACCGGCGCCGACGAAGGCTGCTTGCCAGCCGTAGGCCGTAGCGGCAGCACCACAGATCACACCTGCCAGCAGGGAACCCAGGTTGATACCCATGTAGAAGATGGTGAAAGCACCATCACGGCGGTGATCGCCCTCTTCATAGAGGTCACCCACCATGGTGGAGATGTTCGGTTTGAACAGGCCGTTACCCACGATCAGCAGCGCGAGGCCCGCATAGAACATGGTGTTGACCATATCCGGGAACATGGCGTGGGGCAGTGCCAGAGTGAACTGACCTGCGGCCATCAGCACGGCACCGATCAGGATGGCGCGACGTTGACCCAGGAAGGTGTCAGCCAGCCAGCCGCCGATCAGCGGAGTGATATAAACCAGACCGGTATAGATACCGTAGAGTTTGAGGGCATCTGCCTGACTCCAGCCCAGACCGCCGTTGGCAGTCAAGTCGGTCAGATAGAGAACCAGTACGGCACGCATGCCGTAATAGGAGAATCTCTCCCACAGTTCGGTACTAAAGAGCAAAAAAAGCCCTTTAGGGTGACCTAAAAAGGTCCCTTTTGACGGGTTATTCATTGGAACTTCCACCTGTGTCTTATATTTTTTTGAGTTTTTTATGCAAGGGCGAGAAACACGCCTCAATCCTTATAGAGCATGTGTGAATAAATTACAACATTATGATTTGCTGAGAGTTTATTTACTCTTGATTGATTTTTTGTTGCAAAAATGAAAAAGGAGCATCATTTGATGCCCCTTAAATACGTCTATAAAAAACAGATTTATCAGCGATTACAACTGCTTGACGAACTGCTTCAGCCAGCCGATGAATTCACCATTCAGCTCGTGATGGCGTACACCATATTCCACATTGGCTTTCATGTAACCGAGCTTGCTGCCGCAATCGTGGCTCTTGCCCTTCATGAAGTAGGCGTTGACCTGCTCCTGCTCCATTAGCATGGCGATGGCGTCAGTCAGCTGGATCTCGTCACCGGCACCGGCCGGGGTCTTCTCCAGCAGCGGCCAGATATTGGAGGAGAGGACGTAACGACCCACCACCGCCAGATTGGAGGGGGCCTCGTCACGGGGCGGCTTCTCGACAATGGCCTGCATCGGCAGGGACATCCCCTCGCTCAGGGCCTCGCCCTTGATGTCGGCGATGCCATACTTGTCCACTTCGCTCTCGGGAACCGCTTCCACCATGATCTGGCTGATCTGGTTCTCTTCGAACATGTGCACCATCTCGGCCAGGTTGTCTTTTTTCGGGTCGCTGGCCACTTCATCAATCAGTACGTCCGGCAGCAGCACGGCAAACGGGTTGTCACCGATCAGCGGGCGGGCGCAGAGCACAGCGTGGCCCAGCCCTTTGGCCTCACCCTGACGGACGTGCATGATGGTGACGTCTTTCGGGCAGATCTGTTGTACCTCTTCCAGCAGCTGACGCTTGACTCGCTTCTCGAGGGTCGCTTCTAGTTCGAAACTCTTGTCGAAGTGGTTTTCGATGGAGTTTTTACTGGAGTGGGTGACCAGCACGATCTCTTTGATACCGGCGGCGATGGCTTCGCGCACTACGTACTGGATCAGCGGTTTGTCGACCACCGGCAACATCTCTTTCGGGATGGCCTTGGTGGCTGGCAGCATACGGGTACCCAGACCGGCTACCGGGAGCACGGCCTTGCGAACTGTCAGAGGAGTCTTTTTCATGGAAAACTATCCAGCGGGATTAAAGTGCGGCCATGATACTCCAAGAAAAATGGGGCAGCCACAGGCTACCCCATTCGTATATGCAGAGCTCGGACGTTATTTGACGATGATCATGTCACGGTTGGCTTCCAGCGTGGCCGGGCCAATGCCATTGACATCTGCCAGCTGATCGACCGAGGTGAACTTTCCCTGTTTTTCCCGATAGTCGACGATGGCTTGTGCCTTCTTGTCGCCAATCCCTTTCAGGCTGGTGAGTTCGGCAAGGGTGGCCGTATTGATGTTCAGCTTGCCGGTCTCCTTGGCGACCTCGGCTGTGGTTGTTTGCTTGGGTGCTGTCTTATCTGCGGCCAGCACGGGTTGGCTGAACAGGGGCAAGCAGGCCAGCAGCATGACTGCAGAGAGCTTCTTCATCAGCATTTCCATTCCTCCATGATGTGGATATTGCCGAGTGGCACATTGATGAATAGCGTATCGAACGGGTCTTTTTCACTGCTATTTCTAACAGGTCAAATTCTCATGCCGATGGTGGCGGATTTGCTATAAGCGCTTAGCCATGAATGCCGCCATATAGCCAACCCTATGATCTGGAATGTATTTCAGATGCATCTTTGATTTGACGAGCAGACTTCCCCGAGATGCTCTGCTCAAACCGTTGTGGAGGTGCCGGATGGCATTATTCTGCGCAACAAGGTGCTGATGGCATGTTTCACTAGTCTTCAAAGAGAGAATCAATAAAAAAGGCTGCTCACCTGGGGTGAGCAGCCTTTGTGATCGGTTTTTTCAGACAGGCACTGATTAGGCTTGTTCGTCAGCCTGTGCTGCCTGGATACCGGTCAGGGCGATGGTGTAGACGATGTCGTCAACCAGGGCGCCACGGGAGAGGTCATTGACCGGCTTGCGCATGCCTTGCAGCATCGGGCCGATGGAGACCAGGTCAGCGGAACGCTGCACCGCTTTGTAAGTGGTGTTACCGGTATTCAGGTCAGGGAACACGAACACGGTGGCTTTACCGGCAACCGGTGAGTTCGGTGCCTTGGACTTGGCCACGTTCTCCATGATGGCCGCGTCGTACTGCAGGGGGCCGTCGATGATGAGGTCGGGGCGCTTGGCCTTGGCCAGCTCGGTCGCTTCACGCACTTTCTCTACATCGGCACCGGCGCCAGAGGTACCGGTGGAGTAGGAGATCATGGCTACGCGCGGCTCGATGCCGAACGCGGCAGCAGAGTCGGCGGACTGGATGGCGATTTCGGCCAGCTGCTCGGCAGTCGGATCCGGGTTGATCGCGCAGTCACCGTAGACCAGAACCTGGTCAGGCAGCAGCATGAAGAAGATGGAGGAGATCAGGGAAGAGCCCGGAGCGGTCTTGATGATCTGCATCGGCGGACGGATGGTGTTGGCCGTGGTGTGCACCGCGCCGGATACCAGGCCGTCAACTTCGTTGCGCTCCAGCATCATGGTACCCAGTACCACGTTGTCTTCCAGCTGCTCGCGAGCAACCACTTCGGTCATGCCCTTGTTCTTGCGCAGCTCGACCAGACGCGGCACATAACGCTCGCGTACAACGGCCGGATCGATGATTTCGACGCGATCGGTCAGTACCACACCCTGCTGCTCGGCAACGCGACGGATCTCTTCCGGGTTACCCAGCAGCACCGGACGGGCGATGCCACGCTCGGCACAGATGGCGGCAGCCTTGATGGTGCGCGGCTCGTCGCCTTCCGGCAGCACGACACGCTTGTTGGCCTGACGGGCCAGCTCGGTCAGCTGATAACGGAATGCCGGCGGGCTCAGGCGACGGGAACGGGTAGAGCTGACGGTCAGCGACTCGATCCAGTGCTTGTCGATGTGGCCAGCCACATAGTCCTGCACCAGCTCGATACGCTCGCGGTCATCTTCCGGAATATCGACGTTGAAGTTCTGCAGACTGACGGCGGTCTGCCAGGTGTTGGTACCGGTCATCATGATCGGCAGGCCGGTGGCCATAGCCTGTTGGCACAGCGCCATGACCTGCGGCTCCGGATGATAGTTACCAGTCAGCAGCAGGGCGCCCAGCTTGACGCCGTTCATGGCGGAGAGGCAGGCGGAGACAATGACGTCAGAGCGGTCGCCGGAGGTCACCAGCAGGCTGCCCGGACGGAAGTGCTCGACCATGTTGTGGATGGAACGGGCACAGAAGGTCACGGTCTGCAGGCGACGGCTGTCCAGCTCACCCTTGTGCAGGATCTTGGCGGCCAGATGCTTGGCGAGATCCTTGGCGCGCGGGGCGATCAGCTGGGTGTTCCAGGGGATGCAACCCAGGATGCGCAGCGGGCTCTTGCCAAACACTTGCAGCACTTCCAGGTTGTGGGCGGCGTCGGAAGCGTGGTGATGGGCTTCGAACATCTCGGTCAGGTCAGGGCGGGTTACGCCATGCTCGTCAACCGGCGCGCCCACCTTGTTGATCACGCAGCCAACGATACGGGGGTTGTTGACACCACCGAAGTTGGAGCAGGCCAGTTCGATGCGCTCTTTCAGCTTCTGGCTGGAGTCATGGCCAGGGTGGGTCACGAATACCATGTCGGCATCCAGCGCCTTGGCAACGTCGTAGTTCAGCTTGTTGGCAAAGGGCTGCTTGTCGGTCGGCACCATACCTTCGACAACCAGCACTTCGGCACCGCTGGATTTCACGTGCTCTTCGAAGCGGGCAACGATCTCTTCCAGCAGGATATCGGTGTTGCTGGAGCTGATCATGTTCTCGGCGTAGGAGAGGGTGAAGGGCTCGGGCGGATTGATGTTGGCAGCTGCGCGGATAACGGCGGTTGAGCGCTCGGCACCGGTTTCACCCGGACGCGGCTGGGCAACCGGTTTGAAGAAGCTGACATTGACACCGTGACGCTCCATGGCGCGAACAACGCCAAGGCTTACGGAAGTTACGCCGACACCAGTGCCGACTGGGATAAGCATAATAGTGCGTGCCACTTTATACCCCTTGTTCATTTTTTGGGATCAGGAAAAGGCCGCCCTGGTGGGCGGCCTCGAGTTACTGCGTCAATTAAGCGCCGACCAGTTCCAGCGCGTCGTGGGCGATAACCCACTCTTCGTTGGTCGGGATTACCAGGGCCTTGGTAGAACCAGCCTTGGTGATCTCGCCACCCTTGCCGAAACGAGCCTTCAGGTTGGCGTCGTGATCGACGTCAAAGCCCAGCAGACCCAGCTTGTTCAGGGTGATTTCACGGATCGGGGCGGAGTTTTCACCGATACCACCGGTGAAAACAACGGCGTCCAGACGACCGTCCATGGCGGCAGCGTAGGCGCCGATGTACTTGGCCAGGCGATAGCAGTAAACGTCCATAGCACGCTTGGCTTCTTCTTTGCTGTCGTAGTTGTCTTCAACAAAACGGCAGTCGGAGGTTACTTCGGTCAGACCCTGCAGGCCGGACTCTTTGGTCAGCATGGTGTTGATATCGGCAACGCTCATGCCCAGCTTGTCGTGCAGGAAGAAGATGATGGCCGGGTCCAGATCGCCGGAGCGAGTACCCATCACCAGACCTTCCAGCGGGGTCAGACCCATGGAGGTATCAACGGATTTGCCGTTCTTGATGGCGCAGACGGAACCGCCGTTGCCCAGGTGGCAGTTGATGATGTTCAGCTCTTCAACCGGCTTGTTCAGCTGCTTGGCAGCTTCCAGGCTGATGTAGTAGTGGCTGGTGCCGTGAGCGCCGTAGCGACGGATGCCGTTCTCTTTGTAGAGCTTGTACGGCAAAGCGTACAGGAAGGCTTCTTCCGGCATGGATTGGTGGAACGCGGTATCGAATACGGCTACGTTCTTGTCAGCCAGTGCCGGGAATACGCGGCGGGCTTCACGGATACCGATCAGGTGAGCCGGGTTGTGCAGCGGTGCGTACGGAACGGCGGCTTCGATGCCGGCGATCACGTCGTCACAGATAACGACGGAAGAGGTGAAGCGCTCACCACCGTGAACAACACGGTGACCGATGGCGATCAGGTTCTTGGACAGTTCCGGATTGAGCGGCAGGATCTTGTTGACGATGAAGTCCAGCGCTTCCTGGTGAGCGGCACCAGCGCCCAGATCGGCACTGCCTTTCTCGCCATTCAGTTTCCACTTGATGCGGGCGTCGTCGAGGTTGAAGCACTCGGCCAGGCCGGACAGCAGGTCATCACCGGTGGTTGCGTCAATGACAGCAAACTTCAGGGAAGAGCTGCCACAGTTAAGAACAAGAACCAGCTTACTCATGAATAAATCCTATCGCAGATTGGGTTGTGTAGGCGGATGCGTTGGACGCCGGACGTCCAAAAACTTTCAACTTATCCTTATGAGGGTTGGCAATCTGTTGCTTGCCCCTTGTATAGTGATACAAGACCCGAAATCCAGACGTCCCTGACAGGTCAATAGCAAGATGCTTTTGACGCAAAAATGGGCGTACAAAGGATAACCCGATTGTTGAAAAATAACAAAGTCATCCTCAACCTTTGTTACTTTGCATCAAATTTTGTCGAGGTTTTGCCGTTAGTACGTTCAAAAAGCGCTCGGAGGTAGTATGAGCATGAACATTTTTGGAACTAAGTTACAGCAAGGCCGCCATTATATGACGCTTTGGCCGCGCCGTCCCGAGCTCAATTCGATGTTTCCTGAAAATCGGGTGATCAAGGCGACCGAATTCGCTCTCAAGGTGATTCCGGCGCTGGCGGTGCTGAGCGTGATGCTGCAGTTCCAGTTTGGCGAGCTGCACTACTGGCCTTCCGTCATCACTTCCGTACTGTTTCTGCTCAGTTTGCCGCTGCAGGGTTACTACTGGCTCGGTCAGCGGGCCGACACCCGGTTGCCCCCGTCGCTGGCGAGCTGGTATCGGGAGATCAACGGCAAGATGAACGAGCAGGGGGGTCGCCGTCAGCTGGTCTCCCAGCCTCGCTATGAAGAGCTGGCCGATACCCTCAAGGCTGCGTTTCAGCAGCTGGACAAATCGTTTCTCTACGAATAACCCGATTCAAACGTAAAAAAGGCGCCAGTGGCGCCTTTTTTGTTGTCTGATGGCATGCCATCAGGCTGCCAGCACTTTGCGGATCTCCTGAATGGAGAGCTTGTACTGACGTGGGCACTGACGCCATACAGTCAGCATCCGCTGGTACTTGTCGCGCATGGCGATGTCGCTGGAGAGCTCGTCGCACGGGCACTTGAGCTCGGGGAAGCGCTTGTCCACTTCCAGCAGGAAGCAGACATAGTCGGCCAGCTCCCGCTCCTGACTGCGGCTGTAGCCGTTGAACTCCAGCCGGCTGGCGTTGATCTCGCCCTGATCGGCGGCATCCAGATTACCCCATGAGATGGCCAGCGCGTGGTGCAGCTCGAGGGTATCAATCACCTCCTGGCAGGTCGCCAGATCCAGATGGCCGAAGCTCTTCTCCAGCTCGAGGATCTGCAGGCAGTAGCCGCGCTCGATGATGGTGCTGGCACGCTGGTAGAACTCCGCTTTCTCCGGATTGAGTTTTGCCAGAATTTCGTACTGGTTGCTCAGGATCAAACGCTCTGTGTTGCTCATGTTCATGGGATATCTCGCTGGAAGATGATTCTGGGGTCACGTTAACCCATATATAAAATGAATTTTTTGATCTGGGCGGGGGGTTGGTGAGAAAAATCTTCAGGCAAGAGATGGCTTGCCAGAACAAAAAGGCCTGCGTGGCAGGCCTTTTAATAATGCAGAGGAGGGTTACCCCTTGAGGAAATCCAGCACCACCTGATGGTGATCGCTGGTCTTGAACTTGTCGAAGTGGTGGGCAATCTTGCCCTCTTCGTCGATCAGGAAGCTCTGGCGGTGAATGCCGTCATACTCCTTGCCCATAAATTTCTTCGGGCCCCAGACGCCAAAGGCATCGGCGACGGCGTGGTCTTCATCAGCCAGCAGGGTGAAGTTGAGCTGGTCCCGCTCTTCGAACTTTTTCAGCCGTTTGGCCGGATCAGGGCTGATGCCAAGCACCACCACATTGAGGGCGGCCAACTCGGCGTTCACATCGCGCAGGCTGCAGGCCTGGGTGGTGCAGCCGGGGGTCATCGCCTTGGGGTAGAAATAGACCAGCACCTTCTTGCCGCGCAGGCCAGCGAGGCTGACCTGATTGCCATTCTGGTCGGGCAGGGAGAAATCGGGGGCGGGGCTGCCAGCTTGTAGTGGTTGCATGGGGTCTCCTCGGGTAAAACGCCCTCAGGCGTGTTTGCGATTGACGATAAACTCGAACGATTCGGCACCCAGTTGACGACAGAATTCGGCGAAGGCGGTTTGCGAACCTTCCACTTCACCCTCTCTGGCCAGATTGAGCTGAAAACTGATCTTCAGCAGGTTGAACGGCTGCTGCTCCAGGGTCATGGATTGCATCGCCTGAATGTTCCAGCCATGTTCGCTGAAGAACTGGGTGCACTGGCTTACGATGCCGGGCTCGTCGCGGATCAACAGGTCGGCACTGGCGCGGACGTCATACTGCAGGGACTGGTGGCGTTCGGTGCGTTTCATCATGGTGATGAGATCCCACTCCTGGCTGCGCAGGGGCAGGCTGATTTCGAGTTGCATCATGCTGTTCCAGTCGCCCGAGAGCAGCATGATAAAGGTAAATTCATTGCCGAAGATGCCAAGGCGGCTGTCCACAATGTTGCAACCACAGCCACTGACGTGGCGGGTCACTTCATTGACGATGCCAGGCCTGTCCGTGCCGATGGCCGTTACGACCAGGTAGTGAGTCATAAATCTTCTCTCGTCCGTTATTTCGTTGCGAAAGCCGCGCTGGCAAGCCAACCCTCCGGCCCTGATGACCACTCCCTGAGGGACGCTGCCGACTTTCGTCCATTACTTTTTGTTCCGGATGGTATCACGGCTTGCCCCCTCTCTCCCTTGTTTTTCAAAGGGGTCAGCTTTACCATTACGCCCCTGAAAATCGGGAGAAAAGTCCATGTTACGCGGTAGTATTGTTGCGCTCGTTACCCCCATGCTGGCTTCAGGTGAAGTCGATTGGGCCAGTCTGGCCAAACTGGTCGACTATCATGTCAGCGCCGGGACCAGCGCCATTGTTGCGGTGGGTACCACAGGGGAATCGGTGACCCTGAGCGAGCAGGAGCATATCGCCGTCGTTGAAAAGACCGTTGAGTATGCCGCCGGACGCATTCCCGTCATCGCCGGTTGCGGCTCCAACAATACTGCCCATGCCATTGAATTGACCAAACGACTGGCCAAAACCGGCGTGGTGGCAGGCCTCTCGGTGACTCCTTACTACAACAAGCCCACTCAGGAAGGTCTCTATCGCCACTATTGTGCGATCGCCGAGGCTAGTGGTCTGCCCCAAATTCTTTATAATGTGCCCGGTCGCACCTGTTGCGATCTCAAACCGGAGACCGTGGCCCGTCTGGCCAAGGTTCCCGGCATTATCGGTTTGAAAGAGGCAACCGGCGATTTGAGCCGCACCCCGCTGCTGCGCGAGCTGTGCGGGCCGGAGTTTGCCCTTTACAGTGGCGACGATGCCACTGGTTGTGATTTTATGCTGCAAGGTGGCGATGGCGTGATTTCTGTCACCACCAATATTGCAGCGGCCCAGATGGCCGACATGTGTCGTGCTGCGCTGGCCGGTGATGCCGGGCAGGCGCATGACATCAACAATCTCTTGATGCCGTTGCACAAGACTCTGTTCTGCGAACCGAGCCCCACCCCGGTGAAATGGGCCTGTGCCCAACTGGGGTTGATTGCAACAGCCACCTTGCGCCTGCCGCTGGTTGACCTCACCCCCGAGGGCGAACAGCTGATGGCGCGAGCACTGACCACAGCGGAGTTGATGGCGAGTGTTTAAATCTAATGGAAAGGGAAATAGAGCCCGTCTGGTGCTGAGCGTTGCGACTGTGGCCGTCTTGGCCGGTTGCAGCACCCCCCAGGATCGCAAAATGGCCAACCGCGACTTCGGTTATGAAGATGCCCGCCTCGAGGGCCGCGCGTTCTTGATCCCCGCAGGATTGAGTGCCCCCACCTTCAACAGCCAGTACGACATCCCGCCGCTTCCCGAGAGCAGCCGTGAAGGTGCCCTCGGCGCCCAGGTCGATGTGCGCCCACCCGCCCAACTGCTGACCGTGGTACCGGGCAGTCAGGTGGTGCAGAGTGCAACCGAACCGACCGTTGCCTTCTATGCCCTGAGCACCAGCCAGAGCGTGGAGCGCGATACCTGGTCGTTCCTGATGAACTTCCTGGCCAAATACAAGGTCACCACCGAGAAGCTGGATCAGCAGGATGGCGTATTGCAGACCGGCTGGTTTGACAACACGGTCGCTCTCGATGGCTGGGGTGAAGATGACGAAGATTTCAAAATCCGTCAGCGTTACCAGTTCACCGTGCGCAACGATGCCCAGCGCCACGCCGTCAACATGTCGGTCCGTGTACTGGATCACGAAGAGACCATCGACGGTGAGACCAGCAACAAGCTGACCCCTGCCGATGCTCAGCGCTATGCCGCGCGAGTGCTGAACCAGTTCTCGCTCTATTACGACAGCCAGCTGAAAGCCCGCGAGCAGCACAAGTCCAACGATGGCATGGGTCTGCAACTGGGTCTGGACAACAACGAGCTGAGCGCCTGGATTGCCGAAGGCTCCTTTGATCAGGTGTGGCGTCGCCTTAATCAGGTACTGCCCGCTTATGGTTTCACCATCAAGGATACCCAGCAGTCACTGGGCTGGATCGACGTCGAATACGAAGAGCCGGGCGCCGAGTTCTGGAAGGCGAAAGGGAGCGAGCCGTTCAAACTGGAGGAGGAGAAATACCGCTTCCAGCTTGGTGAAATGGCGGGAGGCAAGACCTCCATCACCCTGTTCGACAAGGACAAGAAGCCGGTATCGTCCGGGGTTATCTCCCAGATGTATATCAGCCTGTCCGAGGCGTTCGCCAAGGGGCTGGCCGATCAGGCAGCAGCAAAAGCAGAATAAATACAGGGGCCTTGTGCCCCTGTTTTGTTATCAAAATCCCCCTGAAAACGCGGGGATTCCGAGCGGTTTTCGATGATGCGAGCCCCTTGCCAGCCCGTTGCAAACAGAGCGCGCAGGTGAGGAACTCGCGATGTTTACCCCCCACAAACAGGAAGTGTTATTAGCCATGAGTCTTGCAGATCAAGTATTGGCGGTGAATGACGATTTGCCGATCCGTACCGATAAACCTGTCCATTCCGGCAAAGTGCGCAGCGTCTACTGGTTGACCCCCGAAGACAGTGCCCGGCTCATAAAAGAGAAAGGCTATGATGTGCCGGCCGATGCGCCCCTCGCCCTCATGGTGATCAGCGATCGCATCTCGGCCTTCGATTGCATCTGGCAAGGTGTGGATGGCCTGAACGGCGTGCCGGGCAAAGGGGCGGCGCTCAACGCCATCTCCAGCCACTGGTTCAAGCTGTTCAAGGAGAAGGGACTGGCCGACAGCCACATTCTGGATATTCCACACCCCTTCGTCTGGATCGTGCAAAAAGCCCGTCCGGTGATGATCGAGGCGATTGCCCGCCAGTACATCACCGGCTCCATGTGGCGTGCCTACAAGGATGGCGAGCGCGAGTTCTGCGGCATCACCCTGCCGGAAGGGCTCAAAAAGGATCAAAAGCTGCCGGAAATTCTCATCACTCCCTCCACCAAGGGCGTGCTGACAGGGCTGGATGGCGTGCCGGAAGCCGATGACGTCAACGTCTCCCGTGCCGATATCGAGCGCCATTATAAAGGCTTTAACTTCAGCAAACCGGCCGACATCGACCGCTACGAAGTGCTGCTCAAAGAGGGCTTCAACGTCATCAGCGACGCGCTGGCCGGGCTGGATCAGATCTTCGTCGATACCAAGTTCGAGTTTGGCTACGTCCACGATGCCGCCGGCAACGAGAAGCTGATCTACATGGACGAAGTGGGCACCCCCGACAGCTCCCGTATCTGGGATGGCGCCGCCCTGCGCGATGGCCAGATCGTCGAGAAGTCGAAAGAGGGTTTCCGTCAGTGGCTGCTCAACCACTTCCCGGATCCGGACATCCTGCTCAACAAGAACCGCATGCCGGAACGTTTCGCCCTGGCCCGCGACAACAAGCTGCCGACTGAAGTGATGATGGATATCTCCAACACCTACGTCGGGATCGCCGAGAAGATCATCGGCCACAAGCTGGTGCGCTCTGCCAATCCCAAGCAGGAGATCATCGAGGTGCTGCGCGATCAGTACGGTCTGATCGACTAAGGGTTGCGCTCTTTTTTTGTCGCCTAGAAACAAACGTTTGCCGGTGGCGAAAGATAGAGGCAAATAAACAGACGGGCCCCTCAGTGGGGCCCGTTTTTATTGCTGGTCTGGCGGCAAGCGAGCTGCGCTCAGCCGTTGACCCTGAACACCTGACCGGTCTGGATGCCCAACACCGACTTCTTGTAAGCCTGCGCTACCTTGGCGGCGGGCACCGGCACGAAGCCCGGGAAGAAGTCGGCGTATTTGTCCATCGACTCCGCCAGCACGGTGGGGCTCACCACGTTGATGCGAAGGCCCCTTGGCAGCTCGCAGGCGGCCGCTTTCACAAAGTGATCGATGGCGCCGTTGACTGTGCTGGCGCTCACGCCCCAGTTGATCGGCTCCTCGCTCAGGATGCCGCTGATCAGGGTGATGGAACCTTTGTCGCTCAGGTGGGGGATAGCGGCACGGGTCAGGTTGATCTGGCCCATCAGCTTGCTCTGAAGCCCCACCTGCCACTGCTCGTCTGTCATCTCGGTCAGGCCGTTGAAGGCCACGCTGCCGCTGGCGACGACCAGCGCATCGAACTGCCCCAGCTTGGCAAACAGCGCCTTGATGGAGGCGGGATCGCGCATGTCGACCGTGGCATCGCCACGGCTGTGGCCGACCCGGATCACCTGATGATCTTTGGCAAGCAGTTCACTGACCGCGGAGCCGACGGTGCCGGAGGCACCCACAATCACAATTTTCATCTGCATCACTCCTGGTTGGGATGTATCGATTCTAGCGCAACAGAAAATGCGAAAAAGCGCGTAAAATAAACCCATTGTTTCCATATTGGAGCTAATGATGGATATCGCCCATCTGGCCAGCTTTTACGAGGTGGTGCTGCGCGGCAGTTTCTCGGCTGCGGCCGATACGCTGGGGGTCAGCAAGGGGATGTTGAGCCGCCACGTCAGCGCGCTGGAGACTTCCCTCAATGCGCAACTGTTGCAGCGCACCACCCGCCGCCTCAGCCTGACCGAGGCGGGCAAGACCCTCTACCAGCAGGCGGGGGAGATCTTCGCGCTGGCGCGGCAAGCGGAGCAGGATATTCAGGCGCTGACCGAAGAGGATGGCGGTCGGCTGCGTTTTACTTGCCCGGTCAGTACCGGCGATCGCATGGTGAGCGAGCTGCTGACCAGCTTTGCCGCGCTTTGCCCGGGAGTGGAGGTGGAGCTCAATTTCACCAACCAGATGGTCGACATGAGTCAGGGAGAAAACGACATCGCCCTGCGCGCCATGAGCGAGGTGCCGGACAATCTGGTGGCCCTGCCGCTGGGGCGGCTCAAGGATGTGGTGGTGGCCAGCCCCGCGCTGGTGGTGCGCGAGGGGCGTCCTGCCACCCCCTATGAGCTGAGCGGGCGCAGTTGCCTGTTGCAGGGGCACAATCCAGCTTGGGAGCAGTGGCACTTTATCCGTGAGGGGGAAGAGGCCCACATTCTGGTGCAGGGCAAGGTGCGGGCCAACCATTACAGCACAGTGCTGCAACTGGCTCGCGCCGGCATGGGCTATGCCAAGTGCCCGCTGATGCTGGTGGAGTCGCTGCTGACGGCGGGGGAGCTGGTGACCGTGCTCGACGAGTGGCAGAGCGGCCTGCATCAGCTCCATGTGCTGCACGCCCAGCAGCGGCGGGTGCCGCGCAAGATCCGGCTGTTCAAGCAGCTGCTGGCCCAGTGGTTTGCCGAGCGACCCCACTACCTGCTCTGAGCGGCGTTATTTTTCTGTCATCTTCGGCTGCTACCCTGCGCCCATCATCGGCATCAGGAAGATCAGCGGGAATGAAGAGTAATAGAGGGTTGACCGGTTTTGTACTGCTCTGTGCAGTGTTGGGGGCCGGCAGTGTACAGGCCATGGTGGAAGTGAAGGTGCCGGAGAATTTCCGCATCCTCGCGGTGAGCAACGGTACCTTGCAGGATGAGCAGCATGCCACCCTGGCGGATGGCGAGCAGCAACTGCTGGTGCGCTTCGAGGGGGTGATCCCCAGTCGCAGCAGCAGCGAGAATGATCGGCAGGTACGCTCCGAGCCGCAGGTGGTGCGCTATCAGGGCAGCAATCAGCATTTGCAGCTGACGGCCAGCGTACCGGGAGACGAGCGGGGGATGCAGGCGTATGCCAAGGCTCCTGTGGTGGCGTTGCAGGAGAATGGCCGCGCGCTTGCCATCCAGCAGGACGCGCTGGTGACCAGCGGCATGCTGCTTGGGGTGGATTGGAACGGGAAACTGGCTGAATACAACCGCAGCGGCGGCAAGGCGGCGCTGACGGCTGGCGCCGTTGCTACGCAGCCAACTGCCACGATCGCCAGCGGGGCGCAACCCGTTGTGGCTGCCAGCGAGCTGGAAGGGCAGTTGCAGCAGCTGTTCCTCCAGGCCGATCCTGCCCTGCGCAAGCGCTTTATCGGTTGGGCCGTCCCACAGCTTTAAGTTTTCTGCCCGTTGCAGTAACGTGGACACTCCTTTTTTCAGGCGCTCTGTTCATCGTACTCAACGAGGTTTTCATGTTTGAATTACATTCACGCCTGCAGGCAGATACACGGTGGCTCGGGGATCTGCCCCTCTGCCGTGTCTTGCTGGCCAAAGACAGCCAGTATCCCTGGCTGATCCTGGTACCGCGAGTAGCCAACCTGCGGGAAATTCACCATCTGGCGCCGGAGCAGCAGCAACAGCTGATGCAGGAGTCCTGCGCTGTCGCCAACCTGATGGAACAGGCCCTCAGCCCGGATAAGATCAACATCGGCGCGCTCGGCAATCTGGTGCCGCAACTCCATCTTCACCATGTCGCCCGCTTTGCGACGGATCGCGCCTGGCCAGGCCCCATATGGGGCGCTCATCCGGTCGTATCTTATGAGCCACAAGTTTTGGCCCAGCAGGCCGATATATGGCGTGCCCGGCTCGCCAAGCTGAGCGGTTTCATCCCTGTGGCTGCTGATAACGGAGTCAACTGAGAGGCGTGTCGCTATTTCAGTCTCCGGGCCGCGCCATCTGTTAGAGTTATGGTATAGATAAGCCCATTTTCGATGTTCAGGAAGGTCCCATGATAGTGACAAGATCCGATGACGATGCCGTATTGACCACAGAGGATGTGCTGCTCAGCCTGTGCAACTCGGTGACGGATGTTTTGAGTGCCGCGACCATGAGTCAGGTGCGGTTTTCCGGCATGGTGCAGCGGATCAGCAAGACCTGCCTCAAGCCGGATATCGGCTGCTTCGTGCTGTTCGATGGCGGTTTTTCCGGTCTGGTGGTGATCAACTTCTCCGCCGCCGCCGCCATGGAGCTGTACGAGAGTTACATGCTGAGCATGGGACTCTCCAAGGAGGATCTCGCCATCTCCCACACCTCTGACGAGGTGAGCAACGTGATGGGCGAGCTGATGAACCAGATCGTCGGCAGCTTTACCGTCAAGGTGGGCCGGGATCTGCAGACCCACATCACCCAGAACCAGCCGAAGATGCTGGCCCTCAACAAGCAGGTGATGCTGAGCGTCGATACCAATCTCGACAGCCCGGAGTCCCGCCGCGTCACCTTCTTCACCGCCCGCAACAACATCTTCTATCTGGAGCTGGCGATGGACAAAACCGAGTTCATCCGCATCCACAATGAGGGGATGGAGCATGAAGAGCTGGATCCCGATGCGCTGATCGCCCAGGCCAAGCAGGATGCCGCCAAGCCGGTTCAGGCTGCGGCCCCGGTCGCCAACGATCACGACGATCTGCTCGACTCTCTGGGTATTTGAGGCAAACGCCGGATAACAACAAGGCCACCTTCGGGTGGCCTTGTTGTATCGGTGCGCACAACAGTCGTTAGAAGTTATAGAGCAGGCCGGTGTTGAACATCACGGATTCAGAATCGTAGAAGTTGATGTCGGAATCGGACTTGGCATAGCCAGCGGTAAAGGTTGCGGAGAGCGGCGCGATACCGAACAGGCGGTGCCAGAAGAAGGTACCGGTCAGGGCAAACTCGTCGGAGTCGGCGTTTTGGCCAAAGATCGGGTTGGCCTCATCATATTTGGTCTGGCCCAGATAGGCGTTGCTGACGAAAGACCACTGGGAAGCGCGCATGCCGTAGGTCAACTGCAGGCCGTTGCTCTTGTAGCTTTGGGCGCTGCCATCCAGATCGGCTTGGCGGTAGATAAAGGCTGGCTCCAGCATCTGACCGGGTGCCAGCTGCCATTTGTAGGAGAGGTCGAGGGCGTGGATCTTGCCGTTGCGATCCAGCTTGGCTGCATAGTTTGTCTGGTTATCCTTATCGTATTGCTGGCCGCTGCGCTCCTCATCTACCTCGATGTTGCGGGTGGTCAGGCTGCCATTGAAGTTGCTACCCCAGATGCTGTCCCAGGCGAAGCGAACCCCTTTTGACTTGATATCGGTCGACTGGCGATCAACGCCTACGGCGAAGGGATCGCTCCACTGCTCGGTCGGCATGGCATTAAAGACCACGGAGCCAGCTACGATGCCCTTGTCGCTCATCTCCTGACGGATACCGAGCTGCTGGGTGAAGTCGAAACGGATGGCATCCTGGATCAGGTTACCGAGGAAGACCTGGGTGCGGGTATCGGCAAAGGTGTAGCGGATATCGGCGTTGAGCAGCGGGGCAACGGCGGAGCTGCTCTCGGCACTGCCCAGTCCGCTCAGGCGGCGGTTTTCATCATCACCGCTATAAAAATTTGATTCGTAATTGATGACACTGACCCCGCCGAGCAGGAAACCGGACCAGCCAGACTCCTTGGGAATTTCACCCAAATCAGCATAAGCACTATTTGCGACCAGCAGGCCCAGGCCCAGCAAGGTGGTGTTGCGCATCGGATAACTCCTAAATTAAATGGTGGTGAATTTTTTCGGCCGGTGAGTATAAAGAAAAAACCTTAATGGCAACTGACTCAATATTGCCAATTATCCTAACCCACTCATTTCATTCGGCGAATCGTTAATTAATTGTGCGAGATTAAGAAGAGTTCACTCGGTTGTGCTGGTATTCTGTACCGCGAATATCGGGGGAAAACAATCAGATGAAACAGATTAAATCCTGGGCGCAATATTATGTCGATCTGATGACCAAGCTGGGACTGGTGCGATTCAGCATGTTCCTGGCGGCGGGCATTATCGTGCTGGCGGTCGCCATCCAGATGGGGGTGACCCTGTTCCTGCGCGGCAATATCGATGTGATCGACTTCGTTCGCTCGGTCTTTTTTGGCCTGCTGGTGACCCCCTGGGCGGTCTATTTTCTCTCCATCGTGGTGGATCAGCTGGAGGATTCCCGTCAGCGACTGAGCCGGATGGTGCGCAAGCTGCAAGATATGCGCGAGCGGGATCTGGAGCTCAATACCCAGCTGCAGGAGAACATCAGCCGCCTCAATGCCCAGATTGCCGAGACCAACCGGGCCGAGAGCCTGCGTCTGCAGGCCATCGAGGATCTCGAGAACGAGGTGTTCCAGCGAGAGAAAGCCCAGCTTCATCTGGGGGAGCGCACTGCCCTGCTGCGCTCCTTTATCGACTGCTCCCCCGATCTGGTCTACTACCGCAACGAGGACGAGCAGTTTTCCGGTTGCAACCGCGCCATGGAGGAGCTGACCGGCAAGGTGGAGGCCGAGCTGATCGGTCTGACCCCGTTCGATGTCTACAAGCAGGAGATTGCCAACAAGGTGGTAGAGACCGACAAGCAGGTTTTTGCCAGCAACGAGCCGCTCACCTACGAGCAGTGGCTGGAATATCCCGATGGCCGCAAGGCTTATTTCGAGCTGCGCAAGGTGCCCTTCTTCGACCGCTTCGGCAAGCGACTCGGCCTGCTCGGCTTTGGCCGTGACATCACCGAGCGCAAGCAGTATCAGGACAAGCTGGAGAAGGCGAGCCGCGACAAGACCACCTTCATCTCCACCATCAGCCACGAGCTGCGTACTCCACTCAACGGCATCGTGGGCTTAAGCCGGATGCTGATGGATACCCCCCTCGATCCCAAGCAGCACCAGCAGCTCAAGACCATTCACCTGAGTGCGGTGACCCTTGGCAATATCTTCAACGACATCATTGACTTGGACAAACTGGATCGCCGTCGTCTCGAAATTGCGCCGACCCGTATCGATCTGCCCGCCTTCCTCGACGAGCTGGAGACCCTGTCGCGCATTCAGGCGGAGCAGAAGGGGCTCTATCTCCATTTCGATCGCGATGGCGACATGCCGCAATTCGTGATGGCTGACGGTACCCGCCTGCGTCAGGTGCTGTGGAATCTGGTGGGCAATGCGGTCAAGTTTACCGATGAGGGGGGCGTCACCGTGCGTTGTCTCTCCCATCCCGCCGATGAGCCGGGCAAGCTGGCCCTGCACTTCGAGGTGGAGGATACCGGTATCGGTATCCCGCGCGCTCAGCAGGAGAAGATCTTCGCCATGTACTATCAGGTGCAGGGCAAGAAGCACGCCACCGGCACCGGCATTGGCCTCGCGGTCTCCCGTCAGCTGGTGCAGGCAATGGGCGGCCAGCTCTATGTGGACAGCGATCCGGGCGAAGGTTCCTGCTTCACTGCCGAATTGGAAGTGGCTTGCGCCGATCCTGTGTTGCCAGAGCAGGAGGAGGAGATGCCCTCCCTCGATATCCTGCTGGTGGAGGATGTGGAGCTTAACGTGACGGTGGCCTGCGCCCTGCTGGGCAAGCTGGGTCATCAGGTGCAGGTGGCACGGGACGGCACCCAGGCGTTGGCGATGGCCAACCCGGATGATTTCGACCTCATTTTGCTCGATATCCAGCTGCCGGATATGACCGGCTTCGATGTGGCGAAAACCCTGCTGGAGCGTTATGGCGACAGCCTGCCACCCATGGTGGCACTCACCGCCAACTCTACCGGCGATCGCCAGTACTACCGGGATCACGGCATGCAGGATGTGATTAACAAGCCGCTTGGCTCCAAAGCAGTGCGGGAGGTGATTGGTCACCTGTTTGCCGATCTGGCCGAGGATGAAGCGGATGAGCAGGCGGATGCGGGCAATCAGGATGCCCTGCTGGATATCCCCTTCCTCACCGATTACGCCGATACCGTGGGCAAGCCGGTGCTGCTCTCCAGCGTCGAGTTGTTCGAGAAGATGATGCCGGACTACATGGCTGTGCTCGACTCCAATATGATTGCCAAGGATCAAGCTGGGGTGGTGGAAGAGGCGCACAAGATAAAAGGGGCGGCAGGCTCCATTGGCCTGCGCCGATTGCAGCAGACGGCACAGCTGATCCAGAGCCCGGATCACCCCGCCTGGTGGGAAAACGTGGAAGACTGGATTGAGACGCTGCGCCGGGAATATCCGGGCGATATCGCCCGTCTGCGGCGCTGGTTGCTGTCTTGAGGCTGGAGGTTGTCTTGAGTCTGATGGACGTTGCTGGCAAGGAGCTGCGAGATGTATAGCCGTTTGATTACCCCTGCGCGCATCCACCCCTGGGGGGATGAGGAGCTGCTGGAGGCGACCGAGCAGGATCGCGCCCGTATCGTGCAGGCCGCGCCGGTGCGCCGGTTGCAGCAGAAGACCCAGGTCTTTCCGCTCGATGTGAAGGCCTCGGTGCGCAGCCGCCTCACCCACTCGCTGGAGGTGCAGGAGACCGGTCGCCAGATCAGCCGCCGCATTCTGGCCGCCTTGCCTGCCGGGATGGTCTGTGAAGGGGCTTTTATCAATCTGGTGGAGATGTCCTGCCTGCTTCATGACGTGGGCAACCCGCCGTTTGGCCACTTTGGCGAGCAGGTGATGAGCCAGTGGCTCGGCGAGATGCTTGATCCCCTCTATCAGCAGGCGCTGGCGCAGCCCCCCTCGGCCCAGTGGGCAGAATTGCGTCAGGACCTGCAACTGTTTGATGGCAACGCCCAGAGTCTGCGGCTGGTGCACAGCCTGCACGAGCTTAACCTGACGCTCGGACAACTGGCGGCGCTCTGCAAATACCCGCAGCAGCCCCGACCCGGCGTGAGCTATGGTCAGCATCATGGCTGGAGCAGCAAGCGGGGCATCTTCTTTAGCGAGCAGCCGCTCTACCGTGCCCTCGGCCAGAGTCTGGGATTGGCCCCCGGTTGCCGTCATCCGCTGGTCTACATCATGGAGGCGGCCGATGATATCTCCTACTGCATCGCCGATCTGGAAGATGCGGTAGATCGGCGGATCCTGACTCTGGGTGAACTGCTGGCGGCGCTGCGAGCTGCTGACCAGAGTGACTACATGGGCACCTTGCTGGATGAGGCGCTTGCCAGTGGTCGGGGCTTTTTTCCCCATTTTCGCCAGCAACTGACCCGGGATCTGGTGGCGCTGGCGGCGCAGAGCTATGTCAGCGAACATCAGGCCATTTTGCAGGGATCCTATCCGCAAGCGCTGCTGCACGGTCAGGCGCCGGCGGCGCGGGTGCTTGATATCCTCAAACGGGTGGCCCGCGAGCTGGTCTTTATGCGCCCCGAGGTGGAAGCGCTTGAGCTGGAGGGGTATGCGGCGCTGCGCGGGGTGCTGACCAGTTATGCCTGCCTGTTGTCGCTGCCAGCGCCACAGTTTGCTCGCCTGTTGGCCGGGGAGGGGAGTCAGGCGCTGTTCTTTGCGCGCCGCCTCTATCACCGTCTCTCGGCCCGCCATCTCAAGGCCTATCGATTGGCGATCGCCACCCCGGATCCGCGCTTTGTCTGCCAGAACGAGCAGGAGTGGTATTACCGGGTGCGGCTGCTGCTCGATTATGTCAGCGGCATGACGGATACCTACGTGCTGGAGGAGTACCGGCTACTCTCGGGGATCTGATGCCCCAAGCTCCCCTTCGGGCAGCATAAAATGCCGTAAAAACGTTTAAAAAGGAGTCGCAAGAGGCTTGTTTTAAATTCGGATATTTTTTAGACTTCTGCAACCTGTTCAACTTTTATCCGGTAAGGAGACGAATATGCAACATCTGATGCTCAATATTGCATTCTCTCGCGGCACTGCGTGCGGCGTGAAATCTCGTGCTCTTTTACCGCGTGGCGTAAACAGGTAACCCCTGTCTTTTTATCACCCGCGGTTCGTCCCGCAGGGTGATATCCACTTTCTCCGGGAGAACCGCATGTTCAACTGGAGAAAGTCATGTCTATCGAACTGGTTTTACTGCGCAGTGTTGAATCCTTGGTCCAGAGAAGGATTGCCCGGGTCGAGCGTCGTCTCGTGCAGGTCAATCTGTCGCCCGCCCTGCTCAGGGATATCGGGCTGGAAGGATATCAGGGTCAAATCGCCCTCGTTCGCGAGCGGGAGTATCAAACCGGCTTCCGCCTCGGGAATCGAATAACCTGATCGCGAAGGGGAGAATAAGATCCCCCTCGCTAGTGAAATGGCAGGCTGCATGCCTGCCATTTTTCCATCTTGCGGTTGATTCCAGGTTCACATGTTGGTGACTCAGTATTATCCTCTCCGCCCTCTTTGTAACAGCTGTGATTGTTTTCTCGCCTTGCGTCGTCAGGATCTGCAAGATTAGAGGTGGCAGCCCTATCTGTTTTACTCATCAGGACAAGACCTTATGCCACTCCTTCGTCAGCTTTTTCTTCCCATTTTGCTGTTGTTTTCAGGCATGTTGGCTGTTGCGGCTCCCCAACCGCAAGATGAGAGCACAAGTAACGAAATTTCTGCACAAAAGGAGCTGCTGGTCGGGGTTCCCCGTGGTGGTTATCCCCCTTTCATCTATCAACTCCCCAACCTGCGTTATGCCGGTCCGCTCAAGGAGCTGGCCTCGCGTATTGCAGCCGAAATGGGCGTGTCATTGCGTTATATCCCCTACAACTCCTACGTAGATGCCCAGATTGCTCTCCAAGGTGGCCAGATCGATGCATTAATCGGGGTCGAACGTAATGCTCTTGAGCTGAAGGGGATAAACCATATCGGCAGTATCGGTTCATATGCCCGCTCCATTTTAATGCATACCCCGGATCAGCAATTGACCCTGGAGCAGGCGCGCAAGTTACGCTGGGTCTGTATTCGCGGGTTTGGCAGTTGTAATGAATTGGCGCGTTTGGGGATCTCTGATGTAACTGAGCTGGAGAGCCGCACTGAGGCGACCTATATGGTCAAGCTGGGCGCTGTCGATGCATATCTTGAGTTGGGGCCAATTGTTACCCTCAAGATGGAGAGAATGCCAGCGTCAATGGGGGTTGTCGCTCCTGGGTGGCTTTCTGGCAGCACGTTGACGATGGCGACCAGTTCCCTCCAGCCAGAACTGAGTGAGAAGCTTTGGCAGGCATATCAACGGATACCCGTTGCAGACTCACGATTACGGTTGCATCAGGAAGATGAACGCGCCAACGCTGGTCTGTTGCTGGAACCAGATGAGGCTAGTTGGCTGAAGCAGAGAAACAAGGTCATCAAGTTCGCCGTTGCCCCCGGATTTGCCGGCATCAGTGAAATCGATGACGAAGGTGAATTGCATGGCTATACGGCAGACCTGATGAAGTTATTGAGTCTGCGCTCCGGGATCCGCTTTGAGCTGGCGTCGACAAATACCTGGCAGGAGTCACTTAAAATGCTGAAAGAGCACAAAGTGGACCTTATTCCCTTGATGACACCGCTCAAGGATCGTCAGTCCTTTGCCTCTTTTACCTCCTCCTATCTGAAGTTCGACAGCTATGTTGTAGCCAGACACGGTGCTCGCCCGCTGAAGTCGTTGGTCGAGCTGAAAGGGCGTCTGATTGGTGGTGTGACGGGCTCTTACGAAGCCTCTCTCATTCACGCGCTGGGCGCCAATATTATCGAAGTAGGCAAAGATGCCGATTTACTGACCTTGCTTGATACTGGGCGAGCCGAATATGTGCTGTTGACCATGACCAATCTGGGACAGCAGGCGATGAAGGGGTTCAATGATAAGTATCAGGTGGTGCTGAGCTCTCCCGAATTTTCCGTACCTATCAGTATGGCCGTCGACAATGCTCAGCCCGAGTTGCTCCGAATCATGGACAAGTTGCTGCTGACCATCACGGATGAGGAGTGGCAACTGCTGGAACGACGCTGGCTCAATGTGTCGGTCAATATCGAGTCTGATTACACCCTGATTTACAAATGGTTGGCCATAGGGGGGGGCGCCTTGCTCGTCAGCGGTTTGCTGGTGATGTTCTGGGCTCGCAGTTTGCGTCGCCAGATTGCGCAGCGCAAAATCGCAGAGGACAAGCTGAACGAACAGTTGCTGTTTGTGCAGACCTTGCTCAACTCACTGCCAACCATGGTGGCGCTACGTGATAGCGAGCAGCGGATCACCTTGTGCAATCAGGCCTATCGCGATGCTTTCCTCGGTGCTGGCAGTAGCAGTGAGGAGCTGCAAAACATGCCAGAGACACTCAGAAACAGTGTGTTGGAAGAAGAGCGTTTGGTGTGGCAGACCGGACAGGATCTGGAGGGGGCAGGCAGTAACCTGCGAGCTGATGGTACGCCCTGCCATGTTATCTATGCCAAACGCCCTTATCGCGATCCCGATGGCAATATGCTGGGGGTGTTGACAGTACTGACCGATGTCAGCCGGATCAAGGAGGCGGAGGAGCGCGCCCGTCAGGCTGAAAATCGCCTTACCCAGATTACCGACAGCATGCCTGGGGTGGTCTATCAGTATTTGTGGCAAGGACCCGGCAAGGGGCGGTTTTTGTATGCCTCTCAGGGGGCCCGCGAGATCCTCGGGGCTTCCCGGCAGGATCTGTTCAATGCCGAATCGGGTGGTGAGGTGTTCGGCTTTACCGAAGAAGCGCTGCAGGATTTTGTCAGCAAGGTGGCCAATCATGCCGAGACTCTGGCGCCCCTCGATCTGGAGGTCAAGGTGGAGCGACCTGATGGAGATCGCTATCTGCAAGTACGTGGCAACTTTGTCAGACAGGAGCAGCAGGCATTGATCCTTAACGGGGTGATTCAGGACATCACTGCCCTCAAGCAACAGGAATATGAGCTGCGCGAAGCTCGCGCCTATGCCGAGCAGGCGATGCAGGCTCGCAGCCGCTTTTTGGCAACCATGAGCCATGAGCTGCGCACTCCCATTTCAGGCATGCATGGCATGCTCGAATTGCTGCAAATGAGCGAGCTCAACGACGACCAGCGTTTTATGGTGCGCAATGTGGTCACCTCGACCAATAACCTGCTCTATCTGGTCAATGACATCCTCGATTTCTCCAAGATAGAAGCGGGTCAGTTGCAGTTGAATTACCAGAGCAGCCGGTTGCAAACGGTGATCTGCGATGCCATTCGTGGCCACGCGGCACTGGCTCATAACAAGGGGCTCAACGTGGTGCTGGAGTGGGAGCATCATGTGCCGGATTGGGCCGACATCGATGGGGTGCGTATCGGTCAGGTCATCTCTAACCTGCTCAATAATGCGGTGAAGTTTACCGAACAAGGGGGGATTACGATTCGGGTCAGCTACCTGAGCGAGCAACTGACCATCAGTGTCAGTGACACCGGTATCGGGATCGCCGAAGAGAAGCAGGCGCTGCTGTTCACGCCTTTTGAGCAGGTGGAGTCAGATATCAACCGTCGTTTTGGTGGCACCGGACTGGGGTTGGCAATCTGTGAGCAGCTGGTATGCAAAATGGGGGGGGCACTGACACTGACCAGCGAGGCAGGAGAGGGCTCCTGCTTCCGCTTCACCGTGCCGCTAACCAATCCGCAGTGGGATCCCCCTGCTCTGGCTGACACAGAATGGTGGTTTTTCAGCGATGACACCAACCTCGAAGCGGCCATGGTACGGCAGGGGGCCAAGCTCAGGTACTTGGGGGCCAATGAGCTCAGTCGCTCACTGGAAGGGTCGCTGTTGGCCGATCAACGGTGGCTTGAGCAAGCGTTGGGGGGGGAATGGCAAAGCTGGCTGCAACACTCTGCGCTGAAGGGGATCATAGCATCACCCGATGAGGCGTTACGGGGTCGGATTGGTGAACAGAAATGGTGGCGCCTGGGTCTATCTCCTCTCTATCCGGATCTTCTGCTGGAGAGCTGCCACGAATTGCTACAGGAGCGGGTCACACCGACCCTCCCTGCGCTTGCAGAGAAGCTGGGTGGCAAAGTATTGGTGGCTGATGATCATCCGGTCAATCGTGCCTTGCTGGCACGGCAGTTGGCCATTCTTGGTATCGAGGCTCAGGTTGTGGAAGATGGCGAGAAGGCTCTGCGGGCCTGGCAGGGACAGCAATTCTCCCTGCTGTTGACTGATTGCCATATGCCGGTGATGGATGGTTATGCCCTGACCAAGGCGCTGCGGGCTGCGGGAGTGACGGCCCCCATCATAGGGGTAACGGCAGATACGTCGGAAGAGGCGAGTGCTCGTATGGTAGAGGCAGGCATGAGTGACATGTTACTGAAGCCCTACCCGCTGGATATCTTGCGCCAGATGCTGGCCCATTGGCTGGCAGAGAGGACGCCAACCAGAAGCGCGGTTGCGCCCGTTGTTGGGGCTACAGGCATGCAGGCTGAGCGCTGGTTGGCGCTGTTTGGTGACGAGCTGACCGCGCGAGCCATGGCGGTGGAGTATCTCGATTCCAACCGGCAGGATGGCGAGGCCATGATGGCAGCACTGATTTGTCATGATGCCAGCGCTTTGGTAGAGACAGCCCACCGGATCAAGGGGGCTGCCCGAATGGTCGGGTTGGAGGAGCTTGCCAGCCAGGCTGCCATGCTGGAATCGGCAGCGCGATTGAAGCGGCTCGACGAGCTCGACGATCTGGTCAGCACAGTGCAGAGGTTGATGACGGCGATTGCCCATGACATTGGATTATGGCTCGATGAAAAAAGCACAACATGAGTTGGTCATCATGGTCGTGGAAGACCATGGATTTCAGCGCAAGG
The DNA here is from genome assembly GCF_019047085.1 of Aeromonas sp. FDAARGOS 1404. NCBI lineage: Bacteria > Pseudomonadati > Pseudomonadota > Gammaproteobacteria > Aeromonadales > Aeromonadaceae > Aeromonas > Aeromonas sp. FDAARGOS 1404. The sequence continues at coordinate 3,174,320 of NZ_CP077237.1, forward strand.
CGCTGCTGCACCAGATCCGCAGCCTGGGTTACCAGAATCTGCTGGAGGCGGTTGATGGTATCGAGGCGTTGGCGCTTAGCCAGCAACACAACGTCGATATCCTGTTTTGCGATCTGCGAATGCCCGGAATGGATGGCATGGCACTGTTGCGCCGCCTGTCGCTGGGTGGTTTTCAGGGCGGCATTATCCTCTCCAGCGCGCTTGAGGGGGATGTGGTGGAAGCCGTATTGCGTATGAGTACCGCTTATGGCTTGCAGGTGCTTGGTCGCATAGAGAAACCCTCAACGCCGCAGCAGCTCCAGCGGCTTATCCAGGCTTGGTCACCCCGGCAGGAACCCGTCAGGGAGGAAGAGGGGCACAGAATAGGACTCGATGAGTTGCGTCGGGCGATCGAGCAAGATCAACTACTGCCCTGGTATCAGCCTAAGGTGAGCTTTGCATCCGGCGAGTGGGTCGGGATGGAGGCGTTGGCCCGCTGGCAACACCCCGAGTTTGGCCTGATCCCTCCCGGGCGTTTTATTTCACTGGCGGAGAGCAACGGGCTTATCGATCCGTTGACCGAGGTGATCATCAGCAAATCTCTGAGTGATGGCCATTTATGGGAGGAAACCGGGTTGTCACTCAATCTGTCGATGAACCTCTCCACCACCTCACTCATTGAAGGGGAGCTTTGCAACTTATTGATTGATCAGTGCAAGCGCTGGAGTATCAATCCTGAGCTCATCACCCTCGAGGTGACCGAGAGCGCATTCGTGCAGGATCTGGGCAAGTCTCTGGAGGTGCTGACCCGGCTAAGGATGCATGGTTTTGGCCTCTCCATCGATGATTTTGGTACCGGCTACTCCTCGATGCAGCAGCTGGCACTGTTGCCGTTCACCGAACTCAAGCTGGATCGCTCTTTCGTCGATCGCTGCCATGCCGATCCGTCACGTTTGGCTATCATCGAGTCCAGTATCGAGTTGGCCCGCAAGCTGGAGCTGAAGTCGGTGGCGGAAGGGGTAGAGGATGAGGCGACCTGGCGAGTGCTGGCCCAACTCGGTTGCGACCTCTGTCAGGGATTTTTCTCTGCCCGCCCGATGCCGCGCAGTGAATTGGCTAATTGGCACCGGACTTGGCAAGATAGATTGCCTACACTGATATCTATCTGATTCTGTTGGCTGGATCCCTCCGTTTGAACAAGGATGTTCATGAAAATCTCAAGCAAGTTGCTGCTCAGCTTCGGTTTTATCAACCTGCTGATCCTGCTCTCCTCCACGCTGGTCTATTACCGGCTGACCCAGATCAATCAGGCCCAACACACCCTGCTGGAGCAGGCGCTGCCCGCCCTGCAGCGGGATGAAACGAGCCAGAAGGCGCTGGTTGCCACCGTTTCCGCCTTGCGTGGCTATCTTATCCTCGGCAAGGATCCGGCTCAGGCTTCCCGCCTCAAGCAGGAGTGGGAGTCGGCCTGGCAGGCCATTGCCCATCAGGCCTTCAGTCCGGCGCTCGCCAAGTCTCTCGAGACCTTCAAAAGCCATCAGGAGAAGGTGTGGACCATCGCCCAGAGTGAAGAGAATCTGCCCGCTCACACCCTGATGCTGCAGGAGGCGGGGCCGCTGGCGGAGGCTGCGCTCGATCAGCTGCAATCCTTTGCCAATGAAGAAGTTGGCACTCCGCAGGATCAACTCTCCGGCGATCGCCGCATGCTGCTCAAACAGGTGGGGGATGCCTACAACAGCCTCGCCAACGCCCTCTCAGCCCTGCGGGATTTTCTTATCTCAGGCGACCCCGAATACCGCAGCAAGTATCAGGATTACTACCAGTTTCATCAGCAGCGTGTGGCTGAGGTTAAACAGCAAGCCGCGCTCTTTACCGACACCCAGCAGAGCCTCTGGCAGCTGTTTGAAGAGATGGCGACCCCTTTCTCCGAGCTGGTGGGGCAGGTGATCGAGAAGCGCCAGGCACCGGATTGGGATCAGGCAAACTACCTGATGGCCACCGACATCGAGCCGATGCAGTCCAGCCTCAGCGAGCAGCTGGTCCAGCAGGTGGGGAAAACCCGTGCCGAGGTGGATCAGATTTCGGCGCAGATGACCGGAGCCGGGAGGGCCATCAACCAGACACTGCTGTTGGCTACCGGCAGCGCCATCGTGCTTGGCATGGTGGTCGCATGGCTCTTTAGTCGCCGTCTGACCCGTGACATTGCCTGTCTGGTGACCCGGGCGGGGCAGGTTGCGGATGGTCGGCTGGCGGCCGAGCCCTTGCCAATCACAGGGCAGGATGAGTTGGGAGAATTGACCGGCTCCATCAACCGGATGTCTGCCCAGTTACATCATCTGGTCGGGGAGTTGCAGGGCGCAGTGGGGCAGGTCGAGGTGGCCTGTCTCGATGTGGGCAGCACCACCAGAGCCATAGTGGCGGATCTGACGGAGCAGGATCAGCGGGTCGATGCGGTGGCGGCGGCTATCGATCAGATGTCAGTGAGTGCTCGTGATGTGGCTGGCAACATTGCCGGTGTGGCGGATGGTGCCCATCAGGTGCGGCAGCAGACCCGTCAGGGAGAGGCCGCGCTGGCACGAATGAGCGATACCATGCAGCAGATTGCCGCCATGATTGGACAGGCCAACGAAGCCATGGGGCTGTTGGAGCATCAGAGTGAACAGGTGGGGCAGATCACCGAGGTGATCGCCACTATAGCCGAGCAGACCAATCTGCTGGCACTCAATGCGGCGATAGAAGCGGCGCGGGCAGGCGAGCAGGGGCGTGGTTTTGCGGTGGTGGCCGATGAGGTTCGCCAGCTGGCAACCCGCACCCATCAATCCACCGCCGAGATCAGCCAGACTATTGCGGCCATCTCCCAGCAGACTCGCCAGACGGTGAGTACCGTCAGCAGCGGCACTCGGTTGGTGGAGCAAGGGCGGGATGCAGTTGGATTGGTGACCGATACCCTGAGTGCCATGAACCAGCTGGTGCAGTCGCTGTCGGGCCAGCTGGAGGCCATTTCGGTGGCAACCGAGCAGCAGTCGCGGGTGGCCGCCGAGGTATCCGGGACGGTCGACGACATTGCCGCGCTCAGTCGGCAATCCTGTCAGCGTAGTCAGCAGGGGGAGGAGATCGTAGCCAGACTGGCTGGCGATACCGGCAAGCTGCAGGCGGTCATCGCCCGCTTTGATCTTGATGCGTGAGATGGCGGGATTATCCCGCCATTGCTATTGCCATTCACCGGGCCGTCTGGCCCGTGGGTTTAGTCCAGACGCCTGAAGGTGTGGTTGTCGAAGCTGCTGGTGGTCTCCCGGTTGAGCAGGCTGACCAGCAAAATCGCCCGTTTCTCTCCATCCGGCTCCATATAGATGGCTTCGAAGCCGGCAAGCGGCCCCTCTTCAATCAGCACCTTGTCGCCCGAGCAGGGCAGGTTAGCGTAGCTGGCTCTCGCCTCATCGCTGTCATCGCGACTCATCAGCTGATAGACCAGCTTGCTGCTGATGGGGGTCCATTCACTGCCAAAGTGGATGATCCGGCTGATGCCGCGGGTCGATTTCAGGGTGACCGGTGTCACCTCTTCCAAATCAACGAAGATAAACAGATAGTTGGGGAACATGGGTTCCCGTACCGGAACTCGCTTGCCCCGGCGCAGCTTCTCGATCTCCACCATGGGGTAATAGGATTCGATACCCTGGGCATCGAGGTGGGCGCGGGCGCGGGCCTCTTCTTTTGGCTTGCAGTAGGCCAGATACCATTTTTTCATGTTATGAGTATGTTCGTGTTGCCGTGCTCGCGGATATGATAGCGGCGCCAATAAAAAAGGCCACGCATTGCGTGGCCTTTTTTGCCGAGTGAGCAATTACCAACCTTTTACCAGGCCGCCTTTGAACAGCTCGAGACCTTTCTTGTAGACATCATCGGTCTGGAAAGCTTGTACGAACTGTTTGACCTTCTCGTCATCCTTGTTGTTGTCGCGGGCGACGATCAGGTTGACGTAGGGGGACTCTTTGTCCTCAACAAACAGGCCGTTCTCGGTCGGGGTCAGACCAATCTGACCGGCGAAGGTGTTGTTGATGATAGCCAGATCCACATCTTCCAGCGAGCGCGGCAGTTGGGCTGCTTCCAGTTCCACAATCTTGAAGTTGCGCGGGTTGCTGGCGATATCCAGCACGGTGGCTTCCAGACCGGCGCCATCCTTCAGGGTGATCAGACCCTGTTTGGCCAGCAGGATCAGGGAGCGGCCTAGGTTGGTCGGATCGTTCGGTACCGCGATCTGGGCGCCATCTTGCAGCTCGCTCAGCGCCTTGATCTTCTTGGAGTAACCGGCGATCGGGTAGACAAAGGTGTTGCCAACCGGAATCAGCTTGAAGCCGCGATCACGCACTTGTGCATCCAGATAGGGTTTGTGCTGGAAAGCGTTGACGTCGATGCTGCCATCGTTCAGCGCCACGTTCGGGGTGACGTAGTCGGAGAAGTTGACCACCTCGACGGTCAGACCGTATTTCTCTTTGGCTACCTTGGCAGCCACTTCAACCAGTTCGGTCTCCGGGCCAGCAATAGCGCCCACTTTCAGAACCTTGCTCTCTTCTTTTTGACCGCAACCGGCCAGAACCAGACCAGCCAGCAGGGCAGCCGCAACGGATTTGATGCCAAATTTCATAAAACCTCCTGTCAGAAATCGACGATTAACGATGATCACATTTGTTGACCAGGCGCTCACCCGCGCTCTGGATAAGTTGAACCAGTACTACCAGGATAACCACGGTCACCAGCATGACGGTCGGGTCAAAGCGCTGATAACCATAACGAATACCCACATCCCCCAGACCACCGCCACCGATGGCCCCGGCCATGGCCGAGTAGTTCACCAGCGTGACGAGGGTAATGGTGACACTGTTGAGGATGCCGGGCAGAGCCTCGGGCAGCAGCACCTTGGTGATAATTTGCAGCGGCTTGGCGCCCATCGCCTTGGCCGCTTCCAGCAGGCCGTCCGGCACTTCCATCAGGGCCCCTTCCACCAGACGGGCAATGAAAGGGATGCAACCGACAGTCAGCGGCACGATGGCAGCGATGGTGCCGATACTGGTGCCGACAATCAGCCGGGTCAGCGGAATGATGGCGACCAGCAGGATGATAAAGGGCACCGAGCGACCCACGTTGACCACCATGCCCAGAGTACGGTTGAGCAAGGGGTTGGCCAGGATCTGGCCCGCCTTGGTCACATGCAGTGCCACGCCGAGCGGCAGACCCAGCAGGCAGCCGAACAGGGCGGAGGCAAACACCATGATCAGGGTGTCGCCCAGGGCCGTGATGAGCAGATTAATCATGGCTTCGGACATAACCCATTACCTCCAGCTGAATGTGGTTGTCGATAAGGAATTGCTGGGTGGCCTCGCACTGGGCTTCATCCCCGAACAGCTCGGCCAGCAGGAAACCGAATTTGACGCCTCCGGCGTATTCGATGTCTGCGCTCAGAATGCTGATGTCGATATTGAAACGGCGGCTCGCCTCGGAGATCAGCGGCGTATCGACCGTGCTGCCGGTAAAGCCAAGCTTCACCAGTGGGTAGCTGCCCGGCACCCGCTCGCTGCTCATCCGATCCTGATACTCCTGCGGTACCTCCAGATGGATGGTGGAGTGGATGAAGTCACGAGCCAGCTGGGTCTTGGCATTGCTGAAGAACCAGGCCACTTCGCCCTGTTCGATCAGACGGCCGTCGCTGATGATGGCCACTTCGTCACAGATCCCTTTCACCACATCCATCTCGTGGGTAATGAGCAAGATGGTGAGCCCCAGCTTGACGTTAATCTCCTTGAGCAGGGTCAGGATCGAGCGGGTGGTCTGCGGGTCGAGGGCCGAGGTGGCCTCGTCACAGAGCAGTACCTTGGGGGCCGGAGCCAGTGCGCGGGCAATGGCGACGCGCTGTTTCTGACCGCCGGAAAGCTCGGACGGATAGGCCTGGGCACGGGCTTCCAGCCCGACCAGCGCCAGCAGTTCGGCAACCCGTTGCTGGATCTTCTCTTTGCTCCAGCCTGCCAGCTCCAGCGGAAAGGCGATGTTGGCAAACACGGTGCGGGAGGCAAGCAGGTTGAAGTGCTGGAAAATCATCCCGATCTGGCGGCGAGCCTGGGTCAGATCCCGTTCGCTCAGAGCGACCAGATCCTGGCCATCAACGATGACTTGACCCTCTGTCGGGCGCTCCAGCAGGTTGACACAACGAATGAGGGTACTCTTGCCGGCACCGGAGGCACCGATCACCCCGAAAATTTTGCCTTGGGGTACATGCAGACTCACATCACGCAGGGCGTGCACGGCGTCACTGCCTGTACCGTAGACTTTGTTGAGACCGATCAACTTAATCATGGATTCTTCCGTGCTAACAGCCTTAAAGCACAGGGCGCTACAGGCGGGGAAATTGGGCAGAGGTTCCACTGGGTTACTCTGTCATCATGGAGGATGATGCTAAGATGTCTGGATGGCCATGTCAACGCATGTTTTTACGTCTAGACGTCTAAAAAAGTGATAAGGATTTCTGTCAGGCGGATAACGATCAGGATGATATTGTTGCTCTTCCAGATCCTGTTTCGTCCCTGCGGCAGATAACCGAATTAAAGATGGTTTATATCGGGTAAATGCTGGTTTTATTAGTGTGTCAGCCCGTTTCTGTCCACATTGGCTATCGAGCCTGATGCTCCTCCATCGTTACACAAATTGCTGCACAAATCGTTCCCTATTCGTGACCGGATCACCTGACCTTCACTTTGTCGGCGTCAACCTTGATGCAGCGCAAGGGGGGCGCGGATAGGGATTGGGTCGGTGGCGCCGGTTTTTTATACTGATGATGTTGACAAGCATGGAGGGCAGTGCGATGAGATTCCAACAGATCAAAGAGTTGCTGCACTATCTTGAGCAGGTTCATCACCAGCTCGGACTCTGTTACGGGCGTTTGACCAGTCAGGTGGACAGCGAACGCAGCCGGATGTTGCTGGTCTATCTGCAAGGGCGTGAGGATGCGGCCAGTGCCCATCTGCACGAATATGCCGCTCAGCTGGGAGAGGCGGTCAGGGAGACCTGGTTGAACCAGAGTTTCAGCGAGGATATGCTGCCTGCCATTACCCACTTCGAGCTGCCGGCATCAGTCCAGACCCAGGATATCGTCACTCAGGTATGTCGCTGGGAAGAGCTGCTGGTAGGCGAGCTGAGTCATCTGGCCAGGGAGTGCCCGACACCGGCCACCACCGCTTTGCTCGAGAATCTGGCCGGGCTGGAGCAGACCCGCCTGACTCGGCTGGTGCACGGGGTGCACCGACTCGACGACATGTAGCGGGTGATAAGCGCCAAACTCGCAAGATGACCGCAAAACAAAAGGGCCCGGCAGCAGTGCCGGGCCCTTTCAATAGGTATCTGCTGATCTGCAGTGAGCGTCGGTCAGCCCTGCTGCTCGGCCGCGTAGAGCGCGGCCCCGATAATGCCCGCCTGATTGAGGCTGGCCGCCGGAATGAGCGGTGCCCGGGTCTCGATGCGATCGACAAATTTATCCAGCTTGGCTGCGCTGCCGCCCCCCAGAATGAAGAGGTCGGGGGAGAAGAGAAACTCGAGGCGCGCCAGATACTTGTTGAAACGCTTGCCCCAGCGGTTCCAGGAGAGATCTTCCCGTTTGCGCGCCGCATCGGAGCAGTAGTGCTCGGCGACCATTCCTTCCAGCATCAGATGGCCCAGCTCGGTGTTGGGCAGCAGATGGCCGTTGACGAAGATGGCGGTGCCGATGCCGGTGCCGACCGTGATGAGGATGATGACCCCCTTGCGATCCTTGCCGGCGCCAAAGCGCATCTCGGCCAGACCGGCGGCATCGGCATCATTCAGCACATAGCAGGGCTTGCCGGTGACATCGGCAAACAGATGCTCGGCATCGGTTTCGATCCAGCTCTTGTCGATGTTGGCGGCACTCTTGGCAACCCCGTTGTGGATGGTGGCAGGAAAGCCGCAGCCTACCGGTCCTTTCCAGTCGAAGTGTTCGACCAGCGCCTTGAGGGTATGGGCGATGGCAGCCGGGGTGGCCGGTTGCGGTGTGGCAATGCGATGGCGCTCGCCAATCAATTCGCCGGTTTTGGTATCGACCAGACAGCCCTTGATCCCTGAGCCTCCAATATCCACTCCCAACATATGCATTTGTGTTGTCCTTGTTGTGTGCCGACCAGCTGGTACTGACTACGGTGTTCTGGTCACTGCGGGTCGGCAGAGCATGAAAAAAGTGCAGCAATCCGGCAAGGGGCAGATCACTTATGCGTGATCCGACAGACCTTTTTCGATGCAGCGGATCAGCAAACGGGTCTTCTTGTTCTCTTCATCCTGACGCCGGGCAAGGGTGGCCAGCGCCCATTCGATATGTTCGGCCACCATGGGCTCGGCCGTGGCCAACCCCTGTTGCAGGGCGGCGATGACCTCGGGGGTTGCCGGGCCATTGCCAAGGGCGACCGCCAGATTGCGGCGCCAGCGTTGATAGCCAATGCGGCGGATCGGGCTCCCCTCGGTCTGCTTGAGAAAATCGCTCTCGCTCCAGTGCCACAGCGCCAGCAGGGGCGGGCGGTGCAGGCTGGGGCGCGGGCTGAAATCGGGTTCCGGGCTGGCATCTGCGTAGCGGTTCCAGGGGCAGATAAGCTGGCAGTCATCGCAGCCGTAGATGCGGTTGCCCATCAGGGGCCGGAACTCTTCCGGAATAGGGCCGTCATTCTCGATGGTGAGATAGGAGATGCAGCGGCGGCCATCCACCACATAGGGAGCGACAATGGCGCCGGTCGGGCAGATGTTGATGCAGGCGACGCACTTGCCGCACTGCTCCTTCTCCACTGGCTGGTCGAGCGGCAGCGGCAGGTTGAGCAACAGCTCACCGAGAAAGAAGAAGGAGCCGGCCGATTCGTTGAGCAGCAGTGAGTGTTTGCCAACCCAGCCGAGGCCCGCCTTGGCCGCCAGTGGCCGCTCGAGGATGGGGGCGGAGTCGACGAAGGGGCGCCACTCACCCAAGGTCTCTTCAGTGCCTTGAAACAGCTCGGCGCAGCGCGCTTCGATGCGATCACCCAGCTGTTTGAGCCGGTTGCGCAGCACTTTGTGGTAGTCGCGACCGAGAGCATAGCGGCTGATATAACCGAGGGTCGGATCGCGCAGGGTAGCGGCGAAGCCCGCCTCGAACGGCAGGTAGTTCATCCGCACCGACAACACCCGCACCGTGCCCGGCAGCAGTTCGTGGGCGCGCGCCCGCATCATGCCGTGGCGCGCCATGTAATCCATGCTGCCGTGATAGCCCGCATCCAGCCAGGCCTGCAATCTCGGCTCTTCGATACGCAGATCGGTGTCGGTGATGCCCGCCTGGTCAAAACCTAGCTCCCGTGCCCAGAGCTTGATATCGTGAGCCAGCTGGTGGAAGTCAGGTGCGCTCATGCGGCTTGGCCTGGCCGGTGTTTGCTGGCGTGGGTCGATTGATAAGAGGCGGGAGCCGTCATGGTAGAGATCATCAGGGGCGCGTTGGGCACAAAAGAGGGGGGCAGTTTACCACAGGGGCTGTGGCAGACTGAACAGATCCGCGCACTGGAGCGCAACTGGGCCGCGCGTGAGGGGCAACCTCTCTATGCCCTGATGGAGCGAGCCGGTGCCGCGCTGCGCACCTATGCCACCCTGCATTGGCCCGACAGTCACTGCTGGTGGATTTTCGTCGGCCCCGGTAATAACGGCGGTGATGGCTATGTGCTGGCCCGCCTTGCCCGCCAGATTGGCATCGAGGTGGTGGTGATTGCCGCCAGAGCACCCGACCAGCTGAAGGGGGATGCCAGGCGGGCCGCCGATGAGTGGCTGGCGGCCGGTGGCCGGGTCTGGCTGGCCGAGCAGTTTGATAAGGACCAGCACTCCGCCCCGGATCTGGTGGTCGACGCCCTGCTTGGCACCGGCGTCAACACGCCCCTCTCGCCACTACTGACAAAGATCGTCGCAACAATCAATGGCTTGGCTGTGCCCGTGCTGGCGGTGGATCTCCCCTCCGGCCTCAACGGCGATACCGGCCGTGCCATGGGGGCTGTGGTGCAGGCCACTCGCACCCTCACCTTTATCGGTATCAAGCAGGGGATGCTCACCGGCGACGGGGTGGATTGCGTCGGCCTGCTCGACTGTGATCCCCTTGGCGTGACGCCTGATGACACTATGCTGCCCGCCGCCTGGCGTATCGATTATCCACTGCTCAGCGCGCAGTTGACCCCGCGCCCGCGCGCTTCCCACAAGGGCTCTTATGGCAAGGTACTGCTGGTGGGGGGCAATCGTGGCATGCAGGGGGCCATCGTGCTGGCGGCCCGTGCCTGCCTGCGGGCGGGGGCCGGGCTGGTGCGGGTATGTCAGCATCCGGAACATCCGCCGGTCAGCCTCTATCAACCTGAACTGATGAGTCTCACTACCGCTGATGACGAGGGGTGGGCGTCGGTGCGGGTCATCGGCCCCGGCCTCGGTCAGGATGAGTGGGGAAGAGCACAAATCGCCCGTTATCTCACCGGACGGCAGCCACTGGTTTTGGACGCCGATGGATTGAATTGGCTGGCGCAATCTCCCCGCCATCAGGATAATTGGGTGCTCACGCCCCATCCCGGCGAAGCGGCGCGCCTGCTGGGATGCACCATTGCCGAGATTGAAACCGACCGGTTTGCCGCCGTGCAGGCGCTGCAGCGGCGTTATGGCGGTGTGGTGTTGTTAAAAGGGGCGGGAACACTTATTTATGACGGCGAGCGGGTCGCTCTCTGTTGTGAAGGCAATCCCGGCATGGCAAGTGGCGGCATGGGCGATCTGTTATCTGGTATAATCGCCGCCCTTTTGGCCCAGGGCTGGTCTGCCACCATGGCAAGCTGGCTGGGCGCCGTGATCCACGGCGAGGCTGCAGATCAGGCCGCCGCTGACGGCGAGCGGGGCATGCTGGCGTCAGATCTGCTGCCGCTGATCCGCAAACTGGTTAATCCCGACACCATTACAAGTTAAAAAGAAGAACATGGCAAAACAGTTGATGATGACACTGCCGGACGAGGCAGCAACCGTGGCTCTGGGTGGCCGTCTGGCACAGGCCTGCCAGCAGGCGACCACAGTGTTTTTGCATGGCACGCTTGGCGCTGGTAAAACCACCCTGACCCGCGGCTGGGTGCAGGGCCTTGGCCATCAGGGCAAGGTAAAAAGCCCGACTTACACCCTGGTCGAGCCCTATGAGCTCGATGGCTGGCAGGTCTACCATTTCGATCTCTATCGCCTGGCTGATCCGGAAGAGCTGGAATTCATGGGCATTCGGGACTATTTTGCCGCCAACACTCTCTGTCTGGTGGAGTGGTCCGAGAAGGGCGAGGGCTGGTTACCGGCTCCCGACCTGGAAATTACCCTCACTTATGTAGGCGAGCAGCGCGAGGTTCTGATAGAGGCCCGCACTGCTATTGGCGAAGCCATTCTGGAACGGTTGTCATCTACGTGCGCTTGATCCTTGTTATTGCTCTCTCTTTGATGGCATTACCCTCCTGGGCGAATCAGCTCAAGAGCGTACGAATCTGGCCATCACCGGATAATACCCGGGTGGTGCTCGATATGAGCAGCGCCCCCAACTTCAACTATTTCACCCTCACCGGCCCGGATCGGCTGGTGATCGATCTGAAAGGGGCGAGCAACGCCGCCAATCTGGCCCGGATCGAGAACAACAGCGAACTGGTGCGCAAGATCCGCCAGAGCACACCGCTGGAGAAGGGCGGTCTGCGGCTGGTGATGGATCTCAGCTCCGCCATCAAGCCGGTGGTCTTTCCGTTGGCGCCAGCCGGGCCTTATGGCCACCGTCTGGTCATCGATCTGCCTTATGAAGAGAAGCGCTCGGCGGCAGCGGTGCAATCCACGCCTGTCGGTGGCAAGGGCAAGGGAGTGGTGATTGCCATCGACCCGGGCCACGGCGGGGAAGACCCGGGCTCCATCGGCCCGCGCCGTACCTACGAGAAGCGGGTCACGCTGGCGGTCTCCCAGAAGCTGGCGGCACTGATCGACCGCGAGCCGGGGATGCGTGCCGTGATGACCCGTCGTGGCGACTATTTCGTTGACCTCAACAAGCGCTCCGAGATTGCCCGCAAGGCGAAGGCGGATCTGCTGGTGTCGGTCCATGCGGACAGCTTCCATAACTCCACTCCGCGCGGCGCCTCTGTCTGGGTCCTCTCGACCAACCGTGCCAACCGCGAGATGGGCAGCTGGCTGGAGAAGCAGGAGAAGCAGGGCGAGCTGCTGGGCGGTGTCGGCAAGGTGTTGGCGGAATCCGATCCTAATCCCTATCTGGCGCAGACCTTCCTCGACCTCTCCATGGACAAGTCCCGTGCCGAAGGGTACGACGTCAGCCGCCAGATCCTGCGCTCCATGGGCAAGGTCGCCCGACTGCACAAGAAGGCGCCGGAACACGCCAGTCTGGCGGTGCTGAAGGCGCCGGATATTCCCTCTGTGCTGGTGGAGACCGGTTTTATCTCCAACCATGCGGAGGAGAAGCTGTTGGCTACCGCCAGCTATCAGGACCAGCTGGCCCGCGCTATCTTCGAGGGGATCCGCAACTACTACCGCGCCCACCCGACCAAGGGGGCCATGCTGACCGGCAAGGGGCAGGTGAGCCAACCTGCCGCTACTCGCCCTGCACCGGTAGCCCGGCAGCCGGTGAGCCAGCCCAGGCAGACACAGTCGCAGCCGGTAGTGTCCAACAAGATGCCCGCCACCGCCCGCGACGGCGGTGCTGGGAGCGGCTCTGGCGCCGGGGTGATCAAGCCTTACTCGGCTGCAGCGCAAGAGAGCGGTGCACCGGTCAGCAGTGTGGGGGACTATGACAAATCGCGGATGCTCCGCCATGTGGTCAAACGGGGTGAGAGCCTCTCCCGCCTTGCCGAGAAGCATGGGGTTAGTCAGTCAACTCTGGTGGAGATCAACCAGCTGCGCAGCCGGGATATTCAGATCGGTCAGACCATCTATATTCCCCAGCAGGGGCAGAGCCGCGCTGCTGCTCCCGTTCGCAGTGACGACAAGTCGCAGATGGTCCGCCATGTGGTCAAGCGGGGCGAGAGTCTCTCCCGCCTTGCCGAGAAACATGGGGTGAGTCAGGCTCGGCTGGTGGAGATCAACAAGCTCAAGTCGCGGAATATTCAGGTAGGGCAGGTGCTCTACATTCCGCAAAACTGACGCACGGGAGCGGGCGATGCCGCTCCCGCTGTTAGCGAATACCATCAGCAAGATTGAAAGTCAGGAGCAAGTGATGCCGATCCGTATATTCCCCCCGATTCTGGCCAACCAGATTCCGGTTGGTGGAGAGGTGGTGGAGCGGCCCTCCTGGAGCCTTAAGAGACTGACCATCCGCAAGATTGAAATTCAGGAGTAAGTGATGCCGATCCGTATTTTGCCACCCATTCTGGCCAACCAGATTGCAGCAGGAGAGGTGGTGGAGCGGCCCTCATCTGTGGTGAAAGAGCTGGTGGAAAACAGCCTGGATGCGGGGGCCGACCGGGTCGAGATCGACATCGACAAGGGGGGCGCCAAGCTGATCCGCATCCGTGACAACGGCTGTGGCGTCGCCAAAGACGAGCTGGTGCTGGCGCTGTCGCGTCATGCCACCTCCAAGGTGGCCACGCTGGACGATCTGGAAGGGATCAACAGCCTCGGTTTTCGTGGCGAGGCGCTCGCCTCCATCAGCTCGGTCTCCCGTCTCACCTTCACCTCCCGTACCGCCGAGCAGTCCGAAGCCTGGCAAGCCCAGGCGGAAGGGCGCGAGATGAGCGTCACCATCAAGCCGGCGGCCCATCCGGTGGGCACCACGGTGGAGGTGGTGGATCTCTTCTTCAATACCCCCGCGCGGCGCAAGTTCATGCGCAGCGAAAAGACCGAGTTTGCCCATATCGACGAGCTGGTGCGCCGCATCGCGCTCTCCCGCTTCGATGCCACCCTGATCCTGCGCCACAATGGCAAGGTGGTGCGCCAGTACAAGGCCGCCAATACCGTGCCGGAGCAGGAGCGTCGCCTCGCCGCCGTTTGCGGCACCCCCTTCATGCACCATGCGCTGGCGGTGGAGAGCGAGCACAGCGACGTGCGACTGTGGGGCTGGCTGGCGACTCCGGAGGGGGCAAGACCGCAGAACGACCTGCAATACACCTATGTCAACGGCCGGATGATGCGCGACAAGCTCATCAACCACGCCATTCGTCAGGCTTATGACGAGCTGCTGCCTCCCGACCGCTTCGCCGCCTATGTGCTCTATATCGAGCTGGATCCCCGTCAGGTGGATGTCAACGTTCACCCGGCCAAGCATGAGGTGCGCTTCCATCAGGCGCGACTGATCCACGACTTTATCTTTCAGGCGCTGTTTACTGCGCTGCGCCGCGAAGGAGTCAGCGCCACTCATCAGGACACTCCGCTGGCCGAAACTCTGGTCGAGTTGCCGGTCAGTCCGCAGATTGAATATCCCGGTCAGGCGCCACGCCCGGAGTGGTACGGTGCCGAGCACAGCTACCGGGCACCTGCACAGGTACGGGAGGGGGCTGGCCGAGCCAGCAATTATCAACCGCCCGAGCCCCCAAGCCGGGAGGCGATGCACGGCATGGGCGCTCTGCTCACTACGCTGCCTATCGCAACTGAGGCTGCTCCTGCGCAGCCCACTGATCCAGTGCCGTCACCCAAACAGGGGGGATGTCGCGCCCTGACACTGGTGGATCAGGCCTACCTGTTGATCGAGCGGGATAATCAGCTGGCGCTGCTCTCGCTGGTGCGCGCCGAGCGGGTGCTGCTGCGCCACTGGCTGCTGGAGACCTGGGGCCAGGGACTGGCGGCCCAGCCACTGTTGCTGCCGGTCTCCTTCAAGCTGCCGAAGAATTTGATCGCGCTGGTGACCGAGCAGGAGCGTTTGCTGAAACGGATGGGGCTGGAGTTGAAAAGCGGGGGGCGCGACACCATGATCCTGACTCGGGTGCCGGCTCTGCTGCGCCAGACCGATCTGGTGCGTCTGTTACCTGAATTGCTGCAAATTATCGAGGGCGGATCTGACAGTGATGCTGGTCAGCAGGCTGAAGTATTATGCCAATGGCTGGTGGAGCAGGGGATAAGCCGCGAGAAGATATACGATTTTTCAACTGCCAGTCGTCTGCTGACGGAACTTGTGACTGATTTCAGTGACCAACTGGCAGACATTCGCATGGTGCGCCCCATTTCGCTGGCGACCGTGCTGGAGGAGTTTGAACATGGCGAGTGACTTGCCGACCGCAATTTTTCTGATGGGGCCGACGGCCTCCGGCAAGACGGATCTCGCCATTGAACTGTGCCAGGCGCTGCCCTGCGACATCATCAGCGTCGATTCTGCGCTGATCTATCGCGGCATGGATATCGGTACAGCCAAGCCGACCGCCGATGAACTGGCACGTGCCCCGCACCGGCTGATCGACATTCTTGACCCCGCCATGAGCTATTCGGCAGCCGATTTTTGCAAGGATGCCCTGCGGGAGATGAAAGAGATCGCCGACCGTGGCCGCATTCCTCTGCTGGTGGGCGGTACCATGCTCTATTTCAAGGCGCTGCTGGAGGGATTGTCCCCGCTGCCCTCTGCCGATCCCGCCATTCGAGCCGGGATTGAGGAAGAGGCTGCCCGCCTCGGTTGGCAGGCGCTGCACGACGAGCTGGTGCGCATTGACCCGGTGGCCGGGGCGCGAATTCACCCCAATGACCCGCAGCGACTCTCCCGGGCGCTGGAGGTCTACCGCATCAGCGGCAAGACACTTACCGAGCTGACGCAGGTGCAGGGGGAGGGCTTGCCCTATCGGGTGCTGCAGTTTGCCATCGCCCCGAGCGATCGCGCCGTGCTGCATCAGCGGATCGAACTGCGCTTTGACAAGATGCTGCAAGGCGGCTTTGAACAGGAGGTTCGTGCGCTGATGGCGCGCGGCGATCTGCACCCGGATCTTCCCTCCATTCGCTGTGTGGGTTATCGCCAAATGTGGGACTACCTGTGCGGTGAAGTGGGGTATGATGAGATGCGTTATCGTGGCATTGTTGCCACACGCCAATTGGCAAAACGACAGATGACCTGGTTGCGCGGCTGGCCCGACGTGACCTGGTTGGAATCTGGTGAGTCTGGCAATCTCGACCGCGTGCTTGCTCGCGCTGGTGCGGCTTGACACTCCCTGTATAATCAGGTTGTTATATTGATATTCGGTGTTTAAAAACAACAAACTATAAGGAAAAGAAAAATGGCTAAGGGGCAATCTCTCCAAGACCCGTTTTTGAATGCGCTGCGCCGTGAGCGGATTCCTGTTTCTATCTATTTGGTGAACGGCATCAAACTGCAAGGTCAGATCGAGTCTTTTGACCAGTTTGTTATCCTGCTGAAAAACACCGTGAGCCAGATGGTTTACAAGCACGCCATCTCGACTGTCGTACCGGCCCGTGCCGTCAATCATCACCAGCCCACTCCGGGTGGCGCGGCTGATGAACAGGGTGATGCCGAGGCGTGATATCCCTGGGCGAGTCGACTCGCCAACTCAGATTCATCATGATTCCTGTTAAGGAGCAAGCGCTTGTTTGACCGTTATGAAGCTGGCGAACAGGCCGTTCTGGTGCATGTCAACTTCAGTGATGAGGGTGAGCGGGAGGATCTGGAAGAGCTCAAGATGTTGGTGAGCTCGGCCGGAGTCAATGCGCTGGGGGTAATTACCACCAGTCGCAGTGCGCCCAGTGCCAAATTTTTTGTCGGCAGTGGCAAGGCTGAAGAGATCGCGTCCCAAGTCCAGATGCTGGATGCCGACGTCGTCATCTTCAACCATGCCCTGACCCCTGCCCAGGAGCGCAACCTGGAGCGTCTGTTCCAGTGCCGGGTGGTGGATCGAACCGGCCTGATCCTCGATATCTTTGCCCAGCGCGCCCGTACCCACGAAGGTAAACTGCAGGTCGAACTGGCCCAGTTGCGCCATCTTTCCACTCGTCTGGTGCGAGGCTGGACCCACCTTGAGCGTCAAAAGGGCGGGATCGGTCTGCGTGGCCCGGGTGAAACCCAGCTTGAAACTGACCGACGTCTGCTGCGGGAACGCATCAAGGCGATTTTGCGTCGGCTCGACAAGGTGGCCAAGCAGCGGGAGCAGGGACGCCGTGCCCGCAACCGCAACGAAGTGCCGACGGTGTCACTGGTTGGTTATACCAACGCCGGAAAGTCCACTTTGTTCAACCAACTTACAGCTGCCAGCGTGTATGCTGCCGACCAATTGTTCGCAACTCTGGATCCCACCCTGCGTAAACTGGTGATCCGGGATGTGGGTGATGTGATTTTGGCGGATACAGTTGGATTTATTCGACACTTGCCCCATGATCTGGTCGCGGCCTTCAAGGCGACCCTGCAGGAGACCCGTGAAGCGGATCTGCTGCTGCATGTGGTGGACTGTGCCGATGAGCAGATGCAGGAGAATATCGACTCCGTGCAGCAGGTGTTGGCCGAGATTGAAGCCGATGACAGGCCCCAGCTGATGATCTGCAACAAGATCGACAAGCTGGCGGATCGTCCGGCAGGTCTGGAGCGAGATGACGAGGGGCGCCCGTTGCGCGTCTGGTTGTCGGCCCAGACCGGTGAAGGTTGTGAGCATCTGTTTACGGCGCTGACCGAATTGCTGGCTGGCTCCATGGTGCATCACACCCTGCAGTTGCCTCCTTCTGCCGCGAGATTGCGCAGTGCGCTCTATCAGCTGAAAGGGATTGAGCAGGAAGGTTTTAGCGAGGAGGGTGATTTCGTGCTGGAAGTCCGCTTGCAAGTGGCCGACTGGAACCGCCTCGTGAAACAGGAAGGTGAGAGTTTACAACGCTTTATCAGGCATTGATTCGTTGATGAAGATGACCCCTTAGGGGCTTCGCGACGTATGACGGCCCGATAGAGATGATATCCATCCGCATGTATTAATGGAGACGCTGATGGCTTGGAATGAGCCTGGTAACAACGGCAAAGACCGTGACCCTTGGGGGAATAACGGCAAGAATCAGGGACCCCCTGATCTGGATGAAATGCTGCGCAAAGTGAGTCGCCGTTTCGGTGGCTTGTTTGGTGGCGGCAAATCTGGCGGCGATGTAGGTCGCTTTGGTATCTCCATCGCGCTGGTTGTGGCTGTGGTGGTGTGGGTCGTCAGCGGCTTCTACACCATTCGCGAAGCGGAGCGTGGTGCCGTGCTGCGGTTTGGCAAGTTTTCCCATATTGTCGAGCCGGGCCTGCGCTGGAAGCCGACCTTTATCGATCGGGTGATCCCGGTGGACGTCGAGTCCGTGCGTTCCCTGCCTGCCTCCGGTTTCATGCTGACTCAGGATGAGAACGTGGTACGGGTCGAGATGGACGTGCAGTACCGTGTGGTCAATCCCGAGCAATATCTGTTCAGCGTGACCAATGCCGACGAGAGTCTGGGTCAGGCCACCGATAGCGCCCTGCGCTATGTAGTGGGTCATACCCGGATGGATGACGTCCTGACTACCGGTCGTGAGAAGGTGCGTCAGGAGACCTGGCAGGTGATCGATGGCATCATCGAGCCTTACCAGATGGGTCTGCAGATCGTCGACGTCAACTTCCTGCCGGCGCGTCCGCCGGAAGAGGTGAAAGATGCGTTTGATGACGCCATCTCCGCTCAGGAAGATGAACAGCGCTTCATTCGTGAAGCAGAAGCCTATGCCCGTGAAGTGGAGCCCAAGGCCCGTGGTCAGGTGAAGCGTCTGGAACAGGAAGCGGAAGCTTACAAATCCCAGATCGTGTTGAAAGCCCAGGGTGAAGTTGCTCGCTTCAACGAGCTGCTGCCCCAGTATCTGGCTGCTCCCGAGCTGACCCGTGAGCGTATCTATCTGGAAACCATGGAAGAGCTCTATCAGCAGGCCAACAAGGTGGTGGTTGACATGCCGGCTGGCAACAACAGCATGATCTACCTGCCGCTCGACAAGCTGTCTGGCAAGCCGAAGGTAACCCAGTCTGATCGTGCCACTGCCGCCCCGGTCACAGAGCAGGTCCCCGTTTCCAACGAGGGTGCCAACTCTACCCCGACAATGCCGCTGCGTAGCGGTGACCGCTTCAGCTCAGGGAGAAACTGATAGATGAAAAAGCTAGCTATTGGTGCAATCGCTGTCGCGGCCATGGTCTGCTTCTCTTCTGTCTTTATCGTTGATGAAGGTCAGAAGGGGATTGTGGTGCAGTTTGGCAAGGTGAAGCGGGTTGACTCCGGTGAACCCCGCCTCTATGAGCCGGGCCTGCACTTCAAGGTGCCGCTCATCGACCAGGTTCGCAAGATGGATGCCCGCATCCAGACCATTGACAGCCAGGCCGACCGTTTTGTCACCTCCGAGAAGAAAGACCTGATCATCGACTCCTACGTGAAGTGGAAGATCGAGGATTTCTCCAAGTACTACCTGGCAACCGGTGGTGGCAACAAGCTGCAGGCGGAAGATCTGCTCAAGCGCAAGATCAATAACGGTCTGCGTTCCGAGATCGGTAACCGCACCATCAAAGACATCGTCTCCGGTGAGCGCAGTACCGTGATGGAAGATGCCCTGAAGAAGATGGCGCGCTCCTCCGAGCTCGGTATCAAGGTGGTGGATGTGCGGATCAAGCAGATCAACCTGCCGGTGGAAGTCTCCAACTCCATCTACCAGCGGATGCGTGCCGAACGTACCGCAGTCGCCCGTGAGCACCGCTCTCAGGGTCGCGAGAAGGCTGAAATCCTGCGTGCCGATATCGACCGCAAGGTGACCGTCATGATCGCCGACGCCGAGAGTAACGCTCGCCAGCTGCGCGGTGAAGGGGATGCGGAAGCCGCCAAGATCTATGCCGACAGCTACAAGAAAGACCCCGAGTTTTTCAGCTTCGTGCGTAGCATGGAGGCCTATCGCAAGAGCTTTGCCGGTGGCAACGACCTGATGGTATTGAAGCCGGACAGCGAGTTCTTCCGTTACCTCAAGTCTCCTCACGGCACCAAGCAGTAATCGCCACGAGGTCACATTCAAAGGGTCTGCATTGTCAGACCCTTTTGTTTTTGGTGCCAACGCCAGCCGTTGACCCGAGGGGCTGGTTGCATTGAAGGAGGTCGGATGCTGACATCCATGCTGATGGGGTTGGGATTGCTGCTGTTGTTCGAGGGGCTCGGCCCGTTGTTGATGCCCAGGGCATGGCAGCAGATGTTGCGGCTGCTGAGCGATCAGCCACCGGAGCAGTTGCGCCGTATCGGCGGCTCGCTAGTGGTGGCAGGTAGCGTGATCCTCTGGATGCTGAGTCGCTGAGTCTGTCGCAATGAACAGTTCAGCAGATAGCAGACAATAAAAAAGAGGCCGAAGGCCTCTTTTTTCATGCATGTCGTTTACTCAGGCACTGCGCTGCACGGCCATGTGGGCCAGTGTTTCCAGCGCGTGCTTGTGCGGGGAGTCCGGCAGGATGGCGAGGGCGGCAATGGCCTTGTCTGCCTCTTCCCGGGCCCGCATGCGGGAGTACTCCAGCGCGCCGGTACGGTCGAGAATCCCGAGGATCTGCTCAAGATGCTCCATGCCGTTGCGGTGCTCGATGGCATCGCGCACCAGCTGGCGCTCTTCCGGCGTGCCCACTTCCATGGCACGCAGCAGCGGCAGGGTCGGTTTTCCTTCGGCCAGATCGTCGCCGACGTTCTTGCCCATCTCTTCGCTCTGGGAGCAGTAGTCCATCACGTCATCGATGATCTGGAACGCGGTGCCCAGATACTTGCCGTAATCGGTCATGGCCTGCTCGACGGGCTCGGGCTGATGGGTCAGCACGGCGGCGAGTCGGGTGGCGGCTTCAAACAGCTTGGCGGTCTTGCAGTAGATGACCGTCATGTAGCTCTCTTCGGTGGTGTCCGGATCGTTGCAGTTCATCAGCTGCAACACTTCCCCTTCGGCGATGGTGTTGGTGGCATCCGAAAGGATCTCCATCACCCGCAGGTTGGAGAGTTCGGCCATCATCTGGAAGGAGCGGCTATAGAGGTAGTCACCGACCAGCACGCTGGCGGCATTGCCAAACATGGCGTTGGCGGTCTCCCTGCCACGGCGCAGGTCGGATTCGTCGACCACGTCGTCATGCAGCAGGGTAGAGGTGTGAATGAATTCGATGATGGCGGCCAGTTTCAGGTGATCCTCACCCTCATAGCCCAGCGCACGCGCAGCCATCACGGTCAGCATGGGGCGCATCCGTTTCCCGCCGGCGCTGACAATGTAGAAACCCAGCTGATTAATCAGACTAACGTCGGACTGGAGTCGGGCCAGGATCAGTTCATTGACCGCCGTCATGTCGGCGGCACAGAGCGCACGGATAGTCTGTTGGTCCATAAGTCTCGTAACGTGACAGCAGCAATAACTGCGATTTTAGTAATGGCAGGGATTCTACACGATTTCACAATGGGTTACAGTTAGGCGTTTATCCACGGCGGCAGATATGCGCACAAAATAAACTTTTTGCTAAATTGGCCTTGCCTGAGCAGATCGATTTGCGTAGAATGCCCGCCCATTGTTATAGGTTTTTGCGCATGTCTAGCCTTGAGCAAAAGACATGCCTTTACGGAGTTAATCAAATGTACGCGGTATTCCAAAGCGGCGGAAAACAACACCGTGTGGCCGAAGGTCAAATCGTTCGTCTGGAAAAGCTGAACGTTGAGACTGGCGCTACCATCGACTTCAACGAAGTTCTGATGGTTGCTGCAGGCGACACTTTTAAAGTAGGTGCTCCTTTCGTTGAAGGTGGCAAGGTTGTAGCTGAAGTTGTGGCTCACGGCCGTGGCGAGAAAGTGACTATCGTCAAGTTCCGTCGTCGTAAGCACCATCGTAAGCAAGCGGGCCACCGTCAGTGGTTCACTGAAGTCAAAATCACTGGCATCAGCGCTTAATTAGAGGAGTCCGATAAATGGCACACAAAAAAGCTGGCGGTTCATCCCGCAACGGTCGCGATTCTGAAGCTAAACGCCTGGGCGTGAAGCGTTTCGGCGGCGAAACAGTTCTGGCTGGCAGCATCATCGTTCGTCAACGTGGTACCAAGTTCCACGCTGGCACCAACGTTGGTCTGGGCAAGGATCACACCCTGTTCGCTACCGCGACTGGTAAAATCCTGTTCGAAGTTAAAGGTCCGCTGAATCGTAAGTACGTTAGCATCGTTGCTGAGTAATTACGGACCGCAAGGATCCGAAGCCCCGCCAACAGGCGGGGCTTTTGTTTTTCTGACGTCTTTCTGATGTCGTTGACGAAAAAACGGAACGCAGCTGACTTTGGCTCTGACGGGCATGATTGGCAAGATGCGTATCGCCCGCAGGGGTCTGTACCACTATAATTGCGTATCGGTTTTTCGAATTAAGGTGACGGTTACCTATGAAGTTTGTTGATGAAGTCCAGATTCGAGTCGATGCCGGTGACGGTGGTAACGGTTGTGTAAGCTTTCGCCGTGAAAAATATATTCCCAACGGTGGTCCGGACGGCGGTGATGGCGGTGATGGTGGCGACGTATATCTGATCGCCGACGAGAACCTCAATACCCTGATCGACTACCGTTTCGAGCGTTTCCATGCTGCCGAGCGCGGTGAGAATGGCCAGAGCGCCAACTGTACCGGTCGCCGCGGCAAGGACAAGATCCTGCGTGTGCCGGTCGGTACCCGAGCGACCGATGAAGATACCGGTGAACTGCTGGGGGATCTGACCCACCACGAGCAGAAGCTGCTGGTTGCCAAAGGTGGTTTCCACGGTCTGGGCAACACCCGCTTCAAGAGCTCCGTCAACCGTGCTCCCCGCCAGAAGAGTAACGGTACTCCGGGTGAAGTGCGTACCCTGAAGCTGGAGCTGCTGCTGCTGGCCGATGTCGGCATGCTGGGTCTGCCCAACGCAGGCAAGTCTACCTTTATTCGCGCCGTTTCTGCGGCTCGCCCGAAAGTGGCTGATTACCCCTTCACTACCCTGGTACCGAACCTGGGTGTGGTGCGTGGTGAAAACTCCCGCTCCTTCGTGATCGCCGATATCCCTGGTCTGATCGAAGGTGCTGCCGAAGGCGCAGGTCTGGGTATCCGCTTCCTGAAACACCTCGAGCGTTGCCGCGTGCTGATCCACCTGGTGGATATCTGCCCGGTTGATGGCTCCGATCCTGCTGAAAATGCCGTGACCATCGTCAAGGAGCTGGAGAAGTACAGCCCGGAACTGGCTGGCAAGCCGCGCTGGTTGGTGTTTAACAAGATGGATCTGATCCTGGAAGAAGAAGCCCAGGAGGTGATGGATCGTGTCAAGGCGGCCCTGAACCACGAAGGTCCGGTCTATGCCATCACTGCCATCAGCAAGGAAGGCACCAAGAAGGTCTGCTACGACATTCTGGATCTGCTGGATACCATGCCCCGTCAGCTGGCGGAAGATGCCAAAGACGCCATCGAGAAGGTGGAGTTTAAGTGGGACGACTACCACAAGAACCAGCTGGCCAAGGCTGAAGCGGAAGCACTGGTTGCCTCTCTTGCCTTCGATGAAGGGCTTGATGATGACGATTGGGATGACGACGAAGATGATGGCGTTGAAGTCATCTACGTCCGTGACTGATCCCCGTCACTCTCATTGAAAACCGGAGCCTGAACAGGCTCCGGTTTTTTTATGTCTATCGAGCAGCAACTCATTAGGTATATTTGTGATGTCACTTATTGCCTGCTACTGATAACCGATTATACTGCCCACCAAAATTAACAATAACGAAACAATCATCTGGCGATGTCGATTGAATCGATATGCGCCGCTGTATCTTATTTTTTTAATGGAAGGTTTACCTGTGGAAATATTTATGCGCAGATTTCTGCCTTAAGGGCTTGTTTGTGCATTTTTTTGGAGTATTCTTGCGCCCGTTTTGCCGGTTAATGCATGAATACGCAGGTTGGCCGGGCTAGGGAAAAGTAACATTAGGGCAGTCATATCATGTTGGAAAAGAGTCTCGAAGCACCTGCGGTCAATACTCGCCGTAATTTGTTGATGTTTCTGGTTCCGTCACTTATCGGGATCCTGCTGTTCATGACGCCGGTCGTCTATGACGGTAACGTCACCATCCCGGTGGCCGTGCTGGCCAAGCTGGTACAGCGCGTTTTTGCCGATTATCTGGTCGCCATGGTCAGTGCGGTGATCACCACCACCATGCTGATGACGGTGATTGCCTGGCTGTTCAAGCCAGCGATTCTGGTGCGTCGTCCTTTCCTCAACAGTTTGTTCAATGTCTCCCCTTTCTGGGCCTGCGTGCGGGTATTGGGCGGTATCTTCGTGCTGCTGACCTTCTTCCAGGTGGGGCCAGAGGTGCTTTACTCCGGCGCAACCGGTGGACTGGTGCTCAACGATCTGCTGCCGGTGCTGTTTTCAGTCTTCATTTTTGCCGGCCTGCTGCTGCCGTTGCTGCTCGATTTCGGGCTGCTGGAATTTGTCGGCACCATGATGACCCGCATCATGCGTCCGGTGTTCCGGTTGCCGGGTCGTTCGGCTGTGGACTGCTTTGCCTCCTGGCTTGGCGATGGCAGCGTCGGCATCCTGCTGACCAGCAAGCAGTACGAAGGGAAGTTCTATACCCAGCGTGAAGCCGCGGTGATTGGCACCACTTTCTCTGCTGTCTCCATCACCTTCTGTCTGGTGGTGATCTCCCAGGTGAAGCTGGAGCACATGTTCGTCCCCTTCTACCTGACCGTCTGTCTGGCGGGGGTGGTTGCCGCCATCGTGGTGCCGCGTTTGCCGCCACTTTGCTGGAAGAAGGACATCTATGCCGATGGCACTCCCCTGTGCCGTAAGCAGGAAGCAGTGCCGCACCAGCACAGCGTGATGAGCTATGGTTTCGAGCGTGCCCTGACCAAGGCTGACAGCATGACTGATCTCGGCGCCGTCGCGCGGGAAGGGGTGAAGAATGCACTGGATATGGTGTTTGGCGTGCTGCCGGTGGTAATGGCTATAGGTACCTGTGCCCTGATGCTGGCCGAACATACCCCTATCTTCAACTGGCTTGGCGCTCCGTTCGTCCCCTTGCTGGAGCTGCTGCAACTGCCGGAGGCGGAAGCGGCGTCCAAGACCATCATGGTCGGTTTTGCCGACATGTTCATTCCGGCAGTGCTGGCCTCGACCATCGAGAGTGACATGACCCGCTTCGTGATTGCCGCCATGTCGGTGACCCAGCTGATCTATATGTCGGAAGTGGGCGCCCTGCTGCTGGGCAGCAAGATCCCGGTCAAGCTGTGGGAACTGTTCGTTATCTTCCTGCTGCGCACTCTGGTTACCTTGCCGGTTATCGCCGGGGTGGCGCACCTGCTGTTCTAAGGACGCAACGCAGTGAAAAACGGTCAACCTCGGTTGACCGTTTTTTTTTCGCAGTGACGGGAGAGAGTACCCCTTCGGTTGGCTCAGCCTGTAGTGATGGGACACTGGATGGTCAGTGAGTGGACTGTGTTGGCGATGCTATAGGGCTTGGCAGCTTGGTAGATTTTCTTCTCCTTGTCATAGCTTCCCCCCAGATACTGGGTGCTGTAGAGCGTCTGCTGACGGCGGTCGGTCTCCTTGTAACCTTGCGGGCAGGTCTGGTTAGCCTGCTGGAAGCAGGCTTTCATGCTGCTGCATTCGATGTAGAAACCGCGCTGGCTGGTATCGGCAAGGTGCACCGGGGTGACGGTGGGGGCGGGGGGAGACAACAGGGCGCAACCGGAGAGCGTCAGTGCGCCCAGCAGAACGAGATGTTTTGACATAGATAACCTGAACAGTGTGGTGTGACAAAAAGTGAGGGGGAGTCTGTTGCTCCCCCTTCGCTATAGGGGCACCGTTATAACCAGCCGGGGGCGATCAGGCCAGCCCGCAAATGTAAGAAAATATGATCCACCCCCGTGCATGCGCGGCCAGCAGGATGATCGTTCGAACAATACTTGCCTGAGATTTGTTCCGTTCGATTGCTGCCGCTTGGCAGGCAGAGTGTGGCAGGAGATAGTGATTCATTCAGGTATCCCGTGCTACATTGCCCCACTTGTTACTGGTGTGTAAATCAATGGAGTGACCCATGTCTGCCATCCCCTATTCCGTGCTCGATCTGGTGCCTGTTGCCGAGGGTTCCGTGCCTGCCGAGTCGTTTCGCCGTTCACGGGATCTTGCCTGCCATGCCGAGGGTTGGGGTTACCAGCGCTACTGGCTGGCCGAACATCACAACATGCCGGGCATTGCCAGTGCCGCCACCTCGGTGCTGATCGGTCATCTGGCCGAAGCCACCACCACTCTGCGGATCGGGGCGGGTGGCATCATGCTGCCGAACCACTCGCCGCTGGTGATTGCCGAGCAGTTTGGCACCTTGGCTTCGCTCTATCCCGACCGCATCGATTTGGGCCTTGGTCGCGCCCCCGGTACTGATCAGCGCACCATGCGGGCGCTGCGACGTATGCGCAGTGGCGAGGTGGATGATTTTCCGGCCGATGTGCGTGAGCTGATGAGCTACTTTGGCGACGAGATCGGCACGGTGCAGGCGGTGCCCGGTCAGGGACTGCATCTGCCCATCTGGCTGCTTGGCTCCAGCCTCTACAGCGCGCAACTTGCAGCGGCGATGGGCTTGCCATTCGGTTTTGCTTCCCATTTCGCGCCCGCCATGTTGCTGCAGGCGCTGGAGATCTACCGCAGCCGGTATCGCCCCTCTGCTCGCTGGCCCAAACCCCATGCGGTGGTCTGTATCAATATGATCGCCGCCGACAGTGAGCGGGAGGCCCGTTTCCAATTCACTACCGTGCAGCAGCAGTTCTTGCGCCTCCATCGCGGTGATGCGGGCAAGCTGCCCGCGCCGGTTGTCCAGCTTGGCGATGAGTGGGCACCTCGTGAGTTGATGGCGATGGAGCAGACCCTGGCCCGATCTCTGGTGGGCGACCCTGAGCAGGTTCGTCACGGCCTCAAGGCGCTGCTGGCGGAAACCCGTGCCGATGAGCTGATGTTCAATGGGCCCATCGTCGATCATCAGGCCCGATTGCGCTCCTTTGAAATTGCCGCCGAGCTGATGCAGAGCCTGTAAGCCATGACGAACCCTACTGTCGCGGTGGATGGGCCGTATTGGAATCCCATGGTACCGGAGCTGTCGGTTACCGATCTGGCTCGATCTCTGGTTTTCTATACCGGTTTGTTGGGCTTCTCGGTCCGCTATCGGCGCGATGACCCTCCTTTTGCTTATCTTGAGCAGCAACAGATACAGCTGATGCTGGAGCAGGTACATCCGGCGGGTTGGCAGGTCGGGGCGCTGGAGCCACCGTTCGGTCGGGGGATCAATCTGCAGATGGAGCTGACCGAGATCCAGCCGCTACTCGACTGCTTGCAGGCCGCCGAGATTGCACTTTTCCGGCAGCCCACTGAGGTCTGGTATCCAGTGGGCGAGATGCTGGCCGGGCAGCGCGAATTTTTGCTGCAGGATCCCGATGGTTATCTGTTACGGTTTGTGCAATATCTGGGGGAACGAGCGGCTGACTGACAAGATAAAAATCTTAACCATCTGATTTTAAAGAACTGTCAGATGTATGTCGGCTATCTGTCGTGTCACCTTTCGCGGCGCAAGCCCTATGCTGGCCCTGTCAATTACCACAAGGAGTTCGAGATGATCGTCAGGAAGTTGAGATTGCAACGGGGTTGGTCTCAGGATCAGTTGGCAACGTTGACTGGTTTGAGTGTCCGCACTATCCAGCGGATCGAGCAGGGGCAGCAACCCGGACTGGAATCTCTCAAGGCCCTGGCCGCCGTCTTTGAACTCGATGTGGCTCAACTGGATGGATCAGAGCAACAGGAGCGCGAGATGAGAGGAAGTGACACTATGGGGCAGGATGCGGTGCAGGTATCGGCAGAGGAGCGGGCGGCAATGCGCTATGTGGAGGAGCTAAAGGGCTTCTATCACCATGTCGCCAGCTACGTGGTAGTGATCTGCGGGCTGTTTGTCATCAACTACCTGAGCAATCCGGAGTACATCTGGGCCTGGTGGCCAACCCTGGGCTGGGGGCTGGGACTTGCCTCCCATGCTGTTCGGGTGTTTCAGCCCTTCAAGCTGTTTGGCCCCGAGTGGGAGCGGCGCCAGATCGAGAAGCGGCTGGGGCGCAAGTTGTAACATCATTCGCCGGAAAACAGGGAACCTAAACAGCAAGCCCGGCAACCAGCCGGGCTTTGTTATTGGAACGGGTTGTAGCCATCCGTGCGGCAGCGATCGCGACCGCCTGATTGCAGTGCTCCCCCTAGCTGGCGTGAACCGGGCAGGGGGTGGCGATCAGGGCATCATCTTCATAACGCCACAGGGTGAGGCTGTTGCCCCAGACACAGCCGGTATCGAGTGCCTTGATATCGCTCTTGCCGGTGTTGCCCATCAGGGCTGCCCAGTGGCCGAACACCAGAATGGGGTCATCCACGTGGTGTTCGCGCTGTTCGAACCAGGGACGCAGCCCCGGGGTCGACTCCTTGGGCCCCTTCTTGCATTTGAAGTCGAGACGACCGTCGAAATAGCAGAAGCGCATCCGGGTGAAGGTGTTGATGATGTAGCGGTAGCGGTCGATCCCGACCAGATCATCTTTCCAGCCATCGGGCTGGTCGCCGTACATGTTGTGCAGCAGCCAGCTGTACTGGTCACCGCGCAGCAGGCTCTCTACCTCGCGGGCGCAGTTGCGCGCGGTGCGGACATCCCATGCGGGGGAGATCCCGGCATGCACCATCATGATGGGGAGATCCGGATGTTCGGCCAGCAGCGGGCGGTGGCGCAGCCACTCCAGCAGTTCATCCCGATCAGGGGCATCCATCAGGCTTTGCAGCTTGTCTTTCTTCTTGAGCGGTGCAACGCCATCGGCGACCGCCAGCAGGTGCAGGTCGTGGTTACCGAGCACGGTGACGGCGCGGTTGCCCAGCCCTTTGACAAAACGCAGGGTATTGAGGGAGTCCGGGCCGCGGGCGACCAAATCGCCGCAGAGCCAGAGCACGTCATTTTCGGGATCGAACGCGGCAAGATCCAGCAGACGGCGCAAGTCGTCGTAACAGCCCTGGATGTCACCAACAAAACAGTTCGCCATGAAACCTCAGTTGATAATATTGGGGATGGCCAGCGTGAAGGGGGCGATAGGCGCCTCGAACTGCTGACCAGAGCCATCTTGCAGGGTATAGCTCCCTTCCATCACCCCGAGCGGGGTCGCCAGCGGCACGCCGCTCTGGTAGCTGTAGGTCTCACCTTCGGCAATGACGGGTTGTTCCCCGACCACGCCCGAGCCTGCCACTTCCAGCATCTTGCCATTGGCATCTGTGATGAGCCAGCGCCGATGCAGCAGTTGCACCGGGCCAGGCCCCAGATTCTCAATCTCGATCAGATAGTGAAACTGGTAAGGGTCTTTGGAGCCCGCCACATACACGGGGTATGGGCGGATCTCGATGTGCGGGAGTGCCACAGGATCAGGCCTGTTGCTGATCCGCCAGCCAGTTGGCGATCATGACAAACTGCTCGAGGGAGAGATTCTCCGGGCGCAGGTTGCCATCGATACCAAGCTCGGTCAGCTGGGCGTCGGTGATGAAGTTGGAGAAGCTGTTGCGGATGGTCTTGCGACGCTGGCCAAAGCCTTCGGTACAGACGCGATTCAGACAACGAATGTCTTTCGCGACTATGGTCGGATTCTTGTGCGGGATCAGGCGAACTACGGCAGAGTCCACTTTCGGCGCCGGTTTGAAGGCGCCCGGGCCCACTTCCAGCACCGGCACCACCTGGCAGTAGTACTGGGTCATCACGCTCAGACGGCCATAAGCCTTGCTGCCCGGACCGGCGGCCAGACGCAACACCACTTCCTTTTGCAGCATGAAGTGCATGTCTTCAACCCGGTCGGCAAATTCGCACAGGTGGAAGATGAGCGGGGTGGAGATGTTGTAGGGCAGGTTGCCGAAGATGCGCAGCGGCCCCTTGCCTTCACCCATCAGGGTGCCGAAGTCGAAACGCATGGCGTCCGCTTCGATGACGGTCAGCTTGTCTTTGAGGGTCGGGTGCTCGCGCAGGCGCGCAGCCAGGTCCCGGTCAAGCTCGACCACGGTCATTTTGTCCATCTGGGCGGCAACCGGCTCGGTCAGCGCGGCCAGACCCGGACCGATCTCCACCAGATTCTGACCCGACTGCGGGTTGATGGCGGCGACGATTTGATCGATCACATACCGGTCGTGCAAGAAGTTCTGACCGAAACGCTTACGGGCCGTGTGGCCCATGTGCACCTTACTGCTCATATCTTTTTTTCTCTACCATCTTGATGGCGTGGTTAATCGCGGTGACAAGGCTGCCCGGATCGGCCAGGCCCTTGCCTGCCAGATCCAGTGCGGTGCCGTGATCCACCGAAGTGCGGATGAAGGGAAGCCCCAGGGTGATATTGACCGAACTGCCGAAGCCCTTGTATTTGAGCACAGGCAGCCCCTGGTCGTGGTACATGGCAAGTACCGCATCCGCATCCTTGAGGTATTTCTCCTGGAACAGGGTGTCGGCCGGCAATGGGCCGACCAGATCGATCCCTTCCTGGCGCAGGATGGCCAGGGCGGGTTCGATCACGTCAATCTCTTCACGTCCAAGATGGCCACCTTCCCCGGCGTGGGGGTTGAGTCCGCAGACGTAAATACGGGGTTTGGCGATACCAAACTTGGTTGTGAGATCCTCGTTGAGGATCCGGATCACCTTGCCGAGGCGATCTTCGGTGATGGCCATCGCTACATAGGCCAGCGGAATATGGGTAGTCGCCAGTGCGACCCGCAGCCCCTCGGTTGCCAGCATCATTACCACATCGGCGGTGTTGGATTGTTGGGCAAAGAACTCGGTGTGGCCGCTGAACGAGACCCCGGCCTGGTTGATGATCCCCTTGTGCACCGGCCCGGTCACCACTGCGGCAAATTCGCCGCTCATGTTGCCATCGCAGGCACGCTGCAGGGTCGCCAGCACATAGGCGCCATTGCCTTCGTTCAGCTCGCCCGGCACCACGGGGGCGCCGAGAGAGACAGAACATACCGTCAGGGTGCCGGCTCGCTGCGGTTGAGCAGGTTTACGGGCATCATAGGGCTCAAGCTCGATGGGCAGTCCCAGCAGGGCCGCCCGCTCGCGCAGCAGCGCCGGATCGGCAATCACCACCAACTGGTGCGGCCAATCCTGCCGGGCAATCTGCAGCACCAGATCAGGCCCAATCCCGGCCGGTTCGCCCGGGGTGACGGCAAGACGACGGCAGCTCATCAGCTACCGGCTCCTTCGATCTGGATGTAGGCCTCGTCACGCAGTTCATCCAGCCACGCCTGGGACTCTTCCACGAAGCGGCGATTGTAGATCAGCTGGTAGGCGCGCTGCTCCTGAGCCTTGTCGGTCGCATCCTGGCTGCGGCGATCTTCCACCTGCACGATGTGCCAGCCATGGCTGGTACGGAACGGGGCACTGATCTGGCCCGGTTGCAGACGGTTGACCATGTCGCGGAACTCGGGGACATAGACGTTGGGATCAGACCAGCCCAGTTCGCCGCCCTGCACCGCAGAGCCCGGATCTTCGGAGTACTTCTCCGCCATGCTGGCGAAGCTGGCCTTGCCGCTCTTGATGTCGTGCAGAATACCATCCAGCATCCCCTTGGCTTTCTCTTCGCTCAGGATAATGGAGGGCTTGATCAGGATATGACGGGCCTTCACCTCGGTCTGCATCACTTGCTGCTGACCCTTGGTGTCGAACACCTTGACGATGTGCAGGCCGGCACCGGAGCGCAGCGGGCCGACGATGTCGCCCTTCTTGGCACCTTGCACCGCTTCCGCCATCAGGGTCGGCATCTCTTGCGGGCTCATCCAGCCCCAGTCGCCCCCTTCCAGCGCCTTGGGACCGTTACTCTCGGCAATGGCCAGTTTGCGGAAGTCGGCACCTTGCTTGAGGGCGGCCAGAATGCGCTCGATCTTGCTCTTGGCGGCATCCAGCTGGGCGGCAGTGGGGTTGTCCGGCAGGGCAATCTGGATATGGCCTACGTGGTATTCGTTCTGCTGTTGACCCTGTTTCTTCAGGATCTCCACCACCTGCTTCACTTCCTGCTCGGAGATGTTGATACGGCGGCGCACCTGGTTGCGGCGCACCTCGTTCATCAGGATCTCGCGGCGAACCTCTTCCCGATACTGGGCATAGGTCATCCCTTCACGGGCGAGCTGGGCCCGCAGCTGATCCAGGGTCATCTTGTTGTCGGCAGCGATGCCCTGAATAGCCTGTTCCAGCTGGGTGTCGCTGATCTTCAGCCCCTGGCGCTCCGCCAGTTGCAGCTGCAGGCTCTCCTGGATCAGGCGATCCAGCGCCTGTTTGCGCAGGGTGGCATCGTCAGGCAGGGACTGGCCGCTCTCCTGGGCGGAGAGTTTTACCTTGTTGACCAGTGCGTCCTGTTGGCTGGACAGCACCACGTCCTTGTTGACCACGGCCAGAACCTTGTCCATCAGCTCGGGCGCTGCCAGTGCGGCCTGGCTCATGGCGCCGAACATTCCCGCGGTCAGCAGGGCAATCAGGGTCTTTTTCATATCCATCTCTCAAGGCTGGGCCAGCATCATTGCTGACCTTTCAGATTAAACGGGCGAACATAGGGCAACAGCTCGGTATCCAGGGTGACGCTGCGGCCACCGGTACCCACGCTGCCAAGTCCCTTCATTTCAAACTGCAGACCAATGACTCTTTCCGAAGTGGGTTTCAGGGTGACGTTGTCAGGCTGATTGTGCCACTCCAGGCTCATGTTGATGCTCCAGCAGCAGGAGTCATATTTGACACCGATCTTGCGGTCAATGTTCACATCCTGCTTGATGTCACGGTAGTAACCGCCATACATCTGCCACTGATCGGCGATCGGCGCCATCATCACCAGACCCGCCTGGCTGAGATCTTCTGCCAGTGCCGTGTTGGTCGGATAGCGATAGTCCAGGTTGCCATCCTTGATGTAGCGGTAGTTGACCTGAGTGGTCAGCTTGCCGGTCCGGTATTCGACCGCACCATTACCAGCCGTAAATTCACCCTCTGAGGTATCGTACTGGGTCCCCGCGTGGGCAAACCACTCATCGGTGATCCGGGCATCCCCCTCAAACGAGAGCAGGGAGCGGGCGTTGGTGCTTTCCGGATCGGACGAGTAGAGGCGCACCTTGGGGGGGGTCATTTCGAAGGCCTGGGCCACTGCCAGACGCAACCGTTCATCACCCACATTGTCATAGACCCGGCTGGTCAGGCCAACGGTGACCCGGTTGGCATCGCTGATGCGGTCGAGACCGGCAAAGCGGCGATCACTGAACAGGCTGTAGTAATCCTGACGGGTGGTGGTGGTGTCGTAGATCCCGATCTCGTCCTGATTTTTGTAAGGGATATAGAGGTACTGGAACTCGGGCTCCAGGGTCTGGGTGCCCTTGCCATCATACCAGTCGAGCGGCCTATCGAAGTTGACGCCCCCCTTGAGACGGAAGGACGGCAGAGTACGGGTAATAGCGCCCTCTTTCAGGGTCAGCTGTTTGCTGTCTGCATCGGTGAAGCGGCTGCGGTCCTGGCTAACCAGATCCTTGGGTACCTCCTGGTTGTAGGAGGTAAACATCAATTTGTACTGACTGGTCAGGTAGTAACCCGGTGCATCCACCAGGGGCACAGTCAAGGTGGGTGCCAGATGCAGACGGGTGGCGGTATAGCGCTCACCGGCCTGCTGGATGGTGGCACTGCCGCTGTTATAGCCAAACTTGGTCAGTTCGCTATTCCAGGCCAGATCGAACCACTTGCCCTGCTGGAAGTAGTTGTAGTCGATACGCGGCAGCATCTCGTGGGGTAGCAGCGCATACGGACTCAGGATCTGGTAGCGGCGCACCTCGGAGGTGAGGTTCCAGTTGTGCTGGTAGTAGCCGGCGGTGAAGGATTGCTGCAACTGGCTGTCGACCTGAGTGCCTACTTGTGGGCTGAAGTCGTTGAAATAGTTGTAATCCTTGTCGCGAACCTGGGTGTAGTCGATGCCCAGACGCAGGGAGCCATCCATCAGGGTGGAACTGTGGCGGACGTTCATCAGGTAACGATGCCCATCGGAGAGGTACGGAGTCCCTGTCGAAGGGTTGGTAAAGCTCGGGTTGCCAGCATCATACTGCTTGTCATCCCTGAGGCTTTCAAAATAGAGGGTGCCGGTGTGGGCGGGGTCCGGCATGTAGCGGAACTCCACCTGCTCCATCAGGCCGCGTTTGTCCATAAAACGGGAGGTGATGGTGGCATCGTAGTTGGGAGCTATGTTCCAGTAGAAGGGCTGGGTGATATCCATGCCGTTGCTGGAGCTTTGCTTGTAACCCGGGTAGAGCAGACCGGTCTTCCGCTCATCCTTGATGGGGAAGTTGATATAGGGGAAGTAGAACACCGGGTAGTCATAGAGCCAGAGGCTGGCGTTCCAGGCTTCGCCAAACACCTCTTTCTGGTCGATGTCGATGCTGCCCGCCTTGAGGGTCCACACTTCCTGACCGGGGGGGCAGGTGGTGTACTGGGCCCCCTCCATGGTGATGTTCTGGTTGTTGTTGGTCATCACCACGCGCTTGGCAAAGCCGCGCACCGGTGAGCCATGCACCTGATACTTGCCCTCTTCCAGTTCGGAGTTCTTGGTGTCCAGATTGGATTTGAGGGTCTTGTCGCTGGTGACGGTTACCTGACCGTCGTTGTAATAGATGTTGCCGATGGCGATGACATCCCGGCTCTTCTGATCGAGCTGGGCATAGTCGGAGTCAAACTTGCGAACACCCTGACGAACCTTGACGTCGCCTTCATAGACGGCGGTGCCGCCCTGTTTGGCCTCGAGACGGTCAGCATCAACCTCGACCGGCTGTGCGTTGGCATCCTGATCCGATGCAGGCTTCTCTATCTTGGGAACATAGTCATAGCAGAGACTATCGAGAATGCCGGTGGCTGGCGGCGCTTCGAACGGAGCCGCCTGCACCATCATAGGGGTGAGTGCGGGGGCCAGGCTGATAGTCAGGGCGATGGGATAGCGGTACCCCAGTGTCCATTTTGTCATGTGAAAGACTCGTGCAATCCGTGATAGATACGGTTGATCCAAAGCATGCATTTTACGACAGGTTTCATCGAGTTGACATTGCATGTCATTGCTTTATGTTAGCCGGCAATGATAAAGCATTATTGCGGCCAGGGCTAACAGCCAAGTGCTGCTTTCCACTTTGGTCCTCTACTTATGCACGATCGCGATTCCCTGCTATTGCAGTGGGCACGCCGTATTTCCGGTGATGCCACTCTCACGCTTACCCTCATTTCCGGTGATGCCAGCTTCCGCCGCTACTCTCGTGGTGGTGGTCTGGTGTGGGTGGATGCCAATCCGAAAACCGAAAAGAATCATGAATTTGTTCGTAACGCGGCGGCCTTGCAGGCGCGTCAGCTGTTGGCGCCAGAGGTCAAGGCGGTGGACTACGAACAGGGTCTGCTGGCGGTCAGTGACTTGGGCGATACCCAGCTGATCAGCTGCCTGAACGAGCACAACGTACTGGCTTGGTATGGCAAGGCGATTGATTTGCTGCCCCGCCTGGGGGCTGTTGAACTGGCGCTTGAACCCTTCGATGCGGCTTTTATGGCGCGGGAGAACAGCATTTTCCCCGAGTGGCTGCTGGGTCATTATCTGCAACTGACTCTGAGCCATGAAGAGCAGCAACTGCTGGACGAGACCTTTGCCTGCCTCACCGCCTGCAATCTGGCCCAGCCGCAGGGGGTGATGCATAGAGATTTCCACAGTCGCAACCTGATGGTGTGTGGCGGGGATACCCCCGAGAGCAGCCGGCTGGCCATCATCGATTTTCAGGACATGGTCATCGGGCCCCTGAGCTATGACCTGGTCTCCCTGCTGAAAGATTGCTACGTGCGCTGGCCGGACGAGGTGATCGATGAAGGGATGCGCCACGGCTTTGCCACCCTGCAACAGGCGGGGCTGCTTGGCGAGCTCGATTATGCCAGTTTCCGTCGTGATGCCGACCTGACCGGCATGCAGCGCCACCTCAAAGCTGCCGGAATCTTTACCCGGCTCTATCATCGCGACGGCAAGTCCGGCTATCTCAAGGATATTCCCCGCACCCTCGGCTACGTAGTGGATGTCTGTCGCACTCACGGTAGCGCCTATCCGGTATTGGCCCGTTTTGGTCAGTGGCTGGAGCAGGTGGTGTTGCCGGGGATCGCCAATGCTGGAGTTAAATCATGAAGGCGATGATCCTGGCCGCTGGCCGTGGCGAGCGGATGCGCCCGCTGACTGACCTGCTGCCCAAGCCACTGTTGGCGGTGGGGGGCAAGCCGCTCATCGTTCATCACATCGAAAAACTCAAAGCTGCCGGTGTGACCGAGTTGGTCATCAACCACGCCTGGCTTGGCCACAAGCTGGTTGAGAGCCTGGGTGATGGCCGTGCGCTTGGTGTGACCATCCACTGGTCAGCCGAGGAGAGCGCACTGGAGACCGCGGGCGGCATCGTGCAGGCGCTGCCACTACTGGGCGCAGACCCTTTTCTGGTGATCAACGGCGATACCTGGCTCGATCTCGATTATCACACTCTGGTCAGCCAGCCCCTTGGCGATGATCTGGCCCACCTCTGGCTGGTGCCCAATCCGCCCCAGCACCCGAGCGGGGACTTTGCCCTTCAAGGGGGGCGAGTCATGGATATGCCAGCGTTTACCTTCAGCGGGGTCGGACTATATGATCCGGCGGCCTTTGCTGGTCTCGCGGGCGGCGCCCGCAAGCTGGCGCCCCTGCTGCGTGACTGGATGGCGCAAGGGCGGGTAGGCGGCAGCCTGCTCGCTGGCGAGTGGCGCGATATCGGCACGGTCGATCGACTGCGCGAGCTGGATGACCAGCTCCAGGCCCGCACTCATTAACTTCAAGAGGTCTTGAACCATGCGTATTTGGGGTAAGGTGCTGGGCGCCTTCTTCGGTTTTCTGCTCGGCAATATCATCGGCGCCCTGATTGGCCTCTGGATCGGCCACCGTTTCGACCGTGGCATGGGGTTGCAGGGGGCGTTTCGTCGCGGCCCGAGTCAGGAGCAGCAAGCCGTCTTCTTCCACGCCACCTTCTCGGTGATGGGTCACATCGCCAAGTCCAGCGGTCAGGTGACCGAACAGGAGATCCGGGTTGCCTCCAACCTGATGGATCGGATGCGGCTGGCGGGTGAACAGCGTGCCCGGGCACAGGAGTCATTTCGTCTCGGTAAAGAGGCCGACTTCCCGCTACGCGAGACCCTGGCCGAGTTCCGCCGTGCCAGTCTGGGGCAGCGCGATATTCTGCGCTTCTTCCTCGAAGTGCAGTTGCAGGCGGCCTTTGCCGACGGGCGGGTGGAGGAGGGTGAGCGCGCCATTTTGCACACCATTGCCGACGAACTGGGCTTCAGCCGCATCGAGTTGGCCCGTATTCTGGCGATGGCCGAAGCGCAGATGAACTTCTTCAATCAGGCCCATGGCCAGTATCAGGGGGGCCATTCCGGTGGCCAGCAGTATCGGCAGGCGGCACCCTCTGCGGATCGCCTCAAGAATGCCTACCAGTTGCTGGGGGTGAGCGAGAGCGACAGCGATCAGGATATCAAGCGCGCCTACCGCAAGGAGATGAGCAAACATCACCCGGACAAGCTGGCTGCCAAGGGGTTGCCGCCGGAGATGATGGAGATGGCCAAGGAGAAGACCCAGGAGATCCAGCAAGCCTGGGAGTGGATCCGCGAGGCCCGCGGCATCCGGTAAGCGCCAACGTCAGGTTGGAACAGACAACAAAAAGCCCCGCAGCAGTGCGGGGCTTTGTTTTGCCGTGTGGCGTAGGCTGGATTATTTGGCCGGAATCGCTTCCAGCACGTGCACCAGCAGTTGCCAGAAACGTTCGACCGCCGGGATATGTACCTTCTCGTCAGGGGAGTGGGCACCGCGGATGGTCGGGCCGAAGGAGACCATGTCCCACTCCGGATAGGCGCTCTTGAACAGACCGCACTCGAGACCAGCGTGGATCACCATGACGTTGGGCATGGTGCCAAACAGGGTCTGGTAGCTGTTGCGTACCAGCTCCATGACGGGGGAGTCCACGTTCGGTGCCCAACCCGGGTAGGCACCGGTGAATTCGCAGCTGGCGCCTGCCAGGGTGAACAGGGAGCGGGTCATCTGTTCGATGCTCTCGCGGCCGGAGTCAATCAGGGAGCGGATCAGGCACTGGACGTACACTTCGCCATCCTGAGTCTTGATGACCCCCAGGTTGGTAGAGGTTTCGGTCACGCCGGGCATGGCATCGCTCATGCGCATCACACCGTTCGGGCAGGCCATCAGGGCATCCTGCAGGCGCTGCTGCAGGGAGACGCTCATCAGCTTGGCCGGTTTGGCGGCGCTGTTGACCAGCACGCTCAGGTTCGGCTCGGTGGCGGCCAGTTCGGTCTGGTAGATCCCGGTGTAGCGGTCAACCAGCGCCTTGAACTCGTTTACGCTGGCTGCGGGCACCAGCAGGGTGGCGCGGGCTTCGCGCGGGATGGCGTTGCGCAGGGTGCCGCCGTGGATCTCGGCCAGACGAACACTCAGCGGCTCTGCTGCTTTGAGCAGGCGCACCAGCAGCTTGTTGGCGTTGCCACGGCCGCGATGGATATCGCAACCGGAGTGACCGCCACGCAGCCCTTTTACGGCCAGTTCGAACGCTTCGCCTTCGCTGGCGTCAACCAGCTCGAGCGGGAAGCGGATATTGGCATCCACACCGCCAGCGCAGCCCATATAGACCTCGCCATCCTCTTCAGAGTCGGTGTTGAGCAGAATTTCGCCCTCCAGCCAGCCCGCTTCCAGACCGAAGGCGCCGGTCATGCCGGTCTCTTCGTCTGTGGTCAGCAGCACTTCCAGCGGACCGTGCTTGATGGTCTTGTCAGCCAGCACAGCCAGGCAACCGGCCATGCCGATGCCGTTGTCGGCACCCAGGGTGGTGCCACGGGCAGTGACCCACTCGCCATCGACATAGGCATCGATGGGATCGTTGGCGAAGTCGTGTTTGGTGTCGGCGTTGGCCTGCGGCACCATGTCGATGTGGGCCTGCAGTACCACGGCTTTGCGGTTTTCCATCCCCGGGGTGGCCGGTTTCTTGATGATGATGTTGCCGACCTTGTCCTGCTTGACCGCCAGACCTTCCCCTTGGGCCCATTGGATGATCCAGGCGCTCAGTTTGGCTTCATGTTTGGAAGGGTGGGGGATGGAGCAGATCTGTTCGAAGAAATGCCAAATCAGTTTGGGAGAGAGAGAGCTAAGCTGTGCCACGTCGGGACTCCTTACCAGCACGGAATTAACAGGGCCCCATCAGCGGGCCGGGGAAGAGGATAACGATAATACAGTCAATCACACAAAAATGTGAGCAATCAGCGCAAATCGCAGGCAGCTTGTGCTGGCTGATGGCAATCAGGCAGTACGATCGTCAGGTTCGGACGACGCTGACCGATAGAAAAGAAAATATGTGACCGAACTCACAAAAACATTGAATTTAATGCACCGACTGGTAAATTAGCTCCCGTGGTTCGCCACCCGTCAGGATGACAATGAAAGCCTCCAGGGAACCGAAGCAAAGCAAGTGCGCCTCCATGGAACCGAGTGTTCGTTCAAGGATTTGAGCCCGCATTAAAGGTACGTAACTTGTTAAGCAATCAGGAGTTTCAATATGCCAGGCAGCAACTCAACCTATTGGTTTGCCCCCTCTTTGTATACCCAGGGTTTCAGCTACCCTAACCCCTTCGTCACTCGTCGCTAAGACGAACTGCCCAACCAGGCAGAGGCGAGAAAGCAGCAGGTGCGTGAGGTAAATCCTCCCCCTGCTATTTTTTTATCTGCGATTTGCCGCACAGCTCATTTGGGCTCGGCAGCAGGGACGGCAGGTTAGTCGTTTGGAGCTCGAGATGTGCCGAATGGAGAGGGTGATGCCGATTTTTCCTGTTTTTGGCATACGTTTGCCAGGCATTTTCTCTGCAAACGGTGCTATCATATCGGCCCAACAGCCTGTCCGCGGTTTGGACACATCATCTAACCGATCGCCGGATAAGCCCATCTTGCTTCCATTGTTATCAGATTTGCTGCCGAGGCTTAGCCCTGAGGCAGCCGAAGTGCAATCTGAATTCAGTCGGGCAAGGGCCACCATTTACTGGCATCCGCAGGGAGAATTGCGGGTGTTGTTATTTTAAGTGATTGTTTTTAAATAACTATTCGAGATCGATAACATGCCGAAAAAGTTCTATGCTCTTTAGTATGGGATTTTTAACATCTTAAAAGGCATTTTATATCAGTGGCTTACGTTGGTTTGCTGGCTCGCTTGTTTCGATAGTGGCGGCAAAATGGCGGCAGGGAAATCTGATGATCGGAAAAGGCGGCAGAGCGTTGGCTCTGCCGTTTTTTTATATCTTGCGCTAATCGTTGACCGCTGGCCCCATAGAATATACGCTGTATATACAACGTAAATGCAGGGGGTGAAGTTGGCACTAATCCTATCGGCTGCGGTGAGAGCCAAACTAAAGGTCAAACATTGTGTTGAAGAGCGCGAGGTCGTCGAGGCCTTTGCTAACAGGGACAAGGGGTTCCTGATTGACACCAGAGAAGATCACCAAACCAATCCCCCTACAGAATGGTTTATTGCTGAAACAGACCGGGGCAGGAAGCTGAAGGTCTGTTTCATGCTTCGAGACGGCGACATTTACATAAAGACCGCGTATGAAGCCAATCCAACAGAGATTGGCATCTATAACAAGTTCGCCGTTTAGTTTGGCTTGCTGAGTGTTTTGCAAGCCGTTTGGTTGTCACGAGTCTGAGGTATAAAACTTGCGAGGGTTAATTGTATGAGCACCCAAGAAAAAGCAATCCTAGGCACAGAAGAAGCGTGGGATTCGGGGGTTCTGGGCAGCGATGAGCAATATGTAGCAGTATCCCACCATTCCACTGATGATTTGATTAACGAAGCCCTCTCATTACAGCCAATCTCGATTAGATTGCAGAAAGGGCTGATCGAAAATCTGAAGACGATTGCGGAGCTGAATGGAATAGGTTATCAACCGCTGGTTCGCCAAGCCTTAACTCGTTTCGTTGACTGCGAAATGAAGAGGATTGCAACCGAAGCTCTGGCCGCCAAGCGTAAAGAAGAGCGGCTGGCGATGGAGATTGAAGCCTCCGAGGGGCATTTAAAAAGGGCCTGATTGATAGACAGATTAAAGTAGAGTCAGAAAGAAGGGAGCGCACATCGGCGCTCCCTTTTGTTTTTGTTATTCCTCGACTTCCGGCAGGTCGTCGATCGCCACTTCGAGGTTGATGGTGTTGGTGTAGCCGCTGTTGGTCAGGCTGTGGCTGACTTTGGTCAGCACCCAGTTGGCCTCGTCGATCTGCGGTTTGAACCCCCTGACTGTGGTGGGTTGTTCCGGGTATAGCTCGGGGCGGCCTTTGGCGAGGGTGATCTCGAACTCGGCAACGCCACGTTGCAGCCGTTCCCACTCGGCGCGGGCGGCGCGCATGGCGTTGGTCTGGTTGGCGTAGATGTGGCGCAGCACCTTGACGTTTTCGCTGTCGCCAATCAGCAGTTCGCGGCCCTCTTTGTCGACGGTGGTGTCACTCGGCAGCGCCTGCTCCAGCTTTGGCTTCTTCTTGCGTTTGCGCTTGAGGGTCGAGCCTTCGGTGGTGGCCTTCTTCGGGTCGTGCCAGTTGGCTGATACGCCGGTGTAAGCGTCACGGTCAGCGACGGCGAAGCGGTGCTGATCGCCGTCATGGCGGGTGATGGTGACGGATGGGAGCGGTTTGCCGCTGGCGGTGAGCCCCTTGCCCTGGCCGATAAAGAGCAGTCGCCCCGATTTGATGGTAGTGATGGCGCCGCATTGACCGGCCAAGCGGGTGAGGAAGGCGGGATCGCTTTCGTTCTGCTGGTCGATGTGGTCAATCTGCATGCCCTTGAAGCGTTCGGCGCAGGCTGGGATCAGGCTGTGGCGCTGGGCGATGGCATCGACAATGCTGCCGACGGTCTGCTGGTGATAGCTGGTCTGGCGCAGCTTGTTGAGGTTGCCGCGCAGATCGGCCGATTTGCCCCGGATGGTGAGCTTGTCCGGGGTGCCGGTGTGCTCCACCTCGTCGATGGTGTATTCCCCCTTATCAACCAGTGGTTGGCCCTGCCAGCCGATCATGACGCGCATTCTGGCGCCACGGCGCGGCATGGCCAGCTTGCCGTCGCTGTCGTCGAGTTCGATGTCGATGGTGTCGGCTTCAAACCCGCGATTGTCGGTGATGTTGAGGCTTATCAGGCGTGGCCGGATGGTGGCGGATACATCCGTGCCGTCGATCAGCAGCTGGTAAGCCGGGGCCGGATGATCGGCCCCGGTGATGCTGAATTGCCCCAGCTGGCTGGTCAGGGTGCTGGTGACAGCCGTCACCACGTTATCTGTCAGGCTCACAGCAGGCCCCCGATCTTGTTGCCGATGGTGCCGACGATGTTGCTGATGCCCAGCCGACTGGCGATGCCACCCACTGCGCGGCCCAGCAGCTTGTTGCCCAGGGTGTTTTCGTCGTCGTCCACCCGCTTGAGGTTCATGGTGAAATCCAGCTTGCGGGCGGCGCCGTCCGAGAAGAATTCGGAGCGGGTGACGCTGGTGCGCTCGATGACGAAATAGCCCCGCATCACGCCATCCCCCTGGATCAGGGGGAAGGCTTTGCCGGTGGCGGCCATTTCGTGGAGCAGGTCGAGGGTAACCGGCCCGCCTGTCAGCTCAGGGTAGAGGGTGCCGGATAGCACGGTGGTTTCATCATCCGGCCCTGTGTACTGGTAGGCCGGACGGGCGCCCACCCGAGGGTTGCCCGGGTGGCGCCATGCGCGGTCATCCTGTTGTGACTGTGGGGCGAAGGTGGAGCGCTGGAACACGAACCAGCCCAAGGTCATCATCATGGTGGTGCCTCCTTAGTTGGTGTCGCGCAGGCTGGCGCGGGAGCGGGCAGATGCCAGCCGTTCGCGGCGGTCCAGTTCGCGGCTTACCTCTTGCGCTACATCGGCGCCGGATTGCCCCGGCTGCTGCACGATGCTGATGGGGGCGTGAATCTGGGTTGTCCCGCCCCCTCTGGCCTGCGCCAGCTTGGGCGGTTGGTACATGGTCGGCCCGTAGCCGGTGGCCATGGCGGGCTGGTTATAGTTGCCCGTCAGGTAACCCGATTGCCGCACGGTGGCCGTGATGGCCGATCCCCCTTTCATCCAGTCCGGCAGAATGTCGGTGATGGATTTCACCTTGGCTTTGAGCTCTTCCCATTTGGCCGAGATACCGCCGATCAGGCCGTCGATGATGGCTTTGCCCGCGTTGAGCGCCCTGGATGGCAGGGTGGTCAGGTAGTCCCAAAATTCACCGGTGGCCGCTTTGCACTGCTCCCAGGTGGATTTGAACCACGGCCCGAGCTGGTCCCAATTCTTGTAGATGAGGTAAGCGCCGGCAGCGATGGCGGCAATCCCCGCGATAATCCAGCCGATGGGGGTGGTGAGGATGGCAAGCCCCAGTTTTACAAAGCCCATGGTTAGCCACTTGATTGGTGCCAGCAGCATAAGGATTGTTTTGCTCAGGAACGTTCCTTTGATCCCCAATATGCCAAATGACAGCCGCATGATAGCTATCGGCCCTAAAATAGCAGCGACAGCCAGCAAAAGCCCGCCAACCGCTATCGTTGCGATTGAGGTGAATGCAGCAACCCTCATCAAGGTATTTGACAGTTCAGGATTGCGCTTTGACCAGTTGCCGATGCGCTCTGATATTTCGCCAATCCACTCGATAACGGATTTCACTTCCGGCGCAATGGATTCGCCAAAGTTGACCATGGTATTTGTGAATGTGCCTGTGGCTGCATCCCATAGGTTTCCCATTGTTCCCAGTTGGGCATTGACCCTTTCTTGCAGCGATGCTTGGGCCTCCATCTTGGCGATAGTCTCTTTGTACCCCGCCAATCCTTTGGTCATCATCAGGGTGAGCGCCTGCTGGGTTTCGCTATCGTCACCCCACACCTGATTGAACACGGCCAGCCGCTTCTGTTCGCTCAGGTTCTTGAGCTTGCCAAGCTGGGCGAACATCTTGTCGAGCCCTCCGAAGTTGCCCTTACCGTCAGTGAAGTCGAGTTTGATGCCATCGGCTTTCAGCAGGTCGTTGGCCTTCGCCATATTCTTGGCGTTCATACTGCGCTGAAATGCTTTGCGATAGGCGTTACCGGCTTTCTCACCGCTCATGCTGGCCTGATCTGCCATCACCAACAGCGGGCTGAGCGCCTTGGCTGCATCGAGACCGTCTTTTTTGAGCAGGTTCAAAACCGGCGACAGGCTGGCGTAGGCCGCTTCTTGGTTGCCAATATCCATGCCCAGATAGTGAGCCCGCTGGATTACATCCATCAGCCCCATCATGTCTTTCTCGGTGGTTCTGGTTGCATCTTGCAGCTTGGATGCTGACTGTGCTGCTTGCTCATATGGCAGTTTTAGCTGCACCCCCAGATAAGCCGTTGCTTCTCCTAAGCCACCAAGAATCGACTTATCCGTCATACCTTGTTTGCTCAAGGTGTTCATCATGTTCTGAAAATCAGCGGTGGTCCCCGGCAGCTTGTTGCCTAGTTGAGTAGCCAGATCACTGATGGCTTGGAACTCTTTTCGAACCTTCCCTCCTTTTTCCATCATGGTGACTTTAAGATCCACGATAGAGGTTTCAGCCTTGGCGAACTCGATCACTGGTTTGAGAGTGGTCATACCCATTGCCGTGCCGGTAGCCAGCGCCGCGGCTCCGTGACCTGCAATCTGTCCGCGCAGTTCTT
Organism: Aeromonas sp. FDAARGOS 1404; assembly: GCF_019047085.1. Taxonomy (NCBI): domain Bacteria; kingdom Pseudomonadati; phylum Pseudomonadota; class Gammaproteobacteria; order Aeromonadales; family Aeromonadaceae; genus Aeromonas; species Aeromonas sp. FDAARGOS 1404. The sequence goes on from NZ_CP077237.1 coordinate 3,219,052, forward strand.
GGGTCTGGCGGTAGTTGGCTTTGACCTGATTCATGCGCTTTTGCTGGTCGGCTAACTGGCCCAGCTTGGTGCGCTGCGCGTCAAGGTTGGTATTGGCGTTGGCAAGATCGGTTTTGAGGCGGCGCTGTGCTTCGCTCAGGTTGCCCGTCTTGATGCCGGTCTTGCGCATCTCTTCGCCCAGCTGGCCGTGGCGGGTGATCATTTCCCCCTGTTTGGTCTTGAGCTGGTTGAAGGCGCGTTCGGCCTTGTTGAGCTCGTTGATCATCAGGCGGGTTGGTTTGGGGGTGTCGGCAATCTTGCGTTGCAGGTCGTTGAAGGTGCCTTCGGCCTGTTTGAGCTGGGTCTTGGTGACGCCAATCTGGGCGCCCAATTTTTTATATCCGTCAAGCTGGGCGCTCTGGCGTTCCAGATCGCGGACTTTGGCCTTGGTGTCGGCGAGGTCTTTGGCGGTGATGCGGCTTTGGCCGGTGACGGCCTTGAGGGGGGCGGTGAGCTTGTCCACCGCCCCGAGCAGGATTTGTAACTTGAGGGTGCTCATGATTCGTCTGCCCCGTTGATGTGGTTGTATCGCTCAACAAGGCGTTGGTGCCAGCCCATCAGCTCGTCGAGCTCCATGGCTGCCATTTCAGACGGCGGCCAGTGGGCGATGATGGCCAAGTCGGCCATCAGGTCGTCTACGCAGTGAGGTAGGCCAGCTTCTTCGGAACCAAAAAAGAGCCTACCTCATGCCCCAGTTGCACCAGATCAGCCGGATCGAGTGCGCTGGCCTCTGCTTCGGTCAGGGCCGGACTGGTGATGCGCGGCAGCAGCTTGGTGAGGGCGTTGACGTCCATCTGCAGGATGTCGTTCAGGTTGAGGCCGCGCAGTTCGCCGGATTGCGGTTTGCGCACGTTGATCTCGGTGATGGTGGTTTCGCCGCGCTGGATGGGGGTGTCGAGGGTGACAGTGTTCATTTTCATGGTGTTTGTCCTGTTCGGTATGTAGTAACGGGCGGCAGTGCCGCCCGGATGTGGTTTGGTGGATTAGAGGCCCATGGCCTTGCGGTGTTCGGCCATGCGGTCGACGCCATCCGGCCCGATTTCGATCATGTTGACGGTGTCGATTTCGTGGATGACGGCGCCGTTGATGGTCTCTTTGTAGTAGGTGCAGGTCATGCTGACCTTGGCCTGGGTGTTGTCGCCCGCCTTGAAGGTGCCACGGTCGATCTCTTTGACCCGGCCACGGGTGAGGATTTCGACGGCGGAGACTTCACCTGTGTCATCACGCTGGACGGAGCCGGAGAAGCGGATCATGGTGCCGTCTACTTTCGGTTCGCCGACGTAGCCGAGCACCTCGTCGCCATAGCCGCCCAGGGTGAAATCAATATCGAGGGCGCTGTCATCGAGCCCCATGTCGATGTTTGCGACGCCCGGCATGCCGCCGCCGCGATAGGCTTCAAACTTGCGGCTGAGTTTCGGCGGGGTGAACTCTTCGGCAACGCCGATCCAGTTTTCACCCTGACCGAACATGTTGAAGCGCTTGAGTTTGCGAGGTAGTGCCATTGTTGATGCTCCTTATGCTGCGGCCACGCGGGCGGCGAAGTCGACCAGATAGCGGTCGGTGATGCGCTGCTGGAACATGAGGTTTTCAAGCGGCGGCACGGGGGTGTAGTCGTAATCGATGTAGAGCTTGCCCGCCTTGAGGGTGTCTTTGTCGTTGACCTCCTCGTTGTACCAGCAGTTGAAGCCGATGAGGTAACCGAGGGTGACCAGCTCGCGGCCCTTGGCGTTGACACCTTCGACGATGTCTTTGATCAGGGTTGGGGTCATCGGCTTGTCTACCGCCCACATGTGGGCCTCTGCCATGGTGTCGGCGAGGATCTGGGCGGTGCGGGTGTAGTTCTCGAACTGGAACAGGGGGTCTTCCGAGCAGGTGCGGGAGCCCCAGAAGAGGAACCCATTGGACTGGATCAGGCAGGTGATGTCTTTTTCGTTGAGCAGGCCCGCGTCGGTGTCGGGGTCTTGCAGGCTCCAGAACACTTGCTTGGTCAGCCCTTGCACACCAGTGACGGCGACGTTGGAGAGGGTTTTATGCCAGCCAACCTCTTTGTCGATTTTGGCGCGCATGGCCATGGCTTTGGCGGTGGCCCAGACTGGCGCCTCTGCATTGGCTGCGGTATCCCACTTTTTAAAGTCGCCATGGATCAGCATGACTTCGCGCTGGCCGAAGTTCTGGCGGTAGGCCAGCGCCTCGGTCGGTGTGTTGCAGCCGTGGGTTGAGACGTAGGTGAAGGCGCGCAGCTTGACCGCCACGGCGGCCAGTTCAGTGGCAACCGGCAGGGTGTCGAGCCCCGGTGCGCCGATGATGCGCGGGGTGATGCCGGTGGCAGAGCTGGCCCGTTGCAGGGCCTTGAGGCCGGTATAGCTGCCATCCGGCTTGGCGGTGCCGATGACGTTGGAGGTGGTCTCTTCGTCGGTGGCGCCTTTGGGAACGCGCACGACGATGGTGATGGTGTTGACGGTGTCGGCGATCGCTTGCAGCGCTTTAGCCAGGGTGCCCTGGGTTCCTGCCTTGCCAACGGCTTTTTGCACGTCGGTAATGATGACCGGGGTGTTGAGCGGGAAGGTGGTGGCGTCGGCATCTTCCGCATGGCCAAGCAGGCCGATCACGGCGGTGGCTATGGTGCGGATGGTGCGGGTGCCTTCGTTGACTTCGACGACGCGCACGCCGTGGTGGTACTTGTCGAGTGCCATGGTGGCGGTTCTCCTGTGTCCGGACGGAGGTGATCAATATGAGCACGGTCAGGATGCAGGGGCGGCGCAGGTTGGGCGAGTTGGCGCGGGTGTGTGGGGCCACTACACACCCGCAGACGGTGGCGGGCATAAAGAAAACACCCCGCACAGGGCGGGGTGGTTGGTTTGGTCAGATGACCTTTTCCGGTTCGTGTGGCCATTGCGGCGACTCAGGCCATCCGGTTTGTTCTGGCACCAGCGTCAGCTCGTAGCGGTAGCGTTGCCAGTCGGCCAGCAGCTGGGTGTGCTCCGGCTTGGCGTAGCCGCCATCGACGGCTGGCTTGAGGATTGCGATTTGCTGGTTGGCATTGGCTATTTTTGCTGATTGCTCTGTCTGGGCCGCTTGCAGCTTGGCTTGTTGTTCAGCAGCTTCATCCTTTACCCATGCGTCACCATTCCAGTTATCAAATTGCGACCCAGGTGGCAGTAACGTTTTTCCAGCCTGGATAGGGCCTAGTTCAGTCACAACCTCTGGTATTCTGGTTGTGGTGTCATACACAACTTGCCCCCGATGATCTTCAACTACAAGCCAGCCAGCGTCAGTCATTATTACCGCATGCCCGTCTGTTTTTTGCGGTGGTTCATTCAGGAATGCACCAGCAGGCAACCCTGTGCCATAGGATACCCATACCTGCTCGGAGCCCAAGCACTCCATTGTGTTTTGGTTGACTATAAAGGCTGTCAAATAACCTGACTCGGTGGCGAATCCGTTCTTGTCAAAAGTGATTTGTGTATTTTTCATCATGACGCTCTGAATACGTAGTTAACAGCAATGTTATCTGGCCGGTTTTCACCTGCGGTTGGTACAACGCGGGATGCATCAAACGTGATTGTGTCTGATGTGGCGGATTGACCTGTCGTAACTGTTGACACCCCAGGAGTTCCAGCGCCAATTGATACGAGCCCAAATGCACCAGTACCATCAATTACTGCTCCGGCACTCTGGTTGCTAGTCAATGGGCGGGAATACAACTTGGCTGTGATGTTCCTGATTGCGTCGCCTTGATTCGACAACATTGCCCGGCCAGGGTCTACGCCGCGACCATTATCCCATCCGCGAAAAAACTTACCGCGTGGGTCATATGGCACAACTCCGCTTGGCCACAACTTGGCCAGTTTTGGATACTTAACTTTGTCGAATGGCTGGGCCTGTGCCATCAGAAAGCGCTCATTCGGAGGGGCGCTGCCTACCCATGGGATCGGATAACCAATGGGACAGACGATATCCAGCAGCGCTTCCATTGCTGCTTTCATTTCTTTCGGAGCTACGGCTATATCACTCATTAATCCTTCAATGGCTTCTTGTTCAGTTGCCAACCGCAACATTCCTTTCTCTGTTTTTGTTCCAGCTGGATGGTCGCGGCTTTCCTTATGCGCCTTCATCACGTCATCGACATATTTGCGGGATGCCAGCACTACGGCTGGATCAATCTTGAGTTCGACGGCGCTGGTGTCACTGACGATCAGCACCATTCGGATGATTTGGGTGCGGCCCGCGCCACTGGTGAGTAGCGGCTTGTAGGTATCCGGCACATTGGCGACGGCGATCAGAGTGTTGCTGTCATCAAACAGGCCGACGCAGCGGATCCACCATCCGCCCACGTCTTCCGGGATGATCTGCTCGGCTACCAGTTGGGAAGCGGCTAACGGGTCGGCAAACAGGGTGTTGATGGCGGCGCGACGTTTTTCGCCCGGGATGGCTGTCATTGCCGGATCGGGTGTTACTGGTTGGCCGTTGCCATCGCCCACCGCCATCTGGGTGAGCTTGAGCGGAACCCCCAGCGCGATGGCGTTGGCGAGTTTGGCCGCTCCGGCATTGGTCAGGATGGCTCCAAAGTTGCTCATGCTGTCCTCGTGTTGTTGGTAAGTGGGTTGATGGTGATGGTGTCGATGGTGTGGGTGATACCGCCGTGCCAGCTATGACCAGAGACCACAATGGGCCCTGGCTGGTATGGGTAAATGGTCAGTTCCTCCCCCAGATAGCAGGCGGCGCCCAGATAGGCTTTGCCTCTGGTTTCCAGACTGATGGCGAGACCCGTCAGGTGTCTGGTCAGTCCCTTGGCGTCGTCAATGAGCCGTTCCAGTTCGGCGTACATTTCGGCGGTGATGCCGGTGTCGAGCACGCCGACATCGAGCTTGAAGGTGCCCGGCTCGGCGTTCGGGGTTTCTTGGTACCAGTGCAGCACCCTGATCAGGTAGCCGAGTGGTTCGACGGCGCGGCGGATGGCGCCGACTGTGCCTTTATGGCGATGCACGAACGGCGCGTTGGCGATGACCTTGCGCTTGGTTGCCTCCGGCCAGTTTTCATCCCAGCGATCGACCGACCGCTCGGCTGCCAGACTGGGCAGGCGCCAGACCGGGCAGGTGTGCGGGTTCCAGAGGGTGCGCAGCACATCAACCGGCAGATCGCAGGCTTTGGCGTTGACGGTGGCCAGCTTGCGCTCTGTCGGCGTGGCAGATGGTGGCAACAGGTCGGTCATGGTGCGACCTCGACGGTGTAGCCTGTGCAGTAGGCTGCCTGAGTGTCGGTCGGGATGATGTCGGCCCAGCCGACCAGCTCAACCCAGACGACGCCCGGCACATGCAGCACGGCATCAATGCCTGAGCGCGCGATGCGCACGCCGATCCGTTTGCGCGGGTTGACCCATGCGGCCAAGGCGTCGCGGGCGGCGGTCAGTGCCAGTTCTGCCTCGGCACCGGTGAGATCCATGTGCAGTTTTGCGGTGATGGTGTAATGCAGGATCCCCGCACTCTGCACTGTGAGGCGGTCGGCAACCGGGATGCGGTCCTCGTCTCGGCATTCCGCATCGGCTTTGGCGATCAATTCATCGCTGGCGGTGCCGTCGCCCTCGCTGCTGATGATGGTGACCACGGCGACGGCTGGGCTTGGGCTGATTGCTTTGGCGTCGATGATGCGGCCATCTGCCGAGCGGGCCCAAAATTCGTAGGCGCCGCGCGGGCCAGCTGTGCTCATGGCATCCCACGCCATCAGAGAACGTTCGCGCAGAGCTTCGTCGCTTTCCATGATGGTGGGGATCGGCGGGGTGGCGGTGTCGTCACCCTGTTGCACGACCAGCCGTTCGACATCCCAGTTTGCTACCAGCCCATCGAGATCACTGCCTTTTGACCATGCCACCATATTGGCCACGGCGGCACTGTTGATGCGGCCGCGCAGGATCAGCTCACGGTAGGCGTTCTCTTGCAGGTGTTTGGTGATGGGTTCCGATTCGAGCGCCAGCGTGGCGGTGATAGCTGCCTGCTGGTCTGCCGGATAGAGGGCGATTAGGGCCGCTTTACGCTCGGCAAGGATGGCCTCGTAGTCGAGCAGTTCGACGGCATCCGGGGCGGGCAGTTTTGACAGGTCGATGATGTTCATGAGGTTGCTCCGGTCGGTAGCTGGACGGTGCCGGATTCGAGCAGGCCGTTGTCGGCGCGGCGCCATGTGAGGGTGACGGCACAGCCGCCGCCCAGTTCAGGGGCGCCAATCTCGACTTTGGTGATGCGGATGCGCGGCTCCCAGAGGGTGAGCGCGTGAACGGTGGCGGCCATCAGACGCAGGCGCGTCGCGCCGTGCTGGGGCTGGTCGATGAGGCTGAATATCTCGCTGCCGTAGTCGCGGCGCATGACGCGGGTGCCGATGGGGGTGGTGAGAATATCCCGCACCGATTGCAGGATGTGGGCGGTTTCGCTGATGGCGCGGCCATTGGCTGCGTTCATGCCCTGCCAGTTCATACGGGGCCCCCTGATTTATCACTGCCGCGCTGCACGTCTGTGTGTCCGTGGTCGGTCACCTCTATGTCACCCACCTTGGCGGTTTCACTGATGACGCGCTTGGCCTTGAGAAGGTTGGAGCACTCGACCAGCGGGGTGATCAGCTTGACCGCCACGCTGGCGGTGATGGTGGCGGTTTTGATGCCTGATGCGGTGAGTTCACCGGTGCTCGGGTTGTATTCGATGACCGCGCCGTCGGGGTATTCGGTGCGGTCGAGATCGTCGTTGTCATCGTCGGCCAGCGGCTCTGGGTGTTCGTCCTGGTAGATGCCCGCCAAGACAAAGGCATTGCGCAGGTCACCGCCAAGGCTTAACAGGATCACCTGCTCGCCGACGCTCGGGCGCATGCGGCGGCGGGTGCGACCTGCGCGCAGCACCAGATAGGGCCGCCAGTTGGTGTGGTTGCCCTTGGTTTTGACGCGACATTCACCGGATCGCACCTCTGTCACGGTGCCGATGCGGATCAGGTCGTCGATTTTGCTTTGTAGCTCGATCAGGTTTGCGTTCATGTGGGGGAGTGTGTAGCGGCGTCGTTTGCGCTGACCAGCAGCGGCGGGTGTGTGGCGGCGCTACACACCCGCGCTATGTGGTGAGGTGTTTAAGCAGGGCGTCTTCAACGCGGTCAATGTCGGCGTCGGTGATGCCGATCAGTTGACGCTCTGGGTATTGCACCGCTTTGCCGTTGATTTTGTCGCGCAGGCCGAAGTGATGGACGGTGGCGAGCCGGTTGGCGCTGCCTTTGAACTCAACGGCGGCCTCGTTGGTTGTGGCGGTAGCCTTGAACCATGCAGGCTTGACCAGTTTGGCGAACATCTTGCGGCGGGTGCCACCCCGGCGATCGCGCAGCCTTGGCTGTGGCTTGCGCGGGGTCATGGCGGTGCCATCCGGCTGTTTGTTGACGCGGATCCGTTCTGCCTGAGTGGCCCTCATGGTGCGGGCCAGTTCGGCAGCCAGCTTGCGGCGCTCGGTGGCGCTGAGTTGCTGGAGCTGGGCGGCGGCTTGGTCGCCTAGTTGCTGGAGGGCGTCGGCGGCCATGGTTGGTGCTCCCCGCTGATAAAGAGTTCCCAGGTGATGCCGTCATAGGGGTCTTCTGGCGGTTCTGGTACGTGCTGCCAGCCGATCCCCTCTTCTGTCTTGGTGACGATGACCCGCTCGGTGAGGGGGATGGTGATCAGCAGGTCGTAGAGATCACCGGCCAGCAGTTCAGACTCGACCTTGATGGCGTTCTCCCGCTTGTCGGAGTTGGTGAACAGCTCCGGCTGGTGTTGGCGCAGCCATGCCAGCAGCGGCACGACCAGCTGATCTGGGTGGCCCGCAAAGTCGATGACGCCGATGGATAGTGGGTATTGCCACTCGAACGAGAGTGATTTGGCGCCGGTGGCAACGATGCGGCCATCGCCCACGGTGAGGATCAGGCGCTCTGGGTTTTGCGCCAGTTGCGGCGAGCAGCGGGCAAGCACGTCACGGATTGCGGCTGGTTTGAGCATGGTGCCTCCGGTTGCACTGGATCACGTCATCGACCTTGGCCGCGCAGGTTGCCCAAGCGGCCTCGGTGGTGGTCAGCAGGTCGAGCAGATCGCCGTTATTGAGGGGATCCGCTGGCGGCAGTTGGCAGGGGGCCGGAGCGGGACAGGTGAGCCTGATAATCTGCGGCGCCGGTGAGGGCGGGGCGCTGGAGCAGGCCGACAGCAGCAGCAGGCAGAGGGCGATCAGCCCAAGACTTAAGTTCATCATTTTCACGTTTGAGCCTCGCGATGGTTTGTTCACGGGTGGCGGCGGTGGTGGCCAGCTGGTCGAGCTGGCCCTGCAACTGCTGGGCGGCGGTGGCCTGCGCTGCCAGCTCGATGGTGAGGGTGTTGATGGTGCTGTCTTTGGTGCTTTCCCGCCGAGCGGCCTCTTTGGCCTTGTCGTCGGCGGCCTTGAGATCGCTTTGCAGGGTGGAGACTTGCCCCTCAGCCTTGGCGGCAGAGCGGGCCGACAAGCCCCAGCCGCCCAGGGTGACTGCCAAGGCCAGCAGCAGCCAGGCGATTGGTGAGCGCAGTAATTCCATTACAGTCCCCTTCTCGGTATAGGCGGTGGAGGCGGCGGCATTTTCTGAATACCGCCCCTGAACGGGCAGGTCAGACAGCCACCAATCCAACGCAGTTCCAGACACTTCGCATCCAGCTTGGTGCAGGTTTTCCCCACCAAGTGACCGCACTTAGGCCGTGGCATGGCCTACCCCCCAGAAATCCATACCCTCAGCGCGCAGGACGCTGTTGCACGGCATTACCACCACCGTATCAACAAAGGTTTCTGCCTTGGCGAGCAGCTGGTTGATCACTCTGTCGCCCGAGGCGTTCATCAGGTCGAAACCCGGGCGAGGGGTGGTCGTGTAGTAGCCGTTCGGCATGATGGGTATATCAAGCTGGTTTTCATACCAGTCAAACTCGTCAAAGAACCAACAGGCGTCGCTGTCTTTGATGATGGCTTCCAGAATTTCTCGCTCGGCTTTGGGAAGCTCGTTTCGGCGGTTGATGTTGAGCAGGTCGCAGCTGGTGACGTATGCCCCTTTGAGCTTGCTGGCAATGTCCAGAAACACCCACAGGTGATCTTTATCCAGCGGCGACGACAGCACGATGACCACCTTTTTGCCTTCCTGCCGCTTCGAGTTCGCGGCTGCTATCAGGCGGGTTGTTTTGCCCGTCATCCGGCCTGTGATTTCAATGTGCATCTGCCACCTCCTGCACCGGATAGACCTTGGCAAAGTGGTCGTATGCCTCGGCCAGCTTGGTGTCGTAGCGGTTTTCTTTGTAGGCGGGGCCGTTGTAGCGGCGGGCCACCTCGCTCCACTTTCCCGCCTTGAGCACCTTGTGCAACTGCGGGTCCAGCTCGATAAAGCCGACCACGGCGCGCAGGTGCTCGCGCTCGCTTTGCTGCATGGCGGCCAGCCAGTCGTCTGCCGAGGCATAGCCCAGCGCCTGCCAGTGGTAGCCCATCACCTGGAACATGCCCCAGCTTGCCGACTCGATGGCGGCGGCGCGGTGCAGGGTCATGGCGGTTTGCAGGCGGGCCCATTCAGCCGGGCCGCCCTGATAGCCGCCGCGCTTGGTGTTGCAGAGGGCCGGATAGAGGCCCGCGAGGCGGTTGGCCTCGGCTTCGCCTTGCTGCTTGGCGATCTGCTTGAAGAACACATGGCGCTCGAACAGCAGGCGCGGGCGCTGGCAGTCGTCGAACCCTTCGCCAGCGGCCTCGACCTGGGCGAAGGCGGCGAGCTTGGCCAGTTCGACACCGAGGCGATCGGCGGCTTGCTGCAGATCGGTGATGGTGAGCTGGTTGCCAATGGCGGCACCACGCAGGGCGGCCATGGTGCGCGGCCCTGCCTGCCCGATGGCGACGATGAGGTGATCGCGCTGGAAGGCGAGCACGGCTTGCTCGGTGGCGTCACCGAACCAGCCATCGGCGGCCACCTTGTAGCCTGCCCGTGTGAGCAGTTGTTGCAGTTCAGCCACCAGTGCGCCAATGGCGCCTTTTTTGAGGGTCATGGTTGATACCTCCGGTAGATGTCAGCGGCATGGCTGGGGCGCGGGTGGCGGCGCGGTAGCAGGCGCATGACCGAGCCGCGAGAGCCGAGCAGGGCGGTGAGCACCACGGCGGCCAGCAGCACGGCGGCCGGATCCGGTGCAGGCATTACTCCGAGCAGGGCGCGCAGCGGCACGGAGCCCGCCGCCACGGTGATGACCCACGCCAGCAGGGCAGGGAGGGGGCGATAGTCGCCCCCGTTGCGGTTGAAGGTCACCAGCCGGATGGCGATGGCGGCGCAGATCAGGGCATAGAGGATGGTCAGCATGTCAGCCCCCTTTGCGAAGTTTCAGCAGGTCGTCAGGCGCTTTGCGCAAGACCCACTGCAACAGGTGGACGGCCAGCGCCGAGGCAAGCAGGGCGCCGACGGCCTTGGGCACTTCGACGCTTTGCGGCAGGACGCTGGCCAGCATGGCGGCAACCAGCGGGGCCGCCAGCGCACCGGCGACAAAGGCGGCGATGAACAGACCCGCCTTGCGCAGGTTGCCGAGTTCGGCGGTGGTTACGATGAAGATCAGCGCCCCGGCGAATGCGCCAAGGAGCACGCCGGGATCTACGCCGGGGAAGAGTGACAGCAGAGCCAGACCGGTGAGGGCGCTGGTTGCTGCACTGGATGAGATAGGTTCGGGCATCGTGCTCTCCTGGTGCTGTTGTTATCGTCTGCCGCCGAATTGGCGGTCGTGTTGAAATTCGTGGATGGTCTGGCAGTCGGTGCAGCGCTCGCAGCCCCGGATCGCCTCTCTGCGCTCCTGCGGGATCGGGTCGTCGCAGTCAATGCAGTAGTGGGGGCCGGTGCCGCTGATGCGGGCGGCGTGGATTTTTGCCGCGAGCTGTTGCTCGCTGATCTCTGCCAGTCGTTCAAGTTCGTCGTCGAGGCGGCTCATGGTTAGTCCCATAGCTGGATCAGGGGCGCTTCGGCTTGGGTCGGGGTATCCGGCAGGGTGATGAGGGTGCCCATCGGCAGGATGGGCCCCTTGTCTGCCAGCCCCGGATTGAGGGTCAGCACCTGTTCTGTGATGCCCGCGGTGTAGCCGTAGTGCCGGTTGATGATGAGGTCGAGGGTTTCCCCCTGTTGGGCGCGCAGTTGCATCAGATCAGCTCAACCGTGGTGTGGGTTTCGCCAAGGATGTCGCGGATGGCGAAACGGGCGTCGCGGTAGAGGTCGTTTGCGGTCTGGTCGCGGGCGTCGGTGTCTTTGACGGCTTCGGCGGTGGCCGAGCTGTCGAGGTAACGCTCGTAGAGGTTGGCGCGGGCCATGCTGTAGACGGCGCGGCGATACCAGTGAACCAGCACGGATTCGGCGTTGACGGTCTGGGATGGCACGTCGGCCAGCTGTTCGTATCCGTCGCCCTGGCGGTTGATGGCCCAGCCGCTCAGATCGCTGTTGACGGCGGCGACGGCGTCAATCACGGCATGGCGCAGCCGTTCGGTGGTGATGGTGCCGTCGGTGCGCATGATGTCGCGCAGGTCTTTGAGTTTGATGACCGGCCAGAACGGGGCGCTGGATACTTCGCCTTCGCCTTCGTCTTTGTTGGTCGGATTGGTGGGGAGAAATCCTGATGTCATGGCGGCTCCTTGCCCCTGCCCTGTTTGTTGGGCGGTGGTCGGGCCGTCTGGTATGCCGTTGGCATTCGTCAGGCCCGAGCCGCCCAGGGTGCGGGGTACGCTCGGTTAGCTGGTCTCGCCGTCGGCGGGGCCTTGCTGTTCGGTGGTGCCGTTTTCGGCTGCCTGCTGCTCGGCGTCTTTGGCGGCTTGTTCTGCTGCTGCCTGTTCTGCCTCTGCCTTGGCTGCCTGTTCGGCTTCTTTGTCCTTCTTGATTTCGCGCTCGAGCACTTCCAGCTCTTTTTTAATGCCCACCTTGTCGTGCAGTTCGAGGGCGCGGCGGTAGTGCTCGGCTGCCGGCTCTTTGAACCCTTCGGCCAGTGCGGCACGACCCACGGCCTTGTGCAGCTTGGCGTGGACTTGGTCGAACATGTCCGACTCTTTCAGCAGTTCGAGGTAGGCAGAGAGCAGGCCATAGCTCGGGCCGGTGCCCGCCTCTTGCAGTTTGATGGCGGTGTCGGCCACCTCTTCGGCAATTAGGGTGGGGGCGCTGCGGTCGTACTGGTCCGGGGTGTTCAGCTTGTGACGGATCACGTAGTCGGCCATGTCGAAGGCCCCTTCCAGATCGCCGGTGTCGAGGTGCCAGAGCATAATGGTCACCAGCACGTCATCCTGACCGCCGCGATCGGCAGCCAGCAGGCCGTCAATCCACGGTTTGTAGGTGGCCAGCATGGTGCGCTTGGCGTCAATTTTGCGCTCGATGCTCTGGATGCCCTTGAGGGTGCGGCGGTGCTCTGCCAGCTGCATCAGCTGGAGTTCGTAGGCATTGGCGGCGACCTGATCGAACTGAGGATTGGCCGCCCCTTGCAGGGCGGCCAGTTTGCGAGCGCGGTTGCGCAGGGCGGGGCTTGTCATGTCTCCCCCTTATGCGACCGGAGCCGGTTCAACCAGCTGGATGTGTTCGGCCAGCGCGGCGCCTTCGTAGTCTTCGACCACGTAAGCCTCGTTCACTGACTCGTAGTTCTCGATCTGGTCGCGCTTGGCGTTGTCGAGAATGGTGCGGCGGCGGGAGCCTTCCTGCCAGTAGATGGACAGGTTATCCAGACGGGTTACCAGAATGGCGTTGTCCGGGAAGCTGGGCACGCGCACGGCAGGCAAGCCGCCCATGCGTTTCTGGCTGATGATGACATCTGCGGCCATCTTCTCGCTCGGCACCTGGTCTTTGTTGACCATGGGGAAGTATTTGTCGTGCAGCAGTTTGCGACCGACGATGGCCACCAGTTCGGTGTCGTCGCGGTAGGTCGGGCCCAGCAGCTCGGTGAGGTCCATCACCAGTGCATCGAGGTTGTTATAACCGTCAGCCAGCGTTACACCAGCACCGACCTTGATGACATTGGAGCCCGCTTTGACTTCGTCCAGCACGTTCTCTGGCTTGTCTTCACGGATTTTTTGCAGCCAGCCCTTGTTGACATCTTGCAGCAGCGGATTGGTGACCCGGTTGGATTTGGCTGCGCGCTGGATGCCGTTAAAACCGATCATGATGCGGTCGAGGGCCTGACGTTGCAGGATGGCGTCGCGCAGGCGGGTCTGGAAGTCTTTGAACTTGGCCCACGCATCGATCTTGGTGTAACGCAGAGCGGTATCGAAGTTGGTCTGTTCGCAGCGGTAGCGGTTACCGGTCAGGTCAGACGGGTCTACCGCTTGGCGATCTTCTTTGGTGGTGTCGGTGGTACCGGCGATGGTGGTGTTGATGCCAAGGCCCAGTTTCTCGCCTTCCTGCTCCGGCACGCCTGGCATGTTGATCATGCTCAGGAATGCGCTGGATTCCTGGATGCGGGTTTCCAGTGTCTGCTCGACAGACGGGGCGACGGTGAATTTCTCACCGGCGTTTTCAACGTTGTTCAGCTCACAGATTTTCTGGGTGAACTGTTTGAACTTCACGCGGGTTTCGTTACGCATTGGGTATGGTCCTTAGCAGTCGGTGGATAGGGTGGTAGAGCCATCGCCACCGGTGGCGGGATCGCGCTTGTGGCTGAAATCTTCCTGGCGTTCCAGCGAGGCTTTCAGCTCGTTAAAGGCTTTTTCCAGCTCGCTGTTTTTGGCGACGGAGCTTTTCAGCTCGTTGACGGTGTTGGCCAGCTCGTTGAACTTCCCTTTGGTTTTTTCTTCGAGGTTGGTCACTTCGGTGGCTACGGCTTCTACGGCTTGATGCACTTCAGCGAATTGCTCGCCGCTGGCCTGATCGCGGCGGGTGAACATGCCTTTGACCTTTTCGAGCAGGGACTGGCCTTTGTCGCCCTCTTCGGTGAACTCGATTTCGGCTTCGATGGCGCTGGAAAAGAGGTTTGCTTGTTTCTGCTTGCGGGCAGCCAGCGGGCTGTTGGCGCCAGCGCCTGCGCAGAATTGCAGGTATTCGGTGCCAAGGCTGGCCGGACTGTCGGTGACGGCGAGGCCGACCAGATAGGCTTCGCCAGTTCCGGCAAAGTCGAGGTCCAGCTCGATAGAGGTGTAGACCTTCTGACGGGCCTTGGTCAGCTTGATCAGGTCGTCGGTCGGGTCGATTTCGGCAAACAGGGCCATTTTCTTTTCGCCGTCGATTTCGACCTCTTCGGCATAGACGGATCGCACGTCGCCATAGGCGCGGAATGCGCTATCGGGGTAGATGCTGCGGAAGTGTTCGAGGTTGACGCGAGCGCCGTACTTCTCGTGGTTGTAGTTTTTGGCTGCCTGGGTGAGCCATTCCGGTGCGATGGTGCGGCCGTCGGTGGTCTGGCCCGCCACCGCCACCCGCTTGAATTTCGCTTTCTTTGCCATGAGCTGGGATCCCTTTGGTAATTGGGTTTCTGGTCGGGCTCATGGTCTGGCTTGTGCCCCAGATCCTTCAATCGGTTGCGGGTGTGTGGCGCGCCTACACACCCGCGCGGCCATCCTTTCGGCATTGACGGGCGGTAGGCTGTCGCCATGACTACAGCACCCTTACTTTTCCCCCATATCGAACCCAGACGGCAGGCCATGCACCTGTTCTTTCAGGGCTACCCGCTCCGCGCCATTGCTGAATTGCTGCAGACGCCGGAGGGGACAGTTTCGACCTGGAAGAAGCGCGACGGCTGGGATGACATCAAACCGATTGATCGGGTCGATTTCGCCCTTGAGGCGCGGTTGTGCCAGCTGATCGCCAAGGAGATGAAAACCGGCGGCGATTTCAAGGAGATTGACTTGTTGGGCCGCCAGCTGGAGCGGGTCGCCCGGGTCAACAGGTATAGTAACGGCGGCAATGAGGCCGATCTCAACCCGAAGGTGGCGAACCGCAACAAGGGGCCGAAGAAGGCGCCGGTTCGTAACAATTTTGATGAGACCCAATTAGAGAAGCTGGGCGAGTTGTTCCACAGCAATATGTTTGGCTATCAGAAGGTGTGGTATCAGGCAGGCTTGCAGCACACCGAGCGCAACCTGCTCAAGAGTCGCCAGATCGGGGCCACGTTCTACTTTGCGCGGGAGGCACTGATTGATGCGCTTACCACTGGCCGCAATCAGATTTTCTTGTCAGCCAGTAAGGCGCAGGCCCATCAGTTCAAGCAGTACATTTTGGCTTTCGCGCAGGAGGTCGGGGTTGAGCTCAAGGGCGACCCCATCACCCTGGGCAATGGTGCCATTCTCTACTTCCTCGGTACCAACTCCCGCACCGCCCAGAGTTATCACGGCAATCTCTATATCGATGAGTATTTTTGGATCCCCAAGTTTCAGGAGCTCTACAAGGTCTCCAGCGGCATGGCGATGCAAAAGTTTTGGCGGCTGACCTATTTCTCGACGCCTTCAAGCCTGTCGCATGACGCTTACCCGTTCTGGTCTGGCTCGATGTTCAACAAGGGGCGACCGAAGAACGAGCACATCAAGTTCGACGTTGACCATGCGGCTTTACATGGTGGGCGGCTGTGCGGTGATGGCCAGTGGCGGCAGATCGTCACGGTTGAGGACGCGGTACGCGGCGGCTGTGACCTGTTCGACCTTGACCGGCTGCGGCGCCGTTATTCCCCTGATGACTATAACCAGCTGTTGATGTGTCAGTTTGCTGATGACACGGACAGCGTGTTCCCGCTCGCCATGCTGCAACGGTGCATGGTTGACAGTTGGGAGGTGTGGGAGGACTACAAGCCCCACGCGACACGACCAATGGGTAACCGGCCGGTGTGGATCGGCTATGACCCGGCTAAGGGGGTTGGCGGTGATAGTGCCGGTTGCGCTGTGCTGGCTCCGCCTGCTGTGCCCGGTGGCAAGTTCAGGGTGCTGGAGCGTCACCGCTGGCAGGGGATGGACTTCGACGCCCAGGCAAAATCCATTCGCGCTATCTGCTCCCGCTACAACGTGGCCTATATCGGCATCGACACGACGGGGATCGGGGAGGGGGTTTATCAGCTGGTTAAGCAGTTTTATCCGGCTGTGACTGCCATTCAGTACAACCCGAGCGTGAAGATGCGGATGGTGATGAAGGCGCAGGATGTGATGAACAAAGCGCGACTGGAGTTTGACAGCGGGATGACTGACCTTGCGCAGGCATTTATGAGCATTCGCCGCGGGGTGACCGCCGGCGGCAAGATGCCGACGTTTGAGGCGAGCCGTTCCGAGGAGACCAGCCACGCCGATATCGCATGGGCAACCATGCATGCCCTGTTACATGAGCCGCTGGCAGGCGCCAACGGTACCAATACCAGCATGATGGAGATTTTTTCATGACAAAGCGCCGTAATCCGCGCAAGACCCCGCCGGTGACGGCGACCCAAGCGCCCGCCGCTGATGCGATCGAGGCGTTTTCCTTTGGCGAGCCGGTGCCGGTGCTGAGTCAGCGGGAGGTGTTCGATTACCTGGAGGCGATGCACAACGGCCGCTGGTATGAGCCGCCGCTGAGTTTGCAGGGGCTGGCGCGGGTTTATCGTGCCGGGGTGCATCATGCCTCGGCCATTCAGGTGAAGCGCAACATCTTGCGCTCTTGCTTTGTGCCCCATCCCAAACTGAGCCTGACGGCGTTCACCGGGCTGGTGAATGACTATCTGATCTTCGGCAATTGCTACCCCCACGCGGTGCAGAACCGGCTGGGCGGGGTGCTGCGCTATGACCATCTGCGGGCCAAGTATGTTAGGCGCGGGCTGGATCTCGATGCCTATTGGTGGATTGCGCAGCCCGGTAAGGAGCAGCAGATGCCGATCGGGTCGGTGGGCCATGTGATGGAGAGCGATATCAACCAGGAGATTTATGGCATCCCCGATTATGTGGGCGGCCTGAACTCGACGCTGCTGAACGAGTCGGCCACGCTGTTCCGCCGCAAGTATTATGAGAACGGCAGCCATGCCGGATTCATCATGCACATCACCGACGCGGTGCAGAACGAGGACGACATCAAGAAGTTGAAAGAGGCGCTGCGCCAGAGCAAGGGCCCCGGCAACTTCCGCAACCTGTTGCTCTACACCCCAGGAGGCAACAAAGATGGGGTGAAGTTGATCCCGGTGGCCGAGGTGGCGGCCAAGGATGATTTTCTCTCCATCAAGAACGTCTCGAGAGACGACCAGCTGGCGACCCATAGGGTACCGCCCCAGCTGATGGGGGTGATGCCGAACAATACTGGCGGCTTTGGCGATGTTACCAAGGCCGCCCAGGTGTTCGATGTGAACGAGATCGACAGCATGAAGGCGAGTCTACTGCAGATCAACGACTGGGCAGGGGAGGAGGTGATCCGGTTCAACCCCTACAAGCTGGCGGTCGGTACCGATACGGCAGACCATAGCGACCGACTGATCTGACCCCCGCCCCATAGCAAGCAACCCTGCCAGATGGCGGGGTTTTCTTTTGCCCGGCGACCACGCCACCAGAGCGCCTGTACGGCCCGCTGTTGATGCGGCGGCGCTGGGCGTCCTCTTACCCTCGCAGATCCTCACGCGCTCACCCTGAGCGGCTGGCGCAGCCTGCCGACCCCCGCCAGCACCGCTGGCGCGCAATCGGAACCCCGCCCCGCCTGCCCGCTTTATGTGTCGATTTCCATGCAGGTGAAAGACTGGTTCCGGTTATCTGCTCCCCGCGCCAGCACTGGCCGCGCGCAGCTTTTCAGATCCTTTTTGCGATCCTTCAAAATCCGTCAGATCCTTTCACTATCCTGCTCGTATAATTGAACAGGGGGCCGAGGCCCCCTTGTTGGTCGAGTTATGCACAGAATCAGTTAGCAACTATGTGTGCAAGCTGTCGAGTTGGCGGATTCGATACTGACAGGCGGCCCACGATGACAAGGGATCGGATGATGCTTTCTACTCGTCCCTGTTCTTCTGGTGTGCTCGTCTCAGTGATGAGCTTGGCAGTGAACTCGATGTCATCGAAAACAGTATCAACGTCTGGAAACGGCATTCTTAACTCCCGTAGTTTTGATTGTTCGGTTATGGCTTATCGCTGCCACTGGCTTGACCAGTTGATTTTACAAGGTGTCGAATTGCATATCTCTGCATGATTCGGCCCCGATTTGCATAAATGTGAGTTTTTACCTGTCAGATCCTGCAATTGACAGTGTTGTAAACAATAACAACTAGAGCACGGGCGACCCCCTCGATACAGGAGCCGCCCTATGAAACGGAATAGAACTCTCCCCGCGGTGGCTCGGCAGTACCTGCTCGATGCCAAAGCACAACTGAGATCGACGCTCGAGAGCGCCGGTCTCTCTTATGCCGATGCTGCACGGCTTATCAGTGTTCACCCGAGCACGATCGGGCGTTGGCTTGATGACGACACGCCCGGCTTCATCGACCTGGAAGATGCCGTTCTGCTCTGCATGCACCTGGGCATCAGCGTGCAACAGATGATCCCTGCTGCTGGATGGGCGGTGGCAAGCCAAGCTGCTCACGATCAGCGCGCGGTATTCCTGACGATGAGCGACGCCGAGATCGAATGGCTGCTTGCGGTCTGGTCTGGCGCACTCAAGGTTTATCGCTGAGTTATATTTATTTTCAGACAAAATAACTCCCTCCGGCATTGCTGGATTTTTGTTTACGCTGTTTTGGTTGGCGCATCATAAAGTGCAGTCTTATTTATTTGCAAGCGTGTTCATTATTTTATTTTTTCACCTTAACTTTCGTTGCTATAAATTTTGACGACGAAAGAAAATAAAAGCCACCCATCATTGGAAGTACCTCACCCCCTATCTATCCCGCATTGCGCCAAGTTGTTAGAATGTTCACGCAATCTTATCTCGGCAAGTTATTAGGATGTTCACTGCATACTTTCCCGCCTTTTATAAAGGCACAATTTAGAAACTAGCCACCATTGGAAATACCAATTTAATATTTTTTGGCTGGGTGCCCTGCTGATATAAGAAATATATCCTTTGTATATCCTTTTTATATATTTTGGCCTTCATCTGCACAAAAAAGCCCCTGTATGAGGGGCTATTACTGGTTTGCTCGATGGTGATCACTATCTGGCTCGGTACTTTGCCAGCGCCTTGGTGAACACCTCCAGCTCATGGCCTTTGAATGCGCTGCTGTCCAGTTCGGCGGTGGCCAGATGGCCGTTGCGTTCCTTCCACACCGCATAGGCTGCGGCCTTGTCTACCTCTATCAGCGCCTTCTCTGCCGGTGGCAGGTTGCACAGGTTAAAACTCATCGTATCCCCCTTGGTTGTGCTGACATGGTAATTAATGAAATGTGTCCGGTCACGCTTTCGTGACCGGACACATTTTGCAATTACAGCATGGGCACCAGTTGGCAGGTGTTGCGGTTCAACCACTGGCGGCGGCCGGTGCGCAGCTTGCGGACCCACAACCATTCCGGCGCTTTCAGGTGCTCCGGCAATGGCTCGATGACCTTCTTGAAGCCATCAAAGGCCAGCACCTTGTCTGGCTTCTCCAGCACCTCGGCCACAAACTCAACCCGGGCGAAGGTAACATGGCTCCCGTCAATATCCTCGAACGACTCGGCAGGGCGGATCACCCGATAGCGCCCGCCAACGGCGGGCTCGTGTTGTTGTTCCTGTTGCATGTTTCCTCCTTACAGCGCCAGCGTCTTGTCGCCCTGGGTGTGCCAGCATTCGCTCTGGCCATTGAAGGCGCCTCCGCATCCCTTTGGCAGCGCGCAGTTGCAGTGCTGGCAGGTCTGCTTTTGCAGCTCTGCCTCCTGCTCTTGCCACTTCTCCCAGTCGCGGCGGATCAGGGTGCTGATGTACTCGTCGGCAGAGTAGGGTTCATCAGCGCCAGCCCTGGCCGCGCGCAGGGCATCCAGCTGCTCACGCTCGCGGATGGAGAGCCGAACCTCCACCCGCTTGATGCCGAGCACCTTATCGCGCTTGCGCTGGGCCTCTTTGCGGGCCTTGGCATCCTTTGGCGCTTTCATCAGCGGCGCTCCTCATACTTGTTCCGCATCCGCTTGGCGATCAGCTCCAGCTTCTCGGCCATATACCACATGTCGTTATTGTCCTTGCGCGATACTACCTTGCAGCGCTGGACGTTCCGGCCGATCAGTATCTTGGCGGCCAGCAGTACCAGCCATGCCTCGAAGTGGCGACGAACCCAGTCTTTCATTTCGTGGAACATGCGCCCTCCTTCATGTCGAACCGGATGTTATTGAGCGCTCCTTCAACCATATCGCTGACAGACTTCCATTCATCCGGCCCGCAGTCTCTGAGCTCCTTAGCCTGAGCAGTCAGTGCAGCGGCCAGCATCTCAATCTCCTCTTTTGAAGGGCGACCCGCTCTATCTTCAATAGCCTTCATCCCGAACACTACAAACCCCGGCCGCTGGGCGTAGTCTGTGACGTAGGTTATTTGCAATTTTGTAGCCCTGCCTGTATAGCGGGTGCCGTTCCATTCCTTGAGGGTGACAGTGTCACCCTCTTTAAAGTTGCGGTCTGAGTTGTCGCGGATCTCGAACGGCTTGGCGCCGTCCAGTACCGGCTGGAAGTAGCGCGGCATGATTTTCAGTTCGTGGTGCATGCGGCCCCCATTTCAAGCAAGTGCATGGCCTCGGCCCATCCGCCCTGTATCCCGTTGGCAATGGCTACCATGTCCAGAGCTCTTGATAGCTTCAACTCCTTACCCTTCGCTTTCTCTTCCTTCACCAGCTTTTTGGCTTTCTTGCGGCAAAATTCAACAGTATTGCCCGACGGGAATTTCAGGTGATCGTTGTCGTGCTTCATGCCTCACCCCCAA
Organism: Aeromonas sp. FDAARGOS 1404; assembly: GCF_019047085.1. Classification (NCBI taxonomy): domain Bacteria; kingdom Pseudomonadati; phylum Pseudomonadota; class Gammaproteobacteria; order Aeromonadales; family Aeromonadaceae; genus Aeromonas; species Aeromonas sp. FDAARGOS 1404. The sequence continues at coordinate 3,239,871 of NZ_CP077237.1, forward strand.
CCCGTTGCCGAGCCATCGCCTGCAGCACGCCCAGCGTCATCATTACATCCGCCAAGGCGCGGTGAGCCTGTCCATCAGTCACAACTCCTTGCTGTGCGGCCGCATTAGTCAGGCGCTGCCAACGATATGAACCCTTATAGTCGTTCCAGTCGCCATAGAACTCGGCATAGGCAAGCATTGCGCAGTGAACCCCTGCTGTGGCACTCACTGGCTGTAGCCCATAAAGCGCCGCAGTCTGAGCCATCAGGCGTGTGTCGTAGTCAGCGTTGTAGATGACCAGCGGCTTGCTGCTGACAATCCTGCACACTTCATCATGGATGTCTGCCCAACTCGGGGCGGTAGCTACCATGTCATTGGTGATGCCATGGATGGCGGTGGCCTCTGCCGGGATCGGCTTTTGTGGCTTAACCAGTGAATCAAAAACCACTTTTCCTAACTGGTCGATGATGCTGATTTCTACTATCTCGGCTTGGTCATCAAGTCCGGTGGTCTCGGTGTCCAGAATGTTGCAGTTAAGCAACCAGTTGCTTGCCATCACGCTTGCCTGCTCCTGATCGCTGGTCTGATTCCACTTGAGATGTTGCATACCCTTCTCCTTACTCAACGCCCAGGCGCGCCCGCGCCTTGGCAATCTCTGCGCCGTGGCGCTGGTTGTCGGCTTGCAAGCTCGCGACGCGGGCCTGCTCCTGTTCGGTGGGCTGATAGCGCCCGCGATCCTCTTCGTCATCCACCAAGCGGGTGAGGGTGGCGATCGCCTCATCGGCCTGTTGCAGCGGCAGGCTGGCCAGCCAGTCGGTGACGCTTCCGCCGTTGAGCATCAGCTCGCGGGCCTGCTGTTTCAGCTCGCTGCTGCTGGCGGCACGGTTGCGGGCCAGCTCGGCCTCGACCTCTGCGGTCAGCTGGTCGGCCACCGCATCGCCTGCCCCAGGCCAGTTGCGGGTCACAATCAGCCGATCGCCGACCAGTCGCACATATTGGCCGTCGGCGTTGATGATGCAGCCCCGCAACAGCAGGTCTTCGTTACTCACATCCAGACCCATTCGAATCAGCTCTTTAGCCAGAGCGGATCCTTTAACCCCTGATTTAGATCCTTCCGTACAGTTATTGACAGAACTCCGAGGGGCGCGGCTGCCGCCGCTTGACTGCAACTCGCTGCGCTCGCCAACTGCATGCTCGCGTTGCTCGCCCAAACCCGACACAGCGGCACCCTTGCGCACTATCTGCCAGCCTTCGGTGCGGGTGACGGCGGTGGTCTGGCCCACGTCGGAGATCACCCCCAGCAGGCGCAGCACATCCTCGCCGTATTTGTTGGCGGCTTCGTCCAGACGCTTGGAGAGCTTGATCAGATGGTTTTTGCGCGGGGTTTCGATGCCGCCCATGGCCTCGACAAAACGGCCCCACATCTTGTTATCAGCGGCATAGCGGGCCGCCTCCAGCACGCAATCCCATTCGATCACCTCGTCGCCCAAGCGGCGCAGCTCGCGCCATACCGATACAGACGGCCCGCCGATCTGCTGGAACTGGCGAATGCGCCAGCAGCTCGCCCAGGCGGCGACCGCGATGGTGGTGTGGTCAACCGGCGCCTCGGCTTCGTAGTCCATCCCGACCTTGTGGCCGTCGATGTTCTTGGCGATGTACTTGGCGATATAACCGGTGGCGCTGCCCTTGGTCGGGTCGATCTCCTTCCAGTTCACGCGCGGATTGATGGCCTTAACCACGGCTTGGTCATTCACATCCAGCAGCCACTTGATGCGCGGCATCTTGTTGCGGATTTTCATCTTGGCCAGTGCGTCGAGCTGGTCGCCGTTCGGCATCTTGAGCTCTGCCCGCTCGGCATCGGTGAAGTGGTAGGCCAGCAGGGTCAAAAAGGCGTCTTTGTGTTCCGGGTTGATAAACAGCAGGCAATGCCAGTGCGGCGTACCGTCGTGGTGCGGCTCCACTACGCGAAAGCCAAAGGCCATGATCCCTTCGCGGGCCAGTGCAGCCCGAAAGCGGGCCCACTGCTTGCAGAGCAGGCGATTGGTCTTGGTCGGGTTGCTGCCGTTGAACCCCTCGTTCTGGTAGGTCTTGCTCTTGTCTTGCTTGCCCTGGCGCCATGCGTGATAGCTGGATGGTGCGGTCAGGGTCAGGAATAGCCCCAGCTTGCCCTGCTCCTGCGCCAAATCCTCAAACCCGCGCATCCGCACCATCAGCTCATGGCGGCGGATCTCCGGGTTGGCTACCGACCCCATGATGGCGTCGGCCAGATCGATCTCCTGCCCCAGCTCCTCATTGACGGCGCTCATGCTCTCCATCCATGCCCGCTGGGCCGCCTTGCGCTGGGTGAACTCGCGCACCGCGTGGGCGCTGGCGTAGGGGCTAACCCCCTTGCGCACCTGACCGGTGAGGATGGCGATCAGCTCGCAATAGACTGCCCAGGCTCGGTTTATCTTGCGCAGCCACCACGACTCATCGAGCAGGCGCACCAGCAGGCTGGCTGCAGCCCCTTCGAACTTCTCCACGGCAGGGGCCATCTCGGCCTTCTCTTCTTCATTCAGTTTGCGGCCCAGCAGGCTTTCCGCCTTGTGGCGCGGGTCGGCCGGCAGGGGCGGGCAGAAGTGCCACGCTTGCGCCTGCGCGCCCAGATCGGCCAGCAGCTCTGCAGCTGTTCGCTCGTTCGCACCCAAGGCCAGCATCTGCTGGCAGCGGCGGGCCCACTCGGCAGCGACCAGCTCGCGGCGGATGTCGTTGCGCAGGTGATGCACCGGGATCGGGAAACGGGATTGTGCAGCGGCGCAGGCATCCACCATCCGGCGCAGCCAGATGTTTGCCGTCTTGTGGTTTGCTTGGTAACGGCGCAGGTAGGTCTTGGCCAATGGCTTGGCAACGTGCCACTCGACGCGGGTCAGCTGGTTGGCCGCCTTGCCCATCTGGATGGCATCAAAGCCGGTGCAGTAATTTGGCGGCAGCTGGATGCCGCACAGGTTGGTGAGGGATTCTTTCATGCCACACGCCCCTGTGTCGCTATAGCGCCACTACGCTCAAACACTGGATTGTCACAAAGACCGTATGCGCTGGAGCAACCAACGTCAGGAGCAAGGCGGGCGAACATGTCAAATGTCTTTCCACCCCTGCCAGTCATCGACCACTCAACCACTCGATTTATGTTCAGCAGCTCCTGAGCCTCTTCATGTGTCATCATCTCGACAGACTGACCACCACCCGCGACACGCGGGCCATAGAAGCTGGAGGCGCCGCGCTTGCTGGCCATGCTCACCAGTCGTTCCCACTCTGCGACGCGCTCGATCTCTTCTGGCCAGCGGTTGGCAATTTCACGCAGCTCGTCTTTCCGGCACATGATGCAAGGCATGCAGCCAACACGGCTCAAGCCCTGCTCATAGAGCGGGTTCCATTTCACACCATGCTTGCGGTGAAACTCGAAAACATCCTGCGCAGTCCAGGTCAGGATCGGGCGGTAGTTTATCAGGCCATCACGCACCTCATCTTTCTCAGGCAGTTTTGAACGCGATGTTGACTCATCCGCGCGCACACCTTGCCAGCTCCATACCTCCTCTGTTTTATGGTCTTCCAGCAGAGGGAATAGCACTTGCTGTTGCATTGGGTTGCGCTTCAGTTCTTCGGTGCAGAACCGAGCCATGGTGCTTGGGAAACGCCCTTTCCACAGGCACAAATCCAAGAATGGGTTGCCTGTCGGTTGAAGTGCGACGATGGCACGCTCGATGATTTGTTCACTGACGCCTTCATCTCGCCATTTGGTCAAAACCACATCGCGTTTGCGGATAACCTGTTCAGAAAAGTCAGGCTTAACACGACGAATTACGAGACCAAGCCGAACCTCCAAGTAGTCCAGATAGCCATAAACCTCTGGATGCTCATGGCCGGTATCACAAAAAACTGCTTGCAGGTTTTCGGCGTTCCGCTCGATTGCCAGCAGAAGGGTGGCGGTGGAGTCTTTGCCGCCAGAAACTGAAATAACGTTGTGATTCATTTGCACACCCCACACTTGCCGTTTGTGTATTCGTTCGGTTGCAGATAGCGGCCGCACTGGCCGCAGGTGGGAACTTGCTCCAGCGTGGCCAGACGGTCAGACCAGCAGGCGCGCTCGCAGAAAACGAGACTGGTCAGGCGATCGCCAGACAGGATCACCGGCCGCACATGGCCGAACTCGCCGCAGCAGCTGCACCGCATCAGCGGGCGGCTTGCTGGTTCAACCTTCACCACGGTTTCACTGGCAGCGCGGGCCAGCGGCCAGCAGGTTTCGACACAGTAGGGATAAGCGCGGCGACCATGACGGCCAGCCACCGGCAGGCAAACAGCGGTCTGTTTGCACTTGGTGCAGGGCTCCAGCGTGACCTTGCTTGTGGGGTTGATGCGGAATGCAGGGCGCACGACGCCCAAAGCCGGGGCATGCCCGGCTGTTTTTTGTTGAGTCATTAGATGGCGCCTCCGGTGTGGAGTGAGCGGACTTTGCTGGATGCCGCCTTAACCGAACGGCGGGCCAGACGGCATAGGGTCAGATGGGTTTTTGCCGGAGTGCGCTGGCCGTGTGGGCCGTCTTTGCGCAGGTCGAGCAGGTCACGCTGCAGGTCGCGCAGCTCGTTGCTGGCGTTCAGCATTTTGTTTACCCACACGTCGATCAGCTGTTGATGGCTCATTTGATGATCTCCTCCAGCGTGCGGACTGGGCTGCCAGCTCTAATCCGATATATTTCCTCAATGAGTTTCTCGTCTTGTTCGATTTGATTGATCGCAAAATCAATCCATTGCCGTTCATTGCGGCAGGCAAACAACAAGGCTGATATGGCAAAGCTATTGGTGGTCGGCTTTCGCGACTGGCGCAGGGATACCAGTTGTTTTTGAAGCTGGTGAATAGCTCCTTGCCTTACCTGGATGATGGCCTTACTTGCATCCATGGACGCGATTAACGCCATTTCACTGGTGCTGCCTTCTTGTTCCAACTTGCCCATATCGATCATTTGATGGCTCATGCTGCATCCTCCGCAATCAAATGGCTCAGGCCGTTCGGCAGGTTCACACGACCGCCGTTATCCCAGACAAACCAGCTGTATTCGCAGGAGTCAGACCCGCCATTCACAAAGCGCGGGCGCGGTACCAGGATCGGGGTTTTGTTCGGAAAGCCTACTTCTGCCCAGAACGGCACCCGCTTCTTGCTTCCCAAGAAGTTCACCCGCTGCAAATAAATCAGGGTTCCATCAGGCGCGAGCTCAGACAGGCTCTTTCTCAAAAACTCCTCGGTCAGTGAAAACGGCGGATTGGTGATGATGACGTCGAACTTGCGACCAAAATCCCACGCCAAGTAGTCACGGCCATGGCGGATCTCGGCCCACTCTTTCTGTTCGGCAGGGAGCGGCACAGGGTCAAAGATGTTCCCTTCTGCTCGGCACGGCTCCATAAAGTGATCGCCAGCGCGAAAGCTGATGCGGTTCAGCAGAGCAGCAACGGCGCTTGGCGGGGTAGGGTAGAGCTCGCGCTCGATGACATTGCCGGTTGTGCTGCTCATGCTGCTACTCCTTCCAGAACCCGAGCGCGGCCAGACGGCAGCAGCTCGATGCGGGCGGCGTGACGCTGGCCACGCAGCCAGCTGTTTTTCACGTTGATGTAGCCGTGGCGCACCAGATAGGCGGCGGCAGCGGCCGGTGATTGGGCGGTGTGCTTGGTGGTGATGGCGATCACTTGGCACCCCCTTGCAACTCATGAGCGAAGGGCGGCAGGAACCATGTTTTTGATGCCTCTTCAAAGGCGCGGCGACCGTCTGCACGGCCTTGCTCATAAATGCCTTGGTCGATGCCTGGGAACTGTTTGATTGGGTGAACGGCCGCCTCAGTCCAGCCACGGTTAAACCCCTGGGTGTAGACGGACCCTTCTTTGTTTTCGTGATGGTCTGCGAGCAGGTGCGGCTTGGCTGCGGCCATATCCAGCACCGGCGGCCGCTGGCCACCCTGCAGGATGTCGAGGCGCTTGGTCAGCTCGGCGTAGATGTCGAGCAGGCTCAACTCGTCGGCCAGTTCTGCCAGTGCCTCAAGGCTCGCCTCGACGGCGGTGCTATGGCAGGCGCCCAGCTGGGGGCGATGGGTATTAATGAGGCTGTTCGCTACTTTGCGGATCGCCTGTTCTGCTGTAAGATTGTTCATGAGGGTTACCTCGCTGATTGATTGAAAGCCCCGCTGGTGCGCCAACACCGATAGCGGGGTTTTTTATTGGCCGTTTCCGACCACTTTTCTTGCAACCGCCAAGCGGTTTTCCAATTCGCTGGCTTGAGCGTTCAGCTCTGCCCGGCGCTTATTCTCAAGCTCTGCCTGTTCCAGCTCGCTGCGGGTCGGCCCATCAATGTGGCGGGCGGCGCGGTGCCACTCGCGGCGGTGCAGCACCGAGCCATCAAACTCCCGCAGGGTGGCGAGCAGGTCGCCCAGTGCGAGCCGGATGGCTTCTTGTTGGTCAAACTCGAACTGGCCCAGCTCCTGCGCTGCTGCCGAAGGCGAGATCCCCGCGGCATAGCAGATGACGGCGCGGGCCCGAGTCGGCAGGCGTGACCAGCGGCTGGCCGCCCCATTGCGGCCGAAGCGGGCGCGCATTTCTGCCAGTGCCACTTCTGCGGCGCTTGGCTGTTGAACGAGTGCAATGACCTTTGCTGTGTTCATGGGGTGGCCCTCCGGTTATGCCTGCAGCAGCTGGGTCAGCCAGTGCGGGCGCGGTGTTTTGCCTGGGTGGCGCGGCGCAAAGCGCAGGGTGCCGCGACGGCCTTGATGGTCTTCCAGATAGCTGCCATCAAAGCGGGTGGTGTTGCGCATCACCGGCTCATCGCAATCGCTCACGACGGTGGCGCGGGTCATCAGCAGGAACGGCAGCGGGATCAACCCCGGCTGCTCGGCGCGTAGTCTCATTGGGCAGTCTCCTTTGCCTTGCGTTGAAACTGGGGCAGCACCACGGACGGGTTAGGCATGGCGCTGGGTGAAAGGGTCTCGGTGATCTCGAACAACACCTTGAAGGTGTGGCCGCACTCGACATTGCTGCACTGATAGCGGGCCGAGCCGCTCAGTGGCCCCATATCCCGGCTGGTACGGATGTTGGCGCGGGCGTTGCAGTGGGGGCATTTCAGTCTCATGGTGTTCTCCTATGCTCCCAGGCTGGCGCGCGCGATATCGGCGGCACAGGCGAGGGTGGGGACGGAATTGAATTTCTGTTCGATTTCGGTGGCGAGCAGCACCATGTGCTCGATGCCCGCCATCAATCCGGTCATCACGGCATTGCGATGGTGTTTGGTGACGCGGCCAGTGTTGAGCACCTGGGTAGCCTGAGCCGTCACGCCGAGGATGTTGGCGCCAGCGTTGAGCGCCTGCTGGGCGCGGGCCTCTGGCTGGATCACCGCATCGGAGGAAGGCAGGCGAACGGCGGTGAGCTGGCAATCAAACAGCAGGCCATCAAACAGGGTGTCGTCACCGGTGACGCGGTAGATGTCGATCAGGTCGGTCGCGGTCAGCTTGTGCCGCTCTTGCGCCGGATTGAACTTGTTGCGCAGCACATGGCCGCTCATGCCGATCGCGTGGGCAATGGCCTCAAGGTCGTGCGCTGCTTTAAATCGGTCGCAGGCGCTCGCAAATCCGGTGTGTGCGCTAGGCTTATTGGTAGACACTTTAACCCCCTGTGCTCAATCGCTACCGTTAGGTCAAGCAGCTCGCTGCTGCTTTGACTTGGTGGTTGCAGGTTTGGCTATGCGGTGACGGGAGTTTTCATGTGCCATATGCAGATAGTTGGATGGCTCTTTAGCCATCTCACGCCAGCGCACCAGATTGACCCACGGCTTGTCCTTCGTGCTCAACTTGGGCAGTTGGGGGATGCGGCCATCAGCAATCATTGCCTGAGCGGTACGCACCGGCAGGTCAAACTTGAATTCTTCTCGCAACATCGTCAGGAAGGCTTCCAGCGGAATAGCTGGCAGGACGGAGAGCGCCAAGCTCTGTTTGATGGTCTCCAGCTCGCGCAATACAGCAGCAGCCAGCAGGTCGCCGGATTGGTGAGATTCGTCACCTACTGGTGCGGCAGTGCGCCCTATAGGCTGTTTTTTGATGTCTTGTTGCGTCATACTGCGCTCCTATGCGTCCAATTCTTACCTATCAACAGAAAAACACTCTTAATCCCGACGATTGGTGTGTGTTGCTGATTTAAAGTAAGAATATCCAATGACGCAGAGGTGCGCAACTTAAAAGTGTGAACTTGTGATCAGAGGTGTAATTCCATGAAGATTCTTAACGGCACTGCCTTTGACCTGGAAGCGTTCTCCAGCCGAATGAAACAGCTAGTAGGAAGAGAAACCTACAGTTCTTTCGGGCGTCGGGTGGGTGTTAGTGACGCCGTTGTCAGGAAGTATTGCCTCGGTGAGACCATGCCGTCCGTAGCCTTGGTGTCCCAAATTGCTGGCCATGACCCTGCGCTCTTCGTCTGGTTATGTATGGGTATTGGTGAGGTACCCGAGCAGCTGGCAACATCCCCTATCAGCAAACATTCCTCCACTGATGCAGGCGAGCAGAGCCATGGCAACAGTTCACTTAAAGATGCACAGGCGGCGTACAGCGCCAACGCAGAAGAGATCACCCTCGTCGATAGCTACCACGTATTCGCATCAGCTGGGCACGGTGCCGTTATTGCCGATGAGTTGAAGCTGCCTCCCGAGCCGTTCAGAACTGATGAATTGAAAGGCGATGGTCTCAAGCCTGAGCGACTGGCAATCATCCGAGCTAAGGGTGATTCGATGGAGCCTACCATCAGCAACAACGAGAAGATCCTGATCAGCCTTTGCAACGGTGAGTCATTGAGGGATGGCATTTATGTTTTGCGCATAGGTGAAAGCCTGCTCGTCAAGCGCCTGCAGTTCGACCCGTTTGGCGGCCTCAAAATTATTTCTGACAACCCTGTTTATGGTGAACAGGTGGTCACAAAAGAACAGCGCCAAGATGTTCATATCGTTGGGCGTGTTGTTCGGGTAGGGAAAAAATTCTGATATGTCAGGTGGCTATCTGTGTTTGATATGAAAGGCTTTGCAAAGCGGCTTGAAGCTCTTATTGGCAGGGAAAATTATCGGTCATTTGGCCGTCGTGTCGGTGTCAGTGATGCCGTGCTTCGCAAATACGTCACTGGCGAAACGATGCCATCCGTTGGCTTGGTGGCTCAGATTTGTGGTCATGAGCAGAACCTGTTTCTATGGATGTGTTTGGGGATTGGTGAACGACCTGAGCAGGTTCCCGAACTTCCCGTAGTCCCCTCTTATGTTTCAGGCTCCGCTGATGAAACCTCCGTAGCTGAAGAACCTGCTTCTTTCAACAGCAAGATGCAGGACTACACCCTGGTTGATTGCTATCAGGTGTTTGCTTCTGCCGGTTTCGGGGCGACGGTTTCCGAAGAGCTGAAAACAGAGCCGATGGCGTTCCGCACTGAATGGCTCAAAAAAGAGGGGCTATCCCCCGAACGGCTGGCCGTGATCCGCGCCAATGGCGACAGCATGGAGCCCACCATCAGCAATAACGACATCATCCTTGTTAACCTGTGCAGCAGTGAGGCGCTACGTGATGGCCTCTATGTGCTGCGCATCGGTGACAGCCTGCTGGTGAAGCGGCTGCAATTCGATGTGCTCGGCGGCATCAAGGTCATCTCAGACAATCCCGGCTATGAAACCCAAGTGGTCACCAAAGAACAGCAGGCCGATGTACATATCGTTGGCCGTGTGGCATGGGCTGGGAAAAAGTTTTAATAACTCAAAGAGGGATTTTTTAATGCGCTTGCTACTGGCTACCGTTATCAGCTGCATCCTGTTAACTGGCTGTGATAATTCAACTCACCCCACGGAAACGGCGGCTGCTTCTGAAACCGTTACTGCCCCGGTACTTGATGAGGCGCTGATCTTGAGCGGCTCAGGATTGAAACCGGTCAAAAAATACAGCCTTGATGATGGGCATGGTTTTTACATGCAAGAAAGCCCTGTTGCATCTATAGAGTTCAGAACCTCCCCTGACCGAATCAACCTCTCGCTCAGAACATTTTCTGAGGCCGAGTTCAAAGAAAAAAACGAGATTGCACAAAGCATGGTAACCAAGCTGGCTGCGGTGATAACTGGCACAGATGGTAAGTTCATTGAGCGTGCTTTATCTGGTGACATGACCCCCGGGAAAACAGTGATAAATGGATTGCCCGTCAACGTCTCTGTTGTCGAAAACAGTCTACTTGTAACCATCGATAAGTAATGACAGTCCGCAAACTCGATGACGGCAAGCCGCGCCCCTGGCTTGCCGAAGTCTATCCCCAAGGCCGCGACGGCCCCCGCAAGCGCAAGCGGTTCGCCACCAAGGGCGAGGCGCAGGTGTGGGAAAAGTGGCTACTCGAAGAGAGCAACAGCAACCCCTGGCTGACGGCCAACAAGGTGACCGAAGACAAGCGGCGCCTCTCCGACATCATCGAGCAGTGGTACCGCCTGCACGGCCAGACGCTGGTCGCGGGGGATCAGGTCAGGCGCAAGCTCGACCTGATGGCCGGTGCGATGGGTGACCCCTACGCCGTCGATTTCAACAAGAGCCATTTTGCCGCCTACCGCGAGGGGCGGCTCACTGGGGCCATCATCTTTCCCGGGCGATGCAGAGACAGGGCGGCAGGGCCAAAGACGGTCAACGATGAGCAGCGGCTGCTCAATGCGGTGTTCGGCGAGCTGATCCGGTTGGGGGAGTGGGTCAATCCCCACCCGCTGACCGGGCTGCGCAAGGTGAAGACCCAAGAAAACGAGATGTCTTTTCTGACGGCGGCCGAGATCGACCTGCTGCTGGCCAGCTGTGCCAAGTCCCGCGTTCCGGCCCTGACCACTGTGGTCAAGCTCTGTCTGGCCACCGGCGCCCGCTGGTCTGAGGTGCAGGGGTTGACCCGATCCCAGGTGAGCAAATACCGGCTGACCTTCACCCAGACCAAGAGCAAGCGCAATCGATCGGTCCCTATCTCGCCAGAACTCTATGAACTCATCCCCAAGCGGGGCCTCTATGAGGGCAAACTGTTCCCCCCATGCTATGACGCATTCGAATACGCCGCCGAAAATTCAGGGGTAAAACTGCCCGAAGGGCAACTTTCTCACGTCCTGCGGCATACGTTTGCGAGCCATTTCATGATGAACGGTGGTAATATCCTTGTCCTACAGCGCATCCTCGGTCACAGCACTATCACGATGACCATGAGATACGCCCACTTTGCCCCCGATCACCTTGATGACGCGGTCAGATTAAACCCTCTGGCCAGCCCTCACTCATAGGCAAAAAATGGCGGCAAAGTGGCGGCAGAATTACGTAAGCATTGCATAACACGGCGCACCGTTGCGTCATAACCCTTTGTTTTAACTATAAGTCGTTGAGTTCATTACTATGCCTAAAAAATTCTATGTGTCGTGGGACAACCTGCAACGTGAAGCTCGCCGTCTGGCCCGTCGTCAGCTGCCTGTCAGCCAGTGGAAAGGTATCATCGCGGTCAGCCGTGGTGGTCTGGTGCCCGCAGCCCTGATGGCCCGTGAACTTGGCATTCGTAATGTGGAAACCCTCTGCATCTCCAGCTATGACCATGACAGCCAGCGCGAGCTGGTGGTCGTGAAGGCTGCCACCACCGCCGGTGACGGCGAAGGCTGGCTGGTGGTGGAAGATCTGGTGGACACCGGCACTACCGCCAAGGCGATCCGCGAGCTCTACCCGAAAGCCAAGTTCATCGCGATTTTCGCCAAGCCGATGGGCGAAGCGCTGCTGGACGATTTCGAAGTGGCGATCCCGCAGGATACCTGGATCGAACAGCCGTGGGATATGGCACTGGAGTTCGCCACACCGATCTGCGACGAAAAGTAACGGGATCGGGATGTGACGCTCGCTGCGTCCATTGGTCGCAACCGGCAATAATGGTTTCACAGGGCTCCAATTTGGAGCCCTGTTTTTTTGTGTATCAATCTGTTGCAGGGTGGCTGATGGGCAGTAAAAGTGGTTAAGATGAGCTATTGCCTGATATGAATGGGACACTATCTTGGACTTGAACGAAGACCTAAACCTGACCGAACAGCTCTTTACCCGCGTCAAGAAGGTATTGGAAACATCCGAGATCTCCAACTCCAGTGCGGCTGATCTGGCGCAAGCCGAGTCAGACGAGATGTTTATCGACGGATCCATGTCAAAGAGCTGGTATCGCTTGCTGCGCCGTCCCTCCTGGACCTGGCAGGGGGCAGACCCCATCGAAGTGGAGCAGACCCTGGCCCGTATCGCCATGGCGACTGGCGAGCGCACCCACGATTGCTATCTCGATACCATCAAGGGCTATGTGCCCGGCAACTGGATCTACGAATGGAGTCAGGTGGCTGGCAACTATTTCAAGCAGGGCCGCGAACTGCGCGAGAAGGGTGATCCTTCTGGCGCCTTGAAACAGCTGCTCAAGGCGGTGCGCTACTACTCCATCGCCAGCTATCCCCATCTCAAGGATGACGAGCTGGCGGATCAGGCCCAGTTGCTCGGTAACATGGCCTATCGCGAGGCGGGTCGCCTGTTCAAGGTGCCGCTCAAAGAGATCCAGGTGCCTTTTCGCGGCAAGCATATTCAGGGTTATCTCCACCTGCCGACGACCGAAAAACCGGTGCCGCTGGTGATCATCAGCGGCGGGATCGACTCCCTGCAGCTCGATTTCCTCAACTTCTATCTCAAACGGCTCGAGCCCAACGGTATCGGCATGCTCTCCCTCGATATGCCTGGGGTCGGCTATGCCGAGCATTGGCCGCTGGTGCAGGATACCAGCCGTCTCCATCAGGCGGTGCTCCATTACCTCTCCGAGGTGGCCTGGGTCGATCATCAGCGTATCGCCATGGTGGGAATGCGTCTGGCGGGCAATATCGCAGCCAGACTGGCCTTTATCGAACCGTTCAAGCTGCGCACCGTGGTCTGTGTCGGCGCCGGGGTCAATCAGGTGTTTACCAATCAGGAGCTGTTTGCCAAGTGTCCGCGCATGATGCGGGATAGTCTGGCCAACCGGTTGGGGGCGGATGCGGCGCAGTGGGACGGCATGCGTACCAAGTGCCAGGTATTTTCACTTAAAACGCAAGGATTACTGGGGACTCGCACCTCTGTGCCGATATTAAGTATTGGACACAAGCGAGATTTTATTTGTCCCGAGCAGGATGTACGGGCATTGGCGGCGGCCAGTCGTAACGGCAAGGCCATCGTATTCGACAAACAGCCTTTGCTGGAGGTGTATGACAAGGCACTGGACGAAATCGTCGAGTGGCTGAAACAGCATTTGTGTACCTGACATTGCGCTAAAGAACTGACGCCATCCCGAGGTGGCGCGGCTTGTTTAACAGGGAGGTTAACATGTCTGAAAGAGTGACCTACAAGCGACTGCTGAGGCAGTTTGCTGCCATTGGCCCCTATTTGCGCGAAGATCTCTGCGAAGAGGGGCGTTATCGTTTCGACTGCCTGTCGGTCTGTGTCAGTGCCAAGCCGGCGCCGGACAAACGGGAGTTCTGGGGCTGGTGGCTGGTGCTGGAGCAGGACGATCACCATTTCCGTTACCACTATCAGCTCGGTTTCTACAATGCTGATGGTGAGTGGCTGGACAAGCCGATCCCCAAGAAGCACCAGGTAGAAGTGGAGCGGACCCTCAACCGTTTCTACAAGCTCATCAGCGACAAGCTGGCCGCACTTGAGTGTCACCTGTCTCCTGCCGAGCAGGTCACCAACGAGTTGACCGTAACGGCTGCTTGATCCCTGATGCCCGGCGAGCAGCATCCCGCTGTTTGCCGGGCCATCAGTCAGCCATTTTCCCTTCCGCCCGCAATCATCCGGGCCTTTGCTTCATCTCCTCACCCCGGCGTTAATTGCCTTGCAGGGCTCCATGGCCGTGGGTATAAAGATATTCCTTACTTTTTAGCCTTTATGCTCCCATGGAAAACAGAACCATAGTTGTCAAGTTGGGCACCAGCGTGCTCACAGGGGGGTCTTCCCAGCTCAATCGTGCCCATATGGTCGAGCTGGTCAGACAGTGTGCGGCCTTGCACCGTCACGGCCATCGGGTCGTGGTCGTCACATCAGGGGCTATCGCCGCCGGGCGTGAACATCTGGGCCACCCGCCACTGGCGCCAACCCTGCCCAACAAGCAGATGCTGGCGGCGGTTGGTCAGACCCAGCTTATTCGGGTATGGCAGGATCTGTTCAACCTCTACGGTCTGCATATCGGCCAGATGCTGCTGACCCGCGCCGATCTGGAAGATCGGGAGCGCTATCTCAATGCCCGCGACACCATGCGCACCCTGCTCGATCACCGCATTATTCCGGTCATCAACGAAAACGACGCGGTGGCGACCGCCGAGATCAAGGTCGGCGACAACGACAACCTCTCCGCACGGGCCGCTATTCTGGCGGATGCGGATCTGCTGATCCTGCTGACAGATCAGAAGGGGCTCTTTACCGCCGATCCGCGCACCAATCCAGATGCCCAGTTGATCGAAGAAGTGCAGACCATCGACGATACCCTGCGCTCGCTGGCGGGTGACAGTGTCAGCGGCCTCGGCACCGGCGGCATGGCTACCAAGCTGCAGGCCGCCGATGTGGCGCGCCGCGCCGGCGTCAACGTGGTGATAGCGACCGGCCAGATGCCGGAGGTGATCGGCCGTCTCGCCAAGGGCGAGCGGATTGGCACCCTGTTCCCGGCGCTGGCCTCCCCGCTGGAAGGACGCAAGAGCTGGATCCTGGCAGGCCCGCCCCCTCACGGCGAAGTGCATGTGGATCAGGGGGCTGTCGCCGCCATGAAGGAGAAAGGCTCCAGCCTGCTGCCCAAGGGGATTGTGGCGGTCAAGGGCGACTTTATTCGAGGCGATGTGGTGCGGATCCTCGATCCCAAAGGCGCCGAGTTGGCGCGCGGCATCTGCCGTTACGACCATCTGGAGCTGGACAGGCTGCGTGGCGTCCACTCGGATCAGATTGAGCAGGTATTGGGCTATGGATATGGTTCAGTAGCCATCCATCGAGACGATATGGTGCTGCTCTAATCAGGGCGGCACGGCATGAACAAAGGGAAATGAGATGAGTCTGGAGAAAATGGGACAGGCGGCCCGTGAAGCCGCCTATCAGCTGGCTACCATCAGCACGGCGCAGAAGAATCGGGCGCTGGCCGCCATCGCCGACGAGCTGGAGGCGCGCAGTGAGCAGATCCTTGCTGCCAACGACAAGGATATTGCGGCTGGCCGTGAGGCGGGCTTGTCAGAAGCCATGCTGGATCGCCTGCTGCTCAATCCGGCCCGGCTGGCCGGTATCGTGGCAGATGTGCGCAAGGTGATCACGCTGGACGATCCGGTCGGTGCCGAAATGGATAGTCGGGTGCTGGAAAATGGCCTGCGGCTCTCTCGTCGTCGGGTGCCCATCGGGGTTATCGGCGTCATCTACGAGGCGCGCCCCAACGTCACCATCGACATCGCCAGCCTCTGCCTCAAGACCGGCAACGCCAGCATACTGCGTGGCGGGCGCGAGACCTTCCACTCCAATCTGGAGCTGGTGCGGGTGATCCAGCATGCCTTGGCGGCCTCCGGTCTGCCCGAGGCGGCGGTGCAGTACATCGACAACCCGGATCGGGCGCTGGTGGCCGAGTTGCTGCGCCTCGACCGCTATGTGGACATGATCATCCCCCGTGGCGGTGCTGGCCTGCACAAGATGTGCAAGGAGAACAGCTCCATCCCGGTCATCATCGGCGGGTTCGGTATCAGCCATATTTTCGTCGACGAGAGTGCCGATCTGGTGCGCTCTCTGGCGGTCATCGACAACGCCAAGGTGCAACGCCCCTCCGCTTGCAACGCCCTCGATACCCTGCTGGTACACGAGAAGGTGGCTGCCACCTTCCTGCAGCAACTGGTGACGCTGATGAACGAGCGCAAGGTGACGCTGGTGGCCGCGCCCAACGCCATGGCGCTGCTGGCGGGTGCCGACAACCTGTGCGAGGCGGGGCCGGAGGATTTCGATACTGAGTGGCTCGGGCTGACCCTGGGGGTCAAGTTGGTGGCGGATGTGAACGAGGCGCTGGCCCATATGCGCGAACACAACGCCGGCCACTCCGATGCCATCCTGACCAACGATCTGGCCAACGCCGAGCGTTTCGTCAATGGCGCCGGTTCGGCGGCTGTCTATGTCAACGCCTCCACCCGTTTCACTGATGGTGGCCAGTTTGGTCTGGGCGCTGAAGTGGCGGTCTCGACCCAGATGCTGCATGCCCGTGGCCCCATGGGGTTGACCGAGCTCACCAGCTACAAGTGGGTAGGGCAGGCCGATTACCTCAGCCGCGCCTGATAACCGGTTGTGTCAGATACAAAAATGCCGACTCTTGGGTCGGCATTTTATTTGGTGGATATCGCGAAGATATCAGGCGATCGGGTTATTCCCCGTGATAGAGCGCCTTGTCACCGTGTTTGAGCACATAACCCTTCCAGATAAAGAGGGTGTAGCCGCTGCCCTGCCACGACCAGTTACCCTCCGCACCTTGACGGGTCAGCAGGTGCTGCTCGCCGCTTGGCAGATGCAGTTCGGCCAGCGTCTGGTCGGCATTGAACATCACGAAGGCGCTGCAGGTCTGGCTGGCATCGGTCGGATTGAGCCGGATACCCTCTTCAAACAGGCGCACACATTTGCCAGTCAGCGCTGACCACTGATAGCCCGCACTGCCGATACAGCCGTGGCTGTCACGATCGCCGCCCACCAGATGTTGTTCCGGTATACTGCATGCCGCCAGCAGCAGAGAGGCGGCCATCAGGGTCAAGGTGCGCATGGTTACTCCTGCAGATCCCGTTCGATGACGATGTTGGAGAATCCCAACTCTTTGAAGTAGTTCTCCTGGTAATCCTTCACGCTTTTCTTGTCACGGCGACAAACCTGAGCCAGCTGGGCCTCCATGGCGTGAAAACTGGTGAGATCCAGCCCTTCGGCAGCGGCGATGGCGTCGTAGATGCTGCGGAACTTGTCGTTCGCGTAGCCGATCTCTTTGGCCTGTTTTTTATAGGTGTAGGTAATCTTAAAGGCCATCTTGCCCTTCCTTCTTCGATTTGGCTTGCTTGCGCTGGACGTAGAGGTAGAGGCTTTCGACCTTCTCTCGGGCCCAGGGGGTCTTGCGCAAGAACTTCAGGCTGGACTTGATGCTGGGATTATCGGTGAAGCAGCGGATATTGATCTGCTGCCCCAGCTCTTCCCAGCCGTAGTATTCGACCAGCGCGGTGACGATGGCTTCCAGCGTCAGTCCGTGCAGCGGGTTGTTCTTCTGCGAGGCGTTCGGTTGCTCGCTCATGCCTGCTCCGCCAGCTTGGCAAAGGGCTGACCCATACGGGTGGTGACGCCATTGGCCAGATGGGGCTCGAAACCGGCCAGCATGCCCGGGCCAAACAGGCAGACCACGGTGCTGCCCAGCTTGAACAGGCCCATCTCGGCGCCTTTCTGCAGGGTAATGGCCTCATCGCCGGTGTAATCCCAGCGCACCACCTTCTTCTCTTTGGTCGGCGCAATGTTGCCGGCCCAGATGGTCTCGATGCTGGCCACGATAGTGGCACCGACCAGCACCAGCGCCATTGGGCCGTGCGGAGTACGGAAGGTGGCGACCACCCGCTCGTTGCGGGCAAACAGGTTGGGCACGTTCTCGGCGGTGAGCGGGTTGACGGAGAAGAGATCCCCCGGCACGAACACCATGCTCTCCAGCACGCCGTCCAGCGGCATGTGGATGCGGTGGTAATCCTTGGGCGCCAGATAGATGGTGGCGAAGTCGCCATCCTTGAACGGCGCTACCAGATCCTCATAGCCGCCCAGCAGCTCGCGAGCACTGTAGTCGTGGCCCTTGGCCTGGATGATGCGACCCTGCTGGATGGGGCCGAGCTGGCTGACGGTGCCATCGACCGGCAGCGCCAGAGTCATGGCATCTTCTACCACGGGGCGGATACCGGGCTTGAGCTCGCGGGTGAAGAACTCGTTGAAGCTCTTGTAGTGGGCCGGGCTCTCGTGCAGCGCCTCGCTCATGTCGACCTGGTACTGCTTGATAAAAGCCTCGATCACCTTGGTGGTGATGTTGCCCGCTTCGGCGGCGGCAAACTTGCCGATCAGACGGGAGAGGGCGTGCTTGGGCAGACAGTATTGACCGGCAATTTTCAGGTTGTCAGTAATGCTCATGTTCATCATCAACGTAGGTTTATTAGGGTCACAGGCGCGCTTGCTGGCGACCGTGACGGGCTTCCTGCATGGTTTCCAGGATGCGGTGATAGTTGTGGAAGCGATCGGCGCTGATGGCGCCCGCGTCGACTGCGGCGCGCAGGGCACAGCCGGGATCGTCCTTGTGGGTACAGTCGCGGAACTTGCAGCCACCCAGATAGTCGCGGAATTCGACGAAGCACCAGGTGATGCGGTCGGCCTCCAGATGCCAGAGGGCGAACTCGCGGATCCCGGGGGAGTCGATGAGATCGCCGCCGCTCGGGAAGTGGTAGAGCCGCGCCGTGGTGGTGGTGTGCTGGCCGAGCCCCGAGTTTTCGGAGATCTCGCCGGTCAGTACATCCAGCCCCGGCATCAGGGCGTTGGTGAGCGACGACTTGCCCACCCCAGACTGGCCGACGAAGATGCTGATCTTGTCGGTCAGTGCGGCTTTCAGCTCATCCAGCCCTTCGCCGCTCTCGCAGCTCACCAGCAGCACCTCGTAATCGAGTTTGCGGTAGGTTTCGAGCTGGCTCTCGATGCGCGCTCTGGCGGTATCATCGAGCATGTCGACCTTGTTCAGCACGATGAGGGGGCGGATCTCCACATCCTCGGCGGCCACCAGATAGCGGTCGACGATGTTGGTGGAGAACTCGGGCATCACCGCCGAGACGATGATGATCTGGTCGATGTTGGCGGCGATGGGTTTGACCCCGTCGTAGAAGTCCGGCCGGGTCAGTACCGAGTGGCGCGGATGCACCGCCTCGATGACGCCCGCTGTCGCGGCATTGAGGCCGGGACGCCACACTACCTTGTCGCCACAGACCAGACTGCTGATGCTGCTGCGCCGCAGGTTGCTGCGGTGGATGGTGCCATCGACCGCTTCCACGTCTGCGTGCTGCCCAAAACGGCTGATCACCACCCCTTCGATGGCGGGGCCAAACAGGGTGTCATCCACCATTGTGGTGTGATCTTTTTGCAGCCGCCGTTCGCGGTTGGCCTGGACGCGCCTTTGTTGACCCAGATTGAGTTTTGCTTTCTTTGCCACTCGATTCGCCAGTTTATGAACAGATCCAAAGCCAGTATGATACATGCAAATTGGCAAAATTCCGCCATTCCTCCCAATAGAGAGAGCAATCATGACAGTCAGCGCGCAGAACCTGGTATGGATCGACATGGAGATGACGGGTCTGGACCCCGAAGAGAACGTGGTACTGGAGATTGCCACCATAGTCACCGACAAGGATCTGAACGTACTGGCCGAAGGGCCGGTCATCGCCATTCATCAGAGTGATGAAGAGCTGGCCAAGATGGACGACTGGAACGTCAACACCCATACCAAGAGCGGTCTGGTCGCTCGGGTCAAGGCGAGTCAGCACGATGAGGCGAAAGCCATTGCCGAGACCCTCGAGTTCATTCGCCAGTGGGTGCCGGAGCGCACCAGCCCGCTGTGCGGCAACAGCATCGGTCAGGATCGCCGCTTCATGGTCAAGCACATGGCCGAGCTGGAAGCCTTCTTCCACTACCGCAACGTCGACGTCAGCACCATCAAGGAGCTGGTACGCCGCTGGCAGCCGGAGTTGCTGGATCAGTTCAAGAAGAGCGGCACCCACCAGGCGCTGGACGATATCCGCGAATCCATCGCCGAGTTGCAGTTCTATCGCAGCCACGTCTTCAAGATCTGATTCTCCGGCAAGGGGTTGTCATGCGCTGGCTGCTAAAATCGACAGTTCGGCCAGCTTTTGAGCGAACGCGCGCAACCAGACAAAAAAGCCCTTGCAATTGGAATGACTGCTCTTATAATTCGGCTCCCGTACAGTAGCGCAAGCAACCAAATGCTGTACGGCCTGTTTTAGGTAGTTGCGGGAATAGCTCAGTTGGTAGAGCACGACCTTGCCAAGGTCGGGGTCGCGAGTTCGAGTCTCGTTTCCCGCTCCAAAAATCTGATGATGACACTGGTGCAAACCAGCCCGATGCGGGAATAGCTCAGTTGGTAGAGCACGACCTTGCCAAGGTCGGGGTCGCGAGTTCGAGTCTCGTTTCCCGCTCCAATCATCAGCCAGCCTCAAGACAACCAAATTGTTGCGGGAATAGCTCAGTTGGTAGAGCACGACCTTGCCAAGGTCGGGGTCGCGAGTTCGAGTCTCGTTTCCCGCTCCAAAAAATTTGTAAGTGATATTCCGATGCGGGAATAGCTCAGTTGGTAGAGCACGACCTTGCCAAGGTCGGGGTCGCGAGTTCGAGTCTCGTTTCCCGCTCCAATCACTTGCAGATGACATTCTGTTGCGGGAATAGCTCAGTTGGTAGAGCACGACCTTGCCAAGGTCGGGGTCGCGAGTTCGAGTCTCGTTTCCCGCTCCAAACATTTGTAAGTGACATTCCGTTGCGGGAATAGCTCAGTTGGTAGAGCACGACCTTGCCAAGGTCGGGGTCGCGAGTTCGAGTCTCGTTTCCCGCTCCAATCACTTGTAAATGACATTCTGTTGCGGGAATAGCTCAGTTGGTAGAGCACGACCTTGCCAAGGTCGGGGTCGCGAGTTCGAGTCTCGTTTCCCGCTCCAATCTCTCTTCGAAGTCTTCATAATCCCTCTGAATTGCCCCTCACATCGCACTGCGATGCTTTGTCGTATCTGGCGTTTACTCAGAGTGTCTCAGCCGCCTTCTGCAAACAGGGGGGGGACTCTGTGGGCTGATCGAGGCAAGCGGTTGTAACAGGTGGTGGGAGGCGAGAATTGCGGGCAAAAAAGAGGAGGGGCCTTGGCTCCTCCTGCATGATTCACTGGCGCGGGCTTAGACCAGAGTAACGTTCTCAGCCTGAGGGCCTTTTTTGCCCTGGGTCACAGTGAACTGGACTTTTTGACCTTCAGCCAGGGTTTTGAAACCGGTGCTCTGGATGGAGGAGAAGTGAACGAATACGTCCGGACCCTGGGATTGTTCAATAAAGCCAAAACCCTTGGTTTCGTTGAACCATTTTACCTGGCCGGTGCGAATGTCAGACATGTGCTAAATCCTATCAATAACAAAATGAAACTAAGCCCGTGCTGGGCTGCATTTGCCTTGCAAGCAGGGGTTGGCTCATGACTGACCACGTCTCTTTGTCCCAGTAGCACGTAGAACAATCCCTGTCTAAAGCACAAACGATTGTACGTTAGCGCCGATCCTTGTCAATTTGACCCCTTTCGTTTTTTGAACAAGCTAAAAATATTGTGAAGTCAGTAGCTTATTTGAAGATATTTGACTGAAAAAAACGGGAGGCCAGCGCCTCCCGTTTTTGTTATTCCTTGAGGGCGAATCCTTCGCCCTGCCGGTCGTAGCGGTAAACCGCCTGACCGTAGGAGCGGATCTCCACCCGCTGGATGCGGCGGGTGTCGTCCACCAGGATGAAGATAGAGCGGCCCGATTGCAGGCGGGTCAGGGGGCGATCCGGCCCCTCGATGGCGATCAGGCGGCTCAGCTCGGCACCCGGCAACTCGAATTTACGCCAGATGGAGTAGAGGGTCTCACCCGCCTGCACATCGTGTTGCAGCCAGGTACCGTTGACCTTCTCTTCGACCGGTTTGGCTGCTGCGGGGGCACTGCCTGCCGCGCCATTACCGACAGTTAGAGCTTGAGCAGGCACGGCCAGCGGCACTTCCAGCGAGCCGGAAGGGGCTGCCTTGGGGGCGGATGGTGCCGGCTCCCAGGCCAGCACCAGCAACCAGAGCGGGATCAGGATCAGCAGACCTATGGTGTTTTTGCGGGGCAGCGGGCTGGACAGCTTGAATTTGCCTGCTTTGGCATCCTGGCGACGTTGGCCGAGGTTGCTCATCCCTTGGCCAAAACGTTGGCGCAGGGACAGGGTCGCGGCATTGATGCGATGGAGCAGGGATCCTTGTGATTCGTCTTGGCGACGCTGCTGGGCTCGTCTGTTATGGCCTCGTGGGCGACGGTCCGGGGTGGGCACGGCATTTACCTCTCACTACATTGCCTGCCATCAGGCAAATTCGCCGCCTATGGTAAACGGACTCGCCCCCGAGGGGGAGAGTCCTGAGGCGGAAAATTATCAGCTGAGACGAAATTGACCCAATAATTGCTGCAATTTGTCGGCAGCCTGACGCAAAGCCTGACTGGCTTTGGCCGTTTCGGTCGCATCCTGAGCAATGTCGTTGGCCAGTGCGTTGGTTTTTGACAGGTTGCCCGAGACGGTTTCTGAGACCGAGCTCTGCTCTTCGGCGGCGGAGGCGATCTGATAGGTCATGTCGTTGATGGTGGAGATGGCCTGGTAGATGCTGCCGAGTGCCTCTTCCGCCAGATCCGCTTCGCTCACTGCCTGATGGGTCAGCTGCTGGCTCTGGGTGATGGCATTGACCGCATTGGTGGAGCTGAGGCGGATCTTCTCGATCAACTCCTGGGTGTTCTGTACCGCCTGCTGGGTATTGCCAGCCAGTTTGCGCACCTCGTCGGCCACTACCGCAAAGCCGCGGCCCTGTTCGCCAGCCCGGGCTGCCTCGATGGCGGCGTTGAGGGCCAGCAGGTTGGTCTGGTCGGCAATCCCCTGAATGACGGTGAGGATGCTGGTGATCTGGGCGCTGTCGTGAGCCAGCCCTTCCACCACTTCGGCCCCTTTCCCGGCTTCTGCCGCGACCTTGTGCATCGACTGGATCACCTGCTGGAAGCGCTCCTTGCCCTGATCGGCTGCGCTTTGCGCCTGTTTGGCCGAGTCGGCGGTATTGTTGGCGTGGGTGGCGACCTCCTGACTGACGTAGGACATCTCCTGTACCGCGGTCAGCATCTGCTCCATCTCGGCCTGATGATGCTGCAGGTTGTTGTCGGTCTGACCGGCGATGCGGTCGGTATCACCGGCATAACGGTTCACCTCGCTGGCAGTCTTGAGCACATCCCCGAGCAGCCCTTGCAGCTTGTCGATAAAGCGGTTGATCCCCTTGGCGAGATCTCCCAGCTCGTCCACCGAGCGGGTTGCGAGGCGCTTGGTGAGATCCCCTTCACCATCGGCGATGTCATCCACCAGGCTGACCATCTGACGGATGGGGCCGGTGATGCTGCGGGCAATCACCAGCATGGTGGCCAGCGCCAGCACCAGCACGATAACGGCGCCCACCAATTGCTGGGTCATGGCAGCTTGGTTCATGTCGCTCAGCTGGCTCTCCAGCTGATCGGCCCCCGCCAGTACTACCTTGTAGGGCAGGGTGACGATGATGGCCCAGTTGCGACTCATTCCCGGCACCATGATGGGGACGGAAATACGGAATGACTCGTCCAGCTCCTGACGCTGAACTTCCGGTTTCAGGTACTGCTGCCACTGGTTGCCCAGCACCTTACTTGCGCTGCTACCGAGCAGGCTGGCATCACCGCTGGTGCCTGTGATGACACCGGCGGCGCTGACGATCAGGGTTTCGCCCTTGCCGTCATAGATATTGCTGTTGAGGCTCTTGGCCTGACGGCTGATGGAGTCCACCGCCAGATCCAGCGCGGCGATCCCCCTGAACTGACCATCCACCATGATGGGGGTGGTGATGGTGCTCACCAGCACCTGCTGACCGTTGATATCCACCTGGAAGGGATCGATCAGGCAAGAGCGTCCTTCCCGCTTCGGGCAGGCGTAGTAGTCGTTGGCGGGATTGCCGAATTCGTCCGGGTCGGTTTTTTCGATGGAGAGCAGCAGATCGGTACCGATTTGATCCTTGTCGCGATAGAAGTAGGGCACGAAGCGCCCCTTGTCGTCACTGCCCAGCGCACTCTGGCCAGCAAAGCTGGCATCCTGACCGTCGAAACCGTTGGGCTCGAAGCCGGCGAAGGCGCCATAAAGCTGGGGCTCCAACGCCAACTGTGCCTTGAGCAGGTCGGTGGCCTGCTGGCGATCCAGCGGCAGTTTGCCTTGCTGTTGCAGGGCGAGGGCGCTGGCCATCTGCTGGGTGTAAGAGAGCCCTTTTTGCAGCAGCTGGGTGATGGTGGCCGCCTCGGCGCGGGCATTGGCGCTGACCTTCTGCCATGCCTCCTGCTGCAGCGCTTCACGGCTGGAGCTGATGGTGAGTTGTTGGGTTTGTTTGCCGGAGTATTGGTTGAGCAGGATCAGGATGACCAGGGCTGCGGTCATGGCGATCCCGGCCATCACTAGAATGCGATTCTGGATAGAACGGAACTGCATCGTCTCTTCCTTGTTCGTGAGAAGTGTGGTGAGCGTTATTTGGGTATCGACCGGAGGAGGCAGCTCTCCAGCATTGTGCATAGCAAATCGGAAACGGGGCTTCGGTTTTGCGATCCTCTTCAAATATCAGGCTACAGATGCAAATGGCGACAGATTTAATCCCCTACTTTAGCCCGCAATGGCGTCATGGTTTTCCCATCCGTGATTGTCGGTGCTAAAATGCGACGGTTTTTTCTAACGAATTGGCCCAAGGCCCTCTACACAAGGCTTAAAGATGAAAGTCAAAACCCGTTTTGCTCCCAGCCCGACCGGCTTTTTGCATGTCGGCGGTGCCCGTACCGCACTCTATTCCTGGTTGTTTGCAAAGAACCAGGGCGGTGAGTTTGTGCTGCGTATCGAGGATACCGATCTGGAACGTTCCACTCAGGAGGCCATCGACGCCATCATTGAGGGCATGGAATGGCTGGAGCTGAACTGGGATGAGGGCCCCTACTACCAGACCAAGCGCTTCGATCGCTACAACGGTTTGATCGACGAGATGCTGGCCGATGGCCGCGCCTACAAGTGCTTCTGCTCCAAAGAGCGTCTGGAAGCACTGCGCGAAGGCCAGATGGCCAACGGCGAGAAGCCCCGCTATGACGGCAAGTGCCGCGACCACGCCCACGATCACCCGGCCGATGCGCCGCACGTGATCCGCTTCCGCAACCCGACCGAAGGTTCCGTGGTGTTCGATGACCACGTCCGTGGCCGCATCGAGTTTGCCAACACCGAGCTGGATGACCTGATCATCCGCCGTACCGACGGCGCGCCGACCTACAACTTCTGCGTAGTGGTCGATGACTGGGATATGGAGATCACCCACGTGGTGCGTGGCGAAGACCACATCAACAACACCCCGCGCCAGATCAACATCTACAAGGCGCTGAACGCGCCGGTACCGGAATTTGCCCACGTATCCATGATCCTGGGTGACGACGGTGCCAAGCTCTCCAAGCGCCACGGTGCAGTCTCCGTGATGCAGTACCGCGATGACGGCTACCTGCCGGAAGCGCTGCTGAACTATCTGGTGCGTCTGGGCTGGTCCCACGGCGATCAGGAGATCTTCAGCCTGGAAGAGATGATCAAGCTGTTCAGCCTGGATGCCATCTCCAAGTCCGCCTCAGCTTTTAACACCGACAAGCTGCTGTGGCTGAACAACCACTACATGCGCAGCCTGGATCCGGCTTATGTTGCCAAGCATCTGGCATGGCACATGGAAAACCAGAAGATCGACACCAGCAATGGCCCGGCGCTGGCCGACGTGGTCACCCTGCTGGCCGAGCGCTGCAACACCCTGGTCGAGATGGCTGCCCAGAGCCGCTACCTGTTCGAAGAGTATGAAGCGATCGACGAAGCCGCTGCCAAGAAGCACCTGCGCGGCGTGGCTGCCGAGCCGCTGGCTCTGGCCAAAACCAAGCTGGCTGCACTGGATAGCTGGACTACCGAAGCACTGCACGAGCTGATTGAAGCGACCGCTGCCGAGCTGGATCAGGGCATGGGCAAGGTTGGTATGCCGCTGCGTGTGGCTGTCACCGGTCTGGGTCAGTCCCCTGCCATCGACGCCGTGATGGCGCTGGTCGGCAAAGAGCGCGTCCTGGCGCGTATCGACCGCGCACTGGCTTACATCGAAGCTCGTATGGCTGCCGAGTAAGTGCTGCCGATGTGGCAGACGAGGGGATTACCCCGCTCTGCCACATACTGAATAGCAAAAATCCGAAACCACTGGTTTCGGATTTTTTTATGGCCAGCGCACAGGCCGAGAATAGTTTGGGATAAAAAATGCCAGTCAACTGACTGGCATTTTTATTGGGACAGAGTGCCGCTTAGTGGCTGTCGACCCAGACGAACTTGAGGACGAACAGCAGGGCCACCACCAGCACGCAGGGGTTGATCTCGCGCCAGCGGCCGGTGCCTGCCTTCATCACGCAGTAGGAGATGAAGCCCACGGCGATCCCCTCGGTGATGGAGAAGCTGAACGGCATCATCACCGCAGTCATAAAGGCCGGTACCGCTTCGGTCAGATCTTCCCACTTCACCCGCGTCAGCTCGGAGCACATCAGCACGCCCACATAGATAAGGGCGCCAGCGGCGGCATAGGCCGGCACCATGGCGGCGACCGGAGAGAAGAAGATCGCCAGCAGGAACAGCAGGCCGACCACGATGGCGGTCAGACCGGTGCGGCCGCCAACGGCGACGCCGGAGCTGCTCTCGATAAAGGCGGTAACCGAGGAGGTGCCCATGAAGGCGCCGCCGACGGAGCTCACGCTATCGACCATCAGCGCCTGTTTCATGCGCGGGAAGTGGCCCTTGTCATCGGCCAGCTTGGCGCGGTTGGTGACGCCGATCAGGGTGCCGGAAGAGTCGAACAGGTTGACCAGCATAAAGGAGAAGATGATCCCGGCGAGGCTGATATCGAGCGATCCCATCAGATCCAGCTGGCCGAACACCGGTTCGATGCTGGGGGGCATGGAGACAAAGCCCTTGAAGGTGACATCGCCAAACAGCCAGCCCAGACCCGTGGTGACCACGATGGCGATCAGCACGGCGGAGTGGACGCCGCGAGCGGAGAAGATGCAGATCAGGAAGAAACCGAGCAGACCCAGCAGGCAGGGCAGGGAGGTGAGGTTGCCCACGGTCACCATGGTGGCCGGGCTCGCGACCACAATCCCGGCGTTGTGCAGGCCGAGCAGGGCGATCAGCAGACCGATACCGGCGGTGATGCCGACCCGCAGGGTGAGCGGAATGTTGCCGATCAGCCAGTAGCGCACCCGCAGCAGGGTGAGGATCAACAGACCCATGGCGCCCCAGAAGATGGTGCCCATACCCACTTGCCAGGAGTAACCCATGCCGGCGACCACCACGAAGGCGAAGAAGGCGTTGAGGCCCATGGCGGGGGCCAGCGCGATCGGCAGGTTGGCCAACAGGCCCATCAGGATGCTGCCGATACCGGCGATGAGGCAGGTGGTGACGAACACGGCCTGGGTGTCCATGCCCGCAGCAGAGAGGATCTGCGGGTTGACGAACACGATATAGACCATGGTCAGGAAGGTGGTGATACCGGCGATCACTTCGGTGCGGGCGGTAGTGCCATGGCCTTGCAGGGCAAACAGGCGCTCAAGCAATCCTTGCCCGGCGGCCTGATTGGCAGCTTGGTGTTGTTGATTCATGTTGGATTCCAATAGGTGACGTGAAATAAGCAGCAGAGGAACGGGCTATCCCATCCATGCGGGGTAAATTGCCCTGTTTCTGGCGGTTAAGTAACCAGACTCGTCCTGATACCGTGACAGCGCGCACATTTTTACACAGGCGACGCCGTTTACAAACCCCGGATCTGCGAAGCAGATCAATGAATAGAGCAAAAATTCAAACGTTTGCTTTTTGAGCATGAAAAAAGGTTCTCAGCAGAGAACCTTTTATCGAAAATTGGGGGCTTACAGGGTTTTGAAGTAGCGCTCGACCAGCTGGGCCAGCACAGAATCGAGCCGGTCTTGTACCTCACCCAGCTCGCGGCCGAAGCGGCGCAGAAAGAGACTGGCCTGCTCCTCGCTCAGCTTGAGATCGTTGAGAAAGAACTCCTGCTCCGGCAACTGCTTGTCGTAGCGGGGGATCAGCACCCAGCTCACCAGCTCGGGCTCCACGGCGGCAAAAATCTTGGCGGCAGCGGCACAGAAGGTCTCTATGTGCTCCTTGCCATCCGGCCCGAGGCAACCCGGTTCAACCCGGATCTGGATGGTGAGTTTTTTCTCTATGGGGGTCGTCATCGTGCTACATCCATGCAAAGGCATCCGTCTAGGATTGTAAGTCAAAAGGCAAGAGAAAGGGGAGCCGAAGCTCCCCTCAACACGCAGTCAGCCTTATTTGGCGATGCGCTTGTACTTGGCGCGATGGGGCTGGATCGCCTCGGCGCCGTAGGTCTTCTTCTTCCACTCTTCGTATTCGGTAAAGTTACCTTCGAAGAACTCGATCTTGCCCTCATCCTGATAGTCCAGGATGTGAGTGGCAATACGGTCGAGGAACCAGCGGTCGTGGGAGATGACCATGGCACAACCCGGGAACTCCAGCAGGGCGTTCTCGAGGGCGCGCAGGGTTTCGATATCCAGATCGTTGGTCGGTTCATCCAGCAGCAGCACGTTGCCGCCGGTCTGCAGCAGCTTGGCCAGATGTAGACGACCGCGCTCACCACCGGAGAGTTCGCCAACCCGCTTCTGTTGGTCGGAACCTTTGAAGTTGAAGCGGCCGATGTAGGCGCGGCTCGGGAACTCGTAGTTGCCGATGCGCAGGATATCCTGACCGTCAGCGACCTCTTCGAATACCGTCTTCTTGTCATCCATGCTGTCGCGGAACTGATCGACAGAGGCCAGTACCACGGTTTCACCCAGGGTGATGGAACCGGAGTCCGGCTGCTCCTGACCCGACATCATGCGGAACAGGGTCGACTTACCGGCACCGTTCGGACCGATGATGCCGACGATGGCACCCTTTGGAATGGCAAACGACAGATCGTCGATCAGCACCCGATCACCATAGGATTTGCGCAGGTTGGCCACTTCCACCACCTTGTCACCGAGGCGCGGTCCGGGCGGAATGAACAGCTCGTTGGTCTCGTTGCGCTTCTGGTAGTCGTTGGTGTTGAGCTCTTCGAAGCGAGCCATACGGGCCTTGGACTTGGCCTGACGCCCTTTCGGGTTTTGACGAACCCACTCCAGCTCTTTCTCGATAGACTTGCGACGGGCCGCTTCGGAACTGGCTTCCTGCGCCAGACGGGCGTCCTTCTGCTCCAGCCAGGAGGAGTAGTTGCCTTCCCACGGGATACCTTCGCCGCGGTCCAGCTCCAGGATCCAGCCCGCCACGTTGTCGAGGAAGTAACGGTCGTGGGTGATGGCCACTACAGTGCCTTCGTAGTCGTGCAGGAAGCGCTCGAGCCAGGCCACGGATTCCGCATCCAGGTGGTTGGTCGGTTCGTCCAGCAGCAGCATGTCCGGCTTTTCCAGCAGCAGACGGCACAGCGCCACACGGCGGCGCTCACCACCGGAGAGGTGCTTGATTTTGGCATCCCAGGCCGGCAGGCGCAGGGCATCGGCCGCACGCTCCAGCTGGTTTTCCATGTTGTGGCCACCCTGGGCCTGGATGATGGCTTCCAGCTCGCCCTGTTCGCGGGCCAGCTTGTCAAAGTCGGCATCCGGGTCGGCGTAGGCCGCATAGACCTCGTCCAGACGGGCCATGGCGCGCTTCACTTCGCCAACGGCCTCTTCGACCGCTTCGCGTACGGTCTGCTCCGGATCCAGCTTCGGCTCCTGCGGCAGGTAGCCAATCTTGATGCCGGGCTGCGGACGGGCTTCCCCTTCGATCTCGGTGTCGATGCCTGCCATGATGCGCAGCAGGGTCGATTTACCGGCGCCGTTCAGACCCAGCACGCCGATCTTGGCGCCCGGGAAGAAGCTCAAGGAGATGTTCTTGAGAATATGACGCTTGGGCGGCACTACCTTGCCGACCCGGTTCATGGTGTAAATAAATTGAGCCATTGGCTAATTCTCTTCCTTTTCAGCAGGTTAATGTCTCGGCATTAACAGACTGATGTCGTGGTGGGGCCAGGTCGACACAGGTCAACCGGGTTCCAAAAAACCCGTCGATTGTAAACCAACGGACGAGGGGGGGCAAAGGCGGCACCCGGCTATGTCCCCCCTTTGCCAACGAGGTCACGCCTTGCTGCATCAGCTGTGCAATTTGGGCATGATGTGGGCTGCCATTTTGTTCCGGAGTCCTCATGAACCCATCTCCTCAAGCCCCCCTGCTTGCCACCTTTTTGTGTGCCATGGGATTGGACGCTGCCCTGAGCGAAGCCCTCTGTCAGCGTTTGCCACGGCAGACGCTGCGCGCCGGTCAGGTGCTGTTGGCGCAAGGGGCCGAACAGGAGGCTGCCTTCTATATCGAAACGGGCATCTCTCGTGCCTGCCATTACACCCGGGACGGGCAGGAGCGCTGCAAGGAGTTCTACTTCGAAGGGGAGCTCTGCCTGCTTTACGACAGCTGGCTCACCGGGTCGCCCGCCCGCTACCAGCTGGAGGCGCTGACGGAGCTGCAGGTGGTGCGGGTGCCAATCGCCCTGCTGGATGAGCCCATCTGGCAGCCGGTCTGCATGGCCCTGCTGCGTCAGCAGCTCGGTTACAAGGAGCGCAAGGAGGCGTTTTTGCTGCTCCACTCCCCCGAAGAGCGTTATCGGGAGCTCTGCCACACCTTCCCCCACTGGCCTGCGCGGCTCACTCAGGTGCAGCTCGCTAACTACATCGGTATCAGTCCGGTCACCCTGTCACGGATCCGCAGGCGCATTAACACGGGTTAATGCCGCTCTCCGACCATCCCCTCAAGCTGCGCCATCCAAATGACGGATGAGGTGTGGATGATGTCGCTGTTTCTGTGGTCGCAGCTGGTGGTGAGCCTGGCCTTGTTGCTCGATCTGTTGTCGTTTCAGTTGCGGGATCGCCGCAGGATCCTGGCCTGTCTGGCCCTCTCCTGCGCGCTCAATGCCGGTCACTTTGCCCTGCTCGGGCAGTGGTCGGCCGCCAGCCTGTTGCTGCTGGCCAGTATGCGCTTTGTTGTGAGTATCTGGCTGGTTCGCCGCATCTTGATGTGGTTTTTCATGGGGTTGGCCTGTGCGGCTGCGCTGGCGACCTATCAGGGCCTGCTCTCATGGATCGGGCTGCTGGCGAGCTTGCTGCAAACCCGGGCGGCCTTCTGCCAGGATGATCGCCTGCTGCGGCGCTGGATGCTGCTCGGCACCCTCTGTTGGTTGGCCAACAACTTGCTGGTGGGTTCACCGGTGGCCGCGCTGATGGAGGGGCTGTTTCTGGTCAGCAATCTGGTGGGTTACTACCGCCACTATGGCTTCGATTATTGTGGGCGTGCCCGCCACAGTGGCCGCAGAAAGAGGCGTGTGCCGCCTTCCGATCGGGCGAGCTTCTGATTTTCCGCTCAGGGCTGTTTGTGGCCAGCGAAGTAGAGCACCCGTTTCACATACTCCTGCGTCTCGTCATAGGGTGGGATCCCGCCATAGCGTTCCACCGCTCTTTCCCCGGCATTGTAGGCTGCCGAGATCAGTACCCAGTCGCCATCGAAGCGGCGATCCAGCCATTTGAGATAACTGACGCCACCCTTGATGTTCTGGGCTGGATCGAATGGCCGGGTTACCCCGAACCGTTGCTGGGTTTCGGGGATCAGCTGCATCAGCCCTTGGGCATTCTTGGGGGAAACGGCACGGCTGTTGAGATTGGATTCGGCGATGGCAATCGCTAGTACCAGCCGGGCATCCACCTTATGGTGTTTGGCGGCGTGACGCAGCATGGTGACCAGCTTCTGTTTGCCCGGTGACTGGCGTGCCAGATATGCCTCGACATTGAACGGTGTGCTGGGCAAGGCGGAATAACTCCCTTGTCCGCCGCGCATGCCGACACCGCACTGATCGCCCATGGGGGCATTGCCGACCCGCGGGTTGTAGTAGCGGCTGGCCTGCTGGTTGCCAAGGCGCATTGCCATGGCGAGATAACTGTTAGCCAGCTTGGCGCTGCGAACCGAGGCGGGGCCGGTGGCGAGCAGGCGACCGATCCGGAAATATCCTTCCGGGTTGCCGGTACTGGCGGCCACGCAATAGAGGGCGATGGCTTTTTGCAGATGACCGTGTTGCTGGGCAACTTGACCCTGCTTGATCGCTGTTAGCGCCTTGGGAGCTTGTCTGAAATCCCTGCCTTGTGCCATCGCCCGCGGCGTACCTGCCAGTAACAACGACAAAAAAAGCAGCAAAAACAGTCCGTTTTCGCTGATGTGCCTCATGGGTTATCTCCTGTTTGAGTACAGAAGATATAGAGGAACATGGCTGCTATCGCCACGAACCCAGTGGATCCTGTTGTTATAGCCGGTTGATTTCAGAGAGCAAAACGGTATGGAACTAACGGCATCTCGACAGTTTCACACTATTTTTCATCCGGTTAGAAGTCGTGGTGATACTCCTGCTCATCCAGCACGGCGGGAGGAAGCGTGCGATAGAAGCTGCCAATTTCACTGACAACCCAGAGCGAAAGCAGGGCCAGCAGGCTGAGCAGGGGAAGCAGAGAGTGGCTCTGGGTCAGGGCATAGGCCGCAATGGCGGCACCGGTCAAAAGCAGGGTTCGGATCATGAGGTGGCTCCTTGTCGTCATGGGGGTGTTGCGTGGCCACGGACAGAGCGCCTGGGGTCGGGAGTTGTTCCCGGGTGGCACGAAGCGCGCTGAGTATATCGCGTCATGCCGCTGCCGATCCGTGGTGTCATCACACTTTCCATAGTCATGGGTTTCGTATCGAGTTGAGCCCCGCCAGATGCGGGGCCAGTAATGGTTTGACGGTCAGAAGAAACCGCCGTTGTTATCGTCACTGTCGGCCCAGCCGCCACTCAGGTTATTGTCGTCGAGAAAACTGCTGCCAACATCGGGAGGTGAATCCCAGCCGTCCCAGCGTACCGGTTCCGCATCGACCGGATTGGCGATGGGCGCTGGCTCTATGATGTCGATGATCTCCTCGGGCCGGTTGCTGTGAAACAGTCCGCCGATCATATCGGCCAACATGACGCCACCGGCCACACCCGCGGCGGTTTGCAGGGCGCCGCCCAAAAAGGAGCTGGCACGGGATGCTGGCTGGGCAGGAGCGGATGCCGGTGGCGGCGTAAAGCGCGGAGGAGGGCTGCTTTCGCTACCAAACAGGCCGGAGAGAAAACTGCCACCATTTGGGGCGCTCTGGCTGGCTTCCAGCTCCTTGACCCGCTCGTTGAGGCGGGTAAGGGCAGCCTGCTGAATTAGCAGCGCCTGGGCCATGTAGTAGGGGGCATCGGGCTGCTGGGCCAGATGCTGGTGTATCAGCTGATCCGCTTGTTGGTCTCGCTTGCTATCCCTGGCTTGCGCTTGCTTGAGGCGGTCGAACAGTCCATCGATCAGACCCTGTTCCTGTGATTGCATCTCAAATCCTCGCTATGGTGCGCAGACAGTGCGTTCAGCCATCCTAAAACCCGCGGGGCATCAGTGGTATCTGATTAACTCATCAATGACCGAGGGGTTACCCGCGCTCGTCAGCGGGCGGGCCGGTAGTAGTCGAGATACCAGCGGACAAACTCGGCAACCCCCTGCTTGAGGGGCGTGGCGGGGCGCAGGCCGGTGAGGGTGTGCAGCGGCTCGCTGTCGGCCCAGGTGGCGTGCATGTCGCCTGCCTGCATCGGCAGCATCCGCTTGATGGCGGGTTTGCCGATGGCCTCCTCCAGCGCCTCGATAAAATCGAGCAGCCGTACCGGCTGGCCGTTACCGATATTGAGGATGCGGTAGGGGGCTGCGCTCTTGGCCGCACTCTGCTCGCTGGCGTGCCAATCGGGATTGGGGTGGGGTGGCTGGTCGGCCACGGCGAGGATCCCCGCGACGATGTCATCTATGAAGGTGAAGTCGCGGCTGAGATCGCCGTGGTTGTACACATCGATAGGCTCTCCCGCGAGGATGGCGCGAGTGAACTTGATGATGGCCATGTCGGGCCGACCCCAGGGGCCGTAGACGGTAAAGAAGCGCAGCCCTGTGGTGGGCAGGCCATAGAGGGCAGAGTAGGCGTGGGCCATCAGCTCGCCGCTCTTCTTGGTGGCGGCGTAGAGGGAGACGGGGTGATCCACCTGCTGCGCAGTGGAGTAGGGCATCTGATCCCCCATGCCATAGACCGAGCTGGAGGAGGCGTAGATGAGGTGCTGGATCCCGTGGTGACGACACCCCTCCAGCACCGTCAGCATGCCGGTGAGGTTACTGTCGGCATAGGCGAACGGATTGTCGATGGAGTAACGCACCCCCGCCTGCGCCCCCAGATGGATCACCCGCTCGAAACCATGACGGGCAAAGAGAGCCGCCATCGCTTCGCGATCTGCCAGATCCAGCCGCTCGAAGTGAAAATTGGGGAAACTGGCCAGTTGGGCCAGCCGCGCCTCTTTCAGACTCACCTCGTAGTAGTCGTTGAGGTTGTCGATCCCCACCACCTGATGACCTGCGGCGCACAGCTGGCTGGCCACATGAAAGCCGATAAAACCGGCGACGCCGGTGACCAGATAGATCATGGTTGGGTCTCCGGGTTGCAACTGGTGTTGGCAGGCTGCTTTTTGGCGGGAAGATGTGGCCGCCCGATGGCGTGATAGTCAAACCCGAGCTCGCTGAGCTGGCGCGGATCATAGAGGTTGCGGCCATCGATGATGACAGGCTGGTTGAGCAGCGCTTTCAGCTGCTGAAAATCGGGGGCACGAAACGCCTGCCACTCGGTGCAGATCAGCAGGGCATCGGCCCCTTCCAGTGCCGCTTCCTGAGTCGGGCAGAGCAGCAGATCCGGCCGCTGGCCGTAGATCTGGCGGGCAAGCTCCATGGCTTTGGGATCAAAGGCCTGCACCCGGCCACCGGCAGCCCAGATGGCGGCCAGCAGCGGGCGGCTCGGTGCATCGCGCATGTCGTCGGTGCCGGGTTTGAACGCTAGTCCCCACAGGGCGAAGGTGCGGCCGCGCAGATCCGGGCCGAAGCGGTTTCGCAGGGTTTGCGCCATCTTCTGTTGCTGGCGCTGGTTGACCTGCTCGACCGCCGCTAAAAGCGGGGCGTCGCAGCCGACACTCGCCGCGGTATGGCGCAACGACTTGATATCTTTGGGGAAGCAGGAGCCGCCATAGCCGCAGCCCGGGTAGATAAAGTGGTAACCGATGCGGGGATCGGCCCCCATCCCCTGGCGCACCGCCTCGATATCGGCCCCCAGCTGCTCGGCGAGGGCTGCCATCTCGTTCATAAAGGAGATCTTGGTGGCCAGCATGGCGTTGGCGGCGTATTTGGTGAGCTCGGCGCTGCGCTGATCCATCACCACGATCCGGTCGTGATTGCGGTTGAAGGGGGCGTAGAGGGCACGCAACTGCTCAAGCGCCGCCTCGCTGTCACAGCCGATGATGATGCGGTCCGGCCGCATGCAGTCGTTGACCGCCGCTCCCTCCTTGAGAAACTCGGGATTGGCCGCCACCTCGCAGGCGAGGGTCAGTCCACGCATGGCCAACTGCTGCTCAATATGTTCCCTTACTTGCTGCGCTGTGCCGACCGGTACTGTGCTCTTGGTCACCACCAGCTTGGGGCGGCTCATCAGTCGGCCTATGGTGTCGGCCACCGCCAGCACATGTTGCAGATCGGCCGAGCCATCCTCGTCAGCCGGGGTACCCACGGCGATCAGCAGCAGGTCGGCGTGTGCCACGCCAATGGCGGGATCGACCGTGAAGCTCAGGCGGCCGCTGGCCAGATGGCTCTCGACCAGCGGGGCCAACCCCGGCTCATAGAAGGGGATCTGCCCCAACCTGAGGGCGGCGATCCGTTCATCATCCACATCCACGCAGCAGACCTGATGGCCCACCTCGGCCAGAATGGCGGCCTGCACCAGCCCGACATAGCCTGTGCCAAAAATGGTGACCTTCATGAAAAGTGCCTCGTGCTGTGAATGGGGGATGGCGCGCTTAAACCGCGGCATGCTGCATCTTGGTGCAGCGAGTGTCAATGCCAGATGACAGGCACCAGAATGGGGCGTTCAGCCTGACTGTTGTGATCCTTTTCACAAAAAATAGACTGGACCCCATAACGAAGCCCTGTGGACAGGGCTCGCAGCCCGCCCGCCACGGCAGGCGACAGACACTCTCTCTTTACTTCGCTTGGATACAGGTTATGGACAACACCTCGATTCGCACTGCCCATCCTATTTATGAGGATGTGCTGGCCCTGCTGACGGCGGCCGGCTTTGTTTCCCTCGGCATCTTTCTGTTTCATCAGGTTGGCCTGCTCACCGGCGGGACTGCCGGGCTGGCGCTGTTGCTGCAAAAGGTGACCGGCATCAGCTTCGGCCTGCTGTTTTTCGGCATCAACCTGCCCTTCTATGCGCTGGCATGGCTGCGGATGGGGCCACGTTTTACCTTCAACACCTTTGTCTCGGTGGCGGCAGTCTCCTACATGACCGATCACCTCAACGGTGTATTGCAGATCGGCAAGATAGAGCCTCTCTATGCGGCGCTGATCGGCGGTACCCTGATCGGCATGGGGCTGCTCATCATGTTTCGCCACAAGTCGAGTCTGGGGGGCTTCAACATTCTTGCGCTCTTTATTCAGGATCGCTTTGGCATCCGGGCGGGCAAGCTGCAGATGGGGCTCGATTGCGCCATTGTTGTTGCCTCGTTTTTCGTGGTGCAGCCCTGGATCCTGGCGCTCTCCATCGTGGCGGCGGTTATCTGTAATCTGGTGTTGACACTCAACCACAAGCCGGGCCGCTACCAGATTGCCTGATGAGCGGTAGCCGTGACCCGATAAGACAAGAGTGACCCGATAGCACGAGGCGGCCTGATAGCCGCCTCGTCTGTTTCTACCCTGGGGTTTGTTTGCTGCGCCTAGCTCGCCTGTTCCAGCCTGCTGTCGCTGCTCATGGCGTTGCCACTGATGGCGCTGCCGCTGATAGCGTGATCACCGACGGCGAGCGGGGTGTGGCAGGCCACTTGATGATGGGCCTCATCGCACGCCTCAAGCCTCGGTACCTTGCTCTTGCACAGCTCGGTCGCATGGGGGCAGCGCTGGTGGAAGTGGCAGCCGCTCGGCGGCGAGATGGGGGAGGGCACATCGCCGGTCAGCAGAATGCGCTGGCTGCGCCTGCGCGGGTCCGGCACCGGAATGGCAGAGATCAGCGCCTGGGTATAGGGGTGGCGCGGCGCCAGATAGAGCGACTGGGCATCCGCCAGTTCGACGATCCGTCCCAGATACATCACCGCAATCCGATCCGAGATGTGTTTGACCACCGACAGATCGTGGGCGATGAAGATGATGGAGAGGTTCATCTCCCGCTGCAGGCTGAGCAGCAGGTTGACAATCTGCGACTGCACCGAGACATCGAGGGCCGAGACCGCCTCGTCGCACACCAGCAGCTTGGGCTTGAGGGCGATGGCGCGGGCGATGCCGATGCGCTGGCGTTGACCGCCGGAAAACTCGTGGGGGTAGCGATCCACCGCACTGCCCGGCAGGCCCACTTTCGCCAGCAACTCCTGCACCCAGCCGCGGCGCTGCTCACTGTTGCCTTTACCGTGGATGATAAAGGGCTCCTCCAAAATCTGGCCCACGGTGTGGCGGCTGTTGAGGGATTCCGCAGGATCCTGAAACACCATCTGCATCTCCTGACGCAGGGAGCGCATCTCTTTCGGGCTGAGGGCGGTGATATCGCGCCCCTCGAAGGTGATGGTGCCCGCGGTCGGCTCGAACAGCTTGAGCAGGCTGCGCCCGAGGGTGGACTTGCCGCAGCCCGACTCACCCACCAGCCCCAGCGTCTCCCCCTGTTTCAGGTCGAAGCTGATGCCATCCACCGCGTGAACCGTATATTGCTTGCGCAGGAACCCGCCTCCCAGCCGGAAGTGCTGTTTCAGATCCCTGACCGATAACAGAGTGCTCATACGGTCAACTCCTTCCAGTAGTGACAGGCGACATGGTGGCGCGGATTGAGTTGCTCTACCGCCGGAATGGCGCTGATGCAGAGATCGGTCGCGTGGGGGCAACGGTTGGAGAAACGGCAGCCAGCGGGCATTTCGTGCAGGGCCGGTACCTGTCCCTTGATGGTCTTGAGCAGGCTCTTGGGCTCATCCTCGAGGCGCGGGATCGAGCTCATCAAGCCGTGGGTATAGGGGTGACGGGGGTGGTCAAACAGCTCGAACACGTCGGCCTGCTCTACCGCCCGCCCGGCGTACATCACCACCACCTCGTCGCACAGCTCCGCCACTACCCCCAGATCGTGGGTAATAAAGATGATGGCCATCCCGGTCTGGGCCTGCAGCTCTTTCATCAATTCGAGGATCTGGGCCTGAATGGTGACATCCAGCGCCGTGGTCGGCTCGTCACAGATAAGCAGGTCTGGCTCGCAGGAGAGCGCCATGGCGATCATCACTCGCTGGCGCATGCCGCCGGAGAGGTTGTGGGGATAGACCGCAAAGCGCTGGGCCGGTTCCGGGATCCCCACCTTCTGCAGCATGGCGATGGCCGCAGCTTTGCGCTGGGCCTTGTCATACTCGGGGCGATGGAGGCGAAACACCTCCATCAGTTGCTCCCCCACCGTCTGCACCGGGTTGAGGGCCGTCATCGGCTCCTGAAAGATCATCGAGATGCGGTTGCCGCGCACCTTGTACATCTGATCCGGCGCAAGCGACAGCAGCTCCTCCCCCTGAAAGCGGATGGAACCGGCCACCACCTGACCGTGGGGCTTGGGCAAGAGCCCCATGATGGCGAGCGAGGTAACGCTCTTGCCACAGCCGGACTCACCGACGATCCCTAGTGTCTGACCCGGGGCTACCTTGAAGCTGACCCCGTCGAGGACCTTGATCTTGCCGTCATCGACGGCGAACTCCACCTCGAGATCGCGTACTTCGAGGATTGGGGCTGGGTGCTGGCCGCTATCAGCGGCGAACTCCCCCCCGTTATCCGATACGTCAAGAATGGGGGCCTGGGTGTTGGGCATAACGGCTGCTCCCTTCGCAATGGCCTGAATATCAATGACGTGCATAGGTCTTGTCGAGCAGGTTGATGGGCGCCAGCGCCTCCCCTGCCTCCTTGGCGTTGCGGGTCTCTTCCTTCACCTTGGGATCGAGCCAGAGCAGACCGCCACTACTGTGAGGATAACCGTCCATCGGCCAGTAGAGCAGATCCGGCGTGTTCTTGGTGGCAGGCACTTCCGGCAGCATCACATAACGCCAGCTGCTGGCCCGCACATAGTTGAGCTGCACCCCGGGCACGAAGATGGCGAGGTCATAGATGCGCTGCTGGATCTGCTGGGAGAGCTTGGCCCGCTTGGCCATGTCGAATTCGACGTTGTAGGCATCGATCAGCGCGTCCAGCTCCTTGTCAGCCACGTTGAACAGGTTGTTGGTCTGCGGTTTGTTGGCGTTGGCGGAGTGGAAAAACTCCCAATATTGCGGATAGAGACCGCCGCCGCCCCAACCGAGCCAGGCCGCTTCGTGTTTCTTCTCCAGCATTACCTTGAAACCGGTGGCGCCATCCACCAGATTGAGCTCCAGATCCAGACCCGCCTTCTTGGCCTCCTCTTTCAGCACGGTCAGGCGCTTGGAGTGCTCCTGACTGGTGTAGGTGAGCGCCAGCGTCAGCCGCTCCCCCTTCTCATTTTGCAGGATGCCGTCCGGCCCCGGCTTGTTGTAGCCGCCCTTGGCAAAGTACTCCCGCGCCTTGTCGATGTCATAAGCCCGCTGTGGCAGCGTGATGTCAGTGAACTCGCCAAAGCCCGAGTCGAAGGTTGTGGCTCTGTCGTAATCGCCGCGCAGCACGGTCTCGATCATCTTGTCTATGTTGAAGGCGTGCTGGATGCCGAGGCGCACGTTTACGTCCGCCAGCTTGGGGTTGGCCACATTGAGGTGAACCCCCTGACCGCCCTGTTTGGTATCGGTCATAGCCATCACCTTCTGCACGTAGCCTTTTTTGTACTCCGGGGTGACCGCTTTTTCATGCCACCAGTTGGGCAGGATCATCTCGAAGGTATCGATCTCCCCTTTCAGGAAGTGGCGGAAGGCGATGTTGTGGTCGCGGATCACCTGCACCTTGATGGTGTCGATGTTGAATCTGTGCTGGTTGTAGCGATCGTCTTTTGCCCACCAATCCTTCTGCTTGCTGAAGGTGACCGACTTGCCCTTCTTGACGTCGCTGATCACGTAGGGACCTGTGGTGGGCACCACGGCCCAGTTGTACTGCTTCACCCAGTTGGGGGTCAGCTTGTAGTAGTGCTTGGGCTGGGGCCACAGCTCGGTGGTGTTGAGCAGGTCCATCTTGGCCTTGCGGTTGCCCGCTTTGACCAGGATGGTGTGATCATCGATCTTCTCTACCGCTACCACTTCAGTGGTGTAGTAGTTGTTGAACCAGGGCCCCTTGATGTGTTTGGAGCGCATCATCTCGTAGCCGAAGGTGTAGTCATCGGCATTGACCGGCTTGCCATCCGACCATTTGGCGCGGGGATCCAGCTTGAAGTAGACGGTCTGGCTGTCTGGCGCGATGGCCCAGTGGGTCGCGAGCGAGGGGATGGGGTTGCCGGTATTGGGGTGGAAGCTGATGAGTCGCAACTGGTTATCGAGAATAAAGGAACGGAACGATCCGTTGGAGTCAGGCCCTACGGTGCGGAACGTCAGCGGAAAGCTCTCCACAAACATATTGAGGCTGCCGCCCGACAGCGCCTTGGGGGAGGCGAACACAGGATCCGTGTCGTTGGTCTCCCATTTGAGATCCGCGGGCAGGCTGGCCGCCCAGACCCAGGATCCGTTTACCAGCACAAAGAGAGCACCTATCCATTTGATTTTATTTTTCATGTTTGACTTCCAGGTCTGGCCCCTGCACTGGGGGTCTTGATTGATAACGGGATTATCCCTTGCTCCCGGGACCGCCGATGGCGGCGGCCCGTCCTTCATTTATCACTGTTTGTTATCCGGCGCCAGCCGATGCGCTGGCATCGGCTGGCTTATTGGTAACGGGTAAATTTGCGCGGATCGAACGCCTCGCGGATCGCCTCACCGATAAAGGAGACCATGATCAGCACCAGACTCACCGCGGCCACCACCGAGCTGACGATCCAGATGGCATCCAGATTGTTGATGCCCTGGGAGAGCAGCTCCCCCCAGCTCGGGGTCGGCGGTGCCAGCCCGAAGCCAAGATAGTCGAGCGCCGTCAGGGTGGAGATATTGCCCACCACGGCGAACGGCGCCAGGGTGACGATCATCATCAGGGTGTTGGGCAGGATGTGGTTGAAGATGATCCGCCCGGTGGTCGCCCCTTGTGCCCGCGCCGCCATCACATAGTCCCGCGCCCGCTCCTTGTAGGTGAGGGTGCGCATATACCAGGTGATCCCCATCCAGCCGAACAGCACGTTGATGGCGACAAACAGGCCGAAGTTGGGCTTGGCCAGTG
The DNA here is from genome assembly GCF_019047085.1 of Aeromonas sp. FDAARGOS 1404. Taxonomy (NCBI): domain Bacteria; kingdom Pseudomonadati; phylum Pseudomonadota; class Gammaproteobacteria; order Aeromonadales; family Aeromonadaceae; genus Aeromonas; species Aeromonas sp. FDAARGOS 1404. Next base: position 3,281,248 of record NZ_CP077237.1, read on the forward strand.
ACACCAGGATCATGATGACGTAGAGAAATGGCACCTGGGACCAGATCTCGATAAAGCGTTGCAGGATGAGGTCAAAGCGGCCGCCGAGAAAGCCCATCAGACAGCCGATGGTGACCCCGATGGCGTAACTGGCAGCCAGTGCGATAAAGGCAAAGCCGATGGCGATGCGAAAGCCGTAAACCAGCCGTGCCAGCACATCGCGGCCGCTGGTGTCGGTGCCGAGGAAGTGGCGCTCAGCCGCGCTGGGGGCGTAGGGTGGGTAGGCATCCTCCTTGAAATCCTGCTCGTAGGGGTTCCAGGGTACCGGCGGCAGCAACACCCAGTCGCCCTGGCCCTCTGCGGCAAACTTGGCCTTGAGCTGGCGGTAGTTGGTTTCGTACTCGTAATCGAGCCCGAACTGCTGACCGGGGATCACATCGCCATAGGTGGGGAAATGCAGCTGGCCCTGATAGCTCACCATCAGTGCCCGGCTGTTGACCAGCAGCTCCGCCAGCAGGGAGAGCAGCACCAGGGTGGTGAAGATGATGAAGGAGTAGTAACCGCGCTTGATCGACTTGAAGCGCTTGAGTTTTTTCAAGGTAACCGGATTGAGCTTCATGGTCAGTCTCCAAACCGCACGCGGGGATCAACAAGGGCAACGCAGATATCGGAGACGATATTGCCAATCAGCATCAGCATGGAGGTGATGGCCAGAATGCCCATGACGGTGGGGTAATCCCGCTCGACGATCGCCTCGTAACCGAGCAGGCCGATGCCGTCGATGTTGAAGATGGTCTCGATGAGGAAAGAGCCGCCAAAGAAAACGGTGAGCACAGACCCCAGGTGGCTGGCGATGGGGATCAGGCTGTTGCGCATGGCGTGGTCGGTGACCGCCTTGCGAAATGGCAACCCCTTGGCCACGGCGGTGCGCACGTAATCCGCCGACAGGTTCTCCATCAGGCTGTTTTTCATGGTCATGGTGAGGATGGCGAAATCGCCGATGGCGTAGGCGATAAGCGGCAGCAGGGCGTGGGCAAAGACAGTGCGGATCTGATCCCAGCGGCTCTCCATATATTCAAAATCATCCCCCGGAAAACCGCCCATCGGCAGCCACTCCAGATGGAAGGCGAAGACGGTGATGAGGAAGATCCCCACCACGTAGGCGGGCAGGGCATAGGCCATGTAGATAAGCATGGAGCTCAACGAGTCGAAGCGGCTGTTGTGCCTGAGCGCCTTCGCCACCCCGAGCGGAATGGAGACCGCATAGCTCAGCAGAAAGGTCGCCAGCCCGAAGAAGGCGGTGACCGGGAGCCGATCCTTGATGAGATCCCACACCGGCTCGTAGTAGCGGGTTGATTCGCCCAGATCCAGCACCGCCAGCTTCTGCAGCCACTCCCAGTAGGCGACCAGCATCGGCTTGTCGAGCCCATAGAAGGCCTTGAGCTCCTCGATCTGTTCATCGGAGAGGGCCTGTGCCCCCTTGCTGCCACTGGAGCGGCCAGATTCATTCTGGGAAACCTGGGCTTGCAGCAGCATGCGTTCGACCGGACCGCCCGGCACGAAACGGGTGATGGTGAAGACGAGCAGGGTGATACCGAGAAACGTCGGGATGATCAAAAGCATCCGGCGTAGGAAATACGACAGCATGGTGGAACCTCGTCCTTGTTGTTCTTTTTTGCGGCCAGTCAAATCCGGTGACGGGCCTGTCCTTCCTGGCATTACGCGCTGGATTGGTTGCCAAACAGCAGACAATCCGCTTGGCCACTGTAAAAGCTCTGCAACAAAAATCAAGTACAAGGAAATGGAAAACTGGGACAAATGACCCGCTGAGACCAAAAGCACCGAAAAATGACGTTTTTTATCTGAAAAGTGAAAATCAAAACAAAACGCTACTGCTCAACATTATTTTAAAAAATATAAACAGCTGTTCATTTGAGTTTTAAGTGATTTTAACATGTTGATTTATAATGTTTTTGTTTGTGGTGTGAAATTGAAGGAAAACGATGTCATCTCGACAATTTTATCTGTTATCCCCATGAGAACTGTCAGGTGCAACCCTCATGAAGTTAGTGTTTTATTCTTATTAATGCCAATAAATCAAAATAAGATATAAACAGACAGCACGTTAACTAATAAGTTCATCAATTTTTAATTCAGCGCCATTTATGCCATTTAACAATGTTTTTACATTGTGTGGGTTGTTTTTGGCAGAATTATTCACTAATTATGCCGGGCAAAATTAATACACTCCGCTTATTCTGTGCCTGACTTCGCCATACCCCTGCTCCATTGACGTCGCTAGTCAAAGATTGATAAGCCTTACACATCGCTCCAAAGAGGGCGGTATCAGGAAGCAAACAATAAACAACCAGGAAGGATATAAGCGATGCTTAGGAAGAGCAGAATCTCTGCTGCGATTGCGTTCGCCTTGGCGAGCCTTGCAGCGGCCCCATCCGTATCTGCCGAAGAAGGGCAGAACGTCGAAAAACTGCAGAAAATCAAAGTCACTGGCTCCCGTATCTCCCGTGTTGATGTTGAGGGGGCGACTCCGGTTGTCTCTGTCAGCAAGGCTCAAATTGAACAGTCTGGTCAGCAGACTGTGGCCGATTATCTGAAACAGGCCTCCTACAACTCCTTTGGTGGTTTCTCCCCATCCTCCGGTAGTTCTGCCCAGTCACAAGCCACAGTAGGGCTGCGTGGCTTGGGCTCAGAACGTACCCTGGTGCTTCTCAATGGCAAACGTGTTGCTGGATCCCCCTCCATGGGGGGCACTTCCATCAACCTTAACACCATCCCCATGGCTGCTGTTGAGCGGGTGGAAGTTAACCTGGACGGCGGCTCCGCACTCTATGGTTCTGATGCCATCGGCGGTGTTATCAACGTGATCCTCAAGGAGGGTTTCGAAGGGTTGACATTCCAAGGGCGTCTTGGCTCACCAACCGAAGAGGGCGGTGATGAGAAGAGTGGCTCTGTGGTTGCGGGCGTCAATGGGGAGAAAGGGTCCCTGATGATGGTTTACGAGCACGATGAGAAGGACGTGATCTACTATCGTGACCGTGACTATCTGGCTTTACAAGGTGCAATGTCCCCCAGCGTTGCTGGCCGTAACATCATGGATTTAGATACAGGTGATCTGAAGCAGCTTGCAGGTATCAACTGTGCCAATGTCGGGACCGGCTTTGTTGAGCAGGATGGTTTGTGCAACTTTGATTTCGCCAAGGTCGCAGCTAAAACAGCCTCTCGTTCTCGCGATACTGTCTATGTGAATGGTCGCTATCACATCAATGACAGCGTGGATTTTGTTCCTCAGTTTATCGGCTCTCGGGTGACCAGTTTTGGCCGCTTTGCCCCTGCTGCGGGCTCATTTGTGAGTGATGATCCTGCGTTGTTGGCTGCGAACGGAATCACTGGCGGTCAGGCTGCAATTTTCTATCGATTCAACAATATTGGTCCCCGTGATAACGATGTGACTGACTTTACCGGCAGCATGAACCTGGGCTTTGACGGTGTACTACCTACCGAGGCCGTTGGGGATGTTGAATGGAACGCCGGTTACATGTACTCCAAGACTGACAATACCAGCGATGGTAGCGGTTATATCCTCAAAAGTGCTGCCCGTAATGCAATAAAAGATGGCAAGTTCACCAATGGTGAGTTTGATAAGTCAGTAAATGACCTGTTGTCCTACGATACCTCGCGTACTTCCAAGATGGACTTTTTCCAGTGGTATGGCGGTTTGGGTTGGGAAATGGGCGAACTGCCTGCCGGTCCAATCGGTTGGTACTGGGGCTCCGAGTATAACGACTGGACTTACTCCGATACCTATGACAGTCAGTCTGAAGCAGGCAACGTAATAGGTTCGTCCGGCAACTCCGGTGGTGGTGTACGCGATGTGTTTGCCACCTATATCGAGAGCCTGATCCCCATCACCGAGCAAGTCGAGTTGAACCTGGCGGGTCGTTATGACAAGTACAGCGACTTTGGCAGCGCCTTCTCACCCAAAGCGAGCCTGCGTTACCAGCCGCTAGACAACCTGATGTTCCGGACCTCCTGGTCCCAGTCGTTCCGGGCGCCGGGGCTGGATGATCTCTATGCCGCAGACTCATTCTCTGCTGACTATGCCAAGGACTATGTACGCTGCAATGCTACCGGCACAGCTAACTGTCCTGAGAAACAGTATGACGTTACCCGTCAGTCCAATAAAAATCTGAAGGAGGAGACGGCTGATACCTTCACTATCGGGGCTGCTTACAACCCGCTGGACAACTTGAATCTGTCACTCGATTACTACTACATCAAGATTGATGATGTGATCCAGCTAGCCACGGCACAGACCCAGATTTATCAGGAGCTGAACAGTGGCAGCAACCCGAACGTAATTCGTCTCCCCAACGGTACCATCAAGGAGATCAAGGCTGGCATGGTCAATTTGGGGCAACTCAAGACCAGTGGTGTAGATTTTAAAGCCGATTACAAGTACGACTTCAACACCTTCACCCTGCGTTATGACTTCGGTGGTACTTACATCCTGCAGTACGAAGAGGGGCTGTTTGCCGGTGGTCCGATGATCGACAAGAAGGGCTGGAATGGTAAACCCGACTTGCGCCTTAACTCCGGGATCGGTGCCAACTTCCCGCAGCTGTGGAATCTGGATACCTACCTGAGCGCCAACTATATCGATTCCCAGAGCCAGGACTATGTTGATGGTCAGGAAGAGGGTCATATCGCTTCCAACACCGTCTGGAACCTGAACGTGGCGGTCGATACCAGCTGGAATGGCAAGATCCAGACCGGTGTGAAGAACATGTTCAACCGTGGCCCCTCCCTGTCCAACGATGGCTTCACTTACGATGAAGACCTCTACAGCATCGACGGTCGCATCTACTACATCGATTACACACAGAAGTTCTAATCAACCCCGTTGATATACAACCTCAGCCGGCCCGGTCGGGCCGGCTGTGCCCAACGTCCAAGGAAGTTACGGAGATAGGGTAATCCTATGAAGACAAGGACCATTACAATGAAGAAAGCGCTCCTTGGCAGCCTGGTTTCGGCCGCCTTGTTGACCAGCTTCAATCTGAGTGCCGCCACTGCCGGTCAGGCCGTGGACGCTCAAGCCGCCACCGACAACGCATCCAAAGTTTCCCAGCAGAAGATCGACAGCTATGCCGAATCTGCCGAATCCGCATTGGCTCAGTACAAGGCCGCCCTGCGTCAGGTCGACAGTCTGCGCACCTACAACGAGCAGGTGAGCAAGATGGTCGAGTCCCAGAGCGCCGAGCTGGCGTCGATGCAAAAGCAGATCGCCCAGATTGATCAGACCAGCACCGAAGTGGTGCCCTTGATGCTCAAGATGATCGACTCCCTCGAGCAGTTTGTGGCGCTGGATCTGCCGTTCCAGAAGGTCGAGCGCGAGGACCGCGTGGCGGCTCTGACCGACCTGATGAACCGTGCTGATGTCACCATCTCCGAGAAGTACCGCAAGATCCTGGAGGCTTACCAGATCGAGGAGGGCTTCAGCCGCACCATCGAATCCTACAAGGCGAGCTTGGACAAGGATGGCAGCGAGAAGACCTACGAGTTCCTGCGGGTTGGCCGCATCGCGCTGCTCTATCAATCCCCGGATGGCAATGAGACCGGGATGTGGAACAAGAAGACTCGCCAGTGGGAAGAGTTGCCCCAGGAGTATCGCAGTGCGGTTGAACAGGGCCTTCGCATCGCCAAGAAGCAGGCGCCTCCCGCTCTGATCAAGCTGCCGGTTCAAACTGCGGAGAAAGCATCATGAAAGGAATCAAACTTGCGATTGCCTCCCTGATTGCGGGAGCAACCCTGGTCACCCTGCCGGTGACCGCCGTCGAAAAACCGGTGGATCTCAATGCGCTGCTGAATCAGGTCAAGGCCTCCAGCCTGAGCGAATCCCAACTCAACAAGGAGCGGGAAGCCCGCTTCCTGGCTGACAAGAACGAGCAGGGGGCGCTGCTGGCCAAGGCCAAGGCCGAGCTGGCTGCCGAAACCGCCAAGGGCGAGCAGCTCAAGGCGACCTTTGATGCCAACGACAAGCAGCTGACCGAACTGACCGAAACCCTGCGCCAGCGTTCCGGCAACATGGGCGAGATGTTCGGCGTACTGCGTCAGTTCGCCGGTGAGTTCAAGGGGATCTTCAATGCCTCCGCCCGTCGGGTCGAGCATCCGGAACAGACCGCGCTGCTGACCCGTCTGGCCGAGAGTAAAGAGCTCCCCTCCAGCGACGATCTGGAAGCGTTCTGGACCACCACCCTCAGCCGCATGGTGGACGGTGGCAAGGTGAGCCAGATCCCGGCGACCGTGGTCTACGGCGAAGGCAACCAGGCCGAGAAGACGGTCACCCAGATCGGTGAGTTCAACACTGTCTCCGAAGGCAAGTACCTCACCTTCGTGCCGGAGACCGGCAAGTTCGAGCAGCTTTCCCGTCAACCTGACAAGGGGGTGCTGGAACCGATCGCCGAGTTTGAACAGGGCGGTGACGGGGTCAAACCCATCTTTATCGACCCGTCTCGCGGCGTGATCCTCTCTCTGCTGGTGCAGTCACCGACTCTCAAGGAGCGGATCGATCAGGGTGGTGAAGTGGGTTACGTCATCATGGTGCTCGGTGTGCTCGGTACCCTGCTGGCCATCTTCTGCGGTATCCGGCTGTCGTTGATCGGCTCGTCCATGCGCAAGCAGCTGAAATCCGATCAGATCATCAAGGGCAACCCCATTGGTGACATGCTGGGAGCCTACCAGAGCCATCGCGGTGACAACATCGAGGATCTGGAGTCCAAGCTCGACGAGATCATCCTGCGCAACGTGCCCAAGTTCGAGAAGGGTATCAGCATCATCAAGCTGATCGCTTCCGTCGCGCCGCTGCTGGGCCTGCTCGGTACCGTAGTGGGGATGATCGCCACCTTCCAGGCCATCACATTGTTCGGTACCGGCGATCCCAAGCTGATGGCGGGCGGTATCTCCGAGGCGCTGGTGACCACCATGCAGGGTCTGGTCGTCGCGGTGCCCATGCTGTTCCTCTACACCATTGTGCAGACCCAGAGCCGTCGTCTGATCCAGGTGCTGGAAGAGCAGAGCGCCGGTTTCGTCGCCCGTTATCAGGAACGTCTGCACGCCTCCAAAGCCGCAGCGTAAGGAGTCACCCATGTGGTTCTGGTTGATTGAAGAAGTCGAGTCGGTCCGCCGGTTTTTGGGATTGGGGGGCGATGTACTGGTCGCCCTGTTCTTCCTGACCCTGATGATGTGGGCCCTGTTGCTGGAGCGCTGGTTCTACTTCATGGCGGTCTACCCCAAGCAGGTGAAGCAGACCAAGGCCACCTGGCTGGCCCGCACCGATCATCTCTCCTGGTCTGCCAAGCAGATCCGGCGCGAGCTGGTCTCACGGGTTGCCATGGCGGTGGACAAGGGGATGCCGGTCATCAAGGTGCTGATTGCTCTTTGCCCGTTGATGGGGCTGCTCGGCACCGTGGTGGGGATGGTGCAGGTGTTTGACACCCTGGCCATCACCGGTACCGGTTCGCCGCGGGCGATGGCATCGGGGATCTCCAAGGCAACGGTACCGACCATGGCGGGCATGATCGCCGCCCTTTCCGGCCTGTTTTTTGTCAACCAACTCGATCACAAGGCCAAACTGGCGGTGCAAAAGCTGGAAGACAACCTGAAACACGGTTGATGCAGGATGCATACCCCCGGCGAGGCATGGCCTGCCGGGGGCACAGAACAAGCAAGGAGTTTCTGCTATGAGAAAACGTTACAGCGACAGCGGTGCTGACGAGGCGGCTATCGATTTGACCCCCATGCTGGACATAGTGTTCATCATGCTGATCTTCTTCATCGTCACCACCTCCTTCGTCAAGGAGTCCGGTGTCGAGATCAACCGTCCCAGTGCCAGCACGGCCGAGACGGTGAAGAAGGGCAATATCATGGTCGCGGTGCGCGAAAACGGTCAGGTCTGGGTCGACAAGCGGGTGGTCGAGGTCGGGGCGGTACGCGCCAACATCGAGCGGCTGCGGGCCGAAAACCCGGAGAGCGCCGTGGTGATCCAGGCCGATAACGAATCCCGTTCCGGTCTGGTGGTGCAGGTCATGGATCAGATCCGCATGGCCGGTGTCCAGAACATCTCCATCGCGGCAGACAAGAGCAGCTGATGCCGGAGAGAGACCTATGAGATACCTGATATCGTTGGCGGTCTCCTGTGTGGTGGTGTTCTTTCTGTTTCTGGGAATGAACAAGCTGATCACACCGGATCACCGGGAGCTGGTGGAGAAGGATGACGTCACCATGACCGATTTCATCCGCCTCAAGCCCCAGGAGACCCTGCAAGAGAAACAGCGGGAGCTGCCCAAACCGCCGCCGCCCAAGCGTCCGCCGCCGCCTCCCGAGATGGAAGTGGCCAGCACGGATCGGCCGAAGATGGATAGCGCGCCGATGGACATGCCCAAGCTCGACATCCCGGTCAACATCGGTGGTGGCAACGCGCTGGGTGCCTACAGCACCGGTGGCGGTGGTGGTGGCGTTGGTGGCAACAACGGTGCCATTCCGCTGGCCACCTTCGAACCCATGATGCCCCGCAAGGCGGCACTGGCGGGGCTGGCCTCCGGCAAGGTGCTGGTGGAGTTCACCGTCACCGAGCGCGGCACCGTCAGCAACGTGCGGATCGTCAAGGAAGAGCCGCGCAGCTATGACCTCGGCAAAGAGGCGCGCAAAACCATCGCCAAGTGGACGTTCAAACCGGCCATGGTGGATGGCAAGCCGCAGGCGAGCCGTATGCAGCAAGAGATCGAGTTTGCGGTCAACTAAGGAAGGTGGCGATGAACAAGTTACACAAGATGATCCTCGCCCCGGTCGCCATGGCGGTGCTGCTCAGCACCGCCAGTTGGGCCGCCGAGCAGCCGGCCCTGTCGGATCGGGCTTATCGGGCTGTCAACAAGGCGCAGGAGCTGATCACTGACAAGCAATACGGTCTGGCGAATGCCAGATTGCAGGAGGCACTCTCCAGCGCGGGCGAGCGGGTCTACGACAAGGGGGTCATATTGCAGACTCTCGGTTTCGTAGCCGCCCAGCAGGAGAAATACGGTCAGGCGACCAAGTACTTTGCCGATGCCATCGCGACAGGCGGCTTGCCGCCACAGGTGGCCCAGCAGGTGCGCTACAACCTGGCCCAGCTCTATATGGCGGAGGGCAATTACCAGGGCTCGATCAAGACCATGAAGGAGTGGTTTGCCAACCAGGGCAAGGATGACAAGCCCAACTCCCATGCCTATATCACGCTGGCCAACGCCCACGTGCAGCTCAAGCAGTACCGTGACGCGATCCCGGCGGTGGATCAGGCGATCAAGCTGTCGGCAGGTAAAGCGCCGGAGTCCTGGTATCTGCTGAAGATGGGCGCTCACTACGAGCTGAAACAGTACAAACCGGCGACCGAGGTGCTGACCTCTCTGGTCAACATGTTCCCGGAGAAGAAGAAGTACTGGACCCAGTTGTCGGCCATGCATATGCAGGCAGGCAACGATGCCAAGGCGCTGGCGGCGCTGGAGTCGGCCTACAACCTCGGTATGTTGACCGAGGCCGCCGAGCTGCAGCGCCTCGCCAACTACCTCGCCTTCACCGGCATTCCCCATCGCGCCGCACGGGTGATGGAGAAGGGGATGAAGGACGGGGTGATTGAGCAGAACGCCAGCAACTACAAGACTCTGGCCAACTACTGGCATCAGGCCAAGGAGCTGGATCCGGCCATCGACACCCTGGCCAAATCCTACCAGCTGGCCCCGAGCGCCGAATTGCAGCTGAAAATGGCACGCATGATGATCCAGAGCAAACGCTATCAGGATCTGGTGGCGCTGGCCGCCAAACCGGCCGCCAATGCCAATGGTGAACAGCGTGCTGATCTCAAGTTCCTGACCGGGGTCGCCTATTTTGAGCAACAAAAGCCGAAGGAGGCCCTCAACGCCTTCACCCAGGCGGCTCAGAATGGCAACGTCAGTGGTCGGGCATCCCCCTGGATCAGCTTCCTCAAAGAGCAGAGCGGTGCAGGGGAGGCAGCCGTCCAGTAATTCCAATGACAACTACCTGTAGTCCCTTTTATGGTTGCCTGGTGGCTCCATTAACCGCTCTTCGGAGCGGTTTTTTTATAGCTGAAACCGGCACCGGCTGGTGACCGATGCGCGGTTTTATCCCTCTTCATCCCAATAAAGAGCCTACGTCGACATTGGTTTATCTCCCCGGATGCGACAAACGTTTTAGCTAGGGCTGCAACCGTGAAGCAAGGTGGCGCTGCGCTGTGGTTGACTAGGGCTCGGGTGGCTCGCTGAGAAGCGGGCAGTGCCATTCATCTTTCACTCAGCTGCGACTTGCCAGTGTGGCTTTTGCCCTGTTGATAAGCGTCACACCGAAAACGGCTACTTTTAACAAGAAAAGCAACATATGGAAGTTGAAATTTTGGCCGACTCAGGAAAGAATGCGCGCTCGGTTATTGGCGTCGTGGGGCAGGTTGACCCGCCACCGGCAGACCGAGGATGAGACGGCCCCCGGCCCATTTGGTACAGGAAACCACACAGGAATTTTATGAATCCCCTTCGCACTGCCACTTCGGCCCTTTTATGCACTTTTGCGCTGGTCAGCCAGCAGGCTGCCGCTGTCGAGTACCGTCTGCCTGCGGCCAACAGCCGCCTGATCGGTGAAAACCAGGAATACGTGGTGCCTGCGGACAACCGTCCGCTGGAGCAGATCGCTGCTGACTTCCAGCTGGGTCTGACCAACATCATGGAAGCCAACCCGGGCGTTGATCCCTATCTGCCGAAAGCGGGTAGCACCCTGATCATCCCCCACCAGCTGATCCTGCCCAACGCGCCCCGCGAAGGGATCGTCATCAACGTTGCCGAGATGCGTCTCTACTACTACCCAAAAGGGAAGAACGTGGTGGAAGTGCTGCCCATCGGCATCGGTCAGCTGGGGGTAAACACCCCGGAGAACTGGATCACCAAGGTAGAGCGCAAGCGCGCCAACCCGACCTGGACCCCGACCGAGAACATCCGTCGTCGCTATGCTGCCCAGGGCAAGACCCTGCCGGCAGTATGGCCAGCCGGTCCGGATAACCCCATGGGTCTGCACGCCCTTTACATCGGCAACCTCTATGCCATCCACGGCACCAATGCCACCTTCGGTATCGGTCTGCGGGTGAGCAGCGGTTGCGTGCGTCTGCGCGCTGACGACATCAAGTATCTGTTCGACAACGTGCCGGTCGGCACCCGCGTCCAGTTCGTCAACCAGCCGGTCAAGACCACGGTCGAGCCGGATGGCGGTCGCTACATGGAAGTACACGAGCCGCTGTCGCGCACCGAGGAGGAGTTCAACTCCACCACCTCCGTGCCGCTCCCGATGACACCGGCTATCACCCGCTTCATCGCTCACGCCGAGTCTGACTCCAACGTGGTCAAGCAGGTGCTGGAACAGCGTACCGGTATGCCGACTCGCCTCAATCCCTGATTGAGCAAGTTGGCGGTGCCGCGCGCACTGGCTGAATAAAGAAAACGGCGACCAGATGGTCGCCGTTTTTTTATGGGGCATTCGCCGCTTGCTTACTGCACGCAGACCGGGCAGAAGGCGTAGGTGCCTTGCGGATCGTTGAAGCGGGTGAGCGGGTCAAGACTGCGGTTCACTTCCACCAATGCCTTGCCAAATCCTGCTGGCAGCCAGCTTTGCAACTGGGGGGCCAGCACTTGGGCACTGCTGTCAAACAGCTGGCGCAGGAACTTGTCCTTGGTGGACTCCTCCTGCTCGATGGGGGTCACCTGCCACTCCTTGAGGTTGGCCAGTTCGGCTGCTGCCTTGATGGCGTCATCAAGATTGCCGAACTCGTCCACCAGACCCAAGGCCTTGGCATCTTCGCCGGTCCAGACTCGGCCTTCGGCCGCCTTCTCGGCCTCTTCCGGGCTCAGACCACGACCTTTGCTGACCAGACCGATGAAGCGTTGGTAGGTATCTTCCACGCTCAGCTGGATAGCCTGACCGACGTGATCCGGCAGAGCGCGGGTCGGGCCGACGCCAACGTAATCTGTGGTGCCAACCCCGTCGGTATGCACACCGAACTGGGCCAACGCTTTGTCGATGGTGGCGAACATGCCGAATACCCCGATGGAGCCGGTGAGGGTGGTGGGGGAGGCGAAGATCTTGTCCGCATCGGCGGAGATCCAGTAGCCACCGGAGGCGGCATAGCTGCCCATGGAGACCACTACCGGTTTGCCTGCCTGTTTCAGGGCCAGCAGCTCGGCGCGGATCTGCTCGGCGGCGAAGGCGCTGCCGCCCGGGCTGTCGACCCGCAGGACTACGGCTTTAACCTTGTCATCGCGGCGAGCATCGGCCAGCAGATCGGAGAGGCTATCACCGCCGATAGTGCCGGCAGGCTGGACGCCATCCATGATGGCACCGCTGGCGACCACCAGACCCACCTCATCCTTGCCGCTCTGGGGATATTGTTCCGGAATGGCAGCCAGATACTCTTTCAGGCCGACCCCTTTCCAGCCGTGATCGTCCGCTTCACCCACCTCTTTAATGACCGCCTGGGTCATCTCGTCGCGTGTCGCCAGCTGATCCACCAGCCCGTTGTCGAGGGCGTAGTTGGCGGCATTGCCACCGGCCTTGCGCAGCAGCTCGAGAAAGCGATCCTTGCCCGGCGCGACCGCATCGGGTTCGATCTCCCGCTGCTCGGCTACGTCAGCCACATAGGATTGCCACAGCTGATCCAGCCAGCGCTGGTTCGCCTCCTTGCTCTCGGGGGACATCTCGTCGCGGGTATAGGGTTCGACAAAGGATTTGTAGGTGCCGACCTTGAACACATGCGGGGTGATGTTGAGCTTCTCCAGCGCCGACTTGAAGTAGGTCTGGTAGACCCCAAGCCCCTCGATCACCACGGCGCCGCTCTGGTTGAGCAGCACGTGATCGGCGTGGACCGCCAGCAGGTATTGCCCCTGAGTGTAGAAGTCGGCCATGGCGATCACCGGTTTGCCGCTCTCCCGGAAGGAGTCGATGGCGCTCGCCACCTCCTGCAGTTTGGTGAAGTTGGCTCCCTGCAGCCCTTGTGGCTTGATCACCAGCGCCTTGATGCGCTCGTCATCCTTGGCACTCTTGATGGCCCACAGCAGGTCGGAGAGGACGATCTCGCTCGGCTGCTCGTCGCTGGTGTCCATCTGGCGCAGCAACTGGACTGTGGGATCTGTCTGGGAGCGTTGCTCCACCAGCACGCCGTTGAGATTGAGGGTCAGCGCCCCTTCGATGGGCGCCTTGGGTGCCTCTTTCTGGCTGACGCTGAAGACGATGACCAGCACTACGATGAGAAACAGCAGATTGACCAGCATCAGCCGGGTGAAATTGAGCAGGCGCCACAGGCTGCGGAACAACCAACCCAGACCTTTGAAAATAGACATAGTCGCGTTATCGCCCTGTTAATGGGTAGAGAAGAGCCATTATTAACCAGTTGCGGGCGAAATTGCCATTTCCGACTGGCGGATCCCGCCTATCTTCGTTCAGGGCACGGCTGTTCGCTGAAAAATTGTCCAAACATTTGTTTGAAAAAGAATTTTCGATTCTTTACTCTAGCCTCAGTTTGATAACAAAAAATTAACTGGAGGCATCGTGAGCCGCTATCCGACCCTGCTGACCCCGCTCGACCTTGGTTTTACCCAGCTGCGCAACCGCGTCTTGATGGGCTCCATGCATACCGGCCTCGAAGAGGAGAAGGGCGGTTTTGACAAGCTGGCCGCCTTTTATGCCGAGCGCGCCCGTGGTGGTGTTGGCCTTATCGTCACCGGCGGCATTGCCCCCAACTTGCGCGGTCGGCTGGTACCTCACGGCTCCCAGCTGAGCTTCCCCTGGCAGGTGAGCAAGCACAAGAAGGTGACCAGCGCCGTGCATCAGGAGGGGGGCAAGATAGCGCTGCAGATCCTCCATGCCGGTCGTTACGCCTATCATCCCTTCAGTCTGGCCCCGAGCGCCCTCAAAGCCCCCATCTCCCCGTTCAAGCCACGCGCCATGAGCGAGCGACAGATCCGCGGCACCATTCGCGACTTCGCTGCTACAGCAGCGCTGGCCAAGGCGGCCGGTTATGACGGGGTTGAGGTGATGGGGTCGGAAGGCTATCTCATCAACCAGTTCATCTGCGAGCGCACCAACAAACGCACCGATGGCTGGGGCGGCAGCAGCGAAAACCGGATGCGCTTTCCGGTGGAGATTGTCCGCGCCATTCGCGAGCGGGTCGGCACCGACTTCATCATTATCTTCCGCCTCTCCATGCTGGATCTGGTGGAGCAGGGCTCGACCCTGGAAGAGGTGATCGCCCTTGGCAAAGCGCTGGAAGCGGTGGGGGTGACCCTGATCAACACCGGTATCGGTTGGCACGAAGCGCGTATTCCCACCATCGCCACCAGCGTGCCGCGCGGCGCCTTCAGCTGGGTGACCGCCGAGCTGAAAAAGCATCTCAAGGTGCCGCTTATCACTACCAACCGTATCAACACCCCCGAGGTGGCCGAGCGGATTCTGGCGGGGGGCGAGGCGGATATGGTCTCCATGGCGCGCCCCTTCCTGGCGGATCCCGAGTTTGTCATCAAGGCGGCCGAGAACCGTGCGGACGAGATCAACACCTGCATCGCCTGCAATCAGGCTTGCCTCGACCATGTGTTCAAGCAGAAGCGAGCCTCCTGTCTGGTCAATCCTCGCGCCTGTTTCGAGACCGAGCTTACCTTTGGCCGCGTGCCCCAGCCCAAGAAGCTGGCGGTAGTGGGGGCGGGCCCGGCTGGCCTGGCGTTCGCCTGTTACGCTGCCGAGCGCGGTCATCAGGTGAGCCTGTTCGATCAGGCCAGCGAAATCGGCGGCCAGTTCAACTTCGCCAAGCAGATCCCGGGCAAGGAGGAGTTTCACGAGACTCTGCGTTATTTTGCCAAACGGCTGGAGAAGTGCGGCGTCGAGCTCTATCTCGGCCAGCGCCAGAGTGCCGAGAGTCTGCTCGGCGGCGGTTTTGACGAGGTGATCCTCGCTACCGGTATTCGTCCGCGCACCCCCAATATTCCGGGCATCGAACATCCCAAGGTGATGAGTTATCTCGACGTATTGCGGGATCACAAACCGGTCGGCCAGAAGGTGGCGGTGATCGGTGCCGGCGGCATCGGTTTCGATGTGGCCGAATTCCTTGTGGAGAAAAGGGTCGAGAAGAAGGTGGAGACGGATGCCGATGGGCACCGTGATCACTGGCTCAAGGAGTGGGGCATCGACAAACAGCTTGGCGAGCGCGGTGGCCTCACGGCTCCTGAAATCGACGCCCCCGAGCGCCAGATCTGGCTGCTCCAGCGCAAGGAGAGCAAGGTGGGTGACGGCCTTGGCAAAACCACTGGCTGGATCCACCGTACCGTGCTCAAGAACCGCAAGGTGCAGATGCTCTCCGGGGTGCAATATCTGGGGATCGATGACGAGGGCTTGCACATTCAGGTGGGTGAGACCAAGCAGTGTCTGCCGGTGGATCAGGTGATCGTCTGCGCCGGGCAGGAGCCCCTTAAAGAACTGCAGGCCGGGTTGCAGGCGGCAGGCAAACCGGTGCATATCATCGGCGGAGCCGACGTGGCTGCCGAGCTGGATGCCAAGCGCGCCATCAGGCAAGGGGCCGAGCTGGCTGCGATCATCTAGCCAGCTGTGCCATCCTGCCCTTTATAGTGCGATAAACCCCTGAGCCTCAGGGGTTTTCTTCATTCGGTGCTGTGCTAAGGTAGCGCCATCATTGCCCCAGAGAAGGAATTGCCCATGGATGCCCTCACCCTGTTGCTCAATCGCCACTCCTGTGGCCGTCTCGCCGATCCCGCCCCGAGCGGTGAGGTGCTCGACAATATCCTCAAGGCGGGTCTGCGCGCGCCGGATCACGGTACCCTGACCCCCTGGCAGTTCATTCTGTTTGAAGGGGAGGGGCGTGAGCGGCTGGGCAAGCTGCTGGCCGAGGTGGCCCGTGCCCGTGGCGAAGATGAAGAGAGCATCAAGAAGTGCAGCGAAGCCCCACTGCGGGCGCCCTTGGTCGTCGCCGTGGCAACCCGTTATCAGGATCACCCCAAGGTGCCGAAACTGGAGCAGGAGCTCTCTGCCGGTTGTGCCCTGATGGCGATGCAGATGGCAGCGCAGGCACAGGGCTTCAACGGTATCTGGCGCTCCGGCTGGTTTATCTTCGATGCGCAGATCAACAAGGGACTGGGATTGGCGGCGGAAGATCAGCTGGTGGGTTTCCTCTACCTCGGCACCCCCATGCTGGAAGCGCGTAAACTGCGCGAACTGCCGCTCGATGAGTTTGTCCGCCGTTTCTGACTTTTCGGCCACGTTGCGGTTGAGAGAAGCAAAGCCTCGAGAAATCGGGGCTTTTCTGTTTAACCGTGAATAGTAACCAGAGAAATTGGGGAAAATAAATGGGTCAAAGAGGCTTCGCGCGCCATAGCAGGTAATTATTTAAATAGTGCGATGTACCTCGCAATCCTGTTGTATTTCACTATGTAAAACGTTTGCGCATTCGCTAATATCTTCCTGCCAGTTTAGAAGGGCACTCCTTCTAATTTTTCTGCGATGAGAGTCGCAATTCCGTAGCACCTTTTAACAGCCCAACGTCTTCGTGACATTGGGCTTTATTTTTTATGGGGTGTCAGGGTTGTTGTGAGTTGATGGCGGCATCAAGATGCAGCCAGGTTGGCAGCCTTATACCCTGTTTTTGGCGGGCAGGATCCGGGCCGGATTGCCCGCTACTCTGACCCCGGGCGGTACATCTCTGGTAACGACAGCACCGGCTCCGACGATCGCCTCCCGCCCTATGGTGACGCCGGGCAGCAAGATGGCGCCGCCCCCAATCCAGACCTTGTCTTCAATGGTGACCGGCAGCGCCGTCTCCGCTCCCTGAATCCGTTCATCGGCCTCCAGCGCATGGGCTGCGGTATAGATCTGCACGTTTGGCCCAATCATCACATGGGCGCCGATGCGGATGGGGGCATTGTCCAGCAGGGTGGCCCCCATATTGATGTAGGAGTTCTTGCCAAGCTGGATGTGGCGGCCATAGGTGCAGTAGAGGGGCGGGCAGATAAAGGCATTCTCTGCCAGTTCGCCAATCAGCTCCGCCAGTAGTGCCCGCTGCTCAGCCTCCTCTTCCGCCTGATTGAAACGACGATAGCGCCGTACCGCCTCCCGGCGCAACTGGGCCAGCTCGGGTGTCATGCAGTTGTAAGGTTGGCTGCAAATCATCTTCTGGTATTCGCTCATGAAGGTTGCTTTCCTTTATCTGCCAGGGATTTGGATATTGGCGCCAATACGGCAGAAGTAACGTGATCATCCACCCGATACGGGCAGAACCTGGTTGGCAGGTCTGCCTTCGGCAAAGGCCAGCACATTCTCGAACGCCACGCGAAAGTAGAGTTCGTAGCTGTTTTGCTCCACATAGCCGAGATGAGGTGTCGCCAATACGTTGGGCAGGCGCAGCAGGGGCTCGTTTTGTAGCGTTGCCGGCTCGATGTCAAATACATCGAGCGCGGCCCGTTTTCCAGGATGGGTACTTAGCTCTGCATAGAGGGCTCCCGGCTCGATAAGCTCGGCACGGCTGGTATTGACCAGCAGAGAGTCAACTTTCATGCGGGCCAGATCTGCGCGGGTAACAGCGCCGCGGGTTGTCTCGCTCAGGCGTAGATGCAGCGTGAGGATATCGGCTTGACTGAAGAGCGCCTCCTTGCTGGAGGCGCAGGCATAGCCATCCAGCTCGGCCTGCCTGCGCGAAGCCTCACTGCCCCATATCAGTATCGACATGCCAAATGCCTTGCCATAGCGGGCGATCCGCTGGCCTATCTTGCCGTAGCCCCAGATGCCGAGCGTCAGCCCATGAAGCGTGCGTCCCAAACCGAGGTCACCAGATTGCTGCCATTGGCCTTGGCTTAACGCCTGGCTGTAAGCAGGAATATGGCGGGAGGCTGCCATGATGAGCGCCCAGCAGAGCTCGGCGGGGGCAATAGGGCTGCCGATCCCTTCTGCCACGGCAACGCCGTACCGCTGGCACAGTGCCGGGTCGATATGCTGGCTGACTTTGCCGGTCTGGCTGATGAGTTTAAGGGTGGGAAGCTGTATCAGAAGCTGTTCGTCGATGCGGGTACGCTCGCGGGTCAGCACCAGTGCTTCCATTCCTTCCAGCAGGGCGGCAAGGCGCGTTGTATCGGGTTCGCTCTGGTTGAGGATGGTGACGTCATGACCCGCCAGCAGGGCAAAGCAGGGGAGGTGGCGCACCTGATCCTGATGGTCATCCAGAATGGCAATCCGCATAAGAAATCCTTCTCGGTTGCGTTGGCTCGGACCGCTATCTTACCGGAATAAAAGGTGTCTGTTGTTTTCGAACGAACACTATCAGAAGGGAGGGCGATCAAGCCCATGTCCAAGGACTGGGATGAGCCCGACAGGCCAAAACAATCAGGGCCCCCGAACGGGAGCCCTGATGGCATGAGGTTGGCGTCTATGTTGCCCGCACTTAGCCGTGCTTGCGGCCGGAGAGGCGGCACCACTCCTCCTTGACGGCGGTCGGGTCCATCTCGAACCACTGGCCGTAGATAGTTTCCAGCTCCGGGGCCTGGCTCTCCAGCACGCCGGAGAGGGCCATCAGGCTGCCCGGCTTGCCGTGACCGGCGATCAGCGGTGCCAGTTCGCGCAGCGGGCCGGCCAGGATGTTGGCAACCACCACGTCCGCTTCGACATCTTGCGGCTGGTCGGCGGGCAGATAGAGCTCAATATGGTCGGCGACGCCGTTGCGCGCGGCGTTATCGCGGCTGGCCTGAATGGCTTGCGGGTCGATGTCGATGCCGATAACGCGGGCGGCACCCAGTTTCAGGGCGGCGATGCCGAGAATGCCGGAGCCGCAACCAAAGTCGACCACGGTTTTACCGGTCAGATCCAGCCCGTCCAGCCACTGCAGGCAGAGGGCGGTGGTGGGGTGGGTACCGGTACCGAAGGCCAGACCCGGATCCAGCATCACGTTGACTGCATCGGGGTTCGGCACATCGCGCCAGCTCGGGCAGATCCAGAGGCGTTCGCCAAACTGCATGGGGTGGAAGTGATCCATCCACTCGCGCACCCAATCCTTGTCTTCCAGCTGCTCGACCTTGTAGCCGACGTTTTCGCCGAAGATCTGCTGGAAGAAGGCGATGGTGGGGGTCGGATCGGTTTCGGCATCGAACAGACCCATTACCTCGGTCTCGCCCCAGAGCGGGGTTTCACCTGGCATGGGTTCATAGACGGGCACATCCTTGGCATCCATAAAGGTCACCGCCTGGGCACCACGCCCCAGCAGCATGTTGCTCACCTTGTCTGCGGTCTTGGCAGTGGCGTTGATTCGAATTTGTATCCAGGGCATGGCGTCGACTCTTCATAAATGTGAAACCGCGCGATTCTATCATCATGGGCGTGTGCTGTCGTGGTTTGCCCGTACGGAGCGGGCGATGGCGGTGTCATGAGGAGGCTTTGCCGAATTGGCACGGTTTCTGTATTGCTCTGTAGCGGCGAAGATGACCGGTTTTCGCCGAACGCTTTGCTCAAGTTCCGTCATTTTTCACTGCCACCGTCAGGTGGCATTTTTTATCTGCACTTGTTTGCTTGGTAAACAGTCTGCCAGATAAAAAAAGAGCAAGGTCGGCACCTTGCTCAAGGATGGGCTGACGCCGTTTTGGCGCATTCATGCTGCTGTTGGCACGCCAGATGCAAAGACTAATATGTCCTGCATAAGGATATGTGTGTGATTGTTACCCCAATGTTCAGGTATTCAGGCCATTTCTCGCGAAATGGCCTCTTTTTTGGCTGATTGTCGGACGTTGGCCTGCCACAGGCTGTCATGAGTGTCGTTGGTTGTGCCCGTTTGGGGCATCTCCTTGGTGAACTTATCCCATCATGGTGCGTTGGAGGGCTTAGTTGGCAAAGCCGCTCATGTCGATCACCAGCTTGCCTACCATGCGGCCTGCTTCCACCTCGGCATGGGCCTGAGCCAGCGTGACCGGGGTCAGTGAGGGGATGGTTCTGGTCAGGGTGGTCTGCAATACCCCTTCATCGACCAGTGCCGCCACCCGGCCGAGCAAGCGGTGCTGCTCGATCATGTCCGGCGTCTGGAACAGGGAGCGGGTGAACATGAACTCCTGGCTGAAGGTGACGCTCTTGCTCTTGAGCAGGGAGAGATCCCACGGCTCGCTCGATTCTGCGATGGTGCAGATATGGCCAAACGGACGGATCAGCCCGGCCATGGTGGCCCAGTGTTCGGCGGTGGCGTTGGTGCAGAAGATGGCATCGACCTGGGTGATGCCAAGGGCGGTCAGCTCCTCCTGCAACTTGTGGTGGTTTACGACCTGATGGGCGCCCATCTCGAGGCACCACTCGCGGCTCTCGGGGCGGGAGGCTGTCGCAATCACCTCCATGTCGGTGAGCTGGCGGGCCAGCTGGATGGCGATGGAGCCCACGCCACCGGCGCCGCCGATGATCAGCAGTTTGCCACGGCTTTCGCGGGTAAGAGCGAAGCGCTCGAACAGGGTCTCCCAGGCGGTGATGGCGGTCAGCGGCAGGGCGGCGGCCTCCACATCGCTCAAGGTGGTGGGGGCGATAGCGGCGATGCGCTCATCCACCAGTTGCAAGGCGCTGTTGCTGCCGGGGCGGCTGATATCGCCGGCATACCAGACCCGGTCGCCCGCCTTGAACAGGGTGACTTCGCTGCCGATGGCGATCACTTCCCCCACCGCATCCCAGCCCAGCACCCGGGGCGACCTTTCAATTTTGGCCTTGGGGGAGCGCACCTTGGTATCCACCGGATTGACGGAGGTGGCGGTGACCCGCACCAGCAGATCCCGCGGGCCCGGAACCGGATCGGGCAGGTTGGCGGCGATAAAGCAGTCGGGGTGGTCGCTTGGCAGATAGTGAGTCAGGGCAATGGCTTTCATGGTTTTTCCTTTCAAATCGCTGTGTTCGGGATTGCCACTCACTCTAGTCTGGTTGATTATCAAGATTAAGATGGGTAATCGGTAAAGACTGTTTGAATATATGAACAATGTCGATCTGGAGTTGATGGGGCTGTTTGCCACCGTGGTGGAGCAGGGAAGCTTTACCCGAGCCGCCGAGCTGCTTGGTATGCCCAAGTCATCGGTGAGCCAGAAGATCTCGCGGCTCGAATCCCAGCTCGGGGTGCGGCTGTTGCAGCGTACCACTCGCAGGTTGAGCCTGACCCCGCAGGGGGAGCTCTATGTGGAGCACTGTCAGGGACTGCTGGCTCTGGCCCGCAGCGCCAATTTGGCGATGGCACGGCTGCGCTCGGCCCCGGCGGGGCGGGTGCGGATCA
Source organism: Aeromonas sp. FDAARGOS 1404 (assembly GCF_019047085.1). Taxonomy (NCBI): domain Bacteria; kingdom Pseudomonadati; phylum Pseudomonadota; class Gammaproteobacteria; order Aeromonadales; family Aeromonadaceae; genus Aeromonas; species Aeromonas sp. FDAARGOS 1404. The sequence goes on from NZ_CP077237.1 coordinate 3,302,600, forward strand.
CTGCCCCCGAGGCGACCGGTACTCTATTGCTTGGCCGGATCCTCGCCGAGTTTCGCGCCCTCTATCCCGAGGTGGTGCTGGAGCTGACTCTGAGCGATGAACAGCTCGATCTGGTGGGGGAAGGTTATGATTTGGCGCTGCGGGCGGCGCCGCTGAAAGACTCCAGCCTCATCTGTCGGCGTATCGGTCAGGTGGCGCGCCATCTGGTGGCGGCGCCCGCCTATCTGGCGGCCCACGGCATGCCGCAACAGCTGAGCGAGCTGGGCCGCTATGCCTGTCTGGTGCACTCGGCCATGCCGGTGTGGCCATTGCTGGAGGGGGGCTGGCGGCCGCAGGGGGCCTGTGTCAGCAACAGCTTGCTGGCGCTGCGGGAGATGGCGCTTCATGACGGGGGGATTGCCCTGTTGCCCCACCATGTCTGTGAAGGGGATTTGGCGGCGGGGCGATTGCAGAAGGTGTTGCCGGATCAGCCCATTCCGGCCAACCCGTTCTACCTAATCTATCCGAGTCGGGAGCATCTGGCCCCCGCTCTGCGCACCCTGATGGATTTCGTGGCCGAGCGGTTGCCGTTTGCCTGAGTTACCAGCTGCTCTGGCTGGCCGACTCCTGATTAGGTTTGAGGCCGAGCGGGACCGACTGGCGCTCCGCCAGCATGCGGATCTGCCCTTCAATCAGGCTGGCGCTGGGACCCAGCACCAGCACCAGCTGGTGGTCGTTGAGCTGGATCCAGGAGAGGCAGCCCAGGCCCAGCAGGCGAGATTCATCCACCAGTGAAATATCGCGCACCCGCAGGCTGAGGCGGGTGATACAGACACTCATCGCCACCAGATTGTCCATCCCGCCCAGCACCTTGAGGTACTGGATCGCCAGCATCTGCGGGTCTGAGGGGGCAACGCTGGCAAGGCGCGGATGCTCCACCGCGATGGGCTTGCTCGGCATGCTGAGGGGGGCACGCTCCAGCAGTTGGTAAAAGAGCAGGGTGTAGGCGACGAAAAACAGGATACCGACCGGGATTAGCCAGAAGCTGTGCTCCCCTGCCTGATAGCTCAGCACCAGATCCAGCAGACCGGCGGAGAAGTAACTGCCCACCTTGATCCCCAGCCCGCTACAGACCGCCAGTGACAGTCCGGTCAGCAGGGCGTGGGCGAGAAACAGCCAGGGGGCGGTAAAGGCGAACAGAAATTCGATAGGTTCGGTGATACCCACCAGTGCCGAGGTGAGTGCCAGGGTGAGCAGCAGCCCGCCCTGCGGCAGCCGCTGCATCCGCTGGCGGTGCAGCCAGATGGCAAAACAGGCGCCCGGCAGGCCGAACATGATGATGGGGTAAAGACCGGCCACATACCCTTCATGAAGGGGTTGGGCGGTGGCCAGCGCCTGCAGGTTGCTCTCGCCAAGGCCGATGACGCTACCCAATACCTGATGCAGCCCGAGCGGGATCAGCAAGCGGTTGAGGGTGCCGTAGCAGAAGGCGCCAAACGGCGTGGTAAGCAGCTCGGAGGTGAGCAGGGTCAGCCCGCGCTCCAGCGGTGGCCACAGCAGCGAGAGGGGGATGGCGATCAGCAGGCAGGCCAAGGCCGACACCAGCAGGCTGGGAAACTCTCCCCTGGCGATCTGCAGCCAGCGGGGCAGTGTTTGCTGGTGAACCCAGGGATAGATAATGGCGGTGGTGAGTCCCGCCAGCAGGCCGCAGATCATGTCGGCGTGCAGGTTGGGGGCCAGCGTATTGAAGGCGGTGCTGAGCAGCAGGAAGTTGACCGCTCCCGCCAGCGTCTGCCCGCCCAGCTCCTGCCGACTCAGGCCAAAGGCGATCGCCACCGCATAGATAAGCGGCATCTGGCTGAAAATCGCCTGACCGGTGAGGGAGAGCACCGCCAAATCGAGCACGTCGGGTTGACCAAGCCGGTATATCAGCGCCGCCATCGGCAGGATGGAGACGGGCAGCAGCAGGGCATAACCGAGCCGCTGCAGGGCTTGAGTAACGACTTGTCGAGTGGCTTTAACGGGCATACAGCGGCTACGTTCTGTGACTTGGCGCACAGTTTAACCGGAAAACACCTATTTGGGGATAGTTTTGGAACCCCTAATTTATATTTTTATTATTTCTGCCCGAAAAGCTCGCGCACTTCCCGCGAGGGCGGTGCCGTCAGCAGGCTGACCGTGATAAAGACCACCAGTGCCAGCGTGAGGCTTGGCACGATGGCGTGCAGGCCAGCCAGCTTGATCCCCCACTGACTGAGTACCCCATAGCAGACGATGCCGCTGACCATGCTGGCCAGCGCGCCCGGGCCGTTGGCCCGTGACCAGTAGAGACCGAGCACCAGCGGCCAGAGGAACACCGCCTGCAGACCGCCAAAGGCGAGCAGGTTGAGCCAGATGATCATCTCGGGCGGTTGCAGCGCCGCCAGCAGTACCAGGGTGCCCAAGATCAGGGTGCAGAGCAGGGAGAGGCGCGGAATGCGCACTTCCAGCTTCTCCTGCTTTGGACTCAGATAGTTGAGATAGAGATCCTTCACCAGAGTGGCGGAAGCCTGGATCAGCTGGGAGTCGATGGTGGACATGATGGCCGCCATCGGCGCCGCCAGAAAGACCCCGGCCAGCCAGGGGGGCAGCACTTCCATCATCAGAGAGGGCATGATCTTGTCCGGGCTGTCCATGCCGGGCAGGATGGCGCGGCCGAGGGCGCCCGCCAGATGCATGCCAAACATCAGCAGTGCGCTGACCACGGTGCCGATCAGAATGCCGCGATGGAGCGCCTTGCTGTCGCGATAGCCAAAGCAGCGCAATGCCGAGTGGGGCAGCCCCACCACCCCGACACAGACCAGGATCCAGAAGCTCAGCATAAAGGGCTGGGTCAACATGTCGCCGGCCCCCTGCGGGCTCACCAGCTTGGGGTCGATCTCCCTGAGCTGGTGGATGAGGTTCGGCAGGCCGTCACCGGCAATTAAAATCCCCGCCAGCAAGGCGCCGGTGCCGATCAGCATGATGATCCCCTGCAGGGCATCGGTCATCACCACCGCGCGAAAGCCGCCGATGATGGTGTAGAGCAGTACGCAGCTGGCAAACAGCATCAAGCCCTGCTGGTAGGAGAGGCCGGTGGCGGTCTCCAGCAGGCGGGCGCCGCCGATGAATTGCACCACCATGGTCGCGATAAAGGCGAGGATGATAGTAACGGAGCCGAGGATCACCACCGCCTTGCTCTGGTAGCGGGCCCACAGCATATCGTTGATGGTCACCGCATTGACACGGCGGGCGATGATGGCGAACTTCTTGCCAAGCACCCCCAGAGTGAGCCAGACGGTGGGCAGCTGGATCATCGCCAGCAACACCCAGCCCAGACCGATCTTGTAGGCCGCACCCGGCCCGCCGATAAAGGAGGAGGCCGAGGTGTAGGTGGCCACTAGCGTCATCGCCAGCACCAGCCCGCCCATGCTGCGGTTGCCGATGAAGTACTCCTGCACGAAGTTGCCTTCTGCGCGATGGCGGCTGGCCCAGAAACCCACCCCCAGCACCAGTACCAGATAGATGACGAGCGGCAGCATCAGCTCAAGATTCATGGGATGACTCCTTGCCGGAAGGGGTGTGGGTATCGAGGGGGATCTCCACAAACAGCCGGTTCACCATCAGGGCGCAGAGCAGAATGAACAGCAGCGGCATCACCATGCAACTGAGCAGGAACCACAGCGGCAGCCCCCACAACTCCAGCTGGAGCGGGATAAAATAGGCGGTGCCATACCAGGCAAAGAAGTAGAACAGGGTCAGCAGCAGGCAGAAAGCTGCTTCCCGGCGGGCGAGAGCAAAACGGTTCACCTTGGCCTCCGACAAATTTGAGGGGCGCAAGGATAACAAAAAAGGGCCATGTCGCCATGGCCCTTTTTCAGCAGAGGCCCCTTACGGAGCCAACTTCCGGCTGGATTGCAGATAAACAGCTGGCTGCTATCCGGCCAGAAGTGATTGTTCTGCCTGCGAGATCTTACAGACCCAACTTCTTGTGCAGATAGTGGATATTGGTGCCACCGTGCTGGAAGTTTTCGTCTTTCATGATCTCTTTTTGCAACGGTACGTTGGTCTTGATCCCTTCTACCACCAGCTCGTCCAGCGCATGGCGCATGCGGGCGATGGCAATGTCACGATTCTCGCCGTAGCAGATCAGCTTGCCGATCATTGAATCGTAGTGGGGCGGTACCTTGTAACCGGCATAGATGTGGGAGTCCCAACGCACGCCCAGACCACCCGGCGCGTGGAAGCGCTGCACCAGACCCGGAGAGGGCATGAAGGTGGCCGGATCTTCGGCGTTGATCCGGCACTCGATGGCATGGCCACGGATGCGGATATCCTGCTGGGTGATTGACAGGGGCTGGCCGGCGGCGATGCGCAGTTGCTCCTTGATCAGATCGATACCGGTGACCATCTCGGTGACCGGATGCTCAACCTGAATACGGGTGTTCATTTCGATGAAATAGAACTCGCCGTTCTCGTACAGGAACTCGAAAGTACCCGCACCGCGGTAGCCGATCTCGATACAGGCACGCACACAGCGCTCACCGATGAACTTGCGCATTTCGGCGGTGATGCCCGGTGCCGGCGCCTCTTCCACCACTTTCTGGTGGCGACGCTGCATGGAGCAGTCACGCTCGCCCAGATAGAGGGCGTTGCCCTGGCCGTCTGCCAACACCTGAATTTCGATGTGGCGCGGGTTTTCCAGGTACTTCTCCATGTAGACCATGTCGTTCTTGAAGAACTGGCCTGCTTCGGATTTGGTCAGGGCGATGGCGCCCGCCAGTTCCGCTTCATTGCGCACCACACGCATACCGCGACCACCACCGCCACCGGCGGCCTTGATGATCACCGGATAGCCGATGCGCTTGGCAATGGCGGCGTTGTGCTTGGCGTCGTTGTCGACGGGGCCGTCAGAGCCCGGTACACACGGTACGCCCGCTTTCTTCATCGCTTCGATGGCGGAGACCTTGTCACCCATCAGGCGAATGGTCTCGGCGCGCGGGCCGATGAAGATGAAGCCGGATTTTTCGACCACTTCGGCGAAATCGGCGTTCTCGGAGAGGAAGCCGTAACCCGGGTGGATGGCCACGGCACCGGTTACCTCGGCAGCGGCGATGATGGCCGGGACGTTGAGGTAGGATTCAGTACTGGCCGGTCTGCCGATACAGATGGATTCGTCGGCCAGCAGCACATGTTTGAGCTCCCGGTCGGCGGTGGAGTGAACGGCCACTGTCTTGATCCCGAGCTCTTTACAGGCGCGCAGGATCCGCAGGGCAATTTCACCGCGGTTGGCGATGACTACTTTGTCCAACATGGGTGGCGATTTCCCTTATTCGATGATGAACAGCGGCTCGTCAAATTCGACGGCCTGACCATTTTCAACCAGGATCGCTTTGATCACACCGGCCTTGTCAGACTCGATTTGGTTCATCATTTTCATGGCTTCGACGATGCACAGGGTGTCGCCGACATTGACTTGCTGACCCACTTCCGCGAACGGCTTGGCATCCGGGCTGGAGGAGCGGTAGAAGGAGCCAACCATCGGGGAGCGCATCAGGTGACCGCTCGGGGCGGCATCTGCGGCCGGTGCGGCGGCAACTGGGGCGGCAGCGGCAGGTGCGGCAACCGGAGCGGCTTGCTGCATCATCATCTGCGGCATGGCGGTGGTCACCTGACCGGAGAAGTTGCGGCTGATGCGAACGGACTCTTCACCTTCGGAGATCTCCAGTTCGGCGATGCCGGACTCTTCAACCAGTTCAATCAGCTTCTTGATTTTGCGGATATCCATTAGCATTCTCTTTCTTCTTTATCTGATCAGTGATTATCAAGCCGCGCGCAGATGGTGCACGGCCGCGGTTAAAGCGAATTGGTAGCCATCGGCCCCCAGACCACAAATGACCCCTTTGGCGACATCAGACAGATAGGAGTGATGACGGAACGGCTCCCTGGCATGGACATTTGACAGGTGAACCTCGATAAAAGGGATGGCTACACCCAGCAGCGCATCGCGAATGGCGACGCTGGTGTGGGTGAAGGCGGCTGGATTGATGATGATAAAATCCACCTGGCCCATGGCCTGATGGATGCAGCTGACCAACTCATGTTCGGCGTTGGATTGCAGATGTTCCAGAGTGACACCGAGTTCGCTGGCGTTAAGCTTCAGATCGGCGACGATCTCATCAAGCGTCTTGCTGCCGTAGATACCCGGTTCCCGTTTGCCCAGCAGATTCAGGTTTGGTCCGTTGAGCAGGAGAATTCGGTGATTTTGCGACATATTGAGTACATCCTCGATGATAATGCTGCTATCTATCAGCTATCTTGTGGACTACCAGAAATCTAGCCATTTTCTGCGCAAATCGGTGTGCCCTGGCACACAGATTTCGCAATTATATTGATTTCGTGAAAATTAGCAGCATTTTACTGGTCTAATCTCTACATCTGGCTATTTATTGCACGCTTCGGCCTGAGATACTTCGTCGCTGCCACCTTGCTGTTTGCTGGCGGATGAGAAACGACAAAGCCGGCACAGGGCCGGCTTTATTGAGCAACAAACGAAGCGGGATCAGGCAGCTTCCGACTTCTCGCGAATGAGTTTGTCTACTACGCCCGGATCCGCGAGGGTGGAGATATCCCCCAAGCTGTCGGTTTCGCCGGTGGCGATCTTGCGCAAGATGCGGCGCATGATCTTGCCGGAACGGGTCTTCGGCAACCCCTCCGCCCAGTGAATGACATCCGGCGTGGCGATGGCACCGATCTCCTTGCGCACCCACTCCTTCACCTCTTTGTGCAGCTCACGGCTCGGCTCTTCCCCGGAGATCAGGGTGACATAGGCATAGATACCCTGACCCTTGATCTCGTGAGGAACCCCCACCACCGCGGCTTCAGCGATCTTGGGATGGGCCACCAGTGCCGATTCAATTTCGGCGGTACCCATGCGGTGGCCGGAGACGTTCAGTACATCATCCACCCGACCTGTGATCCAGTAGTAGCCGTCCTCGTCGCGACGGGCACCGTCGCCAGTGAAGTAGCGGCCCGGGAAGGTGGAGAAGTAGGTCTGCTCGAACCGCTCGTGATCGCCGAACACGGTGCGCATCTGGCCCGGCCAGGAGTCAGTGATCACCAGGTTGCCCTCGGTGGCTCCCTCCAGCGGCTCGCCCATGTTGTCCACCAGCGCCGGTTGCACCCCGAAGAAGGGGCGGGTAGCCGAGCCCGGTTTCAGGTCGGTGACGCCGGGCAGCGGCGTAATCAGGATGCCGCCGGTCTCGGTCTGCCACCAGGTATCGACGATGGGGCAGCGCTCATCGCCAATGGTGCGGTAGTACCACTCCCAGGCTTCCGGGTTGATGGGTTCACCCACCGAGCCCATGATGCGCAGGCTCTGGCGCGAGGTGCCGGTGACCGCTTCGTTGCCTTTGGCCATCAGGGCGCGGATGGCGGTGGGGGCGGTATAGAGGATGGTGACCTGGTGCTTGTCCACCACTTGACTCATGCGGTTGGTGGCCGGGTAGTTGGGCACCCCTTCGAACATGATGGTAGTGGCACCGTTGGCAAGCGGCCCGTAGACCAGATAGGAGTGACCGGTGACCCAGCCCACATCGGCGGTACACCAGTAGATATCCTCTTCGTGGTAGTCGAACACATATTTGAAGGTGAGGGTGGCGTAGACCAGATAGCCGCCGGTGGTGTGCAGCACCCCCTTGGGTTTGCCGGTGGAGCCGGAGGTATAGAGGATAAAGAGCGGATCTTCGGCGTTCATCGCCTCGGGCGGGCAGTCGCTGCTGACGGTGGCGGTCGCTTCGTGCCACCAGATGTCGCGGTGGTTGTGCCAGGCGACATTGCCACCGGTGCGCTTGAGCACGATCACCTTGTTGACCTGGGTTTCCGGGTTGGTGAGCGCTTCATCCACATTCTTCTTGAGCGGCACCGGACGGCCACCACGCAGCCCCTCGTCGGCGGTGATCACGATGCGCGAGCCCGAGTCGATGATGCGACCGGCCAGCGCTTCCGGCGAGAAGCCGCCGAAGACGATGCTGTGTACCGCGCCGATGCGGGTACAGGCCAGCATGGCGATGGCGGCTTCGGGCACCATGGGCATATAGAGGCAGACCACGTCGCCGCGGTGAACCCCTTGTGCTTTCAAGACGTTGGCGAACTTGCACACTTCGCTGTGCAGCTCGCGGTAAGTGAGTTTGCGATCTTCGGCCGGGTTGTCCCCTTCCCAGATGATGGCGACCTTGTCGCCACGTTCGGCGAGATGACGATCTAGACAGTTGGCCGAGACGTTGAGCTGGCCATCTTCAAACCATTTGATGGAGACATGGCCCGGATCGTAGGAGGTGTTCTTGACCTTGCTATAGGGTTTCATCCAGTCGAGAATTTTTCCCTGCTCTCCCCAGAAGGTATCGGGATCCTCGACGGAGGCCTGATACATGGCGGCGTAGTCGCCCTTGTCCAGCAGTGCATTGCTGCTGATGTGGGGTTTGACCGGGTAGACCTTGCTCTCGCTCATCTGTCACTCCTTTGAATAGATTTTTTAATGGTTTCTTAACAACTTATACCTTTGGTGGCGGGGGGCAATTAGACTTTTGGATAGGCGGCAACAGTTGGTTACAGGACAAAGAGTGACAATTAATCGGCAAGTGGGTAAAAGGGGGCGTGTCGATTAATTGGAGGTCATGATGTTTTCTTTGTTGCTCTGTGCATCCCTCTGGCAGTTTGATGCGCCAGTGCCCGCTGGCGAACCCCCGAAAGAGTTTGCGCTCACCCATCAGGAGGCCTCACCTGCGCTGCGGGATCGGGTGGCCGATCAGCTTGGTCATGCATGGCAGGCCAAAGAGCCTGGTACCAGACTTACCTTCAGCGAGCCAGCCCCCCGTTATGCTGGCGAATCACCGTTGACGCGTATGCTCAATGATCGTGATGATGGTTGGGAATCCCGCTTGCAGATTGAGTGGTAATCCGGTCGGCAGCCAGGAGGCGGATGCCTCCCGGCTGGTGATGATGATTGCCTGCCGCTATGAGACGTAGCGTTGATGCAGGCGATCTCCCATATGTTCTACATGCAGTGGTTTGCTGAACAGATAGCCCTGTCCTTCGCCGCAGTTGAGTGACTGCAAGAAGGCGTGTTGTGCCTTGGTTTCAATCCCTTCGGCGGTGACCTCCATATCCAGACTGTCGGCCAGATTGATGATGGTGCGGCAGAGCTCCCGACTGTTCTTGTCTTCCGGTAATGCCTGCACAAACGCCCGGTCTATCTTGATGCGATCGATCGGCAGGGTCTTGAGCAGACTCAGTGACGAGAAGCCGGTGCCAAAGTCATCGATGGCAATCTGAACGCCGAGATTTTTCAGGCGGGTAAAGAGATCCAGACTCTGTTCGACCCGCTGGATGATGCTCTCCGTCACCTCTATCTCCAGCCGTTCTGGCGGAAATCCGGTCTCGGCCAGAATAGCGGCGACCCGTTCAACGTAGCCCGGGGAGCGCATCTCCCGCACCGACACATTGACCGACAAGCGAGGCACCGGCAGTCCGGCGGCCAGCCAGTTTTGTCCCTGCTCGCAGGCGTTGCGCATCACCCACTCCCCAATTTTCTCTATCAGGCCGCACTCCTCTGCCACCGGAATAAAACGGGTCGGCGCTATCATTCCCTCATTGGGATGCTGCCAGCGCAGCAGGGCCTCCAGTCCACTCAGGTGGCCGTTGGCCAGATTGGTCATGGGTTGATAGAAGATGCAGAGCTGTTCGAGCTCCAGGGCCTTGAGCAGACCCTGCTCAATCTGCATTCGCTCGCGGGCTCGAGCCGCCATGCAGGGGGTATAGAACTGGAATCCGTTGCGCCCCTGACTTTTCGCCTCGTACATGGCGCTGTCGGCGGCACTGACCAGGGTTTCCGGGCTGTCAGCATGATCCGGATAGATGGCGATACCGATACTTGCCGAGATTGCCACCAGCTCATGGGCCAGCTCAACCGGTTCACGCAACACGGTCAGCAGGGTATTGGCAAGGGCTGCCAGCTCGTCAGGCTCCTCCAGATAGGGGATCAGCACCAGAAACTCGTCTCCCCCGAGGCGGGTCGCCAAATCGTTGTGCTGCAGGCAGCCGCGGATCCGCTCTGCCAGCCGCTTGAGCAGCTCATCGCCGACCCCGTGGCCCAGGCTGTCGTTGATCAGCTTGAAGCCATCCAGATCGATAAAGAGCAGCCCCAACCGTTTGCGATTGAGCTGCGCGGTTTTCAGCTCAAGGGCCAGCCGCTCCTGCAACAGATGGCGATTGCCCAGCTCGGTCAGGGGATCGTGATAGGCAAGGTGATTCAGCTCGGCCTCCACCTTGCGAATGGCGCTGATGTCGGAGAGGGCGATCACATAGTGAGTGGTGTTGTTGAAGTTGTCATAGACAGCGCTGATCTGCTGCCAGGAGGAGAAGTAGCTGCCATCCTTGCGCAGACAAACCATCTCGCCATGCCAGGCGTTGTTGCCGGGGCGCAGGTGATACCAGGGATAGTCGAGGTCGGTGTAGCGCCTGGGATGCATGATGATATCCGGGGTGCGGCCTATCACCTCCTCGGCATTGTATTGGGTCAGCATGGTGAAGGCCGGGTTGACCGACAGAATATGGTGCTCGCTGTCGAGGATGATGATCCCCTCGGCAGTGGTATCGAATACCACGTTGGCCTGATGGAGTCGCTCCTCCTGACGGCGGCGGGCGGTGGCATTGTGAATGACTCCCATGACCCGGTGGCCGACCGACTCGGTGGCGGGGACATGGTCGGCATGAATATCGACCCAGTGGCGCTCGTTGAGCGCGGTGAGGTAGCTCAGGGTGAGATGGATGGGGTCATGACTTTGCAGGGCGGCCTTGAGCTGGCTGCCAGATTCCGGTTCAAAACAGTCGACGAACGCTTGCAGCCCGCCGTGGAACTGGTTGGCCTCGATGCCCAGCAGCGGCTCAATCTGGCCGTCGAACAGCAGTCTGTCTTCCGCAACGTGCCACTCCCACACCCCGATTTGGGCCGCTCGCATTGCCAGTTGCAGCCGTTGTTCGGTTTCGTACTGCTCGGTGATGTCCCGCACGATGGCGAGGATGCCGTTCAGCTCCCCTTTCTCATCCCGCATCGGGCTGTAGGTGGCCTGAAAGCGGCGGGAGCTGCTGTCATACGCCGCGGTTTGGCCCGTGATGGCGATATCCACGTAGGGCAGGCCGCTGCGCATGATCTGCTGAAACATGGGCTCCAGGGTCGGGGCCAGCTTGGGAACCACCTCTCTGAGGTGCTTGCCCTGATGCTCCTCGATGCTTTTGCCATTGATGTCGGCCAGCACCTGATTGACTTTACGGTAGCGAAATTCGCAGTCAAAGACGCCGATGCCCAGAGGGGCATTATCCATCAGCTGTTCCAGGACGGTGTGATCTGACAGCTGGGTCAACATTGCCTCGGTGTCGGCGTTGAAAAGCTTCCCATCCATGATGACCTCGGCATTGATTATTTTGTCACTTGCATCAGTTGTCAGTATGGCACGAACTGTTTGCCAGGGAGTCAAGCGGAGTTATCTGGTTGTTTTGACGGCAAGAATAGGTAGAAAAACCTGATAAAAAGGATGTAAAAAGGGGCGAGTGGTTATCCCTTCTGGCGACCAAACGCCTGAATACCGCGCACAAATACCAGCCAGCCGAGCAGATGGAAGGGGAGGGCGAGCAGATAGAGCAGCAGGAAGTGCGACTCGCTGCCACTGCTGTTGATGAAGTCGATCCAGGCGGCCAGCAGCGCCAGCATGCCGGCAATCTGGAAGCGGCGGCGCAACACCACCTCGACGCCGAGATTGGCAAGGTAGAGGGTGAGCAGGATGCCGGCAAAGCCGGTGAGCTGGGCGGTGCCGTAGAGCTCGCGATCAGGGTTGAACAGCAGCGCGATCAGGGGAGTAATGCCCTGATCCAGCGGGATCAGGGCCAGCAGCCAGCATGCAATCAGAAGCAGGGCTGTCTTCATCGCGGGCTCAGTCGGCGGACGGTGCCGGTTTGACCAGAGAGAGGTAGTTGGCATCCATCTTGAGGAAGACCCCCAGCAGACGGGCACTGGCGCCGTAAAAGCCAAACCGGTCGGCGGCGCGACAAGCGCTTTCGAACTTGTCGAACCACCCCAGCAGATGCCCGTGCAGCAGCGCTTCCTGCTCGTCGAGCCAGCGTTCCCGCTCGGCTGCGCTCTTGGCTTCCGCCGCGCGGATGATGAGATTGCCCATCAGATCCAGCTCGATAGCCAGATGGTCGGCAGGCTCTTTGTATTTATCGCTGACATTGATGCCGAGGCGATCGAGGCGGGCCTGCATCTCGGCCATCGGGGCCTGCATCAGCAACTTGGCCTCGCCACGGTAGAGCGATTCGTAGGGCAGGGCGCCCTGCTTGGGATCCACCAGAAACAGACCGGCGAAGTCGGCGGCGAGTTCGAGCTGGCGATCCGGGCGCACCAGCAGGCGGGCGATGGCGTCGTTGAGTTCGGCCACGGCTTCGCGCATCGGATCCAGGGTGGAGAGGCTTTTCAGGAAGCTTCGCACATCATAGGTGTCATATTCGGCGATCTGCTCATCACTGAGTTCGGCGGCGAACAGGGTGGAGAACCACCAGTAGAGTTCGGCCCGGCGTTCGCTGGTAGCCATAAATTCCTGCATTTTTCCTCCGTGGATGGCAATCGGGAGCCTTGATGGCTCCCGATTCTAACGACTTTAAAAATAAAGGAAACTCAAGGGGTCGCTTTCGTCCCCCCGGGGTCAGAGTGCCGGGAACATGGGGTCGATGCCCTTGGCCGATTCCGGCGCGCCGAAGGCAGTGACGGCAGGTGCCTGCCCGCGGAACTTCTCGATCTCCACCAGCGCGGTATGGGCCGTGGTGGCCTGCGCCAGGCTGGAGGAGCCGATGTCGGCGGTCAGCACGTTGGGATCGCCGTAGGTACAGAGAGTCCCTACCTTGCCACCCTCTTGTGGGCCATACCAGGCTCCTTCCTGAATGCGCACCACGCCGGGGGCGTAGTCATCACTCACCACTAGACCAGCCAATACCTGACCGCGGCCGTTGAACACCCGCACCAGATCGCCGTCTTTGAGGCCGCGGGATTTGGCATCCTGCGGATTCATGTAGACAGGCTCGCGCCCCTGCACCGTGTAGGTGGCGCGGTAGTTGTCGGAGGAGCAGAGCTGGCTGTGCAGCCGCTTGTCCGGGTGGCAGGATTGCAGGTGCAGCGGGTACTGTTTGCTGCCCGGCCCGCCGTGAGAGCGCTCGTAGGGTTCGATCCAGACCGGATGGCCCGGGCAATCCCCATAGCCGTAGTCGGCGATGGTCTTGGAGTAGATCTCGATAAGGCCGGACGGGGTACCCAGTGGCTCCAGATCCGGCTCCTGACGGAACGACTCGTGGCGCACCCAGGGTTGGCCCGCCGGGAAGGTGACGAAGCCTTCGCCGTGCCAGAACTGGCTGAAACGGGGCAGTCGAATGCCGATGCCGCGACTCTGCAGGCGGGCATCGTCATAGATGCTCTGGATCCACTCCAGCTTGCTCTTGCCACCGGTGAACTCGGCCTCGCGACCGAATCGACGGCAGAGATCGGCGAAGATGTCGTAGTCATCGCGCGCCTCGAACAGCGGCTCCACCACCTTGTACATGGCCAGAATGCCCGCGTTGGAGTGGGAGCCCCACTGCTCGATGTCGTCCCGCTCATAAGTGGTGGTGGCGGGTAGCACGATATCGGCGAAACGGCAGCTGGCCGTCCACTGGTGATCGATGCTGACCACGGTTTCCAGCTTGCGCCAGGCCGCGACCATCTTGTTGCGATCCTGCTGGTGGTGGAACGGGTTGTTGCCGCAGAACACCGCCATCTTCATGTGGGGGTAGGTGATGGTCTGGCCGTTGAAGGCGATCTGCTTGCCCGGATTGAGGATGCAGTCGACGAAACGGGCCACCGGAATGTATTTGGAGTAGCCCTTCCAGTCGCCGTCATGGAGTGGTTTAACGCCGGGGATGACCGAACTGAAACCTGACATAATGGGGCCGCTGGAGGTGATGGTGCCCGCCCCGTTGTAGTGCCAGCCAAAGCCGTAACCGCCACCTGGTAGGCCGATCTGGCCAAGCATGGAGGCCAGAACCACCAGCATCCAGGCGTACTGTTCGCCGTGGTGCATGCGCTGCACACACCAGCCGCCGATAAGCTGGGTACGGCCGCTGCTCATGGCGCGGGCCAGCTCGCGGATGGTCTCGGCAGGGACGCCACAGATGGCGGCGGCCCACTCGGCATCCTTCACCTGACCATCGCTGGTGCCCAGCAGGTAGGGCAGGAACTTGTCAAAGCCGGTGGTGTAGTTCTTCAGGAACGCTTCGTCGTGGCGCTTCTCGCTGTAGAGGGTGTGGGCGATGCCCAGCATCAGCGGTACGTCGGTCTGCGGATTCAGGGTCACCTGATCGCAATTGAGGTACTTCTGGGTCTTGGATTTGACCGGGTCGACACTGATCACCCTGATCTCACCCTTGGCCACCTTCTCTTTCAGCTGTGCCCAGTAGTCGTAGACGCTGTGATCCGGCACCAGCCAGCCCACCTGCAGGTTTTTGATGGGATCGGAGCCCCAGATAACGATGGTCTTGCTGTGTTCCAGCACCAGCGGCCAGGAGGTCTGCTGCTCATACACCTCCATTGCGCCCGCCACGTGGGGCAGGATCACCTGGGCGGCACCGGTGGAGTAGTCACCAGCCTTGGCCAGATAGGTGCCGTGCAGGTTCATGGCGCGCCCCAGCATGGCACCAGCGGAGTGCAGTTTGCCCACAGACTGCCAGCCGGAGTGACCGGCATAGAGAGCGCTCGGGCCATAGGTCTTCTGCACCCGCTCCAGCTCGTGATAGAAGAAGTCCAGCGCCTGAGACCAGGTCACCCGCACGAAGCGGTTCTGGCCGCGTTCGCTGGTGTTGGACTGGTGCCCCTTGCGCAGCCAGTCCAGCCGCACCATGGGGTAGCGGATACGGGAGGGGTTGTAGACCACTTCACTCAAGGCCTTGAGCATGTCGGTGGGGTGCTTGTCGTGCTCGAACGGCAGGGTCTCGACCCAGCGGCCATTGACTACCCGGGCACGGAAGGCGCCCCAGTGGGAGCCGGACTGCACCAGCTTGTCGCCGGACTCGGCGGCCATCACGGCGCGACCGAGCAGGGAGGGGCCGATCAGGGCAGAGGCACCGCTGGCCAGCAAGCCACCCAGAAAACCACGACGGGAAATATTGATCATCTTGTTATTCCTCTTTCGAATCCGGAGTTAGTGGCTGCCCTGACCACCGGTATCGGCGGCATGGTTTTGCAGGTATTTGAGCAGGGTGCGCTCCTCTTCCTTGCTCAGGCGATAGTAGGCAGACATTGCCTTGAGCCCCGAGATCCAGCCGTTGGCAGTGAAGTGAGCGGGATCCGGCGCGCCGTGGCAGGAGTTGCAGGTGGATTTGTACATCTCGCCGGCGTAATCCCAGATCGGTTTGAGCGAGGACTCAAAGCCCTTGCCATCGACCCAGGCCTGCACCTGAACCTGTTCCCACTTGATATGGGTGGCGCTGTCGGTCTCCTGTTTGAGCACTTTCTCGCTCGCTTTCAGTTCGTCACGGATGGTGGCGACGAAGACCCGCTTGCCCATGTATTCGCTCAGCACCCGGCCCTTGCCGTCGCTCTCGCGCCACCCTTCGATGGTCACCTTGAGGCGATCGCCGCTGCGGTCCACCACGTCGATACGGGAGGCGGGCAGCAGTTTGCCGACCGGGTCGGTGCTCTGTTCGCTGGCATAGAGATCTTTTTCACCCAGGTTGTAGAGGGTCTCGGCGGCTGGCGCCTCTTGCGCGTCGTTGACCAGAGTGGCGTAAGTGGCCCGGAAGCCCCCCGCCATGTTGGGCAGTTCGTGGGCGATGCCCTTGTGGCACTCGATGCAGTTCATGTTCTTCGCCGCCGCATCTTTCATCGCCAGCGCTGCCGCCGGGGACTGCTTGGCGTGATCCATGTTGTCGTAGCTGTGGCAGGACTTGCAGGTCTTGGAGTTCTGGCTGCTCATCCGTGCCCACACCTTCTCGGCCAGATGCAGGCGCCGGTCCTCGAACTTCTCCTGGGTGTCGATGCTGTGGCCTATGTACTCCTGATAGAGGTCGTTGGCCGCCTCCATCTTGCGGGCCACCTTGCCGACGAAATCCTTCGGCTGATGACAGTCGGTACAGACCGCCTGTACCCCTGAGGCATTCTTGAAGTGGATGGACTCCTTGTACTCCGGATAGACGGTGTCTTTCATGGAGTGGCAGGAGATACAGAATTCGAGGCTGCTGGTTTTCTCAAAGCCATAGTGCAGGCCGACGGTGCCCGCTAGGGTGACGCCGACGCCCACCAGAAGCAGCGCCAGTACCGACCAGCGACGGCTGGGGGTGCGCAGGAAGTGCCACAGTTTTTTCATCATGCTCTCTCACATCACTTTTTTGATGGGAGCCATGATAGCGAGGCGTTGTGAACAGGGCTGCCGCCACAAATTAATGAAATAGGGGTATTTATGACAAAATGTGAATAGAATAATCCTCCCTTGTCGACCATCGTGAACCCTGCCCATGAGCTACCACATTCTGGTTGTTGAAGATGATGCGGTTACCCGCGAGAAGCTGACCGGCTATTTCGAGCGGGAGGGCTATCGGGTGACGGCGGTCGAAAATGGCCAGGAGATGCGCGCCGTGCTGGCGGAACAAACGGTCGATCTGGTGATGCTGGATATCAACCTGCCGGGGGAAGATGGTCTGCTGCTGACCCGTGAACTGCGGGCGCGCAGCACGGTGGGGATCATTCTGGTTACTGGCCGCAGCGATGCGGTGGACCGGATTGTCGGCCTCGAGATGGGGGCCGACGACTATGTCACCAAGCCATTCGAGCTCAGGGAACTGCTGGTGCGGGTCAAGAATCTGCTGTGGCGGATCTCGCTGGCGGCCGCCGCGCCGAGCGCGCCTGCGGTGGCTGACGATGCGGTGCGCTTTGGCCCATGGCGTTTTGATATTCCCCGCCGTCAGCTCAGCAAGGACGGGGTGCCGGTTCGTCTGACCAAGGCCGAATATGAAGTGCTGGTGGCCTTTGTCGCCCATGCCGGGCGAGTGCTCAGTCGGGAGCGGATCCTGACCCTTATCAGCCATCGCGGTGATGGCCCGAGCGATCGCACCATAGATGTGTTGATCCGGCGGCTGCGCGGCAAGATGGAAGCGGATCCACGGGATCCCCAGCTGTTTGTCACCGTCCATGGTGAAGGCTATCTGTTTGCCGGCGAGATAGCCTCCTGACCCCGTTGCGGCGGCCTTGACCTGTTTGACCGGGTATCAGACCGGCGGGCGGGTATCAAATTGCGGGCAGTCGTCGCCAATCTGGTGCCAGGGCGCCTTGGAGCCGACAAAGA
Organism: Aeromonas sp. FDAARGOS 1404; assembly: GCF_019047085.1. Taxonomy (NCBI): domain Bacteria; kingdom Pseudomonadati; phylum Pseudomonadota; class Gammaproteobacteria; order Aeromonadales; family Aeromonadaceae; genus Aeromonas; species Aeromonas sp. FDAARGOS 1404. The sequence goes on from NZ_CP077237.1 coordinate 3,320,011, forward strand.
TGTGAAACGCGGGCCGCTGGCTCGGCACATCGTCCAGTACCCCGAGGCGCAGGTTGATCTTGCCGCTGCTGCTCTTCTGGCTGAACAGGCTGGAGCCGCAGTGACGACAGAAGGCCAGGGTGGTCTCTGCCGATTTGCGGTAGCGGCCGATGGCCTCTTCTCCCTTCACTATGGTGACCTTGTTGCCATCCAGTCCGCCGACCGAGGCGTAATCTCCCCCTGAAAACTTGCGGCATTCGCTGCAGTGGCAGTTCCCCATATAGTCGAACTGATCCGGCAGGGTCAGGGCGACGGCGCCGCACAGGCAGCTGGCATGTAACTCTTTCATCTCTTCTCCTTGAGTGTGCTAATCGGATTTGGAACGGCTATTCGACCCGATAGACGGGGCGAAAAGCGCCATCCGAGAGGGAATCGGCGGGGTCGGCCAGCGGCGCAGAGAGCGTCAGAATGGGTGGCCCCATCACCCGCGGGCACTGCTCGGCATTGGCATCAGGGTGTTGCAGCAGGCAGACCGCCTGAGCGACCGCAAGGCGCCCCTGCAGCCGCATCTGATCGCTGTTGGCGGCCAGGATCTTGCCCCGGCGCAGGCCCCGCTGTACCCCATGGCTGAAGTAGGTGCTCAGCACCTGGGGCCTGTCTAGATGGCGCTGCGCCAGCTCGTTGACCGCCACTTCGGCGGCGATGGCCCCTCCCACCAGATAGTCGAGGTCGGGATAGCGGGCCAGCGTCTGCTGCACCAGCGTGCGCTGGATTTCCCGGCTGTTGTCGCCGCGCTCGGTGGTGACCAGCTTGATGGCGCTCCCCTTGATGGCATCGGCAAAGCCCGGCTCGACGAAGTTATTGCCGCCGCTTGCCTGCGGGCCGGGGAAGAGGGCGACCGAGACCGGCTTGCTGCCGGCGGGGTGACGCTGCGCCAGCCAGTGGCCGATTTGCCAGCCCATCTGGTACCAGGAGACCCCCACCTTGGCCTGCACCAGACCGCTGGGCAGATCATTGACCAGACCAAAGACCGGCAGCGGCGTGACCTTGATGGCCTCGCGCAAGCCCTGATAGCTCACTGCGCCGAGCAAGATGGCGTCGCTCCCTTCCTGCACGCAACGCTGCAACTGCTGGCGCTGCTCGGCGAGGGCGCCGTAGCCCCCCGCTTCGTGGATCTGCAGCTTGACTCCCAGCCGCGTCGCCTCGTCCACCATGCCCTGATTGACCGAAAGCCAGTAGGCGTCGCGCAGATGGGGGTAGAGGGCACAGAGGGTCAGCGGTTTGGTTGCCGCAGCGGGTTCCTGCCACTGCTGGCGCAGCGGCTGGCCGCTGAATTCGCCGCCGGGCCAGATATCGACCGCAAAGGCGAGGGCGGCGCGGGGAAGCAGAAGCAACCAGATCAGCAACAACGGGGAGAGATAGACGCTTCGCATGGTCAGGGGTTTTGTTAAAGTGTTGGGCCATATTATCCGGTCAAAGCCGACCACAACCAAGGGACTTCCCGTGAGAATCTTTTCCGGCCTGGGTGGCAAGTTGCTGCTGGCCTTCTCCCTGATGGCGTTGCTGACCCTGAGTGCCTCCCTGCTGGGCTGGGTGGGGCTTAGCCATCTGCGCCAGCTGGAGCAAGGGGTGCAGCAGACCTTGGCCGATCAGGAGCTGGCCCGCACGCTCTCTCGTCTCAGCGGCGAGATCCAGAGCGCGTCGCGACTGCTGGCCACCGCGACCAGCGAGCAGGAGCGGGAGCATCAGGGGCGCTTGCTCACTCTGCAGGGGCAACAGCTGCAGCAGGTGTTGGCGCAACTTGGTCGTGGGCAGGGTTCAACAAGCCTCGATCAGCTCAGTCAGAGCATCATCGGCAATCTGGGTCAGCAGGGCTGGCTGGTGGGGGAAAGATTGACCCTAATGGCGCAGGGGGAGGCACAGCGGGCCCGTCTGGTGGCGGCGGCTGGGCAGATCGCCGAGCTGGCGCGCAGTCAGATGGAGAACGCCGAAACCGTGATGGTGGCGGGATTGGGTTCCCTCTACCAACAGCAAGGTGCGCAGGCGACCCGGACGCTGGATCGCCTGCTGGAGCAGGATCTCGACTGGCTGGAGCAGATGACCGAGCTGCGTCATCGCACCCTGATGCAGCAGCAGCGCATCGAGGAGATGTGGCGCAGCGAACAGCAGACGCAACTGCAAACGCTGCTGCACGATGGGCAACGGGAGCTGGCCATTTTGCAGTTGCGGGCCGGGGCGGTGACCGATCCGGTTCGCCGTCAGGCGGTGGAGCAGGCGCTGATCGTGCTGGCGCAGAGCGACAAACTGGTGCAACTGCGCAGCGACTGGCTCGGCAAGGGGGAGGCGCTGCGGGTGCTGGCCAGCGCCAATGAGGCCCTGATGAGCAACCTCAACCAGCAGGTCGGTGAGCTGGTCAGCCGTGCCCGCGATTCGCTGGGACAGAGCCAGCAGGCGCTAAGCCAGCGTCTCAGGCTGCTGGAGCAGGCGTTGATGGGCATTGGCCTGCTCACCCTGTTACTGCTGATGCTGCTGATGTGGCGCATGGTCTACGGCCGGATCGTCTGGCCGCTGCAACGGGCGGTGGCGGGGATGAGCCGGTTGGCGCGCGGGGATCTGGCCCCCCTTGAGCCGATCGCTGGGGCGGGCCGTGATGAGCTGGCGGAGTTGGGGCGGGCCCTGCAGGTGTTTCGTGACAATGCGGTTGAGCTGGGCCGCTATCAGCGCGAGCTGGAGTCGCGGGTCGAGGAGCGCACCGGCCAGCTCAGCCACGCCAACGAGCGGCTCAATGAGGAGGTGGAGAAGCAGCGGCAAGCCCGCGCCGAGGCCGAACAGGCCAACCGCGCCAAGTCGGTGTTTCTCGCCACCATGAGCCACGAGATCCGCACTCCGATGAACGGCATTCTGGGTGGCCTGACGCTGCTGGAAGATACCCACCTGAGCGATACCCAGCAGCGCTATCTGGCCGCCATCGAGCACAGCGGCGAATCCCTGCTGGAGATCCTCAACGACATTCTCGACTACTCCAAGATAGAGGCGGGCCATGTGGAGGCGCGCCGCGAACCCTTCCCCCTGTTCCAGCTGGTGGATGAGCTCAGCGCGTTGTTCCGGCCAAAGGCAGAGGCCAAGGGGGTCACCCTGGCGCTGGAATATGCGCCCGAGCTGGCGCCTGTGGTCGAGGGGGATCTGGGCAAACTGCGGCAGGTGCTCGGCAACTTGCTCGGCAATGCAGTCAAGTTTACCGCCCGTGGCCAGATTACCCTGACGGTGGCGCCTCTTGCCTGCCAAGGCCCTTGCGCCGAGCCCTGCATCCGCTTCGTGGTGCGCGATACCGGCCCCGGCATTCCGGCCGATGAGCAGGAGGCGGTGTTCGAGGCGTTTCGCCAGCGCAAGCGTGATATAGGCCATCAGGGCGGCACCGGGCTGGGACTGGCGATCAGCCGCAAGCTGGTGACTGCCATGGGGGGCGAGCTGAACCTTGTCAGCGAACCGGGCAAGGGGTGTGAATTCAGCTTCAGCCTGCCCTTGCAACGCTCGAGCGCCCAACTGCCTGCCGAGGCGCAACCGCTGCACCTTGGCCAGTCCCGTGACATCCTGCTGGTGGAGGATAACGAGATCAATCGGCTGGTGGCGCACGGCATGCTGACCCGCCTCGGCCATCGCGTCACCCTGGCAGAGGATGGTCGCAGTGCGCTGGCGCTGGTGACCGAGCGTCCCTTCGAGCTGGCGCTGCTCGATATCAATCTGCCCGATATGGACGGTATGACCCTGCGCGAGGATCTGGCCGCCATCAGTGAGGAGATGCATGAGCGGCCGCTGCCCGCCATCGCCATCTCGGCCCAGATGTATCCGGAGGATATCCGCCACTGCCTTGCCGCCGGGTTTGTCGATTTTGTCGGCAAGCCGGTGCGGCTGGCGGTGCTGGCGAACGCCATAGATCAACTATTTCGGCAAGAAGGGGCCTCTATCGAGCCGCGGGGGCAGTTATCAGTAGCCGTGCCCTCAACTAACCAGCCTGAGTGGGCCAATCCGGTGCTGGATGCCGATCTGCCCCTGCTCGGCATGGCGCGGATCCGCCAGCTGGTCGCGCTGTTTGAGTCGCAAGGGCGGGTGTTGCTGGATAAGTTGGCTCAGGGTGAGGGGAGTGAGCAACGTCAGCTGGCGCACAAGCTCAAGGGGAGTGCGCTGGCGCTGGGGTTGACCGAATTTGCCAACCACTGTGCGGCTCTTGAGGCGGGAGGCGGGGAGCCTGCGGCAATCGGGGCGCAATTTGACGCGGCGGTGAGCGGGTTGCAGCAGTGGCTGGCGGCCAACAGGGATGCGCCGTTCTGATCCCTGCTGGCGATGCACAACGTTTAGGGAGGGGGCCAGTTCCTGCGCTGTTATTCTATTTCGCGAAACAGCACCTGCTTGCACTTGGCGCAGACCCATTCCCGGCGAAAATCGGTCAGGTGCACCATGCCAACCTCCAGCAACTCGTGGTGGCCGCAGTGATAACAGAAGATGATGTCGCCATCGACTGATTCAGGGTGGGCCGCCAGATATTCGGCTTTGGTGGGGAGTTGCTCCCACGAGGTGGTGGGGACATGCTTGCGTTGGCTGGTGTAGTAGACCCAGTAGAACAGAAAAAAGACAGCCAGGATCACGAATGTCAGCAGATGGTCCATCTTGAACTCCTCCGGTTAGGTGCAGCCCCTCGGATGCATGGCTGCAATTAGCTCCATCATTATTAAATTTGTTTCGAATGAGTATGTTACAGGATGGATAAAGAGGGCGTTGTGATCCCCTTCGGGTTTTGCCCGCCCGCGGCGGGATGAAAAATGTGCCGTTTGGCGGGGCGGCCAGGGTATTGAACGGGGAGGGAATCTTGCTTTTTACAACATAAATTCAACATTTTTTTAGGTGGTTGGACTGTCTCTTTGATCCAGCTCACGTTACAATGCCCGCGCCCACTTCACTTAACGCGCAAACGATTTTCAGGAGAGAAACGGATGTTGAAACGTGACATGACCATCGCCAATTATGATCCGCAATTGTGGCAGGCCATCACAGACGAAACCCGTCGTCAGGAAGAGCATATCGAGCTGATTGCGTCTGAGAACTACACCAGCCCCCGTGTCATGGAAGCTCAGGGCTCCCAGCTGACCAACAAGTACGCCGAAGGTTACCCCTCCAAGCGTTACTACGGTGGTTGCGAGTATGTGGATGTGGTCGAAACCCTGGCCATCGAGCGCGCCAAAGAGCTGTTCGGTGCCACTTACGCCAACGTGCAGCCGCACTCCGGCTCCCAGGCCAACAGCGCCGTTTACATGGCTCTGCTGCAGCCGGGCGACACCGTGCTGGGCATGAACCTGGCCCACGGCGGTCACCTGACCCACGGCTCTCCGGTCAACTTCTCCGGCAAGCTTTACAACATCGTGCCTTACGGTATCGATGAGTCCGGCAAGATCGACTACGACGACATGGAGCGTCAGGCTGTCGAGCACAAGCCGAAGATGATGATCGGTGGCTTCTCCGCCTACTCCGGCATCGTCGACTGGGCCCGTATGCGCGAAATCGCCGACAAGGTCGGTGCCTACCTGTTCGTCGACATGGCCCACGTGGCGGGTCTGATTGCCGCTGGCGTCTACCCGAACCCGGTTCCCCACGCTCACGTGGTCACCTCCACCACTCACAAGACCCTGGCCGGTCCGCGCGGTGGTCTGATCCTCTCCGCCGCTGACGACGAGGAGCTCTACAAGAAGCTCAACTCTGCCGTCTTCCCGGGTGGTCAGGGTGGTCCGCTGATGCACGTCATCGCCGGTAAAGCCGTTGCCTTCAAAGAGGCGCTGGAGCCGGAGTTCAAGACCTATCAGGCTCAGGTCGTGAAAAACGCCAAGGCGATGGCCGCTACCTTCATCGAGCGCGGTTACAAGATCGTCTCCGGCGGTACCGACAACCATCTGATGCTGGTTGACCTGATCGGCCGCGAGCTGACCGGTAAGGATGCTGACGCCGCACTGGGCAAAGCCAACATCACCGTCAACAAGAACTCCGTGCCCAACGACCCGCGCTCCCCGTTCGTCACCTCCGGTGTGCGGATCGGTACCCCGGCCATCACCCGCCGCGGTTTCAAGGAAGCAGAGTCCATCGAGCTGACCCACTGGATCTGCGACGTACTGGACAACCACGACAACGATGCAGTGCTAGCCACCGTGCGTGAGAAGGTGCTGGATATCTGCCGCCGCTTCCCGGTTTATGGCTGATAAGCCAGACCGTTCGGTTTGAGACCAATGCCACCTGCGGGTGGCATTGTTTTTTCTGGCTTTTACCGGTTTTGGATGGCCGTGCTACACTGGCCGACCTAGATCCTGGCCCGCCGGGCCGGTCCCTGTTCCATTAACGCCGGAGGTCCGATGCATTGCCCATTCTGTAGTGCGGTTGATACCAAGGTGATCGATTCCCGCTTGGTGGCAGAAGGCCATCAGGTGCGCCGCCGTCGTGAGTGTCTGCTCTGTCACGAGCGTTTTACCACCTTCGAGATGGCCGAGCTGGTGATGCCCCGCGTCATCAAGTCCAACGGTTCCCGCGAGCCGTTCAACGAAGACAAGCTGCGCGCCGGCATCCTGCGGGCGCTGGAGAAGCGGCCGGTGAGCATGGAGGCCATCGAAAAGGCGGTCAACCATATCAAATCCCGCCTGCGTGCCACCGGTGAGCGCGAAGTCGCCTCCGAGCTGGTAGGCAATCTGGTGATGGATGAGCTCAAGAGTCTGGACAAGGTGGCCTATATTCGCTTTGCCTCCGTCTATCGCAGCTTCGAAGATATTCGCGAGTTCGGTGAAGAGATCGCCAAATTGGAGAAATGATGGTATCGGATGGGCAAGTGGATATCCGCTTCGCCCCTCTCTACCTCAGGACACGAAGATATTCGCGAGTTCGGCGAAGAGATTGCCAAGCTGGAGAAGTAAACCGCCATTCTTACCCATGTTGCCGCGTCCGATTACTCTGCGCTAATCGAACCTACGATACTGCGTAAAGCCGAGATGTGTTGTCAAAGGAGCCCGGATGTTTAGTCAAGATGATTACCAATGGATGAGTCGGGCCCTCGAACTGGCCCGCCGCGGCCGCTACACCACGGCCCCCAACCCCTGCGTCGGTGCCGTGCTGGTCAAAGATGGTGTGGTGGTTGGCGAAGGGTGGCATCAGAAAGCGGGCGAACCCCATGCCGAGGTCTACGCCCTGCGCGCCGCCGGTGACAACGCCCGCGGCGCCACCGCCTATGTAACCCTCGAACCCTGCTCCCACCACGGTCGTACTCCCCCCTGCGCCGAAGCGCTGATCAACGCCGGTGTGGCCCGGGTGGTGGCGGCTATGGTCGATCCCAATCCCCAGGTGGGCGGGCGCGGCCTGCGGATGCTCTCCGAAGCGGGGATCAAGACCGATTTCGGCCTGCTGGCGAGTGAAGCCGAAGCGCTCAACCCGGGCTTTTTCAAGCGGATGCGTACCGCCTTCCCGCGTGTGACCGTCAAGCTGGGGGCCAGCCTCGATGGCCGCACCGCCATGGCGAGCGGCGAGAGCCAGTGGATCACCTCCCCGGATGCGCGCCGTGACGTGCAACGGCTGCGGGCCCGCCACGATGCGGTGCTCTCCAGCTCCGAAACCGTGCTGGCCGATGGCGCTTCCCTGACCGTGCGCTGGGACGAGCTGCCCCCCTCGGTCAAGGCGAGTTATCCCAAAGAGACCCTGCGCCAGCCGCTGCGAGTCATCGTCGATTCGCAAAACCGCCTCACACCCGACTTGCCGCTGTTCCAGAGCGAGAGTCCGGTGCTGCTGGCCCGTCATAAGGCGTCCGGCGAGTGGCCCGCATGGGTGCAGCAGTTGGAGCTGCCGCTGCTGGATGGCAAGCTGGATCTGGTCAGCCTCTTCATGCTGCTGGCCAAGCAGAACGTCAATTCGGTACTGGTCGAGGCGGGGCCGCGGCTGTGCGGCGCTCTGCTGGAAAAAGGGCTGGTGGATGAGCTGGTGCTCTATCAGGCGCCCAAACTGATGGGTGACGAGGGGCGTGGCCTGTTCCATCTGCCCGGCCTGACCCGGCTGTTCCAGGCGCCCAAGCTCGCCATCAAGGATGTGCGCATGGTGGGGCCTGATATTCGCATTACCGCCAAAATAGCCTGATCTTTCAATGTTCAAGGGGGCATCTGCTGCCCCCGTCATCAGCAAGGTGATCTGCATGTTTACCGGAATTATCGAAGCGGTGGGGACCCTGGCCGAACTGCGCCGTCAGGGGGAGGACATGGCCCTCACCGTGCACGCCCCGGGCCTGGATTTTAGCGACGTCAAACTGGGCGACTCCATCGCTACCAACGGCGTCTGCCTCACCGTGGTGGCGCTGGGCGACAAGAGCTATACCGCCGATGTGTCGCTGGAAACCCTCTCCCGTACCGGCTTTGCCGCCGCCAGAGTGGGCGATCGGGTCAATCTCGAGAAGGCGCTGATGCCCACCTCCCGCCTCGGCGGCCATCTGGTCTCCGGCCACGTGGACGGGGTAGGGGAGGTGAAAAGCGTCTCCAGCAGCGGCCGCGCCATCGAGTACTGGATCAAGGCGCCGGGGGAACTCTCCCGCTACATCGCCGAGAAGGGCTCCATTGCGGTGGATGGCATCAGCTTGACCGTCAACGCGGTGCAGGGCGACCTTTTCCGCTTGACGATCGTGCCCCATACCGCGCAGGAGACCACCATCGCCAGCTGGAAGCCGGGCCACAAGGTCAACCTCGAGGTGGATCAGATCGCCCGCTATCTGGAGCGGCTGATGATGGGGAAAAGTCAGGAGAGCAGCGCCTCGACCCTGACCATCGAGACGCTGGCCAAGGCCGGTTTTCTCTGACGGTGTGCGCTAAATCTGGCCACCAAAACGATTTTCTGTGATCCCGCTCTGATTGAAATGGAGCCGCTAGCCCCAATCTAGAGCAACATACACTCGCATTTGCGTTGAGCCTGTAGGCTCAACCCCCAAGCACACTGATGGAGTAGCCCATGGCGCTGAGCACAACCCAGGAAATCATTGCCGATATCAAGGCTGGCAAGATGGTGATCCTGATGGATGACGAAGACAGGGAGAACGAAGGGGACCTCATCATGGCCGCCTCCTGCGTCCGTGCGGAGGATATCAACTTCATGGCCCGCTACGGCCGTGGCCTCATCTGCCTGACCCTGACCCGGGATCGCTGCAAGCAATTGGCGCTGCCGCTGATGGTGGATCGCAACAATGCCCAGTTCTCCACCGCCTTTACCGTCTCCATCGAGGCGGCAGAAGGGGTGACCACTGGTATCTCAGCCGCCGATCGTGCGGTGACCGTGCAGGCCGCTGTGGCGCCCAATGCCAAGGCGGCCGATCTGGTGCAGCCGGGCCACATCTTCCCGCTGATGGCGCAGGATGGCGGCGTGCTGACCCGTGCCGGTCACACCGAAGCGGGCTGCGATCTGGCCCGTCTGGCCGGTTTCGAGGCGGCCGCCGTCATCGTCGAGATCCTCAACGAAGATGGCACCATGGCGCGCCGCCCGGATCTGGAGGTGTTCGCCGAGGAGCACGGCATCAAGCTTGGCACCATCGCCGACCTTATCGAGTACCGCAACCAGCACGAGACCACGGTCGAGAAGGTGGCCGAGTGCAAGTTGCCCACCGAGTTTGGCGAGTTCGACCTCATCACCTTCCGCGATACCATCGACAATCAGGTTCACTTCGCCCTGAAAAAGGGTGAGGTGCTGGCCGACCAGCCGACCCTGGTGCGCGTCCATCTGCACGATGTGCTGAGCGATCTGCTGCTGACCGACCGCCACGCCGCCCGCAGCTGGCCGCTGCCCAAATCCATGGCCCGCATCGCTGACGAAGGCGGGGTGCTGGTGATTTTGGGGGCGGAATCCCACGGCGCCGAGCTGCTGGCCCGGGTCAAGGGTTTTGAAGCCGCCGACAAGGGACTGGCACCGGAAGGAGCCAAGTGGCAGGGCACCTCGCGCCGGGTTGGCGTGGGCTCCCAGATCCTCAAGGCGCTCGGCGTGAGCAAGATGCGTCTGCTGAGCTCGCCGAAGAAGTACCATGCCCTCGGTGGTTTCGGTCTGGAAGTGGTTGAGTACGTCGGCGAGTAAAGCTCCACCAGAGAAGTACCATCCCCTTCCGGGCGGTTTCGGTCTGGAAGTCGTGGAATTTACCGGCGAGCAAGTGCGCCGGACTGGTTACATCGCGATCATGGCCGTCTATTGCGGCCATGGTTTTTGTCGTGGGTCTGTTGTGCTAGAATGTGCGCACTTTTGACTCCGGCCCTTTTGATTGCACAGATACAGGATTTCCAATGAAGGTTATCGAAGGAAATATCGCCGCTCCTGAGGCGCGCATTGCTATTGTTGTTGCCCGTTTCAACAGCTTCATCAACGACAGTCTGGTGAACGGCGCGGTGGACGTACTGAAGCGTCAAGGTCAAGTGCAGGACAGCAACCTGACACTGGTAAAAGTGCCGGGCGCGGTTGAAATGCCATTGGTCATCAAGAAGCTGGCCAAGAGTGGTCAATACGACGCCATCGTGGCGGTCGGTACTGTCATCCGTGGCGGCACCTACCACTTCGACCTGGTGGCAAACGAGAACAGCAAGGGCATGGCCCAGGTAATGATGGAATATGAAATTCCCGTTGCCTTCGGTGTGCTGACCACTGAAAACATTGAACAAGCCATCGAGCGTGCAGGTACCAAGGCGGGTAACAAGGGTGCAGAGGCTGCACTGGCAGCGCTCGAAATGATCAACGTCCTGAAAGAACTGGACGTGTAACGAGGAGAAGTACATTGAAACCGTCTGAGCGCCGTAAAGCCCGCCATTGCGCCACCCAGGCCATCTACCAGTGGCAGATGACCAAGGCTAACGTGGGTGACATCGAAGAGCAGTTCAAGATCGATCAGGACACCAAGGGTGTAGACCTGAACTATTTCCGCGATCTGCTGTTCGGGGTAGCCCTCCACTGCAGCGAGCTGGACAAGGTGTTTGCACCTTTCCTCTCCCGTCCGCTGGAAGAAGTGGACATGGTGGACAAGGCGATCCTGCGTCTGGCGACCTACGAGCTGACCCGTCGTGATGATGTACCGCCGCGCGTGGTCATCAACGAAGCGATCGAGCTGGCCAAAGCTTTTGCTGCCGATGACAGCCACAAGTTTGTCAACGGTGTACTGGACAAGGTGATCAAGTCGCTGAACAAGCGTTGATCCTGCTGTCCGTCAGCATCTAAGAGAGGAGCCAGCTTATTGCTGGCTTTTTACTGTATGGGTGAATTTGAGCTGATTGATAAGTACTTCAAGGTCCCCCACGCCCGCAAGGATGTGGTGATGGGCCCCGGAGATGACTGTGCCCTGCTGACCCTGCCCCCCGATACCCAGCTGGCGGTGAGCACCGACACTCTGGTGAGCGGCGTACACTTCTTTCCCGACATGGATCCGGTGGATCTCGGCTACAAGGCGCTGGCGGTCAATCTCTCCGATCTCGCCGCCATGGGGGCCGAGCCGCGCTGGGTGTCGCTGGCACTGACCCTGCCTGCCATCAACGAAGGCTGGGTCGCCGGTTTTGCCGAAGGGTTCCTGGAGCTGGCCGAGTATTACAATGTGGCGCTGGTGGGCGGGGATATGACCCGCGGGCCGCTCTCCATCACCATCTCGGTGAAGGGGTCGGTGCCTGCCGGTCGCGCCCTGATGCGCAGCGGCGCCAAAGCCGGTGACGGCATCTATGTGACCGGCACTCTGGGTGATGCAGCGCTGGCGCTCTCTCACCTGCTGGGCAAACGCACCCTCAACGAGAACCAGCTGGCCGCCGTGCTGCCACGGCTCGACCACCCCCATCCCCGCATTCTGGCCGGTCAGGCGCTGCGCGGGCTGGCGGGCAGTGCGCTGGATCTATCCGATGGTCTGGCATCGGATCTCGGCCATATCCTCAAGGCCTCCGGCGTGCGGGCCCAGATCGATCTCGATCTGCTACCGCGCTCGCCGGTGCTGCAGGATGCGGTGAGCGAGCAGGAGGCGTGGCAACTGGCGTTGGCCGGTGGCGATGACTACGAGCTCTGCTTCACCGTACCGGAGGAGCACCGCGGCGCGCTCGATACGGCGTTGGCCCACAGCGGGGTCAAGTTCAGCCGCATCGGCCGCATCGTGGCGGGCGAGCCGGGCATCGACTATCTGCGTGGCGACCAAGCGGTCGAGCTGCAACTGAAAGGGTGGGATCACTTCGCATGAGTTTGTTCAGGATAAAGCCCGAGCTGACACGACTGGATCTGAAAAATCCGCTTCACTTTTTGGCGGTGGGGTTTGGTTCCGGTCTCAGCCCCAAGGCGCCGGGCACCATGGGCACCCTGGCGGCCATTCCGCTCTATCTGCTGGTGAGCGGGCTGCCGACCCACTGGTTTATCGTCTTGCTGGCGGTGGGTTTTGTCGTGGGGATCCGTATCTGCCAGAGCGCCACCGATGCCATCGGCATGCCGGATCACGGTGCCATCGTCTGGGACGAGGTGATCGGCTTTGGCGTCACCATGATCGCAGCGCCAGCCAGCTGGGAGTGGGTGGTGGCGGGCTTCGCGCTGTTCCGGTTGTTTGATGTGCTCAAGCCCTGGCCCATCTCCTGGTTTGATCGCCGGATCCACGGTGGTCTGGGCATCATGCTGGACGATCTGATCGCCGGCCTGTTCGCCCTGCTTTGTATGCAATTACTGGCATTCTGGCTCGGTTGAGAGCCATCTTCCGGGGGATGACCGTTCTGGCATCCCCCGATTTATATCTGCTTAATTTTCATTCATCGGCATATGCTGCCGTTTATCATCCATTTCACATAAATATTCACTACTCATTCGGGGCTCGTGATTGTTTTGGAAATAGTGATAAATGCTGCTTGTTGCGTTGTTGTTGAAATTAAAGTAATGATACCAATAGAAGTACGGACGCACCGGCCATTTGTGTGATTAAAATCATCATTTATCTCTGCCGAATTGATGATTATCTGCACAAAACATTGCGGAATTGTATAACTCAATCATTTACACCTGTGGTCAAACCGTCTAAGTTACTCGCGGGTTATTCCAAAAAAATGCAAAAAACCCGCCCGGATCGCTGGTTTAACTGCTACATGGATTGAGCATTAATTGCCCTGAGTAGCACCGGCATCTGCGGCTGATTTACGGACGAATTATTTGGGACGGATGTCCCCCGCAGAGGTAAACATGTCCTTGCTCGAAGTAAAGAACTTGCGGATCGAGTACCCCTCCCGCTACGGGGTGCTGGCCGCGGTGAAGGATCTCTCTTTCTCTATCGAAAAGGGTGAGATTGTCGGGGTGGTCGGTGAATCCGGCGCCGGCAAGTCCACCATCGGCAACGCCGTTATCGATCTCCTGAGCCCGCCGGGTCGCATCGCCCGTGGCGATATCTATCTCAATGGCGAGCTCATCTCTGGCAAGAGCCAGAACGAGATGCGGGCCATCCGTGGCTCCCGTATCGGGTTCATCTTCCAGGACCCCATGACCTCCCTCAACCCGCTGTTCACCGTTGAGCATCAGCTGGTGGAGACCATTCTGGCCAATACTGACCTCTCTCGCGAGGCCGCTTTTGCCAAGGCGCTGGAGCTGATGGGGGCGGTGGGTATTCCGCAGCCGGAGCTGCGCATCAAACAGTATCCGCACCAGTTCTCCGGTGGCATGCGTCAGCGGGTGGTTATCGCCATCGCGCTCTCCTGCGATCCGGAGCTGATCATCGCCGACGAGCCGACCACGGCGCTCGACGTCTCCATTCAGGATCAGATCCTCCAGCTTATCCGCGCCCTCTGCAAAGAGCGTCAGGTGGGCTGCATGCTGGTGACCCACGACATGGGCGTGGTCTCCAACGTTACCGACAAGGTGGCGGTGATGTATCGCGGCGATCTGGTGGAGTTCGGCCTGACCGAACAGGTGCTGGGCAGCCCCAATCACCCCTATACCCGCAGCCTCATCTCGGCGGTCCCCCGCTCCGATGTGAAGCTGGTGCGCTTCCCGCTGGTCTCCTATATCGAGGATGCCAGTGCGCCGGATACCAATATCGACCTCAAGACCCACTGGCTCGGCCAGAGTCAGGACGAGCGTGCCTATGAAGGGGCGCTGCTGCGGGTGGAGAACGTCGATCTGAAGTTCGTCACCAAGGACTCCATCTTCCCGAGCCGTCGCCAATATGTGCGCGCCTGCAACAACATCAGCTTCGAGATCTTCGAAGGGGAGACCTTCGGTCTGGTGGGGGAGTCCGGCTCCGGCAAATCGACCATTGCCCGCGCCATCACCGGCCTCTATCCGCCTGATACCGGCAAGATTTTCTTCGAGGGGATCGATCTGACCGCCCTCAAGAGCGAGCGCGAGCGTCGCCCGCTGCGCCGCCAGATGCAGATGGTGTTCCAGAACCCCTATTCGTCGATGAACCCGCGGATGAAGGTGCGCGACATCATTGCCGAGCCGATCCGCTTCCATCAGCTGGCGAGCAGCGAGAGCCAGATTGAGGGGATTGTCGGCGATCTGCTGGATCATGTGGGTCTCGGTCGTGGTGCCGGGGTCAAGTATCCCCACGAGTTCTCCGGCGGTCAGCGCCAGCGTATCTCCATTGCCCGCGCCCTGGCCACTCGCCCGCGCTTCCTTATCTGCGACGAGCCGACCTCGGCACTGGATGTGTCGGTGCAGGCCCAGATCCTCAACCTGCTCAAGGATCTGCAGCAGGAGCTCAAGCTCACCATGCTGTTTATCAGCCACGATCTGCCGGTGATCCGCCAGATGTGCGACCGCATCGGGGTGATGCAGCACGGCCATTTGGTGGAAGTGGCCGAGACCGAGAAACTCTTTACCAATGCCGAGCATGAGTACAGCCGCAAGCTGATCTCCCTCATGCCGGAGTTCAAGGGAATGTCCCGCGAGGGGCTGGAAATCGCAAGCTAGGAGAGCGCCGGTGCGCCGGTCTGCTTGTCAAAAAAAGTGTCATAAGAAAGCCAAAAGCATGGAGAACAAGATGAAGAAAGGATTGTCCAAGATTGCCCTGGCGCTGTTTGCCGCCGGTTTCGCCTTCAGTGTCTCAGCCGCTGATATCAAGGTGGGTGTCGCTTCTGACGCCACTTCGCTGGATCCGCAGGAGCAGCTCTCCGGTCAGACCCTGGAGATGTCGCACCTGGTATTCGATCCCCTGATGCGTTACACCCAGGACTTGCAGTTTGAGCCCCGTCTGGCCGAGAAGTTCGAGCGTGTCGATGACAAGACTGTCCGCTTCCACCTGCGCAAAGGGGTCAAGTTCCACTCCGGTAACGACTTCACCGCAGACGACGTGGTGTGGACCGTCAACCGCCTGAAATCCTCCGTCGACTTCAAGGCGATCTTCGATCCCATCAGCGAAGTGAAGAAGGTCGATGACTACACCGTGGATCTCGTCACCGCCAAGCCGTTCCCGCTGGTGCTGCAGACCGTCACCTACATCTTCCCGATGGACTCCAAGTTCTACACCGGCAAGACCGAAGCGGGCAAAGACAAGGCCGAGATCGTCAAAAACGGCGACTCCTATGCCTCTACCCACGTCTCCGGTACTGGCCCGTTCACCGTCAAGTTCCGCGAGCAGGGTGTGAAGCTGGATTATGCCCGCAACGCCAACTACTGGGACAAGGCCTCCAAGGGTAACGTTGAGAACCTGACCGTGGTGCCCATCAAGGAAGATGCGACCCGTGTTGCAGCCCTGCTGGGTGGCGACGTGGACATGATCTATCCGGTTGCGCCGAACGATCTGGAGCGCGTGAAGAATGGCAAGGACTCCCAGCTGGTTACCCTGTCCGGTACCCGCGCCATCATCATCGAGCTGAACCAGAACACCAACCCGGCGCTGAAAGACAAGCGTGTACGTCAGGCGATCAACTACGCCATCAACCAGGTGGGTATCGTCGAGAAGATCAACAAGGGCTTCGGTACCCCTGCTGGTCAGCTGAGCCCGAAAGGCTATGCCGGTCACAACGAGGCGCTGGTGCCCCAGTATGACCTGGCCAAGGCCAAGGAGCTGATGAAAGAGGCCGGTTACGAGAAAGGCTTCAAGATGACCTTCATCTCCCCGGCTGCCCGCTACGTCAACGACGTCAAGATTGCCCAGGCTGTCTCCGCCATGCTGGCCAAGATCAACATCAAGGTGGATCTGAAGACCATGCCGGTGGCACAGTACTGGCCCGAGTTTGACAAGTGCGCCGCGGACATGCAGCTGATCGGCTGGCACTCCGACACTGAAGATACCGCGAACTTCTTCGAGTTCCTGACCTTCACCAAGGATGCCAAGACCGGTATGGGTCAGTACAACTGCGCCGGTTACGCCAACGCGGAAGCTGACAAGCTGGTGATGGATGCCAACGCCGAGACCGATCCTGCCAAGCGTGCCGAGATGCTGAAGAAGGTCGAAGCCATGCTGATCGAAGATGCTGCCTACGTGCCGTTGCACTGGGAAGATCTGGCCTATGGCGCCAAGAAGAACGTCGACATCAAGCCGGTGGTCAACGTGATGAACTTCCCTTACCTGGGTGACCTGGTGGTCAGCAAGTAAGAGAACGTCGCAAGGAAGGACGGGGCGGGGTGGTCAGCTGGCCACTCCGCCCACTAACAGAAGCCTGTGCCACGACACAGGCCACGTAGAAGGACAAGCATGTTTACATTCCTGCTGAAACGGTTCTATCAGGCCGTGATAGTGATGTTCGTCATCAGCCTGGTCGCCTTCTCCATCCAGGACAACCTGGGTGACCCGTTGCGCGAGCTGGTGGGACAATCCGTCTCCGAAGCCCAGCGTCACGAGTTGCGCGAGAAGATGGGCCTTAACGATCCCTTCCTCATCAAATACAGCCGCTTTTTGAAAAATGCGGTGCATGGGGATTTGGGCACCTCCTATTTCTTCAAGCGACCTGCTCTCGAGGTGATCCTCGACAAGTTGGTGGCTACCCTTGAGCTGGTGTTTGCTGCCGCGCTCATCATCGTGGTGGTCTCCATTCCACTCGGTGTCTATTCGGCGATCCGCCCGCGCAGCATTCCCACCAAGATCATCATGGCGGGGAGCAGTATCGGTATCTCGATCCCGGTATTTTTGACCGCCATCATGCTGATGTACCTCTTCTCCATCCAGCTGGGCTGGCTGCCAGCCTATGGCCGCGGCGAGACTCGCAACCTGCTGGGCTGGGAGTCGGGCTTCTTCACCTGGGATGGTATCAAGCACCTGATCCTGCCGGCGGTGTCCCTCTCTTCCATCATGCTGCCGCTGTTTATCCGGCTGGTGCGCTCCGAGATGCTGGAGCAGCTCTCCTCCGAGTACGTCAAGTTCGCCCGCGCCAAGGGGCTGGACAACAACAAGGTCTACTACAGCCACGCTCTTAAAAACACCATGCTGCCGGTCATTACCGTTGGCGGGGTGCAGATCGGCACCATGGTGGCCTACACCATTCTGACCGAGAGCGTGTTCCAGTGGCCGGGCACCGGTTTCCTGTTCCTCGAGGCGATCCACCGGGTCGATACTCCGCTGATCACCGCCTACGTCATCTTCGTGGGACTGATCTTCGTGGTGACCAACACTCTTGTCGACCTGCTCTACGGGTTGATCAACCCGACCGTTAACCTGACTGCCAAGGGGTAAGCGCATGACTAATGCTGTAACTGCAAGCCCAAGCCGTTGGGCACGTTTCAAGAACTCTGACATCGTCTACTACTTCCTGCGGGACAAGGTAGCCATGTTCAGCTTTGCGGTGTTCGTGGTATTTGTGCTGGCGGCGCTGTTGGCGCCCTGGCTCGCCCCGCACAACGTCTATGACCAGACCAGTTTTGATCTGATGGATGCCGAGTTGCCCCCCTCCTGGCTCGAAGGCGGCGAGGAGCGTTTCTGGCTCGGAACCGACAACCAGGGGCGGGATATCTGGAGTACCATTCTCTATGGTGCCCGTATCTCCCTCACCATCGGCCTGTTTGCGGTGGCGCTGCAGCTGGTGCTTGGTATTGTCATCGGTCTGATTGCCGGCTACTTTGGTGGTCGTATCGACAACCTGTTGATGCGTTTTGCCGACGTGCAGCTGTCGTTCTCCACCATGATGGTGGCAATCATCATCTCCGCCATCTTTCAGGCAACCTTTGGCTCCGAGTTTTACTCGAAGTTTGCCATCATGATGCTGGTTGTGATCATCGGTATCGCCGAGTGGCCGCAGTATGCCCGTACCGTGCGCGCCTCTGTGCTGGCGGAGAAGAAGAAGGAGTATGTGGAAGCGGCCAAGGTGATGGGGTTCCGTGCCCCGCGCATCATGTTCCGCCACATTTTGCCCAACTGCCTGTCGCCGATCCTGGTTATCTCCACCGTGCAGGTGGCCAACGCCATCATGAGCGAGGCGGCACTCTCCTTCCTCGGGCTGGGAATGCCGGTTGATCAGCCCTCGCTCGGTTCGCTTATCAGCGTCGGCTTCAACTACATCTTCTCCGGCTCCTGGTGGATCACCGCCTTCCCGGGCATCTGTCTGGTGGTGCTGGTGCTGGTCATCAACCTGCTGGGTGACTGGCTGCGGGATGTGTTTAACCCGAAGATTTACAAGGGTTAACTCCGGTCAGAAGTAAAGATACAAGAAGGGCGCCATCAGGCGCCCTTCTTGTATCTTCTTTAACTAGCAGCAGGTCAGGCTTGCAGCCAGCTTTCGATACTGCGCTGGATGCCTGTATCGTCCAGACCGAGCAGGGCATAGATCTCCTGCTGGGTACCCTGTTCCACGAAGCGATCCGGCAGGCCGAGGTTGAGCACCGGCTTGCACTGTTTGCTGCGCATCAGCAGTTCGTTCACCGCTGAACCGGCGCCGCCCATGATGGCGTTGTCTTCGATGGTGACGAAGTGATCGTGGCTGGCCGCCAGTGATAGCACCAGTGACTCATCCATCGGTTTGACGAAGCGCATGTCCACCAGAGTGGCATCCAGTGCCTCTGCGGCCGCTTTCGCGTGGTGCAGCAGAGTACCAAAGGCCAGAATAGCTGTACCTTTGCCCTCTCGCAGGATACGCCCCTTGCCAAGCTCCAGCGCCTGCATCTCTGACGAGATGGGAGCATCGCTCAGGCTGCTGCCACGGGGGTAGCGCACCGCGGCAGGCCCCTGATGGAGATAGCCGGTATAGAGCATCTGGCGGCACTCGTTCTCGTCAGATGGCGTCATCACCACCATGTTGGGCACGGTGCGCAGGAAGCTGATGTCGAACGCCCCCTGATGGGTCGGGCCATCGGCGCCCACCAGACCGGCCCGGTCGATGGCGAATAGCACCGGCAGATCTTGCAGCGCTACGTCGTGGATCACCTGATCGTAGGCGCGCTGCAGGAAGCTCGAATAGATGGCGACCACCGGCTTCTTGTCGGCGATGGCAAGACCCGCGGCGAAAGTGACCGCATGCTGCTCGGCAATCGCCACATCGAAGTAGCGATCCGGATATTGCTGGCTGAATTTTACCAGCCCCGAGCCTTCGCGCATGGCGGGGGTGATGCCGACCAGCTTCTCGTCTTTGGCCGCCATGTCGCACAGCCACTGGCCAAAGATGGCGGAGAAGGTGGGTTTGGCACCGCTCGCCTTGGGCAGGGAGCAATCGTCAGGATTGAACTTGGGCACGGCGTGATAACCGATGGGGTCTTTCTCCGCCGGCTCGTAACCCTTGCCCTTCTTGGTCTTGACGTGCAGCAGCTGCGGGCCCTTGAGGTTGCGCATGTTGCGCAGGGTCTCGACCAGCGCCTCGATATCGTGACCGTCGATGGGGCCGATATAGTTGAAGCCGAACTCCTCGAACAGGGTGCCGGGCACCACCATTCCCTTGAGGTGCTCTTCGGCCCGCTTGGCCAGCTCCTTGACCGGCGGCAGACCGGCCAGCACCTTCTTGCCGCCTTCGCGGATGGTGGTGTAGAGCTTGCCGGACATGACCCGGGCCAGATGGTTGTTGAGCGCGCCGACATTCTCGGAGATGGACATCTCGTTGTCGTTGAGGATCACCAGCATGTCTTTATGGACATCGCCGGCGTGGTTGAGCGCTTCAAAGGCCATCCCTGCGGTAATGGCACCATCACCGATCACTGCAACGACCTTGCGACCCAGCCCTTCGCTCTCGGCGGCGACGGCCATGCCAAGCGCCGCACCGATGGAGGTGCTGGAGTGGCCGACGGAGAGCACGTCGTACTCGCTTTCGCCGCGCCAGGGGAAGGGGTGCAGGCCATCCTTCTGCCGGATGGTATGGATCTGATCACGGCGCCCGGTCAGGATCTTGTGGGGATAGGCCTGATGGCCCACGTCCCAGATCAGCCGATCGAACGGGGTGTTGTAGACGTAGTGCAGGGCCACGGTCAGTTCGACCGTACCGAGACCGGAGGCAAAGTGTCCGCTGGAGCGGCTGACAGAGCGCAGCAGATATTCGCGCAGCTCGTTGCACAGCACCGGCAGCCGATCTTTGGGCAAGGAACGCAGCTCGACCGGAGTGTCCGCGAGGGCCAGGTTGGGGAAATTGCTAATATCAACGCTCATATTGTTACTGTTATCCAGCGTTTAGTGGGTTCGCTCGATGATGTAATCGGCAAACGCTTCCAGAATGTCGGTATTGTAGGGCAAGGATTGCAGGGCTGTTAAGGCTTTCCCATGCAGTTCGCGAGCCAGCTCACGGGCATTTTCGAGTCCGAGCAGGGCCGGATAGGTACTTTTTTCCAGCGCCAGGTCAGAACCTTGCGGCTTGCCCAAGGTGGCGGTATCACCTGTGATGTCGAGGATGTCATCCTGCACCTGAAAGGCGAGGCCAATCGCGGCGGCATAGGTTTGCAGGGCAGCCAGCGTGGCGTCATCGACATCGGCTTTGCACAGGGCGCCGAGCGCCACGGCGCATTCAATCAGCGCACCGGTCTTGTGGCGGTGTACCTGCTCCAGTTCGGCAAGCGTGATCTGGCGCCCTTCGGCCTGCAGATCCAGCGCCTGACCGCCACACATACCGAGATAGCCGGAGGCGCGAGCGAGGGTACTCAGCATCCGCACCCGGTTGGCCATCAAGGAGTCGGGCATGGGGTGATCGGCCAGAATGGAGAACGCCAGGGTCTGCAGCGCATCACCGGCCAGAATGGCGGTTCCTTCGTCAAACGCCTTGTGAACGGTTGGCTGACCACGACGCAGGTCGTCGTTATCCATGGCGGGCAGGTCATCGTGCAGCAGGGAGTAGGCGTGGATGCACTCCACGGCAGCCGCAGGGCCATCCAGCAGTTCGCTCTTGACGCCCAGCATCTCGCCGACCGCGTAGACCAGAAACGGGCGAACCCGCTTGCCGCCCAGCAGCAGGCCATAACTCATGGCATCGCGCAGGCGCGGCGCCATGGCGGGCAAGGATTCAAGTTGTGCTGACAAACAGTCGTCAATACGCTGACGATGCAGACGGGAAAAATGGTCCAGCGCCACTCACTCCTCTCCTTGTTCTGGCTGGAAGGGGGCGAGCTGGTCACTGCCATCGGCTTGACTGAGCAGGATCTGGATCTTCTGTTCGGCCAGTTCCAGCTTCTGCTGACCGGCCCGTACCAGATGAACGCCCTGCTCGAACTGCTTGAGTGCCTCTTCCAGGGGTAGGGAACCTTGTTCCAGCTGATGAACGATGGTTTCCAGCTCTTCCAGAGTGGCATCAAAACTCAGACGGTCGATTTTTTTACTGGCCATGTCCATCCTCGGGGATTGAAAAAAACGGCTTATATTAACATCGACCGTCCACAGGGGGGAGGCAGAAAAGCATTGCCCTCTCAAACTCTCGCTAAACTGGCCGATAATGAGCCATCATTCTCAGTGGATGCATGCTTGCCGCATGGGTCGCAATAGCAGAAAATTCAACAGACTATAAATAGACATAAGAACCGGTGACAGGAGTAGGGACGTGGATCTAGGCAGTCTGATAGGGATAGTGCTGGGTTTCGGGGTGGTGGTGTACGGCATGCTGCTGGGTGGCCCCATGAGCATGTATGTTGATATGCCATCGGTCTACATCACTGTATTGGGCTCAATCTTCATCGCCATGATGAAGTTCAACCTTGGCCAGTTCCTGATGGCATTCAAGGTGGCGGGCAAAGCCTTTATGTACAAGGGCGACAAGCTTGAAGACCTGATTACCAAAGCCGTTGAACTGGCTGACGCGGCTCGCAAAGGTGGCTTTCTTGCGCTGGAGGCCGCAGAGATCCCCAATGCATTTATGAAAAAAGGGATCGACATGCTGGTGGATGGTCACGATGCCGAAGTGGTGCGTGCCGTGATGGAAAAGGATATCGACCTGACAGCCGAGCGCCATGTCATTGCCATCAAGGTCTTCCGTACCCTTGGGGATCTGGGCCCAGCCATGGGGATGATAGGTACGTTGGTGGGTCTGGTGGCCATGTTGGCCAACATGAGTGACCCCAAGTCGATCGGGCCGGCGATGGCGGTGGCCTTGCTGACCACCCTATACGGTGCGATAGAGGCCAATATGTTGGCGATCCCGATTGCCGACAAGCTGGAGCTGCGCAGCGGGGAGGAGAAGCTCAGTCGTACCTTGATCCTTGATGCCATTATGGGGATTCAGGATGGCCAGAACCCGCGGGTGATCCAGTCCATGCTGCAAAACTATCTGAACCAGTCCAAACGTAATACTGGCACCGAATAGGGGGCGCTATGTCTGATTGCAAGTGCCCACCACCAGGTCTTCCTGGTTACATGGGAACCTTTGCCGACCTGATGTCACTGCTGATGTGCTTCTTCGTGCTATTGCTCTCCTTTGCCGAGATGGATGTGCAGAAGTTCAAGCAGATAGCCGGTTCCATGGACAAGGCATTCGGGGTACAGAACATCCTTGAGGTGAAAGATATTCCCAAGGGAACCTCGGTGATTGCCCAGGAGTTCAGGCCCGGTCGCCCGGAACCCACGCCGATTGATACCGTGATGCAGCAGACCATCGATCTGACCCAGACCGAACTGGAGTTTCTGCCCGGCGAGTCGGATCAGGCCGGTGGTCAGGACAAGAGTGATGGCAAACAGACGGGGGGCGATACCGCGCAGGATGCGAAGAAGGCGCAAGAACAGTCCAATACCCTGGCCAAAGCACTCGCCGAACAGATGAAAGATCAGATCCAGGATGGCGCTATCGAAATTGAGGCGCTGGGCCAGCAGATCATCATCCGGATCAGGGAAAAAGCATCTTTCCCGGCCGGTTCGGCATTTCTGCAGCCACAGTTCTGGCCGGTCATTCGCAAGGTAGCGACCCTGCTCAAGGATGTGCCGGGTGAAATCACCATCTCCGGTCACACCGACAACGTGGCGACCGAAGATGAGCTGTTCCAGTCCAACTGGGAGCTGTCGTCGCAACGGGCGGTTGCGGTGGCGCACCAGATGCTGAAGGTCCCCGGTTTTGATCAGGGGCGACTGGTGGTGCAGGGGATGGCGGACTCCCAACCATTGGTGCCCAATACGACCCCGGAAAATCGTCGGATGAACCGGCGGGTGGAGATCGCCATCATGCAGGGCAAACCGACTGTTTCGGCCCCCATTTCCGTACCGGAAGGGAAGTAAGTGAAGGGAATGTCGATGACGCAAGTGGGATCTGCATCAGGGGGCTGACGTGGATTTTGTGTTGGCTTCATATTAAGATGCCTCATCCGAACCGATTGCTGCGGCCTCCTTGCAGATGGCCGCAGTTTCTATTTTCAAGCAACCCAGGTTTCGACTATGAATCATACTCCGATGACTGTTCGCGGCGCTGAGAAGCTGCGCGAAGAGCTCGATTATCTCAAGACCGAGCTTCGTCCCCAGATTATCGAAGCGATTGCCGATGCCCGTGAGCACGGTGATCTGAAGGAAAACGCCGAATACCATGCCGCTCGCGAGCAGCAGGGGTTCTGTGAAGGCCGCATTCAGGAGATTGAAGCCAAGCTCTCCAATGCGCAGGTGATCGATGTCACCAAGATGACCAACAACGGCCGCGTTATTTTTGGCGCGACTGTGACTTTGCTCAAGAGCGAGACAGAGGAAGAGGTGGTCTACCGCATCGTGGGTGACGATGAGGCTGATATCAAACAGAACCTCATCTCTGTCAACTCTCCCATTGCTCGCGCCCTGATTGGCAAGGAAGTGGACGATGTCGCAATCGTCAAGACCCCTGCTGGCGATGTGGAATACGAAGTACTGGAAGTCGCTTATATCTAAGCGAATGCTACAGACGATGAAACAGGGGGGCTGGTGCTCCCCTGTTTGTCTTTATCTATATGATTATTGATAAAAATCAGGACAGATACGCCTCGGTAAATGCGTCCTGATGACGCTGAAACAACCAGTGGCGCAGTCGTTCTATGTTGCTCTCGCTCATTTGAAAGCTCAGCGCCCAGGTGGCATGGTCGGCATTGGCTTTGATGCGCCTTACCAGTCGTCCCTGCAGTGGAAGAGGGGCCTCTTGCTCGATGCAGAGCTCGCCGTTGATGGGGGTATCGGCCACCATGTCGATGGGCAAATTTTCCACAATGAGGCCGTTGAGGGAGAGGCTGAGTACCTGAAACAGGCCCAGGTCGCTGCATAGCTTGGCTTTTTGGGTGAGACGCCAGGCGCGCGGTTGCGCAAATCCCAGCTCCCTGATGACCGGTGCCGATAACCGGGGCTCGACGAAGCCATCTTCCCCTTGGGTAAAGCTCAGAGGAAAACGCAGCTGATGGCCTGCGAAGCGGGCTTCGAGTACAAGGTGTTCGGCTTTTTGCAGCAAGCCAAGCATGGGGGCATCGAGGTGACCACTCAGAACATGGGTGTCCTGATTGCTCCCCAAGTCCCGCAGCATGGCCAGCTCATCGTCGGTCAGAATAGGATGGTGAGCCATAATGCGTGTCCGGAAGTATTCATCGCAGGTTAAGGGCTTTGCGACTACTTTGGCAAGCGACTCGGGAAGAAGTGGAATAAGGAAAGAGCGATGCTCTTTCCTTTTACTTGCGGGGCAGCTGGATTTTGGGTTCGTTGGCTTGACGATAGATGGTCAGCACATGACCCATGCTTTGCACCTTGATTGAACCGGTTTCACGGACGATAGCATCCATAACCAGTTGTTTCATTTCGCGATCTTCAGAGGCAACCTTAACCTTGATCAGCTCGTGATGGTTCAGTGCCAGATCGATCTCGGCCAGTACACCTTCGGTCAGACCATGCTGACCCAGCAGGACGACAGGCTTGAGGCTATGGGCAAGGCCCTTGAGGTACTGTTTCTGTTTATTGTTGAGAATCATCGCAATTTCTTCATAAGTCAGGGTTGAAAGGGGCGTATTCTACCCCCACTTAGCCCTTAATACTAATAACCCTTGTGGTTTTTTAAAGTCGATTATCATGACCCAGAAAAAACGTTCCCCCAGTTCAACTCGCTGGTTAAAAGAACATTTCGACGATCAATACGTCAAAAAAGCCCAGAAAATGGGCCTGCGTTCTCGTGCTGTTTTCAAGATTGACGAGATCCAGGGCAAGGATCGCTTGCTGAAACATGGCATGACCGTAGTGGATTTGGGGGCAGCCCCCGGTGGTTGGTCCCAGTTTGCGGTTGAACAGGTTGGTGATTCGGGTCGCGTCATCGCATGTGACATTTTGCCGATGGATCCGATTGCTGGTGTCGATTTCCTGCAAGGGGACTTTCGGGAGGAAACTGTACTCGGCGCCTTGCTGGAACGAGTGGGCCCCGACAAGGTCGATGTCGTGATGTCTGATATGGCGCCCAACATGAGCGGTACCCAGCAGGTGGATCAGGCTCGCGCCATGTATCTGGTCGAGCTGGCACTGGACATGTGCAATCAGGTATTGCGTAGTGACGGCAGTTTCGTAGTGAAGGTGTTTCAGGGAGAGGGCTTTGATGCCTATCTCAATGAAATTCGTAAACTTTTCTCCGCTGTCAAAATTCGTAAACCAGACTCATCCCGCGCCAGATCACGGGAAGTCTACATTGTGGCTACCGGTTTTAAACTGTAGTACCCTAACCTTCATCGTTAACTGTCAGTCTGCGAGGTTACTGATTTGAGTGACATGGCGAAAAACTTAATCCTGTGGCTGGTCATCGCCGTCGTTTTGATGTCGGTGTTCAATAGCTTCAGCCCCAGCGATACCACCAGTCGCCAGCTGGACTATTCCAGCTTCGTTAAAGAGGTGACCCAAGAGCAGATCCGTGAAGTGCGGATGGACGGTAAGGTCATTAATGGCGTCAAGCGTACTGGTGAACGATTCACCACCATCATCCCGGCGCCGGATCCCCAGCTGCTCAACGACATGCTCAATCACAATGTCAAAGTGATGGGCGAGAAGCCGGAAGAGCCGTCTCTGTTGACCTCTATCTTCATCTCCTGGTTCCCGATGCTGCTGCTGATCGGTGTCTGGGTCTTCTTCATGCGTCAGATGCAGGGCGGCGGTGGCAAAGGTGCCATGTCGTTCGGCAAGAGCAAGGCTCGCCTGATGAGCGAAGATCAGATCAAGACTACCTTTGCTGACGTTGCAGGTTGTGATGAAGCCAAGGAAGAGGTGAAGGAGCTGGTCGACTATCTGCGCGACCCGAGCAAATTCCAGAAACTGGGTGGCAAGATCCCGACCGGTGTGCTGCTGGTCGGTCCTCCTGGTACCGGTAAGACCTTGCTGGCCAAGGCTATTGCGGGCGAGGCCAAGGTGCCGTTCTTCACCATCTCAGGTTCTGATTTCGTGGAGATGTTCGTCGGTGTTGGTGCCTCCCGTGTGCGTGACATGTTCGAACAGGCCAAGAAATCTTCTCCCTGCATCATCTTCATCGATGAAATTGATGCGGTCGGTCGCCAGCGTGGCGCCGGTCTGGGTGGTGGTCACGATGAACGTGAGCAGACTCTTAACCAGATGCTGGTCGAGATGGATGGTTTTGAAGGCAATGAAGGCATCATCGTCATCGCAGCCACCAACCGTCCTGACGTACTGGATCCGGCACTGCTGCGTCCGGGCCGTTTCGACCGTCAGGTGGTGGTCGGTCTGCCGGATGTCCGTGGTCGCGAGCAGATCCTGAAAGTGCACATGCGCAAAGTTCCGCTGGCGGATGACGTCAATCCGGCACTGATTGCCCGTGGTACCCCCGGTTTCTCCGGTGCGGATTTGGCCAACTTGGTCAACGAAGCAGCCCTCTTCTCTGCCCGTGAGAGCCGCCGAGTGGTCTCCATGGCCGAGTTCGAGAAGGCCAAGGACAAGATCATGATGGGTGCGGAACGTCGCTCGATGGTGATGAAAGAGTCCGAGAAAGAGATGACTGCGTATCACGAAGCTGGCCACGCCATCATTGGTCGTCTGGTGCCGGATCATGACCCGGTTTACAAGGTCTCCATCATTCCGCGCGGTCGTGCGCTGGGTGTGACCATGTATCTGCCGGAGCAGGATCGCTGGAGCCACTCCAAGCAGCATCTGGAGTCGATGATTTCCAGCCTGTATGGCGGTCGTCTGGCTGAAGAGCTGATCTACGGCGCCGAGAAGGTTTCCACTGGCGCTTCCAACGACATCGAGCGGGCGACCGAGATTGCACGCAAGATGGTCACCCAGTGGGGTATGTCCGAGCGTCTCGGCCCAATGCTCTACGCGGAAGAAGATGGTGAAGTGTTCCTCGGTCGCAGCATGGCCAAGGCCAAGCATATGTCCGACGATACCGCTCGCGTTATCGATGCCGAGGTCAAGCAGGTCATCGACCGCAACTACGCCCGTTCCAAGCAGATCCTGCTGGATAACATGGACGTGTTGCACAGCATGAAAGATGCGCTGATGAAGTACGAGACCATCGACGCCAAGCAGATCGATGATCTGATGGCGCGTCGCGAGGTACGTGCTCCGAGCAACTGGCATGACGAGCACGGTGATACCCCGCAAGGCGGTTCCACCGTGGCTGCCGAGGCCAAGCCGGCCGATGAGGCAGCACCGGTGGTGGATGTCACTATCGACAAAGCCAACGACGCTCCGGCCAAATAATCGTGACTCTCCAAACCCCGGGCTT
This sequence comes from Aeromonas sp. FDAARGOS 1404, assembly GCF_019047085.1. Lineage (NCBI taxonomy): Bacteria > Pseudomonadati > Pseudomonadota > Gammaproteobacteria > Aeromonadales > Aeromonadaceae > Aeromonas > Aeromonas sp. FDAARGOS 1404. The sequence continues at coordinate 3,347,991 of NZ_CP077237.1, forward strand.
GCCCGGGGTTTTTCTTTATCAGATGGATGTGAAAATGCAGCTAACCAGCAAGGGGCTCAGCCTCTCTCTCGATCGTCCCCATGTGATGGGGATCCTCAATGTAACGCCCGACTCCTTCTCCGATGGTGGCAATTTCAACCAGTTTGAACGGGCCATGGCCCATGCGCGGCAGATGGTCTCTGACGGTGCAACCCTCATCGACATCGGTGGCGAGTCTACCCGCCCTGGTGCGCCCGATGTGAGCGAGCAGGAGGAGCTGGACAGGGTCATTCCTGCCGTGGAGCAGATGGTCCGTGAGCTGGACGTGATGATCTCCCTCGATACCTCCAAAGCGGCTGTAATGCGGGAGGGTTGCCAGGCGGGTGCCCATCTGATCAACGATGTGCGGGCGCTGCAAGAGCCTGGAGCGCTGCAGGCCGCGGCCGAAGCGCAGGTTCCGGTCTGTCTGATGCATATGCAGGGGCAGCCGAGAACCATGCAAGTCGAGCCGCACTATGACGACCTGATCGGGGAGGTACGCGCCTTCTTTGATGAGCGTATTGCGGCTTGTCTGGCGGTCGGGATCCGTCGTGAAGAGCTGTTGCTGGATCCGGGATATGGCTTTGGCAAAACCCTTGCACACAACTATCAGCTGTTGGCGGCTCAAAAGGAACTGCTTGATTATGGCTTGCCGCTATTGGTGGGGATGTCGCGAAAGTCTATGATAGGCAACCTGCTGGGCCGTCCGGTGGATGAGCGTCTGGCGGGCAGTCTGGCATGCGCCCTTATCGGCATGCAGCATGGGGCCCGCATCATCAGGGTACATGATGTACGGGAGACCATGGACGCATTGCGCGTCGGTTGGCTGGCAATGACGGGACAAGATTTTATTTCCAAATAATAAAGAGAACAGACAATGGCAAGAAAGTATTTCGGTACCGATGGTGTGCGCGGCAAGGTTGGCGAATACCCGATCACCCCTGATTTTGTAATGAAATTGGGTTGGGCTGCCGGCAAGGTGCTCTCCAAGAAGGGCACCAAAAAGGTGCTGATTGGCAAAGATACCCGCATATCCGGTTACATGCTGGAATCCGCGCTGGAAGCGGGGCTCTCTGCGGCAGGCCTCAAGGCCATTCTGATGGGACCGATGCCCACGCCGGCGGTTGCCTACCTGACTCGCACTTTCCGTGCCGAAGCTGGCATCGTCATCAGCGCCTCACACAACCCCTTCTACGACAACGGCATCAAGTTCTTCTCCGCCGATGGCACCAAGCTGCCCGATGATGTCGAGCTGGCTATCGAAGCCGAGCTGGATCACGAGCTCAAGTGTGTCGAGTCTGCCGAACTTGGCAAAGCGGTGCGCATTGATGATGCCGCCGGTCGCTATATCGAATTCTGCAAGAGCACCTTCCCCTCCCACATGAATCTGGATGGGGTGAAAATGGTGGTCGACTGTGGCCACGGGGCGACTTATCACATTGCGCCTTCGGTTTTCCGAGAGCTGGGTGCCGAAGTGATCACCATGGGCTGCGCCCCGGATGGCCTCAACATCAACGATGGGGTGGGTTCGACTGCGCCTGACGCTCTGGTTGCCAAGGTACTGGAGTGCAAGGCTGATCTAGGGGTTGCCTTTGATGGTGATGGTGACCGTCTGATCATGGTTGACCACACTGGCTATCTCATCGACGGTGATGAAGTGCTCTATATCATCGCGCGCGATGCTCTGCGCAATGGTCGCCTCAAAGGCGGTGTCGTCGGCACCCTGATGGCCAACATGGGTCTGGAGCTGGCGCTGCAAACCCTGGGCATTCCGTTTGCCCGTGCCAAGGTGGGTGACCGCTATGTGCTGGAGATGATGGAAGAGAAGGGCTGGCGCATCGGTGGCGAGAACTCCGGCCACATTATCTGTCTGGATCAGACCACTACGGGTGATGGCATCGTAGCCGCCTTGCAGGTGCTTACCGCCATGCGCAGTGCCGAGATGCCGCTGGCCAAGCTGCGCTCCGGCATGAGCAAGTTCCCGCAGGTTCTGGTGAATGTTCGTTTTGCCGAAGGCAAGGATCCGCTGGCCGCTGATGCTGTCATGGCTGAGGTTGCCAAGGTGGAACAGGAGCTGGCTGGTCGTGGTCGCGTACTGTTGCGCAAATCAGGTACCGAGCCGCTGATCCGGGTCATGGTCGAAGGGGAGCATGAACAGCAGGTGCGTGACATGGCTCAGCGCATCGCCAAGCAGGTTGAATCGGCGTTTTAATGAACAACCAGGGCGGCTTTTTAGCCGTCCTGGTTGTATCTTGTTCAAACGATTCAAAAATTTAAAAATAGCACTTGTCAGCTGAGCATCCTCTGGATATTATCAGCCCCGCTTTCGCAAGGGAGTTGCCGATGGGACATCGCAAGCCGTTTGTAGCAGCCAACTGGAAGTTGCACGGTAGTAGGTCGCAGTTAGAGCAGTTTACGAGTCAGTGCCTAAACGGCGTTGACAGAAAAGTAGATGTGGTTCTCTGTCCTTCCCATGTGCATCTCGACTTTAGCGCTTCACTGCTCAATGAGCAGAAAGTAATAAAGTTGGGGGCTCAGAATGTGAGTCAGCACGCTACTGGCGCTTACACTGGAGAAATCTCGTGTCAGATGCTGGTTGAGGCAGGGTGTCGTTACGTATTGGTAGGGCACTCCGAGCGCAGGCGTCTCTTTGGTGAGACCAGTTTTATCGTCGCAGAGAAGTTTGCGGCAGCCAGAGCGGCAGGCTTGATTCCCATCCTCTGTTTAGGTGAGTCAGGTGCAGCGAGGCAGGCGAGAAGAGCCTTCGAGGTGATCGCCGAAGAACTGGATATCGTCATAGAGAAAAATGGCGCGATGGCTTTCGATAATGCTATCATCGCCTACGAGCCGATTTGGGCTGTAGGTACAGGTAAATGCGCCACACCCGAGCAGGCACAAGAGGTTCATTCCTTTATACGTGGTCGCTTGGCGGAGGATACTCCGGTAATAGGTGAGAAAGTTAGAATCATCTATGGTGGGAGCGTAACGCCGACCAATGCGAGAGATTTGTTTGCCCAGCCCGACATTGATGGCGGCCTGATTGGCGGAGCAAGCCTCGATAGCGATGCGTTTTTAGGAATTGTTGAAGCGGCAAAGGGTGCAAGTTAAATGTACGAGATTCTTTTAGTCGTTTATCTGTTGGTGTCACTGGCTCTGATTGGTCTGGTGATGATTCAGCAAGGTAAAGGGGCTGATATGGGCGCCTCCTTCGGCGCAGGGGCATCGAACACAGTATTCGGCTCCGGTGGTTCAGGCAGTTTCCTGACCCGAACAACAGCAATTTTGGCTACTCTGTTTTTCGTTATCAGCCTGGTGCTTGGATCTATGTCCAGCAACAAGGTAAAACAGGGTAGTGAGTGGGAGAATCTGCAACAAACCCAACAGGTTGAGCAGACTAAAGCGCCAGTGAAGAAAGATACTGACGTTCCCGAGTAAGAGTTTTGCCGTGGTGGTGGAATTGGTAGACACGCTATCTTGAGGGGGTAGTGCTCTAGGGTGTGCGGGTTCGAGTCCCGCCCACGGCACCAATTAAGCAGTGAGCTCGGGAAACCGAGTGTATTATAGCCAGTCAGTCTTGTATCGAGAGAGTGAAGTGGCTATAATCTCGCACGATTTCGGACGCGGGGTGGAGCAGCATGGTAGCTCGTCGGGCTCATAACCCGAAGGTCGTCGGTTCAAATCCGGCCCCCGCAACCAAATTTCACGCATTTCCTACGCTCAGGAAGGCGGTCGCTGCGAGGCGACAATCAGGGTAAAGCGCCAAGCCCCGATTTGACATCGGGGCTTTTTGTTATGTGCAATTTACTCTGAATCGATATCTATCTGGGCTTTATGCCCTTTTTTTGTTTTTCGGAGGGTGACTTTGGCTACGTTGGAACAACGTTTGACCGATCTGCTCGAGGCTCCGGTCGTTGCCTTGGGTTTTGAACTTTGGGGTATTGAGTTTATCCGTGCGGGTAAACACTCCACCTTGCGTGTCTATATCGACGGCGAGCAGGGTGTGACTGTCGAGAACTGTGCTGAGGTCAGCCATCAGGTTGGCGCCATCATGGACGTCGAAGATCCCATCACCGAGGAGTACTACCTCGAGGTATCCTCCCCAGGCCTGGATCGTCCCCTGTTCAAGGTTGCCCATTTCGAAAAATACGTTGGCCAAGAGGCGGCGGTAACGCTTCGGATGGCAACAAACAACCGCCGCAAGTTCAAAGGCGTAATCAAAGCTGTGCAAGGCGACATGATCACCCTGACAGTAGATGGTAAGGACGACGTGTTGGCTTTCACCAATATCCAAAAAGCGAACATAGTGCCGAACTTTGGTTAACGAGGCTATCGGATATGAATAAAGAGATTTTGCTGGTCGTTGACGCAGTATCCAACGAGAAAGCGGTACCCCGTGAGAAGATCTTCCAGGCTCTGGAAACCGCGCTGGCGACTGCGACCAAGAAGAAATATGAAGGCGAGATTGAAGTTCGGGTCGAAATCGATCGCAAGACCGGTGACTACGACACTTATCGCCGCTGGGTAGTCATTGCGGATCAAGCCGCGATGGAGAACCCCTATGCTGAAATCACCCTGGAAGCGGCACAAATTGATCAGCCGGAAATCCAGATCGGTGAGTATGTTGAAGACCAGATCGACTCTGTGACCTTCGACCGTATCACTACCCAGACCGCCAAGCAGGTTATCGTGCAGAAAGTGCGCGAAGCCGAGCGTTCACAAGTAGTTGATCAGTTTAAAGATAAAGAAGGCACCATCATCAGTGGTGTGGTCAAGAAGAGTAACCGCGACAACGTCATCCTGGATCTGGGCAGCAATGCTGAAGCCGTGATCTTCCGTGATGACATGCTGCCGCGTGAAACCTTCCGCCCGGGCGACCGTGTCCGTGGCCTGCTGTATGCAGTACGTCCGGAAGCCCGCGGTTCCCAGCTGTTTGTCAGCCGTTCCAGCCCGGACTTCCTGAAAGAGCTGTTCCGTATCGAAGTACCGGAGATCGGTGAAGAGATGATCGAAATCATGGGCGCTGCCCGTGATCCGGGTTCCCGCGCCAAGATCGCGGTGAAGACCAACGATCGTCGTATCGACCCGATCGGTGCCTGTATCGGTATGCGTGGTGCCCGTGTGCAAGCTGTCTCCGCCGAGCTGAGCGGTGAGCGTGCCGACATCGTGCTGTACGATGACAACCCGGCCCAGTACGTGATCAATGCCATGGCACCTGCCGATGTGGCCTCCATCATCGTTGATGAAGACAACCACACCATGGATATCGCCGTGGAAGCTGCCAACCTGGCTCAGGCCATCGGTCGCAATGGTCAGAACGTGCGTCTGGCCTCCCAGCTGACCGGTTGGGAGCTGAACGTGATGACCGTTGAGGACATGCGTGCCAAGCACCAGGCCGAAAACGACCGCATCATGAACCTGTTCACCAGCACTCTGGATATCGACGACGATTTCGCCGGTCTGCTGATGGAAGAGGGCTTCTCTACCCTGGAAGAGATCGCCTTTGTACCGGTCAACGAGCTGCTGGCTATCGACGGTCTGGATGAAGACATGGTCGAAGAGCTGCGCAAGCGCGCCAAAGATGCCCTGACTACCAAGGCACTGGCCAAAGAAGAGTCTTTCGATGGCGTTGAGCCGTCCGAAGAGCTGCTCAATCTGAACGGTCTGAGCCGCGAACTGGCTTACGCTCTGGCGGGCCGTGGCGTGGGCACCCTGGAATATTTGGCTGAGCAAGGTATCGATGACCTTGCTGATATTGAAGGGCTGACTGCCGAGAAGGCAGGTGAGCTCATTATGGCTGCTCGCAATATCTGTTGGTTCGGAGAAGAGCAGTCCGAGTAAGATCAAACGGAGGAAAATGAATGGCAGAAGTATCAGTCAAACAACTTGCCACTGACATCGACACACCGGTTGATCGTCTTCTCCAGCAGTTTGTCGATGCCGGTATCAGCAAGAGCAAGGCCGACGACATGGTCAGCGAGTCTGAGAAACAGGCCCTGCTGGCACACCTGAAGAAACAGCATGGAGGTGACGAGGTCGCCGCTCCTGCCCGCATGACCTTGCAGCGCAAGACCAAGAGCACCATCAGTGTTCAGGGGACTGGCGGCAAGAACAAGGAAGTGCAGGTAGAAGTGCGCAAGTCTCGCACCTATGTAAGACGCTCGGCGCTGGAAGATGAACAGCGTCAGGCGGAAGCCGAGGAAACAGCGCGTTTGGAAGCAGAAGAAAAAGCTCGTCGCGAGGCCGAAGAGAAGGCTCGCCTCGAAGCTGAAGAGAAGGCTCGCCGTGAGGCTGAGCAAGCTCGTCGTGAAGCTGAGGAAAAGGCGCGGATCGAGGCACAATCAAAGGCTCGACAGGCTTTACAGCCCGCCAAAGCAGCCAGTAGCACAGCTCAGCAAGAGGCAGAAAAGATGGCCAAGCGCGAAGCAGAAGAACTGAAGCGCCAACAGGAACAAACAGCTTTGAAAAAAGCTGAAGAACTCGCCGCGAAGAAAGCCGAAGAGGCTCGTCTCATGGCGGAACAGAACGCAGCCCGCTGGGCTGAAGAAGAGGCCGCTCGCGCCAAAGAGAGCAGCGACTACCATCTGACCACCAACAAGCATGCGCAAGCCGCAGAAGACGAGTTGGATCGGAAAGAAGAGACCAGCCGCCGCACTGCTGCAGCTGCCAAGGCACCGAAGAAAGCCGGTCGTCGTGAAGATGATCGCGACTCTCGCAACCCGCGTGCCCGCAAAGGCAAGCGCGGCAAGGTCGCCATGCCGAACGCCATGAAGCACGGCTTCAACAAGCCGGCTGCCGTGGTGAACCGCGACGTCGTCATCGGCGAGACCATCACTGTGGCCGAGCTGGCCAACAAGATGGCCGTCAAGGGCGTTGAAGTCATCAAGGTGATGATGAAGATGGGGGCCATGGCCACCATCAACCAGGTGATCGACCAGGAGACCGCTCAGCTGGTCGCCGAGGAGATGGGTCACAAGGTTGTGCTGCGTCGTGAGAACGAGCTGGAAGAGGCGGTACTGTCCGATCGTGACGAGACCTCCGAAGCCAAGCCGCGCGCACCGGTCGTTACCATCATGGGTCACGTTGACCATGGTAAGACCTCGCTGCTCGACTACATTCGTAAAGCCAAGGTTGCTGCTGGCGAAGCCGGTGGTATTACCCAGCACATCGGTGCTTACCACGTCCAGACTGACAGTGGCATGATCACCTTCCTGGATACCCCGGGTCACGCGGCGTTTACCTCCATGCGTGCTCGTGGTGCCAAGGCGACCGATATCGTTGTTCTGGTTGTTGCAGCTGACGACGGCGTGATGCCGCAAACCATCGAAGCTATCCAGCACGCCAAGGCTGCCGGTGTGCCGCTGGTTGTTGCGGTCAACAAGATCGACAAGCCGGAAGCGGATCCGGATCGCGTCAAGACCGAACTGGCCCGTTACAACGTCATGTCCGAAGATTGGGGTGGAGACTGCCAGTTCGTGCACGTATCCGCCAAGTCTGGCGAAGGCATCGACGACCTGCTGGAAGCCATCCTGATCCAGGCTGAAGTACTGGAGCTGAAAGCGGTGGTTGACGGCATGGCCAACGGCGTCGTGATCGAATCCTTCCTGGATAAAGGTCGTGGTCCGGTTGCTACCGTACTGGTACAAGAAGGTACTCTGCGTCAGGGCGACATCGTTCTGTGTGGTCTCGAGTACGGCCGTGTTCGCGCCATGCGTGACGAACTGGGTCGCGAGATCAAGGAAGCAGGTCCGTCCCTGCCGGTGGAAATCCTGGGTCTGTCCGGCGTTCCCTCTGCCGGTGACGAAGCCACCGTTGTCCGTGACGAGAAGAAAGCCCGTGAAGTGGCGCTCTATCGTCAGGGCAAGTTCCGCGAAGTCAAGCTGGCTCGCCAGCAGAAGGCCAAGCTGGAAAACATGTTCGCCAACATGACCGAGGGCGAAGTGTCCGAAGTGAACGTGGTGATCAAGGCCGACGTACAAGGTTCTGTGGAAGCGATCTGCGATGCGCTGGTCAAACTCTCCACCGACGAAGTGAAGGTGAAGATCGTGGGTTCCGGCGTAGGTGGTATCACCGAAACCGACGCGACCCTGGCTGCTGCTTCCAGCGCCATCCTGGTTGGTTTCAACGTCCGTGCCGACGCATCTGCGCGCAAGGTCATCGAATCCGAGAGCCTGGATCTGCGTTACTACTCCGTCATCTATGACCTGATCGACGAAGTGAAGCAGGCCATGAGCGGCAAGCTGGCCCCTGAGTATCGTCAGGAAATCATCGGTCTGGCTGAAGTGCGTAGCGTCTTCAAGTCTCCGAAGTTCGGCGCCGTTGCCGGCTGTATGGTTACCGAAGGTGTGGTCAAGCGTTCCAACCGTATCCGCGTTCTGCGTGACAACGTGGTTATCTATGAAGGCGAGCTGGAATCCCTGCGCCGCTTCAAGGATGACGTCAACGAAGTTCGCAACGGCTACGAGTGTGGTATCGCGGTCAAGAACTACAACGACGTGCGCGAAGGTGACCAGATCGAAGTTTACGAGACTGTTGAAATCCAACGGACTCTGTAAGCCGAGAGTTAGACAAAATAGGGGGCCGCGGCCCCCTTTTATCGCAGGATAGAATATGGCCAGAGAATTCAGCCGGACCCGTCGGGTCGGACAGCAGATCCAGCGTGAAATCGCGCTGATCCTGCAGCGCGAGGTGAAAGACCCGCGCATCGGCATGGTGACTGTTTCCGATGTGGAAGTGTCCCGTGACCTCAACTATGCCAAGATTTACGTCACCTTCTTGCAGCTGGAAAATGATGCCGAACGTATCAAGGAAGGCTTGCTGGGTCTGACCGAAGCAGCCGGATATATCCGTAGTCTGCTGGGCAGTGCCATGCGTCTGCGCGTGGTGCCCGAGCTGCGTTTCTACTACGACCAGACCCTGGTCGAGGGGATGCGTCTCTCCAACCTGGTGACCAACACTGTGCGTGAAGACAAGCGTCGCATGGCCGAATCCGGCCGTGACGAAGAAGCTGAATCCGCACCGGATGACACGACTGAGGATAAAGCCTGAGATGACCCGAAGACGTCGTTTCAAGGGCCGTGATGTGCACGGCATTCTGCTGCTGGACAAGCCGACCGGCCTGACCTCCAACGATGTGTTGCAGAAGGTCAAGCGCATCTACAACGCCGCCAAGGCCGGTCACACCGGCGCACTGGATCCGCTGGCGACCGGCATGCTGCCGATCTGCCTCGGCGAGGCCACCAAGTTCTCCCAGTATCTGCTGGAAGCGGACAAGCGCTATGAGGTGACCGCCAAACTGGGCGAGCGCACCAACACCAGCGACTCCGATGGTGAGGTTGTCTCTACTCGTCCGGTGAACGTGGCTGTCGGTACCCTGATCGAGGCGCTGGACCAGTTCCGCGGCCCCATCATGCAGGTGCCCTCCATGTACTCCGCGCTCAAGCACAACGGCCGTCCGCTCTACGAATATGCCCGCGAAGGCATCGAGATTGAGCGTGAAGCCCGTCCCATCACCGTATTCGAGCTCAAACTGCTGAGCTTTGAAGGTGATGAAGTGCGCCTTGAAGTGCACTGCAGCAAGGGCACCTACATACGCTCTCTGGTGGATGATCTGGGGGAAGTGCTGGGCTGTGGCGCCCACGTGACTCAGTTGCGCCGTACCCAGGTGGCCAGCTATCCGTACGAGCGGATGCTGACTCTGGAGCAACTCGAGTGTATCTTCGAGCAGGCCAAGGCCGAGAGCATCCCGCCGCGCGAGCAGCTGGATCCTCTGTTGTTGCCGATGGATACCGCCGTAGCAAGCTTGCCCGAGGTGAACATGCTGGCGGTTGTGGCTGCCTATGTGAATCAGGGCCAGGCCGTGCAGGTGGCGGGTGCGCCGCAAAGCGGTCAGGTTCGCATGACGGTCGGCCCGGAGCGCGAGTTCATCGGGGTTGGCGAGATTGATGATGATGGCCGCGTCGCTCCCAAGCGACTGGTGCGTTATCACGACGAGGAGTGATCCTCAGGCGGTATCAGCGCGTCTTTCCCGTTTCGCCTCTTTATCGTTGCGAAAAGGGGCGGGGACGATTATGATACCGCCCTCATTTCACGGCTGAATTAGAGATTGGCTGTGAACCTTTAAACACTCTACTGGAGTATTACCATGTCTCTAAATGCTGAGATCAAAGCTCAAATCGTTGCTGACAACGCTCGTTGCGCCAACGACACCGGTTCCCCCGAAGTGCAAGTTGCCCTGCTGACTGCCCAGATCAACCATCTGCAAGGTCACTTCAAAGAGCACTCCAAGGACCACCACGGTCGTCGCGGTCTGCTGCGCATGGTTTCCCAGCGTCGTAAGCTGCTGGACTACCTGAAGCGTAAAGATTCCGAGCGTTATGCTGCTCTGATCGCCAAGCTGGGTCTGCGTCGTTAATCGACCATCAGATTTCGCGAAAAAGGGGAACCGTCAGGTTCCCCTTTTTTATTGCTCTTCAAGCCGTTGCCTACCTCACAGAATTTGCGTCGCCGCTTACCTTTTGCATCGAATCAAGTATACTTGTGCGCGAATTTAAAGAGCCAAATTGTAAAAAGGAAATTCACGTGAATCCTATTGTAAAGTCATTCCAGTACGGTCAACACACCGTCACTCTGGAAACCGGTGTGATGGCCCGTCAAGCCACTGCGGCCGTTATGGTCAGCATGGACGATACCTGCGTATTTGTGACCGTAGTCGGCAAGAAAGAGGCCGATCACGGCCGTGATTTCTTCCCGCTGACCGTCAACTACCAGGAGCGTACCTATGCTGCTGGTCGTATCCCGGGTGGTTTCTTCCGTCGTGAAGGCCGTCCGAGCGAAGGCGAGACCCTCATCTCCCGTCTGATCGACCGTCCTATTCGTCCGCTGTTCCCGGAAGGCTTCCTCAATGAGGTTCAGGTCGTTGCGACCGTAATGTCCGTGAATCCGGCCGTATCCCCCGACATCGTTGCCATGATCGGTGCCTCTGCTGCACTGGCCATCTCCGGTATCCCGTTTGGCGGCCCGATCGGTGCTGCTCGCGTGGGTTACATGAACGGTCAGTATGTGCTGAACCCGACCACCACCGAACTGCCGCAGAGCGATCTGGATCTGGTTGTTGCCGGTACTGCCAATGCCGTGCTGATGGTTGAGTCCGAAGCGGCCATCCTCTCCGAAGAGGTAATGCTGGGTGCCGTTGTGTACGGTCACGAGCAGATGCAGACCGTGATCAATGCGATCAACGAGTTTGCCGCTGCTGTCGGCACCAAGCCGTGGGACTGGACTCCGCCTGCCGTCAACGAAGCGCTGAAAGCCAAGGTTGCCGAGCTGGCGAGCGCCGAACTGGGTGAAGCCTACCGCATCACCGAGAAGGCTGTCCGTTACGAAACCATCGCAGCCATCAAGGGTCGTGTGGTTGAGCAAGTTATCGCTTCCGGCGTGGAAGAAGATGCCAAGAAGATCGGCGAAGAGTTTCACAGCCTGGAAAGCCGCATCGTTCGTGGTCGCGTAGTACGTGGTGAGCCGCGTATCGATGGTCGCGATCCGGAAATGATCCGCGCCCTGAGCGTAGGTACCGGTATTCTGCCCCGTGCTCACGGCTCTGCCCTGTTCACCCGTGGTGAAACTCAGGCCATCGTGGTCGCCACTCTGGGTACCGAGCGTGACGCCCAGAACATCGACGAGCTGACCGGCAACCGTGCCGATCGCTTCATGCTGCACTACAACTTCCCGCCATACTGTGTCGGTGAGACCGGCATGATGGGTAGCCCGAAGCGTCGTGAAATCGGTCACGGCCGTCTGGCCAAGCGCGGCGTTGCTGCCGTGATGCCGAGCGCCGCCGAGTTCCCGTACGTGGTGCGCGTGGTCTCTGAAATCACCGAATCCAACGGCTCCTCCTCCATGGCGTCTGTCTGTGGTTCCTCTCTGGCGCTGATGGATGCCGGTGTGCCGATCAAGGCCTCCGTTGCCGGTATCGCCATGGGTCTGGTGAAGGAAGAAGAAGGTTTCGTCGTGCTGTCCGACATTCTGGGTGACGAAGATCACCTGGGCGACATGGACTTCAAAGTAGCCGGTACCACCGAAGGTGTGACCGCGCTGCAGATGGACATCAAGATCGAAGGTATCACCAAAGAGATCATGGAGATTGCTCTGAAGCAAGCTCGTGGCGCTCGTCTGCACATCCTGAAAGTGATGGACGAAGCTATCCAGGCTCCGCGTGCCCAGATTTCCGATTTTGCACCGCGTATCCACACCATCAAGATCAATCCTGAGAAGATCAAGGACGTGATCGGTAAGGGTGGTTCCGTGATCCGAGCGCTGACCGAAGAGACCGGCACCAACATCGAGCTGGATGATGACGGCACTGTACGTATCTCCGCTGTGGCCAACGAAGCCGCCATGGAAGCGATCCGTCGCATCGAGGCCATCACCGCCGAGATCGAAGTGAACCGCATCTATGAGGGTAAAGTTGTTCGTCTGGCCGATTTCGGTGCATTCGTCAACATTCTGCCGGGCAAAGATGGTCTGGTACACATCTCCCAGATCACCGACGCTCGCGTGCAGAACGTGGCTGACCACCTGACAATCGGTGACGTGGTCAAGGTGAAGGTACTGGAAGTGGACCGTCAGGGCCGTGTACGTCTCTCCATCAAGGAAGCGAACTCCCCGACCGAAGCAGCTGCACCTGCTGCTGACGCCGCTCCGGCCGCTGAAGAAGCGCCTGCTGCAGAGTAATCTGCTCGCCTGATACCGGATTGGTTCCGGTTGATGTAAAAAGTCCGGCTCCCCTTGGGGAGCCGGACTTTTTTATGGTCAAAACGCGCGATAAGGGATTACTTGCCGAGGATGGCGTATTGCATCTCTTGTAAGGGGAGCACATGGCGGGCAGCTCCCAGCTTGATCGCCTCCTTGGGCATGCCGAAGACCACGCAGGAGGCCTCATCCTGGGCATAGGTGTTGGCACCCGCATCCAGCATCTCGCGCAATCCCCGGGCACCGTCATCCCCCATGCCGGTCATGATGATGCCGGTGGCATTCTTGCCGGCATATTTGGCGACGGAGCGAAACAGCACATCTACCGAGGGGCGATGGCGGTTGATAAGAGGCCCGTCGACCACCTCGACGTGATAGTAGGCACCGCTGCGCTTGAGCAGCATATGCTTGCCTCCGGGGGCTATCAGCGCCAGCCCCGGGATCACCCGGTCATTGTTCCTCGCCTCCCGCACTTCTATCTGGCAGACCCCGTTCAACCGCTCGGCAAACATGGCGGTAAATTTTTCCGGCATGTGCTGCACGATGACAATGCCGGGGCTGACCCGGGGCAAGGCAGTCAGCACGGCTTCTAGCGCCTGGGTGCCGCCAGTCGAGGTGCCGATGGCGATGAGCCGCTCGGTGGTTTGTGCCATGGCGTGCTGGTTGGGCGCCAGCATGGCATCCGCGTTGAGTTTGGTGCTGACCGGCACAGATGAGGGCTTGCCCACGCGTTTGAGGTTGGCCTGGGCCGCAGCACGTACCGCCATGGCCAGGTCGTGGGCAGATTCTTGCAGAAAGCTTTTTATCCCCATGGTCGGTTTGGTGATGATGTCCACCGCGCCGGCAGCCATTGCCTGCAGGGTGGTCTCGGCCCCTTTTTCGGTGAGGGAGGAGCAGATCACCACCGGGGTTGGATGCTCTGCCATGATCTTGGAGAGAAAAGTGATGCCATCCATACGGGGCATCTCCACATCGAGCACGATGACGTCAGGCCACTCTTTCTTCAGTTTTTCCTGGGCAAACAGGGGATCCGATGCCGTGGCTATCACCCGGATATCAGGTTCCTGCTCCAGCACCGCTTGCAATACCTGTCTGACCACGGCGGAATCATCCACCAGCATGACCCGGATCTGCTTCATTCTCGCGACTCCCGTTGATGTGGCAGACGATGATGGCGGAGCCAGACACTGCCGTTGCTGAGCTCAAAGAGCAAGCTTCGGTGGCCGCTATGGCCAAGATGATGGGCTTTGATATCAAGGCCAAGGTGTCGGGTCAGCTGCCAAGCTGCCTGAATATTTTTGGTGGCGACATTGTTGTCGCTCTGTGCGTATTGAGGCTCGGTAAACATGTTGCCCCCCCCGAACAACTTGGCCTCATATTCATGGATGGGGGCGGGATAGTGACTGGCCGCTTGCAGCAGCAAGGCGAGGGCCTCGTCGGCATAGCGCCCATCCAGCTTGGCAGAGGGATTGCGCCGACTTGGAAGCATGTAGTGACACATTCCTCCCTGTTTCTGCTCCGGATGCCACAAGGTGATGGCAATACAGGAGCCCAGTACGGTTCTGACCACCACATCCTCCTTGCCAAAAAAGAGTTCTCCCGGTTGCAGGATCACCTCCCGAGTCATGACTTATCTCTTCTGATATATGGAAGGAGAGACAAGCTGCAGGCCGTGGTGCAGGCCATGCAGGCTCTCGGCGTGGCTCACCAGCAGGTAGCCACCGGGTTTGAGTCTGGGTACCAGCCGCTGCAATACTTGCCCTTTGGTCTCCTTGTTGAAGTAGATCATCACGTTTCTGATGAAGATGACGTCAAACATGCCGATGTCCGGCAGATCCTGATTGAGGTTGATCTGCATGAACTGCACCTTGTCCCGCAACTTGCGATCGATGATGAAGATGCCCTCCTGCAGGCCCACACCCTTGAGGCAATATTTCATCAAAAAGGGCAGTGGAATATTTTGCGCCCGCTCGATGGGGTAGCGCCCGCTCATCGCCTGTTCCAGCACCCGGGACGAGATATCGGAGGCCAGGATCTCCCAGTTGAAGGTGCTGCGTTTTTCCGCGAGGGTCATGGCCAGACTGTAGGGCTCCTCGCCGGATGAGCTGGCAGCGCTCCAGACCCGCAGCGATTGCTCGGGCGGGAGCGCTGAGACTATCTCCCGCGTCAGAAACTCGAAGTGTTTGGGCTCCCTGAAAAAGTAGGTTTCGTTGGTGGTCAGCAGATCGAGCGCCAGCTGCAGTTCGCTGCTGCGATCGTTCATGATGAGCTGGAAGTAGTCGTCATAACTATCCAGCTCATAGTGGCAGAGTCGCTTAGCCAAGCGGCTGGCTACCAGCGCCTTTTTGGCCGGAGACAGCTCTATCCCCGCCGTTTGATGAAGCCAGCGTTGGAAACGGGAGAACTCATCATCATGCAGCTGGGTTTGATACAAAAAACAGTCCCTCTACCTGTGGTGTCGGAGATGGGAGAGGCAACGCCTCTCCCGTGACTAGAACCGGACAAAATCGCCATCGCCGATGGGGCGTTGGACTGTGGCGGCTCGTTCCCGACTGTTGGCATTGCTCTCGTTCATGAAGCGACCTCGGGTATTGGGGTGAAGATGCGAGGTGGCTGCTTTACCTTCTTTGGCGTGGACCTCGAGGGTAAAGAACTCCATGGCCAGCTGCAGCTGTTCAGCCTGGCTGCTCATCTCTTCTGCTGTGGCAGCCAGCTCTTCGCTGCAAGAGGCATTCTGCTGGGTAACCTGACTCAACTGGTTCATGGCCTGATTGATTTGGCTGACACCGGTGGATTGCTCTACCGAAGCGGCACTGATCTCCTGCACCAGATCCGAGGTTTTGTTGATTGAAGGAACCATCTGATCGAGCAGGCGACCTGCTTTTTCCGCCATCTCGACACTGCTGGAGGCCAGCTCACCAATCTCCTGTGCTGCCACCTGGCTGCGTTCGGCCAGTTTGCGCACCTCCGCCGCCACTACGGCAAAGCCTTTGCCGTGATCGCCTGCCCGCGCCGCTTCGATAGCTGCGTTGAGAGCCAGCAGATTAGTCTGGTAGGCGATGTCATCGATGATGCCAATCCGTCTGGCGATCTGCTTCATGGCATCCACTGTCAGTTTGACCGCTTCTCCTCCCTCTACGGCCTCTTTGGCTGCCTTGCTGGCCATGCCATCGGTGACCTGGGCATTGTCGGTATTCTGGTTGATGCTGGCGCTCATTTGCTCGATGGAAGCGCTGGTCTCCTCCATGCTGGAGGCTTGTTCACTGCTGGATTGGCTGATCGACTGGGCGGTCGCGCTTACCTGCTCGGCGGCACTGGAGAGGTTGTCAGAGGCGCCGCGTACTTCGGTGACGATGTTGGTGAGCGAAGCGATGGTCTTGTTGAGCGCATCCTTGGTGGTGCCAAACACACCGGGGTAGTCCGCCTCAATCTGTTGAGTCAGATCACCTTTTGCCAGACATTGCACGACCCGGATGACGTCGTTGAGTGTGCTGTCGATCACTTCGGCAATCTGGTTGATCCCTTCTCCCATCGCCTGAAAGAAGCCGCTCTTGCCAGCAAGTTCCATCCTGCGGTGCAGCTCGCCATTGATAACAGCCTGCACAATGTCGGACATCTCTTTCTCTATCATTACCTCCTTGGTTCTGTCGGCCCATTCGACCACGGATCCCAACCGTTCTCCGGTATCGTTGAAGACCGGATTGGCGATCAGGGAGAAGGTGCGCCCCCCCAGCTGTATCTGGGTGCGGTAGGTGCTGTTGAGTTTGGCCAGCATGGCGCGCTGATGGCCGGGATTTTTATGAAAGCTGTCGATGTTGGCGCCCATCAGCTGATTGGCGTTGAAGCTGTAGAGCTCTTTCTTGATGTCGGTCTCAGCCTGATTGAGCATGCCGGTCACAGCCTCGTTCATATAGATAATGTCGAGGTTGGTATCGGCAATCATCACGTTGGTGCTGGCGCAGTCGAGGGCTTTGCGAACCAATTGGTTCTCATGGAGCAGTACCTGGTTCTTTTTAATGTCGTTGCGGCTCTGTTCCAGCTTGTCGCTGAGCAAGGTGACCACCTCGTTGATGGCATGTCCTACTTCACGAAAGGGACTGTCCATACCGGAAAGATCGAGTTGTGCTGGAACCTGCTCTGCCAGGACTGCGTGTTGCAGCTGGCCAATTGCGTCGAGTAACTGGGTCCGCTGCCTCACTTCGGTGGCATTGTCTCCGAAGAGTTTTCCTAAGAGTGATTGGGTCATGAGCGTTTCCTTATGCTGCATGTCGTGGAGTATGGAGGCCTGTTCAGGAGGGTTGCAGGCTGCCTTGTGGCAACCTTGCCTGTGGCTGGGCCAGTTCGTTGAGTTGAGCCATCTCATCGAGTGACAACACTTTCCCGGTATCGATGAGGATGACAAATTTGCCGTTGACCTTGCCCATGCCGCTGATGAAATCGGCCCGGATGCGGGCACCAAAACTGGGTGGGGGTTCGATATCTGCTTGTGGGATACCCAGTACTTCCGATACGGAATCCACCACAACGCCAATATCCTGACCTACAGGTTCATCGCCCTGTGGGGCCACCCCCTCAATAATGACGATGCAACTGCGGCGAGTGATGACCGAAGGTGCATTGCCAAAGCGGGCATTCAAGTCTACGACCGACACTACCGCTCCTCTGAGGTTGATTACGCCGCGAATAAAACCCGGCATCATCGGAACCGGAGTGATATTGCCGTATTCGATGATCTCTTTGACCCCCAGAATATTGATGGCGAACATCTCGTTGTTGATCAGAAATGTCAGGTACTGGGCATCGCCACTGCTCTCGTCAGCGGCCGCTGATGGCACCGTGATGTCGGTGGATGTATGCATGGTCGCCTCCGGTTAAAAGCGGACAAAATCCGCGTCATCAATGGAATGGGATGATGGTTGATTGGGCTGGCTGGCCCGTTGTGGGGGGGCGATGAAACTGCCTCTGGGAGGCATGCCCTTGTGGCCGGTTTCATTGGGCCTGGTGTTGAGCTGCGCACTTTTCTCCAGAGCAAAAAAGGCCATGGTTTGCTGCAGTTCGCTGGCTTGCGAGCTCATCTCTTCGGCCGTGGCCGCCAGCTCCTCGCTACTGGCCGCATTCTGCTGTGTCACTTGATTAAGCTGGTTCATGGCCAGACTAATCTGGTTGGCTGCGCTGGCCTGTTCACCTGAGGCGGCATTGATCTCTTGTACCAGATCAGAGGTTTTGCGAATGGAGGGGACGATCCTCTCCAGCAGGTTGCCAGCCCTCTCTGCCTTGCTGACGCTGTCGGAGGAGAGCTCGCCAATCTCCTGCGCAGCGATCTGGCTGCGTTCTGCCAGTTTTCTCACCTCGGCAGCAACCACCGCGAAGCCTTTGCCATGCTCTCCGGCGCGAGCCGCCTCGATGGCGGCGTTGAGGGCAAGCAGGTTGGTCTGGTAGGCAATGTCGTCGATGATGCTGACTTTCTTGGCGATTTGCTGCATGGCGGTCACCGTCTGTTGAACGGATTGGCCCCCTTCGGTGGCCTCCAACACCGAGTTGCTGGCCATGCTGTCGGTGATCTTGGCGTTCTCGGTGTTCTGATTGATGCTGGCGCTCATCTGCTCGATAGAGGCGCTGGTCTCTTCAACGCTGGCCGCTTGCTCGCTGGTGGCTTGGCTCAATGCCTGCGCCGTGTTGCTCACCTGATTGGAGGCATTGGTCAGGTTGTCGGCGGCGTTGCGTACCTCTTCGATGATATTGGTCAGCTCAGTGATGGTCCGGTTGAGGCCGTCTTTGGTCTGGCCGAAAATACCTGGGTAGGGCTCATCGATCCGTTGGGTCAGATCACCCTTGGAGAGTGCGGTGGCGATGCGCATCACATCTTCCAGGCTGGTATCTGTCACATGGGAGAGGCGATTCAGCAGCTCTGATACCCGCTTGATGTAGCCCTGACGATCCTCCAGCGCAATCTTGTGGCTGAAGTCGCCCTGTTCGACAGCGGCGGTGACCAGCGTCTCGATATCCGTGATCAAGGCCCCGAGTTTCTTGACCATGTTATCCATCGCCATCAAGAGCTGACCCGCTTCATCGTTGGACTCTATCTGGATCGATACATCCAGATTGCCATCGGCCAGACTATTGGCCACGCGCAGAGCCTGTTCGATGGGGGTGATGATGCTTTTGATCAGCAAGGTGCCAAACCAGGCTGCGAGTGCGATGCCGACCGCGATAACCACCGCCATGGTTAGCAGCATGACGTCATACCAGGATTGCGCTGCGGTATATTCCGACTTGGCCACATTGAGCTGCAGGTTGACCAGCTCGGTGATTTTGTTGCCTATCGGGTCGATGGAGCCATAGAGGGCACCGTCAAAAGTGTTCAGCATGCCAGTAATCATGCCGTGCTGGGTGGCGAGGTATTTCTCCAGCTTGCCAATATCGGTATCGGCCGCGTTGAACAGGGTTGTCGCCTCGGCTGACAAGCGTTGTTCATCCGGTGTGAGGGTGGTGGACTGGTAGTGATGCCACTCGTTTTTGATTGTCTGCTGGGCCTGTTGTATCTGCTTCAAAGCCTCTTCTGCCGGGATCAGCCCCGCATTGGCCTTGTTGAGGTTGTCGATGATCGAGACGGCATAGCTGTCGGAGATGGTCTTCAGCTGCTTGAGGGGAACCACCCTGTCGTTGTAAACGCGCTGCAACCCGGTATTACTGCTCTGCATGTTGTATAACCCGAGGCTGCCAACGGCCAGCAGCAGCAGGCAGAGCATGCAGAGCAGTACAATAAGACGCAATTTGATGGTGGAATTTTTTAACATGATGGTCCCCTCAGTTGATGCTGGATTGAGGCAGGTTGCGCGACACTGTCAACCTGTTGAGCTGATAGGATTCCTGAGTTATTGCGTGCTGGATCAGCGAAGGAATGTCGAGGATCAGGGCGACCTCTCCCCCCCCCAGAATGGTTGAGCCACTGATGCCCTGCAGGCGCTGGAACAATTTTCCCAACGGTTTGATGACGGTCTGGAATTCTCCCAGCAGTTCATCCACCACCAGTCCGGATTTTTTGCCTGCGTGGCTGACCACGACAATGTTCTCGCGCCGCCCCTTGCTGCCATTGGTATCGAAGTAGTGTTGCAGGCGGATAAAGGGCAGCACCTCGCCACGCAAATTGATGTAATTACGACCTTGGGTATCGGCCAGTGCACTCTGGGTCAATTCAACGCACTCGATCACCATATCGAGGGGAATGACGTAGTGGGTATCGCAGACTCGCACCAGGAAGCCGTCGATGATGGCAAGGGTAAGCGGCAGGCGGATCTGCACGCGGGTTCCTTTTCCCGGGATGCTGTCCAGATCGACCGTGCCGCGCAGGGCAGTGATGTTACGTTTGACGACATCCATGCCCACCCCGCGACCGGAGAGGTTGGTTATCGCCTCGGCGGTAGAGAATCCCGGCTCGAAGATCAGGTTGTATATCTCCTGATCAGTCAGCGTGGTGGTTGGGCTGATCAGACCGCGCTCGATGGCTTTTTGCTGGATCCTGGCTTTGTTGAGACCAGCTCCATCATCCCGAATTTCGATGACGATACTGTTGGAGTCGTGATAGGCATTAAGATTCAGGGTGCCACGGGGGGATTTGCCTGCCAGCAGCCGTTGCTCTGCCGATTCGATGCCGTGATCCATCGAGTTTCTGACCAGATGCATCAGCGGATCGCCGATCTTCTCTACCACCGATTTGTCCAGTTCGGTCTCGGCTCCGGAGATCACCAGAGTGATATCCTTGTTCAGTTCCTGACTGACATCGCGCACCACCCGCTGGAAGCGGTTGAAGGTATCGCCGATAGGCACCATTCGCAGGCGCAGTGCACTGTCGCGGATCTCTTCCACCAGCATGGCAATGACCGAGGTGGCTTCCTGCAGTTGGCTTTCGCGGGTGCGTTGGGCCAGCAGATTGGCTCCTGAACTGGCGACTACCAACTCCCCGACTAGATTGATTAGATCGTCCAGCTTGTCGGCATGCACCCTGACGTAACGGCCCTCTTTGCTCTTGCTCTCCTTGGTCTGGTTCTGTTTTTTCAGGGCGGCATCGACGACGGCTTCGTTGACAGCACCCTGCGCAATCAGGATCTCCCCGAGTTTGGGCGCTTGTTCTGCCGAGGTCGCTTGTTGTGCCTGCAGACCGCTGGCTAACTCCTCTGCGGTGAGGGCGCCGGTGTTGACCAACAACTGGCCCAGCATGGTGCTATCTTCCGGTAGCGACTCGATCAGGTTGATGAACTCGGCGATCTTGCTGTGGGGCGGCAAGATGGTGATCTGACAGTCATCTCTGACAAATTCAAAGACATCGCTGATGGCCGTCTTGTCTGCCTGCGAGTCGAAGTCTATCTCGTAGCCGAGGTAGCAATTCTCCGGATCGAACTGTTCCCAATCCGGTAGCGCCTGATGGATGGTCTCCACCGAGCATATGGTTCCTAGTGTGCCGAGATAGCGCAGAAATGCGGCCGGATCCATGCCATTGCGCAGTACATCGGGACCAAAACGCAGTGAGATATGCCACAGGGAGGCGGAGCTGGTAATCCCTCCCTCTTTTTCGATCTTGGGTTCCGGCGTATGTACAGTATCTGGCAGCGTGGCATGGGGGACGCACTGATGACGGGTGAGGGTGAGCCTCAGCCGTTCATCCTGGTTGGCATCGCCCTCGCTTAACGTGCTGCCCTGTTCTGCAACGACACTGATGAGCGTCTGGATATGGTCACAGCTCTCCAGCAGATCCTTGATCAGAGGAGAGGTGACGGTGAGCTGCTGATTGCGGATCTGGTCTAGCAGATCCTCGACGATATGGGTAAACCCGACGATGGGTTGCAGACCAAACAGGCCAGCCGACCCTTTGATGGTATGAGCAGCACGGAAGATGGCACCAATCAGCTCGCTATTGTCAGGGTCAGATTCCAGTGATAGAAGGGCTGACTCCATCTCTTCAAGCAACTCGCGTGCCTCGGCGATATAGGTTTGTAAAGCCTGATCAAGATCGATGCTCACGGTGACTCCTTGTCATGGTAGCTCAGGGCCGTTCGCCATGGGTGATGAGGGTGGGGTCGCCAAAAAAGGCCGAGAGTTGGCAGAGCTCCAGTAGTTCAAGCACAACATGGCTGTGCCAGACCAGCGCCAGGGAGGAGCCTTGCTGCAGAGCGGTTTTCTTCGCGGCCAGCAGCAATTGCAGCCCTGCGCTGTCTATCTCGGATACCGCCGCCAAATTCAGCTCCAGTTCGTTCCCCTGATGCAATAAGGGCGAGAGGGCATCTTTCAGCTCGCTGACTGTATAAATGGTGATCTCGTCCGGCATGGTCACCACTACCTTGTTGTCGAGTAGCTCACTCTGTAGTTGCATGATGCGCTCCGGATCACGGCATGATGAGCTTGGCGACTGCGGCCAGCATCTGTTCGGGCTGGAAGGGTTTGACCACCCAGGCTTTGGCTCCCGCGGCTTGTCCCTCCTGCTTCTTGCTGTCCTGAGACTCGGTGGTCAGCATGATGACAGGGGTAAATTTGTAGTTGGCCAGCTTTTTGGCCTCTTTGACGAAGGTGATGCCATCCATGTTCGGCATATTGACGTCACTGATGATCAGGTTGATCTTCTTGCCATCTAGTTTGTTGAGCGCATCTTTGCCGTCAGAGGCTTCCATGACCTCATAACCGGCGCCCTTGAGGGTCATGCCCACGACTTGGCGAATAGTTGCCGAGTCATCCACGATCAGGATCGTTTTGCCCATATCTCTCCTAGAAAAATGTGATGTCGGCGCTGCTTGGTTGCGCGTTGACAGAACGGGTGGTGCGACCATGGTGAATATTGCGCTGTTCGTCGGTGGCGTATGAGAGTTCCATCTCTGCCAGCCAGCGATTGGCATCGATCTGGATTGGCCCTGTCGCATTGCTGCTCTGCTCCGAAGCAACCAGATGGCTGGAGAGGCTCTCCATGTTTTGTCTGACGTGGCTGAGGATCTGGCTGACCCTGTCTTGAAATTGCAGCGAGACAATGACGCTGGAGATTTCGCGATGGATATCGGTGCTCTCGTTTTGCAGCAGGGAGGCGGATTCCGCCAGGCTGTCAGTGGCATGGCGAAAACGGGCCAGTACCTGTTCGATTGTCTGCTCCGAGTTGAGCGCCGAGGCGTGATCCCGTGCGGCAGCATTTTCGGCAATCTGGAATGCGCGGCCGATAGCAGTATTGATGGTGTCTACCTTGTCGGTCATCTTCTGGGCGGTTTCGCTAGAGAGGCGGGAGAGGTTGCGCACTTCATCCGCGACCACAGCAAAGCCACGGCCTGCTTCCCCTGCACGAGCCGCTTCAATGGCGGCGTTGAGGGCCAGCAGGTTGGTCTGGGAGGCGATTTTGGCCACATCCATGGCCATGGTGTTGAGCTCTATGGTGTAGGTGGTCAGGCTTTTTATCTCACCCAGCATGGCGTCCCGATTAGCCTGGGCGGAATGCAGGATGGCAACCACTTCATTGAGCTGCTGCTGGCTCTCGCTCAAGACTCCTGCCATGCCACGGGAATTGGCATCACCCAATTCTCCGGCTGCCAGATGAGAAGCATTGACTGCTTCTTCCAGCTTGTTGGCCAAGCCGCTGAAGCGTTGAGTCAGGTCAATCATCGCGGCTTCGGTTTGTTGACGAGAGCTTTCAATTTGCTGGGACCAGATAGGTAGAGCCTTCTCGCACACCTGTTCGAGCCCGATGATGGAGTGGGCGAGAGGATCGGTCGCGACGGTTTGTTCCTCTCCTGCACGATGTCGGAGTGTGTGCTGGTGGAAGTGGCTCGATGTCCAGAGCGCGGCGGCAATACCAACTAGCACATTGAGCAGCAGGTAGAGAGGTGACAGCGCATCGGCAAGCTGCAGCAACAGGCAGCTCAGCAGAGCAAGCCCGATGCAGCAAATCCAGCAAACCGGTTCCCAAAGCGGTGTGTTCACGCCACTTTTGTGTTGTGCCATACGTAGCTTATCCCTGTGCAATTATTTGGTAAGAGGTAAAGGCGCGGGACCGAAACAGTCATGGTGCCCCTTGACGCTCTTTTCTTTATTTATAGTTGGCACAATAAGGTTAGCGGAAAAAAATTAATTGGCTGCAAATCGGAGTTGTTTGTATCAGCGATTGCCGTATCAAGCGGCTTGCGAAGTGGGGGGCAGAGCTTGGTGGGGATGAAAAGGAGAGAGGGAGCCTGAGGATTCAGGCTCCTGATGAGGATCAAGCCTCGTTGGCGTGAGCCTTCTGGCAACCTTCCACGGCGTGGGCGATGAGCTCCAGTGCGCTCTTGTCGCACGGGGGCAGTTCGGCATCGCACGCCTTGATGGGGGTGACGCGATCGCCCCACTTGATGATGGCGGCCCCCCAGGTCAGGCCGGCACCGAAAGCGGCGGTCAGCAGATAGGAGTTCGGCTTGACGCGGCCCTGCTCCAGAGCTTCGCAAAGGGCGATGGGCACAGTGGCGGCGGAGGTGTTGCCGTAGTTTTCGATGTTGACCATCACCTTCTCCATCGGCGCATTCATCCGTTTGGCGAGGGTCTCGATGATGCGGATATTGGCCTGGTGCGGCACGATCAGGTCGACCTGCTCCGGCGCAATACCGGCCTGCGCCAGCACAGTGCTGGTGGCTTCCCCCATGCCGCGCACGGCGCGTTTGAAGATCTCCGGCCCTTCGAAGTTGAAGGTGAACAGACCATCGATGTCGGCAAAACGCACCCTATCAGTACCGAAGTTCGGTACGTGCAGGATCTCCCGCGCTTCGCTGTCGCAGCCGAGCTTGTTGGCGATCAGGCCACACTCCTGCTCGCTCGCCTCGATTACCACGGCACCGGCACCATCGCCAAACAGCACGGCAGTATCGCGGCGCGCCCAGTCCAGCAGGTAGGTGAGGCGCTCAGCGCCGATCACCAGCACCTTCTTCATCATGCCGGTCTGCACCAGCGAGGTCGCGACGGAGAGGGAATAGACGAAACCGGTGCAGGCCGCGTTGAGGTCAAACACGGCTGCATTGACGGCGCCCAGCTTCTTCTGCACCGCAGAGGCGGCGCTTGGCAGCAGGTTGTCCGGGGTGGCGGTGGCCAGGATGATGCCATCGAGATCGCTCGCTTCCAGACCGGCACAAGCCAGCGCGCGGCGACCGGCCAGGGTGGCGAGATCCGAGGTGCTGACATGGGAGATCCGGCGGGCCTTGATGCCGGTGCGCGGATAGATCCACTCGTCTGACGTATCCATGATGGTGCTGAGGTCATCGTTGGTCAGCACGGAGGGAGGCAGGCATTTGCCCCAGCCGGTGATATTGGCGTATTTCATCTTGTTACCGCTTCTCAAAGTGGATCGCCCGCGGGCGGAAAATCGTGCAATTATGCCGTACGAGACAACCACTGTCATCTTGTGGTCATGGTTATGTGTAGGGCGAGCGGCTGCGCCATCTGGTCGCAAAGGGCTGCAACGCGCTGAACATGGCAGGAAATTTTGCTTAAAACGCGGGACTCCTCTGTCCTAAGATAGGCATTTCGCCACCGATGAGGGTATCTCCTTGCTCAGAGCCAATCTCAACTTGTTGCCGACCCTCAAGGTGCTGCTGGAGACCCGCAATATCAGCCGCGCCGCCGAGCTGCTGCACCTGAGTCAGCCCTCCATCAGCAAGCAGCTTGGCCAGTTGCGCAGCGAGTTTGATGACGAGTTGCTGGTTCGGGAGGGGCAACGCTGGCTGCTGACGCCACGGGCCGAAGCGCTGGCCGCTCAACTGGCGGATTCTCTCGGTGCGCTGGAGCGGCTCTACGAGGCGCCCGGGTTTGACCCGAGCCGCTGCGAGCGGGTATTTCGGCTCGCCTCCTCCGATTATGTGGCCCAGCATATCCTGCCTGATATCTGCGCCGCGCTCGCCAAAGAGGCGCCGTTGGCGGCGCTGGAGTACAGCCTGTGGGACAAGCGTCAGCTGCCGCAGTTGTGGCAGTCGGAGCTGGATCTGGTCTCTACCATCACCGAGCAGGTACCGGAGCAGATCCGTGGTCTGCATCAGGGGGAAGATCGGCTGGCGGTGCTGATGGGATGTCACCATCCGCTGGCAGGCAAGGCGCTGAGTCTCGATGACTATCTCGCCTGGCCTCACCTGCAGGTGAGTGGCGGTGGTGACAAGGACAGCCCGGTGGAGCAGGTATTGGCGCCGCAGGGACTGAGTCGGCGCTGGTTTGCCAGAGTCCCCTTCTTTCAGGCGGCAGTGGAGGTGTTGCTGCGCACCGATTGCCTGATGACCACCCCGGCTCATATCGCCTGGCAGCTTTCCTGCGGCCTTGAGCTCACCTTTGTCGATCTGCCCTTTGCGACCCGCGACCAGCAGTATCATCTGCTGTGGCACCAGCGCCACCATCAGGATCCGGCCCACCGCTGGTTTCGCGAGCTGGCCTACCCATTCCTGCGGGATCACCTGCAACGTACCGTCGGCGAGAGTCGCAAGCTGCTCGATCTCCGCGGTTAGCCCCGGTCAGTTGTGTGGTGCCATAGCCATTGGTTATGGAATCTATTCATAACTTTCACTACTGGCATAATGGCTCAGCCCGTACCCTGAATGCAGGTCATCATATCGAGCATATAAAGAGGAAATGCATGGAACTGACGAGTTGGCTGGCACTGGCCGCAATCTGCGTGATTGGCGCCATCAGCCCGGGGCCGAGTCTGGCGCTGATCATCCGCAACACGGTGCAGGGCGGGCAAGGGCACGGCGTCGCCACCGCGCTCGGACACGGCCTCGGGGTTGGTATCTATGCGCTGGTCACGGCGCTCGGCCTCTCAATTTTGATCACCCAGACCCCGATCCTGTTTGATCTGATCCGCTACGGCGGCGCCGCATTTCTTGCCTGGCTCGGGGTGAAAGCCCTGCTGGCAAAACCAGCCAGTGACGAAGGGAATGAAGAGGTGCATCAGTTGCGTGGGCGGCAGGGGGCCTTTGAAGGCTTTATGGTGGCCTTCCTCAACCCCCAGCTGGCGGTGTTCTTCATCGCCCTGTTCAGCCAGTTTGTGCGAGCCGATACCGGCTGGAGCGAAGGGGGCATCATGATGCTCACCGCGGGCGGGATCGATGCCGTCTGGTACGTGCTGGTGGCGCTGGTGCTCTCTCGTGGGCCTGTACTGGCGTGGCTTAAAGCCAAATCCTTTGTGATCGATAAGGTGAGCGGC
Source organism: Aeromonas sp. FDAARGOS 1404 (assembly GCF_019047085.1). NCBI lineage: Bacteria > Pseudomonadati > Pseudomonadota > Gammaproteobacteria > Aeromonadales > Aeromonadaceae > Aeromonas > Aeromonas sp. FDAARGOS 1404. The sequence continues at coordinate 3,374,932 of NZ_CP077237.1, forward strand.
TTGGTGCTGCTCGGGCTGGCACTCAAGGTGGTTATCTAATCCTGCATTTTGCGGATACCTTAAGCGGGATCAAGGCACGCGGGTGGTGAATGGGCTAGAGTAGCGCCCATTTGCTGTCCGCCCTGATCCCGAGACCATGCACCAGAACAAGCACCCGTTAAGCCACAACAACCGGTTGGAGCTGCTGGCTCCGGCCAAGAACCTCGCCTACGGCATCGAAGCCATCAACCATGGTGCCGATGCCGTCTACATGGGGGGGCCGGCCTTTGGCGCCCGCAGTGCGGCGGGCAACTCCATCGAGGATATCGAGGCGCTGGCGCGCCACGCCCACCGTTTCGGCGCCCAGGTCTTTGTCGCCTTCAACACCCTGCTGCACGATCATGAGCTGGAGCAGGCCCGGCGGCTGACCCACCAAATCTATGAAGCAGGAGCAGATGCGCTCATCGTGCAGGATATGGGGCTGCTGGCGCTGGATTTGCCTCCCATCGCGCTCCATGCCAGTACCCAGACCGACAACCGCACGCCGGAGAAGGTGAAGTTTCTGCAGGATGTGGGTTTCTCTCAGGTGGTGCTGGCGCGCGAATTGTCTCTTGCGCAGATCCGCGAGATCAGTGCAGCGACCAATGTGCAGCTGGAGTTCTTTATCCACGGCGCGCTCTGCGTCTCCTACAGTGGCCAGTGCAATATCAGCCATGCCCGTACCGGCCGTAGCGCCAACCGTGGCGAGTGTGCCCAGCTCTGCCGTCTGCCCTGCTCGCTGCAAAAGCCGGACGGTGAAGTGCTGGTGGCCGACAGCCACCTGTTGTCCCTCAAGGACATGGATCAGACCGACAACCTGGAGGCGTTGATCGAGGCGGGGATCCGCTCCTTCAAGATTGAAGGGCGCCTCAAGGGGCTCGACTACGTCAAGAACGTTACCGCCTGGTATCGCCAGAAGCTGGACGCCATTCTGGATAGCCGCTCCGATCTGGTGGCCGCCTCTGCGGGTCGTTGCAGCTACAGCTTCACGCCTGACCCCAAGAAGAGCTTCAACCGCGGCAGCACCGACTACTTCCTCCATGGCCGCCAGCAGGGGGTCGACTCCACCAAAAGCCCGAAATATGTGGGCGAACCGCTGGGGCGTGTCACCAGGGTGACCCGGGACGGTATAGAGATCGATGGCAAACAGGTCCCCCTCAACAACGGCGACGGTTTGGGCTTCTTCAAGCCGAATAACGAGCTGGTGGGTATGCGCCTCAACAAGGTAGAAGGTAAGCAGTTACTCCTGTCAGAACGCATGCCAGGGCTTAAGGTGGGGACCGAAATCTACCGCAACCACGATCAGGCTTTCAGCAAGATGCTGGAGAAGGCGAGCGCGGATCGCCGCATCCGGGTCGATATGGTGCTGGCTGAGTGCGATGAGGGCGTGAGCCTCACGCTCACCGACGAGCAGGGCATTAGTGCCGCGGTGACCCTGCCTTGCGACAAACAGCCTGCCGACAACCCGGAGCGGGCGTTGCAGCAGGTGCGGGATCAACTTGGCAAACTCGGCAATACCCTGTTTGTGGCGCGCAAGATTGAGTTGGCATTCACTCACCCGCTATTTATCGCTGCATCACAGCTCAACGGTTTGCGCCGGGATGGCATCGCCGCGCTGGAGGTCGCACGCGTGGCGAGCTACCAGCGCCCCGAGCGACGCATTGCCCTGCGGGATATCAACTATCCCCAGCACCGTCTCTCCTACCTTGGCAATGTGCTGAACAGCGCGGCCGAGCAGTTCTTCCGCGAACACGGGGTGGAGCGGATTGCTCCCGCCTATGAGGCGAACAAGGAGGAGCGGGAAGTGGTGCTGATGATCACCAAGCATTGCATCCGCTATAGCCAGAACCTCTGCCCGAACGAGGTGCCCGGTCTCAAGGCCGAGCCGCTGGAGCTCAAGATGGGTAAAGACACCTTCCGCCTGCGTTTTGACTGTAACCGCTGCGAAATGCATGTGATGGGTAGCCTGAAACGCTGATCAATTAGCCCCTTTCTCCATCCGGAAAGGGGCAATTTTATATCGCAGGTTCTCTACCCACCTTCCTTTAATTGCCCCTCTCCAGCGCCAGCAGTGCTTTTTTAATCTCCAATCCCCCCGCATAGCCTGTCAGGCTGCCGTTTTGGCCGATCACCCGATGGCAGGGAACGATGATTGAGAGCGGATTGCGGCCGTTCGCCGCGCCCACTGCCCGCACCGCATCGGGTTTGTCGATGGCGCGGGCAATATCGCTGTAGCTGCGGGTCTCGCCGTAGGGGATGTCACACAGCGCTTGCCATACCGCTTGCTGAAAGGCGGTGCCGTGGGCGGCAAGGGGCAGGGAGAAGCGCTGCAAGCGACCGGCAAAATAGGCGTCAAATTCGGCGAGGAAGGGGGCCAGTGCTCCGTGATCTTGCTGCCAGCCACTCATATCGGGCAGTGCCCGCAGGCCCGCCACAAAGTCTACGTGCACCAGACCAGATTCATTGATGGCGACCAGCAGCTCGCCGCAGCGGGTCGGCAGGATATCGTAGCGGATCATGGGGTTATCTCCTGTTGTTGGTTATCCGGCTGGTTTTCGTTGCTAGTGGCATGGATCAGAAAATCGGGCGCTGCACTCATGGCATGCCACAGCCAGCTGGCCGCATAGCTGCGCCACGGCTGCCATGCTGCGCTTTGCGCCAACACCTCCTTCACCGGCAGCTTGGTGCCGCCTCCGAGTGCCTTTTGCAGTACCAGATCGGAGGCGGGGAAAGCATCGGTATCCAGCCCGCAACGCAGCCGCCAGTAAGAGACCGTCCAGGGGCCTATACCCGGCAGCGCCAGCAACTGCTCGTCACTGGCTGTAGTGAGGGGCAGCTCGCCACTGGCCAGCGCCTGCGCCACTCCGCGCAGGGTGCGAATGCGGCTGCCGGGCATGCCGATGCCGTCGAGATCGAGTTCGCACAGCTGGGCGGGGGCCGGTAGTTGCGCCACCCCGAATTGCGCCTCAGTGCGCGCCACCAGTCGCCCGAGTATGGTGATGGCTCCCTTGACCGACACCTGCTGGCCGACGATAGCGCGCAGCATCACCTCGTACTCGTCCCAGCCCCCCGGCAGGCGCACGCCGGGCCAGCGCGCTTGCAAACGGGCCAGTAGCGGATCCCGACCGAGCAGATCACCGATCCGCTGCATGTCGGCATCGAGATCCCACATCCGGCGCACCCGATAGAGCAGATCCGGCAGCGCGGCGAGCGGCAGATCATGGACTGTGAGCAGCAGGCTGTGCCCCTTGCCCTGTGCGATGCGCACCAGCGCGACCTGATCGCCGACCCGGTAGCGCCGCTCATACACCTCGTCATCTACCCGCTCCAGCCTGGGGATCGCCCGCAGCCGATAGAACGCCAGCATGGCCGCCACGTCATACGGAGGGCGGTAGGGCAGTTGCAGCGTCAACCTTGCCCCACGCTGGCCTGAAGCACAGTGGTCGGCCATATCGTCACAACCTTCCTGCTGGCGAAGGGTACGCGGGGCCAGTCCATAGGCGTTGAGCCAGGCGTCATTGAAGCGGCGGATGCTGGCAAAACCGGCGGCAAACGCGATATCAGTGATGGGGAGCCGGGTCTCAGTCAGCAGTCGTTTCGCGAGCAGCAGGCGGCGCGTCTGCTCCACCTGTTTTGGTGAGGCGCCGAGATGTTGCTCGAACTGGCGGCGTAGCGTGCGTTCGCTGATCCCGGCCTCAGCGGCCAGTTTGGCGAGCGTCCCCTCCGCCAGCTCGCCGCGATCGATGCGTGCCAGCATACGTGCCAGTTCAACCGGCAGATCGCCACGGGCGGCGGGGGCCAGCTCAGGGCGGCAGCGCAGGCAGGGTCGCAGCCCATACTGCTCAGCGGCCGCGGCGCTTTGGAAGTAGCGCACATTGTGCTCGTGCGGTGGCCGTGCCGGGCAGACAGGCCGGCAGTAGATGCCGGTCGAGAGCACGCCGGTAAAGAAGCGGCCATCAAAGCGAGCATCGCGGGCGAGCCGTGCGGCATGGCACTGCTCACGGCTGAGGGTGTTGATCACCTCATCTTGTGACGACTCTGGGCTGGGCTTTGCATTCATGGTGTGGGCGGCTTTGCTGGAATAGATGGCAAGAGAGTAAGGGGGCTCAGGGGCTGTGACTAGCCAGAAACGGACAGGGATAGCAAAAATTGGCCAAAGGTTTTTTTGCTCTTTTATTGCACGGCCGGGTTTCACTCTTCGTCACGCTGTTATTCATGTATCGCGGCTCGACAGAAGGGGGCATAACGGACGAGTCGTAGGCACGATTGGCTTAGCTTTATTTGCTTAGCGAGATTAGTTGCGGCGAAAACTGCTTAAAAATTAATAACAGATCACATAACTATCTTTTTTACATTGAGTGTGGTGATTTTGTGTTGTTCAATCGAGTCAGTTAATTTTTGATGATTATTAAGTCATCACATCTGCGGCCTTAGGCCGACCAATAACAACAACACTTGCCAAGGATGATAAGTGAACGACTGTAAGGCATGGCCCCATTGCCGGGGGTTTAGTCTGATCGAGTTGTTGATCGCCATGACGGTTGTCAGCATTCTCGCGGCCATCGCGTTGCCAGCGTATCAGGGTTATCTGCAACAGGGACGTCGTTACGAAGCGCAGCAGCAATTGCTGGAGCAGGCGCTCGCCCTCGAACGTATCTATACCCAACAGGGCCGTTATCCCGATACGTTTGCTACCCCTTCCAACACTGATTTCTACCAGTTCAGCTACAGCCAGCAAGATGCTGGCGACTACCTGCTCAAAGCTATTCCAACGACGCGACAACAGGATGAGTGCGGCACTCTGACCCTCGATCAGACCGGTTATCGCGCGGCCAATCGCCATGACTGCTGGGGATCATAAAATGAATGTGCGCGGATTTACCCTGATTGAGTTGATGATCACGGTCGGCATCGCCGCCATCTTGCTATTGGTCGGGTTGCCCTCCATGAGTCAGCGCCTCGCGGCCGAACGGCTCGATCGCAGTGCGACCGAACTCGCGTCTGCCTATCGCTTTGCCCGCAGCGAAGCGGTCAAGCTGACCCTGCCGGTGGTGCTGCAGGGCACCGAGAACGGTGGCTGGGAGGTGATGGCCGACAGTCAGCGGTTGCGTCAGGCATCGGCTCCCGGTGGCGGCGTGGTGATCAAGCCGTTTGACCCCATCCAGATCGCGCCAACCGGCAGCAGCAGCCACGCCGAGATCATTCTGGCCAATCGCCTCGGTGAGCAGCGGGTCCTCTGCGTGGCCCCGAGCGGCCAGCTGCTGCAAGGGAGCTGCTCATGAAACACGCCGCACTTGCCCGCCAGCAGGGCTTCAATCTGGTGGAGATCATGGTCTCCATGGTGTTGGCGGTGATGGTGTTTCTCGGTCTCGCCAAGGGGCAGGTGGTCTCGTTGCAGCAGGCGCATTACAGCTTGCAGAGCACGCTGGCTACGATCGAGGCGAGCAACAGCGTGGAGCAGATCTGGAGTTCGCTGTGTGAAGTGCAGCGCAAGCCCGAGCGGTTCACCCAGGCCGATTTTCTTGCCCGCTTCACCCTGCACGAGGGCCACCGACTGGTGCTGCCGAACCGTTATAGCGACAACTTTGTGGTCGCTATCGAGTGGCAGGATGAGCGGGTCTCCGGCGCCAAGCGAGTGGAGCTGAACGCAGGATTTCCGCCTTTATGCTGAGCGTCCCCTCACGGCAACGAGGCGTCAGTCTCGTCGAGCTGATGATCTCCATGGTGCTCGGTCTGATGCTGATGCTGGCGATTTTTGCCGGTTACGCCCCGATCAAGAGTACGGTCGAACAGAGCAAGGCGCTGGAGCAGGCGAACGAAGTGCTGCGCTTTGCCACTCTCACCTTTACCAACAGCATCAAGCAGGCGGATCAGCTGATAGCCGTGACCCCTGATCGCCTGACGCTGGCCTTCAAGGTAGAGGGGGGCAATCAGGTGCTCTCCTGCCTTGGCAACCAGAAAACCGCCGATTTTACCGAGCAGTACCGCTTCACGCCGCCGGTACTCAGTTGCGATGACGGAGATGGCCCGCGCCTGTTGCTGGCCCATCTTCAGGATCTTGAATTCGGCCAGCAGGGTGCGTTGGTCAATATCCGCATCTTGCCCGAAGGGCTGCCGAGCTATCTGGCACCGGGAGTAGAGGTGCAGGTGGCCCGTCGCAAAGCGGTCTGGGCAGCAGCGTTGGCCACATCCGGTGCCAACGCCACAGTAGGGGGAGCGGGATGAACAAGGGATTGCAGGGGCAGCGAGGAGCCGTACTGCTGGTTGTGCTGGTGGTGAGCCTGCTGTCGAGTCTGCTGGTGTTTACCAGCATTCAGGAGAACCAGTTGCAGACTCGCCTGAGCGGCAATTTTCACAAGAAGATCAATGCGCAGCTCAGTGCCGAGCAGGGGATGAACGAGAGTTATCGAGCCCTGCATCAGGCCCTTGGCGCTGAACCACGGATAGAGTGGGCTCAACTGGTGCAGAAGGTGCCAAACAAGGGCGAAGGGGCCATGGTGGGCAGCCGCTTCAGCATCGATCAGCTGGATGCCTCCACAGGCAGCAAGCTGGCGTTGCAGAGCCATGGCCGCTATCTGGAGGGCAATGCCAGCCTCAACGCCCTGTTTACCCTCAAGCGCGAGCCCGGCAATCTCATCTTTCAGGATTCGGTGGTGGCATGCGAAGGGCTCAGCCTCTCCGGTAGTGGTTTTATCGACAGCTACGACTCGCGCAAGGGCAAATATGGCGGCACCAACATTAACCAGAATGCCAAGGTGGCGACTGTCAGCGACAAGGCCAATGTGGTGCTCGACGGCAATTCGCCAATTTGGGGCGATGTGCGGGCAACAGGTACCGTGACCCTCAACGGATCTTCTCCCATCTCAGGCAACGTGAATGCCGGGAGTGACGTCATTATCTCCCCCTCTTCGGACAAGATTGTCCGGGTCTCCGGCAATGTGAAAGGTGGCGGTAGTTTGACCCTGAAAGGGGGGCGCATCGGTGGTCAGGTGGCGGTCAATGGCAATGTTTCCATGGACTGGGGTACCAGCATCGACAGCGGCAAACTCAGTTATGGTGGTGCTGGTTTTTTTAAAGATCAGGAGAACAAGAAGTATCTGGATCCCGAGTACCGCAACGATCCTAGGTTGCCACCGGTGGCCGGGCAGGTGTGTGACCCGCTCAATGTGACCGCGCTGCCGAACTCTCCCAAGCTGGCCAATCTGCCGCTGAATGGCCCGTTGACGCTGGGCGCCACCCAGCAGATGGTGCTGACCACGGATCCTGCCACTGGCTCGGTTACCAGCAGCAACCAGCACAAGCCCGGGCTGCCGCTATCCGGCAAGGGGGAGCTGTTTGGCAAGGAGCAGACCATTTATCAGCTCGACAGCCTCAATATGGGGGCCGATGCCAGCCTCACCATCAAGGGGGATGTGGTGCTGCTGATCGACAAGGATTTCACCATGACTGGCAGCAACAAGTTGACGGTGAGCGAGGGGAGCAGCCTGACCCTGATCGTCAGCGGCAAGGTCGATCTCGGGGCCGGTGCTGAGGTGACGGCAGCCAAGCAGGGGCTGACCGCTGGCGGTACGCCTGCTATCTCCATCTATTCCGCCTATAGCGGCAAGGATGGGATCAAGCTGTCGGGCAATACCCCGCTCTATGCCGCCCTCTATGCCCCGCTGACCGAGATGCAGATCAGCGGAAGTGGCGGTCTGTACGGGGCGGTGCGTGCCAAGCACCTGACCGAGAGCGGTGCGGGCGGGGTGCACTATGACGAGGCGCTGGGCATGGCGGATATGGGCGAAGATCAGGGGCCGCCTCCGACGCTGGCACTGCGGCAGTGGCACTTTGTGCAATGAGGCTGGTGAGCCGCTAAAAAGGATCGAACGGGGCGCGCAACTGTGAGAAGGTGGAGATCTGTCCACCCAGCCGTTCACTGTTGAGGAGTGCTCCATGCCAGGCCCCGCTCGCGCCGGTGCCCTGATCTATGCCAAGGATCCGGGCCTGCTGACCCACTTTTACCGTACATTGCTGCAGATGGTGGTCTGCAGTCAGGATGAGCAGTTGGTGGTGCTGGAAAACAGCGATATCCAGCTGCTGATCCACGCCATTCCCGAGCCTTATGCCGAGCAAGTCGTTATCAAGCGGCCGCCAGCACTGCGGGAAGAGGGGGCCATCAAGCTGTTCTTCACCGTCTCCAGCCTCGCCTGGGCAGAAGCGAAGGCGGCGGATCTCGGCGGCGGTTTGCTGCCACAGCAGTGGACGGGGCCCGGCTTTGTGGTGCGCAACGCCTTCGACCCGGAGGGCAATATCCTGCAACTGCGCGAGTTGCTGGGTTCCCCTGATCCTCTCTGAATCCTTTCTTTGTGCAGCATTGCTGTGACGGTGTGCTGTGCCATGCACCGCCATAAAAGCGGGGCCCTGTAGTGGTCAACTAAAAAGGGCCCCGTTCTGTTGTTAGCTTACTGTGCTCATTACTTCAGGTAACGCTGTTCCAGATGCTGGCGCAGCCAGTGCGGGTTGAGCGCTTCACCGGTGGCACGGCGCACCAGCTCGTCGGTGCTGTGCAGGCTCCCCTGTGACCAGATGTTGTGTCCGAGCCAGCCGAAGATCTCCGGCAGGCAGCCCGCCGCGATCACCTCACCCATGCTGCCCAGCTCTTTCTCGAGGGCAAAGCGCAGCTGGGCGGCATACATGGCGCCCAGGGTGTAGCTCGGGAAGTAGCCGAACGAGCCGTCGGTCCAGTGAATATCCTGCATGCAGCCATTGCGGTAGTTGCCCTTGGTGGAGAGCCCCAGCCACTGCTGCATCTTGGTGTCCCACAGCTCGGGGATATCGGCCACCTCGATCTTCCCTTCCACCAGATCGCGCTCCAGCTCGTAGCGCAGGATAACGTGGGCCGGATAAGTCACCTCGTCCGCATCGACCCGGATAAAGCCCGGCTCGACCCGGCTGTAGAGCTTGGCCAGATTGTCCGGCGCAAACGCCGCCTGTTCGCCGAAGTGGTGACGAATGCGTGGTGCCAGCAGCGCGAGGAAGGCCGGATGATGCCCCAGCTGCATCTCGCAAAACAGGCTCTGACTCTCGTGGATCGCCATGGAGCGCGCTTCGGCCACCGGCTGACCCAGCAGATGGCGCGGCAGCCCCTGCTCGTAACGGGCGTGACCGGTCTCGTGCACTATGCCCATCAGGCTGGAGACAAACTCCTGCTCGTTATAGCGGGTGGTGATCCGCACGTCGGTTGGCACGCCGCCACAGAAGGGGTGACTGCTCACATCGAGGCGGCCGTGGGCGAAATCAAAGCCGAGCAGTCCCATCACCTCCTGACCGAGCGCTTGCTGGGTGGGGATGGGGAAGGGGCCTTGCGGCAGCAGCAGGGCATCGCCCTTCTGCTGTTCACTCACGGTCTGGATAAGAGCCGGCAGCCAGCTGGCGAGATCGCCGAAGATCTGATCGAGCCGTGCGCTGGTCATGCCCGGCTCATAGAGCGCCAGCATGGCGTCGTAGGGGCGCACGCCAAGGGCATCGGCCCGCAGTTGCGCCACTTCACGGGAGAGTTTTACCACCTCCTCGAGATTGGGAGCAAAGCCGGCCCAGTCGTTGTTCTTGCGCTGGCTGCGCCAGGCGTGCTCGCACTTGCTGCCAGCGAGCGACAGCGCTTCGACCAGCTCACCGGGCAGCAGGCTGGCATCTTGCCACTGGCGCTTGATCTCGCCGAGGTTGGCCCGTTGCACCTCATCCAGCGGCTCGCTCTCGGCCCTGGCAATCCAGTCACCCAGCTCGGGAGCGGTACGCTTCTGGTGGATTAGCAGACCGAGTTCGGCCATCGCTTCGGCGCGGGCATCGTTGCCCCCTTCCGGCATCATGGCCGCCTGATCCCAGCCGCAGATGGCGGCGAGGTGGCTAAAGCGGTGGATCTGTTGCTGATGTTGTTCAAGCTTTTGATATGACATGGGATTGTCCTTGTTATCGTCCCTGATGGTATGCCGCCCCGTACCTGGCATGCTCGGGGCCGTTCGATGCTAACACCGCCGCTGTATAGTTGACCACCTTCACGCAGGCGGGCCAAAGGCGTGGGGGCGAAACGCGGATTAGCCGAGCCGCTTCTGGTGCCGTTCGCGATTTTCCGCTTTTTTGCGTTCGCTTTTGCGCAGCAGCACGTATAGAGCACCGCTGCCGCCGTGGCGACGCTCGGCGCTGTGGATCGCCATGACGGCGGGCAGTTGCGGCAACCAGGCGCTCACATAGCTTTTCAGCAGGGCGCGCGGGGTGCTGCGCTCCCCCTTGCCGTGCAGGATCAGCAGGCAGCGGATATCCCGGACTTCACAATCTGCAATGAACTGCACTAGCGTCTGGCGCGCCTCATTGAGGGTTTTCTGGTGCAAGTCCAGACTTGCCTGCAGCTCGTATTTGCCGAGCCGCAGCTTCTTGTAGACCCCCTCCTGCACCCCATCGCGTTTGAAGCCGACGATTTCGTGCGGATCGCGCATCTCGATGGCCTCCATGGTGAGGTGGTCGAGGGCGAGTTGTTCGGCGGTGGCAGCCTGACGGCGAGCGAGCTGCGCCTCGGTGGGGGCGGATTTGGCCGCATGGGGATGGATGTTGTCGCTGCGAATGGGCCGCACGTCGGCCACTTCATTCATAAATAGCGAGAGTTCGTCGTTATGAGACACGGCAGGCTCCCCATAAGAAAAAGTGGGGGCCATTATAACGGTCGTAACCGGCACAGAAAACGGGGAAAGGGGGAGGGGATAAGGGGTGCCCAGCATGGACGCTGGTGCAGCCTGGCCCGGGAAGCACAGTCGCGAACCATAAAACAGCACAGGCGGTCAGTGTGAACTGCCGCCTGTGGTCAGAGGATTATTTTCCCTCTTTGGGCTGTTGAGAATGGGGTTGCTGTGAATGAGGCGGTTGCGAGTGCATCACCTTGTAGATGAAGTAGGCCGCGTAAGAGCTGATGAGCAAGAAGGTGCCGATAATCACCAGCATCGACATCAATCCCACGCTGTTGCCAAACATCAGGTCCAGCCAAAAGTCCATTTTATTGCTCCTGTCACCCGGTTGATGACAGGCATGATAAATACCTCTTTGCCCCGTCCGGGATGATCCCGATCAACTCCCTTGCAGGTTGTTTAATAACCAGCGCGATCTGTGATCGTTCTCACTGGACTCCTTGTGACAGAGCCTGCACAGGGCTCGGTGTGGTGAGCGGGGTAATGCGCCACCCTTGCTGCTCCAGCAACGCCAGCAACCCCTGCTCGCCGTAAAGGTGCAGGGCGCCTACCACGATAAAGCTCTCGTTGAGCAGGGTGGACCATTTCTTCAGCCAGTTGTAGTTGCGCTCGGCCAGCAGGGTCTGCTCCATCCAGCTTTGTAGCGCGGGCGGGGCCATCTCCTCCTTGAGCAGATTGATCAGCGTCGCCTCATCTCCCTGCTGCCACGCCTTCATCACGGCGGCGAAACCACTCTCCAGCATCGGTAGCTCATCCAGGGTGCTGGCGAGCATCAGGGTCTGGTTGTCACCCACGCTGGCCAGATAACCGAGCTGCTCCAGCAGGGTTTCAAAACCCACTACCGGTTTGCCCTCTTTGGCGGCCCGGGTAGCGAAGTGCTGGTCTATCCCGAGTTCACTTTTGAAGTCGGAGCGGGCCATGGCGGCCTGGGTCAGGGTAATGGCGGCAAACCAGGGGCGCAGGGTGGCGAGGGTAGCCTCGTCGATGCCATAGTGGGCACCCGCCATCAGGGTGCGTTGATAGAGTTCGGCAGGCAGATGATCCTTGAGCGGTTTGCCATCCACCAGTCGGGTGAGGGAGGCGGTCTGTTGCCACTGATCCGGCGTGATGCTGTTCATGTCCACCTCCATCACCAGTGCGCGACTCTGCAGCCAGGCCCGCTCCACCGGCTCGGGCAGCGGATAGAGGGCAGGCTTGCCCGCATGGATGGAGCCCAGAAGCCAGTGTTGCTGGTTGCCCTTGCTCACCCGATAGAACGCGGGATCGGCAAAAGCGTGCAGCGGTAGCAGCAGGCAGAGCAGGAAGGCAAAGAGGGTGCGATGAAATCTCATGGGGATCCTTAATATGCGCCGGGTGACTTCTCTTGCTGACAATAACTCCTATGATAAGTCCTCATTTCAGATAACCAAGAGGTTTGCCATGCCCCATCTTCGTTTTCGCGCCGTGACGCTCGAGACCCTGCAACAGGTGAGCGGCCCGCTGCTGGCCGAGCTTTGCGAGCTGACCGGCGGCAAGCCGGAGTTTGTCACCATGGAGCGGATTGATAGCTGCTGGATACGCAACGGCGAGCCCGAGGCGGGTTTTCCATTTGTCGAGCTGCACTGGTTCGAGCGGCCACAAGAGATGCAGGACGAAGCCGCGCGCCTTATCACGCGCCATTTGAAACGGGTGCTGGGGGAGCAGACCTATGTTGTGGTGCAGGTGATTCCCTTGGTTAAGAGCGCCTACTACAGCAATGGCGAGCACTATTGAAGAGGGGGGCAAACCAGGTTGGCGGGACAGGTGACGCCGCTACCCGGCTAACGCCACTTGGGCGGCAGGATGCTTGTCGCCCATCACGGGATCAGGCCGATTTGGCCAGCAGTATATCGAGCCAGCGAGTGGGCAATACCCGTCGCAAGAAGGCAAACAGCCGGGTCGGAGTAGTCACTGGATAGCGTGCCTTGGGATGGGCGTGGGTCAGCGCATGGAGCAGCGGCGGGATGCAGGCTTCGCTGGAGAGGGTAAAGCCGCTGGTGGCCCCCTCTTTTTCCAGCCGCGTCAGGGTCTGGCGGTAGGCCGACTGATGACGGCTCTGGGCCGGGTCGATGTGGCGCAAGAAGGCGCTGCGGGCATTGGCACGAAAACGGGTATCGATGGGGCCCGGTTCAATCAGGCTGATATGTACCCCGCTACCCGCCAGTTCGAGGCGCAGAGTGTCGCTATAACCTTCCAGTGCAAATTTGCTGGCGTTATAGGCGCCGCGATACTTCATGGCAACCAGCCCCAGTACCGAGCTGTTCTGCACTATCCGACCCTCTTTGGCTTCCAGCATCGGCGGCAGCACCTGACGGATCAGATGGTGCCAGCCAAACAGGTTGGTATTGAATTGTTCCCTGAGCGCCTCGGTGGGCAGATCTTCCAGCGCCCCGGGTTGGCCATAAGCGCCGTTGTTGAACAGGCCATAGAGGCGCCCGCCCGCCAGATGGAGCGCCGCACTGGCACCCAGCTCGATGGAAGTAGGGTCCGCCAGATCCAGCTGTACCGCCAGCAATCCCTGTTGCTGCAGACGGGCCACATCTTCCGCCTTGCGCGCCGAGGCGATCACGGTAAAACCGTGCTGCCCGAGCGCCTGTGCGGCGGCGAGGCCAATGCCGCTGGAACAACCGGTGATCAGAACAAAACGGGGCATGATGACGTCCTTGTGACTGCTGACAAAAGCGTGCGGGCGGGTGAGTGGATAAAACCCTTATCCGGTTCGCATGTTAGCTTGCCAACCGGTAAAAAGAAAACCGGGCCAAGTGGCCCGGTTTGCTGACATCGTATTGCCTGATTACATGATGGTAAACGGCATGATGATGTGGAACTTGACGTCACGCTCGGAGGTAAACACGTTCGGATAGTCAGTCCAGCCCTTCCAAGTTGATGGCAGGTCATTGTTGTAGTCGGTGTAGTGCAGTTTGAACAGGGTGCCTTTCAGCTTGCCATCCTGCACGGTATAGCTGACATCGAAGTTGGCTGCCCACTCGGTATCGCCTTCAGCAACTTTAGTTCCATCACCTTTCTCCATATCCCAGCCGTAAGCACCGGATACGCCTACAGACCAGCCAGGAGCACCAACCAGGTCATCCAGAGAACGTGTTACACCGAAGAACAGCGCTTTTTCGTTGTTGGCGTTCCAGTCAGAGCGGGAGTCCCACCAAATTTCGTTGGCGCCCTGGGAGTTGCCGTAACCACGGGTCAGACGGGGCAGGTAGTTGCCTTCAACACCCTCAGCTTTGGTCCACATACCTTCCAGACGGAAACCGTACTGCGCATAGTTCCACGCAGCTGTCAGTGCTTGTTGCCATGCCAAGCCATCATAAGTTTCTACATCACGACCAGAGGCGTTTTTGTACGTTTCTGTTTCGGAGCCATAGAATTGGTAGCTGGTTGACAGGCCGCCCAGTACGTCAAACTTGTGAGCCAGTTTGAAGTGGTAGCTATCCATATAATCGGCTGATTGGCCGAAAGAGCCAGTAATGGCTGCGCCATTTTCAAAGGTGTAACGAGCGGCGACGGCATGGATGTAGTCGATCTCGTTTTCTTTATCGAAGGTATTACCCCAAGCTCCGCCCCACGCTTTACTTTTATAAAAGCCTTGGGTTTCTTTGAACCAGGGAGCTTTGTATTCATCTGCGATAGCGTAGGTCAAATAGAGACCACCTACGTTACCTTCAACTTGTCCACCACGATAAGTACCTGGTTGGTAGGACCAGTTAACGCCAATCTGGCCAGGAACATACAATTGGGTATAGCCAGCTTTTGCAGTAAGACCTTCAACCAACTTCAACTTAAGGGCTGCGTTGGTCAGGCTTGCGCCATTTTCTGATTCGGTGTTGCTGGTTCCCCAAGCTCGTCCCCAGAAAGAGAATTCATTCTCGGCGTTGACCGGGTTACTTTCATCAATGGCTAAGTCATAGGCAGTGTATCCGCCCAAGTCCAAGCCAACCACGTCCCATGCATAACCCGAGTTGAAGTTAAGAGCTAATTGAGCGGTCGCATGGCTCAGGTTTGAGCGATATTTTCCGGTGTTATCTGCAGGTACTACACCTGAGTCAACACGGGCGCGATCACGCTGGAAGTAGAACAGACCACCGGTCAGTTTGGAGTCTTTCACGAAGGTTTCATAGGACTGGCCGTATTCCGGGCTCATCATATCCTGAGCAGCCAACGCCATACCGGGGGCGACCAGAGCGGCTACCACAGCGGCACTCAAAGCGGCGCGCTTGAAGATCACTTTTTCCATTTTTATTGCTCCTGATTTTATGGACTTAGCTTTTTTTCCGGCAGTTGGCATCGGGCCTACCGCTCGGTATTGGCATTGCAATCAAAACCCCGAAGGGCAAAAAATCTTGTCTTGGCTACCTGCAAACCCGGATGTCTTGGCACATCTGTAGTTGGCAGTCCTGATCATCACATGTTGTTTTTTTATGTTCCGATTCTTGGCTATCGGACAACCCCAAGAGTACGTTCGCGGTGCGAAATATCAATGAAAAGTTCCCTCAACGTTTCAAAAGTATGACCGAGTGCAAATAATCATGGGCAAGGTCGTAAACAGCCTCATGGCAGGTATCACGGTGATGAGAGCGTTTTCTTGAGGCTGCGGCCAGCGCCAGTGCGGGTTTTCATCCGGTACGGCGGAAGAGGTGTCAGTTAACCTGCCGATAACAGATAATTTTGTGCCACAAAAAAACTTTCCCTCTGGTCGTAGGGAAAGTGATCTGGTGGGGATGCGGGGCGAATAGGGGTCAGCCTTGCTGGCCGAGGATGCGGGGGATCTGCTGCGCCTGATGGTGGATATGGGAGGAGACCTGCACCGAGAGCTGACTCACCTGACGGGCATGCTGATGGATACGGGCGATCAGATCGGCAAAACTGGCCAGCTTGTGTTCCTGACTTTTGGCGTTGTCGGCGCCCTGCAGGGCGATCACTGCGGTGTTGCGGGCGATCTCCCGCACTGCCTGGGTAGTCTGGCGCAGTTGTTCCGCCTGCGCCCGCTGGCGGCTTGATTCGCTGGTGATCCGGTTCAGTACAGTGCCAAGTTGTTCGCCGGATTGGGTCAGGCGCCCCAGAATATCGGTGATCTGGTTGAGGGATTGCTGGGTATTGGCCGAGAGGTGGCGTACTTCATCGGCGACCACCGCAAAGCCGCGTCCCTGTTCCCCTGCACGGGCCGCTTCGATGGCGGCGTTGAGGGCCAGCAAGTTGGTCTGCTGAGCGATATGACCGATTACATCGACAATGGCCGTCACATCGGCAACCGAGCGGGTGAGGGCTTGCAGCGCCTCATCGCTCTCGTCAATCGCCAGTCCGGTCTGATGAGTGGCGTGCAGCATGCTCCCCACCAGATCTTCGCTCTGGCTCATCGCCTGTTCGTTATGGTGGGCATGCTGGGCGATGTCGGCGGCGACCTGATGGACCTCTCCGGCCAGCTGGTTCAGCTCATCCATCATCTGGCCGCTCTCATCGACCACCTGTTCGGTGGTGCGGGTGCTGTGGTGGATCTCGTCAACCTGGCTGACCATCCCTTGCAGACTGAGGGATACCGCCGACAGCTGCCCCTCTTTCTGTTGCTGATCCAGTTGCAGACGACCGATCAGCCGATTGTAGCTGGCAACAATATCGGCCAGCTCGTTGCGATCGCGCCCGGTAGGCAACGGCTCGGCCTGCCCCGTCTGATCGAGTTGCATAAAAGCTCCGCGCAGTCGCAACAAGGGGGTGAGCAGCCAACGTCGTTGCACCAGCGCAAACAGCAGGGCGACTATCACCAGACAGAGCGCTAGCGTGCCGAGGATGGTGGCCAGCTCCTGGTTGACGGCTTGCCGTTCGCGGGCAAGTTGTTCCCCCATCTGTCTGGTCGCTTGCAACATCGCCATGATGTCTTGCTGCACGGTCTGGCGGCCAGCCTGTTGCTGTTGTAGCGCCGTGCGGCTGTTGGCCAGCTCCTGCGGATAGCGGCCCAGCAGCGAGCGTAATTCGCTGCGCGGTTGCTCTCCCAGCTCCTTGCGTACCGGCTCCCCCAGCGTGAACTCATCGGCGGGCGCCTCTTCATACAGGCCGAGCAGCGGCAAGGCTTGCAGCGCTTGGGCCTGTTTTTGCAGTGCCTCCAGCTCGAAGCGGATCCCTTCGAGCAGCTTCTCATTGCCCTGTTCCATATAGCTTTGGCGCAAATGGGCGAGGCGCGGCAGGCCCGCCAGGATCTCGGCTGCGCCGCTGCGATATTGCTCTGCTGCGGCAGATTGTTCCGTGCTGGCGCCTTGCTCCCCATAGCGGATCAGCGCCATGGCCTGGCTGCCCAGCTCACTCTCGGCATTTTGTAGCAGCAACTGGCTGTTGCCCGAGAGCTTGCCTGCTGCCTGATAGTCGTGCGCGATGCGCTGCGCCATCTGTTCGAGTTGCTGCCTGAGCGGGGCCGCCACGGCATCATCCTGAGCGGCCAGCGAGGAGAGCGCTTGCTGGCGGATCTTCTCCGCAGCGGTCAGTTGCTGTGGATCGCCGCTGTTGAGGTAGTCACGCAGGCTGTTTTGCAGGGTCACCGTCACCAGTTGCTGCAGCGTCTCGTGCTGATGCTGGGCCTGATTGGTATGGGCAAGCTGTTGCCAGCCGTGGTAGAGGGCCAGCGCCTGTCCTCCCGCGACCAGTAACAAAATAAGGGAGGAGAGGGTGGCGTAATGGGCGATTTTCACGGGGTAATTCCTGTCAGCACAGACCATGGGGGAGCGTGGCCCGAGCCTAAACAGGGATGATGGCGTTTTTATGACAGCATGGTCAGGTGGCCCTATTTTACCGACTTAACTGGCTGGGGATGCTTGAGCGCTGTTGTGTTGGCCCAGCATACCGAGCAGGGCGCCTCCCATAATAAGTGCCCCGGCCAGCAGATGGCGAGAGGTCAGCTCTTCTCCGTTCAATGCCACTAACAGCAAAGTACTCAGCAGCGGTGTCAGGTAGGCAAGGGCACCGATCCGGCGTGGATCGCCGTCTCGCAGTGCCAGATACCAGGTCACAAAGGCCGCCCCCATCGGGCCCAGCGCCAGCCCGATGATGAGACACCAGTCACTGGTGGGGATCTGCGCGAGTGGCAGGGGCCCCTCCAGCAGACGGGCAAGCAGCAGCGCCAGCAAACCTGCGGGCAGGCAGGCTGCCGCAGTGACGACGGCGGGGGCTGGCGGCAGACGGCGTGATAGCACCGAATAGGCCCCCCAGACGACAGCTGCACCGAGTGCCAACAGGTATCTCGGCAGATAGACCTGCTGCAGTTGCAGCTCGCCATTGACCATCACCAGCATGGAACCCGCCAGACCAAAGGCGCCAGCCAGCAGGTGACAGGCATGGAGTGGATGACCGGGCAACAACAGCGGGGTGAACAGAATGATGCAGAGCGGCCAGAGGTAGTTGATGAGGTTTGCCTCCAGCACCGGGGCATGGCGAAAGCTCATAAAGAGCAGCAGATGGTAGAGCAGCAATGCCGTAACCGTCACCAGCCAGGTAATAGGACGAGCGCGCCATTGGCGCCAAAACGGCAAAGCCCCGCCCCCGCAGAAAAACAGCACCAGCCCGACCAGCACCAGTGGTGACACGCTGGTGACCCGTGACGTCAGCGCCGCCAGCGAGGCCCACAGCACAATGGTCAGCAGTGCAAAACCGGTGGATCTATCCCACCAAGTACATCCGGACATCCAACACTCCTTTGCAAGATGAATGAGCAACAGAAAATTGTGCAGTCTAACAGAGTGACAACCGACAAACAGTTTCGAGGCGAGCGATGACTTGCAAGTTAGTTGTTCTGTCCGAGAATGCTTAGCCAGTGGAAAATTAGCACCGGCAAGGAATTGAAAGCTTGCCCTGCAAAGAGGAAATGATTATTTGGAGCAACTTCTTGCTCGTTGACTGGTTATTTATACTGATTGGGCAAGCAATCACGATTAAATGCACTGCTCTAGGCAATTTATTGCGTGCTTGTGCATTGAATAAGAACTGGTGGATGGTAATTGTTTGATAAATAAGGAATAAAAAAATGGCATGGTCGCTGCTAAAGGTTGGTCGAGTGCTATCTCGTTTAACCAACCTATTTAGGAGCATACACATGCCAACTCCATGTTATATCAGCATCGAAGGTAAAACCCAGGGCAATATCACCGCCGGTGCCTTCACCTCCGATTCCGTCGGCAACATCTTCGTACAAGGTCACGAAGACGAGATGCTGGTACAAGAGTTCCAGCACGTCGTCACCGTCCCGACCGACCCGCAATCCGGTCAGCCTGCTGGTCAGCGTGTCCACAAGCCGTTCAAGTTCACCGTTGCGCTGAACAAAGCCGTACCGTTGATGTACAACTCTCTGGCTTCCGGTGAAATGCTGCCGAAAGTGACCCTGAAGTGGTACCGCACCTCCGTTGAAGGCAAGCAGGAGCACTTCTTCTCTACCGTGCTGACCGATGCCACCATCGTTGACATCGACTGCCAGATGCCGCACTGCCAGGACCCGGCGAAGTCTGACTTCACCCAGCTTATCCAGGTCTCCATGGCTTACCGCAAGATTGACTGGGAGCACACCGTTGCCGGTACTTCCGGTGCGGACGACTGGCGCGCGCCCATCGAGGCGTAAGCCTTGCTTCGGTACTTTGGTATTCCTTGTAAGTAGTAATGTGTCTTTGAGCCGGTTGTTCAACCGGCTTCTTGTACTGTGCATTTTCTCCAGCCTGGCCAACGGGTTGGCTGGAGCTTTTCTGTTTTGCCATCCCCCTGCCGGGGTTTGATGCCCTGCCGGTGAGTGCGGAGGGATGGCAAAGCACTAAAGGGTGTCCTGTGATGCAGACCCGAACCGCTCGTAACCTGTTAACCCCTTTATCTTTGGTGGCCCTTGCGGCACCGGAGAGGGCGGTAGCGTGGCTGCGCGGTGAGGGATTGTATGGGCGCGAGAGTTGGCAAGGGCTCAGGCACTGCTTGGCCGTGACAAGAGGGGAAAGCCATGGCTAATCAAACCGGATTGCAATTTACCGTCAAGGTGGGGGCGTTGCCCGAGAGCACCTTCGTGGTGGCCAGTTTCCAGCTGGATGAGGGGTTGAACCGGCCGTTCAACCTGCAGCTGGAGGTGGCGAGTAGCCAGCCTGATGTCGACTTTGGCGCCGTGCTGGACCAGCCATGCGAGCTGATTGTGTGGTACAACGGCGAGCTGCAACGCCGGGTCTGCGGGGTTGTGAGCGAGTTTGCCCAAGGAGACAGCGGTTTTCGCCGTACCCGCTATCAGTTGCAAGTCAAACCGGCGCTGTGGCGGCTGGGGCTGCGCCAGAACTCCCGCATCTTTCAGGCGCAAAAGCCCGATGAAATCCTCAGTATCCTGCTGCAAGAGCACGGCATCACCGATTACGCCTTTGCGCTCAAGAATGAGCACGCCCAGCGGGAATACTGCGTGCAGTATCGGGAGACTGACCTCGACTTTGTGAACCGCTTGGCCGCCGAAGAGGGCTTGTTCTACTTCCACGAGTTTGAAGCAGGCAAGCACCGCATCGTCTTTGCTGACGATGCGGCAGCCCTGACCGCGGGCCCCGAGCTATTTTTCAACCTCGGCAACCGCTCGCTGGAACAAGGTCCCTATGTGCGCCAGTTCCACTACCGCGAGGCGGTGCGCCCCTCGGATGTGGAGCTGAAAGATTACAGCTTCAAGACGCCAGCTTATGGCCTCTCCCACAAAAAGCAGGGTGCAGAGCTCGAGCACCAACGGGATACCTACCAGCACTTCGACTATCCGGGTCGCTACAAGCAGGACCCGAGCGGCAAGGCGTTTGTCCAGCATCGGCTCGATGCCCTGCGCAATGACGCGGTGGCGGGCAGTGGCAAGTCCAACAGTGCCGCCTTGTTGCCGGGCCAGCACTTTTCATTGACCGAACATCCCAATGGTAGCCTCAACACTGACTGGCAAATCGTTCATATCCGCCACACCGGTGAGCAGCCACAAGCCTTGGAAGAAGAAGGCGGCAGCGGCCCGACCGTCTACCACAACGAATTTGGCGTAGTGAAGGCGAGTACCACCTGGCGCGCCCGTATCGGCAGCCCCGAAGCACCTCACAAGCCGATGGTGGACGGCCCGCAAATCGCGATAGTGGTCGGCCCCGAGGGGGAGGAGATTTACTGCGACGAACATGGCAGGGTGAAGCTGCAGTTCCCGTGGGACAGATATGGCAGCTCCAACGACCAGAGCTCCTGCTGGGTGCGGGTGAGTCAGGGCTGGGCCGGTGGCCAGTACGGCATGATGGCGATTCCGCGCATCGGCCACGAGGTTATCGTCTCATTCCTCGAAGGTGACCCCGACCAGCCTATCGTGACGGGTCGCACCTACCACGCCACCAATCGGCCGCCGTATGAGCTGCCCGCCAACAAGACCCGCACCGTGCTGCGCACCGAAACTCACCAGGGCGAGGGTTTCAACGAGCTGCGTTTTGAAGACCAGGCGGGGCAGGAAGAGATTTATATCCACGGTCAGAAAGACCTGAATGTGCTGATTGAAAACGATGCGGCGTGGCATATCAAGCACGACCAGCACACCGATATCGACAATGAGCGGGTCACCCGCATCAGAAAGATGCCGGGCAAGGATGGCGCTCCGCCCAGCCTCGGTAATGACCACCTGACAGTTGAGGGTGAAAAACGCGACCATATCAAGGCGGACTATTCGCTGACAGTTGATACCTCCCTGCATCAGAAGCTAGGCCAATCTCTCTTGGTGGAAGCGGGTGAAGAGGTGCATATCAAGGTGGGTGACAAGCTGGTGCTGGAGGCGGGCTCCGAGATCACTCTCAAGGGCGACGGTAGTTTTGTGAAAGTTGACCCGAGTGGCATCAAGCTGGTCGGCCCCGCCATCAAGCTCAATGCCGGCGGCAGCCCGGGATCAGGCTCTGGCTGGGCTGGTCAGGCTCCCGTTACTCCCAAAGGGGTTGAGGTGGTCAAAGCCCCAGAACTGGTTGAACTGGTCAAGGCGATTGCCACCGAGAAGGCGATGGAGGCGTTGCTCAAGGTGCTGGAGCCCGATAGCGATTATCAGCCCTCCGCTTGATGTTCGACGAACAACTTAGGATTGAATGACAAAGATGAAAATCGTCTATCCCATGCAACTGGCGGGTGAGAACGGCTCCAGCGAGATTGCATCTCTCGATGAGTTTATCAAGAAGATCAACGGCCTCAAGAGCGGTACCTTCCCGATAGGCCGCAACCGTATCTGGCACGGTGGTATCCACTTCAGTAAAAGCGGAGGCTGGCACCCGAGCGGCGCAGTGCGCGCGATTGCTGACGGGGAGATTGTGGCCTACCGACTGGCGACTAAACCAGCCAAGGCGACCCGTAGCTCCGAAAAGGGCAAACCAGAGGGAAAGATTGACTTGTATACCTCCCCTTCGTTTTGTCTGGTACGTCATCGCTACGAAGCCGGTGAGCAGAGCAAGAATCAGCTGACCTTCTACAGCCTCTACATGCACATCGCCTGTGAGAACAGCTACAACAGTCCCGAGGCTGCGCGAGTAACGGTCAAGGGGACAGGTGTGTCCACCTATAAACCTGTGGTAGAGGGAACACCTCCCAAGCTGATTCGTCGGCTGTCTGGCGATAAACCTGTCTATGCGAAAAGGGGGGCCGAAGTGAAGTTGGTCGGCCAGGAAGTGAAGAGCCTGCTTAACCACAACGATGAGCCCCACGATTACTATCTGGTGCACTACGTTGATGACCCGGACAGCCTGTTCCATATTGCGGCAAGCCAATTACAGCAGGAATTTCCACAAAAGCTGAAGTGGATGACACCACCAGAAGGCAAACCGGCTCGCCATAAGGTCCCAGGTAATACATGGCTACGTAAAAGCGCTGACACCACAGCTGAGAGCTTGGGCTTGCCTGCAGGTAGTGAGGTCGTGATATCTGGTGAGCCGGCACAAATGATAAGCATCAATGGCGGCACGACTGAGTTTCGTAAAGTACAGGTTTTCAAGGTGGGCAGCGGCACTGTCAAAGACAGTGCCAATCAGGTGATGACCAATGCCAGCAAAGGTGCCGTTGGCTGGCTGGCAAAAAGCAAGATGGGGGCCGGACTGACCGCAGAACCGAGTATCCCTGTCGAATTCAAAGACGATGCGGTCGTTGACCGCAGCGCAAACCCGATACCGGTGCAGGCCGGAGAGATCATCGGTCATTGGGGTGAGCATGAGCTAGCCACTGCCGGAGCCAGCGGTTTCGAGAAAGACGCAGACAGCAAAGCCGTGCACTTTGAGGTGTTTGTGGCAGAGAGCGACAAACAGGTGCTTGAAGATTGCATCAATAACAAGGCGCGAGTAACCGGTGGCCAGGGCTACCTGCTGGTAAAGAAAAAGGTCACTACCTATCGTCTCACCAGCGATAGCAAGCATGGTTTTCACGAGGTTGCCAATTTTGGGCCGCTGGTCTTACCGTTGGCGGTGAAAGAGTCTGATATTGTCACTCACGGTGCCAACAACTTTGTGAAGGTACGTGAGCGGACTGCTGCGGACGGGGAGTTGGCTGGCGAGTTCGTATTGCAGGGCGGTGATGTCGAAGTGATCAGTCAGCACGACTGGCACAAGCTGGGCGTCAAGCTGGTCGATGGCAGCAGCGATGACGATGGATTTTTGGACAAGGCTGATACCGAGAGTGAAGAGCCGCAGCAGAAAGAGGCGAGCAAATTTTTTAGTACCCTCTATGACAAGCTGGTGACAGACGGAGACAACGATGGCACCCTGAGCGGCAATGACATCAAGGCCGCGCTGGCCGATGAGGAGTTGGCGGGCAAGTTGCGCATGTTGTTTATCAAGCACAAAAGCGAATGGGTAAAGCCTGGCGATTGGCCGCGTCTAAAGCAGGAGTTAGCCGAGCAGCCGAAGCTCTATGAGTATGCGATGCAGGTACACAACAATATGGCGTGGATGGAAGATGCCAGCGCGATATTGGGTGATACCCAACCCTGGTTTATTCATCCTGCGGGGATGATGGCATTAGTGGGAGAAAGAAAGACATCAAGATCCTGTGATTGTGAAAGGCTTTATGCTGATAAGTTCAAGGTCACTAGATATGGAAGTAAGTATGGTCCTGTCTATTGGGGGACGATAACACTGGCATCGTATTCAGGATGGAGCAATCTCTTAGCTACTGGAAAAATCACTGAAAATGAGAAAGTTATCTTGATCGCCATGTCAGACAATGAAGGAAAAATGGACGCGATACAGTCATATGATAGTGAAGTTGTTACTGCAGGCGCTATGCAGAAAACATTTAAGGATGGCGTTGGCCTTGAGGGGAAAGGGGAGCTTTCAATTCAACTAGCAAAATTTAGAGATAAATATCCTGACTTGTATGCCAATCATATGTCCAACTGCGGTTGGATAGTTGAAGGGACTGGCTCATCCGCAATCACGTATTATGTTGATGATTTGTTGACCGGCGGGGGTAAGGTTACGGGGAGAGATTTGAAAAATCTACTTCGAAAAGGTTGTGATGAAAGTACATTTAATAGTGTTATAAATAGCAAACCTCTCGCTGGTTTATTGAAAGTGATATCCTTGCCAGAGTTTTTAGATATTCAGGTGCTAGATTTTATTGAGCGTCTTCATAGTGCTGAAAGTCATGTTGTTTCTTCTGGCGATATCAGAATAAAGGACTATATTAAAAGCAATTTTGGTCGAGCAGTAGTGTTGGATCACTCGGTAAATAGGCCTGGTTATGTTAAAGACAACTTCAAAATGGCCATCAGTAATTTTCACACTAAAAACCCAAATGTTAGTTTAAATCCTCACGATTGGGCTGGGTCACATGAAATATATGAGAAAAAACTTCTTGAGGAATATAAAATGACAAGAAGCATGACTGACTCAATCAGTAGGTATAATTCTCTAAGGAGTAAGTTACAATGATAAAAAGCATGGCAGTAATTTTTGTTACACCTTTTCTGGTAACTTCAGTTACAGCTCTTGCTGATGTTTCCATTAATTCAAATGATGGCGGTTCATTATTTTTTTCCGGCAAACTAACTGGCGAAAATATTGATGCAAATGCTTGGAGTAAACTTTATTATATATCTGGGAGTAAGAAGGTAGATCTATCTTTACAAGATAGATATTATTTGGAAAATGATGCTGGAAGTATTTCAAAAAAATCTCCAACAGGAAGTTATATATTATTTTATAGTGTTTCAGGTGAAAGGGTAAGCTTGGGGGATGGAACTGAAAAATATGTTGATAGGGCTTACTGTAGCGTAATTGATATGCGTAATGGTTGTATTGTTAGTGACTGGGATGGTGAAGCATGTGGTTATGATTGGTTAAAAAACAAAGACGTATTGGCCAGTTCAGAAGATAAAGATGGTGATGTATTTGATTTTAAAGCAATGCGTCCATCAATAAATATAAAAAGCACCCAGCAGGTGATTGCCAATAAATCCTCATTAGAAAACATGTTGCGTTGCGAACCGCTTAATAAAACTAATGTAAATGCATATCAGTTTTTGCTTAAAGCTAATAAGGAATACTCATCCAGTATAAATGATAACATGCTTGATTACTTATTGTCTCTTTCTGAGAAAGAAGTGAAAAATAAATCAATGCTATTTAGTAAACCTCATGATAATAGTCAGTCTAAAGCATACCTCATTGCCGGTGATAAAGTTAGAATTATCCAAACAAGCACTGATGGTCGATGGGTTAATATTGGTTACATTAATAAAAAAAATAACACGCTGATTGCTTGGATTAAAGCTGTAAACTTGAACTGAGTAATTCAATTATGCTTTCATTCAGAGGTGTACCATTCAAAATAAATACAGTACATCTGCCTTGTGGATAGCTAATGGTGGTCGCCCCCACATTTATATAGGTCTAGATATCACCTGACACCGGCTTAACGTCGGTGTTTTTTTATCGCTACAAATAGTTTTGGTGCAGGATAGCTCGAAGATGTGCTGTATCCAGATGATTTTTCGTTGTGAAGATGGATTTAAGTTTGAATGCGAGATGCAGATCCTGATGATGAAGAAAAGTGATTAGGGGACAAAAAAGAAACCCGCCGTGGGCGGGTGGAAGGATTGCAACACTAACCAGGAGGAGGTGTTACCAGGTAGACCCCACCTCTTCGGTAATAGTTCAATTTTATTGAAGTTTTTTCGTTTTCTGCGCAGGGTTTCCATCGGGATCTGCGGGGGAGGATGGGTTATCATTCTGCTCCCGTCATCCGGTTGCAGAGGATCTATGCCCGCGTTTTCCTGGTTAGCGCTCTTTTTCGGCGCCTTCTATTTTGTCTACGGCGCTTACTTGCCGTTCTGGTCGCTCTGGCTGGAGGGGGTGGGCGTCAGCGCCGAGATGATTGGTCTGCTGCTGGGGGCGGGGATGGCGATCCGCTTTGCCGGCAACCTGATGGTGATGGGGCAGATCAAGGGGGCGGGCCATCTGTTGCCGGTTACCCGGTTGCTCTCCCTGCTCAGTTTGCTGGCCTTTCTCGGTTTCTACCTCAGTCATAACCTCTGGTGGCTGGTGAGCTTGACCCTGCTGGCGAACTTTATCTATCCGACCCTGATGCCAGTGGGGGAGGCGCTGGCGACCCGCATGGTGGTGCAGGCGCACCTCGATTACGGCAAGGTGCGGCTGTGCGGCTCCTTTGCCTTTATTGTCGCCTCGACCTTGGTGGGGGCGTTGGTGGGCAACTTCGGTAGTGACTGGATTTTGCACACCATGGTGGCGGGGCTGGTGCTGATGCTGCTGCTCAGCTGGCTGCCGCTCTATCCGGCGCCACAGGATAGTCAGGGCGAGCGCGCCAAGGCGTCCTTGCTGGCAACCCTGCGCAGCGCACCGGTGCGCCGTTTCCTGCTGCTGACCGCTCTGCTGCAGGGGAGCCACGCCGCCTATTACGGTTTCAGCGCCATCTACTGGAAGGCGCAAGGGTATAGCGGCACCATCATCGGCTATCTCTGGGCGCTCGGGGTGGTGGCGGAGATCTGCATGTTTGCCGCCGACAAGCGTTTCTTGCAGCGCTTTGGCGCCCAGAGTCTCTTTATCGCCGGTGCCATCGGTTGTGTGGTGCGTTGGGTATTGCTGGGTGCCTCGACCGAGTTGTGGGTGCTGGTGCTGGGGCAGCTGCTCCACTCGGTGACGTTTGGCATGAGTCATCTGGGGGCGGTGCGCTTCATGACCCGCCAGCTACCGGCCGAGCAGTTGATCCCGACCCAGGCGCTCTATGCGGCCCTTGGCCTCGGCATGACGGTGGCGGCCCTGATGGCACTTTGCGGTGTGCTGTTCGAGCCTCTCGGCGGCGGCATCTTCTTCTTGATGGTGCTGGTGGTCTTGCCGGTCTTCTTCCTGCGGCTGCGCCCCTTTGCGCCGTCTGCGCAGGAGAGTGTTCCAGCCTGATATTTGTCTATTTGAATCATCACCTAACAAAAGGGAGAGCCACGGCTCTCCCTTTTTCGTTGCTGCGGTTTGCGGCGTTACTGCTGCTCGCCCAGATAGAGGCGGCTGAGGCGGCGCCAGGTGTCCGAGCCGATGGTGCCAGCAAGCAGTTCATTGGAGGCGGCATCAAAGCGGCCATCCGGCAGCCAGCCCAGTTGGGGCAGCAGTTGCGCCAGCGTCACGTCATTGTGCTGCAGCTCCCGCTCCAGCGCTTCCCAGAAGGCGCTCCCCTTGACGTAAAAGAGCGGGTAGTAGGAGCGATCGCCCGCCAGCACCTCGCGAGCCGCCCGATAGAGACCACTCTCGCTATGGGGCAGCTGTTTGCCCCGCTCGGCCAGCTCGTTGACCGCCGTGACCTGATGCAGCCGAAAGCGGCGTAGCGCCTTGATGGCGAGGTACTCGGCGAGGCTCTCGTTGACCCAGGTGGGTTGTGGAGCAGAGTGGCGAGCGCTGAGGATATGCACCGCCTCGTGGGCCGAGGTGCGCAGCAGGCGCAAGGGGGCCTGTGGCGTCGGCTTGCCAGCCTCGGTGGGGTAGTTGGCGACAAACACCTGATTTCCGGCGGCGCCGCCGAGGGAGCGGGTCGCCACATCCCGCCCCAGCCACACCAGTTGCCATGGATGAGCGGGCGGATCCACATCGAGCTGGAAGGCCAGATAGTCGATGATCTCATTCAGTTGCTGCTGCAAGGCCGGCAGATCGAGCTGATTGGCGGTCTCGTCATGGCTCAGCACCAGCCGCGGATCCGGCTTGGTGACGGGCACAGTGTCCATACCAAACGGCAGGATCAGCGGCGGCTGGTTGACATCCGGCAGCGGTTGGCAGCTGCCATCCGGCAGACAGATCTCCCCTTGGCGGCTCCCACGTTGGCGCACCAGATTGCCCCATTCGGTCAATAGCCACTGATTGGGTGCGAACAAAAGCGATTGTTGGGCCGAGGCATCAGCACCCTCTGCCGGAGCCGGTGTGAGCGTGATCTGCCAGCCAACCTCTTTGCAAGAGAAGGGCTGGTTGAGGGCAACCGGCTGGTTGTTTGCAAGGCAGACCAGCGCGGGGGAAACCGGCGTGGCACTGCCCGGCAACTGACGAGCGGGGAGCAGGGTAAAAGGGGGCTTGCCCTGCATGGTGAGGCGCACTTGCAGCACATTGGCGCTGGCGCCCTGCTCGATAAGATAGCGGGGGCCGCTCGCGTCATTGCCAGCGCAGGCCCACAGCGGCAGCAGCCACAGGGCAAACAGGGTGATATGACGACTCATAAGGGGGTTAGCGCTCCTGCTCGTAGCCCAGCAGATCGCCGGGCTGGCAATTGAGTTCACGGCAGATGGCCTCCAGAGTGGAGAAGCGCACCGCCTTGGCGTGGCCATTCTTGAGGATCGAGAGGTTGGCCTCGGTGATGTCGATGCGCTGGGCCAGCTCGCGGGCGGTCATTTTACGCTCGGCCAGCAGGGCATCGAGTCGGATGATAATGGGCATAGGATCCTCACACCGTCAGTTGCTGTTCATCGGCCAGCAGTTTTGCCTCGCGCATGACCAGTGCCAGCGCCAGTACGATCAGTCCCGCCAGCAGTACCCGAAAATCGGAGGTACTCAGCGCTATGGTACCGAGTACTTCCGGGCCTCTCATGGTGAGCACCGTATCCAGCAAGGGGGTCAGGATCAATTCGACCAGGAAGGTTGTACAGAGCAGCAGTCCGATCTGCCGATAGCGGCGGATCTGCTCGAAGGTGAAGAGCAGACCGGCGCGGTAGCCGCGAAACAGCTGACGCAGTTGCCAGAGCATCATCATAAAGACCAGATCCGGCAACAGCTGCACCAGGGTGCCGAGCAGCCGGGTGGAGAAGTGAAGGGGATAGTCGGCAGGATTGATGCCGGGGCGGCTCAAGATGGTGTTGAGCTTTTCCTGCAGAAAATCGGCACCACCGAAGGGGGTCCACACCTCCAGCAAGGTGATCAAAGGGGTCGCCAGCAGTGCCAGCAGCAGCAGCCATTCGATCAGCATGCTCGAGTGTTCGAGTTTGTTGGAGATCATCTCATTCCTCACTGTGATGGTTTTATCTGAAAGGTAAAGTTTATCGTTTATCAAAATTTACATCGGCAATGTTTATTGTTTTGCGATATACAGTCAAGATAAAACTTATTGAAAAACGATAATTTCAATCTGTCCGAAGGGGATGACTTTTGGCTGCAGCCTCTCTAGACTGGCTAGGTTGTATACAAAAAATCAACATGGACAAGGAGTTATCGATGCACCAGGGATGGCTGCTGATCGGATTGTCGCTCACCTATCTGGGGCTGCTGTTTCTGATCGCCTTCGTGGCAGACAAGCACAAACGGCACCGTCTCAAGGGGCAACCGCTGCTCTACAGCCTGTCGCTGGCGGTATACTGCACCTCCTGGACCTTCTTCGGCACCGTGGGGCAGGCGAGCGAATCCCCCTGGTCGCCGGTGCCCATCTACCTTGGCCCCATGCTGGTCTTTCTGTTTGGCTGGCGGCTGCTGGCCCGCCTTATTCTGGTGGCCAAGCGCGAGCACATCACCTCCATCGCTGACTTTATCGCCGCCCGTTACGGCAAATCCCAGCGGCTCGCCATGGTGATCGCCCTCATCGCCATCATGGGGATCCTCCCCTATCTGGTATTGCAGCTTAAAGCCATCGTCACCGGGCTGGATCTGCTGATGGTCAACAGTGGCGGCATCAGCCCGACCAGCAATACCAGCGAGCTGGCGCTCGGGGTCACCCTGCTGCTGGCGCTGTTCAGCATCCTGTTCGGCACCCGCCATCTCGATGCCACCGAGCACCACAGGGGGATGGTGGTGGCCATCGCATTCGAGTCGGTGGTCAAATTGCTGGCCTTTATCGCAGTGGGGGGCTTCGCCCTCTGGCTGATCCTGAGCAAACCGGGCGAGGCTCACGAACAGGTGACCCGCGACTTTTTTGCGCAGGTGGTGGCGGTGAGCCCCGGCAACCTGCTGGAGCTTGCCATCTATACGGTGCTGGCGATGTGCGCCGTTATCTGCCTGCCGCGCCAGTTTCATGTGACTGTGGTGGAGAACAATCAGGGGCAGGACCTGCACTGGGCGCGCTGGATCTTCCCGCTCTACCTGTTCGTGATGGGGCTCTTTATCTGGCCGCTGGCACTGGCGGGCAAGCAGTGGGTCGGTGCTGACATGGCCTCCGACACCTATGTGATCAGTTTGCCGATGGCCCTCGGTTTCGATGGCATGGCAATGCTGGCGTTTCTCGGCGGTACCTCGGCGGCCACCGGCATGGTGATCGTCTGCACCATCGCGCTGGCGATCATGGTGAGCAACGATCTGGTGCTGCCGGTGCTGCTGCGCCGCTTCTGGCGGCAGGGGCGCGACGAGCGGCTGGTACGGCTGCTGTTGCAGGTGCGCCGTGGCGCCATCCTGCTGATCTTGCTGGCGGCCTGGGGGCTCTACCTTTGGCTCGGCGATCTCACCAGCTTGTCGCGCATCGGTTACCTCTCCTTTGGCGCGGTGGCCCAGTTTGCACCAGCCCTGCTGCTCGGCCTCTACTGGCGTCACGGCAATCGCAAGGGGGTCTATCTTGGGTTGAGCCTCGGGGTGAGCCTCTGGTTCGTCACCCTGCTGGTGGAGAGCGGGCTGCTGGCCGGTTCACCGCTGGCCGAGCTGCTGGCGCCGCCGGACTGGCCCGCGTTTCGCGAGCTGAGTCTCGGGGCCTGGTGCATCTTCCTGAGCCTGCTCTTCAACCTGCTCGGCTATGTGGCAGGCTCGCTGCTGTCGCGCCCTGCGGTGAGCGAGCGGTTGCAGGCGGCCAACTTTGTCGGCAAGCCGAGCCGCGATACCGCCGCCCTCTATCAGGCGCGGGTCTCGGTCAAGGAGCTGGAGATGCTGGCGGCCCGCTTTGTCGGTTCAAGCCGGGTCAAACGCGCCTTTGGTCGCTTCGCCGGCGAGCGGGGCGGCACCCTGGCGCCCCAGATGCAGGCCTCGGCCGAGCTGATTGCCCACACCGAGCGGCTGCTGGCGGGGGTGTTTGGTACCTCGTCGGCGCGGTTGGTGCTCGCCTCGGCCCTGCAGGGGCGCAACATGCAGCTCGAGGAGATCGCCACCATAGTCGATGAGGCCTCCGACGTGTTTCGCTTCAACCGCGGCCTGCTGCAGGGGGCGATCGAGCATATCGGACAGGGGATCTCGGTGGTGGACAGGGAGCTTCGGCTGGTGGCCTGGAACCGCCGTTACATCGAGCTGTTCCACTATCCGCCGGGGCTTATTCAGGCAGGGCGCCCCATTGAAGAGATCATCCGCTACAACGCCCAGCAGGGGCTCTGTGGCCCCGGCGATATCGAGGATCACGTGGCGCGGCGGGTCGCCTTTATGAAGCGGGGCAGCGCCCATATCTCGGCGCGGGAGCGCCCGGATGGGCGGGTGATCGAGATGCAGGGCAACCCCATGCCCGCCGGCGGTTTCGTTATGACCTTTACCGACATCACGCCGTTTCGCGATGCGGAGCGGGTGCTGCGCGAAGCGAACGAACATCTGGAGGCACGGGTGGCCGAGCGCACCCGTGAGCTCTCCGAACTCAACCGCCAACTATTGCTGGTGAACCAGCAGGTGGAGCGGGCCAATCAATCCAAGAGCCGTTTTCTGGCGGCGGTCAGCCACGATCTGACCCAGCCCCTCAATGCCGCCAAGCTGTTTACCTCCTCCCTGCTGGAGATGTTGCCCGATGCTGGCGAGCAGGCCCGCATCGCCCGCCATATCGACGATGCGCTGGGGGCGACCGAGGATCTCATCACCGATCTGCTCGATATCTCGCGGCTCGAAGCGGGCAAGTTCAAGGCCAAGAAGCTCGACTTTGCTCTGCGCGATCTGCTCGACAACCTCAAGGCGGAGTTTGGCGTACTGGCACAGGCAGGGGGGATCCATTTCTCGGTGGTGGAGAGCAAGCACGCGGTACACAGCGATGTGCGGCTGCTGCGTCGGGTGCTGCAGAACTTCCTCACCAATGCGTTTCGCTACAACCCGGGGGGCCGG
The DNA here is from genome assembly GCF_019047085.1 of Aeromonas sp. FDAARGOS 1404. NCBI lineage: Bacteria > Pseudomonadati > Pseudomonadota > Gammaproteobacteria > Aeromonadales > Aeromonadaceae > Aeromonas > Aeromonas sp. FDAARGOS 1404. Next base: position 3,407,123 of record NZ_CP077237.1, read on the forward strand.
GTGCTGCTCGGTTGCCGCCGGATGGGGGAGAAGGTCCGCATCGAGGTGTGGGACAACGGCCCCGGCATCCCGCAGGACAAGCAGGAGGCGATCTTCGACGAGTTCTCCCGCCTCGATCACTCCCGCACCGCCAAGGAGCAGGGGCTGGGTCTGGGGCTTGCCATCGCCCGCGGCATCTCGCAGGTGCTCGGTCATCAGCTCACATTGCAAAGCTGGCCGGGCAAGGGGTCGGTCTTTGCGGTGACCCTCAATCTGGCGACCCGGCCGGTCACGGCCCATCAGCTGGCGGCGCCGGTGGTGCACGACAGCCAGCTGGAGGGGGTAGCCGTGCTCTGTATCGACAACGAGCGGGACATTCTGACCGCCATGAGCACACTGCTCGGCCGTTGGGGCTGTGAGGTGCGCTGCGCCGTCGATCTGGCCGAAGCCGAGGCGCTGGTGGCAGACGGGTTTGTGCCAAGACTGGTGCTCTCTGACTACCACCTCGACGATGGTAAGACCGGATTGGAGGCGCTCGCTGCCCTCCAGCGAGTGTGTGGCGACGAGCTGGGAGGCATCATCATCAGTGCCGATCGCAAGAGCGAGCTGCAGGCGCAGATCCGCGAGCGGGGGTATGGCTACATCAGCAAACCGGTCAAACCACTCAAACTGCGGGCCCTGATGAACAGTCTGCTGCTGCGCTAGCCACATCCGGGGCGGCTAGCCGTGAACCTGCTCACAAAACCGTACAATGATCCTGTGGCCCGTGGTCATGGATGAATGCCGAAAACAGAGGTTTATTGGCGAAGATCTCTTCATCTTCCTGCGCAATCGCCGCCAGTTACAGTATTGGCTTGCCACTGTCGGTGAACGCCGACAGTGGCAGACCGGATTGGCTCACTCTATAGTCGGGATGCGATTTTTTGCATCGCAAATGAAGTAACCGAAGGGCAAACCGATCGCAAGATCGGGACGCAAAGCTTCCGGTCCAGGGATGAGCCGTACTTGAGATAGCGGGGCCACCACAGGTTGTTGTGCACCTTTGCCAAGAGGCCGCACTGCCGTCTGCGTTACCTGTCAGGGCGTAGCCCTTTTCGTTGCCAACATAACGAAATAGGGAAATATAAAAAATGCTAAGTCCAAAGCCTACCATGCTGGCCCTTGCGGTCGGTCTGTGCTGCGCCTCGTCCGCTTATGCTGCGGCGCCCGGCAAGCCCACCATCGGATGGGGTCCCACCAAGTTTTCCATCGTTGAAGTCGATCAGGCGGCCACTGCCTACAACAATCTGGTCAGGGTAAAGGATGCCGCCGATGTGGAGGTGAACTGGAACCTCTGGAGCGGCGATCTGGGCCAGAGTGCCAAGGTACTGCTAAATGGTCAGGAGGTGTGGTCCGGCCCCTCGGCCGCAGCGGGCAGCGCCAAATTCAAGGTGAAGAAAGGGGGGCGCTACCAGATGCAGGTGGCGCTGTGCAACGCCGATGGCTGTACCCTCTCTGATGCCAAGGAGATCGTGGTTGCCGATACCGACGGCAGCCATCTGGCGCCACTCAAGGCGCCGCTGCAGGAGAACAACAAGCCCTACGCCAACAAGTCCGGCAAGGTGGTGGGGACTTACTATGTGGAGTGGGGAGTCTATGGCCGCAAGTTTACGGTGGACAAGATCCCGGCCCAGAACCTGACCCATATCCTCTATGGTTTCACCCCCATCTGCGGCGGGGATGGCCTCAACGACAGCCTCAAGGAGATCGAAGGGAGCTTCCAGGCGCTGCAGCGGGCGTGTGCCGGTCGCGCCGACTTCAAGGTGGCGATGCACGATCCATGGGCCGCCATCCAGATGCCGCAAGGCAACCTCACTGCTCATGACGAGCCCTACAAGGGCAACTTTGGCGCCCTGATGGCGCTCAAGCAGGCCTATCCGAATCTCAAGATCCTCCCCTCGGTCGGCGGCTGGACCCTCTCCGACCCCTTCTACTTCCTCGGTGATAAAACCAAGCGCGATGTGTTTGTCGGCTCGGTGAAAGAGTTCCTGCAGACCTGGAAGTTCTTCGACGGTGTGGATATCGACTGGGAGTACCCGGGCGGACAGGGCGCCAACCCGAAACTGGGCAGCCCGAGTGATGGTGCCACCTATGTGGCCCTGATGAAGGAGCTGCGGGCCATGCTCGACGAGCTGGAGGCCGAGACCGGTCGCCAGTATGAGCTCACCTCGGCCATCGGGGCGGGGGGCGACAAGATCCAGGATGTGGACTACAAGGCGGCCCAGCCCTACATGGACCACATCTTCATGATGACCTACGACTACAACGGTGCCTGGAGCAACACCGAGCTGGGCCACCAGACCAACCTTTATGCGGCGAGCTGGGATCCCGATACCAAGTACACCACCGACAAGGCGGTCAATCAGCTGCTGGCGCAGGGGGTTGAGCCGGGCAAGCTGGTGGTTGGTGCCGCCATGTATGGCCGTGGCTGGACTGGCGTGAGCGGTTATCAGGGCAACAACCCCTTCACCGGCAAGGCGACCGGCAAGGTGAAAGGCACCTGGGAGGACGGGGTGGTGGATTACCGCGACATCGTCAACAACCGCATGGGCAGTGGCTGGGAGAAGAGCTACGACGAGGTGGCCGAGGCTCCCTACCTGTTCAAGGCGTCGACCGGCGATCTCATCACCTATGACAACGATCGCTCGGTCAAGGCCAAGGGGCAGTATGTGCTGGCCAACAAGCTCGGTGGCCTCTTCTCCTGGGAGATCGATGCCGACAACGGTGACATCCTCAACGCCATGCACGAGGGGCTGGGCCACGGCGAGGGGACGACTCCACCAGCCAACAAGCCGCCGCTGGCCAATGCAGGCAGTGACCTCAAGGTGACCGGCCCGACCGAGGTGACGCTGGATGGGTCGGCCTCCCACGATCCGGAAAACAGCGCGCTCAGCTACAGCTGGAAGCAGATCTCCGGGCCGCAGGCTGGCTTGCTTGATGCCACTCAGGCCAAGGCCCGCGTTGTACTCGATGCGGTGACTGCCGACATCAATCTGGTGTTCGAGCTGACAGTGACCGATGACCAGCAGTTGAGTGCCAAGGATCAGGTTGTTGTCACCAACAAGGCGCCGCAGGCCAATCTGGCGCCGGTGGTGAGTGTACCTGCTACGGCCTCTGTGGAGGCGGGCAAGCAGGTGACCATCAAGGCGACCGCCTCTGATCCGAACGGTGATCCGTTGACTTATCAGTGGAGTGTGCCGGCAGGCATCACCGCAACGGGTCAGAACAGCGCCACTCTGGTGGTCACCGGCCCGAGCGTCACCAGCGACATCGGCTATGACCTGAGCATCACCGTCTCCGACGGCGGGCTGGATGCCAGCGCGGCAACTCGTCTGACGGTCAAACCGGCCAGCAGCGGCGGTGGTTGCACGGCAACCGATCCGGATGCGGCCAACTGGCCAGTCTGGAAAGCAGCCAGCACCTATAACAGCGGCGACAAGGTGAGTCACAACCAGCTGGTGTGGCAGGCCAAGTACTGGACCCAGGGCAACGAGCCTAGCCGCACCGCGGATCAGTGGCTGCTGGTGAGCAAGGTGCAACTGGGTTGGGATGCCAATGTGGCCTACAACGGTGGCGAGCTCACCACCCATAACGGCCGTCAGTGGAAGGCGCAGTACTGGACCAAGGGCAATGAGCCCGGCAAACACGACGTCTGGCAGGATGTGGGAGTCGCCAGTTGTAAATAAGCGTTGAATGGTGGCGGGGCATGCCTGTCATGCCCCGTTTTTTCTCCCCGCTTCGCCACATTCTGGCGGGTCTGCCAACCGGTTTCCCCCAGCTTCTCTCGTGTCCCTGCAAAGTGCTCACTCCTGCCTAGTGATTAATGCTCTCCCCGATAGCTGGCATCTGTGCCGCACGCTGCTCTTTGTGGTAACGCTTGTGTTGGTACATGTCGGCATCGGCTCTGGCAAACGCGGCGGCAAAGTCGCCGCGATAGGGGGCCATCCCCATGCTGCACGAGATAGTGGGGGAGGCGCTGGCCAGCATGGCCGTCAGCCTGGCCATCGCCTGTTGCAGCTCGGTCGGTGTCAGAGTGGTGAGCAGCACAAACTCATCCCCGCCGAAGCGGGCAGCAATCACCCCCTGACCGAAGTGCTGGCGTATGCCATCTGCGATAAGGCGCAGGGCCTGATCACCCGCCAAATGGCCACTGCTATCATTGAGTTGCTTGAGATTGTCCATGTCGATCAGCAGCAGGGTGCCTTCCGGCTGCCCCTGCAGAGCGAGTTCGAATTGCTGGCGATTGGCGAGCCCGGTCAGCTGGTCGGTATTGGCCAGCTGATAGATGCGGCGGGACTGCTGATAGATGGTGATGGCGTGGCGAATATCCCGCGCCAGGATCGCCATCAGGTGGCTGTCGTAGCGGGTAAAGGCATTACGTTTGCTGCTGTCCATATTGATCATGCCGTAGAGCTGACCATCGATATGGATCGGGGTCGCCAGCGTGGCCTGGATGGGCAGGTCGGTGCAGTTGACCAGCAGCTCTCTGTCCTGTTCGGACAGGGGCATGGTGGCATTTATCTTCGACAGGTCGTTGATCAGCAGTGTTTTGTTGCAGCGCCCCTGAGTCAGCTTGTACTGAAAGGTGTGCTCCAGCGGCAGATTGATCCGCCGCAGTTTCACCAGATCCATGCCGATGGCCGCTTCATACCTCAACATGCCTGTGCTCGGCAGCAGCTTGATCAGGCAGCCCATCTCGGCCCCCGGGATCAACATCACGGCTCGTCTGAGCAGGTCCTCCAGAAAGGCCTCTTCGGTCTGGTATTGCGCCGAGTTGCGGGCCAGCTCGGCGGTGGTTTCGTTGATCTTGAGCGCCTCACTCAGATGCTGCCACTGGCGGTGCAGATGGTAGCGGTAGTGGCGATAGAGCCAGAAGGTGCAGATAAGGTAGCTCTGGACTAGCAAGGTGCTGGCAAGCGGCGCCCTTTGCCAGCCATTGAGGCTGTTGATAAGCCAGATCATCCCGGCCAGTGGCAAGGCATAAATCGTCAAACGAACAAATTTGTCGTATCTGGATAACCGGGTGCGTGAGGGCAATTCGCTGGGCATGAAGACACCTGCTGGCCATGCAAAGCGGCGATTATAAATTCATTAGTTGCGATACAGATGGGTCTTTTGTCGCATATTGTTCTTACTCATTGATTTTTCTAAATTTGGTGTGATGCAGATCAAAAAAATGGTGTGAGGTATCTGGTTGGAGGTGATGAGATTATGTCTGCATATCCGGCTGTTTTTTAAACATTAATTTCTTGAAAGTAGGTAATTGTCGGGGTTGGTAACTGGTGGGCTGGCAATGGTCCGATTTGCTTACTTATCAGAATTACCCTACAGTCAATCGGCGATTATTTATCGCCAGAAATAACGTTGTGACAAGGGCAAACCGATTGAAAAGTCGGGACGCAAAGCTTCCGGTCTAAGGGTCAAGACGACCTAGGATAGCGGGGCCACCACAGTAGAATGCAGGCTGCCTTTGCCAAGGGGTGGCCGTTTTTGTGTCACCTGTCGTGTTGCGTTGCCCTTTCGTTTTTCCAATAACGAAAAGGAAAGCAATATGCTAAGTCCAAAACCCGCACTGCTGGCCATGATGGTCGGTACCCTGCTCGCCTCCTCCGCCGCTTATGCGGCAGCTCCCGGCAAACCCGCTATCGGTTGGGGCCCCACCAAGTTTGCCATCGTCGAAGTCAGCCAGTCCGCGACCGCTTATAACGAGCTGGTCAAGGTGAAGGATGGCGCCGATGTGACCGTCACCTGGAATCTCTGGAACGGCGATATCGGCCAGAGTGCCAAGGTGCTGCTGGATGGTAAGGAAGTCTGGTCCGGTCCCTCTTCCGCCGCGGGTACCGCCACCTTCAAGGTGCACAAGGGGGGCCGCTATCAGATGCAGGTCGCGCTGTGCAACGGCGATGGCTGCACCCTGTCTGATGCCAAGGAGATCGTGGTCGCCGATACCGATGGCAGCCACCTCGCGCCGCTCAAGCCTGCCCTGCAGGAGAATAACAAACCCTATGTCAACAAGTCCGGCAAGGTGGTCGGTACCTACTATGTGGAGTGGGGGGTCTATGATCGCAACTTCAGCGTGGATAAGCTGCCGGCCCAGAACCTGACCCATATCCTCTATGGCTTCACCCCGATCTGTGGCGGTGATGGCCTCAACGACAGCCTCAAAGAGATTGCCGGCAGCTTCCAGGCGCTGCAACGTGCCTGTGCCGGGCGCAAGGATTTCCAGGTCGCCATTCACGATCCTTGGGCTGCGCTGCAAAAAGGGCAGGGGTCACTGGTCGCCTGGGATGAGCCCTACAAGGGCAACTTCGGCAATCTGATGGCCCTCAAACAGGCCTATCCGGACCTGAAGATCCTCCCCTCAGTCGGTGGCTGGACCCTCTCCGACCCCTTCTTCTTCATGCATGACAAGGCCAAGCGTGATGTGTTCGTCGCCTCGGTCAAAGAGTTCCTGCAGACCTGGAAGTTCTTCGACGGTGTCGATATCGACTATGAGTTCCCGGGCGGCGACGGTGCCAACCCCAATCTGGGGGACAAGACCAAAGATGGGGAAACCTATGTGCTGATCATGAAGGATCTGCGCGCCATGCTCGACGAGCTGGAGGCCGAGACCGGTCGCACCTATCAGCTCACCTCCGCCATCGGTGCCGGTTACGACAAGATTGAGGATGTGGATTACAAGGCTGCCCAGCAGTACATGGACCACCTCTTCGTGATGAGTTACGACTACAACGGTGCCTGGAGCAATACCTCCCTGGGTCATCAGGCCAACCTCTATCAGGCCACCAACGGCTCGGCCAACAAGCGCTACAACACTGATGCAGCGGTACAGCAACTGCTGGCGCAAGGGGTCGACTCCGGGAAGCTGGTGATCGGTGCCGCCGCCTACGGTCGCGGCTGGAAAGGGGTGAGCGGCTATCAGGGCAACGATCCCTTCACCGGCACCGCCACCGGCAAGATCAAGGGCACCTGGGAAGATGGCGTGCTGGATTATCGCCACATCGTCAACAGCCATATGGGCGCAGGCTGGGAGTACAACTACGACGAGACTGCCGAAGCGGCCACCCTGTTCAAGCCCTCCACCGGCGAGCTGATCACCTATGACGACGAGCGCTCGGTCAAGGCGAAAGGACAATACGTGCTGGCCAACAAGCTGGGCGGCCTCTTCTCCTGGGAGATCGATGCCGACAATGGCGACATCCTTAACGCCATGCATGAAGGTCTCGGTCACGGTGAAGGGGTCACTCCGCCAGCCAACAAGCCGCCGGTCGCCAACGCGGGCAGCGATGTGGCGGTGACCGGCCCGACCGAGGTGACGCTGAACGGCTCCGCCTCCCACGACCCGGAAAATGGCACCCTCACCTATAGCTGGAAGCAGGTCTCCGGCCCGCAGGCTGTCCTGCTAGATGCCACCCAGGCCAAGGCCCGTGTTGTACTCGATGCGGTGTCCGCCGACATCAATCTGGTGTTCGAGCTGACGGTGACCGATGACCATCAACTGACCGCCAGGGATCAGGTGGTGGTGACCAACAAGGCGCCGCAGCCCAACCTGCCTCCGGTGGTCACATTGCCTGCCAGCGTCAAGGTGGAAGCGGGCAAGCAGGTGAGCATCACCGCCAAGGCATCCGACCCCAATGGCGACGAGCTGATCTACCAGTGGCAAGTGCCTGCCGGTATCACGGCGACCGGCCAGAACAGCGCCACCCTGGTGGTCACCGGCCCGGCGGTGGATACCGAAACCGGTTATGACCTCTCTGTGACCGTCTCCGATGGCGCGCTCGATGCCAACGCGGCCACCCGTCTCACCGTCACGCCAGTCAACGAAGGCGGTGAGGGGGGCTCTTGCAGCACCACAGATCCGGAAGCGGCCAACGTTCCCGCATGGCAGGCCAGCAAGGTCTACAACGGCGGTGACAAGGTGAGCCATAACCAGCTGGTATGGCAGGCCAAGTACTGGACTCAGGGTAATGAGCCGAGCCGCGCCGCCGATCAGTGGGCGCTGGTGAGTCAGGTTTATCTGGGTTGGAACGCAGCCGTTGCCTACAACGGCGGGGATCTCACCAACCACAACGGCCGTCAGTGGAAGGCCAAGTGGTGGACTCAAGGCAATGAACCAGGCAAGCACGATGTCTGGCTGGATATCGGGGCAGCAAGCTGTAACTGAGGCCTCCTCACCAATGACGGGGCATGGCGACATGCCCCTCATTCCCGGTAGCAATATGAACGAGAACCCGACAATGACCACAAATGTGACCAGAATCGCAGCCCTCATCATGGCAACCCTGGCGGCTGGCCCCCTGTCTGCCACCACCTCACTCCTGATATTCAATGAGACGACACCGCAAAGCGATCTGGCGGGCAGTCTGGCTGCCAGAGTGCAGTTTGCCCAGAGCCAGATCCTGCCGTCCCATCCCAAAGAGGGGGATCGCCAACCCATCCTGACCAGCCTGCGCAAGAGCCTGCTGCTGGTGAAACCACTCCAGGCCGACGGGGTGACCCCCATGACGGTGGAGGCCCGTGACGGCAGCGACAAGCTGCTGGGCTCCCTGACCTTGTCGCCGCCATCAGCACTGCCCGAGACGGTTTACCACCTCGTGGGGGTTCCCGAAGGCGGAGTGAGCTTCGTCCCTGAGAGCGGCACCACTGCCATCATCAGCAGCAGTGCTGATTTGGCCAAACTGAGCGACAAGAGCGGCTCCTTCCTCAAGGACCGGCTGGCCGGGCGTGCGCTGGTGGAGATCCAGACCGCCGACGGCCGCTGGGTTCGGGATATCTACCTGCCCGTGAGCCCGGAGCTGGAGGGCAAGATGGTGCGGATCCGCTCCAGCGCCGGTTATAACTCGACGGCCTTCTATGGCGAGCGACAGGTGACCGTCTCCCGTGGCCAGACCCTGCAGTTCAAGTTTGCCAATGGGCAGTGGTTCCGCGAGGGGGAGCTGGAGAACAACCGCATCACCTATGCAGCGGATACCTGGAGCGGCGAGCTGCCTGCCGAGTGGATCCAGCCCGGACTGAACCTCTCCGTTCGTCAGGGCAATCTCAGTGGTGAACTGCGTGATATCAAAGTCGGCGCCCCCGGCGAGCTGCTGCTGCACACCATCGACATCGGCATGCTCACCACGCCACGGGATCGCTTTGCCTTTGCCAATGACAAGGAGGCCCATCGCGAATACTTCCAGACCATTCCGGCCAGCCGGTTGATCGTCAGTCAGTATGCACCGCTCTCCCTGCCTGAGGTGATGTTGCCCAATGGCACATTGCTGACCGACTTTGACCCAAGCGAAGGGGGCTGGCATGGCGGCACCATGCGTCAGCGCATCGGCAAGGAGCTTATCTCCCACGGTATCGACAATGCCAACTACGGCATCAACAGCAGTGCCGGTGAAGGGGAGGGAAGCCATCCCTTTGTGGTGGCCCAGCTGACGGCGCACAACAGCCGCGGCAAATATGCCAATGGGGTTCAGGTGCACGGTGGTTCCGGTGGTGGTGGCATCGTCACGCTGGATGATTCGCTGGGCAACGAGTTCAGCCACGAGGTGGGCCATAACTTCGGCCTTGGCCACTATGTGGATGGCTTCCGTGGCTCGGTTCACCGCAGTGCCGATCAGCTCAACTCCAGCTGGGGCTGGGACAGTGACAAACACCGTTTCATCCCCAACTTCTCGCCGACCCGCACCAATGAGGATGCCTGTCTGGATGGCCAGTGCCAGCCACCGTTCGATGGCCGCAAGTTTGGCCACGATGCGATGGCAGGCGGCCGCCCTCTCTCCGGCGCCAACCGTTTCACCCTCTATACCCCCAATTCGGCCGCCATCATCCAGCGTTTTCTGGAGAGCAAGGCGGTGTTCGATGCCAACTCGGCCACCGGCTTTAGCAAGTGGAACAGTGCGACGGCCAGGATGGAGCCCTATCAGCACACAATCGAGGGGATCGAGAAGGTCGATGCCCCCATGGATGCCCTGAGCGAGGCAGGACTGAGTGCCCTGCTGGCGGATTACGGCTTGGTCAGGGTCGCCATGTGGGATGGTCGCTGGACCCGTGATATCCGGGTGCCGATTGCCTCTGCGGACAACCGTGGGCGCAGTCTGACCATCGATCACGGGGCCGGTTACAACAGCCACCTCTTTATCAACGGCAAGGAGACCCTGGTGAGCAGGGGCTTCAAGAAGAGCTTCACCTCGGATGGCCTGAGCTGGGTGGAGGTCTCCCCCATCGATACCAAGGTTGCGCGCAAGCCCGAGCAGTTCGGCGTGCCGGTGACCACCCTGGTGGGCTATTACGATCCGCAAGGAGCCCTGCGCAGTTACATCTATCCGGCTCTGCACGGCGCCTATGGTTTCACCTACCCGGATGACAGCAACACCCTGTCCGGCAATGACTGCCAGTTGCAGGTGGAGACCCGCGATGGTCTGCAGCGCTTCAGGCTGGCCAATCACAGAGCGGCCAGTAGCGTCATGAACAAGTTCCACATCAACCTGCCCACCGCCAGCGAGCCAGGTCGCGCCACCATCCAGTGCCGTGGCCAGACACTGGTACAGCAGAGCTTGTTGCCACCGCAGCAGACCCTCTCCTTTACCGTCAACGGGCGGCCGCTGGAGCAGGGCGTGGTTGAGAACCTGCCTCCTGTGGTGACCGTACCGGCGCAGCTTGGCGGCATCGGCGGTGAGTGGCTGACCATCACTGCCGAGGCGAGGGATCCCGAGGGCGATGCGCTCAGCTACCGCTGGCACTTCCCGGCGGGCTGGCAGGCGGACGGCGAGACCAGTGCCAACCTGCGTCTGTTACCGCCAGTTGTCACCACCAGCGAGCAGCATGAGCTGAGTGTGAGCGTCTCGGACGGGGTACATCAGAGCGAAGGGCGCGTCGTGCTGACGCTGGAGCCCGTGGCCGACGGCTCTTGCAACACCACCGACCCGGAAGCGGCGAATGTTCCCGCATGGCAGGCCAGCAAGGTCTACAACGGTGGCGACAAGGTGAGCCACAACCAGCTGGTATGGCGTGCCAAGTATTGGACTCTGGGCAATGAACCGGGCCGCGTCGCCGATCAGTGGGCGCTGGCGAGTCAGGTTGAGCTGGGCTGGAGCGCTACCGTTGCCTACAACGGCGGTGAGCTGACCAACCACAACGGCCGTCAGTGGAAGGCCAAGTGGTGGACTCAAGGCAACGAGCCGGGCAAGCACGATGTCTGGCTGGATGTCGGGGCGGCAAGCTGCCCCTAGGTTGAGTCCATGATGAAGATGGCGGAGCCTGTTCAGGCGGGCTCCGCCTTTTGCCACAAAACCATAGAGAGCAACAATAATGAAAAAAAACCGCATCACCCTTCTGCTTGCCGGCATGATGCTGAGCGGCCACCTGTGGGCGGCCGAGGCATATGACATCAACAAATCCTATCCGGGCGGCAGCCAGGTCAATTACAACGGCCAGATTTTCGAGGCCAAGTGGTGGGTCAACCCGGGTCAGACTCCCGGCATGGCGGCCGCCAATGAGTGGGATACCCCGTGGAAGCTTGTTGGCGAAGGGGAAGTGACCCCGCCGGATACCGGTGGCGATGACAAGCCCAATCCGCCAACGCCTACCCCGCCGGATGGCAGCACCACCCCCGTCTATATGAGCCAGGCCGAGCTGGATGCCAAAGAGAAGGCGCTGACCGACTTCCCGGCGATGGAAGCGGTCAAGGCCTCCATCGCTACCCGGGACAATCTGGTGGTCGAGGCGGTGCAGCCGGGCCGTGCCGACAACCCGGGCAACGTCAAGCGGGTCGAAAGCCTGCTGAGCGAGAGCCAGTTCAACTACCTGTTCCCGCTACGCGCCCCCGAGTACACCTATCGTGGCCTGTTGCAGGCGGCGGCCAAGTTCCCGGCCCTGTGCAGCGACTACAGCGATGGCCGCGATGCTGACGCCATCTGCCGCAAGACGCTGGCAACTATGTTCGCCCACTTCGCCCAGGAGACCGGTGGCCATGAAAACTGGCGCCCGGAGGCCGAGTGGCGTCAGGCGCTGGTCTACGTGCGCGAGATGGGATGGAATGAGACCATGCGCGGCGGTTACAACGCCGAGTGCCGTCCCGATGTGTGGCAGGGTCAGCAGTGGCCGTGCGGTACGTTCGACAATGGCGAGTTCAAGAGCTACTTTGGCCGCGGTGCCAAGCAGCTCTCCTACAACTACAACTATGGCCCCTTCTCCGAGGCGATGTTCGGCACGGTGCGCACCCTGCTCGACCGCCCCGATCTGGTGGCCGACACCTGGCTGAACCTCGCCAGTGCGGTGTTCTTCTATACCTATCCGCAGCCGCCCAAGCCTTCCATGCTCCATGTCATCGATGGCACCTGGCAGCCGAATGACCATGACAAGCAGAACGGTCTGGTGCCGGGCTTCGGGGTCACTACCCAGATCATCAACGGCGGGGTGGAGTGCGGCGGTCCGGTCGAGCACGCCCAGTCCCAGAATCGCATCAACTACTACCGCGAGTTTGCCAACTACCTCGGAGTGGCGGTGCCATCCGACGAGGTGCTGGGTTGCAAGAATATGAAGGTGTTTGATGACAATGGCGCCGGTGCCTTGCCCATCTATTGGGAGCAGGACTGGAGCTATGTGGCAGAGAACCCCAACGGTGGCAAGAGCTATGCGTGCAAGCTGGTGGGCTACCAGACCCGTTTCAGCGCCTTCAAGGCAGGGGATTACAGCCGCTGCGTTCAGCACTTCTATCCGGAGGTGGTGATCGAGGATAACGGCGGTGGCACCAACCTGCCGCCGGTGGCCAATATCACTGGCCCGGCGCAGGCCGAAGGTGGCAGCAAGGTGACTCTCTCTGGCCAGCACTCTAGCGATCCGGAAGGCAAGCCGCTCTCCTATGCCTGGACTATCCCGGCTGGAGCCTCTGCCCCGGCACTGGATCAGGTCACTCTGGAGTTGACCCTGCCCAAGCCGGCCAGCGATACCAAGCTGGAGATCAAACTGACGGTCACAGATGAAGGTAATCTGAGCCGCAGCACCACCCATAGCCTGCTGGTGAAAGGAGAGGAGGGGGGCGTAACGCCGCCTGACTATCCGGCCTATAAAGAGGGGACTCCCTACAAGGCGGGCGAGCGGGTCAGCAACGGCGGTGCCAGCTACGAGTGCAAACCGCACCCCTACACCGGCTGGTGTGCAGGTGCTGCCTGGGCTTATGAGCCGGGCAAGGGTACGGCCTGGGCCGATGCCTGGATCAAGCTCTGAGCCGTTTCAGGGTTACAAGGCTTGCCGACAAGCCAGCGCACTATTCAGTGCAATGACAATCCGGAGCAATAAAAGATGGGGCCTGCGGGCCCCATTCTTGTTTGGTGGAGTTCAGGTTTGGCCGTGGAACATCTGGCCCGGACAGGACAGCGCCTCGAAAGGGCTGTGTGATGATGTGTGTTGTTTTTTTATTACATTTTCCGTGAAAGGCTTTCAGCAATTACTTGCCGTAGCGGAAGTAGTATTCACGGGTGGAGGGGGCATAGGCATCTTTCTCTACAGCGCCGTTCTTGGTAGTTGCACCGCGCAGGTGGAACAGGACTGCCAGATTCTCAAACATGGTTTACCTCATCGCTCTGTCATTTATGGTTATGGTATGTGACCTGGGTCACGGTTTGATCCTATGGTCATTTGTGAGCCAGATCAACTTTCTGTGTTGTAAATTTACAAAAATCATGGAAAGGGTTTTCAAATGCAATGCCCTTTATGGAAAGGCTTTCCCGAGGTGACGGGGGAGAAGCTGATGATCAGCCTGCAAAAGATGCCTGAGAGCGGGGGCGTTGCACGGGGAAAGAGGCTTGCTGCACGGCCTCTCCTTTATAGGTGCTTGAGCCGATTTATGACATAAAACAGAGAGATAGCACGCGTCTTGCTGGTAAAAACAGCGAACTGCTGCAATTTTGACTAAACGAATCAGTCGCGGTTATTTTAGGGTTGACAGCAAAGCGGGTGATGCCTATCATGCGCCTCCGTTGCCGGAGATAACTTCGTCAGCGCCGAGGTGAGTTGGGGTTATAGCTCAGCTGGGAGAGCGCTTGCATGGCATGCAAGAGGTCCGCGGTTCGATCCCGCGTAGCTCCACCAAATTCTCCTCGAACAATCTGGAATCAAAGGGGTTATAGCTCAGCTGGGAGAGCGCTTGCATGGCATGCAAGAGGTCCGCGGTTCGATCCCGCGTAGCTCCACCAGATTCTTGATTGACATGAAGTACCCAGGGCAGTGTGGTGTGTATCACCCAGGCCGACCTTTGTGGGGTTATAGCTCAGCTGGGAGAGCGCTTGCATGGCATGCAAGAGGTCCGCGGTTCGATCCCGCGTAGCTCCACCATTATTTAGGATGAATGGCTGCCAGAACCATTCATTCAGTACCGAATTTGGGGTTATAGCTCAGCTGGGAGAGCGCTTGCATGGCATGCAAGAGGTCCGCGGTTCGATCCCGCGTAGCTCCACCAAATTCAGAGTGACTGCCGGTCATTCACACAAATCGGGGTTATAGCTCAGCTGGGAGAGCGCTTGCATGGCATGCAAGAGGTCCGCGGTTCGATCCCGCGTAGCTCCACCAAATTCTTGTTACAAGAAGCAGTAAGGCCACCGCATCGCGGTGGCCTTTTTGTTTTCTCCATCATTTATTTTCTCCATACGTCCGCGCCTTTCATTTGTAAATCCAATGACCTGAATGAAAAAGCCCGCGAGACTCGCGGGCTTTGCTTGCACTATTCAAATTCGCTTGTGGTTAACGGCGACGTCGCCAAGCCAGCGGCAACAGGGCCAGCAGGCCGAGTCCCAGCGCACCGCCGCCTGAGGAGGTGTCCGGTTTGGTGGCATCGCTCTCCAGTCTCAGGTCGACGATGATGGGATCATGGTCGGAGGCACTGAAGGGGTTGTCAGACTTGAGCAATGTGCCGGTGTACTGGCTGCCGTATTCGAACAGGGAGCTCTCGAAGGAGTTGATGTGCCAGTCGGCGACACCTGCCACCTTGCTGGCCAGTGCCGGGTTGGCGAGGGCATAGTCCAGGGTGCCCAGCTCCCCGTCGTAGCTGTAGGAGATGGCTTTCTCCTTGTTGAATTTGACGTTGAGATCGATCAGGCCGTAGCTGCGAGTCACTTCGCGACCGAGCTGTTCATAGGACTGCTCACCGATAAAGGTGTGAGAGGCCGATACGATCTTCCGCTCGCTGGTAGCCGGGTTGTAGTCGGTCAGAACCCGGATCGGATCTTCCTTGGCGTAGGAGTTGAAGTCGCCAACCAGCAGCACCTGGCCCGGCAGTTTGCTGACCGCCTCACCCAGCACCTTGGCGGCAGAGACCCGGAACTCGGTGCACTTGCCCTGCAGATCGGCCGGTTCTGTCTTGCCATCGCCATTTTCGTAGCAGCCTGACCCCTTGGATTTGAGGTGGTTGACCACCAGCGTCAGCGGCTCCTTGCTCTTGGCGAGGGTGAAGGTCTGAACCAGCGAGTCGCGCTGACCGGCTGTCTTGGCCACACCACCAGTGGTGTAGCGCTGCTCCGGCAGCTTGATGACGCTGGCATCTCCGCTGGGGGTGAGCAGGGCAGGACGGTAGATCATCGCCACCATGATGGCGTCGCCGCCGAAGAACTTGCCATCGGTAAGGGCAGTGACCGGCAGACGCACATAGGCGTAGTGTTTGCTCGCATCCTTCTGCTGTTCGTTGAGGCGGGTCACCAGATTGTGGAGGGCCGAGTTATCCTCGAAGCCGTTGTTCTCCATCTCCATCAGGCCGAGCAGATCGGCATCCATTGCGGTAATGGCATTGACGATCTTGGTGCGCTGCTTCTCGAACTCGGGCTGGCTCTTGGCACCCCGGTTGCAACCTTTGGCGTTGTCGGCATCCGCCTGATCCTTGCACAGGATATTGAGTGCGCCGCCGATGCTGGAGTGACTGGTGAAGTAGTTGAGCACGTTGAAGCTGCCGATCCGCAGATCGCTGCCAGCGAGGCGAGCCGGCGCGTCTTGACGATCCTCTTCAGGGCTGCGCAGCAGGGCGCCGGCAGTCAGGGTGACATCGCTCGGTACCACCAGACGGAAGGCATCCTTGTTGTATACGATCACCCCCTCCAGCCCGGTCAGTTGATCACCGATACGCAGATATCCCTGATCGGCATCCCAGCTCGGGAACCAGGGCAGTACGCCATCCGGTGCTTTGTAATCAGACTCGACTACCAGACGGTTGCTGCCATTTTTGGTGGCTAGTGCGACAGCGTCCGCACTGTTGGCAACATGAAGTTGGGTCGGTTTGATCAGCGGGGTTTTGTGGGCCAACTCTACGTTGTTGCGATAGACCTTGTAGTCGAAGCCATAGTTGCGGGTCAGGTGCAGGTCACTGCTGCTGTCGAGACGTACCCGCATCCCTTCGTGGCGATTGAGCGCTTGAGCCAGCGTCTCCCCTTCATTGACCAGCAATACGCTGGTCGGCACATTCAGCCCTTGTGCGGTGACTTGCAGGCGGGCTTTGCTGGATTCGAAGGTGGGCTTGAGCTGGGTGCCGCCGTAGTACTCCTCGACCTTGGCTTCGAGGCAGAGTTCAGCCCCCGGTTTGATGTCTTTATATTTGGTCGCGAAGTCCTTGTCGTTCAGATAGACAAAGATGCCATCAGAGGTGGCCGGATTGCCATCGCCCACCGGGTCGGTCAGATAGAACCCCTTGGTCAGGCTTTGGCCCAGCGTCGTCACGATACCGCGAACGTTGAAGGTGCCTGTGCTGATTTTACCGGTCACATTGCCGTTCTTGTCGGTCACGGTCTGGGTGGCCAGCGCGCTGGCGGAGCCTGTGCCCTGAATGGTCGGGATGGGGGTGAGTTGAGCCGGATCGGACGGGCAGACAAATGCCGCATGGGCGCCTGAGGATGCAAGTGCCAGCCCCACGGCCAGCGACAGCAGGGTACGAGTACCTTTCATAGGTGTTCCTTTTTTATTTTTGCCAGTGATTCCATAGCCTTGGCTCGTTGACCAAGGGCGCGCATTGTCACATTTCTGGCATGTCATACCAGTGAGCCAACGCACATTAAATGAATCTGGGAAGGTGCGGGAAAGCGTTTTTATGATCCCAGTAACGATATGATTTTTTTTGATAATTCAATCAATTTTAACCCTGTGATCATGACGCTTTCGTGGCAGGGGATAATTCTCTTTGAGAATAAAGATTGAGGGGATCTTGTCGCCTTCCTATACTGGGTTCGTTCCTCACGGAACCCAGGTAAAGGGCAAACCGGCAGTGATGTCGGGGCGCAATGCTTCCGGTCTCGATCGTGGATCCAGATAGCGGGGTTTCCCTGGGTGAGGGGTGGTTTTTGTGGCAGGTCCATTGCCAGTTGTCTGCGCCCATCATGCAGGTTGCGATTGTTCTTTGCCTTGGTGACCAATGCCAAGACAAAACAAGGAAGATAACAATATGCAACAGCTCTTCAGACCCAGCAGGCTTGCCATGCTGGTCGCCCTTGCGGCTGCGCCCGCCTGGGCTCAGGCCGCTTATCCCGCCTATAAATCCGGTACTGCCTACAAGGCTGGCGATATCGTCAGCAACGTCGGTGCCCTCTACGAGTGCAAAGAATTCCCCTATTCAGGCTGGTGCGGGGCATCCCCCTATCACTATGAGCCGGGGGTAGGTGTGGTCTGGGCAGATGCCTGGAAGCCCTATGGTGGCGAGGTGCCTCCGCCTGCGCTCGGTGTGGCAGTCAGCTCACCGGCTGCTGGTGCCAGCTTCAACGAAGGTACCAGTGTGGCGCTGGCGGTGACCTTGAGCGGCCCGGTAACGGCCTTGGCCCGGGTGGAATATCTTGTCGACGGCAAGCTGGTCGCCACGGCGAGCGCCTCGCCCTGGAGTGCCAGCTGGAGCGCCGCCGGAGTGGGGGCCCATACCCTCAAAGCTCGTGCGCTGGATAAAGATGGCAAGGTGCTGAGCGAGGCGGATTCGCGCTTCAACGTCGCCGCCGTGGTGGCGCCAGAGGCGCCCAAGGTGAGCATTAGCAGCCCGGCCAGCGGCGCCAAGGTGACGCTGGGTCGCAGCGTGGCGGTGAGTGGCAACGTCACCGATGCCAACAACGATGTGGCCAAAGTCGAGCTCTATGTCGACGGCAAGAAGGTGGGCGAAGATACCACTGCCCCCTGGCAGGTGAACTGGACGCCGGATGCCAAAGGGAGTGCCGCCCTCAAGCTGGTGGCCACTGACAAGACCAATCTGAGCGGCGAGTCGGCGGCGGTGACCGTCAATGTCGAGGAGGCCGCGCTGCCGCCCACCGGTGGCAACCTCTTTTGTGACATTCGCCAGATCTATCGCCCGGATGGCTACGAGTGCATGGGGGATGACCATGCCCGCCGGGTTATCGGCTACTTCACCTCCTGGCGCACCGGCAAGAACGGCCTGCCTGCCTATCTGGTGAGCGATATTCCATGGAACAAGATCACCCACATCAACTACGCCTTCGCGGCGGTGGATGAGCAGAGCCACACCATCAAGGTGGACGATGCAGCCACCAAGATGACCTGGGATGGCGTGCCGGGTGCCGAGATGGATCCTGAATTCGCCTACAAGGGCCACTTCAACCTGCTGTCGAAGTACAAGAAGCAGTATCCGGACGTGAAGACCCTCATCTCGGTCGGGGGCTGGGCCGATACCCGCGGCTTCTACACCGCCACTACCAAGGGTGACTGCTCGGTCAATACTGCCGGTATCAACACCCTGGCTGACTCGGCGGTGAGTTTTATCCGCCAGTACGGTTTTGACGGGGTCGATATCGACTACGAATACCCCACCTCGATGAAAGATGCGGGCAACCCCAACGATTTCCCGCTCTCCAACCAGTGCCGGGCCAAGCTGTTTGCCAATTACGAGGTGTTGATGAAGACCTTGCGGGCGCGGCTCGACAACGCCGGTAACGAAGATGGCCGCAAGTATATGCTGACCATCGCCTCACCGGCCTCGGCCTATCTGCTGCGCGGGATGGAGAACTTCCAGGTCACCCAGTACCTCGATTACGTCAACCTGATGACCTATGACTTCCACGGTGCCTGGAACCACTTTGTCGGTCACAACGCGGCCCTGTTCGACAACAATGCCGACCCCGAGCTCTCCCACTGGGGCGTCTATACCCAGACCCAGTTTGGCGGTATCGGTTACCTCAACGCGGCCTGGTCTGCCCACTACTTCCGCGGTGCGCTGGCGGCTGGCAAGATCAACGTTGGCGTGCCCTATTACACCCGCGGTTGGCAGGGGGTGAGCGGTGGCAGTCATGGGCTGGGTGGCAAGGCAGCCCTGCCGAGCCAGAACGAGTGCCAGCCGGGCACAGGTGGCAGCACCATTCCGTGCGGCAATGGGGCGGTCGGCATCGACAACATCTGGCATGATCTCGACAAGAACGGCAAAGAGATCGGCGGTGGCGCCGTGCCCATGTGGCATGCCAAGAACCTGGAGCATGCGGCCAGCCTCGGCATCACCACATTGCCAAGTTATGGCACTGCCTGGGGTCTGGATCCCAACAATCCGGCTCACGTGATGCAGGGCAAGTATGTGCGTTACTACGATGACAAGGCCCACGCGCCCTGGCTGTGGAACGAAGAGAAGAAGGTGTTCCTCTCAACCGAAGATGAAGAGTCCATGGGCCACAAGCTCGACTACATCATCAAGCGCGGTCTGGGTGGCGTGATGTTCTGGGAGATGGCGGGTGATTACGCCTTCGATCCGGCCAAGAACGAGTACGGCATGGGCAGTACCCTGACCACCCTGGCTTATGAGAAGTTTGCCAAGGCAACTCCGTACAACACCAAGCAAAACGATCTGGCCGCGCCGAGCGCCCAGCTCGACATCCAGGTCAGCCTCTCCGGCTTCAAGGAAGGGGACTCCAACTATCCGATCAACCCGAAACTCAAGCTGGTCAACAAGTCGACCCAGACCATTCCGGGCGGCGCGCGCATCGAGTTTCTGGTGCCCACCTCTACCTCTGACACCATCACGGATCAGAGTGGCATGGGCCTGAAAGTGGTGGAGAGCGGTGGCAACGACAACTCGGAAGGTATTGCCAATGAGAAGGATTTCCACAAGGTCGCCATGAACCTGCCGGGTTGGCAGACTCTGGCGCCGGGGGCCGAGATTGAAGTCGCCATGACCTACTACCTGCCCGCTGCTGGCGTGCCGAGCGGTATGCGCATCATCAGCGGCAGCCAGACCATTGGTCTCAAGGCCGAGTTCCCGACCTTGCCGGAGGCTGTGCTGGGTTCGGGGGGCGGCGAGAATCCGGGCACCAGCTGCAGCAGCCAGAACGTCAATCCGGCGGCCTACAAGGCCTATCCGAGCTGGCCGCAGGGGGATCATGCCAATGGCGGCGATCGCATCACCCACAACAAGGTAGTGTGGCAAGCAAACTGGTGGACCAGCAGCGAGCCCAAGGCAACCGATGGCAGCTGGAAGTCTGTCTGTAGCTATTGATTTTAAAATCAATGAGATAAGTGAGGCTTCGGCCTCACTTTTTTTGTCTGGTTGGTCGCTCTGGTTGAAAATGCGCCTGCCTTTCCTGGCGGGCAGCCTCTATAATAGAGTCGATTAATAATCAGATGGATATCAGCGTATGGCGAGTATATTGGATTCCGTTGATCAACGAACTCAACTGGTGGGTGAAAACCGCCTCGAGTTGTTGATGTTTCGTCTCGGCACCCGTCAGATGTTCGCCATCAACGTCTTCAAGGTACGGGAAGTGGTCAAGTTGCCCCATCTGAGCAAGATGCCGGGCTCCCATCACAATATCAGCGGGGTGGCCAATATCCGCGGTACCTCGATCCCGGTGATCAACCTGCGTAGCGCCATCGGCATGCGTCCCATGCCCATCGACAGTGAATCCAACCTCATCATCACCGAGTACAACCGTACCATTCAGGGCTTTCTGGTGGGGCAGGTGGCCAATATCGTCAACATGACCTGGAAGGATATACTGCCGCCGCCGCGATCTGCCGGGCGTGCCAACTACCTCACTGCCATCACCCGCATTCCCGAAGATGGAGTGGATCAGATCGTCGAGATCATCGATGTAGAGAAGGTGTTGGCGGAGATCATCACCTATGACATCCGCATCTCCGAAGAGGTGCTGGATCGGGAGATCCTGCCCGAGATGCATGGCCGCAAAGTGCTGATCGTCGATGACTCCAGCACCGCGCGCAATCTGGTGCGCGAGACCCTGGGCCAGCTTGGACTTGAGGTGATCGAGTGTCAGGATGGCTTGCAGGCGCTGACCCTGCTCAAGGGGTGGTGCGATGCTGGCAAGAAGGTGACTGACGAGATCCTGCTGATGATCACCGATGCCGAAATGCCGGAGATGGACGGCTACCGCCTGACCCACGAGGTGCGCAGCGATCCGCGCATGTCTGACCTCTTTATCACCCTCAACACCTCCCTGAGCGGCAACTTCAACGAAGCCATGGTCAAGAAGGTGGGGTGCGACCGCTTTATCTCCAAATTCCAGCCCGACTTGCTGGTCGGCGTGGCCCAGGAGCGGCTGCGTCAGGTGCTGGAAAGCTGAGAAGTTGCCTGCAGGTTATGCTAAATCAATAACAACACATCCCGCTTCGGCGGGATGTGTTGTTATTGGGTATTGGCGATGGATTGGTTGAATCAAGGTGCCACGCAGAGATCGTCGACCGCTCAAAACATCCGATTTTGGCGGGATGTTTGGTTATGGGACATTGGCGATAGACGGCGGGCTTATTGGCTGAGCAGCGGCTCCATAAAGCGGGCGACTTTATCGCGGATTTGGGGCTGGGCCGCCGGGGTGGGATGAATACCATCGTTCATCATAAGTTCAGGGCGCAGCGCAATATCATCCATAAAGAAGGGCAGCAGCGGCAGATCGTTAGCCTGGGCCAACTCGGGAAAGATCTGTTCGAACTGGCGCAGATAGCGGGCACCGTAGTTGCGGGGTAGCTGGATTTGGGTCAACACCACACGGGTCTGCTGCTCCTTGGCGAGCGCGATCATGCTGGCCAGATTCTGGCGGGTAATGGTCGGTGCGAAGCCGCGCAAGCCATCGTTGCCCCCCAGTTCGATCAGCAGCCAGTCCGGCTTGTGCTCCTTCAGCAGAGCGGGCAGACGGGCCAGCGCCCCCTGGGTCGTTTCACCGCTGATGCTGGCATTGAGCAGGGTGTGTTTGCCCCCCTCCTCCTGCCATTTCTGGTTGAGCAGGGCGGGCCAGCTCTGCTCAACCTGCATCTGATAGCCGGCGCTCAGGCTATCTCCCAGCACCAGCAGGGTCTGGGCCTGAGCCGACGAGAGCAGGCTGCCGAGGCCAACGAACAAGACAAACAGAATACGCACCATCAATTCAACTCCCGCTATGGATTGTCATCAAGGGATTGGAACAAAGGATACAGAGCATGAGTTCAACCCCCATTATTGTCGTCAAGGGCCTCGGCAAATCGGTTCGCCTCGGCCAGGAAAGCCTCACCATCCTTGAAGGGATCGATCTGCAAGTCAATAGCGGCGAGACGGTGGCTCTGGTCGGTGCCTCCGGCTCTGGCAAGTCCACCCTGCTGGGATTGCTGGCCGGGCTCGATCTGCCGAGTCAGGGAGACATCGAAATCCTCGGCAAATCCCTTGGCGAGCTGGATGAAGAGGGGCGGGCCCGATTGCGCGCCGAGCAGATCGGCTTTGTGTTCCAGTCGTTCCTGCTGCTCCCGACCATGACGGCGCTGGAGAATGTGATGCTGCCCGTCGAGCTGCGCGGCGAGCGCGATTGCGAACCAAGAGCCCGCGAACTGCTGGCAGCGGTCGGGCTTGGCGAGCGGTTGCACCATCTGCCGCCACGGCTCTCCGGCGGTGAGCAGCAGCGGGTGGCCATCGCTCGTGCCTTTATGACCCGCCCCAGTCTGCTGCTGGCGGACGAGCCGACCGGCAACCTCGACAGCAAGACCGGCGAGAAGGTTATCGAGCTGCTGTTTGAACTCAATCGCAAGCACGGCACCACGCTATTGGTCGTGACTCATGACCATCAGCTGGCCGAACGCTGCCAGCGGCAACTGGTCATGACGGCGGGCAGACTGGATCGCGAGGTGGCCCATGGTGTGGTGTAACGGGGTGAGCTGCGGGTCAGGCGGGAGATGCAAGGGATGATGCAGTGGCGATTGGGATGGCGACTGCTGCGCCGGGAAGGTTTCAGCGGCGAGCTGCGCTGGTTTGTGCTGGCGCTAGCGCTTAGCGTGGCGTGTGTCTTGAGTGTGGCATTGGTGGCGGATCGGCTCGATGCCGGACTCAAGGCATCGGGCCGCGACTTTATCGGGGCGGATCGGGTGCTGCGTACTGCCGCCGCCCTGCCAGATGGTTGGCTGGAACGAGCGAAACAGGATGGCTTGGCGGTGCAGACCACCGTCAGCTTCAACAGCATGCTGTTTCACGGCGACGCCCTGCAGCTCGCCTCCATTCGGGCAGTGCCCGACGGTTTTCCCTTCTACGGCAAGCTCACTCTGGAACCTGCCCGTGCCCCTGCTCCCGGCGAGATCTGGCTCTCCGCCCGGGTGATGCAGCTGCTTAAGGCCAAAACGGGGGATGAGCTGGAGGTAGGCAATACGGTGCTCAAGGTGGCAGGCCTGCTTGGCGAGGAGCCGGATCAGGGCTTCAGCCCCTTCCTGCTGGCGCCGCGGGCGCTGATCCACAGTGCCGATATCGAGGCGACCGGTGCCCTGCTCCCCGGCAGCCGCCAGCAGTGGCGCTATCTGTTCAAGGGGCCGAGAGAGTCGCTGGCCCGTTACGAGCAATGGTTGTTGCCGCAATTGCAGGCCGGACAGAAGTGGATCAAACCGGATGACAGCGAATCCCAAGTGGGTCGCTCGCTGGCCAATGCCGAGCGTTTCTTCCGGCTTGCCTCGTTAAGCGGGGTGTTGCTGGGGGCGCTGGCGATGGGGATTGCGGTGCGCCACTTTGCCGAGCGCCAGACCAATATGGTGGCGCTGCTCAAGACGCTGGGGGCATCCCGTCGCTCGCTCTGGCAACTGATGGGAACCCTGCTGCTGTCGCTGACGCTGATCGGTGCGCTGCTGGGTCTGGTAGCGGGCACCGTCATGCAGTGGATCACCTTGCAACTGTTGGGGGACCTGCTGCCGCCGGATCTGCCACCCCCCTCCTGGCGCCCCTTTGCGCTGGGGGTGGCGGTAGCGCTCTTTATCACCCTGCTGCTCGCTTTTGTGCCCTTCTTGCGTCTGCTGAAGGTGCCACCGCTGCGGGTATTGCGCCGGGAGCTGGAGGCGGGTATTCCCCCCTGGCTGGCCCTGCCGGTCGGCCTGTTCGGGCTGTTTGCGCTGGTCTGGGGCTTTACCGCCGATGTGCGGCTGGCGCTGGGGCTGGTGGGGGGCATGGGCTTGCTGATGGGGCTGTTGGCCCTGCTGGCAGCCCTGATGTTGCGGCTGGGAGCGAGAGTGAGCGGGCCTCATGCCTTGCGGCTGGCGCTGGCCCACCTGTCGCGCGAGCGCAGCAGCGGCCTGTTTCAGCTGGCGGGCTTTGCGCTGGCATTGATGCTGTTTGGTCTGTTATGGGCGGCCCGGGTCGATCTGCTGGATGAGTTTTCGGCACGTTTTCCCGTCGATGCGCCCAACCGTTTTCTGGTCAATGTGGCCGAGAACGAGCGGGAGGGGATCCTGAGCGAGCTGGCGGCAGCCGGGGCCAACACCTCCGACTTCTACCCCATGGTGCGCGGCAGGCTGACCCATATCGCCGGTGAGGCGGTGGGCGAGGGGGCGAGTAGTGGTCGTGAAGGGGTCGATCGGGAGCTTAACTTCACTACCACGGCGACCCTGCCAATCGACAACAAGCTGGTGGCAGGGAAGTGGCTTGCCGGGCCCGGCGAGGTGTCGGTGGATAGCGAGCTGGCCAAGCGGCTCGATATCAAGTTGGGGGACATGCTCGCCTTTACCATCGAGGGGCGCAGCTTTGGCGCCAGGGTCACCAGTCTGCGCAGCATCAAGTGGGACAATATGCGCCCCAACTTCTACATGATCTTCTCCGAGGATCTGCTGGCACCCTTCTCCCGTACCTGGCTTGGCAGCTACCGGCTGCCCGAGGCGGGGCGCACTGCCGAGGTGGAGTTGATCCGCCGCCACCCCACTGTGAGTCTTATCGATGTGGATGACCTGATTGCGCGGCTCACTCAGGTATCGGAGCAGGTGAGCCGGGCACTGGCGCTGATGCTGGGGCTGGTGACAGTGGCCGCGCTGCTGGTGCTGCTGACCCAGACCCAGGCCAGCATGGCTCAGCGTCGGCGCGAGCTGTTGCTGATGCGTACCTTGGGCGCCAGCAGCGAACTACTGAAAAAGATGCTGCGTTGGGAGCTGGTGGCCAGTGGTGCGCTGGCGGGGCTCTGTGCCGCCATGGTGGTGGAGCTCTGCTCCTTTGGCCTGCAGTGGTGGTGGTTCGAGGGGCAGTGGCAGTTCCACTGGGCCATCTGGCTCGGCCTGCCGACGCTGGGGGCCTTGCTGGTGACGCTGGCGGGGCAGGGGATGCAGCGCCAGCTGCTGGCTGGCACCCTGAGCGATCGGCTGCGGGGTCTGGGCCAGGGGTTGTTGTAATCCCGCCAGCGCGAGCCGATGCACACAAGGCGCAATAGCGCAGCCACAATAAACAAGCAGCCCGGCCATTGGCCGGGCTGCTTGTTATGCGAGGTGCTGACGAGCGGACGCCGCGAGCGGGTGTGAGTTAGCGGGGCTCACGCAGCAGATTGGCGAGGGCGCTCGGCAGCTCAGGATAGCTGAAGTGAAAACCGGCCTGTTGCAGCCGTGCTGGTATCACCTTTTGTCCGGTCAGCAGCAGATCGGCCGCTTCACCCATCACCAGTTGCAGCAGGGGGGCGGGAACGAAAAAGAGGTGCGGGCGGTGCAACGTGGTGGCAAGGGTCTGGCTGAACTCCCGGTTGCTGACCGGATGGGGCGCAGTGCCGTTGAAGATGCCGCTGCACTCTTCGTGCTCCAGCAGGAACAGCATGGCGCGCACCAGATCCTGCACATGGATCCAGCTCATCATTTGGCTGCCCGATCCCATAGGGCCGCCGAGTCCGAGTCGGTAGGGGGGGAGCATTTTGGGCAGGGCGCCGCCATCCATGCCAAGCACCAGCCCGATCCGCACGATACAGACCCGGGTTTGGCGGCTCTGGGCCTCCTGCGCCAGGGTCTCCCACTGCTGGCAGAGCTGGTGGGTGAATTCGTCGTTGGGAGAGCGGCACTGCTCGTCCAGGGTTTCGGTGCCCTGTCTGCCATACCAGCCGATGGCGGAGGCGTTGATCAGCACCTTGGGCGGCGTGCTGGATAGCTTGATGAGATCCACCAGCTGCTCGGTCAGTAGCCAGCGGCTATCGCAGAGCAGCTGTTTGCGCGACTCGCTCCAGCGTCCGGCGGCGATAGGTTCACCGGCCAGATTGATCACCGCATCCACGTCATTGAGGTCATCAAGCCGGTCGAGGTTATCCAATACCTTGATATCGTGACCCAGCAGGGAGTAAGCGCGGCTCCCCTGCCTGCTCAATACCACGACCTCGTGATTGACCTTGAGATGGGCAACCAGCTTGCGGCCGATAAAGCCGGTCCCTCCGGTAATAAGAATCTTCATCGCTGCACGCTCCTGCTGCCGTTTGCTCTACTCTAATGGCGTCGTCCTCCTGCAACAAGTGGACGAGCTTGGCATGTGTTGTTCACTAGACTGGTTTTAACTCTATCTTTTTCTTACCAGATATTGTTCAACAATAGTTTGAATTGATTGATTTTTGTTGGGTGGACATTTGTTGATCAATCGCTATTATGGCGACCCTTTTTGCCTGTCCACCGAGGCTGTCACCCATCATCCGAGCATCAAAGAGGCCGCCATGCCATTTCGTCGTTTGAAACTTCGCCAGCTTTACTCGAGGATTCTTTTGGCGCTGCTGATGGGGGCGGGATCCTGCTGCTGGGGGTTGTTGCCGTTATCTGGCAGACGGTGACGGAGATAGAGCGTGATGCCGATTCACGGTTGCAGCATGCCCGTATGATGTTTGATCGCTCCATCGGCCATGCCCGGCAGGCGGCCATCAATGTGGAGGGGATGCTAGGTCACTCGTGCAAGGAGGCGGCACAACTGCTGCGCGAACAGGTGGCCACTGTGCCCGATGTCCGTTCCGCCAATCTGGCTGTCGGCAGCCACATCTACTGCACCTCGCTCTATGGTGACTATGATGGCCCCTTCAATCCTGACAGTTATGTGGATGGCAGGCTGCAACTGCTGCCTGGCAATGAGGTCACACCGGATCGCCCCTTGATCGTGCTGCGTCATGAAACGGACAAGGGGAGTGTGCTGATCGGTGTAGATGGCTACTACCTGCGCAATACCCTGGAGATCTCCAGCAAGAACTCCCCGATGGCTCTCGTGGTGGGGCAGAGGGCTCTGTTTGGATCAGGTCAGGTCGGGGCGGCGCCCTCTCCAGCAGAAGAGGGCTATATTGCCCTCGCTTCGGCCGATTTCCCCTATCAGGTTGTCACCCGGGTCACGGTACATGACTATTGGAGCCACGCATGGCGCTACTCCAGATATACCTTGTTCCTCTCTCCGTTGCTGGCGCTGCTGATTGGATTCGGTACCTTCAGGCTGATGGGGCGTAGCAGCTCACCAGCGGAAGAGCTCAAGCGGGCGTTGATCGAAGAGGAGTTTATCCCCTACCTGCAGCCGGTGGTCTCAGGTGAGAACGAGCAGTGGCGTGGCTGTGAGGTGCTGATGCGCTGGCAGCATCCCAAGCAGGGGATGATCTCGCCGGATCGCTTTATTCCGCTGGCGGAAGATAGCGGGCTGATCGTGCCCATGACCAGCCTGTTGATGGCGCAGGTGCGCGACTACTTCTCCCCTTATGCCCGCAAGCTGCCGGCAAAGTTCCATTTTTGCTTCAATATCAGCGCCAAGCACTTTCAGGATCTCGATCTGTTGGCTGACTGCAAGGCCTTTCTCGACGCGTTTAAGGACAATCCCGTTGATTTGGGGCTGGAGCTGACTGAGCGTGAACTGCTGGTGGCTGATGAAACAACCGCTCAGATGTTTGCCGAATTGCGCAAGCTGGGCGTGTTGATCTCTATCGATGACTTTGGCACCGGTCACTCCAGTCTCACCTATCTGCAACAGTTTCAGGTCGATGCACTCAAGATTGACCGGAGCTTTGTGGAGATGATCGGCACGGATGCACTCTCCAGCCATATCGTTGAAAACGTGATTGATCTGGCGAAGCGACTTGAATTGATCCTGATCGCGGAGGGGGTCGAGAAGCAGTCGCAGGCGGACTACCTGCGGGCGCGCCACGTTGACTATCTGCAAGGGTATCGTTACAGCCGCCCCATCCCGATGAAGCAGTTTTGCAAGACTCTGTTTGGCTGAACGGGTGAATGGGGAGCATGAAAAACCAGCGATCGCTCGCTGGTTTTTTGTTGATACCGTTTGGCTTGAGAGTTCAGAGCATGCGCTGGAGGGCGCGGGCCAAGCGTTTGACCC
This sequence comes from Aeromonas sp. FDAARGOS 1404, assembly GCF_019047085.1. Classification (NCBI taxonomy): domain Bacteria; kingdom Pseudomonadati; phylum Pseudomonadota; class Gammaproteobacteria; order Aeromonadales; family Aeromonadaceae; genus Aeromonas; species Aeromonas sp. FDAARGOS 1404. Next base: position 3,435,618 of record NZ_CP077237.1, read on the forward strand.
CCTCTTCAATGGTCGCTTCATCGACGCAGGAGAAGCTCAGGCGCAGGGTATTCTTGATCTCGGGGCGTACATAGAAGGGGGCGCCGGGTACGAAGGCCACCTTCTCCTTGATCGCCTCGTCAAACAGCGCCATGGCACTGATGTGGGAAGGCAGGGTCAGCCAGAGGAACATACCCCCTTCCGGTCGGGTGTAGCTGACGCCGGGCGGGCAGTGACGGGCCAGCGCGGCCTCCATGGCGGCGCGCTGGCGGCCATAGACCTCCTTGATCTTCTCCAGGTGAGCGTCGAGGGAGTTGTCGGTCAGGAAGCGGTGCAGCACCTGCTGGCTGAAGGCATTGCTGTGCAGATCGGTCGCCTGCTTGGCGATGGTCACCTTCTTGCGCAGCCAGTCCGGCATCACCATCCAGCCCAGACGGAAGGCGGGCACCACGGTTTTGGAAAACGAGCCGAGCAGCACGGTATTGTTTGGCGCCAGCTTGGCAATCGGGGGGAGATGCTCCCCTTCGAAGCGCAGCTCGCCGTAGGGATCATCTTCCACCATCAACAGCTCGTGGCGCACCAGTCGCTCGGCCAGTGCCTCGCGGTTAGCACGGCTGTAGGAGACACCGCTCGGGTTCTGGAAGTTGGGCACGCCGTAGAGCAGCTTGGCATTGGACCCGCTTGCCAGCAGCGCATCCAGCGCCGCCAGATCCAGACCCTCTTCTTCAAGGGTGATCGGCTTGAAGGTGGGCTGGTAGACAGAAAAAGCCTGAATGGCGCCAAGGTAACCCGGCTCTTCGATGATGAGATCCTGAGCCTCGTCGATCAGCACCTTGCCCAGCAGATCCAGCGCCTGCTGGGAGCCGCTGGTGATGAGGATGTTGTCCGGATTGATCTGCATGCCGTGGCGGGCCAGATAGCGGTCGGCAATATACTGGCGCAGCGGGGCGAAGCCCTCGGTCGCCGCATATTGCAGGGCGGCAGCCCCTTGCTCGCGCAGCACATCCTGACAGGCCTGCTCGATCGCCTTGACCGGAAACAGGTGGGGATTGGGCAGGCCACCGGCGAAGGAGATGATCTCCGGATTGGCGGCAACTTTGAGGATTTCACGGATAAAGGAAGGTTCAACCTTCTCGAAGCGCTGGGCAAAAAACGGCTGCATAGACAATTCTCTCGGCATGTGGGCGGTCGCTCCATTCGACCGCCAGGTTATCCGTTTGTATCAGATTTCAGAAATGAGGCAATGATTGTCACAAAAATCGCCAAAAAAGGGCTGGAACGACTCTGCTGCGGATTATATTGGACGGTTAGTCGGTATGGTGATGCCAGTGAAGGCGCAGGGAAGTGGATGGCCGGAATATTTGTTGCGCGAAACACTTGCGCCTTGGGCCTATCTTGGGATAATTCGCTCCCCTGTTTTCGCGGGTCGATGAAATGACGAACCGCGAGCGGTCCCGCTCGGGATCGGACACAAGATGTATTACCCAGATTGATGAAATAACGAGACCATTATGCCTGTGACCCAAGATGTATTTAACGAAGACGGCAAATTCATGCGCAAGATCCGCAGCTTTGTCCGTCGCGAAGGCCGCCTGACCAAAGGGCAGGAGAAGGCCCTGGAAGAGCTCTGGCCGGTCATGGGCATCGATTTCGAGCCAAAGCAGCTCGATCTGGTCGCGCTGTTTGGCCGTGAAGCACCTGTGGTGCTGGAGATCGGCTTTGGCATGGGCGCCTCTCTGGTGGAGATGGCCAAGAATGCCCCCGAGAAGAACTTCATCGGCATTGAAGTGCACTCCCCGGGCGTGGGCGCCTGTCTGGGTACCGCTCAGGAAGCGGGTGTCACCAATCTGAAGGTGATCTGCCACGATGCGGTGGAAGTGCTGGAGCACATGATCCCGAACGGTTCCCTCTCCTGCCTGCAGCTCTTCTTCCCGGACCCCTGGCACAAGAGCCGTCACCACAAGCGTCGCATCGTACAGCCTGCATTTGCCCAGGATATTCGCCAGAAGCTGGCCATCGGTGGCGTGTTCCACATGGCGACCGACTGGGAAAACTATGCCGAGCACATGCTGGAAGTGATGAGCGCCGCCGAGGGTTACGAGAATACCTCTGCCACCGGCAACTGGGTGCCCCGTCCGGACTGGCGTCCGCTGACCAAATTTGAACAACGTGGCCACCGTCTTGGCCACGGGGTTTGGGATCTGATTTTCAAGCGTGTCAGCTAAGCTGGCACGTCAACACACCTAGCGTATCAACTAACTTGAGGAGCTATCATGGCCAATCGTAGCCGCCGCCTGCGCAAGAAACTGCGCGTCGATGAATTCCAGGAAATGGGTTTCGACATCAGTTTCAACTTCCCGGTCGGCACTGCCGAAGAGACCATCGATGCGGTAGTCGATGCGATGATCGATGAGGTTGTTGAACCCCGTAAACTGGCTTTTGCCGGCTCCGGTCACCTGGCCTGGGAAGGGATGATCTGCACCCAGCAACTGGGCAAGTGTACCGAAGAAGACCGCGCTGCCGTCAAATCCTGGCTGGAAGGCAAGGGGATGGAAGCCGTGGTCGTTACCGAGCTGTTCGACCTCTGGTACGGTGAACCGGCCTGATACAAGGCTGCCGCATCTGGCGCCTTGTTGTGGGTAACTGAAAAATCCCGCCGCTGGCGGGATTTTTGTCAGTGGGAATGGGATCTCCACCGCTGTTTTAGTCATGGAATCGCTTATTGCTTATGGTGTTGTCATCCGAATTACTGGCCAGCATCCTTGAAGAGGTGCGCCCGTTGCTGGGACAAGGCAAGGTGGCCGACTACATTCCGGCACTGGCTCAGGTACCGGCCGATCGGCTCGGTATCGCAGTCTGTACCGTCGAGGGGGAGCTGTTCACCGCCGGTGACGCTTTTGAACCCTTCTCCATCCAGAGTATCTCCAAGGCCCTGAGCCTGACCCTGGCACTCACTCTCTATCAGGAGGAGGAGATCTGGGCCCGTGTTGGCAAGGAGCCCTCCGGCCAGCCCTTCAACTCGCTGGTGCAGCTCGAGTTCGAGCAGGGGATCCCCCGCAACCCCTTTATCAATGCCGGGGCGCTGGTGGTGAGCGACCTGCTGGAGACCCGCCTCACTGCGCCCCGTCAGCGTACCCTCGAGCTGGTGCGCCGTCTTTCCGGCAATCCGGCCATCATGGCGGATCAGGTCGTCGCCCGCTCCGAATATCAGCACTCTGCCCGCAACGCCGCCATCGCCTATCTGATGAAGGCCTATGGCAACTTCGAAAACGAAGTGGACAAGGTGCTGCAAAGCTACTTCAATGCCTGTGCCATCCGCATGAGCTGCGTCGATCTGGCGCGGGCATTCATCTATCTGGCCAACCGTGGTGTGCCACTGGGCGAGAGCGTACCGCTGCTGCCCGCCCGTACCACCAAACAGGTCAACGCCCTGCTCGCCACCTGCGGCCTCTATGACGAGGCGGGGGATTTTGCCTATCGGGTCGGCATGCCGGGCAAATCGGGCGTCGGTGGCGGTATCATCGCCCTGATCCCGGGTGAGCTCTGCGTCTGTGTCTGGTCGCCCGAGCTCAACAAAGCCGGCAACTCGCTGGCGGGCACGGCGGCGCTGGAGCTGCTGGCCGAGCGGCTGGGTCGCTCCATTTTTTAACCTTGTTCACTATGAATCGAGAAATCACCATGAAACGACATCTTCGCTTCCTGCAGGCCGCGCTGGCGACCTTACTGCTCTGGTGTGCCCTGCCCGCCGTGGCAGGGGAGTTGCCACCGCTCTCGCTGGCCGATGCCAAGGCCAAACAGGCTGTCATCCTGGATACCCGCGCCAGCTACTTCTATCAGGGGTGGCCGATGGAAGGGGAGAAACAGGGCGGCCATGTGGCGGGCGCCGAGAACCTCTCTGCCGAGTGGAAATACAGCGATGAAGAGTGGCCAAAGGCCCTCGAGATCAAGGGACTGAAGGCCGATCGTCCGGTTGCCCTCTACGGTGCGTCCCGCGAAGTGGCCGAGGTGGCCCGTCTGCTGCGCAAGCAGGGGATCAAGCAGCTGTTCGAGCTGCAAGGGTGGCAAGCCGCACCGCGCGAGTCGCTGGCACGCTGGCAGCAGCTGGTCTATCCGCGCTGGTTGGCTGACCTGCAAGAGGGCAAGCCGGTTGTCGCGGCGCCCAAGGGGGACTGGAAGCTGTTTGAAGTGGATTGGGGTTCACCCAAGGCCTACCTCATCAGCCACATCCCGGGGGCCGGTTATATCGATACCAACAGCCTCGAAGAGGAGCCGCTGTGGAACAAGGTCTCTGACGAAGCGCTCAAGAAGCTGTTGCTGGACAACGGCATCCGTCACGACACCACCGTCATCCTCTATGGTCGCAACACCATGGCGGCCGCCCGTGCCGCGCATCTGATGATGTATGCGGGGGTGGAAGATGTGCGCCTGCTGGACGGTGGTCTGGATGCCTGGTTTATCCAGCACCTGCGCACCGAAACCGGTCTGCCCAACAAATATGAGCCGGTGAAGGAGTTTGGCGTGGCCATTCCTGCTCACCCCGAGTACTACACCACGCTAAGTCAGGCGAAAGAGCTGCTCAAGAAGCCCGATAGCGCCCTGGTCAGCGTGCGTACCTGGGACGAGTTTGTCGGCAACACCTCAGGTTACAGCTACATCAAGCCGAAGGGCGATATCCCGGGGGCCAAGTGGGGTCACGGCGGGGTGGATGCCAACAGCATGAGCGACTTCCACAACCCGGACGGCACCATGAAGCCGGCCCGCGAGATCCTCGCCATGTGGGAGCAGTGGAACATCGAGCCAACTCAGCAGGCTGCGTTCTACTGCGGTACCGGCTGGCGCGCCTCCGAGGCCTTCTTCTACGCCTGGCTGATGGACTGGAAACAGATCAGCGTCTACGACGGCGGTTGGTACGAGTGGAGTTCCGATCCCAAGAACCCGACCGTGACCGGTGAGCGCCAGCCCGCCAAGTCATGATTGCGCTCTTGCGCTTGAAAGAAGAGGCCGGACAGATGTCCGGCCTTTTTGTATCCGCTCGGACCTGCGCCAGCCTGCCACTACACTTTGCTGGTGGCTATCAGGTCGATGGAAGGAGTGGCTGATGAGACGGATATGGACAGGCCTGCTGGTGGCAGGCGTACTGGCACAGGGGGTAATGGCTGCCGAACGGGCTCGTTATCTGGTGCAACTCAAGCCGGGGGCGGAGGCCGCTGTGCTGGCCCAAAGCAAAGGGATGGGGGGCGAGCTGGCCCTGCAACTGCCCGAGCAGCATGCGCTGGCGCTCTGGTTGCCAGCTGCTGCAGCGACAGCGCTGGCGCGCAACCCCAACGTGCTGTGGGTGGAGCCGGATGCCAAGCGTTATGCCAGTGCCGAGACCCTGCCTTATGGCATTCCCATGGTACAGGCGCCACAACTGAGCGATGGTATGGCCGGAGAGGTGCTGGTGTGTATCATTGACTCTGGCTATAGCGGCAATCACCCGGATCTGCCCCATGGGGCGCAGGTGCAGGGTAGTGACAACGCAGGTACAGGCAGCTGGAGCAGTGACGAAAACGGTCACGGCACCCACGTGGCAGGCACCATAGCCGCCATTGGGGGGAACGACATGGGCGTGGTCGGTGTCTTGCCGAATCAGAGTGTCCCGCTGCACATCATCAAGGTGTTTGGCGCCAACGGCTGGGCCTATACCTCCAACCTGGTGGGGGCTCTCAATGCCTGCAAGCAGGGGATGAGCAGTCGTGGCTTTACTCGCATGGTCATCAACATGAGCCTAGGGGGCAATGTGCCCAGCAAGACGGAAGAGCAGGCGTTCAATCAGGCTTACAGCCAGAATGTGTTGAGTGTGGCGGCGGCGGGCAATGCGGGCAACACCAGCAAGTCCTATCCCGCCTCTTACAGCAGTGTGGTGAGCGTGGCTGCTATCGATGGCAGCAAGCAGTTGGCTTATTTCTCGCAACGCAACGATCAGGTGGAGCTGGCGGCCCCCGGTGTTGCTGTGCTGTCGACCGTGCCGAGTGGTTACGCCAGCTACAGCGGTACCTCGATGGCGACCCCTCATGTGGTCGGGGTCGCCACCCTGGCCTGGTCACAGCGGCTGGAGTGCAGCAATGATCAACTGCGCCAGACCCTGCGCAGCAGCGCCCAGGATCAGGGGGCTGTCGGACGGGACAACAGCTATGGCTATGGTCTGGTGCAGGCCAGAGCCGCGGCAGATCGGCTGGCACTTGGCTGTGGTTCCGGTACCGGTAGCAGTGGCAAACCGGGTGGTCGCAAGTAACTGATTTTTGATGGTGATCTCACTTTATTGTGCAAGTTTCCGACTGCCTGCCGGATTGGAGTAGGCTGGATATGACACCCTCGTGGTGAGGGTGAAAGGAGAAGAGTGCGCCTATGAAAAAACTGATGATGATCCTGGTGTGCGCCCTGGGGCTGGTAGCATGCAGCTCCCAATACATCATGAGCACCAAGGATGGCAAGATGATCACCACAGAGAGCAAGCCCAAGCTGGACGAGAGTACCGGTATGTATCGCTATTACGATCATGAAGGGCGTGAGGTGATGATTAATAAAGAAGATGTGACCCAGATCATGGAGCGTTGAGCGCTCATATGCAGTCAGGGCCGCAATATGCGGCCCTTCACATTTTTATCGGCAAATTCCTTCATTTTCTCAGGCAATCGCCCCTCTTTCGCCGCAAATGCGCGTTCGGGTACAGCTTCCGTTATGGTTCGGTCCGTATTATTGCACTCCGTTTTTTATTGGAGGTGTTATGTCCCTGATGTCTATCTGGAATTCCCGTTTTTCCGCGCGCACCCTGCTGGGTGGTGTCTTGCTGGTGGTGGCGTCAGCCAGCCATGCTGGCGATGATCAGTTCACGCTGGGGCGGACTATTTTGCTGGGGGCCGGTGATCATGGTGCGACAATTCCTTTGGTGATTTGCCGTCAGACCAAATATATCAAGGTGAAGGCGGAACGTGATTTGACCCTGGATCGGGTGGTGGTGACCTATGGTGGTGATCGTACCAAAACCATTCGCTTCGATCGGGAGATGAGCAGTGATAAAGAGACCGAGTGGAAATCACTGGGTTCGCGTCGTTGTGTGAAAAAGATCGAAGTGTACGGTAATTCAGAGCGCAGCAAAGCGGGCGTAAAAGTATTCGGCCGTAAATAATCGATGCATTTTGTCTGCACGAACAGATGAGCTAAAAATAATGGCGAGCCGTGGCTCGCCATTATTTTTTATGGTCGGCTTTGCTATTTTTTCGGCCGAAATGGCTTGATGACAGTTTCATCGCACTCAAGATACGGCCCTTCCATCAAATCGATGCAGTAGGGGATGGCGGGGAATACTGCATCCAGACACTCGCGGATCGATTTGGGCTTGCCCGGCAGATTGACGATCAGGGTATCGTCGCGCAGCCCAGCAGTCTGGCGCGACAGAATGGCGGTCGGCACAAACTTGAGGGATTCGGCCCGCATCAGCTCGCCAAAGCCCGGCATCATGCGATCACACACCGCTTCGGTCGCTTCCGGCGTGACATCCCGCTTGGCCGGGCCGGTGCCGCCTGTGGTGACGATGAGACAACACTGCTCTTCATCCGCCAGCCGGATCAGGGTCGCTTCAATCTGATCCTGTTCATCGGGGATCACCTGATAGACAGGTTCCCACTCCGAGGTCAGATAGGCGTTCAGGGTGTCGATGATGGCCTTGCCGGAGAGGTCTTCATAGATGCCCGCGCTGGCGCGATCGCTGACGGTGACGATACCGATTTTTGCCTTGCTCATGGTCTGCTCTTGAATGTCCGATAAAAGTGGCAATTAAAATAACATAATCAGTGAGATATGTTAAATCGTCGGAAGGAGCTACTGGTCATTTTATGGATGATAAAGAGTCGAATGAAGCAAAATTAATTTATCCCGACTTTTATTGGAAATAAAAAACATAAAAAAGCAGCCTAAAATGTCTAAGTGTTTTGCATGCTCTTTCTTTTTTAAGCAAATGTTTGTTTCTGCATGTTATTTCAATGGATGATTTTCATCATGGTTGCCATTTTAATAACGATTACCTGAGTGGTGTGGTGAGCTCTTTGCCGCTCGGTCGTATATAAAGTTTTATATGGCTGGTTCCTCAAGTTGTAGAGCCAGCAATAGTCGCCAAGGAGGGCATATGGAGTTGCCTGATTTTGACACCCTGAAGGAGTTGGCCGCGAGTGAGCCCTCCCGGCTGGATGCGATTCTGGAGCAGCAGATCGACCAGTTGATGGCCCGAGCGAGCCCCGATCAGCAGCGCCGTCTGCGCGGGTTGCAGTTCAAGATTGATGGTCAGCGCAGTCTGGCGAAAAACAATCTTGATAGCTGTATCCGGATTACCAACATGATGCGGGAATCTTTTTATTTGATGCGCAGCGAAATGAGCCAGTTCAGAGAAGAGGGGGACCCTCCGCCTGAAAGCGATGGCAGTGGTAAAATAATCCATCTGGCTGACTATCGACGTCGCAAATAATCTGCAATAACCCCCTTGGTTGATATTTCAGCCAAATCGGTGAGGCCATAATAAAGGGAATTGCTGGCGACCTGATTGTTATGGTTTTTAATGTTAGTCGTAATGTATTTGTGATGTAATTTCTTTTCTCCTTCTTGTAATAACTAATTAGTCAGGTTGTGATAGGGGTGGATGAATAACAGTAAAAGTTAGGCTAATATGGCCGAAATTTTTATTGCTACGACTCGAAGGGATTATGAGAAGTATCACACCAAGACGGGTGTTGTCGCGGGAGCAACAGACAGAGATCACCCGCATTATCGTCAAGGTGGGTCAGATGTTGGCCCAGTTCGGGGCGGAGAGCAGGATCATCGAGCAGACCACGGTGCGGCTGGGGATGGCGCTGGGGCTGGAGAGTGTCGAGATGGCCATCTCTTCCAGTGCCATCGTGCTCACCAGCCTCTATCAGGGGGGCTGTGTTACCACTACCCGGCGGGTGCGCGAACATGGCATCAACATGCAGGTGGTGTGCGAGATCCAGCGGATCTGCATCATGGCGGAGAAAGAGCTGATCGGTGCCCGTGAAGTGCGCCAGCGCCTCGAGGCCATCGTCCCCTTTCACTATCACCCCCGGCTGGTGGTCCCCATGGTGGGGCTCTCATGTGGTGCCTTTAGCCTGCTGTTTGGCGGTGACTGGCCCATCTTCCTGGTGACCTGTTTCTCGTCTGCCGTGGCGATGCGGGTGCGCCAGCTGATGGCCCGCCATCACCATAGCCCGCTCATCAACTTTGCCGCTACCGGCTTTATCGCCACCTTGCTCTCCTCCAGCGCCACCTTCTTTAACTGGGGTGACCAGCCTTATCTCGCCATGGCGGCCAGCGTGCTGCTGCTGGTGCCGGGCTTTCCGCTGATCAATGCGGTCTCAGACATGGTGAAGGGCTACTTCAACATGGGGCTGGCCCGCTGGGGGACCGCGACCCTGCTGACCATCAGCGCCGCCATAGGTATCATTTTGGCCATGTCGGTCACCGGTATCTGGGGGTGGAAAGTATGATGGATTTGCTCTGGCTACTGGCCAAGGATGCCTTCTGGTCCTCCATTCCGGCGGTGGGGTTTGCCATGCTGTTTAATGTGCCACCACGGATGCTGAAGTATTGCGCCATGGGCGGCGCGCTGGCCCACAGCCTGCGTACCTTGCTGATCCACTATGGTATGCCCATCGAGTGGGCGACGCTGGCGGCGGCCACCACGGTCGGCTTTGTCTGCGTCTACTGGTCGCGCCGTCTGCTGGCGCCGCGTCCGGTGTTCAGCGTTGCCTCCATCATTCCGATGATCCCGGGCAGTTATGCCTTCAAGACCATGATTGCGGTGGTAGAGCTCAACATCAACGGCGTGACCATGGAGTTGATCCAGAGTGCGGTGGAGAACGGCCTCAAGGCGCTCTTTATCGTCGGTGCCCTCAGTTTCGGTTTGGCGATCCCCTCTCTGGTCGTGTACCGTAACCGCCCCATAATCTGACAGACGGTGAGAGGCCCCATGAAGATTTCCATGATTGCCGCCATGGCCCACGACAGGGTGATCGGCAAGGACAACCAGATGCCATGGCATATGCCGGCTGATCTGGCCCACTTCAAGCGTGTCACCCTCGGTAAACCGGTATTGATGGGGCGCAAGACCTTCGAATCCATTGGTCGACCGCTGCCCGGACGGCGCAATCTGGTGATCAGCCGCAATCCCGACTATCAGGCCGAGGGCATCGAGGTGGTGGGCTCCGTCGAGGCGGCGCTGGCGCTGTTGGCAGGCAGCTCGGTGGAGGAGTTGATGGTGATCGGTGGTGGTCATCTCTATGCCGAGATGTTGCCGAGCGCAGATTGCCTCTATCTGACGCAAATCGATCTGGCGGTGGAGGGAGATACCCGTTTCCCCGCTTTTGACGATGGCCAGTGGCAACGCGTTGATTGCGAGAGCCACCCTGCCGATGAGAAGAACCCGCACCCCTATAGCTTCGAGACCTGGCAGCGCCGCTGACGGACGAATGCCAATGGGCAAATAACAACAAGGGCATCTTCGGATGCCCTTGTTGTTCTGTTGGGTTTTCAAGACGGGATTAGATGCCTGAGCCGTCGTTCTCGCCATTTTCCTCGTGCAAACCGCACTCGCGCTTGAGGCCGAAGAAGCGGGTCTGCTCCTCGCTCATGCCCGGTTCCCACTTGGCGGTGGTGTGGACATCGCCCACCGAGAGATAACCCTGCTCCCACAGCGGGTGGTAGGGGAGGTCGAACTCCTTGAAGTAGTAGAAGACATCCTTGTTGCTCCAGTCGATCACCGGCAGGAACTTGAAGCGGCCGCGCTGGATGCCCAGCACCGGCAGCTTGCCACGGCTGCCGGACTGCTCCCGGCGCAGGCCGGAGAACCAGGTCTGGGCCCCCAGCTCCCGCAGGGCGCGGTCCATCGGCTCCACCTTGTTGAGCTGGTTGTAGCGGGTGATCCCCTCTACCCCCTGCTCCCACAGGAGGCCAAATCGCGCCTCCTGCCAGGCTGGGCTGAGCTCGGCCCGATAGATCTTGAGATTTAGCGCGAGGCGCTCGGTCAGCTCGTCGATAAAGCGGTAGGTCTCCGGGAACAGATAACCGGTATCGGTCAGCACCACCGGCACATCGGCCCGCTCGCGGCTTACCAGATGGAGCATCAGCGCCGCCTGAATGCCGAAGCTGGAGGAGAGCACATGCTCCCCCGGCAGATTGGCCAGAGCCCAGCGCACCCGCTCGGGGGCGCTCATGGTATCCAGCTCGCGGTTGAGGGGCGCCAGTGCCTCGACTTGCTCCTCACGGCCGAGGGCCAGCAGCGCCTGCAGGTCAAGGCGGCCATCTTCAGTGACATTAAGCGGCAGATTAAGCGGCATAGAAGTCCCTCGCAGAATCGATAACGGGGGCAATTACCCCAACCCGGATCACGAAGTCGCCGAAGCACTCACCCTGATTTCGCTCGGTGGCCCAGCGGCCGATCAACGCGTCCAGTTCGGCCAGGATCTGCGGCTCGGTGATGTTCTCCTTATAGAGGCGCGGAATGCGGGTGCCCTCCAGATTGCCCCCCAGATGGAGGTTGTAGCGGCCGGGCGCCTTGCCCACCAGACCTACTTCCGCCAGCATGGCGCGGCCGCAGCCGTTGGGGCAGCCGGTGACCCGGAAGATGATGGCGTCATCCGCCAGGCCGTGCTTGGCCAGTAAGCCTTCGATGTCGGTGACAAAGGCGGGCAGCATGCGCTCCGCCTCGGCCATTGCCAGCGGGCAGGTGGGCAGGGCCACGCAGGCCATGGACTGCTTGCGCTGCTCGCTCACGCCGTCATCCAGCAGGCCGTATTGGCGTGCAAGCCCTTCGATGCGAGCCTTCTCGCTGGCAGGTACCCCGGCGATGATCAGGTTCTGGTTGGCGGTCAGGCGAAAATCCCCCTGATGCACCTTGGCGATCTCCAGCATGCCGGTTTTGAGCGGCTTGCCCGGGAAGTCAAGGAGGCGGCCATTCTCGATAAACAGGGTGAGGTGGTGCTTGCCGTCGATCCCCTCGACCCAACCGAAGCGATCGCCACGGCTGGTGAACTCATAGGGACGAACCGGCCCGAACTGGATGCCGGCGCGGCTCTCCACCTCGGCCTTGAAGGCTTCGACGCCAACCCGTTCAAGGGTGTACTTGGTCTTGGCGTTCTTGCGGTTGACCCGGTTGCCCCAGTCGCGCTGGGTGCTGACCACGGCAGCCGCCACCTCCAGCACGTGGGAGAGCGGAATAAAGCCAAAGTCGCTCGCCTTGCGCGGGTAGGTGCTGGTGTCGCCGTGGGTCATAGCCAGCCCGCCGCCCACCAGCACGTTGAAGCCCACCAGCTTGCTATGCTCGGCGATCGCCACGAAGTTGAGATCGTTGGCGTGGATATCCACGTCGTTGTGAGGCGGGATCACCACAGTGGTCTTGAATTTGCGCGGTAGGTAGTTGGAGCCCAGGATCGGCTCCTCGTCCTGCCCCAGTTTTTCACCGTCCAGCCAGATCTCCACGTAGGCGCGGGTCTTGGGTAGCAGGTGTTCGGATATCTTCTTGGCCCACTCGTAGGCCTCCTGATGCAGCTCGGACTCCACCGGGTTGCTGGTGCAGAGCACGTTGCGGTTCACATCGCCGGCGGTGGCGATGGAATCGATGCCGGTGCTGTTGAGGGTCTGGTGCATCAGCTTGATGTCGCGCTTCAATACCCCGTGGAACTGGAAGGTCTGACGGGTGGTCAGGCGGATGCTGCCGTAGAGGCTGTGCTCTTCGGCGAACTTGTCGATGATCTGCCACTGGGCCGGGGTGATGATCCCACCCGGCAGGCGGGCACGCAGCATGACGTTGTGCAGCGGCTCCAGCTTCTGGGCGGCGCGCTCCGGGCGGATGTCACGGTCATCCTGCTGATACATGCCGTGAAAGCGGATCAGCTGGAAGTTGTCGCCGTTAAAGCCGCCGGTGAGCGGGTCTTGCAGATCCTGCTCAATGGTGCCACGCAGGAAGTTGCTCTCGCGCTTGAGGCGCTCGTTGTCGGCCAGCGGCCCTTCGACCGGTCCCGCTTTTGGGTGAGAAAGAGGTTGTTTGCTCATCAATAGACATCCCTTTGATAACGTTTGGCACGACGCAATTCGCTCAAATACTCTTCTGCTTCCTCACGGCTCTTGTGACCGTGTTCGGCAATTACATCCAGCAGGGCCTCCTGTACATCCTTGGCCATCTTGTTGGCGTCGCCACACACATAGAAGTGAGCGCCTGCTTCCAGCCACTGGTAGAGCTCAAGCCCTGCCTCGCGCAGACGGTCCTGCACATAAATCTTGTTGGCCTGATCCCGGCTGAAGGCCAGGGAGATCTTCGACAGCAGCCCAGATTTCACATAACGCTGCCACTCCACCTGATAGAGGAAATCCTGGGTAAAGTGGGGGTTGCCGAAGAAGAGCCAGTTCTTGCCCTCGGCCCCCTGCGCTTCCCGCTCCTGCATAAAGGCGCGGAACGGGGCGATGCCGGTGCCCGGGCCCACCATGATGACGGGGATGTCGGGATTGGCGGGCAGGCGAAAGTTGTCGTTGTGTTCGACGAATACCCGTACTTCGCCATCCTCAATCAGCCGATCCGCCAGATAGGAGGAGGCGGCGCCGCTGCGCACTGTGCCATCTTCCTGCGGGTAGCGCACCACGCCGACGGTCAGGTGCACCTCCTCTTCCACCTCGCTCTGGCTGGAGGCGATGGAGTAGAGGCGCGGGGTGAGGGGTCGCAGCTGGCCAACCAGCTGCTCGGCCGTGAGCTCGGTCGGGAAGCGTTTCAGTACATCCACCACTTGGGCAGAGGCGACCAGTGCATTGACCTGGGCCTTGTCGCCAGCCAGATCTTTCAGCGCTGCGTTCTCCGATATGTCAGCGAGTCCTGTGATAAAGCCGCCGTGCAGCCGGGTCAGTTCGAAGTGACCGGTCAGTGCGGCGCGCAAGGTGCCGTGGGCTGTGGCTTCATCGCCGGAGAGGCCGGTCAGGGCCAGCACTTCATTAACCAGTTCTGCATCGTTGTCGAACCAGACGCCGAGGGCATCACCCGGTTGATAGGTGAGGCCGGAGTCGGCCAGATTGATCTCGATATGGCGGATATCCTTGGTGGAATCTCGGCCAGTTATCTTCTGATTGACCGACAGGCGGGCAGGGAAGGGGTTCTCCTTGCTGTACTGGCTGTGGCCAACCGCCTGCTGCACCGCGCTGGCTACGCTGCTGCTGGCTGCTCCGGTAGAGAGGGTTGCGGTGATGGCGTTGAGTGCCTGTTCGCTCCACGCCTTGGCTGCATCCTGATAATCCACATCAAGGCTGGCGAGCTCATAAATGCGCTCGGCTCCAGCGGTGGCGAGGAAGTTGTCAAAATCTTTGCCGGTCTGGCAGAAAAATTCGTAGGAGCTGTCACCCAGCCCCAGCACCGCGAACTTGAGGCCGTCCAGTTTGCCAAGCTTGCCTTTTTTAAGCTGCTCGAACAGATCGACGGCGCTCTCCGGCGGTTCACCCTCCCCGTAAGTGCTCACTACCACCAGCAGGTGGCTCTCTTTCTTGAGCTGCTTGGGTTTGTAGTCGGCCATCGACGCAAGGGTGACCGGTAGACCGCGGGCCTCTGCCTGCGCCTTGATGGCACTGGCGACACCTTTGGCGTTGCCGGTCTGGGAGCCGTAGAGAATGGTCAGGCTGCCGCTGGGTACAGCCACGGCGGCGCTGGCTGCAACGCTCTGCTGACCGGTCTGGGAGAGGCCGTAGAGATATCCGCTCACCCAGGCCAGTTGTTGGGTATTGAGGGTCGAGATTACCTGACCCAGCTGACGTTGCTGCTCGTCAGAGAGGGGGGAGAGGTTGAATGGGGAATCCTTCAATTGCATCACACGCGTCTTCCATGGTCTGATTTTTGGCCAGATTAAAGGGCGTGTTGGATAACAACAAAGAATAAAAATGTCTTCTTTATTCTATTAATGCATTAAAAGGGCAGGGGTACGCCTGCTCCCGCAGCAAAAGAGGGGCGTGGTATAAAGAGCGTTAAATGAGAGCCACTTGATAACACAGGAAGTGCCATGTCGAATATCCGATTGTTTCATGTCAATGCGTTCAGTCAGCAGCCCCTTGGTGGCAATCCCGCGGTGGTCGTATTGGGAGCAGCCCTGCCTGATGCCTGCCAGCTGGCGATGGCGGCCGAGTTCAACCTCTCCGAGACAGCCTTTTTGGTACAACTTGGCAGAGCCCATTATCAGTTGCGCTGGTTCACGCCGAAAGTCGAGGTTGATCTCTGCGGTCATGGCACCTTGGCGGCTGCTCATGTGTTGTGGCAGACAGGGGCGGTAGCTGCACACGAGACTATCCGCTTCGAGACCCGTAGTGGTGAGCTGCTGGCCCAGCGCGAAGATGAGTGGATTTGGCTTGATTTTCCACGTATCGCATTGGCTCCACTGACGCTGGACCTAGCCTATGCTGCCGCGCTCGGCTGCCAACCAAGACAAACCCTAGCGGCCGGAGCCAAGTTCTTGCTGGAACTGGCAAGTGAAGAGGAGATCCGTACGCTTTCGCCTGATTTTCATGCTCTGCGTGCTTTGCCGGGACGGGGGGTGATAGTGACGGCGCCCTCAAACGACTCGAACCATGACTTTGTCTCCCGCTATTTCGCCCCTTGGGTGGGCGTCGATGAGGATCCGGTTACTGGTTCCAACCACTGCGCTCTGGTGCCCTTCTGGGCCGAACGGCTTGGTAAACGGCAACTGCGGGCCCGTCAGATTTCGGCCCGTGGTGGTGAGTTACGGCTTGAACTGCAGGAGGCGCGGGTACTGATGGCCGGTCAGGCCGTCACCTTGTGGCAGGGAGAGTGGCTGCTACCGCCAGCCTCATAAGCGGTAAGCATTCGTCAATTGTTGTGAGCATTATAAAAAAACGCCCCGCAGTGGCGGGGCGTTTTTATTGGCTATCACGCTCGGGATTGACCCAAGGGATGTAGCTGGCTTCTGTGGGCCTTACTTCTGCGGACGCAGGGCCGGGAACAGAATGACGTCACGGATGGTGTGGCTGTTGGTAAACAGCATGACCAGACGGTCGATACCGATACCCTGACCGGCAGTCGGCGGCAGGCCGTGTTCCAGCGCGGTGACGAAGTCGGCGTCGTAGAACATGGCTTCGTCGTCGCCAGCTTCTTTCTGATCAACCTGATCCTGGAAGCGCTTGGCCTGATCTTCAGCATCGTTCAGCTCGGAGAAGCCGTTGGCCAGCTCGCGGCCACCGATGAAGAATTCGAAGCGGTCGGTTACATCCGGGTTCACGTCGTTGCGGCGAGCCAGCGGAGAAACGGCAGCCGGGTACTCGGTGATGAAGGTCGGTTGCAGCAGCATGTGCTCCACGGTCTCTTCGAAGATCGCGGTGATCACGTGGCCCAGCTCCCAGCCCTTCATCAGCTCGATGTGCAGACGCTTGGCAACGGCCTTGGCGCTCTCGAGGGTAGCCAGATCGTCCAGAGTTACATCCGGATTGAACTTCAGGATGGACTCGACCATGGTGAGGCGCTGGAACGGCTGACCGAAATCGATGGTCAGGCCCTCTTCGCCCTCTTTGGCGTAACGGATCTTGGTGTCGCCCAGAATGTCCTGCGCCAGGGTGCGCAGCAGCTCTTCGGTCAGGTCCATCAGATCGATGTAGTCGGCGTAGGCCATGTAGAACTCGATCATGGTGAACTCGGGGTTGTGACGAACCGAGATACCTTCGTTACGGAAGTTGCGGTTGATCTCGTAGACACGCTCGAAACCACCAACCACCAGACGCTTCAGGTAGAGCTCCGGAGCGATACGCAGGTACATGTCGATGTCCAGCGCATTGTGGTGAGTGACGAACGGACGCGCGGAGGCACCACCCGGGATGACTTGCATCATCGGGGTTTCCACTTCCATGAAGCGCTTTTCGTTGAAGAACTTGCGGATACCGGCAACCACCTGGGTGCGGATCATGAAGGTCTTGCGAGACTCTTCGTTGGCGATCAGATCCAGGTAGCGCTGGCGGCAGCGAGCTTCCTGGTCGGTCAGGCCTTTGTGCTTCTCGGGCAGCGGACGCAGCGCCTTGGTCAGCAGGCGGATATCGGAAACGTGAACGGAGAGCTCACCGGTCTGGGTCTTGAACAGGGTACCTTCGACACCCACGATGTCGCCCAGATCCCACTTCTTGAACTGCTCGTTGTAGAAACCTTCCGGCAGGTCGTCACGGGTGACGTAGACCTGGATCTTGCCGGCCATGTCCTGCAGGGTGGCGAAAGAAGCCTTGCCCATGATCCGGCGGGTCATGATGCGACCGGCAATCTTCACCCGTTTACCCAGGCTCGTCAGCTCCTCGGCGCTTTTGTCGTCGAACTCTGCGTGCAGATCGCCAGAGAGGCTGTCGCGACGGAAGTCGTTGGGGAAAGGATTACCCTGGGCGCGCAGGGCGGCCAGCTTGGAACGACGCTCGGTCATCTCGTTGTTGAGTTCGAGAGTTTGGTCGACTTCCGGAGTGATGGTTTGTTCAGACATGGTGATTCCTGCTTGTTTACAGACCTGATTTCAGGCTGGCTTCGATAAACTTGTCCAAGTCACCGTCGAGCACCGATTGGGTATTACGGGTTTCGACGCCGGTGCGCAGATCCTTGATACGGGAGTCATCCAGCACATAGGAACGGATCTGGCTGCCCCAACCGATATCAGACTTGGTCTCTTCCAGGGCTTGTTTCTCAGCGTTCTGCTTCTGAATTTCCAGCTCGTAGAGCTTGGCTTTCAGCTGCTTCATACACTGGTCTTTGTTTTTGTGCTGGGAACGGTCGTTCTGGCACTGTACCACGACACCGGTCGGAACGTGGGTAATACGCACCGCGGATTCGGTTCGGTTAACGTGCTGACCACCGGCACCGGAGGCACGGTAGACGTCGATCCGCAGATCCGCCGGGTTGATCTCGATATCGATATCGTCGTCGATCTCGGGGTAGACGAACACAGAACAGAAGGAGGTGTGACGACGGCCACCGGAATCGAACGGGGACTTGCGAACCAGACGGTGTACGCCGGTTTCGGTACGCAGCCAGCCGAACGCATATTCGCCGGTGAACTTGATGGTGGCGGATTTGATACCAGCCACGTCGCCTTCGGAGCATTCAATCAGCTCGGGCTTGTAGCCGTGGGCATCGCCCCAGCGCAGGTACATGCGCAGTACCATGTTGGCCCAATCCTGTGCTTCGGTACCACCGGAGCCGGACTGGATGTCGATATAGCAGTCGGAGCCGTCGTGCTGACCGGAGAACATACGACGGAACTCGAGATCCACCAGCTTGGCTTCCAGCTGTTCGGATTCGGCGATGGCTTCGTTGAAGGTCTCTTCGTCTTCCCCTTCCACGGCTAGGCTCACCAGCATCTCGACGTCATCCACGCCCTGGGTCAGGGTGTCGATGGTGCCGACCACGTTTTCCAGCGCAACGCGCTCTTTGCCCAGCGCCTGTGCGCGCTCGGGTTCATTCCATACGTCCGGCTGTTCCAGCTCGGCGTTGACCTCTTCTAGACGCTCTTTCTTGGCGTCATAGTCAAAGGTACCCCCTAAGAAGCTCGGTCCGCTCAGACAGCTCCTTAAGTTTATTTAATACGGGATTAACTTCGAACATCGTGAAAACTCTCAGGGTCGATGTGATTTAAAAACGGGATATTCTAGCCAATTGTGGAAGGAATAAACAGGGTTGCCTTGGCTTGTGCGGCTCATGCCGTCAATTTCTGGTGCACTTTTCTCCACCTCGGTAGAAAATATCGCCCGCAGACCCATTTTCAGGTTCAGTTTTGGCCATTCGGGTCGCTAATGACTACGTGTAGTGTTGTGCAATTTAGGGAAAAACCCGCTCCTCACCTCAATAAGAAGAACACATGATGAAAAACCTGTCACTCAAGCAGAAGATACTGTTGTCAGTGGTGATCGCCCTTTCGTTGGTGATTTTGTTGCTCTCCTGGCAGAGCTATAGCAGCCAGAAGTCCCTGTTGCTGCAAGGCAGCCAGGAGCAGTTGCAACGGCTGGGTACCCAGCAGGCCGAGCGTGTCAGCGACTGGCTCGCCGCCCGTCGCGACGTGATCCAGGCGCTCGGCAACAAGGCCGGTGCCGAACCCCTCAATGCCTTGCAACAGGCACAAGTTTCCGGCCGTTTCCAGCTCACCTATTTCGGTGAGAGCAGCGGCAAGATGAATGACTCCGATCCTTCCATCAACCGCGATGGCTACGACCCGCGCTCCCGTGGCTGGTACCAGGAGGCGATGAGCAAAGGTGGCCTGATTGTCACCAAACCCTATCTCGATGTGGCTTACAACATCATGGTGGTGACCCTGGCCCAGCCGGTTTCTGGCGGGGTAGTCGGTGGTGACCTCTCCATCGCCTCGCTGGTGGAAGACGTGACCAAGATGCAGCTGCCTGCCGACGGTTTCGCCATCATGATGCACAAGGATGGCACCATCATCGCCTACAAGGATGCCGCCAAGGCGATGAAACCGGCCAGCGAGATCGACAACGATCTGACCAACGCGCTGATCGAGCAGAGCAAGTCGAGCAAGGATCTGGTGCCGGCCTACTTCGACAGCGAAGGTCGCGACAAGCTGCTGTGGGCGGCTGATATCCCCGACACAGACTGGGAACTGGTGCTGGTGCTGGACAAGGCCGCGCTGGAAGCGCCGCTCTCCTCCCTGCTGATGACCCAGCTGGGGATGGCGCTGCTGGTGCTGGTGGGGAGCATCCTCGCTATCTCCTGGCTGGTCAGCATGCTGCTTGGCCCGCTCACCAAGGTCTCCCAAGCACTGGCCCGCATTGCCGATGGTAATGGCGATCTGACCCAGCGCATCAAGATCGACGCCAACGACGAAGTGGGCCAACTGGCCAACAGCTTCAACCGTTTCGTCGGCAGTCAGCATCAGCTGATCGGCAATATCCGCCAGCTGGCCAACGAGTTGAACGCCGATGCCGAGCGCAGTCTGGTGACCAACCAGGCCGCGGTGGACGAGCTGCAGCGTCAGCAGCAGGAGGTGACCATGGTCGCCACGGCAGTCACCGAGATGGCAAGCGCCACCATGGAGATCGCCGGCAACGCCGAGAACACCGCCGCCGCTGCCCAGCAATCTGCCCAGAGCAGCGAGCAGGGCAAAATGCTGGTCAACAAGACTCGCCAGTCCATCAATGGTCTGGCCGAAGAGGTGGGGCAGGCGACCGAGGTGATCGGCGAGCTGAGCCGCCACGCGCAGGCCATCACCAGCATTCTCTCCACCATTCAGGGGATTGCCGAGCAGACCAACCTGCTAGCGCTGAACGCAGCCATCGAGGCAGCTCGCGCCGGTGAGCAGGGTCGTGGTTTTGCGGTGGTGGCTGATGAGGTGCGTGTGCTGTCGCGCCGTACCCAGGACTCCACCCAGCAGATCCAGTCCACCATCGAGACCCTGCAACAGACCACTGCCCGCGCGGTGAGCCTGATGCAGACCAGTCAGGGGCTGGCGGACAACAGCGTGCAGGATGCCGATCAGGCGGTGCGTGCGCTGGAAGAGATCACCAGCGCCATCTCCCTCATCTCCGACATGGCGGGTCAGATCGCCACTGCTGCCGAGGAGCAGACCCAGGTGACCGGCGAGATCACCCAGAACACCACCGCCATCAAGGATGTGAGTGACGAGATCACCGCCGCTGCCATGCGCGATCTGGATCAGGCACACAGCCTTAAAGGGCGTGCTGCTGACCTGAACCAGCAGGTGTCGACCTTTATCCTGTAAGGTGCACGTCCCGGTCTGTTCCGGCTGAGATAAACAAGCCCCGCCCTCTGTCGAGTGCGGGGCTTTTTGTTGTTTGGAGGAGTGCGGGATGTGGGGATTCCGGGTTTTCTGAGTTGCTCGCGGGCCACCTTGGTGGCGGATGCGAGCCCCGGCTCTGCCTGCGTCAGTTGGCGAGTAGAGAACAAACAAAGAGCCCACCGAAAGGTGGGCTCTGCTCATATACGTCTGACTGAAAGGGAATTACAGGAACGGCATCGCCATAAACAGCTTGATCACCATGGCGTTGATGATGTCGATAAAGAAGGCGCCCACCATGGGCACCACCAGAAACGCCAGGTGGGAGGGACCGAAGCGCTGGGTAATGGCCTGCATGTTGGCAATCGCGGTCGGGGTGGCCCCCAGGCCAAAGCCGCAGTGACCTGCCGCCAGCACGGCCGCATCGTAATTTTTGCCCATCACCCGGAAGGTGACGAAGATGGCGTAGAGCGCCATCGCCACTGTCTGGGCGGCCAGCAGAATGAAGATGGGCAGGGCCAGGCTGGCCAGATCCCACAATTTCAGGCTCATCAGTGCCATGGCGAGGAACAGCGACAGGCTGACGTTGCCCAGCAGGGAGACCTCGCGATCGCTCACCTCATGCCAGTTCAGCAGGGTCAGGACGTTGCGCAGCAGCACGCCGACAAACAGCACGCAGACAAAGATCGGCAGCTCGAAGGCGCCCCCTTTGAGGGAAGCAGAGAGCAGCTCGCCACCCTTGAGGCTGATGGCGATCAATGCCAGCGTTTCGATAACGCTGAAAGTGGTGAGGGGGCGCTCCATATCCGGCATTTCGAAGCCCTGGGGGGCCTCATCCTGATTGTGCTCCTCACCGGGCACCTGCACTTTCTTCACCAGATAGCGGGCGACCGGGCCGCCAATCAGGCCGCCCAGCACCAGACCGAAGGTGGCACAGGCGATGGCGAGCTCAGCGGCGGATTGCACGCCGTACTTCTCGGAGAAGGTGGCACTCCAGGCAGCACCGGTGCCGTGGCCGCCGGAGAGAGTGATGGAGCCGGCCAGCAGCCCCATGTGGGGATCCAGACCGAGCAGGGTCGCCAGACCGACACCCAGACTGTTCTGCACCAGCAGCAGGCCGGTGACCACCATCAGGAAGGTAACCACCGCCTTGCCGCCGCGTTTCAGGCTGGCGAGATCGGCGGAGAGACCGATGGAGGCGAAGAAGGCCAGCATCAGCGGGGTTTGCAGGCTGGTATCAAATTGCAGCTCCATCTGCAGGGTGGAGCGCAGCAGCAGCAGTACCAGCGCGACCACCAGGCCGCCGGCTACCGGTTTGGGGATGTTGAAGGTACGCAGCAGCCCGACTCGGGTAACCAACACCCGGCCAAGCAGCAATACCAGAGTGGCAGCGA
Source organism: Aeromonas sp. FDAARGOS 1404 (assembly GCF_019047085.1). Classification (NCBI taxonomy): domain Bacteria; kingdom Pseudomonadati; phylum Pseudomonadota; class Gammaproteobacteria; order Aeromonadales; family Aeromonadaceae; genus Aeromonas; species Aeromonas sp. FDAARGOS 1404. Next base: position 3,457,786 of record NZ_CP077237.1, read on the forward strand.
CCAGCGTTGCGTAGGAATCAAGTTGTAACATTCAGTACTCCCATGTTGATTGGCTGTGTCTTTCATAGCAAAAGACTTACAGATTCAGCCGGGATGAAAACAGTGTGGCTTATGTGCCAGCAAAGAAGGGGAAACATCTCCCCGCCCCAGGAAAGATGGGGCTTGTGCGGGCCTGAAATGCTCAGGCATCCAGATGAGATTTTAGTAAAATCCGGCGGATTGTAGCAAAAAGCATCGTTTAATTCCATCTTTGTCGTATTAATGCTCGTTTTAGTGGTTTATTGTGACATTTAACACTATGTGGGTAGAGGGCAGAAAAGCCGAAAAGGGTGCATGGAACGGCTGTCATTTGGGGCGCCAGTCTCTATAATTCGCCGGTTTCCGCTGCACGCAGAGGCGCTGGCGGGCGTTGACATTGTGGTTCACTCCGACATGGTTCATGTTTTGGCGGTGTTCACTTCATCAAGAGGAGAGGGTGTGAAGAAGTCTATCTACATTGCCTACACAGGCGGCACCATTGGGATGCAGCGTTCCGATCACGGCTACGTGCCGATGGCGGGCTTTATGGAAGACTGTCTGGCGCGGATGCCCGAGTTTCACCGCCCCGAGATGCCGGATTACCATATCCACGAATATGCGCCCCTCATCGACTCCTCCGACATGACCCCGGCGGACTGGCAGCGTATCGCCGAGGATATTCGCGACAACTACGAGAAATACGATGGTTTCGTGATCCTGCATGGCACCGACACCATGTCGTTCACCGCCTCGGCGCTCTCCTTCATGCTGGAAGATCTGCACAAGCCGGTCATCATCACCGGTTCCCAGATCCCGCTGGCCGAGTTGCGCTCCGACGGTCAGCAGAACCTGCTCAACGCCCTCTATATCGCGGCCAACTACCCGATCCACGAGGTGACGCTGTTCTTCAATAACCAGCTCTATCGCGGCAACCGTAGCAAGAAGGTGCACGCCGATGGCTTCCACGCCTTCGACTCCCCCAACTATCCGCCGCTGCTCAATGCCGGGATCGCCATCTCGCTGGAAGCGGGCGAGTTGGGCGTGTCCTCCGCGCGGCCGCTGGTGTTGCACGACATCACCCCCCAGCCCATCGGCGTGGTGACCCTCTATCCGGGGATCTCCAGCGAGGTGATCGCCAACATCCTGCAACAGCCGGTGAAGGCGCTGATCCTGCTGTCGTTCGGGGTCGGCAATGCGCCGCAGAACCCGGCCATGCTGGCGCTGCTCTCCGAGGCTTCGGCCCGCGGCGTCATCATCGTCAACCTGAGCCAGTGCCTGCACGGCAAGGTCAATATGGGGGGCTATGCTACCGGCAACGCCCTGTCGCGGGCCGGGGTGATCTCGGGCTTTGACATGACCGCCGAAGCGGCGCTCACCAAGCTGCACTTCCTGCTGAGCCAGGACTTGCCCTCCCACCGCATTCGCGAGTTGATGCAGCAGTCCCTGCGTGGGGAGCTGACGCCCTGAGAAACTGTCCGCGACCTTACTGCGAAGCCGTGATCAAGGCTCATGTGCTGCTCGCTTGTTTGTGACCAAGAGTGCTCATGTATGCGTATACACTCCGGTTCCTGCGCTGCTCTTCACCTTGCTGACGTCTTCTCGCTACAGGTCGTGAACAGCTTCTGACCTCCCTACCATGGGGAGAGTGGAAAAAGAGGGGAGCCATTATGGCTCCCCTCTCTAGTTGCGGCCGCAGTTGGTGGACTGCCGGATCAGGTTCAGTGGTTGAGGTCGACCCGCACTATCTCTTCCTCGTCGCGATACTGACGCTTGAGCTCGCTCTTGCTCTTCATCACAATCTCGCCGTCACGACCGATGTTCATGTGCTCGGGGTTGTCGAGATGCATCGCCTGCCAGGCCATCACGGCTTGCAGGGAGGTGGCCTTCTGCTCGTCGGTCAGGGGCTTGCCATCGGGCCACTTGCCCAGCTCGACTGCGGTCTTGAGCCGCTCGTACACCTCTTGTGGCATCTGCCTGATAGCTTGTAAAAACTCACCCTGTTGAAACGACATCCGGCCTCTCCTTGAACTATTGAGCCATAAACAGCGGGATCTGATGGGCCATGCAGGTAGACCCTATCGGTCTATGCCGGCAGATCCTGGCGGACTACGCCAGCCATCTGCTCCATCACCCTCACTACCTGACAACTGTACCCGAACTCGTTGTCATACCATACGTAGAGCACACAGTGATCCCCTTCGGCGATGGTCGCCTGGGAGTCGACGATGCCCGCATAACGGGAACCCACCATGTCGGAGGAGACCAGCTCGGTGCTGGCACTGAAGTCGATCTGGCGGTGCAGGGCCGAGCTTAGCGCCATCTGCTGCAGATAGGCGTTGAGGCTCTCCCGATCGGTGGCCTGCTCCAGCGACAGGTTGATAATTGCCAGCGAGACGTTGGGGGTCGGCACCCGGATGGCGTTGCCGGTCAGCTTGCCCTTGAGCTCGGGCAGCGCCTTGGCCACCGCCTTGGCGGCGCCGGTGCTGGTCATCACCATATTGAGGGCCGCGCTGCGACCGCGGCGCTCGCCTTTGTGGTAGTTGTCGATGAGGTTCTGATCGTTGGTGTAGGAGTGGACCGTCTCCACGTGGCCGTGGCGGATGCCAAACCGCTCCTGCATTACCTTGAGCACCGGGGTGATGGCGTTGGTGGTACAGGAGGCGGCGGAGATGATCCTGTCATCCGGGCCTATCACCTCATGGTTGACCCCGAACACCACGTTCTTCATCTCCCCCTTGCCGGGAGCGGTCAGCAACACCTTGCCGGCACCGCGCGCCTTCAAGTGCTCGGAGAGGCCTGCCTCGTCACGCCAGACGCCGGTGTTGTCGACGATCAGCGCATCGTGAATGCCGTAGGCGGTGTAGTCGATGTCGGCCGGGCTATTGGCGTAGATCACCTGAATGAAGGTGCCGTTGGCGATGATGGCGCTGCGCTCCACATCCACCTCGATGGAGCCGTTGAAGGGGCCGTGCACTGAGTCGCGGCGCAGCAGGCTGGCACGTTTCTCCAGATCTCCGTCGCGACCACCGCGTACCACGATGGCGCGCAGGCGCAGCGGATTGGCAGCGCCGGTGCGCTCGATCAGCAGGCGGGCCAGCAGGCGGCCGATGCGGCCAAAGCCGTAGAGCACCACGTCGGTCGGCTGCGGCATCTGGCTGCGGCCAAGGGTCGGTGCCAGTCGCGCTTGCAGATAGTCCTCGATCCCCGCTTCATCCTGATGATCCTGCCAGTAACCAACCGCCAGCTTGCCAAGGTCAACCTCGGCGGCGGTGGGTTTGAGGGCAACGATGGCCTGAAGCAGGGGGAAGCTTTGCTGGATGGGGAGGGGAGCGCCCTGGTGGCGGCGGACGACCCGGTGGGCCTTGAGGATATCGATGGTGGAGGCGTTTTGCAGCGGGCGGCCGTAGAGGGTGATCTCGACCCCTTGTTGTCGGTAGAGGCGACCAATCAAGGGCTGCATGGCTTCGGCGAGCTCCTGGCTCTCCTGCCACGCTTGCAAGTAGTGCTCGTGGGTCATTGACCAGATCCTTTATTTCACGTTGTTGGTGTAAATAGAAAATTCGTCGAATGCAGATCAGTGTAGGGGTGTATATTTCGTTATATTATTCTGCAATCGCGGCCTTATATGGCGCGCGCATTGTAATGGATATGTAACCGGTTTGCTAGCCGGAGGTGGCCCGTAAAGGCGCCAGTTGTTACCAACCCGCGTTACCAACAAGATGTGAACCATGGCCAATTTCCCCCTGCGACAGACCTTCATCATGCTTTCAGTCGGCCTTGCCGTGGCTGGCTGCAATGACGACCGGATCCACAACATCTGCAGCAACCATGCCGAGCTCTGTCAGGATCTGGTGGACGATGGCTGGTGCCGCTACGAGCGTACCGATGTGATCCGCAGTCGCTTCTATCTCAAGGAGGAGGGGACGGATCGGCGCAAGTACGAGCTGATGCGCAACCTTGAGCGCTATCTCAAATGTGCCGAGCGCTCCACCAACATCGAGTACAAGAATGCCCGCGAGCAGAAGAGTCCACGGGTCGAGGGCATGCTGGCGGCCGGGGATCAGTTGGCCCAGCTCGATGCGGCGACCCGCAATTCACAAGATCCCTACCTGCTGCTCTGGCACTGGACCAACAACACCAACGAGTTGGCTCGTCAGCAGTTTATGGCGCTGGAAGGCACCAAGGCGCTGGATGAACCCGAGCTGCAACTGGCGCTCGGCGGTATCTACGCCAAGAGCGACCCCGAAAAGGCCATTGCCACCCTGCAGCACGGTCTCTCCCTCTATCAGGAGGGGGACAAGGTGAACAGCCGCATGTTCACCTCCCTCAGCACCCTCTATATGGGCCAGAAACAGTACGGGCTGGCCTATCTGTGGGGCAAGGTGAGCGAGTCGTTTCAGGATAGCCCCGAGGTCTCAGCCAAACGTTTTGGCATCTACCACACCCTGAGCAAGACAGAGCAGGATGGCTACGATGTGCGGGCGGCTGAAATTGTCGAGCAGCTAAAGCATGGCAACTACCGGCCCTGATACAGTGATGACGACGCTCTCTCCGGCCAGCTGCTGGCCCAATCCGTTCGATCTCTCTTTCGTTCATGGCGAGGTACGTACCGATGGCCGCACCCTGGAGCGCCTCACTGTGCGTGCCGTGGTGCCCCGTGGCGACGAGCTGCTGCTCGTTCACTCCCGGGTCAACGGCGATCTTATGTTCCCCGGGGGCGGCATTGAAGCGGGGGAGAGCCACCATGTGGCGCTCGCTCGCGAGCTGCTGGAGGAGTGCGGTGCCGAGCTGCGGGAAGTGGGGGGCCTGCTTGGCGAGACCCGTGAATATCGCGCCGCCCGCGAGCCGGGGTTCGATGCCTACTGCATCCGCTCGCTCTACTACTTGTGCCGGATTGGCGATCAGCTGGTGGCCCCGCAGCCGCAGCCCTACGAGATCCGCCTTGGCTTCGTGCCCGGCTGGTTTGCCCTCGACGAAGCGCTGCAGACCAACAAGACCCAGCTGGCGGGGCCCTGTCCCCAGTGGACGGCGCGAGAGACCCGGGTGCTGGCCCAGCTGCAACGCTGGCATCAGCAGGGAATCTTCGACCACGGCTACTGAAGTAGATCAAGCCGCAACGGTCAGTGATACCAACAAAAAAGAGCGCCAATGGGCGCTCTTTTTTATTGTGAGGGTGGCGGTTACTTGGCCACTCTGTCGTGCGAGATCATTTGACCTCTTCGCCCTTGGCTTGCAGATCAGCATGGTAGGAGGAGCGAACGAAAGGACCGCAGGCGGCGTGGGTAAAGCCCAGCTCCATAGCGACATCTTTCAGCTCGTCAAACTCTGCGGGCGGCACGTAGCGCTTGACCGGCAGGTGGTGGCGGCTCGGCTGCAGATACTGACCCAGGGTCAGCATGTTGACGCCGTGGGCGCGCAGATCCTTGAGCACCTCGACGATCTCTTCGTTGGTCTCGCCAAGGCCCATCATCAGACCGGATTTGGTCGGTACGTGGGGGTGCATCTCCTTGATGCGGCGCAGCAGCTCCAGCGACCACTTGTAGTCGGCACCCGGGCGGGCGACGCGATACATGCGCGGTGCGGTTTCCAGGTTGTGGTTGAAGACGTCCGGCGGGGTCTCGCGGAACACCTCAAGGGCCTGCTCCATCCGGCCACGGAAATCCGGAGTCAGGATCTCGATGCGGGTCTGCGGGCTGTGCTCGCGGATCTCGCGGATGCAGTCGGCGAAGTGCTGGGCACCGCCGTCGCGCAGATCGTCGCGGTCCACCGAGGTGATCACCACATACTTGAGGTTCATCTCCTTGATGGTCAGCGCCAGCTTCTTCGGCTCTTCCGGATCGAGTGCCAGCGGGCGGCCGTGGGCCACGTCGCAGAAGGGGCAGCGACGGGTGCAGATGGCGCCCATGATCATAAAGGTGGCGGTGCCGTGGTTGAAGCACTCCGCCAGGTTGGGGCAGGAGGCCTCTTCACAGACCGAGTGCAGCTTGTTCTTGCGCAAGGTGCTCTTGATGTGTTCGATCTTCTGGCTGGAGGGGGGCAGCTTGATCCGCATCCAGTCCGGCTTGCGAAGGAGTTCTTCGTTGGGATCCGGCATGAATTTCACCGGGATCAGGGCCATCTTGTCGCCATCGCGCAGCTTGACGCCCGGCTCCATACGAACGGGTTTGCTCATGATTCACTCTCGGTGTTTGTTATTGTTTGATAGCCAATCAGGCGGGCCAGTTCGGCCACCAGAATGGATTGCGCCTCGGCCACGCTTTGCGGGCCGCCCAGGGCGCTGGTCTGGGTCATGGCCATGCCCGCATAGCCGCACGGATTGATGTGCAGGAAGGGGGTCATGTCCATGTTGATGTTGAGGGCCAGCCCGTGGAATGAGCACCCCTTGCGGATGCGCAGACCCAGCGAGGCCAGTTTTGCCTCCATGCCAAGGTCATTTTTCACATAGACCCCGGGGGCATCGGCCTTGGCATAAGCCTGGATATCGCTTTTGGCGAGGGTATTGATGATGGCTGTCTCCAGCGCGGTCACCAGCTCGCGAACCGAGAATTTGCAGCGGCGGACATCCACCAGTACGTAGAGTACCAGCTGGCCCGGGCCGTGATAGGTCACCTGACCGCCGCGATCGCTCTGCACCACCGGGATATTGCCCGGATTGAGCAGGTGTTCGGCCTTGCCGGCCTGACCCTGGGTGTAGACGGGATCGTGCTCGACCACCCAGAACTCGTCCGGGGTATCGCTGGTACGGTTGTCGGTGAAGGCTTTCATGGCGTCCCATACCGGCTGGTAGGGGCGGCGACCCAGCTGCCTGACAATCAGGCTGGACTGGGCGGGGATCTGGGATGACATGGCGTCCTCGCGGCGTGCTGCGGCCAAAAACAGTCGCCCCGCAGAACGGGGCGAGAGAGAAATTACAGTACGTATTTCACCAGCTCGATCTTGCCAAGGGCGTGGTACATCGCTTCGATGTGCTCTTTGCTCTGGGCAGTCACGGTCACGCGGACCGAGTGGTAGTTGCCCTTGGAGCTGGGCTGGACTGTCGGGCTGTAGGTGCCGGGGGCGTGCTGCTGCAGCACTTCAACCACCATTTCCGGCAGTGCCGGGTCGGCAACGCCGAGTACCTTGAACGGGAATTTGCAGGGAAACTCCAGCAGTTCATCAAACTTGGTATTCATTTACTCACCTTTTGCGTCATCACCGGGATGACTTCATCTTGGATGGCTAGTGGCCGATGGCCCGTGGAGGCCGCCATTTCAAGTCTATATGGGCACGGCTCATAACTATATGGGCGCTGCCCGGACCGGGATCAAGGCCAGGATCGGTCAGACAAGGATGGAAGTGCTGCTTTTTACCACAAATCAGGGTAAGGCGGAACCTGCAGTTTACAGGGTTATTCACTGCCTTTGTCCGTCACAGACAGCAGCGGCGCCTGTTGGCGCCGCTGTTTGGTGAGGATTGTGCGTTGGATTACTTGAACCAGCTGGTGACCAGCAGTACCAGGTAGTCCCACAGACGGCTCATCAAGCCACCTTCCTGCACCTCTTCCAGGGCGACCAGCGGCACCTGCTTGATCTCTTTGTCACCCTGTTTCAGGAACACGGTACCGACGCGCTGACCCTTGGCCAGCGGCGCTTTCAGCTCGCTGTCGAGCTGGAAGTCAGCCTTCAGGTTGTTGCCCTGACCGCGGGTGACCAGCACGGAGACATCTTTGTCGACGCCCAGTTTCACTTCCGGTTTGTCGCCCATCCAGATCTTCTGGGTGACCAGCTCGGTGCCTGCCTTGTACGGGGTCAGGCTCTGGAAGAAGCGGAAGCCGTAGGTGAGCAGTTTTTTGCTCTCGGCGGCGCGGGAGGCTTCGCTGCTGGCGCCCAGTACCACGGCGATCAGGCGCATGCCTTCGTTGTTGGTGGCAGAGGAGACCAGGTTATAGCCGACCTGGCTGACGTGGCCGGTCTTGATGCCATCCACCTGCAGGGATTGATCCCACAGCAGGCGGTTGCGGTTGTGCTGGGTGATGCCGTTGAACACGAAGGATTTCTGGGAGTAGATCTTGTACTCCTCCGGCAGGTCGCGGATCAGCGCCTGACCCAGACGGGCCATGTCGTGAGCGGTACTGTAGTGACCTTCCGCATCCAGACCGTGCGGGTTCATGAAGTGGCTGTCGTTCATACCGAGCTTGGCGGCCCAGCTGTTCATCAGGCTGGCGAAGGAGTCGGTGCTGCCCGCCAGGAACTCGGCCATGGCGACGCAGGCATCGTTGCCGGACTGGATGATGATGCCCTTGTTGAGATCATCGACGGAGACCTGCTTGCCCACCTCGATAAACATCTTGGAGGAGTCAGAGTAGTTCTTGGACCAGGCGTTCTGGCTGATGGTCACCATGTCGGTGCGCTTGATGTTCCCCTTCAGCAGCTCCTGGCCGATGATGTAGGAGGTCATCATCTTGGTCAGACTGGCGGGCGGCAGACGCTCTTCGGCGTTCTGCTCGGCCAGCACCTGACCGGAGTAGTAGTCGATCAGAATATGGGCCTTGGCGGAGATCTCCGGCGCGGCGGGAACCACCATGGGCATGGCATTCGGGGTCGGTGTCGGCACCGGCGTATTGGCCTGGGCGGTTACGCTGATCAGTGAGGCCAGAAGAACTGAACGGGCAAATTTGGACATCTTGAAATTCCTGCGAGCCAGATGGGGATAAAATGCGGGCCTAACTATACCAGATGCGCCCGCAGGTTATAGCCTGAGATGGCGATCAGAACTGGTTTTTTATCCATCACTCCCTGTCATCACGCCATAAAACGACGTGATGACAGTGAGTAAGCGGTTAGTCACATCCGCAGCAAAAGGGGACGATCAGGGCACGATAAAGGCCTGTTCCAGCCCGCCCTGACGTACTTTTTCCAGCACACTTGCCTGCTGGTCGGCGGCGACCGGGCCAATCAGCACCCGGAAAATGGCGCCATGGGCATCGATTCGGTAGGGCACGCCGTAACGCTGGGTCATCACCTTGCCCATCGCCTCGGCCCGATCCCGGGAGCCGCTGGCCAGTACCTGGATCATCTTGCCATCACCACTGCTGGCGGGCGCTGCAGCCTTGGCTGGTGCTGGCTTGACTGGTGCCGCTTTGGCGGGCTTGGCGGCGGGAGCCTTGACGGGAGCCTTGACGGGAGCCGGATCGACGGCGGGAGTGGCCATCGCCAGTGCGGTTGGTTCACCCAAGAAGCCATCTTGCGACAGCGTGTTGGAGGCCGCAGCCGGAGTGGTCGGAGTCATTTCGATGGGCTTCATCGGCTCCATGATCACCATCTGATCCGGAGTGTCGCTGATCAGCTCCAGCCGTACTCGGGCCTCACCGCTGTCGACCATCTCCAGCTGCTTGGCCGCTGCGTAGGAGAGGTCGATCAGGCGCGGGCTGTTGAAGGGACCGCGATCGTTGACCCGCACTATGGTCTCCAGCCCGTTGTCCAGATTGGTGACCCTCACATAGCTCGGGATGGGCAGGTTGCGGTGGGCGGCACTGAACAGCTTGCTGTCCAGCACATCGCCGTTGGCGGTCTTCTGGCCGTCCAGATCCGGCGACAGCCAGCTGGCGGTGCCCTCTTCGCTGTAGTGTTTGATGTCGCGCCACACCTCGTGCTTCTGCTTGCCGATCCAGTAGTCCCGGTTGCCGCTGGCACTCAGGGGCTCGGGGCGCGGAATGGCGCCGGTGGCTTGCGGGATCTCGATAACGGGTGGCTTGCTGACCGGTGCTTGTGGCTCTACGGGGGCGCTCTGTTCCGGCTGGCTGCTACAGGCGGCCAGCAACAAGCTCAGGCTGAGCGGGAGGAGTTTGTGACGAAGATGCATACGCTTCCTGAATGGCTTGGCTAAGTTGATACACCGCCATCGCATAGAGTGGGCTGCGATTGTAACGGGTGATCACATAAAAGTTATGCCGTGCGACCCAGTATTCCGGTCCATCGGCTTGGGCAAACGCCAGCAACTTGACCGGCGTCTGTGGGGCCAGCGGCGTGGCGAGCTCAATCCCTGCCGCCGCCAGTTCTGACCACTGTTGTGTTAACTCGGGCTCAGGCCTGAGTAGAGGTTCGACTGCCATCAACCCGATCTGGGCGGGTTCCACCACGGATTCGCCCCAGCGCCACTGGTGGCTGGCAAAATAGTTGGCCACGCTGCCAATGGCATCGACCGGGTTGGCAAACAGATCCCGCTTGCCATCCCCGTCAAAATCGACGGCGTAGTGGCGGTAGCTGGAGGGCATGAACTGCCCCATCCCCATGGCGCCGGCATAGGAGCCCTTGAGGGTATCGAGTTGCCACCCTTCCTCTTTGGCCAGCACCACCAGCTGGGCAAACTCCTTGGCAAAGAAGTCGCTGCGCTCCGGGTAGTGGAACCCCAGGGTGTAGAGGCTATCGAGCACCGGATGACGGCCCATCTGGCGACCGTAGAAGGTCTCGACCCCTATGATGGCCACGATGAGCGAGGCGGGCACCCGATAGGTCTGCTCCGCGCGGGCCAGTGTCTCGGCATGTTGCTGCCAGAACTGCTGGCCGTCACGGATGCGATCCGGAGTAACAAACAGCGGCCGGTAGCGATGCCAGGGTTTGGCCTCCCACGGCTTGCTGATGGTGTCGAGCACCTCCTGCCGTAACTGGGCGCGGGCGACGGCAGCCTGCAATTCCGCCAGCGGCACCTGCTGCTGGTCGGCGAGCAGGGCCAACCGATCCGGCGCCACGGCGGCGGTCGCCATCGTGGTGGCGAGCGAGAGCAGCAATCCGGCCCGTTTCATCAGGCGAGCAGTCTTCTATGAGTCTGGATGGACATCAGGATACCAAAGCCGGCCATCAGGGTCACCATGGAGGTGCCGCCATAGCTCACCAGCGGCAGGGGTACCCCCACCACCGGCAAGATGCCGCTCACCATGCCCATGTTGACGAACACATAGACGAAGAAGGTGAGGGTGATGGCACCGCCCAGCAGCCGCTCGAAGCTGTTCTGGGCCTGCATCGAGATAAACAGGCAGCGGCTGATGACGTAGAGGTAGAGCACCAGCAGTAGGGCAACCCCTACCAGACCGAACTCCTCGCTGAATACTGCGAAGATAAAGTCGGTATGCCGTTCTGGTAAAAACTCCAGCTGGGATTGGGTCCCTTGCAGCCACCCCTTGCCGAAGACGCCGCCGGAGCCGATGGCAATCTTGGACTGGATGATGTGATAGCCGCGGCCGAGCGGGTCCTTCTCCGGATCGAGCAGCATCAGCACCCGCTGGCGCTGGTAGTCGTGCATCAGGAAGAACCAGAGTACCGGCATAAAGGCCAGCATCAGCAGGACCGCCAAGCCGATCAGCCACCAGCTGAGCCCCGCCAGGAAGATGACGAAGAAGCCGGAGGCGGCCACCAGAATGGAGGTGCCAAGGTCAGGCTGGGCGGCGATCAGCAGGGTGGGCAGCAGCACCATGATGAGGGCGATCACCACATGGCTGAACTTGGGTGGCAGCGAGTGGCGACTGAGCCAGGCGGCCACCATGATCGGCATGGAGAGCTTCATCACCTCGGAGGGCTGGAACTTCATAAAGCCCAGATCGAGCCAGCGCTGGGCCCCCTTGCCGATGTGGCCGAATACGTCCACCGCAATCAGCATCAGCACCACCACGGCGAACAGCGGCACCGACCAGCGGGCGTAGAGGGAGGGGGGCAGCTGGGCCAGGCCGATCATCAGGGCAAATGCGAGACCGCCGCGCACCAGCTGGCGCACGATGGAGTCCATATCCTGACCGGAGGCGGAGTAGAGCACCACCATGGAGAGGGTCATCACGGCCAGCAGACCGAGCAGCAGGGGCAAGTCGATATGCAGCTTGTACCAGATGCTCTGCTGGCGGGCAGAATTACTCATTGGGGGCGACCTCACTCGGTTGGGACGGCTTTTCCGGTGCCGGTGGCAGTTGCGGATCAGGGGGCAGCAGATAGGCATCCAGCATCTGGCGAGCAATGGGTGATGCAGCTCGACCACCACCACCTCCGATGGAGTTTTCCAGTACCAGAGCTACCACCGCTTTGGGTGCCTCGAAGGGGGCATAAGCAACGAACAAAGCGTTATCGCGATGCTCCGCCTTGACCGTCTTGATGTTGTAAACCTGATTTTCCTTCAAACCGACTACCTGGGCTGTGCCCGATTTACCGCCTGAGGAGTAAGGCGCCTTGGCAAACGAGTGACGGCCACTGCCTTCACTGCCATGGTTGACTCGCCACATCCCATCCTGCGCCACTTTCCAGAAGCTGTCGTTCTTGAGCTTGAGGGCGATATTGGGGTTGATGGGGGCATCGACCACCCCCGCCTGGGAGGCGGTGCTCTTGAGCAGGTGCGGGGTGACGTCGTGACCATTCTGGGTCAGGATGCTGATCGCTTTGGCCAGTTGGAGCGGGGTGGCGCTCCAGTAGCCCTGACCGATACCGACAGAGATGGTGTCACCCTGATACCAGGGCTGGCGCCAGCGGGCCATCTTCCAGTCACGGGACGGCATGACACCCTTGGTCTCTTCATAGAGATCGACCCCTGTGTACTGACCGAAGCCAAACTTGGTCATGTAGCTGTGGATCTTGTCGATGCCGACCCGATAGGCGAGATCGTAGAAATAGGTATCTGCCGAGACCTCGATGGCGCGATAGACGTCGAGCCAGCCATGACCCCAGCGGCGCCAGTCGCGAAACTTTTTGGTGGTACCGGGAATGGAGAAGCTCGGGCCGCCGAAATAGCGGTAGCCCGGGGTAATGGCCCCCTCGTTGAGACCCATGATGGACATCATGGGCTTGACGGTGGAGGCAGGGGCATAGATGCCCTGAGTGGTGCGGTTCACCAGTGGCCGCGCCGGATCGTTGAGCAGCGCCGAGTAGTTGGCGCTGGAGATGCCGGTCACGAACAGGTTGGGGTCATAGCTGGGGCTCGACTCCAGGGCCAGGATAGCGCCGGTTTTCGGGTCCATCATCACGATGGCTCCGCGCTGGCCAGCCAGCAGTTGCTGGGCCTTGAGCTGCATCCGGACGTCGATATTGAGGTAGATATCCTTGCCCGGAATAGGTGGCTGGAACTTGAGGGTGCGGACAATCCGGCCGCGGTTGTTCACCTCGACCTCCTGATAGCCCGCCACACCGTGCAGCTCATCTTCGTAATACTTCTCCACCCCCTGCTTGCCGATATCCTTGGTGGCCGCGTAGTTGGCGAGTTTTTCTTCCTTCTCGAGGCGCTCTACGTCACGGGTGTTGATCTTGGCCACATAGCCCAAAGCATGGGTGAGGGTGTCACCAAACGGGTAGTAGCGCTTGAGGTAGGCCTCGATGCTGGCGCCCGGGTAGTTATGCTGATTGACCGAGAAGAGGGCCACCTGATATTCGGTCAGCTTCTCGTAGAGGGCGACCGGCTTGAAGCGGCGCTGGCGCTTCACTTCGGCGAGGAACTTCTCCTTGGTGCCTTCCGGCAGACCCAGCAGGGTGATTAGCTGGTCGGCGGTTTTTTCGAGATCTTTGGTCTCTTCCGGCACGATTTCCAGACTGTAGACCGGGCGGTTTTCCGCCAGCAGCACACCGTTGGTGTCATAGATGAGGCCCCGTGGCGGCGCCACCGGTACCACGCGGATGCGGTTGGAGTTGGAGCGAGTCTGGTAGGTGTCGTAGGACTCGACCTGCAGATAATAGAGATTGCCCAGCAGCACCAGCATCAGCACGACGATGCCGATGTAGGCTACCAGGGTGCGCCGGAAGAACAGATTGCCCTCGGCACTGTGATCGCGCATTTCGATGCGTTGTTTCAGCATGCCTTTACCTCAAGACCCTTGGGGGCAATAAGAGCAGGAACTGCATTGTTCACTCTCTGTGATAGGGGTGAATATGAGAGGTGAGACTCCAGAGACGCATGGCTCACTCTCTATGATACGGATGATTGGTGGTGATGCTCCAGGCCCGATAGAGGCTCTCGGCCACCAGCACCCGGACCAGCGGATGGGGCAGGGTGAGCGGTGACAGTGACCAGCTCTGTTCGGCGGCAGCTTTGCACTCGGGGGACAAGCCTTCCGGCCCGCCTACCAGCAGCGCGACATCGCGGCCATCGAGTTTCCACGCCTCCAGCTGGGTCGCCAGCTGCTCCGTGGTCCAGGGCTTGCCCGGAATGTCGAGGGTGACGATGCGCGAGCGCCCCGCAGCCGCCAGCATGGCTTCCCCTTCCTTCTGCAGGATGCGCGGAATGTCGGCATTTTTGCCCCGCTTGCCTGCGCCAATCTCGACGAGTTCAAACGGCATGTCTTTGGGGAAGCGGCGACGATACTCTTCGAAGCCATGCTCTACCCAGGCGGGCATCTTGGTGCCCACCGCAATCAACTGGATCTTCATGGTCGTTACACTTGTGCTCTTATTGCGTATTCATTTGAGCGGCACCGCTCCACAGCTTTTCCAGTTGGTAGAAGTCACGGTGTTCATCCTGCATCACATGCACGATCACCGAGCCCATATCTACCAGCACCCATTCACCGCTCAGTTGCCCTTCCACGCTCAGCAGATCCAGACCCGCGTGGCGGGCCTCGCTGGCCAGATGGTGGGCAATGGCGCTGACGTGACGACTGGAGTTGCCGGAACAGATGATCATGGTGTCAGTAATGCTGGATTTGCCGCGTACATCGAGGGTGATGATGTCGCGGCCTTTCATGTCATCGATCTTGTCGATGATAAAGGCATGCAATTCTTGGCCTTGCAATGAGTCTCTCCTGTATTCCGGCGCGCAGCGTTTGCGTCAGGGCGGCGGATTATATCATGGTCACTCCCGTTTCCCATCGGGTGGGGCGGGATTACGACAGGGGCTAGCGGCGGTTGGCGCGGTAGAGCCCCTGTTGATCAATATAGTGCGCAACCGACTCGGGCAAGAGGTAGCGGGTGTCTTGTCCCGCATCCAGCAAGGCCCGCAGTCGGGTGGCTGACAGTTCGATGGGCTGGTTGTCCGCCAGCCAGATATGACCGGCCAGACGCAGATGCAGCGCGTTGGCATCCGTGGTGTGATGGCGCGCCAGCAACTGCGCCACCTCGGCCGGATAATCCGGTTGCCAGCCCGGCCGTACGTTCACCACCAGATGGGCATAGTCGAGCAGCTCCTGCCAGCGGTGCCAGCTTGGCAGGCTCAGCAGGGAATCCATCCCCATCAGAAAACAGAGCGGGGTATCGGGCAGTTCACGACGCAGCTCGATCAGGGTATCGATGGTGTAAGAGGGCTTGTCCCGTCTCAGCTCCCGCTCATCCACCACAAAGTGGTGGTTCTCCGCTGCCGCCAGTTTGACCATGGCGAGACGCTGTTCGCTGGAGCAGAACGGATTGGCACGGTGGGGCGGGATATGGTTCGGGATCAGCCGCATCTCGGCCAGCCCGAGGGCATCGCGCGCCTCGATGGCCGGGCGCAGATGACCGATATGGATGGGGTCGAAGGTGCCGCCAAGCAAACCGACAGGCGCCTTCAGCATGGCGCACTCTCCATCACCAGCGGCAGCGGGGTGCCATCACGAAAGCCGAGGGCAATGGTCTGCAGCATCAGCCACGCCTGCTCGGTATCGAAGCGGCGCTGGGCATCGTCCAGCTGGGCCATCAGCTGCCACAGTTGCTGCAACTTGGCAAACGGCAGTCGGGTCAGTGCTTGCTGAATGAGCTGCTGGCGGCTCTGCCAGATGCGCAGGCGGCTGAAGTGCTCACCCAGCGGCTGGCCGTTGCGCATCGCCAACGACAGCTCGGTCAGCTGCTCCAGCTCGCGGCAGAGGGTCCAGGCCAGCATCCCTGGCTCGGTACCTTCGGCCCGCAGAGCGGCCAGAATGCGCTGGGCCCGGTTCACCTTGCCCTCCAGCAGGGTATCGACCAGCTGGAACGGGGTGAAGTGGGCGTGGCGGATAATGGTCTCTTGCAGATAGGTGACGCTGATGGGCTGGGGCGGCGAGAGCAGGGTCAGCTTCTCGATCTCCTGACTGGCGGCCAGCAGGTTGCCCTCGTAGGAGTGACACATGAAGTTGATGGCATCCGGCAGCGCCTTGAGGCCGAAACGCGCAAAGCGGGCGCTCATCCAGCGGGGGAAGAACTTGGGCTCCGGATGGTTGACCGGCACATAGGTGCCAATCTGGTAGAGCTTGTCGAACCAGGCTGCCTTCATCTGGGTCTGGTTGAGGCGACCGCCACTCAGCACCAGCAGCAGGTCGGGATGAAGCTGCTTGCCAATTTCGCTGATGCGGGCAGCGAGATCCTTGTCCACCTTGGCGGGCAGCTCCAGCTCGATGATCTGGCGGGCGGAGAAGAGGCTCATCGCCTGACAGGCATCGTAGACCTGATTCCAGTCCAGCCCCTGTTCCACCACGAAGGTGTGGCGCTCATCGAAACCCTGCTTGCGGGCGACCTGACGGATGGCATCGATGGCCTCCAGTCGCAACAGGGGCTCGTCGCCAAAAACGAGATAGCAGGGCCGAAGCCCTGCTTTGAGGTGGTCGCCAAATTGTTCCGGGTAGATCCGCATCAGAAGCTGACCTGACTCAACTGCCGGATCACCTGATTGGCCGCCTGCTCCTGCATTTCGCGGTTGAGCTGCTCCTGCTCACGGGAGGAGGCGAGCGCTGCATCCGGCTTGTTGAGGAAGCTGCGGTTGAAGTTGATGGGGAAGACCTGAGTTGGCTTGCCCGGTACCGAGATAGTGAACTGGGTACCAAAGCCCAGCACATATTCGGTGTCCGTCCCCAGCGCGTTGACCGAGGCGACCTGACTGGTGCTGCCTACGCCGCCCAAAGTGAGCACCGGAATGCCCTCCTTGTCGGCCAGGGTCACGCCAGAGGCCTTCAGGCGGGTGGTGACCATCCGGTAGAAGTCGCTCTTGTTGTCGCCCACGACCTTCATGGTCATCAGCTCGCTCGGAATGCCGTTGCCGCGCATGTGAAAGCCGCAGCCTTGCAGCAGCAGACCAACCAGCACGATGGCCATCCAGCGGGTGAAGATGGTGCCCATAGAAAATCCTCTTTGCATTAAGGGAAAGCGGCGGGCGCAGGGCCCGCCGTTATCATCCGTTTGCTGTTACAGATTGGCAATGATCAGTTGGTAACCAATCAGTTGGCAGCCAATTAGTTAGCGACAATATTGAGCAGCTTGCCAGGTACATAGATCACCTTGCGCACGGTCAGCCCGTCGGTGAACTTCTGTACCGAGGCATCGGCCATCGCCAGCTTCTCGACGTCGGCTTGGCTGATCTCGGCCGGAACGGTCAGCTTGCCGCGCATCTTGCCGTTGATCTGCACCACTACCAGCTTCTCGGTCTCGACCATGGCCGCTTCATCGGCCACCGGCCAGGCTGCGTGATCGATGTCGTCGCCCTTGCCCAGCATCTTCCACAGCTCGAAGCCGATGTGCGGGGTGATGGGGTAGAGCATGACTACCACAGCTTCCAGCGCTTCCTGCATCAGGGCGCGGTCCTGCTCGTCGTTGCCCAGCTTGGAGAGATTGTTCATCAGCTCCATGATGGCGGCGATGGCGGTGTTGAAGGTCTGACGGCGACCCACGTCATCACTCACCTTGGCGATGGTCTTGTGCAGTTCACGGCGTACCGCTTTCTGCTCGTTGGTGAGAGCCGCTACATCGAGTGCGGCAACGGCGCCACCGGAGACGTGCTCGAAGGTGACGCGCCACAGGCGACGCAGGAAGCGCTGGGCACCCTCTACGCCGGAGTCGGACCACTCCAGGGTCATCTCGGCCGGGGAGGCGAACATCATGAACAGACGGACGGTATCGGCGCCATAACGCTCGACCATCAGCTGCGGGTCGATGCCATTGTTCTTGGACTTGGACATCTTGGTCATGCCGGAGTGCATTACCTCACGGCCTTCGTTGTCGATGGCCTTGGTGATGCGACCCTTCTCGTCACGCTCTACCTTGACGTCGGTCGGGCTGACCCAGACGTTGCCGCCCTTCTCGTCTTTGTAGTAGAAGGCGTCGGCAAGCACCATGCCCTGGCAGAGCAGGCGCTTGAACGGCTCGTCGCTGTTCACGAGGCCTGCGTCACGCAGCAGCTTGTGGAAGAAGCGGGCATAGAGCAGGTGCATACAGGCGTGTTCGATACCGCCGATGTACTGATCCACCGGCAGCCAGTGGTTGGCAGCCGCCGGATCCAGCATGCCCTTGTCGTAGTCCGGGGAGCAGTAGCGCGCGTAGTACCAGGAGGACTCCATAAAGGTGTCGAAGGTATCGGTCTCGCGGAACGCTTCCTGACCGTTGTAAGTGGTCTTGGCCCACTCGGCGTCGGCCTTGATCGGGCTCTGGATGCCGTCCATCACCACATCTTCCGGCAGCAGTACCGGCAGCTGGTCTTCCGGTGTCGGCACCACGGTACCATCAGCCAGGGTCAGCATCGGGATGGGGGCACCCCAGTAGCGCTGACGGGAGACGCCCCAGTCACGCAGACGGTAGTTGACGGTGCGCTTGCCCTTGCCGAGCCCTTCCAGCTTGCTGGCGATGGCATCGAAGGCGCCCTGGAAGTCGAGACCGTCAAACTCGCCGGAGTTGAACAGCACGCCTTTCTCGGTGTAAGCGGCTTCGCTCACGTCGACGTCGCCATCAACCGGCTTGATCACAGCCTTGATATCGAGGCCATATTTGGTGGCGAATTCGAAGTCACGCTGATCGTGGGCCGGAACCGCCATTACGGCGCCGGTGCCGTAGTTCATCAGCACGAAGTTGGCGACCCAGACCGGTACCTTGCGGCCATCCAGCGGGTGAATGGCGTAGAGGCCGGTGGCCATGCCTTTCTTCTCCATGGTGGCCAGCTCGGCTTCGGCTACCTTGGTGTTCTTGCACTCTTCGATGAAGGCGGCCAGCTCAGGATTGTTCTGGGCTGCTTGCAGCGCCAGCGGGTGACCGGCGGCGATACCCACATAGGTGACGCCCATGAAGGTGTCCGGACGGGTGGTGTAGACCTCCAGCTGATCAGCATGACCCTCGATATTGAAGCTGATGTTGACCCCTTCGGAGCGGCCAATCCAGTTGCGCTGCATGGTCTTGACCATCTCCGGCCAGCCTTCCAGATTGTCGATATCGCTGAGCAGCTCTTCGGCGTAGTCAGTGATCTTGATGAACCACTGGGGGATCTCTTTCTGCTCCACCGGGGTGTCACAGCGCCAGCAGCAGTTGTCGACCACCTGCTCGTTGGCCAGCACTGTCATGTCGTTCGGGCACCAGTTGACGGAGGAGGTCTTCTTGTAGACCAGACCCTTCTCGTAGAGCTTGGTGAAGAACCACTGTTCCCAGCGGTAGTAATCCGGTTTGCAGGTTGCGACTTCACGATCCCAGTCATAACCCAGACCCAGCATCTTCAGCTGGTTCTTCATGTATTCGATGTTTTCGTAGGTCCAGGGCGCCGGTGCGGTATTGTTTTTGATCGCGGCGTTCTCGGCCGGCAGACCGAATGCATCCCAACCTATGGGTTGCAGCACGTTCTTGCCATTGAGGCGTTGATAACGGGAGATCACATCACCTATGGTGTAGTTACGAACGTGCCCCATGTGTAGTCGACCAGACGGATAAGGGAACATGGACAGGCAGTAGAACTTCTCCTTGTCTACCTTCTCCACGGCCTTGAAGGTTTTCTTGGCATCCCAGTGCTTTTGCACTGCTGGTTCGATTGATTGGGGAACGTATTGCTCTTGCATTGGTGACATCCGGATCTGTGAAATGAATAGATAAATCAGCTGGGAAATCGCAATAGAATACCCATATCCTGCGGCGGCAACAACCGCCAGCGTCCCTTGGGCCTTAAGCCGGGCCAGATCAGGGTTTAGTAGAGGAGTTAGAGCCATGGACAAACGTCAAAAAGGGTACGAAGCCTTCATTGCCGAGCTGCAAAAACAGTGGCAAGAGACTGAAGAGTTCCAGGGGGAGCGCCTCAACCGGATGATTGCCAAGGTGCAGGCCTATCTGGAGGCTGCCAGCGACCTGACTCAGGACGAACTGGCGCTGATCGCCGAGTACGTGAAGCGTGATCTGGGCAACTATGACGAGGGGCGCCATGAGGATAGTGCGCAGGTGGAAGAGTCTGCCTTTATGCTGGCCCTCAAAGACACCGCGTGGTCCTGGCTGGCGGATGTGACCGACCGCGCCCAGGTGGAGTGGCGCGAGCTGGCCGACGAGCTGGAGCACAAGGGTGTTTACGAAGCGGGTGACTGGGTAGGGCTCGGGGTCATGGTGTGCGACCAGTGTGGCTGGCGCCATACCGTGCTACACCCACAGCAGCTCGATACCTGCCCCGAATGCGGCTGCGCCGAGTATCATCGCGAGCCGCTCTCGCCCTGAGTCATACCATCAATGTGGATGAGATATGTCTAGTCCTGAAATATGTTTACACATTTTCAACTAGCATTTCTCCACTCAGAACCTCCTATGTACCGCATCGGGGGTTCTGTATTTCAACGCATGATGCGGTCGCTCCTCGTTGTAAATATCCTGTAGTGGTCTAATCATCCCGGAGACCCTTTTAGGTGGTACAGTCGCCACCATGACCTGAGGTGTCCAATGACAAGATTACGTCGCTCATTTACTGCCGAATTCAAACTCGAAGCCGCATCCCTGGTGCTCGACCAGGGATATTCTGTCCCTGAAGCCAGCCGTTCACTGGATGTCGGTGAAACCGTACTGCGCCGCTGGGTTCAGCAACTGCAATCCGAACGCGGTGGTACAACCCCCACCGGAAAAGCACTGACTCCGGAGCAGTAAAAAATTCAGGAGCTGGAAGCCCGCATCAACCGGCTCGAGCGCGAAAAGGACATTCTAAAAAAGGCTACTGCTCTCTTGATGGCGGACGAGTTCACACGTACGCGCTGAATAGACCGATTAAGGGAGCAAGCCCCCATCACCTTGGTCTGCTGCGCTTTCGATGTTCCCACCTTCTGTTTTTACGATTATCTGGCTCGCAGGCGGACGATTAACCGTGAGCGCATGCAGCAACGCTTTGAGTTGCGCCGGTTGTTCAAAGCGAGCCGGAACTCAGCGGGCAGCCGTGCCTTGATGTCGATGATGCGGGAATTGGGGTATCAGATTGGTCGATTCAAAGTACGTAAGCTGATGAAGGAGGGCGGGTTAGCATCCAAACAGCCGGGCGTACACACGTTATAAGGTGGCACGGTCAGAACGACCGAATATACCCAATCTGCTGGCCCGCGAATTTGATGTCCAGCAACCCAATCAGGTGTGGTGTGGCGATATCACCTACGTCTGGGCCGGTGGTCGCTGGCATTACCTGGCAGCGGTTCTTGACCTGCACACCCGGCGGGTCGTGGGCTGGGCGATGTCTGACAAGCCTGATGCAGAGCTGGCCATCAAAGCACTGGAGATGGCCTATCAGCAGCGGGGTTGCCCATCCGGTGTGCTATTTCACTCCGACCAGGGCAGCCAATATGGTAGCCGGGCATTTCGGCAACGACTGTGGCGTTATCGCATGACCCAGAGCATGAGTCGGCGTGGAAACTGCTGGGATAACGCCCCGATGGAGCGACTGTTCAGGAGCCTGAAGTCAGAGTGGCTGCCGGCTATGGGATATATGAGCTTGCGAGAAGCGAAACGAGATATCAGTTATTACCTGATGGATTACTACAACTGGCGGCGTCCACATTGCCACAATGACGGGATGCCGCCAGCAAAAGCCGAAGATCGGCCTAACCAAGTGTCCGGGTTTAGTTGACCACTACACGTCTGGGCTGCACCAGCAGGCGGTGCTCGGCCAATATCCGAAACAGCCTGTCATGCCCTACCTTGAGCCCGCCATCCTCCTGACCCTGCAGCAGATAATGCAGCTTGCGAGTGCCCACCCGCGGTTGTCGCAGTCGAACCTGACGCACAAAGCGCACCACCTGCAGCCCTTGTGCATGGCGCTCGTCGGCGACCCGATTGCGCTTGTAGTAAGCCTGCCGGCTTATCCCCAGAAACAGGCAAGCCCTGACAATGGTCGGCCTCTCGACTTGCCGCTGCGAGAGGACTTGCCGGGTCGCATTTTTACGATGGAGACGCCGTAGTCGTTCTTCAGTACATCGACGACGGCCTCAAAGAACTGGGCTTTCTGACTCATCAGCGCCAGTTGCTGCTCGAGTTCCTTGATGCGCTGTTCGGGCGTCTGGTTGTCGGGGTCAGGCATGGTGATGCTCCTGCCGGCGCGTACAGAAGCCCCCTGGCTCCAATCTTGCCGACCATGTTTACGCAACCATACCAGAACGGTGGAGCTGCCCTGAATGCCATAACGCACCTGAGCCTGTTTGTAGGTGAGCTCGCCTTTTTCAATCTGCTCGACCAGTGCCAGTTTAAAAGTCAGCGAGTAATCGCGCTGTGTCCGTTTCACACCTTGTCCCATCGGGTTCTCCATTTATGTCGGGGAAAGGTGTAAACCATATTCAGGACGGGACAGTTGAATGAAGAAGCCGCCTCGCAAGAGGTAATGCCAGTCAGTTAAGCACTCTTATGACTAAATATTCGAGATATTGAATATCAAAAGTAGCTCCATGATTAAGGAGTCAAGTTGGCTCCAACCCTTGCTCTGACTGGCATGCAATAAAAGAGGGAGGCATCATGCCTCCCTCACTCGTTAGCCCTTATACCCCGCGGGTTGGGACTCAAATTCTCTTAACTGACTTGTATTACCTCGCAAGAGGCGGCTTTTTTTATGGCTGTTTGGGGCGCAGAGCGGATGCGGTATCGCTATTTCATCAGCTTCTTCACCTCGTCGCTGGCCAGCGCCTTGTTGAATTTGTCCCGCGCCTCTTTCCCCTTGGCGGAGTTGGTAAAGCAGACGTGGAGGGACTTGTCCTCGAGGATCTTGCCGTTGAAACCGAGGTTGGCGGCGACGTCCTTGAGCTGGGGATCGCTTTCCAGCAGATAGGTCATCACATTCTGGTCGATGACCGCCAGATCGAGCCGACCGTTGCCGAGCTTGAGCAGGTTCTGGCTGTCCGAGCTGGTGGCATCAGCCGAGAGTGCCTTGCTGGCCACTTTTTCGTCGAACTCGGTGGTATTCACATAGCCGGTGACGACACCAATTTTCTTGCCCTTGAGGTCATCAAGGCTCTGCCAGGTGACCGGCTGATCGGTTCGCTGGGCAAACCCGAGAGGGCCGTTACCTATGGGGTCAGAGAAGAGGCAGCTGCTCTTGGGGTCGAGATACTCGGGGAAATAACCCAGTACCTCTGGGTTGTTGGTTGCCTCGTCCACGGCCCGTTGCCAGGGGTAGAACTTGATAGTCAGCGGGTCGCCAGCCAGGGCAAAGGCTGCGGTCACCACCTGACTGCTCTTACCCTGTTCAGGCAGGCTGGCGCTGGTGTAAGGGGGCCATTCAAGGCTGGTCAACACCGCCGCCTGAGCGACCGACATGCCGAACAAGGGAAGAGTGGCCAGGGCGAGGTGCTTCCATTTCAGGCTCATAGAGATAACTCCTTGTGGTCAAACACCCCTTAAAGATAGCCCCCGGTGTCGATTGCGGATGCCGGCCATGGCTGACCGGCATCCGTGCCATCTATTTATTGTCGATATTCTCCGACTGCCAGAGGGCATAGCCCTTGCCGGAGGCCGTGGTGGGCAGATCAATCTGCATCAGGTCGTTGCCGATGACGAAGGGGTCCGTGTAGCGGGCGCGCAGATCCTGCGCCAGATCTTTGACCCTGATCTTGCCGTTGAGGCCGATATGGCTGAACACGGTCAGCGCCGGTTTGGCTTCGTTCATTACCCGGGC
This sequence comes from Aeromonas sp. FDAARGOS 1404, assembly GCF_019047085.1. NCBI lineage: Bacteria > Pseudomonadati > Pseudomonadota > Gammaproteobacteria > Aeromonadales > Aeromonadaceae > Aeromonas > Aeromonas sp. FDAARGOS 1404. The sequence continues at coordinate 3,481,549 of NZ_CP077237.1, forward strand.
CGCCTGCTCGGGGGAGGCGAGGTGACCGGCGATCGCCTTGTAGCCGGGGTTGGCCTTCATCTGTTCGGCAGAGGTCATTGAGACGCAGTGCACCAGCAGGTCGGCCCCTTTGGCCTGCTTCACCACTTCGGGGCTGTAGCGGGTATCGCCGGAGAGCACCACGCTGTGGCCGTGATAGTCGATGCGATAGCCGAATGATGGCTTGATGTTGACTCCGTGGTCGTTGTCAAAGGCGGTTACCTTGACCCCGTCATGGTTGTAGACCACCCCGGCGGTGACCTCGTGGCTGTTGATCTCCACCCCGTCCAGCGGCGTTCCCTCATCCTTGACCCGGGTGGCGATGTCGGTGGCGTAGGCCTGCTGCAAGCCACGGGCGAGAGCTGTGGTGCCTTTGGGGCCGTAGAGTTCCATCGGCGTGTGGCGCTGGCCATAGGCCGGTTGCAGCCAACCGGTCAGCCAGAGATCCGCCAGCCCGTTGGTGTGGTCTGAGTGAAAGTGGGTGAGGAAGAAGGCGTTGACCCGGCCGATGGGGATATGCAGCTGCCACAGGCGAGTGGCGGAGTTGCGGCCAAAATCGAACACCAGCTTCTGGTTGCCCGCTTCGACCAGGGTGCTGTAACCGCCCCGGCTGATCTGGGGTACCGGAGTGCCGGTGCCGAGCAGGCTGACCCGAAAGATATCGTGCCGGGCTTGAGTTGCTGAGGCAGGGGCTTGATCGTGGTTGCTGATAAAGCTGCTCTCGGCGGCCTGACTGGCGCCGCTGACCAGCAGACCGACCAGCAGGGCGGCCAGATAGGTGCTTTTCATGGGGATTTATCCTGTGGGGAAGGGACGGCATCACTGTATTGGTAACTAAAAGTTGAATAAATTGGCTAAGATCCATTTCTTACTAAACTTTTGGTTGTGAATTAGGGCCCTTGTCGCGGGCTAAACGGCCTTGAAACGGGCAAAAAGGAGGGGTTGTGGACCGATTGACCAGCATGCGTATCTTCACCCGGGTGGTGGATCTCGGCTCCTACAGCGCGGTGGCGAGCGAAGAGGGGATCAGCGCCCAGATGGTGGGCAAGCATGTGCTGGGGCTGGAGCAGTGGCTGGGGGGAAAGCTGTTTCACAAGACCACCCGCCAGCAGACCCTCACCGAGCTGGGCCAGCTTTTTCTCGCTCGCTGTCAGCGGGTACTGGAGGAGATGGCATTGACCGAGTCGCTCACCCAGAATCTGCTGGCCGAGCCGGCCGGACGGCTGCGCATCGCCGCCCCCCTCAGTTTTGGCCACCACCGGCTGGTGCCGCTGCTGCCTGCTTTTCTCGACCGCTACCCCAAGCTGGATCTGGATCTGCAGCTCACCCCCCGCTGGGTCGATCTGGTGGAGGAGGGGTTCGATGCCGCCATCCGCACCCTGCGCCCGCAGGATGAGGCGCTGATCGCCCGTCCGCTGCTGACCCAGCACTACCGGCTCTGCGCGGCCCCCGACTACCTCAATCGCTATGGCGTGCCCCGTCATCCGGCCGATCTCGCTCGCCACCAGTGTCTGCATGGCAACTGGGGCGAGCACGAGCGCTGGCAATTTGTTGGCGAGGATGGCCAGAGCGAGGAGGTGCGGGTTGCCTCGCGCCTGCGCATCAACCACTGGCCGGCGCTGCTGACGGCGGCGCTCTCGGGGGCTGGTATCACCTTGCAGCCAGCCGAACAGGTGCGTGACCATATCGCTTCGGGGCGTTTGCTGCCGCTGCTTGGCCGCTATCAGAGCCCGGCCAAGACCCTCTACTTCATCTATCCGGCGGCGCGGCGGCAGGTGCTCAAGATCACCCTGCTGGGGGATTTTCTGGCCGAATCCCTGCAAGCTGGGCCCGAGCCTGAATAAAAGGCTGCATATTTTCGCCCCCACGCTTAACCATCGTACTTAACAAAGGGGCGGAGCAGGCCTAACATGGCGGGATGTTTTTTGAGTCAGGACAAAAGGATATGTCTGGGTTGAAAAAGGATCTCGGGCTCTGGCAGGGGATGGGGCTGCTCGCCACCTCGCTGCTCGGCACCGGGATCTTCGTGGTACCGGCGACAGCCGCCTCGCTGGCGGGCGGGGCCTCGCTCTGGGCCTGGTTGCTGCTGATTGCGCTGGTGCTGCCCATCGCCTTTACCTTCGCCCGCCTCGGCCGTCGCTATCCCCATGCGGGCGGCGCGCCGCACCTGATTGGTCTCGCCTTTGGCAACGGCGCCGAGCGCTTCTCCGCCTTCCTGTTTCTGGCAGTGCTGCCGGTGGGGCTGCCTGCCGCCCTGATGATTGCCGCCGGTTTCTGGCACGCCCTGTTCGAGATGGGGGAGTGGACCCTCTGGGCCATCCAGCTGCTGACCCTGCTCGGGGTCTTTTTGCTGGGGCTGCGCGGGGCGCGCTCTTCCGGCAACCTGCAGTTGCTGATCGCGCTCGCCATTTTGGGGCTCACCCTGCTTATCTGGTTCAAGGGGGAGGTGAGCTGGCGCGATGCGGCCCGGCCGCTGCCGAGCGCGGATGAGTGGCCCCCTATGGCCACCGCGCTGGCGGTGATGTTCTGGTGTTTCGTCGGGCTGGAAGCCTTCGCCCATATGGGGGAGGAGTTCAAGCGGCCGGAGCGGGACTACCCCATTGCCCTGCTCGGCGGTGTACTGCTGGCGGGGCTCATCTACTGGGTACACTCGCTGGTGGTGCTCAAATATGGCCTCTACGGCGATGAGGCGAAAAACGCCACCGCCATCCCCTCTCTGCTGGCGCTGCTGTTCGGCCCCACCGCCAAGTGGCTGGTGGCGGTGCTCGGCTACCTTTCCTGCTTTGCCAGCATCAACATCTACATTCAGGGCTTTGCCCGGCTGATCTGGAGCATGGCGCGGGAAGGCAAGTTGCCCCCCTCGCTGGCCGTGCTCACTGCCCGCGGCGCACCGCTGCGGGCGCTTACTCTGGTGCTCGCCATCTGTCTGCTCTGCATCACCCTGATCATCTGGCTGCGACTGCCGCTCGATGAGCTGATCCGCTACGCCAACGGCAACTTCGTGCTGGTCTACCTGCTCTGCATGGCGGCGGGCTGGCGCCTGCTCGGCGGGGTGGGCAAGGGGCTGGCTGTGGTGAGCGTGCTGCTCTGCGCTCTGGTGCTGGTGGCGCTCGCCACTCAGGTGCTCTATGCGGTGGTGCTCAGTCTTGGCTACGGTGGCTTCTCGTTGTGGCGGCGTCATCTGCGCCGCAGTCGTCAGCAGGATGCTCTTCCGGTAGCGAAGTAACGTCTCCCCGATGGTCGAAGAAATGAGAAAGCCCTGATGTTCAGGGCTTTTTGATTCCGGCATATGGGATGTTCATATGAATACTGGTTGGCACGCTATTTGCCGAAAAGTGCGGTGTCGGATCAACTCAACGGCGATTTATAGCCAAAAAAAGTGGGATCCAGCTCCCGTTTTGCTTAAAGTGATCCCTTCCGATCCCGGTGGTCGGAATGCCCGCAAGGATGCCCTTCAGACGTAAACAGGATGGCCTGGCCAGACTGACTCTCAGAGATGTGATTGCTTCGGTTCTCTTTTTATCTGTCACCTGTGGTGATAGCGCCTTGTTCCGTTCAGTCAGCCCGGGTTTTGCGTCTCTCTCATCGTGCATTGTCACCATCTGCAGCGAGTGAATCATGAGCGAATCGGTTTTTGAGATCCACGACTGGACCCTGAGCGTTGACGACAACATGTTGTGTCGCCCCGACCGCGAGGTCTACCTCGAACCCAGACTGGTCAATCTGTTGCGGTTTCTGGCCCACAATGCCGGCACCGTGTTTGGCCGCGATGCCCTGATCAACGAGGTGTGGGATGGCGCCGAGGTGACCGATCAGGTAGTGACCCAGTCCATCTTCGAACTGCGCAAGATCCTCAAAGATGGTCGCACCGATGCGACCGACTATATCGTCACCATACCCAAGCGCGGCTACAAGCTGGTGGCACCGGTGCGGCCGTTGCAGGTGGTTTCTGTGGTGATGGCGGACGAGCAGCCTGCTCCTGCGGTCAATACCGCTCTCTCCGACAACCCGACGCTCTCCGATCTGAGCCCGCCCGCGGCGGATCAGGACGATGATGCACAGCCCAATGTCGCCCCTTTTCCCGCCGGGCCCCTGACCCGCGCCATCTCCACCCATGCCAAGGATGCCCGCAGCCGCTGGAAGATGGTGAGTTTCGATATCTTCGTTGCCATCGTGCTGATCGCCATTGTCAGCATGCTCAGCTACCAGCACACCAGCCCCCAGGTACACTCCATGCTGGATCCCAATCTGCTGGTGTTCCGCTTTCACTCCGGCATGGATGACAACAACGAGAACGTGCGCCTCGCCGATGGCATTACCCGCGCCCTGATGGCCGAGGTGGCGGCGGCGACGCCGCTACGGGTGCAGTACGGCGCCACCACTCTGATGGGGGGCATCATGCCCGGCAAGGAGCTGAGTGTGCGGGTCACCCGCCAGCCGCGCGGCACCTATCTCGATCTGGAGTATCGCAATATCAATACCAACCGGGTGCTGTTCAGCCATCAGTACCAGCTCAGTCGCCACAGTGTGCACGGCGTGTTGCAGGCCAGCAGCCAGGATCTGCTGCGCGCCCTCGACCAACCCGATGCCGAGCCGGGGATGGGCTGGCCGACCGATGATGCCTCCCTGATGGCGATGATGGAGGCGCAGTACTACATCAACAGCCGGGATCCGATCGCCCTCAAGCGTGGGATTGATCTGCTGGAGCAGGCGCTGAGTGCCCATCCGGATCAGCCGCTGCTGTTGGCGGAGCGCTATCTGGCTGGCGAGGCGCTGGCCACCCTGGCGGGCAAATCCGAGAGCGAGCGGCTGCAGGGGATTGGCACTCATCTCGCCAGCGTGGTGCAAAACAGCGGCGCTCTCCCTGCTCGGGTGTGGGAGGCGTTGACCCTGCAGGCGATCCTCAACGGCCAGCAACAGCAGGCCAACTATCTGCTGGAGAAGGCGGCGAGTCGCGGCCGCTCTGTGCTCTACTACATACTGCAGGGCAAGCTGGCGGAGCTGGACGGTCGTCCCGAGGCGGCGGGGGATGCCTACAGTCAGGCCTTTCTGATGGAGGCGACCGAGCAGACCTATCTGCTCTGCCAGCAGCTCGGTTTCTACAGCAATATGGAGAGCCTCACTCCGGCTCTGTTCAATGCGCTGGGCCAGAGCAAGGTGAAGCTCTTCTAACACCGCAGTGTTGGTTCTCCCCCGGTCGGTGCGGTTGCCGACCCCATCCACAGGCTGCCTTCGGGCGGCCTGTGCTGTTTCTGCTTGTTTCAATCCTGCTTGTTTGCCACCGGGGATAGTCGCTCTGGTGCGGCCCGATTTATCCCCCGCAGCTCCCCACTATCCCCATTTGCCTTTGCCTTGCACGCGGCATTCGTTGCACTCGCGTTTGTTCGGCTTCACGCCGCGCACGCAGCTTGTGACATCTGCTCATGGTTGGCGGCGGGATAAGCTGTCCGTCACGACCCATTTCTCATTGCTGACCTGTTATCGCCATTGAGTTTTATCTCTGAGCCTAGATTGTGATGACCCGAGCGGAGGGCCGAACAGGAGGTGAGCGGCCACTCAGGGTGATGATCCGCAGGGCTTCCAAATGGCCGCAAGGGCAGGGGGGCGCAATGGGAGCTGCTTTATCTCGGGTTTATCTGGCCAAAAATATCAAGACGGCGAGATAAGGGGGTTATCAAGGGGCCAAAATGGGGCGGAAGGATATCAAGGTTTTATCAAGGTGGCGGTGTGACCTGATGTCAATTGACTGTTTTTAAATGGTTTTTATCAAAAATAATGAGACAGCGAAAACAGTTGGCTCATATTTTTATCCGTTAGCTGGTCTTTATGTTTTCCGGGGATGAGAGGCCTAGTCTGTGCCCATTCTTTGGCGGGGCGTTCCGCCAAATATGTATGTGACGACCCGACCTTTTATAGAACCGGAGATCTTATGTCCCTAGATACGAGCAAGAAGATTGGCCTTATCGCCTGTACAGGTGTGGTGGCCGGCAACATGATGGGGAGTGGCATCGCGCTGCTGCCTTCGGCACTGGCCACCATCGGCTCCATCTCTGTCTTTAGCTGGGCAATCTGTCTGGTAGGCGCCATGGGCCTCGCCTTCGTCTTCGCCCGCCTGGCTACCAAGAACCCGCAAGAGGGTGGCCCCATTGCTTACGCTGGCGAGATCTCTCCGGTGTTCGGTTTCCAGACCGGTGTGCTTTATTACCACGCCAACTGGATCGGTAACCTGGCCATCGCCATTACCGGCGTCTCCTACCTCTCGGTCTTCTTCCCCATTCTCAACAGCCCAATTCCGGCCGCTGCAGCCACCATCGCTGCCGTCTGGATCTTCACCTTCGTCAACCTGCTTGGCGGTAGCTGGGTGAGCCGACTCTGTACTCTGGGTCTGGTGCTGATCCTGCTGCCGGTTGTCGGTACTGCGGTGATGGGCTGGGGTCATTTTGATGCCACCGTCTACAGCCAGAACTGGAACACCACCAGCGGCAGCGACCTGCATGCGGTCATCAGCGCCGTGCTGATCTGCCTCTGGTCCTTCGTCGGTGTTGAATCTGCCGCCGTCTCTTCCGGCATGGTGAAGAACCCCAAGCGCACCGTACCGCTCGCGACCATGCTGGGTACCGGTATCGCCGGTGTTATCTACATCCTCTCTACCCAGGTGATCAGCGGCATGTTCCCGGCCGGTGAAGTGGCAGCCTCCGGCGCCCCGTTTGCCATGGCCTCTTCCGCCATCTTCGGTAGCTGGTCTGCGCCGTTCGTCTCTGCCTTCACCGCCCTGGCCTGCTTCACCTCGCTCGGTTCCTGGATGATGCTGGTGGGCGAGGCGGGCAAGCGTGCCGCCAACGACGGCAACTTCCCGAAAATCTATGGCGAAGTGGACAAGAACGGCGTAGCCAAGAAGGGTCTGATCCTGGGCTCCCTCAAGATGACTGCCCTGATGGTTGGCCTGACCGCCTTCACTTCCCAGTCCGCTCACGCTGCCGATCTCTTCAACGTGCTGACCACAGATGCGGTGCTGCTGACCATGCTGCCCTACTTCTACTCCAGCATTAACCTGATCCGCTTCGAGGGCATGACCTCCCGCAGCATCGGCGCGATGATCTTCTCCGGTGTGGCCTGTGTCTTCTGTCTGGTGGCCCTGATGGGTGCCAAGGGTTCCAACCTCACCGCTACCTTCGTGGTGTCGCTCATCATCCTGATGTTCTACGCCAAAAAACAGGGTCTGCGTCAGCACGACGCCCTGCTGAGCGAACAACCCAGCAACTAATTCCCCCTTTTATCTTCCGAGCGCTCTTCACTCACCATCCCTGATGGAGAGCGCCCCTTTACGTGTGGAGCATTACGATGAATATCATTGCCATCCTCAACCACCTGGGCGTTTTCTTTAAAGAAGAACCCATTCGCCAGCTGCAAGCCTCCCTCGAGCGCAAGGGTTTCGAGGTTGTTTATCCGGTCGACGTTGCCGACCTGCTGAAACTGATTGAGAAGAACCCCCGCGTTTGCGGCGCCATCTTCGACTGGGACAAATACTCTCTGGGCCTGTGCAAGGAGATCCACGATCGCAACGAGAAGCTGCCGATCTTCGCCTTCGCCAACGACCAGTCCACCCTGGATATTCACCTGACCGACCTGCGTCTGAACGTGCACTTCTTCGAGTACCGTCTTGGCATGGCCGATGACATCGCCCTCAAGATGGGTCAGGCCACTCAGGAGTATCAGGACGCCATCCTGCCGCCGTTTACCAAGGCGCTGTTCAAGTACGTAGAAGAGGGTAAATACACCTTCTGTACTCCTGGTCACATGGGTGGTACCGCCTTCCAGATGAGCCCGGCCGGCAGCATCTTCTATGACTTCTATGGCCCGAACGCGTTCAAGGCTGACGTTTCCATCTCCATGCCGGAGCTGGGTTCCCTGCTGGATCACTCAGGTCCGCACAAGGAAGCCGAAGAGTACATCGCCCGTACCTTCAACGCCGATCGCTCCTATATCGTCACCAACGGCACCTCCACTGCCAACAAGATCGTCGGCATGTTCTCCGCACCGGCCGGCAGCACTGTGCTGGTTGACCGCAACTGCCACAAGTCGCTCACTCACCTGATGATGATGAACGACGTGACCCCGATCTACTTCCGTCCGACCCGCAACGCCTACGGCATTCTGGGTGGTATCCCGCAGAGCGAATTCAGCCGCGACACCATCGCTGCCAAGGTTGCCGCGACACCGGGTGCCCAGGCTCCCCGTTACGCCGTCGTCACCAACTCCACCTATGATGGCCTGCTCTACAACACCGGCTTCATCAAGGAGAGTCTGGATACCCCTTACATCCACTTCGACAGTGCCTGGGTGCCTTACACCAACTTCAGCCCGATCTATGAAGGCAAGTGCGGCATGAGCGGCGAAGCGATGCCGGGCAAGGTGTTCTATGAAACCCAGTCCACCCACAAGCTGCTGGCGGCCTTCTCCCAGGCCTCGATGATCCACATCAAGGGTGACGTGGAGGAAGAGACCTTCAACGAAGCCTTCATGATGCACACCTCCACCTCGCCGCAGTACGGCATCGTGGCATCGACCGAGATCTCCGCTGCCATGATGCGTGGCAACACCGGCAAGCGTCTGATCAAGGACTCCATCGATCGCTCCATCTCCTTCCGCAAAGAGATCAAGCGTCTGCGTGATCAGAGCGAAGGCTGGTTCTTCGACGTATGGCAGCCGGACAACATCGACACCGTCGAGTGCTGGAAGCTTGATCCGAAAGATGACTGGCACGGCTTCAAGGACATCGATGACAACCACATGTACCTGGATCCGATCAAGGTCACCCTGCTGACCCCGGGTATGGGTCGTGACGGCCAGCTGCTGGAGAAGGGCATTCCTGCTTCACTGGTCTCCAAGTTCCTGGACGAGCGCGGCATCGTGGTCGAGAAGACCGGCCCTTACAACATGCTGTTCCTCTTCTCCATCGGTATCGATCAGTCCAAGGCGATGCAGCTGCTGCGCGCCCTGACCGAGTTCAAGCGTGGCTATGACCTGAACCTGACCATCAAAAACATCCTGCCGAGCCTCTATCGTGAAGATCCGAGCTTCTACGAAGGGATGCGCATTCAGGAGCTGGCCCAGAGCATCCACGATCTGACCTGCAAATACCGTCTGCCGGAGCTGATGTTCAAGGCGTTCGACGTGCTGCCGGAGATGAAGATGACCCCGCACGCCGCATGGCAGCAAGAGCTGGCGGGCAATCTGGAAGAGGTGCCGTTGCGTGACATGGTTGACCGCATCAGCGCCAACATGATCCTGCCGTACCCGCCGGGAGTTCCGTTGGTTCTGCCGGGCGAGATGGTGACCCAGGATTCTCTGCCGGTGCTCGAGTTCCTCGAGATGCTGTGCGAGATCGGTGCCCACTACCCGGGTTTTGAGACCGACATCCACGGCCTCTATCGTCAGGCCGATGGCAGCTACACCGTCAAGGTGCTGCGTTAATCGACAGTGACAACAGTCGAAAGTGACAACAACGGGCCGCAAGGCCCGTTTTTCCCTCCGGAATTCCTGTTCTTATTGCGTGAGTCGCCAACCATGAAGCGAGTGCTCTCCATTCAATCCCACGTAGTCTTTGGCTGTGCCGGCAACAGCGCCGCCGTTTTTCCCATGCGTCGCCTCGGGATCGAGGTGTGGCCGATGAACACGGTGCAGTTCTCCAACCACACCCAATACCGTGAAGGCTGGCAGGGGATGGTGATGCCCGGCGGCCATATCCGTCAGCTGGTAAACGGCCTGGCGGAGATCGGCGTGCTGGCCGAGTGCGATGCGCTGCTGAGCGGCTACCTCGGCTCGGCCGAACAGGGGGAGGAGATCCTGGCGGCGGTGGCCCGGCTCAAGGCGCTCAATCCGGCCGCCCTCTATTTTTGTGACCCCGTGATGGGTCACCCCGACAAGGGGTGCATAGTGGCACCCGGCGTCGCCGATTTTCTGAAACATCGGGCACTGGCCTGTGCCGATATGCTGGCCCCCAATCTGCTGGAGCTGGAACAGCTCACCGGCCGCGATATCCGCAATGTGCCGGAGGCCATCGAGGCGTGCCAGCAGCTGCGCGCGCAAGGGGTCAAGCTGGTGATGGTCAAGCATCTGGGCAAGGCCGGCTTTGCCATGGACCGCTTCGAGATGCTGCTGGTGTGCGAGGAGGGGACCTTTCATCTTTCCCGCCCGCTCTACCCTTTTGCTCGCCACCCCATCGGGGTGGGGGATCTGCTGAGCGCCACCATGCTGGCCAATCTGCTGGCCGGTTGTACCCCGGTAGCGGCGTTCGAACTTACCAACGCCAGCGTGGATGCCGTGCTGGCTCGCACCTGGCTGGCGGGGGCCTACGAGCTGCAACTGGTGGCGGCCCAGCACGAGATGGCGCTGCCGCAGGTCTCCATCCGGGCGACTCGCTTCTGAGCTGGTTACGCCAACAGCAGAAACAACAAAGCCCTGATTATCAGGGCTTTTTATATTTCAGATTCGGGGAGAGGGCTTAGTCCTGCGGGCTTTTGAGCGCCTTGACCACATCCTCTTTGGGCTCCAGCTCCTTGACCTGATTGAAGATTTCCAGCTCCCCTTGCGGGCTGACGGTGTAGGCATCGGCATCCTGATAGCTGCCGCTGCCAGCGCTCTCGATGATGACCACCAGCTCGGGCTGCTTGTCGCCATTCAAATCGACCAGTTTCAGCTCCCGGATAAAGCCGTTGCGGGCCATCACCTTGCCATCCTGAAACTCATCCAGTGGAAACTGGGCGTTCTGGCCCGAATAGAGCCGCACGTCATAGCTGCCGATGGAGGCGGGCTCACCGGCCCCCTGCTCCACCCGGATCACCTGCCCGGAGGGGAGGGTCAGTTGCTTGCTAAATCCCTCTTCGGCTTGTGCCGCCAGCGGCAGGGTCAGCAGCCCTGCCATCATCAATGCTCTGTTCATCTTGCAACCTCTTGCTGTCTATTGAGTGCGGGCTCCCGGGGAGCCCGCACTGATGCTGTTACCAGATCTTCACCCGCTTCTGAGGCGGCAGATAGAGTTTGTCCCCCGGCTGGATGTTGAATGCCTCGTAGAAGGCGGGAATGTTCGGCACCACGCCGTTGACCCGGTACTCGGGGGGCGAGTGGGGGTCGGAGCGCAGCAGCATCTGCATCAGCTCGGGGCGATACATCCCCTTCCACACCTGCGCCCAGCCGAGGAAGAAGCGCTGTTCGCCGGTAAAGCCATCCAGCACCGGTGCCTCCTTGCCATCCAGCGACAGCTCGTAGGCCTTGTGAGCTATGGTGAGACCGCCCAGATCGCCGATGTTCTCCCCCAGGGTAAACTGGCCGTTGACGAACTGGCCGTTGATGGGCTCGAAGCGGTTGTACTGGGCCACCAGACGGCTGGTGCGGAAGCGGAACTCCTTGAGATCCTGCGGTGTCCACCAGTCGCGCATCATGCCGTCGCCGTCGGATTTGGCCCCCTGATCATCAAAACCGTGGCCCATCTCGTGACCAATGACCCCGCCGATGGCGCCGTAGTTGACCGCATCATCCGCCGTCATGTCGAAGAAGGGGGGCTGCAGAATGGCCGCCGGGAAGACGATCTCGTTGTTGCTCGGGTTGTAGTAGGCGTTCACCGTTTGCGGCGACATGTGCCATTCGTCCCGGTCGACCGGTTTGCCGAGGCGCACCAGACTGTCTGCGTATTCAAAGGCTTGCGAGCGTTGCAGGTTGCCCACCAGATCATCCGGTTTGATGGCGATGGCGCTGTAATCCTTCCACTTGTCGGGGTAGCCGATCTTGGGGCGGAACTTGGCCAGCTTCTCGAGTGCCTGCGCCTTGGTCTCGGGCGACATCCAGTCGAGCTCCTTGATGCTCTGGCCGTAGGCGGTGCGCAGGTTCTCCACCAGCTGCTCCATCCGCTCCTTGGCCGCCGGCGGGAAGTAGCGGGCCACATAGAGCTGGCCGACCGCTTCACCCAGATGATCGTTCAGCACCCCGAGCGCCCGCTCCCAGCTGGCGCGCTGCTTGGGCGTGCCGCTCAATGTGGTGCCGTAGAAGGCAAAGTTGGCCCGGTCGGTCTCGTTGTCGAGATAGGGGGCGTAGTCGGTCAGCAGTTGCCACTTGAGGTAGGCCTGCCAGTCGGCGATGGGGGTCTGGGCCATCACCTGATCCAGCGCGCTCAGATAGGTCGGCTGGCCGATGATGAGCTCCGGCTGACCAGCAATGCCCGCGGCATTGAGATAAGCCTGCCAGTCGAGATGGGGGGCGAGCCGTGCCAGTTCACTGGCGGGGCGCTTGTTGTAGTTCTTCTCCCGATCCCGCAGGGCCACGTTGTCCCACTGGATGGTGGCGAGCCGGGTTTCGAGGGCCAGAATCCGTTTGGCCTTGCCGCTCGGGTCAGATTCCCCGAGGCGGCTCAGCATGGCGGCGATATGCTGCTGGTACTTCTGGCGCAGGGCCTGACTCTCGGGATCCTGCTTGAGGTAGTAGTCCCGATCCGGCAGCCCCAATCCCCCCTGATAGAGGTAGACCGCATAGTGGTCGGGGGACTTGGCATCGGCGTCGATCCAGATGCCGAACGGTGCGCCGCCGCCCATGCGGCCCGACTGGGCAAAGGCGCGGGCCAGCGCGGCCTGATCACCGATCCGATCGATGTCGGCCAGCGCCGGTGCCAGCGGGGTGAGCCCCTTGGCGTCACGGCCTGCCTGATCCAGATAGCTGGCGTAGAGATCGCGGATCTGCTGGGTCGGCGTGCCGGTGGCGGCCTCCTGCTTGGCCAGCCCCTCGACCAGCACCCGCACATCGGCGAGGGATTTGTCCCGCAGCATGTAGAAAGCGCCATCGGCGGGGCGATCGTCGGGGATCTTGGCGGTGGCGAGCCACTTGCCATTGACGTAGCGGAAGAAGTCATCACCAGGTTTGACCTGGGTGTCCATATTGGCCAGCGCCAGCCCGGAGTGTTTGGGGGAGTCTTGCGGTGCCTGACTGCAGCCAGCCAGCAGGGCCAGTCCAATCAGGCCGGCCAGTAAGCTTTTCTTATTGTTCATCTTGTTTGATTCCAATTCCGATTGTTTGCTTCCCTGCCCATCTTCCTTGCTCCTACCGGTTGTGCGACCGCCTTGCGGCCAGCCTGGTGGAGAGGGCGGGCGAGCCTCACTCTAGCAGCAGGGTTGCAGCTTGATAAGCCCGACTCTGCTAAGATCGGCCGGTCCGTTTTGGGGAAGCCTATGATTTCTCATCTTTATTCTCGCTTTTGTCTGACTATGCCAGCGCCGGAAGGTTCCACCGGTCTGCTGGTGGCCTTCAGTGGCGGCCTCGACTCCACCCTGCTGCTGGTACTGGCGGCGCAGTATGCCCGCGAGCATTGCCTGCCACTTCGCGCCCTGCACGTGCACCACGGCCTCAGTCCCCATGCCGATGAGTGGGTCGCTCATTGTGAAGCCGTGTGTCAGCAATTGGCGGTGGAGCTGCTGGTCGAGCGGGTGACACTGGCCCGTGGCAATGGCGAGAGTCTGGAGGCGCAGGCCCGCACCGCCCGTTACCAACGGCTGACCGCCCGGATGCGGGAGGGGGAGTGGCTGCTCACCGCCCACCATCAGGACGATCAGCTGGAGACCCTGCTGCTGGCCCTCAAGCGCGGCGCCGGTCTGCGCGGTCTGGCCGGCATCTTGCCAAGCCAGCCCTTTGCTGGCGGTCTGCTGCTGCGGCCGCTGCTCGATATGAGTCGCGCCGAGCTGGCCGAGGCGGCGGCGAGCCTCCCCTTTGGCTGGGTGGAGGATGAGAGCAATCAGGACGTGAGCTATGACCGCAACTTTTTGCGCCAGACGCTTATCCCCCATCTCAAGGCGCGCTGGCCCGCCATGGCCCAGACCGCGGCGCGCAGCATGGCCCTGTGCGCCGAGCAGGAGGCACTGCTGGACGAGCTGGCCGAGAGCGACTGGCAGCTGGCGGGCGAGGGGGAGGCGCTCCATATCGGCCCGCTGCACGCCCTTTCACCCACCCGGCGCAACAACCTGCTGCGCTACTGGATCCGCCGTCAGGGAGGCGAGATGCCATCCCGTGAGCAGCTTGCCCGGCTGTGGCAGGAGGTGGCGCTGGCGCGCGGCGATGCCAATCCCCAGCTCAACTGGGGGCGCCAGAGCTGCCGCCGTTTTCAGGAGCGACTCTATCTGGTGAGCCCTGACCTGCAACCCTGCCATCAGCTGTTGCCGCTGACCGTGGGTGAGCCGCTGACCCTGCCGGACGGGTTGGGCGAGCTGGTGGTACGCATGGCGGAGTGCGGCGAGGATCTGCTGCGTGCCCCCCGGCCGGACGAGCCGCTCTCGGTGCGTTTTCAGGTAGCGCCCGGGATCCCCCTCAAACCGGTGGGACGGGGCGGTAGTCGGCGGATGAAGAAGCTGCTGCAGGAGTATGGCGTGCCTTCGTGGCAGCGGGGGCGCATCCCCATCCTCTACTATGGCGAGCAGGCGGCGGCGGTGGTGGGGCTCTTTGTCTGCGACGGTTTTATGGCGCAGGGTGCCGGGCTGGTGTGCCACTGGCAAGGGGGCGGTGCAGCCTCGGTTCTACCCGAGCAGGATCTTGCCTGAGGTGATCGGTGTGAGCGGGGACCCCACAAAAAGAAGCTCCGGTCACATGGCGCGCATGTGCCGGAGCAAAGAAGAGTTCGGGATTATTCGTTAGGGCTGGCCTTGCCTGCTTTCTTGCGGGCGTAGAGGTGGCTGTCGGCCGCCTCGTAGAGGCTCGGCACGTCGACCCCGGATTGCCAGCTGGCGGCGCCAAGGCTGCATCCGACCGAGAAGGTGCTGAGCTCCTTGTTGGTCATCAACATATGCTGCAGTCGCAGCCAGACCGGGCGCCACGCCTCGGGTTCGGCCGGTTGCAGCAGCAGGGCAAATTCATCTCCCCCGAGCCGGAAGGCTTGATCCGTGCTGCGGATGCACCCCTTGAGCAGCTGGGCGAAGCGACTCAGCACCAGATCCCCCACCGGATGGCCCCAGGTATCATTGATCTGCTTGAAGCGATCGAGATCCAGCAGCACCAGCACCAGACCGTGGGGCTCGCGGCTGTGCTGCTCGATGGCGCGACCGATGGCCTCGTCAAAGTAGGAGCGGTTGCCAAGGCCGGTCAGGTGATCGAGCCGGACCAGCTGATCCAGTTTTTCCAGCCGCAGATAGAGGGGCAGCAGCAGGCAGAGCAGCTGATGGTATTGCATCAGTACCCGTTGCTGGCTGCCGCTCAGCGGATGTTCCAGCTCGTAGTGGAGCTGGCCGAGCAGCTGGCCATGCTGACCGCGCAGCTCGAACGGATAGTTGTGCAGGTTGAGGGTGGCCAGCGGCGGGTGCTGGATCAGCACATGGGGCTGGCCACAATCGAGGTAGAGACCGTGGATCCTGACAATTCTTGCCGCACGATCGGCAAAAGTTGTCAGCAGACCGCCGAGATCGCTCTGCCCCAACAACTGCTCGAGCAACTGGTTACGTTCAACGCTGGGCAACGGCGTGAGCCGCTCCATCTGGCGAACCCACTGCTCGATGCCATGGCTAAAGCCATTAAGTGACGACGTATTTTCCATGGTCTTCCACCTGTAACACCTGACTACTGTCTCCTCCTTGCAATTGGCATGCCCAATATATCTTTCCTGCCCGCCAGATCGGCTGACTAAGCTTAAGTCGATAAAAGGAGAGGAAAATTTGTACACCGACCTGTTGATCCTGCTGTTCGCCGCCGTTCTGCTGGTGGCAACTTTCCGGCGCCTCGGCTTGCCGGTGATCCTCGCCTACCTGATTGCCGGCGTCTTGCTCGGCCCCCACGGGCTGGCGGTGATCACCGGCCAGTCGATCATGCAGACCATTGCCGAGCTGGGGATCGTCTTTTTGATGTTCTCGCTGGGGCTGGAGTTCTCCCTGCCAAAATTGCTGGCGATGCGCCGGTTGGTGCTGGGGGTCGGGATGTTGCAGGTGCTGCTCACGTCACTGCTCTTTTTCGCCATCGGCTGGTGGTGGGGGTTGGGTCTGGCCCAGTCGCTGGTGGTGGCGGGGACGTTGGCGCTCTCCTCGACGGCGGTGGTGATCAAGCAGCTCGGCGAGCAGAAGCAGCTCCATACCCGCCGCGCCCAGCTGGGGGTGAGCGTGCTGCTGTTTCAGGATCTGGCGGTGGTGCCGCTGCTGGTGATGATCCCGATCCTCGCCCAGCCGGAAGTGCAGGGGAGCGCCCTTGCCGCCGAGATCGCCTGGGCCACCCTCAAGGGGCTGTTTGCTCTCTTCACTCTACTGGCGGTGGGCAAGTGGTTGCTGCCGTTGTTGTTTCACGAAGTGGCGCGAGCCCGCTCCGACGAGTTGTTCGTGCTGAGTGCCCTGCTGGTGGCGCTGCTGGCAGCCTACATGACCCATTCACTGGGACTGTCGATGGCGCTGGGGGCGTTTCTGGCGGGGATGATGCTGGGGGAGTCCCACTACCGTCATCAGCTGGAGGTAGACATCAAGCCCTTTCGCGACGTGCTGATGGGGCTCTTCTTTATCACCATCGGCATGGCCATGGAGTGGGAACTGGTGGCGCGGGCTTGGTGGCAGGTACTGATCTGCGTAGTGTTGCTGGTGCTGTGCAAATCCCTGCTGGTACTGCTGGCCGGGCGGCTGATGGGGGAGCGCAAGCGCGACAGCATGGCCGCCGGCATCATGCTCAGTCAGGTGGGGGAGTTTGGCTTCGTGCTGCTGGCGCTGGCGCTCCACCACGGCCTACTGGATCAGCAGCTGGTCTCCCTGCTCATCGGCATCGGCATCATCTCCATCGCCATGACCCCCTGGCTGGTGACCCAGGCCCATTCGCTGGCCCGCAGCCTCACCGATCCTGCGCTGCTGACTCGCTCCGAGGTGGCACAGTCGGGCCTGAGCAAAAACCAGCACGTCATCATCGCCGGCTTTGGCCGGGCGGGGCAGACCTGTGCCCGCTTTCTCAAGATCGAGGAGATCCCCTTTCTGGCCCTCGACCTCGACCCTGAGCGGGTGAGCGAGGCCAAGCTGGCGGGGGAGCAGGTGGCCTTCGGCGATGCCAGTCGCCGCGATATTCTGCTGGCCGCCGGTCTGTTGCGGGCACGGCTGGTGATCATCACCTTCGATGACCGCAAGCGGGTTGAGGCGATGCTGGCACTGATCCGCGAACTGGCGGGAGATCTCAAGGTGCTGGTGCGCACCCGGGATGACAGCTTTCTGGAGCAGTACAAGCAGGCGGGGGCCTTCGAGGTGATCCCCGAATCCCAGGAAGGGGCCCTGATGCTGGTCTCCCACCTGCTGCTCAATTGCGATATCCCCATCGGTCGGGTGATCCGCCGGATGGAGCTGGAGCGCAGCAGTCAGTATCGCTTCCTACACGGCTTCTACTGGGGGGATCAGAGTGCCAGCAATCTGGAGGCAGATCAGCTGCTTGAACGCCTCCATCCGCTGTTGCTGCACGATCAGGCGTGGGCGGTGGGCCATGAAGTGCGCGAGCTGCCGCTTGATGAGGTGCGGATCAAGGAGGTGCAGCGCGGGGATCAGAGTCTGGAGCCCAGACCCGAGCTGGTGCTGGCAGCTGGCGATCGGCTGATCCTGTTTGGTACCGTGGTGGCGATGGAGCAGGCGGAGCAGCGTTTGCTGGAGGGGCGCTGAGTCCCCTCGCACTCATCGGCGGCGCCCTTTACTCCCGCTCTTTTGGCAGCCCTTCGATATCGAGGAAGGCGGTGACCCGCTCCCGCTCCCTCAGGGTGTCCTGATAGCCCAGCTTGATCAGCTGCTGACAATAACCCGGATAGAACATCAAAAAGCTGGCCAGACTGCTGGTCTCATCCCCCTTCACACCCAGCACCCGCAACAGGCGGCGCAACTTTAGCGGCAGTTTGCGCAGGTAGGCCAGTGCGATGGTGTCGAGATCCTGACTCGGTTTTAGCACGCAGGTCTCCACCCGTTTCAGCTTGAGGCGATTGCGCTCCCGCTCAGGGATAAGATCCAGAGTCTGGTTGATGCGCCACAGCCGCTCCAAATCAGAGTTGAGGGTGTCGGTAAAGACGGTATCGAGCAGATGGCTGGCGATATTGGAGCTGGTGAGATGGCCGTGATGATGGGTCGGCGCCGAGTGGGCTGGCGGATCCAGGGTGATCAGCAGGATCCGCTCCGCCCCCAGATGGATGGCGGGGCTGAGCGGGCTCAGCTGGTGGATGGAACCGTCGCCGTAGAACTTCTCGCCGATCCGGGTGGCCGGAAAGACAAAGGGGAGCGCCGAGGAGGCGAGCAGGTGCTCCGATGTAAGCACGGTGCGTACCCCGCGCCGTCTGGCCCGCTCCCACGGATGGTGGTCGGCCCGCCCCTGAAAGAAGGTGGTGGAGAGGCCATCGTCGTAATCCGATGCCGTGATGGCCAGCGCCTCCAGACTGCCGTAGAGGATGTTGTCATCAATGCGGTGATAGTCGATGAGTTGATCCAGCAGGCGGTGCAGCGGCGCGTTGTCAAAGAGGTGAAAGGCGTGGTTGGTGTGGGGATTGATCAGCCCCGCCGACCCCTCGTACATCAGCCGCCACAGCAGGCGCCCCGGGTGAAAATCGAAGATGTGGTGAGTCTCGAAGCGGCGCCAGACCCACTCCAGCTTGCGCACCCCCAGATGAAAGCTGGAGGCGTAGCAGGCGAGCGCGGTGACGTTGATGGCCCCGGCCGAGGTGCCGCACAGAATGGGAAAGGGGATGCCGAGATTACGCGGGTAGAGCTCCGCCACGGCTTTGAGGGCGCCGACCTGATAGGCGGCGCGCGCTCCGCCTCCGGTGAGCAACAACGCTGTATTGGGTCTGGCCATATGCTGGCGCCTTATAGTGTTCTGACAAGGATGCTCCCACTGACAAATTAACTATAAGGCGCTGTATCAAATATAAAAACGGGCGCTTGCCCGTTTTTTTCATGGCCCCCGGTCAAAGGGCCCGGAGAGGATTTTCCGGTCGTGCCAGCTGATCGAAGGCGGCGAATACCGGCGCACTGGCAAGAATGCGACCGTGGCCCAGACCCCGGGTGCTTACCAGCCGGGTATGCCCATCCTGGCTGGCACGCAGGGAGTCGCTATGGGGGGCGAATCTGTCCTCCTCGTCGTGCACGATTATCGCCGCGCCGCTGCGACTGGCGAGGCGACCCAGTGGATCGACCGTGCTCAAGGGGTGCTGGTACTCCTGCTCAATCTCCTTGACCACCGCATCGAACAGCCGGATGGAGTAGCCGGAGCGTGCCACCATACCGTAGAGCTGGGGCACATAGTCGAGCACCGGCGAAATCAACAGCAGCGGCAGGGTATCGATACCCGCCTGACGGCTGGAGAGGGTGACGGCGCCTCCCATGCTGTGGGCGATGACCCCGTGCAGTGGGCCTACTTCGCTGGCCAGCTTGGTTGCCAGCTCGTCGAAGGCGCGCACGAAACGGGGCAGGTGGCCAGTGTTGCCTGCGCTCTGGCCGTGGGCCGGATGATCGTAGGCAATGGCGGTGAAACCCTGCGCGGCGATATGGCTCATCAGCGGATAGAACTGGCTGGCGCTGCCGGACCAGCCGTGCATCAGCAGCCACAGCGGCCCCTGACCGAGCCGATAGCTCATCAATACCCCTTCGCTGGTATGGACGGCCTGCTTCACCAGGCCCGCTGGCTCGTGGGCATTCCGCTGGTTGCGCTGGGGGGTGAGCAGCAACTTGCTGGCGGTACGCTTGGCATGGGTGGGGGCGAGTCTGTGGTGCAACCGGGTACCGATCCCCAGCAGCCATTTGCTCGGGCTGAAGCGGCGGGTGTTGAAGTAGATTTTGCTGCTCATGGTCATCCTGTGGTTTTTATGTGCGAACGGTCGTGCTTTTTTGTCGGTTTTTAAAAATTCGTGTTGAACGGATGCCAAAACATCAGCGCCAGCTGCTCAGCAGAGCGTCCACCTCGGGCCAGAAGTGGCGGGCCGGATCCTGACACAGTTCGAGATCGTTGAACACCTGATCCGCCAGATAGAGGCCATAGAGGCGGTAAACGGCGCGCCAGGGATCCATCTCCTGTCGCCACTCGCCTGCGGCCTGACCCTGCACCACCTGACGGGCCAGATAGTCGAGCCAGAAGCGCACCAGTTGACGGGCGGCTTGCTGCACCTGGCTCTTTTGCTCATGGTCATCCTGCACCGAGGTCCAGGCATCGAGGAACATGCAGCGTCCGGCGAAGCAGTGGTTCCACGCCTGCCAGGCGCGCAGCAGGGCGATCAGCTTGTCGTGCTGGCTCTGGTGCTCCTGCTGGCGTACCGGCTGGATCACCCGCAGCCGAAACACTTCGGCGGCGTACTCCAGCACGGCGATCTGCAGATTGTCGCGGGATTGAAAGTGGGCAAACAGGCCGCTTTTGGACATCTCGCAGGCGCTGGCCAGCGAGCCGATGGTCAGGCTCTCCAGCCCTTGCTGGCTCGCTTGCTCAAAGGCGGTCTGCAAAATGTTTTCCCGGGTCAGGCGCCCTTTGCTCATCACTCTCTCCTCGTTGGCGCTGGCAGCATAAAGTACGATCGTGCTAATTGTCGAGCAACAAATAGCCAGCATGGCTGGCTATGTCGTCTCGCACGTGTCGCTATGCGCGGGGGTCAGTTCTCCTTGATATCGAGCTGTTGCAGGGCGATAACCGCCTGAGTGCGGTTTTTGACGCCCAGTTTTCTGAAGATGGCGGTGATATGGGCCTTGATGGTGGCCTCTGAGACGTTGAGCTCCCAGGCAATCTGTTTGTTCAGGCTGCCATCGCGCAGCATGATCAGCACCTTGTACTGCTGGGGGGTGAGGCTGGCTAGCTTGCTGGCGAAATCGGGGCCGTCTTCCGATTCAGGATGTAGCGAGATGCCTTCCGGCACCCAGTTATCCCCCCCGATCACCGTATTGAGGGCGTTGACCAGCTCCTTCATTGGCACTGACTTGGGAATAAAGCCGAGCGCTCCGAGCCGCAGCACCTGCTGGATGATGGCCGCATCTTCCGAGGCGGAGACCACCACGATGGGCAGGTCGGGATATTGGCCGCGCAGGTGGGCCAGCCCCTCGAAGCCATTGGCTCCCGGCATCTTGAGATCGAGCAGCAACAGGTCGACCTCGGGGTGCTCGCCGAGCAGGTTGGTCAGGCTGTCGATGGAGTCCGCTTCCAGCAATTGAGCGTCGTTGATGGCCATGTGCACCGCTTGGTAAAGGGCGCCCCGAAACAGGGGGTGGTCATCTGCGATGACGATGGTAAATTGGCTGTCCATATTTCGGTTAATGGCTCACATTGTTGCTAACTGATTGTTTTGAAAAATCAAACTAGCATCGCTCACCAAGAGGGTCAAACCCGCCGGTGCGCAAATGTGAAGCGAACATCGGATGTTTTGCCATCAGGGCAGATCGGCCGGTCGCAGGCAACTCATGCAGGAGGCAACAGATGGGATCCTTGGTATTGGCGGTGGGCACCGGCTCCACCTGGGCGATGCGGGCGGCACTGGTGCTCGCCATGAGCGGGTTGACGTGGCAGGAGCAGGTGTTCGATCTGGAGGATGCCAAGTCGCTGGCCCGGCTCAAGCGGCTGGCACCGGCCGGTCTGGTGCCCTGGCTCGAACACGATGGCGTGCGGGTTCACGACTCGCTGGCCATCGCCGAATATGTTCACGAGCTCTGTCCCGACCGTCAGCTCTATCCCGTTTCGCTGGCCGAGCGGGCACTGGCTCGCAGCCTCTGCGCCGAGCTGCACGCCGGATTTCGGCAGATCCGTGCTCTGCTCCCCTTCTTTCTTGGGGCGCCAACCCGCAGCGAGCCGCCGGTTGAGGCGGTAGGCGAGCTGGCTCGTTTGCAGGAGATCTGGTCGCAGGCGCGGGGCCCCTTCTACTTTGGCGAGGCGGGCATTGTCGATGCCTTCTATGCGGTGATGGCCTATCGGCTGGCCAGCTACGGCATCCTGTTGCCCGGTCAGGCGGGAGTCTATCAGCAGGCGCTGCTCTCTTGGCCTCTGTGGCAGGAGACCCTGCTCAAGGCGCGGTTGCAGTGGGCGGTGGCGGCGCGCCAGTCACAGTGAGCCTTGGCAGATAGATAAACGAGAGAGGGGAGCCAGTGGCTCCCCTCTCTGTTGCTGGTATATATGGCCTAAGAGTTACTTCTGCCGACCGGCAAAGACCACCACCACCTTGTCATCCCCCTTCTCCCGCACGAAGGCGTAGGGGGCATCCGAGAGTTTCTGGTGGCTGCCTGCCGCAACGGCCGGATGGGCGGCGCGGAACTGGCCCAGTTGCTGCCAGTGCTTGACCAGCTCAGCCTTGTCACCGCTGGCCAGATCCTGCCAGTTCATGTCCGAGCGCAGCGCCTGATCGAATACCCCGCCATCCTTGGCCAGCCCGCGGCCGGACTCGTCGCCGTAGTAGAGCTGGATGCCGCCCGGCAGCAGCAGAAAGCTGTTGGCGACCCGGCGCTGTAGCGGCACATCCTGATAGTCGCCAAAGAACAGCTTGGTGTCGTGGGAGCTGATGTAGCTCAACACGTTGAACTCGGGATCCTGATTGATGCGGCTGGCGTAGCTGGCATAGGTGGGCTCGGCGCTGGCCATGCACTGGGCCTGTGACAGTGCGAACTCGCGCTGATAGTCGAAGTTGATCAGCGAATCGAAGCCGTTCTGATACCAGAAATCCTTGGCTACCCCGTGATCCCACACCTCGCCCACCATGTAGAAGGGCAGATCGTCGAGCTTCTTGGTCGGGTTGGCGGCCTTCCACTCCTTAAGCGCCGC
Organism: Aeromonas sp. FDAARGOS 1404; assembly: GCF_019047085.1. Classification (NCBI taxonomy): domain Bacteria; kingdom Pseudomonadati; phylum Pseudomonadota; class Gammaproteobacteria; order Aeromonadales; family Aeromonadaceae; genus Aeromonas; species Aeromonas sp. FDAARGOS 1404. The sequence continues at coordinate 3,504,301 of NZ_CP077237.1, forward strand.
CGTGCCAGCCTGCTTGAGGCGGGCCCATACCTCGGGCTCCAGATGTTTGACGGTGTCGGCGCGGAAGCCGTCGATGCCAAAGCGGCGCACCCAGTCGGTGTGCCAGGCGATGAGATAGTCGCTCACGGTAGCGTTGGGCAGCGCCTTGGCCTTGGTATCTTTTTTTGCCGTCAGCAGCGGTGGCAGCCCCACCGGTTTGGTGGATTCTGTGAGGAAGTCCGGCAGTCCCGCAACCGAGCCGGTGACGTCGTCGGTGCCAGGCTGCGGATAACCGGGCAGACCGGCGCGCACCCAGTCAGCGCTCCACCACTTGTCCCACTTCGGCGACTGGTAGTCGATGAACTGGTTGTAGCCATGCCAGTTGAGGCCACCGCTCGGGCGCCACTGGTTCCAGACGGTTGGCAGTTTGCTGCTGTTCTGGGTCAGTTCGGTGAGCCCGAGATCTTGCAGATCGGCGAGGGTGGCGTAACCGGCGTGGTTCATCACCACGTCGAGGATGATCCGCATGCCGCGCTTGTGGGCCTCATCCACCAGGGTTTTCAGGCTCTCTTCATCGCCGTAGTTGGGGTCGATTTTGGTGAAGTCGAGCGCCCAGTAGCCGTGGTAGGCGTAGAAAGGAAAATTGCCCTGCTCGCCACCGCCGATAAAGCCGTGTACCTGCTCCACCATGGGGGTGATCCAGATGGCGTTTATGCCGAGGCTCTTGATGTAGTCGAGCTTCTCGGTCAGTCCCTTGAAGTCGCCGCCGTGCCAGGTGGCCACCTCATCCTGTCCATCCTTCTGGCGGCCGAAGCTGTGGTCGTTGGCGGGGTCGCCGTTGTGGAAGCGATCGGTCAGCAGGAAATAGACGCTCGCCTGATCCCAGCTGAACGGTGCTGGCTTGGCTGCCTTGACCGGCTCGAGCAGCAGCAGGCCGCCGCTCTCTTTACTCGGGGTCAGGGTCAGTTTGCCCTGTTTGACCACCGCCTCCTGTTTCGAGTAGGCATCCCGCAGTCGGGTGCCGTCGGGCCAGACCCCTTTGAGCGACACAGTGACCGGGCCGCCATCCCAGCTGATGCAGGGCTCTTGTGGTGGCTGGCGTTTGAACTCGCTCTTCTTGGTTGCCCGCAGCACCTTGAGGCTGGGAGTATCCGGGTTGAAGGTGAACTGATACTCCCCGGCCAGCATTACCCGCAGGGTAAAGCTCTGATCCTTGCTGCATTTGTCCATGGGTTGGGCGGTGCCGAAGGGGAGCGGTCTGCTCTCGCTCGGGCCAAAGCTGGTACCGCAACTGTTGCTTGCGTCGCTGATGCGGATCTGGTGGCTCCCCTTGGCAAGGGTGTGGGTCAGCTCCACCGTGCCCTTGTCCAGCACGATCGGGGTCGCCACCGGTTGACCATCCACATAGAGGCGAACCTCGGGGGCGGCCATCGCCTGTTGGATGAACAGAGGGGCGGCCAGCAGGGCAAGCCAGAGAGGGGATAAGTGATGAGCACGACGCATAAGCCATTCCTTGAGCAGGGCAGTTTGGACAAGGGCCCATTCTAGGAGCAGCAAAGCGTGCCTTGGATCGGCAAAATGCCGATTTGTGACTTCAGTTCAAATGGTTACGTTTTCAAGCCGAGGAAAGTGTGACTGAGAGGAGATGGGAGGCTTTGTCGATAAAAATAGCGGCCATAAAAAAATGCCGGTCAGGTGACCGGCATTTGGTGTATCAGGCATCGTCGTCACATCAGACGGTGAAGAACTTGAAGTTGACGAAGGCCACCGCGATGAAGGAGGCCACCATGCCGCTAATGCAGAGCACTGCTGGGCGGATAGCGGGCCAGCGATGGGTCAGCAGAATGATGGCCAGCAGGGTCGGGTAGAGCCCGAACATGTAGCGTGGCATGGCGTTGAGGCCGGTCATCAGCGGGATGGTGCAGCAGATGAACATCAGGGTCGCTTCAGCCCAGCGTTTCTGGCTGAACAGGTAGCCGTTCAGGCACCAGCCGAAGATCACCATGATGGAGAGGTAAGCCTTGCGGCCGCCCAGCTCGAAACCGCTCAGCCACCAGTCCAGCGGGCTGTCCATGTAGCGACCCCATGCCACCTGAATGTGCTTAAAGGCAAAGGCATCGCCGGTCAGGTGATAGAGGTAGACCATGTAGGCAAACAGGCCAAACGGGATCATCCAGAGGGTGAACACCACCTTGAAGGCGCGCTCGGTGAAGCGGAAAAATTCCCGCCAGCCGTAGGCCTGCAGCGCCAGGATCAGCACCGGGAAGACCATCATCACCCCCAGGTTGCGGGTGGCGGAGATACAGACCCCCAGCACGGCCACCATCAGCCACTGCTCCCGATAGGCGAACAGGAACATCCCCAGCATCAGCGCCATAAAGGTCGACTCGGTATAACCGGAGACGAAGTAGGCGGAGAAGGGGGAGAAGGCGAGCAGCCAGACGCCGAAGCGGGCGGTATCGTCCCCCAGCTTGAGCTGACGCAACACCAGCAGCATCAGCGGCAAGCTGGCGAAGAAGGAGAGATTTGTAACAATGATGAGGCCGATCAGGCTCTCGACATTGAACAGGTTGGAGATGGCACCGGAGACCATCGGGTAGAGCGGCATAAAGGCCCAGTTGGCCGCATTGCCCTTGCTCAGCCAGCGCGGGTAGAGGTCGTAGCCGTTTTCGATGATGCGCTGGAACCAGACGCAGTCGAACTGACAATAGGCCTGCAGCGGGCCGATGTCGGGGGAGCCATAGAGCTGGACACCGAAGTAGCCCATGCCATACAGCGCCACCCGGCTCAGCATGAAGGCGGCGATGATCATCAGCCAGTCACGACCGCTGATGCGCAGTGACGGGCGATAGGGAAGTGCAGCCCCGGTTAGCGGGGCAGTATTGGTCATATCATTCATCAGGCAAAAACCCAGACGCGAGAGAGAACGTAAGTGAGGACGGTAACGGTCAGGGTGGCGATGACCACCGGCAGCAGACCGGAGAGCCCCGTAAACAGCAGGCCGCTCAGGATCAGGTTACGCACCGCCAGCGAGAAGAGAGCGACCAGCAGAAACTTGCTGGCGGCTCCCTGCTTCTGGAAGGTGATGTAGCGATGACCAAAGAAGGAGAACCAGAACGCGATGGCAAAAGCCAGCGTGGTAACCAGGTGCTCCGAGATGGTGGGCCAGGTATGAAACAGTGCGATGGAGGTGCCAAGGTCGACGAGGGTAGCCCCCCCGCCGACAAAACCGAAACGTACCAGCCGCCAGAATTCCTCGCGGGAGATCATTGAGGCGCCTGCTCCTGCTGCTCTTGCGGATTGCTGTCAGCGCTCTGCGGTTTGGCCGCATCCTGCTTGGCATACTGGCCATAGACCCCTTCAATGAGGTAGACCGGGCGCTGTTTCACTTCCACAAACATGCGGCCGATGTACTCGCCGATGATGCCGAGCGACAACAGCTGGATACCACCGAGGAACAGCACTACGGACATCAGTGAGGCGTAACCGGGTACGTCGATACCGAAGAAGATCACCTGGGTGATGATTTTCAGGATATAGAGGAAGGCCACCAGCGAGACGCTGACCCCCACATAGCTCCAGACCCGAAGCGGCCAGCTGGAGAAGCTGAGCAGGCCGTCGAGGGCGAAGTTCCACAGTTTCCAATAGTTGAACTTGGTTTCACCGGCGTGACGGGCCGGGCGCTCGTAGGGGACGCCAACGGCACGGAAACCGGCCCAGGCAAACAGACCCTTCATAAAGCGGTTGCGCTCCGGCAGCAGCTTGATCGCCTCGACCACTCGACGGTCGATCAGGCGGAAGTCACCGGCGTTCTCCGGCAGCTTGGTGCTGGTGGAGAGGGCGTTGAAGAAGCGGTAGAAGCCACCAGCAGTCAGGCGCTTCATCGGGGTATCGGCGCTGCGATCGACGCGGATGCCGTAGACGGTGTCATAGTCACCGGTCTGCCACAGTTTGACGAACTCCAGGATCAGGGCGGGCGGGTCTTGCAGATCCACGTCCATCGGCACGATGGCATCCCCTTTGGCCTGATGCAGACCTGCGGTCAGGGCCGCTTCTTTACCGAAGTTGCGTGCCAGGTTGACCAGGGTCACGCGCGGGTCACGGGCGATGGCCTGCTCGACCACTTCACGGGTGCGGTCACGGCTGCCATCGTTGACGAATACAATTTCAAGCTGGTCTTTCAGCGGGGCCAGTTCGTTGTCTATCGCGTTGATGAAGGCATCGATGCTCTCTTCCTCGTTGTAAACGGGAACGACCAGAGAGAGTCGAAAATCTGGATGCGACATAAGAACGTCCTTATTTGGGATAGTTGTTTTTATAAAATGGTATTCGGGGCAAGGATCACTGGGCTACGGTCAAACGTACCGACTGCACATTGATGGGAGTAGGTGCCGAGAGCGCCAGAAAATTGGGGCGCTTGGGATCTGCCGTGAGCGAGTCGCCGGGCAGACTGAGGCGGATTTCGTTGATACCCGCTTTGGCCAGTTTCACCGTGGTGGTGAAGTCGTGACCCAGCGCCACTTTCAACAGGGCACCGGCTTCCGGGCTGTTGATGCGGGCCTGTACGGTAAGTTGATCCGGATTGGCCGCCTGCTTGGGCAGCACAAAGTAGAGACCGCCCTGACCGCTGAGCAGGGTACCTTCGTCGCTCGGCTTCTTGGCCCAGCCTTCGCTTGAGAGAAAGCGGCTCGGCTTGGTCAGATTGAGCTCGTTACCCGGCTGATAGGTCATGCTGGAGTTGTGTTCCCAGAAGCGTGTCTTGCCTTCCAGATAATAGAGTTTGTAGGCCAGGCTCACGTTGGGGTGAGCAGCCAGATAGAGGGTGTAAAGATAAAAACCGCTTAACGCCAGAATGGCAGTCAAAAAACCGAACTTTTTGTACGTCATATCACTCTCTATGCCTGACAGAAGGGGTAGGCCGATGTCGCGCATATGCTAATCCAATTGCAAAAAAAGCATAGTGGATCACAAAAAAATATTTGGTCACATATTAACCCCTTTTTACCCCTGTTCCAAACGTTGCTGTTTCCCGGTTAAACAGGTCTCGCGGGGTGCAGGTTGCCAGTGGCGCTCCGGCGGAGCAATTGGCAAATAGACGTGCTTTGCTGCGTCATTTTCTAGCGGATGCGATAGTCATCTGGCCTCTATCGCCATTTTGCAGGGGGCGATTTATGATGACTCACCTATTCGTCAAGGATGACATATGAAGTGGATCTCTTGCTGTCTGTTGCTTGGATTATGGGCGCCAATGGCATTGGCCAAGGCCCTGTGTCCCGAGCCTATTCAGGTCGGTTACGATAACTGGCCCCCCTACCATTATTACGAAGCAGATTCACCGCAAGAGGTGCGCGGTTATGCCGCCGAGGTGCTGACGGCTGTGCTCACTTCCATGCACTGCAAGGTCCATTATGTGGAGCTGCCCTGGAAGCGGGTACTGCACGAAATGGAGCATGGCGAGATAGACATGGCGATGGAGGCGAATATCAATGATGAACGCGCTCGTTATGCCTGGTTTTCCGACTCCTACAACCCGGGGCGCACTTTGCTGTGGATCCGCAAGGGCAGCCACTATCCCGAGCAGGATCTGGCGAACTGGCTGGCCAGTGGTTACTCCCTCGGCGTCACCAAAGAGTACTTCTATGGCGATGAAGTGATGTCGCTGCTCGCTCGCTATGCCAAACAGGTGAGTGCGGTGAGCGACCAGCAAAATTTTGAGAAGCTGGCCCGCGGCCGGATCGACGGTTTCCTTGGTGACATGCTGGCTACCCCCAGCGCCCTTAACAAGGAGGGGATGAGCGGTCTGTTCACCAGTCACCCCATGGTGGTATCTGAATCGCCGAGCTTCTTTATGTTGGGCAAGCGCAGCTTTTCGCCGCAATTCTTGCAACAATTCAATCAGGCGTTGGCGCGGTTCAAGGAGACAGATGCGTATGACATTATCTGGCAGCGTTATGCCCCCGGGCGCTAGCAAAGTATTGGCCGTTCACGCATCATGAGCGGCCTGAGCATCGGGTCTGCTTGTCAGGCCCGACAGAGTGAACAAACCGTTTTGAGGTACCCATGGGGATGAAGTATTGGCTGGCCCTTGCCAATCTGGTGTGGCTGGGATGTTTGCCCGCTGGCGCGGTACATGCGACCGAAGCACAAGTCGTGGTGGCGGCCAGTGAAACCGGACACGACTGGTATCAGGGCAATCAGGCCGAACAGGCCCGTGTCGAGCTGGAGCAGCAGTTGCAAGAGGCTGTGCTAGCCCAGCTGCACCCCGATTTTTTCACGCTGTGGAAGCGTCTGCAGGCCGCCCCTGCAGACAAGCGTGGTGCCATCTATGACGACATTTTTACCAAGCTGAGCCGTTTCCAGCACGCCTGGCGGGGGATGGATCTGGTCTCTCGCGAGCAGATGAAGACCCTCAAACTCGATTTGAACCGCCCTGTGGTGACCCAGCCCAGCGATGATGACCTGCTCACCCAGGTGAAATCCCTGCGCCCCCAGGTGGCGGAATACGAGGCGGTGCGGGCCAAAGTGCACAAACTGCTGGCGATGCCGATGGCCAGCAAGTGGCCGACCCTCGATATGCCGACCCTGCGTGCCGGAGAGAGCTCCGCCGAGCTCGGCCAAATCCGCGCCATGCTCAACGAGCTGGGCGACAGCGCCCCGAGCCATGGTGATCAGATTTACGATGGTGATACCGAGCAGGCCATCAAACAATTCCAGCGTCGTCACGGTCTCACCGCGGACGGCATCATCGGCCGTCAAACCCGCTCCTGGCTCAATACCGGCCCGCAAGTGCGCGCCAGCCTGCTGCTGCGTAACCTGTGGCGTCGCGATCTGGTGGATCAGCTCGCCGGTGGCCGCTACGTGCTGGTCAATATTCCCGACTACCGCCTGAGCGTGGTGGAGTCCGGCAACGAGGTGTTTACCAGCCGGGTCATCGTCGGCAAGGAGCAGCGGGCCACGCCCATTCTGGCCAGCGAAATTCGCTCCATCGTGCTCAATCCCTCCTGGCATGTGCCGCGCTCCATCCTGAGCAAGGACATCCTGCCCAAGCTGGGTCGGGATCCCGCGTACTTGAGTCGCGAGCAGTTCGAGGTGATCGACAGTGAGGGCAATCCGGTGCAGTTCACCGAAGAGGGGTGGCATCAGGCGCTGGCCGCCGGTTTCCCCTATCGCCTGCGGCAAAAGCCGGGGGATCACAATGCCCTGGGGCGCTACAAGTTCTACCTGCCCAACAATGATGCCATCTATCTGCACTCCACCCCGCGCAAGGCGCTGTTCGAGCAGGGCGCGCGCGCCTTCAGTTCGGGCTGTATCCGGGTGGAGCATGCCGACGATCTGGCCGAGCTTTTGCTGGCCGATTCCCGCTATCAGCCGGACAAGGTGGCCAATATCCTCAAGGAGAGCCAGACCAAATGGTTGCCGCTCACCACGCCGATCCCGGTCTTTACCGTCTACTGGAGCAGCTGGATCGACGAAAATGGTCGCCAGCAACTGCGCAACGATATCTACGGATTTGATCGGGTCAGCTTCCAGAGCCGCCTGCTGTGATCCCTGCCACAGAGTGAAAAGCCCGGCCTGTGCCGGGCTTTTCTATGGGCGATTGAGGTTTGACAGGGCCCCCCGCCGGAGGGTAGTTTCAAGCGCCTGTATCACATTCAATCAGTGATCTTATTCAACTATTTTCGCTTGAATCTGCGATGGACGAACCCCTTATGCTGGAACAAGAGATAAGTCGACGTCGCCTGTTGCTGGGAGCCGGTTGCCTGTTGGGCAGCTCGCTGATCTCCTTCCCTGCACTGGCCAGCCGCAGTACCACCGGGCGTGAACTCAGTTTCTTCAATCTCAATACCGGCGAGCGGGTGCGCGCCAGCTATTGGGAAAATGGCCACTATCTGAACGACGGGTTGGCCGAGCTCAACCACATTTTCCGCGATTACCGGCGCAATGAAGTGTTCAACATCGACAAGAAGCTGTTTGATCAGCTGTTCCTGTTGCAGCACAAGCTGGGTCGGCGCAGCGAAATCCAGCTGATCTCCGGCTATCGCGCACCGGCCACCAATCGCCAGAAGCGTCACAAGAGCCGCGGTGTGGCCAAGCACAGTTACCACACCCTGGGGCAGGCGGTGGATGTGCGGATCCCCGGCGTACAGCTAGCCCATCTGCGCAAGGCAGCGCTCCAGCTCAAGGTGGGTGGGGTTGGTTACTATCCCCGTGACAACTTCGTTCACCTCGATACTGGCCCGGTGCGCAGCTGGTAAAGGGGTTGGCAAGCTGCCAAGCTCTTTCCACCAGAGAGGAGATAGCGATGAAAAAGATAGTGATTGGCGGCCTGATCGCCCTGTTGTTGACCGGTTGCAGCAAGCTCAACCGTGAAAATTACGACCAGTTGAAGATGGGGATGAGTTACGCCGAGGCCAGCACCATTCTGGGCAAGGCGGAGCGTTGTGACGATGCGCTGGGCACCACCAGCTGCCTCTGGGGTGGGGAAGGGAAGAACATCAAGATCCGCTTTATCGCCGACAAGGCGACCTTCTTCAGCTCGGAAGGGATTAACTGAGTCGCAGACCGTCCATGAAAAAAGCGCCGCTCGGGCGCTTTTTTGTTGCTCGCAATCCAACCCGCCTCGCCAGAAGTTGGCGTACTCAGTGGGTCGCGTACTGGTAGTTGAAGGTGGGTAGTCCCCACTTGAAACGTACCGCCAGCAGCCGCAGTACAAAGCCGATCCCGATGGAACCGAACGCGGCCCAGTTGGTCGGCAAGCCCTGATCCAGCGCCAGACAGTAGAGGGCTGCGGTGATCAGCGAAATGGCCGCATAGAGCTCGCGACGAAACACCAGCGGAATGCGCTGACAGAGCAGATCCCGCAGCACACCGCCAAAGACTCCGGTCACTACCGCCATGATGCAGGCAATACCGGCGCCGTGGCCCATATCCAGCGCCCGGGCTGCACCGAAGATGGAGAAGACCACCAGTCCCAGGGCATCAAGGGCCATGAACAGCTTGCCGAGATAGCGCATCAGGGGGGCGGAGACCACTCCTGCCATCGCGGCTGCGGCAACCAGCAGCACATATTCCGGATGTTCAATCCAGAGCAGCGGATAGTGGCCCAGCAGCACATCGCGGATGGTGCCACCACCGATGGCCGTCGCCGAGGCGATGATCACCACACCAAACAGATCCATCCGTCGCCGACCCGCGGCCAGCGCGCCGGTCATCCCTTCGGCCACCAGGCCCACCAAGAAGAGTGCATGTAACATGAGATATCCCAGGGAACGAGAAAGGCCAGAATCCTACCAACTCGTGTCATATGGGACAAGCTATCGAATGCATGCATTAATTTAATTCATGCTAAATGCGAAAAAGGCACCGTTTCGGGTGCCTTTTTCTAATCAATGTTCAAGGGTTAGCGCCCCAACTGCTCTTGCCGGTAGTGATCGACCCACATGGCGGTGGCGCCACAGATGGCAACCGGCATCACGAAGAGGTTCACCACCGGAATGGCGGAGAAGAGGGTCACCAAAGCGCCAAAGCTCAGGCATTTTCCGCGGCGTTGCTTCAAGGCATCGCGCATGGTGATGAAGTCGATCTTGTGGTTGTCGAACGGATAATCCACATACTGGATCGCCATCATCCAGGCGCTGAACAGGAACCAGAGCACTGGCGCCAGGGTCTGGCCCACCACAGGGATCAGAAACAGGATCAGGCAGCCGATGGCCTTGGGCAGGTAATACTTCAGCTTGGTCCATTCGCGGCCGAAGGTGCGTGGCACATCCTTGACGATATCCAGCATGCCGCTGTCATTGGCGGGCTGGCCGGTGAGGATCTGCTCCACCTTCTCCGCCAGCAGGCCGTTGAAGGGAGCGGCTACCCAGTTGGCAACCGAGCTGAAGATAAAGGAGAAGACCACCAGTATGGTGATGAGCGCGATGGGCCACAGCAGATAGTCCAGCCAGTCGAGCCAAGCGGGGATCTGCTGATGGAGCCAGGCGAACAGGCCGTCCAGTTGCAGCAGCAGGGCATAGAAGGCCCCGGCAAACAGCACGAAGTTGACCAGCAGGGGGATCAGCACAAAGGTGCGGATGCCCGGTTGGCGAATGAGGGAAAAACCGCGCAGAAAATAATCTGCACCGCTGATTGAATCTTTGACCATATGGGGTGATTGGCTCATGTGAGCTCCATCTATGCATGGGAGAACTGCCAGCATATTACAAACAAGCCTTTGATTTGGTAAAGTCGCCGACTATTCCTTATTTCGTGCCGCGGCGACCAAAAATCGGGCATGAATGGGGATGATGCCTGCATATTACAAACAAAGCCGGGTCTGGATTTGGTAAAGTCACCTGCCCGCATCCTCTTTATTTAGCCACTGATACAGGTCGCCATGCGTCTGAAACTGATCAAACTCGCCGGCTTCAAGTCGTTCGTCGAGCCGACCCGCATCGAACTGTCGGCAGACATGACCGCCGTGGTGGGCCCCAATGGCTGTGGCAAATCCAACGTCATCGACGCGGTGCGCTGGGTGCTGGGGGAGAGCTCCGCTCGCCATCTGCGCGGTGAGAACATGACCGATGTTATCTTCAACGGCTCCATCAATCGCAGTGCGCACGGGCGCGCCTCGGTCGAGCTGGTGTTCGACAATCCCCACAACCGGGTGCCCGGCGAGTTCGGCCGCTTTACCGAGATCTCGGTGCGCCGCGAAGTGCTGCGCGATGGCTCCAACCACTATCAGATCAACGGCCAGAAGTGCCGCCGCAAGGATGTGACCGACCTCTTCCTCGGCACCGGTCTTGGCCCCCGCAGCTACGCCATCATCGAGCAGGGCACCGTCAGCCGACTGGTGGAGTCACGTCCGGCCGATCTCAAGCTCTTTATGGAAGAGGCCGCCGGGGTTTCCCGTTACAAGGAGCGGCGCCGCGAGACCGAGCAGCGCATTCGCCACACACAGGAGAACCTGGAGCGCCTCGGCGATATTCGCGGCGAGCTGGGTTCGCGCCTTGACCACCTCAAAGCCCAGGCCGAAACGGCCGAGCGCTACAAACAGCTCAAGAGTCGTTCGCGCGCTGCTCGTGCCGAGCTGATTGGCTCCGAGTTGTGGGCGCTGGAGACGCGCCTTGGCGAGGCCAAAACCGAACTGGCGCAGGCCGAGCAGGCGCTGGCGGCGCTCGATGCAAAGCGCACCGCCGATGAGGGGCGCCACGTCACTCTGTCGGTCGCCAGACAAGAGGCGCAAGCCGAGCAGGCGAGCCGTCAGCAACAGATATTTCTCGGCGGGCAGGCCATCGCCCGCCTCGAACAACAGCAACTGCACCAGAGTGAACTGGGGCGCGACTGGCAGGCCCGTGCAGAGGCGCTGGGCGAGCGGATCGCCACTCGCAAGGCGCAGCTGGCCAGCCAGCAGGATCAACTGACCGAAGGGGTATTGCGCGCCGAGCAGGAGAGTGCCCGGTTGGAGCAGTGTGAGCAGTTGCTCACCGAGCAGCTGGAGGCCCGCCAGCACGCCAGCGAGCAGCTGGAGCAGGCCCGCCTGCGCCAGCAGCAGTGGCAACAACAGTTGGCCGGGTTGCAGGGGCAGCTCAACCAGACTCGTACCCGGTTGGGTGGTTTGCAGGAGTTGCAAGCCAAGACCCGGCTGGCCCGCCTCAAGCTGGAAGATGAACGCGCGGGACCCCTCGGCGCTGAGGCCGATGACCTGCAACCGGCCCTCGATGCCCTGAGTGGTGAGCTGGAGCTGACGCGGGCGGCTAATGGCGAGCTGACCGAGCAGCTGGCGCAGGCGGTCGACGCCCATGAACAACTCAAGCAGCAGTATGGCCAGCAGTTGAGCCTGCAGCGGGAACTGGAGGCGCGGCTGGCGACGCTGGATCAAATCCTCGGCGAACAGATGGAGGGGGCGACCCTGGCCGACCGGTTGCAGGTTGCCCCCGAGTGGGCACAGGCACTCGACAAGGTGCTGGGTCGCTGGCTCACCGCAACGCCGGCGGACGAGTGCAATCTGGCGCAAGAGGGGCTCTGGATTGGCCCGGCGCAACCGGCGGTGGCCGGTACGCTGGCGGCGCAACTGGGTGGTGAGCATATTCCTGCCTTCCTCAACGCCATCTGGCTGGTGGAGAGCCGGGAAGCCGCATTGGCCCGTCAGCCAAGCCTTGCGGCCGGTGAGTCGGTACTGACTCCTGCTGGCGACTGGCTGGGGCCAAACTGGGCAGATCTGGGGCAGGGCGCGGCGCTTGGCACCATGGCGCTGCTGGGTGAGCGTGAGCGGTTGCATACCGAGCAGGAGAAGGTTGCCGCGGGGCTGGCACAGCTGAGCGAGCAACTTGTCTCAGCCGATGCCCGGCGCGCCCAGATTGCCAGTGCGCAGGAGTTGTCGCAGCGAACCTTGCGCGAGCAAGAGCAGAAATGGCAACAACTGCGCGAAGCCTGGAGCCTCCAACAGGGTCAGCGGCAGGAGCGGTTGCAGCGGCTCGGTCAGCTCGGCGAAGAGCTGATCCGGCTCGATCAGGAGCAGGCCGAAGAGGCAGAGCGACTGGCCAGCGCCCGTGAACAACTGGAACTCGATGAGGCGCGCCTTGCCGAGTTGCAGGAGCAGGGGGAGCCCCTGACACAAGGGTTACAGGTTGCTCAGGAGCTGCTGACCCGCTGCGAGCGGGCGGTCGACGAGGCCCGTGTGCGCCGCGAGCAGCAACAAGCGGCCTGCCAGCGTTTGCAACTGGAGTTGGGCAATCTGCGCCAACTCATTACCCTGGGTGAAGAGGAGCTGGCTCGGCTCGGGCTGGAGCTGGCCGGGCTGAAAGGGCCGGATAGCGAAGCGGTGCCGGATCTGGCGCCCCTGCTGGCCGAGCAGCGCAATCTGGAGGCGCAGCAGCTCGCCTGTCATCAACGGCTTGCGGAGCTGGAGCGCCAGTTGGGTGAGCTGGAACAGGCCAGAAGTGCCGATCACAAGCAGCTGGTGACGTTGCAGGAGAAGCTGGCAACACTGCGCCTTGAGCGTGAACGCAACCTCACCCGTCGACAGGGGTTGCACGAGCAGTTCGAAGAGCTGGGGGTTCGACTGGTAGATCTCGATCAGGCGGTGCTGATCGCCGCTGATCGCGGCAAGCTGCGGCAGGAGATCCAGACCCTGGAGGCGCAAGTGGAGGCGCTCGGCGCCATCAACCTGGCGGCGCTGGAGGAGTACGAAGAGGCGAAAACCCGGGCAACCTATCTTGAAAATCAGTGTCAGGATCTCGAGCAAGCGCTGGAAACCTTGAGCCAAGCCATTAAAAGAATTGATAAAGAGACACAAATACGGTTCCGGGACACTTTCGATAAGGTCAACGAAGATTTAAAATCCCTGTTTCCAAAAGTGTTCGGTGGGGGCAGTGCCTGGCTTGAGCTTACCTCCGATGATCTTTTGGAGGCCGGAGTGAGCATCATGGCGAGACCTCCGGGTAAGAAGAATGCTACCATTGCCCTGCTTTCCGGGGGGGAGAAGGCGTTAACCGCGCTTGCGCTGGTTTTTGCCATCTTCAGACTCAACCCAGCACCTTTTTGTCTGCTGGATGAGGTGGATGCACCGCTCGATGAAGTGAACGTCGGTCGCTTCTGTTCTCTTGTCAAAGAGATGTCGAGCACAGTACAGTTCGTTTACATCAGTCATAATAAGGTCTCCATGGAGATGGCTGAGCAGCTGGTTGGCGTCACGATGCAAGAGCCCGGGGTTTCTCGCATTGTGTCGGTCGATATCGGTGAAGCCGTCGCTTTGGCTGAGCAAAACTAGAAAGAGAAGCAGCTAATGCAGGAATTGCGTTACATCTTGGTTGCCCTGGGCGGTATTGCTATTGCGGCATTGCTCATTCACGGGTTGTGGAGCAACAAAAAGAATCGTCAGGCACCGATCAAAGAGAAACCGATTGGACGGATGGACTCCAAGTCGCGGGATCGTGATAACGACGCCTTCGACAGCGATGGCATCGGCCAGGTACGCGTGGTCAGTGGTGGCCGTCGTGCCGAGCCCAAGCTGCGCAGTGAAGAGAGCCGCCAGCCGGAACTCGGTCGTCGCCCTGCCGTCCCCGCCTTTGATGATGAAGATGACGAGGACGATCTGCCGCCGCCCGTAGTGCGCAAGCCTGCTGCCCGCCCGGTTCCGCCGCCTCCTGTCTATGAAGAGGAAACATTCGACGAACCGCTGCCCGAGGAGATCGACGAGGCGCCTGCCGCGCCGGTGCGCAAACCTGCTCAGGTCAATCGTCGTACCCCGGTCTACCGTTCCCGTCCCCAGCGCGAGCCCATGATGCAGTCGCTGGATGACGAGCCGCTGGTCGAGCCCGCTTACGCGACCGCCCCGACTTTTGGTGCCCGTGCAGAGACAGTCCGTACCGCCGACACCGTTCGTGCTGAACCGGTGCGTGCTCCCGAGCCGGATTATCAGCCGCAGCCCCGTCATGTTGCTCCCGAGCCTGTTTATGAAGAGCCGGCCTATGTGGCACCTGCACCTGTGGTTGAAGAGCCGCGCATGGCGCCCCAGCCGGTCGAGAAGATCTGGCAGGATGTCTATGTCATCAACCTGATGGGCCGTCCTGGTCACGACTTGCAAGGTGCGACCCTGCTCTCATCCCTGATGGCGCTGGGCTTCAAGTTTGGCGAGATGGATATTTTCCACCGTCACGAAGATCCAAACGGCAAGGGTGAAGTGCTCTTCTCCATGATCAACATGGTCAAGCCAGGCACCTTCAATCCGTACCGGATGGAACAGTTCACCACGCCGGGTGTCTCCCTGTTCATGCAACTGCCGCTGCGCAGCAATGCCGCGTTTGCCTTCGAGGACATGCTGCAGGCTGCCGATCAGCTGGCCAGCGATCTCGATGCCATGCTGACAGATATGGATCGCAGCCCGCTGAGCGACGAGACCATTGCCCGTTACCGTCACGAGCTGGCTGCCTACGAGGCCAGTCGCGACTAATACGCCATGCGGGTCGAGTGAAGAAAAAGTGCGGTACCCTGGTACCGCATTTTTGTTTCTACCCCGGCCGTATGTTCAATCACACTTCGAGACTTTTTCATGAGCGACACCCTCTCCCGCCACCGTCAATTGTGTGAACTGCTTACCGAATATGGTCACCAGTACTATGTGCTGGATAACCCCACAGTGCCGGATGCCGAATACGATCGCCTGATGCGCGAGCTGATCGCGCTGGAGGCTGACCACCCCGAGCTGAAAACCCCGGCTTCCCCTAGCGTGCGGGTCGGCGGTCAGCCGCTGACGGCGTTCAGTCAGGTGCGTCACGAGATCCCCATGCTCAGTCTGGATAACGTCTTTAGCAGCGAAGAGTTGCAGGCGTTCGAACAGCGCATGAGCGATCGCCTCAAGCGGGACGTGCGTTTCACCTTCTGCTGCGAGCCCAAGCTCGACGGTCTGGCGGTGAGCCTGCTCTATGTAAATGGTCAGCTGGTGCAGGCGGCCACCCGGGGCGATGGCGCCACCGGTGAGGAGATCACCGAGAACGTGCGTACCATCAAGGCCATTCCGCTCGCATTGCGGGGCTCTGGTTGGCCCGAGCGGTTGGAAGTGCGTGGCGAAGTCTTTATGCCCAAGGCCGGTTTCGAAGCGATGAACGCCAAGGCGCTGGCAGCGGGCGAGAAGGTATTCGTCAACCCGCGCAATGCCGCTGCTGGCAGCCTGCGTCAGCTCGATTCACGCATCACCGCCAGCCGTCCCCTGAGCTTTTACGCTTACGGTGTCGGTGTTGGCGGCGAGCAACTGGGCGACTCCCACTTTGGCCGTCTCACCCAGCTCAAGGAGTGGGGGCTGCCGCTCAGTCCAGAGGTGAAGCTCAAAGAGGGGGCCGCCGGTTGTCAGGCGTTCCACGACGACATTCTGGCCCGCCGTGGCGAGCTCCCTTATGAGATCGACGGCGTGGTCTACAAGGTCGATGCCATCGCCCTGCAGGAGGAGCTGGGCTTTGTGGCTCGCGCCCCGCGCTGGGCGACTGCCCACAAGTTCCCGGCGCAGGAGGAGATGACTCTGCTTGAGAACGTCGAGTTTCAGGTTGGTCGCACCGGCGCCGTGACGCCGGTGGCCAAGCTTAAACCTGTGTTTGTCGGCGGCGTGACTGTCTCCAACGCCACCTTGCATAATGCCGATGAGATCGAGCGGCTTGGCGTGATGATCGGCGATACCGTGATCGTGCGCCGGGCAGGGGATGTGATCCCGCAGATCGTGGCCGTGGTAGAGGCAGAGCGCCCTGTTGATGCGCGCGAAATTCTCTTCCCGACCGAGTGTCCGGTCTGTGGCTCAGCAGTGGAGCGGTTGGAAGGGGAAGCGGTTGCCCGCTGCTCCGGTGGCCTGTTCTGCGAGGCGCAGCGCAAGGAGGCGATCAAGCACTTCGCTGCCCGTCGTGCCATGGATGTGGATGGCCTTGGCGACAAGATTGTCGAGCAGCTGGTAGACAAGGGGCTGGTGAAGACTCCCGCCGATCTGTTCAGCCTCAATGCCATCCAGCTGGCCGGTCTTGAGCGGATGGGGCAAAAATCGGCCCTCAATCTGGTAGCCGCCATCGATGCGGCGCGCAGCACCACCCTGCCGCGCTTCCTGTTTGCACTGGGGATCCGCGAAGTGGGGGAGGCGACTGCGCTCAACCTTGCCAACCACTTCCTCACCCTGGATGCCCTGCGCGATGCATCGGTGGAGCAACTGCTCGAAGTGGCTGACGTGGGCGATGTGGTGGCCAAGCATGTCTACTACTTCCTGCGTCAGCCGCACAACGTGGAGGTGTTGGAAGCCTTGCTGGCTGCCGGCATCCACTGGCCGGCCATCGAGAAGAAAGAGGCCGCGGAGCAACCCTTTGCCGGCAAGACCTTCGTGCTGACCGGCACGCTGACCACCTTGTCGCGCAACGACGCCAAGGCGGCGCTGCAGGCGCTGGGGGCCAAGGTGGCGGGTTCGGTATCTGCCAAGACCGATGTGCTGGTCGCGGGGGAAGCGGCCGGTTCCAAGCTGACCAAGGCGCAGGAGCTCGGCATTACCATCTGGACCGAAGAGGAGCTGCAACAGGCGTTGCAGGGCTGATAGCCCTCACCAAGCCTGCTAACCGCAGCACCCGATAAAAGAGAACCCGGCATGGCCGGGTTCTCTTTTTTTGTTTCGGCGGTTACTCACGCCAGAGGATCTTGTGGCGCCATTTGTCGGGCACTGTGAGCTGCCAGCGGGCCAGCTCGCTCTTGCTGAAGACATATTCGCCGCGCAGGGCCGCGCGCGGGGAGATGGTACGGGGCAGGGTGCCCGCCAGTATGGTGTTGATGAGGCTGGCTGCCTGTATCCCCTGATCGTGGCCGTCCAGCACCAGCCCACCGATGGCCATCCCCTTGCCGACGGTAAATTCCCAGAAACAGAAGAGCGGCACCGGCGTGTTGGCGCTGGTCCACTCCAGCACCGTCTTTTCGCTCACATGCTTGCCATTGTCATCGACCAGCGTGTGGTAGAGGCCGAGGAAGATCGCCTGATAGCCGTTCTTCTTGGCGTTGAGCACCGCCTCTTGCCAGAGGCTGTAATCCCCCATCAGCTGGCTGTTGATCCTGGTCTGGCCGACTCGCAGCTCGGTCTGGGTCTTGAATTCATCCTCGATGGCGGTGAGGGCCACATTACTGGAATCAAACAGCACCAGTGCCTTGTCGAGCCCCCCCATCATCTGGCTTATTTCGCTGATGTTGCGCTTGAGCAGGGGGCGTTCCAGCACGCCGGTGATCTTGGGGTGGCCGACAAAGCCCTTGAGGCGCGGATTCTCGTTCATGCCAAGAAACACCACCGGGGTACCCAGCGAGGCGATCTCGTTGGCCAGATAGTTGATGGCGTTGTCATCCCCCAGTACCACTAAATCCGGCTTGCTCTTGAGATAAAAGGCGATGGCTTGCTGGGCGATTTCGTCGAACTTCTCCCGTGGATGGCGTTTGGTATCCATATAGAAGTGAGTGATCTTGTGCTCCCCCTGCAAGCCATCGAGCAGCCCTTTGTTGTAGCTTTGGTCCCACAGGTATTCGGGATGGTAGCTGCTGATCACTAGAATGTTGGCAGCCCAGAGCGGCAGAGAGAGGGTGGATAGCAGTAGCAACAGCAGAGAGGTGCGCATGGGTTGTCCCTTGTCGAGGGGGAGAGAGTTCTTGTTCAGTATGGGTGGTTTTGGTTGGCGCTGTCATCTCGAAACCGGTGTGGCGGGGGGCGATTTTTTTCGTGTGGGCGGATCGGACGCCAGCCCGCACCCTGCTTGAGATTGGATTTGAATGGGGCTCTTTTGGGTTGGTCGTGAACTGTCCCGCTCGCTGGAAAACCTGTTCTGGATCAAGAAATGAGGCTTCGCTTTGGTGCCTAATAGACACCACATATAGGGACGCATTCGTTTTTAATCCCTATATGTTGTGTTATTAAGCTGTGTATAAGCTGTTCCTCTCCTATCTTCAGCCCAGGCTTGTCAAGCCTCGGCTGAATTTATTTGCGTCCAGGACGAGATGCCGGGAGGGGAGCCCAACAAGGGTGAGCCAGAGGCAAATGCCTGGCCTTTTAACGGGGAAAATTCATGAAACCGGTTGTGATCAAACGTGACGGATGTCGCGCACCATTCAATGCCCAGCTGATTGCAGAGGCGGTCAGCCGTGCGGCGGAAGCGGTCAATCAGGCCAATCCGGCTCTCGCCTCCCGCATTGCCAATGCGGTGAGTCAGGAGCTGGAAGGGCGTGGTGAAGTTGATATCCACGAGATCCAGAACCGGGTCGAAAACCACCTGATGGCTTCCGACGACAAGGCCATCGCCCGTGCCTATATCGAATATCGCCACGACAGGGATCAGGCTCGCGAGGCGCGCGGCCGTCTGGCGCAGGAGATCCGCGGTCTGGTCGAGCAGACCAACGCCGCCCTGCTCAACGAGAATGCCAACAAAGACTCCAAGGTGATCCCGACCCAGCGCGACCTGCTGGCCGGTATCGTCGCCAAGCACTATGCCACCAGCCACATGCTGCCCCGTGATGTGGTTCAGGCTCATGAGAGCGGTGATCTGCACTTCCACGATCTCGACTACTCGCCTTTCTTCCCGATGTTCAACTGCATGTTGATCGATCTGAAAGGGATGCTGACCCACGGCTTCAAGATGGGCAATGCGGAGATCGATACCCCGAAATCCATCAGCACCGCCACGGCGGTGACCGCCCAGATCATCGCCCAGGTGGCGAGCCATATCTATGGCGGCACCACCATCAACCGCATCGACGAAGTGCTGGCCCCCTATGTGACCATCAGCTGGCAGAAACACCGTGAAGTGGCCGAAGAGTGGGGCATTGCCGATGTGGAAGCCTATGCCATGGCCCGCACCGAAAAAGAGTGCTATGACGCCTTCCAGTCGCTGGAGTACGAGGTCAACACTCTGCACACCGCCAACGGTCAGACGCCGTTCGTCACCTTCGGCTTTGGCTTGGGGGACAGCTGGGAGTCGCGGATGATCCAGCGTGCCATCCTCAGCAACCGTATCGCTGGTCTTGGCAAGAACAAGAAGACCGCTGTGTTCCCGAAACTGGTGTTCGCCATCAAGGATGGCCTTAACCACAAGCAGGGCGATCCCAACTACGACATCAAGCAGCTGGCGCTGGAGTGTGCCTCCAAGCGGATGTATCCGGACATCCTCAACTACGACCAGGTCGTGAAAGTGACCGGCTCCTTCAAGACCCCCATGGGTTGCCGCTCCTTCCTCGGTGCCTACGAGGAGAATGGCGAGCTGATCCACGAAGGTCGCAACAACCTGGGTGTGGTGAGCCTCAACCTGCCGCGCATTGCCCTGAAATCCCGTGACGAAGCGGACTTCTGGGATCGTCTCGATGCCTCCCTGCGGGTCGCCAAGAAGGCGCTGATGTACCGCATCACCCGTCTGGACGGGGTGAAAGCACGGGTTGCTCCGATCCTCTATATGGAAGGGGCTTGCGGCGTGCGGCTGAAGGCGGACGACAACGTCAGCGAGATCTTCAAGAACGGTCGTGCCTCCATTTCCCTCGGTTATATCGGAGTTCACGAGACCATCAACGCCCTGTTTGGTGACAAGGTGCACCTGTTTGACAGCGCCGAGCTGCAACAGAAAGCCATCGCCATCATCGCCCGTCTCAGGGCGGCCATCGATGAGTGGAAAGACGAGACTGGCTACGGCTTCAGCCTCTACTCCACCCCGAGCGAGAACCTCTGCACCCGCTTCTGCCGCATCGATGCCAAGGAGTTTGGCGTGGTATCCGGCGTGACCGACAAGGGTTACTACACCAACAGCTTCCACCTCGATGTGGAGAAGCAGGTCAACCCGTACGACAAGCTGGACTTCGAGGCGCCCTATCCGCCCATCGCCAGCGGTGGCTTCATCTGCTACGGTGAGTACCCCAACATCCAGCACAACCTGGAAGCGCTCGAAAACGTCTGGGATTACAGCTATGACAAGGTGCCCTACTACGGTACCAACACCCCCATCGACGAGTGCTACGACTGCGGCTTCACCGGCGAATTCGAGTGCACCTCCAAGGGCTTCACCTGCCCGCGCTGCGGCAACCACGACCCCGCCAAGGTGTCGGTGACCCGCCGTGTCTGCGGCTACCTCGGCAGCCCGGATGCGCGCCCCTTCAATGCGGGCAAGCAGGAAGAGGTGAAGCGCCGCGTCAAACATATGTAAATCGCTAAAGACTCCCTGTGATACAGGGAGTCTTACTTTATGAAGGTTGAGCTTATGTTTCTAAAACCGATGTCGGAGAAAATGCTGAGGCAATGGGTAGCGCGAGATACTTGGCATGAAGTGCATATTAATGACACCCAATTTTTCTATCGTTTTATTCATGCCTATGTGACAGAGCATGGCTACGCACTAGATGAAGAATTGCTGCGGGATAAGATCTTATTCATGTTGAACCGGAGTGAAGATCAGTATTTCCAGACACTTGCTAGTGAAAGAGTCCGTTTTATGAGTGGTCTGCTGGAATATCTCAAATACACCCAGAACCTTCAGTCATGAATTACCACCAATACTACCCGGTCGATGTGATCAACGGCCCCGGCACCCGTGCCACCCTGTTTGTCTCCGGCTGTGAGCACCAGTGCCCGGGTTGCTACAACCAGAGCACCTGGCGGCTCGATGGCGGCAAGCCGTTCGATGAGGCGATGAGCGATCGCGTCATTGCGGATCTCAACGACAGCCGCATCAAACGGCGAGGTCTGTCGCTCTCCGGCGGCGATCCGCTCCACCCGGCCAATGTTCCCCACGTGCTGGCACTGGTGAAACGGGTGCGCGCCGAGTGTCCGGGCAAGGATATCTGGTGCTGGACCGGCTACCGGCTCGGCGAGCTGTCAGAGGCCCAGCGCGAGCTGGTCGCCCTGCTGGATGTGCTGGTGGATGGCAAGTATGAAAAGGCGTTGGCAGATCCGGGCCTGCTCTGGCGTGGCAGCAGCAATCAGCAGATCCACGACCTCAACGCCTGGCGTGATGCGGGTGAGCGAATTCCCTGTCTGGTTTGCAGTTGAAGTCCGGGATGTTTATGGTTAGCCCATTCCAATCCTGACGACATTCTTGAAGAGGAGAGCCGAGATGAACAATCTGCTCAAGATCCTGCTGGCCATTTTCCTGCCCCCTGTGTGCGCGTTTATCCAGGTGGGCTTTAGCCTGCACTTTTTAATCAACATAGTGCTGACCCTGATGGGCGGTCTGCCGGGCATGGTCCATGCGCTCTGGCTGGTGGTGAGCGACAAGCGCGGCTGATGCCTTCGGCTGGTTAGTGAGCTTATTGACGATAAAAGGACCAACCTCTTGGGGTTGGCCCTTTTGTTCATGTTCATACGAATACTTTTTCGTTAGGATGGGTGACTGACCAAGCGGGCCGCGTTGAGCGCCCTGCAGTCCGGCAACAAGCACCGGCAGAGAACAAGGAGCGTTACATGAATTGGAAAGTCGCAGTATGGTCAGGTCTGGCAGTGACACTGTTGCTGGGGTGCTCATCCCGTCAGGAGGTAGCGCACGAGCGCGCTCCGATCGCTATCCCTCTCGAGCAGTTGTCCAGCTACTGGGTTCAGGAGAAGCAGTGGTCATGGCTTGGCAATGACGAGCCGGCCCTGCCGGCCAAACCGGTCAAGGGGTATGTGGAAGTTCGCTATCAAATCGACGCCAGCGGCACGCCGGTCAAGCCGGAAGTGGTGGCGGCCGAGCCCCCCGGCGAACTGGAACAGAGCGCGCTGGCGACCCTCTCGCGGATCCGCTACAGCCCGGCAGAGGGCAACCCGGATGCCATTCCGGTCGAGGTGACCAACCGCTTCGAGATCGAGATCAACTGATCCCCCATCACTCTTATGCCAGAGAAAGAGAGACCCCGGCCAGGCCGGGGTCACGTTTATTGCTGTTTGCAGTCGTTGTAGGCGGTCTGCCACTCGCCATCCTGATCCCGCAGCTCGACAAAGCCCTCATCCCCCTTGTTCCACCAGACGGCCTCATGTTCGTCCGTATAGCGGGCGCCGGAGGCCGAGACGGCCTGGGGCAGGGTGTAATCCTTGCCGTCCGGCAGTGACAGCTTGATAAAGTTGAGGCTTTCGTCGGAGAGGGAGAAGTAGCGCACCTGCACCTTCTTGCCCTGCTCGCACTGGTAACTGACCGGTTCGCCACCGGTGACTGAGAGGGTATTGCCCTGATTGCAGCCAGCGAGCAGGCCGAGGGCCAGCGCACCAGCGGCCATCATATGTACCTTATTCATGATTACAGCTCCATTGGTGTCATACGGGCGTGAGCCTAACAGGTTGCCGTTATTGTGCAATCCGCACGGCCATTCGGTGCGTCGCTGGCTGTCCGGCATACCGCGCGAGTATGAGAGGGTGCAATCAGGAAGGCATCGCCATCAGTAGAGGCCAAGTCTGGTTTCAAACTGGCGGATCAGCGTCTCATAGATGCCGTTGTTTTTGATCTTCTGCAGCCCCTGCTCGAACTGTTTTGCCAGCGCTTCCCCTTGCGGGTGGTGGCGGGAGAAGGCGAGCCAGAAGCCATCAGTGGAGAGCTTGCCAACCTTGACCACCTTGCCGGTCAGCTGTTTTTGCTGGATCTTGAGGTAGCCCGGCATGCCGTTCATCAGGATGTAGTCGACCCGGCCACGTACCAGCATTTCGAGGATCTGGGCATCGGATTTGGCCTGAAAGCGGGTGATCCTGGGGTTCTCCATAAAATCGGTGGGGTAGGTGTAGCCGAGGGTGATGCCCACCCGCTTGCCCTCCAGCGAGGTGAGCTTGAGATCCCGTTGCGGGTCGCTGGCAAGGGCGAAGATGGCAAGATCCTCCTCGAACATGGGGGTATCGTGCCAATGGTACTGGTAGCGGTTCTCTTCGGTGATGGTGGCGTTGAAGCACCCCGCAAGTTTGCCGCTTTTCGCATCGTGCATGCAGCGGGCGAAGGGGAGGGTGCGAAAGACAATCTCGATCCCTTCGGCGGCGAACACCGCCTTTACCAGCTCAGGCGCCAGTCCGTGGGGCTGGTCATCCTCATTGTCCTTGTCGCGCTCGCAGTAGGGGGCCCAGTCATCTTCGGCACCAATGACAAGCGGGGTGGCCCCGAGCGGGCTGGTAGCCAACAGCATCAGACAAACCAGCCATTTTTTTAACAACGCGACCATAGGTACACCTCATCGACAGCAGCCTTACAAGCATAGCCGTACTTCTGCGCTGAGCTGTGGTGGTGGGGGGATGACAAGGGAGGCACACGAGGGAGAGAAAAAACGCCCCGGCAGGCGACGGGGCGAAAGAGAGCTCATCCATGGGCTGACAACAGTGCTTACAACAGGAAATCAATAACCGAAGCGGGTCGCCTCGAAGCGGTTGAGCAACCGGTGGACGAGGTAGCAGGCCAGCAGGGTGACCACGATGGCAAACAGGATGCTGCTCACCCGGTAGAGGGCGCTGAACACCAGATCGTTGCCCGGGGTGAGGTACTGGCCAAACAGGATGCCGAGGGTAGTGAGGGCGCCAAAGCCGACCCCGGAGCCGCCTGCCTCCTTGACGTGGGCATGGCTGAACAGCATGGCGCCGAGCCACAGCAGTGGAGCGACCAGCAGCAGTTGCCCTGACCAGTCATAGAGCAGCAGTTGGCCGAGCAAGCCGAAGGTGACCCCCAGCAAGGTGCCCATCGCCCGTTTGCGGGCATAACTGAGGGCGCCGTTCCAGTGCATGGGGAACAGCACCAGCAGGGTTGTGGCCTGGGCAGACATGGAGTCGCGCAGGTCAAACACCTGAAATACCAGAAACGACAGGGTGGCCACCGTGGCCCCCAGCAGAGCTTCATGGCGCATCCGGTGCGGCGCCTTGGGGGCCGAGGCGGGCTTGGGTCTGGCCTCCACATCCGGGATCAGCATGGTCATCAGGTAGGCGATCAGCACCGACAGCACGCTCGCCCAGATATTGTTGAGGATCAGGTCGTTGAGGTCGGTCTGCGGATAGCTGGCAAAGTGCAGCATGATGCTGAGGCTCAGCACCCCGTTGGCCCCGAACAGAAACAGGCTGCCCCGCGACATGGCGGCGAAGCGGTAGAGAAACAGCATGAAGGCGATAGGGGTCATCAGCGCCGGGTGGCTGCCAAACAGTCCCCCCAGCAGCCCGACCTCCACCCCACAGACCGCCGCTGCCGCGATCAGCTGGCGCGCGGCATGGCCATTCATCACCGGCACCATCCCCAGCAGCAGCACTGGCGTGACCGTATAGAAGACCCCGTAATTCCAGCCAAACAGCTTGCAGAGCAGAAAGCCCGTGGTGCAGCCAAAGGCGATGCGCAGGCACTGGCGCAACTCGTTGCCGGTGAGGGGCCGATACCAGAGGTGAGTGGCAGCACCACCGGCGGGGTGTGCTGCGGCGGTATTGGCCGACGGGTGAGTGGCGTGGTTAGTAGACATAATGGAGCAGGCTGAGCAGATGGATCTGGCCCCGTGCCAGTATGGCGGTCAGGGCATTGTCCGGCAGCAGTTGTACCGTGGCCCGCGCCCCGGCTGGCAGATGATCGGGGAGCTGCTCCAGCTCGAGGTGCAGCCGCATCCGTTGGGCATCCCGTACCCAGCGATCCGACTCCACCGGCGCCGCCAGTCGACCATTGGCATCAAACTGACCGGCGCTCACTCCGGCATCCAGACTGCTTACCCGAGCAGGATAGAGCTGACCCGGCTCGCCATCGAAGGCGACCAGTGCGCGGGTTTGCGCGCCGACATGGCGCAGGCTCTTCTCCCGAAAATCGGCTATGACGTCCACCTGTTCCGACACCAGCGCCAGCAGCGGGCTGCCGGCGCTGGCGATACTGCCCGGCTTGAGCTGCAGGTTGGTGATGGTGCCATCCTGATCCGCGTGGACCCGGCTGTAAGAGAGGGCCAACTGCGCTTGCGCCAGCTTGTTGCGGGCCTGGCGCAGCAACAGATTGTCCTCACCGGTCACGCCACGACTGGCCTTGATCTGGGTCAGTTTGGCCTGACTGGCGCGCAGGTTGGCCTGGGCGCTGCGCAGGGCGCTGTCAGCCTCATCTTTTTGTTGCAGCGAAACCATGTGACGTTGGTAGAGCGCATCGATCCGCTCAGCCTCGCGCCACTTCTGGCTGGCCAGGGTCTCCTTGGCGTTGATCTCGGCGACGGCGGCGGTCAGGGCGGCATCCAGTTCACTGTTCTGCTGCTCTGCCTGCGCTAGCACAAGGCGGGCCTGCTCCACTGCCAGTTCAAAAGGGGCCGGATCCAGCCTGAACAGCAGATCCCCCTTCTTGACCTGCTGGTTGTTGTGAACGGCGACCTCGATCACCTTGCCGCTCACCTGGGGGGCCAGCTTGGTGACCACCCGGGTCGCCATCGCCTGAGGGGTGAGGGGCATCAGCAGGTCGGCTATCAGAAAATAGGCAAACAGGGTGGCAAAGCCAGCCATGGACCATTTGATCCAGCGGGTAAATTGTTGATCCGGGGTCATCTTATTCTCTCTCTGTGTCGGTCTCGGGAGGGCTTGTATCGCCTCCGGCTTGTCGGTCGTGGTGTTGTTCAATTTTGCTGAGGGCGTTGGCCGAGATCCGCTGCACCGTGGCTTCAAACAGCTGCAGGGTCTGCTCGTCAATGCCCCCCAGCAGCTCCCGGCGGATATTCATGATGCGGTCGGCGATCTGATCGAGCAGGGTCTGGCCAGCCGGGGTCACGCAGACGATGCGGGCCCGCTTGTCCTGACTGCAGCAGTGGCGCTCAATCAGTCCCTGCTCTTCCAGCTGGCCCAGGGTGCGCATCAGGGATGGGAGCTCTATCTCGAGGGCTTCGGCCAGGGTCTTCTGGCTGACATGGTTCCCCATGCGGGAGAGTTTCCACAGCGCGGTCCAGCGGGGATGGGTGAGGCCAAGGGGAGCCAGCTCCAGATCGGCGGCAGTACGCCATAGCCGGTGCATCCGCGCTATCTGCTCGGCGAGCGACAGCTCGCGCAACCTTTCCAGATCCGTCATCTTCTCATCCTCAATGTACTTAGCCTGCTAACTATCATACTTGTTTAGCAGGCTAAGTAAATAGTGTGATACTGATCATGTTTCTGGTCGGATCTTTCGCTGGTGTGAGTTAGCTTCATTCGAGCCCCTAATGTTATTCTCGGGGCTGATCCACTCGAGGCTCTCTTGCCGATTCGGATATTGCGCCGTGAATGGAGGATATTCGGCAGTTATTTTCATGAAATTTTCAGCTTCAGCGAGCAGCTCTTTTTTTATCCGCTAATATTGATGGGGTTATAAAACAAGGGGGAAACGGGTTGTGGATGGATATGACAGTGGATGTGTGTATCTGGCAATTGAAGCGCTGTTGAGTGATGGAGAATATGGTGCAGAGTCACACCATGGCGTGAATCGGGAAGGCGCAATCAGAAGTACCGATATCAGTCATGATTTTGACCCCGCCAATATTCCATTGCTGTTGGCAGAATAGACCTGACCGTGTGTGATCCTTGTGAGTTCAAGCCAGTGCTCTGGTATTCGCTGGCTTGGCTCATCACTATTTCAATCTCCCCTTTTTGCATCTTTCTCCTCACCCTTTTTCATCGTGCGTGCTTCTTGCACGCCGACTCAAACCCTGATGTGGCATGCCGTGGCACTCGCGTCATGGCGATGACATTGCCCGCTGCTTATCACTCACAGGAGCTGTGACGATAAATGGTCGCAGAACTTGTCATCTGGCTCTGTTATTTCCCCGAAGGGGGGAGAACATCGCATCGTTATTACTGCTGATCACCCAAATATCCGCCATTGGGCTCGCTCGTTTTATCGCCCAATTTCCTGGTCAAGCAGGGCATCGATGGTCTGGTGTTCTATTGTGCAGCACGCGTTGGCGGCACCATGATGTTTAAGTTTTTAATGTTTTTATATGGCTTTGCAGTCTGGCTAACCGACAGGAGTGAGGGGGATCAATAAAGTAGCGGTCACAATCACACGCAGAGTACATAACAATGAAAAACCTCTCACCCCTACAAACCACACAAGAAAAGGCCGCCTTGATGGGCGGCCAACAAATTGCCGGTATGCCGCTTTTTATATTTCTGGGGCTGGCGACCTGCGTTCTCTTTTCCGGCTGGAACGGCTCGCTGCCGCTCGGCATGGTCGGTGCGCTGGCACTGATGTTTGTGCTGGGCACCCTGCTGACCGAGTTGGGTGAGCGGATCATGCCGATCCGTGAATATCTGGGGGGGGGCACCATCCTCGCCATCTTCGGCGGCGCCGCCCTGTTCGAATATCAGCTGCTGCCGGTGCAGGCTGGGCAGGTCATCACCAACTTCATGAAGGAGGGAGGCTTTCTCAACTTCTTTATCGCCAGTCTGGTGACCGGTTCGGTGTTCGGTATGAGCGGCGCTTTGCTGAAAAATGCCGCCATGCGCTACCTGCCGGTCATTCTTGGTGGCGTCGCACTGGCACTGCTGAGCGTTGGTCTGGTCGGCTCCCTGATGGGGTATGGCTTCAAGAATGCGGTGCTGCTGATCGGCCTGCCGATCATGGGCGGTGGCATGGGGGCTGGTGCGGTGCCCTTGGTGGAGATCCTCTCCGGCCCGATGCAGATGTCCAGTGCGGATCTATTGTCGCGCATGGTACCGGCGGTGGTGATCGCCAATACCCTGGCCATTTTGGTGGGCTCCCTGCTGGCGCGGCTCGGTCGCCGTTACCCCTCCCTGACCGGCAACGGCAAGCTAATGGTCAAAGAGAATAGCCAGAACATTGCTGACGAGCAGGCCGAAGCGCCGACCCTGCAGAGTCTTGGCATGGGCCTTTTCATCAGCTCCAGCATGTTTGTGCTGGGTTCCCTGCTTGGTAACTTTATCCCCATGCACCCCTTTGCCCTGATGATTTTGGCGGTCGCTTTTATCAAGGTGAGCGGCCTGCTGCCGCGCCGTTATGAGCAGGCGGCGGCCGACTGGTATCAGTTTGTGGTGAGCAACCTCACTCCCTCCCTGCTGGTGGGGATCGGCGTCGCCTATACCAGTATTCCGGAGCTGATCAGCGCTTTTTCCATCAGCTACTTCGTGCTGGTCATGGTCACCGTGATCGGTGGCGCCCTCGGCGCGGCACTGGTGGGCCGGATGATCGGTTTCTATCCCATCGAGGCGGCCATCACCGGCGGGCTATGTATGGCCAACATGGGCGGCACCGGCGACGTAGCCGTGCTCTCGGCGGCCCAGCGGATGAAGCTGATGCCCTTTGCCCAGATCTCCTCCCGTCTTGGCGGCGCCGTGATGCTGATCCTGGCTACTGCTCTAATCTCCCTGTTCGCCTGATACCGGATTGAGGAACAAACAAAATGAACGACATCATGATGGGCACCAGCCTGCCCTATGCTGAACGCAAGCGTCAGGGCGTGCGGGGGCGTATGCCCCACAAGGAGGAGTCCCTCTCCCAGCAGCGGCGCCGGATCTACCGATTGGTCAGCGCCATGCAGAGTCCGTTTGACCAGCATCTGCTGCTGCGTCAGCTGCAGGAGGACAACCCGGTGCTCTTCTACGATCTGGTGCGCCACCACCTGCCGGAGCTGCTGCCGATCATCTACACCCCGGTGGTGGGGGAGGCGTGCCAGCGCCACAGCGATCTCTATCTGCGCAGCCACGGCCTCTACCTCTCCTGGCATGACAGGGACGATCTTGACGACATCCTCGAGTCGGTGGAGCAGGAGGTGGACGTGATCGTCATCTCCGATGGTGAGCGGGTGCTGGGGCTCGGCGATCTCGGTATCGGCGGCATGGGGATCTGTATCGGCAAGCTGGCGCTCTACTCCGCCGCGGGTGGCATCAACCCGGCCCGTACCCTGCCGCTCTGTGTCGATGTGGGCACCAACAATCCCGAGCTGCTGGAGGATGACTCCTACCTCGGTTGGCAATCCCCGCGCATCGACGGCGAGAGCTATTACCACTTTATGGACAAGGTGGTGGCCGCCATTCGCAAGCGCTGGCCGCAGGTGGTGCTGCAGTTTGAAGACTTTGCCGGCAAGCATGCCGCCAACTTGCTGACCCGTTATCGGGACGAGCTCTGCATGTTCAACGACGATATTCAGGGCACGGCGGCGGTTGCCTCCGCCTGCGTGCTGGCCGGGTTGCAGCAGGCGGGTACCACCCTCAATGATGCCCCTGTGCTGATCGTCGGGGCGGGCTCTGCCGGTTGCGGCATCGCCGCCATGCTGGCCCAGCTGGCGGGGAGTCACGACGGCGTCTGGCTGTTTGATCAGGACGGAGTGGTCTGCAGCGATCGTCCCAACCTGACCCGCGCCCAACAGCCATTTGCCCGTGCCGTGGAGGAGGGGAGCAGTTCGCTGCTGGAGACCATCCGCCAGGTGCGCCCGGCGGTCTTGATTGGCGTGAGCGGTCAGGGCGGCCTCTTTACTGGCGAGGTGTTGCAGGCGATGGGGGAGGTGTGCGATCAGCCGGTGATCCTGCCACTCTCCAACCCGACCCGCAGCGCCGAGGCTACCCCCGAGCAGGTATGGGCTGCCACAGATGGCCGCGCCCTGCTAGCCACCGGCAGCCCCTTTGCGCCGGTGACGGTGACGGGGGAGCGGCGGGTAGTCTCCCAGTGCAACAACGTCTATGTCTTTCCGGGCATTGGTCTCGGAGCCTGCGCCGTCAAGGCGCGCCGCATCAGCGATGGCATGTTGCTGGCCGCGGTGCGGGCGGTCGGCGCCTATCCGCTGGTGGCGGGCCGGCTGTTGCCCCCCATCGAGCAGGTGGGAGAGGTGGCCCGCGCCGTCGCCAGAGCGGTGGCGCTCTGCGCCCGCGAGGAAGAATTGGCCGATTTTGTCGGCGATCCGGCTCCTTTGATTGACCAGACCTGGTGGCATCCGCACTATTGGGCAGCGTCCTGACGTTTTAAGGTATGTGCATGAAACTTCGCCACCAGTTGGTCACCCTCTCTCTTGGGCTCTCCCTGCTGCTGATCCTCATTCTGGGCAGCCTGCTGGCCCTCTTTATCCGTCATCTGCTGGAGAGCAACCTGCAGGATAAGGGGAGCGATCTGGCCCGGGTGATGGCGGCGGACACCCGGGTGGTCGAGGCTCTGCGTCAGGGCAGTGATCCTACCCTGCGCGACTATGTGGAGGCGTTCTGCAACCGCACTGACGCCACCTATATGGTGGTGACCGACGAGCATGGTCGCCGCCTCAGCCACCCCAACCCCGAGCTGGTGGGGCAGAAGTTTCGCGGCGAGGATATCTGGCCCGCGCTGCAGGAGCGGCGAAGCTATTGCTCCAAGGATCGGGGCACCATGGGGCCGGCGATCCGCTGCTTCTCCCCGGTGGTGGGCGGTGACGGGCTCGTCATGGGGGCCGTGGTGGTGGGCTACCTGATGCAGCAGGTGGAGGGTATCTATATGGAGCGGGTGGCCCTGCTCATCTGCGCCATAGTAGCGGTGCTGGGGTGCGGCCTGCTGCTGGCACTCTGGGTGCAATACCTGCTGCGCAAGACCCTGCTCGATCTGGAGCCGGAGGCGATCGTGCGCCGTTTCACCCTGCAGGATCTGGTGCTGGAGCACATCACCGAAGGGGTGATTGCCCTCGATGGCCGCGGCAACATCAACATGATCAACAGCACCGCCAGCTATCAGCTGCGGCTGCCGGTCACCGGGCGCCATGCCTTGCAGGGGCAGTCGCTGGCGGAGCTGGTGCCGCCCCTTGTCCCCTGTCTGGAGCAGGAGGGGGGGGAAGTGAGCTTCACCATTCAGGGAGAGTCCTTCGTCGGCCGCTGGCAGGCGGTGCAGGGCAAGGCACCGGGGCGGCTGCTGATCTTCAGCCGTCCGGAGGTGGCTGCCAGTCTGGGGGTACAGGTGACCCACCTGCGCCAGTATGCCGAGATGCTGCGGATGCAGAGCCACGAGTTCGCCAACAAGCTCAGCAGCCTCTCCGGCCTATTGCAGCTGGGCCATGTGGATCAGGCGGTGGAGCTGATCCAGCAGGAGAACGAAGCGTGCCAGACCATGCTGCAGGAGCTGCTGCGGCTGATCGACAACAAGCCGGTGGCGGGGCTTATTCTCGGCAAGTTCAGCCGTGCCCGCGAGCTCGGGGTGACCCTGGAGCTCGATCCCGATTCGGCGCTGGCGGAGTATCCGGCTTCGGTCTCGGCCGATCTCATCACCCTCATTGGCAACCTGCTGGACAACGGTCTGCAGGCGGCCTGGCGCAACCGCCAGCAGCGGCCGCCGCGGGTGCTGCTCTCTCTGTGCGATGTGGGGCGGCGACTGGTGATCGAGGTGGAGGATAGCGGCGAGGGGGTCGACGAGGAGCTGGCCGATCATCTGTTCGATTACGGGGTGAGTCGCCAGAGCGGCGATCACGGGGTGGGTCTGTTCCTGGTCAAGGAGACCGTGGGTCGGCACGAGGGTGTGATAGAATGGCGGCGAACCGCCGAGCAGACCACCCTGTTTGGTATCTACTTGAATAAAAACCAATTAATGTGAGCCATGGACCCAATAATCACGCTTGTTATTGAAGATGACGATCGGATCGGTGCCATCTTGTCAGAACTGGTGGCGGCGACCCCCGGTTTCTCCCTGCTGGGGCGGGCCGGCACCCTGGCCCAGGCCGATGCCATGATGGCCGGTGTGGTGCCCCAACTGCTGCTGGTGGATGTCTCCCTGCCCGATGGCTCCGGCCTTGAGTGGGTGAGCCGCCTGCGCAGCCACAACCGCGAAGCCTACGTCATCATGGTGACTGCCTCGCGGGATGTGGAGACCATCCAGCAGGCCCTCAACCTGGGGGTTCATGACTACGTCATCAAACCATTGCGGCTGTTTCGCATCCAGCAGAGTCTGGACGAGATCCTGCAACTGCACAGCCGTCTGTGCGAGCGGGGTCGGCTGGAGCAGGAAGATCTCGACAAGTTGCTGGGCAAGGGGGGGCGCTCCCAGATCAAGGAGATGCGCGTCACTCCCAAGGGGATCGACAGCATCACCCTGCGTCAGGTGCTGGATCTGCTGGCGGGCGAGCCGGAGAACGTCTTTTCCACCGACACGGTGGCGCTGCGGCTCTCCCTCAGCCGCACCACGGCGCGCCGCTATCTGGAGTATCTGGAGTCGGAAGATCGGGTGGATGTGGATCTCAACTATGGCCAGCGGGGGCGGCCGGAGCGGCGCTACCGCTGGCGCCGGGCGGGGTGAAGTCGGTTCACCGTCGCTAGAACACGATAGAAATGAACAAGGGAGCCAGCGGCTCCCTTGTTGTTTTTTGCATGTTGCCCGTCAGGCCGCATTGCGTTCCGGCAGTGGGACACGCTTTTTCAGCTGGGAGATCATCACGCCCCCCAGAATAAGGCCGCCACCCAGCAGGTGATAGCCGTGGATCGGTTCCCCCAGACCGACGACGGCGATCAGCGCCGTACAGAGCGGCATCAGGTTCATAAAGACCGAGGTGCGCTCGGCGCCCATGCAGGCGAGGCCGCGCATCCAGCAGTAGGCTGCCAGCAGAGAGGAGGCGAGCCCGGCGAAGAGCACCAGTCCCCACCCTTCGGCCGGTACCGCCATCGAGTCGGCGCTGAGGGCGAGCGGCACCAGCAGCAGTACCGCCAGCAGGATCTGCATGTAGAGGTTGAGCCAGGGGCCAAACGGCAGGTGCCAGCGGCGGATCAATAGGCCGTAAAGGGCGTAGCTGGCGGACCCCAGCAGCATCATGCCATCCCCCGGGTTGATGCCGTTATGGAGCAGGGCGAGCGGTTCGCCCTTGCCAAGCAGCCAGAGCACTCCGAACAGGGAGAGACTCATGCCGAGCAGTGCCTGTTTGCCGGGACGCTGGCCGAAGAAGAGCGCCCCTTGCAGCAGGGTAAGCAGCGGAATGAGGGAGCCGATCACCCCCATATTGGTCGCCGAGGTGCTGTGGGCGGCGTAATAGGCGAGGCATTGGTAGAGCACCATACCGAGCGCCGCCAGCACCAGCAGCTTGCCGAGCCAGGGGCGAACCTCGCTACGGCGGCGCCACAGCTGCGGCAGGCAGAAGGGGGTCAGTGCCAGAGCGGCGATCACCCAGCGATAGAAGGAGATAGCCGCGGGGTCGAGCACGCTGGCGGCCGCCTTGGAAACCACGGTATTGGTAGCCCAGATCAGCACAGCCATCAGCGGAAAGAGAAGAGGGGAAAAGATTCGCATCAGAGGCTCCTTATTAACAGGGGGCCAAGTCTACCCTTGTCTTTATATTATCAAGTAGCGTAAAACAGACAGATGACCCAGCAGAAAAGACAACTCTTTCTGATGCACCTTATTTCGGCCCATACGGACTGCGTCTGCCCGCAACTGATGGCTGCTTTTGACCTGTGCCGGAGACCGAGCCAACAGGGCGTTGCATCACGCCTGTTCCTCTCTCTCGCTGACAAGGGGCGCTGATGGCTACTCATCACTTTCAGCCGGTAGATGTCGTTCTGCCCGCACCCAATCCGCTCTATTTCAGTTACCAGCAGATGCTGGCCGACAGCGCGACCGTGCTGCACTCCCACCCCTGGGGCCAGCTCAACATGATCAGCCTGGGGATCATGGAGATAGAGCTGGGGGATCAGCGACTGGTGGCCCCTGCCGACTACCTGATCTGGGTACCGGCGGATCTCGACCATACCTCCTACAACGAGCAGACCCTCGACTACACCTCCATCTACGTCAGCCACGAGCTGGCGGCCAAGCTGCCGCCAGAGCCCAGATTGCTGCTGCTCACCCCGCTGATCCGCGCCCTGCTGAGCGATTTTTGCGAACGGCGGGTAGGCCATATGGTGGATGAGTGGGATCAGCGTCAGGCCGAGTTGCTGGTGGAGCGACTGGCGCGCACCCGCTGTCAGGAGAGCTACCTGCCGATGAGTCAGGACAAGCTGCTGGTTCCCATGCTGGCGGCGTTGCACAGCGATCCTGCCGATCCCCGTACTCTGGCCCAGTGGGCCGGACAACTGCACACCACAGAGCGCACCCTGGCGCGGCGCTGCCTGCGGGAGCTGGGGATGAGCTTCGGTCAGTGGCGGGCGCGGTTACGGCTGCTCAAGGCGCTGGCCTGGCTCAAGGGGGACATGCCCATTCAAGAGATCAGCTGGCGGCTCGGTTACGGCTCCACCTCGGCCTTTATCGCCATGTTCAACCGGGAGCTGGGCTGCTCCCCCCAGCGTTATCGCCTACAGTCAGCCCGATAACAAATCGCCGGACATGTCATCTGATGAAGCAAAACAAGAAGGGCGCCCGCAGGCGCCCTTTCTGATGACGTCTGCTTGCGCTAGAAGAAGCCGAGCGGGTTGATGTCGTGACTCACCAGCAGGTTCTTGGTGTTCTGGTAGTGATCCAGCATCATCTTGTGGGTCTCGCGGCCGATCCCCGACTTTTTGTAACCGCCAAAGGCGGCGTGTGCCGGGTAGGCGTGGTAGCAGTTGACCCAGACCCGGCCAGCCTGAATGCCACGCCCCATGCGCCAGGCCAGATTGCTGTCGAGGGTCCACAGGCCTGCCCCCAACCCGTACTGGGTGTCGTTGGCAATGGCCAGAGCATCGGCCTCGTCCTTGAAGGTGGTGACCCCGAGCGCCGGCCCGAAGATCTCCTCCTGGAACACCCGCATCTTGTTCTGACCGGAGAAGATGGTGGGCTGGATGTAGAATCCCCCCTCCAGCCCGCTCACCTGGGCCGGGCCGCCGCCGATCAGCATCTTGGCCCCTTCGCCGCGGCCGATCTCCATGTAGCCCAGGATCTTGTCGAACTGCTCGCGGGACGCCTGCGCCCCCACCTGAGTGGCGGTATCGAGGGGGTTGCCCTGAACGATGGTGCGAGCACGGGCCAGCACCCTGTCCATGAAGTCGTCATAGATGCTGGCCTGCACCAGCGCGCGGGAGGGACAGGTACACACTTCCCCCTGGTTGAAGAAGGTCATCAGCATCCCTTCTACCGCCTTATCGATGTAGCTGCTCTCGTGCTGCATCACGTCGGCGAAGTAGATATTGGGGGACTTGCCGCCCAGCTCCACGGTGGAGGGGATCAGCTTGTCGGCGGCGCAGCGCAGGATATGGGCGCCCACTTCGGTCGAACCGGTGAAGGCGAGTTTCTGGATCCGGTTGCTGGTGGCCAGAGCCTGACCTGCCTCGGCGCCGAAGCCGTTGACCACGTTGACTACGCCGGGGGGCAGGATGTCCTTGATGAGATCCATCATCAGCATGATGGTGACCGGGGTCTGCTCGGCGGGCTTGAGCACGCTGCAGCAACCGGCCGCCAGCACAGGGGCAAGCTTCCAGGCCGCCATCAGCAGCGGGAAGTTCCACGGGATGATCTGGCCGACCACGCCGATGGGCTCCTTGAAGTGGTAGCTGACGGTGTTCTGATCCAGCTCGGCGGCCGAGCCTTCCTGAGCGCGAATGCAGCCAGCGAAGTAGCGGAAGTGATCCACCACCAGCGGCAGGTCTGCCGCCAGGGTTTCACGCACCGCCTTGCCGTTCTCCCAGGTTTCGGCGATGGCGAGCCGTTCGATGTTCTGCTCGATGCGATCGGCGATGCGCAGCAGCAGGTTGCTGCGCTCGGTGACGCTGGTTTTGCTCCAGCTGGTGAACGCCTTGTGGGCGGCATCAAGCGCCAGCTCGATATCGGCGGCGTCGGAGCGAGCGACCTCGCAGAATACTTTGCCATCCACCGGCGAGATGTTTTCAAAGTAGCGGCCGGCGCGAGGAGCCACCCACTCACCACCGATGAAGTTGTCGTAACGGGACTTGAAGCTGACCAGGGCACCTGCCTGACCGGGAGCGGTATAAATCATCTCATCATCCTTTATGTGTGTGATCCTGACCGGACTGGCTGACAGACCGGTTGCCAGCTGATATCGCAAGGGGCGTGCCAAAGGGTCTGACCAGCAGGCGAAAGGTTACAAAAACGTTACCAAACGGGGTATGGCAGCGTATCTTGGTTAACCAATGACCACGGCTATTGCGATAAAACTGTACCGTTTCTGGACAGTGGCCGAGACAGTCGTGCTGTTTGTGAACAGGAGGCGTGATGAGTGAGTCACTTCAACCCGGTCCCGGTCCGATCCAGCGTTCCTGGCAGCGTTGCCTGCATCAGGGGCTGAGCCGCCAGCAGAGTGCCGATCTGGACTTGCTGCCCCAGGGGGAGCTGTCGGCCCGTCAGGAGCAGCACAGGGCGCTGATTGCCTGCTTCCAGCGCTTCGTGCTGCCGCTGTTTGCCCAGCTGCTGGCGGGTCGCCCCTGTCGCCTGTTGTTGTGTGACGGTGAGGGGGCCATTCTGGCCGCCAGCGGTGATGAGGGGTTCGCCCGCCATGCCGAGCGTATCTTTTTGCGCAGTGGCGCCCGCTGGGGTGAGGCGAGCAAGGGCACCAATGCCATCGGTACTGCGCTGGCCGAGCAGAGCGAAGTGCAGGTGCTCGGCAATCAGCACTTCTTCGCCCAGCACAGCTTCCTCAGTTGCAGCGCTTGCCCGTTGCTCGGGCCGGATGGGCAATTGCTCGGGGTGCTCGACATCTCCACCGATGCGGCCCATCACGATGGCGACATGCTGGGCACGGTGCGGCTGCTGGCCATGACCCTCGAAAACGCACTATTGGCGCGTCAGCCGGGCTGGCTGGTGGATCTCGATCCCCAGAGCCTCTGGTCCGCTCGCCTGTTGCTGGGAGAGGAGGGGGAACTGCTCGGCGCCAACCGGGCAGGCCGACTCTGGCTCGGTCAGCATCCTTTCGATGGCAGGCAACTGCTGCGCGAGGGGCGTGGCTTGCGGCTGTTGCCAGAAGCGGACGCGACATCTTCCTGCACCGCGCTGCCGGGTCACTCAAGCCCGGTGCCACATCCGCAGCAGGTGCCGCTCAAGATGCTGGAGCGCGGCATTTCGCTGCTTATCGAGGGGGAGACCGGCAGCGGCAAGGAGCATCTGGTGCGGGCCCTGCACCGAGCGTCCAGTCGGCGGGAGCAGCCACTGGTGTGCGTCAACTGTGGCGCGTTACCAACAGATCTGGTGGAAGCCGAGCTGTTTGGCTATGTGGGCGGGGCCTTCAGCGGTGCCCGCAGCCAGGGCAGTCAGGGTTATCTGCGCGCAGCCCACGGCGGCATGCTGATGCTCGATGAAATTGGCGAACTGCCGCTGCAGGCTCAAACTCGACTGCTGAGGGTTTTGCAGGAACGCAGCGTGACACCGGTTGGCAGTCACAAGCCGGAGGCGGTGGATTTCTGGCTGGTCAGTGCCAGCCACCGGGATCTGGCGGCCATGGTGCAGAGTGGCGCATTTCGCGAAGACCTCTATTACCGGATCTGCGGCTGGCGCCAGCAGCTGATGCCGCTGCGCCGTTGGCCTGCCGCTGAGCGTCTGGAGCTGATCCAGCGACTGTTGGCGGAGATGGACCCGACCCTGCGTCTGACCCGCGATGCGGAGCAACAGCTGCTGGCCCATCCGCTGCCCGGCAACGTGCGTCAGCTCAAGCAGGCACTGGAAGTGGCCTGTGTGCTGGCAGAGGGGTTGGGTTGGATAGAACCCGCCCACCTGCATCTGCCCAGTGTGGCCAATGAGCCCGGCGCCTTGCCGATGGGGGAGGTGACCTGCTTGCGTGAACAAACCCGGCGGCAGGTACAGCAAACGCTGGCGGCATGCGGCGGAAATGTGAGCGAGGCCGCGCGCCAGCTGGGGATCAGCCGCACCACCCTCTACCGGACGCTGCGCGAAGCGCCTTGAGTGCCACTCCCCCTCATCGGTCGTTTCAAGACGCACATGATGGCTGGAGCCCTGCCCGCCCAGCCGCTATGATGCGCCCTTGCCGGGGCTTTGCGCCCGTTGACTCATCTGTTGAGGTTTTTCTGCCATGTCACAACACATAGGGGCGCTGACCCTGCTGGTGGCTGATTACGATCAGGCTATTCGCTTTTTTACCGAGGGACTTGGCTTTGTACTCCTGGAGGACACTCGGCTCGATGAACCGGGCAAACCGGGCAAGCGCTGGGTGCGGGTTGCCCCCAAAGGCGCCCCCGGTTCCGCGTTGCTGCTGGCACAAGCGGCCAATGCGCAGCAGCAGGCCGCCATCGGCCAGCAGGGCGGTGGTCGGGTATTCCTGTTCCTCGAGACCACTGATTTCTGGGGGGATTACCAGCGTATGCAGGCGTACGGTGTTCATTTTTGTGAACAGCCCCGCGATGAACCATATGGCACCGTGGTGGTGTTTGAGGATATCAGCGGCAACCGGTGGGACTTGTTGCAACGTACTGCTGCCAACTGAATCTGAAAACGTTTATCATCCCGCCTGTCATAAAGTCATAAAAGTGTCACAGAAAATTCTAATAATTGGCGCACCCATCTTCACAGAGGAGAGAGAAGGGATATGGCTAAGCGAATTCTGGTGGTCGAGGACGAAGCACCGATCCGCGAAATGCTCTGCTTCGTGTTGGAGCAGAAGGGATATGAGACGATTGAAGCGGAAGATTACGCCGATGGACTGGCGAAGGTGCGCGAACCCTACCCCGAACTCATCGTGCTCGACTGGATGATGCCGGGCGGCAGTGGCATCCAGTTTATCAAGCAGCTCAAGCAGGATGAGGTGACGCGCCAGATCCCGGTGGTGATGCTCACCGCTCGCGGTGAAGAGGAGGACAAGGTGCGTGGTCTGGAGGCCGGAGCCGACGACTACATCACCAAGCCGTTCTCGCCCAAGGAGCTGACCGCTCGCCTCCATGCGGTGATGCGCCGCGTGTCGCCCACCTCGGTAGACGAGGTGATCGAGGTGCAGGGGCTGAAACTCGATCCTGTCTCCCACCGGGTCAGTGCCGAAGAGAAGGCGCTCGACATGGGGCCGACCGAATTCAAGTTGCTTCACTTCTTTATGACTCACCCCGAGCGGGTCTACAGCCGTGAACAGCTGCTCAATAATGTCTGGGGTACCAATGTGTACGTCGAGGACAGAACCGTGGATGTGCATATTCGTCGCCTGCGCAAGGCGATTGAAGAGACAGGGCACGACAGATTGATCCAGACGGTGCGTGGAGCCGGATACCGCTTCTCAACCCGTCTCTAGAGGCAGTTATGTTGCAACCTTACGCCTGGCGGCGACAGTTGTGGCGAATGGCGTTTTTTTACGCCCCCTTCGCATTGGTTGGCTGGTTGATTGATCATCTTGCCCTCTGCCTGTTGGTGGCGGCAGTGTTGCATCTGGGCTGGCACTATCGCTTCCAGAAGCGGCTCTCTGACTGGTTGTGGCACGACCGCAGCCTGGTGCCCCCCAGCGGCAATGGCAGCTGGGAGTACATCTTCAACGGTATCTACAAGCTGCAGCAGCGTCACCGTGCCCGTCGCCGCGAGCTGGCGGGGCTGATCCGCCGCTTCCGGGAGGGTGCCGAGGCGCTGCCCGATGCCGCCGTGGTGTTTCGCACCGATGGCAGCATCCTCTGGTGCAACCGGCTGGCGGAGCAACTGCTTGGTTTTCGCTGGCCGGAGGATGCCGGCCAGCATATCGGCAACCTCATTCGCAATCCGGCCTTTAACGCCTATCTGGGCAAGGGGGCGTATGACGAGCCTCTCGAGATGCACTCCCCGGTCAACGAGGAGAAGTTTCTCGAGTTTCGCATCATGCCCTACGCCTCCGATCAGGCGATGCTGGTGGTACGGGATGTCACCCGCTTGCGCAGTCTCGAGAAGACTCGCAAGCACTTCGTTTCCAACGTCTCCCACGAGCTGCGTACCCCGCTGACCGTGCTCAAGGGCTATCTGGAGATGACCGAGGAGCCGCCCCCGCCCGCCATGTGGGCCAAGGCCCATCGGGTGATGATGGAGCAGACCATCCGCATGGATAATCTGGTCAATCAGCTGCTCACCCTCTCCCGTATCGAGGCGGCCCCGACCGTGGATCTCTCCCATCTGGTGGACATGCCTGCCATGCTGGGGCTGCTGGAACAGGAGGCGCGAGCGCTCTCGGGCGAACGGGCCCACCAGCTCGAATTTGTGGTGCAGCCCAATCTGTTGGTGCGCGGGGATCAGGAGCAGCTGCGCAGTGCTGTCTCCAATCTGGTCTACAACGCCATTCACTACACCCCGGCGGGGCGAAAAATTACCGTGGAGTGGCGCAAGCAGGGGGCGATGGCGCTGTTTGCCGTGAGCGATGAAGGGGAGGGGATTGCCCCCGAGCATCTGGCGCGGCTGACCGAGCGGTTCTATCGGGTCGACAAGGCCCGCTCGCGCCATACCGGCGGCTCAGGCTTGGGCCTTGCCATCGTCAAGCATGCCCTCAGTCATCACGACTGCCAGCTCGATATCGAGAGCCGGGTCGGCCTTGGCAGCCGCTTCAGCTTTCTCATTCCGAGCCGCATGGTGGTGATTAAATAGTCTTTTATGGCAATGAGTTAGCTGCAAAAGGAGGGCCTTTGAACGGGCCCTCTTTTCATTTGTTCAAATCTGTCGCCATGTCATTAAAGTGTCACATTAAATCCATAAATTTGTCACTGCCAGGTCAGATACTGGCGCCGTCTTAAGAACGGACCTTCTGTAACTTTGGAGAGATTGGATGAAACTCAACAAACTGGCTGGTGTAATCGGATTCACCGCAGCAACCCTGTTTTCTGTCAGCGCCCTGGCTGCCGGTGTGGATAAAGACCTGCCGGATTACACACCGACCAGCGGCATTTCGGGCAACCTGTCCTCTGTCGGCTCGGACACCCTGGCCAACATGATGACCCTGTGGGCCGAAGAATTTAAGCGCTTGTACCCCAACGTCAACGTGCAGATCCAGGCCGCCGGTTCTTCTACCGCGCCGACTGCACTGACCGAAGGTGTTGCCCAGTTCGGTCCGATGAGCCGTGCCATGAAGGCCGGTGAAGAGGAAGCATTCGAGAAGCGTTACGGCTACAAGCCGACTGCCATCCGCGTTGCAGTCGATGCCCTGGCGGTGTTCGTCAACAAGGACAACCCCATCAAGGGGCTGACCATGCCGCAGATCGATGCCATCTTCTCCAGCACCCTGAAGTGCGGCGAAGCCAAGGCTGCCACCAAGTGGTCTGATCTGGGTCTGGACGGCAACTGGTCCTCTAAGGATCTGCAACTGTTCGGTCGCAACTCCGTATCCGGTACCTACGGTTACTTCAAGGAGCACGCCCTGTGTAACGGCGACTTCAAGAGCGGCGTGAACGAGCAGCCGGGTTCTGCCTCCGTGGTGCAGTCTGTCTCTGCCTCCCTGAACGGCATCGGCTACTCCGGTATCGGTTATGTCACCTCCGGCGTGCGTGCAGTACCGCTCTCCAAAGATGGCAAGACCTTCATCGAAGCGACCTCCGATAACGCCATCACCGGCAAGTATCCGCTGTCACGCTTCCTGTACGTTTACGTGAACAAGCATCCGAACAAGCCGCTCTCCCCGATGGAGCAAGAGTTCGTCAAGATGATGCTCTCCAAAGCAGGCCAGAACATCGTTGCCAAAGATGGCTACGTGCCGGTGCCGGCCAAGGTGGTACAGGCTGACCTGAAAAAGCTGGGGATCATGTAACTGCCTGCAGTCAGCATGCCCTGATAAAACGAGCCCCAAGCGGGCTCGTTTTGTTTTTGTCGGCTGTCAGTTTTGTTAATAGCGCTGGATGGATATTTTTCCGCCAGCCGGGGGCCGGCTCCCTTGCGTAGCCGGGCGGCATTTCCGAGAATAGGGCAACGTTATGGCAAAGGATCCCTTCATGATTGCGTCCCTCACCAAGTTTGGCCTGGTAGCCCTCTGTAGTTCCCTGCTGGTCGCCTGCGCCCAGTCGCCGACCGGCCGCAGCCAGATGCTGCTCTACTCTCCCCAGCAGATGAACCAGCTGGGCGCCGACTCCTTCGAGCAGATGAAAAAGCAGGAGAAGGTGAGCAAGGATGCCAAACTCAACGCCTATGTCTCCTGTGTCGCCAAGGCGGTGACCGCCCAGGTGCCGGCCAGCTATGGCATCACCAATTGGGAAGTGGTGGTGTTTGACTCCAAACAGGTCAACGCCTTCGCCCTGCCCGGCGGCAAGATCGGGGTCTACAGCGGCCTGCTCAAGGTGGCCAAGAATCAGGATCAGCTGGCGACCGTCATCGGTCACGAGTTGACTCACGTACTGGCCCAGCACTCCAACGAACGACTCTCGCGCAGCCAGCTGGCGGGGATCGGTCTGGCGGCTGCGGACATTGCCATGGGCACCAGCGAGTATCGCGGCGCCACCATGGCCGCCCTTGGCCTCGGGGTCGAGGTGGGGGTGATGCTGCCCTATGGCCGTACTCAGGAGAGCGAAGCGGATCGGCTGGGGCTTGAGCTGATGGCGCGCGCCGGGTTCAATCCGGCCGAGGCGATCCCCCTGTGGCAAAACATGAGTGCCGCCGCCGGTGGCAACACCCCGCCGCAACTGCTCTCCACCCACCCGAGCAACGAGAACCGGATCGCCGAGTTGCAGGCGCAACAGGCGCAAGTGCTGCCGCTCTATGAGCAGGCCCGCGCCAACGGTCTGGTGCCCCAATGCAAGGCATAAGCCTGCGTATGGCGCGCAGCGACGATGCTGCTGCCATGACGGTGATGCAGCGAGCCAGCTGGCTCGCTGCCTATGGCCAGGTGCTCGGTGCTGACCTGCTGGAGCAGCTCGATGTCACCGCCCATCTGCAGATTTGGCAGAGCCGTCTGGCCGAGCCGGGCCCAAGGCCCATGCTGCTTTGTCTCGATGAGGTGGTGATTGGCCTGCTCTACTGGCAACCACAGCAGGAAGCGGGGCAGAGTCATGCCCTGATCCGCGCTTTTTACCTCCATCCCGACCACTGGCGACAAGGCTATGGTAAACGGCTGTGGCAGGCGGTGGCGATGCAGATGCGCCGCGCCGGTTGCCATAGCGTCAAATTGTGGCTGCTCGATGGCAACCACATCGGCGAGGGGTTCTACCTGCGTCGCGGCTTCGTCTTTGATGGCGAGGAGCGCACCCTGATAAGCCTCGGGCAGCCCTGCCTGCAGCGACAAATGAGCCGTTTGCTCTGATCACTCTCCCGTTTTTCGCCTTCGGTCACTTTATTTTTTTTGCGAATTAATACAATGTCCCCCTTGGAACAGAGTTGGATAAACACGGGCTGACAAGGGAGTGCTGGCATGTATTACGGCTTTGATATCGGTGGCACCAAGATCGCCTTCGCGGTCTATGACGGTGCATTGAACCTCTGCCACGAGGAGCGCATGAGTACCCCGGGCAACGATTACGAGGGGTTGCAGCAGCTGATCCGCTCCCGGGTCGAGCAGGCAGATGCCCGCTTCGGGGCTCGGGGCTCGGTCGGTATCGGTTTTCCCGGTGTCATCAACAGCCACGATCACAGCATAGTGGCGGCC
Source organism: Aeromonas sp. FDAARGOS 1404 (assembly GCF_019047085.1). Lineage (NCBI taxonomy): Bacteria > Pseudomonadati > Pseudomonadota > Gammaproteobacteria > Aeromonadales > Aeromonadaceae > Aeromonas > Aeromonas sp. FDAARGOS 1404. The sequence goes on from NZ_CP077237.1 coordinate 3,548,020, forward strand.
AATCTGCCCTCCATCAATGGTCGCCATCTGGGGGCCGATCTGGCCGAACTGCTGGAGCGGCCGGTCAAGGTGGATAACGACGCCAACTGCTTCCTCTGGTCCGAAGTTCATCAAGGGGCAGCCGATGGCGCTGGCAGTGCGCTTGGTGTCACCATCGGCACCGGCATCGGCGGCGCTGTTTATCTGGCGGGCAAGCTTATTCAGGGGCGCAACTGGCTGGCTGGCGAGATTGGTCACTACCCCTTGCCCGCGACCATGCTGATGAAGTACCCCGAGTTGCCCCGTCCCCGTTGCGGCTGCGGCCGTCTGGTCTGTTTTGAAACCTATGCCTCCGGCACCGGTCTGGAGCGTCTCTATCACCATTTCCATGGCCAGCGCGCCACGGGTCACCAGATTGTGGGGCGCTTCGAGGCCCATGAACCCCATGCGGTCGAGACGGTCGACTGCTGGCTGGAGATCATGGCCGCCGGGCTTGCCACCGCCATTTCGGTAATTGATCCCGAGGTAGTGGTATTGGGGGGCGGCCTGAGCGGCCTGCCCACCCTCTATGAACAGCTGCCGCTGCGTCTGCCCGGTCACTTGTTGCCCGGGGTCGCCCTGCCCGAGATCCGCCAGGCCCGCTTCGGCGGTGCAGGTGGTGTGCGTGGCGCAGCCTTGCTCAATCTATGAGATCAGATGTGGGGTCTGATCTCCCCGAAAAAGGAGTCCTCATGACCCGTCTTGAAATCTGTATCGACAACCTGGAATCCCTGTTTACTGCCCAGCAATCCGGGGCGGATCGCATCGAGCTCTGCTCTGCGCTGGGTCTGGGCGGCCTGACCCCCTCCTACGGTTTTATGCAGCAGGCAGCCCGCCACGCCACCGTGCCGGTTTATGCCATGATCCGCCCGCGTGCCGGGGATTTTTGCTTCAACGACGGCGAGTTCGAGATGATGCTGCAAGATATCGCGGCCGCACGTGCTGCGGGGCTGCAAGGGGTGGTGGTCGGTTTGCTGGATGAGGAGGGGCGGGTGCCTGCCGCCAGGCTCAAACAGCTGGTGGATGCAGCAGGGCCGTTGGGGGTCACCTTCCATCGTGCCATCGACCTCTCCTCCGACTGGCGTCTGGATCTGGAGACCATAGTCGCTGCCGGTTGCGAGCGCATTCTGAGCTCGGGCCATGCGCCGACCGCGTTGGCTGGGTTGGAAACCCTGCAGGAGATGCAACAGGCGCTGGCGGGGCGTGCCAGCCTGATGCCGGGGGCCGGGGTCAATGCCGACAACGTGCGTACCATCATCGAGTTCACCGGAGTGAGCGAAGTGCATATGTCCGGCATGGGCTGGCGCGGTGGCATGGTGCCCCATGGCGTAAATATGGGCACTTCGGATGATGGTCGGGTCAATATCACCGATGGCGCCAAGGTGGCTGCGGTCAGAGCCTTGCTGGATCGCGGTTAATCAGATCGCCGCCGTTGGGCGGCGTTCATCCGCATCTTGTGTGAAGTTCCTCCCACTGACGGGGAAATCAGGGGCGCCCCCGGCAGCACCCCGGCCAAAAGTCTGATATTATCCCGCCTCTTTACTACATGGATCTGGAGCAACATCTCAATGTCCCAATACGACTCTATCGAACAGAAGGCCAGCTATGGCATCGGCCGCAACATGGGTGATCAGCTGGCGCAGCAAGCTTTCGCCGGTCTGGATATCCCGGCCCTGCAACAAGGTCTGGCAGATGCCCTGAATGGTCTGGAGTTCGCGGTCAGCCGTGACGATATCAATGATGCCTTCCAGGTGATCACTGCGCGTATGCAAGAAGAGCAGGAAGCCGCCGCCAAGGCCGCCGCTGCTGACGGCGAAGCCTTCCTGGCTGATAACGCCAAGCGCGCTGAAGTGAAGGTGACCGACTCCGGTCTGCAGTACGAAGTGCTGGTAGAAGGCAACGGTGCCGTTCCGGTAGCCGGTCAGTCCGTGCGTGTGCATTACCACGGTACCTTCACCCACGGTGGCGTATTCGACAGCTCCGTCGCTCGCGGCCAGCCGGCTGAATTCCCGGTGACCGGCGTGATTGCTGGCTGGGTTGAAGCGCTGCAGCTGATGCCGGTTGGTTCCAAGTGGAAGCTCTACATCCCCCACGATCTGGCCTACGGTGCCCGTGGCGCGGGCTCTATCCCGCCTTACTCTGCACTGGTATTTGAAGTCGAGCTGCTGGACATCCTGTGATCCTGCTGGCTTGATGCAAACGGCGACCCTCGGGTCGCCGTTTGTTTTTGGGCTATGTGATAGACAGCATTTGTCGCGACCAGCGGGCTGGAAAGGAGAAAAGGGCTGCTCTTTTGCGCTTTTTACTGGTTTTTTCAGAAACGGGAACAGGCATACTGCGACTCATTAGAGAGGATAAGGAGAACCCGATGAGCAAGAAGATGAAGAAAGTAGCGGGGCTTGCTCTGTTGCTGCTGAGCATTCCGGCCAGTGCTGATGCCATGCGCTGCAAGAACGCCCTGATCACCGAGGGAGACACCACCGCCGAGATGCTGCTCAAGTGCGGTGAGCCGATGTTGCGTGAAGAGCTCAATCGCAACGAGGAGAACCAGTTTGGCAACATGGTGCAGGTCAAATATGGTGAACGCTGGACCTACAACTTCGGCAAGAACGAGTTCATGCGCTTTGTGACGGTGCGCAACGGCATCATTACCGATATCGAAAACGGCCCGCGCGGCCAGTAGCCGGCGGGCAAAGCATGGATGCACAACAGACAGTAGGGCAAGACCCTTTGACTCACATGTCCGGCAAGGGGTCGCGGTGACCAAGTTGTCTGACAGCCAGATTGATCTGGCGAGCCAGTCTTAGCCGCTGGCGGCAGGTCAGGCCATGGAGGCTGATCCTGCCCGCGTTGAATTCAAATGTCCCCAGCGACTCGATGGCAAAATAGCCTCGATGAAAGCTCTTGATGTAGCGAGCGATCTGCCGTGGGGATAACTGCTTGAATACCTTCATCACACGGTTCCCTGATTGCCTGGACAGGGCACACTATGGTGTCGGTCGATGACACTGATATGACGGTTTATAAAGATTTGCATGAATCCTTATTTTGCCAGTGAGCTCGGCAAATTGACGGCATCATCGAAAAAGTTGTGCCATGGCAAACCACCGCACCGATATACTGCGGGCTTGAATGGAACAAATAAAAGGGCCTGTGCGTGGAATGGGTTGATGTGGTGGACGAGGATAACCGGGTGATTGGCGTGGCCGAGCGAGCCAAGGTGCGGCGAGAGAATCTCTGCCATCGCGCCAGCTATATTCTGGTGCTCGACGACGCGGATCGGATCCTGGTGCAGCGGCGAACCCTCAGCAAGGATTTCTGCCCCGGCATGCTGGATGCCTGCGCCGGTGGCGTGGTCACCACCGGTGAGGAGATGGAGCGCTCCGCCCGGCGCGAGCTGGCCGAAGAGCTGGGGATTATGGATGTTCCCCTGCAGGGCTTTGGCAGCTTTTATGCGGAAGGGGAGGGCTACCGGGTCTGGGGCGGCCTCTTCAGTTGCTGTTATCAGGGGCCGCTGCAGTTGCAGGCCGAAGAGGTGAGCGCGGTGCACTGGATGAGCCTGGCCGAGATTGCCGAGCGTGCCAGCGAATTTACCCCCGACTCCCTGCTCGCCATCGCCACCTGGCAGGCGAGACGCTAACGTCTCTCTTTAGATATTTTCTTTTCCAGTTCAGAGACAAGACGGGCAGCCTGATGGCTGCCCGTCTGCCTTTGTGCATTTACTTGGTCTGCTACACCAGCTTGAGGCGCCGGTTGGTGCGCCCGCAAGCGCTCGGCTTGGCGAGCCAGTGCCCTTGCCAGTCGGTGGTCAGACGCAGCAATGGATACTCCAGATCGAGCCGGGTCACCACCAGCTGGCCTGTTTCATCGCCACTCACGGGATTGCCGCTGGCGGGATCGATGATTTCAACGATGCAGCTCTCATTGACGATAAAGCCCTGACCGGGCTGACTCTCGTAGGCCACCACCCCCACATCCTGCCACACCAGACAGTTGAGGGCCGCAATGCCGTGAATGGCGTGCAGTGGTGCCGTTTCGGGATGGGTGGCTTCGCACAATAGGGCGCGGCGCAGCGAGTCGCTCGGGATCTCCGCCGCTTCGGCCGCTTCCAGCAGGTCGAGCAGGGTCACCAGCGGGCCGACATAGCCGGTGGGTTGATAGCGCAGCAGTGCCTCCAGCTGGCGCTGGGTATCGTGGGGGCCGCAGGGTACCACGGGAGCCCCCAGCTGGCGGGCGCCGTTATCGAAGATAAAGGCGGTGGGGCCAGCGTGATAGTCGTGGCCGTTGAGCATCACTTCCCCCGCCTTGAAGCCGGCGGCAAACAGTGCTCGGGCGGCCCCCCACCAGTCTGCCCCCGCATATTCGGGGATGGCCAGCTGGCCCGGACAGGAGAAGACCCGCAACGCCTGACTGGCGGGGCGGCCGGTGAGACCGGCAAAGGGGGGATGAGCCTGCTGGGCGGCAAAGAGCTCTTTGCTGTCCAGCAGTGGCAGGGTGGCCAGCTCTGCCAGATCCTCGAGGCGACACTGGCGATAGGCGCTGGAGTAACCGGCGCAATATTGACTGACATGGGTAAGCTGATGATTGAGCTGCTCCAGTTGCTGTTGTTCGCGCATGGCAGGGGGACGAATTTCCAGACCATCGTAATAGTGTTGCATGGGGCCTCCTGGCGCCGTGAAACCAGCTCAAGAGTAGTCTGCCCAAGGGGAAAATGCCTGCCGCTATCCATGGTCAGGCTCAGAGCCGCTGTTAGGCGGCATCGTCACTCTGGGATAAACTGGCGACTTCCCATCACGACTCAGGACGAGAAATCATGATTGCTGTAGGACAACCCCTGCCTGCTGGCGAATTTACCTTTATCACCGCCGAGGGCAAGCAGCTGCGGGATAGCAAGACGCTGTTCGCCGGTAAAAAAGTGGTGCTGTTTGCGGTACCCGGCGCCTTTACTCCCACCTGCTCCAATGCTCATCTGCCCGGCTATGTGGTGCTGGCCGATCAGTTTATGGCCAAAGGGGTGGATGCCATCTGTTGTCTGTCGGTCAACGACGCTTTCGTGATGCGGGCCTGGCAGACGGCCCAGAATGCCGAGGCGATCACCATGCTGGCGGATGGCGACGGCAGCTGGACCCGGGCGCTGGATCTGGCCAAAGATACCGGCGCCTTTGGTGGCATCCGTGCCCAGCGCTTTGCGTTGATCGCCAACGATGGTGTGGTCGAGCAGCTGTTTGTGGAGGCGCCGGGCAAGTTCGAGGTCTCCGATGCCGCGAGCCTGCTGGCTGCACTGTGAAATGTTAATCACGGTTTGATTTCCCCTTGAAAGGGAAGGTGGCACAGCTACACTGGCGCCACTTTCCCCCATGATGCCTGCCCGTTCGGGCTGGCGCTTCGTTGCAGATAACAAGAGATGAAGATCCTATGACCCTGGCTTTTGTTGCCCTGATTGCCGGACTGGCGCTGCTGGTCTGGAGTGCAGACAAGTTTGTCGACGGTGCCGCTGCCACCGCCCGTTATGCGGGGATGCCGCCGCTGCTGATCGGCATGGTGATCATCGGTTTTGGTACCTCGGCCCCGGAGATGGTGGTCTCCGCGCTGGCGGCGTCACAGGGCAATCCCGGGTTGGCGCTCGGCAACGCCTATGGCTCCAACATCACCAATATCGCGTTGATCCTGGGTCTGACGGCACTGATCAGCCCTATCGCGGTGGCCTCTCAGGTTGTGCGCAAGGAGATCCCGATCCTGCTCGGTATTACCCTGCTCTCCGGCGCCCTGCTGATCGATGGTCATCTGGGCCGGATGGATGCGGTCATTCTGGGGGCCGTCTTCGTTGCTCTGATGGGCTGGTCTATCTGGGCTGGCATGAATGGCAAGGGAGATGCGCTGGATAGCGAGACCACCGAGGATATCGAGAGCGAGGGGATGTCCCTCAAGAGTGCTATCTTCTGGCTGGTGGTCGGGCTGGTGCTGCTGATCGGTGCTTCCCGCCTGCTGGTCTGGGGGGCGGTGACCATCGCTCAGGCACTCGGTATCAGCGATCTGGTGATTGGTCTCACCATAGTCGCGGTGGGAACCTCCCTTCCGGAGCTGGCCTCGTCCCTCATCGCCATTCGCAAGAACGAGCATGATCTGGCCCTTGGCAACGTGCTCGGCTCCAACCTGTTCAACACCCTGGCGGTGGTGGGGATTGCGGCGGGCATCCACCCGCTCGATGTGGCGCCGGAGGTGCTTACCCGTGACTGGAGCATCATGATGGGGCTGACCCTGCTGCTGCTGGTGATGTGTCTGGGCCGCAAGGGCCAAGGCCGCATCAACCGGCTGGAGGGGGGCGTGCTGCTGACCTGCTTCGTCGCCTACACAGGCTGGCTGCTGACCAGTCAGTTTATCTGATAGGGGTTGGTGAAATGAGAGAGGGGGAAGCTCAAGCTTCCCCCTCTTGTTTTTGCCCAGTGAACCTGTTGGCGAGCGAGCGGTGTGCTCAGGCTACTGCCACCAGCTTCTGCCCCTTCTGACTGCTGTCCAGAATGAGGATGCTCGCCTTGGGGAAGAAGTTGAAGGTGGAGGCCGAGGCCCAGGTGTAGGCGCCCATCACCTTGCCAATCACCAGTTCGCCGATAGCCAGATCCGGCAGCATGATGCCATCGCGGATCACATCCACGCTGTCGCAGGTGGGGCCGGAGAGCACCGAGTTGTGCTGCTCGCCGCTGGCATAAGGCGTGCTCACCGGATAGGTGACGTGGTCGTAGAGCTGGCCGTTGTAGCTGCCGTAGAGGCCGTCATCCAGGTAGTACCAGATCTTGTCGCCGCGGTGGGCCTTGCCCATCACGCTTGAAACCGAAGTCATGGCCGGTGCGCTGATAAAGCGGCCCGGTTCGGCAATCTTCTGCACGGTAGCGGGCAACTTGGCCAGCGCTTCGCGGATCGGGGCGCAGAAGCCATCGATATCGAACTCGCCCCCTTCATAATCCACCGGGAAACCGCCGCCGATATCCAGCACCCAGGGCTTGAGCCCGAGCGCCCAGGCCTGCTCCATGATCTCGCGGCAGGCGTCGATGGCCTGCACATGGCGACGGGCATGGGGCACTTGCGAGCCGACGTGAAACGACAGCCCCATCACCTTGATCCCCTTGGCGTGGGCTAGTTGCAGCAGCGGCAGCGCCTGCTCCGGAGTGCAGCCGAACTTCTTGGAGAGATCGACCTTGGTCTCGGGGTTCGGGAAGCTGACCCGCAGCAGCAGTTTCACTTCGTCCTTGTAGGGAATGAACTTCTCCAGCTCCAGCGGGTTGTCATAGACAAACACGGTGCAGCCAAACTCCAGCGCATAACGGATATCGCTGTCGCGCTTGATGGGATGGGTATGAATGCAACGTCCCGGGCGAACCCCCTGACTGCGCACCAGATCCACTTCGCCGTTGGTGGCCAGATCGAAACAGGCCCCCTCTTCCTTCAAGACAGAGACCACCGCCTCATGGGGCAGGGGTTTGAGTGCATAGTGCAATCGTACATCGGGCAAGGCGGCGGCCAGGGCCCGATACTGTTTGCGGACGGCTGCCTTGTCGAGCAGCAGCAGGGGGGAGCCGAATTGTTCAACCAGCTGACGGTAATCTTGTGCGACCACATCTTTTGCAACCAGGGTCTCGTTCATTCTCTTTTGGTCATCCTTAGGGGGCGTGATATGCCCAAGCCATATGCGATTGAACCGGCGACGGCCGGGTCAGGCGAGCGGTCCGGTGGGACCAACCGAACACAGTGCATAAATTGATAACAAAGTGCTTGGTTATGCAGCGGATTATCGGCTTATTGATTCTGTGTGCAAGCATTTTGATTGGATATGTCGGCAAGATTTTCTTGGCGAAACGAGAGGGATCACTGTTCTCTATCCACCATTTTTCCCGTTTGGGCCACATTTGATTCGTGAGAGCCTAACTTGTTGATAGTTAACTAACATTTAACATTCTTGCCGCGGTTTTGGCGGTCACTAAAAAAATATAAATGGGGACGGCCAAGTGCGAGACAGCTCACATTTTTTGGATTAACATGCCGACTTCCTAATCCAAACTAGTTCGGATGAAGGTAGCAGGAGAGCGATGGGCAACCATCCACCGAAGAAGTGAATCTTTCAGGTACCGGGCAACCGGTGTGGACTGCTACTGGACGATACTCTGGAGAGACCCGTTAAATCGGGCGCCGAAGGAGCAAGGCACCATGACTACCCGCAAGGGCAGGCTGGCGCCGGAAACTCTCAGGCAAAAGGACAGAGGGGATGGGATGGTTGTACCTGGGCTTGGCCCGCATCCGATCGCCTTTGGGGATCGCGACACCTATGGGAAGATCATCCTTCTCCTCCTTAATTTCTGTTTCTTAAGGAGGATGCATGTCATCAATTCAATCGGCGTTAACCGCCATCGATAGCTTTATCTGGGGTCCACCCCTGCTGATCCTGCTGGTCGGGACCGGTATCTATCTCACCCTGCGTCTGGGTCTGCTTCAGGTGGTGCGCTTGCCGCTCGCTCTGCGGCTGGTCTTTGGTCGCGATCAGGGGCAGGGCAAGCAGGGGGATGTCTCCAGCTTCGGCGCCCTCTGTACCGCACTCTCTGCCACCATCGGTACCGGCAACATCGTCGGGGTGGCTACCGCCATCAAGCTCGGTGGTCCCGGTGCCCTGTTCTGGATGTGGATGGCAGCGCTGTTCGGCATGGCTACCAAATACGCCGAGTGCCTGCTGGCGGTGAAATATCGCGAGCAGGATGCCAACGGCCAGATGGCGGGTGGCCCCATGTACTATCTGGAGAAGGGGCTTGGCTCCAAGCCGCTGGCCAAGTTGTTTGCCCTGTTCGGCATCGGCGTGGCTTTCTTCGGTATCGGTACCTTCCCGCAGGTCAATGCTATCTCAGACGCCATGAGCCTCTCCTTCTCGGTGCCCCGTGAAGCGACCGCCGTGGTGCTGACCCTGATCGTGGCGCTGGTGACCCTGGGGGGGATCAAATCCATCTCCAGTGTGTCGAGCAAGGTGGTGCCCTTCATGGCCATCTTCTACATCGTCGCCTGTCTGGGCGTGCTGGTGAACAACGCCAGCGCCCTGCCCGATGCCGTCATGCTGGTTATCGAGAGTGCCTTCACCGGCCATGCGGCGACCGGTGGCTTCGTCGGTGCCAGCATCATGCTGGCAATCCAGTCCGGGGTCGCGCGCGGGGTCTTCTCCAACGAGTCAGGGTTGGGCTCTGCACCCATCGCGGCGGCGGCGGCCAAGACCGATTCCTGCGTGGAGCAGGGGCTGGTCTCCATGACAGGTACCTTCATCGACACCATCATCATCTGCACCATGACCGGCCTGACCCTGGTGGTCACAGGCGTGTGGAGCGGCGATGCAAGCGGCGCGGCTATGACCAGTCTGGCCTTTGCCCAGGGGCTCGATGCCCATGTTGGCCAGTATCTGGTGAGCATTGGCCTCCTGTTCTTCGCATTTACCACCATCCTTGGCTGGAACTACTACGGCGAGCGCTGCACCGAATACCTGTTCGGGGTGAAGGCGATCAAGCCCTATCGTCTGGTCTATCTGGCGCTGGTTGCGAGCGGTGCTTTCCTCCATCTGGACATGATTTGGCTGCTGGCCGATATCGTTAACGGCCTGATGGCGGTGCCCAACCTCATCGGCCTGATTGGCCTGCGCCATGTAGTGATCGCCGAGACCCGCGCCTACTTTAGCCGGGATCTGGATAGCGAAGCCGAGCCGGAGCCGCAGACGGCCTGAACGCCTCGGCCCGTTTCACGTTCCCATTGAAAAGAACAAGCCACGACTCCGGTCGTGGCTTGTTTGTGCGCCGTGTCTATGGATGGTGACTTTCCCTCTCCCTTCGGGATAAGGTCAGGATGAGGGGGATAGCCCCTCGCTAAGCAGGTTATCCAGATGTGCTCGCACTTTCTCTACCAGTGCCTGATCGCTACCGCGCCAATCGATGCAGCTTGCCAGCGTGGTGGAGGTTCCCGCCATAAAACGCAGCTCGCCGCCCGCCAATTCGTAGAAGCGGCTCGCCATCCTGGTTCCCTCATCCACATCACCCGCCACCAGCAGCATGGCTTGCGCCAGCACGGCACCCTGGTGATCCTGTCCCGGCGCCAGCCAGCGCTGGGCAGTGCCGGTGATCTTGCGTCCCCCGATCACCAGATTGTACTGACCATCGCAAAAGGAGCCGGGCACGAAGTCATAGCTTCCCTCAAGGCCGTATTCCGCCAGCAGGGTCAGCAGCGGCGCCCCCAGCAGCCGGTAGTAGTGGGCGAGGTCTGTGGTGGTGCGAGGCAGCAGCAGGGATAGGTTAAGGATCCCCGCCCCGTGGGGCACGGCGGTACCGCCACTGTCGCGCACATGCACCGGCCAGCCTTCGTCTGCCAGCTGTTTGCAGGCGGTTTCGTAACGGGGGAGGCGGGTATCTTTGCGAGTGACAATCAGGCATTGGGGCGCCTGCCACAGGTGAGCGCGGGGCTGGCCGTCATGGGCACAGTCGCGCAACCAGCACTGCTCTTGCGCAAGTATTTGTGCGGGTGAAGCGGTATCGGGGAGGGGGGAGTGCAGGCGATAGGACATGGCGGCATCCTCAAAAAAGGCTGCCCAGCACACTACCCGTGGCGACTGGCAAGGTAAAGCCCCGCAGTGCGGGGCTGTTTGCTATCGGTAGGCGGTGTCTCAGGAGTGACGCGCTTCGCGCTTGGGCAGCAGCAGGTTGAGCACGATGGCGGTAATGCCACCGGTGGCGACGCCGTAGGAGAGCACACTCTTGGCCAGCTCCGGCAGGTGTTGCAGCACTTCCGGTACCTGCGCGACTCCCAGCCCCATGGCCAGCGAAACAGCCAGGATCATCAGGGCGCGGCGATCCAGCTCCTCGCGGGCAATGATGCGCACGCCAGCGGCGGCGATGGTGCCGAACATCACGATAGTGGCGCCCCCCAGCACGGGCTCGGGGATCTGCTGTACCAGGCTGGCGACCGCCGGGAACAGGCCGAGCAGGGCCAGCATGGCGGCGATAAAGAGACCGACGTGACGGCTGGCGACACCGGTCAGCTGAATGACGCCGTTATTCTGGGCGAAGGTGGACATGGGGAAGGTGGAGAAAACCGCCGCCAGCATGGAGTTGGCACCATCAGCCAGCACGCCGCCTTTGATCCGCTCCATATAGACAGGCCCTTCCAGTGGCTCGCCGGAGATATCCGAGGTGGCGGTCATGTCGCCGATCGCTTCGAGCGCCGTCACCACGAAGATGATGGCGAGCGGCACGAACAGCTGCCAGTCAAAGCCGAGACCGTAGTGAAGCGGAATGGGCACCATCACCAGCGGGCCATCGAAGGTGGGGGTACTCACTTTGCCCAGCAGCAGGGCCACGGCATAGCCCGCCAGCATGGCGATCATGATGGCGGAGAGGCGCAGCCAGGGGTTGCGACTGCGCTGCAGCAACACGATCAGGCCGAGTACCAGCAGGGAGAGGAAGAGGTTGGTGTGGCTGGCGAAGCTGCCATCAGAGAGGGCTGCATAACCGCCGCCCATGCTGATCAGGCCCACTTTGATCAGGGTCAGACCGATCAGCAGCACCACTATGCCGGTGACCAGCGGGGTGATGATCCGTTTCACCAGATGGAGGAAGCGGCTCATCACCACGATAGTGAGTGCGGCAACCATCATGGTGCCGAACAATGTGCCCAGCAGATCCTCGGTGGGCATGGCGGCCTGCTTGAGGGCGAGACCGGAGGCGATGATGGGGCCGAGGAAGTTGAAGCTGGTGCCCTGTACCGAGAGCAGGCCGGAACCGATGGGGCCGAAGCGACGGGTTTGAATGAAGGAGGCGATGCCGGACATGACCAGCGACATGGAGACGATATAACGGGTGTCGGCGGCAGGGAGGCCGAGGGCATTGGCGATAATCAGGGGCGGGGTAATGATGGCGACAAACATGGCGAGCATATGCTGCAGGGCGGCGAACAGCGTCTGGGGCAGAGGCGGGACATCCTCTATGCCATAGACCAGTTCGCTATGGGCTCGCCTGGGGGGATGGGCCTCTCGATTGGCGCGTGTGACAGCAGCCTGTTCCATAAGTACCTCGAATTGTGTGGGGAGGGGGAGAAAATTGGGCGCTATTGTAGTGATTGAAATGAGGCTTACCAGCGCTAATTATGCAAAAAAAGGTTTATTTTTTGATGGGTTGAAACGTTTGCGCGCTGCGATTATCATCTGTCGGTTTGTGTGATCAACCTCTCCTTTTTATTCTCCCCGCTAATGACATTTTTACCACTTTGTAGGTGTAGAATGAGCCCTCAGTATTCATCGTGGAGACTCTGGATGCTCAAGTTGTCAGAGTTCTGGAGTGCGAGGGTTCACTCCGAAGACTTTACTCGTACTCGCATGGGCTTTATGACGGTGCGTTTGCGCCTGCTGACCTGCTTGCTGATGCTCGGATTGCCCGCCTGGGCCGTGGTGGATTGGTTGACCTTGCCCGCAGTTCATTTCGAGCAGCTATTCCAGGCCAGGATCTTCTGCACCTTGGCGCTCTCGCCACTTATTCCGCTCTCCTACCTCATCCACTTCAAGCGGGAACGGATGAAGCTGGCCCTTGGCTACCTGATGGCCGTGATGATGCTCTTCTCCCTCTTTTGCCTGAACAGCTTTGGCGCCGGACAGGAGTTGCAGGCGGGCTATGCGGTCTTTCCCTATCTGCTGATCACCCTGTTTGCCATCTTCCCCATCCCCCTCTCCCTCGGCTTGCAACTGGCTGGCGTGGTACTGGTGACCATGCTGCTGGGCCACTGGCTGCTGGTGGGCCAGAGCATCTGGAGTCAGGCCACTCTGAATCAGGTGTGGGTGCTCGGCATGTTTACCATGGCCAGTTGCTGGGTGCAGTGTGGCCAGCTCAACATGCTGCTGCGGCTATATCGGGAATCGACCACCGATGAGCTGACCGGCATGATGAACCGCCGCTTGCTGATGAAGCAGCTGGAGCAGGCCAGAATCCGGCTGCAACTCAAGAAGAAGTCCTTTGCGGTGATGCTGCTGGATCTCGATCGCTTCAAGCGGATCAACGATATCTACGGCCATCTGGCGGGGGATGCGGTGCTCAAGGAGGTGGCTACCACCCTGGGGGAGCAGCTGGAGCCTGACATGGTGCTGGGGCGTTATGGTGGCGAAGAGTTTGCCATCCTGATGCATAACTGCGCCGATCCGGCGCTGGCGAGCAAAATGGCCGAGCGGCTGCGCATTGCCGTCGAGGCGCGGCTGGTGAAGAGCCCCACCTCGGACGAATTGCTGGAGGTGACGGTGAGTATCGGGATTGCCATGGCTCGTTCCGATGACACAATCGATATTCTGATCAACCGTGCCGATGAGTGCCTCTATCAGGCCAAGATGGCGGGACGCAACTGCGTGGTGGTCGAGGGGCAGAACCGCGCAAAAACAGATGCCGCCTGAGGGCGGCATCCTGTTGGCAATGAGCTGGTGCGATCAGGCCAGCTTGTACTTGCCGGAGAGCTGCTGGGCCAGCAGCTTGAACATGTTGAAGACCGCCATGGTCTTGCCGGTCGGGGTGCCGTCTTCGGCCAGGAAATACTCCCCCTTGAACACCAGAATATCCCCCTTCTGCTCCACCGAATCGGCGCGCATACCGTGGATGAAGTCTTCATGCTCTTTGATGATCTTGTTGGCCATCTCAAGCAGGGCCGTCTCGGTGATCAGCTCTTTCTGTGGTTGCATGCTCGTCTCCTTAAACGACTACTGGACAGGGAAATCGTGGATCCCTGTCTCTGATTGAAGAGGCGCCCAGCATACTGCAAACAGGGTTTTTCTGTCATTGATATGACCCCGATTTGTGGCTGTTTATCCGATCACCAGATTCTTCAACCAGCAGCGTTGGCGAATACGGCGCTGCACCAGCAACACCTTGCTGAGCTCCTCCAGCAAGACCACCGCCACCACCCAGGAGAGGGGCCAGCCGAGCAGCGTGACCGCCACCCAGGCGAGCGGGATGCCGATGCACCACATGCCGACAATATCGATGAAGATGCTGTAGTTCACATCGCCGCCAGAGCGCAGCACCCCGATGATCCCCACCATGTTGAACACCTTGAGCAGCATCCCGAGGCACATGATGCCGAGCACCTGTCCCGCTTCCGTCATCAGCTCGGGGGGCAGGTTGCCGACCCACTGCAGCAGGTTGGCTTGCAGCAGCCAGACGATGATCCCCACCAGTAGCGCGCCAATCGGTGCCAGCAGCAGGAACAGCTGGGAGTGCTGCCAGGCAATCTCGTACTCCTCGGCCCCGAGCCGGTGGCCGAGCAGGGTGGAGCAGGCCACCGCCAGTCCGAAGAAGAGGGAGATAAGGATGCTCTCCAGCGTACCCAGTGTGGTCATGATGGCCAGCGAATCGGTGCCAAGATGGGCATAGAGAAAGCCGTAAATCAGCATGCCGAAGGCCCAGAGGCCGTCATGGAACAGCAGCGGCAGGGCGATCAGGGTAAAGCGCACCACCTCCTTGCGCTTGAAGGCGGCCAGCCAGTCTGGTGCACGCGGGATCAGGCGCGCCTCATAACGCTTTACGTAGAGCAGCAGCAGGGCTGTCTGCAGCAGCCGGGAAATGGTGGTGCCCCAGGCCGAACCGGCCACCCCCATTGCCTCGAAGCCGAAGTGACCGAAGATGAGGGCGTAGTTGAGGATGACGTTGGCGATGATGGCGATAATGCCGATGCGGGTCGGCGCGGCGGCATTGCCGACCGAGCGCAGGGCTGATTCCAGCGGCACCACGATGGCGGTACAGAGGATGGTGGCGCCGGTGATCATCAGGAATTGATCCGCCAGTGCCCGCAGCGCCGGATCCTGACTGGCAAAGCCGAGTACACTGCCCGGTGATAACACATAGATGAAGGCAAAGGGCAGGGTGACCAGCAGGGCGCCCACTATTGCCAGCGCCAGGGAGCGGCGTACCCCGGCCATCTCCCCGCGCCCAAAGTATTGTGCTGCCAATACCGAGACCCCACCCGCGAGGCCCGCTATCACCAGCAGATTGAAAAAGAAGACCCGGTTACCCAAGCCGACCGCCGCCACAGCCGTGGTGCCAAGCTGGCTCACCATCATGATATCGATGAGGCCGAGCAGGGAGAACATCATGGATTGCAGCGAGACAGGCAGAGCCAGCCGCCACAATCGGGTCATGAACTCGCGATCGGTGGTTTGTTTTAAAATCGCTTGCCAATAATTCATAGTTGTTAACCGGGTATGAGAAAAGCAAGGTTTGTCAGGGGTATGATAGGGGCTGATGAGGCTCTTCTCACTGTGAGTAGCTCTCGATTTTCTTGTGTAAAACTATCCTGTTGAGGTGTTATGCCATTTGCCAGCGAGTGTCTGGAGATAGCGCCAGCCTGTGAAGAGCAGATGCTGGGACGTGAAGGGCTGCCCCTGCTCGGCGAGGCGGGGATCTTCCTGACCGGCCTCTCCCGGGTGCGGGATCACTACCTCATCCGCCGCAATCGCCCCGAGTTTCACATCCTGATGGTGAGTCACGATGAGGGTGGCGCGCTGCTCACCGACGAGGGGGAGCAAGCCATTCCGGCCGGATCGCTGATTTTCCTGCCCGCCGCCGTACCCGGTGGTCTCAAACTGATTGGCGAAAGCTGGCAGATCAGCTGGATTTTGCTCGATGACGTGCCGCGCTGGCAGCACCTGCATCGTCTTGGGCACCGTATCTGGCAAGGGGATGGCGGCGATCAGCTCTACCATCTGCTCAGCCTGATGCAGGGGGAGGGGGTTCGCTCTTCGCTGCAACCTCAACTGCTCAGCCTGTTGCTGGCGCTGCTGGAGCGCACCCTGCAAGGGGAGGTGCGCGGTACCCCTGAACTCAGGTTGCAGGCACTGTTTCGCCGGGTGGAGGCGCGCCTGGACGAACCCTGGAGTGTCGCCCTGCTGGCCCGACAGATGGCCTGCTCCGTTCCCCATCTGCACCGGCTCTGTCAGCAAGCGTTCGGTATGGGGCCGATGGCGAGGGTGACCGAGCTCAGAATGAACAAGGCGCGCCAGCTGCTGCTCTATACCAACTGGCCACTTGGCGAGCTGGCGGCCCGGGTCGGTTACAGCGATGGGGCCAACTTTGCCAACCGCTTTCGTCGTCTGACTGGTCAGACCCCCGGCGCCTTTCGTCGACTGGGTCGCAAACCTTTTGCAACGGATGTGCAAACTCTTTGAAATTAATGAGACAAGCCCCTAGGATCGGCGGGTCCCTGCGTCTAGCTAACCGTTTAGGTACCAAGATCCATGTTTGAAGATAATAACCAGAAACGTCCTCTCTACATTCCCTACGCCGGTCCCGCCCTGCTGGAGACCCCTTTGCTCAACAAGGGCAGCGCCTTCACCAGCGAAGAGCGCAGCAACTTCAACCTCGAAGGTCTGTTGCCCCAGAATATCGAGACCATCGAAGAGCAGGCCGAGCGCGCCTATCGCCAGTTCATGGCGTTTGGCAACGACATGGACAAGCACATCTATCTGCGCAACATCCAGGATACCAACGAGACGCTCTTCTACCGTCTGCTGCACAACCACCTGACCGAGATGCTGCCCATCATCTACACCCCGACCGTCGGTAAGGCGTGCGAGGAGTTCTCCAACATCTATCGCCGCGCCCGTGGTCTGTTCATCTCCTATCCGGATAAAGACAGGATCGATGACATGCTGCAAAACGCCACCAAGCAGAACGTCAAAGTGATCGTGGTGACCGATGGCGAGCGGATCCTGGGTCTGGGTGATCAGGGGATTGGCGGCATGGGCATTCCCATCGGCAAGCTCTCCCTCTACACCGCCTGTGGTGGCATCTCGCCCGCCTACTGCCTGCCGGTGGTGCTGGATGTCGGCACCAACAACCAGCAACTGCTCAATGACCCCTTCTATATGGGGTGGCGCAATCCGCGTATCTCGGGGGATGAGTACGCCGAGTTTGTCGATGCCTTCATTCAGGCGGTCAAACGCCGCTGGCCCGATATCCTGCTGCAGTTCGAGGATTTCGCCCAGAACAACGCCATGCCACTGCTCAACCGCTACAAGAACGAGCTCTGCTGCTTCAACGACGACATTCAGGGTACTGCTGCCGTGACCCTGGGCAGTCTCATCGCCGCCTGCAAGGCCTCCGGTGCCAAGCTCTCCGAGAAGCGGGTTGCTTTCCTCGGGGCGGGCAGCGCCGGTTGCGGCATTGCCGAGCAGATCGTGGCGCAGATGAAGGCTGAAGGGCTGACCGATGCCCAGGCCCGCAGCCGAGTATTTATGGTGGACCGCTTTGGTCTTATCACCGACAAGATCCCCAACCAGCTCGACTTCCAGCGCCGTCTCTCCCAACCGGTGGAGCGCATCGCCGACTGGCCGGTGGGTGACAACATCTCCCTGCTGGAGGTGATGGAGCATGGTCGCCCGGACATCCTGATCGGGGTCTCCGGCCAGCCGGGGCTGTTTACCGAAGAGGTGGTCAAGACCATGCACAAGCACTGTGCCCGTCCCATCATCTTCCCGCTCTCCAACCCTACATCACGGGTCGAGGCGACACCGGCTGACCTTATCCGCTGGACCGACGGTCAGGCGCTGGTGGCCACCGGCAGCCCGTTCGCACCGGTAGAGCACAAGGGCAAGCGCTACGTCATCGCCCAGTGCAACAACTCCTTCATCTTCCCGGGGATCGGCCTTGGCGTCATCGCCTCCGGCGCCACCCGGGTGACCGACGCCATGTTGATGTCGGCCAGTCGCGCGCTGGCAGAGTGTTCGCCGCTGGTGAAAGGGGAGGAGGGTTCTCTGCTGCCGGATCTGGCGGATATCCATCAGGTCTCCCGCTACATCGCCAAGATGGTAGCCAAGACCGCCATGCTGCAGGGCAAGGCGGTGCAGACCCCGGACGAGGTGATCGATCAGGCCATCGACGCCAACTTCTGGCATCCGGAATATCGCCGCTACCGTCGCACCTCGTTCTGATTTCTGCGGGAAGATGCAAAGCAAAAGGGATGCCTCGGCATCCCTTTTTACTGCACGTCTGACATGGTTATCGCCTCAAGATCAACTACTCGCTGCCGCCCTGTACGCCGGTGACGCGCACCTCGACCCGGCGATCCGGCCCAAGGCAGTCGATGAGCGCCGCCTTCGCCTTGATGGCATCACACTGGTTGCCGGTGACCGGATTACTCGCGCCATTGCCCTGGATGCTCACCTTGTCGGCAGGCAATCCCTTGCTGATCAGAAAGTCGGCAACGGTTTGGGCCCGAGCTTCTGACAACCTCTGATTGTTGGCATCCGAGCCGATGCGGTCGGTATACCCCATCACCACCGCACTGCCATCCTTGGGCTGCACGTCGACGATCTGCTGGTAGAGATCGTCCAGCGCACTCATCCCCTCCTGTTTGAGGTCCACTTTGCCAAAGGCGAACAACACATCGGAACTGAGGTTGAAGGTCTGATCCACCACTTCCGGTTCGGCCGGTGGCGGGGGAACCACGACCGGGGCGGGCGTGGGGGCCGCTTCTTTAGGTTGGCTGCGGTTCGGGTGGATCACCAGCTCCAGCGTGGCGGTGCTGATGTCGCTGACCCAGCGCTGGGTACCGCTGTTGGCTTTGCCGTTATCCGGATCATCGCCAACGCGCACTATGTAACGGTAGCGTGCCTGCAGATCGACCCAGTCATGGAGCCGGGCCGTCACTCCCAGACCCGCCAGCGGCGCCAGGTTGTCGTCCCCGCCATTGACCGACTCGACGTGATAGATATAGCCACCGCCCTCGGCAAAGAGCGAGAACATCTCGCTGAGCGGCAGGCGGCCAATGACTGACAGCGTGGCTCCCTTGCTGTTGAAGTCATGGCCGCTGATATCCCAGTCACCGGTGGAGAGATAGCCAATCTCTGCCCCCAGATTTTCCGTGAAGTTGTAGCCGCCAAACAGGGAGAGCGCAGTCGCATCCTTGCCGACATCCTGACTGAAATCATTCAGATTGTGGGCAATGGCCCAGCCACCGCCAATCCCGGCATACCAGTCGTGAACCGGTTCCGCTTGTGCGCCTGTGCTCGCCAATGCCAGTGCAATCCACACAGGTTTTACTCTTATGTTCATCGCGTATCCTCGTCGATGTTTGGTGTAGTGAGGTTGCCTGCTGGTCAAACCCCACACTTATGTATAGGTGACGGGCTGTTTTTAACCACCAAAGAGGTATGGGGGGCGACACGCCGTGAACCATGGATGCGAGACGGGAAGTGGAAGAGCAAAAGAGGGTTACAAGGTGGGCGAATAAGCGGCAAGAAAAAGGAGGCCAGGTGGCCTCCTTGTTATGTCGGACTGCAGGATTATTGTTGTACTTGCTGCACGCCGGTGACGCGTACTTCTACACGGCGATCCGGCGCCAGGCAGGAGATCAGCTGAGCCTTGCCCTTGACGCTGTTGCACTGGGTACCGGTGACCGGATTGGCTTCACCGCGACCTTCGATGGCAACTTTGCCAGCCGGCAGACCTTTGCCAACCAGGAAGTCGGCCACGGTACGGGCACGCGCTTCGGATAGTTTCAGGTTGTAGGCATCAGAGCCGATACGGTCGGTGTAACCGACGACCACGGCGCTGCCATCTTTCGGCTGAACATCAACGATCTGCTGATACAGCGTATTCAGCGCTGCGACACCTTCTGGCTTGAGGGTGGATTTGCCAAAGGCAAACAGCACGTCAGAGCTCAGGGCGAAGTTCTTGTCGACCAGTACCGGCTCGGGAACCGGCTCAGGCGCAGGGGCGGCAACCGGGGCAACATAAGAGGTACGGTTCGGGTGCATCACCAGCTCCAGGGTCGCGACGCTCATGTCGCTCTCCCAGGTTTTCTGCTCGTCACCCAGATTCCACAGATAGCGGTAGCGTGCCTGCACATCGATAAGGTCGGAGAGCTTGGCAGTCAGACCCAGACCCGCCAGCGGTGCAGTGCCGTTGTCGCTGTTGCCATTGCCGTTGACGTGATTGAAGTAGGCACCACCTTCAGCAAACACCGAGAAGATATCGCCCAGCGGCAGGCGGGCGATACCGGAGAGGGTTGCACCCTGGGTTTTGAAATCGGCACCGTCAACGCCCGCTTTACCGGCGTAGAGGTAGCCCAGTTCCGCTGCGTAGTAGTCGTTGAAGTTGTAACCGCCGAACAGGCTCAGCGCGGTGGCGTCTTTGTCAGTGTCTTTGCCAAAATCATCCAGACCGTGGGTATATGCCCAACCTGCACCAACACCGGTGTACCAGTCATCGGCAGCCTGAGCTGTGGTGCCTGCGGCGGCGAGCGCCAGTGCAATCAGGGTAGGAGCCATTTTGAGTTTCATCGGTTTATCCTCGTTGTGTTAGCCCATGTCGGGCAATGCACTTGTTTTTATTGCTGCGAAAAATCGCCAGCAAAGTGGATAGCGAAGGCTTTGGACTCTCATGATGCATTGGCGTCATGGACAACAGACCGGACAAGAAGCGCTTTTTAGTGCTTATCCAATACCTTACAGGCGCAACTACTTTATGCTTTCGAGACGGGGCAGGCAAGGGCAGGGAGGCGGGACTGAGGGATGCAAGCGAGAACGAGACAAACAAAAAGGGATGCCGCAGCATCCCTTTTTTTCGCACTATCTGAACGAGGTCAGATTATTGCTGAACTTCTTGTACGCCAGATACGCGAACTTCTACGCGACGATCCGGAGCCAGGCAGGAGATCAGCTGAGCTTTAGCAGTTACGCCGTTGCACTTGGTGCCGGTAACCGGGTTAGCTTCGCCACGACCTTCGATGGCAACTTTGCTGGCAGCCATACCTTTGCTCACCAGGAAGTTGGCAACGGTACGGGCACGGGCTTCAGACAGCTTCTGGTTGTAAGCGTCGGAACCGATACGGTCGGTGTAACCAACAACAACAGCGTTGCCATCTTTCGGCTGGAACTCAACGATTTGCTGATACAGACCGTTCAGGGCTGCAACGCCTTCCGGCTTCAGGGTATCTTTGCCGAAGGCAAACAGCACGTCTGAGTTCAGGGCGAAGTTCTTCTCTACCACTTGCGGAGCAGGAGCCGGCGCTTCTTCAACAACCGGAGCAGCTACCGGAGCTACGTAGGAAGTACGGAACGGGTGGTATACCGCTTCCAGAGTAGCGATGCTCTGGTTGGCTTTGTAACGCTCACCGTTGGCGTGCAGGTCAGCGACGTCCCACATGTAGCGGTAGCGAGCTTGCAGATCCAGCGCGTCATTTACCTTGTAAGTCACACCAGCACCGGCCAGCGGGGAAACTTTAGTGTCGCTGGTACCCAGACCATCGGTGTGACCCCAGTAGGCGCCGCCTTCAGCGAACAGGGAGAAGTCGTTGCCAACCGGCATACGGGCGATACCGGACAGGGTGGCACCCTGGCTCTCGTAACGGTTGCCGTCGGTGTTGCCACGACCGGTGTACTGGTAGCCCAGTTCGGTACCGAAGTTTTCGGTGAAGTTGTAACCCATGAAGGCGTTGGCAGCAGCCGCGTCTTCCTGGCCTACATTGGTGCTTTCCAGCTTGTTCAGGCCGTTGAAGTGAGTAGCACCGACACCGGCACCGAAGTAGATGTCGTCAGCGGCGTGAGCAGCGGTAGCACCCAGAGCAGCCATGGCGATGGCGATCATGGAAGGAGCCATTTTCATCATAAAAAAATCCTCGTTGAGATCGCACGTTATTCACGTGCTTCACACTTTGTAATTTATGTAAGCTGCAGGCTCCGCCGTACGGCTGGCGTCGAGTCTGGCAGATGACCCGGTATAACCGGGTTGCACACTCTCCTGGTGTGTCGAGTGCGCTGGCATGGCACGCAATGCGTGAGAAACCACTGCCAGGCAACTGATGTCATTCCGATGACGAGGCGCACTCTATGCCGATTTTAAAACATGATCAAGCTCACAAATGAGCCTTGTGGCAAATTGTGTCGTGACCTTAAATGGCTGTTTATCCAGATTAATTAGTGATCCAGATAGGCCCTGTGCAGTTTCTTTTCCAGCTTCATATAAGCCTGAACCCAGTCGCTATGCGGGTTGGCTGGATTCGCTCTGGCGGCAAAGACCGCGAGGTAATCTGTCTGGGTTGCGCTCTGCAGCAGGGGGGTAAATGTCATCAAGAAATGTCGGGCCAGATAGGGGTCAAGGGGCCAGATGTTGAGGATGGCGCGAGCCACAGGCTGAACCGCAGCTGAACAGATGAAATGACGGTGTCCCGCCTCCAGCCAGTCGGCCATCTCGCACATGCCCGATTCGGGCACCAGACCACCATCACCCGAGGTGGTTGCCAGAGCAATTGCCTGACCATTTACCGTGATGAGCTGCCCATTGTTATGCAGGGTGCCGTCGTGGCTGCGCAAGGCCAGGTCCGGGCATGCCTGTTCAAGAAACAGGCTGCAGCTCTCCGGCAGGGCGGCCAGCAGTTCGCTGGCGTGGCTGGACATCAAGGCCGGAAGCCAGAATGCTTCGGCGCGATATTGTTCACCTTGCAGGCGCTGTTGTGCCAGTTCTTCTGTGCTGGATACGGGGTGCAGGCGAGAGATAATGCCGGGAAACGCCATACTTATTCCTCTTAATGGGTATCCGGCGGATTATACGAGTTATTGGGGGGGCCACAATAAAGGTTTCTTTTCGAGACTGTTTACCTGAGGCGGCTGAGCGATTACCATCCCCCCTTGAAGGCAAGGGTTGTCGCCGAAAGGCGCTCATAAGATAGAGGCTCGACCATAACGAGTCCGAACAAAACTGATACACTTGACTACGAGTCGTCGCGAAAAATAAAAGGCGGAGTAAATCCGCCAAACGGAGTATGGAACATTATGAATTCAAATATCGTCACTGTTGGCAAGAAGATCCGTCAGATCCGTGAAGCGGTCGGTTTGAGCCGTCCGAAGTTTGCAGATTTGCTGGGTGTTCCTCCCACCACGCTGAAAAACTACGAGCTGGGTTACCGTGAAGTTGGGGGCGCCTTCCTGGTTGCCCTGGCGCACCACCCGGATCTGCACAAGTTCACCCTCTGGCTGCTGGCAGACAAGAAAGTCGCCGAAATCGGCCAGATTGGCCCGGATGACCTCGCCAAGGCGTGATCATCGATGTGAATAGAAATGCCGCCTTCGGGCGGTATTTTTTTGGGTTGCCGATCGATATTTTGATCTAACACGCTTTGAATTATCCATGCAGGCCAACGAGAATAAGCGGCCCCGAAAAGTGGGCCCCTGGTGGTATCTGGCCACCCGAACACTATTACATTCAGGATGATATGAGCAATCGTATGGAGTATGGGTATGAGCAGTAATGAGTTGGATAAACGCTATGGCCTGATGACTGCCATTGCGATGGTGGTCGGCGTGGTGATCGGCTCCGGTGTCTTCTTCAAGGCCGATGATGTACTGCGTCTGACTGGCGGTAATCTGGCCATTGCGCTGCTGGCATGGGCGCTGGGGGCATTTTCGATGATCTTCGGCGCGCTGGTGTTTGCCGAGTTTGCCCAGCGGATCGAAAAGTCCAACGGTATCGTCGATTATGCCGAAGCGGCATACGGCAAAATGTTTGGTTATCTGGTGGGGTGGTTTAAAGGCGTACTCTATTACGCCCCTCTTTCCGCCATCCTTGCCTGGGTCGCCGCTCTGTACACCATGATCTTGCTCGGTAGTGATAATCCGACCAACTCTGGTGCGACCTGGATACTGGCGGCTGTCTATATGACGGTCACCTATCTGATCAACTTCTATACCCCGGTCCTGGCGGGCAAGCTGCAAGTGGGCTCTACCCTGATCAAGTTGATCCCGCTGATCCTGGTTGCCATTGTGGGCACCATTTCAGGTTTGCTCAATGGTGTCACCGTGACCAACTTTGTGCAGGCAATGGATGGGATAGGAAGCACCGGAGGCACTCTGGCCACGGCCGTGGTTGCCACCGCCTTCGCTTATGAGGGGTGGATCGCCGCCGTGACCATCAACAGCGAAATTCGCGATTCCAAGAAGAATCTGCCCAGAGCGCTGGTGATTGGCACCCTGATAGTCTTTGTGGTCTATGTCACCTATTTTCTGGGGATCGCCAGCGTCTTGCCGACGGACGAGATAGTGGCGCAAGGGGATAACGCGGTCAATCTCGCGACAACCAGCCTGTTTGGCGGGACTGCCTCGACCATTTTGACCGTGTTCGTGATTATCTCCTGCCTCGGCACCCTCAATGGTCTGGTGTTGGCGACCATGCGCATTCCCTACTCGCTGGCGATCCGCAATCAGGGGCCGGCCCCCAAGTGGATGAGCCGTATCGAACCGCATCACCACATGCCAATCAACTCGGCCCTCGCGGCAGCACTGTTGTCGGTGATCTACTCAGTGCTGTGGTACTGCAGCATCAACGAGACATTCGGTCGTTACATCGCCCTGGACGAGATGCCGATCGTGCTGATTTATGGCCTCTATCTGTTCCTCTATGTCTGGTACATGCGCACCTTTACCGAGTTGGGCTGGATAAAGCGGTTTGTGATCCCGACCTGTGCCACCCTGGGCGCGCTCATCATTCTGTATGGCGGTATCACCAATCCCAGTCTGGGACTCTATCTGCTGGTCTCTGTGGGGGTGATTCTGCTCGGGTTGCTCTTCTACCGTAAGGAGTGACCGGGTAAGTGAGTTGAAAAAAAAAGCGCCGAATGGCGCTTTTTTCATGTGTAAACCGCAGCATGTCGACAACTAACTGCCCAGCAACCCGAGGCGGCCCAGTTCATCCTTGAGCTGATCGAGATTGCGCTCGACGCAGGCTTCCCCCTCGTTGATGGCATCGCTGGCGCGATGAAAATCCATGATGGAGAAGCTGCCAAGGCGCGGACAGAGCTGGATCTCCGGCGGATCACCGGCCATCCGGGCGCGGGTGATCCGCTCCTGCATGATGTTGATGGAGCCACTCATCACGCTCCACAGACCCGGGGTGGCTGGCGCGGATTCACCGCGATTGAGCCACTGGCTGAGCAGGCCGCCGCTGCCGGGTTGATCCGGCTCGTCGGTCCAGGGTTGGTGCATATCGGTGTTGAGGTTGACCGCAATCACCACCTCGGCCCCCATGGCGCGGGCCAGCGATATGGGCACCGGATTGACCACGGCGCCATCGACCAGCCAGCGGTCGTTGATCCGGGTCGGGGTGAGGATCCCCGGCATGCCGCAGGAGGCGCGCACCGACTGGCGCAGCGGGCCCTGTTGCAGCCAGATCTCGCGGCCGGTATCGAGTTCGGTGGCGATGCAGGCGAAGGGGATGGGCAGGTTCTCGAGATCGGGATCCCCCAGATGGCTGGCGGCAAGGCCAAATACCTTTTCGCCGCGAAACAGACCGCCGGAGAGGGCCGGGTCGAGCAGGCTGACCACCTGCAGGCGGGTAAAGCCGCGCACCCAGGTTTCCAGTCGATCCAGTTCACCGGCGGCATAGGCGGCACCGACAAAGCTGCCGATGGAGCAGCCAGCGATCAAATCCGGTTTGATGCCGAGACGTTCAAGGGCGCGGATGACGCCGATATGGGCCCATCCTCTGGCGGCGCCGCTCCCGAGAGCGAGCCCTACGCGGGGTTTACGTGGCACGACAGTCCTCCAAAAAAGGGGTTGAGGGCTCAGCTTACTCCGAGAGTCAGGAGGCGTCACCCTGCCATCTTTCGCTGCGGTTGCGACCATTGGCCTTGGCCTGATAGAGCGCCACATCGGCGCGGCGTACCGCTTCGTGCAGGGGAAGGTTCTCCTGGTGGGGCAGATAGTCGAGGCTGATGGTGACCTCCAGCCCGGGTTCGATGGCGGCCCAGTCGTGATCCGCCACCGCCTTTCTCAGCCGCTCCGCCAGCTCGCCGAGCTGCGTTGCATCAGCGCGGCCAATCAGCAGCAGAAACTCTTCGCCCCCCCAGCGGATCAGGCGATCAGTGGGTCTAAGCTGCTGCTGGCAGATCTGCACCAGCCGGATCAACACGATATCGCCGACGGCATGGCCAAAGTTGTCATTGACCCGTTTGAAGTGATCCGCATCGAACATCAGGATCCCCGCTTGCAGCCGGGCCAGATCGCCCGCCTGTTCCAGCAGCACCAGATAGTGGCGGTTGAAGGCACCGGTGAGGGCATCGTGGCAGGAGAGGTAATTGAGCCGCTGGTTGAGGCGGTGGGATCTCAGGTTGGAGAGGGCGGCCAGCAGCATAAAGAGGATGGCGAGCAGGGTCGGCGTGGACTGGCAGAGCATGGCCCACACCAGCGGCAGCAGGGTGACGTTGTGCACCAGTCGCAACGGGGTATCTGGGATTGCCATGGTCAGCTGCAATGCCCCTTGCCGCCATTGGTATTCGTCGGTCGGCTCGGGGTCTTGTGGCACCACGGGCTGGTGTGCGCTGCTGGCCAGCACCTGATGGTACTGATTGAGCAGCAGATACTCACCCAGCGCCGGTGCCAGCTGATTGAGCTGCGATTGCAAGCGTGAGAGCAGGATGTCCATGCTGATCATCCCTACCAGCGAGCCGTCCTTGTAGAGAGGCTGGGACATGGTGACCATGGTGCCCAGTCCGGCAAAATCTTCGTAGGGGCGGGAGAGAATGGTGTCCCGGCTGGGGTTGGGTGACATCAGCGCATCTTGCCAGTAGTGCTTGTCATAGATGCTGCGGGCAAAACGAAACTGGCTGGAGGGGATCCAGGGATAGAGGTAGATAAAGTTGTCCACGCCGGTGAAGTAGGCCCAGGCGATCTCGCTGCCCAGGCGCTGGCTGGCGGTGGACAGCAAGGGGGAGAGGCTCAGGGCCAAATGAAGTTGCGCCTCCCGCGCACTGCCGGGGGGCGGCAGCGGGCCGTCACCGGTGAGGTTGCCCGCCAGTCCGGCTGGTAAATCACCGGGGAGCTTGTCGAGAGCCAGCCCCTCTGGCAGCGCCTCGATATGGCGATAGAGCTGGCGGGTGAGCACCGACTGGGGGTCGCTGCGCAGTCGCTCTTCGGCTTGACCGCGCATCGCCTCCAGAAACACTTCGGTCTGTTTGAACCGATCCCGCAGGTAGATGGCGCTGTTGAGGGTATCGCTCTGGTAGAGGCGTTCTATCTGTTTCAGGCTTTGCCGCAAGGTCAGACCAATCAGCAGGATGACCACGGCGAACAGGAGCCAGGTCAGGCGTGTGAGAAAGCGGTGGTCAGACATTTTGGGCATAGGCAGTCAGTCGGGTTGCGAAGGAAATTGTCGTTAGTGTATGCGATGTGGCGTGAAAACAAACGGCGCGACCTGAAACAGAGTGAGCTTATCCCGCTCTTGTTACGTTTTGTCACATTTATACATAGTCACGGCATAGTCTGGGGCTAAAATGGCCCCAATCTGGATTTACCCTCTCACTCTTCATGGACTGTTCGATGAAAATGCGTATCTGGCTCGGCTTGGGCCTTCTTCTAATCGTGGTTGCCGGCGTCTGGGCGCTGCGTCACAGCGAACCCGCCGCCAAAGCACCGACCAGACAGGTCAATATCCGCACTCAAACCGTCAAGCAGAGTCTGGCCGAGCCGACCCTCAAGCTGGTGGGCAAGCTGGCAGCCAATCGCTCTGTCATCATCAGCCCCGAAGTGACCGGTCGCATCGTCAAGATTGCGGTGCAATCTGGTCAGAGCGTGGCGAAGGGGGAGACCCTGATCGCGCTCGATGCGGGCAAGCAGCAGGCTGAGCTGGCCGAGCAGAGCGCCAGTCTGCGCGACGAGAACCGCAAGCTGGGGGATATGCGCAAGCTGGTGGCCCGTGGCGCCGTGACCCAATCCGAGCTGGAGGGGCAGGAGGCCACCGTGGCCCAGGTGCAGGCACGCCTCGATGCCGCCCGTTACGAGCTCTCCCTGCGTACCTTGCAGGCGCCCTTTGCCGGTACCGTGAGCCTGATTGACTTGAGCGAAGGGGCGCTGGTCAACAGCGGCGATACCCTGCTGCATCTCGATGAACTCGACAAACTGCGCCTCGATCTGGCGGTGCCGGAGCGTTACCTCTCCCTGCTGCGCCCGGGCATGGCGGTTACCGCCACCAGTACCGCCTGGCCGGATCAGCAATTCAACGGCACCCTGACCACCCTAGATAGCCGCGTCTCCAACGATACCCAGAACATCAAGGCGCGGGTGATGATCCCCAATGGCAACGGTCAGTTGCGCCCGGGCATGCTGCTCAATGTGGAGCTGGCACTGCCTGCCCAGCAGCTTACCCTGATCCCCGCCCAGTCGGTGGAGTACGCCGGTGAGCAGCGCTTTGTTTACCGTCTCGAGGCCGATGGCCGGGTCAAGCGGGTGCCTGTGGTACTTGGCGAAACCGAAGGGGAGACCGTCTGGGTCACCGAGGGGCTCAAGGTCGGCGATCGCATCGTGGTCGAGGGGCTGGTCAACCTGCGTGATGGGGTGCAGGTGCGTGATCTGGCCGAGGTGAACGGCTGATGTGGCTCTCCGATATCTCAGTTCGCCGCCCGCTGGTGGCGGTGGTGCTCAGTGCCCTGCTCACCGTGTTTGGTCTGGTCGCCTTCAGCAAATTGACGGTGCGGGAGATGCCGGACGTGCAGATCCCCTCGGTCTCCATCACCACCACCTATGAGGGGGCGGCCCCCTCGGTGATGGAGAGTCAGGTCACCAAGCCCATCGAGGATCAGCTCTCCGGCATCAGCGGCATCAAGAACATCAACTCCATGACCCGCAAGGGGCGCTCGATGATCACCGTCGAGTTCAAGCTCGGCTGGAACATGGTGGAGGGGATCTCCGATGTGCGCGATGCCCTTTCTCGCGCGCGGCCACGGCTGCCCGATGATGTGGACGAGCCGCTGGTGACCAAGGACAGCGGCAACGGCGATGTGGCGATCTGGCTCAACTTCAGCAGCAGCCAGATGGATCGCACTGCCATGACCGACTACGCCAACCGCGTGTTGGTCGACCCCCTGAGTCTGGTGGACGGGGTGAGCGAAGTGGCGCTCTCCGGCGATCTCACCCAGGTGATGTATGTACGGCTGCGGCCTGCGGATATGGCGGCCCGTGGCATCACGGTGAGCGATGTGGAAGAGGCCCTCAAGCGGGAGAATATCGAGCTGCCGGGTGGCGAGATCCGCAATAACTCCATGACCATGGCGGTGCAGATCGCCCGTCTCTATCACACAGCGGAAGATTTCCAGCAACTGCAAGTCACCACAGCCGCCAACGGCCAGAGCGTCTATCTGGCCGATATCGCCGACGTGGAGGTGGGAGCCAAGAACGAAGACAGCGCCTATCAGCGCAACGGCAAAGAGAGTCTGGGTATCGGCATCGTCGCCCAGTCCACCGCCAACCCGCTGGCAGTGGCACAGGGGATCGAGAAGAAACTCGGCGAGATGCAGCGCTTCCTGCCGGAGAGGGCCAAGCTCGAGGTGGATTACGACTCCACCATCTTTATCAAGCAGGCCATCGACGAGGTGTACGAGACCCTGGCCATCTGCGCCGTGTTGGTGGTGGCGGTGCTCTATCTGTTCCTCGGGCAGGGGCGCACCACGCTCATTCCAGCCATTACGGTGCCGGTGTCGCTCATCTCTGCCTTTATCGGCGCCTGGTATTTCGGCTTTTCCATCAACCTCATCACCCTGCTGGCCCTTATTCTCGCCATCGGCCTGGTGGTGGATGACGCTATCGTGGTGGTGGAGAACATCCACCACCATCTGCAGCGGGGTGAACCGCCGCTGCTGGCCGCCTGGCACGGCACCCGCGAGGTGGGCTTTGCGGTCATCGCCACCACCGCCGTGCTGGTGATGGTGTTTGTCCCCATCGCCTTTATGGATGGCATGGTGGGGCGGCTCTTTACCGAGTTTGCGATATTGCTTTCGCTTGCGGTGCTCTGCTCCTCGCTGGTGGCGCTGACCCTGACCCCGGCCATGGGCTCCTGGCTGATGCGCCCGCTGGATAAACCGAACCGACTCACCGCCGGGCTCGATCGCGGGCTGGGCTGGCTGGAGGGGCACTATCGCCACCTGCTGGCGTGGGTGCTGCGTCGCTCCCGCTGGACGCCGCTGGTGCTGCTGCTTTGTCTGGGCGGTATCGGGGCCCTCTTTGCCCAGCTGCCGACCAGCCTTACCCCGACCGAGGATCGCGGCGTCATCTATGTCTTCGTCAAAGGGGCAGAGGGGACCAGCATCGAGCGGATGAAGCGCAACATGCAGCAGGTGGAGTCCGCCATCATGCCGATGCTGGGCAAAGGGGTGGTGCAGGCGCTGAGCTTCAGTACCCCCGCCTTTGGCCGTGGCGGCGATCAGACCGGTATGGTGATCATCCAGCTCACCGATTGGGCGGAGCGCGATGTCACCGCCACCGAGTTCTCCCGCTCGCTGGGTGCCAAGCTCTCCGGCATTCCCGATGTGATGATCCGCACCTTCCAGCCCGGCTTCCGCGGTGGCTCCACCGCACCGGTGCAGTTCGTGCTGCAGGGTAACGACTATGCCGAGCTCTACCAGCAAGGGTTGGCGCTGCAACAGGCGGCGCAGGGCAGCGGCCTGATGCTGAGCCCGGATCTCGACTACGCCGAGAAGACCCCCGAGCTGCAGGTTACCATCAACCGCGACAGCGCCAGCCAGCTCGGCATTCCGGTCTCCACCGTGGCCAACAGCTTGCAGACCCTGCTGGGCGGGGCGAGCAAGACCACCTATGTGGACAGGGGTGAGGAGTATGACGTCTACCTGCGCGGCAATCAGACCGAGTTCAACGGCATCTCGGATCTCGGTCGCATCTATCTAAAAGCCGCTAATGGCGAAATGGTCAGTCTCTCGACTCTGGCCACCGTCAAGCAGGTGGCGACCGCCAATCGCCTCAACCACTACCAGCGGCAAAAAGCGATCACCCTGACCGCCGATGTGCATCCCGACCACACCCTGGGTGAGGCCCTCGATTTCCTCGATGGCTGGGCCAACGCCAATCTGCCCACCGGCATGACGGTGGATTACGCCGGTGATTCCAAGGATTACCGCGACAATCAGGGTGAGATGGTGCTGGTCTTTGGCCTCGCCCTGCTGGTGGTCTATCTGGTGCTGGTGGCCCAGTTCGAGAGCACCCTGACCCCTGCGGTGGTGATGGTGACGGTGCCGCTCGGCATCTTCGGCGGCCTGCTAGGCCTCTGGCTGACGGGGCAGGAGATGAGCATCTACAGCCAGATCGGCATGATCATGCTGATCGGCATGGTGACCAAGAACGGCATCCTCATCGTCGAGTTCATCAACCAGCTGCGCCAGCGCGGCGAAGGGTTCGAGGAGGCGATCATCGCAGGCTCGGTGCGCCGCTTGCGCCCCATCCTGATGACTTCGCTCACCGCCATTATCGGCGCTGTGCCGCTGATGCTCTCCATGGGGGCAGGCTACGAGAGCCGGATGGCGGTGGGGACTGTGGTCTTCTTCGGGCTGTCGCTGGCCACCCTGGTCACCCTGCTGGTGGTGCCCGCCATCTACCATCTGATCGCCCGTCATGCTGGCATGACAGGGGCGCGGGATCAGCAGGTAGACGAAGCGCTGGCCGCCAAGGGGGCAGGGGAGTCGCACCCTCCGGCGCTCTGACCTCAATCCTGACGGAGGCCAGTAAATCAGCCTCATCATCACAAGGGCGCCTGCGGGCGCCCTTGCTATTGCGGGCGGCGGCCTATTCCGCGGGATCTATAGGGACAAAAAGCCATCGCTCCCCTTGGCCGCAATCGGTATAATGCGCGACCCGAATTGTTCCAGGTGGTTAAAATGCAGCCGGTTACCAACCTTTTCTCCTATCCCCGCTATTGGGCCGAGTGCTACGGCACGGCGCCCTTCCTGCCCATGTCCCGCAAAGAGATGGACAAGCTCGGTTGGGACAGCTGCGACGTCATTCTGGTGACGGGGGATGCCTACGTGGATCACCCGAGCTTCGGCATGGCGGTCATCGGCCGGATGCTGGAGGCGCAGGGCTTTCGGGTCGGCATCATCGCCCAGCCGGACTGGTCATCGAAGGATGACTTTATGCGTCTGGGCAAACCGAACCTCTTCTTCGGGGTCACCGCGGGCAACATGGATTCCATGATCAACCGCTACACCTCCGACAAAAAACTGCGCCACGACGACGCCTACACCCCGGGGGATGTGGGTGGCAAGCGGCCGGATCGCGCCACTCTGGTCTATACCCAGCGCTGCAAGGAGGCCTTCAAAGAGGTGCCGGTCGTTATCGGCGGCATCGAGGCATCCCTGCGCCGTATAGCCCACTACGACTACTGGTCCGAGACCATCCGCCGCTCCATCCTGCTCGATGCCAAGGCCGATATCCTCATCTACGGCAACGCCGAGCGGCCGCTGGTGGAAGTGGCCCACCGCATCGCGGCGGGGGAGACCATCGACACCATGCAGGATATTCGCGGCACCGCCGTTATCCGCAAGGAGCCGCTGCCGGGCTGGAAAGGGGTGGATTCGAGCAAGCTCGACCAGATTGGCCGCATCGATCCCATCCCCAACCCCTATATGGAAGGGGCACCCTGCTCGGATGATGCCACTGAAGCGGCCCCTGCCGCGCAGGAGGCCCAGCCTGTGCTGGTGCAGCCGCCCAAGCCCAAGCCGTGGGAAAAAACCTATGTGAAGCTGCCGGCGTTCGAGCGGGTGAAAGAGGACAAGGTGCTCTATGCCCACGCCTCGCGCATTCTGCACCACGAGACCAACCCCGGCTGTGCCCGCGCCCTGTCGCAGGCCCACGGCGATCGCATCGTCTGGGTCAACCCGCCCGCCTTCCCGCTCGAAACCGAGGAGATGGACGGCGTATTCGGCCTGCCCTACCAGCGGGTGCCGCACCCGGCCTATGGCAACGAGAAGATCCCGGCCTTCGAGATGATCAAGACCTCGGTCAACATCATGCGCGGCTGCTTTGGCGGCTGCTCCTTCTGCTCCATCACCGAGCACGAAGGGCGCATCATCCAGAGCCGCTCGGAAGAGTCAATCCTCAAAGAAATCGAAGATATCCGCGACAAGGTGCCGGGCTTTACCGGTGTCATCTCGGATCTCGGCGGCCCTACCGCCAACATGTACAAGCTGCGCTGCAAGAGCCCCAAGGCCGAGCAGACCTGCCGTCGCGCCTCCTGTGTCTGGCCTACCATCTGCCCGCACATGGACACCGACCACAGCCCGACCATCAACCTCTATCGCAAGGCGCGCGACCTCAAGGGGATCAAGAAGATCCTCATTGCCTCCGGCGTGCGTTACGACATCGCGGTGGAAGATCCCCGCTATATCAAGGAGTTGGCCAAGTATCACGTCGGCGGCTACCTCAAGATCGCGCCGGAACACACCGAGGAGGGGCCGCTCTCCAAGATGATGAAGCCGGGCATGGGCAGCTACTACCAGTTCAAGGAGCTGTTCGACAAATACTCCAAAGAGGCGGGCAAGCAGCAGTACCTGATCCCCTACTTCATCTCCGCCCACCCGGGTACCACGGATGAAGACATGATCAATCTGGCGCTCTGGGTCAAAGAGAACCGCTTCAAGCTCGATCAGGTGCAGAACTTCTACCCGTCGCCGCTCGCCAACGCCACCACCATGTATTACACGGAGAAAAACCCGTTAAACAAGGTGAGCCGCGAAGGGGGCGATGTGTTTGTCGCCAAGGGCGAGCGCCGTCGCCGCCTGCACAAGGCGCTGCTGCGCTACCACGACCCCGCAGGCTGGCCGATGATCCGCGAAGCTCTGCTCGCCATGGGCAAGGGCCACCTGATTGGCAACGGCCCGGGTTGTCTGGTGCCGGCAGAAGGTAGGAATGAGCGGCGCAACGAGCGTGCCGCCAGTGGCAAGGGGATGAAACCGGCCCTGACTCGCCACAGTAACATTGCCCATCAGCGAGGCAATGGCACAGGCAACAAGCCGACGGGCGGCAAGCCGGTGGGTTCCCAACTGCAGAAAGGGGCGGCTAATGGCAAACCGGCCGCACAGGGTGAAGGCAAGAATGCTGGCCAGAATGCGGGTAAGAGCAAACCTGCCGGAAAACCCGCCCATAAGGGTAAAACCCCGACCCGCGCTGGCTCTGCCAAGCCGGGGGCCAAACCCGTAGCTCAAGGCGGCAAGCCTGCGGCCAAAGGAAATGGTGCCAAGCGACCGGCTCGGTGAGTGTTTCTAATTGGAAAGCGATAGAAATAAAAAGGCGACCAGATGGTCGCCTTTTTTATTTCAGCTATCTCGGATTTATTAGCTATGGATTATAACGAGTTGTTTTTTACATTCTATGGCCTTATTTTATCTATCACAACTGTTATTGAGCCAAGTACATCATAAGGCTGATGATATCCATAAAATCCTTCTTCATCTGAGTAAAAAATATGACTTATGTCGGGAAATATATCCGGATCAACAGGATGTATTGCATTTGGATTATGATACATGATAAGTCCATCCGACCATGATTCTTCATAATCTTGGTCATCAACATCTTTAGAAAATGGTATTGGGTGAATTGCTTCGGGATCGGGATTATATAGGAATCCATTTCTAATCATTTTCACATTAGCACTTCCTAGTCCTGCAATCTTGCCCATTCGATTGAACTTAGGTATGGTGGCTTGATTGCTAAACATGACTGCACTAATATTTTCAGCTTGTTCTTGATAGAAGAAGCCAGAAGGGATCTCTTTTCCATTCCAACGGTGAGTTTTTATTTTATGAGAGTTTGGTTTGCCATCAATAATTCTATTTCTCATACCATATAAGTATTCAGATAATGCAGTTCTAGACCAAGTCATTGCATTTTCATTATGATAGTCATGAATAGCTAAAACTAATGGGTGGCCTGCAACGTGCTCTTTTTCCCAATATCTTTTTTTTAACTTGCTATAGAGTGGACTTCCAAACTTTATTGGCATGTAATCATTTAATCTTTCCTCTATCTCGTCATATGTTTGAGGTGGTGGAAGATCTGGTCTATTAATGTTTTCTGACGGGTTTACAGTAACAGCTTCTATGAATACTTTTTTACCAAAATAAGAGACTTCAAAGTCTGGAACTGGGTGATTGTTTTCAACCAGTAGGCCTGCATTATGAATATAAACATGTAAATATAATTCCCACAATCTAGCTTGAAAATTTACAGATTGGAACTCTCTTTCGAAATGACCATCATTATCTATAAATGAATTTGCGATCTCTGAAATAATATTTCTTGCTGCCTCATATCTGGGCTCATCTTTAAGTATGAGGTAGCCATTATGTTGCTCTTCTTTGGGTATTTTATCCTTAAACAATTCAAAGCCAGCATCTACTTCATCGTATTGAGGATATATATCCTGTACTTTCCCTAAGTAATTGTTGTAAATCTTGTTAGATAGAGCCTCTCTTGCTTCTTTCGGGGTTGAATAGAATTCTGTTCCAACCTCAATGCAACGAAACAATCTTCTGGTATCTCTACCTAGTAAAATGTATCCATAATCATTGTCGGTTACATCTCTAATTACAGTTCCTAGAAGCTTGTTATCAAAAAATGAATACCACTCAACCTCATCAGCTAAGAATCTGACCATAGGTTGACGGCAATAACAATATGCGTCAAACTGTCTTCTAGTTAAATTTTTACCATAAGTAAAAATGTTTTTAGACTGATTGGCTAGTTTATTTGCTTCATGCAGGGAATGTCTTGATGCTTTTAATTTTGCTTTTAATTTTTTCTTTCTTTTTTCACTTTTAGTGATTTTTGTCATATGTGCCTTCAATATTTTTGATGATTTTTGGGAGCTTGTACTCACAAGGATTTAATCTATAAAAGCTAAATGACTACATGTTTTCTTTTTGCTTTTTTATACTTATCTTTTATCTTATTTGGCTCTAGTGTAAGTCCATATTCCATCAAAATAAAAGAGGCTAGATGCCACATTTTTTCTGGAGTATCTGGTTGTGCTAGCGCATAAGTCCCAAGATCTACAAGAGAAACCCATTTAGCAACATCATCTAGACCTACTGGAGATTGCGCACCATAAATAAGCTTTGTTGATTCTTGCAAATCTAAATCTTGGGATTTGAATACTGGAGGATGCCAACGTCCGCCTTCAAGTGGCATACATACTGCCGGGTCATAAATTAGACCATCAATTTCAATCCAAGAATGATCAAAGTATTTATCACCAGTTTTAACTTCACCAATACATAATGTGTTTTCTATATTTTCTTCATTTAAAATAATATGAAATATAGCTGAGGTATCGTGGCACCCACCTCTATAGTTTATAGCTATTATCCAGTTTAATAACGTGATATATATTTTAGCTACAGTTTTATCTTTCTCAGATAGAGTTTGATTATTTATACCTACTAACCATTTGTGCATGAATTACCCCAATAGTTGTTTATGAGTAAACTAATGATGTCTTTGCTCTGACTAAGATATAAATACGTTTACCCGTGCATTACAGCTTCCAATATGCTCCCTTGACCTGCGCTGGCAGCAACCCATCGCAGCTCAACAGGTTCTGAATGGCCATGGTAAGCCAAACGAAACTGCCGAGGCGAGGCTTAAATTGACTCAACTATCAGAAATTAATCATTTTTTGCGCTTGATCAGCAAATGGAGCCGGAAGGCGGCTTTATAGCCATATCCCGCTTTGGCAAGCAGGGGCGGGGAGTGAATTGGGGCGACCTGCTGGTCGCCCCTTGTTATCGCCATATCCGGCGTGCGAAGGGTTAGCCGTTATAGCCGTAGCAGCGCTTGAGCTCCTCGAAGTCGTAGTAGTGGCTGCCGCTTTGGTAGGGCTGGCAGCCGGTTTTAAAGGCGATCTCCTTTTCGTTATAGAGCATCTTGACCAGCACCTGCCGCTGCCCGTTCTGGTAGATATCCCACTGAATATTGGCGGTATAGGGGGAGACCCAGCCGCCGCGCCACTCGTTGTTCTGCTGGCTGAACAGTTGATCCGGGCTGGCCCCCTGACGGCTCCCTTCCAGCTTCATCAGGGCTGCGAGGGGGATAATGGCTTCGGCGTGGGCAAAGCGCAGGGTGGCCCGTCTGCTCTGCTCGCCTTCCACCACTTGACGTTGCACCTCGCCAAACAGGCCGTCGAGCAGCGGCTGGGCAATGGCGTAGGGGGCGCTCTGGTTGGCAAAGCTCGGCCCCTTCTCGTAGAAATCTTCCGCATCGGAGAGGTAGGAGAACCAGGCAGACTCTTCCGGGGTGAGGAACTGCTCCAGCGCCCAGGGTTCGCTGCCCTGTGCCTGCGCTTCGCGGATCATGCCGGGGCCGATGATAAAGAGGTTGTAGAGCATCAGGGCGGCATCCACCTCGTCGCGCACATAGGTCATGCCGCCATCTTCCGGGTTGACGGCGACAAACTCGACGCCGCCCGCCAGATAGTCGACAAAGCCCTTGCTGTAGATACGCTCCAGCATGCTGCGGGCCATCTCTTTGGTCTTGCTCAGGTTTTTAAGCTGATCCAGCGCCCTGGCCAGCTCGGGGGCTGGGGCGATTGCGGCATCTTCGTCGCCGATAAAGCGCTGGTAGCTCTCATAGGCGGGCAGGTAGCGGGCGTAATCCCCCTCGGGCGTGGTCTTGTGGAAGTAGAGCTCGAACTTGTTGACCAGCTTTTTGTCGATCTTCGAGGGGTCATCCTGCGTGAGGTAGCACTGCGCCGAGTCGCTGACATAGTTCACGTCGCGCTTGAGGCTCTCCATAAAGTAGAAGGCGCTTTCGTTGGCCCTGTCCTTGCCCGAGGTGACCACCTTGATGCAGTGGGGCTCGCTGCTGTTGAGCAGGGACGGCAGCCGCGCCGCCAGCCGGGTGGCGAGATTGGCGTGCTCCTCCTTGCCCAGCGCCGAGAGCAGGCCATAGCCCAGTTTCTGGTTGGCGGCCGTCACCAGATCGACCTTGCCTCCCAGCCCCTGCCCGAGAGTGGTGAGCGCCCCCTGACGCTGTGCCTCTTCCCATACCAGCTTGGTCAGCACGTCATATTTCGGGCTGGAGAGGGAGCGCGAGCCGTGGCGCGCCACCATTTCGGTAAAGACCGGGCTGAATCCCTGAGGCGCTGGCTCGTAACTCTCCGCCTGCTGCTGCGGGCTGTAGACCGCTTTGGTGCTGTATTGGTAGGCGGTTTTGCCCTGGCTGTCGGCAGACGATTCGTTCTCTGACTGGCAGCCGCCAAGCAAGACCAGCGAGACGGCTAAAGCTACATAAGAAGAGCGCGGGAAAGTCATGATGTTCCTTATCTATCCATATGAAAAATAAGTGAAAAACTCTATGGCTTGAAAATGACCGCGGGATGTCAGCCAGATGACAGGCTGATGACTTCTGATAAAGCAGTAAGCAAGGGGAGGGGCAGAGGATGGCTACAGGGAGGGCAATAGAGGCTCAACCAACCACTGCGCCTATCACGGCTGAGTGGTCAGTGAGCGCGTTTGGGATGGGGGCTTATTGTCTTACCTCCTGCCCCTTGGCGTTCTGCAGGGTGTGAAACAGGTAGTGATCGTCCCGATCGTAATAGACGGTAATGGTGTGGCGCTGGGTGTAGTCCGCCGCGACCCCGGCTACTGTCATCGGCACCAGGATCAGCTCCCCCAGCCCCAATGTCACGGCGCTCGCCGTGGCCTGGCCATTGCCGTCAGCGCGCTTGTGGATCTTGCCGAGCACGGTAAAGCGATCGCAGCCCTGCACCTTATCCTCGGTCAGAAAGGCGGCCTGCTGGCAATGCTGGGGCTCGCCCAGCTCGGCGCGAATGGTCGCGCGGGTTTCCCCCGATACAAGGGTGTTGCGAAAGCGCCCCGCGTAGTGATCGATGGCGGCGGCACAGCCGCTTAGTAGCCAAATCAGCAGCAGCGGTGTGAGCCGCAGGCAGGCGCGTATCATGGGCGGGTCCCGCCCTCTGCCAGAGGCGCATCACCCCTCCGCCCGGGTTCGCTGCGATGCAAAAAGGTGGTCAGGGTATCGCGCGGCGGCGTGATGCCACACTGCACCAGAATCCGCCCGATGGCTCCCCTGTGATAGCCGCCATGAGTTACCAGATGGAGCAGCATTTCATCGCGGCTCATCTGCCCCTTGTCACCATCGACAAAGCGAAACGAGAGCGGGGTTGCCCCCTCTTGCGGGCTCAGCGCCGCGACGTAATTCACCAGCCAGTTATCCAGTTCGGTGACTGCGCTGCGCAGGGCGCTGAGGGTCGGTGTCTCCGGCGTATTGGTGGCGGTAAAACCGTGGCGTTCCCCCAGCAGATTGGCCTTGAAGATGGCATCGACCACATGGATATGGTTGAAGATCCTGAGGCAGGTGTGGTGTGCCTCGCCATATTGCTGCGCATCGAGCGTGGCGATGGTATCCAGCAGTTCGCCATCTGCCCAGCGTTTGTAGTGAAAGAGGGATTGCAGTGTCTTGTTGCTCATCGCGTCCTTGCCCTTGTCGCTTCGTGAAGTGCGGCATGGTAGCCAAAATGGGCTCAATACGAAACCCGTTCTGCTGCTGTTCTGCCCCCCGCCATACAAAAAGCCCCGAGAGCAGGGCGCTTTCGGGGAAGAGGAAAAACATCGACAAGGAATTACAAAGGCATTGGGTCAGGCCTGAACGGGAGCAGGCATCGACCTTTTTGACAGCAGTGAGTGCCTAGACTAGCTTGGTTTTCTTATGAGACCCATCAAATCTGTTCACTGTTGACCATAACCGGAAGGATCCGACATGAAAGCGATGACTGCAGCCCTTTTGCTCCCCCTGATTCCCCTTGCCGTTCAGGCGGGTGCGCCCGTGTGGATCACGATTGGGGCCGATAGCGGGGTTGAACTCAAGCAGGTCAATGCCAAGCTCTCCCCCCTGTTCAGTGCCAGCGGGGCGCCCGTCCAGCTGGCCCAGATTGAGGCAAGCGAGCTTGGCTCCCTCTCGCACCTGATGCACGAAGGGCACCAGCGTTGCGGTGGCTATGTGGTGCACACGACCCTGGCCGATGCGCTGCAGAGCATGGCCCAGCCCCTTAGCCAAAACCTGTTCAGCGCACCGCCATTGACCCAGGGGGCCAGTGTCAACCGGCTGCTGTCCCATCTGGATCAAGGCAATATCGCCAGAACCATCAGCAAGCTATCCGGCTGGCGCAACCGCTACTACACCACCCCCACCGGCACGCAATCCGCCGACTGGGTGGCCAGTCAGTGGCAGAGCCTCGGCAGCACCCTGCCATGGGCCAGCGTCAGCCGGGTCAAACATAGCGGCTACCCGCAACAATCGGTGGTGCTGACCCTCAAGGGAAGCCGCTATCCGGACGAGGTGGTGGTGCTCGGTGGCCATCTCGATTCCACCGCAGGCTCGGCCCCCAACAGCAAGACGCTGGCCCCCGGCGCCGATGATGATGCCTCCGGCATCGCCACCCTGACCGAGGTGCTGCGGGTCATCGCCGAACAGGGCCGCCAGCCGGAACGCACCCTGCAATTTATCGGCTATGCGGCAGAGGAGGTGGGCTTGCGGGGCTCCAAGGATATCGCCAGTCGCTACAAGGCGGCTAACACCAGGG
This sequence comes from Aeromonas sp. FDAARGOS 1404, assembly GCF_019047085.1. Classification (NCBI taxonomy): domain Bacteria; kingdom Pseudomonadati; phylum Pseudomonadota; class Gammaproteobacteria; order Aeromonadales; family Aeromonadaceae; genus Aeromonas; species Aeromonas sp. FDAARGOS 1404. The sequence goes on from NZ_CP077237.1 coordinate 3,588,447, forward strand.
TATTGGCCGCGCTCCAGCTGGACATGACCAACTACAAGGGCTCGGCGAACGACATCGTCTTTATGACCGACTACACCGACAAGGGGTTGACCGGCTACCTCACCCAGCTGATCGATGCCTACCTGCCGCAAGTCAGCTATGGCTATGACAGCTGTGGCTATGGTTGCTCGGATCACGCCTCCTGGCACAATCAGGGCTACCCCGCAGCCATGCCGTTCGAGTCACGTTTTAGTGAATACAACCCCAGGATCCACACGGCGCAGGATACGTTGCAAAACTCGGATCCCTCGGCTGGCCACGCTCTCAAGTTTGCCCAGCTGGCGACCAGCTTTGCCGTTGAAATGGGCAAGATAAACTGAATCACAGGCCGCTGCGCAAGCCAAAAGGAAGGAAGTCTCGACTTCCTTCCTTTTTTATCTACCCTGTGCGGCTTTGCCCCTGCCATACAAAAAGCCCCGAGCGCTGGCGCTTTCGGGGAAGAGGAAAAACATCGACAAGGAATTACAAAGGCATTGGGGTCACACCTGAACCGGATCAGGCATCGACATAGAGCACCTGACCGCTAATAAAGCCATCGACGGAGCGCTCAAACGCCTTGCCGACTAAAGCGCCCGGCACCGGCTGGAAGCCCGGCATCATCTCGCCATATACGTCCCACGCCTCTTCCAGTACGGTCGGGTTGACCACATTGATGCGAATGCCGCGGGGTAGCTCGTGGGCCACGCACTGGACAAAGGTATCGATGGCGCCGCTGGTGGTGGCATCGGCAATGGCCAGCGGGATCGGCTTGATATTGAGGATGCCGGAGATCAGGGTGAAGGAGCCCCCCTGATTGATGTAGTTGAGGCCGATATTGACCAGATTGATCTGCCCCATCAGCTTGCTCTGGATGGTTGTTTGCCACTGCTCGTCGCTCATCTCGCCAAAGGGGGCGTATTCGCAAAATCCTGCGGTATTGACCACCGCATCGAAGGAGCCCACGTTTTGGTAGAGCCGCTCGATGGACTCTCTGCTGGTGATATCCACCTGAAAATCACACCCCTTGCCGGAGCGGCTGGCGGTGATCACTTTGTGCTTGCCCAGACCACTGAGGGCGGCTTGCCCCATTTTCCCCTGAGCACCAATCAGAATGACAGTTTTCATCGTTAACCTCGCTTTGCTGGAAGAGCTGCAAGGTTAGAGAGCCACTGATACAATGTAAATCATGGGTGATTTGTATGTGATACAACTGAAATTGGTGAGGTAAGGGTGGAGAAGATCGATATCAGGCAGATGCGGGTGCTGGTGCTGCTGGTGAGATACAAGAGTGTGTCGCGGGTGGCCGAGCTGCTGGAGATCTCCCAGCAGGGGGTGAGCAGCCATCTGAAAAAGCTGCGCGATCTCTTTCCCGCCGAGCTCTTTATCCGCCAGAGCGCTGGGTTGCAGCCGACCGATTACGCCTGCGAGCTGGCCGCCAGGTTCGAGCAGATCCTGGCCGATATCGACGGGGTCTTTGTGGCAACCCCCTTCGATCCCGCCAGCAGCCAGCGTACCTTCAGGGTGATGGCGAACGAATATGCCCAGCTCGCCATTATTCCAAGGTTGGCGAGCGCCCTGCGCACTCAGGCGCCCTCCATCCGGCTCGATGTGGTGGACTTTCAGGCCGAGCAGCATCTGGAGGCGCTGACCAGCGGCGAGGTCGATCTGGTGATTGGCTTTGATGCCTATCTCGACCCGGGGTTGCTGCGCGCCACCCTGCGCCGGGATCACTACTGCTGCGTGCTGCGCCGCGACTCCCGATATCTTCCGGACAACACCCCGCAGGATCTGGCGGCCATCCCCTTTGTGCAGTTTGCCAACAGCGTCGGCAATTTCGAAGGGCAGATGAGCCCGCAGCAGGTTGCCAGCGCGGCGGTGGCGACGCTCCCCTGTTACACCTCGCTGCAAGCTTTTATGTCGGTCAATGACGTGGCGGCTTGCATTCCGTCGGCCATCGCCGCCCTTGGGGATTTTCGCACCGTGGCGATGGCCGGGGCGCCGCAGCCGTTCGAGGTGGTGGTCGGCAGACACCGCAAAAGCCAGGGCAATCTCGCCATCGAGTGGCTGGCCGAGGTGATCAAGTCGGTCTGCGATCTTGCCATGCCTAGATAACATCGCTGTTTGCACAGAGCTGCACACGCCAGCCAGTGCGCTAACGGCAGGCTGGATCTGCGGGACAAATCCTGCGATGGTGCGGGCAGTTATCCGCTTGTCCCGTTATCGAGTGAAAAGGAGTTGAGATGCGCATTGCCATGATTGGTCTGGGGGATATCGCCCAAAAAGCCTATCTGCCGCTGCTTGCAAGCGACGAGCGGGTCACCCCGCTGCTCTGCACCCGCAATCCAGCGGTGCTGGAGAAGCTCGCCCGCCAGTATCGGGTCGCCGAGTGCTTTACCGATGTGGCGGCCCTGCTGGCCAGTCGCCCCGACGCCGTGATGATCCACGCCGCGACCGCCGTTCACCGCGAGCTGGCCGAGCAGTGCCTGCGCGCAGGGATCCCCACCTTTGTCGACAAGCCCCTGTGCGACAATCTGGCCGAAGCCGAGGCGTTGGCCAACCTCGCCATCGCGCAAGATTGCGCCCTCTTTACCGGCTTTAACCGCCGCTATCTGCCCGCCATGGCCGAGGCGCGGGCCCAGCCGCTCACCGAGCTCAACTGGCAGAAACACCGCTTCGCTCTGCCCGGCAAGGCGCGGGATTTTATGTTTGACGACTTTATCCATGTGCTCGACAGCCTCTGCTTCTATGGCGGCGTGCCGGATGGGGAGGTCCATGCGGTATTGCGCCCCTGTGCGCAGGATAACAGCCTGCTGGCCGGGGTGAGCGTCAGCTGGCAGAGCGGCGATCGCGCCATCAGCGGCAGCATGAACCGCAGCGCCGGGATCACCGAGGAGCGCATCGATGCCTATGGCGACAATCTCTCCCTGCACCTTGAGAACTGCACCCGCGGCATCATCGCCCGCGACAAACAGGCGCAGATGCTTAGCCCCAACGACTGGCAGCCGGTACTGGCCCAGCGCGGCTTTGCCGCCATGCTGGATCACTGGTATCAACAGATTGAAATCGGCAAGGCGGATAGCGAGCTGATCGCCTCCTACCTGCATGGTCACCGGCTGGCAGAGCAGCTGGTGGCGCTGGCTGACAAGCGGGGATAAGGCTGGCTGGAAGTCTGAGGGATGTGAATTCGAGGTGCGCGAAGATAGCGCACCAAACACAACGGGGGGCCGCAGTTGCGGCCCCCCGTTGTTATGGGATGAGATGCATGGGATCAGATGCACTTCACCGGTTTGGGCAGGCCACCAATCTTGGTCGCCTGCTTGGCGGGGCCTTCCGGGAACAGCTTGTAGAGGTAGCGGCTGTTGCCCTTCTCGGGGCCGTACTGCTTCTCCATCGCCTTGACCAGTGCGCGGATGGCGGGGGAGGTGTTGAACTCCAGATAGAAGGCGCGCACAAAGCGCACCACTTCCCAGTGCGGCTCCTCAAGCGTGATCCCCTCCTGCGCCGCCAGCACCAGTGCCAGCTCCTCGCTCCAGTCGTTGCTGTTGAGCAGGTAGCCCTTGGCATCGGTCTCGATGAGTTGGCCGTTGAATTCCAGCTGATGTTTTTCGGACGCAGACATGGGGGCTCCTCGCTAATGGGGCTATCAGGATTGGGCGGGCATGGTAGCGCCTTGATCCCCGGTGAGCAACCGGCTCTCGTTGGCCAGATGCAGCAGCTGATCCGCCAGCTCGCTGATCAGGTTGAGCTGCTGGGTCAGCATCAGCTGCTCCTCGCTGCTGTCCGGGCTGCTGTCCGTGCAAAGAAGGGGGCTCTGACCACCGATGGAGCTGGAGGGGTTGCCCGCCAGATGACCGGCGGCCTGCTCCAGGGTGTGGCAGATGTGGTGGCGCACCTCATCCAGCCCGCTGATGGCCTCCAGTTTGTCGCGATGAGCCCCCAGCGCCGAGATGTAGGAGAGCAGGGCGTGGTTGCGCCAGGTGAGGGTAAAGCAGAGATCGAGGAAGCGGCGGCGCTTTTGCGGCTCCACCAGCATGCTCTGCCAGGCGGTAGCCAGTTCGCTGTCCGCCAGATGGGCGCTCTTGCGCGCCACCCGATAGTCGATGGACTCGTCGCGCTGCTGCTTGAGGCTCGCCAGCACCGCCGAGAGGTAGCTGGCGTTGGCCGAGAGTGAATTGGCGATAAGCGTTGGCAGCCGCTTGTACTGCCAGTCCGGCCAGAGCCAGGCCACCAGCCCGTAGGAGATCAGGCAGCCGAGCAGGGTATCGAGCAGCCGTGGCCCCAGAATGGCAAAGCCGATGCCATCGAGCAGGTTGAACGCCATCAGCACGTAGAGGGTGATAAAGCAGACCGCGGCACTGTAGTTGTTGCGCACCTGGGTGAAAAACAGGAAGGCGGCGAGCCCCATCACCACCAGCTGGACGTGCAGCTCGGGGAAGAGCCAGAGCACCGGAATACCCACCAGTATGCCGGCGAAGGTGCCGAGCATCCGCTGCACCAGTCGGCGGCGGGTGGCGCTGTAGCTGGGCTGGCAGACAAACAGCACGGTCAGCAAAATCCAGTAGCCCTTTTCCAGATCAAAGGCTTGCAGTATGCCGTAGCCGATCACCAGACCAAGCGACAAACGCAGCGCGTGGCGAAACACCATGGAGTGCAAGGTGAGGTGCTGCTTGAGCTGGGTCAGCAGCGGCAGGCGGGGTGGCTTGGCCAATGCGGGCAGCTCCTGCTCCGGCTGCTCGGGGTTTTGCAGCACTTCGGCGCTGCCGAGCAGCTGGTTGATGCTGGCCAGATTGCGGCGCAGGAACTTCATCGGCGTCAGCAGGGTTTTCGGGTAGTGCTGCTTGAGATTGGTGAACTCCAGCTGATCGCCGAGGGCCTCCAGCGTCCAGTGAATGCGCTTGTTATGGGCGTAGGGCTTGTGCACCAGAATAGCGTAACCGAGCCGCTGGCACGCCTCTGAGAGCTGCAGGAACACCTCCTGAAATCCTTCCAGTACGATGCCCTGCTTGAGCTCAGCTTCCAGCCGGCTGTAGGGGTAGTGGCTGGAGGTGGCGCGCTCGTGAATTTCCAGCGCCAGCAGGTAGAGGCGCAGCAGGCTGGCAAGCTCGGGGCTCGCAGGATGGCGGCGGCTCAGGCGGGCGTTGAGGGCCGACTTGGTGAGGGTCAGCGCGCTCACCAGATTGATGTTGAGCTGGGCCAGATTGTGGCGAATGGCCTGGGCGCCGTGCTCGTCTGCCGGGAAGAAGCGGGATTTTTCCAGCAGGTAGCGACCAAGGGCGAAGTAGCTCTGGGCCAGCTGCTCGTGCAGGGTCTTGTAGGGCAGCAGCCAGAGCCAGATAAACGAGACCAGTCCGTACCAGAGGGCGCCAGCGCCGAGGGCGAGCGGCTGGTAGAAGAGATCCGGCGCCTTGGCGGCCCCCAGCATGGTGTAGATGGCGATCAGCAGCGAGCCGAAGCTGATGGTGGCATAGCGGGCACCGAGCGCCCCCACCATCACGAAGATAAAGGTGGAGCTGGCGAGCCCAATGGCAAACAGCCAGGGGGTGGGGTAGAGATACTGCACACAGAGGGATGCGAACATGAAGCAGATGAGCGTCATGGCGAGGTTTTTAAGCCGCCCCCACAGGCTGTCGTCGGTTTCGGCGATGGCGCCCGCCACTACCCCGAGGGAGAGCAGCACGGTGAGCTGGATATTGCCGGTGGCCAGGGTGAAGGCGAGCAGACCGAGAATGGCCAGCAGCACCTTGAGGGCGAAGTAGATGTGACTATCGGTCAGCAGTCGGCGCAGCAGGCCAGAGAGATCCATCGGCATGAAACAGGAACAACCCTTGAACGAAACGAGGGCAGGATGTTACCCCGCCAAGCGAGAAGCGGCCCTGATTTGGATCAGGGCCGCTTCGCATCATATCCTTGATTTGCAACTTATCCTGACAGAAACAGGAGCCAATAAAAACCCCGCCGAAGCGGGGTTTTTGATTAGTTGCGGTTGCCGCCAAGCAGGCTCAGCAGGCTCAGGAAAATGTTGTAGATGGAGACATACAGGGTGACGGTGGCGGAGATGTAGTTGGTCTCGCCGCCGCGCACAATCTGCTGGGTGGTCAGCAGGATGGCCCCGGAGGAGAAGAGCATGAACATGGCGGACAGTGCCAGGCTCAGGGCGCTCATCTGCAGGAAGATGTTGGCAATCATGGCCACCAGCAGAACCCAGAAACCGACGAACAGCATGCCGCCGATGAAAGAGAGGTCACGCTTGGTAGTCAGGGCATAGGCCGACAGACCGAAGAAGGTTAGCGCGGTGCCGCCAAGGGCGGTCATCACGATCTCGCCACCACCATTGTTCATGTACATGTTGATGATGGGGCCCAGGCTATAACCCAGCAGACCGGTCAGGGCGAAGGTGAATACCAGGCCCATGCTGTTGTTGCGGTTCTTCTCGGTCAGGAACATCAGACCGTATACGCCGATGAGGAAGATGGCCCAGTGCAACGGCGGCATGTTCATTACGGTCGCGATGCCCGCCACAACGGCAGAGAAGCCGAGGGTGAGGGAGAGCAGCATATAGGTATTACGCAGCACCTTGTTGGTATCGCGTACGGCACTTTGGGTGCCAGTGTAGATAGAACGGGTATCCATCTTGGGTGTCCTCTTGATGTCCGGGTGAGACGGCGAGCAGCCGCCTCGTGATCGCTGTTTGTTACTGCATGTTTACGCATTGTATGTAGAACAAATAGGGATGACGAGGAACAATTTCAAGCCACCTGCCATTTTGCTCCCGCACACTATCCCACAGGAAATATGTATTGCATATGAACAAGGGCTTAGCGTAGTATGCACGCCGTTCGGAGGGGTGGCAGAGCGGCTGAATGCACCGGTCTTGAAAACCGGCGATGGGCGACCATCCGTGGGTTCAAATCCCACCTCCTCCGCCATATTCAAAGAGAAAGCCCAAGCGGTCACCCGCTTGGGCTTTTTTGTATCTGCCGTATCTGGCATTTCAACGGACACGTCACATGGACGATAAAAATGGCTCGGGTTGTCCCTGAGCCATTTTCACCTTGAATGATGGCTAGATCCGCCCCTGATAGCGCAGGGGGAAGCGGCCCTGACTATCGGGCTGGCCGAGGAAGGGGAGCCCTTGTTGCATCTGTGGTGGCAGTGCCGGGCCCGGCTTCAGGGTGCCCTGGAACAGGTATTGGCCATTGGGTTGCAGCTCGAGGCGACCCATGGTCTGCACCGCATCCGAGCCCTGCTTGAGCTCGGCCACCAGTCTGGAGTCGAGGCAGGTGAGTTTCACCTCGGGATCGGCCAGCTCCAGCTTGCCCGCCGGGGTATCGGCGCTGGCGTTGTACCAGTCGAGGTTGCCGTAGAGGTTGTCACACCAGGGGTTGCCCTGGGCAAATTGCTCCACCTTGAGCTGTAGCTGGCCGGTGACGGAGATCGGGATCGGCAGGCGCATCGGCACCCGGCTCAGCAACCAGGGGGCGGGGGCGTTGAGGGTCAGGTCGCGGCCGAAGGCGGCGCCATTCCAGCCGACAACACCCTGACCATTGAGGCCGTTGCGGTCGCCAAAGCGTATGGCCACTTCGGGGGCGAAGCGCAGCAGCGACCAGCCGTTGAGATCCCAGCGCAGCTGGTTCACCGATTCGCTGGCATATTGCAGTCGGGCAATCTGGCCACTCCAGAGGGTGCCGCTCACCCCTTCCAGTTTCAGCAGACTGGCGACGTTGGCAGGCAGCGGCAGATGGCGAGCCACCAGTGCCGCGGGCGGGGTGGCCAGCAGGAAGAGCAGATAGGCGGCCAGAAACAGGCTGGCAATCAGGATGCGTTTTTTCATTGTGGACGACTCAACTGCAAACGTCTGACCTTGACCAGACCCGGGGCCAGATCCTCGCGGGCGATCTCGATGATTTGAACCTGAATGCCGTGCTGCTCCACCAGCGTGGAGAGCCAGAGCAGCAAGTCATCGAACTGGACAGTGTCGATCCACACTTGCAGCTCCTGCGCCTGGGGTTGCAGCCGGGCAATCTTGATCTTGTGGTTGAAGGCGGTGCGGTTGACCACGCCTTCCAGGGTGCCGCTGGTATCGATCTGGCGACCCGAGCCACCCTGCATGGCCAGCACCTCTTCACCCTTCTCCTTGAGCCAGGCGAGGGTCTGCTGCTGGTTTTGCACCTGCCGCTCCCGCTCCGCGATGCGGTTGGCGATGGGCTGCCAGACGCTCCAGTAGAAGAGACCGACCAGCAGCAAAATGCCACCTGCGGCCACCAGCCGCTGTTCCCGTGCGGTGATGCCGTGCCACCAGCCCTGCAATTTTTCCATCATGATGATTTACCCTTGAGCACCAGTGCGCCCTCTACCTTGCCCTCGGTGCTGCGCACCTCGCCTTGCTGTACCTCGAATTGCTTGCCAGCCAGCTCGCGGAACCGCTCGATCTCGGCAAAGCCGGGAGCGGTCACCTGCAGCCTCAGCTCGCGGCGACTGGCATCAAAGCGCATCACCTGTGGTTTCAGACCGGGTACTTCGGCAAAGGTGGGGGCCAGCTCGGTGAGCATCAGCAGCACGCCGTTTTGCGGGGCTTGTCCCATCTGTTGCAGATGCTGGTTCATCTGGCTGCGCACGTTCACGATGCGGCTTTCACCCGGGAAGATGCGGGTATAGACGGCGCGGATCTCCGCTTTCAGCGTCTTGTCCTGCTCGGTGAGCTGATAGAGTTGCACGCCGCGCTGGCCGAGGGCCACCAGCAGCAACAGACCGGCGGTGATGGCTACCTTGCGCCACTGCAACCAGTAGCGGGCATATTCGGTCTGCGGCCGGTAAGGGCCGGTCAGCAGGTTGGCCCGGCAGGTGAGGGCCCCCTTGGCCAGCAGCAGCATGGGGAGTTCGGGCTCCGCCGCCTGCCAGTTGGCGGTGGCAATGGCGGGCACCGGTGTGTGGCTGTGGATGGTGACCGGCTCCGCTTCGGTTGCCAGCAAGATAGCCAGCAGCGGCTCGTCGGCGACGATCCCCTGACAGGGGCCCTGGCGCACCAGCCACTCGCTGCCGAGTTGCAGCGCAGACCAGCCATCAGCGGCCTGTGGCAGCGCCAGCACATCGGGCAGCAGTTGCAGGCTCTTGAGGCCAGCGGCATCGAGCCAGTCGAGCCACTCGGCCATCTTCTGCCGATCCACCGCCATCAGGTCGACCTGTTGACCTTCATGAGCCAGCACCACCAGATGGAGCTCGTCCACGTCGGAGGCGATCTGCTCCTCCAGCAGGTAGGGGAGGGCCGCTGCCGACTGGCGGTTGTAGCGACCCGGCAGGGTGACGCGCCGGAAGATCAGATCGCTGCCCGGCACCAGGGTGACCACGGGGCGGCCACCGGCCCGCTCCTGCAGCTCGCCCAGGGCATCGGCCGAGGGCAGGGTGCCGGAGGCGATGATCTCCTGCTCCTGACCGGACCAGACCAGCCAGGCCACGGGTTGTTGTTTATTGGTCCCCAGTCGGATGACCAGACTTTCGCTCACGCATCTCTCTCCTGCGATACCGGTTTGCAAAGGGCGTTGTGCGCCCTGGCAACCGGTGCGCAGCCCGCAGGCTGCATCCAACATCTCTCGTACCCGCGGGCGATGGCCTGCAGGTGCGCTGTTTATTCGGCGCCACTACTGAGGCGGCGCAGCATCACCAGTTTATTGTCCTTGCCCCGCTGGAACAGGGTTTCGAGCCAGGCCCGGTTGTCGCCGACCTCGGCCACGACTCGGGCTTCGAAGAAGTCGCTCTTGACCACCAGCGCCTCTTTCAGCCCTTTCACCGCATCGACCGGAGCGAGCATGTCCGTCATCAGCTTGCTCTCTTTCCACCCCTTCTGTGGCCGCTCGTTCAGCACCCGCTTGGCGTCATCCAGCCCGATAGTGCCCAGATAGAGGGCGACCAGCAGCTCGGGGCGCTGGGGGGCAAGGGTATTGATATTGATCTTCAACTTGTCGTTGGGCAGGGTGCAGACATAGGGGGCCAGTTTGGCATAGACCCTGGCCGTCACCCCGCGCACCGCCCGCAGCTCATCCTTGCCCAGCATCCACTGATTGGCGGTCAGGTAGGGTGGCTTGAGCCCCTCGTAATAGGCGTCCTCTGCACCAAGGCTGGAGACCAGCACCGTATCCTTGTCGGTCCAGTCACGGATGGCATCGGTGAGCTGGGCCGCCTCGTAATCATCCATCGCCAGCTGCTTGAGCAGTTCGCGAAACACCTGCACCGGATAGGGCTGCTGAGCCAGCTCCTCGCCGCTCCCCGCCTTGGAGGCCACGCTCAGGCTGTTGAGGTTGAAGCAGGATTGCAGGTCGGTCACCTCGCCCTTGAGCTGGCCATCGTCCACCGGAAATACAGTGTTCTTGCGGGCCCAGTTCTGGCTGAGGTTGACCACCTCGGGATTGTCCTTGAAATCCTGCGTCAGCACCTTGCTCACCAGCGCTTCTGCCGAGAGGGCATACCACCACGCCTGTTTGCCGGTGGTGATGTTGGCGGTACGGCGCAGCTCAAGCTGCAGGCGGCCGCTCATATTGCTGGCGATGATCACCATCACCGAGAGGATCAGCAGCACCACCAGCAGCGCCATGCCGCGCTGGCGACCGGGAGCGGCGAGATTAGCCCGCATTGGCGCCCCCTCCGTTCTGGCTGTCACCATTACCGCCATTGGTATTGCCGTTGTTCCCGTTGTTGTTGTTGTTGTTGTTGTTGCCACCTTGGTCGGGGTTGCTGCTCTGGCTGTTCTCTTCGGCGCGCTGGCCGCCGGCGCCAATCAGGAATTGACGGCGAATGGTGCCGTAATCTTCCAGATCCAGCTCCACTGCCAGCCCGTGGGGCAGCACGCTGCGCTGGCTCCACTCCTCTTTCCAGTTGCCTTTGTCGAAGAAGTAGAGGCGAAACGCCGTGACTCCCGCCAGCACCGGCTGGATGCGCGGCTCGGTGCCGATCACCGGATCTGGATAGAGGTAGCTCAGGCGCTCCAGTTTCTGATCCTTGAGGCGCCAGCCGACCCGCTGTAGATGGGAGCGGGGTAGCATGCCGTCCGGGTTGAGCCAGCCGCTGCGCATAAAGGCCATGCCCCAGTCATCGCTCTGCTGGCCGAAGCGGGAGGCCGCCAGCAGCACCTTGTTGTTTTCCCCCTCGATGCGACCGCTGCGCGGCACCATCTGGGTGATATCTCGCTCCAGCAGGGTGAAGGCGAGTTGCAGTTCGTTGAGGCGGGCCTCCTTGCGCTTGGCTACCTCGTCGCTGGTGAGCACCCCTTGCAGCACCTGATAGGCACCCATGCTGAGAGTGGCGAAGATGGCGATCGCCACCAGCATTTCGAGCAGGGTAAAACCGGCGTGACGGACGGGGCGAGGCGTGCGGGCGGATAGCTGGGTCATCGGCTGATATAGGTCCGCATCATGGCGACCGGGTTCTCGGCCTTGGCCTCGGTACGCACTTCCATATCGAGCGCCCGGAAGTTGTTGTCGGCGGTGGCGACGCCGCGATAGCGCCAGTACCAGGTGCTGCCCGCCATCTGCTCATCCCCTTCCACCCAGCTGTCACCTGGCCACTTGTTCTCGAGCTTCTGTTGCACCAGCTGGTTCTCTACCACCCAGGTGGCGAGTGTCTTCTGCTCCAGATAGTTGAGGGCCGAGAGGTGTTCGCTGGCGGTTTTCATTACCGCGAGACCCGCGATGGCAAAGACTGCCAGCGCCACCATCACTTCGAGTAAGGTCATGCCACGCGCGTTCATCGTGCCACCTGTTGAGGGTGTGGTTGACACAGAAGTAGCGCCACCATCACACCTTTCTCAAACAACGTCATGCCGCGGGCGTTCATTCGCTCACCTCTTCATCTTCATCGCCGGTGAGCAGGGTGAGGCGGCCGAACTCGTCCCCCTTGACGATGCGGGTGTAGCGGGCATCCTCATCCTGCTGGGTGAAGGTGAGCACGAACGGGCTCAGCTCGCCGCCTGGGAAGATGAGCAACTGTGGCGTGCGCTCCTTCTCGTCGCGCTTCTGTTCGGTTTTCTCGTCGGAGTCCGGCTGCCAGCCAAAGCCTTCCAGCTCCAGCGCCAGCGTCATGTTCTCGGCCAGTTGCACCGGCCCCAGCTGCTTGTCGCCAGTCAGGGCCAGCCACTTGCGATCTTTGGCCTGACGCTGCATAAACTGCCAGCCGTTATCCTCGATGCGAATGCCTACCAGCCGACCATCCATCACCGCATACTCCTGCGCCAGCTGCAGCGTCGCCATCAGGCGACGCGCCTGCTTGTCCAGCTCCCGATCCCCTCTGGCGCCTCCCATGCTGAGAGTGACGGCGGTGGCCACTAGTCCCATCAGCATAGCGACCAGCAACACTTCCAGCAGAGTAAAGCCGGATTGGCGATGAAAGGAGAGAGAGCGCTTCATGCAGTCAGCTCACAAGGAGTGCGGTGGCGACATATCACTTATTGGAAATCCTTCAGGTTCCAGTTGCCGATGTCGTCATCGGTACCGGCTTCACCATCCAGACCCATGGAGAAGATGTCGATCTTGCCGAACTGGCCCGGGCTCAGCAGCTGGTACGGGTTGCCCCAGGGATCTTGCGGCAGGCGCTTGATGTAGCCGCCATCGCGGTAGCTGCGCGGCGCCGGATCGATAGAAGGCTTGGTCACCAGTGCATCCAGCCCCTGTTCTGTGGTCGGGTAGCGGTTGTTGTCCAGCTTGTACATGTCGAGGGCGTTTTCCAGCGCCACGATATCGGAGACCGCTTTCTGCTGGTCAGCTTTCTCCTTGTTGCCCATCAGGTTGGGCACCACCAGACTGGCCAGAATGCCGAGGATCACGATGACCACCATGACTTCCAGCAGGGTAAAACCGGATTGACGACGTTTGTTCATGAGTTGCTCCGTAACGAATGAGATGGGATAGCCCATCAGAGAGTGATCACTGGGTGGGTTCGACGGGCCGCCAGCGGCGCCACCGAACACCGAAAACTTACATATTCACCATATTGTTGAGCTCGAGGATCGGCTGCAGGATCGACATCACGATAAACAGCACCACCCCGGCCATGGAGACCACCAGCATGGGTTCGAACACCCCGAGGGCGATATTGACCTGGGATTCAAACTCCCGATCCTGGTTGTCTGCCGCCCGCTCCAGCATGCTGTCGAGTTCGCCGCTCTGCTCGCCGGAGGCGATCATGTGCAGCATCATGGGCGGGAAAATCTTGGTCTCGGTCAGCGATTTACGCAGACTGGTCCCCTCGCGCACCCGTTCGGCGGCCTCGAGAATGCGCATTCTGGCAAAGTCGTTGGAGAGCACTTCGCCGGAGATTTTCATTCCTTCCAGCAGCGGCACCGCACTGGCGTTGAGGATGCTTAACGTGCGGGCGAAGCGGGCTGTGTTGAGACCGCGGCTGACCCGGCCAATCACCGGCAGGCCGAGCAGCACCTGATGCCAGCGTCGGCGACGCTTTTCATCGGTGAGCCACCAGCGCCAGACAAAGCTGCCAAGGAATATCAGCAGCAGGAACCAGAGGCCGTAGGCCTGCATCAGTTCGCTGGTGCCGATGAGAAAACGGGTGGTGCCCGGCAGTTGCTGACCCATGTGTTCAAACTGGGCCACCACCTTGGGCACCACGGCGGTGAGCAGGATCGAGATAACCCCGATGGCGACACAGGTGAGCACGATAGGGTAGATCATCGCCTGCAGCAGCTTGGTGCGCATATGCTGGCGCTGCTCGGTGTAGTCGGCGAGGCGGTTGAGCACCTTCTCCAGATGGCCCGATTTTTCACCGGCCGCCACCATGGAGCGAAACAGCTGGTCGAACACATGGGGAAAAGCCCCCAGCGAGTCGGCCAGCGAATAACCTTCCACTACCTTGCTGCGCACGGTTGCCACCAGAGAGCGCAAGTGGGCCTTTTCGCACTGCTCGGCCACCGCCTTGAGCGCCTCTTCGATGGTGAGACCGGCCCCCACCAGGGTCGCCAGCTGGCGAGTGATCAGGGCCAGCTCGGCAGTGCTGGCACCACGCCGAAACAGGGCGAAGCGGGTCGCTTCCCGTTTCGCCTTCTCGGTGGTCTCGTTCACCTCGAGGGGAGTGAGCCCCTGTTCGCGCAGCAGCTGGCGCACCTGACGGGCCGAGTCGCCCTCCATTACGCCGCTCTTGCTGCGCCCCTTGTTGTCGAGGGCCTTGTATTCGAATGCCGCCATCTCAATCTTCCCGGGTCACGCGCAGCACCTCTTCGAGGCTGGTCTGCCCCTTGAGCACCTTGTCGATGCCGTCACGGCGGATGCTGGGGGTGTGGCCGCGGATCAGTCGCTCGATGGCGAGCTCGCCGCTGGCACTGTGAATGGCTTCACGCACTGCTTCGTCGATCACCACCAGCTCGTGAATGCCGGTCCGGCCACGGTAGCCGGTGTGGTTGCACAGCTCGCACCCGACCGGGCGCCACACCTGCTGATCGGGAGCCAGCTCGATGCCCATGGCGAGGCGCTCCTGCTCGGTGATGGGGCGCGGGGCGCGACAATCGGGGCAGAGGGTGCGCACCAGCCGCTGGGCCAGCACCGCCAAGAGCGACGAGGAGAGCAGGAAGGGCTCGATACCCATGTCCCGCATCCGGGTGATGGCGCCGATGGCGGTGTTGGTGTGCAGGGTCGACATCACCAGGTGACCGGTCAGCGACGCCTGCACCGCAATCTGGGCGGTCTCGAGGTCACGAATTTCCCCCACCATCACCACATCCGGATCCTGGCGCAGAATGGCGCGCAGGCCGCGGGCGAAGGTCATGTCCACCTTGGTGTTGACCTGGGTCTGGCCCACCCCTTCGAGGTCATATTCGATGGGGTCTTCCACCGTCAGGATGTTGCGATCCCGCGAGTTGATTTCAGACAGCGCCGCATAGAGGGTGGTGGATTTACCGGAACCGGTCGGGCCGGTAACCAGAATAATGCCGTGGGGCTTGCGAATAAGCTCGCTGATGATGGTGCGGTTGGCCGCGGTCATCCCCAACTGCTTGAGCTCGAGGCGCACGTTGTTCTTGTCGAGCAGACGCAGTACCACCCGCTCGCCGTAGCTGGACGGCATGGTGGAGACCCGTACGTCGACGGCGCGGCCGCCGATACGCAACGAGATACGGCCATCCTGCGGCACCCGCTTCTCGGCGATATCCATCCGCGACATCACCTTGATCCGCGAGACCAGCAGTGAGGCTAGCTTGCGATGGGGGCGCAGGATCTCCCGCAGTACCCCATCGATGCGAAAACGGATCACCAGTGCCCGCTCGAAGGTCTCGATATGGATATCGGAGGCCTCCTCCTTGATCGCCTCGCTCAGCATGGCGTTGATGAGGCGAATGATGGGGGCGTCGTCATCGGCATCCAGCAGATCTTCGCTTTGCGGCAGCTCTTCGGCCAGGGCGAAGAAGTCCATCTCGTTGCCGAGATCTTCCATCAGCTGGCGCGCCTCGGAGGAGTCGCGTTGGTAGTGGGCCATCAGCAGCTCTTCGAAGGCCTCGTTGTCGAGCTGCTCCACCGCGAAGCTGCAACCCGCTACCCGCCGCACCTCCAGCAGGGCCTGCGGGGTGACGCCGGGGCGGCACTGCAGCACGGGGGCGCCCTCCCGCTCAATCAGGATCACCCCGAAGTTGCGGGCAAAGACAAAGGGGAGCTCGGGCAGTGGCGCAGGCCCGACGCTTCCATCCAGATGGTAGGCACTCATCAGGGCTTACTCTGCACAAACGGGGTGGTGGTCTCGACAGTGCTTTGCTGTCTGCTCCGCATCTCGTTGATCTGCTTCTGGATCTCTTTTTGCAGCTCGGGCGACACCATCACATCCTGGCCATAGGCAGGCAATACCTGACGGGCGGGGGAGGTGAGATACCCCTCCTGCGAGGCGGCATTGAGCTGCTCGGCGCGGAACAGGCTGTATTTGTTGCTGGAGACACCGGTATAGACGTCCGCATCACGCAAGATGGTTGGCCGGATAAAGACCATCAGGTTGCGCTTGGAGGTGGTGTTGGAGGTGGAGCGGAACAGATAGCCCAGCACTGGGATATCGCCAAGCAAGGGCACCTTGGAGACCTGCTCCTTGGTCTGTTCGTCCATCAAACCGCCCAGCACCACGGTTTCGCCACTTTTGACCAGCACCGCGTTCTTGACGGTACGGGTGTCGAAGGTGGGGCCAAGGTTGGCAGTACCGGTCGCCTGGGTCTGGGCGACACTGGAGACCTCCTGCTCGATATTGAGCAGCACCGAATCCCCTTCGTTGATCTGCGGGGTCACCACCAGCTTGGTGCCCACCGTCTTGCGCTCGATGGTGTTGAACACCTGATCGCTGGTGGTGGAGCTTTGCGAACCGCTCTGGACCGGGACCTCCTGACCGACGTTGAAGGAGGCCTCCTTGTTATCCATGGTGACGATACTCGGGGTGGAGAGAATATCGTTCTTGGTATTGGAGGCCAGCGCCGTGGCCAGCATGGCCCAGTCGCCGTGATAGAAACCGGCGGCCATGCCGTTGAACTCTTTCAGCAGACCGGCAGCGGTGTCGGTCTTGCCATTCTGGTAATCCTTGCCCGCCGCAATGGCACCGCCGATGGGCAGACCTGAGTTGGTGAACTGGGTGCCACCGCCGTTGGCATTGCCCCACTGGACGCCAAGGGTGAGGCCATCGCCATCCTGCATCTCGACGATGATCGCCTCCACCAGCACCTGGGCGCGGCGGATATCGAGCTTGGCCACCACCTGCTCCAGTTCGGACATCACGTCCGGCTGGGCGGTGATGACCAGCGCATTGGTGGTCTCGTCGGCTGAAATGGCCAGCTTGCCACCGCCGATGCTGGCGCCACCTGTGGTTGCGCCGCCGCCCTTCTTGTCGGCCTCGATGCTGGAGCTGACCCCTTTGAGCACCTCGACCATGTCTTTGGCCTTGCCATATTTGAGGTAGAAGACCCGGGTGTTGCCCTGGCTTTGCAGGTCGCGGTCGAGTTGGCGCACCATCTGGATGATGCGGGCACGCGCTTTGGGCTCACCACTCACCACCACAGAGTTGGTACGCTCGTCGGCCACCACCTTGGGGGATAGCAGCAGGGAGGCGGTGCCGCCCTGGGGGTTGCCATCCTTGTTGAGGTTGGTCACCAGCCGCACCATTTCCCCCGCCGAGGCAAACTTGAGCTTGATGATGTCCACATCCTGATCGCCTGCGCGGTCGACCCGGTTGACCACTTCCACCAGGCGGTTGACCACGGCGGCACGGCCGGTGATCAGCAGCACGTTGGAGGGCTCGTAGTGCACCACGTTGCCACCACCGGCGTTGTCGTTGAGCTGGCGCAGCAACGGCGCCAGTTCACGGACCGAGACGTTGCGCACCGGTACTACTCTAGTCACCATCTCGTCGCCCACCCCCGGGTTGCTGCCATCCACCACCGGAATGGCGGAGGTCTTGGCATCCCGCGAGCGCAGCACCTTGAGCACCCCGTTGTCCATCGGCACCACGGCAAAGCCGTAGACGTCGAGCACGCTCAGGAAGAACTGGTAGTACTGCTCCTCATTGAGCAGGTCGTAGCTGCGCACGTTGATCTTGCCGCGTACCGATGGCTCTATGATGATGGTTTTATTGAGGTTCTTGCCCACCGTATTGATGAACTCTTCAATGTCGGCGTTCTTGAAACTGGCAGAGTATTCGGTGGCCCAGGCTGAGCCCGCCATCATCAGTGCCGCTGCGATAGTGGCCAGACGCCAGCTTTTCCCTTTAGTGGTCATTATTGGTACGACTCCAAATCATTATTCTGACAAGCGCACATAGATGTCGAACTGTTCGCCCTGTCGCTCGACGGTCACTGTCATTTCCGTTGCGCCAGCCATCTGCTGCATCGCCTGCATGGCTTGCATGTTGTCCCGTAAATCCAGCCCGTTGATGCTGATGGCCAGGTCATTGGCCTGCAGCCCGCTCTGGTTGAAAAACTCAGGATTGCTGCCCGGATTGAGGCGATAGCCGGTCATGCGGCCATCCACCTGAACCGGTGAAATATTGAGGTAATCGGTGATCTTGCCCGGATCGGCCATCAGCTCGCTGCGCAGGGAGCCAAGGGGGGCGGCGTTGGTCTGTGGCAGCGGCTTGCCATACTCCTCGCCATCCAGCATCAGGGTCTCGTCGCGGCCATCCCGTTCGATGATCACCCGATCCGGATAGACCTGCCGGATCCGCGCCTGGGTGCCGTCAATCATGTCACCGATCCCGTAGGAGTTCTGGATGCCGGACATGGCGATGATGGCGATGGATTTGGCGGGATCCGAGCTCGCCAACACTCCGTTGAGCTGGGCATTGAGCTGGGTACGCGGCGCATTGGCGGCCACGGCGGCTTTGGCCTGTGCCTTGGGGATCGCCTTGCCAAACAGCGCCAGTCGGCTCACCTCGCCCAGTTCAAGGCGCGGGTTGCTCTGGCCGCTGACCGCCACTGCGGAGGGTTGCCACGGTTGGCTGGTTTGCGGGTTTGCCAGGGTGAGCAGACGCCAGGTGAGGGCGGCGCTCTGTTGGGCCAGTATGATCAGCAGCGCCAGAAAGGCCACCTGGGTGACTCTGGTCATGGGAAGCCGCCGGCACTGGGCCAGCAGCATGGTCAAGATGTCATCCCTGAATCGTAGCGTCATATTAATCAACAAATTCCAGGCTCTGGGGCGGCTGCGTATTGTGTACGGCGGAGTGCTGTGACACAACGGGTCGGGGCGCGCCAAACCGTAAAAATGGATATTTCATCACACCGTAAACCTTTGAATGCTCACAAAAGTGGCACTCAGGTGAGGTGCATCCTGCTTGCCAGCGAACATCAGGGTACGGTGCGTACTCACCCTCGCCAATCCTGCAGCGCCTTGAGGGTCACGCTCTGTCCGGCGACCTGTAGCACTATGTATTGCTGGTCGATGGTGGCGAGCACGACCCCCGGGGCGATTTCGCTCCCTTCCCGGTATTCCCGGCCATTGAGCACCACGGCCCGCTTGGCGGGGTTGGAGGAGAACACATGAGAGCCATAGCTCAATTGCGGTACCTGCTGGCGCACCGACTGGGGTGCCGAGCCCAGCGTCATCAACTGGGCCGGTTGCACGTTCTGGCTGGCGGCGTGTGGCGTCTCCTGCAATGGGGTTTCATTGAGGGCTTTCATCAGCTGCTCGGCCAGACTCAGCGCGGGGGTATTCCCCTGACTGGTCCCTTCGTTTTTGGCCACTGCTCTGGGTTGGGCCACCGGCTCCGGCAGGGGCGGGGGCAGTGGACGGGTCACCATTGCCTTGGGTTCGACCCGCACGAAGGGCGGGGTGATCACCTCTTTCACCTCTACCTTCTCCTCGATGGGGCGCAGGTGGAGCAGATGCCAGCCATAGTTGGCGCCCGCCCCCAGCAGCAGGGCCAGGGGGGCCAGCAACCAGCCGATGCGGCGTGGGCTGCGCTCCTCTTCCCGGGGCATGGGCAAGCCCATGGCTGGAATATGGGCGGAGAGTTGTGGTTGCTGCGCACGGCGCAGCGCCTTGAGCAGGGTAGACATCAGGAGGCCTCCTCCAGTCTGGGCATGGGTTCACCGGAGAGGGCGTTGAGACGCAGCAGGGTGTTGCTGCCCGCGATGCCATCAGGGGTGAGCCCCTGATCCCGCTGGAACTGCTGCAGCTTGTTTTTGAGCTCGCCATCGAAACGGCGCACCTTGCGCTCGGGTTGTTGCAGCGCACGGCTCAGGGCGTTGTCGAGCCACTGGATCTGGGTCTGACCGGCATTGCTGGCGATCAGGCTGACGCCCCCTTTGGGCATGCGCCAGAGCAGGGTGTAGCTGCCGCCCCAGTTGTCGCTGAGCCACTGGCGATCCACCTGCCAGCTCTGGTCACCTATCATCAGGCTGGCCTTGTTCGGCCCCAGATTGACCAGGGTCGCGTAGTAGAGGCCGCCAGTCTGGTCAGTGAGCGTGATCATGGCGGGATACTGCAGGGCGCGCAGCTCGTCAAGGCTTGCCTCTCCTTCCTGGCAGCGCAGACCGGCACGGGGTGCGTTGTCACAGGTTGCCTCGAACGGTTCCGGTTCATAACCCCAGACCCGATAGAGATTCTGCATGGCGCTGTCGGGGTCGATGGCCTGATTGATCGCTTCGGTCAGCTGCTCCTGCTGCTCGGCGGTCTCGTCGATGGTGACCGGCACCTCGACCTTGACTACCGGACGGGTGGGGAACACGCCGAAAAATTGCCAGCCCCACCAGCCTGCGGCCACCAGCAGGGCGCCCGCCAGCGTCACCATCAGACCGGAGGCCCAGCTCCCTTCGTCTCGCACGCCATTGACCTCGAAGGCTGCCTGGCTGATATCGCTGTGGACAATCTTGTAGCTGCCACGGGCGAAGGCGGCGATCAGGGCGCGGTCGCAGATGAGGTTGATGAAACGGGGGATGCCGCCACTCAGGCGATGAAGCGTCTTGATGGCGCGCGGGGTGAAGATGGGTTGTACGCAGCCTGCAACTTGCAGCCGGAAGCGGACGTAGGCATCCACATCGCTGTGAGAGAGCGGCAGCAGGTGATAGCGGGCGGTAATGCGCTGGGCCAGCTGGCGCAGCAGGGGTTGGCGCAGCATCTGTTGCAGCTCGGGCTGACCGATCAGCACCACTTGCAGCAGTTTTCGTTCGTCGGTTTCGAGGTTGGTGAGCAGACGCAGCTGCTCCAGTACGCCGGGCAGCAGGTGCTGCGCCTCATCCACCAGTACCACGCTGCGCTTGCCTGCCGCCAGGTTGGCCAGCAGGTGATCGCGAATAAGGTCGAACAGCCGCTTGATCCCGGCATCTTCGGGATAGGGGAGTTGAAACTCGTCACAGATGGCGGCCAGCAGATCCCGTTCGGTCAGGGAGGGGTTGAGGATGTAGGCGATCTCGGTCTCGGCGGGCAGCTGTTGCAGCAGGCAGCGGGAGACGGTGGTTTTGCCGGTGCCCACTTCGCCGGTCAGCAGCACAAAGCCGCCGCCATCCTGCAATCCATAGTTGAGATGAGCAAGGGCTTCGCCGTGGCGCTCGCTCATATAGAGGTACTTGGGATTGGGCGAGATGGAAAACGGGTGTTCCGAGAGGCCGAAGAACTGTGTGTACATGAGGGTATTCTTTTGTAGCCGGCGACAGATGAAAAATGTCTCCGGATGATAGCAAACCTCGCTTTCATTGGAAGCCATCATTGGCGCCGAAGGGCAAATTGCGGCCTTTTCCTGCCATCTTGTGATCCCGGTTGCGTCATTGGCACGAACTCGGATCACAAAATGACAAAAAACAGCTGTAAATAAAGGGAAATATCAATATGGGCGCGGCGTGGCAAATGCCGCCAGCATGGCGCTGAATCGGCGATCGCCAGACCTGTTTGTGTACAATTTATGACGCCGGTTGCCCTGTCAGCCATCAGGGCAAGCTGGTCGGAATGTACTTGCTCAGTGGTGATCCTGAAACTGCGCGGCAATCTCCCTGAACTGCGCCTCGCAGGCGAGAAACGCCGCGACAATGTCGGGATCAAAATGGCTGCCGCTCCCCTTCACGATGATCTCCTTCGCGTCCTCATGGCTGAAAGCAGGTTTGTAGACCCGTTTCGAGATGAGAGCATCGTAGACATCCGCTACCGCCATCAAGCGCCCGGAGAGGGGAATCGCCTCACCCGCCAGCCCTGCCGGATATCCGCTGCCATCCCACTTCTCGTGGTGGGTGAGGGAGATCTCCCGGGCCAGCCGCAAGAAGGAGTTGGAGCCCAGCTGCGCCTCGGCACTCGCCAGCGCATCGGCGCCGATCTGCGGGTGGCGCTTCATGATGGCGAACTCCTCGTCGGTCAGCTTGCCCGGTTTGAGCAGGATGGCATCGGGAATGCCCACCTTGCCCACATCGTGCAGCGGGGCCGACTTGAACAGCAGATCGATGGTGGCGTCATCGAGCGGATAGCGATCCCAATCACTGCGACTGAGGTATTGCGCCAGCGCCTTCACATAATGCTGGGTGCGGATGATATGGGCGCCGGTCTCGTTGTCCCGGGTCTCCGCCAGCGAGGCGAGGCCAAGGATGGCCACGTCACGGGTCAGGTTGAGCTCGTCGCTGCGGGATTTCAGCTCACCGATCATCTGATTGGTGCTGGCGGCGATAAGGCCAAACTCGTCATCCCGGGTGACCGGCACCCGGGCGTCGAAGTCACCACACTGTACTCTGGCCATTGTGCTGGTCTGCTGGCGCAGGGATAGGCCGAGATTGCGACCATAACCGTGAATAATGAGGGCGAGATAACAGAAGGTCACCGTCATTACGAAGGCGATCTCCCACAGGATGTAGTGCTGTGCATCGACCCTCGGCAGGCTGCGCTCCACCGTCACCAGCCACTCCAGATCCTTGTTGAACAGCAAGAAGAAGACGCCTCCCAGCAGGGTGAGGGTCGCCAGAGTAAAGAGGGTGAACTTGCGTGGCAGCGGCATGGCCAGCGGGTGGCTCAGTGCCAGGCTCTGCTCGGCTTGCCGTGCTCTGGCCCGATGCAAATCTCGCTCCAGAGTCAGGTCGGCCGCTACCAGAAAGCCGAGGGTGGTCATCCCCAGCAGCACCTTGAGGTGACTCTCCAGCGGGAAGTTGTGGGCCAGGGCGTTGTAGCTCGAGAGCAGCAGTGCCCCCAGCAGGTAGAAACCCACCTCCAGTCCAAACCCATCCAGCCCGTTGCGCGGCAGGGGCCGCCTTGAGAGCAGCCAATTGCGTACGGCGAACATGATGGCGAACGTCACCAGGGTCGGCCCCAGCAACTGGGGCAGGGTGAGACTCTCGAGAAACGGGCAAACCTGCCAGCCATAGAGACAAAATAGTGACAGGGTTACCCCGTAGTGCAGGGCGCAGCGCCCCGTGATCCTCTGCATATTCCCACCCATGTTGCTGGTTATTGTTATGTCGGCGGGAGGCCCGCCATTACAGGCGCCGCAGCAGCAGGCTACCGATGGAGTAGCCAGCGCCAAAGGAGCACAGTACGCCGCGAGCCCCCGCAGGAAGGTCGCGATTGTACAGATGAAACGCGATGATGGAACCCGCCGAGCTGGTATTACCATAGCTATCAAGAATGACCGGCGCCTCCTGCTGGCTGGCATCGTGGCCCAGCAGCTTGCGACCGATGAACTGGTTCATGGTGAGGTTGGCCTGATGGAGCCAGAGCCGGTTCAGGCTCTCGGCGGGCCAGCCCTGCTCATCGAGCTGGTTGGCAATCTGATCGCACACCAGCGGCAATACCTCCTTGAACACCTTGCGTCCCTGCTGGCGAAACAACTTGTCGTCGCTGTAGCGGGTACGCGGGCTCAGCCGGTTCAGAAAGCCAAAATTGTTGCGGATGTTGTTGGAGTATTGGGTCACCAGCTTGCTGGCTACCAGCTGCCACGGATTGGCCACCTTGCAATCGGTCTCCCGCTCCAGCAGCACTGCGGTGCAGGCATCGCCGAAGATAAAGTGACTGTCTCTGTCCCGGAAATTGAGGTGTCCCGAGCAGATCTCCGGATTGACTACCAGCGCCAGTTTGGCGGTGCCTGCCGCCAGCATGTCGGCGGCTGTCTTGATACCGAAAGTGGCGGAGGAACAGGCCACGTTCATATCAAAGGCCATGCCGCTCGCTCCCAGATAGTGCTGCAGCTCGATGGCCAGCGCCGGGTAGGGGCGCGGCATGTTGGAGGCGGCGACGATCACCAGATCGATCTCGCCGGGCTCGCGGCCGGCGGCGATCAGCGCCTGCTCGGCGGCGGCTACTGCCATCTCCACCATGATGGAGGGCATCTCATCGGGCCGCTCCGCCAGCAGCGGTTGCATGATGTCGGGGTTGAGCACCCCCTCTCGGCTCACCAGATAACGACTCTTGATGCCGGATGCCTTCTCGATGAACTCGCAGCTGGAGTGCTGCTTGGCGGGGAGCTGGCCGGCGTCGATGGCGGAGGCGTTCTCCTCGTTGTAGAGATCTACGTACTGGTTGAAGGCGGCCACCAGCTCTTCATTGCTGACGGCAAAGGGTGGGGTATAGAGGCCTGAGCCACTGATCACGATAGAGGTCATCTTTGCTCCTCGCCGGGTGCGTTCCCGGCTTGTCGGTTTATAGGGTAGAGAGGGTTACAGCTGGTCGATCGCCGCAGCGAGACCCGCCAAGGTCAGCGGATGCATCCGTCCGCCAACCACGTCATTCATCAGTTTGATGGAGGGATGCCAGAGCCACTCCCGCCGCGGGGTGGGATTGATCCACACCAGTTTGGGAAAGTGCTGCTGCAAGCGGGTGAGCCACACCTGACCCGACTCCTCGTTCCACTGCTCGACACTGCCGCCCGGCCAGGTGATCTCGTAGGGGCCCATGGTGGCATCCCCCACCAGGATAACCTTGTAGTCGCTGCCATAGGTGCGCAGCAGCCGCAGGGTATCGAACCGCTCCTCAAAGCGGCGCTTGTTATCCTTCCAGACGAAGTCGTAGAGGCAGTTGTGAAAATAGAAGTACTCCAGATGCTTGAACTCGTGGCGCAGGGCGGAGAAGAGGCGCTGCACCTCGGCCACGTGGGCATCCATGGAGCCTCCCACATCGAAAAAGACCAATAGCTTCACCCCGTTGTGGCGCTCGGGTCGCAGCTTCACATCGAGCCACCCTTGGCGGGCAGAGCTTTTTATGGTGTCGTCGAGATCCAGCTCGTCCGGGTTGCCCTTGCGCACCCAGCGTCTGAGCTTGCGCAGCGCGAGCTGAATGGCACGCTGGCCGAGCGGTGAGTCGTCGCTGAAGTTGCGATAGTGACGCGCCTCCCACACCTTGGCCGCCTTGCCGTGCAGCCCCTCTCCACCCATGCGAACGCCCTCGGGGTGAAAACCGCCGTGGCCAAACGGGCTGCTGCCACCAGTCCCCACCCACTTGTTGCCGCCGGCGTGGCGCTCTTTCTGCTCGCTTAACCGCTGGCTGAGGGTCTCCAGCAGCTTGTCGAGTCCGCCAAGGGATTTGAGCAGCGCCTTCTCCTCTGGACTCAACAGCCGTTCGAACTCCTTGCGCAGCCACTCCTCGGGCAGGCTCTCCGGCAGCAGGGGGATGGCTTCCAGACCCTCATAGTATTCGGCGAAGGCGCGATCGAAGCGATCGTAGTGGGCCTCGTCTTTTACCAACAGGCAGCGGGAGAGCTGGTAGAACTCGTCCATATCGGCAGCGACCAGCCGGGCTGCCAGCGCGGCGTGCAAGTCCAGCAGCTCGCGCAGGCTGCATGGGAGCTTGTGGCGGCGCAGGTGGGTAAAAAAGTCGATCAGCATGGGTCAGCTGCCGCGTCGGGCCAAAAAGGCGAGCTTCTCGAAGAGATGCAAATCCTGCTCGGTCTTGAGCAGGGCGCCATATAGCGCAGGCACCAGCTTGCCGGGCTCGCGGGCGCGCATCGCCTCGGGGGCGATATCGTCGGCCAAGAGCAGGCGGATCCAGTCCAGCAGCTCCGAGGTGGAGGGCTTCTTGCGCAGCCCCTCTACCTCGCGCAGCTCGAAGAAGAGCTCCATCGCTTCGCCAAGCAGGCTCTCCTTGAGGTCGGGGTAGTGGAGTTTGACGATGGCCTGCATCTCGGCCTTGTCGGGGAAGCGGATGTAGTGGAAGAAACAGCGGCGCAGGAAGGCGTCCGGCAGCTCTTTCTCATTGTTGGAGGTGATGATGACCACAGGCCGCTGGCGTGCCTTGACTCGCTCGCCGGTCTCGTAGACGTCGAACTCCATCCGATCCAGCTCCAGTAGCAGATCGTTGGGGAATTCGATGTCGGCCTTGTCGATCTCGTCGATCAGCAGCACAGGTCGCTGCTCGGCGCTAAAAGCCTGCCACAGCTTGCCCTGGCGAATGTAGTGGCTGATATCGGCCACTCTGGGATCGCCGAGCTGGGAATCGCGCAGCCGGGCCACCGCATCATATTCGTAGAGTCCCTGCTGGGCCTTGGTGGTGGACTTGATATGCCAGGCAATGAGATCGGTGCCAAGATGGTCGGCGACCGCTTCTGCCAGCACCGTTTTGCCGGTGCCTGGCTCCCCCTTGATCAGCAGCGGTTTTTCGAGGGTGATGGCGGCATTGACAGCCATCTTCAATGCATCGGAGGCGAGATACTGGCTGCTTCCTGAAAATCCCATAACGTCGGTTCCTTTGACGATTGGCGCCCGGAGTCAGGGGCCAGAGAGAATAAGCTCTATATGTTGTAATACCATATGGTTATAACGAATAGTCACTTCTCATTCAGAAACCACAGGGTAATCTTGTTTCATCGTCGTAACAAACACAGGGATAGCACCATGAGCAAAATTTTTGAGGACAACAGCCAGACTATCGGTCACACCCCGCTGGTTCGTCTCAACCGTGTTACCAAAGGCCGCGTGCTGGCCAAGATCGAGAGCCGCAACCCCAGCTTCAGCGTCAAGTGCCGTATCGGTGCCAACCTGATCTGGGATGCCGAGAAGCGCGGTATCCTGACCAAGGGTAAGGAGATCATCGAGCCCACCAGCGGCAACACGGGTATTGCTCTGGCCTTTGTCGCGGCAGCTCGCGGCTATCCCATCACCCTGACCATGCCGGCCACCATGAGCCTGGAGCGCCGCAAGCTGCTCAAGGCGCTCGGTGCCAATCTGGTGCTGACCGAAGGGCCGCTTGGCATGAAGGGGGCCATTGCCAAGGCCAACGAGATCCTCGAATCCGAGCCGGGCAAGTATGTGTTGCTGCAACAGTTTGAAAACCCGGCCAACCCGGAGATCCACGAAAAGACCACCGGCCCCGAGATTTGGGATGCCACTGACGGCGAAGTGGATGTGTTCGTGGCCGGGGTCGGTACCGGCGGTACCATTACTGGGGTCTCCCGCTATCTGAAGCAGACTAAAGGCAAGGCGGTGGTCTCTGTCGCTGTCGAACCGGCCGAGTCGCCGGTCATCAGCCAGAAGCTGGCCGGGGAAGAGATCAAACCGGGCCCCCACAAGATCCAGGGGATCGGCGCCGGCTTTATCCCGGGCAACCTGGACCTCTCCCTCATCGATCGGGTGGAGAAGGTGACCAGCGATGAAGCCATCGAGATGGCCCGTCGCCTGATGGAGGAGGAGGGGATCCTGGCCGGTATCAGCTCCGGTGCTGCAGTGGTGGCTGCCAGCCGTCTTGCCGAGCTGCCAGAATTTGCGGGCAAAACCATAGTGGTCATCCTGCCGAGTGCGGCGGAGCGTTATCTCTCCAGCGCCCTGTTTGCCGGGGTGTTCAGCGAGCAGGAACTGCAGCAGTAACTGATCGGAATCTTTCAAAACAGCGGCGCTCCCAGGAGCGCCGCTTCTTTATGGGCTAGACTCAACCCCTGTTAGTGTCACTTGATCCTTATTTTTTGGGGTAAAATAACAAGTTCCGGAGTGAGAAAAAAAGCAGACATTCCGCTCTAAATCTCATATCCTGTGCGGCGTCACGAGGTGTTTGCTGGCTCGGTATCACAAAGTAACAAAGTGTTATTTTTCGTTATAAAATAATTTCAGGCCAGTCCTGATGCGGCTTGTAGCCCAATAACTGAAAATTGCCAACCAGCGCGCCGATTACTGCACAGAAACTTGACCTGGATTAAACCATTGCGGGTCTGCTTTCGTTACTTTACAACATATCCATACTGACACGGTGGGTCAGGTTGCTTCAAAAACGACCAACCCACCAAAAAATATCAATAATATGGGGTGAAACCATGTACGAGAAGTCTGTTGTTATTACTGCTGAAAACGGCCTGCACACCCGTCCGGCAGCTCAGTTCGTGAAAGAAGCCAAAGAATTCCAAAGCGAGATCACTGTGGTCTCCGGTGGCAAGTCCGCCAGCGCCAAGAGCCTGTTCAAGCTGCAGACCCTGGGCCTGACCAAGGGTACCAACGTAACTATCCAGGCTGATGGCCCGGATGCTCAGCAAGCTGTTGAGAAGCTGGTTGCCCTGATGGACGAGCTGGAGTAATCCAGCTTTAGATTCCTCCCCCACAGTCGTTTTAATAGGAAGGATTATGATATCTGGCATTCTTGCGTCCCCCGGTATCGCATTCGGTAAGGCGCTTCTTCTGAAAGAAGATGAAATCGTTATCAATCAGGGCAAAATCTCTGCTGACCAGATTGATGCCGAGATCAACCGTTTCCTCGAAGCACGTACCAAGTCAGCTACCCAGCTGGAAGCCATCAAAGAGATGGCCGGTCGCACCTTCGGTGAGGAAAAAGAGGCCATCTTCGAAGGCCACATCATGCTGCTCGAAGATGAGGAGCTGGAAGGGGATATCAAATCCTTCATCAAAGACAACAAGGCTTCCGCTGACAAAGCCATCTATGAGGTGATCGAACAGTACGCCAAGATGATGGCCGAGCTGGATGACCCTTATCTGCGCGAACGCGCTACCGACTTCCGTGACATCGGTACCCGTCTGGTCAAGAACGTACTGGGAATCGCCGTTGTCAACCTGAGCACCATCGACGAAGAGGTGATCCTGGTCGCCAAAGACCTGACCCCGTCTGAAACCGCTCAGATCAACCTGAAATATGTGCTGGGTTTCGTCACCGACATCGGTGGCCGTACCTCTCACACCTCCATCATGGCCCGCTCCCTGGAGCTGCCGGCCGTGGTAGGCACCAACGACATCACCGAGCGCGTCAAGAACGGTGACATGCTGGTGCTGGATGCGATCAACAACCAGATCATCATCAATCCGACCGCTGAACAGCTGACCGAAGCCAAGAAGTTCCAGGCTCAGTTCCAGGCCGAGAAAGATGAGCTGGCCAAGCTGAAAGATCTGCCTGCCATCACGCTGGATGGTCACCAGGTCGAAGTGTGCGCCAACATCGGTACCGTCAAGGATACCGAAGGTGCCATCCGCAATGGCGCCGAAGGCGTGGGTCTGTACCGTACCGAGTTCCTGTTCATGGACCGTGACGCGCTGCCGACCGAAGAAGAGCAGTTCAAAGCCTACAAAGAAGTGGCCGAAGCGATGCCGGATCAGCCGATCATCGTGCGTACCATGGACATTGGCGGCGACAAAGAGCTGCCCTACATGAATTTCCCGAAAGAGATGAACCCCTTCCTGGGCTGGCGTGCCGTGCGTATCTTCTTCGACCGCGAAGACATCATGCACGCTCAGCTGCGGGCCATTCTGCGCGCCTCTGCCTTCGGCAAACTGCGCATCATGTTCCCGATGATCATCTCTGTCGAAGAGTTCCGTAGCCTGAAAGCCACCGTAGAGACGCTGAAAGCCGAACTGCGTGCCGAAGGCAAAGCCTTTGATGAATCCATCGAAGTGGGTATCATGATCGAGACCCCGGCCGCTGCCGTGATGGCTCATCATCTGGCCAAGGAAGTGGATTTCTTCAGTATCGGTACCAACGACCTGACCCAGTACACTCTGGCTGTCGATCGTGGTAACGAGATGATCTCCGCCATGTACAACCCGCTGTCACCCTCCGTCCTGACCCTGATCAAGATGGTTATCGATGCGTCCCACGCCGAAGGCAAGTGGACCGGTATGTGTGGTGAACTGGCTGGTGACGAGCGCGCTACCCTGCTGCTGCTGGGTATGGGTCTGGATGAGTTCTCCATGAGCGCCATCTCTGTACCGCGTATCAAGAAGCTTATCCGCAACACCAACTTCGAAGATGTGAAGGCAATGGCTGATCAAGCACTGAGCTTTGCCACCGCTGCTGAAATCGAAGCGTGCGTAGATAACTTTATTAAGCAGAAAGCAGTCTGCTAAGATCGGCTGCAAACAGCGACAAATCATCTCTAGGAGCTTTATATGGGTCTGTTTGATAAACTGAAGAAACTGGTTTCCGACGATAGCTCTGACACCGGCGGCATCGAAATCTTTGCTCCGCTGTCTGGCGAAATCGTGCCGATCGAAGATGTGCCTGACGTTGTCTTCGCCGAGAAGATCGTTGGTGACGGTATCGCCATCAAGCCGGCTGGCAACAAGATGGTTGCTCCGTGCGATGGTACCATCGGCAAGATTTTCGAGACCAACCACGCGTTCTCTCTGGAATCCGACTCCGGTATCGAGCTGTTCGTTCACTTCGGTATCGACACCGTTGAACTGAAAGGCGAAGGCTTCAAGCGTATCGCTCAGGAAGGTCAACAGGTCAAGCGCGGCGACACCATCATCGAGTTCGATCTGGCCGTTCTGGAAGCGAAAGCCAAGTCTACCCTGACTCCGGTTGTCATCTCCAACATGGACGAGATCAAAGAGCTGATCAAAATGACTGGTGCCGTGACTGTGGGCGAGACCCCGGTTATCCGTATCAAGAAGTAATGCCCGGCTGGCTCACGCCAGTTGCGCAGTAAAAAACCGAAGCCTTGTGCTTCGGTTTTTTTATGGCCGCGAGTCGGCTTCCCTTTCTGGTGATCACTCTATTCCGTCGAAATGACAACCCGGTTACGGCCCTGATCCTTGGCCTGATAAAGGGCCCGGTCTGCCATCATCAGCAGATAGTCGATGCTCTCCTGCCCCTTCATGCTGGCACACCCCAGACTGATGGTGAGGGAGAGCTGCTTCCCCTGCCATGGCAAGCGGGTGGTACTGACATGCTGGCGCAGCTGTTCGGCGCGCCGTGCCGCCTGTTCAATATCGCAGCCAGGCAGGATCAGCAGGAACTCCTCCCCGCCCCAACGAGCCAGACTCTCCCCCGGCAAGAGCTGGCTCGCCATGGCGTGGGCGACGGCGCAGAGCGCCGCATCACCCGCAGGGTGGCCGTAGCGGTCATTGACCTGTTTGAAATGGTCGATATCTCCCAACACCACCGAGAGGGGCTCACCTTGCAACCAAAGGGCCTGCAGCTGTTGCTGGGCGCCGCGCCGGTTGGTCAGTTCGGTGAGCGGATCGGTGCAGGAGAGGCGGCTCACCTCTTCCACCATGCACTGGAGGTCGTGGATATCGCGAAAGGTGACGATATGGCCGTCCGGGATGGCATCGGCTCCCAGCTGGGCAGTGACGATAAACCAGCGCGACTGACCGCTCTTGCAGCGGATCAGCGCAGGCATTTCGGCGACCTCCAGCCCTTGCGACAAGCTCTGTTCCACCTGGGAGTGCCAGGAGTCGATGATGGTGCGGCGATACCCTTCATCCGGGTAGGCGACCTGAAACCAGGAGGCCATGTCCGGCAGATCGTCAAGGTTGTATCCCAGTTGCTCAATAAAGGCTTTATTCAGGAAGCGGTGGCGCCGCTGCGGGATCATGTCGGGTGAGCAGCCATCGTGACGGGCAATGGATTCGGACACCAGAATAGGCAGCGGGATCACATCGAAGGAGCGAAACAGGATCTGTTGCAGTTCTCGGTCATTCATAGGAAAAGCAGCTCCACGATGCATCTTTTATATGCTTTACCATAGGTCAGACCAGTGTGGTGGTAAACCGATTTATAGCGGTTACGCCGCCGGTTTTTCAGCCAATGGCAAAGGCGAGAAAATGGCGGGGTTGTTTGCCGTGGCCGTATCGGGTGAAAGCTGGGCAGGCTGAGGAGAAGCGGCGGGGCAAAAGGGTCAAAAAAACCCACATGGTCAGGCACATGTGGGTCGGGAAAAACCAGACAGGGTAAAACAGACACTCCCTGTGTCGGTCATCTTCAGCTCAGGTGGAGGTGGTCCATCTGCTGGAGCTTTTCGGGCCAGGGCCCCTGCTGGTGGTCACCAAATCTTCACACGCTCGGAAGGTGGCAGATAGAGCTTGTCTCCCGGCTTGATGGCAAAGGCGTTATAGAAGGCCGGCATATTCGCGACGACACCATTGACCCGGTACTCCAGCGGCGAGTGGGGATCTGTCTTGAGCAGAACGGCAGCGAGCTCGGGCCGGTACTTTCCTTTCCACACCTGCGCCCAGCCGATAAAGAAGCGCTGCTCGGCGGTAAAGCCATCGAGCACCGCTGGCTGGCGGTTGCCCAGGGCGAGCCGGTACGCCTTGTGGGCGATGGTCAAGCCGCCGAGATCGCCGATGTTCTCGCCAAGGGTCAGCTGGCCGTTGACATGCTCCCCCTTGATGGGCTCGAAACGGTCGTACTGTTTCGCCAGTTTTTGCGCTCTGGCGGTGAACTCCTTGAGATCGGCCGGAGCCCACCAGTTGTGCAAGGCACCGTTGCCATCGAATTTGGCCCCCTGATCATCGAAACCATGGCTCAGCTCGTGACCGATGACCGCGCCGATGGCGCCATAGTTGACCGCATCATCCGCCTTCAGATCGAAGTAGGGCGGTTGCAGTATGGCTGCCGGGAAGACGATCTCGTTGTTGTTCGGGTTGTAGTAGGCGTTCACCGTCTGCGGATTGTCGAACCACTCCTCCCGATCCACCGGTTGATGGAGGCGGGCAAGGTGCTCGTTGTAACGCACCGTGGCCGCGCGCTGGGCATTGCCGACCAGATCATCAGGACGGATCTCGATTGCGCTGTAATCCTGCCACTGGTCGGGATAGCCGATCTTGACCCGTACCTTCTCCAGTTTCGCCAGCGCCTGCTGTTTGGTCGGGGCAGACATCCAGTCGAGCCCACCGATCTCCTGGCGATAGGCAGCGATCAGATTGCGTACCATGGTCGCCATCTGTGCCTTGGCTTCGGCCGGAAAGTAGCGCTCCACGTAGAGTTTGCCCACCGCCTGACCCAGATAGTCGTCCAGCACCTCCATGGCCTGCTTCCAGGGCTCCCGCTGCCGGGGGATGCCGCTCAGGGTCGTACCGTAGAAAGCGAAGTGCAGGGCATTGCTCTGGCTGTCGAGATAGGGCGCATAAGTACGTAGCAGATGGAACAGGCAGTAGGATTGCCACTGCGCGATGCTGGTCTCCTGCATCACGGCGGTCAGCTTCTCCAGATAGTCCGGCTCACTGACGATGATCTCCGTTTCCCCGGCGATACCGGCCTCTGCCAAGTAGCGTTGCCAATCCAATGTGGGCAGCAACTGACTGAGGCGGGCGATGGGCAGTTTGTTGTAGGTGAGGTTGTCATCCCGCCGCTTGACTCTGTCCCACTGCAGGCTGGCGAGGCGGGTCTCCAGCGCCAGGATGCGATGGGCCTGTTCGCTCGCCCCCTCGACGCCGGCATGGTTGAGCAGGGCGGTAATGAACTGCTCGTAGTTGGCCCGCACTGCCTTGCTGGCGGCATCAGCTTTCAGGTAGTAGTCCCGATCCGGCAAACCGAGGCCGGATTGCTGCAGGTAGATCCCGTAGCTGTCAGGCTGCTTCTTGTCGGCCATGAACCCGATACCAAAGGGAGCGCCGCC
This sequence comes from Aeromonas sp. FDAARGOS 1404, assembly GCF_019047085.1. Lineage (NCBI taxonomy): Bacteria > Pseudomonadati > Pseudomonadota > Gammaproteobacteria > Aeromonadales > Aeromonadaceae > Aeromonas > Aeromonas sp. FDAARGOS 1404. The sequence continues at coordinate 3,621,642 of NZ_CP077237.1, forward strand.
CCCCAGCTTGTTAACACGGGCAAAGTAGGTGGCCAGCGAGGCGTCATCATGGATGGCCATGATCTCGTCACGTAGTGGCTGAATGGGGGTCAGCCCTTTGGTATCCCGCCCGGCCTGATCCAGATAGCTGGCGTAGAGATCGGCGATCTGCTGGCGAGGGGTTCCGGACTGTTGCGGGCGCTTGAGCAGCTCCTCCAGCAACACCTTGCGATCCTCCAGCGACTTGTCCGCCAACAGATTGCCGATGGTCTGCCCCGGCATGTCATCCGGTATCCGGGTCTGTGCCAGCCAGTTGCCGTTGACGTGGCGAAACAGATCGTCCGCCGCGCGCACGCTGTTATCCATGCTGGCCAGATCCACCCCGGAGTGGCCGCTGGCGGCACCGGCGCATGGGGCCAGGCCAAGCAGGGCCAGCGCAATCAGGCTTGCGATCATGCTGCGTTGCTGTTTCATCTTGTGTGTCCTGTATGGGGTGCCAGTAGTGAATTGGCTATACCCGCTGGCCAATCAGCTGCGAACGACCGAGAGGAAGCGACCGTCGTGATTGAAGGTGCAGGTAAAGTCGACCGCATCATCGTCGGTCTCGTACTGGCCATAGACCTTGTATCTGTGGCCGCTCTCTTCTGCCGACTCGGTGGTGATATCGCGCGGGGAGACATGGAATTTGCTGGCCGCTTCCCCCGAGCAGTAACGGGGCATCTTGCTGGTGGCCATATGCTGGTCATCGCTATCGTCATGCTGGCCATCATGCTCGTGTTTGTTATCGCTGTGCTTTTTCCCGGCGTAATAGCCAGCGGCGCCGATGGCACCCAGCGCCGCAGCACCTATCAATACCTTCTTGGTGTCCATATTCTGGCAGCCGCTCAATGCCAGACAGGCTGCTATTCCCATTACCATCAAGGGGTGTTTCATCTCTCGGATCCTTTCAATTATCAAATGAGCAAGTCGGTGTCAGCCGGACGGTGGTCACAGGGCCCGGCGCGGGAATGGCGCCACTTTGCAATGGACAGGATGAAGAGAACACTCAAATAAAATTAAAAAAAGTTATAAAAATCCGGGAGCCTGAGCGAGCGCAGTATGGGGTAAGCGGTGAAGGGAGAAGGGCGCAGGTTTCATCCATGCGGTAAGTAGTGGTGTGGGGCAAGTGTTTGTTTTTAGACTTTTATTTCTCTTTATATTTTATCAAGGGTGATGGCTGTCTGTTATGCGGCGGCCAGCCATGCTGGCAATGGGGAACTGTCTCTATCGCCATAAACCGGGCATAAAAAAGCCGCTCACCTGGGTGAGCGGCTGTTGTCATCAGATCAATGCAGTTCGCTATCAGGCTGGCTGCTTGCCATCTTCCGCGGGCGGCGGCAGAGCGGCGGAGTTGGACTCCACCTTCTGCTCTTCGCCCTGCATGTTCTTGATGTAGACATCCATCTGGTTGAAGGCGATCTCGATGCCGTTCTCGCGGAACAGCTGGTCGATCTTGCGGTTCAACTCGTCCACCGCCGGGTTGCGGTCTCCCAGTTCGCTCACGAAGAAGCGCAGCTCGTGATCCAGAGTACTGGCGCCAAAGGTGAGGAAGTAGACGATGGGGGCTGGGTCTTTCAGCACGCGGCTGTTTTCGTCGGCCGCCTGTTTCAGCAGGGTGCGGGTCAGTTCAAGATCCGAGCCATACGCCACGCCCACCCGTACGATCACCCGGGTGACGGTGTCACTCAGCGACCAGTTGATGAGCCGTTCTGTCATCAGTTGCTGGTTGGGGATGATCACCTCTTTGCGGTCGAAGTCGGTCAGGGTGGTGGCGCGAATGCGGATCCGCGAGACGGTACCGGAGAAGGAGCCGATGGTGACGGTGTCACCGATCCGCACCGGACGCTCGAACAGGATGATGATGCCGGAGACGAAGTTGGAGAGGATCTCCTTCATGCCAAAACCGATACCGACTGACAGACCACCTGCTACCCACTGCAGCTTGTCCCACTGCACGCCCATCATGGAGAGAGCGGTGAGGGAACCGAAACCGATCAGCACGTAGTTGAGCATGGTGGTGATGGCGTAGGCGGTCCCCTGAGCCAGATTGAGCTTGGAGAGCACCAGCACCTCCAGCAAGCCCGGCAGGTTACGCGCCAGTGACCATGCACCGCCGAGCAGCAGAAAGCCGATCAGCACGTCACTCAGGCTGATGGGGAACAGCACGGCGTTGGCGCCAGTGCCTTCACTGCGGTGCCACAGCACCATGCTGTCGAGATAGGAGAAGACCGCGACCAGATCGGACCAGAGCCAGTAGAAGGCGACGCCGAAGATCAGCATCAGCACGGTACGGGTCAGACGCAGGGACTGCTGGCTGACATCCTCCAGATCCATGGGCTGCTCTTCGATGGACTCGCCCCCTTCCGCATCTTCCGAAGATTTGTGCTCACGCTTGGCCACCGCACGACGGTAGGCCAGACGACGGGCCGCCAGCTCCAGACCACGCAGGGCGGTGCGGTAGACCAGGCTCCAGATGATGATGAGGTAGAAGGATTCGATCAGGCGACCGGTCAGCTTCAGCGCGGTGTAGTAGTAACCGAGCACGGCCAGCACGATCAGCGCCACCGGTGCCAGCGCCAGAGCGATGGCGATCAGCGACTTCTGCATGCTCGCCTCGCCCTTGATGCGGGCGCGGGAGATGGGGAACACCAGATAGGCGGCCAGCCCCAGCAGGGTCAGGGTCATGGCCTGGCCGATCACGTCGTTGCCCAGGGTGGAGGGTTCAACCACCGCCTTGGTCGCGAGCATGATGAGCGGCAGCAGTGGCAACCAGATGTAGCGCATGCTGTTGCGCTTGGCCTGCAGCTCCGCTTTCGGGATCCGGAAGTGGGTCTCGGCGATACCGCCCGGGCGCATCACCGCCAGATAGACGCTGAACACCAGATAACCGAGGGCGAGGTTCAGGGTGATCTGGAACATCAGCTTGGGACTGAGCAGACCGCAGTAGGTGAGCAGCAGACCGCCAGCCAGAATGAACATGCTGCCCGGCAGGCGTTGCAGCACGGTATAGAGCAGGGCGCGCGGGGTGTGCCACTGGCTGTCCTGACGGAAACGGCCAAGGTCCTTGGTGATCTTCTTCTCGCGCTCAACCAGCGCCGGACGTTTCCAGACCAGCAGGCCGCCGATCAGCAGCAGCGGGAAGGCGAGCAGGGAGATCCCCAGCAGCTCTTCGCGCCAGCGTTTCCAGTCCGGTTTCAATACCCAGTCGGAGGCCTGTTTGTAGGCCTGGGCGGGCCAGCTGATAAACCACTTGCTGTCGATGGGCTTATTGCTGCTTACCCAGAAGATATGTTGCTGCAGGGTAAACTCGATAGAGGCATAGACCCGTGCCAGCTGCTGCTGGGTCAGCTGCAGGCTGATGGCGTTGGTGAGCTGGCTGTCGAGTTGGCGGTTGAGCTGATCGAGCAGATTGATGCGGGTGTCGAGCAGCTTGGCAAGGCTCTCCTTGTCCTCCTCGCTCACCGGATCCTTGCTGCCGGCGATCAGATTGTCCAGATAGAGGTTTTTCTGGAACAGCTGGTCACGCTGCTGGCTCAGTTCAAACTGGGCCAGATGCAGATCGGCGATCTGCTCTTCCAGGTTTTTGACGGCGATGGTGGGCGCCGCTTCCAGCTGCTGGTAGAGCTGATAGAGGATGCGTGACAGCAGCAGATTGCCCTTGAGCATCTGCACCTGTTCATTGAGGTTGCGCTCGGTCTGGATGCCGCGCTCCAGCCAGCTCTTGGCTTGCAGGTTTTTCTGGACCAGCGAGTTGAGGCTGGTGGTGGCACCGATCAGCTGCTGGCTGAGCTGGTGGTTGAGCTCCTGCTCTTTTTGCACCAGCGGGCTGTCTTCGGTCGCCACCAGTTCACCGGTCTGCTCGGCGGTTTTTTCTGTATCGCCGAGGCGCTTGGCGCTGCTCTGATCCTGCAACAGCTGCAGTTTCTGCTCTTCGCTGGCGAGACGGGCACTCTGGTAGTCGCGCTGCTTGATCGCCAGATCCTGCATGCTGGTACGGTTATCCAGCTCCTTTTGCAGGTGGGCCAGTTGCAGGTCGAGCAGGGCTAGCTCGGCACCGAGCTTCATCTTCTCGGCGCTGGAGACGCTTTCACCGGCGTTGAGGCGGGTACGGATCTCCTGACTGCGCTGGTAGGCGCGGCTCATGCTGGCCTGGGCCCGCTCCGGCAGGGTCTGCAAGCTGGTGAGCTGGCTGCCGATGGCGCCGAGGGCCTCCTGGGCCGCCTGCATGTTGGCCAGCACTTCCGGCTGACGGCTGTCGAGCTCTGCCAGACTCATGCTGGCGTATTCGCTCTTGATCTGCTCGGCACTCTTGCCCTTGGTCAGAGCATCGAGCTTGGCGCTGATCTCTCTGAGTTCGGTGGGCAGGTTGCGGATCCGCTGGGCCTGGGTCTTGGCCTTTGCCTCTTCCTTGTCGATGCTGTCGAGCAGGGCGAGGGTTTCGGTCAGCAACTTCTGATCCGCTTGCTGACTGACGGTCAGGGTCTCTGATTTACCCAGACCATCCAGCGCTCGCTGAACTGCGTTGCGAGAGGGGACATCTTGCGCCATGGCTTGCGGGACGCAGAGGCTGGCGAGGAGACAGAGCAGCGGCAACAAGGTAGCCGAGGCTCTTTTAAAACGTATTGAGGGCATATAACTTCCGGGTTATTACGCGATATTCGGGAGATTTCCCGCATAGATTAAATTCGCGTGGATTCTAACACCGGGCTTGTCAGGTAAGCAGGGGGGAGGGACAAAAAAAACGGCGCCCGCAGGCGCCGTTTTCAACTCGTTCAGCTCTGATTAAAGAACGTGAACAGAAGCGGTGTTGGTGGTGCCGCTCGGTACCAGAGCACCGGAGACCATCACAACCACGTCACCTTTCAGACCCATGCCGATTTCCAGCGCGGCTTCTTTACCGATGCGATAGAAATCGTCGGTAGAGGCGATGCTGTCAACCACGTGAGCAACTACACCCTTGGTCAGAACCAGCTGGGCAGCAGTTTTCTTGTTGGTGGTGATAGCCAGGATCCAGGCTTTCGGGAAGTACTTGCGAATGGCCTTGGCAGACTTGCCGCCTTCGGTAGCGACCACGATCAGCGGGGCGTCCAGCTTCTCGGAGGTCTCTACGGCGCCTTTACATACGGCTTCGGTGATGCGCAGCTTGTTGCTGTCGTTGGCAGCAGACAGGTTGGACGGCATCACGGCATCAGTACGCTCGCAGATGGTGGCCATGATGGTCACGGCTTCCAGCGGGTACTTACCCTTGGCGGATTCACCGGACAGCATGACTGCGTCGGTACCGTCCAGGATGGCGTTGGCCACGTCACCAGCTTCGGCGCGGGTCGGACGCGGGTTCTTGATCATGGAGTCCAGCATCTGGGTGGCAGTGATAACCACTTTGCGGGCTTTGTTGCACTTGGCGATGATCATCTTCTGGGCGAAGATAACTTCTTCAACCGGGATCTCTACACCCATGTCGCCACGAGCAACCATGATGCCGTCGGAAACAGCCAGGATCTCGTCGAAGTTGTCCAGACCTTCCTGGTTTTCGATCTTGGAGATGATCTGGATGTTCTCGCCACCGTGGGCTTTCAGATGCTCACGGATTTCCAGAACGTCTTCTTTCTTACGGATGAAGGACGCAGCAACGAAATCAACGCCTTGCTCGCAACCGAAGATCAGGTCGCGCTTGTCTTTCTCGGCCAGGGCCGGCAGCTTGATGGAGACGCCCGGCAGGTTAACGCCTTTGTTCTCGCCCAGGTCACCGTTGTTCAGCACTTTACAGATAACTTCGCGCTCGGTGATTTCGATAACGTCCAGACCGATCAGGCCGTCATCAACCAGAATGCGGTTGCCGACGCGCAGATCGTTGGCGAAACCTGCATAGGTCACAGCCACTTTGTCTTTGTTGCCAACCACAGTCTGGTCGGTGGTGAAGGTGAAAGTCTGGCCAGCGACCAGCGCAACGTCGTTGCCGCCTTCCAGCTTCATGGTACGGATTTCCGGACCCTTGGTGTCCAGCAGGATAGCTGCGTGCTTGCCGGTCTCGGCCATTACAGCGCGCAGGTTGCTGATGCGGCTGCCGTGCTCGGCGTAGTCACCGTGGGAGAAGTTCAGGCGCATGACGTTCATGCCGGCGTCCAGCATTTTGGCCAGCATTTCTTTGGATTCGGTCTTCGGACCGATGGTGCAGACAATTTTGGTCTTTTTCATGTCAATCTTCATGGTTAAGGAATTTCCGCCGAGCAATATACACCAGTTTTTGGAATCTTTTTATGATCCAGAAACAACGTTTTGACCAGATAACGTTTTCTTTTCAGGGATAACGTTTTCCTGTGAGTCACATTTTAGAGCATACGGCCACAGGTTCGGGCTGAAGGGATACAAATGTTGCCATCTGTGGTTGTTTGGCCGGGTTGAGGTTCAGATGTTGTAAAATGACCACCCGTCCGCTGTCACCGTCTTGTCACCGGCTTGCGCAAAAATGTTAGTTCATTGGCGCAAGGGTGAAGGAGGTCGGGATGAAAAACAGCCATGAAACCGGATGGGCTCTGCTCTTGCTGGGCGCCGCCCTGCTGCTGGTTCAGACACTGCCAGCCCGCTACTGGCCTGATAATGCCAGTCTGCTGGCGATCTTCTCCCATCCAGTGAAAGGGGAGGTGGCCGCCGAGGGATTGGCGTGGCGAGAGTGGCAGGATCACAGTGCAGCGACCCGGATGGCGCTTCGTGTAGCCCGACCGCTGCCGGATGCTCCTCAGCCTTGATATCTATTGCTGTTTACCGGTCGTGAAGGCGTGGAATTATCAACCATTGGTTGATAGTTCTTATCTATCTTGCTGGATTGTTCACCTTTAATGGTGGGAGGATAATCGATTCCAACAGCGATATCCCCTCCGGTATCGCCCCCTGATACTTTGTTGGAGTCCGCTTTATGTCCCTCGCCCCCGTCTGGTTTATCTCTCACGGCGCACCGGATCTGGTGCTGCGTGAGCAACCCGCCACCCGCTTTCTGCGAACCCTGCGTCTGGGTAAGCTCAAGGGGCTGGTGGTCATCTCCGCCCACTGGTTCAGCCGCGAGCTGCAGATCAACGTCGAGTCCAAACCGGCCTTGATGTACGACTTTTACGGCTTCCCCGAGCCCCTCTACCGGATGCGCTGGCCTGCCAGCAGCCCCGAGTGGTTGCAGCAGGGGGTGAGCGACCAGCTGGCACTGGCCGGACTGACCGCCACCCCGGTGCGGCGCGAGCTGGATCACGGGGTCTGGTCGCCCCTATCCCTGATCGACCCAAACAGCGAGATCCCGCTGGTGCAGCTCTCCATTCCCGCGAGCTTCACCCCGGCCCAGTTGTGGCAACTGGGAGAGGTATTGGGGGCGCTGCGTAGTCAGGGGATTGGCATCCTCGCCTCTGGCGCCATCACCCACAACCTGCGGGCGCTGGCACCGGAAGGCTCGCCGGTGCCAGAGTGGGCCAGCCAGTTTGTCGACTGGCTGGAGCAGAAGATGGCCGACGAGGATCGGCTGGCGCTGCTCGACTATCGCCAGCAGGCTCCAGGCGCGGTGGAGTCCCATCCCCACGACGACCACCTGCGCCCGCTCTTTGTGGCGTTGGGGGCGGCCGATGGTGTGGCGCCCACCCGGCTGCACGAGAGCTGGGATGGCGGCAGCCTTTATATGGGCGCTTACCGCTTCGGCTGATAGCCTCTCAACAAGACCCCGCCAATTGGCGGGGTCTTGTTGTTTACGGTGTGGGGGGTGAGCCGAAGGCTCTCAGGGAACCACTACCCGGCTCTCGCCGCCGCCGAGGGCTTCGACCCTGATCTGCACGCCAATCCGCTCCACCAGCGTCTGGACGTGGGAGATGACCCCGATCTGGCGACCGGCGGCTTGGAGGGAGTCGAGGCTGGCGAGCGCCAGATCCAGACTGTCCGGATCCAGGGTGCCGAACCCTTCATCGATAAACAGCGACTCGACCTGGGTCTGCCGTGACGAGAGGCTGGAGAGGGCCAGCGCCAGCGCCAGCGACACCAGAAAACTCTCGCCACCGGAGAGGGAGTCCACCGAGCGCACCTCGTCCCCCATGTCGAGATCCACCACTTGCAGCGCCAGATCGGTGCCGGGTACTCGCTCCAGCCGGTAGCGCGGCGACAGCTCGGCGAGCTGGGCGTTGGCCTCCAGCAGCAGACGCTCGAGGGTGAGGCTCTGGGCAAAGGTGCGGAACTTGGCGCCGTTGGCTTGCCCGATCAGATCGCACAGCTGCTGCCAGTGGTCGGCTACCGCCTGCTGGGCGGCCAGCTCCTGTTGCAGGCTGCCCGCCTTGAGGGCGGCGGCTTCGGCCTGTGCCAGCTTGCTCTTGCACTCGAACAGCTGCTCTTCAAGGGCGCGACAACGGGCATCAAGTGCCGTCAGCTGCTCGCTCAGCTCTGCATCCGGCAGGGCGGCCAGCTCGGGATGGTGCTCCCGATAGCGATCCCGCTTGCTCTCCTCCAGCGCCAGCGCCCGTTGCCGTTCGGCAAGGCGGGTACGCGCTTCACCAAGGGCATCTTCCAGCCCTTGCAGGGCAGAGCGGCGAGCCTTGAGTTCATCGGGGGTGATGGCGAGCAGGCGGCGAAGGTCGTACTCGGCAATGCCAAGGGTGCTGGCGTGGGCAGCCCAGCGCGCCAGCACCTCCCGCTTGCGGCGACTGCTGGTCTGCTTTTCCTGCTCCACATGAGTGAGGCGGGTCTTGAGTTCGGTCTGCCGCTCCCGCAGAGCGCGGGCGCCGCTTTGCATCAGCTCCAGTTCGCTGGCGAGTTGTTGCAGCCGCTGTTGCCAGCGGCTCTCGACCAGCGGGATCTCCTCGCCACCGAGACAGGCGGCGCGGCTGGTGAGCAGCCCCTGACGCTGCTGTTCGTGCTCCTTGTAGTCCCGCTCGAGTTTGTGCAGCAGCTCGCGCTGGGTCTGCAGGCGTGCCTCCTGCGCACTTAGTGTCGGGGTGAGGCTGGCGATCTCGCTGGCCAGTCGCTCCCACTCGCTCTGGCCGTGCAGCCAGGCTTCGCAGGCTCGCTGCCACTCGTGCCACTGCTGGCTGCCGAGCCACTGGCGCCACGGTTGGCCGCCCATCTGCTCGTCGAGGCGGTGGGCGCCTTGCTCAAGGCGCTGGCGCAGGGTCACCTCCTGCTCGCCCATCCCCTTCACTTCCCCTTCCAGTGCGATGCGCTGGCGGTCGGCCTCCTGCCACTGCAGGTCAAACTGCTGGTGCTGGGCAGCCAGTTGGCTCAGTTGCTGACGCACCCCTTGCAGCTGTTGTTGACCAAGCTGGGCCTGACGCAGCTGCTGCTGGCTCTGGGCCAACCCCTGCTCCAGCGCCTGGCCACGGCTAAGCAGGGTGCTCATCAGCTCGTTCCACTCAATGGGGCTCTGGCGCAGCGGCAGCGGATGACCCAGCAGGGTATCGCCCCCCAGCTTTTGCCAGCGCTGGGTCAGCTGCTCGGCGCGGGTTTCCAGCTCCGGCAGATGTTGCTGACGCACCGCCAGCTGGCGGGCCAGCTCCTGACGCTCGCTCTCGCACTGAATGTATTGATGGTTGAGCCGCTCCCACTCCAGCTCCAGACTGCGGGTCCGTTCCGCCAGTTGACCAAGAATGCCGGCCACCTGTGGCTGGCTCTGGCTGTAGGGGTGCTCCCCGGAACCGCACAGCGGGCAAGGTTCGCCATCGCTCAGGATATGGCGATACTGCTCGAAGCTGGCGATGGCACGGGACTGCTCCAGCGCGTGGCGCGCCTCATCCCGCTGCAGAGCGAGCCGCTCGCGGGCGGGGGCCAGCTCTTCGCCAAGGGTGGCGAGCTTGCCCAGCGCCTGCTCCAGCTGGGCAAGCTCCTGCTGCAGGCGGCTATGCTGCTCGCCGTGGTTGCGGCCGTAATCGGCCAGCTCCAGCAACTGGCGCAGCTGACCCAGTTGTTCAGTCTGCTGCTGCCACTGCTCCTGCGCCTTGGCGAGGCGGCTCTCCCACTGCTGCTCTTGCAGCTCGTTCTGTTGCTGTTGCAGCCGAGCTTGTTCATGTTGCCAGTAGTCGCGCTCCTGCTGGCCCTGTTCCAGCTGGCGTTGCAGCTGCTGCAGGGCGCGCAGCTTGTGATCGCGCAGGGTAAGCAGTTGTTGCAGCTTGTCGGCATCCTCGGCCCAATCCTGCATGGCGGTGAGCAGGGGCTGCCACTGGTGGGCAACCGGTGCCAGCTCCTTGTGCTCTTCGAGCCAAAGTCCCCACTGCTGGTGCTGCTGCTTGAGCAGCTCCACCTGTCGGCTCTGCTCGCGCCAGCCCTGCTCGAGGGTGAGCTGCACTTCTCGCTCCTGTGCCCCCTCCTGCTGGATCTTCTGCAACTGCTGCACTTTCTCCCTGATGCGGGTATCGAGCTCTTGTGCCCGCTTGAGTTCGGGTTGCAGGGCGCCCCATTCCCGCTCGGCGGCGATCTTTTCCGCCAGCAACTGCTGTTCGGTCAGCGCGCTCTGCTGGGTCTGCTCTTCGAGCTTGGCAAGCTCCGGCCCAAGCTCGGCGATCACCTTCTCCTGCTGCTGCACTTCCAGAGTGAGACGGGCCAGCTCGTCGTGATCGGCGCGGGCTACCTGGGCCTGTTCGGCACGGGCAAACTCCTCGCGCTCGGGGGCCGCGGCGCCGTGGGCTTGCAGGGCGGCATCGAGCGCCGCCTGTCCCTCGGCGCAGCCCTGCAACTGGGCTGCAATGCGGCTGTTGAGGTCGCGTAAGTCCTGCATCAGCTGCTGCTGTTGCTGCTCGTGCTTGAGGGTGGTCGAGAGGCTTACCTGCTGGCTTACCCACTGTTCGCGGGTCGCTTCGTCCATCAGCGCCACGTCGCCGAGGCGCTGGGCGATGGTGGCCAGCTTCTGCTGCTCTTCCCGCGCCCGTTCATAGGTCTGGATGGAGATGGCGGAGTAGAGTTCGGTGCCTGTCATCCGTTCGAGCAGGGCGGAGCGCTCGTTGGCATCCGATTTGAGGAAGGCGGCAAACTCCCCCTGCGGCAGGATCACCGCGCGGCGGAACTGCTCCCAGGAGAGGCCCACCAGCTCGTCGATGCGATCCTGTAGCTCCCGCTTGCTGCCGGAGAAGACCTGCCCTGACTCCACATCGGTCAGGGTTCTCTCCTGCGCCTGAAAGCGCCCTTCGGCGCGGTTGCGGGCTCGGCGCACCGCCCAGCGGGCCAGCCAGATGCGGCCATCGCAGCCACGAAATTGTACCTCGGCAAAGCCGCTGGCGTGACCGCGACTGAGGATGCCGCGCACGTCGTTGGCCTTGAGCTTCTCCTCGTCATCCATGCGGCCCACTTCGGCCACGTTCTTGCGATTGGCGATAAAGCGCGGCATCTCGTCGTAGAGGGCCAGACAAATGGCGTCGAGCAATGTGCTCTTGCCCGCGCCGGTATTGCCGGTGATGGCAAACAGACCGGCGGCGCCGAGCGCCCCCCTGGTAAAGTCGATGGTGAAGGGGCCGGTCAGACTGGCCAGATTCTCACCTGACAGAGACAAGATTTTCATTGGTTTGACTCCTTCACCTGCTCCAGGATCTCTTCAAACGAGGCAACCAGCCCAGCCTCGGGCTCCCCTTCAAACTGGCGCTGATAGCAGAGGCGAAACACCTCGGTGGGGGAGAGTTCATCGAGCCTGCGCCGCTCGCGACCATCGGCCAGCCCTTCCCCCGAGCCCTGATACTGGGTGCTGATGCGGGCCAGACGCACCGGTTTGTCGGCGATGGCGGCCAGAATGCGCTCGCGGATGCGGGCCTCGGGCTTGGGCAGCAGCAGCCGCACTTCGAGGAAGGGTTGTGCCTCTTGTGGACAAGCTGGCAGCTCGAGCGATGCGATGGCGTTCAGCGCGTCGTCGAGGGTGCTCTGGGGCAGGCGGATCATCTCCACCGCGCGCGGCACCGGGATCCGCTCCAGCCCGGCCAGTTTGCCCTCCGCAAAGGTCACTTCCAGCACCTGATGGTTGTAGTTCGCTTCGGCAAGCGAAAGCGGCAGCGGCGAGCCGCTGTAGTGCACCCCCTCGGCCGGGCTCTGGGCAAGATGGAGGTGACCGAGCGCCGTGTAGTCGGCACCGGCAAAGAGTTCGGCAGGCAGGGCGTGCTGGTTGCCGCCGAGCACCCGCCGCTCCGAAAGCTCGGAGAGCTGGCCCGCCGCCAGATAGGCATGGCCCATGGCGATGAGCGGCAGCGCCTCCCCGCAGCGAGCCCGTCCTTCGGCCAGCACCTCGGCGTAGACCTGTCGAACCCCTTCGATCAGCCTGTCTTGTCCTTCTTCCAACGACTCTACCCGCAGATCGCTGCTGCGCAGGAACGGCACGGCGGCGCACCAGGCGGCAATGTTGCCCTCCTTGTCTTGCAGCGGTACCAGCAGGCGGTCGGTCTCGAGCTTGCCCTCACTGTCGCGGCTGATGCTGCCCACCAGATGCAGGTCAAAGGCGCGCAGCAGCTCGTGGGGAGCATCGAGCTTGGAAGGGGAGTCGTGGTTGCCGCCGATCAGCACCATGTTGAGGTGGGGCATCTCGGCGCGCAGTCTGGCCAGAAAGCGGTAGAGTTGCTGCCAGGCGCTGGCGGGGGGATTGGCGGTATCAAACAGATCGCCCGCCACCAACAGAGCGTCAATCTCGCGCGCCTTGAGGGTGTCGCTCAGCCAGTCGAGGAAGGCATCGTGTTCAAAACGGCGGTCATGACCATGGAGTTGATGGCCAAGGTGCCAGTCGGCGGTATGGAGGATTTTCATTGGAAAGCAGCCCGGTTGCAGGGACGGTGCCTGTGGCACCCGATGAGGACAAGATGAGGATGCCCCGTGCTTTTTTCAAGTAAAACAGGGGGCTGGCATCGATTCAGGCAGGTTCGCAGCACATCCGGTATTGGGGGTGGCCGGTGAGGGGATCGGACTCCTCGGCCTCGATAACGAAGCCGTGGCGGCGATAGAAACGCACCGCCTGATCATTCTCGACAAAGACCCGGGCGTGGAGCGACGCCCCCTGACGCTTGGCCTCCTGCAGCAGGGCGTGGCCGACGCCGCGGCCCTGACGGTCGGGGCGTACGAACAGGGCGGCGAGATAGTTGTCCACCATCGCCATGAAACCGAGCAGATCGCCGCGTTCCTCGAACACCCAAATGGCGGCGCGATCGAGATAGCGGGTACGCAGATCCTCCTGGGCCTGCCACCAGCAAGAGGCATCGACGAAATCGTGGGCCTGCAGGGAGGCCAGCAACCAGATTTCGACGATCTCTTCCATGTCTTCCGGGCGACTGGGCCGCAACATACCTTCATCCTTATTAACAATTTACTTTCGCAGTCTAGGAGAACTTGATGAACAAACAGGTGACATAAATGAGACCCTGTGAGGTCGATCGTCCTTTATTTAGCGAGAATGATTGGCTGATCACAAAGCGCCTCTCTAGTACAATGCCCGCCGGACAATCTAGAGACCGAGGACGCCATGTGGTTTAAAAACCTGCAGATTTATCGCTTTACCCGCCCCTTTGACCTGACCGTTGATCAGCTGGAAACCCAGCTGGAAGCCTGTGCCTTCACCCCTTGCGGCAGTCAGGACATCTCCCGTTTCGGGTGGGTCAAGCCCCTTGGCAAATTCGGCTCAACCCTGACCCACTCTGCCTCCGGTCACATCCTCATTTGCGCCCGCAAAGAGGAGAAGATGCTGCCCGGTACCGTGGTCAAGGAGATGCTGGCCGAGAAGGTAGAAGCGATCGAGTTCGAACAGGGACGCGCCCTCAAGAAGAAAGAGAAGGAAGCGCTGAAAGAGGAGATCCTCCACACCCTGCTGCCCCGTGCCTTCAGTCGTACCAGCCAGACCTTCGCCTGGATCAATCCGGCCGACAATTTGATGGTGGTGGACGCAGGTTCTGCCAAGAAGGCAGACGATCTGCTGGCGCTGCTGCGCAAATCCATCGGCTCCCTGCCGGTGGTGCCGGTGGCCCTCAAGAACCCGCCCGAGATCACCATGACCGAGTGGTTGAACGAGGGCAATCTGCCCGCCTCCTTCACTCTGGAAGATGAAGCCGAGCTGCGCAGTGCCATGGAGCACGGCGGCATCATCCGCTGCAAGCAGCAGGATCTGATGACGGATGAAATCAAGAACCACCTGGCCAACGACAAGCTGGTGACCAAGCTGGCCCTCAACTGGGGCGAGACCGTCAGCTTCGTGCTGGGGGATGATCTCTCCATCAAGCGTCTGAAATTCAGCGAAGAGCTGCGCGAGCAGAACGACGACGTCACCAGCGAAGATCCTGCCGCCCGTCTGGATGCCGACTTCGCGCTGGTGACCGCCGAGCTGTCCCAGTTTATCCCGGCGCTGTTTGCCGCCCTGGGTGGCGAAGAGCAGTCCATCTAAGCGAACTGGCTCTACCTGATTGAAAAAAACCGCCTTCGGGCGGTTTTTTTATGTCTGTTACGGATAGCCATTATTGATAGATGAGTAAGATATTGATCTTGTTCAATAACTTGAGCTACCAGCGCCAATCGTGACATAGTCCCTCTTCATGGTCATAAAACAGACAAGGAGAGTGTCATGTTGCGCAAACCTCTGGGGCTCGCTATCGCCCTTGCCCTGCTGGCCGGTTGTGCCAGTGACAACGGCTTTCACTACACCCCGCCAGCCCAGACCCTGATCGCGCCGGAAGCCGCCAGTGGCTGGACCGACAAGCAGGGTTGGCAGGGCCATGACTTCATGGTGGCGGCCGCCAACCCGCTGGCGGTGGATGCTGGCTACCAGATCATCAAGGCCGGTGGCAGTGCCGTCGATGCTGCCATTGCGGTGCAGCTGGTGCTGACGCTGGTTGAGCCGCAATCCTCCGGGATCGGTGGCGGAACGCTGCTGCTGGTGTGGGATGGCCGCAAGGTGAGTGCGGTGGATGGCCGCGAGACGGCGCCGGCTGCCGCCACCGACCAGCTGTTTATGCAAGATGGCAAGCCGCTGGCGTTTTATGACGGGGTGGTCGGGGGCCGCTCGGTCGGCGTTCCCGGCACCCTGCGCGCTCTGGCTCTGGCCCATCAGCGTTATGGCAAGCTGCCCTGGGCTGCGCTGTTCGAGCCTGCCATCACGCTGGCAGAACAAGGATTTGTGATAAGTCCACGGCTAGCCACATTGCTGGCCAAGGATCCCTATCTGGCACGGGATCCGCAGGCGCGAGCCTACTTCTATCAGGCGGATGGAAGCCCCAAAACGGCAGGCACCCGGCTTACCAATCCGGCGCTGGCCAAGGTGCTGCGCACTCTGGCCACAGAGGGGGTGGATGCCTTCTATCAAGGGCCGCTGGCGGATGCCATGGTGGCCAAAGTTCGCCAGCATCCCACCAATCCCGGGGTACTGGCGGCCACCGATCTGGCCAGCTATCAGGCCAAAGTGCGTGATGGCCTCTGCTTTGACTATCGCCAGAGCAAGGTCTGCGGCTTTCCCACTCCCTCGTCCGGCACCCTGGCGCTCGGCCAGATTTTCGGCATGCTGGAGAGCCGCGATATGGCTGCCCTCAAGCCGATCACCACGAAGGAGGGGGGACTGGCTGCTTCCAGCGAGGCTATCCACCTCTACAGCGAAGCGGCGCGTCTCGCCTTCGCCGATCGCAACCAGTACGTCGCCGACAGCGATTTTGTCAGCGTGCCGGTGAAGGGGCTGCTGGACAAGGGCTATCTGGCCGAGCGCGGCAAGCTTGTCGGTCAGCACTCCATGGGGATTGCCAAGCCCGGTACGCCGCCACTGGCGCTGGCGCGCGGCAAGGATGCGACTCCGGAACTCCCCTCTACCAGCCATGTCTCGATTGTCGACAAGGCGGGGATGGCCATCTCCATGACCAGCTCCATCGAGGATGGTTTCGGATCGCGTCAGATGGTCAACGGCTACCTGCTCAACAACCAGCTCACCGATTTCTCCTTCACCTCGGTGGATGCTGCCGGTCTGCCGGTGGCAAACCGGGTAGAGCCGGGCAAGCGGCCCCGCTCCTCCATGTCACCCTTGCTGGTGTTTGACAAGCCAAGCGGCGAGCTGACCATGACGCTGGGCTCGCCGGGGGGCTCCGCCATCATCAACTACGTGGGCAAGACCCTGCTCGGTACCCAGGATTGGGGCCTGAACCTGCAACAGGCCATCAACCTGCCCAACTTTGGCAGCCGCAACGGCCCCACCGAGCTGGAAGCGGGACGCACCCCCATGTCGGTGGTCGAGGGATTGAAGGCGAGGGGACATGAGGTGGTACTGAACGAGCAAACCTCCGGCCTGCAGGGGGTTGAGCGCAACACTGGCGGCTGGTTTGGCGCAGTGGATCCGCGCCGGGAAGGGATCGCCAAGGGGGAGTGAGGTTCCCATAGCAACAAGGCCAGCATGATGCTGGCCTTGTTGCTGATGGTGCGCTTATTGGATGCCCAACAGCTCCACGTCAAAGATCAGGACTGATCCCGGCGGGATTTTGCCAGCGGCACGGTCGCCGTAGGCGAGGTTGGCGGGGATGTAGAAACGGGTCTTCTCACCTTCCACCATCAGCTGTACCCCTTCGGTCCAGCCAGCGATCACCTGATTGAGGCCAAACTCGATGGGCTCGCCACGGGCGACCGAGCTGTCAAAGACTGTGCCGTCCAGCAGCTTGCCCTCGTAGTGCACCTTCACCTTGCTGGTGGCGGTGGGGTGAACGGTGCCGGTGCCCGGGGTCAGCACTTCGTACTGCAGGCCGGAGGCGGTGGTGGTCACCAGCGGCTTCTCCTTGTTGCTGGCGAGGAACTCGGCGCCAATCCGCACGTTGTCAGCCGCCAGCTTCTTGTTGTTGCTGCTGGAGTAGAAGTAGTAGGCCACACCGGCGATGAGCAGCGCGATCAGTATGAATTTCATCGGTTTTTCCTGTTCCATGAAATGTAAAAAGTGCAATGAGGGCGCCATCTTATCGCGCACCGCCCCTGATGGCGAGCCACAGGGCGGGAGGATGTGAGCGGGCAGGCAAAGCTCGGAGACGCAGACGAAAAAAGGGGCGAGTCGGTGACTCGCCCCTTGTCATGGCGGCTGCGCTTACTTGGCGGCCACCATCATCAAGGCGGGCAGGGCGAAGAAGAGACCCGTCACATAACCCAGAGCCAGCAGCTTGTTCTCGCTGCCTACCCGTGCCAGCCCCTCGGCGGCGCGTACCGGCAGGTCGCGCAGGAAGGGGATGCCATAGATGATGACCACGGCAAAGAGGTTGAACAGCACGTGGACCAGCGCGATGGTCAGGGCCAGCTGGGCACCGGCTCCGCTGATGGCGGTGGCAGCCAGCAGGGCGGTGATGGTGGTACCGATATTGGCCCCTAGGGTGAAGGGGTAGAGCTGACGGGTGCTGAACACGCCGCCGCCGGCCAGCGGGATCATCAGGCTGGTGGTGGTGGAGGAGGATTGCACCATGATGGTCACCAGCGCACCGGAGGTGATGCCGGTCAGCGGGCCACGGCCCAGCGCCTTGTGCAGCAGCTCTTTGGCTCGGCCAACCAGTACCTGTTGCAGCACTTTGCCGAGATAAGTGACGCAGGCAAGGATCAGCAGGATACCGATGATGATGGTCGCGATGGCGGCACCCTTGCCCGGCAGGAAGGCCACGGCGCTGTCAATCAGCTGCTGGGCCGGTGCGGTCAGCGGCTTCATGAAGTCCATGCCCTTCATCGACATGTTGGCGGAGCCTACCAGCAGGTTGGCCAGCCACTCGGCGCTATGTTGCAGCAGACCGAACATCAGTTCCAGCGGCAGGAAGATGAACACTGCCAGCAGGTTGAAAAAGTCGTGCACGGTGGCGGCGGCGAAGGCGCGGCGGAACTCGGCGCGATCCCGCACATGGCCCATGGAGACAATGGTGTTGGTGATGGTGGTGCCGAGGTTGGCACCCATGACCATGGGGATGGCCATGCTGATGGGCAGGCCGCCAGCCACCAGACCAACGATCACCGAGGTGACGGTGCTGGAGGATTGCACCAGCGCGGTAGCGAGAATACCCAGCAGCAGGGCGACAAAGGGGTTGTTGGCAAAGGCGAAGATCTGGGCTGCGCCCTCGGCGCCGCCGGAGAAATCTTTGAAGCCGTGGGAGATGGCGCCCACGGCAACCAGGATCAGGTAGACCAGTACGATGACACTCATCCAGTTGAACAGGGCGCGGGTCGCGGGCGGCTGTGACAAGGAGTGATGGTGTTGCATAAAGCCTCTTGAGACGGTCGTTCCGTCTTGGGTTGTTGATGACCCGCGCATTTAATCAGTGGTTAATGACAGAAATATGACAAGGTGACACTTTTATGATGGTTTTATGACTTGCTTTGGTGGTTTGCTCGCCAATAGATGATGGGGATGGCGAGAAATATGGCTGGTGACGCCATCCGCCCGGTCTGTTCCGTGCCTACCACTACGGGTAGACAGCGGGAGAGTGGCAATAGTCGAGCCCCATTTTCAGCCCGTCAAATAGCAAAAGGGGAGCCATGGCTCCCCTTCTGTCTATCCGTTATCCGCAAAGGATCAGGCGTCAGCCGCTTCCTCGTACTGGCGGAACGGGATACGGAACACCGCCAGACGCAGGAACAGATAGGTCACGCCGAGGCCAGCCCAGATCAGGCCAAGCTCGAGGGAGCTCTGCTCCAGGTTGATCCAGAGGGCGCCGATGGTGGCGGCACCGAGCAGCGGCATCAGCAGATAGACGATGTGGTCCTTGAGGGTCTTGTTGCGCTTCTCGCGCACCCAGAACTGACCGATCACCGACAGGTTGACGAAGCTGAATGCCACCAGCGCACCGAAGTTGACCAGCGCCAGCGCGGTATCCAGATCAAACGACACGGCGGAGAGGGCCAGACCTCCCACCATCAGCACGTTGATGGCCGGAGTACGATATTTCGGGTGGATATAGCCAAACACCCGCTCCGGGATCATCCGGTCACGCCCCATCACGTAGAGGATGCGCGAGACACCGGCGTGAGCCGCCATGCCGGAGGCCAGTACCGCGACCGTGGTGCAGACCAGAACCACGGATTGGAAGAAGGTGCCGCCAACGTAGAGAGCGATCTCCGGCAGTACCGCATCCGGATGCTGGAAGCGGGCGAGGCTCGGGAAGTAGAGCTGCAGGCAGTAAGAGACCACCACGAAGATGATGCCGCCGATAAGGGCAGTCAGCACGATCGCCTTGGGGATCACCTTGCCGGCATTCGGAGTCTCTTCGGAGAGGGAGCTCAGACCGTCAAAGCCCAGGAACGAGAAGCAGAGAATGGTCGCACCGGTAAAGAGCGGTACCAGCTGTGCTGACTCGAAGTGGAACGGACGGCTGCTCATCAGGGTACCAGCCCCTTCACCGTGGTAGATGCCCCACGCCATCAGGCCGATAAAGAGGGTGATGATGGCCAGCTGGATCACCACGATCAGACCGTTGAAGTTGGCCACCAGATTGATGCCGCGCAGGTTCAGGAAGGTCATCACGGTCACCAGACCGAAGATGAACACCCAGGGCTCGACGCCCGGGAACATGGCGGTCAGGTAGATCTTGGCCAGCAGAATGTTGATCATCGGCATGAACATGTAGTCGAGCAGGGATGACCAGCCGACCATGAAACCGACGTAGGGGTTGAACACCTTCTGGGCATAGGTATAGGCAGAGCCCGCAGAGGGGAACTTGCGTACCAGATGTCCGTAGCTGAAAGCGGTGAGCAGGATGCCACCCAGAGCCAGCAGATAGGCGGTGGCGACCCGGCCATCGGTGATGTCACCGACGATGGCGAAGGTGTCGAAGACAGCCATGGGGGTCAGATAGGCCAGACCCATCACAATCACTTGTGTCAGGGTAAGGGTCTTGAGCAGCTTGGCGTTTTGCGATGCCATTACGCTTTCTCCTCAATCAGTGCCGCAGCACGTGCTTGCAACGAGCGCAGGGATACGATGGATTCGCAAGCCTGTACATCAAGGGCGCCGGGGAGGCGCATACCGGGCTGTACCGGCAGGAAAGCATTAAAACGCCCCATTGTTATCCTCTCAACGTCGGGAGATTGTTTGGCAATCTCGAATATCACTTCCGGAAACGTTCCGGCCTCTTGTGGTGGGTTTGTACTGCACTTCAAAAATACAAAAACCGATGTCGCAGTGAACATCGGTCCTTTATTGGCGGCGTATTGTGCATTCGGTCAGCCCCCTTGACAAGCAAAAAAGGGCAGATTAACGCATTTTTTTGCATACGCACGGAGCAGGTAAGTGGTCACTCGCCCCCTGCAGCCGTCCCCGAGCCGCTCCCCCTTTTTCGGGGGGGAAGAGAACCCTGTCATGGCGTATGAAAAATCGGCAAATCGGGGCTGCAGGGTGCATAGCGCCTCAACATTGATCCTGATCATATTTGGTGGCGTTCCCCCGGGCTCGAGTCCTGCGAGCTTATCGGCTGGTGGGGGATGGGAGGGGGTGAAGTGGAAAAAGAGTGGCTGCATATCCATTCACATTAATGACTGAGGATAGAAGGCAACGCGGCTCGGGCCATGGCACGGCGAGCAGTCCAGCTGGGTAGTTATTTGAAATCAGTCACACTTCCTGCAGAAACCGCATTTCTGGCAACCCGTGCTGCTGGCCACCAGAGCACCGCAAAAACAACAAGGAGCCCGCGGGCTCCTTGTTCTCTATCGGGGGGAGGGGCGCCAGCGGTTACTGGGCGATCTCCACCTTGTCGGCGGTATGCAGCGGGATGCGGAACACGGTGAGGCGCAGGAACAGGTAGATGGCCCCCAGCGCCGCCCAGATCAGCCCCAGCTCGAAGGAGGAGGGCTCGAGGTTGAGCCACAGTACCCCGATACAGGCGGCGCCACAGAGCGGCAGCAGCAGATACATCAGGTGATCCTTGAGACACTTGTTGCGGCCCAGCTTCACATAGAAGTGGGCAATCACCGCCAGATTGACGAAGGTGAAGGCCACCAGGGCGCCGAAGTTGATCAGCGCCAGCGCCATCTCCAGATCCAGCGACACCGCAGAGAGGGCCAGCAGGCCGACCAGCAGCACGTTGAACGCCGGAGTCTGCCACTTCGGATGGATGTAGCCGAAGAAGCGGGCAGGCAGGGCGCGATCACGACCCATTACGTAGAGCAGGCGCGATACGCCGGCGTGGGAGGCGAGCCCCGAGGCCAGCACCGCTACTGTGGTGCAGACCAGCACCACCGCCTGGAACAGCTTGCCGCCGACATAGAGGGCGATCTCCGGCAGTACCGCATCCGGATGCTGGAAGCGGGAGATGTCCGGGAAGTAGAGCTGCAGGAAGTAGGAGGTGGTGACGAACAGCACACCGCCAATCAGCGCCGTCAGCACGATGGCGCGGGGGATCACCCGATCCGCGTCCGGGGTCTCTTCCGACAGGGTACTGATGGCATCAAAACCGAGGAACGACAGACAGAGGATGGAGGCCCCCATCAGCAGCGGTGACACCTGGATCTGCTCGGAGAAGAAGGGACGGCTGCTGGCCACGGTCCCCAACCCTTCACCGTTGTGAACGCCCCAGGCGATCAGGCCGATGAAGATGGCGATGATGCTGAACTGCATCACCACGATCAGGCTGTTGAAGTTGGCCACCAGCTTGATGCCGCGCAGGTTGAGGGCGGTCATCACCGCCGCCAGACCGAAGATATAGGTCCAGGGCTCCACGTTCGGGAAGAGGGCTTCGAGATAGATCTTGGCCAGCAGCATGTTGATCATCGGCATGAACATATAGTCGAGCAGGGAGGTCCAGCCCACCATAAAGCCGACATAAGGGTGGAACACCTTCTGGGCATAGGTATAGGCGGAGCCTGCCGACGGGAACTTGCGCACCAGATGGCCGTAGCTCAGGGCAGTGAACAGCATGCCGATGAGGGCAAACAGGTAGGCGGTCGGCACATGGCCTTCGGTGATCTCGGTGACGATGCCGAAGGTGTCGAACACCGCCATGGGGGTGAGGTACGCCAGTCCCATAACCACGACCTGCCACAGTTTGAGGGTCTTTTTCAGACCAACCTGCTGGGCCGCCATTATGCATGTTCCTCATGCAGTGCCAGAGTGGCACGGTCCATCAACGAAACCGGGAGAGAGGCCCGGGAATCAAGGGCGCCAGGGCGGCGCACACCGGCCATGGCCGGTTGGAAAGCATTGAGATGCCCCATGTTGTTCCTCACTAGACTTGGTGTCGGGAGACTGCTGCCAATCTCGCTATCTTTTCCGGGGGTGATCCGGCCTCGTTTATGGGTGTGTTCACTGTCTAAAAAAGAACCGATGCCATTGTTTTACATCGGTTCTTTCAGTGGCGGCGCATTGTGCATTTGCAGGGCCCCCTTGACAAGAAAAAAAGGGGGCAAAATTGCATTTATTTGCACAGGTAAGTGGTCACTTTCCTGCTGGTCAGGCCAGCACGGCCTCCAGTGATTTTTCAAGGAGTTGCAGCCCCTCGTCAATCACTGCCGCAGGGGCTGTCAGGGGGGCGAGAAAACGGATGACATTTGCGCGCACCCCGCATGAGAGCAGGACCAGACCCTGTTTGCCCGCCTCGGCCACCAGTCGTTTGGTAAGGTCGGGATCGGGCTGGCTGGCATCACGGCGTTTCACCAGCTCCATGGCCACCATGGCACCGGGGCCGCGAATTTGACCTATGCAGTCAAAACGCTCGGCTATGCGTTCCAGCCCCGCCTTGATCTGCTCCCCCTGATCCAGCGCTTTCTGGTTGAGTTTCTCTTCTTCGATCACCTGCAAGACCGCCAGCGCGGCGGCGCAGGCGATGGGGGATCCCGCATAGGTACCACCCAGGCCACCCGGCTTGGCCGAGTTCATGATCTCCGCCTTGCCCACCACGGCTGACAGGGGGAAGCCACCCGCCAGACTCTTGGCCAACGTCATGATGTCGGGTTCAACCCCCGAATACTCGGTGGCGAAGGTCTTGCCGGTGCGGCAAAAACCGCTCTGGATCTCGTCGCAGATCAGCAGAATGCCGTGCTGGTCGCAGACGCTGCGCAGCTTCTGCATAAAGCTCGGGGAGGCGGGATAGAAGCCACCTTCACCCTGCACCGGTTCGATGATGATGGCGGCGACGCGATTCGGCTCGATATCGGCGCTGAAGCAGAGCTCGAGGGCGTGCAGGGCATCCTCTTCACTCACCCCGAGATAATCGGCGGGGAAGGGGATGTGGTAGACCTCCCCCGGGAAGGGGCCAAAGCCGGTCTTGTAGGGCACCACCTTGCCGGTGAGTGCCATCCCCATCATGGTGCGGCCGTGAAAGCCCCCCTTGAAGGCGATGGTACCGCTGCGACCGGTGTGGGCGCGGGCAATCTTGATGGCGTTCTCGACCGCCTCGGCGCCGGTAGAGAGAAACAGGGTGCGCTTCGGCGTCGGGCCAGGCACCAGGGCGTTGAGCTTTTCGGCAAGCTCGATATAGCCGGGGTAGGGGGTGACCTGAAAGCAGGTGTGGCTGAACTTTTCCAGCTGCTCGCGCACCGCCGCCACCACTTTGGGGTGGTTGTGGCCGGTGTTGAGCACGGCGATGCCGGAGGCAAAGTCGATGTAGCGGTTGCCCTCCACATCCCACAGCTCGGCGTTTTGCGCCCGGTCGATAAAGACCGGCAGCAGGGTGCCAACGCCATTGACCACTGATGCTTCGCGGCGCGCTTGCCACGCCTTGTTTGATTCTGACTGACTCATCTTTCCTCCCTGAGGGGCCGCAGCCCCCGATATTCCCTGAAAATGTGGCAGGCGTTTTGGCGCCCATCACCGCCGATCAGCCCATCGGGCCAGATCGGCGGCGCCTTGTCTCTCTGTTGCTGCCCTAGCGAATGGCGCCAAAGCAGAGGTATTTGGTCTCCAGATACTCCTCCAGCCCCTCGGCGGCCCCTTCCCGGCCCAACCCCGACTCCTTGATGCCGCCAAAGGGGGCCAGCTCGGTCGAGATGATCCCCTCGTTGATGCCGACCATGCCGTACTCCAGCTGCTCGGCGACGCGCCATACCCGTGCGATATCGCGTCCATAGAAGTAGGCGGCCAGGCCATAAGGGGTGTCGTTGGCAATGGCGATGGCTTCGGCTTCCGTCTCGAAGCGCACTAGCGGGGCGATCGGTCCGAAGATCTCCTCCTGCAGAATGGGGTTGGTTTTATCCACCTTGCCCAGAATGGTGGGGCGGTAAAAAAGGGGACCGGCGGGGTGGGCTTCGCCCCCCAGCAGCACTTCGGCACCGGCGGCGACCGATTGCTGCACCAGCTCGGCCACCTTGCTGGCGGCGGTGGGGTTGATGAGCGGGCCGATCTGGGTGCCCTCCGCCATGCCATCTCCCACCTTGAAGGCGGCGACGGCGGCAGTCAGCTTCTCGGCGAAGGCGTCATAGACGCTGGCCTGCACCAGAATGCGGTTGGCGCAGACGCAGGTCTGCCCGGCGTTGCGGTATTTGGAGGCGAGCGCCCCTGCCACGGCGGCGTCGAGGTCGGCGTCGTCAAAGACGATAAAGGGGGCGTTTCCACCCAGCTCCAGCGACAGCTTTTTCATGGTGTCGGCGCACTGGCGCATCAGCAGCTTGCCGATGCGGGTAGAGCCGGTGAAGGAGAGCTTGCGCACCACCGGATTGCTGCACAGCTCGTTGCCCACCGCACTCGCCTGATGGCTGGTGACGATATTGATGACACCGGCGGGGATGCCCGCCTGCTCGGCAAGCAGCGCCAGTGCCAGCGCGCAGAGCGGCGTTTCGGCGGCAGGCTTGATGACGATGGTGCAACCGGCGGCCAGCGCCGGGCCCGCCTTGCGGGTGATCATGGCAATCGGGAAGTTCCACGGAGTGATGGCGGCGACGACTCCGACCGGCTGCTTGATGGTGGCCAGCCGGCGATCGCCGCTAAAGCCCGGGATGGTGCGGCCATAGGCGCGCTTGCCCTCTTCGGCGAACCACTGGATAAAGCTGGCGCCGTAGGTCACTTCCCCCTTGGCTTCCGCCAGCGGCTTGCCCTGCTCGCAGGTCATGATGCGGGCCAGTTCATCGCTGTGGGCGGTGATGGCGGCAAACCAGGCGTAGAGCTTGTTGCTGCGCTCCTTGGCGGTGAGGGCTGCCCAGGCGGGTTGCGCCGCGTGGGCGGCCGCGATGGCGCGGCGGGTATCCTCTTCATTCATGTCGGGCACCTGAGTGATCACGGCACCGGTAGCCGGATTGGTGACCTCGAAGGTGCGGCCGCTGGCGGCCTCGCACCACTGTCCATCTATATAGGCGCGGGATGTGATCAAGCTGGAGTGGGATGTTGTTCCTGACATGAGAAGCCTCGAGTGTGGGTCAGAGCAGCTGGTTGCCGGAGTGAGCCGGCCCTTCCTGCGCCGCTGCCGTATAAAATAATAAGCACAGGAAGACCATAATTTGAGCTGAAATGTTTTTCAAGTGTTAAATATATTTGAATTGCTGGGGGGCGCCATGCTAGAAAATGGGCTGTGTAGCGCGCTTTCTCCGGTTCACTGGCAGGCTGCAAGTGGGCAGATGACCGGGGGATGGTAAATCAGGTGTGCAAAATAATGAACGGTTTCGCTGTGTAACATAGTGAACGGCAAGGGAAAGCTGGTCGGCTATTTTAACCAGCAGGGTAAACGGGCTGCGCCTGATCCAATGCGATCACGCGCAAGCAGGAGAGGCTGATGATGCAAGGATGCAGACATGGCGCAGAAGGGGGCCTTTCATGAGCGGGCCACAGAGCCGGGAGGACGTGGCTCGACCGGTGAGTGGGACTGACGCCGGGGCGCGCACCATGGGGGAACGGCTGGCGGCGGTACGCCATCAGCTGGGGCTCTCCCAGCGGCGGGCGGCCGAGTTGAGTGGCCTGACTCATGGCGCCATCTGCATGATCGAGCAGGACAAGGTGAGCCCCTCGGTCGCCTCCCTGCAAAAGCTGCTCACCATCTACGGCCTGCCGCTGTCGCGGTTTTTCGCCGAGGAGGAGAGCCGCACTCCGGAGGTGGTGATCAAGGCGGATCAGCTGATCGAGCTAGGCAGTCAGGGGGTCTCCCTCAAGTTGGTGCACAACGGCAACAACCGTCGCCAGCTCGGCTTTATGCTGGAAACCTATCCCCCCGGCACCGACACCGGCGGTCAGGTGACCCATCAGGGGGAGGAGGTCGGCACTGTGCTGGAGGGGTCGGTGATCCTGACGGTGGCGGGCCAGAGTTATCAGCTGGAGGCGGGCGACAGCTATGTGATCGACACCGGCGAGCCCCACAGCTTCAGCAATCCGTCGGGGGAGACCTGTCGCATCGTCAGCGCACACACCCCGGCGAGCTTTTAATCCTGACAGTAGTTTGGCAACCGAACCGGTAAGGAAACAGGGATCATGACCGAACATGTAAACAGTTACTACGCAGCCAGCGCCAATAAACACGCGCCCTATCCGACATTGACCGAGCAGCTGGAGTGCGATGTCTGCGTCATCGGTGCGGGTTATACCGGCCTCTCCAGCGCCCTGCATCTGGTAGAGAAGGGCTACAAGGTGGTGGTGCTGGAGGCCGCACGAGTCGGCTTTGGCGCCAGCGGCCGCAACGGCGGCCAGATCGTCAACTCCTACAGCCGCGACATCGACACCATAGAAGCGAACTGCCCGCCGGATCAGGCCAGGCTGCTCGGTTCCATGTTGTTTGAGGGGGGCCAGATCATCCGCGAGCGGATCAAGCGCTACAACATTCAGTGCGATCTGCAGGAGGGGGGGGTCTTTGCCGCCGAGACCGAGAAGCAGCTGCACGAGCTCAAGGCGCAGAAGGCGCGCTGGGAGAAGTGGGGCAACGACCAGCTGGAGCTGCTCGATGCCAAGGGGGTGCGCGAGGTGGTCGCGAGCGATCGCTACGTCGGCGCCCTGCTCGACAAGAGCGGCGGCCATATCCACCCCCTCAATCTGGCGTTGGGGGAGGCGGAAGCCATCCGCATCCAGGGGGGGCAGATCTTCGAACAATCCGCCGTCACCAGCATCACCCCGGGGCAGCCAGCCTTGGTCAAGACCGCCAAGGGGGCGGTGAAGGCGCGCTTTGTGGTGGTGGCGGGCAACGCTTACCTCGGTAATCTGGTGCCGGAACTGGCCAGCAAGAGCATGCCTTGCGGCACCCAGGTGATCGCCACCGAAGTGCTGGGAGAGGAGCGGGCCCGTTCACTGCTGCCGCAAAACTACTGTCTGGAGGATTGCAATTACCTGCTCGACTACTACCGCACCTCCGGCGATCACCGGCTGCTCTATGGCGGCGGTGTGGTTTATGGCGCGCGGGATCCGGCGGATATCGAGCGGCTGATCATCCCCAAGATGCTCAAAACCTTCCCGCAACTGGCTGACGTCAAGGTGGAGTACACCTGGACCGGCAACTTCCTGCTCACCCTGTCGCGGCTGCCGCAGTTTGGTCGCATCGGGCCCAACATCTACTACATGCAGGGTTACAGCGGCCACGGTGTTACTTGCACTCATCTGGCGGGCAAGCTGCTCTCGGAGGTGCTGAGCGGTCAGGCGGAGCGCTTCGATGCCTTTGCCAAACTGCCGCACTACCCCTTCCCGGGTGGCCGCCTGTTCCGCATCCCCTTCACCGCCGCGGGCGCCGCCTGGTACACCCTGCGCGACCGCTTGGGGGTATAAAGGGCTGCCCAGAGAGAAATGTGGGTTGGTGGGTGCCGCTTAGATAGCGCTGACGTCAACACCAATACCGGAAACAATAAGGCCACCGCGAGGGTGGCCTTATTGTTTATCAAGCAGCAGCGCGCTGATTAGCTGTAGAAGGCTTCAACGGTGCCCTTGAGCTTGATCAGGATGGGCTGACCACGGCGATCCAGCGCTTTGGGGGAGGGGATCTTTACCCAACCTTCGCTGATGCAGTACTCCTCGACATCGGTGCGCTCTTTGCCGTTCAGGCGAATACCGATCGGGTGCTCGAAGCAGGCGGCCACATAGTGAGGGCTGCGGGGATTGCAGGAGAGGTGATCCGGCAGAGCCGGTTTGGTGCTGGTATCGCTCATCGATATAACCCGAAATGAATAAAAAGTGGGTCATTGTAGAGAATGCCGTCATGGCATTCAAGGCGGCCACAAAACAGGCAAAGCGTGCTCGCCATCGCTATGGGAAACCCGCTTAATCCCGTTGCCAATGCATCACCAACTCGGGGTGGCCGCTATGCTCGCATAACTGCTGCTCACCCTCTTTGAAACCGTTGCGGGAATAGAAGCGCCGCGCCTGCTCATTTTCGGCGTAGACCGTCAACTCGAGTCGATCATATTGGGCTTTGAGGTGTTCGATCAGTTGGCGACCCAGCCCGTGTGATTGGTGATCTGGGGAGATAAACAGGGCGGCAACAGACCCCTGATACCAGGAGATAAAGCCCAGTAGCAGTCCATCCTCCTCATAGCCCCAGCTCTGGCTGGCGGGCAGGTAGATATCGCGCATCGCTGCCTGTTGCTCACGCCAAAAGGTGGCGGGAATAAAGTCGTGGGCCTGCACCGATGCCTGATACCAGAGCTCGACGGCGGCATCCAGATCGGTGGCAGATAATGGGCGGATCATATTGGCCTCGACTGTAAAGAGTGGCCGCACGATATGCCCGATCCATGTCGTGTTATCGGGCATATCGTCTATCGCAGGCTGGCTACTATTTGCGGGTCAGCTTGTCGAGGTAGCCCATGGCGAAGGCCGAGAGGACAAAGGTGATGTGGATCAGCAGGTACCACTTGATCTTGTCGTTGGGGAGGTTTTCGGCATTCATAAACACCTTGAGCAGGTGAATGGAGGAGATGGCGACAATGGAGGCGGCGACCTTGTTTTTCAGGGAGCCGGCATCGAGCTTGCCGAGCCACACCAGTTTGTCGCTCTCATCCCCGACATCTAGGCGCGAGACGAAGTTCTCATAGCCGGAAAACATCACCATCACGATAAGTCCCCCCACCAGGGTGATATCGATCAGCGACAGTGTGACCAGCACCAGATCCACCTCTTTCATCTCCAGTATGTTGGGCAGGATATGGAGGATCTCCTGAAAGAATTTCACTCCCAGTGCCAGCAGTATGAGGCTGAGCCCAAGATAAATGGGGGCCATGATCCAGCGGGATGCGTACATCAATCTTTCAAACATGTTTTCCATAGTGCGATTACAGGTCCATCAAATGGTTAACAAACGAGTCGGCCATAGCTTAACCGAGATGCCTCACATCTCAAGCATCTCGATAGCATATTGCTGAATTGGGTGGTGTCAGGCAGGAGTTTTTAACCCTGGGTAGGGCAGTGCAGCGGGTGGCAGAGGGCCCGTGGTCGGGCCTATCCGGTGTCAGGGCAGATCCAGGGTAAAGCGGGCGCCGCCGAGGGGGGATTCATCGACCCGGATCTGGCCGCCGTAGCTGTGGACGATTTCGGTCACCACCGCCAGTCCTATGCCCTGACCGGGTGAACTGTCTGCCCGCACGCCGCGCTGGAAGATCTGCTCCGATTTGGCCGGATCGATACCCGGGCCATCATCTTCCACTTCGATGCGCAGCCGCTCGAGATGGCGGCGTACCGTCACCTTCACTTCGCTGATGGCAAACTTGCAGGCGTTGTCGAGCAGGTTGCCCATCAGCTCCATCAGGTCGCCCTGTTCGCCGTGGAAGAGGGCGTCATCATCGAACTTGAAGTGGGTTTGCAGCTTTTTGTGGCGATAGACCTTGGTCAGGCTGGCCAGCAGTTTTTCAATCAGCGGTACCGGCTCGGTACCCTTGCTGGCAAGGCGCTGGCGGCCGGTTACTGCCCGTCTGAGCTGATACTGGATCATCTGATCCATGGTGAGGATCTGCTCGTTGATGTTGTCGTGGATCTCCCGCCCCAGCTTCACTTCGCGGGTAGTAATCTGGATCAGCGCCAGCCGGGTTTTCAGGCTGTGGGCGAGATCGTTGAGGGCGTGCTGGTAGCGCTGGGTCTGCTGGCGTTCGTTCTCCAGCAGCTGGTTGATGGAGTCGGTCAGCGGGGCCAGCTCCCGCTCAAAATCGCTCGAGAGGTCATCGCGCTTGCCGGCCCGGATATCGTCGATCTGACGGGCGATGGTGCGCAGTGAGCTGAGGCTCCAGAAGGTGGTGAGCAGCAGCAGCCCGGCCAGCAGCATATAGGCGAGCAGCGCCTGTTTGGCGGTCTGGTAGAGATAGGTGCGGGACTCTTCGTGATAGCGTTTGGCCGAGTCGATCATCACCACGTAGTAGGCGGTGGTGCCGCTGCCGGGATTGCGGATAAACCGCAGGCTGTAGACGAAGTAGCTCTCGCCGTTCTTGATGGTGTGCTTCTTGAAGAAGTAGTCGAGATCCATCCCCCCCAGATACTTCATCAGATCGCCGCAGATGGTCTGTTTGGCCTTGATCACCTCCGGCATATGGAGGCTCGACCAGACCAGATCGCCATCGGCGCGGCAGATCAGGGTATCGAGGTTGCGATCCCCTGCACCACGGGATATCCGTCCCAGCTCGACGTTCGACCCCTTGTCATCCGGCTCGGTGGAGGAAAACAGCTTGGCCAGGTTCTCCTGCATCCGGGCGCTGGCCTTCTGGGTCTGCTCCTCGACGTGGCCAAGATAGAGGGCGTAGACGGCAAACCCCATGATCAGCGCGATGACCAGCAGCGAGCTGAGCAGCAGTTTGATGTGCAGTGAGCTGCGGATCATCTTGATGGGGCGCGGCAGATGAAACTGCATCAGTTACAGGAGAGGTTGAAGATATAACCCTGACGCCGGATGGTGGAGATGGGTTGAATCGTCCCCTCCGGATCCAGCTTCTTGCGCAGGCGGCTCACCATCACCTCGATGGTGTTGGGGTCCCCTTCGCCGTCGCCGTAGAGCTGGTCGAGCAGTTGCTGCTTGGAGACCACCTGACGGGCATTGCGCATCAGGTACTCCAGAATGAGGTATTCAAAGCTGGTGAGCACCGCCACTTCTCCGGCGATAGTCAGCTCCTTGCGGGAGAGATCCAGCTCGTAATCACCGGCTTTCACCTTGGGCGAGATAAAACCGGCGCTGCGGCGCACCAGCGCATTGAGTCGGGCCAGCAGCTCATCTTTCTGGAACGGTTTGACCAGATAGTCATCAGCACCTGCTTCCAGTCCTTCGACCTTGTCCTGCCAGTTGCCACGGGCGGTCAGCACAATGATGGGGAAGGGGATCTGCCGTTCACGCAGTTGCCGGATCAGTTGCAGGCCGTCCATATCGGGCAGACCGAGGTCGATGATGGCCACATCAATGGGATAGTCGGCGGCGTAGTGCAGTGCAATCCCGGCCTGGTCGGTGCTGTAGACCTGATTGTCGGCTTCGGTCAGCAGAGAGGAGAGGTGGTGATTGAGCAGCTTGTCGTCTTCGACCAACAGAATTTTCATGATGTGAGCGGTCATAGGGATCCAGGCTGTCAATTAGAAAGTGTATGTCGCTTCGAGTCAATTCGAATCCTAATGCATCCCGGCTGTATCGGGACTGAATCAGCGGGACTTCAGAGTTCGCATCAACTGGTCGTTTAACCATGGTCCGGGTTGTCGATGGCATGCTGGTCGGCAGCCATGTTGCGAAAGGTTTGATGTGATGAGAGAGATGGCCGGAAGGCTGCTGGCGCGACTGCAACAGCGTGAGCGCAGCGACCTCCTCTATATTGTCTGGCTCTGCTGGGGGGCAGCCTTGCTGCTCTACGTGCTGGGGTCGCCCTGTTTTCTGTGGCCAGTGGCGCCGATGCCGCTGGTTCTGCTTGTGTGGTTGGTGGAGAGAGTACGGATGTTTGGAAGAAACAAAGGTGGTGCGGCTACTGCGTCGGCCGGGGCCACTGTGATTGCAGCCGGTGCCCGCTTCAAGGGCGAGTTGCAGGTGGAGGGGGATCTGGAGGTGCGCGGTCAGATCAATGGCACCATCCAGCTCATCGGTGGTGTGCTGCGCATCATGCAGGGCGGCAGTGTTGAGGGAGAGGTGAGTGCGCCCCACGTGATCATCAATGGTCTGCTGGAAGGCACCTGTACCTCCGCCGAGGTGGAGATCCTGGAGAGCGGCAAGATGCAGGGGATCTTCAAGGGGGGCAGTCTCTCCATCTGCAAAGGCGGCAACTTTGTTGGCCAGTCCCAGCCCACCGTGGCCGGCAAGGCCGATCCCGTGTTGCAAGCCTTGTCTGAAAACAGTTCGTCCGGGAGCAAGCAGCCGGAGAGCAAGAACAATGTGAAAAAGCTGCCGCACGAGCCGAAAGGCAAGCCGACTGAGGAGCTGGCCAAGCAGGCGTGATGCCGTTTGCCAGTAGTGCAGATGACGCTTGTTCAGGAAAACAGAGAGGGGGCCACGATGGCCCCCTCTGCATTTCCCCGTTACCCGTTAGCTGCGGCGCGGCGGCAGCATATTGGTGAGGGTGTTGTCTTTGAGAATATGGTGATGATAGAGGGCGGCCAGCGTGTGCAGGCCGATCAGGGCGTAACCGATATTACCCAGCGTCTCGTGCACCTCCTTGATCAGCCCCTTGAGATCCGGACTTGGGGAGAGCAGGGCAGGCAGCTCAAGCCCGAAGAAGGGGATGGGCTTGCCCGCGGCGCTCAGCAGCAGCCAGCCAAACAGCGGGGTGAGAATAAGAAAACCGTAGAGGGCGAGGTGGGCCAGTTTTGCCAGCTTGTGCATGATCGGGGAGAGCTCGGGCACGATACGGGGCGTCGGGCTCATCCAGCGCAGGGCCAGTCTGACAAACACCAGGGCGAAGATAAGCAGCCCCAGCATAAAGTGCCACTCCTTCATCAGGTCCCTGCCAGGGTCCCCTTTGGGGAAGATATCGCGAAATTCGATCAGGGCGTAGACGGCGATCATGGCCCACAGGGTCAGCCAGTGCAGCCCGATATTCAGGGTGCCATAACGTTGTTCACTGTTCATCAGCATAGGTTTGTTCCTTCGAAGTGCTGTCACATCCGTGTGGCATCCCCGCACTCAAACGTGTCGGAGCGAGGCCAGATCCTTTGGCGGCAGCAGCCGGGCTACCATGCTTGCCATACATCGATAGCCTGCTGCTGGCATCAGTCAGAGAGGAGATGCCCTCTGCTGTCTGCATGGTATCACTGGCAACCGGGTGGATAGTCTGATCAATGCCACACAATTTACAGGCTCATTAAGCCCCTTGTGACGTGAAGAAGGCGTGAAATAGCATCCGTGATGTCGGCCCGCCCAGGTTCAGGCGGGCTCGATGGCCAGCACCACGCAA
Source organism: Aeromonas sp. FDAARGOS 1404 (assembly GCF_019047085.1). Taxonomy (NCBI): domain Bacteria; kingdom Pseudomonadati; phylum Pseudomonadota; class Gammaproteobacteria; order Aeromonadales; family Aeromonadaceae; genus Aeromonas; species Aeromonas sp. FDAARGOS 1404. The sequence goes on from NZ_CP077237.1 coordinate 3,654,780, forward strand.
TCCGGCTCGCTGATGCGAAAACGGACGTTGCAGTCAAACAACCGCACCCCGTACTCCTTCTCATCGGGCTTGCCCTTCTTGTAGGCGGGGCGCGGATCTTGCGCCAGCACTTCGCTCACCAGCTGGCGCAGCTCGGGGTGAGCCTTGAGCCAGGGTTGCAGCTGTTGCTCTGCCTCGGCACTGAAGCTCACCGCCAGCGGCGGGGTGGGCGCATCGGGGGCAAAACCACCACGGGCATCCGGCAGGCTGTCGGCATAGGGAATATAGGGTTTGATATCGACGATGGGGGTGCCATCGAGCAGATCCACCGCTCCCAGCTCCAGCCACAGCTTGCCACGCTCGCGACCGAGCCCGTGCAGCTCGACCACCGAGAGCCCGAGCGGATTGGGGCGGAAGGTGGAGCGAGTGGCAAAGACGCCGACCCGTTCGTTGCCGCCAAGGCGCGGCGGGCGCACCGTCGGGTGCCAGCCTTGCGCCATGGTCTGGTGAAAGACGAAGCTGAGCCACAGATGGGAGAACTGCTCGATGCCGCGCAGCACATCCGGCTGATCGTAAGGGGGGAGCAGCTCGAGGCGGGCGCGGGCCGATTTGACCAGTCCGGGCTGGCGGGGGATGGCGAACTTCTCCTTGTAGGGAGAGCGGATGATCCCGAGGGTGTCGATTTCGAACTTCATGGCGGATCCTGACTGAAAACCCCGGCAATTTAGCACAGGCGGCCCCAAAACGCAGGTTCGGCCTCACTACGCCCTTTTCTGCGGCGCTGCCGTGATCCCTGTCCCATCCCGGCCAGTCGGGGGCTGTGCCCGCGCGCCAAGTTGCGTAGGGTGGAGGCAACTGGCGTGTCAGGATGAATTATGCGCACTCGCGCCGAAGGGGGAGGGAGAGGGATGAAACTGCTGATTATCGGTGGCACCGGCTTTTTGGGGCGCCACCTCACCGCGCTGGCGCTGGATTGGGGCCATGAAGTGACTCTGTTCAACCGTGGCCTGCACCAGCATCCGGACTGGCGCGATCTGGTGCAGCTCATCGGCGACAGGGACAAGAGGCTGAGCGCCCTGCAAGGGGCCGGGTTGCAGTGGGATCTCGTCATCGATACCTGCTGCTATCGCCCCGAGCAGGCGGCAAGCCTCTCGGCCGCCTTGCTCGGGCGCTGCGCTCGGTTGATCTTTATCTCCACCATCAGCGTCTATCGCGATTTTTCGCTGCCCGGAATGGATGAGTCGGCGCCGCTGCATGCTATCCCCGAAGGGGAGATGCCCACTGACTATGGCCCGCTCAAGGTATTGTGCGAGCAGGAGTATCGCGCCCGCTGGGGCGCTCGGCTCTGCATCTTGCGCCCGGGTGTGCTGTGCGGCCCCCATGATCCCACCGGGCGCATGGCCTGGTGGGTGAGGCGGGTGCAGCAGGGTGGGCCCTGGTTGCTGCCGGGCAGTGGCGAGGATCGCTTGCAGTATCTGGATGTGCGCGACTGCGCCGAGTTTGTGCTGCGCGCGGCCGAACAGCAGTTGTCAGGCATTTTCAACCTGCTCAAACCCGGCATTACCCTGAGTGACTGGCTGGAGCGGCTGAGCGCCCGCTTGCCGCCAGCCAGCCCCATCCAGCCCGAGTGGCTGCCCTGGCCGACCCTGATGGCGGCCGGTATCGAGCCCTGGCAGAGCTATCCCACCCTCTTGCCCTGCGCGCAGGCGGAGTTTGCCGGTTACGGCTCTATAAGTGCCGAGGCGGCCATCGTTAAGGGATTGAACTTTCGGCCGCTGGAGGAGACCGCCGCCGACCTTGCCCACTGGCTGGCCATCGAGCCTGCCGCCGGGGTGGCGGAACATGCCATGACTCAGGCCGAGGAGACTTCGCTGCGGCAGCAGTTGCTGGAACCCAGTCTGCAATAGGAGAGGGGCATCGAGCCGCTGCTGCCGAGCGTGGCGCAGCAGGTGTGAATACAACGAGAGAGGGCATCCCGCGGGATGCCCTCTCTGTCTATCCATGCCTGATGGTTGCCGAATAGAGGCTGACGCGATTCCCCATCACATCGCTGTCGCTCACCGAGTTAGCGAATGGCGGCCCCCGCGGCTACCAGCAGCTCTTTCAAAATGGTGCGATGGCAGCGGGACTCCTGCTCGCAGTAACAGCCCACCGAGAGGTTGGTGGTATGAGAGAGGGCGGCCAGTAGCGCCAGATCGTGCCTGGCGGCAGGTTGCGCCATCTCGGCCTTGTACTGTTTGCCAAACGCCGCCCATTGGGCGGGTGTCTCGGCTGCCTGCCCCAGCTTCATGGTCTCGCAGCTGGGGGCCAGATTGGGGAACCAGACATCGTACCAATGCTGGCTGGCAAATTTGCTCTTGGGTACGCCGCGGGGTGGGCGGCGCACCGTGCCGATCCGCAGCCCCTCATCGGGCAGGCGCGGACTGCCAAGGCGAACGATAGCGAGGGCCATGACAGTGGGTTACTTCTCTTCGGCCACTTTCAGCGCCTGCCCGTAGCAGATCACCTGTTTCAGGCAGCCCGGGGTGTCGCTGAACTCGGCGCACTTGTCGATGGTGACGCCGTTGCCACCCATGTCGGCCGCGCGGCGGCGAGCCAGGGTGCGCGCTTCACCGGCGTTGGGCACCGGCTGGTTGGCATCGGCCTGGCAGGATTCACCCTCGATGGTGCCGAGGTAGAGGTAGTTGAGGTCAGCCAGCTCATCCTGTTCATAGATGCGCACGCTACCGGGTTTGAAGTATTCGTCGAAGTTCTCTTTATCCAGATTGCTGTTGAAGGCGTAGTTGGCACAGCCGGAGGCAATCAGGGGCATCATCAGGATCAGGCGTTTCATCGTCTCGTATCTTGTGTCGGTGATGAGGACAGTAGAAATGCGCAGGCGCTCCATGTCGGCATCTTGTTGAATAATGAGGGGGACATTATAGGGGCCAGCCGCCTGTGGCGACCAGCCCCGTTTTGCGCCCTGTTGTCAGGGTGTGAGCCCCATCAGGCTGATATCAGCCTGATATCAAACAGGAGCCAGTCGCTGATAGAGGCTGCGGTAGTAATCATCCGCCAGCAGCTCGTTGTGAGGGGCGCAGAGGCGGATCTGTCCCTCTTCCATCAGGGCAATCCGGTCCATCTGCTCCATCCCCAGCAGACGGTGGGAGATGAGCAGCAAGGTGCGATCTGCCCCAAGCCGGAACAGCAGATCCATGATCTCCCGCTCGGTCTGGCTGTCTAGCCCTTCGGTCGGCTCGTCCAGCAGCCAGAGCGGCGCATCGTGCAGCAGGGCGCGGGCGATGCCGATACGGCGACGCTCACCACCGGAGAGGGGGCGGCCGCCGTCACCGAGCCAGGCGTCGAGGCCCGCCTCATCTTCCAGCAGATTGGCCAGTCCGACCTGGGTCAGCACCGCAATCAGCTGCTCGTCAGAGGCGGTCGGGGCGGCCAGTTTGAGGTTGCCCCTCAGGGTATCGGCAAACAGGTGCACCCGCTGGCTCACCACCGAGATGGAGGCGCGCAGCGCCCCTTCGCTATAGTCGGTGAGCGGCTTGCCACCCAGCAGGATCTTGCCAGCCTGCGGGCTCCACTCCCGGGTCAGCAGCCCCATCAGGGTCGATTTGCCGCAGCCGGTCTGGCCCAGCAGCGCCAGCTTCTCACCGGCGTGCAGTTGCAGGGTGCAGCCACGCAGCACCGGCTGAGGGTTGCCGGGGTAGCCAAAATAGAGGTCATTGATCTGCAGCGCGCCAGCGGTAGCGTGGGTCTGCTCGTCGCCCCACACGGGGGTTTTTGCCTCTTGCAGGATCTCGTTCAGGCGGCGTGCCGAGGTGAGGCTGGTGGAGAGGTGCTGGAAAGCCCCCGCCAGTGGCATCAGTGCCTCGAAGCTTGCCAGGGTGGCAAAGACCATCAGTGCTGTAATGGGGTCGGGCGCAGCACCCGCTACCCCATGACCGGCCAGCCAGAGCATCAGGGTCAGGGTCCAGCCGCTCAGCAGTTGCACCGAGAAGTTGGCCAGCCCGCTCACCTTGGCCATCCGGGCCTGCGCGACGAGCAGCGCCTGTTCGGCCTGTTGCAGCTCAACCAGCGCCTTGGGGGCGGCGGCAAACATCTGCAGCTCGGCCTGACCATCCAGATAGTCCACCATCCGGGTACGCAGGGTTGATTTTTCCGCAATCAGCGCCTGACCGGGGCGACGGCCGAGGAAGTAGAACACCAGCGGCAGGGCAATCATGCCAAATAGCAGAATGGCACCCAGGGTGAGGGCGAGGCGGCTGTCGAAAAACGACAGGAAGAAGACCAGTCCGGCGGTGCTGAGCAGGGCCGCGCCTATGGGGGTGATCAGCCGCAGATAGACGTGATCCATCGCATCGATGTCGGCCACCAGTCGGTTGAGCAGATCCGCCTGACGGAAACCGGCCAGGGTACCGGTGGATAGCGGCGAGAGTTTCTGCCAGAACCAGACCCGCAGTCGGGTCAGTACCCTGAAGGTGGCGTCGTGGCTCACGACCCGCTCACCCCAGCGACCGGCGGTGCGGACGATGGAGAAGAAGCGCACCCCGCCTGCAGGGGTCATGTAGTTAAAGGCATGGGTCGTCGCAACTGTCATCCCTGCCACGGCGGCGGCGGAGAGGAACCAGCCGGAGAGTGAGAGCAGCCCCATGCCGGCGGCCAGGGTCACCAGCGCCAGCAGCAAACCAATGGTGAGGCTGAGCCAGTGTTGGCGATAGAGGCGCAGAAACGGCAACAGATCACTCATCGAGAGAACCTCCGGAACGTTGGGAGAGCAGGCGGGCAAAAGGCCCCTGCCCAGAACTAAGTTGCTGGAAGTTGCCTTGCTCCACCAACTGGCCGCGGGCCAGCACCATTATCTTGTCCATCTTGGTGAGCTGGTCGAGACGGTGGGTGATCATCAGCAAGGTCTGGCCAGCCATCACTTGCTCAATGGTGGTCATGATGGCGCGTTCGGAGTGGCGATCCAGACTGGCGGTCGGCTCATCGAGCACCATCAGCTGGGTTGATTTGAGCAGGGTACGGGCCAGGGCGAGGCGCTGGGCCTGACCGACCGAGAGGCCGCCCGCCTGATCGCCGACCGGATAGTCGAGCCCCTTCTCCATGGCAAATTCCCACGCCTGTGCCCGTTTCAGGGCATCTTCCAGCTCTGCATCGCTGGCCGTTGGCTTGGCCAGCAGCAGGTTGTCGCGCAAGGAGGCGTGGAACAGCTGCGGGTTTTGCGAGAGCCAGCCCAGTTGCAGGCGCCACTGGCTCATGTCGAGGGTGGCAAGCTCCTGCCCGTTGACCTTGAGCTCGCCGCGATAGGGGGCAAAGCCAAGCAGGGCGTTGACCAGCGAGCTTTTGCCTGCGCCGCTGACGCCGATGAGGGCGGTACGCGAACCGGCTTCCAGGGTGAAGTCGATGGGGCCGACCAGCACCTTGCCCTCGGCACTCAGCACTTCAAGCCCTTTTGCTTCTACCTTGACAGGGCTGTCGGCATGGAACGGCGCCGTGCCTGCGGCCGGTTCGCTCACCTCGGCTTCGAGAAATTCAAGCAGCTGCTCGGCAGCGCCGATAGCCTGCGCCTTGGCGTGGTAGTGGGCACCCAGTTCCCGCAGCGGGGCGTAGAACTCGGGGGCGAGAAACAGCACGAACAGACCGGTAAAGAGGGTGACCTTGACCCCATAGCTACCAAAGTTCAGATGGTCGATATAAGAGAAGCCGAAGTAGACGGCGACCAGCGCGACTGAAATGGCGGCGAAGAACTCCAGCACGGCGGTGCTCAAAAATGCCAGGCGCAGCACCTCCATGGTGCGCTCGCGAAAATCTTCCGAGGCGTCGCGAATGGCGTCACCTTCTGCCTGGGTACGCATAAAGAGTTGCAGCGTGCGCAGCCCCTTCAGCCGATCGAGGAAGTGGCCGGAGAGACGGGCCAGCGCCTGAAAGTTGCGGCGGTTGGCATCGGCGGCGCCCACACCTACCAGGATCATAAAGATGGGGATAAGAGGGGCTGTGCCGAGCAGGATCAGGCCCGCCGCCCAGTTGACCGGGAACACGGCCACCAGAATGACCACCGGAATAAAGACGGCGATGGCCATCTGCGGCAGATAACGGGAGAAGAAATCCTGCATGTTTTCAATCTGTTCCAGCAACAGGCTGGCCCAGCTACCGGCCGGACGGCGCTGGATATAGGCAGGGCCGAGACGACTCAAGCGAGTGAGCACCAGCTGGCGGATGGTCTGGCGCACCGCGCTGCCCGCCTTGAAACTGGCCACTTCGCGGCCGTAGGCCAGCGCCGCTTTGCCAAGCGTCACCAGCAGCAGGGTAATAAAGAGCGTGATGGATTGCTCAGGCGTTGAGCCTTCGATGATAAAGCCGTGCAACAGGGTCGCCAGCAGCCAGGCTTGCGCCACCATCAGAATGCCCTGGCCAAGGCCAAAAGCGATGGATATCGTGATCCAGCGGCGACCGTGACTCGATTGCTTGCGCAACCAGCCATAGAGACGTTTTTGCGTTTTTTTATCCATTACCACCATCCTCGCGTCGAGTGGCGCAAGACTATCCTTGCCGTTTGGCCTTGGCAACCTTGTAAATTATCTGTGTTGAAAATGTTTGATTGAAAAAGCAACCGTCTGTTCAATCCTTGTCCGAACAGATTGATTTATTGAAAAAAGTGGCAAAGGCGCCATTGCGCTCGGCGGCAAAATGCATATAGTAGGAGCCCTGACGCGGGTGTAGTTCAATGGTAGAACGGTAGCTTCCCAAGCTGCATACGTGGGTTCGATTCCCATCACCCGCTCCAAATTTCAGATGCCAGGCGGGCATCGTATAATGGCTATTACCTCAGCCTTCCAAGCTGATGATGCGGGTTCGATTCCCGCTGCCCGCTCCAGCTTCAAAACAAAAAGCCCACTCCTGCGAGTGGGCTTTTTGTTTTTCATCTATCCTGTGCACCGTTCAACGTCACGCTCACGGTTTCTCAGCTTTAAGGCAAACCGCAGAGACAGAAAAGGCGCCCGAGGCGCCTTTTCAGATCAACAGCGTCGCGGGAGCTTATTCCTGCTCCAGCTCACCACAGAAACGGTAGCCTTCGCCGTGGATGGTGGCGATGATCTCCGGAGTATCGTTGACGCTTTCGAAGTGCTTGCGAATGCGACGGATGGTCACATCGACGGTACGGTCGTGGGGCTTGAGCTCACGGCCGGTCATCTTCTTCAGCAGCTCGGCACGGGTCTGGATCTGGCCCGGGTTTTCGCAGAAGTGCAGCATGGCGCGGAACTCGGAGCGCGGCAGCTTGAACATGTCGCCAGTGGGGCTGACCAGGGCGCGGCTGTTGATATCCAGCGCCCAGCCGTTGAACAGGTAGCGCTCAACCAGTTTCTTCTCTTCGCCACCGGCTGCTACGTTCATGGTGCGGCTCAGCAGGTTGCGGGCACGGATGGTCAGTTCGCGCGGGTTGAACGGCTTGGTGATGTAATCATCGGCGCCGATCTCCAGACCCAGGATCTTGTCCACTTCGTTGTCACGACCGGTCAGGAACATCAGAGCGATGTTGTCGTTCTCACGCAGTTCACGAGCCAGCAGCAGGCCGTTCTTGCCCGGCAGGTTGATGTCCATGATCACCAGATTGATGGTGTGGGAAGTGAGGGCTTGATGCATTTCGTCGCCGTTGTTGGCTTCGAGCACGATGTAGCCTTCGGCTTCAAAAATGCTTTTCAGGGTATTGCGTGTGACCAGCTCGTCTTCGACGATCAGAATGTGTGGTGTTTGCATGAGTATTCCCAGATTCTTATCAGTTAATTATCTTAAATTTAACACTCTTTGGCGTTTCAAACCGATTTCCTGACTGATCCTGAAAATTTATTACGTCATCCTGGGTATGAGAGTCAGGTCGGAATATCGCGAATTAGGCATCAGTACCGGCAAGTATCCCTGTGCCACTTATAGGTTCCCGACAAGTCTGGTCGAGCAGAGCCTGGAAAGGTCGTCCATTACGAAAGTGGCCGCATTTTATCAGTTAACAGGAGCATAACAACACTCTTTGCCGTCAGATAGCAACTTTTTAACTCTGATTTGATATAGGTCAAACCCTGGTACAGCTGCATCATACTTGGCCTGAACCGGGTTTTCGCCCCTACAAAATGTAATGGAATGTAACATGTGATTGACATGAATTTGTGGGAAAACTACAAGAAAATCTGCTTTATCGCGCCATTTGAGCCACTAGACTGGTCTGCTTTTGCCATCATCACAGCCTGGAATCCGGCCAGCCAGTGGGTCACACAACGACGCAATATACGGCGGGAACGGGCACTGTGGCGCCATCTGACCGTGGATTTGCAGGTACCCGTGGTGGGGCCGTTTTGGGGATCTGACCCGGACGAACGCTGGCAGGAGTCATCGCTGGCGGTGGCGCTATCCCTGCCACAAGCTCGTCAGCTGGCAGCGAGTTTTGGCCAGAACGCCATCTACTGGGTGGAGGATGGCCAGCTCTGGCTGACACCAGTATTGATGGATAAATCAGCAGTTTGTCTGGGCAATATTGAATCCTTCTGGATTGCCAGAAACCTTGCCTGATGAAAGAATGAACACATTCATGTATCTGAAAGGAATCAAATCATGCTGGATCTCCTGCCCGACCTCTGCGATCAACATGGCGACTTGCTGCAAGTGGCCGACCCGGTGTTTCAGGATTTTGGCGGCAAGGCCCTCTTTTATGGTCGCGCCGTAACGCTCTCCTGTTATGAAGACAACAGTCTGGTGCGGGATCTGGTGACCCGCCCCGGTCACGGCAAGGTGATGGTGATCGACGGCGGCGGCTCGCTGCGCCGTGCGCTGCTTGGCGATCAACTGGCGGTCAAGGCGGTGGAGCAGGGGTGGGAGGGGATCCTGATCCACGGCGCGGCGCGGGATGTGGGCACCCTGGCGACATTGGCGCTCGGGGTCAAGGCGCTGGCGGCCTGTCCGGTCAAGACCGAGAAGCGGGGATTGGGAGAGCTGGGGGCTGTGGTCAGCTTTGCCGGGGTGACCATCCACGAAGGGGATTATGTCTATGCGGATCGCAACGGCGTGGTGGTGAGCGCCACGCCGCTGTTGTGATCATCAGAAATTGAAGCCGACGCCCAGGCTCAGCGCCTGATCGGCAGTGATGGCGCTGACGCCGTAGTTGGCGGTGAGGGAGAGTCTGGGGGTCAGCAGCAGGCTGGAGTTGAGCTCCAGCAGGGTGCTGGCCTTGTTGAGATCGAGATGCCTGATCTGGCTGCCGATATTGAATGCCGGAGAGAGCTGGTAGCGTACCCCCGAACTCATATTGAAACCGGATGTGCGATTCTGATCCGCCACCGCCGGGCCCGCTTCCATAAAGAGGGTCACATCATCCACCACCGGATATTGATAGCCGCTATTGACCAGCCAGAGATCAAAATTGTCGCTGTGATGGCTATGGCCATTGAGCAGCACACCCGAGTAACTTTTGACATAGAGAGACGGGTTGGATTGCGGCTGAACCACTGCCCAGTCGGCGGCCTGTGCGGCCATGCTGGCGCAGGTTGCAAGCAGTGTGATGATGAGTGATTTGACCATTCGTTTCCCCTCCCTGGGTCCGGAACTGAGCCTAAGCATGGCACATGCCAGCTGGTAGTAAAGTGAAGGGAGATCACAATAAAATCCTTTGGCATGGGCGCCAGCCATGATAAACAGGCTGCCGTATTGATGGCTCTAATCATTAAGAGGTGAATCCATGAACAAGAAACTGACTCTGCTGGCCGCGCTGGCACTGGGAGGCTGCGCAATGGCAACAGGTTCCAGCATGGCTCAACTGCAAGCATCCAGCTGGCAGCTGCAAGGCGCCACCGGCGATACCTTCACCCTGCAAGTGGTCGACGGCAAGGTGGCGGGCAAGGGCGGCTGCAACCGCTATTTTGGCGGTATCACCAAGCAGGGGGACGGTGTCTTGACGCTGGGCACCATGGGCTCCACTCGCATGATGTGCATCGGCGACGCCATGAACAAAGAGACCGAGTTCCTGCAAAAGCTGGAGAAGGTGGCAACCTACTCCATCAACGGCAACCAGCTGACTCTGAGCGATGCCAACAAGGCGGCCCTGCTCACCTTTAACGCAGTGCCTGCTGCCAAATAAGGCACGCGTTCGTCTGATTGCCCGACAGCGCTGACTGTGCTGGCGGGTCAAACGCTCTGATACGCCCTCCCTCTTGAGGGCGTCTGTTTATCTGCGATGAACCCTGCGTGGTCGTCCGCTACTGTTGTTCACTCGTGGACTCCCCTTTCTGCCTAGTTTGATGCCAGAACCTCGTATCTTTGCTTCGGTACGTATCTTGATCATTTCAATAATTCTTGTATAGTTGAAATGAAAGGTCGCACCAAGGGGAGTGAAGATGAACAAAGAGATGGCCACCAAGGTCTTTGAATCGCTGGCATCCGGCATCCGGCTCGATGTATGGCGGCTGCTGGTGAAGGCCGGGCTGGAGGGGCGGGTCGCCGGTGAACTGGCCAGCGAGCTCGATATTGCCCCCAATACCCTCTCGTTTCACCTCAAGGCGATGCTCAACACCGGTCTGCTGTCGGTGGAGCAGGAGGGGCGCTTTCTGCGCTACCGCGCCAATATTCCCCTGATGCTGGATGTGATCGCCTACCTTACCGAGGAGTGCTGCGCCGGTCATCCCGAGGCGTGCGGCGTGATGCGTGCCGAGTCAGCCTGCTCCCCCCATGTTCTGCCTGCGCAGCCCTGCTGCAACAAGGAGTAATGCCATGTCCTCCATTCAGATTTTTGATCCCGCCCTCTGCTGCTCCAGCGGTGTCTGCGGTACCGAGGTTGATCAGGCACTGGTCACCTTCGCAGCCGACCTCGCCTGGGCCAAGGAGCAGGGCGTTGCCATCGAGCGTTTCAATCTGGCCCAGCAGCCGATGCAATTTGCCGAGACGCTTGCCGTCAGCGCTTTTCTGACCCACGCCGGGGAGGAGGGGTTGCCGCTGGTGCTGGTGGAGGGACAGGTGGTGTTGACCGGCCGTTATCCGAGCCGCAGCGAGCTGGCTCGTTATGCCGGGCTGCCTGCGCCGCAAGCGGCCATCAAGGGGATCGTCAAGGGCGGCTGCTGCTCTGGCAGCGGTTGCTGCTGAGTCGTGACGCACCATTCGGGAGAGGCTATGTACCATTTTCTGACCAATCCACCGCCGTTTCTCTTTTTCACCGGCAAGGGCGGGGTGGGCAAGACCTCGCTGGCCTGCGCCAGTGCGGTGGCTCTCTGTGATATTGGCAAGCGGGTGCTGCTGGTCAGCACCGACCCCGCCTCCAACGTGGGGCAGGTGTTTGCCACCGAGATCGGTAATCGCGTCACCGCCATCGCTGCTGTGCCCGGTTTGTCGGCGCTGGAGATAGATCCCCCCGCGGCGGCCAAAGCTTATCGGGAGCGGATCGTCGGGCCGGTGCGTGGCAAGTTGCCCGAGAGCGTGGTACGCAGCATCGAGGAACAGCTCTCCGGAGCCTGCACCACCGAGATTGCCGCCTTTGACGAATTCACCGCCCTGCTGACCGACCAAACGCTGCTGGCCGAGTATGACTATATCGTCTTTGATACGGCCCCAACCGGTCACACCATCCGGTTGCTGCAACTGCCGGGAGCCTGGAGCGAATTTCTGGAGCAGGGCAAGGGGGATGCCTCCTGCCTTGGCCCGTTGGCGGGGCTGGAGAAGCAGCGCAGCCAGTATGCCGACGCGGTCGCCGCCCTGGCTGATGCCACTCGCACCCGCTTGGTGCTGGTGGCGCGGGCCCAGCAATCCACTCTGCGGGAAGTGGCTCGCACCCACGAGGAGCTGGCTGCTATCGGCTTGTTGAACCAGCAACTGGTGATCAATGGCCTCTTCCCCGAAGGCGCTATTGCCGGAGATCCGCTGGCAATGGCGCTCTGGCAGCGCGAGCAACGGGCTCTTGCCGATATGCCGCAGGGGATAAAGGGGCTGGCGCAGGATCATATCCCGCTGCTGGCCACCAATCTGGTGGGGCTCGACAGTTTGCGCCAGCTACTGCAACCACAGGATGCTGGTGCGCAGGTATCACTGGCAACGTCAGCTCATCTGCCAACCCAGCCCGAGCTGAGTTCACTGGTGGACGAGCTGGCCGCCGATGGTCATGGCCTTATCATGCTGATGGGTAAGGGCGGGGTAGGCAAGACAACCTTGGCGGCCGCCGTGGCGGTGGAGCTGGCGAGTCGCGGTTTGCCGGTGCACCTCACCACCTCTGATCCCGCCGCACACCTGAGCGAGACGCTGGCAGGTAGCCTGCATCATCTGGAGGTGAGCCGCATCGACCCCCACGCCGAGACCGAGCGTTACCGCGCCCAGGTGCTGGCCACCAAGGGGGCTGTGCTGGACGAGCAGGGGAGGGCACTGCTGGAGGAGGACTTGCGCTCCCCCTGTACCGAGGAGATCGCCGTGTTCCAGGCCTTCTCGCGCATCATTCGCGAGGCGGGCAAGCGCTTCGTGGTAATGGATACCGCCCCCACCGGCCACACCCTGCTGCTGCTCGACGCCACCGGCGCCTACCACAGGGAGATCGCTCGCCAGATGGGAAACAAGGGGCTGCACTTCACCACCCCCATGATGCAGTTGCAGGATCCCAAGCAGACCAAGGTGTTGATTGTGACGCTGCCCGAGCCGACGCCAGTGCAGGAGGCGGCCAATCTGCAGGCCGATCTGCGCCGGGCCGGTATCGAGCCCTGGGGCTGGCTCATCAACCACAGCTTGCAGCAAGCTGCGGTCAGCTCGCCGCTGCTGCAACTGCGGGCCGAGCGCCAGTTGCCCCATATCGAGGCGGTCGAGCAGCAACATGCCAGCCGCTACGCCGTGGTGCCGCTGCTCGCCGAGGAGCCGGTGGGGCCCGATGCCCTGCGCCGCCTCTGCCAGCACCATTGAGTCGCCGTCCCGGTCTGCTGCCGGGGCGGTTTGAATATGCCGTTACTTGTTATAAACCCGTGTTTTGAACCAATAGAAGATGCGGAATTGCGCCGCATCGGGAGCTGTGATGTCTGCAACATGTGATGCCAAGGCCGTGCCTGCCATCGGCTTTTTTGAACGTTATCTGACCGCCTGGGTCGCCCTCTGCATTCTGGTGGGGATTGGGCTTGGGCAGGGGTTGCCGGATCTCTTCAAGGCGATCGGTGCCATGGAGGTGGCCAAGGTCAACCTGCCGGTGGGGCTGCTGATCTGGGTGATGATCATCCCCATGCTGCTCAAGATCGATTTTGGCGCCCTGCATCAGGTGAAGGGCCACATGAAGGGCATTGGGGTCACCCTCTTTATCAACTGGCTGGTCAAGCCCTTCTCCATGGCCTTCCTCGGTTGGCTCTTTATCCGCGTGCTGTTTGCCGACTGGCTGCCGGCTGATCAGCTCGACAGTTACGTAGCGGGCCTGATCCTGCTGGCGGCGGCCCCCTGCACCGCTATGGTGTTTGTCTGGAGTCGCCTTACCAACGGCGATCCCTACTTCACTCTGTCGCAGGTGGCGGTGAACGACCTCATCATGGTCTTTGCCTTCGCGCCGCTGGTGGCGCTGCTGCTCGGGGTCTCCAGCATCATAGTGCCGTGGGATACCCTGCTCACCTCTGTGGTGCTCTATATCGTCATCCCGGTGATCATCGCCCAACTGCTGCGCAAGGCTTTGCTGAAAAAGGGTGAGGCCCATTTTGACGGCGTCATGACCCGCATCCAGCCCTGGTCGGTGGCGGCCCTGCTGCTCACTCTGGTGCTGCTGTTTGCCTTTCAGGGCAACGCCATCATTGAGCAGCCGCTGGTTATCGCCCTGTTGGCGGTGCCCATTCTGATCCAGGTGCTGTTCAACTCGGGATTGGCTTACTGGCTCAACCGCAAGGTGGGGGAGAAGCACTCGGTTGCCTGTCCTTCCGCCCTGATCGGTGCCTCCAACTTCTTCGAGTTGGCGGTGGCCGCCGCCATCAGCCTGTTCGGCTTTCACTCCGGCGCGGCGCTCGCCACTGTGGTCGGGGTACTGATCGAGGTGCCGGTCATGCTGCTGGTGGTGCGGGTGGTTAACGCCAGCAAACCCTGGTACGAAGCGGGGCTGAGCCGTTAACTGATGGCAGCTAACAGATGGCCGCGAACTGATGCTATCCATTTTCTATTCACTTGATTAATGAGAGACACGCAAATGAGTGCAATCACCATCTATCACAACCCGGAATGTGGTACCTCCCGCAACACCCTGGAGCTGATCCGCAACAGCGGCGTCGAGCCCACTGTCATCCACTATCTGGAGACGCCCCCCTCCCGTGACCAGCTGGTGGCGCTGATCGCCGCCATGGGCATGCCGGTGCGCGATCTGCTGCGCAAGAACGTGCCCCCCTACGAGGCGCTCGGGTTGGCGGAAGATCGTTTCAGCGATGATGAACTGATCGATGCCATGCTGGCCCACCCCATCCTCATCAACCGCCCCATCGTGGTCACGCCCCTCGGTACCAAGCTGTGCCGCCCGTCGGAAGTGGTGCTCGATATATTGCCCGATCAGCAAAAAGGGGCCTTCGCCAAGGAAGATGGCGAGCAGGTGGTGGACGCGAGCGGCAAGCGCCTCAAGTAATCATCTGAGTACTCAAGTACGGATTGAAACAGGGCCAGCGTCACGCTGGCCCTGTTTCGTTGTGTAAACAAGTTGAAAAAGTTACTCCGGCCAATCGTTTTACCGCTTTTTCTGTGACGATGATCACTGTACCATCGCCGCCCGACCTGCCACCCGGTCGCATTTCCCCCTGCGACGGCGCTGGCGTCACCCGATACATGCTGTCACCCGGAACGTGAATGACCCCAGGATGGGACCCGCCACTAACCTGTAGGTTTGTGGTCTGCGTGTCGCGTGGGTCGGCACCTCTCCCGCCGGATCGCCCGCGACGCCTGTCTGCAGACTTGCCATATGAAACTCCTCTCTTCATAGGTGCAAGATGACACTGTTATTGAGTCTGGTCGGTATGCTGGCCCTGATGTTTATCGCCTGGCTGGCGAGTGAAAACCGCCGAGCCATCCGCTGGCGAACCGTGCTGGGTGCGCTCGCCCTGCAAACCGGTTTTGCCGCGCTGGTGCTCTATTTCCCCCCCGGACAAATCATGCTCGGTGCCATGAGCAATGGCGTCTCCGCCCTGCTCGGCTTTGCCGACAGCGGCATCCGTTTCGTGTTTGGCGATCTCGCCAGCAACGGCTTTATCTTCGCCGTGCGGGTGCTGCCGCTGGTGATCTTTATCAGCGCACTGATCGCCGTGCTCTACCACTTCGGCATCATGCAGTGGGTGATCCGGGTATTGGGCGGCGCCATTCACCGCCTGCTCGGCACCAGCCGCGCCGAATCCCTGGTGGCCACCGGCAACATCTTCCTGTCGCAAGGTGAGTCACCGCTGCTTATTCGTCCCTTCCTTGCCGGTATGACCCGCTCTGAACTCTTTGCGGTGATGACCTGCGGCATGGCCTCGGTGGCGGGCTCGGTGCTGGGCGGTTACGCCGGTCTGGGGGTGGATCTGAAATACCTCATCGCCGCCTCCTTTATGGCGGCGCCGGGTGGCCTGCTGATGGCCAAACTCTTGGTGCCGGAGCAGCAGCAGGTGAGCGATCAGACCGAGATCACCCTCGACAAGAGCGACTACAGCAACGCCATCGACGCACTGGCGGGCGGCGCCATGGGCGGCATGAAGATCGCCGTGGCCATCGGCACTATCCTGCTCGCCTTTGTCAGCGTGATCACCATGATCAACGCCGGTCTCACCACCGTCGGCGAGTGGTTCGGCTGGGCCGATCTCTCCCTGCAGCAGCTGCTGGGTTATCTGTTTGCCCCGGTGGCCTGGCTGATTGGCGTGCCGGCCAGCGAGATGATGGCGGCAGGCTCCCTGATTGGTCAGAAGGTGATCATGAACGAGTTCGTCGCCTATCTGGACTTTGCCAATATCAAGGCCGATCTGAGCGCCCACACCCAGATCATCATCACCTTCGTGCTGTGCGGTTTCGCCAATCTGGGTTCCATCGCGGTGCAACTCGGCTCCATCGGCACCATGGCGCCGGAGCGCCGTCACGATGTGGCCAATATGGGCTTCAAGGCAGTGTTGGCGGCGACCCTCGCCAACCTGATGAGCGCCACCCTGGCCGGGATCTTTGTCTCCCTCTGATGAGATAAAACGAGGCTGCGCCAGTAAAAAAGCGCCCGCCCCATCTGGGGCGGGCGCTTTGCTTTATGGGCAGGGTGCTAGCGAGCGTTCGCTTCCCCCAGCCGTGGGTTGAGGGAGAGGATCCGGGTCTTGCTGACCCGGTGGCGATAGATCTCCCGCAGATAGAGCAGCGCCTTTTTCACCGACTCACGGCTGAGGCGAATATCGTTGATGGAGACGAACTTCTCTTTCTCGCGGATAAGCTCCCGATATTTCTTCTCATACATGGGCTTGATGGCGTACCAGTTGGTATCGAGGATCTTGGCCGGGTTCTCGAACTCGTTGAGCATGCTGTCGAGCAGCGCATCGTTCCACTCCTCATTGCAGATCATCTCGATCACCGCCTTGTCCAGATGCTCATCGAAGCGATAGTGATCCTTGGCAAAGCAGCGCTTGATAAAGGCCACGATCAGGGTCAGGAAGTCATCGCTCAGGCAGGGGCTCTTGACGATCAGGGTGGTGAGGGAGATGTTGGCCGACGCCCCGATGACCAGCGCATAGCGCTTGAGGGTGGTATTGGGGAAGAGCCCGTTGAGGTGAGACTTGAGCCGGTTGAGATCCATATAGGAGAGCTTGTACTCCTTGGGCAGGGAGATGATCGACACCACCGATGAGCAGTTCTTGAAGAAGTGCAGCTCGTTGAGGTGGGCCGGGTCATGGCCACTTTTCACATAGTCGTCCAGATATTCCCGATAGTTGCCCGCCTCGATGGGCAGCAGACTGATCCCCTCGATGGCCTGGGTCATCTTGTTGAAGTGGGGCAGCTCGATGGAACGGGTGAAGAGATCGTCCACATTGAGCCCGTCTTCCTTGTCAAACAGGCCGCCGGGGGGAGAGATGGACTCGGCATATGCCACCGCCACCGGCCCCGCCAGACTCATAAAGAGGTCGTTGGCATCGAGCCGAATGGTTTCGCTGATATCGATGCCCGCCCGGCGAAAGTAGTTCTCGTCGTAGTCGGTGGTGACGGCCTGAGCGGTAAGAATGTTGAAGATCTGCTGGGAAATGTACTGGTTGGCGTACTTCTCCATGGTGTTGACGTCAACGTGCTGGATCTCGCCATCGTCGCTCTCTTCGGCGTAGCGCATGATGTCGTTGGAGATCAGCATCATGGCATTCCAGGGCCTGATCCGCTTGAGCATGCTGGCATCGCACGCCTGCTCGTTGTCGAAGTGATAGGAGAAGTCCCACTCCTCGGCCAGGTATTTGCACAGCAGGCGCCCCGCGTTGATGTGCAGCGCTTCCGAGATCTCGATACCCCGATCACAGATATTGGGCAGGATGCAGATGCCGCTGGTGAAGATGGGATCGAACATGAAGTGTTCCCCGAGGGAGAGGTGTTCCTCCTCTTCTGACGGGGGCGAAAAGGTCTTGCTCATGTAGGAGTACTGCTGGGCCAGCCCGAACTCGGAGGCCATGCCGGAGCCGGTGCCGCCCCCGGCACTGAAGATGTAGAAATAGAGGCGGGACTGGTTGGCCTTGATGCCGCAGGAGTCGACCAGATAGGTATGAATGGCCTGCCACTCGGAGTTGGCGAAGTAGTGGGGGCTCTTGTTGAGGATGATCTTGGCCAGATACTGGCCCAGGATGGGGGCGTTACCCGCGCCTCCCGCGTGGATCTCCGACAAGTCCATCACCCGCATCTTGGCGTAGTCACGCAAGGAGCCACCTTCGCCGCTGCGATTGGAGTGACGGATGCGGCCATCGATGTCCTTGTCCAGATCCCCCAGCATCACCATGGGCTCGATCAGAAAGACCGGCCGGGCCCCGTTGTTTGGCAGTCGCAGGTTGCGCCGGATCCAGCTCACCGGGCCAAACTCCTTCTCCCGCTTGCGTTGCTCTTCACTGTTGAACTCATTGAGATAAAAGCTGCGGGCGTTGTAGACCAGCGAGGCCACATCCTGCGCGATGTTGGAGCCGCAGCGTCCCAGCCCCACCAGACAGACGGACGGAAAGTTGTGGGGCACGGCGGCGCCCGTTTCGCTCTCTCCGATGGCGGCCGGAAATACCGCGTGGCGCAGCTGCTCCAGATTGGCGAGAATGCGGGCCAGATCCCCTTCGGTGTAGTAGAGGTAACGGTTGCCTGCGTCCTGCTCATCATCCGTGTTGATAGGTAGCAGATCGATATGCTCGGTCATGAAAAAAGATCCCTCTTGGCGGCGAATGTATATAAATCAGCAGCTTTGCACTGCCCGCTAACTCTAGATGATAAAAAGCGGGGGCGCGGTGAGAGGAGGGTGAGAGTTGTGACTGTGTGATCATGGGCACAGCAACACCCCGCAAATCTGCCGGTACTCCTCAACGGACGGATTAGGTGACGGTGCCCCATTCCCCTGAAAAGGGGGACGACTGCACTCAATCATGTGTTGGCCGCGCGCCGGATCATCCCGCTCTGAGCGGACTGTTTCCCTTGCACTGGCGTGGTGGCGCATACATGAAAAAGAATTTTTAGATTGGTTTTAGCACTTCCAATCGATTATTTGATTGGGCAGTAACGGCATTAGCGGTGTCAGATTAGGGGAGCAGGTTGGCCAACGCGCCGTCAGCCAGTCTTTACGCGGTCACACAAGGAGACACTCTGATGGAAACACTTGACCAGAAAATCGACACCATGCGAGAAGCATTTATGCAGCAGGAGCGCAAACAGGCCCACGACAAGTGGCAAGCCAGGGTCGAAGAGCTGCTACAGATACGGGGTGAGGAGAGACAACCGGAGGAGCAGGAAGAGTAGTGCTCGCTCCCGGGCGAAAGTTGAGGTAGCGAACCCTTTGTATCGGCTACCCGTTATCTACCACCGATAAAAAAACCACCGGCATTTTGCAGGTCGGTGGTTTTTTATGGATAGCAGCTGATTGGGTACCCTCACTTCCGGGCCGAGCAATGGGGTCACATCCAGGGGCGTAGGGGCGCGACTACTTCGAATGGGTGACGGGCTTTTCGGAGAGCAACTCGTTAACGAGTCCTGCAGCCAGATGAATATTCGACTCCATCTTGTCGCCATCCACCGCATTCTCTTTCCACGATTCGGGGGCTTCGGGGTGTGGCCCGGAAACGGCCACCTTGCCTTTGCCGTATGAGCTGATCAGCGCGGCAATATGATGGTTTTGAAAATGGGCGATAACCTTGACCTGCTCGGGGCTTGGCACCGGCGTAAATTGCGGGCCAGCTTGGTAATACATCTGGCGCTCTTCACCAAGCCAGCTGATCGGGAAGATCCTGGCGCTAAAGTCGCCGTCATAATCATCGGATGTCGCAGGAACAAGGCCCAGCGCCGGCACAAAGCCCTCTTCTTCAGACCAGCCGGTGGATGCCACAAAGGCACCCCCACAGATCCCGAGGTAGCGGCCGCCGTTCTGCAAATAGGTTTTTAACGCCGAACGAGCGTCCGGGGTGAAGGCGTTGAGGAGCGGCTCAACATCGTCCTCAGTACCGCCAACGATAAACACCCTGGCATGATCGAGCTCTGCAGGCAGCGCCTCGATATTGGAGAGATACCTGACCGGCAAGCCCACCTGCCTGACCACATCTGCAATCGCTCTGGTGCTATCCCCATCAGAAACCGGCCCGTTATAGATCAGCGCATACGGCTCTTGCTGCGGCTGCGCAGAGGCGGCCTCTGCCATGCATCCTGTCATTAACCAAAGGCTGATAACGCTCGCAATCCGCATGACGCTTTTTGATACATTCATCGCTGCCACTATCCCTGTGATGTGAACCGAAGAGACTACTTATCACGATCCCGTTCTGCATGTCAGCCGCTGTTAAATGAACATTTCAAGTTAACGCGCCAACGCTGATTGGCGCTGCGTTTAGCTAACAGCGAACCAATACAGTGGGCGCACTTCACCTTCACTTCACCGAGCGGGGGTAGGGTAGGCTCATGTTTTCAGTTGGAGCTTCATTCTATGCCCACCATAGTCACCCACGCCGCCGCACCTCTCTGCCTTGGTCTCGGACTTGGCAGCCGCATTATCCCGCCGCGCCTGCTGCTGGCGGGGGTCGCCATCGCCATGCTGCCCGATGCTGATGTGCTCGCCTTCAAACTGGGAGTCGCCTACGGCCATGTCTTTGGCCACCGCGGCTTTACCCACTCGCTGCTGTTTGCTTTTGCCCTGCCCACCCTGGCCATGCTGTTTCACCGCCAATTTCGGGCCAGCGCCGCCACCGTCTGGTCATTTTTGCTGGTCTCTCTGCTTTCCCACAGCCTGCTTGATTCCCTCACCACTGGCGGCAAGGGGGTTGGCTGGCTCTGGCCGTGGCGTGACGAGCGTTTCTTTGCCCCCTGGCAGGTGATCCGTGTCGCCCCCTTCAAGCTGGAGGCCTATCTCACCGCCCGAGGTGAAGCGGTGATCCTCTCCGAGCTCTACTGGGTTTGGCTGCCGGGGGCTGTACTGATGCTGGTGTTGATGGGGTGGCGGGTGTGGGGAAGGGGGTCTAGGGGATATTGAGACTGGCGGCCAAGTGATGAAGATAGTCATAACTGTGCCACTGGAGGGCACAGAGGGCGAGCAGGGCTGATGCCCCCAAGGCACCCTGATCTCGGTGTCGGAGCAATACACGCAATGCATGTATTATGCAGAGACCCAGACTCACCAGATATATGAGGGCTAACGCCACTTCAATTAAATCCGATATACCGTAGGGATCATTCGGATTGTGATAAAGCAGGTCATAGCCAAAGGCGCGAAATCCGAGTCTGATCAGATACAGGGAAAAGCAGAGTGTGGACAGTTGTTTTATTTTTCGGCTGATTTCTGTCATGCAACGTCTCAAATATTCCAACACTGATTTTGGGGGCTGAGATGCAGCAGAGCTGGGACATCCATCATTTTGAATGTTGGCTATGTTATGCCTTGTTCAGAAAGGTGGGTGTCCCTGATTTGAGATTTATGTTTTGTCCAGAAAGATGAGCGTTCTAAATTTTGGGGGCCTGATTTAGTGGTTTTGCAATAGAGTTACTTGGTGCATAAGAACGAATAACATTATTTTCACCACTGCTGTATGGCGATTTTTTATAGTCTGAGTGTTTTTTAACTTGAGTAAATTTTGTTCCTTTTAGTTCGAGTGCTGACCAACACTCCTGAGCTCCAGCACCATTGCAGTAGCTACCGTGTAGAGCAAGTATTAGTTGATCTCTACCGCTTTGTTTCTTCCAAGTATGTTCTTGAACTGCAAGTTCACTGTCAAAGGCTATATCCCATTGACCATTTTGTGTTTTAATAAATACGACTAATGGCGTGCCTGCACTACCTCCCAGATAGCAATGTTCACCGTCCTTTTGTGCTGCACCAATATCTAATACGATAATATCATTGCCATCGACCATTTTATGGTAGAGAAATCTTGAATCGTCGATATATTGGTTTGGATAGATTTTCCAGTCATCTAACTTAAGATTGCTACATTCTGTGTAGGCGAGTTGTTCTTTTACCTTTTCTCGGACGATTTGTGGTACTTCTAAGGCTTGCGCGATACCGGGTAATAGCATAATAATAAAAGATATTACTTTGTTCACTTTATTTCCTTTGTTGGTGATTATAATGGGAATTTGAATTTCCTAACTCTCGCGTAATAGGCAGGAAATGCCAAAAAAGCTGAGGCCCTTATTTCGTGTTTTTTGTGATCAGAAAGGTGGACATCCTAATTTTTCACTCGTCTATAATACCATGTTGCTCCAAATAACTAATACCTTGTGTTGTAATGCTTAATTTCTCATTGGAGTACCAGGTTAGTAGGTTTTGATTGCATGCTTGTTCAATGTACTTATCAAGCGTAAATCTATGCATAGATACGTTTAGTATAAGAGATTTATACCATATATAGTCATACTCTCTTCCTTCATAGCATCTAGCTACAGCTTTCATCACTTCTTTAACGCCATCAGCTGATCTATCTGGTCTAGCACTTTCCATTGGTTTGAATGGATTTTCACCGATTGCTGGCTTTTCATATAGCGGGGCATTTAGCAGTGTTCTAAGTAAATCGTCAAAACTATATTCAATATCTGAATTGTTAGAGAAATTGATATATATCTTCGATTTTAAAAACGTTGGACGATAATCAGTTCCTGACTGTCGAATAATTGGTATAACTTTACGGCTATCAATTTTTGATAACAACGAGGATGTCATAATCATTTTTTCATAGCCAACACCACCTTCTCCAGCATTAGCTTTTTCAACATATTTCTCAGTACATATCATAAGAATGTAGTCAGCTGCTTCTAGCTGTGTTTCCATGAAATGGGGTAAATCATCTCCTGGTTTCAAATCCCATTGGTCTAAGACTGCATCAATTCCTCGATTTCTAAGTGTGGTTGCAAAATCTAAAACCCACTCTTTATGTGGGGCTGTATCATGTGAGTATGAAATAAAAGCTCTTGGTGGATTCATTGTCTATCCTGAGGTTTAAACTCGATGCAGTTAGATTTTTCCCTTCACAGGGGAAACGATAAAGCCATCTGCCTTTAGAACTGTGACGCTAGTGCTCTCGCGGTCTGGTTTTAAATATAGAGCATCAGGGGTGCGTAGGACTAGCCATTGCTTGACCGCCTTGTGTCCTTCTACTGGTGAAAATATCTGCTTTGGTTCACTGACTTCAACCATCATTCCCCCAACTTTCATTTGTGCTAATGCGCTAGCAGTGAACTCAGCTGTCGGCTTAGGGGCAAGGATAGGAAGTAGTAGGAGAATTGCCGCCACGCCCAAAGGTGCCCACCAAAATCGAGCCTTGCCCTTTACTCCGCTGGAAAGCCAAAAATACAGATATCCAGCAATGGCTAGGGTGAAGATGATCATTGCGCCGATCAGTACCCATCGGGAGGTGACGTAAGCCACCAGAAGGAAATACGTAAGGAACAACGCGTTGAGTAAAGCGATTAGCCAAAGCATCCACTTTTCAGCTTTTGCGGCAAATAAAATCGCTGCACCGAAAAAACCAAATGAAAGAACTAGATAGTTAACAAAAATATTGCTGGCCAATACACCAAATGCATGTGACTCACTCGTAAAAAGTTCGTACGCGAAGAAGCCTTCTGTTCTCATGTAAACGATCATGCACAGAGATGGGATTGCTGCCACCGTAGCTGAAAGAACTGTTGAGGCCCCCAAGTATTTGATCAGGGGCTCCGCATTGGCAGAAATTGTGCCCTGATTCTCTTTGATTGCAGAAACGATTGCTGTTCTGAAAACCAAAACTAGCATCAGTATGACTATCCCGAGTTCCATGATCGGCTCCAGAAATTTAACAGTAATTAGATAGAAGGCGCTACTAATCAGATAGCAGAGCCTTACATATAACTCCGCTCTGTCCTGATAGTCGCCACGAAAAGTTTAAATTAAATAAAGGTATTATCAGTCATCCTTTGATGCTTGAACGTATTCGGTTTCCCCTTGTTTCTGCCATTGCCACTGTATAAAAAGCTGTTTGGGAGTCAGTTATGGGCAGCGTCGCCAAACCCCGTCTGAGTTCACAGGTCAGGACAGTGATGCGTTTGCATCACTACAGCATCCGTACTGAAAAGTCCTACTGGTACTGGATCCGCAATTTCATACGTTTTAATCAACTGCGACACCCACAAGAACTCGGTGCCATTGAGGTCAATACCATTCTAACTTGGCTTGTTTGTCTCTTCAGGCAAGGCTACCGCCCCTGAGTTTCAGCCCCCAGCCCGCTGCTTTTCACCCGTGAGATAGCAACAATTACTACCATGACACTCTCCCTGGAGATGAATTGTCGTTTGGCTATTTTAAGGGGTCTGATCGAGACTTGGGAAGAGGGGGGTGAGAAAAATCTTAGCTGGTTCAACCAATTAGTGATTGGCTGCTGTTGTAAGTGAGTTTTTGGGTTCGTAGGGAATGTAGAAGTTCCCCTCACCCCAACCCTCTCCCAAGGGGAGAGAGTGCTTGTTCACTATTGCACGGTAGCCTCAGGCGGACACGGTTTTGATCCCCTCTTATTCGCTGAGGCGAGTCCTCTTGTCCAGGCAGCGAGGCAGGATGCCGAGCGAGCGGCACTGGGCCATAGGCAAAATCGGGAGAGGGCGAGCACCGCTCGACCCGATTTGGCGCGAGAACACGGATGTGCGAAGCGGGCTTTGGGCGAAGCCACGGACGGCGGAGGCCAAAGGCCCATCGGCGCGTGCCGTTGGACAAGAGGATGAGCCGAAGGTACCCGACGTCAGTCGGGCGAATAAGCGGGGAGAAGACCTTTGGTGTGATTTGCTAAAGAGAGCGGGTCTTTCCAAAGTCACTCGCCCAGGCCCGAAGGGCGGGCGAAACCCCGTCGAAGGCGGCGCCCTCGTGTCCTGCGTGGCGAAGCCGCGCCATAGCATCAGCATCAATTCCGCGAACGTCTGATTACGCTTCGCTAATCAGACCTACAAGGGTGGCACCAACCAGGGATGGTGGATAACAAAAGGGAGCCCGCTTGGGCTCCCTTGCTTGTCATGGGGGTGGGCGTTTGACTGAACGCTTAGCGCAGGGTCGCGGCCTTCATCCCTTCCACAAACTCTTTCAGGCGGGTGAGCATGTGCTCCGGATTCTGGTGGTGGGTCTCGATGATTTTCACCACGGCAGAGCCGGAGATGGCACCGGCGGCGCCAGCGGCGATGGCCTCACGCACCTGAGCCGGTTCGCTGATGCCAAAGCCGAGCAGGGCGGGGGGGGCGTTGAACTCGCGCAGGGTATTGATCAGCCCCTCCACCGGCATGCCAGCCTTGGTCTCGGCACCGGTGACACCGGCGCGGCTCACCAGATAGGTGTAACCATTGCCGAGCTCCGCCACCTGTTTCAGGGTCTCGGCGTCGCCATTGGGCGGGGCGATAAAGATGCTGTCGATGCCGAACTTGTCGGCGGCCGCCTTGTAGGGGGCGCACATCTGCACCGGCACGTCGGCGACCAGCACCGAATCCACGCCTGCCTGCTGGCACTTCTCGTAGAAGCCGTCAATTTTGCGCACATAGACCAGGTTGGCGTAGACCAGAAGGCCAATGGGCAGCTGCGGGTACTTGGCGCGGATGCGGCCAAGCAGCTCGAAGCAGTCGTCCGGGGTGGTGTGGCTGGCAAAGGCGCGCAGGGCGGCGCCCTGAATGGTGGGGCCATCCGCCACCGGATCGGAGAAGGGAATGCCGAGCTCGAGGGCATCGGCGCCCCCTTCCACCAGCGCATCGACGATGGCCAGCGAGAGTTCAGGAGTCGGGTCACCCAGCATCACGAACGGCACAAAGGCGCCCTGATTGGCTTCATCCAGACGGGAGAAGAGTTGTGCGTAACGGTTCATGACAAGGTTCCTTCTTTCTCGAAAATGTCGGCAACGGTGAAGATATCTTTGTCGCCACGGCCGGAGAGGTTGACGATGAGCACCTGCTCTTTTTCCGGTTCACTGCGGGCCATCTTGAGGGCGTGGGCCAGCGCGTGGGAGGACTCCAGCGCTGGTATGATGCCTTCGGATTTGGCCAGCTCCTGGAAGGCGTCCAGCGCCTCCTTGTCGGTCACCGAGGGGTACTCGGCGCGGCCGATGGCGGCCAGATGGGCGTGCTGCGGGCCGACGGAGGGGAAGTCGAGCCCCGCCGAAACGGAGTAGGACTCCTGAATCTGGCCCTGATTGTCCTGCATCAGGTAGGAGTGCATGCCAAAGAAGACCCCCTTGCTGCCGTGACCGAGCGGCGCACCGTGCTCGCCACTCTCGATACCGTGACCACCCGGCTCGACCCCGATCAGGCGCACCGACGGCTCATCGATAAAGTCGGCAAACATGCCGATGGCATTCGACCCGCCGCCGACGCAGGCGATCACCGCATCGGGCAGTCGCTCCTCCTTCTCGAAGCACTGGGCCTTGGCCTCTTCGCCGATCATCTTCTGGAACTCCCGCACGATAGTGGGGAAGGGGTGCGGGCCAGCGGCGGTGCCGAGCAGGTAGTGGGCCGACTCGTAGTTGGCAGCCCAGTCGCGCAGCGCCTCGTTGCAGGCATCTTTCAGGGTGCTGGAGCCGGAGTGCACTGGAATAACGGTGGCGCCCATCAGCTTCATGCGAAAGACGTTGGGCTTCTGGCGCTCGCAATCCTTGGCACCCATATAGACCCGGCACTTGAGGCCGAGCAGGGCGCAGGCCAGCGCAGTGGCCACACCGTGCTGACCGGCACCGGTCTCGGCGATGATCTCGCTCTTGCCCATCCGCTTGGCCAGCAGCGCCTGACCCAGCACCTGGTTGGTCTTGTGGGCGCCGCCGTGCAGCAGATCTTCACGCTTGAGATAGAGGCGGGTCTTGGTGCCCTTGGTCAGATTGCGGGTGAGGGTGAGCGGGGTCGGGCGACCGGCATACTCGGTCAGCAGGGACTGAAACTCGGCGATAAAGGCCGGGTCATCCTTGGCATCGACGAAGGCTTTCTCCAGCTGGAGCAGGGCCGGGATAAGGATTTGGGGTACATACATACCGCCAAATTCACCGAAAAACGGGTTGAGCAGGGTCATGGCTTCTTCCTTGTATTAGCTAAATCGAAACATCAAAAAGGGTTGCGTTACAGGTTGCGCAGTGCGCCGAAGGCGGCTGCAATCTTGTGCGCATCCTTCTGGCCCGGGGCACTCTCCACCCCGGAGTTGAAATCAAGGCCGAGGCAGCCGACTTGCGCCGCCTGCAGGGCGTTGTCGGGATTAAGGCCGCCCGCCAGCATCAGTTTGCTCTTGTCGAGCGTGGCCAGCATGGCCCAGTCAAATGCCTGACCGGTGCCGCCGCTCTGGCTGCCTACTTTGGTATCGAGAAGCAGGCGATCGGCCGGGTAGTTGAGGGCGGGCAGCGGCTCGCAACTTTCCTTGCCAAGAGAGATTCCGACCGCTTTCCAGATCTGGCAGCCAGTCGGCAGCAGCGGGCGCAAGGTATCGATATAGGCGGCATCCTCATCCCCATGCAGCTGGACTGCGGCGAGCCCCAGCGCATCCACCGTCTTGGCGATGGTGGCGGGCTGGGCGTTGCGAAAAACCCCGACGTAAGAGAGCGGCGCACCCGCCATCACGGCGCGGGCGGCGGGGATGTCCACATAGCGCGGGCTTTTGGCCACAAAAATCAGGCCGCCAAATACCGCACCCGCCTGATGGGCTGCGGCGGCATCTTCGGCACGGGTCAGGCCGCACACCTTGTTCTGACCCAGTACCAGCTTGCGCACAGCCGCTTCCAGATCCGGCTCGGCCATCAATGACGAGCCCACCAGAAAGCCTTTGGCGTGGTGGCGCAGATCCGCCACCTGAGCGCGGTGGTTGATACCGGACTCGCTGATCACCACCCGATCGCTCGGAATATCTTTGGCCAGCTGTTTGGTGCGGGCGAGATCGACGCTCAGGTCGCGCAGATCCCGGTTGTTGATGCCGATGACCGGCGCACCCAGCGCGATGGCGCGGGTCAGCTCCTCCTCGTTGCTCACCTCGGTGAGTACGCCCAGACCCAGCTCCTTGGCCACCGCGAACAGGGCACGATACCCCTCGTCGGTGAGCACCGAGAGCATCAAGAGGATGGCGTCCGCCTGATAGTGGCGGGCCAGATAGACCTGATAGGGGTCAATCATGAAATCCTTGCAGAGCACCGGCTGGCTGACGCGGCTGCGCACCCGCGGCAGGAAGGCGAAATCCCCCTGAAAGAACTTCTCGTCGGTCAGCACCGAGATGGCGGTGGCGTATTTGCCATAGATGTCGGCGATTGCCTCCGGGCTGAAATCGTCGCGGATCAAGCCCTTGGAGGGGGAGGCCTTCTTGCACTCCAGAATAAAGCGGGTGGAGCCCGCCTTGAGCGCGCCGACGAAATCCCGATCGCTTGGGGCCAGCGCGCTCTGGAAGCTCTCCAGCGGTTGGGTCAGCTTGCGGGCGGCAACCCACTCCTGTTTGGCCGCCACGATCTTGCCGAGAATGGTCTGGCTGATGGAGGCCATGTTCAGAAAAGCATGGGGGGCAATAAGGTCTGACATCTCGTTATCCTTGCGAAACTGGCTCTTGCCCTGCGGGCGTTCTGAATGACTGCTGTGCGACGTGGTGGCTGACATCATGCCTCCTGATGGCCCGCTTCCTGATGGCTCAGAGTAGCCAGCCGGGCGGCCAGATCCGCAGCCTTGCCGCTTGCCAGCACCGCCAGCACCTCGGCCGCCGCGCTCTTGAGATCCTTCGCCTTGCCCGCCATCAGCAGCAGCGGTGCCACGTTGGCGGCGATGGCGGCGTTGTGGGCCGGGGTGCCACGCCCTTCCAGAATGGCGGCGGTGATGGCGCGGTTCTCTTCAGGCTCACCACCCTGAATGGCGCTGACCGGATAGGTCTCGAGGCCAAAGTCAGCCGGGGTGATCATAAATTCGCGGATCTCGCCGTCACGGATCTGGGCCACCTGGGTCGGGCCGTGGATGGCAATTTCATCCAGCCCGGCACCGTGCACCACCATACCGGTTTTCAGCCCCAGTGCCAGCAGGGTTTCTGCGATGGGACGCACCAGCTCGGGGGCATAGACCCCCATCAGCTGATAGGTGGGGCGAGCGGGGTTGATAAGCGGCCCCAGCACGTTGAACAGGGTGCGGGTCTTGAGGGCTTGGCGCACAGGCATGGCATGGCGCACCCCGGCGTGGTACTGGGGGGCGAACAGGAAGCAGATGCCGAGCTCATCGAGGCAGCGGCGCGCCTGCGCCGGGCTCATGTCGAGCTTGATGCCCATTTTGTCGAGCAGATCGCTCGAACCCGACTTGCTCGAAACCGAACGGTTGCCGTGCTTGGCCACTTTCAGGCCGCAGGCGGCGGCGACCAGCGCCGAGGTGGTGGAGACGTTGATGGTGTTGAGGCCATCGCCACCGGTGCCGACGATGTCGCAAAACTCGTAATCCGGACGCGGGAAGCCGCGCGCTTCTGCCAAGAGGGCCTCGGCGGCGCCAGCGATCTCCTCCGGGGTCTCTCCCTTGATCTTGAGGGCGGTCAGCAGGCTGGCGAGCACGATGGGGTCCACTTCGCCACGTACCACCTGACCGAAGGCGTCGCGGGTACTTTCACGGCTCAGAGACTGACCCTGATAGAGGGTGTTGAGATGTTGATGCATGTTGGTCTCCTTACCGCACACTGCTTTCTGGACGGGTGATATGGGCGAGCGCCTGGGTCAGCAGACGGGCCCCTTCCGAGGTCATGATGGATTCGGGATGGAACTGGAAGCCCAGCACCCGCTCATCCTGCTGCTCGATGGCCATGGGCATGCCCTGATAGTGGGCAATCACCGTCAGCTCTTCCGGTACATAGGTAGCGACCAGCGAGTGGTAACGGGCTACCGGCAGCGGGCTCGGCAGACCGGCGAAGGCGCCGTGGCCGTTGTGTTCAATCAGGGAACGCTTGCCGTGGACGATTTCGCCCGCCGCACCGACGGTGCCGCCGTAGGCTTCGCACAGGGCCTGATGACCGAGGCAGATGCCGAGGATGGGCACCTGACCGCGGGCCAGCTTGATCAGATCAATCAGGCAGCCCGCCTCGTGGGGGGCGCCCGGGCCCGGCGAGAGCACCAGCACGGCGTCCCCTTCACAGGCGGCGATCTCGCTCATGATGCGGCTGGCCGGCAGGCTGTTGCGGTAGATCCGCACCGGATAGCCGAGGGAACGGAACTGATCCACCAGGTTGTAGGTAAAGGAGTCGAAGTTGTCGAGCAGGAAAATGTTAGTCATGGCTCACGTCCTTATGTTGCTCCTGCTGGGCGCTCAGGGCTTGCAGGGAGGTGCCATGGCTGGCGGCGATGGCAGCCAGCACGGCGGCTGCCTTGGCGCGGGTTTCGTCCGCTTCGGCTTGCGGCTTGGAGTCATAGACCACCCCTGCACCGGCCTGCACATGGGCCACGCCATCTTTGACAAACGCCGAGCGAATGACGATGCAGGTATCCATCTCGCCGGCACCGTTGATGTAGCCGACCGCGCCGCCGTAGCTGCCGCGGCGCTTGCCTTCCACCATGCGAATAAGCTCGCTGGCGCGGATCTTGGGGGCGCCGGTGAGGGTGCCCATGTTCATGCAGGCCTGATAGGCGTGCAGGGCGTCAAGGTCAGAGCGCAAGGTGCCCACCACCTTGGAGACCAGATGCATCACGTGGCTGTAGCGATCCACTTTCAGCAGCTCCTTGACGTAGCGGGTGCCGGGCTCCGAGATGCGGGCGATGTCGTTGCGGCCCAGATCCACCAGCATCAGGTGCTCGGCCACCTCTTTCTCGTCCTGACGCAGCTCCAGCTCGATGCGGCCATCGAGATCCCGGTTGATGCTGCCATCCGGGTTGAAGCCGCGGCGGCGGGTACCGGCGATGGGGTACATCTCCACGTCGCGGCTGGCGGCGCAGAATTTCACCGCGCTCTCCGGCGAGGCGCCAAACAGGGTGAAGCCCTCATCCTGCACGTAGAACATGTAGGGGCTGGGGTTGGTCTGTTTGAGGCGGCGATAGGCGGCCAGGGGGCTCGGGCAGGGCAGGGAGAAGCAGCGGGACGGCACCACCTGGAAGATGTCGCCACGGCGGATAAAGCCCTTGAGCTTCTCCACCTCGGCGCAGAACTGCTTGTCGCTCTTGTCCACGCTCATGCCACCGGTCAGGGGCTGGGTGGTCAGCTCGGCGCAGAGGGGTTGCTGGCAAATCTGTTTGAAGTCGGTGAGCCGTTCGGTCAGGCGGGTGTATCTGTCTTCCACCAGGCTCTCGTCGCTGTCGCCGCCAAAGATGCAGGCCAGCAGTTGAGTGGTGCGTTCGATATGGTCGATGGTGATCAGGGTTTCGGCCACATAGAAGCAGTAGTCGGGGCAGTCGTTGCTCCCTTCCGGCACGTCGGGCAGATCTTCAAAAGAGGCGATCAGGTCGTAGGCGAAGCTGCCGGCCATAAACAGTGCCTCTTTACCCAACTGGCAATCGAGCTCTCGCTGCAGGGTGCGCAGCACGTCCAGCACGCTGCTCCCCTTGAGGCGGGAATCTTCGTCCAGCTCCCGATCGGAGGCCAGGAAGTCGAGTTGCAATTCGCCATCTACCAGCGAGCGAGCCACCACCGCAGGCAGCCGCTCGGCCAGCAGGCTCTGCAACTGGGCACCGTTGTCATTGAGGCTGCGAACCCGCACGGTGCGACCACGGCACTCGATGCGCAGGCAGGCATCCACCAGCAACAGGCTCTGTTTACCCGCCTTGGAGTCGATCTCCACCGATTCCAGCAGCAGGTTGTTGGGGCGGCCCTGACAGAGGCGGGTATAGAGCGCCAGTGGGTAGGCCACATAGGGGGCGTTGAGCTTGAGGGTATCGAATTCACCCAGAGGAAGGCGATGTGTGGCTGTCATAGTGCGTTCCCTTGCGTGTGATGCGTGTTACCGATGTTCATGACGTTGAATTCCTTGAAAATTTAATGGGTCCGGGGTGGCTGGTTCAGGGGCGCCATCGCCAGGTCAGCTTGCTTGTCTGAATTCTCGGTTTCATCACAGGTCCATTTGCCGGATAATAAAAAAGCCCGCTGGGGTCAGCGGGCTTTTTCTTTGGGTTCTTAATTTGCTGTCAGATTACAGGTACAGCAACGACCACACGCCCGCATGTCAGGGAGTGTGCCACCACCAGATGGTCAGGATGGAAGTCGTTTGCATGATAAAGTCCTGTAAAAAGATGTTTGCAATGAAGTGCCTACAGAAAACGATAAAGCCGCGGCCAAGTCAAGTCGCTTTTTAGCCTTCTTTCACCGATTTGCCATGAATGGTGACCTGACCACGAGAGCGGAATAACCTGATGAGATTCGATCTTCACTGCCATACCACTGCCTCCGACGGGGTGCTGAGCCCAGCCGAACTGGTGCGCCGCGCCGCCGAAAAACAGGTCGAAGTGTTAGCAGTTACTGACCACGACACCCTCGCCGGGCTTGATGAGGTGCGTCGCACTATCGAAGCTGAGCAACTGCCGCTGCGACTGGTGAGCGGGGTCGAGATCTCCACCGGCTGGGAGCACCATGAGATCCATATCGTGGCGCTGGGGGTGGATGAAAAAAATCCGCAGCTGTTGGATTTTCTGGCCGGTCAGCTGGCACGCCGTGAGGCGCGCGCGCTGGAAATCGGGCGTCGTCTGGAGAAGTGCCTCATCCACGGCACCTATGAAGAGGCCAAACAGCTCGCCGGTGATGCTGCCGTGACCCGCGCCCACTTTGCCCGGGTGCTGGTGGCACGCGGGGTGGCCGACAACATGCAGAAGGTATTCAAAAAGTACCTGAGCCGTGGCAATAAAGGGTATGCCCCGGCCGAGTGGCCCGAGATGAGCAAAGCCATCGCTGCCATTCACGCCGCGGGTGGGCTGGCGGTGCTGGCCCACCCCAGCCGTTACGATCTCACCGCCAAGTGGATCAAGCGGCTGCTGGTGGCTTTCAAGGCGGCCGGTGGCGATGCCATGGAGGTCTCATTGCCTCAGCAGAGCCCGCAGGAGCGGGCCAATCTGGGCCAGTGGGCCAAGGATCACGACCTCTATATTTCGGTGGGATCGGATTTTCACTTCCCCTCCAACTGGACCGAGCTGGGCCGCCACCTCTGGCTGCCCAAAGAGGGGATGCCCGTCTGGCTGGCCTATCCCGGTCACTTCGGGCTCACCACCGAACAGCATGCCGAGCTGCTGGCAAGCCGGTAACGGCGCCAGCGAAATAGGGAACAAGCCGGGCAAGAGGGGATTCCCATAGTGTGGTTGGCCTATCCCGGTCACTTCGGGCTCACCACCGAGCAACATGCCGAGCTGCTGGCGAGTCGGTAACGGCATCAGCGAAGCGGCCACAAACAGGTTAAGGTAGTGTCATGGGTCTTTGGCCCGTGACCATACGAGCGGGCAGGTATTGCTGCCCCCATTGCGAGAACAAGCTATGAGTCAGCATTTTTACGTACATCCGGAAAACCCCCAGGCCCGTCTGATCGGTCAGGCGGTACAGATCATCCAGAACGGCGGCGTGATCGTCTATCCGACCGACTCCGGTTATGCGCTGGGTTGCCAGATGGGTGACAAGGGCGCGCTGGAGCGCATCTGTCGTATCCGTCGCCTCGATGCCAGCCACGACTTCACCCTGGTGTGCCGCGATCTCTCCGAGATCTCCACCTACGCCAAGGTCGACAACAGCGCGTTTCGCCTGATCAAGAACAACACCCCGGGCGCCTACACCTTCATCTTCAAGGCGACCAAAGAGGTGCCGCGCCGCCTGATGAACGAGAAGAAGAAGAGCATCGGCATCCGGGTGCCGGACAACAAGATTGCCCAGGCGCTCTTGGAAGCCCTCGGCGAGCCGCTGCTCTCCACCACATTGATCCTGCCGGAGTCCGAGATGGCCGAGTTCGACCCGGAAGAGATCTTCGACAAGCTGGGCAAGCAGATCGATCTGGTGGTCAACGGCGGTTATCTGGGCGAGCAGCCCACCACAGTGGTCGATTTCTCTGACGACGAGCCGGTATTGCGTCGTCGCGGCGCCGGAGACCCGACCCCGTTTGAGTGATGTCGCTGAACCGGTGACTGTTCCTTCCGCCGAGACGGGGACTGGCGCCGCACTACCCATCGCGAAAGTCCTGGGGCAGCCCTATCACGAGCTGCCCCAGGACCTGTTCATCCCGCCCGATGCGCTGGAGGTGTTCCTCGATACCTTCGAGGGGCCGCTCGATCTGCTGCTTTACCTCATCCGGCGTCAGCAGCTCGATATCCTCAACCTGCCGATCCTGCAGATCACAGCCCAGTACATGGAGTACGTGGAGCTGATGCAGGGGCTCAACCTTGAGCTGGCGGCCGAATATCTGCTGATGGCGGCCTGGCTGGCGGAGATCAAATCCCGCCTGCTGCTGCCCAAGGCGCCGGAGCTGGAGGATGAAGAGGAGGGAGAAGACCCGCGGGTGACCCTTATTCGCCGCCTGCAGGAGTACGAGCGCTACAAGGTCGGTGCGGAGCGGGTCAATGAGTTGCCAAGGGTGGAGCGGGAGATTTATATCGCAGCCGCCCTGCCCCCCGATTTTGGCGCCCTCAAGCCACTGGCGCCCGATGTTTCGCTGGTTGAGCTCGCCCTTTACATGCAAAGTGTGGTAAAACGCGCGACTCATTTCGAACATCACCAGATCCGCCGCGAGCAGATCCCGACCCGGGTGCGCATGGCGGAGATCCTCGCCATGCTCACCCTGGGGCAGACCCTGCGCCTTGAGCAGGTGCTGCGCGTTGAAGAGGGGCGCATGGGGGTACTGGTGACGTTTCTGGCCCTGCTGGAGCTGTGCAAGGAGCAACTGATCTGGATCCTGCAGGCAGAACCCCTTGGCCCAATCCATTTCGCATTGGCCGAGCAGAGCGAGGAGGGCAACCGTGGCGCTGCCCACTGAACGACTCAAGACCCTGATCGAAGCGGCGCTGTTTGTGGCCGGTCGTCCGCTCAATGTCAGCGAGCTGAAAACCAGCGTGCTGGCCGATTATCCGGTGACCAGTCGCTATGTTCAGCTGCTGTTGGCCGAGATCAGGCAAGATTACAGCTCGCGAGGCGTCGAACTCAAGGAGGTCGCCTCCGGCTGGCGCTTTCAGGCGCGTCAGGAGTATGCCGAGGAGCTCTCAAGGCTCTGGAGTGAGCGGGCGCCGCGCTATTCCCGCGCCGTGATGGAGACGCTGACCCTGATCGCCTATCGCCAACCCATCACCCGGGCCGAGATCGAAGCGATCCGCGGGGTGGCGGTGTCGAGCCAGATAGTGAATACCTTGAAAGAGCGTGGCTGGGTGCGCAGCATTGGCCACAAAGAGGTGGCCGGTCGCCCCGAACTGCTCGCCACTACCAGAGAGTTTCTGGATTACTTTAATCTGCAGAGTCTGGAGCAGCTCCCCGAGCTGGATCCGGAGCTGCAACCCCTGTTGCCCTCTGCGGTGGACGGGGAGAGCGATGCCCGGTGAATGGCGCCCAAGTGTGCCGATGTCACCGAGATATACATTTTTCAACTGTGGCAAACGCTCCAACCGGCGTTTGTTACAGTTAACCCCGTTGCCCCTATTACCTGTGGGCAGCGATCAACAATCAGGTAACCCCGATGAGTGAAAAACTGCAAAAAGTGTTGGCCCGCGCGGGTCACGGCTCCCGTCGTGAGATGGAGGCCCTGATCACCGCAGGTCGGGTCAGTGTGGATGGCAAGGTCGCCACACTGGGGGATCGCGTCGAAGTGAACGCCGTGATCCGGGTGGATGGTCACCAGGTCAAGACCCGTGCCGCAGAGGAAGTGATCTGCCGCGTACTGGCTTACCACAAGCCGGAAGGGGAGATGTGTACCCGTCACGATCCGGAAGGTCGTCCCACCGTGTTTGATCGTCTGCCCAAGATGGAAGGTGCCCGCTGGATCGCGGTCGGCCGCCTCGACGTCAACACCTCAGGTCTGCTGCTGTTCACCACCGACGGTGAGCTGGCCAACCGTCTGATGCACCCGAGCCACGAAGTGGAGCGGGAATACGCGGTGCGTGTCTTTGGCGAGATCACCGAAGCCATGCTGCAGCGTCTGCGCAAGGGCGTGCAGCTGGAAGATGGCACCGCCAAGTTCAACAAGATCAAACCGGCTGGCGGTGAGGGTCTGAACCAGTGGTTCAACGTCACCCTGACTGAAGGTCGCAACCGTGAAGTGCGCCGCCTGTGGGAATCCCAGGAAGTGCAGGTGAGCCGCCTGATGCGTATCCGCTACGGCGACGTCAAGCTGGACCGCGGCATCCCGCGCGGCGGCTGGCAAGAGCTGAAACTGCCGGAAGTGAACTACCTGCGCGGTCTGGTCAACCTGCCGCCGGAGACCGAATCCAAGGTCGATCTGCAGCAAGATGGCAAAACCAGCCGCCACAAGCAGGCCGCCCAGATCCGTCGCGCCGTGCAGCGTCACAAAGAGATGCAGGGCAAAGAGCCCCGTGCCCGCGCCACCACCGCCCGTCGCAAGCCGCAAGCCTCTACCCGCAACTCCGGTACCGGCAGCAAGTAAGCGCCGTTTGCCAGTGACGCACACTGATAGACGTGCAAACTTGCCCAAAAGCCCGTACCAACTGGTGCGGGCTTTTTTATATCCTTAACAATATAACTACCTGGCCAAATAAATATTTATTTGGGTTTTTATCAATAAGGCCGCTTATTTGTTGATCCAAACAGGAAAACGTTTTTCTTGTTTCGTGGTTATTTTTTGTGGCTCAGTTAACAGATAAACGATTCTTTTTTATTCACAACTCCGGATGGATTGGTGAATAATAGGTCAGGGTTCCAAGCGCAGCTTTTCATGCCGGATGCATGCGTTGCTTACGCTGGCAAATAAATCAATATAACTATTTCGGGTTGTTCAGGCTGATGATCTCTTTTCAATTGCGCCCTGTATTGGCAGGGGGCATGTTTTTATTATCACTTTTTTTTACTCTCTATCATTCTCCCTTATTGGCGGTATCACCTGCAGAGCAGCAAGAGATTCAGCAGCGCCAGCGCGCCTTGTTGGAAGAGGCGGCTCGTCAGCGCGAGGAGGTTGCTCGACCTCTGTCACTGCCAACTGAATCTACCGAACAAGTGCCACAAGCCCAAGGCCCCTGTTTCCAAGTGAGCAAGATTCACTTTGAGGGGGCGTCGCAGTTGTCTGCCAGCCAGCAAACCCGATTGGCGTCTCCTTACCTCAATAGCTGCATGGGGCTCATCCACATCAATGCCCTTATTCGCGATGTCAGTCAGTGGTATCTGGCGGCCGGCTTCGTCACCAGCCGAGCCTTTCTGCCTGAGCAGGATTTGGCGAAGGGGACGCTCACCATTGCGGTGCTCGAAGGGCGCATCGAAGCCATTGTGGTTAATGGCGAGCCGGATCCCATCACTCGTACCCTCTTCCCGGGCCTGGTCGGGCAGGTGCTCAATCTGCGTGATCTGGAGCAGGGGGTAGACCATCTTTCTCGCCTGCATTCGCTCTCTTATCAGCTTGATATCCAGCCGGGTCGTGCGCCTGGTCAATCCATCGTCAATTTGAAGGGCACCAAGGGTGTACCGCTACAAGGTGCGCTGGAGTTCGACAACAGTGGTCAGCAGAGCACAGGGGAGGAGCAGGGGAGAATTTCGTTGACTGCCGACAACCTGTTGTCACTGGCCGAGCAATGGACCCTGATGGCTGGCAGTAGCACTGATGGGCGAGCCAGCCACAACGCCACCAACTGGCAAGCCGGTTTCAGTTTGCCCTATGGCTACTGGTTGTTTGATGTCGGTTATCAATTTAGCGATTACCGCAACGATATCGACTCTCGCGGCTATGTCTATGAAAGCCGCGGTGATACCCGTACCACTACTGGCTCTGCCACGCGCACCCTCTATCGAGATGGGCAGAGCAAGATATCCGGTGTGCTGGGCGTGACTCATCGTCAGAGCCGCAACTTCATCATGGAACAGTTACTGGAAACCAGCAGCTACCAGCTCTCGTCCCTGCGGCTTGGCCTTAATCTGGCGACGCGAGTAGACCGTCATTTCTTCACCTTAAACCCTACCTTGACGCTCGGTACCGACTGGTTCGGAGCGGACCGCGACCGTGGCCGCTCGGCTTTGTGGCCGCAGGCCCAGTTTGAGAAATGGGGGCTGTTTGGTAGCTACAGTACGGCGGGTGGTCAGTGGGGATGGCTCTCGACCTTCAATGCCCAATGGACGCCTGACCGGCTCTATAGCGTGGAGCGTTTGTCGCTGGGCGGCGAGGCATCGGTGCGCGGGTTCAAAGAGCAGAGTATCAGCGGGGATGTGGGCGGATATCTTCGAAACGAGCTGAGTTGGCAAGGAACTGCCCCGACCTGGCTCGGTCAATGGCGTACCTGGCTGGCGCTGGATATGGGGCAAGTGGATATGGGCAATCAGGGGGATGAGTGGCGTGGCATGGTGGGCACCGCCGTGGGGTGGGAGCAACGCTATCGCCACTTTACCGGCAACGTCAGCGTGGGCTTTCCGTTAAGTGCCCCCGCCTGGCTCAATGCTGATCCCTGGGTGCTCTACTACCGGGCGAGTGTGGCTTTCTAGCAATAGGATGGCGATGCGTCGAGCGTCGCGAGATGGCAATCAAGACGTGAATGGACGATTGAAGATGGTTGAGATGGATGCAAGCGCAATGAAGAAGCAAGGTGAACCGCGGTTTTCTCTGGTATGTCGGGCCGTGGTGTATCAGCTATGTGCATTGTTGGCACTGCAACCGGCCCACCCGGCATTTGCTGAAGGTATTGCGGTGGCGACTGGCAACACCACCCTCAATCAGGCCGGTAACGGTGTGCCCATCGTCGACATTGCTACGCCCAACGGCGCCGGGTTATCGCACAACCTCTATCAGGATTTCAACGTTGGCCAGGCTGGCGTCATCCTCAATAATGCCACTGGACAGCTGACCCAGACCCAGCTGGGTGGGCTTATTCAAAACAACCCCCACCTCGAAGGCCTAGCAGCCAATCTCATCATCAACGAAGTGGTGGGTGCCAACCCGTCGCAGTTGCAAGGCTATCTGGAAGTGGCTGGTCAGCAGGCTGGTGTGGTGGTGGCCAACCCCAATGGCCTCACCTGTGATGGCTGCGGTTTCATCAATACCCCCAATGTGACGCTCTCGACCGGCAAGCCGGTGCTGGATGTACAAGGCCAGTTGCAGGCACTCGATGTGAAACAGGGCACCCTGACCGTCGGTGGCAAGGGACTGGATGCGACCAGACAGGCATCGGTCGACTTGGTGGCGCGCGCCGTCCAGCTTAATGGCGCACTGCATGGCCAGACCGTCAATGTGGTGGCGGGTGCCAACAAGGTTGACCGCCAGACTGGGGAAATCGTTGCTCAGGCTGGCAATGGCCCGGCTCCGGAAGTGGCCATCGACACCGCCGCTCTGGGCGGCATGTACGCGGGCAAAATCCGGCTGGTTTCGACCGAGCAGGGGGTGGGGGTCAATCTGGCCAACGTGGTGGCCAAACAAGGGGATTTGACCCTTGATGCCAATGGCCGCGTGCGGTTACGTGACAGCAGCAGTGCTGGCAACCTGCAGGTCAGCAGTCAGGGTGATCTGGCGGC
This sequence comes from Aeromonas sp. FDAARGOS 1404, assembly GCF_019047085.1. Lineage (NCBI taxonomy): Bacteria > Pseudomonadati > Pseudomonadota > Gammaproteobacteria > Aeromonadales > Aeromonadaceae > Aeromonas > Aeromonas sp. FDAARGOS 1404. The sequence goes on from NZ_CP077237.1 coordinate 3,693,930, forward strand.
CACGGGGACGATCCACAGCGGCGGTGCAGTGAAGTTGGCTGCTGGCAGTGAGTTGACGGCTCAAGATGCCGATATCGCGGCAAAAGGCGATGCCACGTTGAAGGCGCGTGCACAGCAGTTGCAGCAAACCAAGGTCAGCAGTGGTGGCACCTTGGCGCTGCAGGCGAACGATGCGCTGGTGGTGCGAGAAGGCGAGTTGCAGGGTGAGACGCTCCATGCCACGGCGCAACAGTTGGATACCCAGTCGGCACTTACGGCAAAGGATGTGACACTGCAGGCTGAACAATTGCGCCAGGCGGGCCAGGTACAGGGCTCTTCGGTGAAGTTGGCAGCGAGTGCGCTGCGTCATGAGGGCACGACCCGGGCAGCACAGAATCTGACTATCGATGCGACGACGCTGGATAACCAGGGAACGTTGAAGAGTGGGCAAGCGATGAGCGTCGTGCTCGAGGAGCGAGGCTATAACGCCGGCGAGCTGAGTGCGGGCAACAACCTGGCGATACAAGCCGGTACACGATGGGAGCAGGGAGAGCAGGGCAAAAGTCACGCAGGTCAGCGCATCCAGCTGCAGGCGCAGCAGGTGAGCCTGGGGGGGGACCTTGGTGCTCCGACGCTGGATATTAACGCTAATGAGCTGACCGTGGCGGGCAAGGTGAAGGGCAACGCGGTGCAGTTGCAGGCGGGTGTGCTGACCAACCGGGGTGAGGTGCAGGCAGGGCAGACCCTAAACTGGCAGGGTAGCCGACTGGCCAACAGCGGCACTCTGCAAGGGGATAAACAACTGGTGCTCAAGGGGGATGCGTTGCAGAACCAAGGCACTCTGGCGGGAGGCGACAGCCTGACGTTGCAGGCAGACACCCTCGACAACGAAGGGCGTATTGCCAGTCAGCTGGCGACGCTGGCCGGTCGCCAGCTGCGCAGCAGCGGTACCTTGCTTGGGGTCTCCCGGTTGAGCCTGACAGGGGATGAGCTGGCTCTGACGGGGCAGCAACTGACCGACGGTGAACTGGAGCTGGGCAGCCGATTGCTGCAGTTGAGCGGCCAGAGTCTGGTCGGTGGCAAGGCCGAGGTGACGGCCGAGAGAGGCAACTTCGATGGCGTGCTGAAGGCGCAGTCGCTGGTGCTGGCGGTCAAAGAGGCAACGAGCGAAGGCAAGCTGCACAGTAGGGAAGGTATTGCGTGGGAAGGGCAACGGCTTGCGACGGGGAGTGTGAGCGAGCTGCTGGCCAACCATGACGTGAGTCTGAACGGCGACCAGCTGGCACTGGGTGGTACGGTTGGTGCGGGCCAGAATACGGTCATCAAGGGCAAGCAGGTGACACAACATGGTCAGCTTGCCAGTGGCCAGGTGATGAAGGTCGATGCCGATGAACTGGCGTTGGCCGGGCTGGTGCAAGGGGGCTCGATTAACCTGACCAGTGAGCGTGCGACCCAGCAGGGGCGCATCTTGGCCACCGATACGCTGAACTGGCACAGCAAACAGATGGATGGCAATGGCTGGCTGCAGGCCGGCCAGGCCCTGAATTTGAGCGGGGAGCGGTTGACCCACAATGGCACGGCTGTGACAGCCGGCAAGCTGGCGCTCACTTTTGCCGAACTGAACAGCACGGGTGGCCTGTTTGCCAATGAAGTGGCGGTAACGGGGGCCCGCCTGCTGTTGAAGGGGGCGCTGGAAAGCAAGTCATCCGCGCAGATAACGGCCGACGAATTACAACTGGGGGGCGAGCTGCGCACCGGGACTGACCTGGCGCTGGGGGCGACCTTGTTGACGTTGTCCGGGGGGCAGCATGTTGGTGGCGACCTGCAACTGCAGGCCGAGCAGGCCGCAGTGAGCGGAGAGCTGGACGTCGGCAAGCAGCTCAAGCTGGATGCCAAGACGCTTGCCAGCAGTGGCAAGCTGCTGGCAAGCCAGGCTGATATTGCGGCAGTCAACTGGCAACAGCGTGGCGAATTGAGCACCGACAATGCGCTGGTCTGGCGTGGCGATAAGCTGACTCAGGAGGCTGGCGGCGCCCTGCGCGCCGGTGGCGTGTTGAGCCTCAGCGGTGATGACATCACCCTGGCTGGGGATGTGGCAGCCAAAGGGGATGTGGCCGTGGTGGCCAAGGCGTACCAGCAACAGGGGGCCATGAATGCCGCTCAGGAGCTGCGTATCGATGCGACCAAGCTACAACTGGATGGTACTACCCAGGCGAAGGCGGCGCAGCTGCATAGTCAAGTGGGAGGCAGTCGTGGCCAGCATTTGATAGGTCAACAGCTCAACTGGCAGAGCGATACTCTGGCCAATCAGGGGTGGCTGCAAGCGGGGGAGAACCTCGCGCTGACAGGGCGTACGCTTGATAACGAGGGCACGGTCATCGCCGGAGGCGACCACCAACTCAACGCCACGGAACGCCTCAACAATCAGGGCAACTTGGCAGGCAAGACTCTTTCTCTGACGACCAAAGCGCTGCAAAACGGCGGACTATTGCAGGGTAAACAGGGTATTACGCTGCAGGCGGAAGAAGCCACCTTGACCGGGCGTTTGGTCAGTCAGGGGGAGGTCCAGCTGGGGGCAAAACTGCTGGCGCTGGGTGGCAATGCAAACATCGGTGGTGCCCTTACCCTGCTGGGGGATACGCAGCAGCTTGCTGGCGTCTGGCGGGTTGGCGGGTTGCTGCAAAGTACCGGTAAACAACTGACGTTGGCTGGTGACTGGCAAGCGGGGCAATGGCAATTGCAAGCTGATGCGCTCACCAACAAGGGGCGGCTGGCCAGCGAACAGGCAGCCAATTTTAAGGTGACAGAGTGGCACAACGAGCAGGGTGCCACCCTGGTTGCCGCGGGACCGTTGAACCTGACTGGCCAGCGCTTGTTACAACAAGGGAGCTGGCTGGGTAATGGCAGCCAAACCCTGATGGTTGACGAGATAACCCAGCAAGGTCAGTGGCTGGGTGACGGTGCCTTGCAGGTGAAAGGGAGTAAGCTGGTTAACAGCGGCACCTTGCGGGCCGCCGGTCTTGATTTGACCGTGAATGAGCTTGAAAACCGAAGCCGGATGGAGAGCAGCGGTGAGTTTAACTGGCTGGGGGGGCAGTGGCGCAATCTGGGCGCGCTGTTGGCCGGGCATGCCACGCTGACGGGCGATACCTTGCTCAACAGCGGGGATGTGGGTACCCGTCAATTGACCATGAAGGCGGCCACCCGTCTGGACAACCGCGGTGTATTGGTTGGCAAGGAGGGGATAAACCTAGCGGCGGCGACCCTGAACTCGCAGGGTGACATGCTGAGTAATGGTCCCATGCAGTTGGGGGCCTCACTTCTGAATCTGAATGGCCTGACCCAGGCCGACGGTGAGCTCGTTGTGACGGCGGAGCAGGCAGCGCTGGCCGGCAACCTGGCTGCCGACCAACTGCAGTGGCGCGGCAAAACGCTGGTGATGTCGGGCACGGTGGCCGCGCGAGATGTCACCTTGAGTGGTGAACAAGTGACGCTGGATGGCACCCTCAAAGGGGACCATCAGCAGGTGACGGCGACCACCCTCACTACCGGCCAGCAGAGTCAATTGTTGGCCAAAACAGGGCAACAGCTGACGGCTGGCCAGATGACGCTGCAGGGCAGTGCGGTAGCGGGAGGGGCCCAGCGCATCGAAGCCACCCTGTTGTCACAACAGGGGATATTGGCCAGCGGTAGCTCACTGTCACTGCAGGTCGCCGATACCCTGCGCAATGATGGTAAGGTGTCGGCGCAAGCGATAACGTTGACGGCGGCACACATTGACAACGGTGGTGCGCTGGTCAGCAAGGACGCACTGAACCTGAAGACTGGCACCCTGACGAACCGGGGCCACTGGCAATCGGACCAGGGCATCACCTTGACGGCCAACCGGCTACTCAACAGCGGTCAGTGGGTCAGCGGCCTGGGCCAGACATTGACACTGGATGCACTGGATAACAGCGGAACGTTGCTTGCCGGTGCTGACCTTACCATCAACGCTCCCCAGCTGAGCAGCAGCGGCAAGCTGTTGGCCAATAAAGACCTTGTTCTGAATACCAACGAAGCCACGCTGGGCAGTGGCAGCACCACAGCCAGCAATGGCCAGTTGCAACTCCATGCGGGCACATTGACCAGCCAGGGGACACTCTCATCGGCGGGGGATCTGAGCTGGCAAGGCGCGAATTTGGCGCACAGCGGCAGTGCCGTGACCAATGGCGCGCTGACGCTGCAGGGTGAGTCCGTCACCCTGGACGGTGACCTGCAAGGGGAGCGGGTGTTGCTGGACTCCGGCACACTGACCAGTCGCGGCAAGCTGACCAGCCGTGGCGACCTGGCGGTCAATGCCCGTGATGCGGTGCAGCACCATGGCCAACTGCAAGGCAATCAGGTTGTGCTGCGCAGTGCCAGCTGGCAGGGAAGCGGTGGCGTCGGCAGTGGCGGCGCACTTGAGCTACGTACCGGCCAGCTGCAACTGGCCGGTCCGTGGCGAATTCGTGGTGAGGCAGACATTCAGGCCGATACCATGACGCTGGGGGGCTCGCTGGTGAGTGGCGGCAACCTGACGCTTACCAGTCGGGGGGCATTGACCAGTCAGGCGGACAGCCAGCTAGTGTCTGGCGGAGCACTGTCTCTTGATGGCGCTACCCTGACGCAACAAGGGTTGTGGCAGTCGGCGCGTGGCATGAACCTCAAGGGCTCACGGTTCGAGCAGCAGGGTGACTTGCTGGCTGGCGGTGACCTGCGCTTGCGCAGCGGCTATTGGCAACAAGGTGGCAAGACCCGGGCAAACGGGGGGCTGAACGCCGAGCTGACCGAGGGGGCGACCCTTGCAGGTACTGTACAGGCTGATGGCAATGCAACCCTCTCGGCGCCCGCGCTCACCCTCAAGGGGACCCTAGCCGCCAAAGGCAACGTGGCGCTTAGTGCCAATACCCTGATAAGCCAGCTCGGCAACTTGCTGAGCGGCGGCGAACTGGCCATGAATGCCGCTCTCATCGAGCAGCAGGGCCGTATTGAAACGACTCGTCTGCAAAGCGGCGGTGCGCTGCAAAATGATGGGGTGATCTTGGTGACCGGCCAGGGCAGCATCAGCGGTGCGCGGCTGGATAACCGGGGTACCCTGCAGGGGGATGGCCTCACCATCAGCAGTCGCCAGCTCGACAACCGTGGTGCCTTGCTGGGCAATACCCTGACACTGACCCATGACACCCTGCTCAACCGGGGGCGGGTACAGGGCGGCACGCTGAACCTGACGACCCGGCAACTGGATAACAGCCAGGGGGCCGTTCTGCGCGGTCAGCATGTGGGGGACATCACTGCCACAACGCTGACCAACGCCGGTGAGCTCTCCTCGGCCGGCCAACTCTTACTCAAGGGCAGCCAGCTAGACAACAGTGGTCTCATCAGTGCCAATTTACTGGAGGCCTCGCCACTGGCGCGGCTGGCCAACAGCGGCACCCTGTTTGGACAACAGCTGACCCTGCGCAGCGGCGAACTATATGCACCGGGCAAGATTCTAGCGGGGCAGAAGGCGACGCTGGATGCGGGTCGGGTAACGGGCATCGGTGAATGGCTCTCTGGCGGGGACCTGGCACTCAAGGTGGGGTCATCGCTGACCAGCCAGGGCATCCTCAGCGCCAAGGGGTCGTTGGACCTGCAGGTGCAAGGAGACTGGCAACATCAGGGACAGTGGGGGGCTGGGCAGCGTTTCAATGCGGGCGTCACCGGCCAGCTAATCAATAGCGGGGCTCTGGTGAGCAACGGTGTCATGCAGTTGGGTGTCCAGCGGCTGGACAATGGCGGCAGCGTGCAGAGTGGGCAAGGGCTGACGCTCAATACGCAGGGTGAGTTGCGCAACACCGGTATGCTGGCCAGCCAGGGTGACCTGGGGTGGCAGGGTGAGTCGCTGTTTAATGGCGGGACTGTATATAGCGGCGGCAGCCAAATGCTCACCGCAAATAGTAGTATGACCAATGAGTTCGGCACTATCCTAGCGGAGCAAGGGGCTACTCTGCGAGTAAATCATGGAGAGTTAGTTAATGCATCAGGAGTGATGAACACTAAAAATGGAGATTTAAATATATTTTCTGACTCGCTCTTAAATAAACGTCACCATTTTGTTGTTTATAAGACTGGTTCAGGAGAAGAAAATATACCTAAAACCCATGCCGTTACTGGTAAGTCATGGTATAAAGTAATTCCTCGAGGGGGAGACCACTCTGATATTGTGAGGAGTGGTATCGATTTTCCTACGCAGGAGAAGTTAACGCTTGCTGGCAAGTCGGTCAAGGTTGGTGATTTTTCAGAAGCAAGTCAAATAATGTCTGATTCGAATATTTATATATCTTCCGGTCGTATTTTGAATGATGCTTCTAATATATTTTCCTCCGCAGATATTCGTATTGATACCCATGGGATATCGAATGTATCAGTGATTGAAGGTGATTTCTCAATAGAGGCAACTTATCGACGCACTACGGATTATATCTATTACGATCCACGTGGGGCGTATTATAATAATATAATAAAAAAAGAAGAGTATATTCTTTACGCTGTGGAGGAAATTCCTGTTCAAGTAGGTCGAGCATTTAATAGTCTTATATCTGCTGGCGGTAATCTAACCGGTACCGTTGCCGGGATGATCGATAACGTCACCATCAAAGCCCATGCCGGAACGGTCAGCAGCACCACCCAACGCCCCTCCATCTCCTTGCCGCAGGCACAGGGTGCGGGTGCCGCCCCCGGTTTACAGGGCGATGCCCAATACTTGGCGCAGCAGCTAAAACCCGTCGGCCCGGACAACGGCGTGCCCTTGCCTGACTTCCAGTTGCCCAGCGGCGACAAGGGGCTCTTTACCATTAACGGTAATAGCGACAGCCCCTACCTGATTGAAGTCAACCCGCTGCTGGCCAATCTGGGTCAGGCCGGTAACGGTATGATGGATCGCATTGATGCTGCGCTTCAGCAGCAGTTGCAGGGGGCTGGACCGCTCTCCTTCGAGGCGGTTTCAGGCAGTGGTGGCGTTGCTCAGGTTAAAGATCATGGAACGGACTGGACGCTGCCGGGCCGTACAAGTGGTGGGATCAACGCCCCTGATCTGCAGTTGCCAAGCGGAATGACACCGTCAAACAGTGGTCATGTCACCACAGCAGGTCAGTGGCAACAGAGCTTGCAACCGGGATGGCAAGCACCATTGGTCACCGCTGTGACGGTAACGGCGCCTGGCCCGGTTCAAACCGGCCTGCAAACGGTGCCTGCGCTGGCGACCCAGCCACAGATTGAAACCAGCCCGACTCTGACCCAGGTCGACAAATTCCTCGGCTCCAGTTACTTCTTCGGGCAGGTAAATTTTGCGCCGGAAAAAGATATCAAGCTGCTCGGTGATGCCGCGTTTGATACCCGCGTTATCCGCGATGCAGTGCTGGCGCAAACGGGCCGTCGTTTTATCAATGGTGAGATGGGCTCGGATTTGGCCCAGATGCGCTGGCTGATTGATAACGCTGCGCAAAACCGCCGTGATCTGGGTCTGACCCCGGGGGTAACGTTAAGTGCCGCTCAGGTTGCCCAGCTTGGCCGCAGCATGGTGTGGTGGGAGCCGGTCTGGTTCAACGGCCAGATTGTGCTAGCGCCCAAGCTCTATCTGACCGAGGCCGACAAGCGCCATCTCTCAGGTAGCGTAATTACGGCTGCCAATATCGATCTCACTGCTGGTGGCATCAACAACAGCGGCACTCTGTTGGCCGATGGCACACTCTCGCTCAAGAGCGGCACTACCTTGGTCAACCAGGGCCAGATCCAGGCTGGCGGTCGGCTTGAGCTGCTCGCCAAGGGGGATATCCTCAATCAGAGCCTTATCAAGGGTGGGGAGATCGCCATTGCATCGCTGGATGGCTCGGTGCGCAATGAAACCCGGACGGCCCAGCGTCATGTGGATGTCAACGGCATTCTCTCCGATGTATTGAGCGATCAGACCCGCTCTAGCCGCACCGATATCGGCGATATAGCCCGCATTGAATCGGCTGGTAACCTGATGTTGCAGGCAGGGCAGGATATTTCGCTGTCGGCCAGTAACCTGCTGGCTGGGCTGGATATAACCCTCAATGCAGGGCGGGATATCAGCATTGGCAGTCTGGAAGATAGACGCAAATGGGAAGAGGGCAATAGCCGGTTCTCCCGAGTCGAGCAGTTGATGAGCTCCCTTGATGCAGGCCGGGCTCTGCGCCTGTCGGCAGATCGGGATCTCACTATCTCGGCCTCTTCTCTAACTGCAAAAGGGGATGCTTCTCTGACTGCCGGCAATGAGCTCATGCTCAAGACCGCCAATAACGAAGCCAGCCAGTACACCACCCGCCGTAACGGTTACGATAGTGCCCGTCAGCGTGAGGAGGTTGGGGTCAATCTGAGTGCCGATAACATCGCCCTGGGCGCGGTCAGCGATATCGCGATGCGTGCGGCCAAGGTTCAGGCAGAAGGTGAGCTCGCTGTGACGGCTGGTCGCGATCTGCTGCTTGAAGCCGGTGATGCGATGGATTATCGCGAATCCTACACCAGGGAGAGCAAGAAGAAGGCTTTTAGCAAGAAGACCACCACTACCCACGATATCAGCGAGCAGCACATGGCTCAGGCGACCGAGTTGGGAGGCCAGTATGTGTTTCTCAAGGCGCAACAGGATCTGGCAGTCAAGGGTAGCAACGTAGTCGGGGATCTCGGTGCAACACTGCTGGCTGGGCGTGACCTGAACATTGATACCGTGGATCTGCTCAATCGCGAGCTCCATTTCCGTGAAACCAAGCGCTCTGGCCTGATGGGCAGTGGCGGGATGGGCTTTACCATCGGCAAGCAACAGCAGAGCAGCGACATGGTGGGCACCACGCTGATTAGAGAGGGGTCAACCGTTGGCAGTGTGCAAGGGGATGTCACGCTGCAAGCTGGCAACCGGCTGCAGGTTAGCGGCAGCGACATCATTGCTGGCAAGGATCTGCTGCTGGTGGGCAAAAATGTCACCATTGCCTCGTCCGAGCAGCAGGTCACCCGCAAGGAGGAGTTCCAGAGCAAGAGCGGCGGGCTCACAGTGGCCTTGACCGGTGGCGCCGTCACGGCAGTACAGAGTGCCTATGACACCGTCAAGGCCAGCAAGGAGAGCAGCAACGATCGACTGGTCGCCTTGCAGGGAACCAAGGCTGCCATGAATGGTTATCAGGCCTGGCAGGGTATGCAGGCAATGGCTGATGCGGGCGGTGTGCCCGACCCCTCCTTTGTCGGGATTGCTATCTCGGTGGGAAGCCAGCGCAGCCAATCCAATAACCAGAGTAGCGAAACCAATGCGCTGACCTCGGAGCTCAATGCTGGTGGGGATGCGACCGTAGTGGCCAGGGGAGATGCCGACAACAGTACCGGCGATCTGGTCATGGTCGGCAGCAGTATCAAGGGGCAAAGCGTGACACTGGGTGCCACGCGCGATCTGGTGCTGCAATCAGCAGTCAACAGCAGCGATACCAGAGGCAGCAACAGCAGCAGTGGCTGGAATGCCGGTATCAGCTTCGGGTTCACCCAGGGGAGTGCGGGGATCAGCATCTTCGCCAACATGAATGCAGCCAAGGGCAAGGAAAACGGGGATTCTGATCGTTATACCGAAACCAGTATCACTGCCAGCGATACCCTGACACTCAAATCAGGGAGGGACGCCACCCTGCTGGGCGCGCAGGTAAGTGGTGACAAGGTAACGGCCGATATCGGCCGCAACCTGACCCTGACTAGCCAGCAGGATAACGACCACTACCAGAGCAAGCAGAGCAGCATCGCCGCCGGTGGCAGCTTCACAATTGGTTCCATGACGGGGTCCGGCTATATCAACGCCAGCCGTCAGAAGATACGCAGCGACTTTGAGAGCGTGATGGAGCAGACCGGCATCTTCGCCGGTAAGCAGGGTTTCGCCATCCAGGTGGGTGAACACACCCAGCTCAACGGCGCTGTGCTGGCTGGCAGTGATAACGAGAGCAAAAACCGGCTCTCGACCGGCACGCTGGGCTGGAGTGATCTGGTCAACCGTGCCGACTACAAGGTCGAAAGCCAGAGCGTGGGGATCAGTGGCAGTGGTGATAGCACCAAGGGTTTTTCCAGCATTGCAGCCATGGGGTCGCTCGGTGGTAGCAACAGCAGTGGCAGCGCCAGTTCGACCTCCTTTGCCTCGATCAGTGGCGGGACCATAGATATCCGCGACGGCAAGGCTCAGCAGCAGGATCTGGTGACCCTGCACCGGGACCCGACCCAGGCGGCCAACGGTCTCTCTCCTATCTTCGACAAGCAAAAAGAGCTCGAGCGGATGCAAGAGGCTCAGCTTATCGGCGAGGTGGGGCAGCAGGCGACCCAGATGGTGGTAAGCCATCATCTGGATAAAGCCAATCAGAAGGCCAAGGATGACCCCGAGTACGCCAACAGCAAAGAGTACAAGGCGCTGCAGGAAAAATGGGGGATAGGCAGCAACTTCCAGCGTGGCATGCAGGCCGCGACCGCTGCACTGCAAGGCTTGGCGGGGGGCGACCTGACTCAGGCCGCCGCAGGGGCTGCGGCACCCTACCTTGCACAAATGGTCAAACAGCAAACTGATGACGGCCCGTCCCGGGTGATGGCCCACGCGCTGGTACAAGGAGCGTTGGCCGCCGCCCAGAACAAAAATGCCATGGTCGGTGCAACCGGCGCCGCCACTGGCGAACTGGTGGGCATGATGGCCACCCAACTTTACCACAAAGATGCCAGCCAGCTGACAGAGGGGGAGAAGGAGACCGTCTCTACCTTGGCTACCTTAGCTGCCGGATTATCCGGTGGGCTGACCGGAGACAGCACCGCCAGCGCCTTGGCCGGAGCCCAGACCGGCAAGACGGTGGTGGAGAATAATTCACTAGCAGGAGATAAAGCGCGTGAATCTCTGAAAGGAAGTAATGAGTGGTGGAAACAGCGGGTCAGAGACACGCTAGGTGAAAATACCTCATCACAGATCACGAATGGCGTGTTGAATGCATTAGCTGAAGTAGGCGATACAGGGTTACTGGCGGCAGACTCAGCGTTTGACGTTGCAGCTGCATTGGTCACCTGTAGTTTGGGTGAAGCTTATTGCAACCAGGCAAAAAGTGACCTTGGCAAGAAAAATCAAGCAGCCTCGGATGCGATGAATGCGGTCATGAGCGGTGATGCATGGGCTGCAGTAAAAGGTACAGTAGGAAAAGCGGCGCAGGGCGATCAGGTCGCCTTGGAAAATTTGGCGGGTGTCTTGGCCGGTGCACTTGTTCCGGCGAAAGGTACTGGTTTAATTAAAGGTGGTGATCCGGTTGTCACTGTTGTTTCGAAAGAGACTGGTAGTAAGCTGTTAACTGCTGGTGAAAAAGGTGCTGGTCAGGTATTGCGTGAAGTAGAGGTGCGCTCTGGCGGAAAAGGCTCATGGACGAAGGAACTCAATAAACCAGAACCGAATACAATTTATAAGGTTGATGGTAACAAGGTTTATCAAACAGATAGCCTTGGGCGTGTTGAAAAAGTTGAATCCAGTCTCTCGCTGACTAAAAATGACCGAAATACTTATCAGCAATGTGTTACAGGAAAATGTGGTATTAGTGGTGATGAAGGCGGGCACTTAATTGCAAGTGTATTTAATGGCCCTGGTGAGCGCCTGAATTTACTCCCTATGAATGCCAATTTGAATAAAGGGGCCTGGAAGAAGATGGAGAATGCTTGGGCATCTGCTCTTAAAGAAGGGAAGTCTGTTAGTGTTAAGATAGAGCCTATCTACAACGGTTCCTCTGTGCGACCAGATAGATTTACTGTAAGATACTCTATTGGTGGTGATCGTCCAGCAATTATTGATTTTAAAAACTCTCCAGGTGGTATCTAATGACAGATCAAGAAATATATCAAAAAATTGGGCAGCTCTTAGTCGACGCGGGGCCATTAGATGCGAAAACAATAGTTGTCAGAGCAGAGGTTTTTCCTGAAGGTGATGGAGGTAAATACGAGTTTGATTATATTGATGATACAGGTAAGCTAAACTGGTTTGATCCTGATGGTCGCGCCGTGGGAGATTTGACAGAATTATTGGTGGAACTTAGAAAATATTTTATCACCAATGAACTAACTGCTGGCATAGGCATTTGGTCAGGCTGTGAAATTAGTCTGGCTGTAGAGAGAATGAAGCTGAGTGTTGAATTTATATATGATCTTCAGGGCCGCTTGCTCGATTAATGAATCGTAATTGGACATAGGTGAAAGGGGGGGGGCAGGGCCATCGGCTCGATTAGCGCAGCGTGGCGTTGTTTCCCAAATCGATGCCGCTTGAATGGAACTAACTGAGGACTTGGTGATCTGATCACCACCATCCTCTTCAAGTCTGCATCATGGGCATATGGTAAAAGGATAATCTGGGACACCCACCTTTTTGACAGAGGCGTAGTGCTGTTGTTGACTTGAGAGGTCATCGTTGAGGGATGCGCCATGACCATTGCTCGTTCACGTCAAATCAGCTTGCAGGATACGCCTTACTACCACGTGGTCAGTCGCTGTGTGCGGCGAGCTTTTCTGTGTGGAGAGGATCCCCACTCCGGCCAGAGTTACGAGCATCGAGATAATCTGGGACACCCACCTTTTTGACAGCGGCGTAATCCTGTACTTGGCTTAAGGAGTTACTGTCGAGGGATACGCCATGACCATTGCCCGTTCACGTCAAATCAGCTTGCAGGATACGCCTTACTACCATGTGGTCAGCCGTTGTGTGCGGCGCGCGTTTCTGTGCGGGGAAGATGCCCATTCTGGCCAGAGTTACGAGCATCGACGCCAATGGGTGGTCGACAAGTTGGGGCAACTGTCGCGGCTGTTTGCTATCGGCATTTGTGCTTACGCGGTGATGAGCAATCACTATCATCTGGTGCTCAAGGTGGACCCTGATACTGCGGCCAACTGGAGTGAGCGGGAGGTGGCTGAGCGCTGGGCGGCGCTTTTCCAGTGGCCGCTGTTGGTCAGGCGTTGGTATCAGGGGGAGGTGTTGAGCGAGCCTGAACTGGCAGTCGTGCAGCAATTGCTGGCCCAATGGCGGGAGCGGCTTCACTCCATCAGCTGGTTTATTCGGCTACTCAATGAAAATCTGGCCCGTCAGGCCAATCAGGAAGATGGTTGCAAGGGCCATTTCTGGGAGGGACGCTTCAAGAGCCAGGCTTTGCTCACCGAATCTGCCTTATTGGCCTGTATGGCGTATGTTGACCTCAATCCGATACGCGCCGCATTGGCAGATCGGCCAGAGCAGAGTGACTACACCAGTATCAAACAGCGCCTTGACGAGCCTGCTGCTCCTGAGGTTTTGCCACCACTGTTACTGCCGTTTGCCAGCCAGGGGAAGCCTGAAGAACTGCCCTGTGCCTTCACCGACTACCTGATGCTGGTTGATTGGACAGGCCGTGCTATTCGGCCCGACAAACGGGGTCATATTCCGGCTCAACTTGGACCCATTCTGGAACGGTTGGGCCTTGATGGTGTTCTCTGGTTGAAACAGGTGGCGCTATTCAGGCGACAAGGGATCAGAGTGGTGGGAGGCAGAGATCAATGCCAGCAGTTTGCCCGCCACTGTGGCCAGCGGCGATGCCATCAACCACAGATTTGATTGCTTTGCGTTTACCCTGCTGATAGCTCCGGGTATTGCACATAGTCCAGTAAATGGTTGTGCAGGGGCCGTTGCTTTCTAAACCTGAAAATTTCTCCTGCCAGCCGAGTTTTACATGCATCAGTTCGAATGCATACACCCTTATAATGCCTGCAAGCAGTTCGATAGTGGCTTGCTACAAAAGGTGGGTGTCCTAATTGTACTATGAGATCACCGAAGCCATGCTGCAGCGTCTGCGCAAGGGCGTGCAGCTTGAAGATGGCACCGCCAAGTTCAACAAGATCAAACCGGCTGGCGGTGAAGGTCTGAACGAGTGGTTCAACGTCACCCTGACTGAAGGTCGCAACCGTGAAGTGCGCCGCCTGTGGGAATCCCAGGAAGTGCAGGTGAGCCGCCTGATGCGTATCCGCTACGGCGACGTCAAGCTGGACCGCGGCATCCCGCGCGGCGGCTGGCAAGAGCTGAAACTGCCGGAAGTGAACTACCTGCGCGGTCTGGTCAACCTTCCGCCGGAGACCGAATCCAAGGTCGATCTGCAGCAGGATGGCAAAACCAGCCGTCACAAGCAGGCCGCCCAGATCCGTCGCGCCGTGCAGCGTCACAAAGAGATGCAGGGCAAAGAGCCGCGCGCTCGCGCCACCACCGCCCGTCGCAAGCCGCAAGCCTCTACCCGCAACTCAGGTACCGGTAGCAAGTAAGCCGACAACCCGTTGCGAACTGCGCGCCGTCAAAGAGCGCGCAGTCGGCCAAGCAAAGGCCCGCACCAACTGGTGCGGGCCTTTTCATCTCTAGCGGGGGACCTCCAGCTGCCGGCTGGCTCCGGTCATATGGCAATGATTGCTCTCACACTCCTCAGTTGGCCGGTGTAATCCACTCTTTGTTGAAGTCGCGGATAAACATCTCTCCCTCTTCATTGCGGGCGGTGACCAGATAGAAGGTGACGTTCTGGCGAAACAACGAGAGGCGGTAGAGGGCGGCGTTGTCCTCCTCCGAGAGGTTCTTTTTCGAGGTGTCGTTGATGGGCACCAGATCGACTTTGCCCTTTTTCAGCAGCTCAACGCACTGGTTGAGGCGGTTGGTGGTTCTGACTATCAGATTCTGCTCGATGGTCACCCGCTCGATAGCATCGGAGAACCACCCCTTGGGCACGCAGGCGGTTTTCTGCTGCCAGGGTGGGGATTCCAGCCCCTTCTTGTCGGGCGTGGTGTACCAGGACTGGATATCGAAGGCGATGGGGGTACTGAACAACAGGGTGTTGCTGCGCTCGTTGGTCCAGGTAAAGGGGAAGGCGGCGATGGCGTTGCCCAGCTCGATGTTTTTAAGTCCTCTCGGCCAGGGCTGGTAGGAGACCCTCAGATCCGGGTGGCCTGCCGCTTTGAGAGTGGTGAGCACCTTGCTTGCCAGCTCGCCGCCATTGGCCAGCGTCGTTGAAGAGTAGGGGGGCAATTCGCCGGTGATAATCACCGCGCTCTGCACCGTGGCGGCCGGGAGCAGCGAGAGAGCAAACAGGGTGGCAAGAAAGCGAAGGGACGAGCGGAGGCGATAAGTGGCAGAGGGCGTGACCGGATAACGGATGTGCATGGCGGGTGACCTCACCTCTATCGATTGCTGACAGCGTAGCGGTTCTGGCAGGGAAAAAACAGACTCGATAAGTGCTGTTGGTCGCGGCGTATGTCCCCTGGCGTTCCCTTTGGCGGGCGGAAGGGGTTGTGGCGGTTGCTCTGCTCCGGTGAGCTTGTTAGCCTGTGCGGCTCTGATAGAGGAGTGAACGATGAGCAAGGTACTTGATGAGCTGCTGGCGTTGCTGGCGCTGGAAAAAATCGAGGAGGGCCTGTTTCGGGGCCAGAGCCAGGATCTCGGTCTGCGGGCCGTGTTTGGCGGACAGGTAATGGGGCAGGCCTTGTCAGCTGCCAAGCAGACGGTCGAGACCGGCCGTCAGGTTCACAGTTTTCACTCCTACTTCCTGCGTCCGGGGGATGTGACCCGTCCCATCGTCTATGACGTGGAGAATATCCGTGACGGCCAGACCGTCTCCACCCGCCGGGTCAAGGCGATTCAGGGCGGCAAGCCCATCTTCTATCTCAACGCCTCGTTTCAGGTGCCGGCCGATGGTTTCGAGCATCAGGCACAGATGCCCACCGGCATCACTCCGCCGGAGGAGCTCAAGAGCGAGCTTGAGCTGGTGCGCCCCTACGAGAACCTGATCCCGGCCTCCCTGCGCGACAAGATCCTCTGCGAGCAGCCCATCGAGATGCGTCCGGTGACGCTGGTCGACCCTATTCGGCCGACGGTGCAGGATCCGGTGCGCCACGTCTGGTTCAAGGCCAACGGCCAGATGCCGGACGATCTGCGGGTGCACAAATACCTGCTGGCCTATGCCTCCGACTTCAACTTCCTGCTCACCTCGCTGCAGCCGCACGGGGTGTCCTACTGGGAGCCGGATATGCAGGTGGCCACCATCGATCACTCCATGTGGTTCCACCGGGATTTCCGCTTCGACGACTGGCTGCTCTACGTGGTAGACAGCCCGAGCGCCAGCAGCGGTCGTGGTCTGGTGCGCGGTCAGTTCTTTACCCGTGACGGCATGCTGGTGGCGAGCACCATGCAGGAGGGGGTGATCCGCCGTCGCGGCAGTTAAGGCGCAAAGCGGATAGCAAAACGGGGTGGCTTGGGCCACCCCGTTTTCGTTGCTGCCATTCGCGCTGGGCCAGCGGGATCAGCCGCCGCGCTGGTACTTGAAGCGCTTCTTGCGCCGGTAGGGATAGACATCCTCGAACACCCCCACCTTGATGTTGCTCTGAAGCATCTTCCAGTAGTTGGCGTCGAACATCTCCTTGTGCAGCTGCAACATGATCTCGCGCACCTGCGGCTTTTGCAGCAGGAAGGTGGCGAACTCCTCGGGGAAGATGTCGTTGGGGGCCACCGAATACCAGGGCTCGGCGCTCCACTCATCCTCGGGGTAGCGGGGCGGCGGGATCTGGCGGAAGTTGCACTCCGTCATGTAGCAGATCTCGTCGTAGTCGTAGAAGACCACCCGGCCGTGGCGGGTGACGCCGAAGTTCTTGAACAGCATGTCCCCCGGGAAGATGTTGGCCGCCGCCAGCTGCTTGATGGCGTTGCCGTACTCCTCCAGCGCGAGGCGGGTCTGCTGCTCGTCCGCCTTGTCCAGATAGAGGTTGAGGGGGATCATCTTGCGCTCGGTATAGAGGTGCTTGATCACCAGCTTGTCGTCGCTGATGGTGAGTGCCGAGGGCGCCACCGTCTTGAGTTCGGCAAGGAGCTCCGGCGAGATGCGATCCAGCGGAAACTCGAAGTTGGTGAACTCCTGGGTATCGGCCATCCGGCCAACCCGGTCGTGCTGTTTTACCAGCCGGTATTTTGCCTTCACCTGCTCGTGGCTCACATCCTTCGGGGGAGTGAACTCGTCTTTTATCACCTTGAACACCACATCGTAGGAGGGAAGGGTAAACACGCTCATCACCATCCCCTTGATGCCCGGCGCGATGATGAACTGATCCCGACTCTGGGCCAGATGGTGGCGGTAGTGGCGATAGAGCTCGGTCTTGCCGTGCTTCTGGCAGCCGATGGCGTTGTAGATCTCGTAATCGGGCTTGTGGGGCATGATCTGGCGCAGGAAGGCGACAAACAGCGCCGGTTCGCGGGCATAGACCATAAAGTAGGCGCGGGCAAAGCCAAACACGATGGAGGCGAGATCCGGCTCGAAGATCACCGTGTCCACATAGATGCTGTGGCCGGTGCTGAGCAGGGGCAGGATAAAGGGGAAGACCTGATCTTTTACCCGGATCAGCCCTACCAGATAGGCCCCCTTGTTGCGGTAGAACACCTCTTTCAATAGCTCGATGGCAAAGGGCTCATCATGGAGGATTTGCGGGCCGTTCTCGGCAAGATGGCGGTGGATGTCGACAATATCCCGCTGCTTGTCCTCGTAGGGGAGGGTGAAGCTGTAATCCCCCAAAAGCTGGCTCAACGTCTGTGGCAAGTGGGCGAGATCGGTGCGATAGATGCGCAGCAGGGCGCTCAGATCGGGTTTTTCGCCACGGCTGACAAAGGGGTGGATATAGAGGTTCTCGTCGCGGATATTGCGATGGCGAAAGATCCGGCGATAAACGGAGTTGAAGAAGGACTCCGCCACCTCGAAGTTGTCACAACGGGGCAGCAGATCGCTGAAGGCGCTCTTGACCCGCTTGAGCAGCTCCTGGGTGGCGTGGTGCTCCCCCATCATCTGGCGGATGGAGCTGGCGGTAGCCCCCACATGGTGGTCATAGAGGCGAATTCGCTCGCGCCCGGCGAGCTGCACCCCCAGCCAGTCACTGTTCTCGAAGCGGCTCTTGCTGCCCTGGGTTATCTCGAGAAACCGGCTGTAAAACGACTCAAAGCGTTGCAAGATAGTCTCGGCGACGGCCTGTTCCAATGGCTGCTGCATCTCTCTCTTCCTTGTGATCTGTCGGGCCGATAGCGCGAAGGATTGGGTGTAATTTGTTCACACGTCAGGCCACTATCGCAACATTCAAACGTCTGTTCAAGTGGCAATTTTCGGGGATAAACGGTAGATTGCGCCCCTGTTTTGGTGATGGTTTAGCGACTGTTTGCTGTCTGTTTGAGAGGCCGTCCGGCCTGTGAGGAAACCCGATGAAGCTCTATTTTGTCCTGGTGGCACCTGCCCGTCCTGCGAACGTGGGGGCGGCGGCCCGCGCCATGAAAACCATGGGATTCGATGCCATGCGACTGGTGGCGAGCCGGGTACACGAAGAGGAGGAGGCGAGCTGGGTGGCCCACGGCGCCCAGGAGATCCTGACCCAGGCCGAGGCGTTTGACACCCTGTCCGAGGCGCTGGCGGACATGGATCTGGTGATCGCCACCACTGCCCGTGAGCGCGGTCGCTACCAGCACTACCTCACGCCGGGGGAGATCCGCGAGCAGATCCGCAGCAAGCCTTCACTCAACAAGGTCGCCATCGTCTTTGGCTGCGAGGAGTCGGGGCTCTCCAACGAGCAGCTGGCCGAGGTCGACCTCATCAGCTATCTGCCCCTCAAGGTGAGCTACCCCTCCCTCAATCTGGGGCAGGCGATCATGCTCTACGCCTACGAGATGAGTCAGCTGATGGATGAGCTGAACGCCAACGGCGCCGCTGCGGTAGCAGAAAATTTTGATAACGCTGGGCAGGTTCGGGTGCTTAAAAGCAAAACAGCAGAATTGCTGGGTGAACTCGGAGTTTCGCAGGATGAAAAACTGCATCAATGGGTGATGGACCGGGTGCCCATGCTGCCGCAGCGGGATTTGAACATGCTCCACCTGCTCTGCAAAGACCTTGCGCGCAAACTTGGCAAAGAGGTTTAAGTTGACAGCCCATCGCCCGCCGCGGTATTGCTAAAAGCCAGCTTCGTCAACGAGTGTTCGTCATGCAGTTATTCACCAACGTCATCACCACCACCATTATTACCGGTACCACCACAGGTGGCACTGGGGCCGGTTGATGCGCTGACGAACAAGCACAGAAATCAGAAAAGGCCCGTACCCACCCAGTACGGGCCTTTTTGTTGGACTGGTTTTTAGATTGAATTTCATAGATTTACAGGGAGAGAAAGCGATGAGAGTGTTGAAATTTGGCGGGTCTTCACTGGCCGATGCAGAGCGTTTTTTACGGGTGGCCGATATCGCGGTCAACACCCATGGCCAATCTCAGGTAGCCCTGGTGCTGTCTGCACCTGCCAAGGTGACCAATCATCTGGTGGCGCTGGTGGAACAGACCAGCCGCGGCATGGATGCCAGTTCCACCCTGTTTGAAGTGAACGGCATCTTCTCCCGCCTGCTGGCCGGGTTGAAGGCGGCCTATCCGGCGCTCGATGACAAGGCGCTGCTGGCCCGTCTCACCGCCGAGCTGGATCAGGTGGAGCGGCTGATGCAGGGCATCCGTCTGCTGGGCCTCTGCCCGGACAACGTGCAGGCGCGCATTCTGAGCCGTGGCGAGAACCTCTCCATCGCCTTTATGCACGAACTGCTGCGGGTGCGCGGTCTGGATCTGGAGCTGATCGTACCGGAAGAGCTGCTGGTCACCGACGGCGGCTATCTGGAAGCCCATGTCGATATCGAAGCCTCCCGCCTGCGCTTTGCCGCCAAGGGGCTGCGTAGCGACTGTCTTTACCTGATGCCGGGCTTTACCGGTGGCAGCGACAAGGGCGAGACCGTGCTGCTGGGCCGCAACGGCTCCGACTACTCCGCCGCCGTCCTGGCCGCCTGTGTCGATGCCGAGTGCTGCGAGATCTGGACTGACGTCGAGGGCTGCTACAGCTGCGACCCCCGTCTGGTGCCGGATGCCTACCTGCTGAAAACCCTCTCCTACAAGGAGGCGATGGAGCTCTCCTACTTCGGCGCCAAGGTGCTGCACCCGAAAACCATCGCGCCGGTGGCCCAGTTCCATATTCCCTGCCTCATCAAGAACAGCTTCAACCCGCAAGGTCCGGGCACCCTGATTGGCCCGGAGAGCGGCGACGATGACCTGAAAGTGAAGGCCATCTCGGATCTCTCCGGCATGTGCATGTTCAACGTCTCCGGCCCCGGCATGAAGGGGATGGTCGGCATGGCCGGTCGCATCTTCTCCGCCGTCTCCCGCGCCGGGGTCAGTATCGTGCTGATCACCCAGTCCTCTTCCGAGTACAGCGTCAGCTTCTGTATCCACAGCTACGACAGCGAGAAGACCCGCAAGGTGCTGGAGCGCGAGTTCGAGCTCGAATTCAAAAACCAGCTGCTGGAGCCGCTGGATATCATCAGCGATCTTGCGATCATCTCCCTGATCGGTGACGGCATGCGTACCAGCAAGGGGATGGCGGCCCGCTTCTTCACCTCGCTGGCGCAAGCCTCCATCAATATCGTCGCCATTGCGCAGGGCTCCAGCGAGCGCTCCATTTCGGCGGTGGTGCGGGATCGCAAGGTGGCGGAAGCCATCAAGGCGTGCCACCAGAACTTCTTTGGCAGCCAGCAGTTTATCGATCTCTTTGTGGTCGGTGTCGGTGGCGTCGGTGCCGCGCTGGTGGATCAGATCGCCCGCCAGCAACCGGTTTTGGCCGAGCAGGGCACTGGCCTTCGCGTGGTCGGCATCGCCAACAGCCGCCAGATGGCGGTCAACAAGGATGGCCTGAACCTCGCCAACTGGCGCGAACAGTTGGCGGAAGCCCGTGACAGCTTCTCGCTGGAAGGGGTGAAAAAGCTGGTGGAAGATAGCCACATCATCAACCCGGTGATCGTCGACTGCACCTCCTCCGAGGCGGTGGCCGTCCAGTATGCCGACTTCCTCGCCGCCGGTTTCCATGTGGTGACTCCGAACAAGAAGGCCAACACCGGTTCGCTCGATTACTACAAGGCGCTGCGTCGCACCGCCCGCCAGACTCGCCGCAAGTTCCTGTACGAGACCAACGTCGGCGCCGGTCTGCCGGTTATCGAGAACCTGCAAAACCTCATCAAGGCCGGTGACAAGCTGCGTGCCTTCGACGGGATTCTGTCCGGTTCCCTCTCCTTTATCTTCGGCAAGCTGGATGAAGGGATGGCGTTCTCCGAGGCAACCCAAATCGCCCGTAGCAACGGCTTTACCGAGCCGGATCCCCGCGACGATCTCAACGGCATGGATGTGGCGCGCAAGCTGCTCATTCTGGCTCGCGAAGCCGGCATGGCGCTGGAGCTCTCCGATGTCGAAGTCGAGCAGGCGCTGCCGCCCGGATTTGATGTTAGCGGCGACGTGGAAGCCTTTATGGCCCGTCTGCCCGAAGCTGACGGCTGGTTCCGCGACCAGTTCGCCGCGGCCCAGCGTGAAGGCAAGGTGTTGCGCTATGTGGGTTCCATCGAGGGTGGCAAGTGCAAGGTCGCCATCAAGGCGGTCGGTGGTAACGAGCCGCTGTTCAAGGTCAAAGACGGGGAGAACGCGCTCGCCTTCTTCTCCACCTACTACCAGCCGATCCCGCTGGTGCTGCGTGGCTATGGCGCCGGTACCGAAGTGACTGCAGCGGGCGTCTTTGCCGACGTGCTGCGCACCCAGAACTGGAAGCAGGAGCTATAAGCATGAGTTCAGACATGTACCCCTCTTATATGACTGAAGGCGGCAGCGTCGTCGCCTACGCCCCCGCCTCCAGCGCCAACCTGAGCGTGGGATTTGATGTACTGGGGGCTGCGCTCGCCCCCGTGGATGGCTCTCTGCTGGGCGATCGGGTGCAGGTGAAAGTGGCAGACGTTCCGTTCGCCCTCTCAGCCGTGGGCCGCTACGCCCACAAGCTGCCGGACGATCCGAAAAAGAATATCCTGTTCGACTGCTGGGTCGCCTATGGCGAGGCGCTGGAGAAGCGCGGCCTTAAACTCAAGCCGCTTGAAATGGTGCTGGAGAAGAACCTGCCGGTCGGTTCGGGTCTGGGTTCCAGCGCCTGTAGCGTGGTGGCGGCCCTTGAAGGGCTCAACGCCTTTCACGGCGCGCCCCTCGATGAGCACGACATGCTGCTGCTGATGGGTGAGATGGAGGGCAAGATCTCCGGCTCCGTCCACTACGACAACGTGGCCCCCTGTTATCTCGGCGGCATGCAGCTGGTGCTGGAAGAGCATGGCGTTATCAGTCAGGGCATTCCGGTGTTCGATCAGTGGTACTGGGTGGTCTGCTACCCGGGTACCGTGGTTTCGACCGCTGCCGCCCGCGCCATTTTGCCGGCCCAATATCGCCGTCAGGATTGCCTCACCTATGGCCGCCGCCTGGCTGCCTTTGTCCACGCCAGCTACACCGGACAGGAGGGATTGGCGGCGAGCGTACTGAAAGACGTGATTGCCGAGCCCTACCGCGCGGCGCTGATCGAAGGCTTTGCCGAGGTGCGGGCGCAGGCGGCCCAGAACGGGGCGCTTGCTACCGGCATCTCCGGCTCCGGCCCCACCGTGTTTGTGGTGATGAAGGATCTGGCGCAGGCCGAGCGGATGAAAGATTGGATGGAAGCACATTTCGTGCAGAACGAAGATGGATTTGCCCGGGTCTGCAAACTGGACATGGCCGGGGCACGGGTAACAGGAAGCGAGCTATGAATCTTTACAACATCAAGGACAACAGCGAACAGGTGAGCTTCGCGCAGGCAGTGCGTCAGGGCTTGGGTCGCGAACAGGGGCTCTTCTTCCCCGAACAACTCGAGCCGCTCGCCGATGTGGATGCCCTGCTCGATCTGCCGCTGGCCGAGCGCTCTGCCCACATCCTGAGCCACCTGCTGGGGGACGAAGTGCCCGCAGCGAAAGTGAGCGAGCTAATCAATGCCGCCTTCACCTTCCCGGCGCCGCTGGTGAAACTCAAGGATGGCACTTATGCCCTCGAGCTGTTCCACGGCCCGACCCTGGCGTTCAAGGATTTCGGCGGCCGCTTTATGGCCCAGTGCCTTGCGGCCTTTAGAACCAACGACAAAATTACTATCCTCACCGCCACCTCCGGCGACACCGGCGCCGCCGTGGCCCACGCCTTCTACGGGCTGGAGGGGATCGAGGTGGTGATCCTCTATCCCAAGGGCAAGATAAGCCCCTTGCAGGAGAAGCTCTTCTGCACCCTCGGCGGCAATATCCGCACCATCGCCATCGACGGCGACTTCGATGCCTGTCAGGCGCTGGTAAAACAGGCCTTTGACGACGAAGCGCTGAAAAAGGCCATTGGCCTCAACTCCGCCAACTCCATCAATATCAGCCGTCTGCTGGCGCAGGTTTGCTACTACTTCGAAGCGGTGGCCCAGTTGCCCAAGGCCGACCGTGCCAAGGCGGTGATCAGCGTGCCGTCCGGCAACTTTGGCAACCTCACCGCAGGTCTTATCGCCAAGGCGTTGGGGCTGCCGGTGAAGCGCTTTATCGCCGCCACCAACGCCAACGATACCGTGCCGCGCTACCTGAAAACCGGTCAGTGGGAGCCGCACCAGACGGTTGCAACCCTGTCGAACGCCATGGATGTCAGCCGCCCCAACAACTGGCCACGAGTGGAAGAGCTGTGCCGTCGTAAGGGCTGGGCGCTGGAGACTCTGGGCTCCGGCATGCGTGACGATGCCCAGACCCGCGCTGCGCTCAAACGCCTGCACCAGCTGGATTACCTGTGCGAACCCCACGGTGCCATTGCCTGGGATCTGTTGGGTGAACAGCTGGCCGAGGACGAAGTGGGGGTGTTCCTCTGCACCGCCCATCCCGCCAAGTTCAAGGAGTCGGTAGACGAGATCCTCAATCTCGATGTACCGCTGCCCGGCCCGCTCGCCAAGCACGCCGTGCTGCCGCTCTTGTCTCATAACCTGCCAGCGGAGTTTGCCCGGTTAAGGGCATTTTTGGTGGGTTAACTGCCGCTTCGAGATAATCGATAGAAATAAAAATCCCCCGATAACGGGGGATTTTATTTTTTACTTAATGAGATATGAGTTACCCAAATACAACGATGCATCCGAAAATGTTCCAGTGAAGGACTTCTTTAGATAAAACTTAAAATCAGCCCTGAACCTAAATTTTTATGGTTTATTTATATCTACAACGCCAAGAGATAGAGGATTTGATACTTAAATATAAAACATATTAAAGATAGAATTGCGATGAAGTATGGCAATGATATGTCCAAATATTCTGGTCGTCTAAAGATAGCATCTTTTTGGTGTTCAAACTCAACTTTCAATAATTCGTATAAATCTCTTTTTGTCCAACACGCATGGAATTCATTTAAATTAACTTCCTCTGTTGTTATATCATAGCCAGAATCGTAGTCATAAGTTATCCCTCTCTTGAGAATTCCGTTTACTTTATATTTTGGTTCTACTTTGTACTTTTCAAATGAGTGTCCATCAATATTACTTGAACATGAATGATCCTTTAGCTTGCTTAGTAAACCATGAGGTATGTAATCACAGCTATTATCATCAAAGTAATAAACAAGAACCCTTCTGTCTTTCATCATCGCGTTAGCCCAAACATCATATAAGTAAGAGTGATACTTGAAGGCGAACGAGTAGTATCTAATGATTAGAACAATCACACCAAAGAACATCATCCAACCAAACGCTGCTGTGTTTGAGAAATCAATTTTGAAAATGAATGTGTTGGCTTCCTTCAATTGAGCATCGGATAGACTTATAGCCATTAGTAAAATACTCACTACAATCAATTGCTTTCTTTTGGACTGAAATTCACTGTCCTTTTTCATTTTGTCTGTTAGTGAATCTTCCTTTTCTTCTGTTAGTGATACTTTCATTTCTTCTGTTATTCCATATGTTGGGTTAAATCTCGTAGGTTGGTGCTGAACGAAGTGAAGCCCAACGTTTACCGAGAAAGCTAAATTCGGTTTTTGATTTTATATGGTCAAAATTCATCTTGTTTGGAAAGTCATATATCCCGTTTGTTGGGCTTCGCTACGCTCAGCGCCAACCTACAAAACATTCCAAGCCGATTATTCCTGATCCGAGTCACTATCAATGGCCCAATCTGGCGTTATCCATCCTGCGGCGATATGGCGATGAATTGACGAGTAAGGCCAATCGACAGGTTTGGCACAATAACCATGTTTGACCGGATTGAAATGGATGTAATCGACATGGGCTTGCAGCTCCTTGTCATCCCGGATCAGATGCTCCCAATAACGGCGTTGCCAGATACCGCGTTCCCGTTTTCTGACTCGACTCTCCCGTATCCGCTCTGTTTTGGCGAGATTTCGTGAAAATCCTGCCTTGATCAGAGACCAGCGCATGGGATAGTCACTGTCACCCGGCGGTAGTTGCCAAATGGCATGAAGATGATCCGGCATCACCACCATGGCAATAATCTCGAAGGGGTGTTGCTGTTTGACGTGGCGGAGCACTTCGCGCAGCAGGTCGATATGACGTACCAGCAGATCCTGCTTTCGGTCAGCCAGGTTGACGGTGAAGAACCAACATGCCCCACTGGTTGTTGCTCGGCGATAGCGCATGGTTCTCCTTTCCGGAAATATCCAGTCTGTTCGGTTGCACAGAATGGCCACCAACTGACCGAGGACTCGCGTGTTGGGCTTCGCTACGCTCAGCGCCAACCTACGCAATACATCAATCACTGTGCAAAACCCACGCTACCGCCCGTGGATTACAGCTTCCAATATGCTCTATTAACCAGCGATGGCAGCAGCCCATCACAGATGAATAGGCACCGGATGGCTATGTTAAGCCAATCGAATCTGGCCATACCAGTCAAAAAATGACGTAAGTGTCAGTAATGGCTGATTTTTTGCGCTGGCTCAACAAATCGCACTGGCCGGGCACTGGATTCCCATGGCCCTTGATTTTATTGGGGTTGGTGGGTGTGGCGGGAAAGTAGGGGCGGGCTTGCCGCTGAGGAAGGGTTGGCTGGGGGCAATCCCGCTCCGGTAATCGGCGCTATAGTGCGGGCGATGGTTGCCCTGTGCTCCGCTCCCAAGCTGGCGAGGCGGGGGATCTGCAACAACAATCAGCTGTTGCAATCACAGCCATTTGCAACACATCGTCATGCAAATATGACCATGCAAACACATCACCAGATAGAGAGGGGATCTCCCATGAAGCGTACCATCCTGTTCGGCCTGCTCTGCGGCAGCGTGCTGCTGGCCAATCCGGTCTTTGCCAGCGACACAGCCCAGTTGCAGTGCGAGGCGCAGGCCGCAGCCAAAAAGCTTAACGGCGCCGCC
The DNA here is from genome assembly GCF_019047085.1 of Aeromonas sp. FDAARGOS 1404. NCBI lineage: Bacteria > Pseudomonadati > Pseudomonadota > Gammaproteobacteria > Aeromonadales > Aeromonadaceae > Aeromonas > Aeromonas sp. FDAARGOS 1404. The sequence goes on from NZ_CP077237.1 coordinate 3,720,218, forward strand.
AAGACCAGCTTTGTCGGCAAGTGCGTGAAAGATGCTGCTGGCGCCGCGACCGGCGAGTGCGAGAAGGCGGCCGCCGACAAGAAACTGGCCGGTGCGGCCAAGAACAGCTTTATCCAGAAGTGCGTGAAGACGGGCGCGGCGGTGGATCCGGCGGCCAAGTGCGAGAAGGCGGCGGCCGACAAGAAGCTGGCTGGCGCGGCCAAGAACAGCTTTGTCCAGAAGTGCGTGAAGGATAGCGCCGCCAAGTAAGGCATTTTCTCATCCGGTGTGTTTGCGGGGGGCCATCAGGCCCCCTGCGCTTTTTGGGGCGCAGTGATGGCGCAACGCACAAGCCTTGTATCGGGGCGGCAATAGCGACACTATTGACTCCTTTTTGGTTCCGCAGAGGCGCAGCAATGACCTACCGTTACCGGACGAGGCGTTGGCGAGCCCCATTTTTGCGGGATTACGCGGGATAAGGGAGCAAAGCAGGATGATGGAAGGGCAACAATGGCGCTGGCTCAATGAACCAGCCAAGTGGCACCAGACAGACGACGGTTTGCAGGTAGTGACAGACCGGCAGACCGATTTTTGGCGCAGCACCTGGTATGGCTTCGAGCGCCACAGTGGGCATCTCTATGGCTGCGAGGTGGCGGGGGAGTTTACCTTTCAGGTCTGCGTCGAGGGGGAGTTCACCACCCTCTACGATCAGGCGGGGCTGATGCTGTTGCAAGACGACGAGCATTGGCTGAAAGCGGGGATCGAGTACAACGATGCTCAGCCGATGATCGGCAGCGTGCTGACCAATCCGCGCTCTGACTGGGCCACCGGTATTTTTACCGGTAATCCGCGTCGCTTCTGGCTGCGGCTGACCCGGCTGGCGGACTGCCTGCGTTTGCAATACTCCACCGATGGCAAGGTGTGGCCGCTGCTGCGCCTCGCCCCGTTCCCGCCAAGCGAACACTGCTTTATCGGGGTGATGTGCTGCACGCCGGAGCGGCAGGGGCTGGCGGTGCGCTTCTCTGACTTGCGCCTCACGCCGCCTCTTGGCAAGGCGCTCCATGATTTGAGCTAGGCCAGCGGTTTTGCCTGCGCTATTCAGCCAATAAAAAAGCGCCCGCAGGCGCTTTTTTCATTTGGCTGGTAAGGCCTCAATTAGCTGATCAGGCTGGCCCACAGGTCATATTCGTCGGATTCGTCGATCCGCACCTTGACCATGTCCCCCGGCTTGAGGCCGGTTTCGCCGTTGAGGTAGACCAGACCGTCGATCTCCGGCGCATCGGCGAAGGAGCGGCCAGTGGCACCCTCTTCATCCACTTCGTCGATGATAACGGTCATCTCCTGACCCACTTTGCGGGCCAGCTTGCGGATGGAGACCTGCTGTTGCAGCTCCATAAAGCGCTGGAAGCGCTCTTCCTGTACGGCTTCCGGTACCGGATCCGGCAGCTCGTTGGCCAGCGCCCCTTCGACCGGGCTGTATTTGAAGCAGCCGACGCGATCCAGCTCTGCCTTGTCGATAAAGTCCAGCAGCATCTGGAAATCTTCTTCGGTCTCGCCCGGGAAGCCGACGATAAAGGTGGAGCGCAGGGTGATCTGCGGGCAGATTTCGCGCCATTTCTGGATCCGCTCCAGGGTGCGCTCGACCGTACCCGGGCGCTTCATCAGTTTGAGGATGCGCGGGCTGGCGTGCTGCAACGGAATATCGAGGTAGGGCAGTACCTTGCCATCGCGCATCAGCGGGATGACGTCATCTACGTGCGGGTAGGGGTAGACGTAGTGCAGACGCACCCAGATGTCGAGCTTGGCCAGCTCTTCGCACAGGGCGACCATGCTGGTCTTGACCGGCATGCCGTCGTAGAAACCGGTGCGGTGCTTCACATCGACGCCGTAGGCGGAGGTGTCCTGGGAGATCACCAGCAGCTCCTTCACGCCCGCCTCTTTCAGGCGCTTGGCTTCTGCCAGCACGTCGCCGATGGGGCGGCTCACCAGATCCCCGCGCATGGAGGGGATGATGCAGAAGGTGCAGCGGTGGTTGCAGCCCTCGGAAATCTTCAGATAGGCATAGTGGCGCGGGGTCAGCTTGACGCCATGGGCCGGTACCAGACTGGTGAAGGGGTTGTGCTGCGGCTTCTCCACATATTTGTGGACGTGACCCAGCACCTCTTCATAGGCGTGGGGGCCGGTGATCTCGAGCACCTTGGGGTGGATCTCGCGGATCTGGTTCTCTTTGGCGCCAAGGCAACCGGTGACGATCACCTTGCCGTTCTCGGCCAGCGCTTCGCCGATCGCTTCCAGCGACTCTTGCACCGCGCTGTCGATAAAGCCGCAGGTGTTGACGACGACCAGCTCGGCATCGTCATAGCTGGGCACCACATCGTACCCTTCGGTACGCAGCTGGGTCAGGATGCGTTCTGAATCGACCAGATTTTTGGGGCAACCCAAGGAGACGAATCCTACTTTGGGGGCCTGTTTTGTGTTGGACATCGCTCAATCACTCTTAGGTGGCTCTTCTTTAAGGGCGCGGATTTTACCGGAATGGTTAACCAAAAACTATACAGCCAGCATGGCAGAACCGAACAATATCTCCGACCAGGCAAGATTGGGCCGCACCAGCAGTCGGTGATGGCGCGCCCTTGGTAGGGCTATTGCCTCTGCCATGCAGGCTTGTTGTGGGGAAGCTGCTTTGTTGATTTTTCTGTCAATTTTGACGCTGTGGCGGGGAGAGCGTCAAAGGGAGTCACTATACTTCCATCACGGGGTCCCGTTGGAGAAGGCGATGGAAAGTTCATTTGGCGAAAAAATGCAGAGCGTACATGCCACGCTCAGGCAGCGCTTTGACAAGCTGAGTCGGGTGGCCATCGCGATTTACGATCCCCATACCGATCAGCTCAAGACATTTGCCCACAGCACAGAGGGGCCCTCGCCACTGGTGCAGTATGAGGTGAAGCTGAGCGATGTTCCCTCCCTGAGTTATCTGGCGGAGCACAAGCAGCCCCGGGTACTCGGCAATCTGGATGCCCTGCGTGGCTCGGCATCGGAGCACAGCCGCAAGGTGCTGGAGGCGGGTTATGCCTCCAGCTATACCGAGCCGCTGCTCTTCAACAGCAAGCTGTTTGGCTTTCTGTTTTGCGATGCCATGGAGCCGGGATACTTCGAGGAGCCGATCCGCAGCGAGCTGTCGGCCTATGCCCAGGCGCTCTCGGCCATCATTGCGGTGGAGTTTTTCTCCATCCAGACCCTTGGCGGCGCGCTGACCACAGCGCGGGAGTTTAGCCGCTATCGGGATGAGGAGACCGCCAACCACCTGCACCGGATGTCGGCCTACTCTCGGCTGATCGCCAGGACACTGGCACCGAGTTGCGGGTTGAGCGATGAAGAGGTGGAGTTTATCTATCTCTTCTCGGAGCTGCACGACATCGGCAAGATCGCGGTGCCGGACGCCATCTTGCTCAAACCGGGCAAGCTGACCCCGGAAGAGTTCGAGATCATGAAGATCCACCCCGGCAAGGGGCGGGAGATGATCAGTCTGATGATCAACGAGTTTGGTCTCGATGGCATTCACCACACCGACATGCTGACCAACATCATCGCCAGCCATCACGAACGCTTCGACGGAGCCGGCTATCCGCTGGGGCTGGCGGGGGAGGCGATCCCGCTGGCGGCGCGCATCGTGACGGTGGCCGATGTGTTTGATGCCCTGACCAGCGAGCGCCCCTACAAGAAGGCCTGGCCGTTCGAGACGGCGTTTGCCTATCTGGAGGAGCATGCCGGCAGCCAATTTGATCCCGCCTGTGTCGACGCAGCCCTGCACAACAAGGCCGAGTTTTATGCCATCTATCAGCAGTATCAGGATCCGGCCTGCACTGCGAGCGTGGCGGCCAGCGGCGCCGAGCCGGGTTGAGCGCGTGTGATGAGCATAAGGGGGAAAGAGGCGGTTCAAGCATGACGAGGAGTAAATAGAGAGGGGGCACCAGCAGGTGCCCCCTCTCTTTTATACGTCTTTCTATTAAATGCGCCTTTAGTTTGCCGACCTTATCTCTGCGACTATGGCGTTTGCGCTCAGGTTACTGTTTGGGCGTCGGCTCGCTGATTTGATAGAGGTGATCCGCGCAGGCGCTGGAGCAGCCACAGGGGCGTACCTCTTTATCTTCCCGTTTCTGGGCAAGCTGGTATTGGCGCCACCAGATGATGGTGCCCATGGTCAGGATCAGCACGAACGAGGCGAGCAGGCTCAACAACCAGATGGACATGATCTCTTCTCCTTGATGGGGATGACATGCACTGTGATGGCATCAGTGATGATGGCAGCAACCGCCCTGCTGGTTGGCGCCCTCACTGCCGTGGCAACAAGTATGGCCTTGTCGTGAGCTCTCTGCCTGATTGCCACTACTGGCGCAACAGTGATCGGAGCCACTGTTGCAACCACCATGACAATGGCTATGACTCTGGCCTGCGCCGACGGGCTGGATTGCACGGATAGTCGCCTTGCTCTGATGACGGCGAGACGGACGCCCCTGACTGGCCTCGGTTAGAGGTTGCAGATTGACGGGGGCCAGCAGCGCGGGCAGCGGCAGGCGGGCAGAGCGACACTGCAGCACCCGGATATTGGCCGCCAGCAGGCGACTCAGCATCCGCTCGCCGATATTGCGCACCACCACCTGACCCACTTGATGATGGGCGAGGGCGTCGAGCAGCGCTTGCTTGCCGTGGCAGCCTTCGGCGACGGCCGGGTTAGCCAGGGTGGCGATAACGTTCCCTTCGGGGTTAAGAATTTGCAGCTGCTCGGCACGGGTAAAGTGGCCAGCCAGCAGCCCCTGACTCAGCATCAGGGCGCTGTTGCAGGGGTTGGTGGTCATGGTTGTGACAGCATTCATGTCGGATCTTCTCCACTGGTTGGGTGGTCGGGCTCGGCGGGTTGCATCATCAATGCCTTGCCCAGACTCAGACACTCCACCACCTTGTAGCGCCCTTTTTTCAGGATATTGGCCAGGGTCTGGCGGGAAACCCCCATCACCAGGGCGGCCTCCTGCTGCTGCATTCCTTGAAGGTCGACGAGGCGCAGTGCCTCGAACTCGTCAGGGGCCAGCGTGACCTGTTCCAGCTGATGCATGGGGCGGCCGTTGGGTTTGAAGCAGCTGTTGGCGGGGCGGCCACAGATCTGGCGGGCAATCTTGGGTCTTGGCATGGTGGCTCCTAATTGGCATAAGCCATTTATACGCTCATATGTAGCATATGCCAATAATTTTGTCTGATGCAGAGGGTAGCGCCAGTGCTATTCATGGCAGAGAGGGGTAAAGAGGGGGGAGAGGAATACGTACAAACGCTGTGAAGGTGGCAGAAACGACGCAGGCCCGAACATGGTTCGGGCCTGCGGTTTTGCAGAGGATGGTCGGGCAATCCCGGCGAGCTTACGCCTGTTCGGCCTCGGCCACAGGAGCTGCGCTCTCGCTACCGTTGGCGAAGCGATCCGCCCACAGGGCAATCACGCCGTCACCGGTGACGTTGCAGGCGGTGCCGAAGCTGTCTTGCGCCAGATAGAGAGCGATCATCAGGGCGATGGAGGCTTCACCGAAACCGAGCATGGAGGTGAGCAGGCCCAGCGCCGACATCACGCCACCACCCGGGGCGCCCGGGGCGGCGATCATGATCACCCCCAGCATCATGATGAAGGGGAGCATGGTCTCGATGCCCGGAATGGCCAGATGCTCGGAGAGGAACATCACCGCGGTGGCACAGGTGACCAGGGTAATGGTGGAGCCACAGAGGTGAATAGTGGCACACAGGGGCACAGTAAAGTTGGCGATGCCGTCGCTCACCCCGTTGTTCTTGCTCGATTGCAGAGCGACCGGAATGGTGGCTGCGCTCGACATGGTCCCCAGCGCGGTGAAGTAGGCCGGAAGCATGTTCTTGATGAGCTGGGCCGGTGAGCGGCCAAGGGCCAGACCGGTGCCCACGAACAGCACGGAGAGCCAGATCCAGTGCATCAGGATCGCCATCACCAGCACTACGCCGAAGGTTTTCAGAGTGGCGAATACGGTGCCTTCCACCGTCATCTCGACAAAGACGCCCGCGATATAGAACGGCAGCAGCGGAATGATCACCTTGGCCAGCAGGCGGTCGATGATGTCACGACCCTGATCGGCGACTCGGCGCAGATCGGTGGCCTGGGTGGCGCTGATGCCGATGCCAAACACGAAGGCGGCGGCCAGTGCCGACATCACGCCAAACAGCGGCGGGATCTCCAGATTGACGTAGGAGGTAAGCTTGATAGCCGTGGCCGTGGTGGGCTCGGCGGCGGTGGTGAACTGCGGGATCAGGTGGCTCGCCACGGTAAAGGCGAATAGCCCCGCCAGAATGGTGGAGCAGTAGGAGAGGGCCACGGTTTTGCCCAGCAGCTTGCCGGAGTTTTTCGGCAGGCTGGCGATGCCGCTCATGATAAAGAACAGAATGATGAGCGGAATGGTGAAGGTGATCAGCTGACCTATCACTGTCTTGGCCGTAAACAGCACGCGCGCCACCCACTCAGGGGCGTAGAGACCGAGCAAGAGACCGGCAAGGATGCCAGCAATGAGTTTCAGGACAAGTTTCATAAGGAAATCCGGAGTTGGTTGTATTGTCTGTTTTGTTATTAAATTTTGATATTAATCACACTTTTTAACACGTAAGCCGTGTTATGTCTGCCTTTTCTGCGTTAATGCCGAGTTAAATATTGTCGAAAGCCAGGATCGCCGACTAGCTGTCGGCTTGGCGTTGAACGGGAAAATCCGTGATGAATTAGCCCGTTAGGTGGCTTGATGATCGCCACGCAGCAACATGACGTACTGGCTGGCGTGTTGACTTGAGGAATCTGACATACTGGCTGATACGGCTTCCATCGGCGCCAGTTGCAGCGCTATCCCGGATGTGGTGACCAGTTGCTGTAGCTGAGCGTGACTTATCTTGCCGCTTGGCGGCAGGGGGAAGCAGATCGGAGCGCCCGCTTTGAGCAGGGTCGCCAACTGTTGCAACAGGGGAACAAGGGTGGCCGTGTCGCTATCAAGCGGGCGGCTTAGCCAGACGCCATCGTAAGGGAGCACCGAGTGCATCTTCGCCAGCGGGCAGACCCGCACTGCTTGTCCGGATTGCTGCGAAGCAACTCTGGCGTCAGCCAGCACAGCTTCGCAGGCGGTGACCACATACCCTTCTGCACGCAGCCAGCACAGATCCTCCCCCGTACCGCACTGACCATTGAGCAGGTGAGCACCGGATTTGAGGTGCGCCACAAAGGCAGCCCGAGCGTGGGCGTGCTGGTCGTTAAATGGCCGGGAAGCGGGGATGGCGTCAGAGTGTGGCACAGGGGTTACCTCAAGCAGGGGGCGCACAGGGTAACAAATCGGGGCCTGACTGCCAAAGCGTGCGGTCAGGCCCCGATTTGGATGGGTGGGAGTTGCTGGCGCCGGTTAGCGGCCGCAGGCAGGCCCGTGGGGCTGGGCCAGCATGGTGAACATGCTCTCTATCAGGAAGGCGGATTCGCCCTGCAGGTCTATCCGCCCCGGAAAGTGGAGCCAGTTGATGATGTAGCCATCCAGGGTGCAGTGGAGCAGGGTGGCGGCGCGCTGCAGGTTGAGGTTGGCGGGCAGTTGGCCCCGCCGTACCGCATTGGCCAGGGTGGTCTCCAGATCCCGGAAGAAGTTGGCGGACTGGCTGCGGATATGCTCGCGCAGTGAGATGGCTTCCCCCTCCAGCGATTCGAGATTGAACAGTATGGTAAACATCTGCCGCTGGGCCGGATTGTGAATGAAGCTGTGGAGCACCCCTTCGAAGAAGAGGCGCAGTTGCCCGAGCGGATCCGGCTCATCTGGATTGAGGCAGGCATCGAGCTGGTGGGCGAGGGGGCTGCAGAGCTCCTGCCAGAGCGAAATGAAGAGTTCATCCTTGTTCTTGAAGTGCCAATAGATGGCCCCGCGGGTCAGGTCTGCCGCCCTGGCGATGTCGGTCAGGCTGGTCTTGGCCAGGCCCTGAGAGCAGAACAGATCCAGCGCCGTGCTCATGATGTGGCAGCGGGTTTGCTGCGCCTCTTCTTTGGTTCGTCTGGCCATCGAAATTTGTGCCTCATGCAAGCAAAAAGTCACTTACATACATTTATGAATGTATGTATATTGCCTCATCTTTCGACTATTTACCAACAGGGCCCATGCGGCCCTGATTGTTCATTGACTGGCAAAGGCTCAGGTGTTTCATGCATAAACATATTCTTGCTCGTTCAGTTGGTCTTGCCTTGCTGGCTACAGGCTTGCTGGCAGGTTGTGGTGACAAGGGGGGCGCACCCCAGGGACAGGGCGGCATGCCCCCCGCGGCGGTCAACGTGGTGACCCTGCAGAGCGGTCCGCTGATGTTGACCACCGAGTTGACCGGTCGCAGCGCACCGCTGCGGGTGGCCGAAGTGCGTCCGCAAGTGAGCGGCATCATCCTCAAGCGCCTCTTTACCGAGGGAAGCGATGTGAAGGCGGGCGATCTGCTCTATCAGATCGATCCGGCTGTCTATCAGGCGGCGGTTGCCAGCGCCAAGGCCAATCTGGCCAAGGCCGAGGCCAACGAGCAGAGTGCCCGCCTCAAGGCGCAGCGCTATCAGGAGCTGCTCAAGGTCAAATCCATCAGCCGTCAGGACTATGACGACGCTGACGCCAGCTGGAAGCAGGCCAAGGCGGAGATCATGGCGAGCAAGGCGGCCCTGCGCACTGCCGAGATCAATCTCGGTTACACCCGCATCACAGCCCCCATCAGTGGCCGCATAGGTAAATCCGCGGTGACAGAGGGGGCGCTGGTGACCGCCCAGCAGGCTGACAGCCTGACCGCCATTCAGCAGCTCGATCCCATGTATGTGGATGTGCGTCAGTCCACCGCCGATCTGCTGCGCCTCAAGCGACTGGTCGCCGAGGGTAAGCTGACCCAGGACGAGCAGAAGGGGGCCAAGGTGACCTTCCAGCTGGAAGATGGCTCCACTTATGGCGAAGAGGGCTCGCTGCAGTTCTCCGATGTGACAGTGGATGAGACCTCCGGCATGGTGACCCTGCGAGTGATTGTGCCCAACCCTCATCAGCTGCTGCTGCCCGGCATGTTTATGCGCGCGACCCTGCAAGAGGGTGAGCGGGCGCAAGGGCTGCTGGTGCCGCAAACTGCCGTGACTCGCACCCCCAACGGCGGCGCAACCGTGATGGTGGTGACCGCTGATAACAAGGTGGTGCTGCGCAACGTGCAGCTGAGCCGGGTCGTCGGCAGCAACTGGGTGGTGGAGTCAGGGCTCACCTCCGGCGAGCGGGTGATCGTGGCTGGCTTGCAGAAAGTACGACCGGGCGCCGTGGTCAATCCCGCCGAGCAGGGTGCTGATGCACCGTCTGCTCAAGCTGCGTCCAACACCCCGGCCAACAAGTAGGATGGAGTAATCGCCTCATGGCTCGATTTTTTATAGATAGACCCATTTTTGCCTGGGTGATCGCGCTGGTGATCATGCTGGCGGGCAGTCTGGCCATCATCAAATTGCCGGTCGCCCAGTATCCGAGCATTGCGCCGCCCGCTGTCGGTATTTCCGCCAGCTATCCGGGCGCATCCGCCAAAACGGTGGAAGACTCGGTGACCCAGATCATCGAACAGAACATGACCGGGCTGGATCACCTGCTCTACATGTCTTCACAGTCTGACTCCGCGGGGCGGGTGTCGGTGACCCTCACCTTCCAGCCGGGAACCGACCCCGATATCGCCCAGGTACAGGTGCAGAACAAGCTGCAACAAGCGATGTCGCTGCTGCCGCAAGAGGTGCAGCAGCAGGGGATCCGGGTACAGAAGACCTCCAGTAGCTTCCTGATGGTCGCGGCCTTCATCTCCAGCGATGGCAGCATGAACAACGACGACCTGGCGGACTATGTGGTCTCCAACATCAAGGAGCCTCTGAGTCGTCTGGACGGGGTAGGGGACATCACCTTGTTCGGCAGCCAGTACTCCATGCGGGTCTGGCTCGATCCCAACAAACTCAACCGGGTGCAGATGACACCGGGTGATGTGCAGGCGGCCATCAAGGCGCAGAACGCCCAGGTGGCGTTCGGCAAGCTGGGCGGTACTCCGTCGGTGGAAGATCAGCAGTTCACCGCCACCATCATGGGGCAAACCCGGCTCTCTACCGTGGAGCAGTTCAACGACATCCTGCTGCGGGTGAATCAGGATGGCTCCAAGGTACGGCTGAAAGATGTGGCCCGGGTTGAGCTGGCGGGCGAAAGCTATGACGCCGATGCGCTCTACAACGGTCAGTCTACCGCCGCGGTCGCCATCAAGCTGGCGACCGGCGCCAACGCGCTGGATACCGCCGAGAAGGTGCGTGCCAAGCTCAATGAGCTGTCGGATTACTTCCCGGCCAACATGGAGATCGTCTACCCCTACGACACCACGCCGTTTGTGAAGATCTCCATCGAGGAGGTGGTGCAGACCCTGATCGAGGCGATCTTCCTGGTGTTCTGCGTCATGTATCTGTTCCTGCAGAACTTCCGCGCCACCCTGATCCCGACCATTGCGGTGCCTGTGGTGCTGCTCGGTACCTTCGGGGTGATGGCGGCGTTCGGCTTCTCCATCAACACCCTCACCATGTTCGGTATGGTGCTCGCCATTGGCCTGCTGGTGGATGACGCCATCGTGGTGGTGGAGAACGTGGAGCGTCTGATGAGCGAGGAGGATCTCTCCCCGCTGGAAGCCACCCGCAAGTCGATGACCCAGATCACCGGCGCACTGGTGGGGATCGCCCTGGTGCTCTCCGCCGTGTTCGTGCCGATGGCCTTCTTCGGCGGCTCGACCGGCGCCATCTATCGCCAGTTCTCGCTGACCATAGTCTCGGCCATGGTGCTGTCGGTGCTGGTGGCGTTGATCCTGACACCGGCCCTTTGTGCCACCCTGCTCAAGCCGATGAAACATGGCGAGTTTGGTGCCAAGCGCGGCTTCTTTGGCTGGTTCAACCGCGCCTTTGATGCGGGGACCAACCGCTATCAGAGCGGCGTGCGCAAGGTGATCAAGCAGGGCGTGCGCTACAGCCTTATCTACGGCGCCATGCTGGCGGTACTGGCTGTGCTCTTTATGCGGATGCCCACCTCTTTCCTGCCGGAAGAGGATCAGGGGGTCATCATGTCCATGGTGCAACTGCCGGTGGGGGCGACCAAGCAGCGCACCGAGGTGGTGCTGGCGGACATGCGCGACTACTTCCTGAAAAACGAGAAGGATAACGTTGACTCCGTACTGACCGTATCCGGCTTCAGCTTCGCCGGTAGTGGCCAGAACGCGGGGATGGCCTTTATCAAGCTCAAGGACTGGAGCGAGCGCAAGAGCCCGGATCGCAGCGCCAATGCCATTATCGGTCGTGCCATGGGCTATCTGTTCAGCATCAAGGAGGCGCAAGTGTTCGCCTTTAACCTGCCTCCGATCCCGGAGCTCGGGACGGCGACCGGTTTTGACTTCTTCCTGCAGGATCGCGGCGGTATCGGCCACGACAAGCTGATGGCTGCGCGCAACCAGCTGCTCGGCATGGCGGCGCAGGATCCCACTCTGGTGCGGGTGCGTCCGAACGGGATGGAAGATACGCCGCAGCTCGATATCAAGATCGACTACGAGAAGGCGCTGGCGCAGGGGCTATCCATCGCGGATATCAACAACACCCTGGCCACTGCCTGGGGTTCTTCCTACGTCAATGACTTCGTTGACCGTGGCCGGATCAAGAAGGTCTACATGCAGGCGGATGCCCCCTTCCGGATGAACCCGGAAGATCTGAAACTCTGGTATGTGCGCAACAGTGCCGGTCAGATGGTGCCCTTCTCCGCCTTTGCCAGCACCGAGTGGAGCTTCGGCTCGCCGCGTCTGGAGCGTTATAACGGCGTGCCGGCGATGGAGATCGTCGGTGAAGCGGCGCCCGGCAAGAGTACCGGTGATGCGATGGCCGCCATCGAGCAGATGGTGAAACAGCTACCGGAAGGGGTGGGTATCGAGTGGACCGGGCTCTCCTTCCAGGAGCGGCAGGCCGGTTCACAGGCTCCCGCGCTCTACGCCATCTCCTTGCTGGTGGTGTTCCTCTGTCTGGCAGCCCTCTACGAGAGCTGGAGCATTCCGTTCTCGGTGATGCTGGTAGTACCGCTCGGGGTTCTGGGGGCCATTGTGGCTGCCACCCTGCGCGGGTTGGAGAACGACGTTTACTTCCAGGTTGGTCTGCTCACCACCATCGGCTTGTCGGCAAAAAACGCGATTTTGATCGTGGAATTCGCCAAAGAGCTCTACGACAAGGGGATGGGCTTGGGTGAGGCGGTGGTGGAGGCGGCACGCCTGCGTCTGCGTCCGATCCTGATGACCTCGCTCGCCTTTATCCTCGGGGTGCTGCCGCTGGTGATCAGCTCCGGCGCCGGCGCCAGCAGCCGTAACGCCATCGGTACCGGCGTGATGGGGGGGATGATCAGTGCTACCGTGCTGGCCATCTTTTTTGTCCCGCTCTTCTTTGTGCTGGTGATGCGCTACTTCACTAGCCACAAGAGTAAAGAGGCGCGCATGGCTGCAGCAGTTGAGTCAAAAGGTGACTGATGGCATGCAGGTTTAGCTAATTTGAACAGAGTTCAATAAATCGCCAGCCAGCTTTGGTCTGGCTGACAATCAGACAGGGCAACCCCATGGGTTGCCCTGTTTTTTTGTTCAAAAGAGCAACAGACGAAACTAAGTAACAACTTGAAGCTGATGCAATGAAACAGGCATTGTTCATTGAATGGCCTCAATTTGCTCCCTATCAAAACACTTTTAGCTGTTCATCTTCGGGGGAAACGGGATAGAATTCGGCATCAAATCGGGCTGACTCGGTGTGGCAAGCAGTTTCAATTATCGACTGTTTACTTTATCCACACCGCCAAAAACACAATAATGCTGGAGGACATGATGACCAACAGCGTGAGCAATGTGGTGAAAAGCAGCAAACTGGGGGCTGTAACCCAGTGCGGTAGCCATGATCATTTTGATCTTGTGTTTAAAAAACAACCGTTCTGGTTGTTGCTGTTGGGGAAAGTAGTTGATTACTTTGTTAGGTGCATAGACTAGTGCTGCGGCGATGTATCACAGTGTCATCATCATCATCATCATCATCATCATCATCATCATCATCCAGCGATAATGCCTGTAGAGGTGAGTCGCTAAATAGGATTTTCATTAGAGCTACAAGCGACATAAATTCACATTTTCATATAATCATATAAATAAACACGTTTAATCATAAGTATTTTGTTGGGTTTGATAAAACAATTCTTTTCTTAAAGAAAGTGGTATATTTTATTTACTTAATCATTTCTTTTGTCTTTATTGTTAATAGGCGTGGAAACTAACATGGATAAAAAAATAAGAGTAGCAGTAGTTGGTTGTGGTCGTATATCAAAGAATCATTTTGGTTCGATAGAACAGCTTTACAATGAATATGAACTGGTAGCAATTTGTGATAATGACCCAGAGGTGTTAGAGGCGCATCGCAAGCAATATGGGGTTCCAGCCTATCAGTCACTTGATGAAATGTTGCTCAATGAGCAGCTAGATCTGGTGACACTTTGTACTCCTAGTGGTATTCATGCCAACCAAACTATAAAGGCAGCCAAAGCGGGTGTGCATGTCATCACAGAAAAACCTATGGCAACCAAGTGGGAAGATGGTTTGGCAATGGTTAAAGCGTGTGACGAAGCGGGTGTTCATTTGTTTGTTGTTAAGCAAAATCGTCGCAACTCAACCCTACAACTGCTTAAGCGAGCTGCAACAGAAAAACGCTTTGGCAAAATTCATATGGTACACATAAATGTATTCTGGACTAGGCCACAAGAGTATTATGATCGTGCGGCATGGTCTGGCACTTGGGATATGGATGGTGGCGCTTTTATGAATCAGGCAACTCATTATGTAGATTTATTGCATTGGTTGATTGGGCCGGTTGAAAAAGTGCACTCAATGTTATCCACCCATCGGGATATCGAGGTAGAAGATACCGGTGTCGTTAACTTGAAGTGGCGTAACGGCGCGCTTGGTTCCATGGCTGTGACCATGTGCACCTATCCAAAGAATTTGGAAGGCTCTATCACCATTCTTGGAGAAAAAGGCACGGTACGTATTGGTGGCGTGGCCGTTAATGATATTCAAGAATGGAGTTTTGCTGAATCCAAAGACTACGATGCAGAAATTTCAGCAGCTAATTATCAAACCACATCAGTATATGGGTTTGGTCACCCGCCTTATTTTCAGAATGTAGCAGACGTATTGCGTGGCAAAGCGGAACCAGAAACCGATGGACGTGAAGGGTTAAAATCACTTGAGTTGCTTATCTCTATTTATCGTTCAGCAAGAGATAATAAAGAAATTGGTTTGCCTTTAAACGTATAATAGTAGGATTTTGAGATGAATCTGGAAAACTTGAAGATCGGTATAATAGGTTTGGGTTATGTTGGTTTGCCGCTGGCAGTTGAGTTTGGCAAAAAATTTGAGACATTGGGATTTGACATAAAAACAGATCGAGTCAATGAACTACGTAGTGGTCAAGATTCAACATTGGAGTGTTCAGCTGAAGAGTTGCTAGAGGCCACTCACCTTAGCTACACAGATTGTCTCGATGATATCAAACATTGTAACTTTTATATTATTACTGTACCGACTCCTATCACAGAGGAAAATACACCAGACCTGACTCCATTGGAGAAAGCATCGGAAGCACTTGGAAAGATTATTAAACAAGGTGATATCGTAGTTTTTGAGTCAACTGTATATCCTGGTGCAACCGAAGAAGTATGTTTACCGATTATTGAAAAAATATCTGGTCTGAAGTTTAATAATGATTTTTATGCAGGTTATAGCCCAGAGCGCATAAATCCGGGGGATAAGGTTAATCGTTTGACTACTATCGTCAAGATTACCTCAGGTTCAACACCAGCAGTAGCAAATTTCGTTGATGAAGTATATCGTCAGATTGTAACTGTAGGTACCCATAAGGCCTCCTCCATCCGTGTAGCAGAAGCAGCAAAGGTTATTGAAAATACACAACGTGACCTTAATATCGCTGTTATCAATGAGTTTGCCAAAATTTTTAATCGGTTGGATATTGATACTGAAGAAGTGTTAAAAGCTGCGGGAACAAAATGGAACTTCTTGCCTTTTAAACCGGGGTTGGTTGGCGGCCATTGTATCAGTGTTGATCCTTATTATTTGACCCACAAAGCCCAAGAGGTGGGATATCGTCCGGAGGTTATTTTAGCCGGTCGTCGCATCAATGATGGTATGGGTGAATATGTTGCAACGCAACTTGTGAAAAAAATGGCTCGTAATAAAATCAATATTGATGAAGCAAAAGTTTTGGTTATGGGATTCACCTTTAAAGGGGACTGCCCAGATGTGCGTAATACCAAAATAATTGATATCATCAAAGAGCTCAAAGAGTTTAATATGTCAGTTGATGTTTATGACAGTTGGGCGGTAAAGCATGAAGTCCAAGAGGAATATGGAATTATTCTGATTGATGAGCTTGAACCTGCTAAATATGATGCCATTATTCTTGCTGTCGACCATAGTGAGACCAAAGAGATGGGAGCGGCAGCGATTCGAGCATTGGGTAAACCAGCCCATGTGTTATATGACGTTAAATATGTACTGCCATTGGGCGAATCTGATATCCGCCTATAAGTTACATTGCTTTCAATAATATAATATGGCTCGTGTAGATATAATATACTAGCGCGGGTCTATATAATATTCTTCTACATGGGTAGCAATAATGAATTACTTTAAACACGATACCGCTATTGTTGATGAAGGCGCGCGAATCGGTGAGGGCAGTAGGGTGTGGCACTTTGCTCACATTTGCGGTGGCGCCCAGATTGGTGCTGGTGTATCACTCGGCCAGAATGTTTTTGTCGGTAATAAAGTGACCATTGGTGACCGTTGCAAGATCCAAAATAATGTATCGGTTTATGACAATGTATATTTAGCTGAAGGGGTATTTTGTGGCCCCAGCATGGTGTTTACCAATGTGTATAACCCGCGTTCACTAATTGAGCGCAGAGATCAGTATCTTGATACCCAAGTGGGTAAGGGGGCAACGCTAGGTGCAAACTGCACAATAGTGTGTGGTGTGACCATTGGGGAATATGCTTTTGTTGGGGCAGGGGCGGTGATCAATAAAGATGTACCTGCTTATGCGTTGATGGTAGGAGTCCCTGCCAAGCAAATTGGCTGGATGAGTGAGTTTGGTGAGCAGTTGGATTTGCCTATAGAGGGACAAGCACAAATTACTTGTCCTCATACTGGAATCATATACCAGCTTGATGGTAAAAAGTTAAAAAAATGTTAACTCTTATCGGGTTTTAGGAATTGATATGCAATTTATCGACTTGATGGCGCAACAGGCACGGATTAAAGATAAAATCGATGCTGCGATCCAAACCGTATTACAACATGGTTCCTATATTTTGGGACCTGAGGTTGCAGAGCTAGAGCAAAAACTGGCTGAGTTTACTGGGACAAAGCACTGTATCACGGTAGCCAATGGCACGGATGCACTGCAAATCGCGCAGATGGCGTTTGGTATTGGCCCTGGTGATGAAGTGATTACCCCTGGCTTTACTTATATCGCCACCGCAGAAACAGTTGCTTTGTTGGGTGCAAAGCCGGTCTATGTTGATGTATGTCCCAAAACCTATAACCTTGATCCGACCAAGCTTGAAGCTGCTATTACGCCTAATACCAAGGCTATTATACCGGTCAGCCTCTATGGCCAGTGTGCTGATTATGATGCTATTAATACCATTGCAGCTAAATACAATATTCCAGTGATTGAAGATGCAGCACAAAGCTTTGGTGCTAGCTATAAAGGGAAGAGGTCGTGCAATTTGACGACTGTAGCCTGTACAAGTTTTTTCCCTAGTAAGCCGCTAGGATGCTATGGGGATGGAGGTGCTATTTTCACCAATGATGACGAGCTCGCATTGGTTATGCGTCAGATCGCACGTCATGGCCAAGATCGTCGTTATCATCACATTCGTGTAGGCGTTAATAGTAGACTGGATACCTTGCAAGCGGCAATTTTATTGCCAAAGCTGGCTATCTTTTCCGAAGAGTTGAAATTGCGGGATAAAATTGCAGCCCGCTATCAGCGATTGTTAAATAATGTAGGCATCAAGACAACGCCGTTTATTGAGCCACATAATACATCTTCTTGGGCTCAATATAGCATTCGAGTTAAAAACCGTGAGCTGGTTCAGCAGCGATTGCAGCAAGCTGGCATTCCGACTGCGATACATTATCCAATCCCGCTAAATAAACAACCTGCAGTTGAAGATGTCAATGTCAATTTGGTAGTGGGTGATCTAATTGCAGAAGAGATCATCAGTTTACCAATGCATCCATATCTAAAAGACAGTGATATGGATAAAGTTATCGCAGCAATAGCGTTATAAATATCTCTTAAATATTATTAATGATGCAACTATTTTAGCCAATCCAATATTTTGGATTGGCTAAAATCTATGAAAAGATACTTTTTAGAGAAATAAGATGAAATGAAAGTTTTAATAGTCGGGCCTTTATCATCTCCTATTGTTAGAAGAGTTAGAGATGGTCTAATGAGTAAAGGAGTCGATGTCTATGTCGCATCTCACAATGTTGATGATGATGAAAGAATAATAAATCTTGGCGAGCTAAAAAGTTTTTTTAACTATTTTTATTTTTATAAAATAAAAAAAATAATTGATAAAATAAAACCCGATGTGATTCATGCTCACATTGCTAATCATTATGGTTTAATGTGTTTATTTAGCCGTGTTCCTGTTGTGTTGGCGTTATGGGGATCTGAGATTATGATCGACCCATATAAAGGTGGATACATCCGGAAAATGATATTTAGGATGATTAACTTCCTCGTGCTTAGGAGAGCTAATATATGCCATACATCAAGTCAGCATATTCTTGATAAGGCAAATAAGCAGTATCCAAGGACAAAAGAAAAGGGGAAAGTTTTTTATTGGGGATTACCTTTAAATTCTTTATCAAATATTGAATACCACGCGGTTAAAAATAATCTTCTCGTAGAGTTTAAGATTGATGAAGAAAAACTGATCGTTTTCCCACGTGGGCTTGGATGGGTGTATAATCCATCTTTCATGGCAGAGATTATAAATAAACTTACAGAATATAAATCTCTGCCTTATAAAATTGTGGTTTTTTGTGGCTTTGCAGATATAGAGGAAATATCAAAATTCAAATCTATGTTGCTAAACCCTGAAAAAGTATTAATAATAGAAAGGTTATTAAACGATGCGGAGTTATATGTTCTATATTCGAAAGCTAAGTTTCATGTTTCGGTACCTATTTCAGATGCTTTAGGTGGTGGGGTTATTGAACCAGCTATATTAGGAAGTATCCCTATATTAAGTGATTTACCATCATATAATGAGTTTGCCTATGAACATGGGGCATACATTATCAAAGATTGTACTGATAATAGTATAGCCAAGCTATATGATTTTTTACATGATGGCAACGAACGTATAAATTTCAGCTATGTGGACTATACAGATGATGCAGTGTTAGAAAAAATCATTAATTGCTATAGAATGGCGTTGAAAAAGAATGAAACTTAAGTATTTGATGGCTTATTCTTTTGGTGCTGCTGGTAGTGCTGTATTTGGATTTTTAACATTGTTTTTTATGGCTTGGTATATACCCAAGCAAGAAATAGGACTATTCTCATTTTTCCAAACTTTAGTAAATTTACTGGTAATTGTCGTCCCAATGGGGCTAGATCAAGCTTATGTTCGAGAGTATCATGAAAAATACAATAAAAGGAGTTTGTTCTACATTACATTATTTCCAGTCCTTATTGTTTTTTGTATGCTTAGTGTTGGCGGATCATTTTATGCCAATGAAATATCTAGGTATGCATTTTCACGTAATGATCCTAATCTGATTCTCTGGCTTTATATTGCGTCATTTAGCTCAATAATGATCAGATATTTTGCTCTCGTCGTGAGGATGGAAGAAAACGTTATAGCTTATTCACTTAGCCAATTATTACCAAAAATTGTTCTTTTATTATTTGTCATAGTTCTACCATTTTTCAAATTTAGTTATGTTGATGGCTTGACACTGTCCATATTGTATACGGTTTCTTTACTGTTTACGTTGACATACTTTGTCGCAGTCAAGTTTGAATTAATAAAATATGCCGTGAGAGCTGAGATTGGGTCAAGTAAAGAGTTCAGTACGCTTTTTAAGTATTCATTCCCTTTAATGCTTAGTGGGTTGGCATTTTGGGGGCTAACTGCAATGGATCGACTTTTTATTAGTAAACTTAGTTCTTTTGAAGAGCTTGCGTCATATTCCGTTGCTATTACATTTGTATCTGGAGTATTACTCTTACAAACAGTATTCTCAACAGTATGGATACCTTTGGTTTTTAAGGCCGCGGCCAAAAAACGAGAACAAAAAATAATTCAACGTGGTATAGATATCTTCACAGTATTGCTTGTGATTATATGGGGAGTGGTAAGTATACTTTCTTATCTGATACCAAAATTTTTACCATCGGCATATAAAGATATTGATCTTATAGTGATTTCATCACTTAGTTATCCAATACTTCTTATCATGACAGATGTAACATCATTAGGAATAAATTTATCTAAAAGAACATTTTTTTCATTTTTGTCAACTATTGTAGCTGTTTTATTCAATGTTATACTAAATTTCTGCTTGGTCAAAAAATATGGGGCATTAGGAGCTGCCGTCGCAACATCATTATCTTTCTATGTATATTTTGCTACCAAAACATATTTTGCATTTCGATATCATTACAAATTTAGTTTTATTAAAGGCGGGGGAGTAATTACAATTTGTGTGGCATTGTCTTTATCGCCATTAGTATATGATTTATCACCATTGATAATTCTGGTATCTCTATTCTCTATTATTGCGTATAAATACGAGTTAACAAAATATTGGAGCCTATACACCAGGTTCAAACGGTTAAAGAAAATTCGTGCATAGTATCTCAATAATATTGATTTAAATATGTTGGTTGATAACGTTACTACATTATGAGTATTGCAATTGATTTTGAGTGCCATATTTAGTATTGATGAAGTATTCATAGTTAATTAAGGGGGCGGGATGGCTATATTAAGGTTCAGAAGAAGGGGGGGCTATTTTATTTTAGGTTTGTTTCTTATCATCCCTATCTGTGTCATCTCTGAGATCTATGCAGCAACTGAGTATATATCTTTGCTTGCTATGTGCCTTCTTATTTTGATCGTTTTTGCTATATTATTCACTCGTGATGATGGTGTAGTAACTCCATTAACATTATTCTCATTAATGTATTCTGGTTATGCTATTGGCGCAATTTATTATGCGCAAAGTGATGGGTACTTTGGTAAGTTCATTGAGTTCTCTGGCTTGGGGCGACATGTAGTTGAACAATATATGATTCAGTCGCTTCTTCTAGCGATCGCATGCTATTTCACATTTTGGTTTGGGTACGCATTAAATATAAAAAGAGACATTTATTATCTACAGCCCAAGAGTGATGAACTTATAAAGTTCATATCAAAAAATAAAAACCTATTGATATTTCCCTTGATTTTATTTGTGTTTTTATACTGGGTTTGGGTGTGCTTTACAATTTCCGGTGGCGTAATAAATGCTTTGATAGAATTTCAGTTGTTTCCTCATCTGGCAAAAGACAATAATATAACAATAGCTCCATATTTGATTTATTATGCCGCGATTAATATATGGTTTATATGTATGCTTTGTTCACCAAATCAGTCAATTAGTAAGTCGTTTGTTTTCTGGGCTTTAGTAGGGTTTATTATATCCATTTCCACTGCGAGAATAACAATTTCAATATCATATATACTATCGTTATTAGTTTTTGCTTATCTAGTAAAGCGTGAGTATCGAAGTCGTCTTTTAGTTATTGGCTCAACTTTATTGTTGAGCTCATTTGTAATTTATGTGTTAAGAGAATTTAGTAATTACTATTTTCTGTATGGGGATATTAGTAAAGTTGATTTTAATTTTTTGACTGGGCTTATTGGTGGTGGAAATATAACTGATCTGCAGCAGTTAGTTATAATATTGAATGCATTTAGCCTGAATAATAGTTTGCTAGGTAGTAGTTATTTAGATTGGATCAATAATTTTGTTGGTGTATATTTTGGAATGGAACCTAATTCTTTGGGATTGTTAATTCATGAAATGTACATGCCTGATTCTTCTGGAGCGCCTACACCTGGTGCTGTAGGTGAATTATATGCGAATTTTAATATACTTTCACCATTGGTTATATTCTTTATTGGTTTCCTAATGGCTGCGATAAGAAATTTTGTTTTATCAAAAAGCAATATTCTATTATCATTTTGCTATGCTGTATTTTTAGTTTGTTTTGTTTTTATGTATCCTAAAGTGGATTCGACAATGTTTGTGAATTTTATTTGGGGTGTTGTCCCAACATTATTAATTGTTTATTTGTGTTATCCATTATATTTCATTACAGTTAGAATTAATTGCATTAATGCTATTAACCTTAAAAAAGGCGTTTGACAAAATATGGGCAAAAAGATACTCCACTTATCACATACCGATATTAGGACTGATAGCAGAATACTAAAGGAGCTCAAGGCGCTTACGATAGCTGGGTATTCTGTTTTTGCGATTGGTGTTGAGTTAAATGAAAATGTGATCAGAGATAAAAATGTAGCGGGTATAGATATAAAAACAATAAAAATCTGGTCAAAACAACTTACTTTCTTGCCGAAAGCTATATGTCATTTTATGACAGTTATTGAAATTGTATTTAAATTTTTTATCGCTTCAATTCGATTTAGGCCAAATATCATACATTGTCATGATACAGTCGTTTTACCTCTTGGTGTTTTGTGTAAATTATTCACTAGAGCTAAACTCATATATGATGCTCATGAGTTAGAGTCAGATAGAAATGGTCTTTCAAAGACTCTCGGTAAGCTAACTCTTATGGTTGAAAAAAGTCTTTGGTTATTCATTGATGCATTAATTGTAGTGAGTCCCTCAATTGAAAAATGGTACCGTGAAAATGTAGGTGCAAAAAAGTCCATTATCGTAATGAATTCTCCTGAGTATCCCCTATCGGAGAGTAAAGGTGAAAATGCTGATCATGAGTACTTACGTAGGCATTTTGGTATAACAGAGGAATCCAAAATATTTATATATATTGGATTGCTTGCTCCTGGACGTGGAATAGAAATGTTAGTAAATGTATTTTCCTCTGTTGATAATGCCAGTCTTGTTTTTATAGGATATGGTCCTTTATCTGCTGAGCTTAAGACCTATAGTCAAAAAGGAATGAGCATTTATGTCCATGATGCAGTTGCTCATTATGAGGTTGTGCCAATAGTAAAATCTGCAGATTTTGGTTTTTGTCTCATTGAAAATGTATCTTTAAGTGATTACTATTCATTGCCAAATAAATTATTTGAATATGCTTTTTCCGGTATCCATGTGATTGGATCTAACTTTCCTGATATTAAATATGTTATCGAACATTATGGGTTAGGCCAAATATGTAATCTACGTGAGGAGGAGTTAAAAATGTGTGTTGAAGCCGTGATACGTGAGCAACCACCAAAAGTAGATAGACATTCCTTAGTTGAATTAAGTTGGGATAATCAAGCCAGTAAATTAATTTCTCTTTATAAGTATTTTCTAGGTTAGTAATGTTTTGGGGTTTACATTAGGAGGTTTAAAGTGTGTGGTATCTTTGGTATTCTTTCTGAAAAAGCAGTAAATAAAAAAGATTTAACGTTTTTGGCTAATCATGCTAGACAGCGTGGACGTGATTCAAGTGGCCTTTTTGTGCAGAAGTATGAGCAATGTAATATATATAGGGCTGATTATGATATTCTAAAATTAATCTCTAACGTTACTTTTGAACACGCTAAAGTTGCATTTGGTCATAGCCGTCTTATTACTAATGGGCTTTCCGACAACCAACCTGTTGTTAGGGAAAATGTTGCTGTTATTCATAATGGTATTGTTGTTAACGATGAACAAGTTTGGTCGCACATTGATGCAAAGCGAGAGCTAGAGATTGATACTGAGGTTATAGCGGCTATTGCTGAGAAGTATGTTTCTGAGAAGGGGACACTTGTAGGTTTATCGCACGCAGTTCTCTCCTTGTGTAAAGGTGTCGTTGCTACGGCTATCATGCTACCTCAACAAGGAAAAGCGATTTTATTCTCCAATAATGGTAGCTTATACGTAGGTTGGAAAAATAATGATCTTTATTTTTCGTCTGAAGAGTACCCATTAAAGAAGTTAGAGTGTATTAATATAGAGCAAGTTCTCAACCGAGAGATTGTAGTTGATCTTCCTCGCTCTGAGGTGATTGTAGTTCATGATTATAAGAATAGAGACATTAATCTTATTCCTAAATTTAAGATAAATGAATCTGAAAGGAAACAATTGCTATACCCATCTCATCAGTTACAGCGTTGTACAAAGTGTATACTACCTGAAACAATGCCGTATATAAAATTTGATGAGAAAGGAGTGTGTAACTATTGTAATAACTATAAGCCAAGAAACAATCCTAAGCCTAAGGAAGAACTATTTGATTTAGTTGAGCCGTACAGACGTGCGGGTAAATTGGATTGTATAGTCCCTTTTTCTGGTGGCAGAGATAGTTGTTATGGACTTCATCTTATCGTCAAAGAGTTGAAGATGAAGCCTGTAACTTATACTTATGATTGGGGGATGGTAACAGATCTTGGTCGCAGAAATATTAGTAGGATGTGTGCTGAGCTAGGTGTTGAAAACATCATCGTTGCTGATAATATTACTCAAAAGAGACATAATATCGCTAGAAATTTGAAGGCGTGGCTTAATTCGCCACATTTAGGGATGATCAGTATTTTAACCGCTGGAGATAAGCATTTTTTCCGCCATGTTGAATCAGTTAAAAAACAGACAGGTATCAATCTTAATCTTTGGGGAGTAAACCCGCTAGAGATTACCCATTTCAAGTCTGGATTTTTAGGGGTTCCTCCAGATTTTGCTGAAGAGCGTGTTTACAGCCATGGTTGGCAAAAACAGCTGGCATATCAAAAATTACGTTTCAAAGCTATGTTAAAAAGTCCTGGCTATTTTAATAGCTCATTATGGGATACGTTATCTGGTGAGTATTATAGAAGTTTTACAGAAAAAAAGGATTACTATCATATTTTTGATTACTGGCGTTGGGATGAGAAATTAATCGATGATACGCTCATTAATCAGTACGACTGGGAAACGGCTATTGATACTAACACTACTTGGCGTATTGGGGACGGAACCGCTGCATTTTATAACTATATATATTATATGGTAGCGGGCTTTACTGAACATGATACTTTCCGTAGTAATCAAGTTCGTGAAGGACAAATTACTAGAGAAGAAGCGTTGAAATTAGTCGAGGATGAAAATCAACCTAGATATGAAAATATAAAATGGTACTTGGATGTCTTAGGTATGGACTTCACTGAAGTAATTTCTATCATTAATAAAATTCCCAAAACTTATAATCAAAATTGATTTAAATAATTTTATGAAAAAAAATGTTTGGTATATTTCAAAATACTTTGCCACTAAAACTAAAATCGCGCCTGGAGGGCGCGGTTGGTTTTTATTGCAGGGGCTAAAAAGTTTAGGGCATAACGTTGTTGTTGTCACATCTGATTCAAATGCACTAATTGAACCAATTAATTTGAAGCATAAGGTAACAATCAGTGATCATGATGGGTTGACTGTTGTATGGTTGAAAACAATTAAATATACTGTCGCTAAATCTTTTAAGCGCGTACTAAGTTGGTTTGATTTTGAATGGAACATATTTCGTCTTGATAAATCAGAACTCCCAAGGCCTGATGTAATTGTCGTTTCAAGCCTGTCTTTGCTGACTATATTGAACGGTTTTATTCTAAGAAAAAAGTATGGCTGTAAACTGATATTTGAAATAAGAGATATATGGCCTCTTACAATTATTGAAGAGGGGGGGGTTAGTAAGTTTAATCCTTTCGTTTTACTTCTATCTTTTATAGAAAAGCTCGGTTATAAATATAGTGATGCTATTATAGGTACAATGCCAAACCTTAGCTCTCATGTCGTGAATGTTTGTGAAACACCCGCACCAGTTTATTGTATTCCGATGGGTATTTCATCAGAGATGATTGAAAGTGTTGAACCTATAGATGCTGAATATATTAAAAGGTATCTTTCAAGCAATAAATTTAAAGTTGTCTATGCTGGTACTATTGGTATAACCAATGCGTTAGACGTATTGTTTGAAACTGCCAGTCGCTTTAAAGATAACATGGACATTGAATTCCTAATCGTAGGTGACGGGCCCCTTAAATACAGGTACATGGCAGAATATGGTCATTTATCTAATGTGATATTTGCACCTAAGGTGACTAAAAATCAGGTTCAAACACTTCTTGCTTATTGTGATGTTGTTTATTTTTCGGTGTTTCCTTCCAAGGTTTGGGAATATGGGCAATCATTGAATAAAGTAATCGATTACATGTTGTCTGGTAAACCGATAGTCGCATCCTATGATGGTTATCCGTCAATGATCAATGAGGCTGGTTGTGGGGATTATGTTCCTGCTGGTGATGTCGATGCATTACAAGCAAAAATAATTGAATTTTTTACTTTGCCTGATGATATTAGAAATAATATTGGTCGTAAAGGTAGAACTTGGTTGTTAGAACATCGTAGTTATGAAAAGTTATCACGGCAACTTTCTGATATCTTATTTAAATAACTTCTTGGCATTTTTTATTGACAATATGGTGGTAAAGTGAAGCGTTTCTTCGATCTGATAGCCTCCTTTTTTGCCTTGTTACTTCTTTCCCCAATTATAATCTTGGTTGCGTGGAAAATTCGCAAGGATCTCGGTGCTCCTGTCATTTTTCGGCAAGTACGACCGGGGTTGCATGGTAGGCCATTTCAGATGATTAAGTTTCGCACGATGAAAGATGCAGTAGATGCGCAAGGTAACCTGCTACCCGATTCGGAGCGAATGACTCCGTTTGGCAATAAGCTGCGCAATTCGAGCATTGATGAATTGCCTGAACTTTGGAATGTGTTGAAAGGTGAGATGAGCTTGGTTGGGCCGCGTCCGTTGCTGATGCAATATTTACCACTCTATAGCAAAGAGCAAGCTCGACGCCATGAGATGCGCCCTGGTATAACTGGTTGGGCGCAAGTCAACGGACGCAATACGATTAGCTGGGAAGAAAAATTTAAATTGGATATATGGTATATCGAAAACTATTCCTTCAGTCTGGACATTAAAATTATATTGTTAACACTTAAAAAAGTCTTCGCCAAAGAAGGAATTTCTGCTAAAGGACATGTCACCATTGAGCCCTTTACTGGCTCTAAGCAGAAAGGTTGTGACAATGAATAATTTACCTGATTTAAAGTGCGCCATTCTAGGTGCCAGTGGCCATGGAAAAGTGATAGCTGAAATTGCCGAACTCAATGGCTTTCCCGAGATCCATTTTTATGATGATCGCTGGCCAAAGTTATTGCAGGTTGAAAATTGGCCTGTTTCGGGAAACAGCGATACGCTGTTCAAAAAAATTTCGAACTACGCCAATATTGTGGTTGCCATCGGTAATAACGCCACGCGGCTAGAGAAATATCATCGGCTGTTTTCACTAGGGGCATATTGTTTGCCTTTGGTGCATCCCACTGCTGCCGTGAGCCACTATGCTTGTTTAGGACTAGGCACAGTGGTGATGGCTGGAGCTGTGATTAACCCATTTAGCCATATTGGTCGGGCGTGTATCATTAATACTGCTGCCACAGTGGATCACGATTGTTTAATTGCTGATGGGGTCCACATTAGCCCCGGCGCACATCTGGCGGGTGGTGTTGAGGTGGCGGAAGCCAGTTGGTTAGGTATTGGCTGCCAAATTAAGCAACAAGTTAAAATAGGTTCAAACGTTATTGTTGCTGCAGGAGCAACAGTGATTCACGATGTGCTAGCAAATCAGAAGGTCGCGGGTGTCCCTGCTAAATCCATTTGCCGTAAGGAATAATAATTGTGTTAAATACCCCTTTTTCCCCTTGGCCAAGCTTCACTAAAGAAGAGGCCGATGCAGTGAGTCGTATTCTACTGTCGAATAAAGTTAACTACTGGACGGGCAGTGAGTGTCGTGAATTTGAAAAGGAGTTTGCTAGGTGGGTCGGTTGTGAATATGCTATTGCGCTGAGTAATGGCACCCTAGCGCTAGACGTTGCGTTAAAGGCATTAGGAATAGGTATGGGGGATGATGTAATTGTTACACCTCGTACCTTTTTGGCCTCAGCTTCTTCAGTTGTTACTGCCGATGCTAACCCCATATTTGCAGATGTAGATATTAATAGCCAGAATATTACAGCTGAATCGATTCTTGCTGTATTAACTCCTAATACCAAAGCTGTGATCGTGGTACATTTGGCCGGTATGCCTGCTGATATGGACCCCATTATGGCACTGGCGGCCGAGAAAGGCTTCTTTGTGATTGAAGATTGTGCGCAAGCTCATGGTGCCAAGTATAAAGGCCGCAGTGTTGGTACAATAGGGCATGTGGGAGCGTGGAGTTTTTGTCAAGATAAGATCATGACTACCGGTGGTGAAGGCGGTATGGTGACGACCAACGATCACGCATTATGGTCGATTATGTGGTCTTATAAGGATCACGGTAAGAGTTTTGATGCGATTTACAACCGCCAACATGCACCGGGTTTTCGTTGGTTACACGAAAGCTTTGGTACTAATTGGCGAATGATGGAAATGCAAGCGGTAATTGGGCGTATACAGTTAAACCGCATGCCAGAATGGTCAGCGGCACGTATCGCTAATGCTAACAGGTTGGATGCTGTAGCTGCCGATTATCCCGTTTTACGTCTAGTTAAGGTGCCAAATGATGTAGTACATGCAGAATATAAGCACTATTTTTTTGTGCAACCTGAGCTGTTGGCTGAGGGCTGGAGTCGTGATCGGATTATTGATGAAATGTTAGTGCGTGGGGTGCCCTGCTATCAGGGTAGCTGTTCAGAAGTATACTTGGAAAAGGCCTTTGATGATACGCCATGGCGACCACAACAACGTTTGCCTAATGCCAAGTTATTGGGTGAAACCAGTTTGATGATGCTGGTGCATCCCACTTTGAGCGATGATGAAATACAGCGTAGTTGCCAAGCATTGGCTGAAGTGTTGGCATTAGCAAGTCGTTGATATTTCTTATTGGCGATGTTATCCACAGACAGCATCGCCATTTACATAGCACGGTGAATTTATGTTGACGACTTTTATTGGTATACCACGGCTATATAAGCGAATTATTAGTGTATTTGTTGACTTAGTGTTGTTAACGTTGGCTTTTTGGGGTGGCTATTGGGTGCGGTTGGATACCGATATTCCATTGCAGAGTGTGATGCACTGGCAAATGCTGGCGTTGTTACTACCGATCACCATCATAATTTTTATGCGGTTAGGGCTGTATCGCGCTGTATTACGCTATGTAGGTTTCAAGGTGCTGTGGACGGTGTCACTAGGTGTTCTCCTATCTACCATGTCTTTAGTCATGCTGGCGTTTTTTATGGAAGTTCCACTTCCCAGAACGGTTTCGGTTATCTATTTTTCGTTTTCAGTGTTGCTAATAGGTGGTGTGCGACTGTTTTTCCGAGCGTTGGTGCAGCGCAGTGATCCGCTACGCGTGGCTGTGCTGATTTATGGTGCTGGTTCTTCCGGACGGCAGTTGCAACTGGCCTTAAATCAAGGGCAAGAGTACCTGCCAGTGGCGTTTGTCGACGATGATTCCGCATTGGTTAAAACCGTGATCCAGGGGGTTAATGTTTACAGCTCTGACGCTATCGAGGCGTTGATCGAGCGCTTTGATATTAAAAAAATCTTGCTGGCTATGCCGAGTGCTTCGCGTAGTGTCAGGCAAGCGGTGATCAATCGACTTGAGCAGTGCCCATGTGAGGTTCTTTCTATCCCTGGTATGGCAGATCTGGTTGAGGGGAATGCTCATATCGATGAACTTAAAGAGGTCAGTATTGAGGATTTGTTGGGGCGTGATCCGGTTGCCCCAATCCCTGAACTGATAAATGCCAATATATCTGGCAAACGGGTTATGGTGACGGGAGCGGGCGGCTCCATCGGTTCTGAATTGTGTCGCCAGATAATCCGTTGCAACCCTGCGCAACTAGTGTTGTTTGAACTTTCTGAATATGGTCTATATGCCATTGATAAAGAGTTGCAAGAAATAAGCCGGCAAGAAGGGTTGCAGGTTGAGATAGTGCCACTGCTGGGGTCGGTGCAGCGGCAACATCGTTTGCAAGCGGTGATGAGTACCTTCCAGATCCAGACGGTGTACCATGCTGCGGCTTACAAGCATGTCCCTTTGGTTGAATACAACGTGGTTGAGGGGGTGCGCAATAATGTTTTTGGCACTCTTTACTGTGCTCAGGCGGCTATCAGGGCCAAGGTTGAAACCTTTGTTTTGATTTCGACTGATAAGGCAGTGCGTCCAACTAATACCATGGGTACCACCAAGCGATTGGCAGAACTGGTGCTGCAATCGTTGGCAGCTGCGCAGCAGAAAACCCGCTTTTGTATGGTGCGTTTTGGTAATGTTCTGGGCTCTTCAGGTTCTGTTGTGCCACTGTTTCGTAAGCAGATCCGCGATGGTGGCCCTTTGACTTTGACCCACCCCGACATCATTCGTTATTTCATGACCATTCCCGAGGCATCGCAATTGGTGATCCAGGCGGGAGCCATGGGGCAGGGTGGGGATGTGTTTGTGTTGGACATGGGAGAGCCAGTGAAGATCATTGATTTGGCGCACCGGATGATTCGTTTGAGTGGCCTGAAGCTCAAGAGCGACAAATACCCCACAGGTGATATCGAGGTTAAAATCACCGGCTTGCGTCCCGGTGAGAAGCTATTTGAAGAGTTATTAATTGGTGAGCAGGTTGAGGGCACTGCCCATCCCCGGATAATGAAAGCCTCAGAATCGATGTTACCATGGCCACAACTCCGGGTGTTTTTGGCCGAGCTCGATAGCGCGTGTTTCCGCTTTGATCATGAGCAGATCCGTAGCCTGCTGTTAAGTATGCCTACCGGTTTTAATCCTACCGACGGGATCTGCGATCTGGTGTGGCAGGCAAAAAATACTTTGTCGCATGAACCTAGCCTAGGTGTGGTCGAGGACATTGATTTTCTTAATTCAGAGAGTCATCAGCCGATGCATTAAACGGCTTGCCTTACGGCACGCACCATTTTGCGTGAATGATGGGGTTGATAAATGGACAGAGGGACAACATGTTGAGGATCAATAGCTTGTTTGGGCCGACGCTATCCTCCGTCCCCATCAGGGACAATGCGCTTTCAGTGTGTGGCTTTCAACCATGTATTGTAAGTTACCTTTATATTGCAGAAATTCTCGCTTAAATATGTTAAAAATCCTCGTGACCGGTGGTGCCGGCTTTATCGGCTCTGCCGTGGTGCGCCATATTATCCGTGATACCCAAGATTCCGTTATCAATCTCGATAAACTCACCTATGCCGGCAATCTGGAATCCCTGGCCGATGTATCGTCAAGCGAGCGTTATGTGTTTGAGCAAGTGGATATCTGCAACCGTGCCGAGCTAGATCGGGTGTTTGCCCTGCACCAGCCGGATGCCGTGATGCATCTGGCCGCTGAGAGCCATGTTGACCGCTCCATCACAGGCCCAGCTGACTTTATCGAGACCAATATCGTCGGCACCTATATGTTGCTGGAAGCGGCTCGCGCTTACTGGAACGGTCTGGATGATGTGCGCAGGGCGGCCTTCCGCTTCCACCATATCTCCACTGATGAGGTATATGGTGATCTGCCCCATCCGGATGAAGTGGCTGTCGGTGAACCATTGCCGCTTTTCACTGAAACCACCCCCTATGCCCCCAGCAGCCCCTATTCTGCCTCCAAGGCCTCCAGCGACCATCTGGTGCGCGCCTGGCGCCGCACCTACGGTCTGCCGACCATCGTCACCAACTGCTCCAACAACTACGGCCCGTACCACTTCCCCGAGAAGCTGATCCCGCTGGTCATTCTTAACGCGCTGGATGGCAAGCCGTTACCTGTCTATGGCAAGGGCGACCAGATCCGTGACTGGCTCTATGTGGAAGATCACGCGCGCGCGCTCTACAAGGTGGTGACCACTGGCTTGGTCGGAGAGACCTACAACATTGGCGGTCACAACGAGAAGCAGAATCTGGAGGTGGTACACACCATCTGCGATTTGCTGGACGAGATGGTGCCGAAAGCGGGCTCTTACCGCGATCAAATCACCTATGTGGCGGATCGCCCTGGCCACGATCGCCGCTATGCCATCGATGCGACCAAGATGAGCGCAGAGCTGGATTGGCAACCGCAAGAGACCTTTGAATCTGGTATTCGCAAAACCGTGCAGTGGTATCTGGATAACCAGCGGTGGGTGAGTAACGTCAAGAGCGGTGCCTACCAATCCTGGATTGAGCAGAATTACGGGGAGCGTGCCTGATGCATATTCTGCTGTTTGGTAAAAACGGCCAGGTAGGCTGGGAGCTGCAACGCGCACTGGCGCCGCTCGGGCGCATCACTGCCGTTGATTTTGACTCCACTGACTATTGCGGTGATTTCAGCAACCCGGCAGGGGTGGCCGGAACGGTACGTCTGGTCAAGCCGGACGTGATTGTCAACGCAGCAGCCCACACCGCAGTCGACAAGGCAGAAAGCGAGCTGGAGTTTGCCGAGCTGCTCAACGCGACCAGCGTGGCTGCTATTGCCAAAGAAGCGGAAGCATTGGGTGCCTGGTTGGTGCATTACTCCACCGACTATGTGTTTGATGGCAGCGGTGAGCGCCCCTGGGTGGAAACCGATACAACCGCCCCGCTCAACGTCTATGGCGAAACCAAGCTGGCGGGTGAGCAAGGGGCTGCACTTTGTTCCCGTCACCTGATCTTCCGCACCAGCTGGGTTTACGCCGCCCGTGGCGCCAACTTTGCCAAGACCATGCTGCGCTTTGGCAAAGAGCGTAGCGAGATGTCAGTGATCAATGACCAGTTTGGCGCTCCGACCGGCGCCGAGTTGCTGGCCGATTGCACCGCCCATGCTCTTCGCGTGGCGCAGCGCAAACCCGAGGTCGCCGGGCTGTACCATCTGATTGCCTCCGGTACCACCACCTGGTTTGACTACGCCCAGCTGGTGTTTGCCAAAGCCAGAGAGGCCGGGGTTGAACTGGCGGTGACGCAGCTCAATGCGGTGCCGACCAGTGCCTTCCCAACCCCGGCCAAACGCCCCCATAACTCCCGCCTTGATACCGGTAAATTCCAGCGCACCTTCGATCTGGTGCTGCCGGAGTGGACCGTCGGTGTGGAGCGGATGTTGACCGAGATCCTCGGCAAGTAAATCCCTGGTCAGAGATGTGTTGAGTGCATACTTGGCTGGCAAGAGATAAAACGTAAAAGGTGTGGCTGCAAGCCACCTTTTTCTTTTGCAATTTAAAAATAAGAAACAAGCATCATGACCAAACGTAAAGGCATCATTCTGGCCGGTGGCTCAGGCACCCGTCTCTATCCGGTCACCATGGCGGTGAGCAAGCAGCTGCTGCCCATTTATGACAAGCCGATGATCTACTACCCGCTCAGCACCCTGATGCTGGCCGGTATTCGCGATATTTTGATCATCAGCACACCGCAAGATACTCCTCGCTTTGAGCAATTGCTTGGGGATGGCAGCCAGTGGGGGCTGAACCTGCAATACAAGGTCCAGCCAAGCCCGGACGGGTTGGCACAAGCCTTTATTCTGGGTGAAGAGTTCATCGGGTCAGACCCCTGTGCGCTGGTGCTGGGGGACAACATCTTCTACGGTCACGACTTGCAGAGGCAACTGGAGGCCGCAGCGGCCAAAGAGAGTGGCGCTACCGTCTTTGCCTACCATGTGCATGACCCCGAGCGTTATGGGGTGGTGGAATTTGATAAAGAGGGTACCGCTATCTCTCTGGAGGAGAAGCCACTGGAGCCAAAGAGCAACTATGCGGTCACCGGCCTCTATTTCTATGACAACAGTGTGGTGGAGATCGCCAAGAGCCTGAAGCCGTCCCTACGTGGGGAGCTGGAAATAACAGATCTCAGCAATCACTACCTTGCAACAGGGCAATTGACGGTCGCCATAATGGGGCGCGGCTATGCTTGGCTTGACACCGGCACTCACGAAGCCATGATTGAAGCGAGTAACTTTATTCAAACTATCGAAAAGCGTCAGGGATTAAAGGTCGCGTGTCCAGAGGAGATCGCCTTACGCAAGGGATTTATCGATGCCGACCAGTTGAGAGCGCTTGCCAATCCGCTGGCAAAAAATGGATATGGTCAATATCTGCTTCGGTTGCTTGCTACGCGGCCTGATGTGTAAGTCGGGTTGGATTTTCGAGCTGAAGGGGATGTTCGATCTAGGAAGTCAAACAGTAAGCAAGTGGTCATCTGGTTCTTTTTCGCATGGGTTTATCAATGCAATATCGTGCAACATCGCTGGCGGGGGTTATGATCCTTACGCCCAGAACTTTTTCTGATCATCGTGGCCAATTTCGTGAGTGTTTTCGTCAAGATGAGTTTGAGCAACATTGTGGCCATTATCCGCTGGTGCAAGATAATCTGAGCCGTTCGGTCGGGGGTACGTTGCGCGGTTTGCATTACCAACGCAATCGACCACAGGGTAAACTGGTGCAGGTTATCAGCGGGACTATTTTTGATGTGGCGGTTGACATCGGGCCAGCGTCGCCCACGTACGGACAATGGTTGGGTTGTCAATTAAATGCTGAACGTGGCGAGCTTATCTGGATCCCCCCCGGTTTTGCGCACGGTTTCTATGTACTAAGTGACAACGCTGATGTTTTTTACAGATGCAGTGATTATTATCACCCAGATGATGAGGCTGTTATTCGATGGGATAGCCCCAACTTAGCGATAAAATGGCCGTTGTCTGAGCAAAAGCCGTTATTATTGTCTGATAAAGATCGTCTTGCCCCCTGCTTTGCTGGTTACTCTTAGCATCATTCGTCAAAATAGTACTGCGTTGCAGTTGTGAGAGCTTTTACACCTTGATAATCAAGAGAGAACAAATGAACAAAAAAACACCTGTTATTCCTAATCAGTGGGTGCAAGAGTCTCGGTCAGACGAGATCGATTTACGTGAGCTGATGCTGGTGTTGTGGCGCCAAAAGCTGCTTATTATGCTGGTTACTCTGATGTTTTCTGTAGGCGGTATCGCTTATGCGCTGTTGGCTCCACAGCAGTGGTCAGCTTCGGCAGTGGTTGCAGAGCCAAAGCCGGAAGAGATGACACCGATGCTGAAAGTATCAAAGCTGGCAGCGGTATTGGGTCTTGGCGGTTTTCCCAGCGGAAAAGATCTTTACCAGGAATTTATTCTGGAGTTCAACAGTTACGAGAATCGTCGTAACTATCTCAAAGCCAGCCCTTTTTTTGCCGAGGTTGTAAAAAGCCATGGGCTGGATGACAAGGCACAGGTACGCGCGTTGCGCGACTGGAGTAAATCTGTCACGGCTCAGCCTGTAGACAAGAAGGGGGAGATGCCGGGTGTTGAGCTCAAGTTTGCAGCCCCCACCTCCGAGATGTCGCTGGCAATGTTGGAAGGGTATATCGACTATATTGTCAGGCTTCAACAAAAACAGTTGACACACCGACTTGCTGAGCAACGTGATGTGCAGTTGGATGGTATGAAAACTGAGTACCTGATGATGCAGGAGGATACTAAACGTGCCCTGCAACAGGAAATATTAGAATTGGTGATGGCTAACAAAATAGCCAGAGCTGCTGGTGTCAGTGCGCCATTGGAAAACTATAACGTTCAGGATCGTCTCCTCATTTCTCTGGGTTCGAAAGGTTTGGAAGAAAAACTGTCATTACTGAAATCGATCGACCTTGAGGTTTATCAACCAAAATTACAATCTCAGCAGGTAAAGATAGCTCGTTTAAAAGGCATCTCTTTGGACGGTATTGCATTTCGTCCTTTCTCTTATCTGGACGCGCCAGATGAACCTCAGAGTCGCGATAAGCCAAGACGTCCGCTGATAGTTGTGTTGGCTACTCTGCTCGGTGGCATGCTTGGTGTGAGTATTGTGTTGATCAAGCATGCGTTTCGTCGACCTGACGAGGCATAATGCGTTCGGTAATGAAAGCGGAAGTGTAGTGGTCTAATCATCCCGGAGACCCTTTTAGGTGGTACAGTCGCCACCATGACCTGAGGTGTCCAATGACAAGATTACGTCGCTCATTTACTGCCGAATTCAAACTCGAAGCCGCATCCCTGGTGCTCGACCAGGGATATTCTGTCCCTGAAGCCAGCCGTTCACTGGATGTCGGTGAAACCGTACTGCGCCGCTGGGTTCAGCAACTGCAATCCGAACGCGGTGGTACAACCCCCACCGGAAAAGCACTGACTCCGGAGCAGTAAAAAATTCAGGAGCTGGAAGCCCGCATCAACCGGCTCGAGCGCGAAAAGGACATTCTAAAAAAGGCTACTGCTCTCTTGATGGCGGACGAGTTCACACGTACGCGCTGAATAGACCGATTAAGGGAGCAAGCCCCCATCACCTTGGTCTGCTGCGCTTTCGATGTTCCCACCTTCTGTTTTTACGATTATCTGGCTCGCAGGCGGACGATTAACCGTGAGCGCATGCAGCAACGCTTTGAGTTGCGCCGGTTGTTCAAAGCGAGCCGGAACTCAGCGGGCAGCCGTGCCTTGATGTCGATGATGCGGGAATTGGGGTATCAGATTGGTCGATTCAAAGTACGTAAGCTGATGAAGGAGGGCGGGTTAGCATCCAAACAGCCGGGCGTACACACGTTATAAGGTGGCACGGTCAGAACGACCGAATATACCCAATCTGCTGGCCCGCGAATTTGATGTCCAGCAACCCAATCAGGTGTGGTGTGGCGATATCACCTACGTCTGGGCCGGTGGTCGCTGGCATTACCTGGCAGCGGTTCTTGACCTGCACACCCGGCGGGTCGTGGGCTGGGCGATGTCTGACAAGCCTGATGCAGAGCTGGCCATCAAAGCACTGGAGATGGCCTATCAGCAGCGGGGTTGCCCATCCGGTGTGCTATTTCACTCCGACCAGGGCAGCCAATATGGTAGCCGGGCATTTCGGCAACGACTGTGGCGTTATCGCATGACCCAGAGCATGAGTCGGCGTGGAAACTGCTGGGATAACGCCCCGATGGAGCGACTGTTCAGGAGCCTGAAGTCAGAGTGGCTGCCGGCTATGGGATATATGAGCTTGCGAGAAGCGAAACGAGATATCAGTTATTACCTGATGGATTACTACAACTGGCGGCGTCCACATCAACACAATGACGGGATACCGCCAGCAAAAGCCGAGGTTCGGCCTAACCAAGTGTCTGGATTTAGTTGACCACTACATAATTCCCTTGCAATGCCGGTGGACCTAAGGAGGTGGGCTGTAATGTTAACAAGACTCATGATGGTGTCATGCGCACTTTATTGGCTGTTTGGCATGCACTTTTTTATGCATAACCCTGGTGGGGCCGGACTCTATCTACCTTTTAATGCTTGGGGTTGGATCTTCGCCTCACTGGTTATTGGATTGGGATTGTGGCATGTGACCTTGTGCCAGCATCTGATAGTTTCTCCCTTGCAAGCGGGTTTATTAATAGGGGCGAGTTTGCTGCTGCTCCCGATGCTCTATCCTGGTTTTGCATTCAAGGATTATGCCATTCCCAGATTGCTTGGTCTTTTTGCTGGTCTGCTGTTTTTGTTTGGACTCTATCAATGGCGCTTTGATAAGGCGCAGCGTGATCGCTTGCTCTATCTCATCTTTATTGCAATTGCGATGGAGGCGGTATTGGGTCTGGTGCAATTCTATCTGTTGACACCAGGTAACTGGATTGGCTATGACACCAAAGCCAATCGCCCTTACGGGATCTTTCAACAGCCAAATGTGATGGCGACCTTTATGGCCACCGGGATTGCGTTGGCTATTTGGCTGGAGTTACGCAGCAATGAGCATGTCTGGTTGCGTGGGGTTAACTATTGGGTGATTTGGGCCGCCAGTCTATTGTTGATTGTTCTGCAGTCTCGGGTGGGGCAGCTTGGGGGATTGCTGGCGTTTATCCTGCTTGGACCCCAGTTGCATCGTCAAGGTTTATTGGTGCGAATGCTTTGCCTAGTTTTGCTGGGAGCCTTGGTTGGATTAGCTTCTCAGTATTGGGTATCAGGTGTCAGTCGAGGGATGAACGAATATCTCTCTGGTGGTGCTCGGTCAGATATCTGGCCTTTTACATTGTATTTACTCTTTCAAAACTTGTTATTGGGAGTAGGGTATGGTGGATTTGAATCCACATTCTTCCACGCATACACAGAGGTTCGGCAGGTAGATCCAAATATTGGGATGGTAATTTACAATCTAGACCACCCCCACAACGAGTTTCTCTATTGGGCTGTTGAGGGCGGTATTGCCCCCATGGTCGGCATGGTGATCATGGGGGGCGCATTATTATGGCGTCTGGCAAGTGTGCGTTGGGTAAATGCCATGGGACTGCTTGCTCTGGTTACACCGATCTTGCTTCATACCCAGACGGAATACCCGCTCTACCATGCGATCGTGTTATGGTGGCTGTTGCTGACGCTGATTTATATCATCGATACCGAAATTGAAGAGACCAACCTGGCGAGTCAGGGTTTCTCATCATGGTGGGATATGGAGTGCCGCCCATGGTTGTTACTGCGATTTATGGCGATCGCTATCCCGCTGCTGGTCGTTCCCTTTATGCTCACAGCAATTCACACCGCATGGGTAGTCACCAAATATGAACGGGGTGGGTATAAAGAGCCTGCTTTGCTACTTGATATCGTCAATCCCATGGCTTGGTTGACCCGAGTGGAATTTGATGTGAACTCGGTTCGTCTGATGGTGGGCTTGCAGACAAATAACAAGACCGAACTGGAAGCTTATCTGGAGTGGGGGCAGTCATTCGTACGCCATACACCCCGTGCCAACATATACGCCAATATGGTGATCGCGCTTAATGCATTGGGTCGTACAGAGGAAGCCAATACGATGCGAGCGGAAGCGCTCAAGCTCTATCCAACCGAGCCCCTTTTAACTGGATCTGCTTCACAGGCAGTGATTACCGGTGTTGACCAATCAGGCAAGAATATAACCAAAAATAAATAGTGCTATTTGGCTACATAGAAAGCCAGCCCTTAAAAACGGCTGGCTTTTTTATTGTTTACCTTCTGGACGACCAGTATCCGAACAGTCTGTTTTCGGACGCATACGTCTGTCATACGGGCTACGAAAAGCATATTTGAAATGTCATGATTCGCTCTCAACCAATTGATTGATATGTGATTTTATTGGTGGTGTCGAATGGGTTGATAGTCAATTGGGAGTATCCCCCTCATCATCAGGTGAAGGGACAGGTTCTAGACGTGTTCATTGCTAAACAGATAGGCGTAGTCTTGTCACATGATGTTGAACGTACGGTAGAAATGTGCGCTCAGGCTTATAAAGCAGGTTACCGAGTTAGTTTTGTTGGATGCTGAACTGGAAATTAATGAGTCTTGAAATACTGATGTTTCTTGAACACAAGATGGTAATCACCACACTACCCAGAAGATCTGCATTCCAGCCAGTTTGTTATTGATAGTGGCAAGCATTCGATCTTGATGGTGAAATTTAAGAAAAAAAGAACGTTAATATAGAAAAACTGTATGTTCTCGCGAATTGTCCATGCTATTCTGAAACAGTTATCCCTGTAACCGACTTTTTTGTGAGGAAATAATGAACGAGTTTCTGAAAGTTCTGCTGAACATTCGCAGTCTGCGTGCGGCTATTCGTGAGCTGCCGTTTGAGCAACTGCTGGAAGCTAAAGAGAAGTTTGACCTGGTTTACCAAGAGCGCGCCGATTCTGTTGAACAGGAGCGTGCTGAACAGGAAGAGCGTCAGCGCAAGCTGAATGAATTCACCGAAATGCTGCAGCAGGCTGGTATTGATCCTCGTGAGCTGCTGGCGACTGCCGCAGCTCCTGCTGCTGCGGCTGGTGCTGCCAAGAGCAAGCGTGCTCCGCGTCCGGCTAAATACAAGTACGAAGAAGATGGTCAGGAAAAAACCTGGACCGGTCAAGGCCGTATGCCGAAAGCCATTGCTGCTCAAGTAGCACTGGGTAAAGACCTGAACGATTTCCTGATCTAATTCGTCAGGTTCAGAGATTGAATAATGCCGCCCTTGAGCGGCATTATTTTTGCCGTTTTACTCGTGGTTATCCATCCGACCCTTCTCCCCACTGTTATCTACATCCTCGCTTGTATCCTTATTACCGTCGTTTCACTTCACTGTTGCTTTTGTCAATATCACTCATTGTTTGCGATTAATTTTGTCGTGCAGGATTAACTGCGTGATATTGCTATTTGTATGCGTCGTGCAGATATGCGCTTCGGATATGTCTCTCACGATTCACGGGGCGCCGCTCGGCGAGAGTCGAGCTCTCTGCGGATGGAATATCCGGTAATCGTTATCTCCACAGGGTGCGTGAGGGATAGAGATAGCCGCAAGGTATAGCCGGGATATTCTGGGTTGCCGATGCCTGTAATTGGATGGGCTGCCGTAACTGCCCCTGATGATGAGCAATGGCGTTTGTCTGCCGTGTGGGCGAGGGAATTCGGTGCGGTCGATGGCGATGGTATTCCCCACTCTGCCGGCAGAGTGGGGAATGGCCGGGAGAAGCGCTATCGGGGCGTCACGCTATCGCTGCCACCCAGGGCGCGATAGATTTTGGCTGTGGTGGTGAGCTGCTCTTTTTGCTGGGCCAGCAGGCTCTGCTGGGCATCCCACAGCCGGTTCTGCTCATCAAGCCAAGCCTGTACACCGGTCGCACCTGCCTGGAAGCGAGCCTTGGCCAGTCGTTCGGCCTCCTGGGCATAACTCAGCTGTTCCTGCAGATAATCGAGTCGCTGCTGGCCATAGTGGCGTGCGGCCAGATTGTCTTCCACCTCCACCAGTGCGGTGTAGAGCTGTTTGCGAAACTCGGTTTCAGCGATCTGGTAATCCAGCTCTGAGCTTTCGATGGCGAGCTGGGTGCGGTTGTATTCAAGGAAGGGGAGGGCGAGGTTGGCCCCTAGCGTACCAACCGGATTTTGCAGCACCTGCGCTAATCTATCGGATGCGGTGCTGGCGCTGCCGGTCAGGGTCAGGCTGGGGTAGAAGCTGGTGCGGATCTCGTCCCCCTTTGCCAGCGTCTTGCGCAGCCGCAATTCGGCCGCTTTGACATCGGGGCGGCGAGCCAGCACATCGGCTGGAATACCCACCGCAAGTTCAGGAATGGTCTGCTTTGCAAGGGACGCGGGTGCATACTCCAGCGGCCCGCTGCTGCGGCCCAGCAACAGACGCAGGGCATTGCGAGCCTGCTCCTGCTGCGCCTTGAGGGAGGCCAGCTCAGCCTGTTTTCCGGCCAACTGTTGGCGTGCCTGCGCCAGATCGAGCCGGGTGATGGCGCCTGCCTGGTATTTGGTCTGGGTCAGCTGCTCGGTACGGGTCAGGTTGGCCAGCTGCTGTTCCCCAAGGGTGATGGCAGAGCCGAGATAGCCGAGCTGCCAATACTGCTCCAGAGTATTGCCGATCAGCAGCAGTCGGGTGCTGGCGAGATCCTGCTCGCTTGCCGCCACTTCCCAGCTTGCCTGATCTCGCACCGAGGCAAGCTTGCCCCACAAATCTACTTCGTAACTGAGGCTCAGCGAGGGGCCCAGACTGTTGGTGCCTTTGCCGGTTTTCAGATCCTTGTTGCCACTGGCTGCGATAGTGCCATTGACCGAGGGGGTGAGGTTGGTATCGGCCTGCTCGGCGCCCAGTCTGGCGCTGTTGAGCTTGAGGGCCGCCACACGCATGTCCGGGTTGGCGGCCAGTACCGCCTCGACCAATTTGTCGAGTTGGGGATCATGAAATTCCTGCCACCATTGGCCTGCCTGAGCAGCCAGTTGGGCGCCCTCTGCCTGTTGCCATGCGGGGGCGATCGCCAGCTCGGGTCTTTGATAGGTACTGTGCTGACTACAGCCGCTGAGGGCCATAGAGAGAGCCAGCCAGGAGAGTTTG
The DNA here is from genome assembly GCF_019047085.1 of Aeromonas sp. FDAARGOS 1404. Lineage (NCBI taxonomy): Bacteria > Pseudomonadati > Pseudomonadota > Gammaproteobacteria > Aeromonadales > Aeromonadaceae > Aeromonas > Aeromonas sp. FDAARGOS 1404. Next base: position 3,761,423 of record NZ_CP077237.1, read on the forward strand.
TGCATTGTTATTCCCTCGCCAGTGCGACAACAGGGTCGAGCCGCGCCGCATTGCGTGCCGGCAGGTAACCAAACAGGATCCCGATGAGTGACGAGCAGCCAAAGGCCATCAGGATGGAGAAGAGCGAGAACTGCATCTTGATGGAGTCCACCAGCAGTGAAAAGAGCGCGCCAATGCCGAGCGAGAGGCCAACGCCAAATATCCCCCCCAGCAGGCTCACCATCACAGCCTCAATCAGGAATTGCTGCAAAATATCTGACTGGCGGGCGCCCACGGCCATGCGAATGCCGATCTCGCGGGTACGCTCCACCACCGACACCAGCATGATGTTCATCACGCCCACCCCGCCGACGATCAGCGAGATCACCGCGATGGCCGAGACCATCAGGGTCATGGTGGCTGTGGTTTTCTCCACCGATTTGATGATGCTGTCGCTGCTGAAGGTGAAGAAATCCCTCAACCCGTGGCGCTTGGTGATCAGCTCGATCACCGCCTGTTCGGCCAGCGCCGGTTGTACCCCGTCTTTGACCCGGATGGTGATTTGGCTGAAGTGGTGCTGCGAGATGAGGCGACTCATCACTGCGCTGTAGGGCAGCCAGATATTGACCGACTGGCTGGTGGGGCCGAAGCCGGTCTCCTGCGAAACCACACCGACAATCCGCACCGGCAAGGTGCCGACCAGTACCACCTTGCCGACCGGATCCTCCTTGCCAAGCAGGCTGGTGATGCTCTTCTTGTCCACTACGGCAACGGCGGCACGCTGCTGGATATCTTGCCACTCCAGTAAGCGACCACTGACCAGCGTCATTCCCTTCACCTTGAAATAGTCGTTACCAACCCCGGTCACATTGCCGCTGTTGGTCTTGTTGCGATAGCGCAACTGGCCGGAGCTGCCGATCTCGGGGCTGGCGCCCGCAAGATAGGGTTGTCCCAGCAGAGCATCGAGATCCCCCTTGTTGAGGGTCTGGATGCTGGCCATCTTCTCATCGCCCCATCCCTTGCCCGGGAAGATTTCGATGGTGTTGGTGCCCATCGCATTGATCTGGTCGATCACCTTGGCGCGCGCCCCTTGCCCCAGCGCCACCACGCTCACCACGGCGGCGATGCCGATGATGATGCCGAGCATGGTGAGGAAGGTGCGCATCCGGTGGGCGAGCATGGCATGCATCGCCATCCGTCCCGCTTCCCGATAACGATCCCAGTCGTGACCCATGGCGCCTTTAGTGGGCACTATTTTTTGAGGGGCTACGGCGGTGGCTGGCGCCAACACGGCCGTTTGGCAGGGGCCGCTATCTTGTTCAATCCGACCATCTTTGAGAGTGATGATACGGTCGGCATGGCTGGCCACGTTCATATCGTGGGTGACCAGAATGATGGTGTGGCCCTGAGCGTGCAGCTCCTTGAGGATCGCCATCACCTCCTTGCCGCTCTGGCTATCCAGTGCGCCGGTCGGTTCATCGGCGAGGATCACTTCGCCGCCATTGGCCAGCGCCCGGGCGATACTGACCCGCTGCTGCTGACCGCCGGAGAGCTGGCCCGGGGTATGGTGACTGCGATCGGCCAGCCCCAGTCTACTCAGCAGCTGACGCGCGCGCGCCTGGCGATCCGGGCGGCTGGTACCGGCATAGACAGCTGGGATCTCCACGTTGGCGGCGGCATCGAGATGGGGCAGCAGGTGGTAGCGCTGAAAGATAAAGCCGAAGTGGTGGCAGCGCAGCCGGGCCAGCGCCAACGCATCCATGGTGGCGGTGTCCTGACCGCGAAACAGATACTGGCCGCTGCTCGGGCTATCGAGACAACCCAGCAGGTTCATCAGGGTCGACTTGCCGGAGCCGGACGCGCCGACAATGGCGATCATCTCTCCTGCGGAGATGGTGAGGTCAAGAGGGTGGAGCACGGTGACTTCGCTGTCGCCGCTCTGGTAGCGTCGCTCGACCCCTTTCAGCTGGATCAACGGCAGCTGGTTCAGGGGCTCACTCATAGCATCACCGCCATCTCATCATTGTCGGCGGGGGCTCCGTGATTGAGCTGCACCTCCTCCTTCTCACTCAGCCCGCTGATCACCTCAATGCGGATCTCGTCCTTCATACCGGTCTTGATATGACGGGTTTCGGTTGTCCCATCGTCCTTGCTCACGGTGACTTCATACTCGTTGTCACCCAGCGACTTGCCGAGGGCGGTTTGCGGCACAGTGAGCACCTGCTTGCGCTCGCCGAGCACAATGGTCACCTGGGTGGTCATTGCCACCCGCAGGGTGTGGTCGGGGTTGGGCACATCGAACAGGGCATAGTAGTAGACGGCCGCATTGCTGGTAGTGGTACCGGTTGCAGCCTGATCGTTGATGTTAGTGGGCGCCAACTCCACAGCGCGAAGCGTACCCTGATAGCGGGTATCCGGATCGCCGATCAGGGTGAAGTAGACCGGCATGCCGGCTTTGACCTTGGTGACATCAGCTTCGGAGATCTGCGCCTTGACCGTCATAGTCTCGAGGTTGGCCAGCTTGAGCACGGTCGGCACCGTCTGGCTGGCTGCCAGGGTCTGGCCCTGACGGGTCACAATGCTGATGACGGTGCCATCCATCGGCGCCAGGATCTTGGTGTAGCCCAGCTCGGTCTTGGCCCGATCAACCTTGATCAGGGCGTTGTCGATATTGGCCTGGCTATTTTGCAGTTCGGCGCGGGTGACCGCCAGCAGGGCCTCGGCACTCTCCAGATCGGCCCGTGAGCTCGCCTCCTGCTTGAACATCTGCTGCTGGCGCCGCCAGGCGAGCTCGTTCTGTTTGAGTTGCGCCTGCTTGATCTTGAGCTGGGCGCGGTTGCTGGCAAGCTCCGCCTCGGCCGTCTTGAGGTTGTTCTGGGCAATCAGGGGATCGATCTCGGCCAGCAGGTCTCCCTGCTTGACCTGATCTCCGGCCTCGACGGCCAGCTTGGTAACCTGACCGGAGACCTGGGCCCCCACATCCACCTGCTCCACGGCCTGCAGCACACCACTGGCCAGTACGGTTTGGGCAATATCCTCGCGGGTCACCTGAGCGGTCAGCATCGCCTTGGGTGGTTGACTGGGCCAGAGCAGCCAGCCGAGGAGCACCACGGCGATCAGCATGGTGATGGCCAGTGTTCTCTGCTTGGGGGTTATGTTCATCGATCACCTGAATGGAAACGGAAAAGGTTGTGCGCGGCGATTATCCTGCAGCAAAGCCCTGATAAATAACAGCCGCAAATATGTAAGCAAAGTTATGGCGTTAACTGTCAATAAGCCGAGAAAGGAGTAAGCGAGAGGCCGCAGTCGTGAGCAACATGATCAGCAAGAGGGGGGGAGTGCGGTTGGCGGTGGCGATGAAAAAGCCCTGCGCAGAGGCAGGGCTTTGGAATGGGTGATGGCGAGTGAGGATCAGGCCTTGGCCAGCAGATCCATCACCCAGGGCAGACCCTGCTTCTTGCGGCTGACAAAGCCCGGGTGGTAGCTGGACTCTGCCGGTACTTTGGCGTGCTCGGTAAAGTAGATACGGCTCGCAGCCGCAGTCAGGTCAGTCACCATCAACACGAAGAAGTCGAGCCCTTCGCTCGCCACGCGCTGGGCCATCTCCTGCTGCAGGGCTGGCAGGTGCTCGGCCAGCTGCTGTTCGCTGCCCACTTCGATCTGGCTCATGATGAAGTTCAGACCTTCGGCCTGGAATGCCTTCTCATCCTGCTGCAGCAGTTGAGCCGGAGTCAGGCCGCTCAGGTCGGTTTTCGCCATCAGCAGCTGTTGGCCGAATTCGGCCAGCGATACTTCGGCCAGCGGTGCCAGACGCTCACAGGCGATTTTGTCCTGCTCGGTGGTGGTCGGCGAGGTGAGACAGAGGGTGTCGCTCATGATGGCACCCAGCATCAGGCGAGCCTGGCTGCGGGTCACAGTGCCTTGCTGGCTCAGCAGATCGAAGGCGATGGTACAGGTGCAGCCGACGGCACGGATCCAGGCATCCAGCGGAGACTGGGTGACCAGGGTACCGAGACGGTGGTGATCCACCAGACCCAGTACATTGGCTTGTGCCAGTGTGGCGGGGCCCTGTTCCAGATCACTGAAATCCACCAGCCAGACATCTTCACCGGTCAGATCTTTGGTCAGCAACTCGGGTTCGCTGACGCCAGCCTGCTCCAGAATAAAACGGGTTTCGGTGCGCAGGTCACCCAGACGCCATGAGGTGGCCTGACGGCCCTGGCCATTGAGCCAGTCGGTGATAACCAGCGCACTGCAGATACTGTCGCTATCAGGATTCTTGTGACCAAAAACGTGGATCATAGACAAAGCCTCACAATTGGATACCCATAAAGGGGGGCAACACTATGCGAAATCCGCTACATGAAGGCAACCGGATCCACGCCCATGTTGCTGCCAGCTTCGCCTAACTCGCCATTTTATTGATCTGGGTCGGTAATCCTGACGCGAGTTCAGTTATCACAGTTGGCTATTGGCTATTGGCTATTGGCTATTGGCTATTGGCTATTGGCTATTGGCTATTGGCTATTGGCTATTGGCTATTGGCTGTTGGCTATTGCGGACTGTGCAGGCAATGGTGCCCGCTTGTGCCTGCGCAGTCAGCATGTTCGGTCAGCCCTGTCAGTCGCCATCGCTGCAAAACGCGTTATCACCTGATTCAGCGGCGCAGCAGCTCGCGAGCATTGGCCAGGGTGTTGTCGGTGATCTGGTCGCCACCGAGCAGCCGTGCCAGCTCATTGAGACGGGCATTCTGGTCGAGCGCATCCATCCGGGTTTCGGTGGTTTTGCCATCGGTATGCTTGCTCACCACCATATGCTGGTGGCCGTTGCCTGCCACCTGAGGCAAGTGAGTGACCACCATCACTTGAGTGGACTCGCCGAGCTGGCGCAGCAGGCGACCCACCACGGCGGCAGTCGGGCCGCTGATCCCCACATCCACCTCATCGAAAATCAGGGTCGGAGTGGAGATCTTGCGGGCGCTAATCACCACGATGGCGAGACTGATGCGCGACAGTTCACCGCCTGAGGCCACCTTGCCAAGCGGCTGGATCGGTTGGCCCGGGTTGGTGGTGACCATAAATTCCACCCGATCTATACCCAGCGGAGAGAGGCTGCTCTGGGCATCGGGGCGCACCTCGATGGCAAAGCGGCCATCGGGCATCGCCAGTTCGTGCATGCTGCTGGTCACCTTGGCGCCCAGCTCCTGGGCGTAACGCTGACGGCTCTGACTCAGGGCTTCGGCGGCCTGGACAAAAGCCTGACGGGCCTCGGCCAGCTCATCTTCCATCCCCTCTAACCGCTCTTCATCGGAGTTGAGGCGAGCAAGATCAGAGGCCAGCTCCTGATGGTACTGAGCCAGATCTGCCGGTTTGACGTGGTGCTTGCGGGCCAGATTGATCGCCTTGGAGAGGCGGGCCTCCAGCTCGTTAAAACGCTCGGGATCCAGTTCCAGCCGATCGAGGTAGCTACGCAGTTCGCTGTGGCTCTCCTGCACCCCGATCAGCGCTTCGTTCAGCATCTCCAGTACCGGAGTGAGGCGGCTGTCCATGCTGACCAGCCCCTCGGCCCGATCGACGGCTGATTGCAGCAGCCCTGCGATAGTGGTCTCTTCGTTGTCATAGAGCAGATCGAGGCAAGCCCCGCACTCCTGCATCAACTCGGTACCGTTGGCGAGACGCTGGTGCTCCTCTTCTATCTCTTCGAACTCCCCCGGTTGCAGGGCAAATTCGTCCAGCTCCTGCACCTGGTACTCGATCAGCTGGCGGCGGGCCTCCCGCTGTTGCTGCTCGGCCTTGAGCCGGTTCAGTTCGTTTTGCAGTTGGCGCCACTGCTGATAGTGCTGGCGCACCTCGTCGAGCAGCAGATGGTGACCGGCATAACCGTCGAGCAGGGCGAGCTGGTAGTCGGGTTTGAGCAGCATCTGGTGGGCATGCTGACCGTGTACGTTGACCAGCAGCTGGCCCAGATTCTTGAGCTGGGTGAGGGGGACGGGCACGCCGTTGATATAGCTGCGGGAGCGGCCCTCGGCGGAGATGACTCGCCGCACGATGCACTCACCTTCGTTTTCCAGCTCGTTGGTGGCGAGCCAGGCGCGGGCGGCCGGGTTGTTGTCGAGCAGGAAGCGGGCGCTGACCTCGCTTTTGTCGCTATCGGGGCGCACCATGCCGGCTTCGGCCCGCTCTCCGAGGCAGAGACCGAGAGCGTCGATGGCGATGGATTTACCGGCACCGGTCTCACCTGTGATGCAGGTCATGCCCGGTTGCAGATCGAGTTCGAGAAACTTGACGATGGCGAAGTTGTTGACGGTCAGCTGGGTCAGCATGGTCTCATCCTGTATAGGTCAACATTACTGTGTATGCATCCAGTATATACTGGTCTTATATACAGTAAAGAGGGCTCCGTCATTTTTAACAAAGGAAAGCCGCGCCAGTGCGCTATGGCTATAAGAATGCGGTACTGACCATTGGCACGCGGTACGGATATGAGAGTGCAGGGGCGCGGTTGCTACGAAAGAAAAGAGAAGGGCGCCAGTTCAGGCGCCCTTCTCTGGCAATGCCGTTGTCGGTCAAAGCTGATTAGAACAGCTTGCTGCCCCAGCCGAGCTTGTTGCGCAGCACGTGGAAGTAGCTGTAGTCGAGGGGATGCACCAGATGAAGCTGGTGGTGGCTCTTCTTGATGAGGATCTCGTCCCCCGGGTGGACCGCCAGGGTCACCTGACCGTCACAGCTGACCTGCATGGCATCGTCCTGATTATCCGGCGAGACCAGCAGCCGCACTTCGCTGTCGGCATCGAGCACGATGGGGCGACTGCTGAGGGTATGCGGGAACATGGGCACCAGCGTGATGGCGTTGAGCTTGGGGGTGAGGATGGCGCCGCCCGCCGACAGGGAGTAGGCGGTCGAGCCGGTCGGGGTAGCGACGATGATGCCGTCCGAGCGCTGGCTATACATAAAGCTGCCATCGATATAGACCTCGAACTCGATCATATGGGCGATCTTGCCCGGGTGCAGCACCGCCTCGTTGACCGCAAGATTGCTCGACTTGCGCTCGCCGTGGCGATAGACCGAGGCCTCCAGCAGGAAGCGGTGTTCGCTCTTGTAGTGGCCGGACAGCACCTGCTCCAGCGGCAGCAGATAATCCTGCGGCGAGAGATCGGTCAGAAAGCCGAGGTTGCCCCGGTTTACCCCGATCACCGCCACATCAAAGCGTGACAGTACCCGCGCCGCCCCCAGCATGTTGCCGTCACCGCCGACCACGATGGCGAGATCGGCCTGCTGGCCCAGTTGCACCAGATCCATCACGTTTTCATCGAGGATGCTCAGGGTCTGGGCGACCCGGCTCTCCACCAGTACCCGAAAGCCGCGGGCGGTCAGGTATTGATGCAGGCCGGTCAGCGTCTGGTTGGCCCCCTCATGGTGGGGTTTGCCAATCAGGGCGATGGTTTTGAACGGAGAATCCATAGTCAGTCAGATCTGGGATGGGTATTGCGGGCCAGTATACAGTGCTTTGCTGCGCTTGTGACGCTCTCCCGTGTGACGGGGTTGGCTATCCCCTTGAGGTTACTGGTTAAACGGTGAGCGGCAACCCGGATAAACCGCCGGTTGCGGCTATTCAGCAACCCTGATTGCCCTTTACCCCTTGAAAGCCGGGGATGCATCCCCATAATAGCGCCAACATAGTCGGTCTGTTGTCGTCCGGTCGCTCAACCAGACGTCAGGGCCCTCATAAGTAACCCCGGAATTGGAGATGTCATGAACCACGAAGAGCAAAAGGTTGAAGCGATGGAGCAAGTGGAAGCCCAGCCAGTCGAGCCGACCGATGTAGACAGTGAAGTGACAGCCGAGCAGGCCCGCATTGCCGAACTGGAAGCGCAGCTGGAAACCGCCATCCAAAAAGCGGCGGAAGAGCGTGAACGCGCCCTGCGTACCGCCGCCGAGATGGAGAACCTGCGCCGTCGTACCGAGCTGGATGTGGAGAAGGCGCACAAATTCGCTCTGGAGAAGTTCGCCAATGAACTGCTGCCGGTGCTGGACAACCTTGAGCGTGCCATCGAACTGGCCGACAAGGAGAACGAAGCCCTCAAGCCGATGATCGAAGGTGTCGAGCTGACCCTGAAATCCATGCAGAGCGGCGTGGCCAAGTTTGGTCTGGTGGCGCTTGACCCGATCAACCAGCCGTTTGACCCCAACGCCCATCAGGCGATGAGCATGGTGCCGAGTGCCGATGTGGCCCCGAACACCGTCATTGCAGTGATGCAGAAGGGCTATGACCTCAACGGTCGGGTGATCCGTCCGGCCATGGTGATGATCGCCAAAGCGGTCGACTGATTGGCTGTGGGTGCCCGAGCCCGCCCCGTGGCGGGCTTTTTGTTTCGCAGTGCAGCACCTGTTCATCTTGCCCGGTTTTACGGCTCAACGTGACCGCGCAACCATGACAAAGGGTGTGGTTTTTTAGGGTTGGGGCTTGAAGCTGCGTCCGGCGACCCCATATAGGTAGCAAGGCCACGGCGGCACAAAAAATTTGATGCCGGGAGCTTGAAAGCCAGATTGGCAGCCCCCACCTAGCCGTTAACGCATTAAGGCGAGTTCCTCGCCAGTTTATTCAAAGTATTTGGAGATTCGTCAAATGGGTAAAATCATCGGTATTGACCTGGGTACTACCAACTCCTGCGTCGCTATTCTGGATGGCGACACTGCTCGCGTGATCGAGAACGCAGAAGGCGATCGTACTACTCCGTCCATCATTGCCTATGCCGATGATGGCGAGATCCTGGTTGGTCAGCCGGCCAAGCGTCAGGCCATCACCAACCCGAAAAACACCCTGTTCGCCATCAAGCGTCTGATCGGTCGTCGTTTTGAAGATGAAGAAGTGCAGCGTGACCTGAAAATCATGCCGTACGCCATCGCCAAAGCTGACAACGGTGACGCCTGGGTTGAGGTGAAGGGCAAGAAAATGGCACCGCCGCAGATCTCTGCCGAAGTGCTGAAAAAGATGAAGAAGACCGCCGAAGACTACCTGGGCGAGCCGGTAACCGAAGCCGTTATCACTGTTCCGGCATACTTCAACGACGCCCAGCGTCAGGCTACCAAGGATGCCGGTCGCATCGCCGGTCTGGATGTAAAACGCATCATCAACGAACCGACTGCAGCGGCTTTCGCCTACGGCGTGAACAAGGTCAAGGGCGAGCGCAAGGTTGCCGTATATGACCTGGGTGGCGGTACTTTCGATATCTCCATCATCGAGATCGACGAAGTGGAAGGCGAAACCACCTTCGAAGTACTGGCGACCAACGGTAACACCCACCTGGGTGGTGAAGACTTCGACAACCGCGTCATCAACTATCTGGTAGACGAGTTCAAGCGTGAGCAGGGCATCGACCTGCGCAACGACCAGCTGGCTCTGCAGCGTCTGAAAGATGCCGCCGAGAAAGCCAAGATCGAGCTCTCTTCTGCCCAGCAGACCGACGTCAACCTGCCGTACATCACTGCAGATGCCACCGGTCCGAAGCATATGAACATCAAGGTGACCCGCGCCAAGCTGGAGTCCCTGGTAGAAGACATGGTGAAAGACTCTCTGGAGCCGGTTCGTGTCGCCCTGAAAGACTCCGGTCTGGCAGTTGGCGAGATCGACGACGTGATCCTGGTTGGTGGTCAGACCCGTATGCCGCTGGTTCAGAAGACCGTTGCCGAGTTCTTTGGCAAAGAGCCGCGTAAAGACGTCAACCCGGACGAAGCCGTGGCCATGGGTGCTGCTATCCAGGGTGCCGTACTGTCCGGTGACAAGACCGACGTACTGCTGCTGGACGTTACCCCGCTCTCTCTGGGTATCGAAACCATGGGTAGCGTGATGACTGCGCTGATCGAGAAGAACACCACTATCCCGACCAAGAAGTCCCAGGTGTTCTCCACTGCCGAAGACAACCAGTCTGCCGTGACCATTCACGTGCTGCAGGGTGAGCGCAAGCGCGCCAGCGACAACAAGTCTCTGGGCCAGTTCAATCTGGAAGGCATCCGTCCGGCACCGCGTGGTCTGCCGCAGATCGAAGTGACCTTCGACATCGATGCCAACGGTATCCTGCACGTCTCTGCGAAAGACAAAGAGACCAACAAAGAGCAGAAGATCACCATCCAGGCCTCCTCTGGTCTGTCTGATGACGAGATCGAGCGCATGGTACGCGAAGCCGAAGCCAACGCGGCCGAGGACAAGAAGTTTGAAGAGCTGGTACAGGCTCGCAACCAGGCTGATGGTCTGGTCCACTCCGTACGCAAGCAGATCACCGAAGCCGGTGAAGCCCTGCCTGCCGACGACAAGACCAAGATCGAAGCTGCTCTGAGCGAGCTGGAAGCGGCCATCAAGGGTGACGACAAGGCTGCTATCGAAGCCAAACAGCAGGCTCTGCTGGAAGCGTCCCAGAAGCTGATGGAGATTGCCCAGCAGCAGGCCCAGGGTGCAGCCGGTGCTGATGCCGGTCAGTCCTCCTCTTCTGCCAAGGCTGACGACGACGTAGTCGACGCCGAGTTCGAAGAAGTGAAAGACGACAAGAAGTAAGCCCTACCCAGATGGGCGGAGTCCGCTTCGCCCATCGGCTTGGTCAATGAATTCACGGGCGTTGGGTAACCAACGCCCGTCTGCGTAACCACAGGATGAGTATGTCGAAGCGCGATTTCTACGAAGTACTGGGTGTGGCGAAAGATGCCGACGATCGCGAGATCAAGAAGGCGTACAAGCGCCTGGCCATGAAGTATCACCCGGATCGTAACCAGGGTGATGCCGCATCCGAAGAGAAGTTCAAAGAGGTCAAGGAAGCCTACGAGGTCCTGACCGATGCCAACCTGCGTGCCCGTTACGACCAGTACGGCCATGCCGGTGTCGACCCGAGCCAGGGTGGCGGTGGCCACGGTGGCTTTGGCGGCGGTGCCGACTTCGCCGACATGTTTGGTGACGTATTCGGTGACATCTTCGGCGGTGGCCGTGGTGGTGCCCGTCGTGGCCCGGCCCGTGGCTCCGACCTGCGTTACACCATGGAGCTGACGCTGGAAGAGGCGGTACGTGGGGTCTCCAAGGAGATCAAGGTGCCGACCCTGGTTCACTGTGAAGTCTGTAACGGCTCCGGTGCCCACACCGGCAGCAGTGCCCAGACCTGCCCGACCTGCCACGGCTCCGGCCAGGTGCAGATGCGTCAGGGCTTCTTTGCGGTACAGCAGGCGTGTCCGCACTGTCACGGTCGCGGCAAGATCATCAAGGATCCGTGCCGCAAGTGCCATGGTGAAGGTCGCTACCAGCGCACCAAGACCCTGTCGGTGAAAATTCCGGCGGGCGTCGATACCGGCGATCGCATCCGTCTCTCCGGCGAAGGGGAAGCGGGGGAAGCAGGAGCACCGGCAGGTGATCTCTACGTACAGGTGCACGTCAAAGAGCACGAGATCTTCGTGCGTGACGGCAACAACCTCTACTGCGAAGTGCCCATCAGCTTCACCGCAGCCGCCCTCGGTGGCGAGATTGAAGTGCCGACCCTGGATGGCCGCGTCAAGCTCAAGGTCACTCCGGAGACCCAGACTGGCAAGATGTTCCGCATGCGCGGCAAGGGCGTCAAGTCCGTGCGCTCCGGTCAGGTAGGGGATCTGATGTGCAAGGTGGTGATCGAGACTCCGGTCAACCTCACCGAGCAGCAGAAAGAGCTGTTGCGCCAGCTGGACGAGTCGTTCAGCGGTGCCGCTGCCAAGACCCACAAGCCGAAATCGGAAGGCTTCTTCGAAGGGGTGAAACGCTTCTTCGACGATCTGACCAGCTGATTTCAGCGACCCGAATAAACAGAGCCGGCCTTGTGCCGGCTCTTTTTTTGCCCGCCGTTTAGCCAGGATCCGCCCTATTGAGTGGATCCTGATGAGGGATCCTCCTCACAACTCCCGCCAATTCCTGCTGTACAAATGTTATCCCGCTCACACTGTTGCTGAAACGGTTTAGTTGCTGTATTGAGTTGGCTAAAGCGGTTTAGCTATGCTCTGGCTGTCGATAACAACAGCGCCCGTTCGGGCTACAGATGACAGGTGAGGAAGATGATGATGTTCAAGAGCAAGTTGGCGCTGGCGGTAGCGCTGGGATTGGGGATGAGCAACCCGCTGTGGGCGGCGGATGGCGGTATCGAGGCCCGTCTGGCGGCGCTGGAGGCGCGGGTACAGGCGGCTGAAGCGAGAGCCGAGGCAGCAGAGAGCCGTGCCAGTCAGGCGGAAGTGAAGGCGAGCGCGGCGAGTGAGCAGGCGCAGGTGGCCGACAACCGCAGCCAGAAGGTGGATGAGAAGACCGCCGGTGCCCAAGGCTTCGAATTTCACGGTTACGCTCGCTCGGGCCTGTTGGTAAACAGCAATGGCAACGGTGGGCGCGGCGGCCCCTACATCACGCCAGCCGGTTCGGTGGGCGGGGCTGTCGGTCGTCTTGGCAATGAGGATGACACCTACATGGAGGCCAACCTGCTGAAAACCCAGACCTTCGAGGATGGCAGCTGGGCCCGCTACAAGCTGATGCTGGCAGACGGGGTGGAGACCAGCAACGACTGGACCGCCAGCGATTCGAGCCTCAATACCCGTCAGGTGTTTGCCGAGATCGGTAATCTGGCGAGCTTCGACGGCCCTTTCAAGAATGCGGTGCTGTGGGCGGGCAAGCGCTTTGACCGCGACAACTTCGATATCCACTGGCTCGATTCCGACGTGGTGTTCCTGGCCGGTACCGGCGGCGGCGTCTACGACGTGCAGCTGGCCGACAGCTGGAAGGCCAACTTCTCCCTCTATGGCCGCGATTACGGCGACATCAGCGCCAGTGGCCTCTCCGATATCGAGAGCTACATTCTCACCATGAACAACCGCGTCGGCAACTGGCAGTGGATGGTGAACGGCCTCTCGGCCAAGGACAATGACGCCCGCATCAATGACAAGGGGGCGGGCAGCGAGGCGGCGGACAAGGGGGCACACACCCTGCTGGCCTACCACGGCGAGAGCTTCTTTGGCCTCAACCCCGGTTTTGCGAAGGCGGCGGTGCTGTACGGTCATGGGCTGGGGGCCGAGGTCAAGGGGTTGGGCTCTGACAGTGAGCTGTTGCCGGATGCCGATGCAGTGCGGGTCGCCGTGTTTGGCGCTACCGATCTTAATCCGCGCTGGCGTTTTGCCCCGGCCCTGCTGGCCGAGCAGAGTCAGGATCGCTACGTGAAAGGGGACGAGTACCGCTGGCTTACCTTCAATACCCGGGTGGCGCAGGTGCTGAGCCAGAACGTGGAGCTGGTCTACGAGGCAGCCTGGCAGTACATGGATCTCGACCCCAAGGGTTACAAGGGACGCCAGGCGGTGAACGGCAACTTCACCAAGCTCACCTTCGCCCCCACCTTCAAGGCGCAGACCGCCGGTTTCTTCGAACGTCCCGAGCTTAGGGTATTCGCCAGCTGGATGGACTGGTCCTCCGAGCTCGACAACTACGCCAGCGACGATGCCATGGGCCAGAGCAACTTCACCGCCGGTGGCGAGTGGAACTTTGGTGTGCAGATGGAAACCTGGTTCTAGTTCGTTATCCCGATCACAAAAATGGCAACCGGTGCCGAGATCTGTTGGTTGGCTAAAACGGTTTAGCTGATAATGCCAGCCAATAGAACAGAGTTCGGGTTTGACCGTGGATCCGATGCAGCAGTGGAGTAGCAAGGTGACGAATCGTGTGTGGGTAATGGGGGATGCGGTGGTGGACTTGATCCCGGAAGGGGCGTTGCACTACCTCAAGTGTCCGGGTGGCGCGCCCGCCAATGTGGCGGTTGGCGTGGCACGGCTGGGCGGCGATGCGGCCTTTATCGGCCGGGTCGGTGCTGACCCGTTCGGCCGCTTTATGGCCGATACCCTGAGTGGGGAGGGGGTGGATGTGGCCGCGCTGTGGCTTGATCCTGACCATCGCACATCTACCGTGCTGGTGGCACTGGATGACGAGGGGGAGCGTAGCTTCACCTTTATGGTGCGCCCCAGTGCCGACCAGTTCCTCACGCCGGATGAGTTGCCCCGCTTCAAGGCCGGTCAGTGGCTGCTCACCTGCTCCATCGCGCTAGCCAACGAGCCGGTGCGCACCAGTTGCCTGCAGGCCATGGCAGCCATCAAGGCGGAAGGCGGGCGAGTCTGCTTCGACCCCAACCTGCGTCCCGAGGTGTGGGGCAACCCCGCCGAGCTGCTGCCGCTGGTGCGTCAGGCCATTGCACAGGCGGATGTGGTCAAGCTCTCCATTGAGGAGCTGCAACTGCTGAGTGGCGAGGATGATCTGGCCGCCGGGCTTGCAACTCTCTCTGGCCCGGCGCTGGTGCTGGTGACCAGAGGGGCGGCCGGGGTGGTGGCTCGCCTTGATGGCGAGTTGCTGGAGTGGGTGGGGCAGAAAGTGACGCCCATCGACACCACGGGGGCGGGGGATGCCTTCGTCGCCGGTCTGCTGGCGGCGCTGGCCGGGCGCTCGTCGCTGCCGACGCTGGCCGAGCTACCCGCCATCCTGGCTCAGGCCCACGGCTGCGGGGCGCTCGCCACCACCGCCAAGGGGGCGATGACGGCGCTGCCGACCCGCTCCGAACTGGATGCCTTTTTGCGATCAGACACAAGCGGCCGTTGAGCTGAGGCTAGAAGCCCGGCTCGACAGCCCCTACTCTCATGTGACAAGGGCCCGCCAGCGTGGCGGGTCATAAGAGGAAGAATATGAATATCAGTGCGATAGCCAAGGATCTGGTGCCCCTGCTCGGGGGCAAGGAGAACATCGTCAGCGCTGCCCACTGCGCCACCCGGCTGCGGTTGGTGCTGGCCGATGACAGCAAGGTAAACAAGGCCGCCATCGACAAGCTGGAGGGGGTCAAGGGGTGCTTTAGCAACGCGGGCCAAATTCAGGTGATCTTCGGCACCGGTCTGGTCAACAAGGTCTATGCGGAGTTCGTGGCGCTGACCGGTACCGGCACCGCCAGCAAGGCTGAGCTGACCGACATGGCGACGGCCAAGCTCAACGTGGCCCAGCGTCTGGCGCGGACTCTCTCCAACATCTTCGTGCCCATCATTCCGGCCATCGTCGCCTCCGGCCTGCTGATGGGGCTGCTCGGCATGGTGCGTACCTACGGCTGGGTCAACGCCGACAGCGCCCTGTTCGTCATGCTCGACATGTTCAGCTCGGCGGCCTTTATCATACTGCCGATCCTGATCGGCTTTACGGCGGCGCGTGAGTTTGGCGGCAATCCGTACCTCGGGGCGACCCTTGGCGGCATCCTCACCCACCCGGCGTTGACCAACGCCTGGGGCGTGGCCGGTGGTTTCAAGACCATGGACTTTTTCGGGCTCGATGTCGCCATGATCGGCTATCAGGGCACCGTCTTCCCGGTACTGTTGGCGGTCTGGTTTATGTCCCATCTGGAGAAACAGCTGCGCAAGCGCATTCCGGATGCACTGGATCTGATCCTCACGCCGTTTCTCACCGTCATCATCACCGGCTTCGTGGCGCTGCTCTTTATCGGCCCGGCGGGTCGGGTGCTGGGGGATGGCATCTCGTTCGGTCTGAGCGCCCTCTATGAGCAGGCGGGCTGGCTGGCGGGGCTGGTGTTCGGCGGCACCTATTCACTGATCGTCATTACCGGCATCCACCACAGCTTCCACGCCATCGAGGCGGGATTGCTGGCCAATCCGCAAATTGGCGTCAACTTCCTGCTGCCCATCTGGGCCATGGCCAATGTGGCACAGGGCGGGGCTTGCCTCGCGGTCTACTTCAAGACCCGCGATGTGAAGATCAAGGCCATTACCGTGCCGGCGGCTATGTCCTGCCTGCTGGGCATCACCGAGGCTGCCATCTTCGGGGTGAACCTGCGCTATATCAAACCTTTCCTTGCCGGTCTGTTTGGCGGGGCCTGCGGCGGCGCCTACGTGGTGGCGGCCAAGGTGGGGATGACGGCGGTGGGGCTGACCGGTATTCCCGGTATGGCCATCGTCCAGCCCATGAGCCTTATTCATTACATCATCGGGCTGGTGATCGCCTTTGGCGCCGCCTTCGCCGCTTCCTACCTGCTCAAGTACAAGGTGGAGTGATGAAGGAAAGCGATCTTCTCAACCAGATTGTCCGGTCGTTGCTGGCCGGACAGCTCAAGGCGGCGGCCGATCCCCATCGGCCCCGCTGGCATCTGGCAGCCCCGGTGGGGCTGCTTAACGATCCCAACGGCTTTATCGAGCACGATGGGCGCTACCACCTCTTCTACCAGTGGAACCCGCTTGGCTGCGAGCACCGCAACAAGGGCTGGGGCCATGTCATCTCCACCGATCTGCTGCATTGGCAGCACGAGCCGGTGGCGCTCTTACCCACCGAAGCCTATGAGAGCCACGGCTGCTATTCGGGCTCTGCGGTGAGCGACGAGCAGGGGCGTCTGACCCTTATCTACACCGGCAATGTCAAATACCCTGATGGCAGCCGCACCGCCTATCAGTGTCTGGCTCGGGCCGACGGTGAGGGTGGTTTTGCCAAGCTGGGGCCTGTGCTGGATCTGCCCGAAGGCTACAGCGGCCACGTGCGCGACCCCAAGGTGTGGCACGACGGCCAGCAGTGGCTGATGGTGCTGGGCGCGCGTACCCAGGATGACAAGGGGGAAGTGCTGCTCTATCGTGGCGACACCCTGCAAAGCTGGCAGCGGGTGGGGCCCATCGCCGGTAGCGGTCGAGGGGGGCTGGGTGAGTTTGGCTATATGTGGGAGTGCCCGGATCTCTTCCCGCTGGGGGAGAGTCATGTGCTGCTCAGCTGTCCGCAGGGGATTGCCCCGGCAGGCGAGGATTATCGCAACCTCTACCAGTGCGGCTGGCTTTCTGGCAACTTCGACGGCGAGCGCTTCGAGCACGGGGCTTTTCACGAGCTGGACCGGGGCTTCGAGTTCTATGCCCCCCAGACCACTCTGGATAGCCAGGGTCGGCGCTTGCTGTTTGGCTGGCTGGGTCTGCCGGAGGAGAACGAGATGAGCCAGCCTACGGTCGCTTACGGCTGGATCCACCAGATGAGCTGCCCGCGGGAGCTGTTCTGGCAGGATGAGTGGCTCTGCCAGCGACCGGTAGCGGAGCTCGCTGCATTGAAGGGAGAGTTGACCCGTTTTGAGGGGACGCTTGGCGAATTTCCGGGTCTGGCCATCGACTCGGCCTGGCTCGATCTGGACCTGTGTGGTGAGGGGAGCCTCTGGTTTGGGGCCGTGACCGAGCTGGTGTGGCAGCCGGGGCGCATCACCTTGCGGCGCCAGAACTGGCAGAGCGGGGTGTGGGAGACCCGCAGCAGCCCATGGGCTGGCGGGCGGATCACCGTGCTGTGCGATCGCTCCAGTCTGGAGTGTTTCATCGATGAGGGGCGACACAGCCTGTCTGCGCGCTATTTTCCCGGGGACAAGCCGCAACTATCATCAGGTAACGGCGATGATGGCTGCAAAATTTGCCTCAATCACTGGCCGCTGTCGGCGTGCCTAGTACAATAGCCCGGTTCTAGTCAGCCGGGAGGCCAGGTGGAGAAGAAGAAACGGATCACGATTGCCCAGATCGCCGAACTGGCGGGGGTGTCCAAGGCGACCGCCAGTCTGGTGCTCAACGGGAAGAGTGCGGAGTACCGGATTGCCGATGATACCCGCAAGCGCATTCAGGCGGTGGCGGAGGAGTGTCACTACCTGCCGAGCTTTCATGCCCGCTCCCTGCGCGAGACCCGCAGCTACACCTGGGGGCTGGTGATCCCCGATCTCACCAACTTCGGTTTCGCCCGTATCGCCCGCGCCCTCGAGGCGCACTGCCGGGAGGCGGGCATCCAGCTGCTGATCGCCTGCTCCGAGGATGATCCCGCTCTCGAGCAGCGGGTGGTGGACAACCTCATCAGCCGTCAGGTGGACGGGCTGATTGTCGCCTCCAGCGGCCACAGCGATGACATCTATGCCCGCATCCACGACCGCCTGCCGGTGGTGCAGCTCGACCGCCATATCGGCGAGTCGCGCTTGCCCATGGTGATCTCCGATGCCTGCAAGGCGACCGCCGAGCTGGTGCGGGACATGGCCAGCGAGTGCGGCGAGCAGATCTACTACTTCGGCGGCTTGCTGGATCTCTCCCCCAGTCGTCACCGGCTGGCGGGCTATGAGCTGGGGCTTCATCGCGCCGGTTTTGAAGCCGATGCTGCAAGGGTGCGTCATCGCGACTACCAGCCGAGCTCCGGTTATCAGCTGATGGCTGAGCTGGTGGCCGAGCTGGGAGCGCCCCCCAGGGGGCTCTTTACCGCCTCCTTTACCCTGCTTGAAGGGGTACTGCGCTACCTCAACGAGGCGGGGTTGATGGAAACAGGCATGCGCCTGTGCACCTTCGATGATCACGACCTGCTCGACTGCATTCCCATGCGCATCGACTCGGTGGTGCAGGATTGTCCGGCGCTGGCTCTCGCCGCTTTCGAGCTGATGCAGCAACTGATAGCGGGCAATCCTCCCGCGCAGACTGCCCAGGTGATCCCCCCCAGGGTGCGCTGGCGCAGCCGCAGTTAGTCACATTTCACCCATCCCATATGAGAAAGCCCCACCATTGCTGGCGGGGCTTTTTGCTGTGGGCGGATTGCTCTTTCCTCTGACCAACGGCTCAATCGGTGGTACTGGTGCGCCAGAACACCTGCTTGATATGGGGGTGGATGGCCAGCTTTTGCATCAGGGCATCCAGCTCGTCGCCATCGATGGAGGTAGCCAGCAGCACCGCAGAGATCTCCAGATCCCCCGCGCCAAACGGCTCGATGTCGAGCTCGCTCAGGGGGTAGTTGGCCTGCTCCAGCATCTCTTCGAGCCAGTGCAGCACCTCTTTTTGATGTTCGCGCTGGGTCAGCGCCGTCACCTTGTAGGTGACTTCGGTGTCCAGATTGTCTACCGGGCGACGGTTGATCTGGTTGACCAGCGGTCGCAGCAGGGTGTTGGCGGCGAGCACGAACAGGGCACCCAGAATGGCCTCCATGGCCAGCCCTGCGCCACAGGCGGCGCCGACCGCCGCCACACCCCACAGGGTGGCCGCGGTGTTGATGCCGCGGATGTTGCCGGATTCACGCATGATGACGCCGGCGCCGAGAAAGCCGATGCCGGAGACGATATAGGCCACCACATGGACCACGTTGTAGTTGCCGCCGTGCAGGTCATAGATGCGCTGGGCCAGACTGACGAACAGGGCGGCCCCCACGGCGACCAGCACGTTGGTGCGAAGGCCCGCGGTACGTTGGCGGTACTGGCGCTCCAGCCCGACCAGACTGCCAAGCACAAAGGCGAGCAACAGGCTGGCCAGGGTGTCGAGCAGGGAGATCATGTCGATTTGTTGCCACATCTTCATGGCGTACTCCTTCTGATAAGCGCTGGCTTGGCGCAATCCACGATGAAACGCCGGGAGGCGGATGGATCAGGGGATGATTGCGCGGATGGCCAGCAGAAAAACAATAACGCGGCGTCCCGAGGCGGGAGCATCATCAGATGCCCTGACGCTCGGAGAGGACGCAACAAGCGGGGCCAGCGTGGCTGGCCCCTTTCACTGTGGTTAACGCAGGTGTGCGGTCAGTTGAGTTCGGGATCGCAGTCGATGCGCGGGCGCAGTTGCCAGCGCACCGGATGTGCTACTCCGACCTGATGAACGAACTGCACCAGATAGCGTCGCTGGGGCGGGGTGCACTGCAGGTTGAGCACCAGCTCTCGCCCGCCGCCGCGACCCGGCTTCATCGATTGCATCGGTTGCAGCCCGGCCGGTTGCAACGTGTGGTTCACCATATCCAGCACCTGCTCCATATCGGCGCGATCCTCACAGCGGATCTGCAGCCGGTAGTGGTGCTGACGCGGTTTGCCGCCCAGCCAGCGTGGCAGCATGCCACGGCCGAGCCGGCTCAACAGGGGGTGAGCCCGGGTAGCAACAGAACCTGTTGCGACCGCGCGATCCGCAGCCGGTTTGATTGAGATAAAACGCATAGCAGCCTCCTTGTGGGAAGCAGAAACTATGCAGGCATGGCGACCGTGGCGATTGGCCTCTGGTTGCCAGACGTCAAGTGTAAAAAGGGAGAAGAGGGGAGTGGATTTCCGCTTCTCGCAGGGTTGCGAGTTGCGGCAGAGAAAGACCTGCGGCTAGCTCGCGACCTTGGTACCGACGATGAGGGTCGGTCTACAACTGTCACTTGATGAGTTGCCCACTGATGGTCTCCGCTATTGATAAGAGGCTCGAATGATAGCCGAGGCGGCAGGCAGGGTAAACCCCGCGCCGCCCGCAGCAACATCTTGAAACATAATCGAAAGCCCCGTTTTGCCGCGCAGGGTCGTAAAAAGCAGACCCAGCGAGGGCCGGGTCTGCGGGGTCATTCGGTCTTGTCGATGCCGAGGTATTTGAGCATCAGTTTCTCGTAGATGGGTTCGGTATCCCCCACCTGCATCTTGTGCAGGAAGTACTTCTCAAAGGCGATCTTGGCCAGATGGACCCACTTTCCTTTCTTGAACCAGGCGACGTTGCGCGGCGGGATCTGCGGCATGGCGACGAAGGCGGCACCTGTGTCCCCCATGTCCGCCAGACAGATGGCATTCCACACCGCCTTGGTCACCGGCGGCTGGCCGCTGAGCTCCGCCTTGATGTTGTGGCTCAGGGTGCGCACCATCGCCTCAATCATATAGCCGGTCTTGGGCACCCCGGTCGGTACCGGCGTCTTGTGCGGCGGTGCAATGGCGATGCAGACACCGGCGGCGTAAATCTGCGGGAAGGCGGGATTGCGCTGGTGTTCGTCGACGATGACAAAGCCGCGGGGATTGACCAGCCCCTCGATGCCCCGCAGCGGCGCAATGCCGACAAAGGCGGGCAGCATCATGGCGTGTTTGTAGGGCAGGGTGTGGGTGCGCTTGATGTTGCCCTCATCGTCCAGCTCCTCCACCGTCATCTGGCCATCTTGCGCCGCCACGGTGCGGGCATTGCAGATCCACTGCACGTCGCGCATCCGCAATTCGCTCTCCAGCATCCCCTTGGAGTCCCCCACGCCGTTGAGACCAAGGTGGCCGATGTAGGGCTCGCTGGTGACAAAGGTCATGGGCACATTCTTTCTCACCTTCTTGTCGCGCAGGTGGCGATCGAGGATGAATGCGTACTCGTAGGCGGGGCCGAAGCAGGAGGCGCCCGGCATGGCGCCGACAATCACAGGGCCGGGCTCATCGACCAGTGCGCTGACACTGTGGCGGCACTCTTCGGCGTGGGAGAGGGTACAGACGCTGGTGGTGCCACCGGATTCGGGGCCAGCCCCCGTCACCTCGTCAAAGGCGAGGGCCGGGCCGGTGCAGATTGCCAGAAAGTCGTAACGCAGGGTCTGGCCATCGGAGAGGGTGAGCTGCTGCGCCGCCGGTTGCAGCTCGGTCAGGGCGGCATGGATAAAGCGGATCCCCTTTTTCTTCACATGGGGTTCGATGGGGATCGAGGTCTTCTTGCGCTCCCGCCACTGGACGGCAATCCAGGGGTTGGAGGGGGTGAATTCAAAGTCCGGCTTGTCATTGATGAGGATCACCTCATGCTGCTTGCCCAGTTCGGCCTTGAGTTCGTAGGCGGCAGACATGCCCCCGAGACCCGCGCCGATGACGATTACCGTTGCCATGTTCAGCCTCCTGCGTTTATTACACGCTCATGTGAGCCGGGTCATCCGACCCGTTTATTTAAATCCTATCCGTTTGAGGATCATCGCTGCCGGACAGAAACCGGTGAATGCGCTCTGGATCAGGTTGACCCCGACAAAGGCACTCAACCAGACAAAGCCCGGATGAACCCAGGTGGTAAGGATCAGCGAGAGCAGCAACATGCAACCCGCGACGATTCTGACTCCGTTATCTACTGTCATGGTCTTTCTCCTTCTATACTTTAGATGTTGCTAATTTAGTGTTTTTTTATACAATAGAACAAATATCAGCAATTGCTAATTTACTCTTATGAGCCAATTCGACGAGATGAACAGACATGCGACAGCCGCCGCCTCCCTGCTCAAGGCGTTGGCTCATCCCGAACGCCTGATGGTGCTCTGCCAGCTGGTGGAGGGGGAGAAGGGGGTCGGGGAGCTGCTGGCCCATAGCCAACTCGGGCAGTCGGCCTTCTCCCAGCAACTTTCGGTATTGAAGCGCTACGGCCTGATCCGTTCGCGCAAGGTCTCCCAGCAGATCTACTACTCGCTGGTGAGCGAGGCGGCCGCCGATGTGTTGGGCGCGCTGCAAACCCATTTTTGTCACTCAGAAAATAAGGAATCTTGATGATGGAAAGCCAATGGCTGCTCTCTTTGGGCGGTGGCATGCTGGCGGGGCTGTCGGCCCTGATCCTGATGTTGTTCAACGGCCGGGTGGCCGGGATCAGCGGTATTCTGGCCGGTGCGCTGCAACACCGTGCGCCGTGGCGGGTGCTGTTTCTGCTGGGGCTCGGGGCGGGTGCCTGGTTGGCGCTGACCCTGGGCTGGGCCACCATGCCTGCATTCACCACGCTGCCCGGCTGGCCCGTTGTGCTACTGGCCGGTCTGCTGGTCGGGGTCGGTACCCGTCTTGGCAATGGCTGCACCAGCGGCCACGGCATCTGTGGCATGGGGCGGCTCTCCCTGCGCTCCATCGTCGCCACCCTGACCTTTATGGCGGCAGGCTTTATCACCGTCTTCGTCACTCATCATCTGCTGTAAGGGGCTGATCGCCATGAAGTTGCTGACAAGTTTGTTTGCGGGTGTGTTGTTCGGACTGGGGATGGCCATCTCCGGCATGGTGGATCCCGCTCGGGTCACCGGTTTTCTCGATCTGGCTGGCGCCTGGGATCCCAGCCTCGCCTTCGTGATGGGAGGCGCCCTGCTGGTCTTTATGCCGGGTTACTTCTTGCTGGTGAAACCCCATCGTCAGAGCGTGCTGGGGGAGCCCATCGCCGCCGTACCAGCTCCTCGGCTCGAGCGCAGGCTGATCGGCGGGGCTGCGCTGTTTGGCATCGGCTGGGGATTGGTGGGTATCTGCCCGGGGCCTGCTCTGAGTCTCATTTCCAGCGGGCAGCCCATGATAATGTTGTTTATAGCGGCCATGGTGGCCGGGATCTTGCTGTTTGACAAAGGACTGGCCAGGGTGCTGACCAAGGCGCCAGCTCGGGGAGTGGATAAGGTGCGCCAGTCCCATACCGCCTGATCCCGTGAAGTGACAGATTACGCCAGGGAAGGAGAGTGATGATGGAAAAGATCCGGTTGCTGGGGATCACCATGTTGGTGATGACATCGCAGGCCATGACATCCCCCCTGGCCTTTGCCGCGGACGGGGAGCCAGAGCCCCTGTTGACAGTAGCGCCACAACCGGTGACCGACTGGCTGACGCTGGATGGCACCGTCAGTGCCATCAATCAGGGGACGGTGGCGGCCCAGACCAGCGGTCGGGTCTCCCGCATGCTGGTGGATGTGAACGATCAGGTGCAGGCGGGGCAACCGCTGCTGGAGATCAGCGGCAAGGAGCAGTTTGCCGCCGTCACGGGTGCCGAGGCGCGGCTGGCGCGGGCACAGGCTCAGCAAGTGGAAGCCGAGCGCCAGCTCGCCCGCTTTCAGGCGCTGATTGCCAAGGGGGTGATCACCCGCGCCCAGCTCGATAATGCCCAGGCGACGGATCGCGCCGCCCGCGCCGAGGTGAACGCTGCCGATGCAGCTCTCACTCAGGCCCGCGAGGCCTACGGTTATACCCGCATTCTGGCTCCCTACGCCGGAGTGGTGACCAAACGGCTGGTGGAGTTGGGGGAGACTGTCGCCCCCGGTACCCCGCTGCTCTCCGGCTTCTCTCTCGACACCTTGCGGGTGGAGGTGGAGTTGCCCCAATCCGCCCTGACGCTGGCTCGTGAGCCTGCGGATGTGCAGGTGCTGCTGCCGGATGGCCGGCCTGTTACCCCGGTCAAATTGACCCGCTTTAACTATGCCGACAGCCAGAGCCACGCCTTCAGGTTGCGCCTCGATTTGCCGCCGCAAACTGCCGGGGTATTGCCCGGCATGTGGCTCAAGGTGCAGCTCAAGCAGGGTGAACGTCAGGTGTTGCAGGTGCCGGATCGCGCCCTGCTGCGGCAAGGGGAGTTCAATGGCGTCTATCTGCAGCAGCCCGCTGGCTGGGCCCTGACGCCGGTGCGGGTCGGCCATTGCGTCGAGGGACAGTGCGAGATCCTGGCCGGCCTGCAAGCCGGTGACAAGTTGGCCCCCGATGCCTGGGCGCAGCAGCAGGAGGTGGCCCATGAGTAGCGAGCTGAACGGCAACAAGGAGAGGCTGGGGCCTGCCGGTCGGCTGGCTGCGCTGTTTCAGGGCTCGGCCATCACCCCGCTGCTGGCGCTGGTGGGGCTGTTGCTCGGTCTGTTTGCAGTGCTGGTGACCCCCAAGGAGGAGGAGCCGCAGATCGATGTCACCTTCGCCGATGTCTACATTCCCTTCCCGGGAGCCACTCCGGCTGAAGTGGCCTCTCTCGTTACCACCCCTGCCGAGCAGGTGGTCTCCCAGATAAAGGGAATTGATACCCTCTACTCTTTTTCCCAACCCGATGGCGCCCTGCTGGTGGTGGTATTCAAGGTGGGGGTGAGTCGCGAGCAGGCCATCGTCGATCTCAACAACCAGCTCGACTCCAACCGTGACTGGTTGCCACAGGGGATCGGGGTCGGCCAGCCGCTGGTGAAACCCCGGGGGATCGACGATGTCCCCATCGTCAGTTTGACCTTATGGAGCAAAGAGGGGAGCAAGCAACTGGGGGCCCCCGAGCTAACCCGGGTCGCCCATGAGCTGGAGACCGAACTCAAGCGCATTCCCGGTACCCGCGATATCTACACGCTGGGCAGCCAGAGTGCCGTGTTGCGGGTGATGCCGGATCCGGCGGCCCTCAGCGCCCACGGCATCAGCTGGGGCGAGTTGAGCCAGCGCCTTGCGGCCGCCAATCAGGTGGGCCCGACACAGGCCACCTGGCAGGACAACCGGGAGATCAAGGTGCAGGTGGGGCAGTTCCTGCAAAGCGAGCAGGAGGCCCGCGAGCTGGTGGTGGGGCTGCACGACGGCAAGCCGGTCTATCTGGGGGATGTGGCCAGGGTCTCGCTGGGTCAGGAGACCCCGACCAAGCGCAGCTGGATGGGGCTGGGGGATCGCAGTTATCCGGCGGTGACCCTGGCCATCGGCAAGCAGCCCGGCCAGAACGCGGTCGAGGTGGCCAAGCGGGTGGAGGTGCGGGTTGAGAGCCTCAAGAATCGACTCATCCCGGCTGGGGTCGAGGTGACGGTGACCCGTGACTACGGCGTCACCGCCGAGACCAAATCCAACACCCTCATCGGCAAGCTGATCTTTGCCACCACGGCGGTGGTGCTGCTGGTGCTGGTGAGCATGGGCTGGCGCGAGGCGCTGGTGGTGGGGGTGGCCATCGTTGTCACCCTGGCGCTGACCCTGTTTGCCAGCTGGGCGTGGGGCTTTACCCTCAACCGGGTGTCGCTGTTCGCGCTGATCTTCTCCATCGGCATTCTGGTGGATGACGCCATCGTCGTGGTGGAGAACATTCACCGCCATCGCGGTTTGGGCAAGGGCTCCCTCAAGGATCTTATTCCGGGGGCGGTGGACGAGGTGGGGGGGCCGACCATACTGGCGACCCTGACCGTTATCGCGGCCCTGCTGCCGATGGCCTTTGTCAGCGGCCTGATGGGCCCCTACATGAGCCCCATTCCCATCAATGCCAGCATGGGGATGCTCATCTCCCTGCTGGTGGCCTTTATCTTCTCCCCCTGGCTGGCGAGCCATTTGCTCAAGGGGGAGGCGCACGGTGCCCACGGCGAGGCCAAGGCCAGCCTCTTCCAGCGGCTGATGACCCCTTTTCTGATCGGTGATGGCGCCAGGAGAGCGAGACACAAGCTCTGGCTGGCCATCCTGCTGCTGGTAGCGGCTGCCGCCGCCATGCCCATGGTGCAGTGGGTGGTGCTCAAGATGCTCCCCTTCGACAACAAATCGGAATTCCAGCTGGTGCTCGACATGCCGGAGGGGGTGACCCTGGAGCAGACCGAGCGCACCCTGCTGGCGGTCGGGCGGGAGCTTGCCAAGGTGCCCGAGGTGAAGGATTACCAGATTTACGCCGGCACCGCCGCCCCTATCAACTTCAATGGGCTGGTGCGCCACTACTTCATTCGCAGCGGTGCCAACGTGGGGGATATTCAGGTCAATCTGGTGGACAAACATGAGCGCCATCGCAGCAGCCACCAGATTGCCCAGTCGGTTCGGGAGCCACTGCAGGCCATCGCCAGCGCGGTGGGGGGCAACCTGAAAGTCGTTGAGGTGCCGCCCGGCCCGCCGGTCTGGTCACCCATCGTTGCCGAGGTGTATGGCCCGACTCAGGCCGCCCGTGAGGCAGCCGCTCGCGCCGTTCAGGCCCGCTTTGTGGCCACGGCGGATCTGGTGGACGTGGATATCTATCTGACCGACCCGCAGCCCAAGTGGCGGCTGGTGGTGGATCGCAGCAAGGCGGCCCTGCTCGGGGTCGATCTCGGCGATCTGGTGAACACCCTCAATGGCGGGGTGGGTTATCAGGATGCCAGCTGGCTGCAGGGGCATGGCGCCAAGTATCCGGTGCCGATCCGCATCGAGCTGGCCCCCGGTGACAAACGGGATCTAGCGGGTGTGCTGGCCCTCAAGGTGCGCAGCCTGAGCGGCCAGCTGGTGCGGGTCTCCGAGCTGGTGAGTCGCCGCGATGAGCTGGCCCCCAGCTATATCATGCACAAGAACATGCAGCCCATGGTGATGGTGGTGGCCGACATGGGCGGCCATACCGACAGCCCGCTCTATGGCATGTTTGCCGCCGGTGCCGACATCGACCTGCCCCAATATTATGTACAGCAGCCCGACAAGCTGGGGGAGGTGGCGCTGTTGTGGGACGGGGAGTGGAAGATAACCTACGAGACCTTCCGCGACATGGGGATTGCCTACGGGGTGGGGATGATCCTCATCTACCTGCTGGTGGTGGCCCAGTTTCGCTCCTATCTGGTGCCGCTCATCATCATGGCGCCCATTCCGCTCACCCTCATCGGGGTGATGCCGGGCCACGCCCTGCTGGGGGCCCAGTTTACCGCCACCTCGATGATCGGGATGATCGCCCTGGCCGGGATCATCGTGCGCAACAGCATCCTGCTGGTGGACTTTATCGAACAGCAGCGGGCGAGTGGCGTGGCGTTCGAGCAGGCGGTGATTGCGGCGGCGCAGGTGCGGGCCAAACCCATCATGCTGACGGCGCTGGCGGCGATGATCGGGGCCCTGTTCATCCTCGATGATCCCATCTTCAACGGGCTGGCCATCAGCCTGATTTTCGGGATCCTGGTCTCCACTTTGCTCACCCTGGTGGTGATACCCTTGCTCTATTATGCCCTGCTCTCCCGACGCTCATGACGGGAGTCACTAGCGAAAGGATGCGCGATGAAGATAGGTTGGTTGTGGTGGGGAAGTGGCGCTGTGGTAGCGGTGGCTGCGGCAGCATGGTGGTGGCGACCGCAGCCTACGCCGATCAGGCTGGCAGAGGTCGGGCGGGGGGATGTGCTGGTCACTGTGGTCAACACCCGGGCTGGCACCATCAAGTCGTGCCAGCGGGCCGGGCTCAGTCTGCCCGGTGGCGGCGTGGTGGAGCAGATCGCCGTCAAGGCCGGGGAGCGGGTGGCGCAGGGAGATCTGCTGCTGACCCTCTGGAGTGACGATATTCACGCCGATCTCGCCCGTGCCCGTGCCCAGCAGGCCCTTGGCAAGACCCAGCGCGAGGAGCGTTGCAGCGAGGCGGCCTACTACGAGCGGGAGGCTAACCGGCTGGCCACCTTGCTGGCCAAAAACCTCACCTCCCGCACCCTCGCCGAGCAGGCCCAGAATCTGGCCGATACCCGCCGCTATGTCTGTCAGGCATCCCGTCAGCAGGAGCGGGTTGACGAGGCGCAGGTCGCCCAGGTGGAGGCTCGCTTGAGCGAGCGCCGCCTGCAGGCGCCGTTTGCCGGTGTGGTGGCAGAGGTCAACAGCAAGCTGGGCGAATACATGACCCCCTCACCGCCCGGAGTGGCCATGCCCCCGGTGATCGATCTTATCGACGATCGCTGTCTGTATGTCTCAGCCCCCATCGATGAGGTGGATGCTGCCCGCCTCAAGGTGGGGCAGTCTGCCCGGGTACTGCTCGACGCCATGCCCGGGCGCGATTTTGCCGCCACCGTCACCCGCATCGCCCCCTATGTGAAGGAGCTGGAGAAGCAGGCTCGCACCGTGGAGGTGGAGGCGGCGCTCACTGCCCTGCCCACCGATGTGCCCCTGCTTATTGGCTACAGTGCCGACCTTGAGGTCGAGGTGACCCGCGCCACCGATGTGCTGCGGGTAGCGGCCAGCAGCCGGGCCGACGATGGTAGCGTGTTGCGGCTGGAAGGGGATAAGCTGGTGCGGGTGGTGCCCCGTTGGGGGGTGGAGAACTGGAACTGGATTGAAGTCGCCGAGGGGCTCGCTACCGGTGATCGGCTGGCGGCCCAGCCCGGACAGATTGTCGGGGAGGGCCCTTTCAGCGCCGCCACGGAGCAGACGGATGAGTGATCTCATTCGCCTTGATGCCGTCAGCCGTCGTTTCACTCTGGGGGGGAGCAAAGTGGCCGCCCTCGATCGCGTTTCCCTGCGGGTTGCCGAGGGGGAGTATCTGGCGGTGATGGGCCCCTCGGGCTCCGGCAAATCGACCCTGCTCAATGTGCTGGGGCTGCTGGATCGGCCCGATGAGGGGCGCTACTGGCTGGGAGGGGAGGACACCGCCACCCTGTCAGAGCCAGCGCTGGCCCAGCTGCGCGGCCATCGCATCGGTTTTGTGTTCCAGTCGTTTCACCTTATCTCCCGCCTCACCGCCCGTGAAAATGTCGAGCTGCCGCTGATGCTGTGCGGGATCGCTCCCGCCGAGCGCCATCGCCGCAGCCAGCAGTTGCTGGGAGAGCTGGGGCTGGAGAACCGGGCCGGACACCGCCCTGCCGAGCTTTCCGGCGGTCAGCGTCAGCGGGTAGCCATCGCCCGGGCCATGGCAATGGCGCCGCGGCTGATCTTGGCCGACGAGCCCACCGGCAATCTCGACTCCCGCTCCGGGGAGGAGGTGATTACCCTGCTGGAGGAGCTCAACCGGGAGCAGGGGATCACGCTGGTGGTGGTGACCCACGATCCGCGCCTCGGTGAGCGGGCGGGCAGGCGGATCCTGATGAACGATGGCCACATCAACATTGATAGCGGCGGTGGCTGAATGCGGCGGCCCGATGTGATCCGCTTTGCCGCCGTGGCCTTGTTGCGTCAGCGTTCACGGGCGCTGGTGTTGATCCTGGCGGTGAGTCTGAGCGTCACCTCGGTGCTGCTGCTCACCGCGCTGGGGGAGGGGGCGAGGCGCTATGTGGCCGACCAGTTCAGCTCCCTTGGCAAGGATCTGCTGGTGATGTTCCCCGGCCGCAAGGAGACTACAGGCGGGCTGCCGCCGGTCACCGGCAACAGTCTGCGGCAGATCACTCTCGATGATATGCACTACCTTGGCCAGCATCAGCCAAACGTGCGGCTGGTGCCGCTGGTGATGGGCTTTGCCGAGGCCAAACAGGGGGCGCGCCTGCGCCAGACCATGCTGCTTGGCAGCAGCAACGGGCTGCGCGATACCCACGGGCTGGAACTGCTCTCCGGCCGCTGGCTGCCGGGGGATGCCGCAGAGGATCGCCCGGCCGTTCTGCTCGGGGCCAAGGTGGCCCGTGAGCTGTTCGGTCAGGCCGATCCGGTCGGCCAGTGGCTGCGTTTTGACAATCGCCGCTTTCGGGTGGTGGGGGTCTTCACCAGCCAGAGCAGCAATCTGGGGATGGATATGGCCGAGGCGGCGCTGATCCCGGTCGGTAGCGCCATGCGGCTGTTCAACACCGAGGGGCTGTTTCGGCTGCTGATCCAGCCGCTGGCGGGGCAAGCGGTGCCCCCGCAGGTCAAGCGACTGGAGCAGCTGATGCAGGCGCGCCACGGGGTACTCGATGTGACCGTGGTGCGCCGCGACGCCATGCTGGCCACCTTCTCCACCATTCTCTCGACCCTCACCCTGGCCGTTGCCGGCATCGGTGCCATCAGCCTGCTGGTCTCCGGCATCATGATGATGAATCTGGCGCTGATCAGCACCCGCCAGCGCACCGGCGAGATCGGCCTGCTCAAGGCGCTGGGGGCCGACAGTCGCCAGATCCGCCAGCTGTTTTTGTGGGAGGCGCTGTTGCTGAGCGGCAGTGGCGCGCTGTTTGGCACTGTGTTGGGCTATGCCCTAGTTGGCCTCGCCGGAGTGATTTGGCCCGGATTTCCGGCGGCGGTCCCCTTGCTTGCTACTTTCTGCACCATACCGGCGGCCCTGCTGACCGGGCTGTTTTTTAGCTGGCTGCCCGCCTCCCGGGCGGCACGGCAAGATCCGGTCAGCAGCCTGCGCAGCGGGCAGTGGAGCGGTGGCTGATGCGCGCCGCTGATCTGCTGTTCTGGCTCTGGCGCGCCTTGCTGGCTGGGCGCAGTCGCAGCCTGCTGTCTGCGCTCGGCATTGCCATCGGGATCGCCTCGGTGACCCTGCTCACCGGCATCGGCGAGGGGCTCAGGCTCTATCTGCTCGACAGCTTCTCCCAATTTGGCACCCGGTTGATCGCCGTGACCCCGGGCAAGACCGAAACCGCAGGCGGCCCGCCCGGCATCCTCTCCAGCAGCCGTCCCCTGCTACTGGAGGATGCCGATGCCCTCGCCAGATTGGCAGGGGTAGAGGCGGCGCTCCCTGTGGTACAGGGGCAGGGGGAGGTGCGCAGCCGTGGGCTGACCCGCAGCACCGCTATTCTGGGCACAGGTCCGGCTGCGCTCTCCGGCTGGCGACTCACCCTGGTGCAGGGGCGTTTTCTGCCCGCGGATGACAGTGCCATGCCCCGCGCCTATGCGGTGCTGGGGGCCAAGGTGGCGGCTGAGCTGTTTCCTGGGGGCGATGCACCGGGGAACCTGCTGCGCGCCGGTGATCGCCGTTTTCGGGTGGCCGGGGTGCTGGCCCCCAAAGGGCAATTTCTCGGCTTTGATCTGGACGACATGATCTATCTGCCCGCCGCTCACGCCCAGGCGCTGTTCAACAAGGAGGGGTTGCAGGAGATCGATGTCATCTATCGCACCGGGCAGACGGAGGCCGAGATCACCGCCCAGATCCGGCGGGTGCTGATCGCCCGCCACGGCGCCGAGGATTTCACCCTCACCTCCCAGCAGGACATGCTGACCAGCCTCGACAAGATACTCTCCATCATCAAGCTGGCGGTTGGCGGGCTCGGCATTATCTCGCTGCTGATCGGGGCGGTCGGCATCTTCAGTATCATGAGCATCGCCCAGCAGGAGCGGATCCCCGAAGTGGGCTTGCTGATGGCGCTGGGCTGCCCACGGCGGCGCATTCTATTGCTGTTCCTGCTCGAAGCCGTAGTGCTGGCGCTGCTGGGCGGAGCCATGGGGCTGGCCCTGCTCGGCGGGCTAAAACTGCTGCTCACCCTGCTGGTGGCCGGCTTGCCGCTTACCCTCCATCCTCTCTATCTGCTGCTGGCGCTCGGTTGCAGCGCCCTGGTTGGCCTGCTGGCCGGGGTCGCTCCTGCGCTGCGGGCAGTGCGTCTCGACCCAGTAGTTGCCCTGCGCGGTGACTAGAGCGCCCCTTTCGCAAGAGGCGCGTTACGCTCGGGGCTGAACAGGGGGGGGGCTAGGTGACCACCTCCGCAACCGGCACGCTGCGCTCAGATCTGAACAGAGGGAAGTAGCGGCGATCCGCCTGACTCATGTGGCCGACAACCAGCTCCTGAATGATGAAGTTGAGCAACTCGTCGTTGCCCAGTGTTCCCGCTTTGGCGGCGTGCAGCAGCTGGCCAGCCTTGTTGAGCAGGCGCTGGTGATCCTGACGGTGGCTGACGAGTTCCTGATAGTCGATCTCCGCCAGCATCTGCTCTTCAAAGGCGAAGTGATGGCGGGCCATGTCGAACAGGCTCTCCAGACTCTCCAGAAACGGGGCCGGCTCCTCGTGCTGATCTTTCATCCGCTCCAGCAGCCGGTTAGTCAATACGAAGAGCTGGCGATGCTCGGCATCGATGCGCGGGTGACCGCACTCGTGGCCGGGTTGCCACAGCAGGGCGCCCTGCTCGGGATCAAGGCCTTCGGTATAGAGGCAGACCCGTCCGCGGCCGCGATTCTTCGCCTGATACATGGCCTGATCGGCGTGGTGCATCAGGGTTTTGGCATCCTCCCCGTGCTCGGGATAGAGCGCCAGCCCGATACTGCTGGAGATGAGCAGCTCCTGCCCCTCCAGCTGGAACGGATGGCGCAGCTGCTGGTGCAGCTTGTCGGCCACCGCCAGCACTTCGTCGCCACTCTCCGGCAGCAAGATAACGAACTCGTCGCCCCCCAGCCGCGCCACCAGATCCTGTTTGCGCACGCAGTGGCTCATCCGCTCGGCCACCATATTGAGCAGAATATCCCCGGTCTCATGGCCGAAGGTGTCGTTGATCGGCTTGAAGTGATCGAGATCGATAAACATCAATGCCAGCGGACGGGGTGTCTCCTGCTCCATCAGCTCCTTGAGCCGTTGCTGCAGCAAGCGGCGATTGGGCAACCCGGTGAGGGGGTCGTAGAAGGCGAGGCGGCGCATCATCTCCTCCCGTGCTGCCCGCTCGGTGATATCCCGGGTGACCCCGAGGATCGCCTCCGGCTGGGCATTGTGGTTGCCATGGAGGGTGGTGATGGTTTCGGTGGCCACCAGATGGCCATCCTTGTGGCGCAGTTGGGTGCGAATGACCCGGCGGGTCTGGTCATGTTCTCCCCGTTGCCATGCCTCCAGGGTTGCGGAGATCTCCTCACGCAGCAGTTTCCTTGAGGCATCCGGCAGCAGCTGTTTGAGGGGCAGGGCAAACAGCTCGGGGGCCTCGTAGCCGCTCAGGGGGGCGATGGCCGGGCTGACATAGCGAAAGCGCAAGCTGGCGGCATCCATGGTCCAGATCACATCGGCACTGTTCTCCGCCACGAAGCGATAGTGCTGTTCGCTCTGGGCCAGTTCACGGGTCAGCCGCTGGCGATCTCGCGCCTCCTCGCGCAGGCGCAGATAGAGGTGCAAGAAGATGCCGAGCAGGGTCATCAGGGTAAAGGTGATGAGCATGGCCACCGCCACGCTCTTGTCGAGCAGTTGCCGTTGCTGGCGCAGCCGCTCCTGCGCCGGGTCGTAGATAAAGCGGTCGAGGTTGGGCAATACCGTGAGCATGCCCGCCTCCAGATAGGTTTTGGCGATCTGCAGCCAGCGCTCCTGCTGCATGTAGCCAGGTTCGATCAGATCCGGCTGCATCAGCGTTCTGGTTTCGCGAGCCTCGAACTCCAGCTGTTCACGGCCAGCCCCGGTCGGGTACTGCTCCATGATGAGGTTGATCATCTCTTCGGGGTGGTCCATCGCATAGCGCCACCCCTTGAGGCTGGCCTGCTGGAAGGCGTAGACCCGATCCTGTCGGGTGATCAGCTCCCGCTCTGAGGTAAACAGGTTGTCGCCGTAGAAGTCGAAGTCGATGGTGCGCGGACTGAAAACCCGATAGGGGATCCCTTTTTGTTGCAGATAGAAGGGCTCGGTAGTGCTGTAGGCGCTGATGGCATCCACCTTGCCCGCCAGCAGTGCCTCTATCCCCTGTTTGTATGGGAGGGTGACCCAGTCGCGGCTGCGGGTCTGGTGAGAAAGGTAGGTCAGCAGCTCGTTGGAGCCAGGCTCCAGCATCAGTCGCTTGTTGGCCAGATCGGCCGGGTTGCGAATATCTGGCCGATCCAGCGTGAGCAGGATCAGCGGCGAGTGCTGCAGCAGGGCGGCGAGCACCACCACCGGACGACCGGCAGCCCGATCCAGCAGCAGATCACTGCCGCTGATGCCAAAATGGGCCTTTCCCGAGATCACCTCGCTGACCACATCGGTGCGGGAGTCCGCTTCGCGCAGGGTGACATGCAGACCGGCCTCCCGATAAAACCCTTTGGCGATGGCCGCGTAGTAACCGGCAAACTGGAACTGGTGTTGCCACGGCAACTGGACGATGACCTGCTCGCCGGCTCGCACGGGGGAAGAGGTCAGGGTCGCGATGACCATACCGACCAGCATTGGCATAAACCAGCTGAGGGGCTGGCGGGGGGCTGCGTTCTCCGTCATACAACGTTTCTCTCGGGAGCGGTGTCTAGGCTAGATTCAAGCAATTTTGTGTCACCTGCAAGGGGAGAAAAGGCGTTTGCAATGGGGTATAGGGGGGTTGGAAAGTCATTTTTGTGTCATTCATCACACGGGATGGATACATGCCGTTTTTTTGCAAGTTATGTGACCAATAAGAGAGTCATATGGCCTATCGAAGTGGTCGCATTCTAGCCACTTTTTCCCGTTTTTATTGCTGTCATTGTGGCTTGACTGCATTTTTTCCGTGGTTGCACGTCAAGGTGTGTCGTTATATCAATAGATACTTTTATGGGGCAGTCAGGTGTGACGCAAATGTATCGCGGCTGCTGCGCACCGGTTAATGTGCGACTGCTCAGTGATGGTACCCCGTCAGTGTTATCATGCTGCCCCCAGTTCCGGATAAGGTCTTTTTATGTCCCGCTTGCGTCTGCTTGTCTCCGACTCTCACGATCCCCTGTTCAATCTGGCCGTTGAGGAGTGCATCTTCCGCCAGATGGACCCCGGTCAGCGGGTGCTGTTCCTCTGGCGCAACGCCAATACCGTGGTGATCGGTCGTGCCCAGAATCCGTGGAAGGAGTGCAACACCCGCCGCATGGAAGAAGACGGGGTGACCCTGGCGCGTCGCAGCAGCGGTGGTGGCGCCGTGTTCCACGACCTTGGCAACAGCTGTTTTACCT
Organism: Aeromonas sp. FDAARGOS 1404; assembly: GCF_019047085.1. NCBI lineage: Bacteria > Pseudomonadati > Pseudomonadota > Gammaproteobacteria > Aeromonadales > Aeromonadaceae > Aeromonas > Aeromonas sp. FDAARGOS 1404. Next base: position 3,796,269 of record NZ_CP077237.1, read on the forward strand.
TCATGGCGGGCAAGCCGGAGTATGACAAGAGCGTCTCCACCGCCATCGTGCTGGACGGGCTCAAGCGATTGGGGATCGAGGCGTTTGCCTCCGGTCGCAACGATCTGCTGGTGGCCACCCCGGACGGGGAGCGCAAGGTATCGGGGTCGGCCTATCGGGAGACTCTGGATCGCGGGTTTCACCACGGCACCCTGCTGCTGGATGCCGATCTCGGCCGCCTTGCCAACTACCTCAACCCCGACTCCAAGAAGCTGGCGGCCAAGGGGATCACCTCGGTGCGCAGCCGGGTGGCCAATCTGTGTGAACTGCTGCCGGGGCTCGACCATCAACAGGTGAGCGAGGCGCTGGTCGAGGCCTTCTTCCACCATTACGGCGCGCGAGTTGAGCCCGAGCATATCTCCCCGGAGCAGATGCCGGATCTGCCGGGCTTTGCCGAGACCTTCGCTCGCCAGCGCAGTTGGGAGTGGAACTACGGTCATGCCCCTGCGTTCAGCCATCTGCTGGAGGAGCGGTTCAGCTGGGGCGGGGTGGAGCTGCACTTTGATGTGGAGAAAGGGGTCATCACCCGGGCACAGCTCTTTAGCGATACTCTGGAGCCGGCCCCGTTTGATCTGCTGGCGGCCGAGCTGGCGGGGTGCGGCTATCGACCGGATGCTGTCGCCACGTGCCTGCAGCCCTGGCTGGCGGCTTTCCCGCAGCAGCAGAGCGAGCTGGCGGAGTTTGCACGGTGGCTGTTGGCCTCCCTGCGTTGAGGGGGCGCCGCGCTGATGGCGGTCTGGTCGTGAGGGCGATGTCAGCCAGGATGGGAGCAAGATCACGAAATATAAAGAGGCGCCTCAAAGGCGCCTTTTTGCCAGCCCTTGTGATGGCTGATACATGACAAAAAGTAGGGTAGGCCATTAGATATTGTCGCTGTCTACCCCGCTGGTACAGGGGTATAACGGCCGCACATTTGCTGTACTAATGGTATAAAAATTAGTGACTTAGTTTATCTGCAAGACGAAAGCGTCAATGCCGTCCACCCCGATTTTTCCGCCCGTTTCGCCACCGTCAAAGCCAACTTTTTCTCGCGCAATCCCGATCTCTGGCCCGTTTTTCGCGAACCCGGATTTGCCACCCTCAACGAATTTCGGGCCCGTGGCCTGGCCCCCAATGCCCGCCTGAACGCCTGGCCAGATGGCCGTGCCCGCCTGGCCGATCTCTGCGAGTCCATGCCAGTGCCCGCCACCATGCGCACCCCGGGCGAGCCGATGGCCGAGCTGCTGTTTGCCGCCGCCCTGTCGAAGGATTGGGAGAACCCCTCCAGCGTCGAGAACGTCATCACCATGTCGGCGGATCCCGCCATCTACGGTGCCCAGCTGGGCATTCTGGCCAACCCCAATCTGGTCTACTCCGAATACGCCGGAGTGGCCGAGGAGCTGGAGAAGAAGGTGGTGCGCCAGATTGCGCTGCTGGCGGGCTACGACCCGGCTCGCGCCACCGGCATCTTCACCCAGGGGGGGACCTTCTGTAACCTCTACGGCTACCTGCTCGGCATTCGCAAAACCTTGCCGGAAGCCAAGCACAAGGGGCTCGGCCACTATCAGGATTACCGCATCATCAACTCCCAGGGCGGTCACTACTCCAACATCACCAACCTCTCCCTGCTCGGGGTCGATATCGAGAACAAGACTATCCGCATTCAGGTGGGGGAGAACAATGACATCGATCTCGACCACCTCGAGCGCACCCTGACCGCCTGTTTTGCCCTGAAACACGTGGTGCCCACCATCATGCTCACCATGGGTACCACCGACACCTTCGGGGTGGATCAGGTGAAACCCGTGTTCGAGCTGCGCAATCGCCTCTGCGAGCAGTTCGAGGTGACGGTCAAGCCGCACATCCACGTCGATGCAGCTATCGGCTGGTCGATGATCTTCTTCCTGGGTTACGACTTTGCTGCCAATCCGCTCGCCATCAACAGCGCCACTCTGGCGGGGATCGAGCGCAACGTGGCACGCTTTGCCGAGCTGAAATATGCCGACTCCTTTACCGTCGACTTCCAGAAGTGGGGCTATGTGCCCTACACCTCCAGTCTGGTGATGATCAAGGAGCAGGATGACCTCAAGGCGATGGAGAATGACCCGGAGAACTTCTCCTACTTCGAGCGGGACATTCAGGGCCAGACCCACCTGCAATCCACCATCGAGTGCTCTCGTGGCGCTAGCGGTCTGTTCGGTGCCTATGCGGCGCTCAACTATATGGGGGTGGAGGGGTATCGCACCGTGCTGGCCCACTGCCTGCAAAATGCCAATTACTTCCGCTTCCGGTTAAGCCAGCTGGGCAACGTCAAGCTGGTGGCGCAGGAGAATCAGGGGCCGAGCGTCGGCTTCAAGGTCTACAACCCCGAGTGGGTGAGTGACCCGGAAGCCGAATTTGCCTTCGAGCTGGCCCGCTCCAGCGATCCCGCCTACAAGGCGCGCTTGCAGCGCAACACCGACTATCACCGCAGCCTGTTCAAGGGGCGCGGCAAGGTGGGGCTCTACACCAACTGGGTGGAGGCGGTGGCCCACTCCGACTATGACGTTCGCGGCAAGTACTCCTATATCGCCGGAGAGAAGGCTGTCTTTATGAACCCCGCCTGCACCCGCGAGCAGATCGACGCCTTTATCGACCATATTCGCGGTTGAGGGCACTCTTCTTGACCACCGATAGTGGCCAGGGTGGTTAGGAACCTCGCCAACAGATAAACAAAGGGCAAGCCAATTGGCTTGCTCTTTTGTTTTTGCAGCACTGTGCGTAATCAGTGGGGAAGGCCTAGTTCAGAGGGCCAGCAGTTGCTCGTTCTCGACAATCTCACACCCGGCGGGCAGTTTCGAGAGGGCGATCATGGCGCGGGCCACCTGACGAGCCTCGATGGCGCGCCAGCGGGCGAGTTTGCCCACCAGCAGTGGCCGAAACAGCGGGTAGATGGTCTGAAAAATCTGCTCGGAGAGGCGCGGTGGCTGGCGATCCCCGAGCAGCATGGCGGGACGCACGATGGCGAGCCGTGGCCAGGATTGGGCCAGCAGGGCCTGCTCCATCTCCCCCTTGGTTCGCGGATAGAGAGCCGGGGACGATGCACTGGCCCCCATGCTCGAGACCACGATAAGGCGCTGACAACCGTGGCGGCGGGCCAGTTCGGCAAAGGCGACCACATAGTCGAGATCGACCCGGCGAAACGCCTCGGCAGAGCCCGCCTCCTTGCGGGTGGTGCCGAGGGCACAGAAGGCGATATCCACCGGGCGGGAGAGGGTGACGCTGGCCAGATCATCAAAATTGACCGGCAGCCAGTGGTGCGCCTCCTTGCCCGGCTTGCGACAGAGCAGGGTCAGTTCATGTTCGGCAGGCAGTTGCTGCACCAGTTCGCGACCGATCAGGCCGCTGGCTCCGGCAATCAGGATCCGGCTCATGGGGATTCTCCCTGTGTCATTCGATGGTGTTGATGCCATGGTGGCTGCTCATCAGCATCAGGCAATTTGCGAGCAGCTGCAATGGGGAGGAATGACTCAGTGTTGTCGGGCAGGATGAATTACGCGGGGCTGGATAAAACAAAACCGGCGCGAGGCCGGTTTTGCGGGATATCAGAGCGGGGTATTGAAGGCTGCTGGCAGTGGGAAGTCACCCGTCACTGTGGTCAGCCTGTCGTTGGCGAAGGTGACAGTGAGCTCTTTGCGCTCCTTGTCGCCGTGGCCCGGCTGGAATTCATAGAGGTAGTACCAGGTGTTGGGATCAAAGCCGTCACGCAGCATGGGGGTCCCCAGCACATAACTGACCTGCTCGCGGGTCATCCCCTGGCGCAGTTTGTCGACCTGTTTTTGTTCCACATAGTTGCCCTGGGGAATATCGATACGATAGACCAGGCTGCAACCGGAGAGGGTGAGGGCGGTCAAAGCCGCGGCAATCAGGTGTTTCATCCGCATATCGAGTTCAGATCATCCATACAGTCTTTTTGGCTCGGCAAATCATACCGACTCCCTCCACGGAAGTAAAAAGCCATTGATCCATCAGCCAATAAAAAGGGCCGCACTGCGACCCTTTCTGGCAATCCGGCAGCCGTTACATCGCCGCGCGGAAGATGGCGACGATCTCTTCGTGGCTCGCCTGTTTCGGGTTGGTGAAGCCACAGGCATCCTTCAGGGCGTTGCTGGCCAGGGTATCGAAGTCATCGGCCTTGACGCCGAGCTGCTCCAGACCGGCCGGGATCTTCACATCCAGCGCCAGCTGCTTGATGGCGGCAATGGCAGCGGCGGCGCCCTGTTCGTCGCTCATGGTGCTCACATCTACACCCATATAGCGGGCTACATCCTTCAGACGAGCAGCGCTCACCTGAGCGTTGAACGCCTGAACGTGGGGCAGCAGCACGGCGTTGCAGACACCGTGGGGCAGGTCATAGAAACCGCCCAGCTGGTGGGCCATGGCGTGCACATAGCCCAGGCTTGCGTTGTTGAAGGCCATGCCGGCCAGGAACTGGGCGTAGGCCATCTGCTCGCGGGCATGCAGGTCATCGCCATGGTGAACGGCGGTGCGCAGGTGCTTGGCAATCAGCTCGATGGCCATCACGGCGCTGGCATCGGTCACCGGGGTGGCGATGGTGGAGACATAGGCCTCGATGGCGTGGGTCAGGGCATCCATGCCGGTGGCGGCGGTGAGACCCGCCGGCTTGGCCAGCATCAGCTCGGGATCGTTGACCGACATCAGCGGGGTAACGTGCTTGTCGATGATGGCCATTTTCACGTGGCGCGCTTCGTCGGTGATGATGCAAAAGCGGGTCATCTCGGAGGCGGTACCGGCGGTGGTGTTGATGGCGATAAGCGGCAACTGCGGCTTGGCGGAGCGATCCACCCCTTCGTAATCCTTGATGTTGCCACCGTTGGCGGCCACCAGCGCGATGCCCTTGGCACAGTCGTGGGGCGAGCCGCCACCCAGCGAGATGACGCAGTCGCAGCCGTTGGCCTTGATCATCGCCAGACCCGCTTCGACGTTGCTGGTGGTGGGGTTGGGTTTGGTCTCATCGAAAACTGCGCTTTCAATGCCATGTTCAGCCAGCAGGGTGGTGAGCTTGGCGACCACGCCGATCTGGTTGAGAATTTTGTCGGTGACGATCAGCGCCTTGCGGTAGCCATAACCCTTGATATCGGCGGCAGCCTCTTGCAGACAGCCGGCACCCATCAGGTTGATTGCAGGAATATAGAACTTGAATGTAGCCATGATGGACTCCCTATAGTTAGCCATTAAGTGGTAATTGGCTGCCACGTTACCATCTTGCTGGGGATGCAAAAGCATCTGTTTTGCAACTTTACGGGGGCGATCACGGGACATTAATTAAGCGTTGAACCGGGCTTGACTTTCCCTGTTACATCCCGATTTCCTGAAAAACGTTTTTCAATTAATTCATCAGGTTAGAAAACGTTTTGCCTGCTCTTTGATGTTGTCAATGCGTGGAAGTGTGAGGCGCTTCAAGGAATTGGAAAGCGCTTTCGACCATAGTTGGCGCCTCCCCGAAGAGGGGGGTAAAGGCTTGAAAGTATCATAAAGAATCATCTTAATTTGCGTCCTGACCATGCTGGCAGGGGGCAACCAGGAGTCCAATATGTCTGATGTATTTCACTTGGGTTTGAAGAAAGCGGATCTGCAAGGCGCCACCCTGGCGATCGTCCCCGGTGACCCCGAGCGTGTAAAGCGTATCGCAGAGCTGTTGGATAACCCGGTACACCTGGCCAGCCATCGTGAATTTACTACCTGGCGTGGCGAGATGGACGGCAAGGCCGTGATCATCTGCTCTACCGGTATCGGTGGCCCGTCCACCTCCATCGCAGTGGAAGAGCTGGCTCAGCTGGGTATCCGCACCTTCCTGCGCATCGGCACCACCGGCGCCATCCAGCCGCACCTGAACGTGGGTGACGTGATCGTGACCACCGGCTCCGTGCGCCTCGACGGTGCCAGCCTGCACTTCGCACCGATGGAGTTCCCGGCTGTTGCCGACTTCGACTGCACCACCGCGCTGGTCAACACCGCCAAAGAGATGGGCTCCAAGCTGCACATCGGTGTGACTGCCTCCTCCGACACCTTCTATCCGGGTCAGGAGCGTTACGACACCGTATCCGGCCGTGTAGTGAGCCGTTTCCAGGGTTCCATGAAAGAGTGGCAAGCCATGGGCGTGCTGAACTATGAGATGGAGTCCGCAACCCTGCTGACCATGTGCTCCAGCCAGGGCCTGCGTGCCGGTATGGTGGCTGGCGTCATCGTCAACCGTACCCAGCAAGAGATCCCGAACGCCGAGACCATGGCGAAAACCGAATCTGATGCCATCAAGATCGTACTGGGCGCTGCCCGCAAGCTGATCTGATAGCACCACAAAGAGTGGGGGGTGGGGGCCGTTGCGAAAGCGCGGCCCCTATCTTTATCCGCCGTTTACCGCTTTTCCTCTCCCGTCACGCCTTTCACTGATCCCGTGGCACTCGCGCTTATTGTTCCTACTTGTTGCACTTAAAAAGGCGCAGCACAGCGCACTTGCATCGGCTCGCCGCTTACCGGATGAGCAAAATCCAGCTCGCTGGCATGCAGCATCAGCCGCGGCGCCTGTTCGCAGCCGGGTGGCAGCAAGCCACCATAGAGATCGCAGCCGAGAATGGGGTGGCCCAGCAGCTGGCTGTGGATGCGCAGCTGATGGGTGCGGCCGGTCTCCGGCACCAGTCGTACCCGGGTCAAAGGCACGTTTTGTCCCTGCATCTGCAACTCCAGCCGCTCAACCACCTGATAGTGGGAGCGGGCGGGTTTGCCACTGGCGGCGCAGATCTTCATCAGCGGAAAGAGGGCCGGATCCTTGGCGATGGGGGCGTCGATAAGCCCTTCGTCGTCAATCAGATGGCCACACAGCAGGGCGCTGTAGGCCTTGCTCACCGCCCGCTGGCTGAACTGCTGGCAGAGCAGGGCATTGATGGCCTTGTTTCTGGCCACCACCATGATGCCTGAAGTGCCAAAATCGAGGCGGTGCACCAGGGTGCAGCCGGGGTAATCCTGCACCAAGCGATAGTGCGCAGAGTCGAGGTTCTGCGGATTCTTGCCCGATAGGCTCAGCAGGCCGCTTGGCTTGTTGATGAGCAGCAGATGCTCATCTTCGAACAGGATCTCGATGGCGGCACTGCAAGGTGGGGCGATAAAGGTGTCGACGATAACAGACATAGGGCACACGGGCTGGAAACGGGGGACGATCATACCCGAACCGGCGCGGCCGGGCGAATGGGCGGTGCGCTGCCTCGGAAAATGAACGGCATGACGCCATGCAAACTTTTGATAGTGAGCCGTGTTGAGCTAGGTGGCGTGCCGTGCAAACCGCCCAGGTCAGCAACAAGGCCCCGTTTTGTGACCCCTTCCCGAGTTCATCCGAGGCTTGCTTGTTAAGGTATGGCTCCCTGTTATGTTGTAAGGACTCATCCCATGGCACTGCCCGTTATTCTTGATTGTGATCCCGGCCACGACGACGCCATCGCCCTCATTCTGGCGCTGGCCAGCCCTGAACTTGACGTGTTGGCAGTTACCACCAGCGCGGGCAACCAGACGCCGGACAAGACCCTCAACAATGCCCTGCGCATCCTCACCCTGCTGGGGCGTGACGATATTCCGGTGGCGGCCGGGGCACCGAAACCGCTGGCCCGCGAGCTGATCATCGCCGACAACGTCCATGGCGAATCGGGTCTCGATGGCCCCAAGTTGCCGGATCCCGCCTTTGCACCGCAGGGGATGACGGGGATCGAGCTGATGGCCAGATGTCTGCGCGAGAGCCCGGAGCCCGTGACTCTGGTGCCGACTGGCCCGCTCACCAATATCGCCCTGCTGCTGGCAGCTCACCCGGAACTAAAGGGCAAGATCGCCCGCATCGTATTGATGGGGGGCGCCGCAGGGGTTGGCAACTGGACGCCGGCGGCGGAATTCAATATTTATGTGGACCCGGAAGCGGCCGATATGGTCTTCAAGTCGGGCATCCCAATTACCATGTGTGGCCTCGATGTGACCCACGAGGCGCAGGTGATGGACGAGGATATCGAACGGGTACGCGCCATCACCAATCCGGTGGCCCAGTGCGTGGCCGGGTTGCTCGACTTTTTCATGATCTACCATCGGGATCCCAAGTGGGGATTTTCTGGTGCACCGCTCCATGACCCCTGTACCATTGCCTGGTTGCTGGCTCCCGAGCTGTTCCACGGGGTCGAGTGCCGGGTCGATATCGAGACCAGAGGGGAGCATACCGTGGGGATGACGGTGGTGGATCGTTATGGTCTGACCGGCAAGCCAGCCAATGCGCTGGTATTGTTGGGGCTGGATCGGGCAGGCTTTATTGATCTGCTGGTGACGCGGCTGCGGGCGTTTGACTGAGCGCCGGTTCATTTTTGCAAGAAGGGGCGGGGAATGTGGAAGAGAGGCTTGGTGCTGCTGGCCGGGTTGCAACTGACAGGCTGTGCGACGCCATTCGAGCGGATGTGGCAGGGGCTGGCGACCTGTGAATTTACCGATCTCTATGTGGATGAGACGGGCAGGCCCGCCAATCTACAACTGGCCAACTACACCCCCTACAAGGTGAGCGACGGCTTTGCCTGGTACAAGGTGCACGAGGAGCTGCACGGCTTGCCGGTGGTCGGCTTTATCGTGCCCGCTTCCAGCTTCGAAGTGCATGCTCTCTTTGTCGATACTCCCATCGCCAATGCCCGCCGGTTGACCCACAACGCCTACGGCAGCGAGTTTGGTGACGAGCAGAAGCATGACGAGGGCTCAGCCCCTCTGCTTTTGCGCGATCCCAACAACCCCAAACGATCCATCATCGACTGCACCCGTGGTGAGTCTGACGGGGAGCTTGAGGATTCGGCCATGCCCGAGTAGGGCGACCTGTTACGCCATCGGCCTGAAAAAAGAGGGGCCAGCCTTGCCGGCTGGCCCCTCTTTAATTTAGAGCAGAGTGTGATTGCAGAGCGGTTCCCGGATCAGGGATAGCTCAGCGTCTCTTTGATAAGCGGCAGTTGAGCCTTGATCCATGCCGGATTGATGGGCCCCCAGTCGCTGATGCGGTAGTGTCCCTGCAGGTGGCGAGCCCCCTCGGTCTGCTCGAAGGCGCAGCTGATGTCGAGCTCGGCCAGCGCCGTCAGTGTATCCTGCGCGGTGCGGCGCGGCATGCCGGTCGCCTCCATGATGGCAGGCACCGTATCCGTGCCCTGACTGATCAGCCAGGCCACGTAGAGTCGCCGGTAAAAGCTGGTGCGGGTCTTGCTCGGCTCACTCATAGCTCGTCCTCAAGACGATCGAAGTAGCGCCAGGTCGCAATGGCTGCCTTGCCCATCACCAGTGCCCAGAGGCCGAACCAGAACCAGCGGAAGAAGCTCCAGGTGGAGGCGTCAGGCTCTGTGCTCTCGATCTTGGTGACGTTGGGGAACATGGAGAACATGTTCACGCGCCAGCCGTAGGAGGTAATGATAGCCAGGCGTTTCTCGAACTCCATCGACTTGGCCTTGGCCTGGACGTCGGCGGCGTTGAACTTGAAGTAGAAGGGCCAGCCCCACTCGGTATCTTCATTGCGAAACACCCGGATCTTCTCGCCGGGGCGCTCGGTGTAGATGTAATAGACGTCGGTGGTGGGGCCGTCAGCCGGGTTTTTCTGGCTGATGGGGCCATCCTTGTCGGTGCGCTTCACCTCGACCCCGGTGATGGTAGCGATGGTGTGCTCCGGCAGGTAGTAGTCGAGCCAGGCGGCGGAAATGAGGGCGATGAGCCCCAGTGCGATAAAAGCGGGTTTCTTGAATCTCAGGCTCATGGTGTGCTCACGTGAGGGGGAGTAACGTGCCTCTACCATACCGATATTTGACAGGGCAGCCCAGCCCCTTATGGCGCCACAAGCCAAAAAATGGCGTTTAAAACAGAGACAAAGCCATTGCTCCATCAACAAGAAAGGCCCTTGCGGGCCTTTTTGTCTGGTTCACTTTGTGCGCTTACAGCTGGAATTGAGCCAGCTGTTTGCGTTGCTGCTCGGCGAGCTGGGAGAGCTCGTTGCTGGCACTGGCGCTCTGGCTGATGCCGGCGGAGCTCTGGCTCACGATCTCGTGAATATTGGTGATGTTGCGGTTGATGTCGGCGGTAACGCAGGACTGCTCCTCGGCGGCGGTGGCGACCTGGGCGTTGGCGTCGTTGATCTGGCGCACGGCACCGGTAATGCCGCTCAGCAGATCCTGCACCTGAGCGGACAAGCGCTGGTTATGGCTGAGGATCTCCAGAGTCTCCTGCACGCCGTTGTTGGCGGATTGGGACTGGCTCTGCAGCCGCTCGATGATGGCCTGGATCTCCTTGGTGGAGTCCTGGGTGCGGGCAGCCAGCATCCGCACCTCGTCAGCGACGACGGCAAAACCGCGTCCGGTTTCGCCGGCACGGGCCGCTTCGATGGCGGCATTGAGCGCCAGCAGGTTGGTCTGCTCGGAGATCCCCTGAATCACTTCAATTACCTTGCCGATCTGCTCGGACTGGGATTTGAGCTGGGCCACGATGGCGGCGGCATCTTCCAGACTGCCTGCCATCCGGCTGTTGGCGGCGATGCTTTCGGTAAAGAGGGCGAGCCCCTGTTCGACCCGGCCATTGGCATCCCGTGCCAGCTCGTCGGCGATGGCTGCATTGTGGTTGACGTTATCAGCGGTGCTGGATAGTTCGGTTACGGCGGAGGCGACCTGTTCGATCTCGCTGTGCTGCTGCTTTGCATTGGCCTCGGACTGGGTCATCACGGCGGCCAGCTCGGTGGCGGCGGAGGCGACGCTGTTGCTGATCCCGGTCAGGTTCTCGATGGTGTTGCCGAGCTGGGTAAGGGTGAGGTTGATATCTTTGGCCAGACGGGTCAGTTCGTTGTTGCCCTCCGCTTTGGCGCGCACGTTGAAGCGCCCTTGCGCCACGGCGTGCATCACCTCTTGCAACTGACCGATGGGGCTGACGATGCGCCCGGAGAGGACCCAGCCACAGATCAGCGCCGCCAGCAGGGTACCGGCGGTGAGCAGCAGGGTACGCAGCAGGGTGGCGTCGTAGTGGGCCTGCTCTTCGACCAGCTCTTGCTGGATCAGCTGGTTGATGTGGGCGGACATGCTGTCTATCTGCTTGATCAGCTGTTCACCCAGCTCGCGGAAATGGAGGCGAGCCGCCTCGTAGGCGACCGGATCGCCGCCACCCTGATGTTTTTGCGCCAGCAGCGGCAGCATGTTGCTGCGGGTATGGCTGAGGTAGGCCTGCAGGGCGGCAGCGACCTGACGGTTATCCTGCTCGGCACCGGGGAGCACCAGACGGCCGAGGATGGCGTTGATCTCCTGCTCGGCGCTGTTGAGGTTTGCGGGCAGAGCGGCAAACAGCTTGGCATCGTAGAGGCCATAGATGGCGCTGGTACGCAGCCGGTAGGTGGCGTGGATCAGTTTGGCAATATCGTCCTTGTGCTGGACCACGGTCTGGGTCGTCTCATCTATGTCATTGATGGCTTCATCCAGACCCTGTTTGCTGATGGCGATCATCACCATCATCAGCAGGCTGGCCAGCAGCAAAGGTATCAAGACCTGGACACGTATTGATAGATTATTCAATGACATAAATGGCTCTAATCCGGAATTGGAGGAGCCGACATCTTACACATGCACGTCAGGAGCTGTCACAGGCTTTTATTGCTGAAATGTGCTGAAGAAAAGGTTTTTTCTTGTGAGAAAGGAGCCATTTAGGAATGATTGAGCGCTTTATCCCCTGAATATGTGGTACAACTGGCTGGGTTGTGTCAATCCTGTCCCGTTTTCGTGATTTCCCGCTCTCGTCATATGGAGGTGTGTTGTGTCCAGCTGGATCGATCCGGCCATTCTGGCTCTGTTTATCCCGACCTTTTTCTTTGTCTCGGTGACCCCCGGCATGTGCATGACCCTGTCGATGACCCTGGGGATGAGCCTGGGGGTGCGCCGTACCCTGCACATGATGTGGGGGGAGCTGATCGGGGTCGGGCTGGTCTCGGTGCTGTCGGTGATCGGGGTGGCAGCCATCATGCTCAACTATCCGGGGATCTTCGCCGCCTTCAAATATGTGGGGGGCGCCTATCTGGTGTGGCTTGGCATCCAGATGTGGCAGGCCAAGGGGAAGATGGCCATTCCGGCGGATCTCTCGGCCGGTCAACAGACCAGCGCCATGGGGCTGGCGCTGCAGGGCTTTGTCACCGCCATCGCCAACCCCAAAGGGTGGGCCTTCATGATCTCCCTGCTGCCCCCCTTTATCTCTGCCGACAAGCCGATGGCGCCGCAGATCAGCGCGCTGGTGGCGCTGATCCTGGTCATCGAGTTCTCCTGCCTGCTGCTCTATGCCAGCGGCGGCCGCACTCTGCGCCACTTCCTCGCCAAGAGCGGCAACGTCACCTTGATGAACCGCATCGCCGGTACTCTGATGCTGGGGGTGGGAGTCTGGCTGGCGCTCGGGTAAGAGCTGTCAGTGACTCTCGCCACAAAAGAAAAATGCCACCGATCGGTGGCATTTTTTATGGGCGCCGAGTGGCTCAGCGAGGCTTGAAACGCTCGACCCAGGGGTTGGCGGTGAGACCGTGCAGGATGACGCTCAATATGATGGTGCAGAGCACGGTGGCGATGATGGGGCGCTGGCCAATCAGGGAGGGCTCGTTTTGCAGCACCATCACCGCAAAGACGATACTGGCAAGGCCCCGCGGGCCGAACCAGCCGATAAAGAGCTTGAGCTCTGGCTTGAGGCCGGTACCGATGAGGCTCAGCCAGACCGGCACCATCCGCAGCAGGGTGAGGCTGGCAATGGCATAGAGCCAGTATTGCCAGTGCAGCAGCTCCGGCAGAATGGGCATCAGGGTCGCGCCAAAAACCATCCAGATCACCACGGAGAGCAGGTCGCCGTAGCCTTCGCAGCTGTCCATATAGGCGTGCTTGTGCTCGCCGAGCCGGTGGCCGATAAAGAGGCCGCCGACAAAGGCGGCGATAAAGCCGCTCCCCCCGAGAGTCTGTGCCAGCGCAAAGCAGAGCAGGGCCAGCCCCGGCATGGTGAGCTGGCGCCAGAGCGGCAGTTGCCAGCCGTTGAGATAGGAGATTTTCAGTAGCCGGATGGTGAGGCTGGTCAATACAAAGGCGACCAGCAGGCCAATGCCGATCTCCTCCAGCATCAGGGTGATAGCCAAGGTGGCGGTGCCTGCGTGCTGCTCTGTGGGGGCGATAAGAGCCAGCAGCAGAAGCAGCACAGGCACGCAGATACCGTCGTTGAGGCCGCTCTCCTGATTGAGCCCTTCACGCACCGGTGCCGGCACCGCGGGGTTGCTTACCACCGCCTTGCCGAGCGCCGCATCGGTGGGGGCAAGAATGGTCGAGAGGATCGCCATCTCCAGCAGTGGCAGGTCGGGGAAGATCCAGTGGCCAAACAGGGCGCCACAAAGCAGGGTGAGGGGCAGGCCAATCAGTAGCAGCCGGATGGGGAGCTGGCGGTTGGCCAGCAATACCTGCCAGTTGGTGTTGGCGGCATCGTTGAACAGCACGATGACCAGCGTCAGCTCGGCCAGCAGCTTGATGCCGGCGCTGTCGATAGAGAGGGAGAGCAGCTCCAGCCCTCCCGGCCCCAGCAGCCAGCCGGTCAGCAGAAATAGCAGGGGGCCGTTGACCAGTTTTGACTCGAAGCGCCCCGCGATCAGGCTGTAGATCAGCAAGAAGGCGGCGATTACCGCCAGATTCTGGTAAAGCAGGTGTGCATCCATACAACCTCCTTTCTGCCCCCGCAGGGGCGGTTTAATCGGTCAGGCAGTCGGGATCGAACACATACTCCCCGTCCAGCCAGCGCACGATTTCGTCGACGCAGGATTGGTCACGAAACGGCAGATAGCGCGCCTTGAGGGCGGCAATCTGCTCGGGGGTGAGCTGTGCCAGCCCCAGATCCTGAAACAGCGGCAGGTCGGCCTCGATCATCGCCGAGATCTGCGGGCCGCAGGTGGCGTTGAGGGCGGCATGCAGCGCCTTGTCGGGGTCGTACTGCTTGCCGAGTCGGTAGCTCATCGGCAGGGTGGCGAGGGGCAGGGCGGAGAGCGCCGCCTGTTTCATCGGGTTGACCGCGTGGCCAGAGACCAGCTCTGCCAGCTCGGCAGGGCGATTCTCGAAGGCGCGCAGGTGCAGGTAGCTGCTCGCCTTGCTGCCATCGTTGACCGGGTAGTTGTCCCACAGGAAGGGCTTGCGGCCGAGCAGTTCGGTCACCTGCTTGAGGTGACTGGCTGGATATTCGCTGGAGCAGACCTTGGGGCCGGTCCAGAAGATCTCGAAACGGCGATCGAGCTGCTCGCCAAGCTCCTCCAGATAGCGGGGAGGCATGGCGCCGAACACCTTCTCCAGCACCGGATCGGTCGAGTAGTAGCTGGGGCAGAAGATGAGGCGGGTCGCCTTGCTGTGGGCCGCGATGTCGTGGGCGATGGTGAGCTGGTGACGGGCCAGATCCGGGGTATCCCCCTTCATGTCGTCAAACAGCACCGCCAGAATATCGGGCTGGAGCATCTCGTCGATGAGGCGCACTTTCTCAAGCAGCGCCGAGCGTTTGCGATCGTAGTCGTGATGAGCCCCCATGGGGCTCAAGCCCACCCCGAAGGCGAGCCCGTTGGCGCGGCACTGGCGCGCCAGTTCGGCGAGATCGGCCAACTGCTGCTCGGGCCAGGGGAGGGCCCAGTGTTTGCGCAGATAGCCATCCTCTTTCGGGGCGTAGATATAGAAACCGTAGCCGTGGCGTGGCAGCCACTGGGCGTAGCGGGCGCGGGCCTGCCAGCTCCATCCCTTGCCAAAAAAGCCTTCAATGACCCCCAGATTGGCTGTGGGGGGCAGGGGGCCGGACAGCAAACTTTGATATGGCATAACACTCTCCCTTCTTGCTGGGGACTTGATACGGGACGGTCGGTCAGACCGGGTCCTCTTCCTGAAAGCGCACCCCGATCTTGCTCGGCACGCTCTCGTCCATTTCGGCCACGGTCCAGATCAGGCCCTGCCATTCGATGTTGTCACCGACCACCAGATTATCGCCCAACTGACTGGCAATAAAATCGCCCAGTGTCTGATCCGCCACCTCGCTCACATCCAGCCCGTAGAGAGGGGCGAGATCCACCAGCCGTGCGGCCGCTTCCAGCAGGAAGTCACCGAAGAAGCGGGGGCCGAGATCCTGCTCCGGCGCCTGACTGAACAGCTGACCGAGGGCTGGGAGGTCACGTTCGTGGCCGATCACGCAGAGGATGTCATCGGCCTGAAGACAGGTACTACCCGAGGGGTGGAGCAGCTCGCGGCCACGAAAAAGGGCGCAGATCCGGGTGCCGGCAGGCATCTGCAGATCCCGCAGTGGCGAGCCGATGCACCACTTCTCCTCCCCCAGCTGGTAGACGAAGGTCTCCCACTGGCTGTCGAGATCGATCTCCAGCCCCGAGCGATTGATGGGCGACGGTGGTGCTGGCACCTCCACCCGCGCCAGTTTTGAGGCCAGCGGCAGCGAGCTGCCCTGCAAAATCAGCGAGACCAGCACCACGAAGAAGGCAACGTTGAAGTAGAGCTGGGCGTTGGGCAGCCCTGCCATCATGGGGAACACCGCCAGAATGATGGGCACGGCGCCGCGCAGGCCAACCCAGGAGATAAACCAGCGCTCGCGGGGGGCGAAGTTCTTGAACGGCAGCAGCCCGATCCAGACCGACACCGGGCGAGCAAACAGGATCATCCACATCGCCAGCGCCAGCGCGGGCAGGGCGATGGGCAGCAGCTTGTGGGGGGAGGCGAGCAGCCCCAGCACCAGAAACATGCCGATTTGGCTGAGCCAGGTCAGACCGTCCAGCACCGACAATGTGGTGCTGCGGCTGCGCAGGGCGAGGTTGCCGAGCAACAGACCGGTGAGATAGATGGCAAGAATGCCGCTGCCACCGACCGCCGTGGTGAGGGCGAAGATCAGCAGACCGCCGCTGACGGTGAGCAGCGGATAGAGTCCCGGCGCCAGACGGGCTGTGTTGATAAGACGCCACAGCAGCCAGCTGCCGCCAAGGCCAATCCCGGCGCCAAGACCAAACTGCTTGACCAGTTGCAGCAGCAGGAAGCCCCCATCCAGCCCTTGTTGGGCGGTGGCGAGCACCTCGATCAGGGTGACGGTGAGAAACACCGCCATGGGGTCGTTGCTGCCTGACTCTATCTCCAGCGTCGCGCTCACCCGCTCGTTGAGGCTGCGTCCGCCAAGCAGGGAGAAAACCGCCGCCGCATCGGTGGAGCCGACGATGGCACCGATCAGCATCCCCTGCATCAGGTTGAGGTCAAACAGCCAGGCGGCGGCGAGACCCGTCAGGCCGGTGGTGATGGCCACCCCGACCGTCGCCAGCGACAGGGCAGGCCAGAGCGCCACCCGGAACGAGGAGACCCGGGTGCGCATGCCGCCGTCGAGCAGGATGATGGCGAGCGCCAGGTTGCCCACCAGATAGGCGATGGAGTAGTCAGCGAAGTGGATGCCACCGGGGCCATCCTCACCCGCCAGCATGCCGACGGCGAGGAAGATAACCAGAATGGGAATACCGAGGCGGGAAGAGAGGGCGCTCAACAGTACGCTGGCTCCCACCAACAGGGCAGCGACAAAAAAGAAACTGTTGATGGTAGCGGCATCCAAGGGCGAACTCCTTCCTGGTAATGTGCAAAGTAGGCACATTATATGCAGTTAGGCCCCCCTTGTGTGGCTTATTTGTGCATCAATTTGCACTTTCTTACATTTTTCATCCCTTTTTTCAGCATGGCCGCGCCATATTCTGACAGTGACGGGGTTAACGAAAGCGGAGTCAAAGGAGCGTCGATTTCAGGATGCGCAGGGAGAAGAAGGTGGAGAAAAGTGAAACGGCACAGCAGAGGGAGAGGGGAGCACAAGGGTGCTCCCCACGGGATGGGGCAGGATTCAGTCGTCCTCGTCATCCTTCACTTCGCGGATCTTGTCCTTGTAGTTGGGCAACTGCTTCTCCAGCCGTTTCATGTCTTTGATGGCATTGAGAAACAGCCCGAGCAGGAACAGCAGCGGCAACCCTATCCACAGCCAGAGATTCATGGGATTTTCCTTTCGTCAGGACAGGTGGTGACATAACGGGCCAAAATTTCATCAAGGTTGGCCAATATGGTCGACTTGCCTTCAATATCCGCCTGTTGCAGGCAAAGCGCCAGTGCCGCGGGATCGAGCCGCAGCTCGTCGGACTCCAGCGAGAAGCTGATATGCCAAGGCTCGTAGGCGACCCCGCTCTCTGCCCCGACCGGTTTGGCATAAGGGAGGAAGAAGCCGAAGTCGCTCATATGGTCGCTGAGCCACTCGCTGAGATCCGCAAACCAGCCCCCGGCTTCATACTCCCACGGCTCCAGTGCCAGCTTGGTGTTGGCGGGCAGACAGTCCGGGTCATAGATGTCGAGATCGGTGCCCCAGTGGTGGCGACTGGTGCCCGGCAGGGCGCTCCAGCGCAGGATGGCGTGCAGTCGCTCTGTCTCGCCCAGTTGTAGGGCATCGATGGGTTGGCTGTTGGCATCGAGCAGCGGCCGTTCGCCACGCCATTTGCCATTCCAGATGGCGAGCTGGCGCTCGAAGCTGCGCCAGCTGGAGGCCGCCTGCAGGTTGAACCCCTCGTAGGAGGCCGCCACCTGCATGTCGTTGAAGGCCGCCGCGGTGGCTGCGGTCAGACGATGGGGGCCGCGCCCCACAACAATAAGGTGGCTCTCATCGAGCCCCATCAGTTGTTCCTGCGTCATGCCAGCAATCTCTCGAGCACCCCTTGGTACATGTCAGCCAGCAGATCCAGATCGTCCACCTTCACGCACTCGTTCACCTTGTGAATGGTGGCGTTGACGGGGCCAAGCTCGACCACTTCGGCGCCGGTGGGGGCGATAAAGCGCCCGTCGGAGGTGCCGCCGGTGGTGAGCAGGGCCGGTCGCTGACCGTTCACCGCCTCGATGGCCGCCACGGCCGCATCGAGCAGCGCGCCGGTATCAGTGAGGAAGGGCTGGCCGGAGAGGGTCCAGCTCAGCTGATAATCGAGGCCATGTTTATCCAGCAGCGCTTCGACCCGCTCACGGATATCTAGGTCGGTCAGTTCGGTACTGAAGCGGAAGTTGAACTGTACCTGCAGCTCGCCTGGAATGACGTTGGAGGCGCCTGTGCCGGCCGAGATGTTGGCGATCTGGAAGCTGGTGGGCGGGAAGTAGGCGTTGCCCTCATCCCACACGGTGGCGGCGAGTTCCGCCAGCGCTGGCGCGGCTTTGTGAATGGGGTTGTCAGCCAGATGGGGATAGGCGACATGGCCCTGCACTCCGCGCACCAGCAAATCGCCGGTGATGGAGCCGCGGCGGCCGTTCTTCACCACATCCCCGACCACGGCGGTAGAGGAGGGCTCGCCGACGATGCACCAGTGGATCTTCTCGTTACGGGCCTCCAGGGTGTCGATCACCCGGGTGGTGCCATTGATAAAGGGCCCCTCCTCATCGGAGGTGATGA
Source organism: Aeromonas sp. FDAARGOS 1404 (assembly GCF_019047085.1). NCBI lineage: Bacteria > Pseudomonadati > Pseudomonadota > Gammaproteobacteria > Aeromonadales > Aeromonadaceae > Aeromonas > Aeromonas sp. FDAARGOS 1404. The sequence continues at coordinate 3,814,794 of NZ_CP077237.1, forward strand.
GAAAAGCGATGGACCCGGTGTGATCCGGATGCTCGGCCACGAAGCGCTCGACCGCCACCACCATGGAAGCCAGCGAGCCCTTCATGTCGGCGGCGCCGCGCCCATAGAGCACGCCATCCTTGATGGTCGGCTCGAACGGCGGGGTGCGCCATTTGTCCAGCGGCCCGGCGGGCACCACGTCGGTGTGACCGGCGAAGCAGAACAGTGGCCCCTCGCTGCCACGGCGGGCCCAGAGGTTGGTGGTGTCCTCAAACACCATGGGTTCGATAACGAACCCGACACTGGCGAGGCGCTCCGCCATCAGGGTCTGGCACCCTTCATCGAGAGGGGTAACGGAGGGGCGGCGGATCAGATCCTTGGCCAGTGCGATGACATCCGACATCAGTTGTCCTTAGTTGTCCTTAACGGGAAAAGAGGGATTGGTAGTGATCAGCCTTGAAACCCAGAGTCAGTTCGCCGTCACGATCCAGCAGCGGACGCTTGATCATGGCCGGATGTTCCAGCAGCAGGGCGCGTGCCTTGGCGGTGTCGAGTCCTTGTTTGGCCTCATCCGGCAGGGCGCGGAAGGTGGTACCGCGACTGTTGAGCAGGGCTTCCCAGCCGAGTTTTGCCAGCCAGCTGTCCAGATCGTCCGGATTCAGGCCGTCGGCGCGGTGGTCGTGAAAGCGGTAGTCGATACCGGCCTCATCCAGCCACTTGCGGGCTTTCTTGATGGTGTCGCAGTTCTTGATGCCATAGAGGGTGATGGCCATGGGGAGTCCTTCTCTTGTGGGCGCTGGCCGTGGCCGTGCCCGAAAATCCGAATCAACAGAGTGCAAGGGCCCGATTCTGGCATTGTGGCAATCCCATGGCAACGCCGATGGTCTGGCTCGCGGGTTTTACCGGAACTGGTCACACCTGAACGGCGATTTTGAGCACAAGGTCAGAAGCAGTGGGGCTGGCATGCCCAATGAGGTTGGGTATTACGGGAGAAGATCGACTATTGCAGGAGAAAAAGAGAAGGGGGCAAACAGCCAAAACGCGCCAGCGGGCGCGTTTGGGTCGGCATCATCAAGCACCTCAATCAGTGCAGGGTGGTCCACTCATGGTCAAAGACCCGGGCCCGTTCCCAGGGTGCATCAGGCAGGCTGGAAGAGAGGCCAGTGTATTTGCCCACGTCGTCCACCACGATGGCGGAGAGGATCGGCAGGTTGTTTTCGGTGCAGTACATGCGGATGCGTTGCAGCAGGGTGCGCAGTTCATCCTGGCACTGCTCCAGCCCGGCCTGCTTGGCCAGTTTGGAGTAACGAATGGTAGTGCGTTCCTTTGCAGACTCGACGAGGATGTCCCACAGCTTGTAGTCGCAGGTCGAAGCACCTGCGGTGGCTTGGCTTGTCATAACTCTCTCCGGCGCGAAATGGTCGCTATGTGTCGAAGCGCATCTTCGCCAGTTCGGCGCCGTCAGATGTTGATCCAACGCAAAAAAGAGGGGAGTCGCGTCACACAATTCCCGGATATGGGGTGATAAAGGTTTTCCGGCAGTTGAAATAACGAAAAATTGTTACATGGCCGACATATTATGCTAATGAATCACGGTGACGGCACCTTTATTGATAGGGATCAAAGGCAAACAGTGGTCAGATCACTAGATTTCGCTCTTCGATAAATTTATCAGGAGTGAATATTGGAACTTTTATTCGTCTTGCTCGTTCTGGTCGCCGTGGTCTACGGCATCATCAAGGATTACAACCCGCAGGCGGTGCTGGCGCTGGCGGGCATGGCCATTTTTGCAGTGGCCTACTGGTTGGGGCTGCACCCCATTCTCCCCGCTGACAAGAGCACCGGCTTCGCCCTGTTCGACCTGTTCGAAGTGTTCAAGGGGATCTTCTCCTACCGCGCGGCGGGCCTCGGCCTCACCATCATGGCGGTGGCGGGTTTTGCCACTTACATGTCTCATATCGGGGCCTCCCAGGCGCTGGTGCGAGTGGCGGTCAAGCCGGTGGCCGGCATCCAGTCCAGCTACCTGATGCTCTCCATCTGCTATCTGGTAGCGGTATTCGTCTCCCTGTTCGTCACCTCCGCCACCGGCCTTGGCCTGCTGTTGATGGTCACCATGTATCCGGTGATGCGCAACCTCGGCATCAGCCCGGCCTCCGCCTGTGGTGTCATCGCCACCTCCCAGGCGTTTGAAATTGGCCCGACCCAGACCAACGCCATCTTCTCCGCCGGTCAATCCGGCATGGATCCGACCAGCTATTTCGTTGACTACCAGGTCTGGCTGGTGGCTCCCATGCTGCTGGTGACCATGGTGCTGCACTTCTTCTGGCAGCGTCACTGCGATCGCAAGGATGGCTGGGATCCTGCGCTCCATCGCGGCGATCACGCCGAGCTGGACGAACAGGGCACCGAGAGCGTGCAGGCGCCCACCTGGTATGCCCTGCTGCCGATCATCCCCTTCGTGCTGATGATGACCTTCTCCAAGCTGCTGGTGAGCGACATCAAGATGAGCGTGGAGGTGGCCATGCTGCTGTCGGTCTTTATCGGCATGCTGTGCGAGCTGCTGCGTACCCGCTCGGTGCGCACCGCTTTTGCCGGGCTGTCGAGCTTCCTCGACGGCATGGGCAAGGTGTTTGGCCCTGTGGTGGCGCTGATCGTCTGTGCCGAGCTGTTTGCCGAATCCCTCAAAGCGATTGGCGCCATCGACACCCTGCTGCACTCAGCCAGCAATGCCGGCATCGGCAGCGGCCTGATGACCCTGGTGATGGTGGGCCTCATTATGGTGGCGGCGGTCATCATGGGCTCCGGCAACGCGGCGTTCCTCAGCTTCTCGACTCTGGCGCCTGCCGTGGCAGCCAAGTTCGGCGTACCTGCGGTGACCATGCTGCTGCCGATGCAGCTCGCCTCCAGTATCGGCCGCACCGTCTCCCCGATTGCGGCGGTGCTGATCGCCTGTGCGGGCATCGCCAAGGTCTCCCCCTTCGTGGTGGTCAAGCGCACCTGCGTGCCCATGGCGGGGGCGCTGGTGACGGCGTTGACCCTCAACTATCTGCTGTTCATGTAAAAGCTGTGGTTTACAGGGCGGTCGGCCACCCGGATCGGGCTGGCTGACCGCTGTTGGCAAGGCGGGTGTAACAGCCCGCCGTTCCACATTGTTGCAAAAACAATCTGATTTTTTCGCAGATTGTTTCATGGAGAAGATAATGACCAACCTCACGCGCCCGTTTTCCCTCGATACCTATCTGGCCGATCTGGCCCCGCTCATCAACCTCGATTGCGGCACCCGCACCCCGGCCGGGGTGGCCAAAGTGGCCGACATCATGACCGAGAAATATGAGGCCATCGGCTGGCAGGTGACTCGTCACCAGTTCGCCGCCGAGTGCGGCCCCTGCCTTGAGGCAACCAATGCCCCGGGGGCCGATCACTACGACGTGATGCTGGTGGGCCACATGGACACCGTCTTCCCCGAGGGGACGGCGGCCAAGCGCCCGCTCAAGATTGAAGGCAATCAGGCCTTTGGCCCCGGCGTCTCGGATATGAAGAGCGGCCTGCTCTCCACCTGGTATGCCTTAAAAGAGATGGATCCGGCGCAGCTGGCCAAGCTCAGGGTGCTGGTCTGCTGCAACTGCGACGAGGAGATTGGCTCCCCCTGGTCCAAGGATTGGCTGGTGGAGAAGGCCAAGCAGAGCGGCTGCGTGCTGGTGGCCGAAGCAGCGCGCCCGAGCGGCGATCTCATCAGCGCCCGCAAGGGCAATGCCAAGTACCGTATTACCTTCCACGGCAAGGCCTCCCACGCCGGTTCGGCGCTGACCGAAGGGGTCTCCGCCATCACAGAGCTGGCGCACTGGGTGCTGGCCATCAATGAGCAGGTCAATATGGAGACCGGCACCACCATGAACGTGGGGGTGGTGCAGGGCGGCACCGGCGTCAACGTGGTGCCCGACTATGCCGAGGCGATCGTCGATCTGCGCTTCTGGAGCAATGCAGAGGCGGCAGCGGTGCACGAGCGGCTCACCTTTATGGCCAACAACCCCTTCCTTGCGGGCTGTCGGGTCGAGGTGGATCGCCAGACCTTCAAGCCGGCGATGCGCCCGAGTGGCGACACCGAGGCCGTGATGGCGCTGGTGGAGGCGGCTGCGAAAGAGGAGGGGATCACCTTCAACTGGCTGGAGGCCGGTGGCGGCTCGGATGCCAACTTTACCGCAGCGGCGGGTGTGCCGTCGCTGGATGGCTTCGGCCCCATGGGCGGCGGTTTCCACTCGGAGGCGGAATTCCTGCTGCTCGATAGCATAGAGCCGCGCATCCGCCTGCTGCAGCGGGTGCTGGGCAAGCTGGCCAAATAGGTCGGCGTTAAGGACAAGCAAAACGGGAGGCCATCGCCTCCCGTTTTTTATCTGCCGTACCTGCGAAGATTCATCCCGCAGAGCAGTTTTTCTTGCACCCTCAACCCTCATCCTCCAGCAGATAGGCAAGCTGCTCCTGACGGGCAACCTGCCAGTGGCCGAGCACCAGCGGCGCCGCAAAGCCCGGGCCGTCGGTCACCATGGTGTGGTACTCCCCCTGCTCGCCGCAGGCATCGAAGCCCTGGCTTGTCGCCAGTTGCTGCAACTCGGCGAGGGTGGCCGCATCCAGCGTGCGTCCCACCCACTCGGAGGCCAACACTTTGGTATCGACGCAGGAGAGATGGGCGACGATGCCGCGGGTCAGCAGATCCGCCAGCAGCGCCTCGCGGGAGAGTTGCCAGAGAGGGGTGTGAACTTTGATCCCAAGCGGGCGGCAGCGCTCGCGGATCCAGTTAGGCGCGCCGCCCACGCTGTCGATATCGCCGGTGACCACCCCATCGAGTTGCCACTCCTCCTTAAGCTTGGCCAGCGCCCGCTCATAGCCGAGATCGAACGGCGCCTCTATGGTGACCAGCAGATGGGGCAGCGCGAGGGCCGCTGCCTGTCGACGTACTTGCGACAGGGGATGGGCCAGAAAGCGGGGGGCAGGGGGAGCAAAGGTAGCCAGAGCCACCACCTGATGGCCCGCTTCACGGGCATGGCAGAGGGCCTGCATGGCATCCTTGCCGCCGCTCCAGAGCACGATGACGCGAGACATGGGGGTTATTCCGCAAAGAAAAGAGGGGTCATGCTACCCAGAGTGCGGGCGGTTGGCAAAGCAGTATGGTGTGCGCCACCAAAGCACAGGCCCCCGTGCGGGGGCCTGTGGCAGTGATTGAACAGCGATCGCCGGTCAGAGCAGGATGCTGGTCAGGATAAAGCCCAGCGAGCAGGAGGTCACCACCCCGATCAGCCCCGGAATGATGAAGCTGTGGTTGATGATGAACTTGCCGATGCGGGTTGTACCGGAGCGGTCAAAACCGATACAGGCGAGATCGCTCGGGTAGGTCGGCAGCACGAAGTAGCCGTAGCTCGCCGGCAGGAAGGCGATCAGCAGTTTCGGCTCCACGCCCAGCGCCAGACCCATGGGGGCGATGGCGGTGAGGGCGGCGGCCTGGCTGTTCACCAGCTTGGAGATGAGGAACAGCACCAGCGCGTAGGTCCAGGGCTGGGCCTGTACCACGTGGGCCAGGGTCTCTTTGAGCAGCGGCATGTGAGCCTGGAAGAAGGTTTCGCTCATCCAGGCAACCCCGAATACGGAGAAGATGGCGACCATGCCCGCCTTGAAGACGGCGCCGTTGGCGATCTCGCCCGGCTTGACCTTGCAGCGCATCAGGATGATGGCACCGGCGATCAGCATCATCATCTGGATCACCAGGTTCATGGAGAGCGGGCCAGTCTTGTCCTTGATGGTGAAGACGGGACGCAGCGCCTCATCGGCACCCAGCAGCACCACGGCAGCGATGGCGGCGAAGAAGATCCAGGTAGACCAGTAGGCCTCTTTCGGGAACTTGGTGTTGAGCAGGGTCTCGCCACCACCGTAGATGAAGGCGCGCTGCTCCGGATCCTGGATCTTGGCCTGGAACTCCTCGTCCTTGTCCAGATCCTTGCCGCGGCGCAGGCTCCACAGGGCCGCCACGATGACACCTGTCAGGGAGGAGGGGATGGCGACCATCAGGATGTCGAGCAGACCATAGGCCTGACCGATACCGTGGCCGGCCGCCAGAATGGAGACCATGGAGACCACGGCAACCGATACTGGCGAGGCGCAGATGGCCATCTGGGAGGCAACGGAGGCGACAGCCATCGGGCGCTCGGGACGGATGTTCTTCTGCAGCGCGATGTCGGCGATGATGGGGAACATGGTGTAGACCACGTGGCCGGTACCGCACAGGAAGGTGAGGGTCCAGGTGGTGAGCGGTGCCAGGATAGTGATGTATTGCGGGTGACGGCGCAGCAGACGCTCGGCTACCTGCATCATCAGGTTGAGACCGCCGGCGGTCTGCAGGGTGGCGGCACAACCGATCACTGCCAGAATGGTCAGCATTACCTGCACCGGCGGTTCGCCCGGCACCAGACCGAAAACGAAGGTCAGCAGGAAGAGACCGATACCACTGATGAGACCAAGCCCCATGCCACCAAAGCGGGTACCGAGCAGCAAGCAGCCGAGTACCACCAAAAATTCCATCAAGATCATTCCATTACCTCGTGTGATTCAACCCATATTGCCGCGGGTAGCCTGAACCATGAATTGTCATTGTCTGTTTTATTTAGCCCAAAAGGGTTAGTTGCTATTCTGCTCCCCTGAAAAAGTGAAAAAATTGAGTTACTTCAATAACTCGATGAATTTTTGATTAAACCACTTAAAAACCACGTACTAATAAACACATCATTTTTGTCACCAAGTGGTATCACTCGGGGCCAAGCCAGCGGGAGGTCATGGTGGCAGCACAGTGCGGCAACAGGGCTGCAGGGGAGGGGCATAAAAAGGGCTCGATTGCGGCAGAAGAGGGGGAAAAAGCCAGCGCTCAGGCTATTTTTGCCAGCAAGGGCTGACTTCGGTGGGTTGGCTCACTTGGCCGCAGGTGCTTGCTGCAGATAGCGGCGCTGATAATCCTCGCTCAGCTTGGCAATATCCAATCTGGCAATGGCCTGTGCCACCCGTTGCTGCAACGCCTGCTGATCGGGGCGAAACATGATGTGCAGGCTCTTGTGTTCGAGGATCTTCGGGTGAAATTGCAATCCGGCGCTGCTCAGCTTGCGATCATGGTTGATGAGCCAGTGAAAGACATCCCGGTCGATCACCGCCAGATCGAGCCGGTCGCGCTGTAATTTGCGCAGGTTGAGCAGGTCTGCATCGACGGCGGCAGTGTTGAGGCGCTTGCTAGCCATCAGGGCATCGAATTCACGGGTGTTGACGTATCCCTCCACTACGCCGATCCGGTAGGGGGCGAGATCCGTGAGCTGCTGCCAGGGGATGGGGGGGCCTGAGCGCTGCGCCATGCCCAGCACACTGTCGCCTACGCTGGCGGAGCTGCGCCACAGGGTGGGCAGGGTGTCGGAGAGGTACTCGGGAAAATAGCCGCTATAAGGCTGGGTCGGGTCGGCCGCCAGCCGCACTGCCCGTTGCCAGGGGTAGAAGTCGAATGTCACCTCCAGTCCCGCTTCGGCAAAGGCGCGCTTGACGATATGACCGGTAAGGCCGCCATCGGGCAGGCTCTGGCTGGTGTAGGGGGGCCACTCCAGGGTAGTCAGACGAACGGGCTCGGCCCACAGTTGAACAGGCATGCAGGACAGTAGTAGCGAGAGCAGCAGGCGATATCCCATAGGCGACGAGTTCCTTGTGCCGGTTGATCCTGAGTATCATCCATAACGGTGACAATAAAAAAGCCGACCCACAGGTCGGCTTTTGCAATGCAGTGGCAAGATGCCGCTGATCAGAATTCAGCGGTACGCGGAGTACGCGGGAACGGGATCACGTCGCGGACGTTGCCCATGCCGGTCACGTAGACCACCAGACGCTCGAAGCCCAGACCGAAGCCGGAGTGTGGCACGGTACCGAAGCGACGCAGGTCGCGGTACCACCAGTAATCTTCCTTGTTCAGGCCCATCTCGGCCAGGCGGGCATCCAGCACGTCCAGACGCTCTTCACGCTGGGAACCACCGATGATCTCGCCGATGCCCGGTGCCAGTACGTCCATCGCGGCAACGGTCTTGCCGTCGTCGTTGAGGCGCATGTAGAAGGCTTTGATATCTTTCGGGTAGTTCTTCACCACCACCGGAGACTTGAAGTGTTCCTCGGCCAGATAGCGCTCGTGCTCGGAGGAGAGATCGATACCCCAGGAGACCGGGAACTCGAACTTCTTGCCGCAGTTTTTCAGCACTTCGATGGCGTCGGTGTAGTCGATCTGGGCGAAGTCGGAGGAGACGAAACGCTCCAGACGGCCGATAGCATCCTTGTCCACGTGCTGGGCGAAGAACTCCAGATCGTCGCGACGCTCGGTCAGTACGGCGTTGAAGACATACTTCAGCATGGCTTCGGCCAGTGCGGCGTTATCTTCCAGATCGTTGAAGGCCACTTCCGGCTCAACCATCCAGAACTCGGCCAGGTGGCGGCTGGTGTTGGAGTTTTCAGCGCGGAAGGTCGGGCCGAAGGTGTAGACCTTGGAGAGTGCGCAGGCATAGGTTTCGGCGTTCAGCTGGCCGGATACGGTCAGGAAAGCCTCTTTGCCAAAGAAATCTTCGTTGTAGTCCACCTTGCCGGCGTCGGTGCGCGGCAGGTTTTCCATGTCCAGAGTGGAGACGCGGAACATCTCGCCGGCACCTTCGGTGTCAGAGGCGGTGATGAGCGGGGTCGCAACCCAGAGGAAACCCTCTTCGTGGAAGAAGCGGTGGATGGCTTGCGCCAGGCAGTGACGAACGCGGGTCACGGCGCCAACAATGTTGGTGCGCGGGCGCAGGTGAGCCTGTTCACGCAGGTATTCGATGCTGTGGCGCTTGGCGGCCATCGGGTAGGTGTCCGGATCTTCGACCCAGCCGACTACCTTCACCTCGGTCGCCTGCAGTTCGAAAGCCTGGCCGCTGCCCTGAGAGGCGGCAACCACGCCGGTCACTTCCACGGAGCAGGCAGTGGTCAGACGCAGCACTTCATTCTCGTAATTGGCCAGGGTATTGGGGACAACTGCCTGTACCGGATGGAAACAGGAGCCATCGGAAATGGCCAAAAATGAGATCCCCGCCTTGGAATCACGGCGAGTCCGGATCCACCCTTTGACAGTTTGGGTGGTGCCGACCGGATACTTACCGGCCAGCACATCTACTACGGATGCGTGCGTCATCGAAATATTGTCTCCAGCTTGTTCTTGCAGCGCTATTTGCAACACTAGGGAGTCTGGCCCGGGCACAGATGGCCCACCATGGCAGACTAAGCCGTCAATCTTACCCGCGCGGGTTTGATAAACAAGCAAAAATGTCGGACTCTGGTGGGGTTTTCGGCATGGTTCACTCAACAAGAGTGTCACGGGCGCAGGAGAGGTGGGTGAAAGATCGGCGGCATGGGCCAGATTGGCTGACACGGGTGTTGCAGGGGCTGGTGATGCTCTGCTGGGGCGGCTTTATCGTGCTGCTCTCCCTTTACCACTATGCCCGTCCCGAAATTGCCTACGGTTTTCTGGTCTATGGCGGGATCGAGGTGCGCGATTATTGGGACCCGGCCCTTACCCCCTGGCTGGTCTACGGGCTCTGGAGCTGCTGCGCCCTGACGCTGGCGGTGTTGCTGCTGGAGCGCAAGCGCAGCCGCCGTCAGGATGACTCCCGGCATGTCAATCTGGCCATCCTGCTATTGGTGCTGATCGCCAGCTTGCTCTTCTACTACGTCGGTTAAGCGCCCGCCTCAGCGGGGCTGATCCGGCTCCTGCCTGCTGGCCTTGGTGCGCTTGCCGAGCTGGCGCTCCACGCTGTCGAGCATCTGGTTGTAGGCTACCGCCACCCGGCCAATCTCGTCGCCGTCATCCCCCTCCAGCCGGTGGCCGAAGTCGTGCAGGTCGGTGGCCTCTTCCATGGAGCGGGTCAACTGGTTGAGGGGGCGCACGATCCAGGTGCGGATGACCCAGAGGGTCAGCAGCAGTCCCATCCCGAAGATGCCGGTGAGGATCAGCGCCGAGGTGAGGATATTCTGCTCGACCCGGGTAAACAGCGAATCGAGGGAGTAGTCAAAGCGCACCGCTCCAAGCACGGTATTCTCCGGCACCAGATGACAGCTGGTGCAGTCGGTGCCGCGAAAATCCTTCTTGGCCAGCAGCGGTCGGGTGACCACCAGACGGCTGTGCATGCCGTTGTGCACCACCTCCAGACTCCCTTTGCCCACCAGAGCCAGCTCATCAAACTCATCCTTTACCTGTTCGGTCTCCCGTCCCGGCCCAAACTGTTTGCTCACCGCGTCTCCACGGACGATGCGGGCATCCTCCACATGGGCATGGTCGAGAAATTTGCCGCGCAGGGTATCGCGGGCATCCATCTTGCCGGTCAGCATCAGCATGTTGAGGCCGTCGAAATAGGCTTCGGTCTGCTCGCGGCTCTGCTCCTTGATGAGGGTCAGGATGAGATCGCGCTCGCGCACCGCCTGATAGGCTGCGGAGAAGACCAGTACCATGGAGAAGATGAAGAGCAGGAAAAAGTTGATTTTGGCAGCAATGGAGAGGCGCATGAGCAGTCTTTCTTGATGGTAAAACCGCAGCAGTTTACCCCTCTTGGGGCCTCAGGTCTGGTGTTTTGCTCACATTACGGCAAGTGAAACTGCACTGAAGTGGATAAAGTTGCCCTCTTTATATATCAAATGCGGGTAGCCAAACGGGCGGCAGCGATGGCCGCCCGCTGTATGCATTAAAACTCGCCCTCGGTGATGGCCTGACGGATGGCGCCGGTCAATACCCGCAACTCTTCAGGGGTGATGACGAACGGGGGCATCAGGTAGACCAGCTTGCCAAAGGGGCGGATCCAGGCGCCCAGTTCGACAAATTTGCGCTGGATGCGCGCCACATCCACCCGCTCTTTCATCTCCACCACCCCGATGGCGCCAAGCACTCGCACATCCGCGACCGCTGGGTGCAGGGTCAGCTCTACCAGTTCTGTTCGCAGCTGATGCTCGATGGTGCGCACCCGCTCCTGCCAAGGTGAGGTCAGCAGCAGATCGATGGAGGCGTTGGCCACCGCGCAGGCGAGCGGGTTGCCCATAAAGGTGGGGCCGTGCATAAAGACGCCGGCCTTGCCGTCACAGATGGTGCGGGCGACATGCTCGGTGGTCAGGGTCGCCGAGAGGGTGAGGTAGCCGCCGGTAAGCGCCTTGCCCAGACACATGATGTCGGGGCTGATCCCCGCCCAGTCGCAGGCAAACAGCTGGCCGGTGCGGCCAAAGCCGGTGGCAATCTCGTCAGCTATGAGCAGCACGCCGAATTCGTCGCACAGGGCGCGCACCCACTGCAGATAGCGGGGGTGATAGAAGCGCATGCCGCCAGCGCCCTGTACTATGGGCTCAAGCACGATGGCGGCGATCTCCTCGTGATGATCCGCCATGAGTGTCGCCAGCTCCACTACGCACTGCTCATCCCACTCGGCGTGGAAGCGACAGCTCGGCGCATCGACAAAATAGTGTTCCGGCAGAAACCCTTTGTAGAGCTCATGCATGCCGCCATCGGGATCGCAGACGCTCATGGCGCCAAAGGTGTCGCCGTGATAACCGCTGCGCAGGGCGACAAATTTGGCTCTGGGCGTCCCCTTGGCATGCCAGTACTGCTGGGCCATCTTGAGTGCCACTTCCACTGCCACCGAGCCGGAATCGGCCAGAAATACCCGATCAAGCCCCTTCGGAGTGATCTCCACCAGTTTGCGGCAGAGCTCGACCGCCGGGGTGTGGGTCAGCCCGCCAAACATCACGTGAGACATCTTGCCGAGCTGGGCGGTGGCGGCGGCGTCCAACTCCGGCACCTGATAGCCGTGCACGCAAGCCCACCAGGAGCTCATGCCATCCACCAGTTCACGGCCGTCGCTGAGGGTGATGGTCACCCCTTTGGCGCTGGCCACTTCATAGCAGGGCAGGGGGTGAGTGAGGGAGGTATAGGGGTGCCAGATGTGGTGCAGGTCGAATTCTTGATTGGTCATTTGTTGTTCTGTTGTCAATTGGTTTGATCTGGTCGGTGTTGACAGTCTACGCGTGCTCTCTACACTAGCCAACAATTTCAGCCACTTGGCACTGCGCATAACCCTGAGCGCGCGGGCCCGGCGGCGGGTTTTGTGGCCGTCAATCCCAAGATGGCGGGCGCAGGATCCCACTAATAACAACCGGAAGCCATGTATGAATGCTCTCACCGCGGGCGGTCACGCCCTTCGCCATGACTGGACCCTCGCCGAGGTTCAGGCCCTGTTTGCCCTGCCGTTCAACGATCTGCTGTTTCAGGCCCAGACTGTCCACCGCGCTCACTTTGACCCGAACGAAGTGCAGGTGAGCACCTTGCTTTCCATCAAGACCGGTGCCTGCCCGGAAGATTGCAAATATTGCCCCCAGAGCGCCCGTTACCACACCGGTCTTGAGGCCGAGCGGCTGATGGAGGTGGAGAAGGTGCTGGAGCGGGCCCGCGAAGCCAAGGCCAACGGCTCGTCCCGTTTCTGCATGGGGGCCGCCTGGCGCAATCCCAAAGAGAAGGACATGCCCTACATCATCCGGATGATCGAGGAGGTGCGCGGGCTCGGCATGGAGACCTGCATGACGCTGGGGATGCTCACCGCCGATCAGGCGGCGCGTCTTGGCGCTGCGGGGCTCGATTACTACAACCACAACCTCGACACCTCGCCGGAGTTCTACGGCGAGATCATCTCCACCCGCACCTATCAGGATCGGCTCGATACGCTGGAGCATGTGCGTGGCGCGGGCATGAAGGTCTGCTCCGGCGGCATCGTCGGCATGGGTGAGCAGGCCAAGGATCGGGCGGGTCTCTTGATGGCGCTGGCCAACCTGCCGCGCCACCCGGAGAGTGTGCCCATCAACATGCTGGTCAAGGTGAAGGGAACGCCGCTGGAGAACGAGGAGAACCTCGATCCGTTCGAATTTATCCGCACCATCGCCGTGGCACGGATCATGATGCCCGCCTCCCATGTGCGCCTCTCTGCCGGGCGGGAGAAGATGAACGAGCAGATGCAGGCCATGTGTTTTATGGCGGGGGCCAACTCCATCTTCTACGGCTGCAAGCTGCTGACCACCCCCAACCCGGACGAGAACAGCGACATGCAGCTGTTCAAGCGGCTCGGTATTCGTCCCGCCCAGCGCGCCCAGAAACCGGATCAGGTTCAAGAAGAGGAGCTGCTGGCCGAGGTGAGCCGCCAGAGCGAACCTGCCGAAATGTTTTATGACGCCACCCGCCCCCGTGCCGAGGCTGCGCGGTCATGACTGGCCCAGCAGTAACAGGCCCCTTTGGGTTGAGCGCGGCGCTGGCCGGGCGCGAACAGGCCAATCTGCTGCGTCGCCGCATCGCGACCGACGGGGCGAGTGGCGGGCTGCTCAGGGTTGCAGGGCGCGACTACCTCAACTTTTCCGCCAACGACTATCTGGGGCTGGCGGATCACCCCGCCATCAAGACCGCCTTCAACGCGGGGATTGAGCTCTATGGCGCGGGCTCCGGCGCCTCGCCACTGGTGACCGGTTACAGCCGTGCCCACCAAGAGCTTGAGGAGACTCTGGCCGAGTGGCTCGGAGTGGAGGCGGTGCTGCTCTTCAATTGCGGTTTTTCCGCCAATCAGGCGGTGCTCAAAGCCCTGTTCGGCAAGGAGCATCTGCTGTGGCAGGACAAACTCAACCACGCCTCCCTGCAGGAGATCGGCAGCCAGCTCCCTTGCAAGATGAAGCGTTTTGCCCACAACGATATGGCGGCCCTTGAACGGCAGCTTGAGCCAAATCGCGGGCTCATCGTCTCGGAAGGGGTGTTCAGCATGGACGGGGATCAGGGCCCCTGGCGCGAGCTCGCAATCCTCGCCGCCCGGAGCGGCAACTGGCTGATGATCGACGATGCCCACGGCCTCGGTGTGCTGGGGCCTGAGGGGCGCGGCACCCTGGCGGCGCAGGGAGTAAATCCTGCCAACGTGCATATCCAGATGGGCACTTTTGGCAAGGCGCTTGGCGTCGCTGGCGCCTTTGTCGGCGGCAGCCGCGAGCTGGTGGAGTATCTGGTCAACTTCGCTCGCCACTATGTCTACAGCACCCATATGCCCGCCGCGCAGGCCTGTGCGGTCAGCAAGAGTATCCAACTGGTACGCGCCGCCGAGGATGCCCGCGCCCATCTTGGCCAGCTGATCGCCCGCTTCCGGCAAGGGGCAGAGGATCAGGGTTGGCAACTTGGTGCCAGCAATACCCCGATCCAGCCGCTGCTGGTGGGGGAGAGCAGTGTTGCCCTGCAACTGGCTGAACGGCTGCGGGAGCGCGGCGTCTGGGTGAGCGCCATCCGCCCGCCCACTGTGCCAGTCGGTACGGCCCGGCTGCGTATTACCCTGAGCGCGGCTCACCGCGAGCAGGATGTGGATCGCCTGCTCGATGCCTTGGGGGTCTGCCCTGCAGCGACAACGCTTGGGGAGACTCATCATGGCTGAGCGTTTTCAAACGGTCGACAAGGCGCAGCTTGCTCGCCGTTTCGGCGCCGCCGCTCGTCACTACGATGCCCATGCCCGCTTTCAGCAGGAGGTGGGGCAGGCGTTGCTGGAATGGATGCCGAGCAGGCCGGTTGGCACTGATCTGACGGTGAGCGGGCTGGATCTGGGCTGCGGTACCGGCTTTTTCTTGCCCCAACTGGCGAACCGTTGTCAACAGCTGGTGGGGCTGGATCTCGCCCCCGGCATGCTGGCGCAGGCCGCCTTGCGTGACAGCGGTGCTCGCCTGCTCTGCGGCGATGCGGAGCAGCTTCCTTTCGCCGATAACGCGTTCGACTGGGTTTTCTCCAGTCTGGCGCTGCAGTGGTGCGAGCGCCCGGCCCAGGCTTTCGGCGAGCTGCTGCGGGTGGTCAAACCGGGCGGCCAGATCTTTTTCTCGACCCTGCTCGATGAGTCGCTCTGGCAGTTGCGAGCCGCCTGGCAGCAGCTTGATGGTCGCGCCCATGTCAATCGCTTCCTCAGCCTGCCACAATTGGAGCAGGCACTGGCGAGCGCCGGGGTATCTGCTCCCGAGCTGCGTTGTATCACTTGGGATCTCGCCTATCTTGAATTGCCGCAGTTGTTGCGTGATCTCAAGGGGATTGGGGCCAATCAGGTCAATGACAATCAGGGGAGTGCCGCCCCGGCCGGTCTGAGCGGGCGCGCCAGATTGCAGCAGCTGGCGCAGGCGTATGAGGCGTTTCGCCAGCCCGATGGCAGGCTGGTCGCCAGTTATCGGGTGTGCCTCGGCCGTCTCAGCAAGCCTCGCTGAGCGCCGGGAATCGCATTGTGTGCAGGGTAGTCAACGGGCCCTGCCAAGGAGAGAACCGTATGAAATCATTCTTTATCACCGGCACCGATACCGATGTGGGCAAGACGCTGGTGGCGCGCACCCTGCTGCGCGAATTCAGCGCACAGGGAATCAAGTGCGCGGGTTACAAGCCGGTCTCGGCCGGATGTGCTCGCACTCCGGACGGGCTGCGCAACCTGGATGCCGTTCTGTTGCAGGAGGCGGCGAGTCTGCCGCTGCCCTATGAGGTGGTCAATCCGTTCGCCTATGAGCCGCCGATTGCGCCCCACATCGCCGCCAGCGAGGCACGCCAGCCTATCACCATGCAGGGGTTGAGCGAGGGGCTACGCAAGATTGAACAGGCCGGGGCCGAGCTGGCGGTAGTGGAAGGGGCGGGGGGCTGGTATCTGCCGCTCGATCGCAAGCATTTGCTGTCGGACTGGGTGAAACAGGAGAACATGGCGGTGATCATGGTGGTGGGGGCCAAGCTGGGTTGCCTCAATCATGCGCTGCTCACCTTTGCCGCCATTCGCAATGATCAGCTGCCGGTGGCGGGGTGGGTAATTAATCGTCTCCATGGTTCCATGAGCCATTATCAGGAAAATCTGGACACCCTGAGGGGCTTGCTGCCAGCCCCCTTCCTCGGCGAAATTCCGTTTATAAACAATCCGCTTGAAGCCGATTTGCAGGGGCGTCTTGATATCTCGCCGCTACTTTGACGGCATATTCAGCGAACATTCATCGAATCTCCCTAGAATGTCGACATTAACATGATCAGGTGGGGATCCCGAGTGATCCCCGGTCATGTCCCTTATCTTCACAAGGAGTCTATATGAAGCGAATTATGCTATTCCTGGTGACCAACCTGGCCGTCATGCTGGTGCTGGGGGTGGTACTCAATATCCTGTTCTCGGTTCTGGGGATCAACAAGTCCAGCATTTCCGGGCTGTTGGTGTTCTGTGCCGTGTTCGGTTTTGGGGGTTCCTTTATCTCCTTGCTGATGTCCAAGTGGATGGCCAAGCGCAGCTATGGCGTCCAGGTCATCGAGCAACCCCGTAACGAGACCGAGCACTGGCTGGTGAGCACTGTGGCTCGTCAGGCCCGCGAAGCGGGTATCAAGATGCCGGAAGTGGGGATCTACGACTCTCCCGAGATGAACGCCTTTGCGACCGGCGCTCGCCGCGATGATTCGCTGGTGGCGGTCTCCTCCGGCCTGCTCTACAGCATGAGCCGTGACGAGGCGGAAGCGGTACTGGCCCACGAGGTGAGCCACGTGGCCAATGGCGACATGGTGACCCTGACCCTGATCCAGGGTGTAGTGAACACCTTCGTGATGTTCTTCGCCCGTATCGTGGCTGGCGTGATCAGCAACTTCTTCAGCTCCAACAACGAGGAAGAGAGCAGCAGTACCGGCGGTTTTGCCTACATGATCACCGTGTTCGTGCTGGAAATGCTGTTCGGTATTCTGGCCTCCATCATCGTCATGTGGTTCAGCCGTCAGCGTGAGTTCCGTGCCGATGCCGGTGCCGCCAAGCTGGCCGGTCGCGACAAGATGATTGCCGCCCTTGAGCGCCTCTCCCGCGGTGCCGAGCCACAGCTGGAAGGCTCCATGATGGCCTTTGGCATCAACGGCAAGCGCTCCATGAGCGAGCTGTTCATGAGCCACCCGCCCATCGAGCAGCGTATCGCCGCCCTGCGTGGTTGATAGATGCTGAATGACGGGGATACCCTGCATAAAAAACGGCTGCCTTCGGGCAGCCGTTTTGCTTTTCAGCGTTCTTTAAAGCTTGAAGTGCCCCATCTCCTGGCGCAGTACCCGTGACAGCTGCTTGAGCTTGGCCGCCTCTTGCGACACGTGACGGGCGGCATCCCCCGATTGCTCTGAGAGAGAGGTGATGTTGCCGACGGTAGAGACCACCTCGTTGGCGGCGGTGGACTGCTCGCGCAGGGTGTGGCTGATTTCCCCCATCAGGCCGGTGAGGTTGGAGGCGTGGCTCTGGATGCTGGCGATCGCCTCGCCGGTTTGGTTGGCCAGCGTGACCCCGCGAGAGACGTTGTTGACCGTGTTCTCCATGCTGCGAATGGAGGCATCCGCCCCGCTCTGGATCTTGCTGATCATCCCGGTGATCTGCTGGGTTGAGGCCGCCGAGCGACTGGCCAGATTGCGCACCTCGTCGGCGACCACCGCAAAGCCGCGACCCTGTTCACCGGCCCGCGCCGCCTCGATGGCCGCGTTGAGGGCCAGCAGGTTGGTCTGATCGGCGATGCCGCGGATCACCCCGATGATCTCCGAAATCTGCTGGGTATGGCCGTTGAGCTCGGAGATGGTGCTGGCCGCATCCCCCACAGTGGTGGAGATATTCTCGATGCTGCCAAGCGTCTCTTTAATGACCCCCGAACCCTCCTCCAGGGTATTGGCGGAGACCTTGCTCAGCTCGTCGGCATGGGTGGCATTGTCGGAGAGGTGGCTGATGCTCACTACCAGCTCCTCGATGGCGGCGGCCATGGTCTGGGTGCTGGTTTGCTGATCGGTAGCAAACTGGGCGGTCTGCTCGGCGATCTGGGCGATGCTGTCGGCAGAGTGGGATAGCTCCTCGGTGGAGTGGGAGACCTTGGCGATGATCCCCTTGAGGGTGGTCTGCATGCCGCCGAGCAGGCCGATCAGGCTCTCTTTCGATCCTGCCGGCACCTTGATGGGGCGCGAGAAGTCCCCTTCCGCCATCATATGGAGATCGGTCTTGAGCTGTTCGACCGAGGTGCCCACCAGATCGAGCAGGGAGCGATAGGTGCGCCAGAGGAAGAACATCAACACCAGACCGAGGGCGATAAAGAGATAGCGCAGCATATCGGTATTGGCGATGGCGCTCTCGACTGCCTCATGGTTGCGCTGCTCCATCATCACGTAGAAGTCATCGATGGGGGACATGATGCGCCCCTTGTTCTGGTGATAGGCCTTGTCATGCATCATGGCGATGGCTTTTTGCTGGTTGGCAACCGGATCGCCATCGGTCTGCTGCACCAGTTTGAAGGCGGCGACCTCGGTGTTGACCAGCGCATCCGAGTTGTTTTTGGCCTCGTTCAGTTTGGCGAGCTCACCGTCGGTGAAACCGGCATCCTTCATCAGGTCGATCAGGCCACGGCGAACATTGCTGTCGGGGCGGGGATTCTGGCCGTTGGCGGCGACAAAGTCCCAGTAGATACGGTTGTAGCCATCCGGCCTCGGCTGTTCGCCGTTGCGAATGGCCAGGATCCGCATGTACTGCTGCTCGTAGGCTGGATCCTTGGTGATGACATAGGTGCGACCGAGTCGGGTCAGATCATCGGAGGATTGGCGCAGCTCATCGGCCAGCAGGTAGGAGACATATTGTTGTCGATAACTCTCTTCCAGTTGTTTACCCGCCCAGCTGTAGGCGAAAAACACCAGTGACAGCAGGATCAGGGTGATGACGGATAGCAGCAGGTTGAGCTGAAAGGCGGGCTTGTTCTGTTCCATGGTATGGGCGTCCTTTCCCTATGGCTGAGTGTCGTATGGAGCATCGCCAAGTCAATGGCTGGCAAGGCTTTTTGCTCTGAGAGTATAGGAAGGGAAACTCACTGATGAAGGCCGTGGGGACAAATTAAGGGCGGATCAGGTGAACAAGTGTGGATAAAGATGACCGGGGTCAATTCCTCGGTCATCTGGGGGGGGCGTGAGTTAATGCGGCTCGATCACCCGATCATAGGATTTCAAGGTCAGTGAGCGGCACGGCGCAGCAGGTAAGGATCTTGCCCTCGGCCCGCTCGGCGGCGGTGATGGCGGGGGCGTCGGGGTGATCCACCTCGCCCGAGATCAGCGTCTGTTTGCAACTGCCGCAGATGCCGGCGCGGCAGCTCCATGGCAGCTCTACACCTTGCTTTTTGGCCTGATCCAGCACTGTGCCCTGATTGTTGCCGGTAAAGGCTTGGGCGCCGATACGCAGTTGCACCGCCTGATGGGGGCGGGCCACCGAGAGAATGGCGCCGCCAAAACTCTCCTGTCTGATCCGCGCGGCCGGTACGCCGAGGGCTGCCACTTTCGCCGCCGCATCGGCCATAAAGCCGTGGGGGCCACAGATAAAGACCTCTTTTTCGGCCAGCCCTTTGATACGTTGCAGATGCTCATCATTGAGTCGCCCTTGCAGCCCCTGCCAGTGATTGTCCGGCTGGCTCAGGATAATGGTGAGGGCCATACCCTGCTGCGCCATGGCGTGCAGTTCGCTGGCGGCGGGAATGTCCGCTTCGCTGCGGCACAGGTGCATAAAGTGAACCTCTTCGAGCTCCCCGCGCAGGGTCAGGGTGCGGGCTATCGTCAGCATGGGGGTGACGCCGGAGCCTGCGGAGAGCAACAGTAGGTTGCGCTCGGACCCTAAGTGAAACTCACCAGCGGGGTTGGCGGCCAGCAGCCGGTCGCCCACCTGCAGTTGCTGGTGCAGCCAGTGGGAGATGCGGCCACCCTCCACCTTTTTGACGCTGATGCTGTAACGCTCCGGGTGATCCGGCGTGGAGCTCAGGGTATAGCGCCGCTGGATCCGTTCATTTTTGATATCGAGGCTGATGGGCAGATGCTGGCCCGGCAGGTAGTCGGGCAGGGGCTCGCCATCGGTCGCCTCGAACCAGAAGGTCTCCAGATCCCGCGCCAGCGGTTCGCGGGCCACGCAGACCAGCTCCCGCTTCTTCGGCGCGGCGGCGGGATAGACCACCGGACGGGTACGTTCCAGCACCTCGATCTCGCTGCCTGCCTCAATCCATCCCTCGTTCAGCGCCACCAGATTCTGGCCGAAGTAGACCTCGCCATCCTCGCCACGGCGGTAGCGGGTGAGAGTCGCCAGCGGCTCTTTCAGGGCGTTGAAGCGATCGGTGCCCGCTTCCACAGTGGTCATGATGCAGCGGCTGCAGGGCTTGACCACTTTAAATTCCACCTCACCGATGCGGATGCGCACCCAGCTGTCCTCCTCGAAGGGCTGGGTATTGCTTGCCACCAGATTGGTGCGGAATTGGCTCATCTGGTGCAGGGCATCGGAGCGCAGATTGAGATCCTCAAGGGAAGCCTGGCTTATCAGCAGCAGCGGATAACCGTCGGCAAAGCTGACCCGGGTGCCGGTCTTCTCGCGAAAGCGATCAGAGGTTTCACCCAGCCAGAGCAGTTGCACCGTCTCCCCTGCCACCCGGCTCAGCCATCCATCGGCTTTGGGGTCGGTGTGCAGGGCGGTAAAGCGGTCGCTCCAGACTCCGGTAGCTTGCGGGGTGCGGCTGAAGTCGGTCTCTTGCAGGGTGAGCGGTTCAAAGCCCGGATAGCGCAGTTGCAAGCCCCCTTCGATGGGGGTGGCCACGACCTGTTGCAGCTGGGGATGGGTACGGGCTGTGATAAAGGTACCGTCCGGTTTGACCACCATGTAGCGGCGATCCCCTGCCAGTCCCTCTTCGGTCACCCGGGCGCGAGCCAGCGGCATACCTGCAGTCGATTTGATGGGGTAGAGGTGAATGCTGTCTAGCCTGGGCATCTTCATATCCTTGTGACGCGGCGCGATCGCCTGGAAAAAGGGGAACATAACGGTTCCCCGACGATCCGGCAATCCTTTCAAGGGGGCGGTCTATAGTTGGGAAAACAGAACAAGAGGGCATAGGGATGAAAATAAGCTGGTTGCTGGTGGGGAGCCTTTTTTGCCACGGGCTCTGGGCGCAGGAGCTGACCCTGACCACGGGGGAGTATCCCCCTTACTGCTCCGAGACGCTCAAATATCAGGGGCTTATCCCTCATGTGGTGAGCGAGGCATTCAAGAGTGAGGGGGTGAGCGTCAAGTTCCAGTTTCTGCCCTGGAAGCGTGCCTTTCGCTTGTCGGAGGAGGGGGTGGTGGATGGCACAGTCCACTGGTATGAGTCGAGCGAGCGGCGCAAAACCCATCTCTACAGCGATCCCATCCTGAGCGAAACCTACGTCTGGTTCTATCTCAAGTCAGATCCGCTGGAATGGCGTGGCTATCAGGATCTGGCGGATCGCAAGCTGGCTGCGGTCAGTGGCTATACCTACAATGCAGATTTTTTTGCAGCCATCGCGCAGGTGCCGCTGCAGGTGCAGTTCGTCACCCGGCTGCGTCAGAGCTTCGATCTGCTGCTCTCCGGCCGCGCCGACCTGACCCTGGAGAACATCGATGTCGGTTACTACTCCCTGCGTCAGTTCTACCCGGCCAGCACGGTCGATCTCTTTGCAACCCATTCAAAACCCGTGATGAAAGTTGAAGGTCACCTGCTGATCAGCCGCAAGCGCGCCAACGCTGACGAACTCATCAAAACCTTCAATCGGGGGCTCGCCAAACTGAAAGCCAGCGGTCAGCTGGAGAAGATGTTACTTGAGTCACGTTCTGGTCTCTATGAACCATAAAGTGCAACATTTTTTGATCCTGATTCGCTAATCAGTACAAAAAAGCGGCCATTATCGACTCAGTTCCCAGTTTCTAACGCTTTCGCTTCTTCCCCATCCGGCCACCGTCCGCCTCGGCTACACGGTATCAAGCGCCATCGGGTGGGGCCTGTCACACAAAAAGAAGAAAGCAATGTATGAGCAAACAACTGGACATGACCCCATTGCCGGATCTCTCCCTGAAAACGGGAACAGGCCCGGTGCGTACCCGGCTACCCGTCTGGCGGCCGGCCTTGCCACCCTGCAATCACGCCTGCCCGGCCGGAGAAAATATCCAGGCCTGGCTCTCTTTGGCGCAGGCCGGCCGTTTTGAGGCGGCCTGGCAGACCCTGATCGAAGAGAACCCCTTGCCCGCCATTCATGGCCGGGTCTGCTATCACCCCTGCGAGAGCGCCTGCAACCGCGGTCAGGTGGATGAATCCGTCTCTATCCATGCCATCGAGCGTTTCCTCGGCGACGAGGCGCTGGCCAAAGGCTGGCTGCCTGCGCCCCCCGCGCCCGCCAGCGGCAAGAAGGTGCTGGTGATCGGGGCTGGCCCCTCAGGCCTCTCCTGCGCCTGGCACCTCAACCGGCTCGGCCATCAGGTGGAGATCCGCGAAGCGGGGCCGCTGGCGGGCGGCATGCTGCGTTTCGGCATTCCCGCCTACCGTCTGCCCCGCGACGTGCTGGAGCGGGAGGTGGCCCGCATCGTGGCGGCCGGAGTGACCCTCACTCTTAACCACAAGGTGGAGGATGTGCTGCGCGAGCGCGACGAGGGGGGCTTTGATGCCGTCTTTATGGCCATCGGCGCCCATCTGGCCAAGCGGGTCGATATTCCAGCCCGGGAAGCGGGCAAGATCCTCGATGCGGTGAGCTTCCTCGAACAGGCCAGTCTGGCCGAAGAGCAGGGCTTGCCCCCCCCCAAACTGGGACGGCGGGTAGCGATTTATGGGGGTGGCAATACCGCCATGGATGCGGCCCGTACCGCCCGCCGTTTGGGCGTTGAAGAGGCAATGATCATCTACCGCCGCGATCGGGACCATATGCCTGCCCACGCCTTTGAAGCCGACGAGGCCGAGGAGGAGGGGATCAAGATCAACTGGCTGCGCAGCATCCGTCAGCTCGACAACACCAATATCGAGGTGGAGGTGATGGCGCTGGATGCCGAGGGCAAGCCAGTACCCACCGGCAAGTTTGAAACCCTCGAAGCAGACTCCCTTATTCTGGCGCTGGGTCAGGAGGTCGATCTCTCGGTGCTGGAGAGTATTCCCGGCGTGCGGGTCAACAAGGAGGGGGTAGTGCAGGTTGGCGAAAACCTGATGACGGATGTGCCGGGTCTCTTTGCCGGTGGCGACATGGTGCCCTCCGAGCGCACCGTCACCATCGCCACCGGCCACGGCAAGAAGGCGGCGCGCCATATGGATGCCTGGCTGCGCGGTCGCCACTACCACAAACCGCTCTCCTACCCGCTGGTGGGGCCGGAGCAGTTGCAGTTATGGTTCCAGACCCACGCGCCCGCCAGCAGTCAGCCGGTCAAACCGGCGTGGGCGCGGGACGACTTTGGCGAGATCATCGGCGGGCTGGATGAGGTGGCCGCCCGCTTCGAGGCGGCGCGCTGCTACTCCTGCGGCAACTGCTTCGAGTGCGACGGCTGCTATGGCAGTTGCCCCGAACAGGCCATCGCCAAGCTTGGGCCGGGCAAAGGCTATCAGGTGGATGCCGAGCGCTGCACCGGCTGCGGTGCCTGTCACGACCAGTGCCCCTGTCACGCCATCGAGCTGCGCCAACCGGAGGAGTCCCAATGAAACATGAACTGATCATGGTCGACGGCAACGAAGCCGCGGCCCGGGTGGCCTACCAGCTGAGTGAAGTGTGTGCCATCTACCCCATTACCCCGAGCTCGACCATGGCCGAACTGGCCGATGCCTGGGCGGCGGAGGGGCAGACCAACCTGTGGGGCAACATCCCCACAGTGGTGGAAATGCAAAGCGAAGGGGGGGCGGCCGGCACGGTACACGGCGCCCTGCAGGCGGGGGCGCTCGCCACCACCTTCACCGCCAGTCAGGGGCTGATGCTGATGCTGCCCAACATGTACAAGATCGCCGGTGAATTGACCTCGGCGGTGTTCCATGTGGCGGCCCGCTCGCTGGCGGCGCAGGGGCTGTCGATTTTTGGCGACCATCAGGATGTGATGGCGGCGCGCAGCACCGGCTTTGCCATGCTTGCCTCCGGCTCGGTGCAGGAGGCGCAGGACCTGGCCTTGGTCGCCCACAGCGTCACCCTGCAGTGCCGGGTGCCCTTTATCCACTTCTTCGACGGCTTTCGCACCTCCCACGAGGTGAACAAGATCACCGCCCTGCATCGGGATGAAATTCGCGCCCTTATCGATAACGACTGGGTGCGCGCCCACCGTGCCCGGGCCCTCAACCCGGATCATCCGGTGATGCGTGGCACAGCCCAGAACCCGGATACCTATTTCCAGTCCCGCGAGAGCGTCAACCCCTTCTACGAAGCGGTACCGGCGCGGGTGCAGCAATGCATGGACAATCTCGGCGAGCTGACCGGCCGCCACTACCGGTTGGTGGAGTACCACGGCGCGCCCGATGCCACCGACGTCATCGTGCTGATGGGCTCGGGGGCGGCCACCGCCCGCACCACCGTGGATTGGCTCAACCAACAGGATCGCAAGACCGGGGTCTTGGTTGTGCGCCTCTATCGCCCCTTCCCGGTACAGGCGCTGCTCGATGCGCTGCCGCAGAGCGTGCGGCGCATCGCCGTGTTGGATCGCACCAAGGAGCCGGGGGCGGGCGGCGAGCCGCTGCTGCTGGATGTGCAGAGCGCCCTTATCGACGGCTTGCAACGCGGCCTTATCAAGCGGCTGCCTTGGCTCAGTGGCGGTCGCTACGGCCTCTCTTCCAAAGAGTTCACCCCCGCCATGTGCGCGGCGGTGTTCGAGGAGCTGGCATCCGATGCGCCGCGCCCGCGCTTTACCGTGGGGATAGTGGACGATGTGTCGGGCCTCAGTCTTGCCTGGCACCCCATCGGCGATCTGGAGCCTGCCAGCCGGGTGCGGGCGCTCTTCTTCGGTCTCGGTGCCGACGGCACAGTCGGTGCCAACAAGAACAGCATCAAGATCATCGGCGAGCTGGAGGGGTTCCACGCCCAGGGCTACTTCGTCTATGACTCCAAGAAGTCGGGCTCGCGCACCGTCTCCCACCTGCGCTTTGGCCCCGAACCCATCGACGCCCCCTGGCTTATCGAGCAGGCGAGCTTTATCGGCTGCCACCAGTGGGGCTTTGTTGAATCGGTCGATCTGCTGGAGCACGCTGCCGAAGGGGCGACCCTGCTGCTCAATGCCCCCTATGAGGCGGACAAGGTGTGGGGTCAGCTGCCCGAGCGGCTGCGCGCCCGTATCCGTGCCCTCAATATCCGGCTCTACTGCATCGATGGGGATCGGGTGGCCGAGCAAAACGGCATGGGCAATCGCATCAACACCATTATGCAGACCTGTTTCTTCGCGCTAGCCGGAGTCTTGCCGCGGGATGAGGCCATTGCCCTTATCAAGGAGAGCATCGAGAAGAGTTATGCCCGCAAGGGGCCCGAGGTGGTGGCGCGCAACTTCGCGGCGGTGGACGATACCCTGGCTCACCTCTGCAAGGTGGCGATCCCGGCCGGTGAGGAGCAGATCAGCGACTATCCGCTGCCATTGGCTCCCGGCGGCAGCGAGTTTGTCCAGCGGGTGACTGGCGAGATGCTGGCGGGGCGCGGCGATCTGATCCCCGTCTCCATGCTGCCGGTGGATGGCACTTACCCCACCGCCACCAGCCGCTTCGAGAAGCGGGATATCGCCCGCGAGATCCCGATTTGGCATTCGGATATCTGCATCCAGTGCGGCAACTGCGTCTTTGTCTGCCCCCACGCGGCGCTGCGGGCCAAGTTCTACCATCAGGACTGGCTGGCAACCGCCCCCGAGGCAGCGCAGTCGGTGCCCGTCACCGCCAAGGGTTTCCCCGACAGCCGCTACACCTTGCAGCTCTATCCGGAAGATTGCACCGGTTGTGGCCAGTGCGTGCAGGCCTGTCCGGTGCGGGCCGGAGCGGATGAAAGCCATGAAGGCGAGCGAGCCATCGCCATGATGGACAAGGCCCCCCATCTGGCTGGCCAGAAACAGGCACTGCGCTGGTTCGAGAGCCTGCCGTGGCCTGCCCGCGAGCGGGTGGACTTCTCCACGGTGCGCGGCACCCAGTTCCTCGAACCCCTGTTCGAGTTCTCCGGTGCCTGCGCCGGTTGTGGCGAGACCCCCTATCTCAAGCTGCTGACCCAGTTGTTTGGCGATCGCATGCTGGTGGCCAACGCCACCGGCTGCTCCTCCATCTACGGCGGCAACCTGCCGACCACGCCGTGGGCCAAGAACGGCGAAGGGAAGGGGCCGGCCTGGTCGAACTCCCTGTTTGAGGACAACGCCGAGTTTGGCTTTGGCTTCCGTCTCACCGCCGATCAGCATCACGGTCAGGCGGTGGCGGCCCTCGAAGCGATGAAGGGGGAGCTGGGCGCCGAGCTGGTCGATACCCTGATTAGCGCACCGCAGCGGCTGGAGTCGGAGATCCGTGCCCAGCGCACACGGGTGGCGCAAGTGCGGGAGCGGTTGGAGGAGGTGAAATCCGGCAAGGCCCGCGAGCTGCTCTCCTTGATTGATCAGCTGGTGCGCCGCTCGGTCTGGATCATCGGCGGCGATGGCTGGGCCTATGACATCGGCTCATCGGGGCTCGATCATGTGCTCGCCTCCGGGCGAGATGTGAACGTGCTGGTGATGGATACCGAGGTTTACTCCAACACCGGCGGCCAGATGTCGAAATCGACCCCGCTCGGCGCCGTCGCCAAGTTCGCGGCGGGGGGCAAGACGCTGGCCAAGAAGGATGTGGCGCTGCAGGCCATCTCCTACGGCAACGTCTATGTTGCCCGCATCGCCTTTGGTGCCAACCCGCAGCAGGCGCTGCAGGCCTTGCGTGAGGCGGAGGCCTATCCGGGGCCGTCGCTTATCATCGCCTACAGCCACTGCATCGCTCACGGCATCGATATGGAGTTTGGCCTGACCCAGCAAAAACGCGCCGTGGCCTCCGGTCACTGGCCGTTGATGCGCTACAACCCGGTATTGCGCAGATCGGGGCAGAACCCCTTCAGCCTCGACAGCCTGCGCCCCTCCATTCCCCTCGCTGAATATCGGCAGGAGGAGACCCGTTATCGGGTGCTGGCCCAGAGCCATCCGGAGGAGGCCGAGCGGCTGATGCAGGTTGCGCAAAAAGTGGCGTGGCAGAAGTGGGCCACCTACGAGGAGATGGCTACCCGCGAAGCCAGCCATTTCCATCCGCCGGTGTGAGGATGGGGTGAAATCGGTATGAGAAAGCGGGCCACTGGCCCGCTTTGGGGATGCTGAAAAAGCATAATTTTGATTATAGATATACGTATCTATCAATCTGACCGGTAATTATTTGATAACATATTGAATACAAATGATAATTTGTTGATATGTTTGATATCTACAGGCAATATGCTGGGAGCTAAAATATTGTAATGCAACCTGAATATTTAGAGGCCATTTTGGAAACTATTAATTTTTTTATTGAAAACTGGAAAGACGCTATAAGTATTCTTGCTCTGGCTGTAGCAATTATTTCTGCAGTTGCGGCGTTAAAGTCTGCATCTGCGGCAGAAAAATCTGCTCAACTTGCAGAAAATCAACAAAAGTTAATTATTGTCCAGTCAATATCAAGTTCTTTGCAGGCAATATGTCACGGAGTATATGTAGCGAAGGAGATGAAAAAGTCGTTAGATTTTTCTTATGTTGAGTTGGCGGTATGGACTGGTCAAGTTGGTAGTAGCAGATTTAATCTCGCAAAAAGTAAAATAGAGGAACGAGTTTCTGAATTATTACCTTTAGAGGATATTGCACTTGAAAAATTGTCTCAGATCGCCAGTTTATCAAATCTTTCTATGGTTGCTCTGATTTCTGAACAAGCAAATTATGAAGTTTTTAATCAAAGCGTGGCAAGGGAGAATATGTTTTTAAATAAAGAGCTGAACGATGTTATGCAGGCAATAAATACATTTAGAAGTAAGGTTTAATAACTGTGTCTTATATGGGGTTGACTATTATATTATCGATATTTCTTGAGTTTGCCTCAATGTAATTGGAGTAAAGATGAATATTGAACAAGGTGTTTTTCTTATTTACACAGAAGCATTTGAAGAAGACATTTTCCATGACTTTGCTGATGATTTAAATCAGAGTGGAATTCCCACCATGGTCGCATCAAGGCCAGACCCTGGCCCACAAGCTTGTCTTGAGTGGCTGATGCCGACTACTATTGTTGCGGGAATTTCAGCTGGTTTTTTAAGTGAGATGGGTAAGGATTTATATCAACATTTAAAAGTTAAGTTGTCTAATTTAACAATCGAGACAATGAGGAAACCTAAAATTGAGCCGTTCTTAATTGGAACAAAAGGTAAGGTTTTTGATAATAATCCGTACTCGAATGCTTTCTCTATTTATTCTGATGCGACAGACGGAAATAAGTTTAAATTATTGATACCTAAATACTCTCTGGATGCAGATTATAATAAAATAGTTTTTGCTTATTTAGATTTTCTACAAAACTATAATCAAGGTGCTATATCTGCATTAGATATAGGGTATGATGTTTCAAAGAATGGTTATTCTAGTATAGTATTGGTTCACTTTAATGAGTCAACGAATAGAATTGAATGGTTAAGTCCTATACCATCTTATGTTAGAGAGCAGTGAGTTGAAAATATTTTAGTGTAAAATTTCGTAAGGTTAAATGTGTTGTAGTCGAGGTGTAATTGGAGGCGGCATTAATATTCTAGCTGATAATATGTGTCTCCTTTCAAAAGTAAAACATATTAAGTAACTCAGCTTTTGCTTCTTCAACATTTAGTTAGGCTGTGTCAGTGATTTAGGAAAATATGACGTTCTAAGTGTAAATCAGAGACCGCAATTTCATCGGTATTTGTCTATCTACAGACCAAGGCTTCCTTTTCTTTCCAAGGCAGGTAAGCTGCGGGGCACATAGCGTCAAGCAGGAGAAGGGACGATGACAGAACAACATATCGCCGGGACGATCGGCATTCTGGGGGCGGGGTGGCTCGGGCTGCCGCTGGCGCGGGCCCTGTTGGCGGCAGGTAAGCAGGTAGCAGTCACGGTCAGCAGCGCCGAGAAGGCGGCCCGTCTGCGGGGGGAGGGGATCAACGCCTATCCGCTGACGATTTCTGCCCATATGTCGGATGCGTGGCCCATCCCCTGCGAGAGTCTGGTGGTCTGCGTACCGCCCAGCAAGGCCGATGACTATCCGCAGGCGGTAGCCAAGGCCTGCGCGTTGGCCAAAGCGAATGGCACCCGGCGGGTATTGTTTGTTAGCGCCACCTCGGTGTGGGGGGCGGGGCAGCAGGAGGGTGAAGTGCCCCAACCCCGCCATGCCCGTGGCGAGCGGATGCTGGCGGCGGAGCAGGCGGTGCTGGCGGCCGGTTTCGAGGCGGTGATGATAGTGCGTCCCTCCGGCCTTTATGGCCCGGATCGCCATCCCGGTCGCTTCCTCGCGGGCAAGACCCTGGATGGTGGCGCCCAGTCGGTCAATCTGGTCCATCTGGACGATGTGGTGGCGGCTTGCATGCTGCTGCTGGCGCGGGGCAAGGACGGGGATGTTTTCAACCTGAGCGCACCGGTGCATCCGCGTCGCGAGCAGTTCTACCCCTTTGCGGCGCGCCAGCAGGGGCTGCCCGTGCCGGTCTTTATCGAGCCTGCCGGTGAATTTCAGCCCATCGACGGTCAGCTGATTTGCCAGCAGATGGGATTCAACTATCGCTGGCCCGATCCGGCCCACTGGTTTGCCGAGCTCGCCGCCTCGGGCAATTGAGGTTTGCCAAGGGGGAGATCGCCCCCTATCATGCCGCCATCCATGAGAGAGAGGCGGTAATGATGGTAGATACAAAACGTCACCCCGATGGGGAGTTGTTGCTGAGAACCCTGGCAATGCCAGCCGATACCAACCCCAATGGCGACATCTTTGGTGGCTGGATCATGTCCCAGATGGATATAGGTGGGGGCATTATGGCCAAGGAGCTGGCAAAAGGACGTATTTGTACCGTATCCGTCGAAGGCATGACCTTTCACAGTCCGGTCAAGGTGGGCGATGTGGTCTGCTGCTACGGCCGCTGCATGAAGATCGGTCGCAGCTCCATGAAGCTCAAGCTGGAGGTGTGGGTCAAGCCGGTACTGCGGGAGAACGATGCCCAGCGTTACTGTGTGACCGAGGGGATCTTCACCTATGTCGCCATCGACGAACATGGCAAATCCCGCCCGGTTCCGGTGAGTGCCTGATTAAATCAGCCGGGCATTGATGATGGATATTTCCTGCTCAAGCCCGGTTTTTTGCCGTATCATGCGTTCCAGCATCTCTTCCGAGCCCACATATTGCAGGGTGTCAAACAGGCAGAGATCGCATTGAGGGTCCCGTCTTATCTGATAGACGGTGGCCAGCTCCACTTGATGACAATTTCCTTGTTGATCATAAAACGTCACGTTGTACCGAAGTTCTTTCGCCATGAGACAGCGTCCTTCTGGTTGGGTGGAACAGGGACTATCAGCTTAGTCGGCGTGGATGACGTTTGTGATGGTCGCAACAAAAAGCAAAGGCGGGCGGTTGTTAGCCAATGAAAAATAGTTATCGCATTCTTGGCACCTCCCTGCTGACCCTGGGGTTGGTAGGTTGTTTTGAGGTGCCGGATCAGAACCATCTGGTCACAGCTCAAGGGATTGTGCCGGGACTCGACTGCCAGCGTCCGCCGCTGGTAGCGTTGGCGACCACGGCGCTGCCCCGTGAATTCGGGGTGACGGTGTGGAATCTCTACAAGGGCCAGCGTAAAAACTGGCGCGAAGGGATGGACAGTTATGCCAAGGGGCAGGATCTGGTGTTGCTGCAAGAGTCGGCCACCCGTCCCGATATGCTCGACTGGCTGCGCGCCGGTGATTTCCAGTGGCAACAGCTGCAAGCCTTCACCCAGGGCGGCGTGTCGTTCGGGGTAATGACGGTGGCCAAGACCCCGCAGGCGTTCGTCTGTGGCGTGCGCTCCCCCGAGCCCTTGCTGCGCATCCCCAAATCCGGGCTGGTGAGCCTCTATCCGCTGCAGGGCGATCCTGACGGCGTCATGGTCATCAATATCCATGCGGTCAATTTCGAGCTGGGGATGGCCACCTTCCGCGAGCAGCTCAACGATTTGACTGCGCTGGTGCGCCGCCATCAGGGGCCGGTGATCCTGGCCGGTGATTTCAATACCTGGAGCGACAAACGTCAGTTCTGGTTAAGCAAATTGGTGGACGAGCTGGGCCTGCAAGAGGCCGTGCCGGTGCCTGACTTGCGCCGCACCGCCTTCGGTCGCCCGCTGGATCACCTCTACTACCGCAATCTGGATTTGGTCGAGGTGAGTTCACCGGCGACCGACAGCTCGGATCACAACCCCATCATTGCGCGTTTTGCCGCTCAGTCTGTGACTCCCTGACCCCAGTCTGTGACTTCCTGACAAGGGATGGTGCGAGTTCCGTTAATAAAAAATCCGGCGCCTGATGGCGCCGGATTTTTTATATGCTCTGGCGGTCAACCCGCTCGGGATGACCCGCAAGAATTACTGGTAGAGACCCAGATTCGCTTTGGCGTAGGCTTCGAAATCGGTGCAGCCACCGATGTGCTGCTCGTCCAGGAAGATCTGCGGCACGGTATTGACCGGCTTGCCGGCGCTCTTGGCCAGATCTTCTTTGGTGATGCCTTCGGCATGGATATCCACGTAGCGGAATTTGAAGTCATCGCGCTGTTCGGTCAGCTGCTCGGCGATCTGTACGGCACGGACACAGTAGGGGCAACCCGGGCGACCAAAAATCACTGCAAACATATTTTCTCTCCGTTTTTTAAGCCGTTTATGTATGGCCGTTGATATGAGGCAGGCAACAGCATAGCCCTGCCTCGTGGCGACTTGAAGCCGAAATTATCGATACCGTGATTCGAGTGGGCCTATTGGCTCAGCTCTCATCGGCGATCTGGATCGGCTGCTGCTGATAGATGCTCTCCAGCACCCCCTTCTCGAACACAGTCCAGGGCCACGGTGCCTTGCTGGCACGGTAGCGATCATGGGTGGCCGGATCTTGGGACAGGCCACGCTGGAACATCACGAAAGCCTTGCGCTGGCCGCCCGCGGTATCGATAAAGCCCACCAGATTGGAGGTGCCGGTGATGGTGCCGGTCTTGGCGTGCACCTTGTTCTTCATCATGGGGGCGGTGACGCTGCGGCGCCACGCCAGGGTGCCATCCACCTGGGAGCTTGGTAGCAGCTTGATCAGGCCAAGCTCGGCATCATTTTTCTGGATGAAGGTGAGCACCGACATCATCTGACGGGCGCTGATGAGATTGTGAGCGGAGAGACCGGAGCCGTCTGCCAGAGTTGCGTTGCCCAGATCGATGCCGTTCTTGGTCAGGATGGCGCGCACTGCCATGGTGCCGCTGCGATAGCTGCCCGGCTTGTTGTAGTAGTGACGGCCCACGGTTTTGAGGAAGGTATCGGCATAGAGGTTGTCCGATTTCTTCAGCATCTTGGCGAGCATCACCGGCAGGGAGACCGAGTAGTGGGTGCCGAGGGTCTCTGCCCCTTCAGGGGCCTTGTGGGTGACCCGCAGCAGGCCATCATGCTTGATACCGGCACGGTTCATCGCCCAGCGGATGTTGTCCCAGCCCCAGGCTTCCACGTCGTGAATGGCGAAACGCAGCCCCTGCGGCTCCTTGTTCGGGGTGATGCAGCCCTTGAGCTCGTAGAAGTTGCCCTTGGCCATGTCCACTTCCAGTGCGCAGAACTGGCGCGCCATGTCGCCATAGCTCATCACTTCCACGTTGTCGGCACCGATGCCGATGGGGACGCCGGTAGCTACATTGCCCACCGCCGGTTTGCCAATCTGGGTGGCAGTGATGGTGCCGTAGGCGCAGTTCTTGTCGATGATGACCGAGGAGACAGGAGCGGCGAAGCAGAGGGTCTGATCCCCCCACGACCAGCCGTTGCCGCGCTCGTAGCCGTTGTAGGCGCCGGTGTTGACGTAGACGTTGCCCTTGATGCTGGTGACGCCGAGCTGTTTGAACAGGGCCAGCAGGTCCATGCGGGAGAGGGTGGGGTCGCCGACGAAGTTGATCCAGATATCGCCGTTGATGGTGTCACCCTGTTTGGCTCCGGGTTGGGCCTGAATGTCGGTGGCGAAGCGGAAGTCGGCACCCAGCTCGAGGCGAGCTGCCAGTGCGGTGAGCACCTTCATGGTGGAGGCGGGGGCGATCATCTGATCCGCGTGGCGGGCGAACTCGACGCCGTTATTGCCCTGCACCATGATGGCGTACTGGCCACCCTGAGGGGGCGTCAGCGGGGCGGCGTGAGCCGCCAGAGAAGAAAAGAGAGCACAAAAACCAATCAACAGCCGCTGCATAACATCCTCTAACGTGACGAAGGGCCCGGCAGTGGTGCCGACCCTGATAATTCAACCCGCCGATGCGGGATCGACGGGGTAACGCAATTCATGCCATGTATGCCGGTCGCCATCATGCCATCGAGTTGGCGGTACGATAGCGACCCTCATAATCAAAAATTTTCTCTTTTATCTGCCAGAAGCGACCCGATTTGCGGGCGATGACGAAATCGGGATGGCGAAACTGGCTTTCTGCCGCCAGCACGCTCGCCAGGGTGGCAAATTCGGGCTCCAGCCCCGGGGCGGGCCAATGATGACGCACAAAGTGCTGTTGAAACAAGCG
Source organism: Aeromonas sp. FDAARGOS 1404 (assembly GCF_019047085.1). NCBI lineage: Bacteria > Pseudomonadati > Pseudomonadota > Gammaproteobacteria > Aeromonadales > Aeromonadaceae > Aeromonas > Aeromonas sp. FDAARGOS 1404. The sequence goes on from NZ_CP077237.1 coordinate 3,848,373, forward strand.
CCGTGCGCCCGGGGAGTGAAATCCGAAGTATTCATTGAGGGTCAATCCATCCTCATCGTGGTAAGTCACCTCCAGCCGCTCCCCCTGTTTGCCGCGCCCGGCTGTGAGGGTTAGCCCGGCGCAGCGGATCACCATGCAATCCTTGAGATTGAGCGCCTCTTTGAGCTTGTCGTCAGGGTCCACCAGCAGCTGATCGCAGCTCTGGCAGCGGCGGGCGGCGATGTCGTTCTCCGCACCGCAGCCGGGGCAGATCTTGGCGCGAAAGCGGTAGTCACACTCTTCGCGGTTGCCCTCGTCATCTTCAAACAGCCCCTGACAGCGGCGGCCGTAGTGCTCGATCACCTTGCCATCCTCGTCGGTCTTGCCCCAGAAGGTGTTGGCAAAACCGCAGGCGGGGCAGGGCACCTGCACCGGCTCGGTACCGGCATGGGGGCGGGGCTCCCCCACTTCGGGGGCGAACAGGTTGAAGTTGTTGCCCGCATAGTCGAGCACCAGACAATCTGTCTTGCCCGGCGAGAGGCGCAGGCCCCGCCCGACGATCTGCTGATAGAGCGAGACCGACTCGGTAGGTCTGAGCATCACGATAAGATCGACATGAGGGGCATCGAAACCGGTGGTGAGCACCGCCACGTTGACCAGAAACTTGAGCTCGCGCGCCTTGAAGGCGTTGATGAGGGCATCGCGCTCCGGCCCCGGCGTTTCGCCGGTGATAAGGGCTGCCTGCTGGCCTCTGGCGCCAAGCAGGCCGTGAATTTCGCGGGCGTGTTCGACGGTGGCGGCGAAGATCATCACCCCTTGCCGGTCGGCGGCATACTCCAGCACCTGACTCAGGATATGGGGGGTGACCCGCTGCTGGCGCTTGAGCTCGCCGTTGAGATCCGCCTCGCTAAAGAGGCCGTTCTCCCGTGCCACCAGCTTGCTGAAGTCGTAGTGGACGATGGGGGCATCCACCATGCGCGGCGGCGTCAGGTAGCCGTTTTTCACCATAAAACGCAAGGGCAGCTCGAACACGCAGTCGCCGAACAGCCGCTCGCCGTGGCTTTTGACCATGCCGTGGTAGTGGCGCCGGTAGATCCAGCCCAGCCCGAGCCGATAGGGGGTCGCGGTGAGACCGAGGATCTTGAGGGCCGGATTGGCGGCCTTGAGGTGGTCGATCACCTGATGGTACTGGCTGTCATCATCGAGCGAGACCCGATGGCACTCATCGATGATGAGCAGCGAAAACGCCCCGTCGAAGGCATCCAGATTGCGGGCGACCGACTGCACCGAGCCAAACACCACCTGGGCGCTCGCCTCCTTGCGATCCAGACCGGCGGCGAAGATGTCGGCCTTGAGCCCCCACGCCTCGTACTTGGCGTGGTTCTGCTCCACCAGCTCCTTGACGTGGGCCAGCACCAGTACCCGACCGCGTGCCTTGCGGGCCAGCTCGGCGATCACCAGACTCTTGCCGGCCCCGGTGGGCAGCACCACCACGGCGGGATCCGGGTGTTTGCGAAAGTGGCTGATCACGGCGTTGACGGCGTCGGTCTGATAGGGTCTGAGAACGAACATGAGGGCGTGGCGTTTTGGCATGGTACGGCGCAGGGTGGCGCCATTATAGGGTGCTTGCCGCCACAAAAACAGCGGGCCGGCATGATGCCGGCCCGCTGGGTGCTTTGGTGCTGATCAATGGAACGGGAAGATGTAGTTCATCCAGCTTGCCATGCGCAGCAGCACTTTGCGCATCACAGATACATGGTGGAAGTACTGGGTGTAGACCGCGGCCTGCCCACTGGCACCGGCAATCATCTGATACTTGGCCCACTCGGGGTCGGTGATGGAGATAACCACCGGCAGGCGACCCGGACGCACCGCCGTGGTCTGATCCAGCAGACCGGCGTTGGCCTGCACGTTACCGGCGGCAATGGCCGGAACCACGGCTGTCACCTTGCCTTTGAAGATCTTGCCGGGTACGCCATCGATCACCACTTCGGCCTCATCGCCCACCGCCAGTCGCTGCATGCTGTTTTGCCAGAACCAGCCGACGTAGGCGGTGTCATCCTTGTGGATGAAGGTCATCACCGGACGATACATGAAGGGGGTGGCGATCATGCCGGGGCGCAGGGCCAACTGCACCACATGACCATCGCTCGGGGCATAGACCACGGTTTGTGACTGCTGGTACTTGGCTTCCATCAGCTGGGCCTGCAGATCGTTCAGGGTGGCTTTCTGCTGGTCAATCTGGGCCACGATGTCATCCACGTTGGCCTGGGTGACGTCGAGGTCACGCTGCTTGCCCACGCCACGGCGCATCAGGTCGCTGGCGCGATCCCGATCCAGCCTGGCGGAGCGCAGTCTTGCCTCAATGGACTTGAGGTGCTCGCGGTTGGATTCGACCCGTGCGGTGAGGCTCTCCACTTTCAGGCGGAACGGTTCGTCATCGAGGCGAAACAGCACGTCGCCTTTTTTCACCGGCTGGTTGGCCTGCACCGGAACCTCAACGACCCGGCCCTTGACCAGCGGCACTATGGGGGTGGAGACGTAGTAGTTGCGCGCCATCTCGGAGTAGGGGTGGTTGTAGTTCATCAGCATGATCAGGGTGCCGATGAGCAGCACGCCGCCCAGTGCTGCGGTGGGGACGGTCCACTTGTTGAGTGGGATGCGGAAGATTTTGAATATGGCGACACACAGCGCCGTGTAGGTCAGGATCAGTAGCAGGTCCATGGTTTATCCCTGTTGCTCACTCTGTTCGATAGTGTTGATACGGCTCTTCAGATCCGCTAACTCCTGCTTGAGGGCCGCCAGCTCCTCTTCATCTTTTTGCAGCCGCTGGCTAAAGCCCCAGCCGCGATCGGGGCGATAGATGGTTGCCCAGATCCAGAGGAAGGGCCACAGCACGTGCAGGGTAAACAGGCTGACCCAACCTGCCACGTGAATGGCATCCTGATGAGGGTGATTCCGATGTTTGGCTATCTCGTAAGGAATATCGTGGATAACGATGACTCCATAAAAAATGACCAGCCCGACAAAGACGAGCAGACCAAGTGCAAAATAATCAAGGGCCATTTATAACCTCCACTGGCATGACGCACAGCTTAATCATTGGTTCCAACAAGCACTAAAGCAATTAAGAATCACACATTTATCGTCAGTTCGCCCGGAATCTTAAAGCTATTCGCTGTATTGAAGCTGAAGCCATCCAACAGTTGTCTTATTAGTCTTTTTGTCATTAAAAAAGGCGCCATCAGGCGCCTTTTTGTGCTGCTTTCGCTGCATTTTTTGCTGTTTTTACCCTTCGCTGGTACTGCTGACCAGCGGCTGGCGGAACTTCATCAGGAAGGCCACGGTAATGGCCGCCGTTGCAGTCAGGCCGATGATGGTGGAGGTCCCCATCTCCAGCCCGAACCCGATGGGGGCGTTGGCCAGATAGGTGATCACGACAGCAGTCATGAACATGGCGGGAAGGGTGCAGATCCAGTGCAGCTTGCCCTCTTTGATGAGGTAGGCAGCTGCAGCCCACAGCATGATGACGGCGGTGGTCTGGTTGGCCCAGCCGAAGTAGCGCCAGATCACCCCGAATTCAGCCTTGGAGATGATGAAGCCAAGGATAAACATGGGGATGGCGATCAGCAGACGCTTGGCCAGCGGCTTCTGGGTCATCTTCAGGAAGTCCGCCACGATCAGACGAGCACTGCGAAACGCGGTGTCACCAGAGGTGATGGGCAGGATCACCACGCCGAGGATGGCCAGAATGCCACCGACTGTGCCGAGCAGGCTGGTGGAGACTTCGTGTACCACGGCTGCCGGGCCGCCGTTGGCCATGGTAGCGTTGAGTGCTTCGGTGCTGTCGTAGAAGGATAGACCCAGGGTGCACCAGATAAGGGCGATGATCCCTTCACCGATCATTGCACCGTAGAAGATGAAGCGGCCGGATTTTTCGTTCTGCATGCAGCGCGCCATCAGCGGTGACTGGGTGGCGTGGAAGCCTGATACCGCGCCACAGGCGATGGTGATGAACAGCAGCGGCCAGAGCGGCAGTTCGGTCGGGTGCAGGTTGGAGAAGTCCATCCCGGTGTTGTAGAAGCCTTTGCCGGAGGCGATCAGGCCAACGATGAGGCCGACCGACATGAAGACCAGCAGGGCGCCGAAGATGGGGTAGAAGCGACCGATGATCTTGTCGATGGGGACTATGGTCGCGAGGATGTAGTAGGCAAAGATTGCCACAATCCAGTAGACCAGGTCGGTGGAGGTGAGGTTGGCGAGCAAGCCGGCCGGGCTCAGTACGAATACCACGCCCACCAGCATCAGCAGCACCACGGCAAACAGGTTCATGAAGTGCTTGGCGGCGGTGCCCAGATGCTCACCGACCACGGTTGGCACCGAGGCCCCCTTGGCGCGCACCGACAGCATGCCGGAGAAGTAGTCATGTACCGCACCGGCGAAGATGCAGCCAAAGACGATCCAGAGCATGGCGACCGGGCCGTAGAGGGCACCCAGGATGGGGCCGAAGATAGGGCCGACACCTGCGATGTTGAGCAGTTGAACCAGATAGACTTTCTTGTCCGACATGGGGACATAGTCCACCCCGTCAGCCATGGTGATGGCGGGGGTTTTCAGCTCGGGTTTCGGGCTGAATATCCGTTCGATGAATTTGCCGTATATGAAGTAGCCGGCCACAAGTAAGCCGACACAGAGGAAGAACCAGATCATTGCTACGCTCCTGCATTGTTATTTTTTAGTGTGCAGAGCTAGTCTAAAACGGTTGCGCCTGGCTGGCAGGTGAAACTCCCCGAGCGGCGCTTTGGCGCGCCGAGCGGTCGGCGGCTGTGATCAGGCGCACACTCCGCGGCTCAGTCCAGCCCCAGTTGATCTTTGAGCTCCTTGAGATAGCGACGACTGACCGGCACCCGGGCGCCGCTCGGGGTGACAATCTCTGCCAGCTGGTTATCCAGCAGCCGGATCTCGAAGATGGCGTTGGGGGAGACCAGATACTGGCGGTGGCAGCGCAGCAGCGGGCTCTTTTCTTCCAGCGATTTGAGGGTGAGCTGGGTGTGGAACAGCTCGCCCTGACAGGCCACATGGACCCCGCCCAGATCGGAGAAGGCATATTCCACCTGCGCGATGGGCAGCAGCCTGACCCGATTGTGCAGATAGCCCGGAATATGTTCGATAGTCGGGGCGAGCCGCTCGATGGGCTGCGGGGAGATATCCTGCTTGAGGCGAGCGAGGGTCTTGGCGAGCCGGGCGGGCTCGACCGGTTTTAGCAGGTAGTCGAAGGCGTTCTCTTCAAAGGCCTGAATGGCATATTCGTCAAAGGCGGTGACAAAGACGATGCGGGGCAGGGGGTCGAGCATGGCGACCAGCTCCATGCCGCTCAGCTTGGGCATCTGGATATCGAGGAACACCACGTCGGGCTTGAGGCGCTGAATAAGCGGCAGCGCCTCGATGGCGTTGGCCGCTTCCCCCACGATCTCGATGGCAGGATCGCAGGCCAGCTGTTGCCTCAGCTCTTCGCGGGCGTAGTGTTCGTCATCGACAATCAGGGTGCGGATCATGGTTGCTCCTTGGGGATGGTGATCGAGACCCGGGTCCACTGCTCAGGCTCGCAGGCAATAGTCACGCCATAGCGCTCGCCAAAGGCGCTTTTCAGTCGCCGATCGACAATGCTCATGCCCAGACCGTCGCCAGCGGGGTGTGCTTGCCAAGTGCCTGCATTATCTTCCACATGGATGGTGACGCTGGTGGGATGCTCATCGGTATAAAGGCGAATGTGCCCTTGCTCCAGCAGAGTCGAGATGCCGTGCTTGATGGCATTTTCGATCAGCGGTTGCAGGGTGAAGCTGGGCAGGTGCAGTGTGGCCAGATGGGGCGGGATTTCGTTTATCACCGTCAGCCGATCGCCAAAACGGGCCAGCTCGATCTCCAGATAGGATTGGCAGTGCTCCTGCTCCTCCTGCAGGGTCGCAAGGCCGCTCTGGCGTTTGAGATTTTTGCGAAAGAACAGCGAAAGATGCAGCAGAAGGTCTCGCGCCTTGTCCGGATCGCGCCGGGTGATGGCACTGATGGTGTTGAGGGTGTTGAACAGAAAGTGGGGGTTGATCTGGGCCTGGATCAGCTTGAGTTCGGACTGCACCAGCAGCCGCTGATGCTGCTCCAGCCGACCGGCCAGCAACTGCTGTGACAGCAGGTTGGCAATCCCTTCCCCCAGGGTGTGGTTGATCTTGAGAAACAGCCGCTTCTTCGGCTCGTAGAGCTTGATGGTGCCGATCACTCCTTTGTCCCCCTGCAGCGGGATCACCAGCACAGAGCCCAGCTGGCATGCGGAGGAGAGGCTGCAGCGATAGGGTTGACTGTTGCCATCGGCAAACAGCACCTTGTTCTGGGCGATGGCCTGCATGGTGATGGCTGACGCAATGGGGGTACCCGGCAGATGGTGATCTTCGCCGGTGCCGATAAAGGCGAGGATCTGCTCGGTGTCCGTGATGGCGACCGCCCCCACGCCGGTCTCCTCCTGAATGATGCGGGCAATCTTGTTGCTCGCCTCCGGGGTAAAGCCCTGACTCATGATCCCCACTGTGCGGTTGGCGATATTGAGCGCCTTGGCGGAGAAGACCCGGGAGAACTTCTCATACATCCGCTGCTGGTCGCGGATCATGCTGATAAAGAGCGCCGCGCCGCAGGAGTTGGCCAGAATCATCGGGGTGGCGATGGTGCGCACCAGCAGCAGGGATTTGTCGAACGGGGTCGCCACCAGCAGGATGATGACCATCTGCATGATCTCGGCGTAGAGGGTGGTAAAAAAGGCGATGCGCGGTTCAAACAGGGCATCTGTTCGCCCCGATCGCATCAGTCGCCAGTGCACTATGCCCCCGAGCAACCCTTCACAGGTGGTGGAGATGGCGCAGGCGAGATCGGTAAATCCCCCCAGCGTATAGCGGTGCAGACCGCCGGTCAGCCCCACCAGAAAGCCCACCAGCGGCCCCCCCAATAATCCCCCCAAGACGGCGCCGACCGCCCGGGTGTTGGCGATGGCATCATCGATATCGAGGCCCACATAGGTGCCGAGGATACAAAAGCTGGAAAAGATGATGTATATCAGTATCTTGTGAGGTAGTCTCACTGAATAGTTGGCAAGCGGGCGCAGCAGCGGGCTTTTCGAGAAGAGATAGGCGATCACCAGGCTGACGCTCATCTGTTGCAGCAAGGAGAGGACCAACTGCATAAAAAACGCTCCTCATAAGCCAGCTGAAAAAATAGCCAGCCCGTGAATAAGTGTGATCAGGATCTTGTTCTGTTGGCCCAACTGGGCGTAACGGGCCGTCAGTTTGCCAGAACAAGTGGATAAAACCATATTAAATCAGCATGTTAAATTGATATTTGTGTAAGCGGCAGCGGGTTGATATTGATGGATGGAGCATGAATGTATCCACTGGATACGCCACACGGAGGTGGCATGCTCCGCCCGGCCCCTTGGCTGGGCGTTTTTTATACATGGTCAGTTGGCAACCTTCTGATGGGGGTTTGAGCAATTATTCCGGTTTGTCCAATGAGTTATCCCCAGCTTCTGGGGATAACTCAGAATGCAAAGTAGTAGCAGAAGCGGCGGGTCAGGTTGAAGAACTGCCGTTGTCCCTCATCGAGTTCTTCCTGTTTCAATACTCCGGTAATAATACGCTCGTCTTCCCGCAGGTCGATCATGGCGACCGCTTCAGGCCGCTGGGCCTTGATATAGGGCAGGATCTTCGGCTTGAGGGGCATGGTGGGCTCGGTGGATAGCACCAGCGCAATGCTCTCGTCGGAGAGTTTCACCAGTGATCCCGGCGGATAGACTCCCAGTACTTTGATCAGCAACTTGACCAGATTCTGGTCGAACTTTTTCTGGGATAACTTGTAGAGCTGGCTGATGGCCTGACTCGGCGCGGCCGGGTTGCCGCTGTTGCGGGGATGGAGCAGCTCGTCATAGAAGTCGACCAGCCCGATCAATCGCGCCAGCGGCGGGATCTCGCCCCCCTTGATCCCCAGCGGATAACCGCTGCCATCGAGTCGCTCGTGGTGCAGATGGGCGACCTGACGAATTTTCGGCTCAAAGGCGTTGAGCTGGGTCAGCATCTCCAGCCCGTACTGGGGATGCATATTGAGGAAGTTCTGCTCGGCCTTGCTGAGATCGCCGCGTTTCTGGGTGATTTGACTTGGGATTTTCAGCTCGCCGATGTCGTGGATAAGTCCCGCAAGTCCCGTCTCCTCAATCTCGATGGGGTTCATGCCGAGTTCGCGTGCCATCAGCATGGCAATGAAAGCCACATTGAGGCTGTGTTGCAGCAGGATATCGGTGTGGGGGCTGCGAATAAGGTGGAGCCCGAGAGGCCCTTCGTGCTGACTGAGGGTGAAGGCGGCATTACGGACGATCTGGGCGGTATTGGCCAGCCCTTCATCCGGTTTGAGGTTCAGCGCCCCGAGTGCATCACGCAGCTCGCTCATGGATTGGCCAAAGGCTTTGTCGGCGGCGCGCATGGAGCGGCGAAAGGCTTTCTCGTCAAAGGGGGGCGGGCCCGAGGCAATCAGCTCTTCCAACTCGTCAAGGTCAGGCCCGGCATCCGGGATATCGCCGCGCAGCAGCGGCTCGATGGGCAGATCGCTCTTGTCGGGGTCGACCATCAGCAGGGTGAGGTCAAGATGACGGAGAATGTCGAGTTGCTGCTGATCCTTGATCTTGAAGGTATTGAACATAAACGGGTGGTTAGTCCATCCCGTGGGGAGATGGATATAGTGGCCTACTCTCAATTGCTCTATTGAGGCTTGGATCAGTGCCATCGGTTAACCTGCATTTCGTGAATGCCTACTCAACAAGCTAGCAAAATCCGATGGATAGACAACTAAAAATCCATTTCGGGGCTGCGGAGCACCACGTGCTGTGATGGGGCGCACGAGCGCCGTGCTTCTCCTCTTAATTCGCGCTTAAGTTTTACTTCCTACGCTGGCCCCGTCGTTTTTGTTGGCTTGGCCGGCCCGCTGCACTGCAGGCCGGTATGTAGGAGTTGTTTATGCGTGTAACTCTCGGTGTACTGCAGACCAATCTGTTGCTGGTGCTCTTTTTCGCCCTGGTACTGAACTGGCCAATCTTTTTGCATTTCTATACGGTGCTCAGCGCCCTGACCCATGTCAAAGCCGGATTTGCCATCTCGATCCCGCTGGTGCTGCTCGCTGCGCTCAATGCCGTGTTTATTCCCTTCACGTTCCGGTTTGTGCTCAAGCCCTTTTTTACCGTGCTCATTCTGACTGGCTCCATCGTCAGCTACGCCATGCTCAAATACGGCGTCATCTTTGATGCAGGCATGATCCAGAACATAGTGGAGACCAACAGTGGTGAGGCCGGGGCCTATTTGAATGGCTCGGTTGCGCTCTGGTTTCTGCTGACCGGGCTGCTGCCTGTTCTGGAGCTCTGGTCGCTGCGGATCCGCTATCCGGCTCGCTGGTATCAGGGGTTGGCGTTGCGGGCTGGTGCACTGGCTATCTCTCTGCTGTTTATCGGGGGCGTCGCGGCACTTTACTATCAGGATTACGCCTCGGTCGGGCGCAACAACAAGTCGCTGGCCAAAGAGATTGTGCCCGCCAACTATGTGCACGGCCTCTACAAATATGGGCGGGATGTGCTGTTTGCCACGCCGCTCCCCTACCAGCATCTGGGGACAGATGCCAGGGTGGTGGCCCGGGGAAGCAAGCCGACTTTGATGTTCCTGGTGGTGGGGGAGACGGCGCGCAGCCAGAACTACTCCCTTAACGGGTATGGCAAGGCGACCAACAGCTTCACGGCCAAAGAGCAGGGGGTGGTGTCGTTCAAAGATGTGCGCTCCTGCGGTACTGCCACTGCGGTTTCGGTGCCCTGCATGTTCTCCAACCTCACGCGCCGTGGTTACGATGACCAGCTCGCCAGCTCCCGTGACGGCCTGCTCGATGTGCTGCAACATGCCGGAGTCTCGGTATTGTGGAAAGAGAATGATGGCGGCTGCAAAGGGGTGTGCCGCAATGTGCCGACCATCGAGATCCTCCCCAAATCCTATCCTGCGCTCTGTCAGGGGGAGTCCTGCTATGACGAGGTATTGCTGGAGGGGCTGGATCAGCAGATTGCCGGCATGAAGGGCAACAAGCTGGTGGCTTTTCACCTGATGGGCAGCCATGGCCCGACCTATTTCCGTCGTTATCCTGCCAGCGAGCGCGCCTTTATGCCGGACTGCCCGCGCAGCGACATTGAAAACTGCAGCAACGAAGAGCTGGTCAACACCTATGACAACACCATCCGCTACACCGACAAGGTGGTGGGGCTGCTGATAGACAAGCTCAAGTCGCTGGAGAGCCAGTACGATGTGGGACTGGTCTATCTCTCCGATCACGGCGAATCCCTGGGGGCCATGGGACTCTATCTGCACGGTACGCCATACAAGTTCGCGCCGGATGATCAGACCCGGGTGCCGCTGCTGACCTGGTTCTCGCCTCAGTTACAGGCTGATCGCCAGCTTGATATGGGTTGCCTGGCGGCGGAGGCAAGCAGCCAGCGCTTCTCCCACGATAACCTGTTCCACTCCATGCTGGGGATCATGGATGTGCAGACGAGTGTTTACGACAACAAGCTGGATCTGTTCAAGCCATGTCGGGCGGGCTAAACCGCCAGCAAGCACACAATAGAAAACGGCAGCCAGTGGCTGCCGTTTTGTTATCTCGCAAGATCAGTGTCTTACTTCTGCTCCATGATGATCTGCAGCAGATCTCCCTCCAGCAGGGCGCGCTTGACCAGTGCAAAGCCGCCATAGGTCGGCTGGTTCTGGAAGCGGGCTTTCACGATGGGCAGGCCACGGTGGAAGCTCGGCAGGGATTGATGCTCGACGCAGCGACGGATGGCCGGAAAGAGGATCTCTTCGGCTGCGGTGATTTCGCCGGCGATCAGTACCTTCTGCGGGTTGAACAGGTTGACCGTGATGGCCACCGCTCGTCCCAGATGCTCACCCACGTTCTCGATGACGCTGCGGGCCAGTTCATCGCCTGCCAGTGCCGCCTTGCACACCTCCTGAATGGTGATGTGCTTCTCTTGCAGCGCGCTCTGGTGGCCGCGGCTGATGAGCTCCTTCACCTTGTCGATGATCGCTTCGTTGGAGGCGATGGTCTCGAGGCAGCCGAAGTTGCCACAGTGGCAGCGCTTGCCGAGTGGCTCGACCTGGATATGGCCGATCTCGCCGACGTTGCGGTTCTGACCGAGGAACACCTGACCCTTGGTGATGATCCCCGAGCCCGTCCCCTGGTGGACACTGACCAGAATGGAGTCCATGCAGTCGCGGGACTCGCCGAAGAAGTGTTCGGCCAACGCCAGCGAGCGGGTGTCGTTGCCCACATAGCAGGGGAGGTTGAAGTGGTTCTCAAGCAGCTTCGCCAATCCCAGATTGCGGATCTGGTACTTGGGGGTGTAGATGACCATGCCGGATTCCGGGTTGACCAGACCCGGCATGGTCAGCGCGATGCTGATGAGGTTGCGACAGCGTTCGCGGTTGGCATCGATAAAGGCGCCAATCTCTCGCAGCAGCATGTCGACCACGGGTTGCTGGTCGATCTCGGTCACCTGAATGACGTGCTGGTCGAGCTCCTTGCCATCGAGGTCATAGAGACTCAGTTGCAGGTAGCCGCGGCCCAGCTTGGCGGAGACAAACTGAAAGCGATGTTTGATGGTGGTCAGGGAGATGGCACGCCGCCCGCCTGTTGAGGCTTGCGGAGAGGTCTCCTTGATCAGGCCATGCTCGATCAGTTGCCGGGTTATTTTGGTCACGCTGGCCGGTGCCAGCTGACTCAACTCGGCAATCTTGACCCGGGAGATGGGGCCTTGCAGGTCGATGAGCCGATACACGGCTGCACTGTTGACCTGCTTGATAAGATCTACGTTTGCTATTTGTCCGCCAGTCATGATGTCACTGTTGTGTGTAGTGTCCGTTAACCACGGTCCCACGGACCGTGAAGTCCTGATCGAAGACAGTGAGGTTGGCTACTTTACCGACCTGGATACTACCGAGACGTGAGTCCCATCCAATGGCGCGAGCGGGGTAGAGGCTGGCCATTCTCAGTGCTTCATCGAGCGGTAATCCGACCTGCTTGACCAGATTTTCCACCCCCTCAATCATGGTGAGGGAGGAACCGCCGAGTGTACCATTCTCGTCGACACACTGACCATCGCGTAAAAAGACGGTGGTGCCACAAAAATCAAATTTCTCAAAGCCTTCCGGCGCACCAGCTGCTGCGGTGGCATCGGTGACCAGCACCAGTCGCTCCCCCAGCGCCTTGTGAGCCAGACGCACGTTGGCCCAGTGCACATGGTGGCCATCGACGATGATGCCCGCGTAGACATCCTTGCGATCGTAGATGGCGCCCACGACGCCCGGCTCGCGACCGTTGAGGGTCGGGGTCATGGCGTTGTAGAGGTGGGTCGCAAAGCGAATACCGTTATCGAACCCGGCCATGGCCTGATCGTAACTGGCGGCAGTGTGACCGGCCGAGACCAGAATGCCCGCTTCCACCAGACGGCGGATATGGGCCGGCTCGTTGCGCTCCGGAGCCAGGGTGATTTTGGTGATGGCATCCGCGTTGGCGCAGAAGAAATCGATCATCTCGTCCGCTGGCTGGCGAATTTGCGCGGCAGGGTGGATCCCCTTGCGCTTGAGGTTGGTGTAAGGCCCTTCCAGATGGACGCCCAGCACCTCGTTGGGGTGTGCCGCCATGTAGTCACGGGTCACCGCAACGGCCTGCTTCATATCCGTATCCGGACTGGTGATCAGGGTCGGAAGGAAGCTGGTGGTACCGGATTTGAGGTTGGCCGCCTGCATGGTCGCCAGGGTCTCGACCGTGATCTCGGTGTTGAACATCACCCCGCCACAGCCGTTGAGCTGCACATCGATAAAACCGGCGGTCAGGTTGGCGCCTTTGAGGTCAATCTGCTCGATGCCCGCAGGCAGTTCGGCCAGGTGAGAGATGGCGACAATCTTGTCGCCCTCGATAAGCACCCCGTAGCCGGTCAGCACGCAGCTGCCGGTGTAGAGGGTGCAGTTGGTCAATGCGTACATGACGACTCCTTACAGACGGCCGATGTTGGCGGCTTCCAGCTGCTGGAAGTAGCGAACGGTCTTGACCTTGAGCTCCATGGTGGAGGGCTCGTCGCACACCATCATTCCCTTCGGATGCAGTTGCAGGGTGGAGATGGTCCACATGTGGTTGACGCTGCCTTCTACGGCGGCCTGCAGGGCCAGTGCCTTGCCGTGACCGGTGACCAGGATCATGATCTCTTCCGCATCCATCAGGGTGCCGACACCCACGGTCAGGGCCAGTTTGGGCACCTGCTCCATGTCGCCACCGAAGAAGCGGGAGTTGGCGATACGGGTGTCTTCGGTCAGGGTCTTGACCCGGGTGCGGGAGGAGAGGGAAGAAGCCGGCTCGTTGAATGCGATGTGGCCGTCGTTACCCACGCCACCCATGAACAGGTGGATCTTGCCGTAGGACTTGATCTTGTCTTCGTAGCGCTTGCACTCGGCCACCAGATCCTCGGCATTGCCGTTGAGGATGTTGATGTTTTCGGGACGAATGTCGATGTGACTGAAGAAGTTGTTGTGCATGAAGCTGTGGTAGCTCTCCGGGTGATCTTCCGGCAGGCCGACGTACTCGTCCATGTTGAAGGTGACCACATTCTGGAAGCTCACTTCACCGGCTTTGTGCAACTCGATCAGGCGCTTGTAGGTGTTGAGCGGGGTGCCACCGGTGGGCAGGCCCAGTACGAAAGGGCGATCGCTGGTCGGCTTGAACGCGTTGATGCGGTCAACGATGTAACGAGCAGACCACAGGCCTACTTGGCTGGCAGATTTCAACGGGATCAGGCGCATATGGGATACCTCTGTGTCGGGTTGCGACCGGTTTGGCGGTGGCAATTGGCTAAGACGGATTCAAGTTGTTTTATAGCGTAAATAAAGATTGCGAACTAAGCCACATCTATCCACCACCTTTATCTTGTTTGGGTGATAACGATCACGATTATCGGTTTATTAATTTGCGCAGCGAAATAAAAGCCCTAGACTGCCAATCAAGCCTTGATGGCTTATGCGTCAAACGTGATAAGCACTTAATTTCTAGAAAAACATTAACTAAGGAGAGGAACCGTGAACATTCTCGGTTATTTGCAAAAGATCGGCCGTGCCCTGATGGTGCCGGTAGCGGTATTGCCTGCCGCAGCGATCCTGATGGGGGTTGGCTACTGGATTGACCCGAATGGTTGGGGTGGTGACAGTGCGCTGGCTGCCTTCCTGATTAAAGCGGGCGCAGCCATTATCGATAACATGTCCGTACTGTTCGCAGTCGGTGTCGCTTACGGTATGTCCAAGGATAAAGACGGTTCTGCTGCCCTGGCAGGTCTGGTCGGCTTCCTGGTCGTTACCACCCTGCTGAGCCCGGGCGCTGTGGCCCAGATCAAGAGCATCCCGGTGGAGCAGGTTCCTGCCGCGTTTGCCAAGATCAGCAACCAGTTCGTGGGTATCCTGTGTGGTGTTATCGCCGCTGAGCTGTATAACCGCTTCAGCAGCGTCGAGCTGCACAAGGCACTCTCCTTCTTCTCCGGTCGTCGTCTGGTACCGATCGTAACCTCCGTGGTGATGATCGTCGTATCCTTCATCCTGATGGCCGTATGGCCGGCAATCTACGGTGGTCTGGTCTCCTTCGGTGAGTCCATCGTGAGCCTGGGCTCTACCGGTGCCGGTATCTACGCCTTCTTCAACCGTCTGCTGATCCCGATCGGTCTGCACCACGCCCTGAACTCCGTGTTCTGGTTCAACGTGGCCGGTATCAACGACATCCCGAACTTCCTGGGTGGTCAGGCTACCATCGATGCCGCTCTGGCCGCTGGCAAGAGCCTGGAGCAGGTGAAAGGCGTGGTCGGTATGTACCAGGCTGGCTTCTTCCCCATCATGATGTTCGGTCTGCCGGGTGCCGCGCTGGCCATCTACCACTCCGCCAAGAAAGAGAACAAAGAGAAAGTTGCTTCCATCATGATCGCAGCTGCCTTTGCCTCCTTCTTTACCGGTGTAACCGAGCCGCTCGAGTTCTCCTTCATGTTCGTGGCGCCGGTACTGTATGTCATCCACGCCGTACTGACCGGTATCTCCGTGTTTATCGCTGCCTCCATGCAGTGGATGGCCGGTTTCGGTTTCAGTGCCGGTCTGGTGGATATGGTGCTCTCCAGCCGTAACCCGCTGGCGACCAACTGGTACATGCTGATCCCTCAGGGTCTGGTCTTCTTCGGCCTCTACTACACCGTGTTCCGCGTAGTGATTGCCAAGCTGAACCTGAAAACCCCGGGTCGTGAAGATGACGAAGATACTGCTCCGGCTGCCGCTCAATCTACCAACCGTACCGAGCTGGCCAAGCAATACCTGGAAGTGCTGGGTGGTCAAGAGAACCTGGTCTCCATCGATGCCTGCATCACCCGTCTGCGTCTGACTCTGAAAGACCGCAGTATCGTCGATGAGCGCAAGCTGAAAGCCCTGGGGGCGGCCGGTGTGGTCAAACTCGGTGAGCAGAACCTGCAGGTGATTCTGGGCCCATTGGCCGAAATCATCGCCGGTGAGATGAAAGCCCTGCGTTAATCGAGCGACTCGCTCACCTCAAGTCTAAGTCCATTGTTGACATAACTAAGGGCCCCGCTCAGGGGCCCCATATAAAAAAGCCAAGAAAATCCAACCTTTACTTCAAATGAGAGCAGCAGTTATGAACTTGAAACATTCTCTGTTAGCCATTGCCATGTCTACCGTTTTTGTCAGCCAGGTCCAGGCAGCCGATGCCGCCAAGCAGGCCGTGGTCGACTCCCTCGCCAACAACCTGGTGGTCAAGTATGAGGTGGTCACCAACGACGGTGCCGGTGCCGGCCTCGATTGCCAGGCGCTGGGTTCCGAGTGGGCGAGCTGTGGCGTTGCCAAGCTGCACCTGACCAATACCGGTGCGGACGTGACCTCCAAAGACTGGAGCATCTACGTCTCCTCCATCCGTCGTATCCAGCGTGTGGATAACGACCAGTTCACCATTACTCACCTGACCGGCGATCTCTATCGTTTGACGCCAACCGAGAAGTTCCAGGGCTTTGCCAAGGATGCCACGGTCGAAGTGCCGCTGGTGGTGGAATACTGGGTACTGTTCGAATCTGACATCATGCCGAACTGGTATGTCGCCAGCGAAGGTGCCGAGCCGAAAGTACTGGCCAGCATGAGCAACATCAATGATGCCAGCACCTACGAGAAGCCGATGCCGGCTGATGGCTGGAAGCGTACCAAGGATGACAAGAACATCCTGATGAACAGCGAAACCCGTTTCGCGGCCAACCAGACCAGCACCCTGCTGCCGGCTGGCAAGATTGACAACCAGATCCTGCCGACCCCGATGAAGCAGGTAGTCAAAGCGGGTCCGCAGGTTGACTTCTCCACCATCAAACTCAATGCCCTGGACTTGCCGAGCGATCGCGCCGAGGCCCTGAAGGCTCAACTGACCAAGCTGGGTGTTACCCTCTCCGACACCGGCTACCCGGTGACCATCAAGCTCGGCAGCAAGCTCAAGCAGGCTGAAGGCTATGACATGACCATCGGTCAGAAGGGCACAGTGATCCAGGGTCGCGATATCGACGGGGCATTCTGGGGTGCACAATCCCTGATCTCCCTGCTGGGTGTTGATGACAAGCTGGTGAGCCCGATGACCGTCGAGGATGCGCCGCGCTTTGAATACCGTGGCATGCAGACCGACGTGGCCCGTCACTTCCGCAGTCTGGATACCATGAAGAAGCTGGTTGACCAGATGTCTGCCATGAAGCTCAACGTGCTGCACCTTGGCCTGACCAACGATGAAGGCTGGCGTCTGGAGATCCCGGGTCTGCCGGAGCTGACTCAGGTCGGTAGCCAGCGTTGCCACGACGAGTCCGAAACCAAGTGCCTGATGCCGCAACTGGGTTCCGGCCCGACCAGCGACAACCAGGGTTCCGGTTTCTACAGCAAGTCTGACTACGTGGATCTGGTGCGTTATGCCAAGGCCCGCGGTGTGACCGTGATCCCCGAGATCAACATGCCGGCCCACGCCCGTGCTGCCGTGGTCTCCATGGAAGCGCGCTACAAGCGTCTGATGGCGGAAGGCAAAGAAGCGGAAGCCAACCAGTTCCGTCTGACTGATCCGGCTGACACCTCCAACGTCACCTCCGTCCAGTTCTACGACAAGATGTCCTTCATCAACCCTTGCCAGCCGGGTGCTGCCACCTTCGTGGCCAAGGTAATGGATGAAGTTGCCCAGATGCACCAGGCCGCCGGTCAGCCGCTGACCGCATGGCACTACGGTGGTGATGAGGCGAAGAACATCATGCAGGGCGGTGGCTATCAGGATCCGGCCGTCACCAAGAAAGAAGAGCTGGTCGCCTGGAAAGGTAACGTCGACTCCAGCAAGCAGGACAAACCGTTTGGCAAGTCCCCGATGTGCCAGAAGATGATCGATGAAGGCAAGATCAAGGAAGTGGGCGAGCTGCCGGTTTACTTCGCCAAGGAAGTGGGCCAGATGGTCAAAGACCGCGGCTTCTCTACCCTGCAGGCGTGGGAAGATGGTCTGAAGTACGCCAGCGGTGCCAAGGACTTCGCCACCGACAACACCCGTGTCAACTTCTGGGAAACCCTCTACTGGGGTGGCTTCAACGAAGCGATGAAGTGGGCCCACAAGGGTTACCAAGTGGTGCTGTCCAACCCGGATTACCTCTACTTCGACTTCCCGAACGAAGTACACCCGGCCGAGCGTGGCTACTACTGGGCAACCCGTTTCAACGACACCCGCAAGGTGTTTGCCTTCGCCCCGGAAAACCTGCCGCAGAACGCCGAGACCTCGGTTGACCGCGACGGCAACGCCTTCGTGGCCAAGGGTGACCAGGATCCGGTCAAGTTCAAGGGGATCTCCGGTCAGCAGTGGAGTGAAACCGTGCGTACCGATGCTCAGTACGAGTACATGGTTTACCCGCGTATCTTCTCCGTGGCTGAGCGTGCCTGGCACAAAGGTGGCTTCGAGCTGAACTATGTGAAGGGTCGCGAGTTCTCCGGCGAGACCAAGTTCGTCAACAAGGCCACCCTCAACAAAGAGTGGAACCAGTTTGCCAACGTACTGGGTCAGCGCGTGCTGCCGAAACTGGATCAGGCCGGTGTTGAATACCGCCTCTCCGTACCGGGTGCCAAGGTAGTGAACGGTGTGCTGGAAGCGAACGTGGATCTGCCGGGTCTGCCCATCCAGTACAGCCTGGACGGTACCAACTGGAGTGCCTATGACGCAGCGGCCAAGCCGAGCGTGAATGGCAAGGTCTACCTGCGTACAACCAGCTTCGATGGCAAGCGCACCAGCCGCGTCACCGAACTGAACTGATAGCAGTCAACCGTTAACATGAGGTGGGTCGCAAGACCCGCCTTTCCCAAGGGCGATGGCGCATCGGGTTTGGGAAAGGTTGACTGTGCGTGTGAGCCTTTGTTGTGTGTAATTGTCTGTTTTGTGTTTTTCATCACTTTCAGCCCCGCCTCGTGCGGGGCTTTTTTATGCATTTGGGGTGCAATGTGCCAAGCCACGCCGTTTTTAGCGGCGCAATGGCCGGGAAATGGCCCGGAAGTGCCAAATTCAGGTTGAGACAGCGCCCGTAATAAGGGATCATACCCGGCTTGACGGCGGGGGGATGAGGGTGCCAGCCGGCACAACTTCCGCCAGTGACGCTTTTTTGAGGTGAGCCATGAGTCAGGCGAACAGCCCAACTAACTTTATTCGTCAGATCATTGATGAAGATCTGGCCAGCGGTAAGCACAGCAGCGTGCATACCCGTTTTCCGCCCGAGCCGAACGGTTATCTCCATATCGGCCACGCCAAGTCCATCTGCCTGAACTTCGGCATCGCCCGCGACTATCAGGGCCAGTGCAACCTGCGTTTCGATGACACCAACCCGGTGAAGGAAGATATCGAGTACGTAGAGTCCATCAAGCAGGATGTACAGTGGCTCGGCTTCCAGTGGAACGGCGAGATCTGCTACTCCTCCGACTATTTCGACAAGCTGCACGGCTACGCCATCGAGCTGATTGAAAAGGGTCTGGCCTATGTGGACGAGCTGACGCCCGAGCAGATGCGCGAGTACCGTGGCACCCTGACTGAAGCTGGCAAGAACAGCCCGTTCCGCGATCGCAGCGTGGAAGAGAACCTGGCGCTGTTTGCCAAGATGAAGAACGGCGAGTTCGCCGAAGGCACCGCCTGCCTGCGCGCCAAGATCGATATGGCATCCCCCTTCATGGTGATGCGTGATCCGGTTATCTACCGCATCAAGTTTGCCCACCATCACCAGACCGGTGACAAGTGGTGCATCTACCCGATGTATGACTTCACCCACTGCATCTCGGACGCGCTGGAAGGGATCACCCACTCCATCTGTACTCTGGAGTTCCAGGACAACCGTCGTCTGTACGACTGGGTGCTGGACAACATCACCATCGACTGCCACCCCCGTCAGTACGAGTTCTCTCGTCTGAACCTCGAATACACCGTCATGTCCAAGCGCAAGCTGAACCTGTTGGTGACCGAGAAGCACGTCGATGGTTGGGATGACCCGCGCATGCTGACCGTCTCCGGTCTGCGTCGTCGTGGTTACACCCCGGCCTCCATCCGCGAGTTCTGCAAGCGCATCGGCGTCACCAAGCAGGACAACATCGTCGAGATGAGCATGCTGGAAGCCTGCATCCGTGAAGACCTCAACGAGAATGCGCCGCGCGCCATGGCCGTGCTGCATCCGGTGAAAGTGGTCATCGAGAACCTGGCTGCCGACGAAGTGCTGACTGCCCCGGCCCACCCGAGCAATGCCGAGATGGGGACCCGCGAGCTGAACTTTACCCGCGAGATCTTCATCGACGAAGCGGACTTCAAAGAAGAGGCGAACAAGCAGTTCAAGCGTCTGGTGCTGGGCAAGGAAGTGCGTCTGCGCAATGCCTATGTGATCAAGGCCGAGCGCATCGAGAAAGATGCGGATGGCAAAGTCACCTGCATCTACTGCTCATACGACCCCGAGACCCTGGGCAAGGATCCGGCCGATGGCCGCAAGGTGAAAGGGGTGATCCACTGGGTCAGCGCCACTCACTCCCTGCCAGCGGAAGTACGTCTCTACGATCGTCTGTTCAAGGTGCCGAACCCGGGCGCCGAGGATGACTTCGAAGCCGCGTTGAACCCGGAATCCCTGGTGATCATCGAGGGGGCCCGTGTCGAGGCTTCCCTGAAGAACGCCAAGCCGGAGCAGGCTTACCAGTTCGAGCGTGAAGGTTACTTCTGCGCCGACAACAAGCTCTCCAGCCCGGAGCATCTGGTGTTCAACCGCACCGTTGCCCTGCGCGACTCCTGGGGCAAGGTAGAAGGCTAAGCCGATGGGGCAGGGGAGACCCTGCCCTGTGTGCTGCCAGCGGCCTGCGCCTGACAATAAAAAAGCCAGCTGATGCTGGCTTTTTTATTGTCCGTTATCTGCAAGTCGCGGGCGACTTATTCGTCGTGCTTGCACTCACCGGTAGCACAGTGACCGTAGAGGTAGAGGCTGTGATTGGTGAGACGGATATTGAATTTCTTGGCGATCTCGCGCTGACGCTGTTCGATCACTTCGTCGGAGAACTCGATCACCTTGCCGCAGTCGAGGCAAACTAGGTGGTCGTGATGCTCCTGAGTGGCCAGTTCGAATACCGACTTGCCACCTTCGAAGTGGTGACGGGTAACGATACCGGCATCATCAAACTGGTTGAGAACGCGATAGACGGTAGCGAGACCAATCTCTTCACCCAGGTCGATCAGTCGTTTATAGAGATCTTCGGCGCTGGTGTGCTGGCAGTCCGGCTGTTGCAGGATTTCCAGGATTTTGACCCGGGGTAAGGTGATCTTGAGCCCGGCCTTTTTTAACGCTTGGTTGTTGTCTGCCATATTCTACTTATTCGCATTCTCGAAGGTGGGGTTATTCTGATGGACTGCCGCAGGAATGGCAACCTTGAACTCGCTTGGCCTGTCATTATAGGTCGTAGCCTCCCTAAAAATAAACCCAGCAATTCAAGGGGTTTAGCCATAAATGGCCGGTTGGATTGAAATAATCAATCGTGTCGTCCGACTTGCTGGCATGGCAGATGTTGATAAGATGTAACTTTCATATTTCTGGTCGGATGAGATCCATGGATTGGCTTTTTGACAATGCGGCCTGGGTGCGCCGCGCACTCAACGCCTGGCCCCCTTTCTGGGGCGCTGGTATCAAGATAGAGACCCTGAGCGATGACTTTCGTTATTGCCGGGTGACCCTGAAATCCCGCTGGTGGAACAAGAACGCCAACCGCACCCAGTTTGGCGGCAGCATGTTTGCCATGACGGACCCCATCTATCCACTGATGCTGATGGGCTACTTCAAGAATCGCTATTACGTCTGGGACAAGGCGGGCAGCATCAACTACATCAAGCCGGGCAAGGGCAAGCTGGTGGCCGAGTTCAACCTGACCGAGGGCAAGCTGGCCGAAATCGTGGCGGCGACTGAAGGTGGCAACAAACACTTCCCAGAATTCGAGGTCTCGGTGCAGGACAAGAGCGGCGAGCTGGTGGCGCAGGTCAAGCGCACCCTCTATGTGCGAGCCAAACCGGAGCACAGAGGTGAATAACAGGGAAGAATAAAGGTAGGCATCGCAACAAGCAGATAAAACAAGGGCCCCGTCGGGGCCCTTGTTGTCAGAGGTATGAGGGGAAGCGGATTACTCCAGCTCGCCCAGGCACATCTCTTCGTGCAGCTGCTTGCACCAGCCCTTGACGCGCTCGGCGGTCAGCTCCGGCTGGCGATCTTCATCGATACCCAGACCGATAAAGTGCTTGTCATCGACCAGTGCCTTGGAGGCTTCGAACTCGTAGCCGGCAGTCGGCCAGTGACCGATGATGATGGCGCCTTTTGCTTCGACGATGTCGCGCAGGGTACCCATGGCGTCGAGGAAGTACTCGGAATAGTCTTCCTGATCACCGCAACCGAAGATGGCGACCAGCTTGTTGGTGAAGTCGATTTCGCCCAGATCGGGGAAGAAGTCGTCCCAGTCGGCCTGGGCTTCGCCGTAGTACCAAGTCGGGATGCCGAACATCAGCAGATCAAAGCTCTCGATGTCGGCCTTGCTGCTCTTGGCGATGTCACGGACTTCAATCAGGTTTTTGCCCAGCTCTTTCTGGATCATCTTGGCGACAGCTTCGGTGTTACCGGTATCGCTGCCAAAAAACAGACCTACACTTGCCATAGTGTTTAGTTACCCGTATTTGGTGTTAATGCTCAACGCTCAGACTGCAATGTCCACCGCAAAGGCGGACTCAATCTGTTGTTTCAGGATAGATTGGATCAGCTCGGCTCGGCTGATGTTCTGTTGTAACGCAAGTTGGTTCAGGCGCTCCAGCAACTCGGCCTCCACCTTTAACTCTACCCGCTTCAGCCCATTTTCCCGATCGCGCTTAAGCTGGTTACGCTTGTTGATCTTGAGCTGGGTCTCGCGGGGGAGTGGATTGGTCTTTGGCCTGCCGGGGCGCTTCTCATTTGCGAACAGATCCAGTGTTGTTCGATCAGTTTGCTGTTTGGCCATACATCACAGATGAAAATAAGTTAGCCGAGTCCTGAGCCTTCCCAGCCCAGTTCGATCAGCCCCTTGGCGACAAAACCCGCACAACCCAGAAACAGTACCAACCAGACGATAAAACGACCGAAACGGGGCACGTTGCCGCGCTTGAGCACGTCCTGAATGGCCAGGCCAATCAATATGAAAATGGCCACAAAGAATAACTTGAGGCCCAAACTTTCGATCAGGTCGATATGTTCACTTAGCATGGATTGCGCACACTCCTTATGACGGGCGCACTATATCACAAAGGATTTGAAACTGTTAACCGCCTGTCGACAGGAAATCCACAACCAATTTGTTGAACAGAGCCGGTTTTTCCGCATGCAACCAGTGGCCGGTACCCGCGATGACACGCACCTTTGCCGCCGGGAATTGGGCCAGGGCTGTCTCGCTGTATTGGGGCTGCATATAGTCAGAATCCCCCCCTTTGATAAAGAGCACCGGCCCCTCGAAGCGGCGTTCATCCTCTGGCCAGCCCATGATGTTGGCGTAGTTTTGCTCAAGGGCGGGCACATTGAAGCGCCAACCCCAGCCATGCTCGCCTCTGGCGAAGGATTTGAGCAGAAACTGGCGCACCCCGGCGATCTCGATGTGCTGCGCCAGCATGGCTTCCGCTTCACTGCGGCTTTGCGGCGGCGTGCGCAGTGTAGCGTTGAGTCCGGCAAAGACATTCTGGTGGCGGGAGTGGGGATAGGCGACCGGCGCCATGTCGGCGACGACCAGACGGCTTACCCGCGCTGGCGCCAGCTTGGTGACCTGCATCCCTACCTTGCCACCCATCGAGTGGCCAATCAGGGCCGCTTCGGCAATCTCCAGCCGATCCATCAGGGTCAGGATGTCGGCCGCTTGCGCCGGATAGCTCATCTCGCTGCTATGAAAGGAGGCGCCGTGGTTGCGCAGATCGACGCTGATGACCCGATAGTGCTCGCAGAGGGCACGGGCCAGCAGGCTGAGGTTGTCGAGGCTGCCAAACAGGCCGTGGATCAGAATGACCGCCGGGCCCTGACCCTGCTCCTTGAAGTTCAATATGCTATTTTGTTGCAAAATGACACCTTGTCGGTCGTGGGTGCGTATCGCTGTTTTATTTAACGCACTGGAAAGAAAAGGATTTCGTCCAATGGATTGGGATTTTATGTGGTTTTTTTTCTAAAAAATCCCGTCTGGATCGGCTATCAGTGCGGCTGATCACACACTTGGCCCGCTATTATGCCGTATTCTCGATGAGATTCATGTACATCTGCCAGCCCCTTGCTTGGGCTGTCGGGTTTGCCTATGTATAATCGCCGCATCCGAATTTCGACGAGTCCAGCGCATCCCTATGAAAACCATCGAGCTTGATGACGATCTCTACTTCTATATCGCCAGCCAGACCCGGCACATTGGTGAAAGTGCCTCCGATATCCTGCGCCGTCTGCTGGAACAGCCTGCTCACCAAGGTGTGCCGGTTGCCGAGCCCGTTGCCGTCGCGCAGCCCAGTGCGGTAGCCACCCAACAAGGGCTGCAAGCCCTGCTCGATTCCGGTGAGCTGCAAAAGGAAGAGAAGTCCATCAACCGCTTCATGCAGGTGCTCAGTACCCTCTACCGGGACGATCCGGTCGGGTTTACCCAAGCCACCGAAATCAAGGGGCGCAAGCGCGTCTATTTCTCGCAGGATCCCGAGGCTCTGCGCGCCAGTGGCAGCACCACCAAGCCCAAGCCGGTACCGGAAACCCCGTTCTGGGTGATCACCAACACCAACACCAGTCGCAAGCAGAACATGGTGGCCCAGCTGATGGCCAGTATGGGCTATGGCGAAGAGGTGATCGCGCAGGTGTGTGGCGCAATCT
Organism: Aeromonas sp. FDAARGOS 1404; assembly: GCF_019047085.1. Classification (NCBI taxonomy): domain Bacteria; kingdom Pseudomonadati; phylum Pseudomonadota; class Gammaproteobacteria; order Aeromonadales; family Aeromonadaceae; genus Aeromonas; species Aeromonas sp. FDAARGOS 1404. The sequence continues at coordinate 3,872,884 of NZ_CP077237.1, forward strand.
AACGATTCTTCAAGACTCAGGCCTTGCCCGGCAAGGCCGCCATTACGCAAGGAAAACGCCATGGCTCAGCATTCCCACGCCGGTCAACCGGCCCGTTTAAGCGATCTGACCAACATCCCCCGTCTGGTCAGCGCCTACTACCTCAACAAGCCGGACATGAGCCGCCCCGAGCAGCGGGTTGCCTTCGGTACCTCCGGCCACCGTGGCAGTGCCTTGCACAGCGCCTTTACTGAATCTCACATTCTGGCGGTGACCCAGGCGCTGGTGGAGTATCGCCAGCAGGCCGGTATCACTGGCCCGCTGTTTGTCGGCATGGATACCCACGCCCTGTCCGAATCCGCCTTTGCCAGCGCCGTCGAAGTGCTGGCCGCCAACGGCGTTGAAACTCGCATTCAGGCTGGCCTCGGCTTTACCCCGACCCCGGTCATCTCCCACGCCATCCTGCGCTACAACGCCAGCAAGCCTGCCGCGCTGGCAGACGGTGTGGTGATCACCCCGTCCCACAACCCGCCGGAAGATGGTGGCTTCAAGTACAACCCGCCTCACGGTGGCCCTGCCGAAGGGGAGATCACCAAGTGGGTGGAGGACCGTGCCAACGCCATTTTGGAAGCGGGTCTGGCCGGTGTGAAACGGATGCCGTTCAGCGATGCACTCAAGAGCCCGTTCGTGGTCGAGCACGACTATGTCACCCCCTATGTGGATGATCTGAAGAACGTGCTGGACATGGACGCCATAAAGAACGCAGGCATCAAGATCGGTGTCGATCCGCTGGGTGGCTCCGGAGTTGCCTACTGGGACGTCATCGCCAAGACCTATGGCCTGAATATCGAGGTGGTGAACTACAAGGTCGACCCGACCTTCTCCTTCATGACCCTGGATAAAGACGGCAAGATCCGGATGGACTGCTCCAGCCCGTTCGCCATGGCGAGCCTGATTGCCCTTAAAGACAAGTTCGACATCGCCCTTGGCAATGACCCTGACTACGACCGTCACGGCATCGTCACCAAGTCCGGCCTGATGAACCCGAACCACTATCTGGCGGTGGCGATCCAGTATCTGTTTACCCATCGTACCGGCTGGTCTGCCGATGCGGCCGTCGGCAAGACGCTGGTCTCCTCGTCCATGATCGACCGGGTGGCCGGCGAGATTGGCCGCACCCTGAAAGAGGTGCCGGTCGGCTTCAAGTGGTTCGTGGATGGCCTCTACAGCGGCGAGTTCGGCTTTGGTGGCGAAGAGAGCGCGGGCGCCTCCTTCCTGCGCAAAGATGGTACCGTCTGGACCACCGACAAGGATGGTTTCATTCTGGCGCTGCTGGCGGCGGAAATTCTGGCGGTGACCGGCAAGGATCCGCAGGCCCACTACGACGCACTGGAGGCGAAATTCGGCCGCTCCAGCTATCGCCGTATCGACGCCCCGGCCAACAGCGCCCAGAAAGCGGTGCTCTCCAAGCTGGATCCGGCACTGGTAGAAGCCTCCACCCTGGCGGGTGAGCCCATCATCGCCAAGCTGACCAAGGCGCCGGGCAACGATGCCGCCATCGGTGGTCTCAAGGTTGTCACCGAGAACGGCTGGTTCGCGGCGCGCCCCTCCGGCACCGAGTCCATCTACAAGATCTATATGGAGAGCTTCAAGGGCGACGCGCACCTCGACCTCATCCAGCAAGAGGCCCAGCAGATCGTCTCTGCTGCGCTGGCCAAAGCAGGCGTCTAAAACAGGTAGCCACCCTTGAGCCCCTGATGGGGTTGAACGTTGGATATAACAAAGGAGCCATGATGGCTCCTTTTTCATTGTCTGTTTTATGCCAGCGAGTTGTCAGCGTGCTGCCTTCACCGCCAGACCCAGCTGCCACACCGCCATGGCGTAGTGGGTGCTGTGGTTGTAGCGGGTGATGGTGTAGAAGTTGGGCAGGCCGTACCAGTATTGGTAGCCGGTGCCCACATCGAGGCGCAGCAGGCTCGACTCGCTGTGGTTGCCGAGGGTGCTGGTGGGCGTCAGCCCCGCGCGGCGCAGGGTGGCGACCGGGTAGCGGGTCTGAAAGCCATGCTCATAGCCGGGCAGTTGGCCCTGACCGCGCACCGCAACCGGTTGGCCTTTCTCCCAGCCGTGGGCCTTGAAGTAGTTGGCGACGCTGCCGATGGCATCCACCGGGTCCCACAGGTTGGTGTGGCCGTTGCCGTCAAAGTCCACCGCATAGCGCTGGAAGCTGGAGGGCATAAACTGGCCGTAGCCCATGGCGCCCGCATAGGAGCCCTTGGGTTCGGTGGGATCCATCCCCTCATCGCGGGTCATCACCAGGAAGGCTTCCAATTCGCTCGTGAAGAACTCGGCCCGGCGCGGGTAATCAAACGCCAGCGTGGCCAGTGCATCCAGAATGCGGGTCTTGCCCATCACTCGGCCCCAGCGGGTCTCGACCCCGATAATGCCGACGATGATCTCCGGCGGCACCCCGTAGATCTGCTCCGCCCGGTTCAGCTCGCTTGCGTATTCACGCCAGAAGTTGACGCCGTTCTGTACGTTGTCGGGGGTGATGAACTTGGCGCGATAGCGGTTCCAGGCACCGGTCGGGCCGGTGGGTTTGGCGGTGGTCGGTGCCTGGGCATCCATCAGGCGGATGATCCAGTCGTAACGCTCTGCCTGTGCCAGCACCTGATGCAGCTGGGCGTTGTCAAAACCGTGCTTCTCGACCATTTTCTGGACGAACCGGTCCACGTTGGGGCGATTGGCGAAGTCCCCCTTGCTAACCCCTTGTGTATAAACGGGTTTGCTCGATGGCGCCTGATTGATAAAGGCGCTCTTGGGTTGGGGGACGACCACGGGTTTTGGCGCGGGGGCGCTGCTGCAGCCACCGAGCAGGGGGAATAATGACAGAGTGAGAAGAGAGGCAAGGCGACGCATAGGGTTCTCAAAGAGACTGATAAAAGTGTCGCAATGGTAAAACATTGTCATCCCCGTGCAAGTGTTCCGTGCGCCTTGTTTGCCGCCAATTCATCGTGCGATGGATTAGCCCTCCGGTGAGGGCTGTGCTGTTTAGGGCTGGGGGGGACGCAGGGTGTGGTAGCCGCTCCAGAGTCGGGTCAGGGTGGTGATGGCGCAGAGCAGGGCAAAGCCGTAGGCGAGCGGGGCGAAGGCGGCGGGCCACAGGCACATCAGCACAAAGAGGGCGATGGTCTCGCTCCCCTCGGTGAGGCCGCCCAGATAGTAGAGGGATTTGTGGTGGTAGACCGGATTGTCGATCCCCCGCTTGCCCGCCATGATGGCAAACGCCAGAAAGCTCGAGCCGGTGCCCATAAAGGCAAACAGCAGGGTGGCGGCGGGCAGCGCATTGGCAGGGGCGGCGAGGGCAAAGCCCAGCACCACGGCGGCGTAGAAGATAAAATCCAGCGTGATGTCGAGAAAGCCGCCGCAGTCGGTGATGCCGGTTTCCCGTGCCACGGCGCCGTCGAGCCCGTCCAGCAGCCGGTTGAGCAGGATGGCCACAAGCGCCCATGAATAACAGCCAAAGGCCAGCAGCGCCAGCGCCAGCATGCCGATGGCAAAGCCGGTGAGGCTCACCTGATTGGCACTGATCCCGGCGCGACAGAGCGGCTTGGCAAGCTGGGTGAGGGGGCTGCGGATCACGGGGATCAGATGGCGATCAAACAAGGTGAACACTCCTCGGTTAACAGTGGCATTCGGTGAGGTTGAGTATGGTGCCCGGCGCGTCTTCCGCATCGTGGGTCACCAGAATGGCGGGAATGGCCAGCGCCTTGATCTGGGCGAACACCAGCTGGCGAAAGGCGGCCCGCAGCGGCTTGTCGAGGCGGGAGAAGGGCTCGTCCAGCAGCAGGGCGTCGGGTTCCGCCAACAGCGCCCGCAGCAGACTGACCCGCGCCCGCTGACCCCCTGACAGCAACTGCGGCAGCTTGTCAGCCTGATCCGCCAGCGCGACTTGTGCCAATGCGGTCAGTGCCTTTTCCCGCCGTGCGTGTTTTCCCTTGATGGTCGCAGGCATACCGAACATCAGGTTCTCCGCCACCGTCAAATGGTCGAACAGCAGGTCATCCTGAAACAGCATGCCGATGCGCCTCGCTTGCGCAGGCAAGGTGTTGAGTGGCCGCTCGCCGAGCCTTATCTCCCCCTCAAGCCGGATCGGGCCATTTTCTGTCTGCGCGCCCGGCAGTACTCCGGCCAGCCCTGCCAGTAGGGAACTTTTACCGCAACCGCTCGGCCCCATCAGGGTCAATACCTCGCCGGGGGCCACCTGCAGGGCAGGGAGCGAAAGCAGCAGATTTTCATCAAGGTAAAGTCGAAGAGGCGTGGTGCTCAGCATATGGCTGTTTCCATCATCAGAGTTCATCGTGAGCCGCCCCCCTTGAGCGCCGGATTGATCCGCGCCGGCAGCCAGAGTGCCAGCAGGTAGATAATGAGTGGCAACAGCAGTTGCAGCAGGCCGTATAGACCCGCCAGCCGCCGATTGAGGCCGCTGCCGATGGCCACCGCTTCGGTGGTGATGGTGACCACTCTGCCTGCGCCAAAGAGCAGGGTCGGCAGATACTGGGCCAGACTCACCGCCGCCCCGACGCCGAAGGCAAACAGCAGCGGGCGCGCCAGCAGCGGCGCTTTCACTTGCCACCAGGCTCGCCATGGCGTTGCCCCCAGCAGCAGGGCGCTCTGGGTGATCCGTGGATCGAACTGGCGATAGGGGCCGTGCAGACACAAATAGGCATAGGGAAAGACAAACAGCAGCTGGCTCCAGAGCACCCAGCCCCAGCCAATGCCGCTGCTTATCGAGTCATGTGCAAGCCAGTCCAGCCCGAGCCGGATGCCAAACAGCAGGCTCGCCTGCGGCAGCAACAGCGGCAGGCAGATAAGCCAGAGCGGCCAGGGGCGGCGGCCGGCTTGTGCCTCCAGACTCAGCACCGTCATCACCAGTGCAAGGATCCCGCTCGCCAGCGCCAGCAGTGCGCTGGTTGTCAGCAGCGGCGATAGAGTCGGCAGCAGTTCGAGCCAATAGCGGCCGCTCCACTGGCTGGGCCAGAGGGCGGGAAAGGGCCAGCGGCGCGCCAGCGACCAGAGCAGCAGGGCCGCCAGCACCGCCAGATTGAGGGTGATCAGAGTGAATGCAAAGCCCGCTGCGAGCCGGTTGGCAAAGGAATGGGGCGCCGACCGTTTGCCATCGAGCCAGCAGCCTTTGCCCACCTCTTGATGACACCACTCCAGTAATCTGAGCAGGGCGATCAACAGCGCGGTGATGGCTAGCAGCAGCAGGGCGCCGCTGGCGGTGGCGCCGCGCCAGAGCAGATCCGGGTCCTGATACCAGAGCCACAACCGCACCGCCAGCGGGGCGGGGGCATCGGGCCCGAGCAGTTGGGCGAGATCCACCACCGCCACACCGTAGGCCGCCACCGCATAGATGGGCAGGCGCAGGGCAGGCCAGAGCGCCGGCAGCAGCAGGCGCCACCAGGTCTGGGGGGCGCTAAAACCGAGGCTCGCCCCTAGCCACTGCTGGCGTGCCAGCAGGATGGGTTGCTGCGCGGCCATCGCCATCAGCAGCAAAAAGGGGGTCTCCTTGAAAACGAGCAGTGCAATCAGCCCGAGCCCCCAAGGGTCGCGGATGGTCTGCCAATCGGGGGGGAAATCAAACCCCGTCAGCGCTGGCGAGACGAGCCGCAGCAGCCAGCCAGAGGGGGCGAGCAGAAAGGCAAAGCCGATGGCAAAGGCGACGTGGGGCATGGCCAGCATGGGCGAGAGCAGGCGACGGAGCAGCCCGAAAGCCCGGCTGTTGCTGTGGGCCAGCAGCAGGGCGGTCAACAGCAGGCTACCGAGGGTCGAGGCGGCGCCAATCCACAGGCTCAGCGCAGCGGAGTGCCACAGGCCAGGCTGGGCCAGCAGCAAGGCAAGATGAGAGGTGGTCATCCCCTCCATCAGCAGTTGCCACAGCCCCGCCAGCAGAGGGATGACGAAGATCGCCAGATAAATGACCGCCATCCCAATACTCATAATGGGGTGGCGTGTCAACCGGCGCCACGGTCGGGAGCGGGAAAGCGGGTGACCAGCGGCACTCATCAGTGACCGTAACGCTCGGCCCAGGCCGCTTCCAGTTTGAGCTGCCAGCTGGGGTGAGGTTCGGCCACCGCTTTGAAGCGCAGCGCCGGTTGCCCTTTGGCGGAGTCAGGCAGCACATCGGCCCGCAGCACGCTGGGATCACCCCAGAAGGCCGGATTGGCCTTGCGCGCCTGCGCCGCCGGGCTCAGCAGGAAGTTGGCCACCACCTTGGCCCCCGCGCGGGCGTTGGCGTTAAAGGGGATGGCGAGAAAGTGGCTGTTGGTGAGCGCGCCTTTGCTCATGGCGACCGCCTCCACGCTGGGGGGCAGGGCGCCAATCTGGGCGGCACTTTGCGCCTCCTGCGGATTGAAGCTGATGGCCATGGCCAGTTCGCCATCATCGAGCAGTTGGCGGGTTTCGGCGGCGCTGGTGGGGAACAGTTTGCCCTTGCGCCAGAGCGCCGGGTGCAACTCATCGAGCCAGACCCAGAGCGGGGCGGTGAGCTTGGCAAAGTCGCTCTCGGTCGCCTCCCGATAGAGGGGGGCGGGATCCGGGGTCAACTCCAGCAAGATCTGTTTGAGAAAGCTGGAGCCATGAAACTGGGGCGGCTTGGGATAGGTGAAGCGGCCGGGGTGGGCCTTTGCCCATGCAAGCAGGGTCGCTGCCGAGGTGGGCGGGTTGGTGACCTCTTCGGTATCGACCATCAGATTGAGCTGACCGATGCCCCAGGGGGCCTCCAGTCCCTCCACCGGCAGAGTGAAGTCCTCACTCACCGGCAGGCGGTTGTCTACCAGCGCCATGTTGGGCAGCTCGGCGGTAAAGGGGGCGCCGAGCAGCCCCTGCTCCTTGAGCGCCTTGAAGTTCTCGCCGTTGACCCAGAGCAGGTCGATGGGGCCGCCAGTTTGCTTGCCCGCCTGCTTGTTGGCCAGCAGCTGGCTGACGCTCTGGGCGATGTCATCCACCTTTACCTGTACCAGCTTGACCTGATAGTCGCGCGCCAGTTCCTGCCCGGCCCACACCAGATAGGCGTTGATCTCCGGGCTGCCGCCCCAGGCGTTGAAGTAGACGGTCTGCCCCTTCGCCTCCTCAAGGGTCTGTTGCCAGTTGTCATCAGAGCTGGCTAACAGCGGGCCGCTGGCCAGCAGTGGCAGGGCGCACAGCAGGGCATTTAGCCGCTGTTTGAGCTGTGAGTTGAGTTGTGAGAATGGCTTGAGCATAAACGTTTCCCTGATTGTCAGGCGCCACGGCGCCAGCGGTGATAACGGGCCAGCAACGCCAGCACCCGGGTGGGCTGGTGGGCCCGTTTCCATTCACCCGCCACGTATTTGTTCCCCTCCATCAGGGTGGGGTAGGCGTGAATGGTGCCGAGGATCTTGCCTAGGCCGAGGCGGTGACGCATGGCGAGCACGAACTCGGCAATCCGCTCACCGGCGTGAGTGCCCACTATGGTGGCACCAAGGATAGTATCCTTGCCCGGCACGGTCAGCACCTCGACAAAACCGTGGCGCTCCCCATCGGCAATGGCTCTGTCCAGCTCGGCCAGCTCGAAGCGGGTCGCCTCGAAGGGAATTCCCTGCGCCTCGGCCTCCTTGCGATTGAGGCCAACCCGGGCAATCTCCGGCGTGGTGTAGGTGGCCGCCGGAATGACCCGATAGTCGGCCCGAAAGCGCTTGAACTGACCAAACAGGGCATTGACCGCCGCATACCAGGCCTGATGGGCGGCAAAGTGGGTGAACTGGTAAGGGCCCGCTACGTCTCCCACCGCCAGTATGCTGGGGAAGTTGGTGGTAAGAAAACCATCGACCGCTATGGTGCCGAGGGGGGCAAGCTCGACCCCCAACGCTTCGAGTCCGAAGCCGCTCACATTGCCGACTCGTCCCAGTGCCAGCAGCAGTTGATCCCCTTCCACCACCTGTGTCTCATCGCCCCGGCGCAGTTGCAGCCGGATGGGGAGATCCCCCTCGGCGGCGGGCAGATAGTCGGCTCGTTCGGCGCGCCAGCCGGTGAGTAGCTGCACGCCATCGCGGCTCATCTGCCCAGCCAGGGCGTCGGCTACCTCTCTATCTTCGCGGGGCAGCAGTTGCTCCGAGAGTTCCACCAAGGTCACTGGAATGCCGAGCAGGGCGAAGCTCTGGGCCAGCTCGCAGCCGATAGGACCACCGCCCAGCACCAGCAGGCGACGCGGCGGGGTGCGCAGCTGCCAGAGGCTATCCGAGGTGAGGTAAGGCACCTGTTCCAGCCCCGGCAGCTTGGGCTCCAGCGGCCGGGCGCCGGTGGCGATAACGATATGGCGGCTGGCAAGGCGCTGGCCGTTCACTTCTACCTCCCAGGGGGAGACCAGCCGCGCCTCCCCTTCGATGCACTCCACTCCAAGCCCCTGATAGCGTTCGATGGAGTCGTGTGGCTCGACCTCCTTGATCACCTCAGCCACCCGCTCCATCACGGCGGCAAAATCGGCGCGGGAGTGGCTTGGGCTAAAGCCCAGCTCGTCGGCTTTACGCTGCTCTGCGGCAAAGCGGGCGCTTCGGATCAATGCCTTGGAGGGGACGCAGCCGCTGTTGAGGCAATCGCCCCCCATCTTGTGCTTCTCGATGAGCGCCACCTTGGCTTTCACCGCTGCGGCGATATAGCTGGTAACCAGCCCACCTGCACCGGCACCTATCACCAGCAGGTTGTAGTCGTAGCGAGCGGGTTTGCGGTAGGGGGTGAGCAGGCGCCGCTGGGCAAGGTGTGCGGTCAATTTCTTGACCAGCCATGGCATCAGCCCCAGCAGGGTCAGCGCGACCATCAGGCCGGGGGAGAGGATATTGCCGGTGCTGGTTAACTGGCCAAGCTCGCTGCCCGCCAGTACATAGACGAAGGTGCCAGGCAGCATGCCAAGCTGGCTGACCCAGTAGTAGGTGCTGACTCTGATGGGGGTGAGCCCCATCAGCAGATTGACCAGAAAGAAGGGGAAGATGGGGATGAGGCGCAGGCTCAGCAGATAGAAGGCCCCCTCCTTCGCCATGCCGGACTGAAAGGTGGCCAGCTTGTCGCCAAAGCGGACGGTGACCCAGTCGCGCAGCAGAAAACGGGCGCTGAGAAAGGGCAGGGTCGCGCCTATGGTGCTGGCAAAGGAGACCAGCAGCAGCCCCCAGGCGACGCCGAACACAGCGCTGCCACCCAGGGTGAGCAGGCTGGCACCGGGCAGGGAGAGGGCGGTGCTCAGCACATAGATAAGCACGAACAGCAGGCTGGCCGAGACAAAGTGGCTGTCGACCCATTGCGCCACTGCCGCCTGCTGTGCCTGCAAGGCGTCCAGAGTGAGATAACGACCGAGATCGAGGGCAAAAAAGGTGCCGATAAGGCTCCCCATCACCAGTGCAAGCAGCAGGCGGGTCCGGTTCATCAGGCGTCCTTGCTGTCTGGCTGTGCGGGGCGTTCCGGCTGCACCGGCAGCTGACAGAAGCCCTGCGGCGCGATATCGAGGGCGGCGTTGAACTTGGCCGACATGTTCTGGAAGGCGATAAGGCCGGTCAGCTCCACCATGGCGTCGTCATCGAACCAGGGTTTGAGGCGGGCCGCCTGCTCATCGCTCACCCCATCTAGGCCAGTCATCGCTTCGGTATAGTCGAGCACCGCTTTTTCCCGCTCGTCAAACAAGGGGCTTTCGCGCCAGTTGGCCAGCGCCTCCACCTTCTCGCTGGAGCCAGCTCTCTTTACCAGGGTCATGGCGTTGATGTCGACGCAAAAACGACACCAGTTGAGCTGGGAGACCCGCACCGTCACCAGCGAGCGCAGCACGGGATCGATGGGGGAGCGCTTGCGGTTGATGGCGCCGTAGAGGGTGGCGACGGCGGCAAAGAGGCGCGGCGAGCGGCCCCAGCACTTGCCCGGAATAAGCACCTGACCATAGTTGCGCTTTTGCAGCCAGAAAAAGGGGCGGATAAACCAGGCATATTCCCGGTCGGGTTTGACCTCAACGCGCATCAGTTACCTTCTTGTTGTTTCACACTTACGGTTTCAAATTGGGTTTGTAGGCCTGGCCGAGGCGCTCATTCAGGCGGGTCAGGAAATCCTCGATCCGTGCCCGGTTGGTGCCCAGATCGCTTTGCCCCTGACGGGAGGCTGATCGCATATCGATGCGGGTCTCTTTGGGGCCAGCAAAGACCCGCAGCGCCACATCATCCTGAAAGCCGAACCAGCCGGTGGTAACCACCGCATCCAGACCATCCGGGCTGGGTCGCACCTGCCAGCCCAGCTCCTGCATCAGTTCGTTGGCTTCAATCAGCACTTCGGCAGGAGAGGCCCTGGTAAAGAGAGGACCGGGTTTTGCCTCAACTGCTTTCAGCGGTGAGCTATTTATTGGCAGATCCTGCGCCGTTCTGAGCTCTGCCGCCCAGCGTAACTGGGGGGGATTGTAGGGATCTGTGCTCACATCGTTGATCAGCGGCATCCGCAGCGCCTGTGCCACAAAGGTCAGCGGCAGCAGCAGTGGCAAGGCGCCAAGGCCGCTGGCGTAGCGGTTGCGGCTCCAGGGCAGACGCACCAGCAAGATCAGGGAGACAAGGGCTCCGATGAGACAGATCGCAAAACCGATCCACCAGGGCCAGAGATGAAAGCGGCTGCCGAGGGCGCCAGCGAGCGGGAGTAACCAGGCCAGCAGGGGCCACAAGCAAGAGCGGGGCATAGCACGGGATCCATCGTCGAATGTGGACAATGCCGAGAAGGATAAACTTAATTGCCTGATAACGTTAGTAAATTGATGAGAGTTTGGCGTGGTTTTGGTCAGTTTTGCGAGGGAGATGCAGAGGTCGATGAAGCCCGCCTGACGGGAGCTTCACCGAGAAAATGGTCAGTTGCGATGACTTAGTTGCGATAGAGCACTTTGATCAGATGGAAGCCGAACTTGGTGCGCACCGGCCCCAGCACCTTGAGCAGTTCGCCCTTGAAGACTGCATCGTCGAAGGGCTTGACCATATCCCCTTTATTGAACTCCCCCAGATCGCCGCTGCGTTTTGAGGAGGCGCAGGTGGAGAAGCGCTTGGCCATCTGGCCGAAGTCGGCTCCCTTCTCGATCTTCTCCTTGATCTCCAGACACTGTTTTTCGGTCTTGACCAGAATGTGCTGGGCACAGGCTTTTTTCATCGGGGCGCTCCTGGGAGTGATGGCGAAGGTTGTTAACGCCAAGGGTGGTAGCAAATCGGGGCGCAAGAGTACCCCAATTTGCCACCGGCGTCAGCCATCACAGCCCGCCATTTACCGACGCTCGTCAGCCCTGTTATTGGCGAGCGCGGGTGGCCAGCATGGCGCGGGGGCGCGCTTGCCAGATGATCTCCAGCCCGAGCAGGGCGTAGAGGCTCCAGATGGCCAGCGGATTGAGCCATTCACCCCCCAGTTGCAGGGTCATCAGGGCGCAACCTGCCAGCAGCAAGGTGATGCCCGGCAGCCGCCAGTGGACGGGCAGGGGGGCCAGCAGCGCCATCGCCAGCAAAATGCCGAGGCCAAACGGCAGGTTCAGGGCGGTAAAGGCCAGCGCCTGCTGGCCACTCATGCCGGTCAGCAGGGCCAGCAGGGCGCTGCAACAGGCGAGGAAGGTGATGAACTCGAGACGATCGGCAATATAGTCAGCCATCTGTTCGCTACGTGCATGCATGATGTGTCTCCTTCAGTTGATGGTTCAAGTGTGAGGGAGGGACGTCTGCAAAGGCAGCGGGATAATTCGATTGCGCTGAACGAGCAATTCTTAATCACCCGCTACGTCGGGCTTTGGCGTGTGCCGGGCCTGTTAAACGGTGAGGGTGGGGTGATGCCGACAAACTCTGTCGTGGTGGGTTTCTGGTGGTAAAGAGAGGAGGAGAGGTGACAAATGGTGCCTGATGGTGGGGTGAGCCTTATTCAGGGCAGGTCAATTCGCTTCCATCGGGAAAGCGGGCGGCGTCATTGTCACCAAAATGTGTGATTTGTGGTCAACCTCTTAAAAGATATGGCGAATTTGCCAATGGTGCTGCGCTGTCGCTGGCGGATGCCTATGTTAGGATAAGGTTCGCCATTTTTCTGGCGCGCATTTTTGTGTCACGGCCATGCACGGCATGGCGTGCTGCGCCGCATTCGGGGTTGGCCCGAAAGGGCGCTGGTTTCCTTCACCACAGATTCAGGAATATTGACCTTTGACAGGATGCATTTCATCCCTGCTGGCAGGGCGTTCACTGTTCGGCCCTGCGTTTCGCCGCGGCCTGCGGGTTCTGGGAGTGGGCCTGTTGCTGTCGCTGCTGGCTTCGCCCGCGTTTGCCGCCAAGCTCACCTATCAGGTCAAGGGGTTGAAAGGGGAGAACAAGGATAACGTCGAAGCCTACCTCAATGCCCTGCCTGTCTATCAGGAGCGGCAATACCGCCCGGCTCGCGCCAAAATCACCGAGAGCGTGCAAAAGGCGCTGCAGGTTTATGGCTACTACCAGCCGAAAATCACCCTGAGCCGCGACAAGAAAACCCCGTCCAAAGTGGTGATTGAGGTAGACAAGGGGGAGCCGGTCATCGTCTCCCGCCTCGATATTCTGCTGGAGGGGGATGCGGGCAGCGACGAGCTCTACAGCGCCTTGCTGGACAAGTTGCCCCTCAAAGAGGGGGAGCCTCTCAACCACGCCAAATATGAATCCATCAAGGCGGATCTGGGCAGCCTCGGGCTGGCCCGCGGTTACTTTGATGCCAAGCTGAGCAAGAGTCAGGTCAAGGTGTTCCCGGACAAGGGGACGGCAGAGATCTTTATTCTGTTCGAATCGGGCCATCGCTACCGTTTTGGCGAGATCCGCTACGATGCCACCCCCGAAGCGCTTCACCTTATTCGCCCGCTTATCAACATCAAGAGCGGCGACCCCTATCTCGCCATCCGTCTGGCCGAGATGTCGCAGGATGTCTCCTCCACCAAGCTGTTCCGTCAGGTCGATATCAAGCCGGTATTGAGCGAGGCGAGCAACTATCGGGTGCCCATTGCGGTGACGCTGGATAACCGGGTCGATCACGAAATCGAGACAGGTATCGGTTACGCCACCGACGTAGGCCCGCGGATGAGTGCCACCTGGGAGAAGCCTTGGGTCAACCGCTACGGCCACCGCCTGTTTGCCACCGCCAAGGTGTCGGCGCCGGAGGCAGAGCTCAGCTTCGACTATCAGATCCCGGTGGGCAACCCGCTGCGGGACTACTACTCCATCCAGACCGGCTACCAGTACAAGGACAACAACGATACCCGCTCCGATCTCACTACCATCGGTGTGCACCGCTGGACGCGACGGCCGGAGAGCTGGGATCGGGACGTCTTTATCCGGCTGGAGAACGAGATCTATACCCAGGGCGCCGACGAGGGGAACAGCTTGCTGCTGATCCCCGGGGTCTCCTGGTCCCGACTGCGGGTGCGCGGTACCCTGGTGCCCGACTGGGGTGATCGCCAGCAGCTGACGCTGGAGTTCTCCGACCCCAGATGGGGCTCCGACATCAGCTTTATGCGGGTGTGGGGGCGCAGCAAGTGGCTGAGAACTCTTGGCGATAACCACAGATTCCTGATGCGGGCAGAGCAGGGGGCTATTATAGGTGACAGCTTCTCGCTGGTGCCGCCTTCTCTGCGTTTCTTTACCGGTGGCGATCAGACAGTGCGCGGCTTTGGTTACGAGAGCATCTCCCCCACCGGGCCGGATGGCAAGCTGACCGGTGGCCGCTACACCAGCGTGGCCAGTCTGGAATACAACTACCGCTTCAGCGAGAAGTGGCTGGGGGCCATGTTTGTGGATGGCGGCACCTCCACCACCGATTACAGCGAGCCCTGGAAAATAGGTACCGGCGTCGGTGTGCGCTGGGTGACCCCCATCGGTCAGGTCAGGCTGGATCTGGCGGTCGGGGTATCGGAGGAGGACAAGCCCTTGCGGCTGCATTTCGCATTGGGGCCTGAATTATGATGTTGTCTAAACGCTTTTTTCTTTGGCCGCTGCGGCTGTATCTTGCGCGGGGGTCTGCATTGTGATCTGGCTAAAACGTATTTTTCTCTGGCTTATGGGGCTGGTGTTCCTGCTGCTCATCGGCGTCAGCCTGCTGGGCTTTACCCATCAGGGCAACAAGTGGTTGTGGCAACAGGCCAAGGGAGCGCTTCCTTCTCTCAAGGGGGAGCTGGTGGCCGGTCAGCTTGGCTACGGCTGGACCCTGGAAGGGGCCGGCTGGCAGGATGAGCTGGTGGATGTCACGGTGGATCGCGCCGTGCTCGACTGGGATCTCGGCAAGTTGCTGCAGGGCAAGCTCTGGATAAAATCCTTGGCGGTGACCCATCCGGTGGTCAAGGTAGCCGACTCCGAGCCTGCACCGGAAGAGCCTTCCGAACCCTTTGTCTGGTGCCCGCTGCCACTCAAGATCCAGGTCGACAGCCTCAAGGTAGCCGATCTCGATCTGGCAGTGCCCGGCGTGGCCGTGACCCTGGGGTCCCTCGATATCGGCGCCACCCTCAACCGCAAGGGGCTGATTGTACGTGGCCCGGTGCTCGATAACCTGACGGTGACGCTGGACGACGCGGCACCCGTCAACACAGCCAAATCTGCCAAGCAGCCGGCCGCTAACGAGAAGCAAGCCGTGACTGCGGTGGCGCGCAACGACAAGGCCAGCGCCAAGACCGTCAAACAGGGCAAAGGGACGCCAGCTGCGAACACGGCAAAGGCAGCCCCCATTGTCCTGCCCGCCATTCATCTTCCTTTCCCCATCCAGCTGGAAGGGGTCAGCGCGACCCGGGTGCAATATAAGCAGGGCGAGCTGATCGAAGGGCTCGACAAGCTACTGCTGTCGGCCACCGCCGTCGATGATCGCATCGAGGTGCGCGAGCTCTCGCTGCGCCACGCCATGGCCGATCTGGCGCTCAAGGGCCACATCCAGCTCAGTGACGACTACCCGCTGGCGGTGACCCTGGATGCCAAGGCCCGCAAGGGGCTGCTGGATGGCGAGCTGCAGGGTGAGCAGGCCACGCTGGCGCTGAACGGTTCGGTTGGCAAGCTGGGGTTGGCGTTGTCGGCCAAGGGGCCGGTTGCCGCCAATCTCAAGGGCTCGCTGGCCGCCCTCGACCCAGATCTGCCCTTTGATCTGGCCCTCGACTGGAAGATCCTCGGTTGGCCTCTTCACAAGCCAGCCAAAGATGAGCCGAGCTATCGGCTGGACAAAGGGAGCCTGACTGCCAAGGGCAAGCTCTCCGGCTACCAGTTTGCCCTCAATACCTCCGGCAAGGGGACCGATGTCCCCCCCTTCAAGCTTGCGCTGGACGGCAAGGGGGATCTGGAGCGGCTCAGCAAGATAGCCTTGCAGCTCAACGCCCTAAAGGGGGAGCTCAAACTCGATGGCAAGCTCGCCTGGAACAAGGGGGTTGAGTGGCAGGGGACCACCCTGTTCAAGGGGATCAATCCGGCCGAGCTGCTGCCCGAGCTGAAAGGGACGCTGGCCGGTGAGCTGGAGAGCCGTTTCGTGATGAACGACGCGGGTCACTGGGAGCTGAAACTGCCCAAGCTCAAGGTGGATGGCAAGCTCAACCAATACCCGCTGGCCCTCAAGGGGGAGCTTAGCGGCAACGACAAGATGGAGTGGCAGATCCCGGCGCTCTCGTTGCAAAGTGGCCCCAACCAGTTGCAGGCCAAGGGCAGTATCAGCAGCGCCCAGTGGAGGCTTGATGCCAACCTGCAGGCTCCCCAGCTGGGGGGCATCTATCCCGGCCTGAAAGGGGATATCAAGGGACTGGTGAAGGTCAGTGGCAATCAGCAGACGCCAAAAATCGATGCGGATCTCGCCTCCGACCGGCTCTACTATGCCGGCACCGACCTGAAGGGCATTAGTCTCAAGGGCAATGCGGTGATCGGTGCCAAACCGGCCGGTGAGCTCTCGCTGTTGGTGGCGCAGCTGAAACAGGGCGAAACCAAGCTCAGCCAGCTGGCCCTGAACCTCAGCGGCGATATCAGTCAGCATCTGTTGACCCTGACCATGAAGGGTGACCCTGTTGCGGCTAACCTCAAACTGGGTGGCGGCGTGCGCGGGGATCACTGGCGCGGGGCACTTTCCGAGTTGCGGCTGAAAACCCCGCTGCGCCGTTGGGACTTGAGCTCCCCTTGGGCACTGGATCTCGATCTGCCGCGTCAGCGGCTGGCGATGGGGGATCTCTGCCTCGGCTCCCAGGGGGCCAGCCTCTGCGTCAAGGGGAGTCAGGTCTCCGCTGCCCAGGGCACTCTGGAGTTTGCCCTGAGCGAGTTTGATCTCAAGCGGCTGCGCCCCTGGTTGCCGGACAACTTCCGCTGGCAGGCGATGCTCTCGGCCGATGGCCGCGCCAGCTGGCGTGGCAATCAGCCTACCTTGCATGCGGTGGTGCGTACCACACCAGGCACTTTTGTGGCCGATGGCCTCAAGACCGACTATCAGCAGCTGGCTCTGGCCCTTGATTTCGAGCGGCAGCAGGCGGCCATTCGCCTCGATTTTGCCTCCAAGCAGATCGGCAATATCGATACCGACCTGCTGATCAAGGAGCCCGCCGGTCGCGGTCTGCTCGGCGGTCAGCTCAAGTTTGACGACCTCAAGCTTAATACCTTCGCGCCGCTCATCCCTGAGGTGCGCTCCTTGCAAGGAATCATCTCCGCCGATGCCCGTTTCGACGGCACCCTGGCGGCGCCCCTGTTGTTTGGCCAGCTCAACCTGCGTGACGGTGAAGTGCAGACCCACTCCGACATGGTGACCCTGACCAAGCTGGTGACCCGCCTCAAGATCGAGGGCAACCGCGCCGAGCTCGATGGCTCCATGCTGGTGGGCAAGGGGCCGCTGGCGTTGGGCGGCTGGCTCAGCTGGGCCAAGATGCCGGTCAGCGGCAGCCTCACCATTCAGGGCAAGGATCTGGAGGCGCAATATCCGGGCATGGGCCGGGTCAGAGTCTCGCCCGATATCGCGGTGTCGCTGGGGGAGGAGACCCGCATTACCGGTCAGGTTGATATTCCCTGGGCGCGCATTCTGGTCAAGAGTCTGCCGGATTCGGCGGTGGCGGTCTCAGACGATGTGACCGTGGTCTATGACGATCTGCCCCCTGTACCCAAGCAGGCCAGTCTGCCGCTGGCGATGAAGGTGGCGATCCGCCTTGGCAACGATGTGAAGCTCGATGCCATGGGGCTGAAGACCGATGTCTCCGGCGGTCTCAATATCCGTCAGGATCCCGAGAAACCGCTGGCAGGCAACGGCCAGCTGGTGCTGACCAATGGCCGCTTCAAGGCATATGGTCAGAACCTCATCATCAAGGAGGGGCGGATCCTCTTCTCCGGTCCGCTGGATCGGCCCTTCCTCAACATCGAAGCCAACCGGGATCCCGATACCATCGAGGGCCAGGTAACGGTCGGGGTGCGGGTGACCGGCCCTGCCAGCAAGCCTGAGATCACTGTCTACTCCGAACCGCAGATGGCGCAGTCGGAACAGCTCTCCTATCTGCTGCGCGGCAAAGGGTTGCAGACCGGCGGTGAGGATGGCGGTTTCAACGGCCTGCTGGTAGCCGGCGCGGTGAGTCAGGCCAACGGCGTGGTGTCGAGCATCGGCGAGTCGCTGGGGATGAGCGATGTCTCCCTCGATACCGCGGGCAGTGGCGACAACACCCAGGTGACTCTGTCGGCCTATCTGCTGCCGGGCTTGCAGTTCCAGTACGGGGTCGGGGTTTTCAGCCCCATCGCCGAATTCAAGCTGCGCTACGAGGTATTGCCACGGCTCTATCTGCAGGCGATGAGCGGAGTGGCTCAGGCGGTCGATATCTTCTATCGCTTTACTCTGTAACGCTTCATCCCGTAACTGGGCTGATATGAACGTAAACGGGAGGCGCAGGCCTCCCGTTTTTTATTGCGCGATCGGCTGCAGGCAAACGGCGATAAGGGACTGGTGTGCAGAGGAATAACGGATTGGGCAGACCAGAAATGCGAAAACCCGGCGCTAGGCCGAGTTTTCTGAATGATGGTGGAGGGAGAAGGATTCGAACCTTCGAAGGCAGAGCCGTCAGATTTACAGTCTGATCCCTTTGGCCGCTCGGGAACCCCTCCACGGGGTATTGCTTTCAACTGGCTGCACTTGAAATGGTGGAGGGAGAAGGATTCGAACCTTCGAAGGCAGAGCCGTCAGATTTACAGTCTGATCCCTTTGGCCGCTCGGGAACCCCTCCACAAGTGCGAGGCGCATACTAACAGATCTTCCGGTTTTGTGAACCCCCAAGCAGGATTTTTCCATTAAAAGAATTGGATTTGTGGCCGATAACCAGTGAAATCGCCATTTTCGAGAGTTATCTCATGCTGCCCAGTTCAATCCGTAATCACCTGCTCGTCGATGAGGGCCAGTTGGGGCAGCGCCTCAACCGTGACCTGCAACATGGCGATCGCGCTGATTTCCGGTTGCATCTGGCCCTGCTGACCGATGCGGTGGAGGAGCAGCCCTGGTTTGATACCATACCGGCGGCCACTCCCCAGAGCCGTGACTGGCGTCTGCACTTTGATCTGAGACCGGCAGAGGTGCTGGTGACTGAAGGGGCGGGGAGTGACTGCTGTGCCATCAATGAGCGGTTGCAGCAAGGGGGAAGCATGGTGGATGTGCGGCTCTGGCTGGCGCTGCAAACACCGCCGCTGGCGGTCAAACAGCCGCTGCTGGATGAGGCTGTCTACGACAACCTGTCGCCGCTGGCGCGGGAGCGGTTGCAAGAAAAGCTGGCCGATGTGCCGAGGCAGGAGGATCCGCTGGTATTGCTGCCGATCCTCGATCGTTTGCAAGAGGGGGTGGATACCCGGTTGCACTGGCTCAGTTGATGGCGCTTGTTCAGTGGTGTAACGCGATGCTTGTCGGCAAATCACAGGCAACAAAAAGGCGGGTGACCCCGCCTTTATGCTCTTTAGAATTTTTAGCCTTGCGGCATGCAATCAAGCGTCAGCTTCATCCGGTTGCGGCTGCTCTTTGAGGGCGGCATTGGCACGACGGGCAATCGGCTTTTCGGTATGACGGTTGAGTTGGCGCTCCAGTTTTTGCCCCAGTTCGTTGATGGCGGCGTAGAGATCCTCATGCTCTGCCTGGGCAAACAGTTTGCCGTTGGGGATGCCAGCACTGGCTTCGACAGTGAACATCAGACGCTCTTTGGAAACAATCACATGGGGTGTGATGAGAGGCACCTGAAGACGTTCGAGCTTTTCAAAACGGGATTCGATGCGCTCGCGGATAGCCGGGGTGATGTCGATGATTTTGCTGGTAATTTCGATTTTCATATTGGCCCCCTTCGGGTCGTCTTGCTTGTGTCTTCACCTTCAGATTACTCATTGGTAAAGATTGAAATGTGATCCATGTCACATAACCTTCCCTTGGCTATTCAGCAACTTATAAATTGTGATCTTTTCCGGTTTCGTGCCAAAAACAGCTTGAGCTCCATGAAACTGGCAGGCAGTATGACGGGAATAGGATCGTTTCTGTCCCTTCTTGGCAGCACTTCGTGTCGACCTCATGTCCGGTTTCCACTGCTTGATATCGCATGTTTGTACTCTTCCCTCGCAACCTCTGATCTGATGAGCGGATGCAGGGGGCGTTGCTATGCCTGATTGGACATCAAACGTGGTTGGTTGTTGTGTTGGAGTGGTAAATGAAGCAGCAGGCCACGCAAGTCATGTGGTTTTTCGATCGGCAACATGATCAGTGGAGTCTCTCTGATCAGGGGGCCTACCAGCAGTGGCAAGGGGAGGGCAATCATCCCTGGGCCGCTCGCCTGTTACCGGAAGATGAGGCAGGCTTTGCCGACTTTCTCGTCCGGCTTCATGAATCGCATCTGCCCGAGCAGTTTATCGGCCATCTGAAAGATGATCAGGGGCAGCTCAACCATGTGCTCTGGAGCGGCCAGTTTGTGCCCACCCAGCAGATCTGCTGTGGCTGGCTGGCCCCTCTTGATACCGCCAACAGTGCGGTATCCTCCCTCAATCTCTCTTTGCCGTTGCTGCAAACCACCCTGCTTACCCAGTTGGCGCAGGCGCTCTCTGCCCGCACCGGGCTCGATTTCTTCAATACCCTGGTCAGCCAGCTGGCCCATATCCTCAAGGTGGATGCGGTCTGGGTGGGTGAGTTGTGCGGTGCCGACCGGGTCAAAGTGCTGGCCGCCGACGGGCTGGCGCAGAAGGACTATCCGCTGGCGGGCTCCCCCTGTCAGGAGCTCTACAAGCAAGGTGCCATCTGTTTCGAGGTGATCGACGAGTCGCAGGAGTATCAACCCTGGCTGGCGGCCGGGCAGACTTATTATGGTCAGCCGCTATTTGATGCCAGAGGCCAACTTCTGGGCCATCTGGCGCTGCTCTATTCGGCTCCGGCAGATACCAGCAACCTTACCTCGGTGCTCAATACCTTCTCGGTACGGATGGTGGCCGAGCTGGAGCGATTGCAATCAGATGCCCAGATGCGCCTCTCTGCCGTTGCATTCGAGACCCACGAAGGGATCATCATCACGGATCCGGGGTTCAAGATCCTGCGGGTCAACAACGCCTTCAGCCAGATCACCGGCTTTGACAGCCAGTCGGTGCTGGGCCTGCATCTGGAAGAGGATCTCTGGCCAAATCTGGGAGGGCTCGGTTACGAGCTCAACACCCTCAGCCGCTGGCAGGGGGAGACCCAGCGTCGCCATGTCGATGGTCACACCTATCCCCAGTGGGAGATAGTGACGCCGGTGCAGGATGAGAAGGGGGTGATCAGCCACTTTGTCATCTGCTTCGAGGATATCTCCGAGCGCAAGGCGGCCGAGCGACGCATTCAGGATCTCGCCTATTATGACGAGCTGACCGGATTGCCCAATCGCCGTCAGCTCCACGAGACTCTGGTGCAGACCTTCAACGAGGCGACCCGCGATGGCTTGATTGGCGCCCTGCTCTTTATCGATCTCGATCACTTCAAGACCATCAACGACTCCCTCGGCCACGCCACCGGTGACTGGCTGCTCAAGGAGGTCGCCGCCCGTCTCAAACGGTTGGTGCGGCAAGGTGATTGCCTGGCCCGCCTCGGTGGTGACGAGTTTGTACTGCTGCTGCCATCGCTCTCGGCCAGCCCGCCCCAAGCGGAGATGCAGGCCGATATCATTGCCGAGCGGCTTATCACCGAGATTGCCGCTCCTTATACCTATGTGGGGCAGGTGCTGCACATCGGCGCCAGTGTCGGCATTACCCTGTTTCCGGATCGGGAGCAGGGGGTCGATGATCTGCTCAAGCAGGCAGATACCGCTATGTATCAGGCCAAGTCCGCTGGCCGCAAGACCCGTCGCTTCTTCGATGCCTCGATGCAGCAGCAGGCGGATCGCCGTCTGCTTATTCACAACGAATTGCGTAACGCCCTCAGCCAGCAAGAGCTGACCCTCTACTATCAGCCTCAGCATATGGTCGATGGCGGCGATATCATTGGTGTCGAGGCGCTCATTCGCTGGCAGCCGGCCGGTCGCTCGCTGGTCTCGCCGGCAGAATTTATCCCCATCGCCGAGGAGACCGATCTGATTGTCGATATCGGCAACTGGGTGCTGCACGAGGCGTGCGCCCAGTATGTGCTGTGGGAGGAGAACGGCATCCACATTCCGCAGATCTCGGTCAACGTCAGTGCCAAGCAGTTCCATGCCACCGATTTTGTCGAGCGGATCCACGATGTGTTGGCGCAAACCGGCATGGATCCGGCCTGCCTCAATCTGGAGATCACCGAGTCCGTGGTGCTGGGCCATGCCGAGGACACCATCAGCAAGATGACCGAGCTCAAAGAGCTCGGCATCAGCTTTGCCATCGACGATTTTGGCGCCGGTTACTCCTCCCTGAGCTACCTCAAGCGGCTGCCTGCCGATGAGCTCAAGATCGACCGCTCCTTCATTCAGGACATCCCGAAAGATGGTGACAACATGGCCATCGTCGAGGCGGTGATCGCCATGGCGCGACATATGGGGTTCAACGTCACGGCGGAAGGGGTGGAATCCCGCCAGCAACTGGAGTTTCTCAAGGCGCAGGGGTGCAGTTTCTATCAGGGCTATCTCGCCTCCAAGCCGCTGCCGGTGCCCTATCTGGAGAAATATGTACAGCGGCTGACCAGACCGGAGCAACTGCGCGAAATGCAGCTGAGCGAGGCAGAAAAATAGTCCCAGCTCCCCGCTGTAGCGCCGCTCGGCAACGGGTAGAATGAGAAGCAGTAGACCCACCGCCACCGGGCGGTGTATTGCCCTCAATGGAGATGTTCAGTGAAAGCTGTATGGGGAATTGTTTTGTCGGCGCTGTTTGTGCCGACCCTGATGGCGCAGACTGCCGACCAGACGCTCTACCGTCAGGCGTATGACGCCGTACGGGCCAATGATCAGGCCCGTTTCCAGCAAATTCGTGCCCGTTTGACCCATTACCCCCTGCTCCCTTACCTCGATTACTATCAGCTCGCCTTTCGTCCGGGGGCGGCGGATTACAACGATGTGACCCGCTTTATCCGCCAGCATGGGGATACCCCCCAGTCCAACCGACTGGAGCGCAGCTATCTGACCTATCTGGCCCAGAGCCAGCAGTGGTCGCAGTTCCTGCGTTTCTATCCGGCCAAGCCGAGCTCCACCGACCTGCTCTGCATGCACTATCAGGCGCTCTATTACACCGGCAAGCCGAAAGAGGCGTTGCAGGGGGCGGGCAAGATCTGGATGAGCGGTCAATCGCGCCCCGATGCCTGCTCACCGCTGTTCCAGCTGTGGCAGGCATCCGGTCAGCGAACCCAGGAGAAGATCTGGCAGCGGATGACGCTGGCGTTCGAGGCGGAAAATCCCAATCTGATCCGCCACCTTGGTGCGACCCTGGGTAGCGGCTTGCAGAGCTATGGCGATCAGATGGTGACCCTGTTCGAGCAGCCCGCCAAGGCGATGAACCCGGCCTATTTCAGCAGCAATCCCTATTCCCGCAAGCTGCTCTCCCTCGGCTTGACCCGCTATGCCAATCAGGAGCCGGAGTCGGTGCTGCGCCAGCTTGCGCTGTTTCGCAGCCGTTTCGGCCTGACCCAGGCCGAGGTGAAACCGGTAGAGCGTGCCATTGCCCGCCGCCTGCTGCTGGATCGCTCCATTGCCCAGCGTAGCTGGGTCGACAGCACGGTGAAAAAGCTGGCGGATCCCGACATCACCGAGCTGCGGGCGCGACTGGCCATCTGGGAGCAGGATTGGCGTGGCCTCTCCGGCTGGGTGAAGATGATGCCGATGGCCCGTCAGAAAGAGGATCGCTGGCGCTACTGGATGGCGCGCTCCCTTGAAGTGCAGGGGCAGCAAAAACCGGCGCGGGATCTCTATCTGGAGACCGCCAACCTGCGCGGTTTCTACGGCTTTATGGCCGCCCAGCGCACCGGGGTGCCCTATCGCATCAAGAACCAGAGCGTCAAGCATGTACCGGACTGGCGCACGGCCAGTCAGCGCTGGCCCTTCCTGTTGCGGGTGCGCGAGCTGCTGTCGATGAACGAGATTGCGGCGGCCCGCTCGGAGTGGATCCACAACATGGATCGCAATCCGGTGGCCCAGCGCATCGAGTTTGGTCATATCGCCCTCAATCAGGGCTGGCACGAGCTGGCCATTCTCGCCAGTATTCGCGCCGAGGCGTGGGATGCCCTCGACCTGCGCTTCCCGCTGCCGCTCAAGCGCACCTTCTCCCAGATGGCGCAAGAGCGCACCATGAACACCAGTTTGCTCTATGCCATATCCCGTCAGGAGAGTGCTCTCTATCCGCTGGCCCAGTCGCCTGTGGGAGCGCGCGGTCTGATGCAACTGATGCCTGCTACTGCCAAAGAGACTGCCGGCAAGCTGGGGGTGCCCTATCGCAACGAGCAGCAACTGTTTGATCCGACGATGAATATTCGTCTGGGGAGTGCCTATCTCAAGCGCTTGCTGGATGTCTATGATGGCAACCGGATCCTGGCGGCCGCCGCCTACAACGCCGGGCCGGGACGGGTAAAACGCTGGCGAGAGCAGAGTGACAACAAGCCGATGGACGTGTGGGTCGAGAGCATTCCCTACAAGGAGACCCGCAACTACGTACAAAACGTGTTGTCGTTCGATCTCATCTATCAGCACAAGCTGCAGCAGCCGCTGCGCTTCATGTCAGAGCGGGAGCTCAATCACGCCTATTGAGTCGGGGGCCGCCAGCCGGCTCCTGTTTTCAAATTTCCCTGCTGCTGGGTATCATCGGGTAAGGTTTTGTTACCAAAGGAAACATGCCTGGTGACCTGGCTCCGGGAATTGCATCAGGCCGCAGGGTATACTCGGGCGTCGGCACCGACAGGTTCCCCCACAATAAAGGAATGGATAGTGGCAACGATTAAAGACGTTTCTCAGCTGGCAAATGTGTCTATCTCCACCGTGTCGCGGGTTATCAACAACACGGCACAGGTAGCACCGGAAAAGCGTGAGGCCGTACTGGCGGCCATGAAGGAACTGAATTTTCGACCCAACAGTTTTGCCCAGGCACTGGTCAGCAAGCGTTCCAACTGCATTGGCGTGCTGGTTGGCGACCTCTGCGGCGGCCCCTTCTTTGCCCAGATGATGCGTGGCATCGAAACCATGGTCGATCAGGCCAACAAGTTCACCATCGTCATGTCTGGCAACCACGATATCGCGCGCGAGCGTCACGCCATTCAGGCGCTGCTGCAGCGCCAGTGCGATGCGCTGATCCTCCACAGCAAGGCGCTTCCGGACGAGGAGCTGAGCGAGCTGGCGGCAGGCTCTACCCCCATCGTGTTTATCAACCGTCAGGTGCCGGGCGCGGAAGATCGCTGCGTCTGGCTCGATAACCAGGCGGGGATCACCACCGCGTGCCAGCACTTGCTGGATGCCGGTCATCGCAACATCGCCTTTATCACCTCCGATGATGAAGAGTTTGTCGATGGTCAGCAGCGGATGGCCGGTTACACCCAGACTCTGGCGAGAGCCGGGATCGCCTTTGAGCCTGCTCTCGTCAGCCGCGCCTATGCCGACGAAAATGGCGGATATGTGGCGATGAGTGAATTGCTGGCCCGTGGTGTCGAGTTCACGGCCGTGCTCGGTTTCAACGACGGCATGGTGGCGGGGGCTATCTCTTGCCTGCTGGAGCGGGGTTACAAGATCCCGCAGCAGATGTCGGTGGTGGGGTTCGACGATATCCCCTACGCCCGCTACATCTATCCCAAGCTCACCACGGTGCGCTACCCCATTGAGGAGATGGGCAGCCGCGCAGCCGAGCTGGCGCTGCGTCTGCTCGATCACAAGCCGGTGGACGGCTTGGCGCTCAAGTTCGAAGCCCAGCTGGTGGAGCGTGAGTCAGTCGCCTGACGTGCGTCAGACAGTGAACAACAAGGTGGCCCCATCGGGGCCACACTCTTTTCTGCATTATCTCTCTAATCCGCCATTTATCCCGCCAGGGCGATCCGCTGCTGGCGGCGCACCTCCACCCCTTCTGCCACCATATCGAGCAGCTGCCTTGTCTGTTCCCAGCCGATACAGCTATCGGTGATCGACTGGCCGTAGCGCAGCGGTTTGCTGCCGATATCCTGACGCCCTTCGCAGATAAAACTTTCCACCATGATGGCGGCGATGGCATGGCTACCAGCACCCAGCTGGTCGGCAATGTCACGGGCAACCAGCAGCTGGCGGGCATGTTGTTTCTGGCTGTTGCCGTGGCTGCAATCGATCATCAGGCGAGGGGAGAGATGATGCTGGCACAGCAGCTCGCCAGCCTCTGCCACATGACTGCTCTGATAGTTGGGTTGGCGGCCACCGCGCAGGATCAGATGGCAGTCGGGGTTGCCATGGCTGCGCACCAGTGCCAGCTGGCCATCACCGGAAGGCTGGGTATAGAGGTGGGCCGCCCGGCTGGCGAGGATCGCCTCTACCGCGATCCGGATATTGCCATCGGTGCCGTTTTTAAAGCCGATGGGGCAGGGAAGGGCCGAGGCCAGTTGGCGGTGGAGCTGGGATTCGGTGGTGCGGGCGCCGATGGCACCCCAGCTGATGAGATCCCCCAGATAGAGCATGCTGGTGAGATCGAGAAATTCGGTGGCACAGGCGAGCCCTTCCTGTCCAAGTGCCAACAGTAACTCCCGAGCCTGGGATAGGCCCTTTTCCAGTTGATCGCTGCCATCGAGGTCGGGATCGAAGATAAATCCTTTCCAGCCGAGCGTCGTGCGCGGCTTTTCGAAATAGGTGCGCATCACCAGTTGCAGCTGCTCCCCGTATTGGCCCTGCAGTTCAGCGAGCCGGCCACCATAGTCGCGGGCGGCTGCCGGATCGTGAATGGAGCAGGGGCCGATCACCAGCAGCAGGCGAGCATCCTCTCCCTGCAGAATATGGCGGGCTTGCTGGCGGCTACGAGCGATCTGGCGAGCGAGCCGTGCCGGACAGGGTTTGGCCTTTAACATCTCGTCAGGGGTGGGCAGGGTGGCAAGGGGTGAAGCATTCAGAAGTGAGGTGAACATGAGCGATCCTGATGAAAATGGAAATCTGCATGCTCTTTGCTGTCCAGTGGGGATCTTCCCCTTATTCTCTTGGTTAACAGAGCGCGGGCATGGGCCCGCGCTCTGTTATATCGGCCTTGGCTACCTTAGAAGCGGGCTGAGCCGCTGACGTAGTAGCTGCGACCCGGTTCGACGTTCTGGAAGACGGTGTCTTTCTCTTGCAGGCGCACGTCGGTCAGGTTGTTGATCCCCAGTCGCAGGTCAAAGTTCTCGGTGACCTTGAAGCCGGTGCCGAGATCGAAGGTCTGATAGCTGGGCAGCTTGTGCAGTACGACAACCTTGTTGACGGTCTGCTCGGCAAACTGGGTGCCGGTGTAGGTGGTGCCGACAAAGGCATTGACCCGCTCGGTGGCCTGCCAGGTGATCTTGGCGTTGGCCTTGTGCTCCGGGCGCTCGGGCAGAGCCTGACCCTGATCGCCTTCCGCCTTGAGATAGGTGTAGTTGGCGCCAAGGTTGATATTGTCGGTCAGATCGAGCTTGCCTGTCAGTTCCAGCCCCTTGGTGGTGGCTTTCTCCAGGTTGTACCAGGTGCGGTCAGTGGAGTTCGGCAGCTGTTTGAAGGTGAGCATGTCGTCGATGTCGGAGTAGAAGAGGGTGGCGCTGGTTTCCCAGATCCCTTCTCCTGCGATGACACCCAGCTCGTAGTTGGTGCTGGTTTCCGGCTTGACCTTGTCGCTGCCATAGATGCGGCAGCTGCCGCCGCAGCTCTCGATGCTGTAACCGTTGGAGTACTGGTGTGGTGCCGGTGCCTTGAAGGCCTGGCTGACACCGCCTTTCACTGTCACCACATCGTTCATCTCATAGACCAGATAGCCGCGCGGGGTGAAGTGGCTGCCGTAGATCTCGTGGTGATCGTAACGGCCGCCCAGGGTGAAGGTCAGGCTGTCGGTCAGGCCAATTTCGTCCTGAGCGAACAGCGCCTCCTGGGAGTGACTCTCTTTGCCGCCGATATCCTTGTAGCTCACCGCATCCACCAGCTCCCGATCCAGATATTCACCACCCAGGGTCAGGTAGTGGTTGGCCAGCGCCAGGTTGGTATAGCCCTTGAGGGTCAGGGTGTTCTCTTCCAGCTCCCGCTGCTGTGGGGCAGAGTAGCTGGTGTTGAAGTCGTCGATCTGGGAGCTCTCGTAGTTGGCCATGACGGTGGTGTCACCCCAGCTCCAGTTCCCCTTGTGGGTCAGACCAAACAGGTTGCGATCGTTTTGCTGCTGGCGGCTGTGCACCTTGTTGCCGGTTTTGCGGAAGATATCGAGAGGCCGCTCATCCTGGTTGTAGAGGTAATCCAGCTCGAAGCGCTGCTGCTCATCCACCAGCCAGCTCAGGGTAGAGGCGAAGTTGCGGGTCTGCTTGGCTTCGATAAGGGGGATGCCGTCAGCAGCTTCGGTGGGGGTCCAGGCTTGACGGTCATACACCTCGCCGTTCATCCGGATCAGCAGGTTGTCGGTCAGCGGGCCGGTAAAGCCCAGGTTGGTTCTGTGCTGATCGCCGCCATCCTTGCCCTCGATGGCCTTGAAGTCGGCATCGGCCGCCCCTTGCCAGGTTTTGCCCGGCTGCTTGGTGATGATGTTGATGACACCACCGATGGCATCGGAGCCGTAAAGTGCCGACATAGGGCCACGGATCACCTCGACCCGCTGGATCATGCCAAGGGGAACCGGAGTGTTGTCGAAGTTGCCGCCGCGCCACAGAGCATTGGAGGAGGAGAGGCGTTTGCCATCCACCAGCACCAGGGTGTATTTGCCGGACATGCCGCGAATACCAATATCGCTGCGGCCATTGGTGTCAGCCTCAGCCTGAATGCCTACTTCGTGGCGCAGCAGGTCGGCAAGGTCATTGACGGGCGCTGCGGCGATCTGTTCGGCCGTGATGACAGAGATAGAGGCCGGTGCCGAGCGGGTATTGTGCGCCGTGGTGGTGACGGTGATCACCTCATCGACTTGAGGGGCGTTGCTGGCGGCGATCGCTTGCTGGGTCAGCAGGGTGACGATGGTGGTAGCCAGCAGGCTGGGAGCAATAAAACGGGAGGTTGAGGATTTCATTATTTACATCTTCCATAATATACAAATGATAAGCGTTATCATTATCAAGTTGAATTTGCTCCGATCGCAACTCTTTTTTATCGGCGAAGTTCAGTTTCGTTCGTCACCTGCTTTTGACTAAAAAGAAGTTAATGAAATTGATTCTCATTTGTATTGATCGCTTTTTCGCTCCTTGTTAGGATGCCGTTCACCCTGATATCCGGTGAGTCAAATGACTCACCTTAAGTCGTGTCAGGCAGTGATTCATTCCAAGGAGTAGCACCGTCATGTGTGACCATGCACCGGAAGGAGAGTGGCCCGCAGCAACTGCCGGGCTGGATAAAGTGTGCTGTTTTGCCAGCGGTGACCGGGTTCTGGTCGCCTCCGGTATCCACGACAGTTTTACCGGCATCCCACCGGAGAAGCTGCTCGCCCATCTGCGTCAGTTGCGCCAGCAGGGGATGGCCAATCCCATCGCCATCGGCGCCATTCCGTTTGATACCCAATCCCCCTGGCATCTGGTGATCCCGGCGCAATCGCAGTGGGTCGCAAGGGATGCGCTGTTGCCCGCCCGCTGTTGCCAGCTCAATGGTGAGGTGAGTGAAGTGACCGGCTCTGCCCACTATCAGGGGGCGGTGCGGGCAGCGTTGCAGCAGTTCAGCGAGGGGCAGCTCGAGAAGGTAGTGCTGTCGCGCGCCATCGATGTGCAGAGCGCAGAGCAGACCTCACCCGCACACGCCTATGGCTCTCTGCTGGCCCAGAATCCGGGCGCCTATGTGTTCCAGATCCCGCTGCCGGAGGGGGAAACCCTGCTTGGTGCGAGCCCCGAGCTGCTGGTATCGCGCAGCGAGATGGCGGTGGTGAGCAATCCGCTGGCGGGCTCCCGTCCGCACCACGCTTTTCCTGATCAACAGGTGGCCAGTGCCGAACTGCTGGGGGCCCAGAAAGATCGCTATGAACATGCGCTGGTGGCCGATGCGGTCGCTGCGGCCCTCGCTCCCTTCTGCCGCGAGCTGGACGTCCCTCTGGAGCCGCAGGTGATCGCGACCCCTACCATGTGGCACCTCTCGACCCGCATTGCCGGACGGCTCCATGAGCCCTCTCCCGTGCTGGTACTGGCGCTGGCGCTGCACCCGACACCGGCGGTATGCGGCACGCCGCTCTCGGCAGCACGTCAGGCCATCGCCCGGCTTGAGGGGTACGATCGCCGTTTCTACTGTGGCGCTGTCGGCTGGATGGATGCCGATGGCAATGGCGAGTGGGTGGTCACCATCCGCTGTGGCGTGCTGGCCGGCAAGCAGCTGCGGCTCTATGCCGGTGCCGGGGTGGTGGTGGGCTCCTCGCCGGAAGCAGAGTGGCAAGAGACCGCCGCCAAGCTCGGCACCATGCTGCGCGCCTTCGGCCTCGAAAGCCGGGAGCCGGAGGTGACAACATGAAGCCGCTGGTGCCCTTTACCCCCTGGCCCGCCGAGCTGGCGGCCCACTACCGGGCACAAGGTTGGTGGCGCGGACAACCGCTCACTGCCCTGCTCGATGAATCTGCCGAACGTGATCCCGAGCGCACGGCCCTGATCTGCGGTGAACGCACCCTCAGTTATGGCCAGTTAAAGTGTGAGGTTGATGTGCTGGCGGCGCGGCTGGCGGCGCGCGGGCTGGGCCATGGCGATACTGCTCTGGTGCAGTTGCCCAACTGCGCCGAGTTCTATATCTGCTGGTTTGCCCTGATCCGCTGCGGAGTGGTGGCTGTGCACGCCCTCTACAGCCATCAGCGGCGCGAGCTGGTGGCCTTTGCCCGCCAGATTGAGCCCGCCTTGCTGGTACTCAGCCCCTCTCACCCCGGCTTTGCCGGTGAAGGGGGAATCCTCGCGGCCCTTGATGAGCGGGTATCGCCTTCCTGTCAGACACTGCTGTTCGAGCCAGCAGAAGGGGGCGATCTTCAGTCGGGATTTGCATGGCGTCAGTCTGAAACCGTGGCTCATGCTGATGGTTCGCCGCTGGCTGTCATCGCGCCAACTCCTACCCCGGCCGGTCAGGTCGCCTTTTTCCAGCTCTCCGGCGGCAGCACCGGCACCCCCAAACTGATCCCCCGTACCCACGATGACTATGGCTACAGCGTGCGCCAGAGCGTCGCGGTGTGCGGCTGGGATGCGCGGGTGATCTATCTCTGTGCCCTGCCTGCGCCCCACAACTTTCCCCTAAGCTCCCCCGGGGCACTCGGAGTGTTTTATGCCGGTGGCTGCGTGGTGCTGGCAAAGGATCCCTCTGCCGCAACCTGTCTGCCGCTGGTGCAGCGCCATCAGATCAACTGGGCGGCACTGGTGCCACCGGCCTTGGCGCTCTGGCTGGAGGCCGCCAGCCACTATCCGCAGACCTCTCTGGAGTGTGTGCAGGTGGGCGGTGCGCGCCTCAGCCCGGCTCATGCCGATGCGGTGGCGAGCCGCCTTGGTTGCCGCTTGCAGCAGGTGTTTGGCATGGCCGAGGGGCTGGTCAACTACACCCGCATCGAGGATGACCAGTGGCACATCGTCAATACCCAGGGCCGCCCGATGAGCCCGGGCGACGAGGTCGAGGTGCGGGATAGCGACGGACGCCCCTTGCCCGATGGCGAGTGCGGCGAGCTCTGGACGCGTGGCCCCTACACCTTTCGCGGCTACTTCAAGGCTGATGCCCACAATCAGCGGGCTTTTGATCGGGACGGTTTCTACTGCACCGGCGATCTGGTCTGCCGCTTGCCCGGCGGCCATCTGATGGTGGTGGGGCGCAACAAGGATCAGATCAACCGGGGCGGGGAGAAGATCGACGCCCTCGAGATTGAAGAGCTGTTGCTGACCCACCCGGAAGTGCGGCAGGCGGCGCTGGTCGCCATGCCTGATCCCATGCTCGGGGAGCGCAGCTGCGCCTTTCTGATGTGCCGCGAGCCCCTCAATCTGCCTCGCTTGCGCCGTTTCCTGCGCGAGCAGGGGGTAGCCGATTACAAACTGCCCGATCGCCTGGTGCTGGTGGAGCAACTGCCCCACACCCCGGTCGGCAAGATAGACAAACAGACGCTGCGCGAGCAGCTCGCCAAGGAGTGTGCATGACCATTCAATCCCTCGCCGCCTATCCGCTGCCCACTGCTGAGGAACTGCCCAGCGGGCGGGTGAACTGGCCTTTCGAACCGGGCCGGGCTGCCTTGCTGGTCCACGATATGCAGCACTATTTCGTCGACTTCTACGGGCCGGACAATCCGCTGATCAATCAGGTTATCGACCATATCGCCACCCTGATCCGTCAGGCGCGTATTCTTGGCATGCCGGTAGTCTATACCGCCCAGCCCGCCGAGCAGAGTCAGGCCGACCGGGCGCTGCTCAACGACATGTGGGGGCCGGGGTTGACCCGAGCGCCGGAGCGCCAACCCATCGTTTCGGCGCTGGCCCCCGAGCCGCAGGATACGGTGCTGACCAAGTGGCGCTACAGCGCTTTTTGCCGTTCACCGCTGGCCGAGCTGATGGCCGAATGGGGGCGAGATCAGCTGATGATCTGCGGCATCTACGGCCATATCGGGGTGATGCAGACGGCGGTCGATGCCTTTATGCGCGATATCCGCCCCTTCCTGGTGGCAGATGCCATCGCCGACTTCTCCCGCGAGGATCATCTGCTGGCGCTCTCCTACGTCAGCCGCAATGCCGGTCGGGTGATTACCGTGGCCGAGGTGATGGCGGCCAGCAAGCGCCCTCTGACTCGCGAGTCACTGCGTGATCTGGTGTTGGCACGGCTGCCCGCCGAGATGCAGCATGAGCAGCCCACCGAGGATGACAACTTGCTCGACTATGGTCTCGATTCGCTGGCGGTGATGGGGCTGGTGGAAGAGTGGCGTCAGCAGGGGTTGATGGTGGAGCTGGCCGAGCTGGCCCGTAACCCGACCCTGGC
Source organism: Aeromonas sp. FDAARGOS 1404 (assembly GCF_019047085.1). Classification (NCBI taxonomy): domain Bacteria; kingdom Pseudomonadati; phylum Pseudomonadota; class Gammaproteobacteria; order Aeromonadales; family Aeromonadaceae; genus Aeromonas; species Aeromonas sp. FDAARGOS 1404. The sequence goes on from NZ_CP077237.1 coordinate 3,905,315, forward strand.
CCACTGGTGGGGGCTCCTCTCCCGTCAGCTTAATGTCAGTCAGGGCACGGCTCATCAGGTCAACGAAGGTCATGTCAGCGAACCGGAGTGCACCCCATGAGCGAGTGGCAAGGCAGAACCGTCTGGGTAACCGGTGTGGCACAGGGAATTGGCCATGCGGTGGCACGTACCTTTGCCGAGGCGGGAGCCAGCGTGGTGGCGTTCGATTTGCAACTGGTCGAGGCGCTGCCCGGCAACGTGAAGGGAGTGGTGATCGACGTGAGTGACAGCGAGGCCGTGACCCGCTGCTGCGAACAGCTGCTGGACGAGGGGCTGGGACCCGATGTGCTGGTCAATGTCGCCGGCGTACTGGCAACCGGCAGGATCGATGAGGTGGATGACGCCCTTTTGCAGCGCACCTTCGCCATCAACACCTTCGCCCCCTTCTACCTGATGCGGGCCCTGACCCCCTGGTTTCAGGGGCGGCGCAGGGGCGCCATCGTCAATGTCTCCTCCAATGCCGGTCGGGTGCCGCGAGTGGGGATGGGCATCTATGGTGCCTCCAAGGCGGCGCTGACCAGCCTTACTCAAACGGCAGGGCTGGAGCTGGCCCCCTATGGGGTGCGCTGCAATCTGGTGTCGCCGGGCTCGACCCGTACCCCGATGCTGTACGGCATGTGGCAGGAGGGGGAGGCGGAGCTGCGCGAGGGAGAGCAGCGCACCATCGCGGGTCTGCCCGGGCAATTCAAGCTGGGGATCCCCCTTGGCAAGCTCGGGACACCCAACGAGGTGGCTGCTTGCGTGCTGTTTCTCGCCTCCGATGCCGCCAGCCATATCACCCTGCAGGATCTGGTGGTCGATGGCGGTGCCACCCTGGGGGTCTAGCCCGAGAGCTGCCGACTTGGCAGGCGTGACACTCTCTTTATGGAGGAGGCCTGGCCTCCTCGCTTTTCAGCCATGCGGGCAGGGGCAAGCCGCTGCCCGCTCGATGTTTGCGCAAGGACATTCCCATGGAACAGACAATGGCGATGCGCGCCACCCACCAGCGTGGTGAGCACCCGCGCTGGCCGCTAACCACCGCTCAGGCGGGCATCTGGTTTGCCCAGCAAAAATACCCGCAGAGCCCCGCCTGCAATACCGGCGAGTACTGGCTGCTGGAGGGGGCGCTGGCTCCCCATCACTTCACCCGAGCGGTGCGTCAGACCATCGACGAGATCCCCGGTCTGCACTACGCCTTTGTGGCTACTGCCGATGGCCCGCAGATGGTGACCAACCCCGCCTGCTGGCAACTGACCGAGCGCGATCTGCGCAGCGAAGCCGACCCGCTTGCAGCCGCGCAGGCCGAGATGCGTGCGCAGCTGGCCGTCCCCTTCAATCTGGCTGGGGGGCCGCTGTTTGCCACCACACTCTATCGCCTTGGTGAGGGGCAGTGGGCCTGGTTTATTGCCGTGCACCATATCGCCATCGACGGCTTTGGCCTGAGTTTGCTCTGCCAGCGGGTGGCGAGCTGGTATGAGGCGCTCTGCATCGGCCAGCAGCCTGCCCCCTGTCGTTATGCGACCCAGCAGGAGTTGCTGGCCGAGGAGGCTGCCTATCAGGACTCACCGCGCGCCGCGCGGGATCGCGATTTCTTCGTGCAGCAGCTGGCCGGGGTGGAGAACCCGGCGTCGCTCTCCCGCCGTCCGGCGCAAGGGCCGGGCCCCACATATCGTCTTGAACAGCGCCTTTCTGGCCGCCAGTGGCAGGCACTGGTGGCACGGGCGAGTCGTTCGGCCTGTCACCCCTACAGCCTGCTGCTGGCGGCGGTGGCCAGCTATGTGCAGCGGATGAGCGGTGCTGGCGAGGTAGTGCTGGGTATTCCGCTGATGGGGCGACTGGGCTCAGCGGCGGCCGATACCCCCTGCATGAAGGTCAATGTGGTGCCCCTGCGCATTGAACTGAGCGGCACCAGCCGGGTAGGGGAGTTGCTGGCACAGGTCGAGCGGCAATTTGCCGCCCTGCGCCGTCATCAGGGCTGCCGTCAGGAGTGGTTGCAGCAGCGTCAGCCGGGCCAGCCGCTGTTTGGCCCTCAGGTCAATCTGATGCCCTTTGCCCGCACCCTCAGCTTTGGTGAAGGACACAACGAAGTTCGTGGCGAGGTGCAGGTGCTGGCGGCGGGGCCGGTGGAGGAGTGCGCCTTCTATTTTGCCGAGGAGGCAGGCGCGATGACCCTGACCCTCGAAGCACATCAGGGGCGCTTCAGCCAACAGGAGAGCGAACGTCATCTGGCCCGGCTGGTAGCCTATCTGGCGGCCTGGAGTGAGGCGGATGACGAGGCCGAAGCGGTGCGATTGCCGCTGCTCTTGCCCTGTGAGCAGGCTGAGCTGGCGCGCTGGAACCAGACCGACCATCCGTTGCCGACCACCACCCTGAGCGCACTGCTGGCCGAAGGGCTGGCGGCGGCGGATCAGAGCGCCATCGCGCTGGAGTGTGGCGCCGAGCGCTGGAGTGTGGCCGAGCTGCGCCAGCGAACCCGCCAGCTGGCCAGCTATCTGGCGGGGAGGGGCGTGGGCCCCGGTTGTCGGGTGGCTGTGGTGATCCCGCGCTCTCCCGAGCTTATTCTCGCCCAGCAGGCCATCATGGCGGTGGGAGCCGTCTATGTACCCGTTGATCCGGACTATCCGGCGGAGCGGATCGGCTATATTCTCGCCAGCAGCGAGCCTGCGCTGGTGTTGACCAGTCGCACCTTGCGGATGCCGCTCGATGTGGCCGCGCCACTTGTCTGCCTCGATGCCCCCGGTGTCGCAGAGCAGCTGGCTGCGGTAGAGTTGGCAACGATAGCACCTTGTGAGCTGGCAGCCCCCAAGCCGGAAGATGCGGCCTACATCATCTACACCTCCGGCTCGACCGGTCGGCCCAAAGGGGTGGTGGTGAGCCATGGTGCCATCGTCAACCGGCTGCTCTGGATGCAGCACATGTATCCCATCGGCCCGGCGGATCGGGTGCTGCAAAAGACCCCGGCCGGTTTCGATGTCTCCATCTGGGAGTTCTTCTGGCCCTTTATGACAGGTGCGCGGCTGGTGCTCGCCAAACCGGGTGGCCACAAGGATCCCGCCTACCTTGCCGAGCTGATTGAGCAGGCCGGGATCACCACCTTGCACTTTGTCCCCTCCATGCTGCAGATCTTTGTCACTCAGGCCGAGCCTGCCCGTTGCCGCGCCCTGCGGCAGGTCTTCTGCTCCGGCGAGGCGCTGCCCGCCGATCTGGTGCAACGCTGGTATGGAACATTTTCAGCCCCCCTGCACAACCTCTATGGCCCGACCGAGGCGGCGGTGGATGTCACCTGGTATCCCTGCCGGGCAGACGAGGCGGTGACCAGCGTGCCCATCGGCTATCCGGCCTGGAATACCAGCATCCACATTCTCGACCCCTGGTTGCAGCCGGTGCCCCCCGGTGTGGCGGGGGAGCTCTGGATCGGCGGCGTGCAGGTGGCGGAGGGCTACTTTGGTCAGTCCGAGCTCACCGCCGAGCGCTTTATTGCCAACCCCTTCGGGGCGGGGCGGCTCTATCGCAGCGGCGATCTGGCTGCCTGGCGTGAGGATGGCGCCATCGAGTATCTGGGGCGACTCGATTTTCAGGTGAAGATCCGTGGCCAGCGCATCGAACTGGAGGAGATCGAGCAGGTGCTGCTGCGCCATCCCCGGGTGGCGCAAGCGGTGGTGCAGGCCCCCGAATTTGCCCCCGGCGATCGCCGTCTGGTGGCCTACGTGGTGGCCGCAGATAGCAGAGAGTTGACGCTGGCCGAGTTAGCACCCGCCCTTGGCGCCGCGCTGCCCGACTACATGGTGCCGGGGCTGTTGGTTACTCTGGCCGAGCTGCCGCTCACCCCCAATGGCAAGCTGGATCGCAAGGGGCTGCCGCTGCCCGATATGGCGTCGGCGGTCGGTCAGTCACTGCCGAAAACCCTGCTGGAGGAGCGGCTCTGTCGCCTCTTCGCCGAGGTACTGGGGCTGGCGCGAGTCGGCGCCGACGATAACTTCTTTGCCCTCGGTGGCCACTCCCTGCTGGCGGCGCAGCTGGTGGTGCGCATTGAGGAATCAATCGGACAGGATCTCACTCTGGCCAGCCTGTTCGAAGCGCCGAGCCCAGCCCAGCTGGCGCGTCGTCTTGGTGGTGAGCGGGAGGCCATGCCCATGCTGTTGCCCCTGCGGGCGCCCGGTGCGCCGGCGGGTACATCGGGTCCCACACTCTTTTGCGTCCATCCCGCAGGGGGGCTCGGCTGGTGTTATGCGCCGCTGGTGCCCCATCTGCCGACCGACATGGCGGTCTATGCCCTGCAGGCGCGGGCGCTCTGCCAACCGGATGCGCCGCTGCCCGCCAGCTTCGACGAATTGGCTCTCGACTATGTGACCGAGCTGCGTCGTCAGCAGAGCGAGGGGCCCTACTGGCTGCTCGGCTGGTCGCTCGGGGGCATGCTGGTGCACCGGATGGCCGCCATGCTGCAAGAACAGGGACAAGAGGTGGCCATGGTGCTGCTGCTCGACGCCTACCCCTGCCTGCAGTGGCAGACCCAGCCGCTGCCCGACGAGCAGCGGATGCTCGATGCGCTGCTGCGAATGGGGGGGATTGCGGTTGCGGATGAGGCGCTCGACTCCCTCACTCGAGACGAGGTGGTGGCCCGACTGGGGGCGGAGGGGAGTGCGCTGGCCATGCTCGACGAGCAGGTGGTGAGCGCCATGATTGAGCTGGTGGGCCACAACAACCGGCTGATCCGTCAGCCGGTCGACTATTGCTACCACGGGGAGGTGATCTTTATCGAGGCGTCAGCCTCTCGCCAGCCCTGGCTGGATGGGCGTGGCTGGGTGTCGCTGACAAAAGGGGACATCCACTATGAGCGCTTCCCCTGTCTGCATCAGGAGATGGTGCATCCCGACTGGCTGGCAAAGATCGGCGCCCTTATTTGTGAGCGGGTCGATGGGGTCGGGCAGCAACCGCACATCCGGCAGGAGGAGGACGCATGACCTCGGTTGCCGCCATCCGGGAAGCCTTGCTGGCGGGCAAGCTGGTAGGGCTGGGGGAGCCGCACTGGCACCCGGATTTTATCCGGCGCCAGCACGCCTGGCTGTGTGATCCGGCGCTCTGGGGAATCATGACCGATCTGGTGCTGGAGTGCGGCAACCGCCGCCATCAGGGCTTGCTCGATGCCTGGCTGACGGGGCAGGAGAGCTGGCAGGGTGAGCCGCTGACGCTGGCACGGCTCTATCCGGTCTGGCTCGACTCCTGCGCCTTTCCTGCCTGGATGGCCCCCGAGTTTCCGGCTCTCTTTTCCGCTCTGCGCCAGAGCAATCTGGTGCGCCCTGAACATGTGCGGCTACGGGTGCATCTCTGCGAGCCCTTATTCGAGTGGCAGGAGATGAGCCCGGAGCGGTGGCAGCAACACAACAGGGGGCGGGATCAGGCGCTGGCCGACCATCTTCTTGCACTTCCCCCGCGCGGCGTGGTGGTGCTGGCGGGGGCGCGTCATCTGCTCAAAGCCGCAGGGGATCCCCACTTTGCGCAGCCGACCCTGGGCCAGTTGCTGGAGGTGGCACGGCCGGGCTGGCTGCAGGTGCTTCACCCCTGGCCAATGGCTGATGAGAAGGGCGATGAGGAAGAGGAGCGGGTGTGCGAGTTGGCCGGGATCGCGACTGCCGACCTCTATCCTCACTGGCCGGTGCATCCGCCGCTGGAGACTCTTATCGACAGGCTGGTGCGCGTGGCTGACGGGGGGCGGGAGATGCGAATTTGCCCCACCTTGCTGGCCGAGCCCTGGCGCAGCCGCTTGCTGAGTCGCGCTCACTTGCTGCCAGCTGGCATGGCCAGCCAGCTGCTACACTGGCTGGCGTAACTGCTGGTTGGAGTAACGGCGGACCGAAGTAACAGCTAACTGAAGTAACTGCTGACTTGAGTAACTCAATGGGGGAGCAAGGTTCCCCTTTTTCACATTTGGCATCCTGCATTCAGCGCTGCAAAGTTGCACCATTTACGGCATACCTTGCCACTCATCGCCGAAAATTCAGCTCCTTCGCTACTTTAAAGAAGTTTCTACTGGTCTTACCTGAGTAAATCCCTTTGCTTTTTATTTAACAAGGTATTTACATCTAGGTGTCACCAGCATCGGTGACGCTCACAACGGCAAGGAGCCAGTTATGACCCATGTCGACATCCCTTTCCTTCGTTACCTCGATGCGGAAGGGTGCCCGGTCGCCACCTTACCGACCTGGCTGGACAAGGCGATACTGCACACCTTCTACCGCAATATGGTGATGGTGCGCAGCTATGACAAAAAAGCGATTGCGCTGCAACGAACCGGCAAACTCGGTACTTTTCCCTCCCATCTCGGCGCAGAAGCCGTGGGGATTGGCATTGGTCTCGCCATGCAGCCGCAGGATGTCTACGTCCCCTACTATCGGGACATGCCCACCCTCTATGTGCGGGGCGTGCCGATGGAGAAAAACCTGCAATATTGGGGCGGGGACGAGCGGGGCAGTTATTTTCTCAAACCCGATGGGACTCCCTCTGAAGATCTCCCCATCTGCGTCCCCATCGCCACCCAGATCACCCACGCTTGCGGTATTGCCTCGGCCTTCAAACTGCGTAATCAACCGCGTGTCGCCGTAGTCACTATCGGCGATGGCGGCACCTCCAAGGGGGATTTTCTGGAGGGGCTCAACTGCGCTGGGGTCTGGCACCTGCCGATGGTCATCATCGTCAACAACAACCAGTGGGCCATCTCGGTGCCACGCAAGCTGCAATCGAGCGCTCCTACGCTGGCCCAGAAGGGGATTGGCGCCGGGGTGCGCAGCCTGCAAGTGGATGGCAACGATGTGGTCGCGGTCTACGATGCTGCCCGCAGTGCCGTCGAACGTGCCCGCAGCGGCAAGGGGCCGACCCTGATAGAAGCGGTCAGTTATCGTCTCGGCGATCACACCACGGCCGACGATGCCACTCGCTATCGCGATGGGGCCGAGGTCGAGGCCGCTTGGGCGAAAGAGCCGGTCAAGCGGCTGCGCCAGTTTATGCATAGCAAAGGGTGGTGGGATGAAGAGCAGGAGCAGAGCCTGCTGGCGGAAGCCACCCGGGAGGTAGAGCAGGCGGTCGCCCGTTATGAGGCGATGGCGCCCCAGCCGCCGGAGGCGATGCTCGATTATCACTATGCCAGCCTGCCCGCCGAACTATTGCCTCAGCGCGAGCGAGTGATAGCCAAGGGGATGAAGCAGGAGGTTGGCCATGAGTGAGATCAGTTTGCTGGACGCGGTCAACATGGCCCTTCACTACGAGATGGAGCACGACCCAGATGTGGTGGTACTGGGTGAGGATGTCGGGGTCAACGGCGGGGTGTTTCGCGCCACAGTGGGCCTGCGCGACAAGTTCGGTTTCAAGCGGGTGATCGACACGCCGCTGGCCGAGGGGCTGATCGCCGGGGTGGCGGTCGGTATGGCGACCCAGGGGCTCAAGCCGGTGGCTGAGTTCCAGTTTCAGGGCTTCATCTTCCCCGGGATGGAGCAGATCATCTGTCAGGCGGCGCGGATGCGAAACCGCACCCGTGGCCGTCTCTCCTGTCCCCTCGTCTATCGCTCCCCGTATGGCGCGGGCATCCATTCGCCGGAGCATCACAGCGAGAGCGTCGAGGCGCTGTTTGCCCATATCCCTGGGCTACGGGTGGTTATCCCCTCCAGCCCGAGACGCGCCTATGGTTTGCTGCTGTCGGCCATCCGCGATCCGGATCCCGTGATGTTTTTCGAACCGAACCGTATCTATCGCTCGATGAAATCCGAGGTGGTGGATGACGGTGTCGGCCTGCCACTGGATGTCTGTTTCACCCTGCGCCCGGGCCGGGATATCACGGTAGTGGCCTGGGGGGCCTGCATTCAGGAGGTGATGCGGGCGGCGAACCTGCTGGCCGAGCAGGATATCCAGTGCGAGGTGCTGGATCTGGCCACCATCAAGCCGCTGGATATGGAGACCATCCTCACCTCGGTACGCAAGACCGGCCGCTTGCTGGTGGTACACGAGGCGTGTGGCAGCTTCGGGGTCGGAGCCGAAATCGTGGCGCGGGTGACCGAGCAGGCACTTCCCAGCCTCAAGGCACCGCCCAAGCGGCTGACCGGGGTGGATGCCGCCGTTCCCTACTATCGCAACGAAGCATGTTACCTCATCACCGAGCAGAATATCGCCGATGCGGCTCATCAGCTGATGGAGAACCAGTGGCTATGAAATTTTTCAAATTACCGGATCTGGGTGAAGGGTTGGCCGAAGCCGAGATCGTCGAGTGGAAGGTGAGTGCCGGTGATACCGTTGCGGTCGATCAGGTGCTCTTGTCGGTGGAAACGGCCAAGGCGCTGGTGGATGTGCCCTCTCCGGTGGCAGGGGTGATCGCCCGTCTCTGCGGCGCCGAGGGAGATATCCTCCATATCGGTGCGCCGCTGGTGGAGTTCGAGGGGGGCGAAGATGATGGTACCGTGGTGGGCAAAGTCAGCGCCCATCAGCAACATATCGAGGATCACTTCGTGGTGGGGGCCATTGCCCTGGGGGGATCGCTGGTGCAAGCCATGCCTGCGGTGCGACTGTTGGCACAAAAACTGGGTCTGGATATCGACCGGATCAAGGGAAGTGGCAGCGGCGGCATGGTGACCGAGCTGGATGTGCAGCAGGCATTCGAGGCCCAGCAGAGCAGTGGCAACGAATTCCTCAAAGGGTCACGGCGGGCCATGGCCAAGGCGATGGAGCTCTCTCATCAGACTGTGGTGCCGGTCAGCATCACCGATGAGGTGGATTTGCGTCACTGGCGCCCTGATGAGGATGTGACGGTGCGCCTGATCAAGGCCATTGGCGTGGCTTGCCGCGCCGAGCCCTCGATGAATGCCTGGTTTGATGGCGACACCCTGTCACGGCGGCTGTTCAAAGAGGTCAATGTGGCCATCGCGGTGGATTCAAAGCATGGCCTCTATGTGCCGGTGATGGAGAATGTGGCCGAGCGGGAGGGGGCGGATATCCGGCTGGGGCTGGATCGGATGATCGCCGATGTGAAGGCGCGCGCCGTGCCGCGCGAGATGTTGCAGGGGGCGACTATTACGCTCACCAACTTCGGTGCCATCGCAGGCCGCTATGCGAGCCCCATCGTGACGCCGCCGCAGGTGGCCATCATAGGGGCTGGCAAACTGTTCGAAAAAGTGGTGTTCATCCATGGTGAAGCGCGTCCCGTCAGGGCACTGCCGCTGTCGATGACATTTGACCACAGAGCCTGTACTGGCGGGGAGGCGGCTCGTTTTCTCAGAGCGCTGGTCGAAGCGTTGGAAGCAGCCACCTTATAACGGTTTGTGCCCTGTCATTGGCAGGGCACAAATTTGTTTGCGTAATCTACAAAGCCACGTATAATCCAAACCAGCTTGAAAGGGCGATAGTTATGTCAATGAATACGATGTTTCACATCTTGTCCTGTTGTTCATAAGTTAATCCCGTTTTTTGAGCTTTACCCGCTGAAAAGCATAAGTAATTATTTTGAATACAGGTTTAAAAGATATGTCTAACATGATCACCGGTACCGTTAAGTTTTTCAACGAAACCAAAGGTTTTGGCTTCATCCAGCAAGAAAACGGCCCGGACGTTTTCGTTCACTTCAGCGCCATTCAAGGTAACGGTTTCCGTACCCTGGCTGAAGGTCAGCGCGTACAGTTCTCTGTGACCCAAGGTCAGAAAGGCCCGCAGGCTGAGAACGTAACCGCTCTGTAATTCTTACAGAATTTAAGAAAGCCGTGGTACCTCTGGTGCCACGGCTTTTTGTTTATATGGCTTTTGCTACTAATTCCTATGTGCTGAATCATGCTGCTATCGCTCCTGCTTGCTGCCACCTTGACTCCGACGCCTGATGCGCCGGTACCGGTTCAATCCGCGATGGAAGCGCAGGTGATCTGCCAGCAATTTGTCCAGGTCCGGATGGGCACTGCACAGCAACCCGATGAGGTGAATGCGCGACTGGTGCCTGAAAGGGAGGGGGAGTGGCTGGTGGATGGCAAAGTAAAAGGACCCGAAGGTCCTTTGCTGTTTGCCTGTCATCTTCACCAAGGGGAGCGCTGGGAGCTACTCAACTTTTCACTCTGGGCACCACAGCCGGTCAAAGCGGTTTGAGTGCGACCAACAGATGTTGCAGGTGTTCAACCATGGTCATGCCAAACGGGGTGAGATAGCCGCCATCTTCTGCGCTGATGAGCCCCTGTTGATGCAGACGGGCTGCCGCCTGGCACAACTCTTCAGACATATCGCTGCGTAATTTAATCCCCAGGCTCATGTTGGCCGGATCAAAGCATGCCAGTATTTTCAAATCGTTCACGAATTCGTTAGAAACCTGGTCGATCCCAATCATGGATTTACTCCTTACGCTAAAGATGTATGCAAACTAGCATCCCCGGATCCACTTTAGTGGGCGCTGGCTCAAATTATTGATCTTTGGCTGGATGCTGTGTTTCAAATGCTGTTTTTTTCGGCGTAATCAGATGGTTGGCTGACAGCTTCGCCAAGGGCCGAGCCGGACCAAACGTGGTAGGATAGGGCACTTCTTTATATCGGACGGTCTATTGGTGGCTGTTCGCCCTGTTCAAGGTATCGCTCATGGTCAAGATCACTCTGGTATCCCTGCTGCATTCACTTTGTACCCGCTTTCCGGTTTACCCCGCTGCTTCGTTGACGTCCCTGCTGGATGCCCATCAGGGCGAGGTGTGGTTGCCTGCACGCAAGGGGGCCGACATTGCACTGTTGCGCAAGCATGCCAATGGGGCTCATGAGCTGGCGTCACTCGATGCGGGCTGGTGTGATTTTGCCGCCAGCGACAGCGGTGATACACCCGAGCTGGATGCACTGGCCAACTACGACAGCGAGATGATGGATAACCTGCTGATGTACTGGCACAGCGCCGCCAAGATCAACAGCCCGATCACCGATAACCTGTTCGAGCTGCGTCGCGAAGTGGTGGATGAGGCCCACGGTGCCAAACTCGCTGCCGCCTGGGAGCAACAGCAACAGCAGCGTTTTGAACAATTGATGACGATGGCGGCCAATGGCCGGGATCTGCTCTGCTTTGTCGAGGTGGAGTCCGCCTACTGGCTGCGGCAAAAGCTGAGCGAGCAGCCTGATGTGGAGCTGATCACCCCTGCGCTGTAAAAGGGGCAATATGATGGCTAGCGGTCTCGTTATCGAGGAGGCTGCTCTATCCTTATTTGCGTCATTGTCCTCCCCATCCGGTGCCAAGGGGCTGCAAGCTGGACAAGCTGACGACAAGATGTGAACATGGCGCCCTTTATCGAGAGAGAGACTTGGCCAATGAGCTATGAACTGAGCGACACCGAGCGCAATGCCGCGCTGCAACTGAACGCTGATTACCGTTACGATCACTTCATCAGCAAGCTGGTCGAGCATGAAGAGCTGTTCGTCCTGACTGACGAGCATGGCGTCATGATGCTGACCACCGACGATGAAGATTGCATCCCGGTATGGCCGCACCCGGAGTACGCCAAGGCGTGGGCCGAAGGTGAGTGGGCCGATTGCAAGCCGCAGTCCATCACCCTGAAGGTGTGGCTGGAGCGCTGGGTTGACGGTATGGAGCAGGACGAGCTGTGTGTTGCCGTGTTCCCGACCCCGGATCAGGAAGGCATCGTACTGGAGCCGGCTGACGTGGCTGACGCCATTGCCGAGAAGCAGGCCAAACGCGGCTGATCACCGAGCTATTCGCAACACCGGTTGCCAACAAAGACCCCGCTATCTGGCGGGGTCTTTGTTTTAGGTCTGTTTGCCAAACGAGTTGTGGCTATCAGGGCTGGCGATAGGTGGTGTCGATGATGGGCTCGGCCGGGAAAGTCTTGCCACTCTTGATGGCTGCCCTGGTCTCGGATTTTAGCTCTTCATCGATCCACAGCAGACCGCCATAGCTGTAACCGCTGTTGTCGCCACCGAGGGGCCAGTAGAGCTGCTCGCTCTTGGGCGTTGCTGGTACTTTTGGCAGTTTGATCCAGCGCCAGGACCCTTCCCGGGTGTAGGGCACCTGATAGGCAGGGACGAAGCTCGCCAGCTCATAGAGCCGCTGCTGGATCTGCCGTGACAGGGCCGCCTTTTTGGGAAAGTCGAACTCCTTGTCATACTGCTCCACCAGCGCTGTGATGGCGTCGTCATCGATGTTCATGATGTTGTTGGTCTGGGGCTTGTTGGCGTTGACCTTGTGGAAGAACTCCCAATAGGCGGGATAGCGGCTGCCCGCCCAGGCCATCCATGCGCTCTGGTGCTTTTTCTCCAGCATCGATTTGAAACCAGCCGAGGCATCCATCAGGTTGAGCTCCAGATTAAGCCCCGCCTTCTTGGCCTCTTCCCGTAGCAAGGTGAGCCGCTGGGCGTGCTCCGCCGTGGTGTAGGTGATAGCGAGGGTCAGTGACTGCCCCTTGTCGTTTTGCAAAATCCCCTGCGGCCCCACTTTGTTAAAGCCTGCCTTGGCAAAGTATTCCCGTGCCAGTTTGGGATCGAACGGACGGGCCTTGATCTCGCTGTTGGTAAACTCACCCTGACCTGAGCCATAACTGTTGAGTCGCTGGTAATCCCCCCGCAGCAGGGTGGTGAGCATCTTGTCGAGGTTGAGGGCATGCTGGATCCCGAGCCGCACATCGAGATTATTCAGCTGCGGATCGGCGGTGTTGAGATAGAGCCCCATCGGCGATTGCGGAGTCTGGTTGTAGAACCAGGTGCGCGCGATATACCCCTTCTCGAACTCGGCGGTTTTGGTCTTGTCGTGCCACCAGTTGGGCATCACCAGCGGGAAGGTGTCGAGATCGCCGCGCAGGAAGTGCTGCCAGGCGATGTTCAGATCTCTGAGCACCTTGATCTCGAGCTGCGCGGGGTTGAAGCGATGCTGGAAGTAGCGCTCGTCATCCCCCCACCAGTTTTCAATCCGCTTGAAGGTGACCGATTTACCCTTTTTCACCTGATCGAGCTGATAGGGGCCGGTGACCGGCAACACCTTCCAGTTGTACTCCTTGACCCAGTTGGCGGTGAGCTTGATGGCATGGCTCGGCTCCGGGCTGATGGGCAGTGACTCGAGCAGATCCTGGCGGCTCTTTTCGGTACCGCTGGTGATGGCCAGGGTGTGATCATCAAACTTGGTTATGTCTGCTATCTGGGTGCTGTAGTAGTTGTTGTACCAGGGGTCGTTGATCTCCTTGCTGCGCATCATCTTGAGGGTAAAGAGCCAGTCATCGGCGGTGACCGGCTGGCCGTCTGACCAGCGCGCCTTGGGATTGATGCGAAAATAGAGGGTCTTGTTGTCGGCGCCAAAGGCCCACTCATTTGCCAGCATCGGCATGGGGTTGCCGGTGACAGGGTGGGTGCTCAGCAGTGGCAGGTTGGTTTCCCGCACGTAACCGGCAAAGCCGCCGTTGGAGTCGGGGCCATATTTGCGCAGGGTCAGGGGGAAGCTGGTCATAAAGGTGCGAAAGGTGCCGCCGCGCTTGGCGGCCGGATCGGCATAGAGAGGATCCTGGTTGTTGCTCTCCCACTTCAAGTCAGCGGGCAGCGTGGCACTCCAGCCAAACGGGCTCCAGCACAGGGTCAGGGTGATGGCGGTGGCGCGAATGATAGGGGAGAGTCGGCGCTCCCCGGCGGTGATGGTCGATGGCATGTCCTTGCTCTCCTGAAAATCTGCTTCCTGCAGATCACGCGCTGGTGATGTCAGTCCCGATGGGGACTGGCTCATCATGAAAATTTTATCCTGTCAGGTCAATGAAATAGCGTGAATTAGCGGGTGGCCTAGGCCGCAACGCAGTGCAGGGTGATCCCCTTGGCCGCGATGGCCGCCCGCATGGGGGCGGGCAGGGCATCGTCGGTAACCAGCACGTTGATCTGGCCCGGCGCGCCAAGCTGGCTCGGGTGGATGGCGCCGAACTTGCTGCTGTCGGTGATGACCACATTGGTCATCCCCTTGGCCAGCACACTGTTGACCACGTCGGCCCGCATCATGTCGCGGCCGGTGAACCCCATCTCGGGATGAAAACCATCGACCCCGATAAAGGCCTTGGAGAAGTGCACCTGCTCGATGCAGAGGCGCGTGAGCGGCCCCACCACGCTCTCGCTCTGATGCTGGAAAAGCCCGCCGAGCAGCACCACCTGAGCCGGGGTGTCTTTGAGCAGATGGGCGATATAGCTGCTGATGGTGATGATGGTGACCCGTTTGTGCAGGGCCAGATGGCGCGCCAGCATGGCGTTGGCGCTGCCCCCCTCGATAAAGACCGTCTCGCCATCTTCCACCAGCTGGGCGGCTCGCTCGGCGAGGCGCTCCTTGAGCAGGTAATTGATGTTCATCCGGGCATCCGGGTCATCGGTCTCCAGCGCCATGGCCGAGCCGTGTACCCGTCTGAGCAGTCCCTGTTTCTCCAGCGCGGTGAGGTCGTTGCGCACCGTCACCTCAGACACGCCTGTGTGTCGGGAGAGTTCACTCACGCTCATCTTGCGAGCCTGATGGACCAGAGTGAGGATAAGTTGGTGGCGTGGATTCATGGTGCGCTCACATGCAAGGTGGTGGATAGCGGCAAGCCACCCGAGGGTGGCTTGCCAATCATATGACGTCACAGGCGCCATGGGGAGCGCCCCGTCAGAGACTGTGCTCGGTGCGGGCGATGATATCATCTTGCGCATCCGGGGATAAGGCGGTGAAGAAGGCTGAATAGCCCGCCACCCGTACCACCAGATCCCGGTACTGATCGGGATGGGCCTTGGCTGCCAGCAGGGTCTCCCGCGAGACGATGTTGTACTGCACATGCCACCCCTTGTGCACTTCGAAGAAGGTGCGTAGCAGGCTCATCAGCTTGGCTTTGTCCCGCTCGTTTTCAAGGCTCGCAGGGCTCAGCTTCTGGTTGAGGAGTACCCCGCCGAGAATGGCCGCCGTGGGCAGCTTGCCGATGGAGTTGAATACTGCCGTCGGGCCGAGACGATCCGACCCCGAGGAGGGGCTGGCCCCTTCCGCCAGCGGCGTGCGGGCATGGC
Source organism: Aeromonas sp. FDAARGOS 1404 (assembly GCF_019047085.1). Lineage (NCBI taxonomy): Bacteria > Pseudomonadati > Pseudomonadota > Gammaproteobacteria > Aeromonadales > Aeromonadaceae > Aeromonas > Aeromonas sp. FDAARGOS 1404. The sequence goes on from NZ_CP077237.1 coordinate 3,920,327, forward strand.
GACCATCCGGGGTAGCCATGGTGGCGGCACCGAAGGGCACGTTGGCGGAGATGGAGGAGGTGCCGGCATAGTAGGTGCCGCCGATGGGGCCACGGCCGAAGCGGGTATTGTGCAGCCCCTTGAGCTCGTCGATGTAGCTCTGGTAAGCCTGCACCAGCAGCAGGTCAACCTCGTCCAGATCGTTGCCATATTTGGGGGCGGCGTTGGTGAGGCGCTGGCGCAGCTGCTCCCCCGCCAGTCCGGTAAAATCTTGCTCGAGTGCTTCTGCCAGCTCGTGCTGCTCCACCACGCCCTGCTCGAACACCAGTTTCTTTAGAGCAGCCAGGCTGTTACCAAGGTTGGCGATCCCCACCTGCAGACCTGAGACCCAGTCATAGACGGCGCCCCCCTCCTTGATGGTCTTGCCGCGTTCGATGCAGTCATCCACCAAGGTGCTGCAGAGGATGTCATGGGCTTGAGCCTCCAGCACGCTGTCGACCACGCAGTCGATCTCGATGGATTTGCGGGTGAAGTAGCGCACCTGCTCATCCCAGCGGGCCATCACTTCGTCAAAGTTGCCAAAACTCCCGTCTCGCAGCGACTGGGATTGGGGCAGGAATACCTTGCCGGTGGTGGCATCGCGGCCACCATCGAGGGAGGCCAGCAGGATGCGGGCGAAGTTGATAAAGCTCATGCCGGTGCAGCGGTAGCCCCACTTGCCGGGCACGGCGGTCTCAATGCAACCGATGGCGGCGTAGTGGTGGGCATCCTCCACGCTTACCCCGAGCTTGATGAACTCGGGGATCACCACCTCGTCGTTGTTGAAGGCGGGCATGCCGAAGCCGCAGCGGATCACCTGAATGCAGGCGTCGAGGAAATCCTCGCTCATCCCGGCATGGTAGCGCACCGAGAGGTTGGGCTGGGTGGATCTCAGCTGGCCGCAGGACTCCAGAATCGCGTAGGAGAGGCCGTTGACCGCGTCATGGGCAGTGCCATCCCGCCAGTTCTGGCCGCCGATGGTGACGTTTTGATAGAGCGGGCTGCCGGCGGAGGCCTTGGAGTGGGTGCCGGAGCGGATCTTGTTCACTTCCAGCAATTTCAGCCAGCACCCTTGCAGCAGCTCGATGGCGCGTGTCCGAGGCAGGGATTCCGACAATTCCACCTCGCGGCGATACCAGGGGTAGAGATATTGATCCATCCGGCCGAACGACACCGAGTGGCCATTGGATTCGATCTGCAGGATGAGCTGGATAAAGTAGCAGAGCTGCAGTGCCTGCCAAAAGGTTTCGGGTGGCTGGTGGGCGATGTGGGCACAGTTGAGCGCGATGGTCTCAAGTTCGCTTTGGCGCTCCGGGCGCGGCTCTTGCGCGGCCATGTCACGGGCCATATTGCTGGCGAGAGTGGCGTAGCGCGAGATGTGATCGCTGACTGCCTCCAGGGTGATGGCGACGGCGTGCAGGAACTGCTCGCGCTGCAGATCGGCCCAATCCGCCAAATCCAGCCGACTGCGGCGCTCGGCCACCTTGGCCTTGAAGCCATCGAGACCCAGCGTGAGCAGCTCCTCATAGTTGACCGCGAGGTGGGCATCCCCCGAGGTCATGTTGCCCTCGGCCTTGATGATGCCGCTCTCCAGCAGCGCTTTCTGCTCGTCGGTAAAGAGGCCGAAGCAGCGATCCTGCACCGTCTGGCCGCGCCAGAAGGGGGTGAGGGCGTGGATGATCGCCTTGTCGGTTTCGCTGACTGCAAAACCGGCGCCGGGACGGTCTGCCAGCTCGTCGATCTCCTTCTCAATCCAGCTCACCGTGTACTCAGGAAACAGTGGCGCCGCCCGCACCTGACTGGCCTGATTGCCGACGATCAGCTCGTCGTGCTTGATCCAGATGGTGCGCTCCTTGAGGTGATGAGCCAGCGCAAGAGCGCGGCGCACCGGCAGCGGCCGGGCGAGGTGAGCCTGATAGGCCTCGGTGTAGTGGCGGGCACGCTCGGTGCAGACCGGTGGCTGAACGATGTGGATCAGGCTCTCTTTGTGGGCGCGGATCCGCGGGCTGAGGGTATTGAGGTCGAGCTGGGTCATGATCTTATCCTCTGGTCACAGGGGTCAGCCCCTGACGTTGGGCGTATGCATGGGCAAAGCTGAGTAAATCGGGATCGTCGAGCGGTGTGTCCGGCGCCTGATAGGGCAGATCCAGCAGGGCATATTTGCCCACGCCTAAGGTGTGGTAGGGGAGGAAGTGGATCTCCTGCACCGTGCCGAGGCTGGCGGCGGTGTCGGTGATGGCTTCGATCGATGCGCGGTCGGCATTGAAGCCGGGAATGAGCGGCACCCGGATCTGCATGGGCACGCCGTGCTCGGCGAGGTGTTTGAGGTTTGCGATGGGCAGCTCCACCTTGCCGCGGGTCCAGTGGAAGAAACGTTCTTTATCAACGTGTTTGAGATCCGCCAGCACCAGATCCAGTGAGGGGAGGCTTGGCTCAATCTGGTGCCAGGGCACATGGAGGCAGCTCTCGACCGCGGTGTGCAGCCCTTCGGCCTTGCAGCGGGCCAGCAGGGACGCTGCAAAGTCGGGCTGCATAAACGGCTCGCCACCGGAGAGGGTGACGCCACCGCCGCTGCGCTCGAAGAAGGGGCGATCCCGCAAGATGGTGTCCATCAGGGTGTCCAGGGTTTCATCGCGGCCGCACACCTGCAGCGCTTCGCTCGGACAGAGGCCGCGCAGCCGTTCCATATCATCGGCCTTGAGGGCAGAACGGCTGAGCTGGACACCCTGGCTGTCACGCAAGATTGCCGGACAGGCCTGGCTGCAGAGCTGGCATCCCTCGATGCACTGGCGCCGGTCGAGTAGTATGTCCGGCTTGGGAGAGCGGCTTTCCGGGTTTTGACACCACAGACAGGCCAGCGAGCACCCCTTGAGAAACACCAGGGTGCGAATGCCGGGGCCATCGTGAGTTGAATATCGTTGCAGGTCGAAAATCATACCGCCTCCTTTTGTATTTGCATTCTATTTGCTTTCATTCGAAAGTTGATTTGATTTCGATCAAACTATTTGCGGATGTTTTCTCGCTAGAATGGCGACATATTGAACATCCCGTTAAGGAGTTAGAGATGGAGCTGTATCTCGATACCGCTGATGTGGCGGCAGTGCGTCGCTGGTCACGGATCCTGCCGTTGGCCGGTGTCACCACCAATCCTTCCATTACCGCCGCCGGGGGATTGCCGCTCTGTGAGCTGCTGCCCGCCCTGCGCGACGTGCTGGGGCCCAAGGCGCGCCTGTTTGCCCAGGTGATGGCCAAAACCGAAACCGAGATGGTGCGCGAGGCATTTGCCCTGCGTGAGCTGGACCCAGATCTGGTGATCAAAATCCCGGTGTGCGCAGAGGGGCTGGCGGCCATCAAGAGCCTGACAGCCAACGGTGTGCCGACGCTGGGCACCGCTGTCTATACCCCGCTGCAGGGCTGGTTGGCTGCGGTGGCGGGGGCGGAATATGTCGCGCCCTACGTTAACCGGCTGGATGCTCAGGGGGGCGATGGCATCGCCACCGTGCAGGAGCTGCAACAGCTGCTTGCGCTGCACGTCCCGAACAGCAAGGTGCTGGCGGCATCATTCCGTACCCCGCGCCAGGCGCTCGACTGCCTGCTGGCCGGTTGCCAATCGATTACCTTGCCGCTCGATTTGGCGGAGCAGCTGCTGAACGTGCCGGCGGTGGATGCGGCGCTGGTGAAGTTCGATCAGGATTGGCAGCGCGCTTTCGGTCGCTGATCCCGGTGACAAGCTGATTGCAGTGATTGAGGGGGGAGGGTGAAGACGCGCGGGTGATGGGGATTGACCGACTAGACTGGAAACAGGTGGCCACCTTCGCGGGCCGCCCTGCAGTCTACCGGAGGTATCCCATGAGCGACCATCTGCTACTCCCCCATGGTGAAGATTTGCGTCGTGCGGTGCGTTGGCTCAGCGAGCATCACCAGCACGATATCTCTGCCATTGAAGAGGCCAGCCTGCGTTTTGATCTCTCGCCGCTGGATGAGGAGTTTCTGATCCAGCACTGGCTCGACAGCCAGTGCCAATCATGAAGATCCGAGGTGAGGGATTAGAAGAAGTTGGCGAGGTTGATGCCAAATTCTTTGGGGTCGACCGTGTTTTCGATGCTCTCCTGCACCCCTGACTTGGCCAGATCCAGCCACTGTACCTCGAGGTAGTGACGCTGGGTGGCGTGATAGATCACCTTGACCACTGGCTTGAGCGGCTGCTGCTCGTTGCGCTGCATCACGATAGCCAGGCGCTGGTTTGAGAGCTGTACCAGAGTGCCCACCGGATAGACCCCCATGCACTTGATGAACTTGGTAACCAGTTCGGCATCAAAGTGCTGATTGATCCCCTTGAGCAGAATGCGGAAGGCCTGGGTCGGCTGCATACCTGCTTTGTAGACCCGATCCGCGGTGATGGCATCATAGACATCGACGATGCCGCTCATCCGGGTATAGAGGGAGAGCTGCTCCCCCTTCAGTCGCTGCGGGTAGCCGGAGCCATCGAGCCGCTCGTGGTGGTTGGCGGCCACCTCCAGCATGGTGGGGGTGATGCCAGGGGTATTGCTGAGGATCTCGTAACTGTGCACCACATGCTGGCGCATGATGGCGAACTCCTCATCGGTCAGCTTGCCCGGTTTGTGGAGCACCTCGTCCGGGGTCATGATCTTGCCCACGTCGTGCAGCAGGCCACCCAGGGTCAGCTCCTTGAGTACGCTGCGTTCCAGTCCCAGATAGCGGCCGAAGTTGGCCAGCAGAATGGCCACGTTCATGGAGTGCTCCATCAGGTAGGCATCCTTGGCACGAATACGGGCCAGACAGAGCATGGCATCGCCGTGGGTGAACATGGTATCCACCATCTCTTCGGCGACTTCGGCCAGCGGAGTGATGTCGATGGGCTCACCCGCTTTGAGGTGGCGAATGAACTTGCCTTGCAGCTCGCGCGCTTCCTGATAGAGGCGGCGGATTTTAAGCTCCCGTCCTTCGCCGTTGGCACTGGCCCGGCGTCCCACCTGGGCGCTGTTGGCATTGAGATCGGGGGAGGTAACGGCGTCACTCTCGGCACTGCCCAGTTTGCTGCGGGCCAGATCGATGCGTACCGTGAGCACCCCCTGACGCACCAGATTGGCAATTTGCGCCACGCTGGTCACCAAGCCCATCTGGGCGATCTCCATCCCACCTGTCTGGCTGGCGATAGCAATGACATACATGCCGGGTTTCAGCTGGTTGACGGGAATGACGGGATAGGATGCTTGAGACTTCATGAGGGCTTCCTGACTCTTATTATTATGAGTATCGTTCGGATGGGTCACACCGGAGAAGTGTAACATCGGATGACCAGTTCGTCATAATTGGCAACCCCTTAACAGTGGCGTTGTCGCCTCCGCCCGATATAATGACGCCCCTTTACTTGTTGGACTCCGAGGTTGTGAATGCGGCTTGATAAATTTCTGTGCGATTGTTCCGATTTGACCCGTTCGCTGGCAGGCAAACTGATCCGTCAGGGTGAGGTCATGGTGGATGGCATTGTGGTCAAGCAGCCCGCTTTTCATATCAATGAGCAGAGCCAGATCGAGTTTGACGGCGTGTTGCTGACGCTGGAGCAGCGCAACCGCTATTTCATGCTGCACAAGCCGGAAGGGTATGTCTGCTCCAACGAGGATCCGGACCACCCGACCGTCTTCTTCCTGATGGATGAACCGGCGATGGGCAAGCTGCATGTAGTGGGGCGCCTCGACCTCGATACCACGGGTCTGGTGCTGGTGACCGATGACGGTCAGTGGTCCCACCGCATCACCTCGCCGCGCCACGAGTGTGCCAAGACCTATCACGTCTGGCTGGCCGATCCGGTGAGCCCTGATGCGATCGCGCTGTTCGCCGAAGGGGTCTACCTGCGTAACGAGACCGATAAAACCCGTCCTGCCCAGCTGGAAATTCTCGGCGAGTGCGAGGCCCGACTGACCATCCACGAAGGCAAGTACCATCAGGTCAAGCGGATGTTTGCCTCCATCGGCAACAAGGTCGTTGGCTTGCATCGCGAGCGGGTGGGTGGCTTGACGCTTGACGAAGAGCTGGCACCCGGTGAATACCGCGAGCTGACAGCTGAGGAGATTGCCCTGTTCTGATCTGGGATGGTGCCGGGTATCAGTGAGTGCTGAAACCCAGCACCAGCGCCGTGCCCAGGGTGGCAATCAGTGCCCCCGCCCAGGCGGCAATGGATGGCCGCTCCCCCGAGTGCCACCACAATAGCGGCAGCAGCAGTACCGGCGTGGTAGAGGAGAGAATGGCCACCATGCCCACCTCGCCCTGTCGCAGCGCCATCAGGATCAGCGTCATCCCCAGCCCCATCGCCAGAAAACCGTTGGTGGCAATCATAGCGAGGATATGGCGATTGACCGGTTTGAGCGGCATGGCCAGCGGCAAGCGCCCCAGCCGCAGGACGCAGTGGGCCAGTAGGGCACTGCCCATCCGGATACCCGATGCACTCACCGCATCCACCTCACCACTCATCATCACCGGCTTGGCGATGATGGCTCCCACGCTTTGACACAATGCCGCCGTCAGGCCAAGGCCAATTCCCAGCGCCAGATTGCCACGGATCTGCTCCCACTCATTGCTGCTACTGCGTCTGCCAAACAGGATCGCCAGCATCACGCCGGCAAAGACCAGCACGGCCCCCAGCAGTCGCCAGCCCGTCAGCTGTTCATTAAAGAGCCAGAGCCCAAGCAGGGCGGAAAACAGCGCATGGCAGGAGAAGAGCAGGGCACTGCGTCTTGGCCCCAGCCGATTCATGCAGGCAAACAGCGCCGTGTCGCCCACGAAGATGCCGACCAGCCCCGAGATGGCGAGCAGGGGCAGGGCGCTTGCGGTGAGGGTTTGCCAGCCACCGGTGAACAGACTCATGGTGCCGAGCATCAGGCTGACCAGAAACATGCGCCAGCGGCTGTAGGCAAATGCGCCGAGATGACGGGCCGGTTTGACCGAAATTAGCGCTGCAACTGCCCATAAACTGGCCGACGCGAGGGCCAGCCACTCATAACCCATAAAAACTCCTGAAAAAATTAACCCGAAAGACTCCATCTCCCGGGCAAGCCCGATACAATACGGGGCGTTTTCGGGGATAACAAGAGCGGCATCAGGCATTCATCAGGCGCGCCGTCGGCCTTCCCCTCCTGCAGTGGTTTTATTCGAGGTTTTGTCATGAGGTATGGTTTCTTCCCCAAGCTGGCGCAACGCTGGCTCTCCCCGCTATTGCTTGCCGTGCTGGCAGGGCCCCTGGCCCATGCCACCACCGTTGAGCAGCAGCCTCTGCTTGCCGATCGGCAAACCCTGGTAAAGGGCAACGGTGCCGAGCCGGAGTCGCTGGATCCGGCGCTGGTGCGCTCCGGTTTCCCGGGGGAGGCCGTGCTGGTCGATCTGTTTGAAGGGCTGGTCAGTGATGATGGGCAGGGGAATATCGTTCCTGCTCAGGCCCAGCGCTGGGAGGTGAGTGAAGATGGGCTGGAGTGGCGATTCTTCCTGCGCCCTCAACTGAAATGGTCCAATGGCGAGCCGCTGGTGGCCGCTGATTTCGTCTATGCCTGGCGCCGTCTGCTCGATCCGGCCATCAACTCCCCTTCTGCCGGATTGCTGCTGGCGACGGGGATCAACAATGCGCAATCCATCTATGCCGGTGCGCTGGAGCTCGGCAATCTTGGCATTGAAGCGCAAAGCGATCAGATCCTGAAAATCACTCTGGAGCGGCCGGCTCCCTATTTCCTGCAGCTCATCAGTCAGCGCCCCTTTGTGCCAGTCAATCAGAAGGCGATAGCCAAATTTGGCAAGCAGTGGACCGAGCCCGGCAAGCTGGTGAGCAATGGTGCTTATCGGTTGGCAAGCTGGACGCCGAACGAGCGGATCGAAGCCGAGCGCAATATCCACTACTGGGATGACCTTCACACCCGTATCGGACGGGTCACCTATTTGCCTATCACCTCGCAACATGCCGAACGGCTGCGCTATGAGGCTGGTGAAATCCAGCTCACCAACAAGGTCTCCCTCGGCTATTACCAGAAGATGAAGCGCGAATCTCCGGAGCGGCTCTGGGGCTTGCCGCTGTTTGGCACCTATCTCTATGCGTTCAATCTGAAGCGCCCCGAACTGCAGGATGCACGGGTGCGTCAGGCACTCTCCATGGCGGTTGATCGACAGCAGCTTATTGAATCGGTGAGCGGTCAGGATGAACAGGCGGCATGGTCGCTGTTGCCGGAGATGCCGGGTTACCCCCGGGTGATATTGCCTGTGGCGCTGGAAGATATGCCAACCCGCCAGGCCAAAGCGGCAGCGTTGCTGTCAGCGGCCGGGTATAACAGTGCCAATCCACTCAAGCTGAGCATTACCTACAACAGCGCAGAAACCCACAAACAGATGGCGATGGCCATTGCCGCCATGTGGCAGAAGCTGGGGGTGCAGGTCACCCTCAACAGTCTGGAGTGGGGCGCCTATCAGGTGGTTAAGGATAGCGGTGATTTTCAGGTGGCCAGAAGCTTCCTGTTTGGCGATTACGTGGAGCCGTCTGCCATGCTGGGCAGCTTCCGTTGTCAGGATCTGCGCAACGAGAGCGGCTACTGCAATCCCGACTTTGATCTGTTGCTGGAGCAGGCTGCCAATACGCTGGACAGCGCGAGCCGGGTTGAACTCTACCGGCATGCCGAACAGTTGCTGCTTGAGGAGGCGCCGATCCTCCCCGTGTATCATTACAATCAGATGAGACTGGTCGATCCCGCGCTGCGAGGGCTGCCCAGCCAGAATTTGAAAGGGACGATTGCCACCAAGGATCTCTATTTCAGCCCGCAGTGAGGAGCATTTCATGAAACTTGCCATCATTTCCGACATCCACGGCAGCATCATTGCGTTGGAGCGGGTGCTGACCCAACTTGAGCCCTGGCGGCCGGATCACTATCTGCTGCTCGGCGATCTGCTCAACCATGGTCCGCGCAATCCTCTGCCGGAGGGATATAACCCGGCCGCCGTGGCCGATCGGCTCAACGAGTTTGCACCGCAGATCATCGCGGTGCGGGGCAATTGTGATTCCGAAGTGGATCAGATGCTGTTGCGCTTTCCCATCACCGCCCCCTACAACCAGTTGCTGGTCGATGAGCGGCGCTGGTTTGTCAGCCACGGTCATCTTTATCGCCCGGACGAGGTTCAGCTTCCGGCGGGTAGTTTGTTCCTGAGCGGCCACACCCATGTGCCTGTGCTGGAGTGGCAGGGGGAACGGATATTGATGAACCCGGGGTCAATCTGTTTCCCGCGCGGCGAGTTGCCTGCCAGTTACGGGTGCTATGAGGACGGGGTACTGCGCGTCAATGCGTGTGAGAACGGGCGAGAGCTGTTGCGACTGGAGCTTTAAAACGGACAGCAAAAATGCAAGGCCTGATAAGAGATGTCAGGCCTTGATGCCATAGGAGCGGGTGCCAGAGCGAGTATTACCCTTGGCGTCATAGGTCAGACTGTTGCGATCGCGCAGCTGACTCAGAAAGGTTGCCAGACGACGGTTGGAGACGATGCTCAATTCAAGCAAGCGACCGTTGATATCATTTTGTGCCTGGCAGGCATCCAGTTTTGCACGAAGCTGTGCCATCTCGTCGGGATAGGCTGCCAGCTGCAGTGCCAGTTCCGGCATCTCTGCGAGGGTCTTGTCCAGCGTTTCTATCGCAGCAAGCAACTCTTGTTTGCGCTCGGTCAGTGCGGGCAGGGCCAGTGCCTGATGCTGTTCGAGCAAGCTGAACTCCTCTTCCAGAATGCCTTGCATCTGGCTGAGGTAATCATCTTGGGTGTGCAGTAACGAAGGTAAGTCCATCATCCCAGAACTTTGTCCAGATTGGCCTCGAAACTGAACATCTTCTTGGCCACAGCGTCGCTGTTAACCTGATATTCGCCACTCGCGACGGCTTTTTTCAGCCGTTCGACCTTGCTCTCATTGCCGGTCGAGGCGGTATTGAGGTTTTGTTGCATTTTTTGCAATTGTTGCGCCTCACTGGTCAAGGAGACGGAGTCCAGCTTGACAGTAGCCGCTTTGTTTTCGGGCGATGAGGTGACTGACTTGCTGCCTGTCCCCTGGCTATTAGCGGTATTTTGCAACCGATTATTCGCCAAGTTGTTGATATTGTTGATGGCCATTTTAGTTACCTTCGTCTGCTTTAAGGTTTGCTTACCTGTTTATCGGTGCGGCAGATCAAAACTTTAGAAAAAAGTTGTCAAGGATCCGGATTTAAAAAGTGACCGATACGGCACCTACTGCACTGACTTTACCCTCAACGGTTTTGCCGGAGCGAATATTGACGAGTTTGATGATCTCTCCGAAGCTGCCATCTTGCAAGGCTCGGGCCATGGTTTTGATCTGGAAGTTGCTGTTTTCTGCCGTCAGGGTGACCTGATCCCCTTTGCACACTACACAAACCTGGCTCAAACGGATGGGTTGCCCAGGTTTTAGCTCCCGCTTGCTGCGTACTCCGACAAGAGGGGCTGTGTCAGTCAGGTAGTCACCGCGGATCAGGGTCTGATCCTGATAGGCCAACACCAGCCGGCTTTCACTCAGCAGATCCCCCTTGGCGATGGGGTTGGTTACAGTGACATAGGGCTTTTGAATACTGACCCGCACCGGGAGATAGACGTCCCAGGGTTTGTCTTCTTCACACTTAAGGTAAACTGTTGTATTACGGCGAATTTCCATTTTTGCTGGTAAGCTGATAGTGAGCAGATCTTCGCAGCGGGTCAGTGGGAGCCGTTCATCCAGTGTGGCAGAGGTGACCTCGGCTCTGGCATCCAACGGAATATCCAGCTGGCTGTAAACGAACTCTTGTGCCTTTTCTTGCAGATAAGTAGTGACGTCCGAGGCGTAGCTGGAAGATATGCTGCCAAAAAAGAGGCTGATGAGTAAAAGTCGGTTAATCATTTTCGCTCGTTGGTCGATAAGTTGTTCACGCATATCACCATATTTAACTATGATTGCTTCAGAATCTGTTCGTTGTCACATCGATAGTCTGACGCAATCCATCACGCATGCATGATTAATGCCAAGCGTTTTTAGGGAGTGTTTATGGCCAGTATCCTGGACTCGGTCAACCAACGTACCCAGCTAGTGGGGCAAAACCGGCTGGAGTTGTTGTTGTTTCGTCTCAATGGACGTCAAAGATTTGGCATCAACGTATTCAAAGTGCGTGAAGTGTTGCAGTGTCCCCCCTTGACCGTGATGCCCAAATTGAACTCCTGCATTCGCGGAGTGGCTCATATTCGTGGCCAGACTATCTCGGTTATCGACCTCAGCATGGCGGTTGGCAAACGCCCGATTGATGACCTGAGCAAATGCTTCATTATCATCTCCGAGTACAACCGCTCTATTCAGGGTTTTCTGGTGCATTCGGTCGAGCGCATCATCAATATGAACTGGGAATCCATCCTGCCTCCGCCTAAAGGTGCGGGTCGCATCAACTACATGACAGCCGTGACTGAAGTCGACGGCGAGTTGGTCGAAATTCTTGATGTTGAGCGGATATTGAACGAAATCTCGCCGGTTGCAACGGATGTGAGTGAGGAGTTGGTTCAGGCCAGTGTCGACCACCCTACTCTGGGGCGTCCTGTTCTTGTTGCGGATGACTCCTCAGTGGCACGCAAACAGGTACAACGTGCGCTTGAGGCTATCGGTGTCGAGTGCGTGTTGGCAAAAGATGGCCGCGAAGCATTGAACATGCTGCTGGAAATGACCAAAAATGGTCCTATCAAGGATCAGGTTGCGCTGGTTATTTCGGATATCGAAATGCCGGAAATGGATGGCTATACCTTCACTGCCGAGATCCGGAATAATCCCAATCTCAAGGATTTGCATGTTATTCTGCATACCTCGCTCAGTGGAGTATTCAACCAGGCAATGGTGCAGAAAGTTGGTGCGAACAATTTTATCGCCAAGTTCCAGCCTGATGAATTGGCCAAGGCCGTACAAAACGCACTCTAATAAAGAAGAACAGCTGCATGAAGACACTTTCGGACGACTTATACAAACAGTTCAGCAACTTTCTGGCGGTACAGAGCGGAATTGTGCTGGGGGATAACAAACAGTATCTGGTGAAGAGCCGTCTTTCACCTTTGATGGCTCAGTTTGGCATCGAGAGTCTGTCTGATCTGGTTACCCGTGCAATGAGTGTGCGAGAGCGTGACCTGAAAATGGCCGTAGTAGATGCCATGACGACCAATGAGACCCTCTGGTTTCGTGATACTTACCCGTTTCAGCTTCTTACTGACAAGATTTTCCCCGAGTTGGGGAAAAGTGGCCGACCCATCAAGATCTGGTCTGCCGCATCTTCGTCAGGTCAGGAACCCTATTCCATTGCCATGACGGCACTGGAGCAGCAGATGAAAAAGCCGGGTACCTTGCCTGGTGGCGTGCAGATTGTCGGGACGGATATTTCGACGACCATGCTCAATCAGTGTAAGGAAGGCGTTTACGATAGCCTTGCTCTGGCACGCGGTTTGTCACCGGAGCGCAAGAAGATGTTTTTTGAGCCTTACGGTGACAACAAGATGCGGGTTGCCGAGCGAGTCAGAAAATTGACCACCTTCCGGCCACTGAACTTGTTGGAGAGTTATAGTCTGCTCGGCAAGTTCGACATTATTTTTTGCCGTAACGTGCTCATCTATTTTGCGCCGGAAGTGAAGTCGAAGATCCTCAACCAGTTTGCTGCCAGTCTCAACCCCGGTGGATATCTGATGCTGGGAGCGTCGGAGTCACTGGCCGGGTTGACTGACCGGTTCGAGATGATCCGCTGTAATCCGGGGATTGTCTACAAGGTAAAATAGGCCTGACCGCCTTGATATTCGGGGTCTGCCGGATATTGCCAGTTCATACAAAGAGGGAAGCCGCGAGCTTCCCTCTTTCTTTATCTACAGCACCGTCTTTCTATTTACCTACCATATCTCGCCACTGCAAAAGTGGTTGAAGCCTTAAGGTGGCCAAATGATGCCGTCTGACCCAATGCGCGAGATGCTCCTGCCGTTTTCGGTCTGAAATGTGCTCATACCCAAACCATCGAACTGAGTGATTTGCTTATGGCACACCTCTTGCTAACAAAATATACCAAGCAGGAGGTGTGCTATGGCTCTTTCATTTGACAAGGCATTCGGTGTGCATCAACACACCATAAGCGTTCGCGCCAAGCGTGCTGAGGTGCTTTCCAGCAATATTGCCAACGCAGATACCCCAGGCTTCAAAGCCAGGGATATCAATTTTGCTCAGGCATTGCAGGAGGCTCAGTCGCATCAGGGTTTTGGTTTGGCAACGACCAGCGAAAAGCACTTTGCCTTGAATATGGACGCTCTGGGTACCGTGCAATATCGCAACCCGCTGCAACCGGATACCGGTGACGGCAATACAGTCGATGTGCAGCAGGAGCGCAGCGAATTTCTGCGCAATAGCCTCGAGTATCAAACCTCCCTTGAATTTATGAATAGCAAGATCAGTGGCCTACTCAAGGCACTGAAAGGAGAGCAGTGATGAGTTTGTTCAAGGTCTTTGACATAGCAGGCTCGGCTATGAGTGCACAGTCAGTGCGCCTCAACACGGTTGCCAGCAACATGGCCAACGCGGACAGCGTCAGCTCCAGTGTGGAAAATACTTACCACGCCAGGCGGCCAGTCTTTGCCGCCCAGCTCGATCAGGCGATGTCTGACAAGCAGGGCTCGGTCGGGGTTGAGGTGAAAGGGATTGTCGAGAGCAAGGCGCCACTGCTCAAGGAGTACAACCCCAACCACCCGATGGCGGACAAAGACGGTTTTATCTTCAAGCCAAACGTCAACATGGTTGAAGAGATGGCCGACATGATCAACGCCTCGCGCAGCTACCAGACCAACGTACAGGTTGCTGATTCGGCCAAGAAGATGCTGCAGCAGACGCTCCAGCTTGGCAAATCCTGATAGGAGGGATGCAGCATGGTCGATACAACCAACAGTGCTAACGGTATAAGCCGTACCACGACCCAGACGACAGGCACCACCACGACGCCCAAGAAAGAGCTGGATCAGGCTTCCTTTCTAAAGCTGCTGACCATGCAGCTGTCGTATCAGGATCCTTTCAAGCCTGTTGATAACGCCCAGATGCTCTCCCAGATGGCATCCATGTCGACATCTGAGGGGATCAGCAGTTTGTCCACTCAGATGGGTAAGCTTAATGACCAGATGATCTCCAGTCAGGCACTGCAAGCCTCCGCATTGGTGGGACAAAATGTGCTGTTGCAGAGCAATACCGGCTATCTGGATAAGGAGGGCTCTCTCCCCGGTGTTGTGGCTGTGGGAACGACGAATAAATATTCGAGCGTCAAGGTCACCATCGAAGATGAAAAAGGCCAGGTTATCAAGGAATTCTCTCTCGAAGGGGAGCAGCGAGGCAACGTTGAAGTTGCCTGGGATGGCACAGACAAAGATGGAAAGCGGGTCAAGTCAGGTAAATATGTGATTAAGGCAAGCGGTACTCTGGATGGCAAATCTGAAAGTATTGCTGCTTATGCTTACGGCAAGGTGGATAGTGTGGCGCTGGGCAATGCGAGCAATCCGACAATGCTTAACGTGAAAGGCTTGGGTAGCACGCTGTTGAGTAGCATCTTGCAAATATCAGGAACTAATTCAAACCAGACGGTTACACCGTCAAAAACCACGTCGACAGCATCGATCTAAGGAGCTGGATATGTCATTTAACAATGCCTTGAGCGGTGTCAACGCGGCACAAAAAGACTTGAACGTCACCGCCAACAACATTGCCAACGTTAACACCATGGGCTTTAAAGAGTCCCGTGCCGAGTTTGCGGATGTCTACGCCAACTCCATCTTTGTCAATGCCAAGACCCAGGTCGGTAACGGTGTAGCGACAGGTGCAGTTGCTCAGCAGTTCCACCAGGGGGCGCTGCAATTTACCAATAACGCACTGGATCTGGCTATTCAGGGTAACGGCTTCTTTGTGACCTCTGACGGTCTGACCAACCTGGATCGCACCTACACCCGTGCCGGTGCCTTCAAGCTCAATGAAAACAGCTATATGGTCAACAATCAGGGCCATTATCTGCAAGGTTACGAAATCAACGCTGATGGCACGCCCAAGGCGGTAAGTATCAATGCGACCAAGCCGATTCAGATACCTGACAAGGCCGGTGAACCAATCAAGACAACCAAGATTGACGCCAGTTTCAACCTGCCATCGACAGCGGCGCCCCTGCCCGCAGGTAATGCGGTGGGTGATGCATCTACTTTTGACCCCAAAGATTCGAAAACATATTCCTCTTCAACTTCTGTGGTGATTTATGACTCACTGGGTGAGCCGCATACCATCACGCAATATTTTGTCAAAGAGGCTGACCCGGCAGATCTGACCAAACCCGCCAATCCTACTGCTTGGCGTATGTACCTCTACCAAGGTGATAAGCCTATTGATATTGTCGGTGGTGTCACACCCACTATGGCGACTGGTTTGAGTCAGGCGCCTGCTGGCGCAAGAGTTACCTTCGGGGCTGATGGCAAGATGATTACCCCGACTACACCGGCGACCATCAAGACAGAGCAATTGGGAGCCGCGCCCCCGACAGGCGCTGGCATTATCACCAATGGTGCAGATCCCACTCAGCAGGTGGATATCAACTTCGGAACGGTGACCCAGTATGCTTCACCGTTTGAAGTCAACAAGTTGACTCAGGATGGTTCCACTGTCGGTCGTTTGACCAAGGTGGAGATTACTCCGGATGGTATCGTGTCCGCGACTTACAGTAACGCAACCACCATCAAGGTAGCCATGGTGGCAATGGCCAAGTTTGCCAACTCACAAGGATTGACTCAGGTTGGTGATACCTCTTGGCGTCAGTCTCTGCTCTCTGGCGATGCCTTGCCGGGGACGCCAAACTCAGGGACATTTGGCACCATCAAATCATCCTCCCTAGAGCAGTCCAACGTGGATTTGACCTCGGAGCTTGTGGACCTGATCACTGCTCAGCGTAACTTCCAGGCCAACTCCCGTTCTCTGGAGGTCAATAGTTCGCTACAGCAGACCATCCTGCAGATCCGTTAATTGCACAATACATGATAATGAGAGGGGGCTTGGCCCCCTCTCTGTTTCTGTCGCATTCCAATCCTCCTTCTCCCCCCATATTTCTGCTGTTGGCACTCTAATTGCATTTCTTCTGTCAGAGTCATCTGTTTGACGGAGAATTCCATGGATCACCTGCTTTATATCGCCATGTCCGGGGCCAAAGAGACCATGAACAGCCTGGCTGTTCGGGGCAACAACCTCGCCAATGCCAATACCACCGGCTTCAAGTCCGATTTTGAGCAGGCGAGAAGCATGCAGGCGTTCGGAGAGGGCTTGCCAAGCCGGGTGTTTGCCATGGCTGAGCGCCCGGGGCAGAACCTGCAGCATGGCATGCTGATGACCACCGGACGGGATCTGGACGTGGCGGTGGATGGGCCGGGCTGGATTGCCGTGCAGGATCCCAAGGGCGGTGAGGCCTATACCCGCATGGGGAATTTGCAGGTCAATGCGACCGGCAACTTGCAGACCTCGACCGGACTGAATGTGGTGGATGACGGTGGTCAGCCAATCGTGTTGCCTATGCCGATGGAGAAACTCGAGATCAATCGGGATGGCACCATCAGCGGTCGTCCTGAGGGGGCTGCCGCCAACTTGCCGGAAGATTTTCAGCGGATCAAGCTGGTCAACCCGGCCGCTGATGCGGTGGAGAAGGGCCAAGATGGTCTGTTTCGCCGCAAAGATGGCCAGAATGAACCCGCCTCTGCCAACGTTGGCCTGATTGCCGGCTCCCTTGAGGGGAGCAACGTCAATGTGGTGGATGAGATGACCAACCTGATCCGGCTGCAACGCCAGTTCGAAACCCAGGTCAAAATCATGAAGACGGCCGAAGAGAATGATGAAGCTCAAACCCAACTACTGCGAATCAGCTAATCAAGGAGTTACCTATGAATCCCGCACTCTGGATCAGCAAGACCGGGTTGGATGCACAGCAGACCAATATTTCGGTCACCTCGAACAACTTGGCGAACGCCAGCACCGTGGGCTTTAAAAAGTCACGGGCCATCTTTGAAGATCTGCTGTATCAAAATATCAACCAGCCCGGTGGCCGCTCTTCTGCCGATACCGAGCTCCCCTCCGGCTTGATGCTGGGGGCGGGTGCCAAGGTGGTGGCGACCCAGAAAAACCACAGCCAGGGCAACGTACAAACCACTGACAACTCGCTCGATTTGATGATCAGTGGTCGTGGTTACTTTGAAATTCAGCTGCCGGATGGTAGTGCGGCCTATACCCGCAACGGTCAGTTCACCCTTAACGATGAAGGGACCATAGTGACGCCGGGTAATGGTTACCCGCTGCAACCGGAAATCCAGATCCCGGAAAACGCCCAGAGCGTTACGGTGGGTGAAGATGGCCAGGTCTCGGTGCAGCTCAAGGGCGATGGCGCTTCTCAGGTCGTCGGTCAGATCAACATCTCCGACTTCGTCAACGCCAGCGGCTTGCAGCCGATGGGGGAGAACATGTTCGTCGAGACCCAATCCAGTGGTGCTGCCGCCCAGGGGACTGCCGGTGCCGATGGCTTGGGGGTGATCAAGCAGGGGATGCTGGAGACTTCCAACGTCAACGTGACCGAAGAACTGGTGAATCTCATTCAGGCTCAGCGGGTCTACGAGATGAACTCCAAGGTGCTCTCCGCCGTGGACGGCATGATGTCCTTCCTGATCCAGCGTACCTAATTAGGAGGTGCATGATGAAAGCCGTATGGATGCTGGGATTGTTGGTGCTGGGTGGGTGTAGCAGCACTCCCAATACGCCCAAGCCTGATGATCCCGAGTTTTCCCCCGTCTACGGGGAGTCGGAGCCGGTGTCGGTGCGGCCGACAGGGGCTATTTTCCAGCCGGATCAGGTCAATGGCATCTATTCGGATATCAAGGCGCACAAGGTAGGCGACATCATTACCATCGAGTTGTCGGAGTCGACCTCCGCCTCGAAAAAGGCCAATACCCAGAGTGGCAAGGACAATAAATTCAATCTGGATCCGGTCAAGCTGGGTGGCGTGCCGGTCACCGCCAGCCCCTATGATCTTTCGGCTTCCATTGGTCAGAACAGCGCGTTCAAGGGGCAGGCCAAAGCGGACCAGAGCAACAGCCTGCAGGGCAATATCTCGGTCAGCGTGGCCAAGGTGCTGCCCAACGGCAATCTGGTGGTGCGTGGCGAGAAGTGGATCATGCTCAATAATGGCAATGAATATATCCGGATCACCGGCCTTATTCGCCCGGAGGATGTGACGTCGGATAACAGCGTTTCATCCCAGAAAGTGGCCAATGCCCGCATTTACTACGGTGGTACCGGCGATCTGGCCAATAGCCAGGAGCAAGGGTGGCTTACCAGCTTTTTCAATGGTCCCTGGTGGCCGCTCTAGGAGATGTTATGAAGTCACTCCGTCTTGTCACACTGCTCTGCTGTCTGCTGCCCTTGGGCGTGGCCAATGCGGCCCGGATCAAGGACATCAGCTCGGTTGAAGGGGTGCGTAACAACCAGCTGATTGGTTACGGTCTGGTGGTGGGGTTACCCGGCACTGGCGAGAAGAACAACGCCTTCACCGAGCAGACCTTCCGTACCATGCTCAACAACTTTGGTATCAAGGTGCCGGATAACATCAAGCCCAAGATCAAGGATGTGGCGCCGGTGGCGATCCATGCCGACCTGCCCCCCTTTTCCAAGCCGGGCCAGACCATCGATGTGACGGTCTCTGCCATTGGCGAGGCCAAGAGCCTGCGGGGCGGCACTCTGCTGCAGAGCTTCCTGAAAGGGCTCGATGGGCGGGTTTATGCGGTCGCCCAGGGCAGTCTGGTGGTCGGTGGTCTGGGGGCCGAGGGGGCTGATGGTTCCAAGGTGGTGATCAATACCCCGACCGTCGGGCGGATTGCCAACGGTGCGACCGTGGAGCGAGAGGTGCCCAACTCCTTCAGTCAGGGTGACACCATCACCTTCAACCTTAACCGCCCCGACTTTACTACGGCGCGCCGTCTGGCCGATGTGGTCAACGATCTGGTGGGGCCCAATACCGCTCAGGCGCTCGATGCTACCTCGGTCAAGGTCTATGCCCCGCGGGATCCGGGTCAGCGCGTCTCCTATCTCGCCACCATCGAGAATCTGGAGGTGGATCCGGCCAATGAGGCGGCCAAGATCATTGTCAACTCCCGCACTGGCACCATAGTGATCGGCAGTCAAGTCAAGCTCAAACCGGCGGCCATCAGCCATGGCGGGTTGACGGTGACCATCGCCGAAAACCAGCAGGTCTCCCAGCCCAACCCGTTGGCGGGAGGAGAGACGACGGTGACCAACAACTCGACCATCAATGTCCAGCAGGAGCCGGGGCGGATGTTCAAGTTTGATACCGGTGCGACCCTGGACGATTTGGTCCGGGCGGTCAATCAGGTCGGGGTCGCCCCCGGTGATTTGATGGCCATCCTTGAGGCGCTGCAGCAGGCAGGCGCCATCGAGGGGCAACTGGTCATATTGTAACAAGCGGCAAGTGGTTGCCACGGGTGGCAATGAGGTAAGCAAAATGGCGGAGTTTGACAGCAACAGCGGCATGAATCTCGGGATGGTACAGGACATCAAGAACCTGGACCGTCTGCGCCAGATGAGCCAAAGCAAAGAGGGGCAGGCCGAAGCGCTCAAGAGTGCCTCACGCCAGTTCGAGTCAATCTTTACCCAGATGCTGTTTCAGAGCATGCGTCAGGCCAACGGGGTGTTGACTCAGGACAACCCGATGAACAGCAGCTATACCCAGTTCTATGAAGGGATGCTTGATGAGCAGCGGGTTGCCGACATGTCCAGCAAGGGAGGGCTGGGATTGGCTGACATGGTGGCCAAGCAGCTCTCTCCCGAGACCTTTACCCATCAGGATGGACGGGTGCTCAAGATGCCGCAGCGTACCGAACGGACCTACAAACCCTATCAGCCACCCACGGCCGCTGCCGATGATTTGATCGCGGCATCAAAAGTTGGCAAAGATTTTGCTGAAAGAGAGATGACCGAGGGGGTCAAGGAGAGCCACGCACTCACTATGCCCCGTCGACCGCACCGCAGCATTCCGCCCATGGGACGCATGGCCAGCGAAGAGGGCAGTGCCACCGGTAGTGGGGGCAAAGAGTTCGATACACCGGAAGAGTTCGTTAATCGCCTGATGCCGCTAGCCAAGAAAGCGGCCGACAAGTTGGGGTTAAGCCCGGCGGTACTGGTCGCTCAGGCGGCACTGGAGAGCGGTTGGGGCAAGCGGGTGATCAAGGATGGCGAGGGGCAGGTGACCCATAACCTGTTTGGCATCAAGGCCGATCCACGCTGGGAAGGGCCAAAGGCGGTGGTCAGCACGCTCGAGTATGAGCAAGGCGTCGCCTCCCGCCAGAAAGCGGCATTTCGCTCCTATGAGTCGTTTGAAGAGAGCTTCAACGACTATGTGGACTTCCTCACTTCCGGCTCTCGCTACAAGGGAGCCCTGGCGAAGGTGGATAGTCCCGATCGCTACTTTGAGGCGCTGCAACAGGCGGGTTATGCCACCGACCCGCACTACGCCAGAAAATTGAAACAGGTATTGCGCAGTGATGCCATTGCCCAATACAACGAGATGGAGCTGTAACGTATGGCAAGCGACCTGCTTGGGATTGGTTCATCGGGCGTGCTGGCACAGCAACGCCTGCTGCAGACCACCAGTAACAACATAGTGAACGTCAATAGCCAGGGCTATGTGCGTGAGCGTACGCTGGTGTATACCAATACCATCGGTCTGGGGACCGGTGACATCAAGACCCAGCGGGTGATCAACGACTATATGCAGGGGGAGGTGCGCCGTGATACCTCTGCCTATCATGCCTCCCTGACCCATTATGAACAGCTGGCTGGCGTTGACAGCTTGCTTGGGGATACCAGCAACAGCGTGGGCGCGGCCATCACCTCCTACTTCAAGTCATTTCACTCTGCCAATGAATCGCCTGCCGAGATCGGTGGGCGCAAGGTGGTGATGACGGAGTTGAGTGGCATGGTCAACCGTTTTCATACCCTCTCTGCGCAGCTCGACAAGCAGAGCGATACCCTCAACACCCGCATTGAAGATGAAACCAAGCAGGTCAACAGCCTGCTCACCAGCATCAATGATCTTAATCAGGCCATCATCCGCACCCAGGGGTCACCCGAAGAGAACCTGATGCTGTTTGATCAACGGGATGAGGCGATCCGCCAGCTGTCGGAGAAGATGGATATTCGCACCGTAGCTCAACCCAACGGCAGCATGCTGGTCAATATGAGCACTGGTCATTCGTTGATCCTCGATGGGGGCGTCGCCCAGTTCAAGGTGATTGCAGGAGATCCTGACTCCCGGGATCAGGAGCTGCAGCTGACCCTGGGGGCGAACAAGGCAACCATCGATCACGATACGTTTGGTGGTGCCATGGGGGGGCTGTTCAAGGCGCGTACCGACCTTGAGCCGACCAAGCGCGAACTGGGGCAGCTGGCCGTGGCGATGGCGGATGCGATGAACCAGCAGAACCGCCTCGGGATGGATCTGGATAACGAGATTGGCGGCGATATTTTCACCCTGCCTGCCAGCAAGGGCTTACCCTACGGCAATAACACCGGGACGGTCGGGGCGAATGTCAGCTTCGTGCCGGGCAAGGGGACATCAGTGACCCCGTTTGATTACGAAGTGCAATTTAGCAGTGCCACTGGTTATGAGGTGTTTTCGCTGGACAAGTCTGGCAATCGTACCTTGATCACTGCGGGGGCTACCCCACCAACAACCTTTGAGCTGACTGGGCACGGGATCTCGATCGATCTCACCGGCACGCCGGCTGCGGGTGACAAACTGTTGCTGCAACCCACCAAAAGTGCGGCCGCCGGTCTGGGTCAGCTGATCACTCGACCGGAAGATTTGGCCCTGGCCTCTCCGCTTAAAGCGGAAAAGACCACCAATAATGGCGGCGGGGCGGATATCAAACTGGGTGGCGTATTCAATACAGGTGCGGGGTCAGGTTTTGGTACCAATAGTCTGAGCCCGACAGCGCCTCAGGTGGTCAAAATCGATGGCAGTGGTAACTATCAGGTGTTTCAAGCCGATGGCACTACCTTGATTGGCACGGCCCCCGCGAGCAGCAAGGGGCAAAACCTGATGTCGGCTATCGTTAACCCTTTCCCCGCCGGAGCTGCAGTCTATGCCAACCCGAAACAGGCGCCAGGCTACGAGTTCAGCATCACCGGAACGGTGGATGCCGGTGACAGCTTCAAGCTCAGTTACAACAACAATGGCTTTGCCGATAACAGCAATGGCCTGGTTCTGGCCGAGCTGCAAAACAAGGATCTGGTGCGCAAGAGCACCAATGGTGGGACGACCAACGACAAGATGACCTTCAATCAGGCCTATTCCGGGTTGGTGATGGAAGTGGGTAACAATACCAGTCAGGCAAAAACGCTGCTCAAGGCCAATGAGTCCAAGCTTATCCAGAGCGCCGGCATCTTTGAAAGCGTGTCTGGGGTCAATCTGGAGGAGGAGGCGGCCAATCTGATCCGCTTCCAGCAATCCTATGCGGCATCGGCGCAAATCGTCAGCACGGCCAAAACCATTTTCGATACACTGCTCTCTTCCGTGAGGTAACGTCATGCGCATCACCACCAACATGATCTACGACCGGAATATCTATTCCCTCAACAGTGCCAACGAGCGGTTGAATACTGCCTATCAACAACTGCAAACCGGCAATAAATTTCAGACTGCCGGTGAAGACCCGGCTGGTATGAGCCAGAAGATGGCACTGACCAAGGAGATTGACCTGTTCAAGCAGTACAGTGTCAATGGCAGCTTGCTGGAAAACAGCCTGGGGCATGAAGAGACAGTATTGGATTCTCTGAATACGGCGATGCTCAGTGCCCAGACCCTGATCCAGAAGTCTAATAACGGCTCTATCAGTGACGATGATCGCAAGGCTATTGCCAGCGAGCTTGAAGGGTTGCAGCAGCAGATGTTCGACCTGATGAATAGCAAAAACTCATCGGGTGAATTTATATTTGGTGGCAATCAGAGCAAGACCCAGCCATATATAAAAGACGTCAACGGAAAATATATTTATCAGGGTGATCCAGGTCAGCGAAATATTCAGGTCTCACCCACAGTACAAATCGCTGCCAATGATTCCGGGCAGGATCTGTTTGAAATCGTGGCGACCAGAAGAACTGCCAGTGCAACCACATTAAATATCAAGGTTGGGATAGGCGATCAGGGTAACTTTGATAATTTCTATAAGTCCAATTATAACTCGGCCCTACCCAGCAACACCTATACCGTATCAACCACCATAGGTCCACCGGATACCTATGATATCAAGGATGCCGGTGGCAACACGCTGCAAACGGGTAACTATACTGCTGGCACCAAGATCCCTTTCAATGGGTTGGAATTGACCGTCAGCTCGTCTGCGGGCAGTTCTGAGCAGTTTGCTCTCAATCCACCGAAGAATGACAACATATTGAATGGTATGTCGGATTTTATTACGGCTCTGCGAGATCCGGCTATTTCTGCCGAGGCCTTCGAGCAGAAAATAGCCGATGCCACCGTTCATATGAAAAATGCCCGCCTGAATATTGATCATGGGTTGGGTGAGTTGGGCGGCCGGATGAACAGTCTGGAGCAGGCTATGGGCTCCAATGAGGGATTGAGTACCCTCAACGCCGAGGCGAGAGCCAAGGTGTCGGAAGCGGATCTCTATGAAGTGATTTCCGCGCTGTCAAAAGAGGATGCGGCATTGAGTGCCTCGCAACTCTCTTTCAGCAAAATAAGCCGTCTGACACTATTTGACTATATTCGCTAATTAAAGAAGGGCCCCTTTGGGGCCTTTTCTTTTGTCCAGACTATGAAAATTGGTTCCGTGTCATCTCCTGCCAATTGTAACAAGCTGTTGCCGTTGCCAATTTAATGGTGGTTGCGGGGTTGACCTCCCTGCGGGATTGGATAATCATGCCGCCCGCACAACAGAGGGTTGTGCGAATTATTTGCAGCATCTCGTTAGGCGAGGCTCCTGTATAAACACAGGCCACTGATCTCACGACGTCCAGAGACGCCCAAGATCAGGACAGTTTTCATCGGATTAAGGTGTAAACCCAAGTGGCTTCCGGCATGCCG
The DNA here is from genome assembly GCF_019047085.1 of Aeromonas sp. FDAARGOS 1404. Lineage (NCBI taxonomy): Bacteria > Pseudomonadati > Pseudomonadota > Gammaproteobacteria > Aeromonadales > Aeromonadaceae > Aeromonas > Aeromonas sp. FDAARGOS 1404. The sequence goes on from NZ_CP077237.1 coordinate 3,944,539, forward strand.
GATACGTTATACAGTGCTAAAGCTGGTACGTGGGGATGATGACACGCCGAACGGCGTCATTTCCTGCCTATTACTCGTCAATCAAATTGCTGTTTTCTTGTCGTTGCATCCGGCTATTTCCGGAGGCATTCAGGCTCGCCTGAAATCACATGAGGATATCTGTGATGAAGAAAACACATACCATTCTTAACCGTCACCAACTGCTCGATCTGGCCGCCCTGCAGGGTTGGCTGGAACATAATCTGGATCCGGTTCAGCGCGCCGATCAACTGCTGACCCTGCGTCCGGAAGAGCTCAACTGTATCTTTGATACCCTGCCAATTCCGCAAGGTGCCGAACTGCTCGGCTCACTCTCGGCCGAGAGTGCCGGGCGCCTGTTGCAGCGGCTCCATGGCAGCATCGTCAGCGTGTTGCAGGAGGCCATTCCCCGCCGTGAGATGGTCGCCATCCTGCGCAAACTGAGCCGTCAGGATCGCACCATGTTGCTGGCTCGCTTCCCGACCCAGGCGCAGGCCATGTATTACTCCCTGCTGGATTGGCCCACCGAGTCGGTGGGGGCCAACATGCGCCACGAATATCTGGCGGTGCGGGAGGAGGACACGGTCGGTCACGCCAAACAGCTGATCCACGATGCCTGGGACAATGCCCAGCTGTTTCGCCATATCTATGTGGTCAACGGGGATGGTCGTCTGCAAGGGAGCCTCTCCCTCAAGACCTTGCTGATCGCCGACCCGCTGGCCAGTGTCGCGACCCTGATGGATCGGGAGACGGTGCGGATCAACGCCCGTGCGGATCAGGAGTTGGCAGCGCGCCTGCTCATCGACCGCGATCTCTCGGTCCTGCCGGTCGAGGATCAGGGGCGACTGGTCGGTATTTTCCACGTCGATGATGCGGCGGATATTCTGGAGCTCGAATCCACCGAAGATGCCGAGATGCAGGGGGGATCATCACCGCTCGATACCCCTTACTTGCAGGCGACGCCCTGGCAGCTGTGGCGCAAACGGGTGGGCTGGCTGCTCATCCTGTTTGTGGCGGAAGCCTACACCGGCACTGTGCTGCGGGCATTCGAGGAGCAGCTGGAAGCAGCCATTGCGCTGGCCTTCTTCATTCCGCTCCTGATCGGTACTGGCGGTAACAGCGGCACCCAGATCACCACCACCATAGTACGTGCCATGGCGGTCGGGGAGGTGAGTCTGCGCAATCTCGGCACAGTGCTGAAAAAGGAGCTCTCCACTGGCCTGCTCATCTCGGGGGCCATTGCCATGGCAGCCTGGGTGCGGGCATGGAGCCTTGGCGTCGGTCCACAGATTGGCATGGTTGTGACCTTTACCATCATCGCCATCGTGCTCTGGAGTGCCACGGTCGCGTCCATTATTCCCATGGTGCTGCGTCGTTTCCGCATCGATCCTGCGGTGGTCTCTGCGCCATTCATCGCGACACTGGTGGATGGCACCGGCCTTATCATCTACTTCGAGATGGCCAAGTGGTTGTTGCCCGAGTTGCAATAATCGGGAGATTGAGATGAAAAAGGCAGCCAGTGGGCTGCCTTTTTCATTTATCTTTCCGGTTTAGCCGAGCTGGAACAACAGTGGCCAGCCCTGCTCCTGGCAATAACGATGCTCCTTCTCCAGATTCTGCATCAGGAGACGGTTCTCCTCGCACCAGTCGATCGGCAGGGTCACGACCAGCTGATCCCCTTGTACCGCGACTTTCCACTCAGGCAGTAGGTTGTCCTGGCGCTTGTGGTGAGCGGCTACCGCGAGGCGCAGGATGCGGATGCAGCGCAGCACCGTCTGCATGTCGTGGTTGGGCAGGGGCGGCAGCTCGGAGAGCTTGAGCCCCTTGCGCTGAAAGCGTACCAGTGCCGCCAGCAGAGCCTGATCGTCCTGGTTGAAGCCGGGCAGGTCGGTGTGTTGCAGGATATAGGCGGAGTGGCGGTGAATGCCGCTGTAGTTGATGGCAAGGCCAATTTCGTGCAGCCGCGCCGCCCAGCCTAGGATGGCGCGATAGGGCTCTACCTCCATCTGCCATGGCTCTTGCAAGGCATCGAACAGCGTCAGCACGCTCTGCTCCACCCGGGCGGCTTGTTTGCGGTCCATCCGGTAGTGGGTACCGAGCGCCTGTGCGGTACGCTCGCGAATATCGTGGTGCTGCAAGCGCTCCTCGAACTCATACAGCAATCCTTCGCGCAGAGCACCATCGGAGTAGTCGAGCCGCTCGATGGGCAGCGAGGTAAACAGCCCGAGCAGGATGGCGACCGCGGCGGCAAACACCTCCTGACGCTCCTCGGTAAGCCCGACCAGTTTGAGGTTATCGACTCGCTTGCGCTCAATCATCAGCGCCTTGAGCCGCTCCAGCCCTTCCAGCGTAATGCTGCCGTCAGTCAGCCCTTCCCCCTGCAGCACGTCGCGCACGGTGCGGATCGAACCTGAGCTGCCAAGGCAGCTCTGCCAGCCCAGCTTGCGATACTGGTTGACGATGGGGGCGAGCTGGTGCTGTGCCTCCAGCACGGCATTGGTGAAGTGCTTGTCGCTCAGCTTGCCGCTGGCAAAGAAGCTCTGGGTAAAGCTGACGCAGCCCATCTTGCGACTGGTGAGGGCCTTGTGTTCAAACCCTTCACCGATGATGAGCTCGGTGCTGCCGCCGCCGATATCGATGACCAGTACCTGGCCCTCGATATGCTGGGTATGGGCAACCCCCTGATAGATGAGCCGTGCTTCTTCCTGCCCGCTGATGATCTCGATGGGGTGGTTGAGCACCTTGGCTGCTTCACTCACAAATTCGCGCGCGTTGCTGGCACGGCGCAGGGTATAGGTACCTGCGATGCGGATCTGATCCGGTTTGATGTTGGTGAGCCGCTCGGCAAACAGTGACAGACAGGCGAGGCCGCGTTCCATCGCCTCCGGGCTCATTCGTTTCTGCTCATCCATCCCTTCCGCCAGCCGCACTCGCTCCTTGATGCGATCGACGATGCGAAAACGCCCTTCGCTCAGATGGGCGATCACCATATGAAAACTGTTGGAGCCGAGATCCACGGCGGCATAGAGACTATTGTCCATTGTTTGACTCGATACGTTTGAGATAGTCGTAAATCGCCACCTGAGAGCGGATCTTGCGGCGGTTGCCCCGCTTCACATATTCGTTCTGCTGGTCGGCATCAATGACCCGCGCCTTGCAGGTATCACTCAGTTGTAGTTCGAGAATGTCCATGATGCGCTGCTTGAGGCGCTCGTCATAAATGGGGGTACCCACCTCGATCCGGCCGTCGATATTGCGGCTCATCCAGTCGGCGCTGGAGATATAGAGCTGGGGGTTGCCCTTGTTGTGGAACACCATCACCCGCGGGTGCTCGAGGAAGCGGTCGATGATGCTGATCACCTTGATGTTGTCACTGAGACCCGGTACGCCCGGACGCAGGGCGCACATGCCACGGATGATCATCTGGATCGGCACCCCGGCCTGACCGGCGGCATAGAGGCGGTTGATGAGATCCTTGTCCACCAGATTGTTGATCTTGAGGATGATACCGCTCGGCTGGCCTGCCTTGGCGTTGGAGAGCTCGTTGTCGATGAGGCGATAGAGCTGACGGCGGCTGTTGATGGGGGAGACCAGCAGGTGGTTGAATTTGTATCGCTTATAGGGGTACTCGATGTATTCAAACACCCCTTCCACTTCGGCGGTGATATCCGGATTGCGGGTGAGCAGCGAGAAGTCGGTGTAGATCTTGGCGGTCTTCTCGTTGAAGTTGCCGGTACCGATATGGGCATAGCGCACCGCCTCGCCATTTTCGTGGCGGGTGATGAGGCAGAGCTTGGAGTGGATCTTGAGGCTCGGTACCCCGAATACCACCTTGACCCCGGCATCGGTAAGGATGTTGGCCCAGTCGATGTTGGCCGCCTCGTCGAAACGGGCGCGCAGCTCGACCACCACGGTCACCTTCTTGCCGTTGTTGGCGGCATCGATGAGGGAGTGGATGATCCGCGACTTCTTGGCGACCCGGTAGATATTGATGCGAATGGCGCTCACCGCCGGATCGAACGCTGCCTGGCGCACCAGCTCGGTGAAGTGGTGGAACTTGTGGTACGGGTAGTAGAGCAGGATATCCTGCTTGGTAATCGCATCGAAGGCGTTGACGAAGCCGTCAAAATCGCGGCAATCCAGGGCCGGCAGCTTGGGGTTTTCCAGATAGTCACGACCCACGTTGGGGAAGCCGATGAAATCCTTGAAGTTATGGTAACGCCCACCCGGCATGATGGCGTCGTAGGAGCTGATCTGCAGCTTGAGCTTGAGGAAGCTAATCATGGCAGCGGGCATCTCCCGCTCGTAGACGAAGCGCACCGGCATGGCGGTGAGGCGCTGCTTCAAGCCGTCACTCATCTTGTCCACCAGGCTCAAGTCCAGCTGGTCGGAGAGATCATATTCGGCATCCCGGGTCAGCTTCACCGCATAGGCGGCAATCTCGTCGTAGTCGAAGAAGCCTTTGAAAATCTCGTCCAGACAGAAGCGGATGACGTTATCCAGAATGATGATCTGCTTCTTGCGGCGGGTCCCTTCCGGCGGCAGCTGGAAGAAGCGGGGCAGGTCGTCGGTCGGCACTTCCACCAGGGCGTACTGGATCACCTGACCGTTCTTCTTCATCTCGATGGCCAGATAGGTGTACTCATCCTTGAGGAATTTGACCGGATTGACCTCTTTGTTGAGCAGGATCGGGATGATGTGACGCAGCACCTTCTCCTTGAAGAAGACCCGCAGCCATTTCTGAATGGCATCGGAGAGCTGGTTCTCGTTGACCAGAAAGATGTTGTGGCGAGCGAGCGCAATCAACAGCTCCTTGTAGGTGTTGTCGAACGCTTCACCGAGCGCCATCACTTTTTGCTGGATGGCGCGCAGCAGCACTTTCGCTTCATCGTCGCCACCATGTACTTCATTGATGAGGATGCGGCGCTTGACGTCCGATACCCGTACCTTGAAGAACTCATCCTGGTTGGAGGAGAAGATCCCCAGAAAACGAACCCGCTCGATGAGGGGCACCGTCTTGTCCATTGCCTCTTGCAACACCCGTTCATTGAATGAGAGCCAGCTCAGCTCTTTCTCTTCATACTGCTTGTCGGTGCTCATCTTGTGCCTCTGTTTCAGGTCGCGTCTGCGCGGCAGTTATGGCGTTAATATATGACAAATAAATGACAGTATTGTTACTGCTCGCTGAACGCTTCGTCGATGTCTACCACCAGATCGTCGGAGAGGGATTCCAGCGCGGTGATAAGCGTATCCATCGCGAGCCCGTCGGGCAGGGCAACCAGTGCATGGGCATAGAAGAGCGGGGCGCCGGAGTGGGGAGCCGGTTCACAGCCGGTGGTGAGATCGGCCACGTTGATCTCGAGCTGGCGCAGGATGCTGGCTACTTCATGGACGATGCCGGGGCGGTCGTTGCCGGTCACCGTCATCATGACTTGATGGGCTGGCTCGGTGGTCGGTGTCCCTTCGGCAAAGCTGATGGTCAGGCCCGGTAGCAGGGCTAGCGCTTCGCACAGGCTGCGATAGTGCTCATCGGGGACAGAGACATGGAGGATACCGGCAAACTGTCCCGCCAGTTCGCTCATGGCGCTGCCCAGCCAGTTGCCCTGCTCGCGGCTGATGACTGCTGCCAGACTCTCGACGATCCCGGGTTTGTCTGCACCGATCACGGTGACCACCAATTGCTTTTGCATCCTGCTCTCCTTGAAATGGGATTTCTTGCTCTATCCCTATTGTGCCTGCTGGGGCTGGTCATATGAACCCCCGCCTGCTGACAAATAGATAAAAAGACGGGACTTTTCACTTTCTATACACGGGTCTGCTGCCTTGCTTCGTGGCGGCTGTGGTAAAGTGATTCCCCTTTCGTGTCGTGAACTGGATCGTGCTCTCATGAATACCCTTGTCCTATCGGGATTGTTGTTGCTGGCGCTGCTTGTGCTGGCGATCTTCTGGAGCAAAGGCAGACAGCAAAAGCGCCTGCCCTATGATGTGCAGGAGACCCTGTTCAGTCCCGCCGAGCGATCCTTCCTCGGGGTGCTGGATCTGGCGGTGGGTGACAAGGCCCGGGTCTTTGCCAAGGTGCGGGTGGCCGATGTGCTGACGCCGCAGGCCGGGATCGGCAAAAGCAAATGGCAGCAGTACTTCAACAAGATCAGCGCCAAGCATTTCGACTATCTGCTTTGCCACCCCGCGGATCTCTCCTTTATCTGCGCCATCGAACTCGATGACAGCTCCCATCGTCACCAGAAGCGCAAGGCGCGGGATCTCTTTCTGAAAACCGCCTGCGACAGCGCCGGTCTGCCGTTGCTGCAGATCCCGGCAAGTGCCAGCTATCTGGTGGAAGAGCTGCGCGAACAGATCCTGCCGCTGCTGGTCAAAACCAGCGAACCATTGATCGACGATTTGCCGCACGGGGCGCGCCGCGAGCCGACGTTCAACCCTCTGCTGCTGGACGGCGTGGATGTCGGTGCCGGGATGCGTGGCCGTACTGCCCATGCCGAGGCGATCTCGCATGCGTCGCTCCACGAGCCCGCCATTCAGGCCAAGGGGATGGTGGAGGCGCCACAGAGTGAGGGGGAGTTGGTCGATAGCCTGTTCGCCGATGTAGAGGATGACGAGGAGCATGAAGTACACCACTGCCCCCGCTGTGATGCGCCGCTGGTGGAGCGGGAGGCGAAAAAAGGCCCCCACGCCGGTCGGCTCTTTCTGGCTTGCAGCCGTTTTCCCGAGTGTCGGTACGCGGCGCCGCACCACCATAATCGCCACTGAATGCGCTTCACCGTGTCCCATGCTGCCCTCTGACGAGGGCAGTTTTCTTTCCGCTATTGGCGGCGTTTGTTAACGGCGCCAATGCAGAAAATTCCTCGGCAAAATTTATCTAATCTCTCGTTTCTGTCGATACACTTAGCCTGAATACGACAATTTTTGACAATGTGTCGGAATTTTGGCACTTTGTGTGCCAGCAAAAAGACAGTCGGTAGCTGTTTTATCATCAAATAAAACAATAAGTTAGTTCAGGACATCGCGAGGAATGGATATGGTGGAGATGGGCGTGTTGATTGTTGATGCCGATGCGCAGCGGCGCCAACAGTTGGGAACCGTGCTCTCGTTTATGGGGATCCCGTGGCAGGAGGTGGCACAAAGCGATCTGGATGTGGCCATCGAATCCTCCGGACCGCTGCAAGGGGTGCTGGTGGGTGAGCTGACCGACCGTCCCTTGTCAGAGCTGCTGGCAGTCTTCCCCCGTACCCCCTTCCTCTCGCTGGTTGAGGTCGATCTGCCCAACAGCAACTTTATCGGGGTCGCGCTCTCGCCCTTTACCTATGAATCCCTTACCCGTCATTTGCACTTCTGTCAGGCGTTCGTCTCCTTGCATCCCCGTCAGCAGACCCATGACAAGGGGCAGGCCCTGCTGCGCTTGCTGGTGGGTAAAGGGAAGGGGATCCAGGAGGTACGCCGCCTCATCAGCCAGGTGGCCGAGACCGATGCCAACGTGCTGATCCTCGGCGAGTCCGGCACCGGTAAAGAGGTGGTGGCTCGCGCCATCCACGAACTCTCTTCCCGAAGCCAAGGCCCCTTCGTGCCCATCAACTGCGGCGCTATTCCGGCCGAATTGCTGGAGAGCGAACTGTTTGGCCACGAGAAGGGGGCTTTTACCGGCGCCATCGCGGCTCGTCGCGGTCGTTTCGAGCTGGCGCAGGGGGGCACTCTGTTCCTCGACGAGATCGGCGATATGCCGATGCCGATGCAGGTCAAATTGCTGCGGGTGTTGCAGGAGCGGTTGTTCGACAGGGTCGGTGGCGGCAAGCCCATTCAGGCCGATGTGCGCATCATTGCGGCGACCCACCGGGATCTGGAGGCGATGATCCGCACTCAGGGTTTCCGCGAAGATCTCTACTACCGCCTCAACGTTTTCCCCATAGAGACGCCGCCGCTACGGGATCGCATCGACGACATCCCGCTGCTGCTGCAGGAGCTGCTCAATCGCCATGCCGAGCAGCACCACGGCTTTATTCGGCTGACTCAGCGGGCGCTGGAGTCACTGATGCAGTACCCCTGGCCCGGTAACGTGCGCGAGCTCTCCAACCTGCTGGAGCGGCTGTTGATCCTCTACCCGCACCAGATCGTCGATGTGGCCGATCTGCCGAGCCGTTATCGCCTGCTGCCGAGTGAGCCGCGGGATGAGCGGCTGACCGAGATGGATGAACGGGATGCGTTGGCGGCGGTGTTTCAGGATCCGCCCGAGCTGGATCACTCCCTCGCCTCGGCTCGTACCATGCAGTTGCCGGAGGAGGGGGTCAACCTCAAAGAGATGCTGGCCGACCTCGAAGTCGAGCTGATCCGTCAGGCGCTGGAGTCTCAGGACGGGGTGGTGGCCCGCGCCGCCGATCTGCTCGGCATGCGCCGTACCACTTTGGTGGAGAAGATGAAAAAGTACGGGATGAGCAAGGACGTCTAATGGTCAAAGCCTTGACGCCAACATTCAATCTATTGTTTTAATTGAAATAATTTAGTGGCATGGAAATTGAATAACCTGACCCAATAGCCAGTTTGAGGTCAGGTTTATGACAATCCAGCAGCAGGACATGCCACTCCAGTCCCACGAAGTGAGCCAGCTCTATGCCATCTTCAAGGCGCTCCCCACCGGGGTGTTGCTGCTTGACGGGGCAGGGGTGGTCACCCGCGCGAATCCGGCGGCCATCTCCTTGCTGGGAGAGCCGTTGGAAGGGGAGCTCTGGCGCCACATCATTGCCCGCTGCTTTGAGCCGCGGGAGGATGATGGCCACGAGATCTCCCTGCGCGACGGGCGCCGGGTGCAGCTCTCGACCCAACCGCTGCCGGATCAGCCCGGCCAGCTGGTCTTTATCAATGACCTGACCGAAACCCGTAAACTGCAAGACCGCATCAACCACATGAAGCGGCTGTCGGCGCTGGGCAATATGGCGGCCTCACTTGCCCACCAGATCCGCACTCCGCTCTCCGCTGCCATGCTCTATGCCGCCAACCTGGCCAACCGCACCCTCAAGCCGGAATCTCGCACTCAGTTTCAGCAAAAGTTGATGGCCCGTTTGCAGGATCTGGAGAAGCAGATCAACGACATCCTGCTGTTTGCCCGCAATGGCGACAATCAGGTGGTCACCCCCATCTCGGTACAAGGGCTGCTGGCCGAAGTGCAGGCCGGTGCCGAGGCCTTCTGCCAGCAACAGGGCTGCGAGCTGCACATGGAAGCTCCGGAGCCCGATCTCTGTCTGCTGGCCAACAGCAGTGCGCTGGCGGGTGCCATCAACAACCTGATTGCCAATGCCCAGCAGGCAGGGGCCACCTCGCTGCTGGTCAGCGCGGTGCGCAGTGGCGCCCGGGTGGAGATGCGGGTCATCGATAATGGCAAGGGGATCCCTTCCCATCAGCTCGGTCAGGTATTCGAACCCTTCTTTACCACTCGCTCCCAGGGCACAGGTCTCGGGCTGGCGGTGGTGCAATCTGTAGTGCGTGCCCATCAGGGGGAGGTCGGTGTGGCCTCGGTTCCCGGTGAAGGCACCTGCTTTACTCTGTCGTTCCCCCTGCACCAGCAACCGGTGCAGCTTGGAGGTGTAGCATGACACAGGCCAGGATCCTGGTAGTTGAAGATGACAATGGCCTGCGCGAAGCGCTGGTGGATACCCTTTTGCTCGGCGGTTATGAGTGCCGTGAAGCGGACAGCGGCGAGCGGGCTCTGCTGGCCCTCTCCCGTCAGCCGTTTGACATGGTGATCTCCGATATCCAGATGGGGGGAATGGACGGCCTCACCCTGCTGGCGACCATTCGCCAGCAATATCCGCAGATACCCGTGCTGCTGATGACCGCCTACGCTAACATCGACGGTGCGGTGCGCGCCATGCGTGAAGGGGCCATCGACTATCTGGCCAAGCCATTTTCGCCGGAGGTGCTGCTTAATCAGGTCAGCCGCTATGTGCCCGCCCAGAAGGTGGAGAAGCGCGCTGTGGTCTACGGGGATCCCAAAACTGCCGAGCTGTTCCAGCTGGCGACCCGGGTGGCCAGAAGCGAAGCGACCGTGATGGTGACCGGCCCGAGCGGGACGGGTAAAGAGGTGCTGGCCCGTTACATTCATGACAACTCCAGCCGCGCCGAGCAGCCTTTCGTCGCCATTAACTGCGCCGCCATTCCGGAAAACATGCTGGAGGCGACCCTGTTTGGTTACGAGAAGGGGGCCTTCACCGGTGCGGTGCAGGGGTGCCCGGGCAAGTTCGAACAAGCGCAGGGAGGCACCCTGCTGCTCGACGAGATCACCGAGATGGATCAGGGGCTGCAAGCCAAATTGCTGCGGGTGTTGCAGGAGAAAGAGGTGGAGCGGCTCGGCAGTCGCAAGATGATCCCGCTGGATGTGCGGGTCATCGCCACCAGCAACCGGGATTTGAAAAAAGCGGTGCAGGATGGTCAGTTCCGCGAAGACCTCTACTATCGCCTCAACGTTTTTCCACTGCGCTGGTCAGCACTGTGCGAGCGGCCCGGGGATATTCTGCCGCTGGCGGAACATCTGCTGGCGCTTCATGCCAGTCAGCAGGGGCTGCCGACACCACAGTTGACAGATGCCTCGCGGGAGCGGTTGCTGGCCCACCCCTGGCCCGGCAACGTGCGGGAGCTGGACAACGTGGTACAGCGCGCCCTGATCCTCAGCCCCGACGGGGTCATTGATTGTGACCACCTCATTCTGGAGGAGCTGGATGAGCAGGAGATGGAGTTTGTCAGCGTCGAGCGCAGCTATGGTGGCGATCGCCTCGGCAGCGAGCTCAAGCAGCAGGAGCACCAGATCATTCTCGACACCCTGCAAGATTGTAACGGCAGCCGCAAGGCGGTGGCCGATCGGCTCGGCATCAGCCCGCGCACCCTGCGCTACAAGCTGGCCCAGATGCGGGAGGCGGGGATCGACCTGCCAGCCTGAGGCCGGGAGGGAAACCGCACTGTGTGGGGGCTGTCATGGTCTTGACGGCCCGGCTCGATTATCATGGGGCCCTTGGCGCTTTGAGCCTGGGCCCTGTTTTTATTGGTAAAGCAGGGGACCGAGCCTTAATAAGGGACCCCTATGATCTCTCATCGAAAACTCGAAACCGTACTGAACCATCTGCTCGAACCGCACGCTATCAAGGATTACTGCCCCAACGGCTTGCAAGTGGAGGGGCGCGAACGTATTCGCAAGGTAGTGACCGGTGTCACCGCCAGTCAGGCGCTTATCGACGCGGCGGTAGCTGCCGAGGCCGATGCCATCCTGGTCCATCACGGCTACTTCTGGAGCGGTGAACCGGCCCAGATCACCGGCATGAAGCAGCGTCGGCTCAAGACCCTGCTGACCCACGATATCAACCTGTTTGCCTACCATTTGCCGCTGGATGTCCATCCCGAGGTGGGTAACAACGCCCAGCTCGCCAAGCTGCTTGACATCAAGGTACGCCGCGGTCTGGAGCCGTGGAACAGCAAGAGCGTCGCCATGGTGGGCAAGCTGGAAGAGCCGATGAGCGGCAGCGATTTTGCCAAGCTGATTGCCGAGCGCCTTGGCCGCGAACCCCTCTATTGTGGCGATACCGGCCCCGAGCTGATCCGCTCCGTGGCCTGGTGCACCGGCGGCGGTCAGAGCTACATCAATCTGGCGGCGGAGCAGGGCATCGATGCCTTTATCTCCGGTGAAGCCTCAGAGCAGACCATTCACACCGCCCGCGAGATGGGGATGCACTTCTACGCCGCGGGCCATCACGCCACCGAGCGTTACGGCGTCAAGGCGCTGGGGGAGTGGCTGGCGACCGTGCACGGGCTGGATGTGACCTTTATTGATATCGACAATCCGGTGTAGGGTCGCTTGGCCGAGTAATCCGACCTAACCGCAGCCATCGTGCGGTAGGTAGCAATGACAAGGGAGGCCTAAGCCTCCCTTGTTGTATCTGACATGCAGTTGTTGGCGGTTACTCGCAGGCGTAACCAGCGGGGCCCAGCAGGGCTCCATCCAGTTGCACGGCGCCATCTACCATCTGCAGCCTGCCTTCGCAGAACCAGCGCACCACCAGCGGGTAGATGCTGTGCTCCTGCGCCTGTACCCGTGCCGCTACCTCGTCCGCCGTGTCCCCTTCAAAGATGGGGACGTGGGCCTGCAGGATCACAGGGCCCCCGTCCAGCTCTTCGGTCACGAAGTGGACGCTGGCGCCGTGTTCACTGTCACCGGCATCTATGGCGCGCTGGTGGGTGTGCAGGCCCTGATACTTGGGCAGCAGGGAGGGGTGGATATTGATCATCCGCCCGGCGAAATGGCGCACCAGATCGCCGCTCAATATCCGCATAAACCCGGCCAGCACCACCAGATCCGGCTGATAGTCTGCCATCAGCGCCAGCAGGGCGGCGTCATACTCCTCCCTGCTGGCAAACTGCTGCTGGGCCAGAATGGAGGTCGCCACCCCCGCATCTTTGGCGCGAACCAGACCATAGGCATCGGCCTTGTTGCTGATGACGCCGACCACCTCACCGGCGATCTTGCCGCTGGCGCAGTGGTCGAGGATCGCCTGCAGGTTGCTGCCGCTGCCGGAGATTAGGACGAGGATCCGCATCATTTGATGACGACCTGCTCCTCACCGTCTGCTGCCTTGGCGATATGACCGATGTGCCATGCGTTCTCGCCTTCCGCTTTGAGCAGGGTCAGCGCCTTCTCCAGCTGGTTGGCGGGCAGGGCGATGATCATGCCGACACCGCAGTTGAAGGTGCGATACATCTCGTGACGGGTGACGTTGCCAGCCTGCTGCAGCCAGCTGAACACCGCCGGCCACTGCCAGCTCTGCTCGTCGATCACTGCTTGAGTATTGGCAGGCAATACGCGGGGGATGTTCTCCCAGAAGCCACCGCCGGTGATGTGGGAGAGGGCGTGGATCTCGCACTCCTTGATGAGCTTGAGCACAGGTTTCACATAGATGCGGGTCGGCTCCAGCAGGGCGTTGGCCAGGGTGGTGTCACCCAGCGGCTGATGCACGTCGGCTTTGGAGACTTCCAGAATTTTACGGATCAGGGAGAAGCCGTTGGAGTGAGGGCCGCTGGCGGCCAGGGCGATCAGGGCATCCCCTTCACCGACCTTGCTGCCGTCGATGATTTCGCTCTTCTCCACCACACCGACGCAGAAACCGGCGATGTCGTAGTCTTCCCCTTCATACATACCCGGCATCTCGGCGGTCTCGCCGCCCACCAGGGCACAGCCTGACTGCTCGCAACCGGCACCGATCCCGGTGACTACCGCGGCTGCGGTGTCCACGTCCAGCTTGCCGGTTGCATAGTAGTCGAGGAAGAACAGCGGCTCGGCGCCCTGTACGATCAGGTCATTGACGCACATGGCCACCAGATCGATGCCCACGGTGTCGTGCTTCTTCAGGTCGATGGCCAGCCGCAGCTTGGTGCCCACACCATCGGTACCGGAGACCAGTACCGGCTCCTTGTAGCCCGCAGGGATTTGACACAAGGCCCCAAAGCCGCCAAGACCACCAAGGACTTCAGGACGACGAGTGCGCTTTGACACGCCCTTGATACGTTCAACCAGTGCATTGCCGGCATCGATATCTACGCCAGCATCCTTGTAGCTCAGTGAGGTTTTGTCAGTCACGAGTATTCCCCGTCATGTAAAGAAGTGGAGGGTAAAATTCGGGGCGTATTCTAACAGTGGCGGTGAAAAACCAGAAAGGAAATCGTTTGCGCGTTTTTGCGCGGAAATGCTCTACAAGCGGTGGCTTTTGTTGTATGATTCCGCGATTTTTTTTGCGGCAGGTTAGAGGAGATAATAATGAAAGTCGTTGAAGTCAAACACCCCCTGGTCAAACACAAGATCGGTCTGATGCGTGAAGGCGATATCAGCACCAAGCGTTTCCGTGAACTGGCCAAAGAAGTGGGCAGTTTGTTGACCTATGAAGCGACCTCTGACTTCGAAACCGAGAAGGTTATCATCGATGGCTGGAATGGGCCAGTAGAAGTTGACCAGATCAAAGGCAAGAAGGTAACCGTCGTACCTATCCTGCGTGCCGGCCTTGGCATGATGGATGGCGTGCTGGAGCACATGCCGAGCGCCCGCGTCAGCGTGGTCGGTATCTACCGCGATGAAGAGACCCTGCAACCGGTTCCCTATTTCGAGAAGATCGTCAGCAACATCGAAGAGCGTCTGGCGCTGGTCATCGATCCGATGCTGGCCACCGGCGGCTCCATGATCGCCACCATCGATCTGCTGAAGAAGAAAGGCTGCCAATCCATCAAGGTGCTGGTACTGGTTGCCGCGCCGGAAGGGATCAAGGCGCTGGAAGCCGCTCACCCTGACGTAGAGCTCTATTGCGCTTCTGTCGACCAGGGGCTGAACGAGAAAGGCTACATCGTGCCGGGTCTGGGCGATGCCGGCGACAAGATCTTCGGTACCAAATAAGTTTATGCCTTGACCGCTTCCCATGTGGAAGGGGTGATCGGAGCCGGCGCATCGCCGGCTCTGCTGTTTGTGGCCGCTTGTGCCAGCCTTGCCGCAGGATGCGCCTTGCCGCTACCATAAGCACACTCTCCCATTTCGAGACTCTGTTCATGTTCAAACGTGTTGTGACCGCCCTCTGCTGCGGCTTGTCATTTATGGCCTCGGCCGCTCAGGTGGCCGACCTCTATCAGGGCAAGGCCCCGACCAGTGGCGACATGGTGGCCGCTCAAGGGCAGGCACTGGGTCAGGTGCTGATCAAGGTGACCGGCAAGCGCGACATCCTCACCCAGCCGGTGGTGGTCAAGGCGCTAGCGGCCCCGGGCGACTATGTCAAAAGCTATGGCTATCAGGATCAGGACTCCGTCAAGTATCTGAAAGCCGAGTTCAAGAGTGACAAGGTCAACAGCTTGGTCTCCGAGAGCCAGTTTGCCCTGCTTGGCCCGGCGCGTCCCCAGATGGCGATCTGGCTGGTGGTGGATCAGGGGGAGCGTCGCCTGCTGGCGGATCAATCCAGCGATGGTTGGGCGCAAGCCTTGCGCGAGCAGGCCCAGACGCTGGGGCTACCCATCAGCATTCCGCTGATGGATCTCGATGACAACATGGCGGTCAGTGCCACCGACGTCTGGGGACGCTTTGCCGACCCGATTTTGCAGGCAAGCCAGCGCTATGGCGCCGAGATGGTGGTGCTGGGCAAGCTGACTCCTGAAGGTGACAAGTGGAGCATCGATTGGGGACTCTACGGCCCCAAAGCGGCCGGTGAAGTGGCCGAGCTGACCCGTGGCAATAACACCGGCACTCAGGCCGAAGTGGCGCAAGGGTTTGCCGATACCCTGGCGGCCTGGCTAGTGAAAAACTACGGTGCCCGCATTTCTGGTCCGGCAACCAGCCAGACCCTGGTGGTAGATGGCCTCTCCGAAGTGGACAGCATGATCGCCGTGCAGAAGATGCTGCAGGGGATGGCCAACGTCAGCAAGGTGGCGATCGGCAAGCTGGAGGGGGACCAGGTCACCTTCAACTTTACCCTGCAAGGGGAGCAGGCCGAATTGGTGCGGGCGCTGCAACTTGAGAGTCGTTTGCGCAAGGTTGACGATAATGGCAGCGGTTTGCGTTACCAATGGTCGCAGCCCTGATTTTATAAGGCTTTTGTAGACCGCCCGGCTTGCCCGGGCGGTTCTCTATCTGCCTTTGCGATGATACACTTAGCCACAAATGTCACAGTCAAAGCCCAACGAGTGAAGCAACCGGCCCAACTGTCTTTAGCCGTACAACTACCGGATGATGAAACCTTCGTCAGTTTTTATCCCGGCAACAATGCTCATCTGATCACCGCCCTCAAGAATGCGGCCATCGGTCAGGGATCACCTTTCCTCTATTTCTGGGGAGCCAAGGGATCCGGACGCTCTCATCTGCTCCACGCCACCTGTGCCGAGGTCAACGCCCGCGATGCGGCGGCTGCCTATCTTTCCCTCGATCAGTTTGAACAGCTCGATCCCAGTATGCTCGATGCCCTCGAAAGCCTGCCGCTGGTCTGTCTCGACAGCCTTGAGGCGATCGCCGGCAATGCCGTGTGGGAGCGGGCGCTGTTCGATTTCTACAACCGCTGGCAGGAGAAGGGCGAGGGGACGCTGGTGGTCACCGGTTGCAGCGCACCGCGCAAACTGGGGCTGCAACTGCCGGATCTCGCCTCGCGCCTCGACTGGGGGGTGAGTTTCCATCTCGAAGAGCTGGATGATGAAGGCAAGCTCAGTGCCCTGCAACTGCGTGCCGAGTTGCGGGGCTTCAAATTGCCCATCGATGTGGGCCGCTTCCTGCTCAACCGACTCTCCCGCGATATGCGAACCCTGCTCACCACTCTCAATCAGCTCGACAACGCCTCATTTCGCGCCAAGCGCAAGCTCACCATTCCCTTTGTCAAAGAGATCCTCGAGCTTTGATCCTCTCGGTGGTGTGCGGTTGTGCGCCTGACTTTCGTTTGAATGGCAGATAAAAAGAAACCCCGGCTTCAGGCCGGGGTTTTGCTATTTCAAGGCAGCTTTTTTATTAGTGGAACTGATCTTCTTCGGTGGAGCCGGTCAGCGCGGTGACCGAGGATTGGCCGCCCTGAATGACGGTGGTCACCTTGTCGAAGTAACCGGTACCGACCTCCTGCTGGTGGGCCACGAAGGTGTAGCCACGGCTGGCGGCGGCAAATTCCGGCTCCTGCACCATCTCGACGTAGTGCTTCATCCCTTCGCCACGGGCGTACTGGTAGGCCAGCTCGTACATGTGGAACCACATGTTGTGGATACCCGCGAGGGTGATGAACTGGTACTTGTAACCCATATCGGAGAGCGCCTGCTGGAAGCGGGCGATGGTGGCATCGTCCAGATTCTTCTTCCAGTTGAAGCTCGGGGAGCAGTTGTAGGCCAGGATGCGATCCGGGAACTTGGCCTTGATTGCTTCGGCAAATTTACGCGCTTCGTCCAGGTCCGGCTTGGCGGTTTCACACCACACCATGTCGGCGTAGGGGGCGTAAGCCAGACCGCGAGCGATGGCCTGATCGATACCGGCACGCACCTTGTAGAATCCTTCAGCAGTGCGCTCACCAGTCAGGAAGTCTGCATCGTACGGGTCGGCATCAGTGGTCAACAGGTCAGCGGCGTTGGCGTCGGTACGGGCGATCACCAGGGTGGTGGTGCCGCACACATCGGCTGCCAGACGGGCAGCAACCAGCTTCTGCACCGCTTCCTGAGTCGGTACCAGCACCTTGCCACCCATATGGCCGCACTTCTTGACGGAAGCGAGCTGATCTTCGAAGTGCACGCCAGCGGCGCCCGCTTCAATCATTCCCTTCATCAGTTCGAAGGCGTTCAATACGCCACCGAAACCGGCTTCCGCATCGGCCACGATCGGCAGGAAGTAGTCGATAAAGCCCTCATCCTGCGGTCCAACCTTGTTGGCCCACTGGATCTGGTCGGCACGGGCGAAGGAGTTGTTGATGCGCTCCACCACGGACGGTACGGAGTTGGCCGGGTAGAGGGACTGATCCGGATACATGGTGGAGGACAAGTTGTTATCCGCCGCCACCTGCCAGCCGGAGAGGTAGATCGCCTCGATCCCCGCCTTGGCCTGCTGCACCGCCTGACCACCGGTCAGGGCGCCGAGGCAGTTGACGTAGCCTTTCTTGGCGTCGCCGTGGATCAGACCCCACAGCTTGTCGGCACCGCGCTGGGCCAGAGTGTGTACCGGCTGCAAGCTGCCGCGCAGGTTCACCACATCTTCGGCGCTGTAGCCGCGCTTGATCCCTTTCCAGCGGGGGTTTTCCGCCCAGTCTTTCTCGATAGCCTGGATCTGTTGCTCACGGGTCAGTGCCATATCAGTTCCCTCTTTCATTGATTTCACGTTTCCATTGACTTGTTATTGGCGAGCCCCGCCCGGGGCCCGTGATTCAGAGCCGCTCGTAACCGGGCAGCGTCAGAAAATCGATCAGGGTGTCGGCGCAGGTGATCTCTTCCATCAGTTCGCCTGCCTCGGCAAAGCGTCCTGCCTGCCAGCGCGCGGTGCCCACCTCGGCTTTGACCACCTCCAGCTCCTCGGCCAGCATCTGGCGGAACAGCGCCTTGGTCACTACCTTGCCATTAGACAGGCTCTTGCCGTGGCGGATCCACTGCCAGATGGAGGTGCGGGAGATCTCGGCGGTGGCGGCATCTTCCATCAGACCGTAGATGGGCACGCAGCCGTTGCCGTTGATCCAGGCTTCCAGATATTGCAGGGCGACCCGGATATTGGTGCGCATCCCAGCCTCGGTGCGCTCGCCCTCACAGGGGGCCAGCAGGTCAGCTGCGGTGATGGGGGCATCCTGCTCGCGCAGCACGCCAATCTGGTTCTTGGCGCCAGCCGCAATGGTGGCATTGAACACCGCCATGGCGGTGTCGGCGAGGCCAGGGTGGGCGACCCAGGTACCGTCGTGGCCGTTATTGGCTTCGCGCTCCTTGTCCGCTTTGACCTTGGCGAAGACCTGCTCGTTGACGGTCGCGTCCTTGGCCGGAATAAAGGCGGCCATGCCACCCATCGCCAGCGCACCGCGCTTGTGACAGGTCTTGATCAGCAGCCGCGAGTAGGCGGAGAGGAATGGCTTGTCCATGGTCACCACCTGGCGGTCGGGCAGAACGCGATCCGGATGGTTCTTCAAGGTTTTGATATAGCTGAAGATGTAGTCCCAGCGGCCGCAGTTGAGGGCGACGATGTGATCCTTCATCTGATAGAGCAGCTCATCCATCTCGAATACGGCTGGCAGGGTTTCAATCAGCACGGTGGCCTTGATGGTGCCACGGGGCAGACCAAACTTGTCCTCGGTCCAGGCGAACACTTCGCTCCACCAGCGCCCTTCCAGATGGCTCTGCAACTTGGGCACGTAGAAATAGGGGCCCGAGCCTTTGGCCAGCAGCGCCTGATAGTTGTGCAGGAAATAGAGGGCAAAATCGAACAGGCCGCCGGGGATGGGCTCGCCATCGAAAGTGACATGTTTTTCCGGCAGGTGCAGACCGCGCACCCGGCAGATAAGGACGGCCGGATTGGGGTTAAGGGTATAGGCCTTTCCTTCCGGACTGGTGTAAGAAATGGTCTCGTTGACCGCATCGCGCAGGTTGATTTGACCCTCGATCACTTTATTCCAGGCGGGGGCCAGTGAGTCCTCGAAGTCCGCCATGAACACCTTGACGTTGGCATTGAGGGCGTTGATCACCATCTTGCGCTCGACCGGGCCTGTGATCTCCACACGGCGGTCTTGCAGGTCGGCGGGAATGCCGCGAATGGTCCAGTCACCTTCACGGATGTGGGCGGTTTCCGGCAGGAAGTCCGGCAGCTCGCCGCCATCGATACGGGCCTGGCGTGCCACACGTTGTTTCAGCAATTCCCCCCTTTGGGGAGCAAAACGTTCCACCAGTTCGGAGACCAGAGCCACCGCGTCCGGCGTCAGAATTTGCGCGTATTCGGGCAGCATCTCGCCCTGGATGCGAAGGCGGGCGCTGCAGTGGGTCTGAGCCGGTGCCGACATAAGGTTCACTCCTTTGAGAATTACATTTTGAACTTACTAACTACGACTAAAGTCGAATCGCTGTTCCTGAAACGTTCCCGCAACAACGGGATAACACGATTGATAAGGTGCGAAATATTGTTGATTACGTCAACAGTTTTTTTTAAACGCCTGTTTTTACGATGTGGTTAAGTTGATGTTTTTTATTGCTTTATTTGGTTGGTATAAAAACTCTACGCAGATGGTTATGCTCCTGCTTTTTCCCCTCGGACAACGGCTAATTTGGGCCGTTACCTTGCCCCTCGTTCTGTAATTTATTACGTAATAAAATTACAAATGCAAAAACAAATCCCGACCTAACTCCAGGCTTTGCCAAAACAGCTGTATAAATTGCGTTTGAATGTGGCAATGAATGTTTTGCTATTGCTAGACCTGATTGGTGAACGCGTGTTTTAAACTTTATGTGGTGACGCAGGCTCTGTTGGCACCAGCGGTTGCAGCGATGGAAAGTGAAGTGCAATAACGTAGGTTTGTATCAGTTGTCGGGGGGAATGCCGGGGAGGAAAGGGGGAGATACATCAGTCAATAATACTGCCATCCTTGATAGAATTAGCAGTTTGTCGTTTTTTGCAGATTTCTCGCCAAGGGTGTGAAACTGAGTGTGTTGAACAGGCGATGCCCCAGTGATTGAGCGGCCATCTGGCCGGGCTCAATAGTCATCATCCGGTTCGGCAAGATCGATCACATCCAGCTGGATGACCTGTTCATTTTCGCTTTCGGTGTGGCAAGGGGTGTCGTGAGGAACGGAATAAAGCGTAATGGCGGGAGCGAAATCGGTGTTCTGGTTCATGCCTGGTCCTGTGTTGCGCGCAAGCCGGACAGTGATCCCTTCACTCGTGTTTCCACCTCCTTGTGTTGTCTACCGGCGGAAAGTTGCGCATCTTAATGAGTTCGGCAAAAAGATTCAAGTGGTTCTGAGTGTTTTTTGTGCTTGATAGGTAGACATCGTCAGGAGGATAAATCGGAGGCAAAAAAATAGCCCAGTCGTTTGACTGGGCTATTCTCGGGGAAAATGGTCGGTGTGAGAGGATTCGAACCTCCGACCCTCTACACCCCATGCAGATGCGCTACCTGGCTGCGCTACACACCGACGGAGTCAGACTCGGCTGACGGGGAGGAAGTCTAATAGCATGGCCAAACGGGTGCAACTCCTTTTTTATCATAGAGATGCCGATTGCTTCTTTATTGCTCAGTCGGGATGCGGCTTGGGTCTGACGTGCAGATTTGGCATAATCGCCGCCCTGTCACCGCGAGCTATCATGCCTGCTATCTATGGAATCATCTGACAGGTATGGATAGCTGGAATGCAAACTTGAACAATATAAAGAGGGGATGGGCGTGAAACCATCAGAGGTCCCAGAGAGACCGAGTCAAACCGAGCTGGACGAACAGTGGATGCGCCATGCCATGGCATTGGCCGCCCGGGCCGAAGGGATTGGCGAGATCCCGGTCGGTGCCGTACTGGTGCTGGATGGTCAGGTGGTGGGCGAGGGGTGGAACCGCTCCATCAGCGAACACGATGCCTGTGCCCATGCCGAGGTGATGGCGATCCGGGCGGCGGGCAAGCAGCTGGCGAACTACCGCCTGCTCGACACCACTCTTTATGTGACGCTGGAGCCCTGCTGTATGTGTGCCGGTGCGCTGATCCATAGCCGGGTCAAGCGGGTGGTTTACGGCGCCCGAGATCTCAAGACCGGTGCCGCGGGGTCGGTGTTCGAGATCTTGCAGGACCCGCGCCACAATCATAGAGTCGAGCTGACCGGCGGTGTGCTGGCCGATGCCTGCTCGGCTCAGTTGTCGGCCTTCTTCAAGCGCCGCCGCGCCGAGAAAAAGGCGGCCAAACTGGCGTTGCAACAATCAAACGATGCCCTTTCCTGAATCATGCGGGGGCAGCGCAGGCTGCCCTTGCTGATTATCCTCATAAATATCCCTTTATAAACAATATATTGCGTCCATCTTCCTTCGAAAGGATCCCCGCCCATTTTTCCGTTAACAACCTCTGTTAAAGCGCTCTCGATGTAACAAAACTGTCATGCAACCGCCATATAATGCCGCGAAGCCTAGCTTACATTGAGGTCTTGCATGTCATCGGAATCGTTAAACCTGGTCATGGCGGGCAGTAGAAAACGCCGGATCAAGGATAAATTGGCCAAATATGGCGTCACCACAGGCGGAGCCCTGGTACTGGTGGCGCTGCTGCTTATCTTCTTTTATCTGCTCTATGTGGTGAAACCCATCTTCAATGGCGCCTCCATGGAGCCGACCGCCTCGTTTACCCTGCCTGCCGCAGGGAAGACCGCCTGGCTCGGCGTGGAAGAGCAGAACGAGATCGGCTATCGCTTCAGCGATAAAGGGCAGGTCAACTTCTTTGCGGTGCAGGGAGATGACAAGATCAAGGTCGGCCAGTCACTGGGTCAGGCCCAGGTTGCTGGTGACATCACCACGGTAGCGACCCCTGCTCCTGGTCAGCGGCTGATCGCCTACGGCTTTGCCGATGGTAAGGCGCAGGTCGTCCAGCCAGCGTTCAAGGTCTCCTATCCCAACGATGTGCGGGTGATTGAACCCAGCCTGCAATATCCCTTCGGCGAAGAGCCGGTGGTGATCGACCCGCAAGGGAAGGCACTGCAACTGATGGTGTTCGAAGCCACCAAGGACAAGATGGCGACCGCTGCCGTGACCGAAGATGGTCGTGGCGTGATGACGGTGATGAGCGGTGAGGAGAACTTTATCTCCGGGGAGATTGAGTGGAGCAGTGAAAACTACACGATTCCCTCCCTGCCGCGCCATGTGGATCAGATGTTGCTGACCCCCAATCTGCGGATCCTGTTCGTGCGCGAGGGTAATCGCCTCTCCGTCTATGACATTCATAACCTGAGCGAAATCTCCCTGCGCAACGTGTTGGAGATCAATGCCCCCAACGCCAATGTGACCCGGGTTCAGCTGCTCTCCGGCGCCTCTTCACTGCTGGTGGGTAATGACAACGGCGTGATTTCACAGTGGTTCGAAGTGGCGAAGGATGGCAAACGCCAGTTCACCCAAATTCGTGACTTCAAGGGCGATGGCGCGGTAGATCTGCTGACTCCCGAGCACTTTCGCAAAGGCTTCATCAGTGCCGACAAGGACGGCATCATCAGCTTCTTCCACGCCACCGGCGAGACCAAGCTGCTGACCGAGACGGTGGAAGGGGGCGAACTCTCTGCCCTGGCCATCTCCCCCCGTCACAACCTGTTGCTGATGCAGCAAGGGAACAGCTTCAAGCTCTTCTCGGTGGAGAACGAGCACCCCGAAGTGACCTGGTCTGCCCTCTGGCAACAGGTGTGGTATGAAGGCTATCCGGAGCCCCAGTATGTGTGGCAATCCACCTCCGCCAGCAACGACTTTGAAGCCAAACTGAGTTTGGTGCCGCTGGTATTCGGTACGCTGAAAGCCTCTTTCTACGCCATGGTGTTTGCTGTGCCGCTCGGTGTGGCCGGTGCCATCTATACCGCCTACTTCATGTCGGCGGGGCTGCGTAAATACGTCAAGCCGACGGTCGAGATCATGGCGGCGCTGCCGACTGTTATCTTGGGCTTCCTGGCGGGTCTGTGGCTGGCGCCGATCATCGAGGGTGCGTTGCCCGGGGTGATCCTGCTGCTGATATTGCTGCCGATGGGGATGCTGCTGACTGCACTGCTCTGGAACTATCTGCCGGAGCGCGGCAAGTCCTTGCTGCCGGAGGGGTGGCACGCCATCCTGCTGATCCCGGTGCTGCTGCTGATTGGCTGGGGGGCCTTCGCCCTGAGCCCGCTCATCGAGAATGCTTTTATGCACGGCGATTCCCGCATCTGGCTGACTCACGAAATGGGCATCAAGTTTGACCAGCGCAACTCGCTGGTGGTCGGTATCGCCATGGGCTTTGCGGTTATCCCCACCATCTTCTCCATCGCTGAAGATGCAGTCTTCTCGGTGCCCAAGCATCTGACCCAGGGCTCGCTGGCACTGGGTGCCACCCCGTGGCAGACCCTGAGCCGGGTGGTGATCCTCACTGCCAGCCCGGGCATCTTCTCTGCGGTGATGATGGGTCTTGGCCGCGCCGTGGGCGAGACCATGATCGTGCTGATGGCTACCGGCAACACCCCTATCATGGACTTCTCCATGTTCCAGGGGCTGCGCACCCTCGCCGCCAACATCGCGGTGGAGATGCCGGAATCGGAAGTGGGCAGCTCCCACTATCGGGTACTGTTCCTCGCGGCCTTCGTCCTGTTTGTGTTCACCTTTTTGTTCAACACCCTGGCCGAGTTTGTCCGTCAGCGGTTGCGTGAAAAATACAGCTCGATGTAAGGGGCGACTCTGTAATGGACAAGGAATCGACAATGGGTAAGTGGTTTAAATCAGGGGCCCCCTGGATCTGGATGACCGGCGGCGCCGTCAGCCTGAGTCTGGTGGCGGTACTGGGTCTGCTGCTGCTGATCGGCTGGCGTGGTCTGGTCTACTTCTGGCCGCACCCCATCTATGAGTGGCAGCTGGAAGACGCGAGTGGCAACAAGAGCGTACTGATCGGCGAAATCAACGATCGCGAGCAGGTTCCGGTGGAGCGACTGCGCGCCGCAGGTCTGGCGCTGGAAGGGGAAGAGCGCGAGCTGCTGACCCGCTATCTGGTCAAGACCGGCAACCGCGAGTTCGTTGACCTCGATTTTCGCTGGGTGCTGGAGACGGACATCAAGTCCCAGAGCCAGCCAGCCGAGCTGGCCATGGTTGAGCGTGCCACCAACGGCAACTTCTATGGCTATATCGTCGGGGTGAAAGAGGATGGCCGCGAGCTCACCTCTGATCTGCATCCTGCCCTGCAGCGGGTGCTGGCGCGAGCCAATGCCCTTTCAGAACAGGCCAACGATCTGCAAAAAGGGGACATCGGCAGCATCAACTATCAACTGGAGCGGCTGCGCCTGAAAGAGCGCAAGGCCGAGCTGGATGACAAGCTGACCGATCAGCTCAAAGCCGAATTGGCCAGCGAGCGTCAGGCCCTCAACGATCGCTATCAGGTGCTGGAAAAAGAGCTCTTCTCACTGCGTAGCCAAGCGGACCGCGACGCCATCACCGTCAAGGATATGCGTGGCGAGCTGGTGACCATGCCGATGTCCAAGGTACTGGACGTGGTATGGCCCAACGACATGAGCCTGCTTGCCAAGGTGGGTCACTGGTTCCACCAGATCGGCAAGTTCGTCTCTGACGATCCCCGTGAAGCCAACACCGAGGGTGGGGTGTTCCCGGCCATCTTCGGCACCGTGTTCATGGTGTTCCTGATGGCGATCATCGTGACCCCGCTGGGGGTGGTGGCGGCAGTCTACCTGCACGAATACGCGGGCAAGAACAGCCTGACCAAGATCATCCGCATCGCGGTGATCAACCTGGCGGGCGTGCCATCCATCGTTTACGGCGTGTTTGGTCTGGGCTTCTTCGTCTACACGCTCGGTGGCTCGCTGGATCAGCTGTTCTACCCGGAAGCGCTGCCGAGCCCCACCTTTGGTTCACCCGGCGTGATCTGGTCGGCGCTGACCCTGGCCATCCTGACCCTGCCGGTGGTGATTGTCTCCACCGAAGAGGGGCTGGCACGGATCCCGAGCACCATCCGTCAGGGCTCGCTGGCACTGGGCGCGACCCAGGCCGAGACCCTGTGGCGCATCGTGCTGCCGATGGCGAGCCCGGCCATCATGACCGGCCTTATTCTGGCTATTGCCCGTGCAGCCGGTGAAGTGGCGCCGCTGATGCTGGTGGGGGTGGTAAAACTGGCACCGACCCTGCCGATGGATGGCAACTTCCCGTATCTGCATGTGGAGCGCAAGTTCATGCACCTGGGCTTCCACATCTATGACGTCGGCTTCCAGAGCCCCAACGTCGAGGCGGCCCGCCCGCTGGTCTACGCCACCTCCTTCCTGCTGGTGACGGTGATCGTGGGTCTGAACCTGACCGCTATCGGTATTCGTAACCACTTGCGCGAGAAATTCCGGTCGCTGGAGCATTAATCCGGCGCCGCTTGAGTGATACAAGAGTGAGATAACAGAGGGGCGGCCGAGCGCGAGCCGCCATCTCTCTGCACCAATACGTGAGGGGCGCCGGCAGCAGTCCGGCCACTCCAGATAGATTTTGAGGTAACAGATGATCAACGTAACGACCACGTCTACCCAGCACACCGCGCTGGACCTGCTCAACCTGACCCCGGAGCAGACCGCGCTGGAGGTGAAGGATCTCAACCTGTACTACGGCAGCAAGCAGGCGCTGTTCAACGTCAACATGAAGATTCCCAAAGGGCAGGTGACCGCCTTTATCGGCCCGTCAGGCTGTGGCAAATCGACCCTGCTGCGCTGCATCAACCGGATGAACGATCTGGTGGAGATCTGCCGCATCGAGGGGGAAATCCAACTGCACGGCCACAACATCTATGACAAGAGCGTTGATGTTTCCGCCCTACGCCGTCAGGTGGGCATGGTGTTCCAGCGCCCGAACCCGTTCCCCAAGTCCATCTACGAGAACGTGGTCTATGGTCTGCGCCTGCAGGGGATCAACGATCGTCGCACCCTGGATGAGGCCGCCGAGCGCTCCTTGCGTGGTGCGGCCCTGTGGGACGAGGTGAAGGATCGTCTGCATGACAATGCCTTCGGTCTCTCCGGTGGTCAGCAGCAGCGTCTGGTGATTGCCCGAGCCATCGCCATCGAGCCGGAAGTGTTGCTGCTCGATGAACCGACCTCGGCGCTCGACCCCATCTCCACCCTCACCATCGAGGAGCTGATCAACGAGCTCAAGAGCCAGTTCACCGTGGTGATCGTGACCCACAACATGCAACAGGCTGCGCGTGTATCGGATCAGACCGCCTTCATGTATATGGGCGAGCTTATCGAGTACTCGGATACCAACACCATTTTCACCACCCCGGCCAAGAAAAAGACCGAAGATTACATTACCGGTCGTTACGGCTAAGGAGAGGAGAGGATGAATCTCAGCAAACAGATTGGCAGTCGGTTCAACGGCTAAGGCATAATCGGAGCAATCAAGGATTATTTGTATGGACAATATGAACCTCAATAAACACATCTCCGGTCAGTTCAATGCCGAGCTAGAGAGCGTGCGCAACCAGGTGCTGGTGATGGGCGGTCTGGTAGAGCAGCAACTCACTGACGCCATCGCGGCGATCCACGATCAGGATCTCGATGCGGCCCGCAAGATCGTGGCCAACGACCACAAGGTCAACGCGATGGAAGTGGCGATCGACGAGGAGTGCACCCGCATCATCGCCAAGCGTCAGCCGACAGCCTCCGACCTGCGACTGGTGATGGCCATCATCAAGACCATCACCGACTTGGAGCGCATTGGCGACGTGGCCGACAAGATCGCCCGCATGCTGACCGACAACGCCAACAAGCCGCAGCCGCCGCTGGTGTCGCTGGAGAACATGGGCCGTCGCACCATCAAGATGCTGCACGATGTACTCGACGCTTTCGCCCGCATGGATCTGGATGCGGCGCTGGCGGTCTACAAGGAAGATGACAAGGTAGACCGCGAGTACGAGTCCATCATCCGTGAGCTGATGACCTATATGATGGAAGATCCCCGCACCATCCCCCAGGTGCTTAACGTCCTGTGGGCGGCGCGGGCCATCGAGCGGGTCGGCGATCGTTGCCAGCACATCTGCGAGTACATCGTCTACTACGTGAAAGGTAAGGATGTGCGCCACACCAAGGCGGACGATCTGGGCACCTTGCTGGGCAAGGGCTAACCGGAAGTGAATAAAAAGGCGCGTGAAGCGCCTTTTTTGTTGCATAACTGGTCGGAGTAAGATAAAGCCCCCAACTGGCTGTTTTCTGATAGAATACTCCCCCTGTGTGAGTCCCGGATGGGCTCACGGTCCGGTCTCCCGGGCCCAGTTTGCCGTCTTGTGCTAAGGCGGGTGTAGCAATAGGTTAATCATGAGTTTTGCCGATAGTTTGTTCTTTTTAATGCTGCTGGTTGGCGGCAGTGTGTTCTTCTCCCTCTCCGAGATCTCTCTCGCCGCGTCTCGCAAAATCAAATTGCAGGTGATGGCGGATGAAGGAAATCGCCAGGCCGAAAAGGTGCTGGCCCTGCAGGCCCAGCCGGGCAACTTTTTCACCGTGGTGCAGATTGGCCTCAACACCGTCGCCATTCTGGGCGGTATCCTGGGTGAGTCTGCCCTCAACCCCGCCATCAAGGGGATTGTCTCCCAGTTCTACCAAGGGCCCTGGCTTGGCGAGATTAGCTCCGGTGCCTCCTTCGTGTTCGTCACCGGCATGTTTATCCTGATCGCCGACCTGATGCCCAAGCGTCTGGCCATGACCATGCCCGAGCAGATTGCCGTGGTGGTGGTGCGCCCCATGCTCTTCTTCGTCACCGTGTTGATGCCGCTGGTGTGGGTCTTCAACGGATTGGCCAACTCCCTGTTCCGTCTGATGCGCGTCTCCACGGTGCGTAACGACGAGATCACCTCCGACGATATCTATGCGGTGATGGATGCCGGTGCCGAGGCGGGGGTTATCCAGCGCGAGGAGCATCAGCTCATCGAGAACGTATTCGAGTTGCAGTCCCTTGGTGTCACCTCCGCCATGACGGCCCGCGAGAGCCTGATCTATTTCACCCTGCAAGAGAGTGAAGAGAGCATCAAGGCGAAGATCGCCGAGCATCCCCACAACAAGTTTCTGGTCTGTGACCACAACCTCGACAGCATCAAGGGCTTTGTCGATGCCAAAGAGCTGCTGATCCGCGTTATCGGTGGCCAGAGCATCGACCTTATCGGTGGCAACCTGGTGCAGAACGTCATCATCATCCCCGATACCCTGAACCTCTATGAGGCGATGGAGTACTTCAAGAATCATCGTGGTGACTTTGCCGTGGTGATGAACGAGTACGCGCTGGTGGTGGGGATTGTCACCATGAATGACCTGATGAGTACCGTCATGGGCGAGTGGGCGACTCACGTGGTGGAAGAGCAGATCGTCCAGCGCGACGAGAACTCCTGGCTGGTGGACGGTGTCACCCCCATCTCCGACGTGATGCGCGCCTTCGATATCGAAGAGTTCCCCGAGAACCAGAACTACGAGACCATCGCCGGCTTTATCATGTATATGTTGCGCAAGATCCCCAAGCGCACTGACTCGGTCAAATACGCCGGTTACAAGTTCGAAGTGGTCGATATTGACAGTTACAAGATTGATCAGCTGCTGGTTACCCGGGTCGAACCGGCTGTGGCCGAGAAGCCAGCTCAGGAATCGTAAAAGGAGCGACATAAGAGTCATGAAGATGCAGTCTCATTCCCGTGCGCTGGCCTGTGTCGCGCTCGCCCTGGCACTGGGTGCCTGTAGCCAGAGTGCGCCGCGCAAAGCCACAGTGGCAGCCAAGCCGGTTGCCCCCAAGCCTGCCGTGGTGGTGCCGCAGCCGGATCCCGATGCGGTGGTGCAAAGCGGCATGGTCGAGCCGAGCCCGGTCTTTGACGAGCAGTATCACGGCCCGGATCAGGGGTCGCTGGAGTCGGTTACCGCCCTGTTTGCCCGTGGCTACATCGAGTCCGCCATGCGCGAGACCATGCTGGCGGCGGTGCACAACGACTATCCGCTGCTCGGCATGCGGGATGTACGGTTGACCGATCCGGTCTCCAAATTCCTCACCTCCGAGCATGCGGCCACCACGGCCCATGACTACCTCTATGCGGGTGTGCAGCGTCGCCTCGGTCGTCCTCTCAGCCCTGCCCAGTGGGAGCAGATCTGGCGCGGTCTGCCGCAGCAGGGTCGGGTTTCCGACTGGGTCAAACAGATTAAGCGAGTGCTGGCCGGGCGTTAAGTCGCCAGCGGATCAAGATAGTGATGAGGCCACCTTCGGGTGGCCTCTTGCATTTCTGCGTTTGCCTCGCCGTTTGCACGCTGATTTCTGCTGATACTGATTGCCGCCCGTGGCACTTTGTTTTATCTTGCTTTGGCCATCTAAACATCTATATGTTTTTATGGCTGCATAATAAAAGCGCTTCCCAAGATGAAGCTGGACGATCTGCAGCGATTCGATGCGAAACCGCAGATCAACAAAACAAACAGATAAATACGCAAATAAACAACGCACATAACAAAGAGACACGACAGATGAAAACCAGGGAATTGTGGGTGCTGGATGGGGGCATGGGGCGCGAGTTGGCACGGCGGGGGGCACCGTTTCGTCAACCCGAGTGGTCGGCGCTGGCCTTGATGGAGGCGCCAGAGACGGTACGCGACGTGCATCAGGCCTATGTGGCGAGCGGGGCCAGGGTCATTACTACCAACAGCTATGCACTGGTGCCGTTTCATATCGGCGATGAGCGTTTCTTTGCCGACGGGGAGGGGTTGGCGGCGCTGGCTGGTCAGCTGGCCCGTGAGGTGGCTGACGAGCAGAAGGGCGCCGTGCAGGTGGCGGGTTCTCTGCCACCGCTGTTTGGCTCCTACCGTGCCGACCTGTTCAAGGCGAACCGGGTGAGCGAGCTGGCGATGCCGCTTATCCGGGCGCTATCTCCCCATGTGGATATCTGGCTGGCCGAGACCATGAGCCTGATTGCCGAACCACTGGCCCTGAAAGCGCTATTGCCTGATGACGGCAAGCCGTTCTGGGTCTCCTTCACGCTGGAAGATGAGGCGCCTGGCAACGAACCGCGACTGCGTTCCGGCGAGCGGGTGGCCGATTCGGTTAGCGCGCTGGTGGCGGCCGGGGTCGATGCCATCCTGTTCAACTGCTGTCAGCCCGAGGTGATCGAGGGGGCCCTCGAGGTTGCCCGCACCCGATTGCAGGCGCTGGGCCGCGCAGACATTCGCCTCGGTGCTTACGCCAACGCCTTCCCGCCACAACCCAAGGAGGCCACCGCCAACGATGGGCTGGACGAGATCCGCGCCGATCTGGGGCCGCTGGATTATCTCGGCTGGGCCGAGCGCTGGCGTGCGGCCGGGGCGAACCTCATCGGCGGCTGCTGTGGCATCGGCCCCGAGCATATTCAGGCGCTGAGCCGCCGGTTGCGCTAAGGAGCTTCCATGAAAGAGAGCAAGATTGGGCTCTGGTCACTCACCGCGCTGGTGTTCAGCTCCATGGTGGGGGCGGGGATTTTTAGCCTGCCCCAGAACATGGCCGAGGTGGCAGGAGCCCGCGCCGTGCTGATCGGCTGGGGCGTGACGGGTGTGGGCATCCTGGCGCTCGCCATGAGTTTTCTCTATCTGTCGCGACTCAGGCCGGATCTCGACGGCGGTATCTACAGCTACGCTCGCGCCGGTTTTGGCGATCTGGTGGGCTTCTTCTCCGCCTGGGGGTACTGGCTCTGTGCCACCATCGGCGTGGTGGGTTATCTGGTCATTGCCTTTGCGGCGCTGGGCAGTTTTATCGATACCCCCGAGCAGGTCTGGTTTGGCGAGGGAAACACTTTGGCGGCGTTTGTCGGCGAGTCTTGCATCCTCTGGGCGGTGCACCTGCTGGTGGCCCGCGGCGTGCAGCAGGCGGCGCTATTCAATCTGGTGGCGACCCTGGCCAAGAGCCTGCCGCTGCTGCTGTTTATTCTGTTTGCCTGTTACTGGTTCGAACCGGTCACCTTCGCGGCGGATCAGCAGGGCAGTAGCCTGGCGGTGCCGGTTTCCGAGCAGGTGCGCAATACCATGCTGATCACCCTCTGGGTCTTTACCGGTATCGAGGGGGCCGCGGTGCTGTCGGCCCGCGCCAGAAACCGGCGAGATGTGGGCACGGCCACCGTACTGGGGGTCGTGTTGGCACTGCTGCTCTATGTGCTTATCTCGGTGCTGGCGCTCGGAATATTGAGCCGACCCGAGCTGGCGGCGCTGCCCAACCCCTCCATGGCAGGGCTGATGGCCCAGATGACCGGATCCTGGGGCAAGCTGCTCATCAGCGTCGGCCTTATCGTCTCGGTGCTCGCCTCCTACGTGAGCTGGACCCTGTTCTCGGCCGAGGTGCCGTTCAGCGCGGCCCGTCACGGCGCGTTTCCCGCCATCTTCCGGCGCCAGAACCGCAATGGGACGCCTATCGCATCGCTCTGGCTCACCAGCCTGACGGTGCAGACTTGCCTGCTGCTGGTGTGGCTGCTCGGCAAGGGCTACACCAGCCTGCTGCTTATCTCTACCTCGATGATTTTGGTGCCCTACCTGCTGATCGGTCTGTTCTTGCTCAAGCTCTCGTTCAGCAAGAAGGGTGAGGGCGGGCAGGGCCGCGGTCTGATGCGGGCGGTAGCGCTGGTATCGAGTTGTTACGGTTTCTGGCTGCTCTATGCTGCCGGGGTGGAGTATCTGCTGCTGTCGTTGTTGCTCTACGGTCCGGGTCTGCTGCTGTTTCTCTACAGCCGCCGTCAGCTGGGCGCAGATCTTTGCCTGAGTGGTCGCGAACGGCTGTTGGCCGGAGTGACCTTGCTGAGCCTGATCCCCGCCGTCTGGTCGTTCGCCCATCTCTGACATCGAAGATGTGATTGACCATAAAAGAGAGCGCAACTGTGGCGCTCTCTTGTTATCAGGGACTTGCTATCCGGGAGCTGCGATTCGGGGCGAAGGCTCAGCGGCTGGCAGGTCCGGCCGGTTTGCCAAACAGCACCGCGAGTTTTTGTCGCCATGGCAGGCCACGGGCGTCACGCAGCATGTCGCGCCACTCATGGAAGGTGAGAGTGAGGGGGTTGAAGCTGTGGATCGGCTTGGTGATGCCAAAGCGACACGGCTCGGCCGGATCTTCTTCCACAAAGGTGCCGAACAGCCGATCCCAGATGATCAGCACCCCGGCAAAGTTGCGGTCTATGTACTTGGCGTTGCTGGCGTGATGCACCCTGTGGTGGGAGGGGGTGTTGAAGATCCACTCAAGCCAGCCGAGTTTGCCCACTACCTGGGTGTGGACGAAAAACTGAAAACCCAGGCTGAGCAGCACGGTGGCGACCACCGCCTCGGGCGGGAAGCCGATGACAATCATCGGGATCCAGAACAGCCACATGCCGGAGATGGGATACATCAGGCTCTGGCGAAAAGCGGTGGAGAGGTTGAGCCGCTCCGAGCTGTGATGCACCACGTGGGAGGCCCACAGCCAGCGCACATGGTGGCTGGTGAAGTGGAACAGCCAGTAGCAGAGATCCTGCAACAGAAACAGCAGTAGCACACTCCAGAGATTCATCTCGATATCGAACAACCGCCAGCCCCAGAGGGTGTCATACAGATAAGCAATGGCGATGGCCGCCAGCGCATCGCCCCCTTGGTGCATCAGGGCCAGCGCGGCGTTGGCGAACAGATCCCGCCACTGGTAGGTGGCGGTTGGAAAGGCAGCGCCATGTTTGCGCAGGTAGAGCATCTCCCAGCCGACAAAGGCCAGAAAAATCGGGGAGAGGTAGAGCAGAAGCAGTTGCACATCCATATGCGACCATCCATTCAGAGCAATTGCTCTCCAGCATAAAGGATGGTTTTAATATTTCATTAACATTTTTCAGCCAACGAAGAGATGGCATGAAAAATGGCGCACCAGCAGAGGAAGGCGCGGCGGATGGCTATGCTTGATGCAGGCTTTTTCAGGAGGTGCTGGCTTATGCGCGTCTGGTGTTGCTTGTTGCTGGGGTTGTGCATGATGGCGCACGCCAAGACCCGGGTCGAGATCCTGGCGGATGCCGCCTATCCCCCCTACTCCTGGCAGGAGGGGGAGGAGGTCAGGGGGATCTATGCCGACATCATCCGCGAGGTGACCTCTGCCATGCCTGACTATGAGGTGGTGCTCAAGCCCATGCCGTGGCGGCGCGGTCTGAGCATGGTGGAGCAGGGGACCGCCTTCGCCATTTTTCCACCCTACTACATGCCCGATACCCGCCCTTATATGTGGCCCTACTCCCAGCCGATGCTGGATGAAGAGCTGGTGGTGATGTGCGGCGCCAGTGTGGCAGCCAATACCCCACAGGCCAGCTTTCCGCTCGACTATCACGGTTTGCGCTTTGGCATGAACGCCGGTTTTGCCGTCGGTGGCGATGCCTTTTGGCAGGCGGTAAAAGAGAAGCAGATCGACGTGGAGGAGGTGAAAAGCAATCGGGAGAACCTGCTCAAGATTGTCCGCGGCCGGGTCGATTGCACCATCAATGATCGCCTCTCCCTGCTCTATGAGTTGCTCAACATGATAAAGGCCGATCAGCTGGCGGTGGCCGATATGTCCTTGCTCAAACAGGGTCCGGTGCTCAGCAAGGAGCAGGGGTTTCTCGGCTATAGCCGCAAGGGGGAGTACCCCTACAAACAGGTCTTTATCGACCAGTTTGACAAGGAGCTCTATCAGCTCAAAAAACGTGACGGGGTGAAAGTGATCGTGGAGCGCTATCTGGGAAAGTCCCCGCGCTGAGCCGATGAGATGGGCACTCGGGTTCAGCTGGGTTGAGTCTGCTCAGCGTGACAGACAAGAAGAGGGACCTTGCGGTCCCTCTTCGTTTATCCAGCAGAGCATGTTGGCTACAGCACCTGACTCAGGAACTGGCGCAGGCGTGGGGAGGGTGGATTGTCGAAGAAGTCGGCCGGTTTTTCATCTACCAGCAGTTCGCCACTCTCCATAAAGAGCACCCGATCCGCCACCTCGCGGGCAAAGCCCATCTCGTGGGTCACCACCACCATGGTCATTCCTTCGCGGGCCAGCCCCTTCATCACATCCAGCACTTCCCCCACCATTTCGGGGTCGAGCGCACTGGTGGGCTCGTCAAACAGCATGATGCGTGGCTGCATGGCGAGTGCCCGGGCAATGGCCACCCGCTGTTGCTGACCGCCGGAGAGCTGGGACGGATAGCTGGCCGCTTTCACCGACAGCCCCACTTTCAGCAGCAGCGCCTTGGCTCTGTCTTCGGCCTCACGGCGCGACAGGCCGCGCACCTTCTGCGGGGCGAGGCAGATATTATCCAGCACCGTCAGGTGGGGAAAGAGGTTGAAGGACTGAAACACCATGCCCACCTCTTCCCGCAGCTTGTTGACATCGCCCGGCTCGGTCAGGCAGATGCCGTCGACTACTATGTTGCCGTCGTTGATGGTCTCCAGCTGGTTGAGGGTGCGCAGGAAGGTGGATTTGCCGGAGCCGCTGGGGCCGACGATCACCACCACTTCCCCTTCGGCCACTTGGGTGCTGACATTTTTCAAGGCGTGCACTTCGCTGCCGTAGAACTTCTCTACGCCGGTCGCTTTGATGATGGGATCAGTTGCTGCGCGCATATTTCACCTCCAGAAAACGAACCGGGAAGGCGAAGGGGGTGCCGGTGATGGCTGCACTTATCGACGCCCGTTGCACCTTGATGATGGGATCAGTTACTGCGTGCATATTTCACCTCTAGACGGCGTACCAGGAAGGAGAGGGTGCCGGTGAGCACCAGATAGAGCAGGGCGACGGTAAACCACACCTCGAACGGGCTGAAGGTGGAGCTCACCACCTCGCGACCGGCCTTGGTCAGATCGGTGATGGAGATGACCGAGACCAGCGAGGAGTCCTTGATCAGGTTGATGAACTGGCCTGCCAGCGGTGGCAGTACCCGCTTGAACGCCTGCGGCAGGATGACATAGCGCATGGTCTGGGCCGAGGTCATACCCAGGCTGCGACCCGCCTCCATCTGCCCCTTGTGGATGGAGCTGATACCGGCGCGGACGATCTCCGCTACATAGGCGCCGGTAAAGACCGCCAGCGCGGCGACCCCGGCGGTGAAGCGATCGAGGTTCAGCACGGTACCGATAAAGAAGTAGACAATAAAGATCTGCACCAGCAGCGGCGTGCCGCGGATCAGCTCCACATAGGTGATGGCCAGATTGCGCAGGGCCGGATTGGGGGAGAGACGCGCAAGCCCGGCCAGGGTGCCGAGCAGGATGGCGAAGATGCCTGCTACCAGCGAGAGCTTGACGGTGACCCAGACGCCCCAGGCGATGGGGCCTGCGGTCCAGCTCAGTTGGGTGTCGAGGGTATCGCCACGAAAAACGGTATCCCCTTCGGCGACTTGTATGCCGGTACTGGCAATGGCTTGCCGCACATTGGGGTCGAGATCGTCTTGCAGGAACAGCTTGCCCTTCTCGGCCTCGCTGGTGCCCGCCATCACGGTGCCGTCAAATTCGGCCAGATTCTTCTGCTCCGCCTGATAGGCGATGTATTGGGGAATGCGTTCCCAGCGCCAGGTGTAATCCACTGACTGGACAGCCTTGTAGATGCCGAATACGGCAACCAGCAGCATCAGCAGGAAAACCCCATGCCAGAGTAGCTGATTGGGCTGTTTTTCCATCTGTCTTGTCGGTTTGGGTGTGTGCACAGTCACAACCTCTTCTCGTTATTGTGTGGGGAGCTGCGTGGTGCAGGGGCGGCATGTGCCGCCCCCCGGAGGTTATTTGAGCTGGTTCAGCCAGGCGTTGGATTCGAACCACTTCTTGTAGAGACGGTCGTAGCTGCCATCGCCCTTGATCTGGCGCAGGTAGTTGTTGAACCAGTTGAGGGTGTCCTGATCCCCTTTGCGGATGGCCCAGGCCAGCGGCTCGAAGGTGAACGGCTTGTCGAGGTGCACCACGGCGCCCTGATTCTGGGAGGCGAAAATAGCGTTGTAGGGCAGGTCATAGACGAACGCATCGACCTTGCCATTGATCACTTCCAGCTTGGCGTCATCCTGGGTTTCAAACTGCAGCAGGGTGGCTTTGGGGATCAGGCGCTTGACTGCCTGCTCGCCGGTGGTGCCGAGCTTGACCGCGATCTTGTATTTCGGGTCGTTGAGGTCGGTGAAGGATTTGATTTCGCCCGCCTTCTCTTTGCGCAGGACGATGGTCTGGCCGACCACGATGTAAGGATCGGCGAAGTTGACTCGCAGGTTGCGCTGGGGAGTGACGGTCATGCCGCCCATGATGACGTCGAACTTGTTGGTCAGCAGCGCCGGAATGATGCCATCCCAGGCGGTGTTGACGAACTCGACCTTCACGCCCATCTCTTTGGCGACCATCTTGGCGAGATCCACGTCAAAGCCGATGTATTGGCCCTGCTTGTTGGTCATCTCGAAGGGTTGATAGCCTGCATCGAAGCCGACTCGCAGCACGCCGCGTTCGAGCACGGCATCCAGGGTGGAGGTGGGGGCAGGGGTCGGGGCCGCCGTGGCGATCCCGCAAAACAGCAGGGTAGAAAGAATCAGTTTTTTGATCATAAGTGACGTCTCTGTCGGTGGTGTGTTCGGCCTTGAACCTGATCCCGTGCGACTCCGTGGCACAAGAGACTGCTGCATCCGGCAACAGGCAAGACAGGATGAATGTCTTGAGCGGGACAAAAGCCCCATATGAGATGCTATGAATAGTGGTTGAGTGAAAAATGTACCAAAAACAGATTGTGTCAGAAGACTCAACAGGTTAGAGACATTTATTGCTCATGGCTTCATTCATAAAATCACACGAAAACAACATATCTATCTAATTGAGTGGGTTCAAGCCCAAATTATCCCCAAGACATTTTGTTACAAAGTCAGGGCGCCGCTTGCGGCTCTTATTGAGTTTCTGGGCTCCGTAAGAGGCTTTTTATGGGGTTAATACGAATACACATTGGCGGGATATCACACGCATTGCTCTGTTTGTCAGCAAACGAACGGGCTTTATTGTGAAAACCATCAAGTCGTACTGGGTCTTGGCAAACGCTTCTCATATACTCAGTTACCCTCTCTGCATGGCTTTGGTATGGACGCCTCACTACTGCTTAAGCTGGATATTTTTACCTTGATGATCATGGCCTTGTGTGGCTATTGTCTCGGTTTCCTCACTCTCACCATCATTCGCGTTACCCACAACGATATTCCCGGCGTCGGGGTCTGGTGGTGGTCCAGTCTGTTTGCCATGCTGGGTCAGGCGGGATTTGCCAGCCTGCTGTTGACACCCACCCCCTATGGCTCCTGGGTGGGCAATGTCTTCCTGATTTTTCATGTGTCGTTATTGCTGGTCGCCCAACGCTGTTTCTTCCGTCAATCGCCGGGCTGGCCTGTCTGCTGGGGATTCATCTTGCTGTTTGCCGCCGTCATGACTTGGTCGGTCGCCATCGATGGCCGGATTGCGGTGCGGGTGATGATCAGCAGCGCCACCTTCCTCATGCTCAGTTCGCTCATCATCTGGCAGCTCTGGCGTCACGGCCGCCCTGATTATCAGGTGGCGGTCTGGGTGCTGATTGGCCTCAATCTGGTGCTGATCGCCATGACCCTGATGCGGATGTTTACCGTGTGGGGCGAGGTGATCGAAAGCCCGTTCCAGCGTCAGCTGTTCAACGTGTTGCCCTATGTCTCCATGCTGGTGGGCAGCTCCATGCTCACCTTCGGGGTGCTGCTGCTCTGCAACCAGCACCGGGCGCTGGAGCTGCGCTATCAGGCCAGTCATGACCCGCTGACCGGGTTGTTCAATCGCCGTGGTTTTATGGAGCGTCTGGCCCGGGGACGCCCTGCACAGCAGGGGGCGTTGGTGGTGCTCGATCTGGATGACTTCAAGCAGATCAACGATCGGTATGGTCATGAGGTGGGGGATCGGGTGTTGGAGCGGGTCGGGTTGGCACTGCGCGAGCTGGAGGGCGTATTGGCCAGTCGCTTTGGGGGCGAGGAGTTTGTGCTGCTGTTTCGCCATGCCACCGCAGAGGAGGCGATCGCCCGTTGCCAATCACTGCGGGTTCAGCTTGCGGCCAGCGAGGTAGAGGGGATCCATATCACCGTCAGCATGGGTATTGCTCACTGGCAGGGGGAGTGGCACTTTGACAGCCTGTTCAGCCGTGCGGATGACGCTCTCTATCGGGCCAAGCGGGAAGGAAAGAACCGGGTCTGTCAGGCTGCCTGATGCAGGAATAGGTTCAGGAATAAAATCAGGGCGCGGTGATCCGCGCCCTGGCTGTTTCTGTTTGCCGGATATGGCTCGTCAGCTGCCACCCGCTACTCAGCATTCGCTTGAGCGGTTCTCGGTGCCTGCGCCTTGAGGAAGGGGAGCAGCAGCAGGGCCGAGACGCCCGCCGCCACCGAGATCACTACGAAAAAGCCGTTCCAGTGCCAGATCTCCATCACCTTGGCCAGCGGATAGCCCGACAGCGCCGCCCCCATGTAGGCAAAGAGACCGACAAAGCCGGTGGCCGCCCCCGCCGAGTTTTTGTGGGAGCACTCCGCCGCCGCCATGCCGATCAGCATCTGGGGGCCAAACACGAAGAAGCCGATGGTGAAGAAGCAGGCCGCCTGCATCACATAGCTGAAGAAGGGCATCAGCCAGAGCGACCCCACCGCCAGCAGGATCCCCACCGCAAAGATGAGGTTCATTGGGCCACGGTTGCCATTGAACAGCTTGTCCGATCCCCAGCCTGCCACCAGAGCACCGATAAAGCCCCCCACCTCGAACATGGAGATGGCCGAGTTGGCGCTCATCAGATTGAAGCCGCGCTGCTCGGTCATGTAGAGGTTGCCCCAGTCATTGATGGCGGTGCGCACCACATAGACCAGTACGTAACAGCAGGCGAGCAGCCAGATATAGGGGTTGCCCAGCACATATTTGCGCAGGATCTGGCGATGGGAGAGGCCCGCATCCTGAGTCTGCTGGGCCAGCTCCATGGCATCCTTGCGCCACTCGCCCACCGTTGGCAATCCCATGGCACTCGGGGTATCCCGCAGCCGCCAGCAGAGGAACAATCCCGCGATGATGGCGATAAGGCCGGGCACTATCATGCCGTAGCGCCAGCCATGTTGCAGAGCGATGGTGCTGACGATAAGGGGAATGAGCGCCCCGCCGACGTTGTGGGCAGTGTTCCAGGCCGACCACCAGACCCCGCGCTCGGTGCGCGAATACCAGCTGGTAAGCAGCTTGGAGCAGGGGGGCCAGCCCCAGCCCTGGAAGAAGGCGTTGGCGACCCAGAGGGCGGCAAACATCCAGAGTGCCGACGAGAGGCCGAACAGTATGTTGATGACGCCAGTGGCCATCAGTCCGACACCCATAAAGTAGCGCGGGTTGGCGCGGTCACTGATGATGCCGGAGAAGAACTTGGAGCAGCCGTAGGTGATGTAGAACAGAGTCCAGAGCATGCCGATATCGGACTTGTCCAGCATGCCGCTCGCCAGCATGTCCGGCATGGCGAAGTTGAAGCTCTTGCGGGTGAAGTAGAAGACCGCGTAGCCCAGATACATGGTCAGCAGCAGGTGCAGCCGCCAGTGGCGATAGGTGGCATCGATCTCGGCCTGATCCCGGATAAGGGGCCGGGGCGGCGCGCTTCTCATAAAACTCAGCACAGGCAGGCCCTCTGGTGGTGATTAGCCATGACTCTCCTCCCGTCTGCGACTGGGCAGGTTGACCGTCAGCTGGGTGCCGTGGATGCAGGAGAGTTGCAGACTGCCCCCGAGGGCCTGTACCCGCTCGCGAATGCCGAGCAGGCCATAGCCCTGTTGCGGGCGGCTTTCCGGCAGACCGCGGCCATCATCTTCCAGTACCAGTTGCAACTGCTCGCCGCTGGTTCGGGCGCGAATGGTGACCGAGTGGGCGTTGGCATGTTTGACCACGTTGTTGAGCCCCTCCTGACAGACCCGAAACAGGGTGACCCGCTGGGCATCCGAGAGATCCCCATCCGCCAGCTGCCACTCCAGCCGGGTGACGATGCCGTGACGCTCCAGCTCCAGCTCCCTCAGCAGTGCCCGTACCGCCTGTTCCAGAGTCATGTCGTCGAGCTGGCGCGGGCGCAGCCGCCCGAGCAGGCCGCGCACCGCGTCATAGATCCCGAGCGACAGTGTATCGATGAGGGCACTGCTCTGGCCTACCCCGGCATTATCGGGGGCGAGGCGGCGCACGATCCCTGCCTGGGTACGAATGGCGGTGATGGTCTGGCCGATGTCGTCGTGCAGCTCGCGCGCCACCTCCTTGCGGATGCTCTCCTCGGTCTCCAGCAGCCGCTCGGTGAGCTGGCGATTGTGGGCGAGCTGGCGGGTCAGCGCCTGATTGAGTTCGCGCTGGCGCTGGATCCCGGCACCCAGCAGCAGGCCGGTGAGGCTCTGGGCCAGCAGGGAGAGCAGCAGATCGAGGGGGTGATCGTGCCAGGCCTGACTGGCCAGCAGGGCGATGGTGTTCATCAGGGTGGCGAGCAGCGCCCCTTGCCAGCCGTAGCGCCACGCCATGGCGATGATGGGGATGGCCAGACAAAACGGGGTAAAGCGTACCAGCGAGTTGGGCAATCCCAGTTGCAGCCAGAGGCTCAATACGAACAGCAACAGATACCAGACCAGATGGCGAAAGCGCCACTCCACCGGTTGATCCACCAGCGCAGGCCCCAGCGGCACCCAGGTGGCGCGGGTGAGGTAGTGCCAGATCAGCATGCAGGTGGAGGTCAGCGTCAGCCCGCCGGTCAGGCTGAGCAGCAGGGCCGAGAGGCCATCTTCCCCGGCCAGATGCCAGAGCAGGGCTTGCAGCAGCGCCGCTGCCGTGACGGTGGCGAGCAGCAGCAACAGTTGCTGCCAGTCGTTGCGCACCTGCTGTCGACGGGCAATCAGCAGCGGTATCAGGGTCAGCAGACTGCCCGCGACCAGCCAAGGCCAGTGGGGCAGCCCCACCTCCAGATTGAGCCAGTAGAGCAGCAGTCCTTCGCACAGCAACAGCGGCGGCCAGTAGTGGCCGGGACTTTGCAGCAGCAACCCGAGGCGCAGGCCGAAGGGGAACAGCAGCACCGCCAGCGCCGGGCCACCCGCCAGATGCAGGCTGATGCTCCAGAGGCAAAACCAGCCAGCGGCAAAGATGAAGCAGGCCGCCAGCGCGATGGCGACATAGCTGGCAAAACGGGAGATCACCAGCTATCCAGCATGCGGTGGGCCAGCTCGACGTTGTTGCTGACCTTGAGCTTGTCCATCAGGTTGGCGCGATGTACGTGGACGGTTTTGGGGGAGAGGCCAAGCTGCTCGGCGATGGCCTTCACCTCCAGCCCCTGTGCCAGCAACTGGGCAATCTCCCGCTCCCGATTGGTAAGGGGATCCCGGCTGCTGCTGGCCAGTTTCTGGGCGATGTCCGGCGTAAGATAACACCCCCCCTGGGCGGCGGTACGCACAGCGGCGATCAGCTCGTCCGGACTGCAGCGTTTGGAGAGAAACCCCTTGGCGCCGGTTTGCAAGGCCTGCTCGATGAGGGCCGGGCTGTCGTGCACCGAGAGCATCACTACAGCCAAGCCGGAGGGGAGCTGCTTGAGCAGCTCCAGCCCCGACCGGTCGGGCATCGAGATGTCGCAGACGCAGACCCGCGCCCCGCTGCCGGGCAGGCCGGCAAGGGCATCGCTGGCGGAGCCGAATTCGGCGACCACCTGCAGGTCGGGCTCCAGATTGAGCAGTTGGGCAAAACCGGATCGGACGATCTGGTGATCGTCGATGAGGGCAATTTTTATCATGATGTCAGCCTGAAATTCGGTGCGTCATGACCATGACGCGGCCAACAAGATACCTGCCCCCCGAGTCAGGCTCAAGCAGCAGCAGGAAAAGGGGCTAAAAACCGGGGGGCAAGGTGCGCAAAGCTTGATCGGGATCAGCTGGCAAGGGCGAGCAAGCGGGCTGATCAACAGGGGGATGACCAGCCCGTGGGACTCAGCGGTGCAGCTCGCCGGCGCGCTCCGGCTGATAGACCACTTCCAGAATTTCGACCTCGATGGTGCGACCGGCCGGGCCCGGCCAGGCGATGCTGTCGCCCACTTTCAGACCGAGCAGGGCGCTGCCCACCGGCGCCAGTACCGAGATGTTGCTCTCGTCGCCCTTGGCATCGCGCGGGTAGACCAGGGTGAGGCAGAACTCGTTGCCGCTGCTCTGCATCTTGAAGCGTACCTTGCTGTTCATAGTGACCACGTCCGGCGGCATGTCGGCCGGTTCGCGGATCTCGGCGCGGTCCAGCTCCTCTTGCAGGGCCTGATGCTGCGGGTGGTTACCAAGCAGTTGTTCGATACGGTCCAGATCAAGGCTGGAGATAACCAGATGAGGTTGTTTCATAAGATATTCCTTATCAATAGCGGATAGGCCCATACCGGCGGGTGCAGGTTGGCCATCACACTGGGTGTTACAAAAATGGATTCAACAGGTTCAATCGATTGAAAATGCCATGCCCCCAAGCGACTCGCGGCCGAAGGAGCGAGGCGGGGGCTCAGCAGGGTGTGAGCAAATGCGAGGAAATAGCGAGTATTTTCATGGGGCTACCATAACCATTCTGGCTGGCCTTGGCAACCGTGATTGAGTGACTACTCAGGAGCCTGATAGTTGTACTGACGGATGATCCGCGCCAGTGTGCCATCATGGCGCATCTCGTCTATCACGGCTTGCCAGCGCTGCGCCTGTTTGAAGGGGAAATCCTTGTGAGCGGCCAGGAACAGTTGGGTGTTCATCAACACTTCCCCGCGAACCAGCTGTTGTGATGAGCGTTTGTCTTGTTGTTGGGCATACAGGATGACATTCCATGCTGCGACCCAGGCATCAATGCGACCGCGATGGAGTTTATGAGCGTTTAGTTGCTCATCTGCCACTGTCTCTCCCCGGATCCCGATGCGTTGTTTGAGTAGGTGTTGACCAAACGAGTAGCGCAGCACGCCCACATCAAGGTTCTTCAAATCGCTGCTTTTCAGTGCTTTTGGGTGAAACCGGCGATCGCTGACGATCAAAAACTGCTCATCGAGGATGGGCGTTACCCACTGATAGAGGTGCTCTCGCTGACTGCTTCGCACGGGCGGGATCATCAATACATCGGGGCGATGAATTGTCTGGGTCAGTGCACGTGGAAGTGGCATCAGCTCGATGGTAAGCGGCTCGCCTAGACGGCGGGCTGC
Source organism: Aeromonas sp. FDAARGOS 1404 (assembly GCF_019047085.1). NCBI lineage: Bacteria > Pseudomonadati > Pseudomonadota > Gammaproteobacteria > Aeromonadales > Aeromonadaceae > Aeromonas > Aeromonas sp. FDAARGOS 1404. Next base: position 3,987,861 of record NZ_CP077237.1, read on the forward strand.
TTCCTCCATGATCTCGATACCCACCCCGCTGGGTTTACCATGGGAGGACTGAATGACGTAAGGGGGCAACTCGGCCGCCACCAGCACAATAGCCTGGGCACCGGTGTTCACCAGCAATAACAGCAGGGCAAAAAAGGGCAGGCAGAGAGCGCGCATCAAGGTCGTGAGCCAGAGTCGAATATGCAGAGTGTAACATTCCTGCCTGCGTTGTCGTTGTGCCCGCTGAGGGGTTGGGATCTCAGTCGAAGAAATCCCGCAGATCGCGCACTTCGTAATCAGCGAGTTGCTGCCAGGGGAGCTGAGCAGGCAGCTTGCGCAGGGTCACCTCCATCCGGTAGCTGCGATAGCCATCGAGACTGGCCGACTCGACCACCAGCGGGATCTGCCACTGACTCGACCAGAGAATCCGGGTTCGTTGCTGCCCTTCGCGCTTTTCATACCAGCGGGCCTGCTCGGGGGCGGCCTCATCCAGCGGGGTCATTCCCTCGAGCAGCGCCGGGTTGACGAGATGGCGGATCCGCGGCCAGTCGGGCTTGAAGGCCACCTGGCCATACTCTTCCACCGGCACCTCAACCAGCTGGTTGTGCCAGCTGTCGGCATAGCGCAGCTGAATTTCACCCTCATCACTGCGGCTGACCCAGCGGGCTGCCATCTGGTGGGTAAAGTGCTTGTGGCCGGGCGTGGCGTCGTGAGTGGCGTGATAGGCACGGGCAAGGGGGAGGGGAATGAGCCGCTGGCTCCACACCTGATTGCCCACCCGCAGCCACTTCTCTTGCCAGACACTCTCTCTGGCGATGCCATCGCTGCCGGTGTTCCGGTCGTGATAGCTGATCCGGGCGGCGAGGTCCGGGGGCGTGTCGTCAGCATGCAGGGGGACGGCGAGGGTGCTGCCAAGCAGCCATAACGAAAGCAAAAGTCGCATCATCATCTGTCGCTCGAAAGAGCCGGGGCCCGGGCCGCTGAGTCGATTGCTCAGATGCACCCGGGCCCCTGCTGCTTACAGGCCGAGCGCCTCCCGCAGTTTGCCAAACACCTTGGTGTTATCCAGCGTGCCTTTGAAGCGGTTGCTGCCGGCGCCATCGGCAAACAGCATCACATCGCCGCCGCCGTGGGTTTCCGATGTCAGTTTGACGCCGGTCTCCTGCAGGTAGTCATTGGCCATCACCTGATCGCTGGTGAGGACGGAACGCACATCGGGGCGGTTGGGGCCGTTACCGAACACCAGGGTGGTGAAGGGCTTGCCATCCACGTCGTTCTGGGTCGAGCCATCGCCATTTTTCACCAGATCCAGCACCGGATTGCCCTTGGCGGAGTAGCCGTTAATGGTCATGGTGTGGTCATGGTCGGCGGTGACCACGATCAGGGTATTGTTGAGATCCACTTTACCCAGCGCCGTCTTGACCGCCTCATCCAGAGCCACCGCGTCGGTGAGCGAGCGCTTGGCGTTGGTGCCGTGCAGGGCGTGATCGATCCGGCCGCCTTCTACCATCAGAAAGTAACCCTGACTGTTCTTGCTCAGCAGGTCGATCGCCTTGGCGGTCATTTCGGAGAGGGACGGCTGGGTATTGGCTGCCCCCTTGGCGACCCGATCCAGCTCGTAGTCCAAGTGGGATTTGCTGCTGAACAGACCGAGCACCTTGCCACTGGTGACCTTGGCCAGTTCACTTTGGGTAGTGACATAGCTGTATCCCTGCGCCTTCATCTCGGCGGTCAGGTCGCGGTTGTCATTGCGACCGCTCTTGTTGCTGGCGCTGTAGGGGGTCCAGTGGTTGGCACCACCGCCCATCAGTACATCGACCCCATCTTTGAGGGCACTGTTATAGCCAGCGCCCCCCGGAACGGCCTGTGCGGCGATGTCATAAGCGGCATCCCGATGGCAGATGTGGGCGTAGGTAGCCGCCGGGGTCGCGTGGGTCAGCTCGGTGGTGGTGACGGCCCCGACCGATTTGCCTGCCGCCTTGGCCAGCTCCAGTATGGTGGGCACCGGCTTGCCGTTATCGCTGCTGCAATTGTTGACGGTTTTGTTGCCATTGACATCTTTGCCAGGAGCAACGGCTTTGGTGTCGCTGCTCATGGCGATCACCTCGTTGTTCATCTTGACCCCGGTGGTGTAGGCCGCCATGGAGGGGGCCGAGTCGGTGGTCTGGGCATCGTTGGAGAAGGTCTTGATGCGGGCACTGCGCGGCAGTTTCATCATCTCCAGATTGCCCTCCTCCCCCACCTTGAACAGGCGGGTGGCGGTGAGCACGGTGGGGCCCATGCCATCACCGATAAAGAGAATGACGTTTTTGGCATCACCGGCCTGTGCCTGGGAGGTTGCGCCCAGCGCACTGAACAGGGCGGCGCAGACCAGCGTGTGCTTGATGGATGTGTTCATCTGTTTGCTCATGAAAGTGCTCCTTACAGCTTGGCCGCAGCCTTGATCTTGCCGAACACGGCGGTGTTATCGAGAGAGCCATGGAAGCTGTCAGCCCCCTTGCCGATGGCGCCGAGGAAGACATCGGTGCCGCCGTGGGTCTCGTTGCCGATCTCGCCCACCTTGACCACCACTTCCTGGTGGTAGTCATTGGCGGAGACGGTGGAATCGTCGAGCGGGGCGACGCTGCTGCGCGGGCCATCTACCCGGTTGTAGCCGTTGCCAAAACCTATGATGGTGTAGGGCATGCCCTCGCTATCCTTGCTTGGCTCGCCAGTCTCGTAGTTCTTCACCAGCCCGAGTACGCCGGGATTGTCGGCGGTGGTCTTGCCGGTGCGCTTGGCATAGCCGTTGAGCACGAGCGTATGGTCGTGGTCGGCGGTGACCACGATCAGGGTGTTTTTCAGCTCGGGGTCGCTCTTTTTCACCTCGTCGATGGCGGCCTTGATGGCGTTGTCGAAGGCGATGGTGTCCTGCAGCGCCCGCTTGGCGTTGGTGTCGTGCAGGGCGTGGTCGATGCGACCCCCTTCCACCATCAGGAAGTAACCCTTCTCCTTGCCCTTGAGCTGTTTGATGGCGGCCAGGGTCATCTGGGCCAGTGACGGCTCGCTGGCGGGACGGTCCAGGTCATATTTCATGTGGCTGGAACCAAACAGACCCAGCAGCGGCTTGCCCGCATCGGCCTTGTTCAGCTCATCCAGATTGCTGGCAAACTGGTAGCCCTTGGCCTGCATTTCGCTGATGAGGTTGCGGCCATCCTCCCGCTTGCCCTTGTCGGCTTTGGGCAGGAAGAAACTGCTGCCGCCACCGAGCACCACATCCAGCCCCTCCTTGAGGGCGCTGTTGTAGCCTTTGCCGCCCGGCACCAGCTGGACGGCGATATCTGCCTCCAGATCCCGGTTGCAGATATGGGCATAGGTAGCCGCCGGGGTGGCGTGGGTTACCCGGGTACTGGTCACCACGCCGGTACCGCGGCCATCGGCTTTGGCCAGCTCCAGCAGGGTGGTCACCGGCTTGCCGGCGCTCTTGCTGCAGTCACTCTCATAGGTGGCGTCGCCGTCCATGCTGATGACGCCGTTGTTGCTCTTGACCCCGGTCATGTAGGCCGCCATGGAGGGGGCCGAGTCAGTGACCTGGGCATCGTGGGAGAAGGTCTTGATAAAGGCCGTCTCTGGCAGGGTATCGATGGTGAGATCACCCTCTTCGCCGACACCGTAGATGCGGGCGGCCGTCAGGGTGTTGAGGCCCATGCCGTCACCGAGGAAGAAGATGACGTTGGTGGGTTGGGCTGCGGGCTTGGTCGCCACCGTGTCATTGTCTGATTTGCAGCCGGCAGCCAGGGCGGCGCCGATCATCACTGCAAGTCCTGCCATTTTTCTCATTGGGGTTCGCTCCTTGTAAAACCTGAGCGCAGCCTAGAGGGGGCAGATGACACTTTTACTGACTATCGGTGACGGTTGTGTGAAAAAGTGATAAAAATGTTACACTATATCAATGTGTTATCTATCAATTGAGCCAGTTGGCCCGGTCGCTTCCGGCAAGGTTGTTACGCCTCGGCGGTTTGCTGATTTGATGAGGTGATGGCTAGAATGACCTGTCAAAAGAGGCCCGCAGCAGGTAAAATGCGCCCCCTTCGTTCGATGCCCGCGGCAGAGCGCTTGTTGTTCCATGCGCGCGCCCGCAGCCCCCACAGAGAGTAACGGATATGTCCATCAACTGGTTCCCCGGTCACATGCACAAGGCCCGCAAAGAGATTGCCGAGGTCATGCCCCAGGTCGATGTGATCATCGAGATGCTCGATGCCCGCATCCCCTTCTCCAGCGAAAACCCGCTGGTGTCCGAGCTGCGTGGTGATACCCCGGTGATCAAGGTGCTGAACAAGGCGGACCTGGCCGATCCGGCGATCACCGATCTGTGGGTGGCGCACATGGAAAAAGAGAAGGGGATCAAGGCGCTGCCGCTGACGCAACAAGAGCCGGAGAAGATCAAGCAACTGCTGACTCTCTGCCACGAGATGCTGCCGGAGCGCAATTTTGAGCTGCGCGGCGTGCGGGCGATGATCATGGGGATCCCCAACGTGGGCAAGTCCACTCTGATCAATACCCTGGCGGGGCGCATCATCGCCCGCACCGGCAACGAGGCCGGGGTGACCAAGTCCCAGCAACGGATCAAGCTGGATAACAACGTTATCCTGACCGATACCCCGGGTTTCCTCTGGCCCAAGCTCAATCCGCCCTCCTGCGGTTATCGTCTGGCCATCACAGCGGCCATCAAGGACACGGTGTTTGACTATGCCGATATCGCCATGTTCGCCGCTGACTACTTCATCAAGGCCTATCCGGAGCGGATCAAGGCGCGCTACCAGATTGACGAGTTGCCCGAGACCGAGATCGAGCTGCTGGAGATGATCGCCCGCCAGCGGGCGTTTATGCGCAAAGGGGGGCTGGCCGACCTGCACAAGGCGTCCGAGATCCTGATCAACGAGTTCCGCTCCGGCTTGCTTGGCCGCATCTCGCTGGAGACGCCGGAGATGGTGAGCGTCGAGATTGTCGAAGCCGCCGCAGAAGCCGAGCACAAAGCCAAAGAGAAGGCCGAGCGGGAAGAGGAGCGTCAGGCCCGCGCCCGTCGCAAGTACGCCCGCAAGCGTCAGAAATAGTTATCCTCAGGTGTCCCGAGCTTACCTGACAACGAGCGAGCTTGTGTGACCCAGATGACGAAACACGAAGAGGCGGCCCCAGGGTCGCCTCTTCTGTTTTATCTGGCGAAGTGTACGCCCGACTCTGATGGCGTGTCCGCGCTATAAAGCCATGCCATCAACCAAAACGGTGGAGCGCCGCCTCAAACAGCGACATATGAAGCGGGATCAGCTGCTGCCAGTCGCGGCGATAGCCGCCACCGGGCACCGCCGCGATGGGCACGCCGTGCAGCAGTGCGCAGTCAAACACCATGGCATCGCGCAGGCGAACCCCTTCATCGCTCAGGAAGAGATAACCAAGCTCGTCGGTATGATGCACATCGACGCCTGCCTGATAGAGGATGAGATCCGGCGAATAGAGCCGCAGTGCCAGTGAGAGCGCCTGTTGCAGTGTGGTGAGATAGGCATCGTCCGTCATGCCGCTTGGCAGCGGAAAGTCGAGGTGAGAGGTGGCTTTGTGATGGGGAAAGTTGTGCTCCCCATGGAGGGAGAGGGTGATGATATCGCGCCGTCCGGCGCACAGGGCCGCACTGCCATCTCCTTGATGCACATCGAGATCGACGATCAGCACCTGTTCACAGTGCCCCTCGTCGAGGCAAGCCTGGGCGGCAATCACCAAATCGTTGAACAGACAAAAACCGCTGCCGTGATCCCGATGGGCGTGGTGGTAGCCGCCTGAGATTTGCAAGCCGCAGCCCTGCTCAAGAGCATGGCGGCTGGCGGCAATAGTGGCACCCACCGAGCGCAAGGTGCGCTCTATCAGCATGGGTGACCAGGGAAAACCGATCTTGCGGATGGCGCGATCTTCCAGCTGGCCGTTCAGGGCTGCCGCGACATAATCGGCATCGTGAATGCGACAGATTTGCTCCTGGGTAGCGGCGGGCGCTTCGCCCACGGGGTAACCCTGCACCTGCAGGCGTTCAAACAGCCCCTGATACTTGGCCAGCGGGAAGCGATGGCGCTCGGGTAGCGTCAGGGAGGAGTAGAGGGGGTGATAGAAAATGCGCAACGACATGGTGCCATTCTCCCTGGCAAGGTGGCGCTTTCTATATATGAAATCAGCAGATGAATCCATATATGTACTCCCTATATAAAGGGGAAGTGGCAGCGCATAAATCAAGACGCGTCGTGAGTAAGACCGCAAGATATGGAAAAGGGGAGCTTGGCTCCCCTTTCAGTCAATCTCTCAGCCCGGCTTATTGCTGCTGGATAACCCAGATCTGGAAGGCTTTGCGGGTTTCCGCATCGGCCTTGTTGTACCAGTTTTGCAACTGGGTCAGCGCTTCCGGATTGCTTTGAGCCTTGCTGGGGGCAACCTGAACCGGTGCGCTGGCGGCAGCCATCACGGCAGCAGAAGAGACGGCCACTGCTTTTGGCTGGTTGAAGGCTTTCCCCATGTTGATCAGCTCTTGCTGATAGTCACGGGTCAGCTGGAAGCCCTCTACTTTCGGCATCACGAACTGTTCGCTGCTCACTTGCTGACCACTGACCTTGTCTTTCAGCGCCACTTTTTGATCTTTGACAAACTGCTTGGCTTCGGCTTCGTTGCGGGGCTTTTTATAGTCCAGCACCAGCTGCTGATTGTCGGCGGCGGTGAAGTTCAGCACCAGCGGCTCGGCGGTCACCAGCTTGATTTCGTTACGGCTGGAGTAGTTGCCTTCAAAGGCGACGACCAACTGGTGTTTGCCGGCAGAGAGGGGGAAGGTGCTGGTTTTGTCGAGCAGCTTGGGGTTGATGGATTGACCATCGATCAGCTGGACGACATACGGGGTGGTCACTTCCAATTGGGCATCAGCAAGGGCGCTACCGGCCCACAACAGACCAGCCAGCGCCGGTACCAGAACAGTCAGTTTCATTTCATCTCCTTGAACAGTCAGGCGATTGCCCACTGAAAACAGGGGCTCATTTTTACAGGTTTGGCCTACTGCGGCAATGGCTCTTTCTGGTGGTCGATGTTCGCGCTGCTGTCAGTTTGTTTATCAATAGCGACCGACTTATTTATTCGATCCGCCGTGTAAACGGGGGGAGGGCGTCGAGCAGCCCCTTGCCATAACGCTTGGTCAGCAGACGCCGGTCAAGAATGGTGACTCGCCCCCGATCGGCCTCCTTGCGGATGAGGCGGCCACAGGCCTGGATCAGTTTGCGCGATGCCTCCGGCACTGTCAGTTGCAGGAAGGGGTTGCCGCCTCGTTGCTCCACCCACTCGGCGGTGGCCTCCTCGACCGGCGAGTTGGGCACCGCAAAGGGGAGTTTGGTGATCACCAGATTGGTGAGATAGTGACCCGGCAGATCCAGCCCCTCCGAGAAGCTGCCGGTACCAAACAGGATGCTGGCCTGACCGCCATCGCATTTTTGTTTGTGCAGGGTGAGCAGGGCATTGCGGGAGGCTTCCCCCTGCACCAGCAGTGACAGTCCCTTGGCTCGCAAGCCAACAGCCACCTCATTCATCTGGCGGTAGGAGGAGAAGAGCACCAGACTCGCCTCCTTGCCCGCCAAAATGCGTGGCAGCACGCTGATGAGTTCGTTGGTAAAGGCCGGCGAGTTGGGTTCGTGCTCCATCTTGGGCAGATAGAGCTCGGCTTTCTGATAGTCAAAGGGGGATCGCAGGCGCAGATAGCGGGTACCGTCGTGCTCCTTGAGCCCCACCTGATGACGAAAATAACTAAAGGAAGAGAGGGCGGTGAGGGTCGCGGAGACTAGTACGGCTCCCAGACATTTCGACCAGAGCCACTCTTCCAGCAGATAGCCTACCTCAATCGGTGAGGCGTGCAGCCAGATATCGCCGTCATCGCTCTTGGCCATCCAGCGGGCGAGCGGGGTTTTGCCGGTCGGCACATGGCGCCCCAGCATCTCCCAGAGGGCGCAGAAACTCTCCAGCCGCTGCAGATGAAAACCGCTCTCTGCCAGCAGAGGTTCGGCCTCCTTGCGGCGGATCTCGCCATCTTTCAGCGCTTCACCGATGGCCCCTTGCATCCGATCCAGCGCTCGCAGCGCCTTCTTGCTCGACTCTTTGAGATTCTCCGCCAGCATGGGCAGGGGATCAGGCAATACCCCTTCGGCGAAGCGGTAGTGAGGTTCCGTGCCAAACAGCCGATCGTTGGCGCTGAGCCACTGCTCGACCGCCTTCAGATCGGGCTGGATGGAGGCCAGTGCATCCTGCAGTTTGAGTTGGGGGTCGAGCAGGCTCTCCTTATTAAAACTCCGCGCCAGCTTGCCTGCACTTTGTACCAGCTTCTCCAGCCAGCGGCGGGAGCCTTTGACGCTGGCCGACGCCGCGCCGTGATCCCGGGCGATAGTGGGCAGGTGATGGGCCTCATCCAGCACATAGATGCACTCATCAGGGGGCGGCAGAATGATGCCGCCGCCCATGGTGAGATCGGAGAGCAGCAGCGCATGGTTCACCACCAGCACATCGGCGCTCTCCATGTCGTTGCGGGCGCGATGAAAGGGGCAGTGCTGGTGATGGTTCAGCGCCTTGTTGCAGGTGTGGCGGTCGGCGGCGATGCGATCCCAGCAAGTGTCGGGAATGGGCTCTGGCCAGTTGTCCCGATCCCCGTCCCACTTGCCATTGGTATAGGCCTGCCACAGGGCCTGGTAGCGATCTTTGTCGCTGTCAGATGGTTTGGATTTGCTCAGACTGCCAAAGTCGAGCTCGAAGTTGGCCATCTCGGCGCCACTGGCTGCCTGCTCCAGCAGATGCTCGCAGCAGTAGCGCTGACGCCCCTTGACCAGCATAAAGCGAAACGGCAGCTCGCTGTGGCGATGGTAAAAAGGAAGGTCTTTGTGGATCAACTGCTCTTGCAGGGCCACGGTGGCGGTGGAGATCACCAGCTTCTTCTGGGTGAGCCGCGCCACCGGGATGGCACCCTGCGCATAGGAGAGAGATTTGCCGATACCGGTTCCCGCTTCGGCCACCAGGATCCGGCGCTGTTTGTCGTACTCGCCGGTCAGGGTTTTGGCTATCTCTGCCACCAGAAAGTTCTGCTCTTTGCGCGGCACAAAACCGGGTAATCCATCCGAAATCTGACGATAGGTTTGACGAATGGTGGCTTTAAGGCGAGTAGAGAGCATGAAGAGAAGGCCAGTTAGGGGTTAATCGAAGAACAAGGATACCCGCAACACCTTGGTGAGGTCGAGGCAACAGCCATTATCACGGCAGTTTTACGCTGATCAGACCACTTTGGTTGTTTATCAGGTAGTTAGCGTTATTTGCATGCAAAATAGACTATTTGAGTCCAAATAATCAGCAGGATTCATTGTAAACGTTTTCCTTTTGCCTTGCCGTCAGGTGAGACTTGGCTCACATTTTTGCCTCCATGACTATGGTTTCCATAAAAAGTTCCAAGTTTTTTCATTGCGGTTCAAAAAATCCGGTGCTAGTCTCGGCGGCATAGTGATGCAAAGAACATCGCTAACACAGGGAATAACAACAACTTAGTGTTTAATTACAGTAGGCATTGGAAACTATGAAAAAGACAATTCTGGCTATTGCTATCCCGGCTCTGTTTGCATCCGCTGCTAACGCCGCAGTGATCTATGACAAAGACGGTACCACTTTCGACGTATACGGCCGTGTACAGGCTAACTACAACGGCGAGCATGACGATAAAGATGGGACTTTGGTTGGTACCTCCCGTCTGGGCTGGTCAGGCAAAGTTGCACTGAACAACACTTGGTCTGGTATCGCAAAAACTGAATGGCAGGTTGCTGCAGAAAACAGTGATAACAGTAAAACTCGCAAAGTTGTTGATGCTACTGGTAAGGAAATTGGTACTGCCGAGGATGACAGTGGCAAATTCAAAGCTCGTCATATCTATGCCGGTTTTGATGGCTCCCAATACGGTCAAGTCATTTTTGGTCAGACTGATACCGCCTTCTACGACTCTATCGCTGCAACCGATATCTTTAACGAATGGGGTAGCCGTGGTAACTACTACGAAGGTCGTCAAGAAGGTCAAGTAATTTATTCCAATAAAGTTGGTGGCTTCACCGGTAAAGTTTCTTATCAAACTAGTGACGACAAGTTCTTCGTCGATACTGATGCAGCAGGCGATATCAAAGAGCTAGTTATCACTGATGTTAAGCGTAAAAATGCTTACAGTGCCGCAGTAGGTTATGCTTTCGACTTCGGTTTGGGTGTAAATGCAGGCTATGCCTATTCAGATTTGGAAGGTAAGACTGCCCCAGCTGACAAAGGTGAGAAAGAAGATTGGGCACTGAGTGCTAACTATGGCATTGCAGGTTTCTACTTTGCTGGCATGTACACTGAAGGTGAAATCAAGAATAAAACTAACGGTGCAAAAGTTGATGGTAAAGGCTACGAGTTGGCAGCTTCTTACAATGTAGATGCATGGACCTTCTTGGCCGGTTATAACTTTGCTGAGGCTCGTCAGACTGGTGGTGAGTACAAAGATCTGGTAGAAGATACCCTGCTGGGCGTTCAGTATGCTTTCACTCCGAAGTTGAAAGCTTACACCGAATACAAAATCGAAGGTCTGGATAAGAAAGACGATCAGTGGACTGTTGCTCTGCAGTACAACTTCTAATAAGTTGAACATGAGTAATATCCTGGCTTGAGTCTTTGACCAGGCTACGAATGGCCGAGATGATATCTCGGCCATTTTCTTTTTTGGCGACAGCGGATTGGCGTCATGATAAATCGCCGGATGGCTGTGTTAAGTGATGTTTGGCAAACCATCTGTCTTAGTTAATCTCTCCTGCTTCCTGCTTCCTGCTTCCTGCTTCCTGCTTCCTGCTTCCTGCTTCCTGCTTCCTGCTTCCTGCTTATCTCTTTGATGGGGAGGGCACTGCTCTCCTCTACGCCATACAGTCATTGCTCGCAGCAGCTTGGTTTGACTGTGAGAATCTGGCAGCCCTTGCAAGGGGCGGTGCTATTTGCGCGGATTGTGCGGATATTGAGGGGGCATACTTGGGATGTGATGCATCACAGTAGGGGGAGATTGTGAGGCCAATCAGCGGTAGGTACTTGATGTGTCGCCGCTCGCGACTGAGTTAGCGTTGAAATCGGTAATAAACAAAAAAGGGAAGATGCCTGAGTATCTTCCCTTTTTGGTGATATGAGCGGTGACTGCTTTTGCAGGATCAGCCGTGTTGGCGGCGGTCGTTGGCCTGGGCGAGTAACATGCGGCTTTCGCGCAGGAACTGGTCGGCATGTTCGCCGAAGAAACCGGAGACTTGCGAGAAGGCCTCTATGAAACCGTCCCTGTCCCCCCGCTCCAGCAGCCCCAGCGCTTCGCCGAAGTTTTGGTAGTAGCGGCGGATCATCGCCAGATTCTGCGGTGACGACAAAATGATGTCGGCATAGAGGTGGGGATCTTGGGCAAACAGCCGCCCCACCATGGCCAGCTCCAGCCGGTAGATGGGGGAGCTCAAACTCAGTAGGCGATCCAGATTGGCCTGCTCCCGGGAGAGGTGCCAGCCATAGGCAAAGGTGGCGAAGTGACGCAGCGCCTGAATGAGGGTCATCGCCTCATCGTGGGCCTTAGCTTCCACCTGTTGCAAGCGGGCGCCCCAGATGGTCATCTGATCCAGCAGCCATTGGCTGGCTGCGGGGTTACGACCCTGACAGCAGACGATCACCTGCTTGGCGAGGCTTGCCACATCCGGCCCGAACATGGGGTGTAGTCCCAGTACCGGCCCCTGATGTACCGCCAGCATATGTTCGAGCGGCGCCGCCTTCACGCTGGTGACATCCACCAACAGGCAGTGGGTGGGCAGGTTGCCGAGGCGGTCGATGATCTGGCAGGTGATATCGATGGGCACCGCCACCATCACCAGACCGGCTCCGGCGAGGATCTCGTCAGCGCGCGGCCAGTCGGCTTGTTCCAGCGTCTCGACCCAGTAGCCTGAGAGGCTGAACATATGACCGAACAGCCGACCAAGCTGGCCCTGACCACCGATGATGACCACTTTGCCAAGGTCCGGCTTTATGCATTTGAAGCCGGTATCTTTCTCGCTGGCGTAAGATTCGCGCATCACCCGGCGCAGTACGTCTTCGATGAGATCGCCGGGCACTCCCAACTGCTCGGCCTCGGCGCGGCGGCGGGCCAGCATGCTCGCTTCCCGATCCGGTGCATATATGGGCAGGCCGTGGCGGCTCTTTACCTCACCCACTTCTCCCACCAGGGCCAGACGGGCGGCCAGCAGATCGATCAGCTGCTTGTCCACCGCATCTATCTTGTCCCTGAGTACATTCAACTCTTCAGCCATATCCAGTCCCTGCTGGCGCCGCGAGCGGCGCCCTGAAAATCAAGATGCAACAAGGTATCACGGCATGAGCGGTTTGATGCCACCAGCGGTGATACCTCGATTGTTCAATAGGTTACGACAAGATACCACGGCTTACCGTGCAGTTCTGCCCTTGAGGGGGTCAGCCAGCTGGTTGTGGCAGCGGGCCAGCAGGGTAGCGGTGGTGTCCCAGTCGATGCAGGCATCTGTGATGGAGACCCCGTAGTGCATCTGCTCCTTGGGCTGCTCGCTGGACTGGTTTCCCTCGAACAGGTTGGATTCGAGCATCACCCCGATGATGGAGCGGTTGCCCTCCTGGATCTGGTGGATGACGTTGTCGGCCACCTTGGGCTGCAAACGGTGATCCTTGCTGGAGTTGCCGTGGCTGCAATCCACCACAAGGCTCGGCAGCAGGCCCGCTTTCTCCAGCGCCTCTTCCGCCAGTGACACGTTGACCGAGTCGTAGTTGGGATGTTTGCCGCCGCGCAGGATCACGTGGCCATCCGGGTTGCCCTGGGTCTGCAGCAGCGCAACCTGGCCCTGCTGGTTGATCCCCATAAAGGCGTGAGGGGAGGAGGCCGCTTGCAACGCATTGATGGCAGTCCCCAGGTTGCCGTCGGTGCCGTTCTTGAAGCCGACCGGCATGGAGAGGCCGGAGGCCATCTCCCTGTGGGTCTGGGATTCGGTGGTGCGGGCGCCGATGGCTGACCAGGAGAAGAGCTCGGCCAGGTATTGCGGGCTGATGGGGTCGAGCGCTTCGGTGGCCAGCGGCAACTCCAGCTCCGCCAGCCAGCAGAGCAGCTCGCGGGCACGGTGCAGCCCCAGCTCCACATCGAAGGTGCCATCCAGATTGGGGTCGTTGATAAAGCCTTTCCAGCCGACCGTGGTGCGCGGCTTCTCAAAGTAGACCCGCATGACAATGTAGAGAGAGTCCTGATAGGCATCATGCAGCGCTTTGAGTCTGGTTGCGTACTCTTTGGCGGCGTCCATGTCGTGGATGGAGCAGGGACCACAGATCACCAGCAAGCGGTGATCGCGACGGTGGATGATGTCGGCGATGGTATTGCGGGCCCCTTGCACGAATGCCAGCGCCTTGTCGGAGATGGGTAACTTCTCCTTGAGCTGGGCAGGCGTGATCATCACTTGTTCGGACTGGATATGGATGTTGTTCAGGGGGTCTCTTTGCATGATTTCATTCTCTCTACTGTATTAAGCCAAAAGCAATTGTACCTATATGTTTACATTGGTACCTGCTTTGTTACGCAACCGCCCTCACCTTACCAAGGAAAAACAAACAATCAAGTGAAACTAGTGGATTCACCGCTAAAAATTCAGATAAAGGAGCTGCTATATAGCGCGAACAGGAATAATACAGAGGGTTTTTCGGAGGTTTAATGGTTGTTTTGTAATTTAATGTTTACGGTTTGAGGCGTAAAGGCTGCATTGTCCAGCTGTTTATCCACAGTAAATGGTATCTCTGGGAGACTGCAACGCGATGGCAATGATGGTGTGAGGTGGCTATCTGGTCAGCCATAGAAAGAGGGAGCGATTATGGCTCCCTTTGCGGTAGGAAGGGGGATCCCGTCTGGCTGCGGATCAGCGCTTTTGTTTTCCCTGCAGCTCTTTGTTCAGGCGAGTGAGCATCCCCTGGGTGACCAGCACTATGCCCTGCTCGGAGCGGTGGAAGCGACGTGCATCTTCATCGGCGTTTTCACCGATCACCGTGCCTTCCGGCAGTTTGCACCCCTTGTCGATCACCACCCGGCGCAGTCGGCAACCGGCACCAATCTCCACACCCGGGAAGATAACGGCCTGATCCAGGGTGCAGAAGGAGTCGACCCGCACATTGGTAAAGAGCACCGAACTCAGGATGAAAGAGCCACTGACGATGGTGCCCCCGGCAAACATGGAGTTGATGGTCATGCCGTGCTGGCCGTTTCGGTCCTGCACGAACTTGGCGGGAGGAGTCATGTTCTGACTGGTCCAGATGGGCCAGTCCTGATCGTAGATATCGAGCTCCGGCGTGACGGAAGCGAGATCCATGTTGGCTTCCCAGAAGGAGTCCACGGTGCCCACATCGCGCCAGTAGGGGCGGCGATCCGGACAGCAGCCGACACAGGACATGCCAAACGGGTGAGCGAATGCGGTGCCCTCTTTCACCACGCGGGGGATCACGTCCATGCCGAAATCGTGATGGGACTGCTCGTTGGCAATGTCCTCTTCCAGCAACTGATAGAGATACTCGGCATCGAAGATATAGACGCCCATGGAGGCCAGCGCGGTGTCGGCCTTGCCCGGCATGGCGGGCGGGTTAGCAGGCTTTTCGACGAAGGCATTGATCTTGCGATCATCATCCACCGCCATTACCCCGAAGGCGCTTGCTTCACTGCGTGGCACCTCGATGCAGGCAACGGTCACCTTGGCGCCCATATTGACGTGATCGAGCAGCATGGCGGCGTAATCCATCTTGTAGATGTGGTCGCCTGCCAGCACCACCACATATTTGGGGGCGTGATCGCGGATGATATCCAGATTCTGGTAGACCGCATCGGCGGTACCCCGATACCAGTTCACCTCATCCACCCGCTGCTGGGCAGGGAGCAGATCGATAAACTCGTTCATCTGGTAGCGCAGGAAAGACCAGCCCGATTGGAGATGGCGCAACAGGCTGTGGGATTTGTACTGGGTCACGACACCGACCCGACGGATGCCGGAGTTGATGCAGTTGGAGAGCACGAAATCGATGATGCGGAATTTGCCGCCGAAATGAACGGCAGGTTTTGCACGGTTGTCGGTTAACTGTTTGAGGCGACTACCCCGCCCTCCTGCGAGTACCAAAGCCATGGTCTCGTTCAGCAACTGTCTGGATTTTGCTGTATTGGCAGGTTGTAACAACATCTCATATCCCTTTGTAGATAAATCACTACAATGTTGCCTCCTTTGAGCCCTCAAGAAAGTGCTTTCAGTCACATTTTATGGTTTCTGACGTAATAAAATGACCTTTTTGTTATTAAAAATGACGGGTTGATCCGTCATTGCTTTCAATATGGTCAGTTGTCAATTGAGGCGAGCCGAACGACAAAATGGGCGGCGAGAGAGGAGGGATGAAAAAGCCCCTGCCAATGGTTGGCAGGGGCCCGGTTTGTTGAGACCCTGAGCCGGGTCTGATTAACAAGGTTCAGGCTGCGTTGGCCAGTGGCTCCTCGCTCTTCTTCTGGTAGGCCTGCGGGGTGAGCCCAAGCAGCTCCTGCACGGTCGAGGCGACGGTAATGGAGGAGACGGTGCCCACCAGGATCCCGGCAAACAGGGTGAAGGAGAAGCCGTAGAGAGCGTCACCGCCAAACAACAACAGAGCGCCCACGGTAAACAGGGTGGTGCCCGAGGTGATCATGGTGCGACTGAAGGTCGCCTTGATGGCCACATCGGAGCACTCGTGGATGCCCATCTGGGTACGCGAGCTCAGCAGATCCCGCAGCCTGTCCGAGATGACGATGCTGTCGTTGAGGGAGTAGCCGATCACCGCCATCAAACCGGCGATGATGTTCAGATCGAATTCAATCTGAAAGAGTGACAGCAGCCCCAGCGCCACGATGGCGTCATGGACCACCGAGAGCAGGATGCCGATGGCCTGACGCCACTCGAAACGAAACGCCAGATAGGCCGACATCGCCAGCGAAGCGACCAGTACCGCCAGCATCCCCTGCTGGAACAGTTCTGCACCCACCTGAGGGCCGACGATGGTGGTGCGCAGCAACTCGACCGGCATCCCCAGCTGTTGGGTCAGCATGGTGGCGAGATCTGCCGCGGGCCAGGGAAGTTCGTGGGGGGGCAGCTTGATCAGCCACTCGCCGGGAATACCGGCCGAGCTCAGCTCAACGGCTCCCGCCAGCGGGGAGACCAGCATGGCATTGAGCTCATGGGCCTCTTTCAGGGTCTGGATATGAAACTCCAGCAGGATCCCGCCGGTAAAATCGAGCCCCAGTGTCAGGCCGTTCACCAGCAAGATGGCAACGCTGGCCACGGTCAGCAGGATGGAAGCCCACAGGCCAATATAACGCCAACGGGTCAGCCCCATGGCAACGATCATTCTCAACATAATTCTCTCCTTGGCCAGCCAGCACCAGGCTGTTGGCCCATCACGACGTGTCGCGACACGCCGGGAAATAGTGTTCTGCTTTGGCCGCTCCGGCCATATCCATGGCCGATGGCGCAGCCAAAGCCGCTCATCAGAGGGACTGCTGTCCCGTTACACCTTCAGCGTGCGCTCGCTGCTGCGTCCCCAGAGGGGGTTGATGATGGCGCGCGTCCCCCAGATCCCGGTGATCATGCTGGAGAGCAGACCCAGAATGAGGGTGATGGAGAAGCCCTGCAGCGGCCCGGAGCCGATGGAGTAGAGCACCACAGCGCAGATGAGCGTAGTGATGTTGGCATCGAAAATGGTGTGGAAGGCCGAGCGATAGCCAAAGTCGATGGCGTTGGCCAGTGAGCCCCCTTCTCGCAGCCGGTCCCTGATCCGCTCGAAGATCAGCACATGGGTATCCACAGCCATGCCCACCGTCAGCACCAGACCGGCGATCCCCGGCAGGGTCAGCACGGCGCCCGGCAGCACTGCCAGCATGCCGACCTGCATCAACAGGTTGGCGACCAGCGCCGTGATGGCAACCCAGCCGAATTTGCGGTACCAGGCCATCATGAACAGCATCATGCCTGCCATGCCGAAGGCCAGCGCGGTGAAGCCCGCCTCGATATTCTGCATCCCCAGCGTCGGGCCAATACTGCGTTCTTCCAGGATCTTGAGAGGGGCGGTGAGGGCGCCGGCACGCAACAGCATGGCCAGCTCTTGCGCCTCCGGCAGACTGCCAATCCCGGTGATGCGGAACTGGTTGCCAAGGGCGGTCTGGATGGTGGCGACGTTGATCACCTCGCTCTGGGCGCGCAGTTTGCCCTGAGCGTTGGTCTTGTACTCGGTGAAGACGGTCGCCATCGGCTTGCCCACATGCTGGCGGCTGAACTGGTTCATCTTGCTGCCACCCAGGGTGTCGAGCACGATATTGACCTGGGGTTGACCCATCTCGCCCATATTGGCGCGGGCATCGACGATGTGCTCGCCGGTCAGTACCGGCTTGCGTGCCATGCCGACGGCCTGACCGTTGCGATCGGCGATATAGAAGTGGCTGTCGGCTTTGGCCTCGTAGAAGGCCAGCGAGGCGGTGGCCCCGATCACCTCTTTCGCCTGCTTGGGGTTGTGTACCCCGGGCAGTTCGATACGGATGCCATCCTGCCCCTGACGCACCACCGAGGCTTCGACGATGCCGAGCTCGTTGATCCGTTTTTTCAGGATCGACAGGTTCTGGGTCACGGCGTTGTTGACCAGCAGGGTACGCTCCGCCTCGCTCAGCACCAGTTTCAGATCATTGCCGGAGCGGGTCAGCTTCCACTGATCCTGACGGGTACCGGCACTCTCCTTGATGATAGAGAGCCAGCTCTCTTGTTCGGCCACCTCCGGCAGGGTGACGGCTACGGCGCCCTGTGCCGTGCGCACGACGCTGGCGCCGCGCAGGTTGGCTTCACGGAAACGGGTGCGCAGGGTATCCACCAGATTCTTGGTCTGATTGTCGATGACAAAGTCTACGTCCACCCCGATCAGCAGTTGGGAGCCGCCACGCAGATCGAGCCCCAGCCTGATGGGGTCGGCGCCGAGGCGGGTGATCCAGGCCGGCGCGTTGGAGTGAAACTCCAGGGTCAGGGCGGCACTGTCGACCCCTTGCTGCTCCAGCAACTGCTTGGCGCGCTGCTGTTCGCCCTGGCTGGCAAAGACCAGCTCGACTCGCTCGGGTTGCTCAATTACCTTGATCGGGGTCAGGTGTTTGTCGTTCAGCAGCATCTGTTGCTGGGTGGTCAGGCGCTGCTGTCCGTGCAGACCAAGGGAGGGCTGCTCACCGAAAAAGGTGGGCAGGGAGTAAAAGGTAAAGGTCAACAGCATCAACAGCAGCAGTGCGTACTGCCACTTGCTCATGCGGTTGAGAACGGTGCGATTGCTCTTTCTCATGGCAAACAAGCCTCTGTCAGGAGAATGGTGCCTAGGCCGATAGCAACAAGGCTCGGCAAGGCGCAAAAAATGGGATGCATCAGATGCGGATCAGGCAGCCGCCGGATCCGTCAGGAAGAGGAGATGAGCAAACAGTGGATGTGCCAGCCCCTCCGGGGTCAGGCGTTCAGATAGCTCTGGGTGAAGCGGTACTGCAGATGTTGGCGCTGTAGATGGCGTCGGTGGATCGCACCGAAGCGATCGCGAAAACTCTGTTTGTGATAGAGCTCGGGTGCCAGCATCAGCCAGCCGAGCAGCAACAGCAGGATGGCTTGGGCCGACCAGCTCTGGATCAGCTCGTAGACCACACTCTTGGGCTGGTTGTCACTGCGCAGGGATTGTTCGAGACGCAGCAGGTGATTCTGATGGCTGCCGACAAACTTGATGATGCCATCATCGCTGTCGCTAAGCTGATTGAACACCTGAGTCTGCTGCTGTTCACTCTGGGGAGATGCGGGTATCAGCGGGCCTTCCATTCGGGCGATGGAACAAAGCAGGGTGAGGGCGATAACCAGAGTTACCAGCACCAGTTTTACTTTGTCGATAAGGCGCAAAAAGTTAATTCCCGATAAATAGAAAGGGCAAACTACCATAAGCGCCCTGTTTGAACAAGGTTGCTCGGGCGCATGGCACCATTCGGTGCCGCTCGTCAGCTGCCGCTCATCTGCTTGAAGTCGCGGGCGTAGCCCTTGAGCAGGGAGTAGAGATGGGCTCGCTGGGAGATATCCAGCGACTGGCTCATGGCGCTCAGCCAGTTGACGGTACGTTGGCGCGACTGCTCGGTATAGCCGGTAAAGCGGCCATCCATCAGCCCATCCCCCTCGGCTAGCAGGTCAGTCAGCTCGCGGGTAAAGTCGGGACTCTGGCGCTGCTTCATCAACCTGTCCAGCTCCTGGGTCCATGACTCCTGAAACTCGAGCCAGGGGGGCATCAGCTCGTATTGCCATTCGGCCCACTGTGCCACCAGTGGCGCCTGTGCCGGTTTCACCTCGCCAATCCAGAATTCCAGTCGCTTGTTCATCTTGTCGCGAAACTCCGCCAGCATCTGCTCTTTGGGCTCAGTGGCAAAGTCCTTTTGCCGCTCCTGTTGCCGCTTGACCCGATCGGTCATAAAGCGGGCCACCTGCTCGTCGGTCAGGGTGCGCGCCAGCCTGACCGCACGGGGGATAGTGTTTTCCAGCGTGCGGGTCAGGCTCTGCTGCACCGCATCGAGATTGGTCGAGATCTGCTCCGGCGTCATGGGGCTGGCTACTGCCTTGGCCAGCGCGTCGAGATCCCTGGCGTAGCGCGGCAGCTCGTGCTGGCGATGCCAAGCCATCAGCCCCTTCACTTCGCGGCTCAGCAGATCCTTCTGCGAATAGGAGAGGGCAAAGTAGTCATCCAGCTGCCAGATGATAGCGGTATCGAGCCAGTAGTAGATCACCCGGGTGGAGCAGCCGGTCAGCAGCAGGCCGATCAGCAGCAGACCCCAGGTTTTCGGCTTGTGCCAGCGCACCTTGTTTATCATCTGTTACTCCAGTCGTTGCCGGTTGATGGCGATCAGGGTGTCATAGTCGAGTGAGGGCTGTTGCTCTGCCATCAGCAGGGCCCAGAGCAGGCCGATATAGTCGACCCAGGGTAAAAATGCCTCGCTCTGAAAATCGGGCCACTGGTGGCGCGGCACGGCCTGCAGATAGTGCGCTTCCAGCTCGTCACGCCGCTCGGCGGGCCACTCATGGGTGCGCTGGATGCTGGCGAGCTCAAAGCCGGGGTGACCTGCCGCGCCATACTCCCAGTCGATGACCCAGGGTTTGCTTCCCAACAAGTTAGCCGGATTGAGATCATGGTGGCAAGGGCGCCAGCAATCATTTGGCTCACTGCTGGCGAGCAAGCCCCGCTCCAGGGCGGGCAGCCAGGAGGGAATGTGGGCCAGCCGGGCGCGATAGCCTGCCGCGTGGGCCCGCACCGCCATCACCACCGAAGGTAGCGGCAGGCGATGGAGCTTGCGCAGCACCTCTGCCAGCAGACGGGGCTGATCGGCTGTTGGTGGCGCCGCGTGCACCCAGTTTGGCTCATCGCACCACTCCAGCAACATCAGGCCGCTGGCGGGATCGCCATAGTGGCAGGGCAGCGCCAACCCTTCTGCCATCGCCCCCTGATAAAGCTGCCACTCGGTGGGACGGTCGATGCCCAAGCGCAGTGGGTCGGAGTGGCCCTGACGCAAAAAGTAACTGTGCCCCGAGGGGAGGCGCAGTCGATAGTTGCAGTTGGTCAGACCTAACCCGAGTGGTTCCAGCAGCCCCTCCCGCCAGGGGGCGGGCAGGCTGGCCAGTAGCGGATCACCGTTGCCTGTCACCAGGAGCCTGTTACCAGCCAAAGGTGGACTTCTTCGCCTGCTTGCGGATCTCTTTCTGGTCAGCCCAGAGCAGCTCGCCGCTTTGCAGGTCCATCAGGTTCATGGTCATCTGGTAGTAGACATCCTTCACCTTGCCATTGTCCTTGACGATGCTCGCGAGGTTGCCATAGACCATGTAGCGGGCACCGGTCTGCTTGCCCAGACGTACCATGGAGGCAGGATCCACCATGCCGCTGCTCTGCTGGTATTCGAGCTGCTGCTTGACGGCGGCCACCTTGCTCATGTCGACGAAGCGGAACTTGCCGGCCCGCAGCAACTTGGTGCGGATGGTATCGGTGATGGCTTCGGTATCAATGTGCTCGGAGGTCTTGTTGCGGATGGAGTCCATAAACATCACCGGACGACCGCCTGCGGTGATCTCGCTGGTGGCAGGGGAGGCGAGCATGGAGTCCGCCATCTTGTCGGCGATGGCCTGCAGGTCGCTTGAGCCGTAATCGACGGTGACGGTTTCGGTTTCGGTCGGATCACCATAGCTGACGGTGGTGCTGGAGCAGCCGCCCAAGAGCAATGCAGAGGTCAATATCAGCAGGGCATGATTCATTTTCATCAGTAGGATTCCTCAATCACTTCGCGTACGTAAATCCGGTAACCCTGCGCAGCCGGGCTGGGCGCCAGGGCCGAAAGGGTGCGGGTCTGATAGCCATGCAGCTTGATGGGGGTCCAGCCGCGGCCATCGCTGGCGACCTCCTGACCGGCCTCATCATACCAATAGAAGATATATTGCAGCTTGTTATCGCCGCGCTGGGTGCTGGCGGCGGCCACATTGACCTGCAGCAGGCCATTTTGCTGGCGGCGGCTCAGCTCGGTCAGGGTGACGTTGACGTTTTGATGCTGCTCCGCCACTGGTGCACCGCCCGCCGGGCCATAGAGCGCCACGCCGGAGGTGTTGGTGGCGCAGCCGGTCAGCAGCGCGAGCCCGAGGGCCAACCCGTATGCTTTCATCTTGCTCTCCTTGATTGGAGGGATTGGGGCAGCACTGAGGGGCTGCCCGTTAATGGTCTTGCTCATATCTCTTTGCCATCGGCTCAGAGCGGCATCACCCGGGTGGTCAGACCGGCGCCGAGGCGCTGTACCCAGACCAGGGTGATGCGTCCCTTGTGGATGGTGAGCGGCAATTGCCGCTGGGCTGCCCCCGCGCCCAGGGTGAGATTGATGTCACCTGCCGGCACTATTCCCTGCCAGCTCGATGCCTGAGCTGGCAGCGTCAGCCAGCTGCGGGTATCGGCCCGCTCGGAGAGGGTGTTGAAGATCCCCACCAGAATATTGCCCACATCCCCCCCCTCTTTGGCGGCGGTGCGGCGCATCTGCTCCTTGGCCACCAGTCGCAGCGCCTGGCGTGTCAGCATGCCGGGCAGCCGCTCCTGCAGATCTTTGGCGGCCAGCGCTTCCAGCCTGACCAGCTCGCTGGTTTGCTCGACCCGCTTGCCGACTTCCACCGTCAGCGGGCCGGTGTCGCTGGCCCGATTATCGTAATAGGGGATGGCCACGGTAAAGGTACGAAAATCGCCGCGAGAGGTGGAGATGGGCAGCGGCAGGAACAGTTCGCGCCGCGCCGGGATCAAACCATCTTCAAACAGCACCACCAGTTGGCCCTGATTTTTAGCTGGTAATGGTGCTTTGCGGCCCACCTTTTTCTCTGTTTCGCGGATCTCGTCCGGCGCGCCACGCAGCACAGCCAGACGCAGCAAGGCATCTTGCAGGCTGCGGTTGTCCGGCGCTATCTGGTAGCCGCGCTGATAGTCGACCCAGGCATCGTTGAGATCCCCGGCCGCCTCATAGAGCACTGCGGAAAAATAGAAGGTGTAGGCGTTCTGGAAACCGTTTTTGACCTTGCCGATCAACCGGTCGAGATCCGGTGCGCCGCGCGACATCAGCTGGCGCATCTCGCCTTCTGCTTCGGCCTCTTCGCTCTCATCCTTCGCCTTGCGCACCTCGTCAGCTCGTCGTTTCAGGGCCTGCTCCTGCACCTGATTGGCCCGGCGTACCTCCACCAGGGCGCCATAGGCATCTCCCCGTTGCAGGTAGTTGAGGGCCAGATAGTGGTGCAGCATGGTGCGTTCGTAATCGGGAGTGAGATAGGCCATCGACTGATCGTTGGTGAGCAGACTGCTCACCTGATCCAGACCGTGGCTCAGCCGGTATTCGGCCTGATTGTCTTCCCACTCAAGGCGGCTGTCGGCGGCGGTGAACGCCTGCTTGCTGCCCGCATCCTGACCGGCGAGCCAGGCAATGCGCCCCTGTTCGAGCCGATCCAGCACAAAGGTGTCATCCCCAAGGGTGGAGTCGCGCACCTCGGGCAGCGCCTCGGCGGCATGGCCCAGCAGCAGCTGGTTGCGCAGGGGCACCATCTGATCGGAGTAGGAGACGAACATATCCTGCCAGCGGGAGGCGCAGCCTCCCAGCAACAGCAGGGCGCCGCAGAGCAACAGGGCGCTGCGGCAGGTTGAGGCGTTGCGATTCATTACAGGCTGAGCAGCGGTCCCAGCGGCTGGCCACCGACCAGATGCATGTGGATGTGGTAGACCTCCTGCCCACCGTGGCGGTTGCAGTTCATGATGAGGCGGTAGCCATCTTCGGCGATGCCAGCCTCGGCGGCCAGTTTGCGGGCCACGGTGAACATCCGGCCAAGGGCCAGTTCATGTTCGGCTTCCACGTCATTGACGGTGGGGATCAGCACATTGGGGATGATCAGAATATGGGTCTTGGCCTTGGGCTGGATATCCCGGAATGCGGTGACCAGATCGTCTTGATAAAGGATGTCGGCGGGGATCTCTTTACGGATGATTTTGCTGAAAATGGTTTCTTGCGCCATGGCTAACTCCCTTATATGAAACAGAAAATTGAACTAGAACCCCAAGCGGCTCCCGAAAGGGGGGCGAGCAGCACGCCAAGTGTGACACAAGCCGACATTTGACACAGCTGATGTCCCATTCCCTTCAGTTATTGTTAAAAATACCGACAGCCAGAGGGACGTCATCTGCAGCGCCTGTTCAGGGTGGTCTGCAGGGTATCAAAAGGACGGGGTACTCAGGCAAGGGACTTTTGCATATAGGGCGGAATTATCATGAAACAGTTGATGTCCAGTCTGCATCTGCTTGGCTTAATTGTTTCAAGCTCTTTTTTCTCAGTCAATACAAGTAGCTACAACGCAGGGCTGCGGGGTTGCGGTCACCCTGCGCCAATTCTTAACCAGAGTATGGAGATGGTATTCACCTTTGGACAGTTGCCCACAAAAGGGAGTGGACATACTGCTTCAAAGCGGATAACAAACATCTCCATCGTAAAAAAGCGACCCGGCAAGTCCTCTCGCAGCGGCAAGTCGAGAGGCTGACCATTGTCAGGGCTTGCCTGTTTCTGGGGATAAGCCGGCAGGCTTACTACAAGCGCAATCGTGTCGCCGACGAGCGCCATACACAGGGATTGCAGGTGGTGCGCTTTGTGCGTCAGGTTCGACTGCGACAACCTCGGGTCGGTACCCGCAAGCTGCATTATCTGCTGCTGGGTCAGGATGATGGCGGGCTCAAGGTCGGGCGTGACAGGCTGTTTCGGATATTGGCCGAGCACCGCTTGCTGGTGCTGCCCAGACGGGCGTATCACAAGACCACCCACAGTTTTCACCGTTTCTACCGTCATCCCAACTTGCTCAAGGCGGGGCCAGAGCAGGTCACGCCGGTGGCCCCGGAGCAGGTCTGGGTCGCATATATCACCTATCTGCCAGCCAGGAGCGGGCCGCTGTACCTGAGCCTGGTGACGGATGCCTACTCACGCAAGATAGTGGGCCATCACGTGCACGAAGGGATGCACGCCAAGTCGGTGGCGATGGCGTTCAAGAAAGCACTGAAGCAACGACGTGGCAGCGGTGAACTCATCCATCACTCGGACCGCGGCGTGCAGTATTGCTCGGGGCTGTATCAGTCATTACATGAGCGGTACGGGGTGAAATGCTCGATGACGGATGGGTATGACTGTTACCAGAATGCGTTGGCGGAGCGGGTGAACGGGATTTTGAAAGGAGAGTTGTTGTTACAAAGCCCGCAGGATTTGACACAAGCGCGGGAAATGGTGCGTGAAGCAGTAGATATTTACAACGCAGAGCGGCCGCATCATGCGTTGAAATACAGAACCCCCGATGCGGTACATAGGGGGTTCTGAGTAGAGAAATGCTAGTTGAAAATGTGTAAACCTATTTCAGGACTAGACAGTCCTTTTCACGTTCGAGCCGGTTGATGCGGGCTTCCAGCTCCTGAATTTTCTGCTGTTCTGGTGTCAGCGCTTTACTAGTTGGGGTTGTGCCACTGCGTTCGGATTGCAGTTGCTGAACCCTGCGACGGAGCACTGTTTCACCGACATCCAGTGAACGGCTGGCTTCAGGGACAGAATATCCAAGGTCGAGCACCAGGGATGCGGCTTCGAGTTTGAATTCGGCAGTAAATGAGCGACGTAATCTTGTCATTGAACACCTCAGGTCATGGTGGCGACTGTACCACCTAAAATGGTGTCTGGGATGATTAGACCACTACAAAGGTATTTGGTGAAGGCGAGTGGAAGGTCAGAAAACACGGCGCCGAGAAACGGCGAGTCTGGCGCACGTTGCATCTGGCAGTAGACCCAGTGACCCACGATATCGTGGCTGCGGAAATCTCGCTGGAGAATGTCCATGATGTCGAGGTGTTGCCGACTCTGCTCAAGCCACTGCGGCGCAAACTGGGACGTGTTTATGCGGATGGTGCCTATGACAGCAAAGCTAGTCATCAGCTTATCTCGCGCAAAAGGGCGACAGCCTGTATCCCGCCTCGTAAGAGCGCGGGGTTATGGAAAAAGGGGCATCCAAGAAATGAGACCGTGCTGGTGATGCGCAAAGAAGGGCTGGCGCACTGGAAGAAGATATCGGGGTATCACCGTCGCTCGCTGGCAGAGACGGCAATGTATCGGTTCAAGCAGTTGCTGGCGGGGAAAATCCGTCTGCGTAACTACAACGGCCAAGTGGGAGAAGTCATGGCGTATGTAAGCGCCATAAACAAACTGAATACCCTTGGCCTACCTGTCAGAAAGCCCCGAGTTTAGCGGTCACTTGGGGCTGGAGCAGGTGCAGCTTGATGGTTGATTTGGGAAACAACGCCGAGATCACACAAACTGGACTGAGTTCCCTACCTCCGGTGACCTACTATCCGGAGCAGCTAATTGATCAGCACATCGCTCTTTGTATATGTAATCGCCTATATTTCCGTCTATAAAGTCTGCTTCAATTTCACGGCAAGTTTCAACAAGTTGCTCATCCTTGATGCTGAAATTTCGTTGGGGAAAAGTTTTCTGTAACAGCACATGGAAAACTTGTGCTTAAATTAGTAAAAACACGGCAGACTATTTAATGCATTATTTCTCAGGCTATTAATATTGTATGTTAGCGTGAGTGTTTTTCTGACTTTCCCCGTTTCTGTTAAACTACCGCTATGAATGCAGCGAGTGTTCAGCAAGATAAGTTGGTCTTGCTGTGCTAAAGCAGTACATTCTTTTTTTGCTAAAGTAGTGGTCAGACTAGTTGGAAGGAAATTTGCTATGGTGGTTTTCATGCCAGAGTAAATAAAACTATGGTGTAGATGAGATCGAGGTTTTTGTTTTCCAATAAGAGCATCTGGTGTTGTACCTTCAAGCCAGCGTAAAGGTCCGTTGCCTTCGCTAATAGTGTCTAAGGGAATCATTATTTTTATCTGATCAGCCAATTTATCAATATGCCAATTCCTACCATGATGGAACAGTAATGGTGTGGATAGTTCTTCACATAGTAAAGATTCACAAAAAGCAGGTGCATTAGCTTGCCGTTCTGCTATATTTTTTAAATAAGTACTATTCATTAATTGATAGAATACCTCTGGGGCTGAATTTGAATTAAGCCAATAAGCCCGACGTCGTCCTTCGTTCTCAAAGGATTTGACCCATATTCTGCCTTTTTCCCTGTCTGTAAGATAAACTGCGTTAGGATGTTTTTCACAGTATACGTCATTATCAGCTAGTGCTTTTTCATACTCTAATATGTGTTGTTGGGTTATTTTAAGGTTGTGATTTACAACTTCAACATCAGAATTTTTTGATGTAGGGTACAGGAAGTATTGGTTAAGTTCTGGCAAGATATGGGGGGCGTTATACCATTGCTCTGTATTTTGAAAAATATTAGACAAATACTCATGATTTCCTAAGCAGTAATAAAGTTTTTCGAATATCTGGCAGTTGCTATCAAGCAAACTTTTTATCAAGTTTGGTGCTGCGATAAACGGATTTTCTCGGTTTCGCTTTGGTGAGCGGGTTGCATACTCTGCAGCGCAGATAACCAACATATTAAGTAACTTAGTTTCTCCCATTGGTAAGAGGGATTTACTAAACTGCTCGCAAAGGATTGCTGTTGGATTTTTCATGTTTTATTTCCGCCTCATGCATTCGAGTCGTATCGGGTGAGATGTTTTATAGAATTGCTCACTACGATTTTCAGATAATGCGAGCTGATAAGCATGATAATCTGTTGATTGTTTTGTAAATTCGTAATAATTATGTGCTATATCCTTTAGC
Source organism: Aeromonas sp. FDAARGOS 1404 (assembly GCF_019047085.1). NCBI lineage: Bacteria > Pseudomonadati > Pseudomonadota > Gammaproteobacteria > Aeromonadales > Aeromonadaceae > Aeromonas > Aeromonas sp. FDAARGOS 1404. Next base: position 4,015,264 of record NZ_CP077237.1, read on the forward strand.
ATTGAATCATCTCTACTGAAAATCATATTGACCATATCTTTCCAGTACCCATTTTTTATTCTCGTATCTTCAGTTAATTGTAAATGCGTTTTAAATCCATGTCCATGGAGAATAGCGACTACTTCTCTATGCTCTGACAGTGTCAAGTTTAGCTCCACTAATAGAGACTTACAATTATTTTTGAGTGTGTTGTGCAAGCCGGAAATAATTAAGTGCTCGATGCCATCCACATCAATTTTAATATGCTGAGGAGAGCTAAAACCTTTTGAGTTCGCGAGCTCATCTCCAGTAAACGTTATAACGGTTTGTTTTGAAAGTGATTTTTTTGGTCTTAAATGTGCGTCAACTTCTTCTCCTACTGAATTGATTCCGGAGGATTCAAAGTCACAATACTTGAATAAAGTACGAATGCTATTTTCATTGCTAAGTCCACAACACAGAGCTGTTACTTTGTTGGCTAGATTATTTAATTGGATATTTCGTGTTAGTAAGGAATAATTAGATGCCTCGGGTTCAAAGCTACAGACCTGAATGCCTCTTATAATGGCAGCGTATAAGCTGAATATACCCATGTTTGCTCCTACATCCCATAATACTTCATCTGAGGGTATAGCATTTAACCAGGCAATAGTTTCTGGTTCTGCAACTTCTAAAGTACAAACCCGTTTTAGTGGATAAGGCGAATTCGTCAGAAATTTGAGTATTTTTCCAGAATATTCTAATGATGTAATTACATCTTTCTGTTGCTCAATCAGCTCGGCAATTGAATGTACTGTTTCCATAATTTTCTCGATTATTAATTTTTTGGTGGACTGCCAACTTGTCTATAAATACTTATTGGCAAGATATCTATTGAATTTTGCTTGTAAATTCCTAGTTATGCAGATCGTCAATATGGCCCAGTGAGATACATTTTAAGTATGTTTTCTTAATCCTTCAAGAATTCTTAGCCACGGTGACTTGGTCAACCGGATGGTGACAGACCTCATTTTTGTCATTAGTAATCGTGGGGGGGAGATAGGCCATCGACTGATCGTTGGTGAGCTGACTGCTCACCTGATCCAGACCGTGTCTTAGCCGGTATTCGGCCTGATTGTCCACCCACTGAAGGCAGCTATCGGCGGCATGGCCCAGCAGCAGCTGGTTGTGCAGGGGCACCATCTGATCGGAGTAGGAGACGAACATATCCTGCCAGCGGGAGGCACAGCCTCCCAGCAACAGCAGGGCGCCGCAGAGCAACAGGGCGCTGCGGCAGGTTGAGGCGTTGCGATTCATTACAGGCTGAGCAGCGGTCCCAGCGGCTGGCCACCGACCAGATGCATGTGGATGTGGTAGACCTCCTGCCCGCCGTGGCGGTTGCAGTTCATGATGAGGCGGTAGCCATCTTCGGCGATGCCCGCCTCGCTTGCCAGCTTGCGGGCCACGGTGAACATCCGGCCAAGGGCCAGTTCATGTTCGGCTTCCACGTCATTGACGGTGGGGATCAGCACATTAGGGATGATCAGAATATGGGTTTTGGCCTTGGGCTGGATATCCCGGAATGCGGTGACCAGATCGTCTTGATAAAGGATGTCGGCGGGGATCTCTTTACGGATGATTTTGCTGAAAATGGTTTCTTGCGCCATGGCTAACTCCCTTATATGAAACAGAAAATTGAACTAGAACCCCAAGCGGCTCCCGAAAGGGGGGCGAGCAGCACGCCAAGTGTGACACAAGCCGACATTTGACACAGCTGATGTCCCATTCCCTTCAGTTATTGTTAAAAATACCGATAGCCAGAGGGACGTCATCTGCAGCGCCTGTTCAGGGTGGTCTGCAGGGTATCAAAAGGACGGGGTACTCAGGCAAGGGACTTTTGCATATACAGCGGGACAATAATGAAACAAACAATGTCGGATCTCTCCATCTTGCAGCGAGTCTACCTTGGCTTCGCGATCCTGGTGGCCGTGATGGTGGCCAGTTCACTGCTCACATTTCGTAGTCAGGAGACCCTGGGGAACGCACTGGAGCAGGTTACCCAGCAGTCTATGCCGCTGGTGATTGCCAGCAGTCAGACCCAGATCACCCTGCTCAGCGCCAACAAGTGGCTGGGGGATGTGCTCACCGAGCAGGATCCCAAACAGCTGCCGGCCGAAGTGGCCGAACTGAAACAGGCCAAGGCTGCGGTGGGCAAGAGCCTCGACGTCTTGCGCCAGCAGGTGGCCCACCACCCCGAACTGCAAGGGGAGATGAGCAGCCTCAGTCAGCAGGTCGACAGCTACCTGCAACTGACCGATACCCTGCCCGGCGAACACGAGGCGCTGCTCACCCGACTGCACAAGGTCAATCTGGCCAAGGGGCAGTTTCAGGTCAGTCTGCCCCAGTTCAAGAAGAGTCTGGGTGACATGATGGTCACCATCGACGACAGCTTTATCAAGATGCTCTCCGAGACCCTGACCACCAAGCTTTCCGCCATCGAACTCTCCACCATGGACGCCCTCAATCAGACCATTCCGGCCCCCATCGAAGGGGCGCTCAAGCGAAACAAGATGCAGATCGAGGGGTTCAACAGCACCATCAAGGATCTGCAGGGGGAGCTGAAGAACTTCGAAAACGACATGGGTCACTATGTTCACGGCTTTGTGCGCGACACCACTGCAAGCGAAGGCGTGCTCTCCCAATATCTGGCGCTGATGAAGCAGCAGGAACAGATGCGGGAGAAGAGCAAGCAGGCAAGCGCCCTGATCGTCGAGATCCAGAACCAGCTTGAGCGGATCACCGGCCAGAGTCAGCAGCTGATGAGTCAGAGCATTCAGCACGCCAAAGCCACACAGAGCCAGAGCACCTTGACCCAGGGAACCAGCATCGTCGTCGCCATTCTGATCGCCATGCTGGTGGCTTATACCCTCGGCAAGGCCATTCGCCGTCCGCTCAGGGAGTTGCTGCGGGTGCTGACCGAAGTGACCCAGGGCGACATGACCCAGCGCATCGGTTTTCAGAGCAAGAACGAATTCGGCCAGCTGGGCAGCCAGATTAACCTGCTGATTGCCCAGATGGGGGAGGTGCTGGCACAGCTTTCACAAGCGTCTGCCCAGCTTAACGATGCCGCCCACGGCAATCGCCACACCACCGAATCGGTGCGGGCTGATCTGGAGAAACAGCGGCAGGAGACCGCCTCGGTCGCCGCCGCCATGACCCAGATGGAGGCCTCGGTGCGGGAGGTGGCGCAGGCTGCCAACCAGACCCTGGAGCGGGTGCAGGATGTGGAGAAGGCCTCCGAGATGGGACGCAAGGTGATGGCAGGCAATATCACCACCACTCATCAACTGGCGGGCAAGCTGCAACAGACCGGCAAGGTGATTGGTGATGTGAGCGCCATGAGCAGCCAGATCGGCAATATCCTCGATGTCATTCGCGGCATTGCCGAGCAGACCAACCTGCTGGCCCTCAACGCTGCCATCGAAGCGGCGCGGGCCGGCGAGCAGGGTCGTGGCTTTGCGGTGGTGGCGGATGAGGTGCGCAGTTTGGCGGGTCGTACCGCCCAGTCCACCAGCGAGATCCAGACCATGATCGAGAACCTGCAGCAGGGGGTTGCCAAGGCAGTGACCGTAATGCAGGAGTGCTCTCGCGAGATGGACAGCTGCGTGGATCAGAGCTCTCACGCCAACAACGCCATGGAGGAGGTGCAGGGGATTGTGGTGCTGATCAGCGACATGTCGAGCCAGATTGCCTCTGCCGCCGAGCAGCAGCAGGCCACCAGCGCCGATATCGCCACCAACCTCAACCGCATCTCCGATATCTCGGATCTCAACTATCAGGGGATTGAGCGGGTAGCCGAGACCAGCCAGCAGCTGGACTCCCTTGCCGAGCAGCAGGAGAGCCTGGTCAAGCGCTTCCGCCTCAGCGCCTGATGGTTGTATGTAAAAATAAAGAGAAGGCCCCGCAGATGCGGGGCCTTGTTATTGCGGTAGTCAACGCAGAAATCACGCGTAGGCGATAGCACCCTTGCCGACCCCTTCATAGGCGACAATCTTGACGAACTTGTCGCCCACCATCTTCTTCACTTTGCGAGCGATGTAGCAGGCCAGCAGCTCGACCGTGGTGTCGGTGTCGATCATCTCCACCTCGGCGGTGGGAATGGCCAGCTGGAACAGCCCTTGCGGCGCCACATATTTGAAGCCGCAGTGATGCTCGCCAAGCTGGGCATTGGCGCGGGGGCTCAAAGCGAGCTCGGTCAGCGCCACCTTGTCCTCCTCGGTGCCAAGGTAGATATCGCCCCAGCGTTCGGCCCAGTTGAGCTCAAGCTCTTGGTCGCGCTCGCCATCGACGTGGATCTCGATGGGAGAGCGGTGGCCGTGGGCGATACGCTGGCAGTTGCCATCGTGCTTTTTCAGGCCATGGCTGTAGTGGTAGAAGGCACCGGTGATCGCCTCCTGACGCAGGGTCAGGGAGAGATCCTTGATATTGCCCGGCAGCCGTTTGGCCAGCACCGCCAGCAGGTAGCGGGTCACCGACTCTTTATCAACTTGCGGGGCAGGGATAAAGGCAAAGCCCTGGGATGGGCAGCGCAGATGGATGGAGCGACCCGGGCGCAGCAGATCCACTGTGCTTTCGTCACCATCCAGTGTCTCGACGTGGATCAGCGGGCACTCGGTCGGCACCAGCAGCTTGTGGTCCACCTCTTCATCGATGATCGACTTGATCAGCTTCTTTACCCGGCCAAAATCCAGCAGCATGCTCATTTCGTTGAGCTCACCGCTCATTTCGATATCTACCAGCCAGCTCTCGCCCACCATGCCGCGGCGTTCGCACAGGTAGCTGGAGTCGATCACGGTCAAATCTCTTACAAATAACTTCATCAGTCAGGCCTTGCTACAGAGAAAGGGCAGTTTTGCGCTATTATGACCCGCGATTATCGGCAAAGGAACTGGAACCCCCCATGAACAAACTGCTTATCAAGAATGCCACCCTGGTCAACGAAGGCCGTATCTATGCCTCCGATGTGTTGATCGAGGGGGAACGGATTGCCCGCATCGCCCCGGATCTCGAGGCGCCCGATGCGCTGGTTATCGATGCCGCAGGTCGCCATCTCATCCCCGGAATGATCGATGATCAGGTCCACTTCCGGGAGCCGGGATTGACCCACAAGGGGACTATCGCCAGCGAATCCCGCGCCGCCGTCGCCGGTGGCACCACCAGTTTCATGGAAATGCCCAACGTCAATCCCCAGACCACCACCCTCGACGCCCTCGAAGCCAAATACCAGATCGCCGCCAACTCCTCCGTCGCCAACTACAGCTTCTATCTCGGTGCCACCAACGACAACCTTGAAGAGATCAAGCGTCTCGACCCCAAGCAGTCCTGCGGGGTCAAGGTGTTTATGGGCTCCTCGACCGGCAACATGCTGGTGGACAATCAGGAGACCCTGGCGGCCATCTTCCGCGAAAGTCCGGTGATGATCGTGACCCACTGCGAAGACACTCCGACCATCGCCAAGGCCGAAGAGGCGGCGCGGGCCAAGTGGGGCGAGAATGTGCCGATGGGCGAGCACGGCCGCATTCGCAGCGACGAAGCGTGCTACAAATCCTCCAGCATGGCGGTGGCGCTGGCGAAAAAATACGGTGCCAAGCTGCACGTGCTGCATCTGACCTCGGCCAAGGAGCTGTCGCTGTTTACCGCCAGCCACGATCTGAGCGAGTTGAAAGACAAGAACATCACCGCTGAGGTGTGCGTTCACCACCTCTTCTTCAATGAAGCCGATTACGAGACCCAGGGCAGCCTGATCAAGTGCAACCCTGCGGTGAAGAGTGCTGCCGACCAGCAGGCGCTGCTGGATGCGGTACGCAACGATGTGCTCGACATCATCGCCACCGACCACGCGCCCCACACCTGGGAAGAGAAGCAGAACAGCTACTTCAAGGCGCCGTCTGGCGTACCGTTGGTGCAGCACTCTTTGCAGGCGCTGCTGGAGCTCTACCACAACGGCGTGTTTACCCTGGAGACTATCGTCAAGAAGACCTCCCACGCGGTGGCCGAGCGCTTCCAGGTGCAGGATCGCGGTTATATCCGCGAGGGCTACTTCGCCGATCTGGTGCTGCTGGATCTGGGCAAGCCCTATGTGGTCAACGATGACAACATCCTCTACCACTGTGGCTGGTCGCCCTTCAACGGCTACCGCTTCCACAGCACGGTGGAGATGACGCTGGTGAACGGCCAGATCGCCTGGCAAAACGGGCAGGTGACTGACCAGATCCTGGGCAAGCGGCTGACCTTTAACCGTTGATTGTTCGCAAAGCAGGCGAACGCACCGTGGCCGAGGAATTGGCGGCGTTTCCCTGTTGACAGGGCAGGGTCATCTCCATAAACTCTGCCCCCGTCAGCCGAGCTGACTCCGTCGGTGTGTAGCGCAGCCAGGTAGCGCATCTGCATGGGGTGTAGAGGGTCGGAGGTTCGAATCCTCTCACACCGACCAAATTCCCCGGTAAAGGCCTTGTCAAACGACAAGGCCTTTTCTTTTGCCTGCGATTTGCCGCACAGGCGCGAAGCCAGTAGTGATGCACGCTGGTCGCTGTTGGCGCGAGCGGATTGTGCAGCCACCGCGCTTTATGGTGTAGTAACGACTCTGTTGCTCATTTGCCTGGCGAGGCCTCTCGTGTCTGCATCCGTATCTAAACCCTGTTGTCTGCTGATGCTCACCCTGCTGCTGCTGGGCTGCGCCACCCCTTACGAGAGTGAAAAGTCATTCTGGAACGGCCAGACCGGTTTTTCCCAGACCCGGCTTGGCCCGGACAAGTGGCAACTGGAGTTTGTCGGCAACGATCTGGTGGACAGGGAGACCGCCCGCAAATATGTGCTCAAGCGGGCAGGGGAGCTGGCACTGGCAGAGGGTTACTCCTGGCTCAAGGTCGATGAGCTGACCATTAACCGCGATGCCGTCAGGGTGTCCCCATCACGGCCGATCTTCGGCTTTGACGAGGATGAACCGGATCTCTTTATGGCCCAGATGCAGGTGCAGCATACCATCTCGGCGCTGCTCACTTTTCGCCTGTTGCCACGGGCACTCGATGAGCGAACTCTGAGTGCGAAATATCTCGCCGAAATCAAAATAAACAGTGATTAATATTGGTGGTTTGCAAGATTCATATCACATACACCTAATGGCAGGATAAAATTCTGGAGAAAGCCTCTAGATTTACCCCCTGCTTTTAGGCATTCTCCCAGCATACCAGCCGCCAGGAATCAACGGCTCGGATCACAAAAACGGACTGTAGTGGCTCCCACGCCACTGTTTACGGCTTGCACCAATCAAAACCGGGACTCCCCCATGAAAATGAATAAACTGACGGTCGCCATCCTCATCTCCATGATGTTTGGCATCCTCACCGGCCAGGGCTATCGGATGTTTGCCGCAGATCAGGCTGCGGATTTCGCCAATAACATCACGATCCTGACCGATATCTTCCTGCGCCTGATCAAGATGATCATCGCTCCCCTGGTCTTCACCACCCTGGTGGTCGGTATCGCCAAGATGGGCGACACCCGCACCGTGGGTCGTATCGGTGCCAAGACCCTCGGCTGGTTCATGCTGGCCTCCCTGATGTCCCTGAGCCTGGGTCTGGTGATGGTGACCCTGATGCAGCCGGGTGTGGGTCTTTCACTATCCCTGCCCAATGACACCGCCAGCTCGGGTATTGCTGCCGGTGCCATTACCCTGAAAGATTTTGTGACCCACGCCATCCCCAAGAGCGTGGTCGAGGCGATGGCCACCAACGAGATCCTGCAGATCGTGGTCTTCTCCCTCTTCTTCGGTCTGGCTGCCGCCGCGCTCGGCGATCTGGCCAAGCCGGTAGTGGTGCTGATGGCCAGCGCTGCCGAGATCATGCTGAAAGTGACCGGCTACGTGATGAACTTTGCGCCGTTCGCGGTGTTTGGTGCCATCGCCGCCATGGTGGCCAAAGAGGGGCTGGGTATTCTGGTCACCTACGGCAGCTTTATGGCCCAGTTCTACATCGCGCTGGCCTGCCTCTGGCTGCTGCTGATCGCCATGGGCAGCGTCTTCCTGCGTGGTCGCGTCATCAAGCTGTTGGCGATGATCCGCGAGCCTATCCTGCTCGCCTTCTCGACTGCCAGTTCTGAAGCGGCCTATCCGAAGACCCTGGATCGTCTGGAGAAGTTCGGTTGTGACAAGCGCATCGCCAGCTTCGTGCTGCCGATGGGGTACTCCTTCAACCTCGACGGCTCCATGATGTACTGCACCTTCGCGGTGATGTTCATCGCCCAGGCGTATGGCATCGAGCTCTCCATGGCCCAGCAGATCACCATGCTGCTGCTGTTGATGGTCACCTCCAAGGGGATGGCCGGGGTACCGCGCGCCTCTCTGGTGGTGATTGCCGCTACCCTGAACCAGTTCCATATTCCGGAAGCGGGCATCCTGCTGCTGCTGGGGATCGACCACTTCCTCGACATGGGCCGTTCAGCCACCAACGTGCTGGGCAACGCCATCGCCGCCAGCGTGGTCGCCAAGACCGAAGACAGTCTGGGTGAAACCGTCGCGCTGGGCGAGAGTGAGCCAGCCAAAGCCTGATCACAACGCCATGAAAAATAAACAACAACGGCCCGCCAATGCGGGCCGTTGTTGTTTATGGCTCGTCTACACTGCTAGATAGTTTCCATCTGGAGTGTACGGTTATGAATATTGCTCGCCGACTGCAACTGATAGCCCTGCTGGTTATCCTTGCGCTCATTTTTCTCAGCTGGTTCAGTATCAACCGCCTTGGGGCAGGCAACCGTGATTTGAGCTATGTGACGGACAATACGGTGCCCAGTATTTCGCTGATTAAGGAAGTGCAGGCCGATTTCTATGAATTGCACTCGCTGGTACAAACACATGTGCTCAATACCGACTCAAGCAGGATGCAGCAGATTGAAACGGGTATCACCGAGATACGGGGACAGATCAATTCGCTGCTCGACAAATATAAGGCAGAGATGCTCTCCAATGATGAAGATCGGCGCCTGACTGACGATGATCAACGCATAGTCGCGCAATATTATCAGGAGATAGACAAGGTTCTGCAGCTCTCCCGCCAAAACAAGAATGATGAAGCCAGAGACATGCTGGCGGGAGAGGCATACGGACTGTTCAAGCAATTTGCCAAGGCAATCGAGCTTCACGTCAACTTCAATATAGATTTGGGACTGGCGCTCAAGAAGCAGGGCCAGGAGAACTACGACAACAGCCTGCAAACCCTGTTGTTGATCGCCGGTGGTGCCACCGTGCTGACGATGGGGCTGTTTGTCTGGTTGTTCAATCAGGTGGCCAATCCCCTTCGCACCGCCATGGATACCCTGACCCGGATCCAGCGTGACCTCAACTTTACCCTGAGAGCTGATGTGAAACAGCAGGATGAGATTGGCCTGACCCTCAATGCGGTCAACCGGCTGCTCGATACGCTGCAACAGACATTTACCGAATTTTCCGTCGGCAGCTTGCAGATCAAGAGCACTGCCGAATCCCTCTCTCAGGCAGCGCAACACTTGGCCAGCTCGGCTAATCAGGCCAATGATGCCACCAGTCTGATAGCCGCCGGTGTGGAAGAGATGACGGTCAGCATCACAGATATCTCCCAGCGTACCCAAGAGACGAGCCGTATCACCAATGAGTCGGGGCAGCTGGCGACCGAGGGGGGCCGGACCATCGAGCGCACCGTTCATGCCATCAACGAGATCGCCGACTCCATTCGGCAGGCCTCGGCCGAGGTCATTGCGCTGGGTGAGGGCATTTCGCGCATTGGCGGTGTGGTCAACGTGATCCGTGATGTGGCGGGGCAGACCAACTTGCTGGCCTTGAACGCGGCCATTGAAGCGGCGAGGGCCGGGGAGTCCGGCCGTGGCTTTGCGGTGGTGGCGGATGAGGTGCGCAAACTGGCGGAGCGGACGGCACAATCCACCCAGGAGATCTCCGCCACTGTAGAGGCGATCCAGCAGGAGTCGAACAATACGGTCTCCCGCATGCATCTGGTGGAGGAGAAGGTGAGTCAGGGGGTCACCATGGCGACCGAGAGTGGCGCCATTATTGCCGAGATCCGCAGTGCGTCGCACCGGGTGATGGATCAGGTGGGCGAGATCACCAATGCCATCCGCGAGCAGAGTTCGGCCGCCGAGTCGATTGCCCATCAGGTAGAGCAGATTGCTCAGGTCGTGCAGCAAACCAGCAGCACAGCGGAAGAGACCTCAGCCGCCGCCGAGGAGCTCAATGTCACCACAGAGAGCATCCACCAGCAGATATCCCGCTACCGCATTCAGTAACGTCGACGGTTGTTATCCATCTGCTATCCCCGCCAGCTGGCGGGGATTTTTTATATGGCTTGCTTAGAAGCCTGAGCCCGGTTGCTGCAAAAATGCCGCCTCTTCCGGTGTGCTGGTGCGACCCAGTATGTCGTTGCGGTGGGGGAAGCGGCCAAAGCGTTCGATGATCACCTGATGGCGGCGTGCAAAGTCGGCAAAGCCCGCGAAGGTCGCCTGCGCCGGTGTGCCAGCCTGCTCGGCAGCCAGTGCCTCGAACAGGGCCACACTTCTGGCCTGCTGTTCGCGGGATTCGGCATGCTCCAGCGGCAGATAGAAAAAGACCCGCTCCAGTGGCGAGAGGGATTTGTCCGCCCCGATGGATAGCCCTTTCAGGCAGAGATCCCGGGCCAGCGGATCCTGGGCAAAGGCCGCAGGCGTGCCGCGATGGATATTGCGGGGCAGCTGGTCGAGCAGCAGGATCAGCGCCAGCCTGCCGTGGTGCAGATCGGCCCAGTCGGCCAGCTCCCCGTTGGCGGCCGCCTCTGCTTGCGCGCCAAATTGCTTGGCCAGCAGGGCATCCGTTTCGCTGCTTTTCCCCCACCAGAGGGGGGCTTGCCGTGTGGCCCGCAGGACATCATCGGCTTCGTCGCCAAACCAGAAATCGAGCAGAGGTTGCCAGGGTTGCATGGGAACTCCTTGAGGTGATTCAGAGGGAACCAGGAACAAATGGCTCAGGGGGGCTGCCGAAACGGCGGCTTCTCGTTACACTGTGCCATCTTTTGCCCGCAAGACGTAACCCCCGATGGTGAGCGCCGGATTCTTGGCGCGGCCGATGATGGCCTGCGATCGCCATGAGGTGGTCCTGTTGACCCTGGTGGTTATCGGGACGTACACCTCTCTCCCGGGGTTGTTCTCACAGATATAAGGAATCTTTGATATGGCCGGAACCAGTTTGTTGGCCCTGCTCGATGATATCGCCAGCGAGCTTGATGACGTGGCGCTGATGACCAAGGTCGTGGTGAACAAGCGCGAGACATTTTTCGGGAAGACGTTTCTCACTGATATAAGGGATCTTTGATATGGCTGGAACCAGTTTGTTGGCCCTGCTCGACGATATCGCCAGCGTGCTTGATGACGTGGCGCTGATGACCAAGGTGGCGGCCAAGAAGACCGCCGGGGTGTTGGGCGACGATCTCGCCCTCAACGCGGAGCAGGTCTCCGGGGTGCGCGCCGAGCGGGAGCTGCCGGTGGTGTGGGCGGTGGCCAAGGGCTCATTTCGCAACAAGCTGATTCTGGTGCCCGCCGCCATCGCCATCAGTGCGCTGGTGCCCTGGCTTATCACGCCACTCTTGATGCTGGGAGGCGCCTACCTCTGCTTTGAGGGGGCCGAGAAGCTGGCCCACAAGTTCCTGCCTCATGAAGTGAGTGAAGGTGAGGCACATACAGCCCCCATTCCTGATGATCTGGTGGCCTTCGAGCAGCAGAAGGTAAAGGGAGCGATCCGCACCGATTTTATTCTCTCTGCCGAGATCATCGTCATCGCCCTTGGCACGGTGCAGGGGGCGAGCATTGCGCTGCAGCTCTCGGTAGTGGCGGGCATCGCCCTGCTGATGACCATCGGGGTCTACGGGTTGGTGGGGCTGATCGTCAAGCTCGATGACATCGGTCTGCATCTGCTGCAAAAGCCCGATGGCAGCGCCCTGCGCCGCGCGGTGGGGCAGGGACTGCTGGTGACGGCGCCCCGCCTGATGCACCTGCTGGCACTGGTCGGAACCATCGCCATGTTTATGGTGGGCGGTGGCATTCTGGTGCATGGCTGGCCTTTTGCCCATCACCTGATTGAAGGCGCAGCCGCAGTTGTCGCCACCCTGCCCACAGTAGGGGCCGTACTGGCGGCGGTGACACCGACGCTGCTCAACGCCGTGGCCGGTGTGGTGGCGGGTCTGCTGCTGGTTGCCGTGATGACGCTGGTGAGCCGTCTTGCCCCGGCCAAGGGATAAGCGAGCTTGCGGGCCATTTCTCTTTTTCCTCTCTTCATTTTTTGGCCAGTGGGATGCTCGGTCTCTGACTTGCTGCCCGCAGGTCTGTTGCACCTCCCGATAAAGGCCTTTGCGAGAAGCTATGTATCAACAACAGTGGAATAACGACCATATCTACCCGGGCCTCGACAGCACCGAGCTGGAAGCGGACATGCGCGCCGCCCGCCACGCGCTGGAAGAGCTGGCCAGCTATATGGCGGGTCTGGACGGGGTGCGCGACGCTGACGCTGCGCTGCTGGATTTCTTGCGGGAAGTGCGGCTGCGCGCCCGTGATATTCGCCATATCGGCTGGAACGTCGCCATTCTGGCCGCGTGCCGCGGCAGTCAGGATGCGCGGGATCCGCAGGCCAAACAGCTGGCGTCCCGTGCCCGCGCCCTCAACGTCGATCTGTTCAAGACCCTGGCGCCGGTGGAAGATCTGATGCTGGCGTTGCCGGAAGAGAAATTCGCCGCGCTGATGAGTGATCCGCTGCTCGGCGAGGAGGCGTACCGCTTGGGCCATGAGCGTCGTTTGCAGGATCAGCGCCTGCCGGTGGCGGCGGAGCAGCTGGTGATTGGTCTGGGCACCGATGGTCTGCACGCCTGGGGCAACCTCTACAACGATCTGGTGGGCAAGATCCGGTTAACTATTGATGGCCGCGAGATGGGGCTGGCCGAGGCGAGCAATCTGCTCTCCAGTCCGGTGCGTGCGCTGCGTTTAGAAGCCTTTGATGCCATCAGCGCCGGTTGGGAAGGTGAGCAGGAGACGGTTGCTGCTATCCTCAATGCCCTCAACGGCTGGCGGCTGGAGCTGGCCCGTCAGCGCGGCAAAACCCGTGTGCTCGATGCGCTGGATCTCTCCTGCCACCAGAGCCATATCGAGCGCGCCACCCTCGATGCCCTGATGAGCGAAACCTGGCGAGCCCGTGGGTTGGGTCAGCGGGCGCTGGAGCTGATGGCCGAGCGCCTTGGTCTCGACGATCTGGGGCCGGAGGATCTCTTTGCGCCGCCGCCTGCTTCCAGCAGCCGCGACATTCCTTTTGATGAGGCGATCGCGCTGATTGCCGATGCCTTTAGCCGATTCGATCCCGAGATGGGTGCATTTGCCCGCATGATGGCCGAGAAGGGTTGGATTGATGCGGCCCCCACGCCAAATCGCCGCACCGGCGCCTACTGCACCAAGTTTGCTGAACCGGTCGAACCGCGGGTCTTCGTTACCTATGCCGGTACCATGGACAACGTCATTACACTGGCCCATGAGCTGGGTCACGCCTGGCACAACTGGGTGATCCGCGATCTGCCGATGAGTCAGCGCAGCTACCCCATGACGCTGGCGGAGACCGCCTCCATCTTCGCCGAAACCCTGGTGCGCAGCGCCCTGTTCGAGCAGGCGCAAAGCCCGGAAGAGCAGCTGGCCATCATCTGGGCCGAGGCCGACGGCGCGGCCACCTTCCTGGTCAATATCCCGGCTCGCTTCGATTTCGAGCAGGCCTTGGTGGCCGAGCGGGCGCAGGGTTATGTGTCGGCAGAGCGGCTCAAGGCGTTGACTGACGAGGCGTGGGGACGCTGGTATGAGGGGAGCCTGACCCGCTATCACCCCATGTTCTGGGCGGCCAAGGCGCACTTCTCCATCGCGGGGCTGGGCTTTTACAACTACCCCTATCTGTTCGGTTATCTGTTCAGCCTCGGGGTCTATCAGCAGTTGATGAGCCGCAAGGCGGCGGGGGAAGAGGGCGTGGCCGAGGCCTATCGCGCCTTGTTGCGCGATACCGGCCGGATGAGCGCCGAAGATCTGGTAGCCAAGCATCTGGGGCAGGATATCCGTGAGGCCGCCTTCTGGCAGGGGAGTCTGGCACAAGTAGCGCAGGCGGTAGAGCGCTTCACGCAGTTGCCTGCCTGATTGGGTCTGCGGTGATATGAACAACAGGCCCCCGGACAGTCTCGCTGTCCGGGGGCCTGTTTGTTATGCCTGCTTTTGTTGCGGTTTGATGGGGCCAACGAGCAGTGGACGGGTCTGGTGAGTCAGATCTGGCTGATAGCCGTTGAAGAAGAGGTTGAGCAGCACCGAGCTGATGGTGGCCAGCAGGATACCGCTATGAAAAAGCGGTTGTATCTGCGCCGGAAGCTGCTGGAAAAAATTCCCGGAGACCGTCGGGATCATGCCAATTCCGAGACTGATGGCGACGATATAGAGGTTGTGGCGGTTGCTGTTGTAATCGGTGCGCGCCAGGATGCGAATGCCGGTTGCCAGCACCATACCGAACATGACGATACCGGCGCCCCCCAGCACGAAGGGCGGGATGGAGGCGACCAGCACCGACATCTTGGGGATGAGGCCAAAGGCGAGCAGGATCCCCCCCGACATCACGCAGACCCAGCGACTCGATACCCCGGTCACGCTCACCAGGCCGATATTCTGGGAGAAGGAGGTGTGGGGGAAGCTGTTGAATATCCCACCAATAATGGTGCCGATGCCATCCACCCGCAGCCCGCGTACGATATCACCGCGCCTGGCCGGATGGCCGACGATGTCGCCAAGGGCCAGAAACATCCCCATCGACTCGATAAAGGTGATGAGCATGATCACCGTCAGAGTGGCGATGGAGATGGGATCGAAGGTGGGCCAGCCGAAGGCGAAGGGCACTATGGGGGCAAACCAAGCTGCCTCGCCGAGGCCATCTAGGCTCACTTCGCCCATGGCGATGGCCACCACGAAACCGAAGATGATCCCGAGCAGCACCGAGATATTGCTGAAAAAGCCCTTGGTGAAGCGGGTCACCAGCAGGATAAAGACGAGCACCAGAAAGCTGGTGCCGATATAGCGCAGGCTGCCATATTCCGGATTGCCCTTGCCCCCCGCCATCCAGTCGATCCCCACCTGCATGATGCTGATCCCGATGGAGGTGATAACCACCCCGGTTACTACGGTGGGGAAGAGCGGCATCAGCCTACCTATCAGCGGCACCAGCAGGGTCGAGATGATACCGGCGGCGATGGTGGCGCCGAAGATGCCCGTCAGCCCCAGATCCGGGTTGGCTCCGATGGCCAGCATGGGCATCACGGCGGCAAAGGTGACCGACATGATGACCGGCAGCCGGATCCCGGCAAAGCGGCCAATCCCGACACATTGCAGTAGGGTGACGATGCCGCAGCAGAAGAGATCCGAACTGATGAGGTAGGAGATTTGATCCTTGGGCAGCCCCAGACTGCCGCCAATCACCAATGGCACCGCCACGGCGCCGGCGTACATCACCAGCACATGTTGCAGGCCCAGGGTAAAGAGTTGGCCCATGGGGAGCATGCGCTCCACTTCATCCACCGGGCGCTTGCGCACACCCGGTCGGGGGGAGGGGGGATTGGTCTCGTTCATGAACAGATCACTCCTTGAAGCCCGCGCAACTGCTACAGGCAAGATAGTGAAAGCCGCAGCTTTCCCGGTCATTGATCTCGTGTATTGACAGAGGTGCCAGATCCCTCGGCAGTAGTGAGAGGGATCCGGTGCAGCACGGGTCAGTGCACAAAACATGCACAACGCCGCTCACGAGAGAAAACGTTTGGTGATAACGCCTTGTTTTTGCGGGATGAGTCACATACCGGCCAGATAAGTGTCCGGCTGCTGGCAGGGGAAGGAGGTGAGGGCATCTCAGATTGGTAAGGGGTTTATCATTATCGGTCTGGCGATCTCACTTTGATAGCCGGGCACCATAACGTTGCTCGCAATGCGCCCCTCTGCATGTGACGCCGCTCGCGGGCCGTAGGGCACAATCGGGGGCGGGGGCGTGATCCAAAGCAAGAAAGTTGGATGTTTTGGTGGCGCACGGGGCCGCCGCTGGGGTAGTTTCGATAAAACCGACACAGATCCTGAGGTCTTATCCATGATCATCTATCTGCATGGCTTTGATGCCACCAGCCCAGGCAATCACGAGAAAGTGCTGCAGTTGCAGTTTATTGATGATGATGTGCGTTTCGTGCACTACAGCACGGTTCACCCCCGTCATGATATGAGCCATCTGCTCAAGGAAGTGAAAAAACAGCTCGATATGAGTACCGATCCCAAACCGCTGATCTGCGGCGTGGGTCTTGGTGGCTACTGGAGCGAGCGGATCGGCTTTCTGTGCGGTATTCGCCAGGTGATCTTCAACCCCAACCTCCATCCGGAAGAGAACATGCAGGGCAAGATCGACCGGCCGGAAGAATATGACGATATCGGTACCAAGTGTGTAACTGAATTTCGTAAGAAAAATTCAGGAAACTGCCTGTGTATCCTTTCCGTTCAGGATGAAGTGCGCGATAATCGGGACACTGAACGTGAATTGAAGAACTATTACGACATCGTGTGGGATGAGCGCGAGACTCATAAGTTCAAAAATATCTCGCATCATCTGCAGCGGATGAAGGCCTTCAAAGAAGCCTGATCCATCACGTCGACCGATTTCGTTTTAGGGAGCCAATGGCTCCCTTTCGTTTTGAGGAACCGAGGAAAATCATCATGATGAATATTGTCGTTGTAGGCGGCGGCGCCGGTGGCCTGGAGCTGGCCACCAGTCTGGGTCGCAAGCTTGGCAAGAAGAACAAGGCCAAGATCACTCTGGTCGATCGCAACCGCACCCACCTGTGGAAACCCCTGCTGCACGAAGTAGCCACCGGCTCCATGGATGCGGGCATCGATGCCCTGAGCTACCAATCTCACGCCAAGAACCACGGTTTCGACTTCCAGCTCGGCACCCTGACCGACATCAAGCGTGACGATAAACGCATCGTGCTGGCCCCGATCCACGACGACAATGGCGACATCGTGGTCAACGAGCGCGAGCTGCCCTACGACTATCTGGTGATGGCCATCGGTTCTGTCTCCAACGACTTCAACACCAAGGGCATCAAGGATAACTGTATTTTCCTCGATAGCCCCTCCCAGGCGCACCGTTTCCACAACAGCATGATGAACCGCTTCCTGCAGTTCGCCACCGAATACCAGCCGGGCGACAAGGTGAAGATTGCCATCGTTGGCGGCGGCGCCACCGGCGTCGAGCTCTCTGCCGAGCTCTACAACGCGGTCGAGCAGCTCTATGCCTACGGCTTCAAGAACCTCACCACCGACAGCCTGAAGGTGACCCTGGTGGAAGCGGGCCCGCGCATTCTGCCGGCTCTGCCGGAGCGCATCAGCGGCGCCGCTCATCAGGAGCTGGTCAAGCTGGGTGTGGATGTGCGTACCGCCACCATGATCACCGAAGCGACCGCCGAAGGTCTGCATACCAAGGATGGCGAGCTGATTGAAGCTGACCTGATGGTGTGGGCTGCCGGTATCAAGGCGCCGGATTTCATGAAGGATATCGCTGGTCTTGAGACCAACCGCATCAACCAGCTGGTGGTGAAAGAGACCCTGCAGACCACCCGTGACGAGAACATCTTCGTCATCGGTGACTGCGCCGCTTGCCCGCAGCCGGATGGCAAGTTCGTGCCGCCGCGCGCCCAGTCTGCCCACCAGATGGCCAGCCAGGCGTTCAAGAACATTCTGGCCAAGATGAACGGCGGCGAGATGAAGCCCTACCTCTACCACGACCACGGTTCGCTGGTATCCCTCAGCCGCTTCTCCACCGTGGGCAGCCTGATGGGCAACCTGATGCGCGGCTCCATGATGGTGGAAGGCTATATCGCCCGTCTGGTGTACATCTCCCTCTACCGGATGCACCAGATCGCCCTGCACGGCTACGTCAAGACCGGCCTCATCATGCTGGTGGGTCGTATCAACCGTGTGCTGCGTCCGACCCTGAAGCTGCACTAAACCGGGATTTGTCACAATTCGGAATAGCACAAAAGGAGAGGCCATGGCCTCTCCTTTTTTATGCGCGCAGATAGGGGAAAAGGAGTTATTTGCCCAGATAGGTGCGATCGAAGAAGGTGTTGACCCAGTGGGGACGGTAGATGGCGAGCACCGTCATCGCCATGCCGTTGAGCAGCGCTTCCGGAAAGAGCAGCAGCGGCCAGATGGAGAGGTAGTCTGCCGTGATGGTATGCCAGGGGTAGCTGCCGCTTATCCCCATCAACAGGGCGCTGGCTGCAACCTTGACCGAGATGGCGAGGGCGCCGCCAAGAAAGGCGGCAACGAAGATATAGACAAAGAGATGGCGCGGCAGCCAGGCCCAGCTGGCCAGAAACAGCAGCCAGCTGGTGGCTACTGGCAGGGCAATGCCAACCAGCGCCTGCCAGCCAAAGTCGGCCAGATTGGTGACGCCAAAGTAATCGAGTACCAGCAGGGTCAGGCAGGGGGCGAGCAGGGCCAGCCGCCAGCCCAGCAGCAGGGTGAGGGAGGTGAGCCCGAGAAAATGGACCTCCAGCCCCTCATGCAGACCGGCCCTTAGATACCAGAGCGGCACCAGCGCGATGGCACTACCCAGCAACAGGTGCTGATAGAGGGGGTTGTCATGGAGGGTCTGCCACAGAGAGCGGCGCAGGCTGAAGGCCAGCAGTACCAGCCAGATCAGGAGGGCGGCGAGTTGTCCTTCACTCATCTTGTCGTCCATTCATGCAGTAGAGTCCGGGCGGCCTTCCCGACCGCCCCATAGCAGAGCAGGCTGACGAATCAGCCTGCTTTTACCATCAATATTTGACGTTGTTGTGGTACTTGCCGAGGATGCCCTTGACCCGTTCCATGGTCTCCTTGCTGGGGGGCTTGATCCCGCTCAGCTCGTACGGGTCGCCCAGTACGTCCCACTTGTGTTTGCCGAGCTCATGGTAGGGGAGCAGCTCCACCTTCTCCACGCTATCGCCCAGCTCGGCGATAAACTGGCCCAGCCCTTCGGCGCTCTCGTCGTCGTCGCTCCAGGTCGGTACCACCACGTAGCGGATCCACATGGTCTTGCCTTTGGCTGCCAGATAGCGGGCAAACTCCAGGGTGTATCTGTTGCTGACGTGGGTCAGCGGAATGTGTTTCTCGTCATTGATCTGTTTGATGTCGAGCAGCACCAGATCGGTCTGGTCGAGCAGTTTGTCCACCTGTTCGTCGAGATGGCGGACGAAGCCGTTGGTGTCGAGACAGGTGTGGATCCCTTTCTCTTTGCAGGCAGTAAAGAGTTCGGTAATGAAAGCGGGTTGCAGCATGGCTTCACCGCCGGACGCTGTCACGCCACCGCCGGAGGCATTCATGAAGTGGCGATAGCTGGTGATGTCACTCATCAACTCCGGTACGGTCACTTCGCGGCCACCTTCGGTATCCCAGGTATCGCGGTTGTGGCAGTACTTGCAGCGCATCAGGCAGCCTTGCATGAATACGATAAAGCGTATTCCCGGGCCATCGACAGTGCCGCAGGTTTCGACGGAATGGATCCGGCCAACGGTGCCGTGAGCTCCGGCTGGCTGGCTGATTTCAACGGCAGGGATCCGATTAATGACAGACATAAACAACTCCAACAATTCGAGCAGGCCGTTATTTTATTACATAAACCCCTATTGATCCTACACCTTTAGTCCGTCGCCCGGCTGCCAAGCAGCTGCTCCAGCCCCTTGACGGTGAGCGGCCGACTGGTGAGAAACCCTTGATAATGCTGGCATCCCAGCGCTTTGAGGATGGCCAGCTGCGCCTCCTCTTCCACCCCTTCGGCGGTGACGGTAAAACGGAAGACCTGGGCCAGATCGAGTATTGCCTTGACGATGGCTCTGTCCTGTTCGCTGTGTACCAGGGTCTGAATGAAGCTTCTATCCAGCTTCACCTCATCGGCGGGCAGATCCCGCAGATAGGCCAGCGACGAGTAGCCTGTACCGAAGTCGTCGATGGAGATGAGGATGCCGAGCTCCTTGAGTTGGCGCATTCTGGCAATACTCTCCTGCCTATTCTCCAATACTACCGATTCGGTCACCTCCAGCAGCAGGCGGGAGGGGGGCACACCGGTATCGCGCAAGATGTACTCCACCTGTTGTACGAAGCCCTGGGTGTGGAACTGGCGGGCACTGACGTTGACCGACAGATGGGGGATCTGCAGGCCACGGTTGAGCCAGAAGCTGTATTGGGCGCAGGCGGTCTTCATCACCCAGTAGCCGATCTCGAGGATCAGGCTGGTCTCTTCGGCGATGGGGATAAACTCCCCGGGCGGCACCATGGTGCCGTCGCTGCGCTGCCAGCGCAGCAGCGCCTCGATACCCGACAGCGAGCCATTGTCGACCCGGTATTGTGGTTGATAGTGGAGTTGCAGCTCGTGGTGACGCAGGGCATCGCGCAGCTCATTGGTGAGGGTCAGCCGGTTCTTCTCATGCTGGGCCATCGCCTCGGTAAAGAAGACGTAGTGGCCCTGACCGGCGCGCTTGGCCATGTGGGTCGCGGTGTCGGCCTGTTGCATCAGGACCAGATGATCCGTCTCGTTGCCGGAGAAGAGGCTGATCCCCACCGAGGCGCTGCAGTGCAGTTTGTGATCGCCGATGTCGAACGGGGTGCGAAACAGCCCCATCAGCTCGCGGGCGAAGTGCTCTGCCAGAATTTTGGCGGTGACTTCCCCTTGTCCCAGCTGGGTAAAGAGCAGGGCAAACTCATCCCCCGAGATACGCGCCTGCACCAGATTGTCCTGGGGCAGCTCCCTGAAACGCTGCACCACGGACTGCAGCAACAGATCGCCGCAGGCGTGACCGAGGGAGTCGTTGATCGACTTGAAGTTGTCGAGATCCACCAGCAACAGGGCGCCCCACTGGCCGTTGGAGGCGCTCAGGGTCTGCTGCAAAATATGGTTGAGGCTGCGGCGGTTGTGCAGACCGCAGAGATCGTCGTAGTAGGCGAGCTGCTCGATATGTCTGGCCGCCTCTTTTTCCTGGGTGATGTCGTAGAAGCTGCAGATAAAGTGGCTGAGCTCCCCCTGCTCATCCTTGACGCCGTTCACCATCAAGCGCACCGGAAAGAGGTGCCCATCCTTGTGCAGACAGCGCTCTTCACCGAGCCAGAACTCCTGCTCGTTGACGGTGCGGCTGACATCTTCCTTGAGATGATCCCCGTAGTAGGTGGGACGCAGCTTGCGAATGGAGTGACCGATCACCTCTACCTCGCCAAATCCGGTGATCCGGCTGAAGGAGTGGTTGACCTTGAGGATGATGCCGTTGTGATCCATCACAATCAGCCCATCGTGGGTATTAAAGGCTACCTCGGCCAGCCGCAGGGCATCGTCGGTGGCGAGGCGCTTGAGTTCGATGGCGGCCCGCTCGTGCTGGCTGCTCAATAGATCCAGAAGCTGTTCGGGCTCCTCAAGTGGGGTATCGAGCAGCAGGGTGATCTGGCCAATGGGGGCGCCGCTCTGGCCATGGAGCGGAATGCCGATGTAGGCGCTGGCATTGAGAGCAAGCAGCCGGGTCGCTTTGGGATAGCGTACGGGCAGATCTTCCACATAGATGGCCTGACCGTGCTGGAACAGCTCCTGAGCGGGGCCGGGGTCGAGCTGGATGGGCTTGAGGGTGGAGCAGATCTCCTCGTTGATGACGCAGCGGGGGATGATCCAGAGATCCTGACCGCGGGGCTGGAACTCGCCGATCCAGCCCACCCGGGCACCGCTGGCGCTCATGGCCCAGCTTACCAGCGTCTTGCAGTAGTCGATGCCGGTCTGCTGGTGCAGCTCGGGCGGGAGGGCCAGCTCGGCGCGGTGCTCTTCCGGTTGCGGTTGCCAGTGGCCGAGCAGCTGGGCGCTGCTGCGCACCAGCTGCAACATCTCCTCGCTAAGCGGGGTGGGATCGAGATACTCCAGACTCAGCACCCCGAACAGCTTGTCCTGCTCCAGCAGGGCACCATCGAGGCGTGAGCGCACACCGGCACTGGTCAGATAGAGGTGATTGCTCAGCATCGGCTGGTGGGCCGCTTCCGAGAAGCTTAAGGATTTGCGGGTACGCAGGGCGCGGATATAGCGGCTGTCACCGCGAATGGGGTAGAGCGCCTCGACCCCCAGGGTGAACACCGGGGTGAGTTGCTCGCTGCCGAGATCGCCGTTGGCCTGATAGTGCCAGAGTATGAGCCGATCGGCCCCCAAGCTCTCTTTAAGGGCCTCGAGCAGGGGCGCATACTGTTGCTGGCTCGCCATCTGGCTGAGGCGCGGCAGTTGCAATGCCAGATCGGCGATGGGCTCCTGACGAAGGTTCTGCAGACAGATGAGCCAGAAGCCATCCTGCTCGTGAGCGAGTGCGATATGCCAGAGCTGGCTGGCAAAGCGCACGGTGATCTTGCCGCCATGGCCGTTGGCCAGCAGTTGTTCGATGGGCAGGCGCAGGGCATCGGGCAGCTGGGCAGGCCAGGGGGCGCGCGGTTCGTCGAGCCAGTAGAGCGGGGTTTGCATCACGTCGGTCAGGGCGACCAGCCGTTGACTGCGCAGGTCCAGACGGAAAAAGAGTGGCGTCTGGAGGGCAGGAGGAAGATGACTGAGTGCGGTAGACGACATGAACAAACAACATCCTGTTAAGCAACCGTCGGGGTTGCAAGAATACTGCAAAATGGTGTGAAACAAAATTTCATTGAATTCTAAATTAGAAAAGTCTAATTTATTGCCCATTATCATGTATGAGGAGTCTTGCAGATGAAACGGATCCTGATTATCGGTGGTGTCGCGGGGGGCGCATCGGCGGCGGCTCGTGCTCGTCGTTTGAGTGAAGAGGCAGAGATCGTGATGTTCGAGCGGGGCGAGTTTGTCAGCTTCGCCAACTGCGGTCTGCCCTATCACATCGGGGGCGATATCCCCGACCGGGATGCCTTGCTGCTGCAGACTCCCCAGAGTTTCAAGCGCCGTTTCAACGTCGATGTGCGGGTCTTCCACGATGTGATTGAGATCGACAAGGCGGGCAAGACCTTGCTGGTGCGCAACCTGCAAACCGGTGAAGAGCAGCGCGAGCATTACGATGTGCTGCTGCTGAGCCCGGGGGCTGCGCCGATCCGTCCTCCCTTCCCCGGTATCGACAGCCCCCATGTCTATACCCTGCGCAACATCCCGGACATGGATCGCATTCTGGCGGCTCTGCATCACGATCAGCCGCGCCACGTCACAGTGGTGGGCGGCGGCTTTATCGGGCTGGAGATGATGGAGGCACTGCACCAGCGCAAGCTGGATGTCACCCTGCTGGAGCTGGCCGATCAGGTGATGGCGCCGGTGGACAAGGAGATGGCCAACATGCTCCATGCCCGCATCCGGGAAGAGGGGATCGACCTGCGCCTGCGCACCGGCCTCACCGCCATCGAGAGTCTGGATCTGCCTGCCGAGAAAACCTCCGCCGTGCCGACCGCCAAAAGTGGTGGCCTGCGCCTGACCCTCAATGACGGCTCCCATCTTGATACCGGTCTCTTGATCCTCGCCATCGGCGTCAAGCCGGAAACCCTGCTCGCCGCCAAAGCGGGGCTGGAGCTGGGCCCACGGGGCGGCATCAAGGTCGATGCCGGGATGCGTACCTCGGATCCCTTTATCTACGCGGTGGGGGATGCGGTGGAAGAGATAGATTTCGTCACCGGCGAATCTGTGCTGATCCCGCTGGCGGGCCCGGCCAACCGGCAGGGGCGCATCGCCGCCGACAACATGCTGGGCCGAAGCGAAACCTACAAGAAGACGCAAGGGACAGCCATCTGCAAGCTGTTCGATCTGGCGGTGGCCAGCACTGGCCTCAACGAGAAGCGACTGGTGCAACTGGGATTGCCGTTCGAGAAGGTTTATGTCCATCCGGGCAGCCACGCCGGTTACTACCCGGGCGCCCATCCGGTCAGCCTCAAGCTGCTGTTTGCCCCGGATGGCAAGATTTACGGTGCCCAGGCCATCGGCAAGGATGGCATCGACAAGCGCATCGACGTGCTGGCGGTGGCCCAGCGCGCCGGTCTCACCGTGTTTGACCTGCAGGATCTGGAGCTTACATATGCGCCGCCGTTCGGCTCAGCCAAGGATGTGATCAACATGGCGGGCTTTGTGGCAAGCAACCATCTGAAAGGGGACACCCTGCTCTGCCACGTGGCCGAGGTGCAGGCTCGTAACCCCCATCAGCTGGTGGTGGATGTGCGCAATGGCCCGGAGCTCGACAAGCTGGGCCGCATTCCGGGGGCGCTGCATATCCCCCTCGACGAGTTGCGTGGTCGCCTCCATGAGTTGCCCAAAGAGAAAGAGCTGCTGATCAGCTGTCAGGTTGGGCTGCGCGGCCATGTCGCCTGCCGCTTGCTGAGTCAGCTCGGCTTTAAAGTGAAGAATCTCTCCGGCGGCTTCAAAACCTGGCAGATGGCCACCGCCGAGTAACCGTTTTATTTCTGTGCCTGTTTGCCCCTCTCCCTTGTGCGTGCAAGATGAGGGGCTTTTTGTTTCTGCTTGTCCCGTCTGACGGATGGGTATGACTGTTACCAGAATGCGTTGGCGGAGCGGGTGAACGGGATTTTGAAAGGAGAGTTATTGTTGCAAAGCCCGCAGGATTTGACGCAAGCGCGGGAAATGGTGCGTGAAGCGGTGGATATTTACAACGCGGAGCGGCCGCATCATGCGTTGAAATACAGAACCCCCGATGCAGTACATAGGGGGTTCTGAGTAGAGAAATGATAGTTGAAAATGTGTAAACCTATTTCAGGACTAGACACCAACGGCTGATTGCCAAACAAGGGTAAGGGCGGCTCAGTGGTGGCGGGCACCTTGCCACAGCTTGCGCAGTTGCAACAGCAGCGCGGTCAGGACGCCGCCGCTCAGGGCGGTGAGTACCGCCAGCAGCAGGCTGCCGAGCAGGAAGGGGGGCACCAGGGTCGCAGCCTCCTGCTCCAGCCAGTGCAGGGTCCAGCTGAGGTGGAAAGGCTCCGGCGTCTGGTGCAGTACCAGACAACCGGTGCGATAGGCGTAGAGGTACATGAACGGCAGGGTCAGCGGATTGTTGAACCAGACCGCCAGCAGCGCCAGTGGCAGGTTGAGGCTGAATGCCAGCGCCAGACCGACTGCGATGAGCGAGTGCATCGGGATGGGGAACCAGCAGGCGAAGATCCCGGCCGCCACCGCGCCACTCAGGGCGCGGGTGCCCCCTTGCCAGAGGGCAGGGGCAAGCAGTCGCTCACCAAACAGGGCAAACCACTTCTGTTGGCGCAGGGTATCGGGATCTAGCTTGAAGCGGGCAAACCAGCGACTCAGCATGGGCGGGCCATCTTGCGTTTTTGCCACTGGCGCACCGTGCTGATCCGCCAGAAGGTGCGGATCAGGGTGTAACCGATAAGAGAACTGAGCAGGGCCAGGATCAGCGAGCCCAGCAACAGCGGCGGTGCCACTGTGCCCAGTACCGAGACCAGCCACTCCCAGGTGAATTCAATCTCTATCTGCTGCGCCGAATGTCCCAGCAACTGGCAACCCACCAGATAGGCTCCATAGAGCAGGGGCGGCATGGTAAAGGGGTTGGAGAGCCAGACCAGCGCCACCGAGAGCGGCAGATTGACCCGGCACAGGATGGCGCCACCGGCGGCCAACAGCATTTGGCAGGGGAGCGGCACCCAGGCCATGAAGAGGCCCACCGCAAATGCCCCGGCGGCCGAGCGGCGGTTGAGGTGCCAGAGGTTGGCATCGAGCAGCAGTTTGCCGAACAGCCGCAGGTGCTTGTGTTCTTTCAGGGTTTGCTGATCGGGCATCCAGCGTTTAATGAGTCGTTTGGGCATATTGAAACCTTGCTAAATACTTGCTCCATGGATCTGCGT
This sequence comes from Aeromonas sp. FDAARGOS 1404, assembly GCF_019047085.1. Classification (NCBI taxonomy): domain Bacteria; kingdom Pseudomonadati; phylum Pseudomonadota; class Gammaproteobacteria; order Aeromonadales; family Aeromonadaceae; genus Aeromonas; species Aeromonas sp. FDAARGOS 1404. The sequence continues at coordinate 4,041,190 of NZ_CP077237.1, forward strand.
CTGTTGTCGTTTGCCCTAGGGGCAAGCTCCTCACTGCTCTGGCCATGGTTACCTTCACTCGCATGGGGGGGCCTGTTGCTGTCCCTGCTGATCCCCCTTGCATGTTGCCGTGCCTGGCGGTGGCTGTTTCTCCTGCTCGGCATCCTCTGGATGCAGGCCAATCTTGCCTATCGGCTGGCCTGGCTGGAGCGGTTGGGCGATCAGACGAGCCACATGATAACCGCACAGTTGCAAAGTGCAGAGCCCGAGGGGGATAAATTTGTCCGGCTGCTGCTGCGGGTGAGCTCCCTCGACGAGCAACCGGTGACGCCTGAGCCCCTGATCAGGGTCAATGCCTATCAGGCATTACCAGCCATGACGGTAGGCAGCCGGATCACCCTGGTGACCTCGTTGAAACCGGCTCACGGTCTTGCCAACGAGGCGGGGCTGGATGGGCGGCGTCTGCTGCTGGGCAAGGGGATCACCGCCACCGGCAATCTGCGTCGGGTGATCGACATTCAACAGGTACCTGCGGGTTGGCGTGAACGTTGGTTGGGGGCCGCGACCGAGAGTTGGCGCCCACTTGATCATGTCCCCTTGCTGGCGGCGCTCACTTTTGGCGAGCAGAGCGGCATCACGGATGCCCAGTGGGAGCTGTTTCGCGGCAGCGGCCTGACCCATATCATCGCCATCTCAGGGCAACACATCGCGCTGGTGGCGGTGCTCGGGTGGTGGCTGGGCAGGCTGTTTGGTCTGCGCGGCGCCATCATCACCTCCCTGCTGTTTGCCGCCGTCTACAGCGCGTTGGCCGGATTTGCGGTGGCCACCGAGCGGGCCCTGATCATGGTGCTGGTGTGGAGTGTGCTGCGCTGGAGCCGGCGAGAGTGGCCGGCTTGGCGCATCTGGTTATGGGCCTTTGTGGTATTGACCCTCTGGGATCCCTTCGCCCTCTATTCGGCCGGCTTCTGGCTTTCGTTTCTGGCGGTGGCCATCCTGCTGCTGGTGGGATATGTCCACGACAAGCCGGGGCTCTGGCAGATCCAGCTCTGGCTGCTGCTCGGTCTGCTGCCGTTGCAACTGACGTTGTTCGAGGGGATAGCGCCCCTTGCCATGGTGATCAACCTGTTGGCGGTGCCGCTCTTTTGTATCGCCATCATCCCGCTGGCCCTGATCGGTGTGCTGCTGGCGCCGCTTTCCACCTCGCTTGCCTATGTCCTGTTCTGGCTGGCGGATCTGGGGCTCGGGTGGGTGCTGACGCTCCTGAACTGGCTGGCCGATCAACTGCAACTGTGGTGGCCACTACCCGCCTGGTGGCTGCCACTCTGCACCCTGCTGTTGCTGCTCTGGTTCGCCGCACAGTGGCGCCCGGCACGCTGGCTCTGGTTACCGGGCGCCCTTGCGCTGGTGTTGGCGTGCTGGCAAACGCCTGCCCGCTGGCAACTGCGGGTGCTGGATGTGGGGCAGGGGCTGGCGGTGCTGATCAGCAAGGGGGAGCGCGCCATCCTCTATGACACTGGTGATCGCTATCCCGGAGGCTACAACATGGCGGATGCTGTGATCCTGCCCCAGCTGAGCCATCTGGGGATCCGGGTCATCGATCGCCTCATCATCAGCCACAAGGATCGGGACCATGCCGGCAATCGCAAGCGACTGCTCAGCGCCATGCCGGTGCGTCACGAGCTCTCCTCTTATCCCTTCAGTGAGGGAACGACGCTCTGCGAGCGTGGGCAACAGTGGCGCTGGCAGGGGCTCTCGTTTGCAGTGCTCTGGCCCGAGCGCCCCGGTGGCGGGCGCAATAACGATGGCTGCGTGGTGCGTATCAGCGATGGCGAGCTCAGTGTGCTGCTCAGTGCAGATATCGAGCGGCAAGCCGAGCAGCGGCTGGTGGCGCTGGATGGTGAGGGGTTGGCCAGCACCTTGCTGGTGAGCCCCCATCATGGCAGTCGCACCTCCTCCACACCCCCGTTTGTCGCGGCGGTGGCGGCAAAGGATGTGATCCACAGCGCCGGCTTTATGAATCAGTGGGGCTTTCCCCGTCCCGATGTGGTGGCCCGCTATCGGGATGCCCGCCAGTGGATCACCGGTCAGCAAGGGGCGATTCTGGTCGACCCCACCGCAGCGGGCTTGAGCGTCACCGCCGAGCGAGGTCTGGGGCCCTGGTACCGGCGCAGTGGTGAGTGGTGGCGACCGCGAGTGTGGTTTGAGCAATAATCCGCCATTTCTGCCGTGTAGGAATGCGATATAGGTGGCGGCGCTTGGTGTAAGCCTGCGCTTTGGCTAGAATAGCCCGTCATTTCCATTACTAACGGCTATTCATGCAACAAGAAACCTCACAAGAGAGCTGGCCAGTATTCAAACGCCTGCTCGGTTATGTCCGTGATCGCAAGCTGGGCCTGGTCGGTGGCATCATAGGGATGCTGGGCTACGCCGCCGTGGATACCACCTTTGTCTACTCCATCAAGCCGCTGATCGATCAGGGCATCAATGGCAACGACAGCACCGTTTTGAAATGGATGCCCTTCTTCGTCCTCGGCATCGTGGCCCTGCGCGGTGTCGCCAACTTTCTCTCCAACTACTGCATGGCCTGGGTCGGCAACCACGTCGTGATGCGTCTTCAACAGCAGGTGTTCAATCACATGGTTGCAATGCCGATGAGCTTCTTCGACCGCCAGAACACCGGTCATCTGCTCTCCAAGGTGACCTATGACGCCAGTCAGGTCTCCTCGGCGGCGAGCACCACGCTGGTGACCCTGGTGCGGGAAGGGGCGACCGTGGTCGGTCTGCTCGGCCTGATGTTCTGGCACTCCTGGCAGCTGTCGGTAATTTTCCTGGTGGTTGGCCCGCTGGTGGGGGTCATCATCGGCCTTATCAGCCGTCGTTTCCGCCAGATCAGCCGTCACATTCAGCAGGCGGTGGGGGATATCACCACCTCCACCGAGCAGATGCTCAAAGGGCACAAAGAGGTGCTGATGTTTGGTGGCCAGAAGGTGGAAGAGAAACGCTTCTTCCAGGTCAGCAACAACATGCGCCAGCAGACCATGAAGATGGTCGCTGCCGATGCCATCGGCAGCCCTGTGGTGCAGATGGTTGCCTCCATCGCGCTGGCTGCCTTCCTCTACGTCGCGACCATTGACAGCGTCAAATCAACCCTGACTGCCGGTACGTTTACCGTCATGATCACCTCCATGATGATGCTGCTCAAGCCGCTGAAAAGCCTGACCGACGTCAACAACCAGTTCCAGCGGGCCATCACCGCCTGCCACAGCCTGTTTGGCCTGCTCGACAGCGAGCCGGAGCAGGATACCGGCACCCGCACTCTGGGGCGTGCCCGCGGCGAGATCGAGTTTCGCAACGTCACCTTCACCTACCCGACCAAGGATACCCCGGCGCTGCACAACGTCAGCTTCAAGGTGGAGGCGGGTAAATCGGTGGCGCTGGTGGGCCGTTCCGGCTCTGGCAAGAGTACCATTGCCAGCCTGTTGACCCGTTTCTACGACATCGATCAGGGCGAGATCCTGCTGGACGGCATCAACATCCGCGAATACAAGTTGAGCGAGCTGCGCAAGCAGTACGCGCTGGTCTCCCAGCATGTCCACCTGTTCAACGACTCGGTGGCCAACAACATCGCCTACGCGGCAGAAGACAAATACAGCCGCGACCAGATCGTGCAGGCCGCCCGTATCGCTCATGCCGACGAGTTCGTCAGCAAGATGAGCAACGGGTATGACACTGTGGTTGGCGAGAACGGTGCATCCCTCTCCGGTGGTCAGCGCCAGCGTGTTGCCATTGCGCGGGCTTTGCTGCGCGATGCGCCGGTTCTGCTGCTGGATGAGGCCACCTCGGCCCTCGATACCGAGTCCGAGCGCCACATTCAGGCGGCTATCGACGAGCTTTGCAAGGCGCGTACCTCGCTGGTGATCGCCCACCGTCTCTCCACCATCGAGAAGGCGGACGAGATCCTGGTGATCGACGAAGGCCATATCGTCGAGCGCGGTAACCACGAAGCACTGATGGAGCAGCGCGGCACCTATGCCCAGCTGCGCGCCATTCAGTTTGGCAACGCGGGAAGCAAGGCTTGATGCTGGAACGGCTCTGGTATCGCAAAAGTGGCTGGCGCTGGTTGCTGGCCCCCTTTGCCCTGCTGTTTGCCATCATCAGCGGCAGCCGCCGCTACGCCTATCGTCACGGCTGGCGCAAGGGGTATCGCGCCTCCTTGCCGGTCATTGTGGTGGGCAATATTTCGGTGGGGGGCAACGGCAAGACGCCGGTGGTGGTCTGGCTGGTGGAGCAGTTGCAAGCCCGCGGCTATCGCCCCGGGGTGGTGAGCCGTGGTTATGGTGGCAAGGCGCCCCATTACCCCTATCGGCTGGATGAGACCAGCACCACGGCGCAGGCCGGAGATGAGCCGGTGCTGATTGCCCGGCGCTGCGGCTGCCCCGTGGTAGTTGCCCCGAAACGGGCCGACGCGGTACGACTGCTGGAGCAGAGCGGTGAGGTGGATATCATCATCACCGACGATGGTCTGCAGCACTATGCGCTGGCCCGCGACATCGAGCTGGTGGTGGTGGATGGCGCTCGCCGTTTTGGCAACGCCTGCTTGCTGCCGATGGGGCCGCTGCGCGAGCCGATCACTCGTCTCAAACGAGTGGACGCCATCATCTGCAACGGCGGCGAGCCGGGCAAGGGGGAGTACCCCATGCAACTGGTCGCCGACACCCCGCGCCGGGTGCGCGACGATGCACCGCTTGCCGCCCCCTTGTCGGGGCAGGTTGATGCGCTGGCGGGGATCGGTCATCCACCCCGCTTCTTTGCCACCCTAGAAGGGCTCGGCTATCAGCTGGATCAGCAGGCCGCCTACGGCGATCATCACCCCTTCGATCGGGATGAGCTGGTGGGCCGCTTTGCCAGCAAGCCGCTGCTGATGACCGAGAAGGATGCGGTCAAGTGCCGCCCGTTTGCCTTCGATAACTGGTGGTATCTGCCGGTCAGCGCCGAGTTGCCCGCCTCCTTGCTCGATACCTTGTTGCACAAGCTGAACACGAGTGGAAAGGCGCAAGGCGTAACCAAGGCACAAGATTAATCTCTCTCGCCTCGGCGGGGGAGCTGGGGGTTGATATGCCCCGTATGGAATATCTGGTTGCTCGACATCCATCGCTGGTGTGATGAAGCCGCCAGCGCGACATCGTTGAAGGAGTATCGTTTTGGCTTTGGACATCAAGTTGCTCGACATCATCGCCTGCCCGGTCTGCAAGGGTAAGCTGCACTACAACAAAGCAGTTCATGAGCTGGTCTGCCGCTTTGACAAGCTGGCCTATCCGCTGGAGGAGGGGATCCCGGTGCTGCTGGAGAACCGTGCCCGTCCGCTCAACAGTGATGAGCTGCCGTCATGAGTTTCGTCGTCGTCATTCCGGCCCGCTATGCGTCAACCCGTCTGCCGGGCAAGCCGCTGGCGGATATCCATGGCAAGCCCATGGTGCAGCACGTGGTGGAGAAAGCCCTGCAATCGGGTGCCGATCGGGTGATCGTTGCGACCGATGACGAGCGGGTACAGCAGGCACTGCAGAGCACCGGCGTCGAGGTGTGCATGACCTCACCGGATCACCAGTCCGGCACCGAGCGTCTGGCCGAGGTGTGCCGTCACTACGGCTTTGCCGCCGATACCATCATCGTCAATGTGCAGGGGGATGAGCCGCTCATTCCGCCCGCCATCATTCGTCAGGTAGCGGATAATCTGGCCGCCGCCACGGCGCCGATGGCGACCTTGTCGGTGCCGATCAAGGATGCCGAAGAGGCGTTCAACCCGAACGCAGTGAAAGTGGTGACTGACAAGGATGGTTACGCCCTCTACTTCAGTCGAGCCAGCATTCCCTGGGATCGGGATCGCTTTGCCAACAGTCACGAGCAGATTGGTGACCACTACCAGCGTCATATCGGTATCTACGCCTATCGCGCCGGCTTTATCCAGCGTTACGTAGACTGGGCACCGAGCGTGCTGGAGCAGGTCGAGGCACTGGAGCAGCTGCGGGTGCTCTGGTACGGGGAGAAGATCCACGTCGCCCAGGCCCTTGAAGCGCCGCCGGTCGGGGTGGATACCCAGGCCGATCTGGAGAAGGTGCGGGCCTTTTTGGCCAAGTGATGGCCACAGCACTAACATCATGAAAAACGGTGTCGCAAGACACCGTTTTTTGTTTTGAAAATTTATATAATTATTTGATTTTAAACGCTAAACATGGGTTTTCTCAAACTTTTGGCGTGCATGGTTTGCCAAAGCGACGAGTTTGGTTATGATGCAAGACGCCCTGTTAACCCTAACCGGGCGGCTAAAACGAGATAAAACGGGGTGTTTGGGTGATAAATGTATTCCTGGTCGATGATCATGAGCTGGTGCGTACAGGGATAAGACGCATTCTTGAAGATGTGCGCGGGATCAAGGTGGTGGGTGAGGCACAGAGCGGCGAGACTGCAGTTACGTTCTGTCGCCAACACCATCCGGACGTGATCCTGATGGACATGAACATGCCGGGTATTGGTGGTCTGGAAGCGACCCGCAAAATTCTGCGGATCCGCCCCGATGTGCGCATCATAGTGCTGACCATTCATTCAGAAAATCCGTTCCCCACCAAGGTGATGCAGGCAGGCGCCGCCGGTTACCTGACCAAGGGGGCTGCTCCCGACGAGATGATCCAGGCGATCCGGTTGGTGCACTCCGGTCAGCGCTACATCTCCCCAGAGATTGCCCAGCAGATGGCCCTCAGCCAGTTTGCCTCCGCTGACGAGAATCCCTTCAAGTCCCTTTCCGAGCGCGAACTGCAGATCATGATGATGATCACCAAGGGGCAGAAGGTGACCGATATCTCCGAGCAGCTCAACCTGAGCCCGAAGACGGTCAACAGCTACCGCTATCGTCTGTTCAGCAAGCTGGGGATCAACGGTGACGTGGAACTGACCCATCTGGCCATTCGCTATGGCATGCTGGATGCCGATACCCTCTAATCGGGTGGCGTGTGGTCACAAAGGCGGCGCGTGCCGCCTTTTTGCTTTTCTGCCCCTTTGCTTTTCGGGCGGCGAGGGCAGTATGCTCTGCCCGTCAATTTTTGCCTTTGTGTGAGCCGAGTAGCTGATGACCCTCTCTCCCGAACCTCTCTTCGACAGCAAGGCGTTTCTGAGCGCCGTCACCCATCAAAGTGGCGTCTACCGCATGTATGACAGCGGTGGCACCGTGATCTACGTGGGCAAGGCCAAGGATCTGAAAAAGCGGCTCGCTTCCTACTTTCGCACCAACGTCGACAGCATCAAGACCCGCACCCTGGTGCGCCAGATCGCCGATATCCAGGTCACCGTTACCCACACCGAGACCGAGGCGCTGATCCTCGAGCACAACCTGATCAAGCAGTACCAACCCCGTTACAACGTGCTGCTGCGGGATGACAAATCCTACCCCTGGATCATCATCACCGCGCACCAGCATCCGCGCATCGGCGTGCATCGCGGTGCCCGCAAGATCAAAGGAGAGTACTTCGGCCCGTACCCCTCTGGCGGCGCGGTGCGCGAGAGTTTGCATCTGATGCAGAAAATATTTCCGGTACGCCAGTGCGAGGATGCGGTCTATGCCAACCGCACCCGTCCCTGCCTGCTCTATCAGCTCAAGCGTTGCGCCGGCCCTTGCGTGCCCGGGTTGGTGAGCGAGGCCGAATATGCCCAGCAGGTGGAGCTGGCCAAACTGTTTCTGGCGGGCAAGAACCAGCAGGTGATTGGCGAGCTGGTGGGCAAGATGGAGTCCGCCAGCGGCGATCTGCGCTTTGAAGAGGCGGCCCGCTACCGGGATCAGATCCTGGCGCTGCGCCGGGTTACCGAACAGCAGTCGGTGAGCGGCAACGTGCTGGACGAGCTGGATGTGGTGGGGGTCGCCTTCCAGCAAGGTGCGGCCTGCATCCACGTGCTCTTTATCCGTCAGGGCAAGGTGCTCGGCTCGCGCAGCTACTTCCCGAAAGTGCCGGCCGATACCCAACTCGACGAGGTGGTGCAATCCTTCCTGCTGCAGTTCTATCTGTCGGGGCAGGGGGGGCGGCAGATCCCGAGCGAGGTGCTGCTCGATGTGGCCCTTGAGGACGAGAGCGTCATCGCCGAGACTCTGAGCCAGACCGCAGGCTACAAGGTGCGGGTGGTGAGCCGTACCCGCGCCGAACGGGCCCGCTTTATCAAGCTCGCTTCCATCAACGCCGAGACGGCGCTGCGATCGCGGCTGGCTCACAAGAGCACCATCACCGCCCGCTACGACCAGCTGGAAGAGCTGCTGGAGCTGGAGCGCCCCATTGCCCGCATGGAGTGTTTCGATATCTCCCACACCATGGGGGAGCGCACCGTGGCCTCTTGCGTGGTGTTCAACCGGGAGGGGCCGCTCTCATCGGAATATCGTCGTTTCAATATCGACGGTATCACTGGCGGTGATGACTACGCGGCCATGGAGCAGGCGCTGGAGCGCCGCTTTGGCAAGCAGCAGGAGCCGGACAAGGTGCCTGATGTGCTGTTTATTGACGGCGGCCTCGGCCAGTTGCGCCGCGCCGAAGAGATCCTGGCCCGTCAGCTAGAGTTTCTCGGCGGCAAATATCCGCTGCTGGTGGGGATTGCCAAGGGGGTCACCCGCAAGGCGGGGTTGGAAACTCTCATCATGGGGGAGAGCCATGAAGAGCTGCATTTGCCGGCAGATATGCCCGCTTTGCACCTTATTCAGCATATTCGCGATGAATCCCACCGTTTTGCCATTACCGGCCACCGGGCCAGACGGGCCAAAGCCCGCACCAGCAGCAGTCTGGAGGATATTCCTGGGGTGGGGCCGAAACGGCGGCAGGCGCTGCTCAAATATCTGGGCGGCCTGCAGGAGGTCAAAAAGGCGAGCGTGGATGAACTGGCCAAGGTACCCGGCATCAGTCAGGAGCTGGCCCAGACCATCCACGATGGCTTGCACAGCGCCTGAGCAGGGTTAGCAGCATAGCAAAATCGCTAACTCCTTGATGCACAAGAGCCGTGACGCGGGGGGGCCGTAAATGCCATAATGGCCCTCGCATTTTGAGAAGATTGATGGATTAAAAAGACCAAGACGGGCGCCAGTGCGGTTGCATCGCAAATCGGCTTTGGCGCACTATGTAGCGACGTACAAGAAGTGGCTGAAAATAATGACAAACATACCTAACCTGTTGACGTTTTTCCGGATTTTGCTCATTCCCGTCTTCGTCATCCTGTTCTATCTGCCTTATCAATGGTCCTATCTGGCTGCCGCCATCATCTTTATTCTGGCCGCCGCCACTGACTGGTTTGATGGCTATCTGGCCCGTAAGCTCAATCAGTCCACCGCCTTTGGCGCCTTCCTTGACCCGGTTGCCGACAAGATCATGGTCGCCGCCGCACTGGTGGTCATCGTCGAACACTACAACACCATCTGGGTGACCATCCCCGCCATGACCATGATTGGCCGCGAGATCATCATCTCCGCCCTGCGTGAGTGGATGGCCGAGCTCGGCAAACGCTCCTCGGTGGCGGTCAGCTGGATTGGCAAGTGGAAGACCATGATCCAGATGGTGTCGCTCACCGGTCTTATCTGGCAATACAACGTCTGGATGGTGTGGCTCGCCTATGTGATGCTCTATGTCGCTACCGTGCTCACCTTCTGGTCTATGTTCCAGTACATGAAGGCTGCCTGGGGCGATTTGACCCACCACGCCAACCTGTGAGTCACTTGCGCCGTAAGGTGAGGTTTCCGCTGATTTGAGGCAGGAAACGGCCAAAGGCGCTAAAACTGTTCAAAAAGGGCAAAAAATGCCCGAACGATCAGGGTATTAAACATTTCTGGTTGACTGGGCGAGGAACATCGCTAGAATGCGTCCTCGTAGTCAGGCAGTCAGCCAGACCAATGCGGGAATAGCTCAGTTGGTAGAGCACGACCTTGCCAAGGTCGGGGTCGCGAGTTCGAGTCTCGTTTCCCGCTCCAAATTCAGACAATAGAGAGCCAACTCTCTTTTGCATGGCGCGTTAGCAAAGCGGTTATGCAGCGGATTGCAAATCCGTTTAGTCCGGTTCGACTCCGGAACGTGCCTCCATATTGACAAGCCCGCCACGCGAGCTTGATACCGATTGCGGTGCCCGAGTGGTGAAATCGGTAGACACAAGGGATTTAAAATCCCTCGACGTTCGCGTCGTGCCGGTTCGATTCCGGCCTCGGGCACCATTAAAATCAAAGAGTTACAGAAGGCCACTAGAAATAGTGGCCTTTTTCTTTTGCCTAAGTGGCGACAAAGTGGCGACAGCGTTTTTTTGAGTGGCTCACCTCTTCTTGTAATGGGTAGTGACACGGTCTTCTTGTATGATGCCGCTCTGCCTGACGGCGCACTTCATGCGGCGCCTTTCCCTGGCCATGTCTCGGTGCGTTGTCAGGCAGAATGAGAAGGGCCCCACATTGTGGGGCCCTTCTCGCATCCAGACATCACTCCGGCAGCGCTTCCAGTTTCACTTCGAGTTGCAGGCGGTTGGTGTAGCCCTGGTCGGTGAGGTCGTGAACGACCTGGGTGAGTAGCCATTCGGCCTCGTCGATTTGTGGTTTGAAGCCCCTGACCTTGGTGGGTTGTTCCGGGTAAAGTTCTGGTCGGCCTTTGGCCAGGGTGATCTGGAACTCGGCCACGCCACGCTGCAGCTTTTCCCACTCAGCCCTGGCTGCCCGCATAGCGTTGCTCTGGCTGGCGTAAACGTGGCGCAGCTCCTTGACGTTCTCACTGTCACCAACCAGCAGCTCGTTCTCCTTCTTGTTGACCACCACCCCAGGCGGTAATGGTCGTTCCTCCTTCGGTTTGGTCTTTCGCTTGCGCTTCACCTCGATTTTCTTTTTCTCGGCGGCCTTGTTGTCTTGCCAGTAGGCGATGACACCGGTGTAGGCATCGCGGTCTGCCACCGAGAACTGGTGCTGATCGCCGTCTTGGCGGGTGATGGTGATAGCAGGGAGTGGCTTGCCACTGGCGGTGGTGCCGTTGCCTGCCTTGATGAACATCAGACGGCCAGATTTGACGGTGGCTATGGCATCCTGCTCGGTGGCCAAGCGGGTGAGAAAGGCCAGATCGCTCTCGTTGGTCTGGTCGATGTGGTCGATCACTATCCCCTTTAAGGCTTCACCGACGCTCGGGGTCAGGCCATAGCGGGCGGCAAGCTGCTCGACAATGGCGCCGATGGTCTCGAAGTGCCAGCTGCGCTCGCGCAGTTTGTTCATGCCCCCGCGCAGGTCTGCCGATTTGCCTCTGATGGTGAGCACATCCGGCGCGCCGCCATGCTCCACCTCGTCAATTTTGAAGGTGCCTTTATCGACCAGGGCGCCGCCTTGCCAGCCGATGCTGGCTTGCAAGGTTGCCCCACGGCGCGGCATGGCCAGCTTGCCGTCGCTGTCATCGAGGGCGATCTCGATGGTGTCTGCCGAAAAGCCCCGGTTATCGGTGATGGTCATGTGCATCAGGCGCGGGCACAGGGAGTCGGAGATGTCAGAACCATCGACCCGCACCTGATAGGCGGGCGCCGGATGCTGCTGGCGCAGGGCATCCAGCTGGCTGGTGATACCAAGGTTTTCAGCCAAGCGGGTACCGAACTGGTCGAATGCCCCCATCAGAGCAGCCCCCCGAGTTTGCCGCCCACGGTGTTCAGCAGCTTGCCAACGCCCAAGCGACCGAGCAGGTTGCCCGCGGTGCGGCCGAGCAGGGTATTGCCGAGGGAGCTGTCGTTGTCATCGACCCGCTTGAGCTTGATGCTGAACTCGATTTTTCTGGCGCAGCCATCCTGGAAGAACTCGCTGCGGGTGGTGCTGATCCCCTCTATCACGAACGAGCCGCGCATCACGCCATCCCCTTGGATTAAAGGGAAGGCTTGGCCGCTGTCACCCATGCTATTGAGCATATCGAGGGAGACTGGGCCGCCGGTGAGCTCTGGATAGAGCACCCCGCTTAAGTGACTGAGCTCGTCATCTGGCCCGAGGTACTGGTATGAGGGGCGGGCGCCGACCCGGTTATTGCCCGGGTGGCGCCATGATTTTTCGTCTTGTTGAGATTGCGGGGCCACGGTCGAGCGCATAAACACGAACCAGCCCAGGGTCATCATCATGGTGGTTGCTCCTTAGTTGCGGTCGGTCAGGGAGGCACGGCCACTGGCAGCCGCCTGCCGTTCGCGTCGGTCCAGTTCGCGGCGCACCTCTTGCGCCACATCGGTGGCTGATTGTCCCGGCTGCTGGGTGATACTGATCGGGGCGTGGATCTGGGTGGTGCTGTTGCCTCGGGCCACTGGTCGCACCGGGGTGACGATGCGTGGGCCGTAACCCGAACCGCCCGCCATGGTCGGGGTGTTGTAGTTACCGGTGAGGTAGCCGGACGGATTGACGTTGGCGGTGACCGAGCCGCCCCCCTTCATCCAGTCCGGCAGCAGGTCGGTGAGGGCTTTGATCTTGTTCTTCAAGCTCTCCCACTTGGCACTGATGCCACCAATCAGGCCGTCGATGATGGCCTTACCCTTGTTCGCGGCCCCTGCTGGCAGGGTATCGAAGAAGGCCCAGATCTCGTTCCAGTGCATGATCAGCATGCCGATGGGGGTCCATGAGAAGAGCTCTTTCAGGAGTTCCCAGAAGGCGAGAGCAGGGGCCTTGCACTGGGCCCATAGGCCGCTGAACCACTTGGTGACCCCATCCCAATGTTTATAGAGCAGGTAGGCCCCGGCCGCGATTGCCACAATCCCCATGATGAACCAGCCGATCGGGGTGGTGAGCATGGCAATCCCGAGCCGGACCATGCCCATGGTCAGCGCCTTGACGAAGGTCAGCAGCGGCCCACCATAAACCAGCAGGGTTGAAAGCCCCATTTTGATGGCGGCCAGCGGCCCCAGAAGACCGGCCACAATCAGCAGCAGCGATCCCCCAGCAGCAGCCGTTACGGCGGTGACCGCCGCGATACGGGTCAGGGTCGAGGTCAGCTCTGGGTTGGCCCGCATCCAGTCACCACTGACCTGGATGATCTCGGTGACGCGCTGGATAATGCCACGCAGTGGGCCGTTCTCGGTCTCCATCATCTGGATGCCTACATCGTCCCAGGCGGATGTAAGGTTGTCCAGGTCACCGATGGCGTTATCAGCCATCACCTTGGCGACCTTGCCTGCTTCCCCCCGGGTTTGCTTCAAGGTGGCGATCAGCTCCTGCAGCTTGCCGGAACCGGCCTGCTCGGTCAGCACGGTCAGGGCGGCGAATGCCTCTTCGCCGGCGATGGCCTTGAAGTAGCCCGAGCGGGTGGCGTCCCCCATCTTGCTGGTTTTCTTGTAGAGCTCGTCCAGGATATCTGGCAGCGAGCGCAGGTTGCCCGCCGCATCGGCGGTCTTGACGTTGAGGGCAGCCAACGCATCGTTCGCCGCCTTGGGCGGGGAGGCCAAACGGCCGAGAATGGCACGGATGGCTGTCCCGCCCATGCTGCCCTGAATCCCTGCATCCCCCAGCTTGCCCGCCATGGCGGAGGCAGTTTCAAGGTCGACTCCGAGCCCTGCCGCCACCGGCCCCACGTATTTCATGGTTTCCCCCAGCATCTGCAAGTCGACGTTGGCGCGGGTGAAGGTGCCGACCATCACATCCCCCAAGCGGGTCATCTGGTTGGCCGGCAGCTTGAAGCCGGTCAGGATGTTGGACCCGATGTCAGCGGCGGCAGCAATCTCGACGCCGCCCGCCTTGGCGATATCGAGTACCCCTGGCATGGCGTCACGGATTGCCTTGGGGGTGAAACCGGCCATGGCCAGAAAGCCCTGACCCTGCGCCGCTTCGCCCGCCGTGAAGGCGGTATTGGCGCCGAGCTCCCGTGCCTGAGCCCGCAGGGCGGCCAGTTCGCGGCTCTCTTTGCTCAGCCGGGTGATCGCCTGCACCTTGGACATATCGACATCAAAGCCCATCGCCTTGCCGGCGATATTGGTGCCCTTGTAGATGGCGGCGGCCCCGGTGGCCATGCCCGCAGCGCCATAGCCCGCCAGAGTGCCGCGCATCGACATGGTTTTGTCGTAGTTGGTTTTGATCTGGTTGAGGCGCTTTTGCTGGTCGGCCAGCTGGCCCAGCTTGGCCCGCTGCTGGTCGAGCTGGCTGTTGGCGGCGGCAAGGTCGCTTTTGAGCTGGCGCTGATGCTGGCCCAGCTGTTTGGTGTTGATGCCTGCCTCGCCCATGGCCCGTTTCAGGCTGCCGTGACGGGCGACCATTTCCCGCTCTTGCTGGGATAGGTCGCGCACCTTCTGCTTGGCTTGCTCCATAGCCCGGGTCATGGCCTTGGTCGGTTGCTCGACCTTGGCGAACTGCTGGGCCATCTGTTGGGCGTTGCGCTGGGCTTGGGTCAGCTGGGCGCGGGTTGCGCCAATCTGCTGGCCGAGGGTGCGATAACCATCAATCTGGCCGCTCTGGGCTTCCAGCTCCTTGATGCGCTTTTTCGTGTCGACCAGGTCTTTGGCGGTGATGCGGCTCTGGCCGCTGGCTGCCTTGAGGGGGGCGGTCAGCTTGTCGATCCCGTTAAGCAAGATTTGAAGTTTGAGAGAGTTCATTGTTGTTCTGCCCCGTTGATGCGGTTGTGAGTCTCAACGAGGCGTTGGTGCCAGCCCATCAGCTCGCTGATCTCCATGACGGCCATCTCGGACGGCGGCCAGTGGGCGATGATGGCCAGATCGGCCATCACCTCGTCTACGCAATGAGGTAGGCCATTCTCTTCGGTACCAAAAAAGCGCTTACCTCGCTGCCCAGTTGCATCAGGTCAGCCGGATCCATGTTGCCGATCTCGGCTTCGGTCAACATGGGGGTGGTGATGCGGGGCAGCAGTTTGGTGAGGGCGTTGACGTCCATCTGCACCACATCGGTCATATTGAGGCCGCGCATTTCGCCCGCCTTGGGCTTGCGCAGCTGGATCTCGGTGAGGGTGGTGTCGCCGCGCTGGATGGCTTGGTCGAGGGTAACGGTTTTGTTTTCCATGGTCTGGGTTCCTGGTGATGTGGTGAGGGCGGCACTTATTGGTTGGATAAGGACCGCCCATTGGATGAGGGAAGGGGTTAGAGGCCGAGGGCTTTGCGGTGCTCGGCCATGCGGTCGACGCCATCGGGGCCGATCTCAATCATGTTGATGAGGTCGATTTCATGGATCACCTGACCGTTGATGGTCTCCTTGTAGTAGGTGTTGAGCATGCCGACCTTGGCCTGGGAGTTATCACCGGCTTTGAGGGTGCCGCGGTCGAGTTCTTTGAAGCGGCCACGGCAGATGATCTCGACGGGTACCACCTCGGCGGTGTCGTCGCCCTGCACCGAGCCGGCAAATCGCACCATGGTGCCGTCGGCCTTGGGTTCCCCCATGCAGCGCAGCAGGGGCTCGCCATAGCCGCCGAAGGTGAACGAGACATCGAGGGCGCTGTCATCGAATCCCATGTCTATGTTGACGGCGCCGCCCATGCCGCCGCCGCGATAGGCTTCAAACTTGCGGGTCAATTTGGCCGGGGTGAAATCTTCCGCTTCACCCACCCAGTTCTCGCCGTTGAGAAAGATGTTCAGGCGTTTGAGTTTGCGTGGCAGTGCCATGGGGGCTCCTTATGCTGCGGCCGCGACGCGGGCGCCGAAGTCGATCAGGTAGTGGTCGGTGATGCGCTGGATGAAACCGAGATCTTCGAGCGGTGGCACCGGGGTGTAGTTGTAATCAATGCGCAGCTTGCCCGCCTTGAGGGTGTCCTTGTCGTTGAGCTCCTCGTTGTACCAGCAGTCAAACCCGAGCAAGTACCCGCCGTTCACCAGCTCGCGTCCCTTGGCCTTGATCCCTTCGACGATGTCTTTGACCAGGGAAGGATGCAGCGGCTTGTCGTTGGCCCACATGTGGGCCTCTGCCATGCTGTCAGCCAGGATCTGCGCGGTGCGGGTGTAGTTCTCGAAGGCGAACAGGGGATCGTCTGAGCAGGTGCGGTTGCCCCAGTAGCGAAAGCCGTCAGAGCGGATCAGGGCGGTGACTTCGTTGGCGTTGAGCAGGCCGACCTCGGTGTCGGGGTCTTGCAGATCCCAGAACAGGTTTTTGGTGATGCCATCGACCCCGGTCACACCGACGTTCGACAGGGTCTTGTGCCAGCCAATCTCTTTGTCGATGAGCGCCCTCATGGCTGCGGCCTTGAGGCAGGCATCAAGCTTGATGCTGGCATTGGTGGCAACGTCCCACGCCGTCCAGTCGGCATGTACCAGCATCAGCTCACGGCTGGAGAAATTTTCACGGTAGGCCAGCGCGGCTTCAACGGTCTCGGCGATGGTCGGCACGTAGGCAAAGGCGCGCAGTTTCTTGGCCATGCCCGCCAGCGCAGTGGACACCGGCAGGGTGCAGTTGTCCGGCACGCAGAGGATGCGCGGCTTGACGCCGGTGGCCGGGGTGGCCCGTTCCAGCGCCTTGAGGCCGGTATAGCTACCATCGGGCTTGATGGTGCCGATGATGTTGCTGGTGAGGGCCGCCGCGTCAGCCCCCTTGGCTACGCGCACGGCGATAACGATGGTGTTGACGGTGTCATAGATGGTTTGCAGCGAGCGCTTCAGGTTCCCCTCGCTGCCTGCTTTGGCGATGGCCGCTGGCAGGTTGGCGATCAGCACAGGCTTGTCGAGGGGGAAGTAGGTGGCGTCGGCGTCTTCGCTGGTGCAGACCATGCCGATCACCGCCGTGGCGACGGTGCGGATGGTACGGGTACCGTCGGTCGCTTCGACGACGCGCACGCCGTGGTGGAATTGGTCCAGTGCCATAGGTTCTCCTGTTGTCCGGACGGAGCATTCTTTGCGTAGGTAATGCAGGTGATGTGAACAGGGTCAGCATGCAGGGGCAGGGGATCGCAGGCGAGCGGCGGCCAGTGTATCTGGCGTGGATACACTGGATGGGCGGTGACAATGGATTGATGTGCGGCAGTAACGAAACACCCCGCACTGGGCGGGGTGTTGGTTTCATGCTAGGTCAGGCAGGCCACGGGTACATATCTGCTATCTCTCGTGCTCTAGCCACTCCTGCATCTTTCAGTCTGGTCACTTCATCAGCGGGCTCACCCATTGCTTCTGCTCGCGTTGCCTCTGCGAAATAACGGTCCGACCCGGTGAGGGGATCTGCATAGGATATTTGGCGAAGCGCTTCAATATCTGCTCTGGTTGGGGATGGTGGGGCAATATGCTCAGCAATTTCTTGCTGTGACATCGCGGTCAAATCACTCGATATCAAGTGGTCTTGTGTACCATCGCCATCAAATGAGAAGACGGTCCCATGTTTGTCTTTGAAATACTTCATCGGTTACCTCAGCTCATACCATACAGAAATTGATCCAGTGCCAGCGCTCAGGGCCACTGAATACGTGGAGTCAGCAGGGATGATGGCCGAATTGGATGTGCTGGCGTTGCCGTTATAGTTGTATGTTCCTCGTGAGATAGCCACGCCATCTATCGAGATCAGGATAGAGGCACCTACCCCCGTCGCTTGCACAGAAACTGATAGTGCGATCGGCTTGCCCGTAGAGTTGGTGTAAACCGTGTTCATTGCTCTCGATAACAGCATATCCGTCCAGCGCTGCCCAACGGCCAGTTCACGCAGCTGATTCGGCCTGACTGCGGCCGATACTTGTGCTCTAGAATCGATCTCTTCTTGGGTAGCGAGCCTGATAAAACCGGCCATGGTTTCTGATGCCTGACGTAACCATTTCCAGAGCATCTCTACCGTGATGACCTTATTGGAGCGTTTCGCCTCGTCCGGTTTGTTTACTTCTTGCTCTGTAGCCAGTTGTACAAAGCCTTTTGCGGCTTCGCTGGCATCAGGGTGATCGCGGCTCTCCTTGTGCGCCTTCATTACATCATCAACATATTTGCGGGTGGCCAGCACCACGGACGGGTCAATTTTGAGCTCGACCGCGCTGGTGTCGCTTACGATCAGCACCATGCGGATGGTCTGGGTACGGCCAGACCCTTCCGATAACTGGGGCTTGTAGGTGTCCGGGCTGTTAGCAATGGCGATCAGCGTGCCCGTTTCGTCATAGAGACCAACCTCGCGGATCCACCACCCGCCAACGTTCTCGGGGATGATCTGCTCGGCCACCAGTTGCGCTGGGTTGAGCGGGTCTTGAAACAGGGTATTAAGGGGCGCGCGGCGTTGCTCCCGCACCAGTGCGGTCTGTGCCGGGTTGGGGGTGACTGGCTGGCCGTTACCATCGCCCACCGCCATCTGGGTGATTTTGAGCGGTACGCCCAGCGCGATGGCGTTGGCGATTTTGGCCTGTCCCGCATGGGTGGGGATGGCGAAATAGATGGCACTCATTAATGGGCACCTCCTGTCTGTTGCGGGTGAATGGTCAGGGTGTCGAGGGTGTGCAGGGCGCCGCCGTGCCACTGCTGGCCAAGGATCTCGATGGCCTCGGGGCTGTAGGGGTAGATGGTCAGCTCGTCGCCCAGGTAGCAGGCTGCCCCCAGATAGAGCGGGCCACGGGTTTCCATGCTGATGGCCAGCCCCGTCAGATGGCGGGTCATGGGTTTGGCGTCGGCGATAAGCCGTTCAAGCTCCTGATACATCGCCTCGGTGATGCCGGTGTCGAGTACTCCGATATCGAGTTTGAAGGTGCCCGGGGTGGCGGTCGGGGTCTCTTGCCACCACTCCTGCACCCGGATCAAATAGCCGAGTGGTTCCACCACCCGGCGGATTGCACCGATGGTGCCCTTGCGGCTATGGACGAAGTAGCTGTTGGCGATCACTTGGCGCTTGGTAGCCTCTGGCCACTTGTCATCCCAGCGATCGACGCTCCAGCTGGCGGCCAGATAGGGCAGCAGGTGGGTGGGGCAGGTCCAGGGTGACCAGAGTGAGCGAAACGGGATCGGTAACTGCATCGCTTGGTCACCGATGGCAGCCAGATTGCGCTCGGTGCGGGTGGAGCTGGGTGGCAACAGGTTATTCATACGGCCAGCTCCACGGTGAAGGCGGTGCAGTAGGCAGCTTGGGTTGGGCTCGGGGTGATATCGCTCCATCCCGGCAGATCGACCTTGGTCACCCCCTGCACATGCAGGGCGGCATCGATAGCTGAACGGGGTACTTCAACCCCGATACGGCGGCGCGGGTTGATAAAGGCGGCGAGCCGATCGCGGGCGGCCTGCAGGATCACATTCGCCTCAGCTCCCTGACTGCTGACGTGCAACCGAGCGTTGATGGTGTAGTGAATAATTCCGGCGCTTTGTACGGTAAGCCGGTCGGCCACCGGTCGCTTATCTTCGTGGCTCAGTGCCTGATCCACCTTGGCGATCAACGCCGTGTCAGCGGTGCCGTCCCCTTCTGTGCTGAGGATGGTGACGATGGCCACTGCTCCCGATGGGCTTGAACCTTTGGCGTCTGCCACCTTGCCATCAGCCGAGAGGGCGAAATACTCATAGGCCCCGGTCGGACCGGCGACACTCAGCCCATCCCATGCCATCAGGGCACGCAGGATCAGCGCCTCGTCATCTTCCTTGATTTCTGGTACCGGCGGAGTTGCACTCGGGTCACTTTGCCGGATGGTGAGGCGTTGCACATTCCAGTTAGCCACCAGATTATCGAGGTCGCTCCCCTTGGCCCACGCCAGCATATTGGCCACGGCGGCATCGTTGATTCGCTGGCGCAAGATCAGCTCCCGATAAGCATTCTCCTGCAGCAGCTTGGTGATGGGCTCGGATTCGAGCGCCAGGGTGGCGGTGATGGCTTGCTGCTGGTCGGCCGGATAGAGGCTGATGAGGTACGCCTTGCGCTCGGCGAGGATGGTCTCGTAATCGAGTAGTTCGATCACGTCGGGTTGTGGCAGTTGGGAGAGGGTAATGGTGCTCAACTGGCTGCTCCTGTAGGGATGGTGATGGAGGCACTTTCTGTTTTTGAATCGGGCGCTCCGCCATCTTTGCGCTGCCAGGTGATCTCGATGGTGAGGGCGCCATCCATGCCGCCGCCCAGCACATCGACGTGGGTGATGGTGATGCGGGGTTCCCAGTTGATAAGGGCCTGCACGGTGGCGGCCATCAGGCGCAGGCGGGTGGCCTGATGCTGGGGCATGTCGATGAGGTAAAAGAGCTCGCTACCGTAGTCGCGGCGCATCACCCGAGAGCCCACCGGGGTGATCAGGATGTCACGCACCGACTGGATGATGTGGTCAGTGGCGCTGATGGCGCGGCCGGTGGCTGCATTCATGCCGAGCCAGTTCATTGCGGGCCCCCGGAAGTGCCGCTGCCGGTACTGACGTTGCCGTGCTTGTGGGTGGTCACCTCGATGCCGCCAATCTTGGCGCTGGGGGCGGTGATCTTGCCGCCCGCCTCGATGGTCGAACCGACCTTGAGTGCCTGGGTGCATTCCACCAGGGGGGTGATGAGCTTGACGGTGACTGAGGCCGAGAGGGTGGCGGTCTTGATGCCGCTGGCAGTGAGCGACCCGGTTGTCGGGTTGTACTCGATGACGGCGCCATCGGCGTATTCGGTGCGGTCGAGGTCTGGATTGTCATCATCGCTCAGTGGCTCGTCTGCGGCGGCTGCGTTGAGGGAGCCCACGATGTACGCATTGCGCAGATCGCCACTGACTGACAACAACATGACCTGCTCGCCGATGGAGAGGCGATGGCGGGTGCGGTTATTCCCGGCCCGTTCGGTGATGTAGGGCCGCCAGTTGGTGATGATGTCGCCAGTTTTGACGCGACATTCCCCGGATCGCACGGCAGTGATGGTGCCGATGCGGATCAGGTTGTCGAGCTGGCGTTGGAGTTCGATCAGGGTCAGTTGCATGGGGCCATTGTTTTGGGCAATGGCGAGTAAGGCGAGGGACGGCCAGTGTGTACGGCGCTGGCACATAGAAGATGGATATTGTTGTTTGAAACTTATCTAGGGAAGGCAATCATGATAAAGTTTCCATGATATTTTCATAAAAATCAGCACTTAAGGGAGTGAAAATTAATGGCTCGCCGTCCCGACCATAATCAGCTTTATTGGGCCGCTCAAGAGCGACAAACTCTGAGGCAGGCATTTGAGCACTTTTTGAATGAAGAGAATCGTGAGCCTGATCCTAATTCAGCTCATTTGTTTGCTATTCGGTGGAGAAATGCTGGCAATATTCAGCTTTCTGAACGTGATATTATTCTCCAGTTGGTTGGAGCACTTCCTCCATTCTTTGACTAAAAAGGCTCGTAAGAGCCTTTTTTTTATGGATTTTATTCAATTCCAACCAATAGCTTTGGGTTCGCGGCGCAGGTGGGGGATCAGCTTGGGCCAGTCACTGTCGCCGTGGGTGTTGGGTTGGATATGGCGGGTGCGGTCGGCCAGGATCTTGCGGGCCTGGTTCAGGGTGTAAGGGTACTCGTGGATGATGGAGTAATAGCGGCCGGCGTCGCGATGTTCGGCGACCTCGAGCAGTGGATAGATGCTGCGGGCGGCTTCCATCATCCGGTCGGCGGCGCGCCAGCACCAGGTCAGGGTGCAGAGTTCGTCATCGGTCAGGCTGATCTCTGGTTGTGAGCGCTGGACGGCGAGCTGTTCGGCCATCCAGTTGAAGGCGTTGATATAGGCCTCTTTGGTCGCCGCGGCCTTGGCGCCGGTGAAGCCCATCACCACAAAGATAAAACCGTCTTTGGTCATCTCCCATACCAGCGATTGTTTCGATGCACCTTTAGGCATGGTGACGGTTTGGAACGTCTCCGCAAAATTGCGGAGACGAAAATCTGAGCTGCATTCGAGGTTACGGATCTTCTTCAACACGTCGTCATGACGCTTGCCAAAGAGCTCGGCCACTTTCAGGGAGGTGGTGACAGGTTGGCCTTGGTGCAGGCTGATAATCTCGGCAGGGGTAAGGCTGGTAATGTTGCCCATGGTGTGATTCTCCGGTTCGGTTAATCGCCACCATCGACGCCAATCTCTGGTGACGAACTGGACAAGGTTGGCGTACCGGCGAACCAAAGGAAACCGGCGCCCCGAAGGGCCCCTGCCCAGCCCGCCATAACTGAGATTGCGGGTACTACTGGGCCGCACAAAAAAACACGCAGGCGCGTGTTGTGCGCTTTAGTTCAAGTCGGGACGCCAATCCCGGCAACGGATTTTGCCGTTGCCCGCGCAGTATCGCGCAACCAACCGCAACCAATCAACCACCAATCGACACAAACCCGCCCGACCGCACACAACACCAGCAGCAGGGTAGCGATTTCGGTCAGGGCAGGGGACGTCTGTTTTGCGGGGGAGTAAACACAGGGCCACCACAGTGGTGCGGCCCTGTGCCGGGCTGTCAGGGCTTCTTGGCCTTTTTAGGGGGGAGTAGCAGAGTCTGGTTTACTTGGTCATGGCGTAGGAGATGGGTCCCGGTTTTGTTCCAAAAGGCACAATGACTCGAGTTACAAGTAACGCGTAAATATGGGCCATCATTCAACAATGAAGATACGACCATAATATTGGCAGAGTTAGGTAAGTAAAGCTCCTTTTTTTGTCGCGCGGCATCGGTAATTCCACTTTGTAATGATAGTGATAATATAAATAGAAAGCAGAAAACTGAAACACTTAAAACAATAAGCTGCTCGATGATTGGTGAAAACTTATTAAGTCGCGATCTGGTTTTATTTATCTTTTCCTCTGTTAACTCGAGTAACATCCGAATGTTTTTGTTTCGACGGTATTTGGGGGGTAGATCTATGCTGGTCGTCTTCACACTTCTGGGCGAGAGAGTAGAATAGAAAATGATCGTTAGCAGTGAAAATACCAAGAAAAATGCAGGGATAATAGGATTGCTAACCGCTGAAGAACTAAATAATGAATATCCACCCCTAACTAAGAGAAGGTCTGCAGGCTGTTGAAACTCATACGGGTTCAGACTGAATTCACTTAGGTAACCGATGTGATACGTTAAACCAATAAAATAAATGGCTGCGTAAATAACAGGTAAAAACAACAGTGTTTTTTGCCAAAACGGAATGGCTGGATTTGGATTGTCACTATCTATTAATTTTGGCTCCATACGATTAAGGCGTTGTTGGTTTCGTTGTTCCCGTAGACTCAAAGCAGCTTGCCTGTTCATTCCACCGTCCTAAGTTGATTTGTTAGTGGGGTCGTATAAGTCCCTGATTCTACAGGCCATGCTGAAGTGATGTCATGTGCTTAAATGGGCCAGCAATAGCTCCTCCAACTTTTCCACCTCCTGGTTGGTGATGCCCAGCAGCTCTCGCGCCGGATAGCGGATCTCGCGGCCCTTGATGCGGTCTTTGAGGCCGTATTGGTGGATGGTGGCGAGCCGGTTGGCGGTGCCGACAAACTCGACCACGGCCTGCTGTTCACTGGCGCGGGCCTTGAGCCAGGTGGGGTTGCTTATCTTGAAGAACATCTTGCGGCGAAGGCGCCCCCGGCCCTTCTTCAGTTTGGGTTGTGGCTTGCGCGGGGCCATGGGGCTGCCATCAGGCTGGCGGTTGGTGCGGATCCGCTGGGCCTGGCTGGCGCGCAAGGTGCGGGCCATCTCGCCCGCCAACTGACGGCGGGCGGCGGGTTCCATGCTGGCAAGCAGGCCATCGGCCCAATGGGTCAGGCGGTTCAGGTCGTCGGCGGCCATGGCTGAGGCTCCCCGTTGATAAAGAGTTCCCAGGTGATGCCGTCGTAAGGGTCTTCTGGCGGCTCTGGCAGGTGCTCCCAGCCAATCCCCTGTTCGTTTTGCCACACCCTGACCCGCTCGGTCAGCTTGACGGTGATGATGAGGTCCATCAGGTCGCTCGCGAGGTATTCCGCCTCGAAGGTGATGCCCTCCTTGCGCTGCTCGTCGTTGGTCATCAGCTCGGGCTGGTGTTGGCGCAGCCAGGCCAGCAGCGGCACCATGATCTGGTCCGGGTGGCCGGCAAAGTCCTCGATGCCGATGGTGAGCGGGTATTGCCACTCGAACGAGAGCGAGCGGGCGCCGGTGCTTTCGACATTGCCCGGGGCGATGAAGATGTGCAGCTTGTCCGGGTTGGTCTTGAGGTGCGGCACGCAGCTGGTCAGTACCTCACGGATCTGTTTTGGCTTTTCCATTTTCCCTCCCATTTTGGTGCCGTTGCTGGCAGGCGATGATGCTGTCGACCTGGGCGGCGCAGGTGGCCCAGGCGGCCTCGGTCTGGGTCAGCTGGTCGAGCAGATCGCCGTTATTGGCCGGGCTGGCCGGCGGCAGCTGGCAGGTGGTCAGGCCCTGACAGGTGAGCCTGATAATCTGCGGCGCCGGTGATGGTGGGGCGCTTGAGCAGCCTGACAACAGGATCAGGCAGAGGGCGATCAGCCCACTCCTTGAGTTCGGCATTTTCACGTTTGAGCCTCTTGATGGTGTCGGCCCGGGTGGCGGCCGTGATGGTCAGATCGCCAAGCTGGCGCTGCAGCGTGGCGGCGGCGGTTGCCTGCGCGGTCAGTTCGCCGGTGAGGTGGTCAATGGCCCCGTCTTTGAGCTTTTCCCGTTGCTCAGCCTCTTTGGCCTTGTCGTTGGCGGCCTTGAGGTCGGTTTGCAGGGTATCGACCTTGCCCCTGGCGGTCGCTGCCGAGGTGGCCGACCAGCCCCAGCCGGCCAAGGCGATGGCCAGCGCCAGCAGCAACCAGGTGAGGGGGGAGCGCAGCAGGTTAAGCCACATCCGCAACCCCCTTCACCGGGTAGACCTTGGCAAAGTGGTCGTATGCCTTGGCCAGCTTGGTGTCGTAGTCGTTGTCCTTGTAGGCCGGCCCGTTGTAGCGGCGGGCGAAGTCGGCCCATTTACGGCCCTGCAGCGCCTTGTGCATGGCTTGGTCTTGCTGGATGAAACGGCACAGGGCGGTGAGGTGGTCTACCTCGCTGCGCTGCATGGCGGCCTGCCAGTCGCTGGCTGAAGCAAATCCCAGCGCCTGCCAGTGGTAGCCCATGATCTGGAACATGCCCCAGCTGGCCGACTCGATGGCGGCATCCCGGTGCAGGCTGATGGCGAGTTGCAGCCGCTCCCACTCGGCCGCCCCGCCCGCATAGCCGCCGCGCTTGGGGTTGACCAGGTTGGGGTAATGGGCGGCCATCTGGTCGGCGGCGGCCTTGCCCAGGTGCTGGGTGAGCTGCTTGTAGAACACATGCCGCTCGAACAGCACCACCGGGCGCATGTCGGTGGTGAACCCCTCGCCGATGCTCTCGACCTGGGCGACGGTGGCCATGGTGGCCAGCGGCATGCCCAGCAGGTCAGCGCCAGCCTGCATGTCGCCGATGCGCAACTGGTTGCCCTGCTCGCTGCCGAGCAGGGCGGCCAGGGTGCGGGGGCCAGCCTGGCCGATGGCGGTGATCATATGGTCCCGCTGAAAGGCGAGCAGGGCTCGCTCTGTGGCATCGCCAAACCAGCCATCCGGATCGAGCGGATAACCGGCTTTGGTCAGGCGCCGCTGCAAATCGGCGACGGCGGCGCCGGTATCCCCTTTTTTCAGGCTCATGGTTGAAACCTCCCGTTCAGGTGGCTGGCGGAGGTCGGTTGCTGGCGACGGCGTGGCAGCAGGCGCATGACGGATCCGCGAGAGCCGATCAGGGCGGTGAGCAGGACGGCTGCCAGCAGCACCGTGGCCGGGTCTGGCGCTGGCATGACTCCGAGCAGGACGCGCAGCGGCACGGACCCGGCGGCGACGGTGATGACCCATGCCAGCAGTGCCGGCAGGGGGCGATAGTCGCCCCCGTTGCGGTTGAAGGTGGCGATGCGCATGGCGATCGCGGTGCAGATCATGGCGTAGAGGATGGTCAGCATGTCAGCCCCCTTTGCAGGCTTGGCGCTTACGCCGAGCCCATTTGATGAACCGGATTACCACTCGCGGTAGTTCAATTACGAATGCGCAAGCCAATGCGCAAACGACCGACGTTACGAAGGAGTTCAGCGGGTTGAACGGTGCGCCTCTCACAAATTCAACCAACATCAACAACAAGCAGACTGCAGCCCATTGCCACGCTGATTTCTCAACAACTTTCAGGAGTCCCACAAGCCACAAGACCCCGTAGAAGGCTTTACTGTCCTGTTGGTGCATATCAGCCCCCTTTGCGGAGTTTGAGCAGGTCTTCCGGCGTTTTGCGCAGGATCCACTGCAACAGGTGGACGGCCAGCGCCGAGGCGAGCATTGCGCCGACAGCCCTGGGGACCTCGACGCTGAGCGGCAGCACGCTGGCCAGCATGGCGGCAACCAGCGGCGCCGCCAGTGCCCCCGCCACGAAGGCGGCAACGAACAGGCCCGCTTTGCGCAGGTTGCCCAGCTCGGCGGTGGTGGCGATGAACACCAGCGCCCCGGCGAATGCACCGAGCAGGACGCCGGGGTCTACGCCCGGGAAGAGGGACAGCAACGCCAAGGCGCTCAGGGTGCTGGTTGCGGCGCTGGAGGAAATCGGTTCTGGCATCGTGCTCTCCTATCGTTTGCTGCCGCAGTGGCGGGCGAGTTGGAATTCGTGGATGGTCTGGCAGTCGGCGCAGCGTTCGCAGCCCCGGATCGCCTCGCGGCGCTCTTGCGGGATCGGGTCGTCGCAGTCGATGCAGTAGTGGGGGCCAGTGCCCGCAATGCGGGCGGCATGGATGCGGGCAGCCAGTTGCTGCTCGCTGATGTTGGCCAGTCGTTCGAGTTCGTCGTCGAGGCGGCTCATGTCGGAATTCTCTTTTGTCGCATGACAGTCAGTCCCATAGCTGGATCAGCGGCTGTTCGGCCTGAGTGGGGGCCGCTGGCATGTTGATGAGGGTGCCGGTTGGCAGGATGGGGCCGAGTGCTGCCAGACCGGGGTTGAGGTTGAGCACCTGCTCGGTGATGCCTGCGGTGTAGCCGTAGTGACGAAACAGGATGAGATCGAGGGTGTCGCCCTGCAGGCTGCGCAGTTTCATCAGATGAGCTCCACTGTGGTGTGGGTGGTGCCGATGATGTCGCGGATGGCAAAGCGGGCATCGCGGTAGAGGTCATCCGAACTTATCTCTTTGGCATCGGCCCCTTTGATGCCGTCACCGGTGGCGCTGTAGTCGGTATAACGCTCCAGCAGATTGGCGCGGGTCATGGCGTAGACAGCGCGTCGGTAGCTGTGCAGATGTACCGATTCGCCATTGATGGGCTCGGCGGGGACTGTGGCCAGGGTGGCGTGGCCTTCACTTTCTCTGGCGCTGCGCCACTGGGCCAGATCCCGGTTGACGCTGGTGATGGCGTCGATCACCGCATGGGTGAGGCGGGCGGTGGTGACGGTGCCATCGAGCCGGACGGTGTCGCGCAGCGCGCAGAGCGAGATGGCCGGCCAGAAGGGGGCGCTGGTGATGTCGCCCTCTTCTGTGGCGGCCGGGGTCGGGTTGGTGGCTAAAAATCCGGTGCTCATGGTGCTCCTGATTTGAGGTGGCGCCGCATATTGGGCGGTGGTCGGGCCGTCTGGTATGCCGCTGGCATTCGTCAGGCCCGAGCCGCCCAGGGTGCGGGGTTCGCTCGGTTAGCTGGCCTCGCCGGGGGCGGGGTCAGGCTGTTCGGGTGGCTGTGATTCGGATTGGGGCTCAGCGTCTGGCTGCGGTGCCGGTTCGTTGGCGGGCTGGCCGGCGGCGGCTTTCTCCTTTTTGATCTCGCGCACCAGATCTTCCAGCTCTCGCTTGATGCCCACCTTGTCGTGCAGTTCGATGGCGCGGCGGTAGTGGTCGGCCGCTTGCTCCTTGAGCCCTTCGGCATAACAGGCGCGCCCCACCGCCTTGTGCAACTTGGCGCGCACCTGGTCGAAGATGTCGCAGTCAGCCAGCATGTTCATGTAGCTGCTGAGCAATGGCAGGGACGGGCCATTGCCCGCCTCTTGCAGCTTGATGGCGGTGTCGGCCACCTCTTCGGCGATGAGGGTGGGCGCGGTGCGTTCGTACTGGTCAGGGGTATTGAGGCCGTGGCGGATCACGTAATCAGCCATCGGCAGGGCTCCTGCCAGATCGCCGGTGTCGAGGTGCCACAGCATCACGGTCACCATGACGTCATCCTGACCACCGCGATCGGCGGCCAGCAGGCCATCAATCCACGGTGTGTAGGTGGCCAGCATGGTGCGTTTGGCGTCAATCTTGCGCTCGAGGCTCTGGATACCCTTGAGGGTGCGGCGGTGCTCGGCCAGCTGCATCAGCTGGAGTTCGTACTGGTTGGCGGCGGCGCGATCCTGCTCGGGGTTGGCCGCCCCTTGCAGGGCGGCCATGATGCGGGCGGTGTGTCGTTGTGCAGGTGTCATCGTGGCTCCTTAACCGCCTGCAGGCGCAGGTTTGGCGCCCAGCGTGATGTTTTCTGCGACGGCGATGCAGTCGTAATCCTCGACCACGTAGGCATCGTTGGAGGATTCCCAGTTGACGATGCGGTCGAGGCTCGGCTGCTCTTCCAGGTGGCGACGGCGGCCGCCGAGCTGCCAGTAGATGGAGAGGTTGTCGAGGCGGGTGACGATCAGGGTGTCTTCCGGGACGAAGGGAACGCGGATCGCCAGCAGGCCGCCAATCTGCTTCTGGCTCACCAGCACCTGACCGGCCAGCTTGTTCTGGTTGTCTCGGGTCTCGTTGAGGATGGGGAAGTATTTGTCGGCCAGCAGTTTGCGACCGCAGATCACCACCAGATCGGTGTCGTCCTGGTACCAGGGTTTGATCTTGCTGTTGACCAGATCGAACACCAGGGCGTCGAGGTTGCCGTAATCACCCTCTTTGGTGTCGGCTTCACTCTTGGGCTGGTAGATGTAGATATGACCGGTGCCCGCATCCCCTTCGCTCATCACCTGGGCGGGAGCATCATTGCGGGTGTGCTCAATCCAGCCGATGTTGACATCCTGCAGCATGGGGAACTGGACGCGATCGGTGTCTTTCGCGGCAAGTTTGCCGTTCCAGCCGATCATGATGCGGTCCAGGCCCTGGCGCTTGACGATGGCATCGCGAATGCGGATCTGGAAGTCTTTGAACTTGGCCCAGGCATCAAGCTTGGCGTAACCGATGCTGGTGTCGTAGTTGGTCTTTTCGCATTCGTATTTGGTGTTTTGCAGTCCGGTCGGGTCGAACGGGACGCGGGCCTTGCCGCCACTGGTATCAGTGCGAGAGGCGATGGTGCCATTGATGCCGATGCCGACCTTTTCCCCCTTGAGTTCATCCACCGGCACGATGTTTATCATGCCGAGGAAGTCGACGGACTCCTGCATTTTGGTTTCCAGCTTTTGCTGGATGCTGGGCTCGACACTGAATTGCACCATGGCCGAGCTGACGGCATTCAGGCTCGCCAGTTGGCTGGTGTACTTCTCGAATTGCTGACGGGTATCGTTGCGCATTATCGGGGTCCCTTAAAAATCGGTGGAAGTTGGCTTGGTGCCATCGTCACCGGTGGCAGGCTGGCGCTTGTGGCTGAAATCTTCCTGGCGCTCGAGCTGGGTGGTCAGGTTGGCCAGGGCTTTGGCAGTCGCCGTTTGCCGGGCTGTCAGTTCGTTGAACTTGGTTTGCAGGTCGGTATCGAGGCTGGTCACCTCTTTGGCCACGGCTTCGACTGCCTGATGCACCTCGCTGAAATCGGCGGTCGATTGCTGCTTGTGGCCGGTGAAAATGGCGCTGATCCGTTCCAGCAGGCCCGGGCCTTTCTCTTGCTCATCTTCAAACTCGATGACGGTTTCGAGGGCTTCGGTAAACAGGCATTCCGGATGGTATTTGCGGTCGGCCAGCGGGTTGACCGCGGCTTTGCTGCAGAACTGCAGCATCTCGGTGCCAAGACTCGCCGGGCTGTCGGTGACGGCCAGCCCCATCATGTAGGCCCCTTTTTCGTTCAGGTTGGGGTGGATCTCGATGGAGGTGTAGACCTTCTGGCGCTTCTTGTTCAGCGCGATCAGCTCCGGCGTCGGGTCAATCTGGACGAACAGGGCCAGCCGCTGTTCCCCCTCGATGGTGACCTCTTCGGTCTTGGCGGCGGTGATGTCGCCGTACATCTTGAACAAGCCGTTGGGGTCGAGGCCCCGGATATGCTCCATATTGACCCGTGCGCCATAGGTGGCCTGGTTGTAGCGCTGGGCCATCTGCTCAATCCATTCGCGGGTGATGGCGCGACCGTCGGTGGTGCCCCCCTCAACCGCAACACGGAAGAATTTGGACTTAGGCATGTGCTGGGATCCCTTTGGTAATTGGGTAGTGATGTCGCGGTTATGGTCTGGGTGAGCGGCGGGATCGTGCAATCCGGGGCCAGTGTGTGATGGCGCTACACACTGGCAGTGGGGCGTTTGGGGTGGTAGCGGCTGGGTAGACTGGCGCCATGACAACAGCACCCATCATCTTTCCCCATCTCGACCCCAGACGGCAGGCCATGTACCTGTTCTTTCAGGGGTACCCGCTGCGCGCCATTGCCGAGTTGCTGCAAACGCCGGAGGGTACCGTCTCGACCTGGAAGAAACGCGACGGCTGGGAGGACATCAAACCGATAGACCGGGTGGATAGCGCCATCGAGGCGCGCATGATCCAGTTGGTGATGAAGGAGACCAAGAGCGGCGGCGACTTCAAGGAGATTGATCTGCTGGGTCGCCAGCTTGAGCGTATCGCCCGGGTCAACAAGTACAGCAACGGCGGCAACGAGGCCGACCTCAACCCCAAGGTGGCCAACCGCAACAAGGGGCCGAAGAAGGCCCCCGAGCGCAATGTGGTGGAGCCCGAGCAGCAAGAGCGGTTAATCGAGCGGTTCGAGTCGACCATGTTCGGTTACCAGCGCACCTGGTACGAAGCTGGCAAGCTGCACCGGATCCGCGACCTGCTCAAGTCGCGCCAGATTGGGGCAACCTATTTCTTTGCCTTCGAGGCGTTCATCGACGCCCTGGTCACCGGGCGCAACCAGATTTTCCTGTCTGCCAGCAAGGCGCAGGCTCATGTGTTCAAGCAGTACATCATCCAGTTTGCCAAGGATGAAGGGGTTGAGCTCAAGGGCGACCCCATGGTGCTGCCGAACGGGGCGCACCTTTACTTCCTCGGTACCAATGCCCGCACCGCCCAGAGCTATCACGGCAATATCTACATGGACGAGTATTTCTGGATCCACGGCTTTCTGGAGTTCCGCAAGGTGGCCTCCGGCATGGCGATGCACAAGAAGTGGCGCCAGACCTACATCTCCACCCCTTCCAGCCTTTCTCATCCCGCTTATGGATTCTGGTCTGGCGCCAACTTTAACCGCGGTAAGGCCAAGGCCGACCGGGTCGAGATTGACCTGAGCCACGCCAACCTGTCTGCCGGCAAGTTGTGTGCCGATGGGCAATGGCGGCAGATCGTCACGGTGGAGGATGCGGTGCGCGGCGGTTGCAACCTGTTCGACCTGGATCAGCTGCGCAGTGAGTATTCCGAGGATGAATACCGCAACCTGCTGATGTGCGAGTTCATGGATGACACCGAGAGTCTGTTTCCGCTGGCGACGCTGCAGCGCTGCATGGTCGACAGCTGGCTGGTGTGGGAGGACTACAAGCCCCACACCTTGCGGCCGCTGGCCAACCGAGCTGTGTGGATCGGCTATGACCCGGCCAAGGGGGGCAAAGGTGACAGCGCCGGCTGCGCGGTGCTGGCCCCGCCATTGGTGCCGGGCGGCAAGTTTCGGGTGTTGGAGCGCCACCGCTGGCAGGGGATGGACTTTGACGCCCAGGCCAAATCCATTCGCGCCATCTGCGATCGCTACAACGTCGCCTATATCGGCATCGATACCACCGGGATCGGGGAGGGGGTCTATCAGCTGGTGAAGCAGTTTTATCCGGCGGTGACCGCCATCCAGTACAACCCCAACGTGAAGATGCGGATGGTGATGAAGGCGCAGGATGTGATGAACAAGGGGCGGCTGGAGTTCGACAGCGGTTGGACCGACTTGGCCCAGGCGTTTATGAGCATCCGCCGCGCAGTGACCCAAAGCGGCAAGCTGCCCACCTTCGAGGCCAGCAGATCTGATGAGACCAGCCACGCCGATATTGCCTGGGCAACCATGCAAGCTCTGTTACACGAGCCCCTTGAGGGGCAGACCGGCACCAATTCCGGCTTTATGGAGATTTACTGATGAGTGAGCAGATCAACTCGCCTGCCGGTGTGCAGGCGTTTACGTTTGGCGAGGCTATCCCGGTGTTGTCCCAGCGGGAGGTGTTCGATTACCTCGAGTCGATGCACAATGGCCGCTGGTATGAGCATCCCCTGAGCCTGCACGGGTTGGCGCGGGTCTATCGGGCGGCAGTGCATCACGCCTCTGCCATCCAGGTGAAGCGCAATATCTTGC
The DNA here is from genome assembly GCF_019047085.1 of Aeromonas sp. FDAARGOS 1404. NCBI lineage: Bacteria > Pseudomonadati > Pseudomonadota > Gammaproteobacteria > Aeromonadales > Aeromonadaceae > Aeromonas > Aeromonas sp. FDAARGOS 1404. Next base: position 4,073,377 of record NZ_CP077237.1, read on the forward strand.
GCGGCTGTTTTATCCCTCATCCGAAACTGAGCCTGGCCACCTTCACCGGACTGGTGATGGACTACGAGATCTTCGGCAACGCTCACCTGCAGCGGGTGCGCAACCGGCTGGGTGGCACGTTGCGCTATGACCAGATGCCGGCCAAGTACACTCGCCGCTCCCTCGACCTGGATCGCTATTGGTGGGTGCCAAGGCCTGGGGATGAGGTGGAGTTGCCCGTCGGTGATGTGGGGCATGTGATGGAGGCGGACGTTAACCAGGAGATTTACGGCATCCCTGACTACGTGGCCAGCCTGAACTCGGCGCTGCTCAACGAGTCGGCCACCCTGTTTCGCCGTCGCTACTACGAGAACGGCAGCCATGCGGGGTTCATCCTGCACATCAGCGATGCCTTGCAGAACGAGGGCGACATCACCGCGCTCAAGACGGCGCTACAAAACAGCAAGGGGCCGGGCAACTTTCGTAACCTGCTGCTCTACACCCCGGGTGGCAAGGCGGATTCGGTGAAGCTGATCCCGGTGGCCGAGATTGCGGCCAAGGATGACTTCCTGTCTATCAAGGGGGTGAGCCGGGATGACCAGCTGGCGGCCCATCGGGTACCGCCGCAACTGATGGGGGTGGTACCGAACAATACGGGCGGGTTTGGGGATGTGACCAAGGCGGCCCAGGTGTTTGACGTCAACGAGATCGACAGCATGAAGGCGAACTTTGCGCAGTTCAACGAGTGGGCAGGGGAGGAGATAATCCGATTCACCTCCTATCGACTGTCAGATTTGACAGTGCAAAGCTGAAAACCTTGGCTATCTTCAAATTGGAATTCCTCCAAATTCCTCCATGATTTAATTCAAAGCCCCCTATCCAGGGGGCTTTGTTTTGGCTGAGCTCCCATCCAGCCAGGGCTCACCAGTCGCGCTACAGGCCACCCTCGGCCAACCCTTCGCCCATCACACTCCCGAGATCCTTCACGCGCACCTGCGAGCATGAGCTGAGCCTCGAAAGGTCCCTCAACACCCAGCGCGCGCAATCGGGACCCCGCCTCGCCTGCCCGCTTTATGTGTGGAAAATCATGCAAGTGAACGAGGGGGGGAAGGGAACGGCTCCCCGCGCCAGCGCTGGCCGCGCGGGGGATAGCGGATCCTTTTTGCGATCCTTCACTATCCGTCAGAACCGTTCATTTTCTTGCAGAACATTGTGATCATAAGATCCAACGATATACCCCACCTAAACAAGAAAATTATCCTCTACATTTTGGAAAAATTTTGGTTGAGGATGCAATTATAATTAGCATTAGTCATCAGTATTTTGTGCTAGTGCTTTATTTACCATCAATTCTTGTTTGAATTTATATAGGCTGTCTTTGTATTCATTTTTGCGTCGTAAGAAGTTAATAAACGCCTCTATGACTAAAAGCCTTTCATCTAACGCAATTAGATTTTCATTTTCTTGCCTTAGGAAGCCTCTATTTATTAGTTCGGTTTTTATATCTTGTTCTATCTCAACGATGCTTTTGCCTTTTGTTTCGCTTGAAATAAAATAGTCTATATGTATTTTTTTATTTGGCTTTTTGATCGTTTCATACGCATATTTTAATGAACTCCTATGCCCGTTTATATATAGGTCAAAGAAGTAGTCATCACTTTCTGCTAATTTCTCCCCATCAAACTCTTTAAATGTTTTGACTAGCGCCTTTCTTCTTGATTTATCTTTTAGTTCATCAAGGCTAGATGCTAATGCTATCATTGCACCCAATAAAAGAATAAATATAGTCCCATATGTTGTTGTTCTTATTATGTTTTTTAGGAGGCCGCCTCCAAATGTCGAGCTGAAAAAAGATCTTTCATCTACAGGATTTTCTCCTGACACTACATTAATAGTACGAACTCCCGCTATTTTTCCTATACTTTGTATTTCAGGGGTAGTACCAACGGGGTGTAGAACTAGAACTTTTATTTCAAAGTATTCATTGCTTTCAAGTATGACATTTGAAAATAAAATTGAGTTTTTGGTTTGAGTTATCAATAATTTATCTTCAAGATATTTGTTGCTGGCTGACACTAATGACGGCTTTTCTGCAACATCACCATTAATTATGTTGAATCCAAGAGGGTCGGTTGGGTCGTAAAGGCTAGGGATAACTGCGCTATCACCAGTGTTAATTACCTTGAATGTAATGATTCTAAGGTCTTTTTTTTCTTTGCTTAGGCTTCCACCTTGATATAAAACATCAAGGTTTCCTACTTCTTCTTTGATATCAAGAACGCTTGAGTTTGTAGTTATTACATAGCTAATGTTTGGTGTGTTGTTTTTATAAAATCCTAGATATATGGATAACAATCCAAAAACAATGGCCAAAATAAAGCCAAAGAATGACCATGAAAATTTTTGATCCATACTTTTTAACGTGCTCATTATCGTCATATCAAACCTTGAGTTTTAAATTAGTGCTTCTTGATTGTTGTTGATCATATCTTTCCGACGGAATCTGGTCACGCACTGCGGTGCGTGACCGGTCACAATTACCAACTTTTTGCTGTTGGCAGGCGGGGGAGCAGCCTGTTCCAGTCGCGGTTGCCGTGGGTGGTGGGCTGAACATGGCGGGTCTTGTCGGCCAAGATGCGCTGGGCGGCGGCCAGGGTCATCGGGTATTCATGAATGATGGAGTAGTAGGTGCCGGCTTCGCGGTGTTCGGCGACATCCAGCAGGGGATAGATTGCCTTGGCGGCGATCATCATCTGGTCGGCGGCGCGCCAAAACCAAGCCAGCGAATGCAGCTCATCGTTGTGAAGCATAACTATTTTTCCATGGCAGCCAGTGAGGACTCTGACTGCCATGGCCATTCATTTACGCACCACAAGTCTTGCTAACATTTGCTGATACTAGAGTTGGTGTGCCAAAAAGCTCCATTTCGTCAGCTTCTTTGTTGTGTGAGTCACACAATGGAATGATGTACCAGGACTGGTCTGTAGTGCTGTCCTTCCTGACGTGGGCTCCGACTGTAGCCACTGACATACATCCCTTCTCAACACAAAGTCCAGCTTTTGTTTCGCTATATTTTTCCCAATGCTTCAACCAACTACCACATTTACATATGTTATCTGAAGTTCCCTTAATATTTTTTACTTTCATTGTTACACCTTGCTAGTTACGGCTTACTGGGGATTCATCCAGCTTGGAGAGACTCATAATTATCTTGCCTATCTTTTGTTTCAACTAGTTTGGCTACGTCTATTGGAAAGTTTGATCTCTCGCACATAGGCAGCACGATAGCAAAGTGGGTGGAGCCAAACGCCGAACGGTGATCCGATTTCTGCGCCTTGCTATACTGTTTATCTATACAGTGCATTTCGAGATTGCCAGCATGTTTGCTCAACCCACCCCAGATGCTCCCTTGTTGGAGTTGCCCCTGTTCCTCTCCCCTGTGGCCTGCGGCTTTCCATCGCCGGCGCAGGACTACACCGAGCAGACCATCGACCTCAACCAGCTGTGCGTGGCCCACCCGGCGGCCACCTACTTCGTGCGGGCGGCCGGCGACAGCATGGTCTACCACGGGATCCGCGATGGCGACCTGCTGGTCGTCGACCGCAGCCGCAAGGCCAGGCACGGCAGCGTGGTGGTCGCCGCTGTCGATGGCGAGTTCACGGTGAAGAAGCTGCAGCTTGTACCGACAGTGGCTTTGCTCCCTGGTAACTCAGCCTATCAGCCTATCCATTTCAACGATGGGCAGGAGCTGGAGATTTTCGGAGTGGTGGCCTTTGTCGTACACAAGATGGATACCCCATGAACAAGCGCTGCGCCGTCGCCCTGGTCGATGTGAACAATTTCTACGCCAGTTGCGAGCGGCTGTTCCGCCCCGACTTGAAGGTGCGGCCCATCGTGGTGCTCTCTAACAACGACGGCTGCGTAGTGGCCCGCTCGGCAGAGGCCAAGGCGCTCGGCATCAAGATGGGGGTACCGTACTTCCAGATCTGTCAGTTCTTCGAGGCCATGGGCGGGGTATGGTTCTCCAGCAACTACGCCCTCTATGGCGACATGTCGAACCGGGTGATGACCATTCTGGAAGGAATGGCCCCGGCGGTAGAGGTCTACAGCATCGACGAGGCCTTTATCGAACTGAGCGAGTCCTGGGCGGGCGACTTGGTGGCCTATGGCCGCCAGATTCGCGAACGGGTGCAGCAGTGGACGGGGCTGACCGTGGGGGTCGGCATCGGCCCCACCAAGACGCTCGCCAAGCTCGCCAACTACGCCGCCAAGAAGTGGCCCGCCACCGGCGGCGTGGTCGATCTGCGGGATGAAGGGCGGCGCGCCCGGCTGATGGCGATCACCCCGGTGGATGAGATATGGTGCATTGGCCGGCGGCTCACCGCCAAGCTGGAAGCGCAGGGCATCAAGACCGTGGTCGAGCTGGTCGCCGCTGACCCCAAGGCCCTGCGTCGCCGCTATGGCGTGGTGATCGAGCGCACGGTGCAGGAGCTGCGAGGCATTCCCTGCGCCGAGCTGGAGCAAGAGGCCCAGGCCAAGCAGCAAATTATCTGTTCGCGTTCCTTCGGCGAGCGCATCACCCAGATAGACCCCATGCACCAGGCGTTGGCCGGCTACATGGAGCGGGCCGCCGAGAAGCTGCGGGGGGAGGGGATGTGCTGCCGGCACGTGACCCTGTTCATTCGCACCAGCCCATTCAGCGACCGGGAGCCCTATTACGGCAACCAGGTGAGCACCAAGCTGGCCATGCCCACCCATGACACTCGGGCGCTGCTGGCCCTGATCCCCGGGCTGCTCCCCCGCATCTGGCGCGATGAGCAGCGATACCAGAAAGGGGGCGTCATGCTGGCCGACTTCACCCCCACCAACATGCAGCAGGGCGACCTGTTCGCCGACCAGCAGCAATCCCCGCGCAGCGAAGCGCTGATGCAGGTCATCGACAAGATCAACCGAGGAAGACTGGGAAAGGTCTACTTCGCGGCCCGCGGCCGAGATACCCGAGAGTGGATGATGAAGCGGGAGCAGTTAAGCCCCCGTTATACCACCGCGCTCGGCGAGCTACCGGTGGTGAAGTGAGCGGAATGACAATGAAATGGGTTGTATCAAAAACATGTCGTGGGACAAAAATAAAATGTGGTACATCATCGGGACAGATGCTATTGTGTGTGACACAGCAAAAATGTTTCACAAGGTGTTTTATGAAATGTAATAAAGATGCTTCAATCCGGGTTCGAATCGATAGTGATGTTGAGGCTAAGCTGAAGACGTTGTGTGAGTTTGATAACACAAACCCTAGCGTTGTAATAAGACGTTTAGTCGATGCTTATGTGAATCTCCACCCGCAAAGGAATTCTATGCTCAACATAACTTTCAAAATTACGAAACTGCCAGAAGAGAACCCTCATTCATGGTATATGTTTATAATCGAAGCGACACTGCAAAGTAATATTGTGGGTTATGACTTGGATTCTGTAGAAATTCCTTTTCTACTTCCAGAGTTTTTTGATGATATGCGTGAGCCATTCAGGGTAGACTCAGTTTATTACCATCGAATGTCTTTCCCCAATTGTATTGGTGAAAAGGGGCGTTTTATTGGTGCGAAAATGGTTGGTTGTAAATGGAAGGGAGCTATTTACGTATATAAGGACTCCCTGCTAGAGACTCCAGAAGTGTACGAGGACATGGTGAAAGATGCGCTTGACAATAAAATTAAGTTTGGTGTGAGCCAATATATAAGGCATCAATGTTATACGGATCTAGAAATTAATGTGGCAGAAGAGATTTTTGAGTCGGATTTAGATGTTGAGCATTATTAATTAACCTAGTTATGTATTTATCTTTTTCAGCTCGGGGTTAGATAAGGCTCTACCCCCGAGAATTCTGATGAATAGAGTCTTCAGTTGGTCTGAAATCAGAATTTTCCGCTAAAACTATGACCGATATAACCTTTTGTTTACCTAGTACAACACTACTCACAGACTGACTACGTTGGCTGATCAATCCTGTTGCAGGATACAGGTTACCTGATTATCCAGGTGGCGGTACTCTTCGCTGCTGATAATCCGCGTGATATTCAGGCTAACTCCTCGCTATAGTCTTCCTGTTCCTGCATCCACTCTGGGGTGTCCAGCCCCTCTAACACACGCCACATTTCTGACTGATAGGGCTCGTGCAGCATCTCGATCCAGCTGTGCGTGCCAGCATGGCCCTGCGCCTGGTAAACCTTGCCGCACAGTTCAACCAGCATCGGCCAATCCTCATCCCCCTCCGGTACCGCGTATTCATCAGGTTGGTCCTGTTCGGCAAGCTGTAGTCCCTCCAGCTGCCAATCCGGCTCGCTTGGGAGCGATCTGCACGACTGCACCTGCCCGTTCTCCAGCCAGAGGGTGAAACCATCGGCCCTGACATTGGCACCAGCCCGCATACGTTCAATGGAGAAGGGTGATAACCCCCATTGTTCCCTCATGATCTGGTCTGCGAAGGCCTCAGGATCCGGCCGCGTACAGTTATTGTCAGAGCTCCAAGGTGCCGGGCTGTCGCCCGTCTTAACCCCAACCCCCCTCGCTGCAGCCTCGGCGGCTTTCCTGGCTTCATGGGTACCGGCAGGCACAATTTCCCACCCTTGCAGGCGGGTTTTGATGCCAAGGCGAGCGGAGGTAATGCCCATCAGGCGTTTGATGTCTTCGCCATAGCTGTTGGCCTGCTCCTCGATGAGGTGGGCCAGCTTGATGGGGTGTTCGGCACGGGTCGCCAGTGCGCCACCCATGGCGTGCAGGTAGCAGCGAAAGATGCCGTTATCAGCGGCAAATCGGGCTGCCTCAAAGCGCGGGTCTTGCAGCACTGGCTTGGGTGGGCCCACCAGATCGGCATTTTTCTTGGCGTTGCTGATGCGGCGCAGCTCGCGCCATACCCCGACCGGGGCGCCTCCGATCTGCTGGAAGGTGCGAATGCCCCACCAACTGGCCCAGGCCACGGCATGCTGGGCAGCTTCATTTGCGGTGGTGCCAGCCTCTTCGTCGTCGTCCAGGTAGGCGCCGTCGATGTTCTTGGCAATGTATTTGGCGATATAGCCTGCGGCATCACCTTTAGTTGGATCGATTTCCTCCCAGTCAAAGCGGGGAGTAAAGTCGGTAAAGGGTGGGGCGCCCTTGATATTCCGTACCAGCTCGTCGTGGTCATCGGTCAGGGCATAGCGTCGTAGGATCCCGATCACCCGGTTGCGATCTTCCGGGCGCATAAATAGCAGCAGGTGCCAGTGCGGGGTGCCGTCGTGGTGGGCCTCGCACACGCGAAATCCATAGACGGGCGCGTTCCACCGTTTGAGGGCTGCCCTAGCTCGGCTCCATAGTTTGGCCAGATAGGCGCAGGTCTCCCGCGGCGTGGCCCCTTGATATCGCTTGTTCTCTACCGCTTTGCCATTGTGCTTTTGTGCCCAGGCATGAAAGCGGCTCGGCGCTGTCCAGGTGAAGAACACCCCCACATGCCCCAATTCCTTGGCATAGTCACTGAAGCCCCGTGCCCGCACCATCATTTCGTTGCGGCGGTTCACCGGGTTGGCGTTGCTGGCCTCCCAGCAATCCTTCATCGACACGACCAGGTCATATTGCTCGTTGATCACTTCCGACTCGGCCAGCCAGCGCATCATGGCCCGCTTGCGTTCGCGCACCACCTTCATGGTGGCGTTTGATACAAAAGCCGACACCCCCTTGCGTACCTTGCCGAGCAGAATGTTGATATGCTCTTGTAGCCTGTCCCAGCAGCGGTTGATGCGCTTCTCCCACCATTTGGCAGAGAGCAGGCGCACCAGCACGCTCAGGATCCAGTTATCCCGCACCTCGTCGGATTTGAACTTCGGCAGCTCGCCGATAAACCCCCACAGGTCTGCAGGCTGGCGCATCAGCTCCCAGGTCAGCAGCAGATCCGGCTCGGCGCCCTCTTTGATGTCCTGTTCGATGTGCTTGTAAATGGCTGCAGTCTGGTTGGCGAACTGGTGGGCAATCTGTTTGCGGCCGGTGTCATCGCGCATCTGTTTTGGATCGACTGGGATGGTCTGGAGCTGCATCCGCACCCACTTGGTTTGCTCCCTCAACCAGATGTTGGCGGAGCGGCAATGGGTAAAGCTGCAATCCTTGCGGCGGCGGATGTACTGCTTGAACAGGTTCTTGGTCAACTCGGTGGAGAGCCCATCGAGCAGTTGCATGGCCCAGATCAGATCGTACTGGCCGCGGTCACCAGCAAAAGCGGCGTCAAAGTTGACGCCGGGCAGAGAGTTGCAAAGGGTATCGATGCGCTGCCGCAGTGTTCTTTTCGACAGCGGCAGGCGTTTGGTCTTGCTGGTCATGCAGAGAGATAACCGGATAGCTGTTTGATGCGGAACTGGCAGCCACGAACGCTGATTTGGGCATGCTCTTTCAATCGGCGAGCGGCCGCACATTGGCGCAGCAACTGCTTGATGCTGGCGTGGGGGCGGGCAGGTAGCCGGCGCGCATGGGCCAGCTCCCGTTGATAAAGACGCAACCGCGCTGCGTCCTCCCGATAGGTCTCTTGCCAGCGATACATCTGGCTGGTCAGTTCCTGCTGCAGGTGATGGGTCACTTGATCACCTCACCTTGCCCATGCAGTGGCGCGCACTCCTGCCACCACTCGCCGATCTCTTTGGCTAGCGCGGTTTCGCCCTGACCCAGTGCCAGCCAATAGACAGAGCGCACCGCACCGAGTGCCAGCAGCTCCCGGGGTATATTCCGATCACCTCTGGCCTCACCGCCGGCGGCGATAAATTCGGCGCGGGCTGCAAGCCAGTGGGTGGTCAGCTGGTTGTGAGCGGGGAGTGATGCCGCCTCTTCATCATATTCGTCGCCGTCATCATCGAGCTGGTCAGCCGGGTTGCTGGTTGCAACCAACTGCAGTTGGATGTACTGCTGGCCGGAGTAAACCCCGCCAAGAGCGATGCGGTTATCTTCGGCATTGGCGGCAAACATATCGGCCAGCAGCCCTTCGACCACCTTGGGCGCCTGGCGGGCAATCTTGATGATGTCGCTCATTGGCAGGCCCTCCGGTTGATGCTGACAAACAGCTGGTGCCAGAGCAGGGCGCGCTGTGCCTGGGCCACAAGGGATTTCCCCTCAGTGCCACGATACTGATGTGAGTGCCGTGCTTTGGCCGTGAGGCGTTGGCGCAGGCGCGGCAACTCGGTCAGCGCCTCCTGCTCGGATATGGGATGGAAGATTTTGCTCATGCCTGCACCTCCGGTGTGGCGATGCCGTTCAGCAGCCAGTCGACATGGCGCTTCAGTTCCGGGTGGTTGGCGATCAGCAGGAACAGGCCACCACCGATCTCGCGGTATCCCAGCTCGTAGTTCTTGAGCGTGGTGGGCGGAATGCCGAGCAGGGCAGCAAACTTGGGACGGCTTAGCCTCAACTGTTCCCGCAACTGACGCAGGCGTTTGGCGGCATGGTGGTTGAGCAGATTGATTTGGGTTGGCTGTGCGGTCATGGTCAGGCTCCTTGTTGAGGTGTGCAGGGGTTGATGCAGCTGAACAGAGAAGCCCAAGCCAGGGCGGTGGAACGCTCGAGCAGCGCCACACCGTCCGGGTGTTGGCTCAGACGGGCGCCATAGCGGCCCGTCAGCTTGCGTTGCTGGATGCGAAGGTTGCGCAGTGCGCAGGGGATCGCTAAAGTTGCCATGTCGACTTCCTCATGCGTTGTTGATAAAGGCCCGCTTGGAGTTGCAGCTCCGTTAAGCGGGCTTTTTAGTGCCCGATTGCTCTCGGGCCTGCTTGGCCAATCTGGCCAGCGACATTCACCGCATGATCCAGTTGCTGGCGTTTGGCCTGTTCTCTCTTCTTCCGCTCGGCCAGTTCTGCCGGCATCACCTTCACCGATGGGTGCCACACCTTGGGATCACACCCGCTGTGAAACAGCGACTGATAATCCAGCGCAATCACCGCAAGGCGGATCGCTTCACGCTGCTGATAGGGCAGGGCAGAGAGGGTCGCCATCATCAGCGAATCCCACGGCTGGCGGGCGATGGTGCAAATGGCGACGCGCTTGGTCTTGGGCGCATTAAGCCAATCACCGTCGAGGTTTGAACCCGCCCGATTGAGGTGCTCACGCAACAGCGCAATGCCGGCGGTATTCATCAGCACCTGCTCCTCGGCGGTCAGACCGGAGATGTTGCGGGGCTCTGGCTGGGTGTGTTGCATGCTGGTTTCTCCTTCACCTGTGCGCAGAATTTGGCGGCCAGTGAGGGGGTCACTGGGCCACCTCTTTCACCCTGCGCGGGACAATGGGCAGCACAATGGCCGGATTGGGCATGGCACTAGGGCTGATGGTTGCGATGATTTCGAACCCCGCCTTGAAGGTGTGGCCGCAATCCACATTGCTGCATTGGTAAGTGGCGATGCCGCAAAGCGGGCTCATCCGGATGGATGTGCGAGTGCTGGCGCGTGCACCACAGTGGGGGCAAATCAGTCTCATGGGTTCTCCTAAGCCCCGGCCGCCATGCGCGCCATATCCAGCGCACAAGACAGAGAGGGAATGGCTTGGTATTTGTGCTCGATCTCGGTGATCAGCAGGGCGAGGTTGCCCATGGCCGCTGTCGCCGCACCGACCAGCGCATTGCGCTGCCCCTTGGTGACACGACCGCTCTCCACCACCGTCAGCGCCTGCGCGCCGAGTCCGGCCACCTTGGCCGTGGTGTCAATCACCTGATGGGCCAGGCTCGGGCCCTTCTCCCGCTCGGGGATGGCCACGGCCGTCAGGCCACAGCAGAACAGGGCGCCATCGAAGAGGGTTTCATCGCCCTCACTCGCCTGGGTGATGGCAATCAGCTCGACCACGGTCAGTTCGTGGGGCTGGTCGGGGTTTAACTTGTTGCGCAGGGTCTGCGGGTTAATGCCTGCTTTGTCGGCAAGTTCGGCCACGTTGTGGTTCGCCGCAAAGCGCTGGCAGGCACTGACCCAGTGATGATGTTTGCTGCAAGTTTGCTCAAACATGGCTTTCATTCCTCTGCTTGCGCGACACTCTAGGGCGGCGGACAGGTGCCGGTGCAGGTTCCAGACCCGGCTGATTCATGGCCTGCTGGGTGTAGAGCACCAGGTTGATCAGCACTTTTTCAGAGCGGCCTTGCTTGGGCATGATGGGAATGCGCCCGGCACGCACGTAGTTTTCCACCGTGCGCTGGGTTAAACCGGTCCGTTCGGAGAAGCTCTCGACCGTGCAAACCGGGGTATCGATATGGATGGGGGCGATAATCATGGATGGTTGCCTCCTGCGAGTTCAGTTACGCGCAACCTTGCGCGGTATGGTGCAGATCGGCTTTCAACTTGCCGCCGGTAAGCACTTCGATTTGGTAGGAGCGCAGCTCTGGGACTTTCTCTTTCCATTGAGAGATCGCCTGTGTTTTTACGCCCAATGCCTTTGCTAATGGGGCTATTCCCCCAAAGTGAGCTACTGCGTCTGCTGTTTTCATGGTCGATAGCACCTTGGTTAACTAACTTACGAAACTTACTTTACGATCATGGAAAGCTCGGGCGCAAGTTAATTTACCCAAAAAGTAAATCTAATTACGTAACTTGGGGTGTAATCTCTCTTACATGAACGTAAGCGAACGCATTAAGACCCGGCGATCAGCCTGTGGGTTTACACAAGATCAGTTAGCTGCCCGAGTTGGTGTAACTCGGGTGGCTGTCAGTCATTGGGAGAGGGGAGGCGCAGAGCCAAAAGGGCGTTATCTCAATGATTTAGCCGAAGCCCTTGGCGTGACAGTGGATTGGTTGTTGACGGGAAATGGCACGGGTTCCGAAGTGTCACCCACTCAACCAATACCAGGGTTCCACAACGTCGAATCGGCGGTGATACCCCAGGGTAAGCGGATCCCTGTAATCAGCTATGTCCAGGCGGGGAACTGGCGTGAGATGTGCGAGCAGGCCACTACCTTCGATGGCAATGTTGAGTATGTGATGGCCAGTGTCGATATTGGGACCTGTGGCTTTGGCCTCTGGCTACGTGGCGATTCCATGTTGCCGCAGTTCAAAGAAGGGGACTTGATCATCGTTGACCCTGACGAAGCGCCACAACCTGGGGATTACGTCGTGGCCAAGAACGGCAGCAACGAGGCCACTTTCAAAAAGTACCGGCCCCGTGGCATCGACGAGAACGGGCAAGAGGTGTTTGAACTGGTCCCTCTCAACGACGATTACCCCACCATGCACTCTGATCGACAACACATCCAGATCATCGGCGTGATGGTAGAGCACCGAATATTTAGAAAAAGGCAAACAGGGCGCTAATGCGCCCTTTTGTTGTTGCCCTGGTCAACAAATAGCCTCATTAGGGCGAAAATTTCTGAATAGCTGGCTAGCTAGGATGGCAAGAACATTTTAGGGAGATAGAGGATGTCTGATGAAAACAAGATTCGTGACGCTGCTGATGCAATAAAAGGCATTGTCGAGGCTGTACCTGTATATCAGGACGCTGTGCAACCGGCCGCGAAGGAGATTGGAACTGCTCTACAGACAGTTGCAAAGACGATCCATATCGCCCTTGCACCAGTCAGCGCTCTGGTCTGGGGATATGACAAACTCACAGGTTTTCTATCGACTCGTGTTGCAGAGAAGCTGAAGCATGTGCCGCCTGATTGTATCGCGACCCCTAAGCCAAATGTGGCTGGGCCTGCATTGGAAGCCCTGAGATATACCGGTCACGAAGAGTCTCTCAGGGAGATGTATGCAAATTTGTTAGCCGCGTCCATGGATACTCGAACAGCTAAAGGAGCTCATCCCGCTTTTGTAGAGATCATCAAGCAATTGACACCAGACGAAGCGCGCCTGTTAAAACTCATGTCTGTCTCCAGACCGTTACCGCTTATTAATGTGCGCCGAGAGTTCAAATCTCCAACCGCAACGGAGAGAGGTAGCAGTGAACTGATGGCCAATTTTTCACTTTTAGGTTGGGAAGCTGGCTGCGAGCACCCTGAACAAACCCCAACTTATCTCAATAATCTTTGTCGACTGGGTCTATCAGAGATTCCAGTAATGTATGAATACACGGCTCCGAATGTTTATGATGAAGTCGAAAGCCATCCAATAGTTCAAGCTATCAAGGCTGCTTTCGAGTCGAATGCAAAGTATCGAATAGATATCTTAAGGGGTGGACTTCGAATTACAGCTCTTGGTCGATTATTTTGCGATACCTGTGTTGTGTCGCATGATGACAAGGAGTTAACTGTGGCAAGTAGCCACATGGCTCACGATTAGAAAAGCTGAAGGCAAACGCGTAGATGCCTATATCATTGGCTATGTGATGTTGGCAGGAAAAAGCCCTTACTCGAATAGAGATTTTAATTGTAGTTAACTAATGCAATGGTGGCCTGATAGCATATGGTAAAAAAAGAAGAGACTATTACAGATAATAGTATAGGCAAATTTAATGACACGGCTGAATCTTTTCAGAAATTAAAGTGTGGTCTGATAATGCCTATTTCAAAAAGCCAAGGGTTAGATCCTGAACACTGGCTTAATGTAAAAGCAATAATTTGTGAGGCATTGGCTGATACTGACTTTGAGGTGCGCTTGGTCAGTGAGTCAGATGATGTTGGCGTGATTCATAAATCAATAGTTCAGAATATATACAAAAACGATATAGTTATTTGTGACGTCAGCACCCACAATGCAAATGTGATGTTTGAACTTGGTCTGCGCTTGGCTTTTGATAAACCTACTGTAATCATTAAAGATGATGAAACGCCATTTTCCTTTGATACGCAAGTAATTGAACACATTGTTTATAAAAGAAGTCTTCATTATGTTGATATAGTTTCTTTTAAAAAGAAACTAAAAGATAAGGTATTGGCAACCCTTTCACTGTCTCAGCAGCCGGGTTTTTCGACATTTTTGGGACACTTTACGATTAACCATGTCTCAAAGATCGAGGAGAAAACCGTAAGCGTGACTGATGCGTTAGTTGAGCGAATTGATCAAATGCAAAGCACTATCAATATGGTGGCAAGGCAACAGGCAAAGCAAAGTAATTATATAGTGGAATCACCTACCGAAGCATTTGGCAAGCGACCGTTACCTGAGGGTGAGTGGATATTCAAGCGGAATGTTAGAGATTATTTATGCACTATGGCAAACGCTGCTGATATGGATGGGGTAACATTTGCTGATTATCTTCTTAATATGACTGATGATGAAACTGACTCTTTTGTGAAAAGAATATATTCAGCGGTGCTAAGTAATACTAAAAAAAATGGATTGCCCCCCCCTCCAAGTATTGTTAAGAAGGAAATAAAAGAATTCATAGACTCTGCAAAAGTAAATGCTTAGAAAAGCTAGCTTATTCTAGGCTAAGTAGTTTAGTCCACTGGCTGAGGATAACATGACGGTCCGTAAACTAGAGGATGGGAAGCCGCTTCTATGGCTTGTCGAAGTCTATCCTCAAGGCCGCGAAGGCCCCCGCAAGCGAAAGCGCTTCGCCACCAAGGGTGAGGCACTTGCGTTCGAGCGTTTTGTGCTGGACCCGGATAAGGGCAAGCCTTGGCTGGAAGGACAGGAGGAACCGACTGATGGCCGACGACTCTCCGATCTGGTCGAACTCTGGTTTGGTCGCCATGGACAAAGCCTGCGTGATGGAGAGGCTCGTAAGTCCAAGTTGCTGACGGTCTGCCAGTCCCTCGGAGACCCGCTGGCTGTGAACTTCACCGCTCGCGATTTTGCTGCCTACCGTGAAGCTCGTCTCTCGGGTGATATCACCGACCGACGCGCCATCAACCAGGAGAAGCAGGGCGTCACTCCCAATACCGTTAACCGCGAACATGCCTACCTGCGTGCGGTCTTCAACGAACTGAAAAGGCTAGGAGAGTGGCAGGGAGAAAACCCTCTTGATGGTTTGCGAGCCTACAAGGTGGCCGAGGCCGAGCTGGCCTTCCTCTATCCCGACGAACTCAAGCGCCTGTTGGCCGCCTGCGCCGAGAGCCCAAACCCCGACCTGTTGTTGGTGGTGAAGCTGTGCCTGGCCACCGGTGCCCGTTGGTCGGAGGTGGAGGAGCTGACCCAGTCCCAGGTATCCCCCAATCGCATCACTTTCACCCGTACCAAGAGCAAGAAAAGCCGCAGCGTGCCCATCAGCCCCGAGCTCTATGCCCAGTTGCCCAGAAAGCGCGGCCGCCTGTTCGGTGACTGTTATCGAGCCTTCGAGATGGTGGTCGAACGTGCAGGGTTGGAACTGCCACCCGGGCAGAATACCCACGTTCTGCGCCATACCTTCGCCAGCCACTTTATGATGAACGGCGGCAACATCCTGGTGCTGCAGAAAATCCTGGGTCACTCCACAATCACCATGACCATGCGCTATGCCCACTTTGCTCCCGATCATTTGGAAGATGCAGTGAGGTTAAACCCGCTGGCTAGGCTTATTTGGTAAGTGAAATTTTGTCTGATAAGACTGATTATTAGAGTGATCTAAAAGTACGAAAAAAAGTTGGTGTGCTACTTGAGTTATAGTTCAATCGACTCCATGTAATGGGTTCTTGGCAGTTTTCTGCTTTCACCATGCATGGAGTCACAAATGCACATACAGGACCTCGTTAACGACGTACTTCCTCACATTCCTTTCCGGAATGAATCTGTCGCGCAGACATTCCTTGATAACTATAGCGTTGATGATCAACTGGCCTTGATCTCAGCACTCCATATTGGCCGCAGCCACAATGGACTTAACAAGTTGATGGAGGATTACCAAGACACGGATCGTCGTCTTTGTGACCACATCCATGAGGACGAGTTTGCTCGTATTTTGTACGAAAAAAATACTCAGTTAGCGACCTATTATCAAAACTTTAATACTTGTGGAAGTAGCGAGGTTGGCTACTTCGATCGCTTCTAATTCAATTGATAGAGCCGTAGATATACCGGCTCTATCTCTTACATCTTTCGATTCAACAGTGATGAGACAATGATGGTTGTATCCAGCATGATTTGTGTTCATCAATGAATGGCGACAAAGTGGCGACAAAATTTTAAATGGATGGTCATTTTTGGTTGTCATTGGTTCGCTAACTATTTGATTTTTATGTAAGTGCTTGTTTTGTCATAGGGCTGAATCAGATTTAAAATCCCTCGACGTTCGCGTCGTGCCGGTTCGATTCCGGCCTCGGCACCATTAAAATCAAAGCGTTACGAAAGGCCACTAGAAATAGTGGCCTTTTTATTTTTCTTCAGTATCCACATTTGATCCACACAGATTTATTCCGGCAGCTCTGCCAGTTTCACTTCGAGTTGCAGGCGATTGGTGTAGCCCTTAATTGTGAGGTCGACCACTGAGATGAGGAGCAGACCAAAGGAACGCCGATCTGTTGATCGGCGTTTTGTCTATGGGAAGCCTGATGGTTTCACAATCAGCTGGCTTAACACCCAGTCTGTTTAATGATGGGCGACTTAAAACAGCAGTTGCGTCAGGTAGCCCATCAGGATCGCCATGCCGAGGATCACGGTAAGGAAGGCCGCAATCATCGGGGTTCTGAACATGGATTTGAGCAGGATCACCTCGGTCAGACTGGCACCGGCACTGCCGATGATCAGCGCCATGACGGCGCCCATCCCCATCCCTTTGCCCAGCAGTACCGACGCCAGCGGGATCACGGCCTCGGCACGGATGTAGAGCGGGATCCCTACGATAGCACTGAAGGGGATGGCCAGCGGGTTGTTGGCGCCGGCATGGGCGGCGATCCACTCGGTCGGAATAAAGCCGTAGATAAACGAGCCGATGAGTACCCCCAGTAGCAGGAAGGGCAATACGGTTTTGAACTGCTGCCATGCATCGATGCGAGCTTTGACCCAGGCTGTGGGGAGCTGTGGCGCACGAGTCAGGGTTGCCGTGCCATCGCCGCAGCAGGAGAGGGTTGCCTGTTCTGCCATCTCTGGTTGCGGTGCCGGGCAGCACGCTGCCCCGTTGAGGGGTTTTATTGCGCGAATGGCACTGCGTTGGTTGTCACTGCAATGTACTTGAGTGGTGGTGCGGGTCGCCGGGCCACAGCCGCTACCGCAAGAGGGGGTGGCCTCTTTGGGGTCGATGACATGGCGCTCGAACCCCAATCTGTCGAGCAGCATGCTCGCCATGACAGAGACGCTGGCGGCGATCACGGCGTAGAGCAGGGTCACTTTCCAGCCAAAGGTGGCCCACATCAAGCCGACGATGATGGGGTTCAGCAGTGGGGAGATAAACAGGAAGGTGAGAGTGGGGCCAAAGCCAGCCTTGGCCGAGAGCAGCCCTCTCAGCATGGGGATGGTGGAGCAGCTGCAAAAGGGGGTGACGGCACCGAGCAGGGCCGAGAGCAGATAGCCCTTGCCATGTCTCGCCCCCAGCATCCGCTGGATCTTCTCGTCGGGGATCTTCTGACGGATCAGGCTGACCCCGGCGCTAATGACCAGAAACAGCACCGACAGCTCGACAGCCAGAAACAGGAACATCTGGGCTGCATCGGTCAGCATGGTTAACCACTCATTCATTGTCGTATCCTCACTTGGTTTCTATATTTCCAAAATAATCGAAATGAATGGCCGGTCAAGATATTTCTGGTATTATCGAAATATCACATTTGTGGAGAGCGCAAAGATGCAACTGGAAGAGGTCGCCAAGGCATTGAAAGAGCTGGGTCATCCGACCCGGCTGTTTATCTTCAAGCATCTGGTCAAGGCGGGAGAGCAGGGGCTGCCGGTGGGTGAGCTGCAAAAGCAGCTGGCGATCCCCGCTTCCACCCTTAGCCACCATATCGCGGCGCTGGTCTCGGTGGGGCTGGTGAAGCAAAACCGGGAGAGTCGCACCCTGCTTTGCGTCTCTCAATACGCGGTGTTGGAGGAGATCATCGCCTTTTTCCGCGATGAGTGTTGCGTCAACAGCCCGGAGCATCGGCAAGATCAAAGGCAAGGGCTGCCTTCCTGAGGGCTATGGCTGCTAGTCGTGCTGCTCGCAATAAAAAAACGCCGATCATCCGATCGGCGTTTTGCATTGTTTTTCTCAGCTGCGGGTATTAACCCAGATTGGCTGCAACCTTGCTTTGGGCCTGTCCTTTGCGCTTGATGACAAAGCCAATGCCCAGTACCACCAGCCAGGCGGGGATCAGTTCGACCGAGATGCGAAAATCCGGGGTCATATACATGATCACCAGAATACCGGCCATGAACGCGAGGCAGAGATAGTTGCCGAAGGGATACCAGAACGCCTTGAACTTGGGCTGGACGCCCTCTGCGACCTTGGCCTTGCGGAACTTGAGGTGCGCGAGGCTGATCATCGCCCAGTTGATCACCAGTGCGGAGACCACCAGCGCCATCAGTAGACCGAAGGCTTTGCCCGGCATCAGGTAGTTGATAAGCACGCAGAGCAGGGTGGCGATGGCCGAGACTGAGAGGGCAACCAGCGGCACGCCGCTCTTGTTGGTCTTGAGCAGGGCTTTCGGGCCGTTGCCCTGTTTGGCCAGACCGAACAGCATCCGGCTGTTGCAGTAGACGCAGCTGTTGTAGACCGACAGTGCCGCCGTCAGCACCACGATGTTGAGTACGGTGGCGACCAGATTGCTGTCCAGTGCGTGGAAAATCATCACGAACGGGCTGCCGCCTTCCACCACTTTACCCCAGGGGTAGAGGGACATCAGGATAGCCAGAGCGCCGATGTAGAAGATGAGGATGCGGTAGATCACCTGATTGGTTGCCTTGGGAATGCTCTTCTCGGGGTTGTCCGCTTCCGCGGCGGTAATGCCCACCAACTCGAGACCGCCGAAGGAGAACATGATCACCGCCATCGCCATCACCAGACCGCTGATGCCGTTGGGGAAGAAGCCGCCTTGGGCCCACAGGTTGGTGACGCTTGCCTCGGGGCCGCCGGCACCGGAGAGGAGCAGATAGCCGCCAAAGCCAATCATGCCGATGATGGCAACCACCTTGATGATGGCGAACCAGAACTCCATCTCGCCAAACGCTTTGACGTTGGAGAGGTTGATGGCGTTGATCAGCACGAAGAAGAAGGCTGCCGACATCCAGGTCGGGATCTCGGGCCACCAGTACTGGACATAGATGCCCACTGCGGTTAACTCGGCCATGCTCACCAGCACGTAGAGCACCCAGTAGTTCCAACCGGACGCAAAACCGGCAAACTCGCCCCAGTATTTGTAGGCAAAGTGGCTGAATGAACCGGCTACCGGCTCTTCCACCACCATTTCACCGAGCTGGCGCATGATCAGGAAGGCGATAAAGCCACCAATGGCATAACCCAGCAGAACTGAGGGGCCTGCCATCTTGATGGTTTGGGCAATGCCCAAAAAGAGGCCGGTGCCGATGGCGCCGCCTAAAGCAATCAACTGAATGTGGCGGTTTTTAAGGCCGCGCTTCAGCTCCTCACCGTCTTGTTTCAAATCCATGGGTCTGTCCTTACGTCTCTGTTGTCTCTGGTCGGTGTTGGGCTCATCCTGAGCAGGCCGCAGTGCGTAGCCAAAACCTGACGAAAGCTGTATTTATTTCGTTACGCCATGCCATTTTCAATTTTTAGTGTTGGCTGGCAACCGAAGCAGAATAGTGATAATCGGCCGTGAATGCACCTGTTTTCCATCTCTAATGGCCGTGTTTTGTACCAAAGGCAGCTTTTTCATGATCTGAAGAGGCTTCTTGGTAGTTTTTGGTTGATGTTTGTGCAATCGAATTCTGTTTTGTTGACATTTTGTCTTGTTGGTGTGCTTTTTTGGTGCCAAGCCACAAATGGATGCAAATGATGCCAAGCAAGCGAGAGTACAGGGAAGAGTGCAGGGAGTTGGAGTGCAGAGAGCGCGAAAGCGTGCTGCAACAAGGGGTTGCCCGGGGTGTACTGGTGGCGCTCTGGTTAGGGATTGCCGCCAGTCCGCTGTTGTTGCTGGTGGCCGCCACCATGCTGCTGGGCTGGCTCTCGCTCGGTGATCATGGGTTGCTGCACTACTGGCAGCCGCTGTTGCTGATTGGCGGGGTAACGGGGGCGCTCGTTGGCGGCTGGCTGGCGGAGCGGGTTCGCCTGCGCCACGGTTTGCTGGCCTTCTATGCCCGGTTGATGAACAACCCTGAGCTCAATCGTTAGTTAACTCTGGCTGTTTGCCGAGCGCAGCAGAACGGAATCGAATAGCGGCTAACTGGCAGCAGGTGACAAGGGCACAACGCCAAGGTCGACAAGAAGAGGGATAAGCATTTGTGGTGCCTATCCCTTTTTTATCCACGCTTTTCACTGTCATCTATGTGAATTGCAGTTCGCCACAGCTGACTTTCGCCGCGACACTGTAATTTTTATCTTTTGTTGATGCCGATAGCTGTCAAGCTGGCTTAACAGAGCTGGCGGCGCAGACCGGTTGCCTCGAGGACCTTGGCGCTGATCTCCTCCACCGAGTGGGAGCTGGTATCCAGGAAGCGTATCGCCTCCTGGCGAAACAGCCTCTCCACGCAGGCCAGCTCCTGCTCGCACTGTTCGATGGAGGAGTAGCGGCTGTTGGCACGGCGCTGGTTGCGGATCTCGTGCAGCCGCTGCGGCGCTATGGTGAGGCCAAACAGCTTGTGACGGTTGGCCTTGAGGGGGGCGGGCAGCTCCAGCATCCCCATGTCCTGCTCGATAAAGGGGTAGTTGGCGGCGCGAATGCCGAACTGCAGCGCCAGATAGAGGCTGGTGGGGGTTTTGCCGCAGCGGGAGACCCCGATCAGGATGATGTCCGCCTCATCGTACTCCCTGGTGGTGATGCCATCGTCGTTGGCCAGTGCGAAGTTGACCGCCTCGATGCGATCGTCATAGAGCTTGCGGTTCTCCATGCCGTGGGTGCGGTGGAGGCGGGGCTCGGCTTTTACCCCCAGCTCCTGCTCCAGCGGGCTGACGAAGGTGTTGAGAAAGTCGTGGCCGCACGCCTCCGATTTCAGTACCTCTTCCCGTACCAGCGGGTCGACGATGGTGTGAAACAGGATGGGGCGCACCCCGGTCTGGCGAAACTGCTCGTCGATCCGCATCCGTACCTGACGGGCTTTCTCCAGTGTCTCCACAAAGGGGATAGTGATCTGCTCGAATGCCAGCGGAAACTGGCTCAGTACCGCGTGGCCGAACACTTCGGCGGTGATGGCGGTGCCGTCTGAAACATAAAATACGGTGTGCACGTAGGGCTCCTGTGATACCGCGGGTGGGGTCGCATGGGGTAAGGGGGGAGAAGTATCTCCCGAAACCATACCAGTTTTGTCAACCGGTCTGCTGTGCCCAAGTTGTGAAGTGGCTTGCAAACCTGAATCGTTATCTTTTTGTGTCGCCATTGTAGAATGTTCCGGTCATTCGACCATCCCCAACGCTTGCTCGGGGATTTTTTTGAAAATCAGTAGAAAACGTTTTCATGGTCGTTGGCAACAAAAGAAACAGACAATAACGCACCTGACTTACCCATAACCTCATCGATTAAATCGGGCGCACGAGGTGCTATGGCATCGGTGCCCACCAACCTGGAGACATCCAAGTGCAACAGTACGTGCTCTGGTACGAACAACTCGGAATGCAGGACGTAGAACGAGTTGGCGGCAAGAACGCATCCCTTGGCGAGATGATCAGCAACCTCTCTGGCGCCGGCGTATCCGTGCCGGGGGGCTTTGCTACCACCGCCTTTGCGTTTAACGAGTTTCTGGAGTCAAGCGGCCTCAACGGCAAGATCCACCATCTGCTCGACAATCTGGACGTGGACGATATCGCCGCCCTCAACCGGGCCGGTCAGCAGATCCGCGACTGGGTGATCGACGCCCCGTTCCAGCCCGAGCTGGAGCAGGCTATCCGGGTTGCCTATGAAAAGTTGAGTGCCGGTGTCGAGGCCTCGTTTGCGGTGCGCTCCTCCGCCACCGCCGAGGATATGCCGGACGCCTCCTTTGCCGGTCAGCAGGAGACCTTCCTCAACGTACGTGGCATCGATGCCGTCATGACGGCGGTCAAGCATGTGTTTGCTTCTCTGTTCAACGATCGCGCCATCTCCTATCGGGTGCATCAGGGCTACGACCACAAGGGTGTTGCCCTCTCGGCAGGGGTGCAGCGGATGGTGCGTTCCGATCTCGCCGCCTCCGGCGTCATGTTTACTCTGGATACCGAGTCCGGCTTCAACGACGTGGTCTTTATCACCGGGGCCCATGGTCTGGGCGAGATGGTGGTGCAGGGGGCGGTCAACCCGGATGAGTTCTATGTGCACAAGCCGACTCTCAAGGGGGGCCGCCCGGCGGTGGTGCGCAAGACCCTCGGCTCCAAGCTTATCAAGATGACCTATTCGGACGATGCCGGTCACGGTCGTCAGGTGAAGATTGTCGACACCAACGAGGCCGAGCGTAGCCGCTTCTGCATCACCGATGAGGAGGTGATGGCGCTGGCGAAACAGGCCCTCATCATTGAGCAGCACTATGGCCGCCCGATGGATATCGAGTGGGCCAAGGATGGTCAGGATGGCCAACTCTATATCGTGCAGGCCCGCCCGGAAACCGTGCGCAGCCGCCAGGAGGCTAACACCCTCGAGCGTTTTGCCCTCAAGCAAGCGGGCAAGGTGCTGATCGAGGGGCGGGCTATCGGTCACAAGATTGGCGCGGGCCCGGCGCGGGTCATCTCATCCATCAGCCAGATGGACGAAGTACAACCCGGCGATGTGCTGGTTACCGACATGACCGACCCGGACTGGGAGCCCATCATGAAGCGGGCCTCCGCCATCGTCACCAACCGGGGTGGCCGCACCTGTCACGCCGCCATTATCGCTCGCGAGCTGGGCATTCCGGCAGTGGTGGGCTGTGGCAACGCTACCGATCATATTCAGCTGGGCCAGCGGATCACCGTCTCCTGCGCGGAAGGGGATACCGGTTTTATCTATGACGGCGAGCTGGACTTCGACGTGGCGGTGACCGAGGTGGGCAATATGCCGCGCCTGCCCATCAAGATCATGATGAACGTCGGCAACCCGGACCGCGCTTTCGACTTTGCCCAGTTGCCCAATGCCGGGGTAGGGCTGGCGCGCCTTGAATTCATCATCAACCGGATGATCGGCGTGCACCCCAAGGCCTTGCTGGAGTTTGACCAGCAAACCCCAGAGCTGCAGGCCACCATCGGCAAGATGATCGCCGGTTACGACAGCCCGCGGGAGTTCTATGTGGCCAAGCTGACCGAGGGGATCGCCACTCTGGGGGCCGCCTTCTGGCCGGAGCGGGTGATCGTGCGGATGTCGGACTTCAAGTCCAACGAGTACGCCAATCTGCTGGGCGGTCGTGGCTACGAGCCCCACGAGGAGAACCCGATGATCGGTTTTCGTGGCGCATCCCGCTACATCGCCGACAGCTTCCGCCCCTGCTTTGCCCTCGAGTGCGAGGCGATCAAGCGGGTGCGCGATGTGATGGGATTGACCAACGTCGAGGTGATGATCCCCTTCGTGCGCACCGTGGGCGAGGCGGAGCAGGTGATCGACATCCTGGCCGAGAACGGTCTGCGCCGCGGCGAGCGGGGGCTCAAGGTGATCATGATGTGCGAGATCCCGAGCAATGCCCTTTTGGCAGACAAGTTTTTGGAGCACGTGGACGGCTTCTCCATCGGTTCCAACGACATGACCCAGCTCACCCTTGGGCTGGATCGGGACTCGGGGCTGATTGCCCATCTGTTCGACGAGCGTAACGAGGCGGTCAAGGCGCTGCTGGCGATGGCGATCCAGGCTGCGCGCAAGGCGGGCAAGTACGTGGGGATCTGCGGTCAGGGGCCATCCGATCACCCGGATTTTGCCGCCTGGCTGGTGGAGCAGGGGATCGACTCGGTGTCGCTCAACCCCGATACCGTGGTCGATACCTGGCTCTATTTGGCGGAGCAGCATGGCGCCAAGTAAGTCACTGTCAAAATGAGCAGCAGAAAGGGGGCCATGATGGCCCCCTTTGTTATTTGTCTGTCGCGACCTATTTCGGCTGCTGTTCGGCCCCCGACAGCTCGATCTGCACATTCACCCCTTCGCTCTTTAGCTTGGTGGCGATGGCGTTGAGATCGGTGCCCGGTTTGGCCTCTAGCAGGGCGATACCACCGCTGCTCTGCTTGAAGTTCAGGCCGTGGCGAGTCGCCAGCGCTTTGGCGCTGGCATCGTCAGCTTCCACCAGCAGGGTACCGCTTACAGTCAGCTCCGGGCTGGCGGCCCCTTGCATCAACACGTCACCACGGCGCAGGGTCTGTTGCGGGACCTTGCTGTCAAGGCTGCGGGCGACCCGCTTCTTGCTGCCGTTGTCGGGAATGAGGTAAGTCTGGCCGTTCACCTCTATGGTGCTGTATTGTTTGCCATCCATGGTGACGGACTCCTGGGCGCAGAGCTGTCCCGAGAGGGGGGCCAGCAGGGTTGCCAGAAGCAAGGTAACAGGTTTGTTCATGGTAATACTCCTAGCGTGTTAGCTGCGGTTGGCATCGTGACCCAGGACCCGCAGGGACCATGAGATCAGCTTGCCCGGTTGGCGATTGTTGCGCTCAGTCAGGGTGGTACGCTCACGGGTCTCGCGATTGAGCAGAGAGACCTGACGGGTACCGTTGGCAACGTCGGTTACTTCCAGTCGCCATGTGCCTTGCGCCGATTCGCCGTAGAACTTGTTGGATAGCATCCGCATGTCACGCAATCCCTTGGTTCGCACAAAGCCCAGCTGCTGCTGGTCGAGAGATTGGCCGACCAGGCTGTTGAAGGGGCTCAGCAGGATGCTGCGGGTGCCGGCGGGGGAGACCAGTTCGATCAGCAGATCGGGCAGACGCTGATGATCCAGACTCACCATCACCTGAACCGCTTCTACCGTCAATGGTGTGGCAATGCGGGTTGTCGAGCTGGTCGGGCTGTTGCCCACATCCGCAATGGCGGCGGCACTGCCGGTGACATTGATCTTCTGCCATGGCAGCTGTACCAGCGGGGGCAGGGGCTGGTGATTGGCTGCCAGCTCAAGGGCCTTGTTGACGTCGATCAGACCAAAACCGTAAGTCGGGCTGAACCACATGCCGGCGGCATTGCGCTCCCAACCTTCCAGTCCTTTCACGTCGCGCACCTTGCCGGTGCTGCTGGTGTAGCTGACCATCACGGGCTGATGTTTGGCATCGACCCGGGTTGCGCTGCGCGCCAGCAGATCCCGCAGGTCACGTACCGACAGATCCGGGTAGGCGGACATCAGCAGCGCCATGGCGCCGGAGGTGCTGGGGGTGGCGGAGGAGGTGCCGTTCATCACGCCGTTGTAGTCGCAGCTGGCATCCAGTTGCG
The DNA here is from genome assembly GCF_019047085.1 of Aeromonas sp. FDAARGOS 1404. Taxonomy (NCBI): domain Bacteria; kingdom Pseudomonadati; phylum Pseudomonadota; class Gammaproteobacteria; order Aeromonadales; family Aeromonadaceae; genus Aeromonas; species Aeromonas sp. FDAARGOS 1404. The sequence goes on from NZ_CP077237.1 coordinate 4,098,610, forward strand.
AGTTGCCGTGCAGCCGGTTGGTGCTGGGATCGTCGGTGCGGTTGTAACCCATGTCGCAGCCGGGCAGGTCCGTGGTCACCATCGCCGGAGTGTCGGTACCGTACTCGCCGCCGGTCGCGCTCAGGAAGATGTTGCTGCCGACGCTGGAGTAGGAGGATCTGACGCCATCGGCGTTGAGCGCGCTCACCACCAGGTTCCAGAAGTTGCTGTTGGAGGGATCGAGGTTGCTGTTTTCAAACGGCAATTTGGGGCCATTGCCGGTGCGGTTAAGCACATAGCCGCCCGCCGCTATCTTGTTGAAGCCGTTGCCGGCGGCCTTGATATAGGCCGCGCCCTGCGCCTTGAGGGTCTGCTGTTCAAACAGACGATCAAGCTGGGATTGATCCAGAGAGTTGGCAGAGCGGGGATCCACCACACTCATGCCGTAGCTCTGGTTGAACACCCGGTTGTCGCGGCTGGCATTGCTGTCCCCAAGGGCGTAGAGCCAATCCTTCTGCAACTGCTGGCTGTTGTCATCCAGCAGGTTGAACCCCTGCAGTTGGGCTCGCGGGGCAATTCCTTTGGTCCCGATGGCGTTGTCTACCGCCGCTATGATGCCGGAGACCGAGGTGCCGTGGGCCGTATCCGGATCGGTCGGAGTCGGGTCATCGCTGCCGGTCACCACGTTTTTTGAGCCCGGACGGACGTTGTCCGCCAGATCCGGGTGGGCGATGGCCAGACCATCATCCACCACGGCCACATTGACTCCCTGGCCCAGCACGCCGGTGCGATGAGCCCACCAGAGGTTGAGATCATTGCCCGCTATGCCGCCACGGGCGCTGAATCCATCCTGGCCGCTGTTGAGCAGATACCACTGCTGCTCCTGCAGGGGATTGGCACCTGGCAGGCAGCGCTCGGTGCTGCTGCGTCCGATATCCATGCCGCTCTCCTTACCGGTGAGCGGCGCACAACCTTCATTTGCCTGAACGAGCGCACTGGGCAGGGTCGACAGCAGTGCTGTGATCGCCAGTGCTAACGATGTTTGCTTCATTATTTTTTTAACTCCATCTTGGATCGCACCATCCTGAGTGCGACGGAAATCTATACACGGGTGGTAGGGGTTCAAAAAGAGCCATTTTCAAAAAACGCAATGAGGTTCAAAGAAATCCGATCTGGTTTATGGTAGGTATTTCAATGACGCTGGTTATGTGTTCTATTGAGAATGGTTCTCACCGTTCACTACTGATCTTTTTATCTGTAATTCACTCCTCTCGCGACTCTCCTTCGCCGCAGCCATCTCGATTCGGGGCAATCCCGAGGGGAGCTCGTGCGCTCTTGAAAGTGAGTGGCATGGTGGTGTGTGCCAACGTGAGTACAGCTATGCATTCGGGGGTGACAGCAAGGGTGATGAGGTGGAACCAGCGGTTTATTGCTTGGCGGCGGTGGATGGCTCTGTTATGGTAATTAAAATAGCCGTTTGGATGGCTAGATTGCTGCGGTTTGAGGGGCGTCATCTCTGAGAGCCACCCCGCCGCAGTCCCATAGCTTGATGCGTACCTGACAGGGAGTCCCTATGCCGTTTCGTTCCTTCTTATCTTCTCCTTTGACTGCTTCCTTGCGCGCCACTGCTGGCGCCAGCACCTTTATTGCCGCGATGGCGGTCGGGAGCCTCTCTTTTTCCGCGGTTGCCGCCGATGCTCCCTTGCCGACCAAGCAGGAGATCGTGATTGGTACTACGGTGGGGGATTTTGCCGACATGGTGACCGACTCGATCAAGCCGCAGCTGGAGGCCAAGGGGTACAAGGTCAAGCTGGTGGAGTTCACCGACTATGTGACGCCCAATATTGCTCTGGCTGACGGATCACTGGATGTGAACTGCTTCCAGCACAAACCCTATTTGGAGAGTTTTGCCAAAGATCGCGGCTTGTCGCTGGCGCCCATTACCCAGGTGCCAACCGGTCCGATGGGACTCTATTCCGGCAAGCTGGCAGCACTCGACAAGGTGAAAGAGGGGAGCACGGTGGCCATCCCCAACGATCCCACCAATCAGGCGCGGGCGCTGTTGATGCTGCAGGATCTTGGTTGGCTCACTCTCAAGGAGGGGATAAACCCGCTCAAGGCGAGCGAGTTTGATGTGGTGAACAATCCGCACAATCTCAAGCTGGTGTTGCTGGAGGCGGCGCAACTGCCACGCTCGCGGGAGGATGTGGACTTCTCGGTGATCAACGGTAATTTTGCCGCCTCCAGCGGAATCCCGTTCAGTGAAGGACTGTTTCTGGAGCGCAGCTACGATTTTATCAACTGGGTGGTGGTGAAAAGCGCAGATGCGGATCAGCCGTTTGCCAAAGATGTGGCGGCAGCCTACAACTCGGCGGCTTTCAAAGCCTATGCAGCCAAGCGTTTCGTCGGCTACAAGTACCCGCAAGGGTGGGGTGGCTAACAGTCGTGAACGTGGCCGGCTATACAACGAAAAACGCCCCGAATTCGGGGCGTTTTTTATGGTATCAAGCCATCAACGGGCGCTTCACTGGTTGCGATAGAAGCGGTTCAGCTCGTTCATCACCTGGATCATGGCGCCCATATCCGGGGTGCCGTGCTTGATCGGGCGATAGCTGTTGCGCTCCAGCAGTTCGAAGTCACCCTGCTTGTTGAAGTGGGTGATGGTCTCCCCTTCATAGATGGCGAAGTCGTTCTGATCCCCGGCCAGCAGCCAGTTGCGCGGGCTGGTATCAAACAGCGAGCGGCCAACGCTGTAATCGCGCGCCGGATTGCGCACGCCCAGCATCCCCTGCATCAGGGTCGGCGCCAGATCGAAATGGCTGCTCGGTTGTTCCCGAACGTCACTGCCGCGCCCCGGCCAGGCCATTACCAGCGGTACCTGCACCTGATAGGGTGAGTAGTTGCTGCCTGCGCCCCAGCTGTTGCTGCGGGTGTCGTTGAACTCCTGACCGTGGTTGGAGGTGATGACGACGATGGTGTTGCTGTCCATCCCCTGCGACTGCAATTTGGTCAGCATCTGCTCAAGCAACTGGTCGGTATAGAAGACCGAGTTCTTGTAGCGGTTTTCCAGTTTTTGCAGGTTCTCCGCCCGATAGGCGGTCGCCGGATTGAAGTTGGCAAGCTCCGGTTGGAACGGCCCCTTCATGGTGGCGGGTAACTGGTAGTCGCCTGGGCTCGAGAGATAGACCAGCGAGAACCAGGGGCGCTCGGGAGAGCGCTTCTCCAGCCACTGTTGCCAGTCGGTCAGCAGCTTGCCATCGTCACTCTGTTCGGAGACAAACACCTGTTTGCGCAGACCGGCGAGGATGCTCTTGCGATACTTCTGGGCATCTTCCATCGCGCCGAACAGCCCGAACTGGTAATCCTGGCGCAGCATCTCGTCGAACAGCACCGGCGGACGCTTGTCGCTGCTGATGTCCTTGTAGTAGTGACCGGGCAACCCGTAGAAGAGGCTGAACATGCCCATCAGGTCGTCGTTGCCGCCACTCAGGTGATTGCGGAACGTCAGATGCTGATCCGCATAGCGCTGCAGATTGGGCATGTTGATGTTGTTGAGCATGTCAAAGCGCAGCGAATCGACCACCACAATCAGCAGATTGTTGTGAGTCAGGGGGGCGTTGACGTTGAGCGGGCGCAGCGGATAGTGCATCCGGCTGTCGCTGTTATCCCCCTGGGAAGCAGCCTGCTTCTCGTACTGATCCAGATCCAGCCAGCCATGTTTGGCCAGGAAGGAGCGGGCCGTCATGGGGTAGGAGAGGGGGAAGTTGGCTCTCTGCATGGTGATCGGCTGATAGAGGGTCGCATCCGCCCAGCTGTTGACCACGTGGGTCAGAATAAAGCAGATCAGCAGGGCCAGCCCCACCTGATTGCCGTACTGGCGGCGCTTGCGCTTGTTGATCTTGCGCCAGACATAGGCCGACAGCAGCAGTTGCAGCAGGAAGATGGTGGGCACGGCAACGAAGATGATGCTCCAGATTGAGCCCTCTTCGGTCTGCGCCTGATCCAGCAGTAACTGCCATACCTGACTGTTGAGGTGGAACTTGAACAGCCGGAATACCTGGGTGTCGATCAGCAGCAACACCAGCGCCAGGGTAGCGATGATGGCCGAGATGAACCGCAACGACTTCTCCTTGGGCAGCACGAAGCTGAGCGGGAAGATCGTCAACAGGTAGGTGACAAAACTCAAAAACGAGAAGTGGCCAATCCAGCTTACAACGAGATAGATCACGCCAAGCGTGGTCGATGGCCAGCTGATGGCACCCAGATAACGGGTGGCGATGAGCATGGCCAGAATAATGTTGAAGAAGGAGAACCAATGCCCCCAGGTGATCAGGCGAGAGACATTATCACGATAGGGGTTACCGGTTTCGACCATAGTGATCCATCTGCGTTGAGAAACGTCAAATCAACAGAGTCGGGGACTCAGTGTGCGTCGTGGCGATTATCGACCGATGCGGTCAGGGCCTGGACAAACTTTTCAGTGATGGCCTGGCGCTGGGCCGGTGCCATACCGTTGATGATATTGGTGGTCAGATTGCCAAGCACCATAAGGCTGAGATCCACCGGCGCTTTATGCTTTTCCAGCGCGGTGATCAGGTCGTTCATCAGGGCGTCAAATTGCTCGTTATTGTACTTTGATACGATAGGCATAATCTTCAGTTCATCTCGGTTCAAAGCGCCTTATAATACTTCACCCTTTCGGCTAACACTATGGCTTTGTGACATGAGTCTCGATATCGACAAGATCATTCTTCACTCCTTGCGCCAGGGCGGCGATGGTCAACCCCACGCCGATACCCGCAGCCAGACCCTGCCCCCTGATGAGGCGGTACAGGGACTGATGGCGGAACTGCATCGGATCTACAACGGCAAGGGCGGCAAGGGCTTTGGCTTCTTTGCTGACCCCGAGGCCGCCGTCGCCGAGCTGGCCGACGGTGAAGAGGCTCCCAAGCAGCCTTCACCCGCGTTTCGTATCGCCCTCGAACAGCTGCTCGACGAGCAGACCGAATTCGTCCCCTTCTCGGTCACTGTGACCCAGATGCTGGTCAAGCAGCTGGTGGAGCACGCCCTCGATGAGCAGGGGGTGCTGCTGTTTGCCAAATATAACTACGTCGGGGTCGATTATCTGCTAATTGCTCTGCTGGAGGGCAAGGAGAGCGTCACCGTCAGCGAAGCGCTGGAATTACGCCATATCCAGTATCTGGATATCGGCAAACTCAATCTGGTGGCCCGCATTGATTTGACCGAATGGAAAACCCAACCTGATTCGCGCCGCTATATCACCTTCAGCAAGGGGCGCATTGGTCGCAAACTGGGCGACTTCTTTATGGATCTGCTGGGTGCCCGCGAGGGCATGGATGCCAAGGTACAAAATAAAGGCTTGCTGCAGGCGGTCGAAGATTATTGCGACAGTCGTCAGCTCGAACCGACCGAGCGCAATGACTATAAAAAGCAGGTCTTCAAATATTGCACCGAACAGGCGAGCGCCGGTGAAGAGATCGAAATCAAGGAGCTGTCTGCAGAATTGCCCGGCGACGGTGACCTCGATTTTTACAGCTTTATCGGTCAGGAGTATGAGCTGGAAGAGCGCTTCCCGGCGGATCGCTCTACCCTGCGTGGTTTGACCAAGTTTGTCGGCTCCGGCGGCGGTCTGACTCTGAGCTTTGAGCAGAAGCTGTTGAACAGCCGGATCTTTTACGATCCCCAGACCGACACCCTGACCATCAAGGGTGTGCCGCCCAATCTCAAGGATCAGCTGCTGCGCCAGTCGTAGTCATGCTCCCGAGTGTGATCAACTCGTCATTTCTGGCAAAAAGAGACTCCGCCCCGGCGGGGTCTCTTTTTTTATTGCGCCCGGGCAGACCTCGAAACTGGCGCGGTACTTTGTTAACAAATCAAACAAAATAAACCATCTGAAAGGGTTTTCATTGAGGTGAAAACCCTTTCACTCATGAAATTTTATTTCATTTTGGTAATTATTATTCTGTGGTTGTCTGGAATTAAGCCGATAAATGGCCGTAATTCCCTGAAATAAGAAAATGTTTTCAAAACTTTCTGGAAGGAAATACGTAATTGCATTTCAAAAATGCGAGTTGCGTCATGTGAGCCGTTTGCCGCTTGGGATAATATTCATCTCGCACACAATGCTCTTACAGCGCGGAACTAATACAAGGAAAGGCTCATGAAAAAGAAATTGCTGTCATCCCTGATCGGTCTGGCCACTCTTGGCGTCGCTTGCTCTGCTACTGCTGCCATCGATGAAGGCCAGCTGACCATCTGGATCAACGGTGACAAGGGATACAACGGTCTGGCTGAAGTGGGTAAGAAGTTTGAAGCAGAAACCGGCATCAAGGTTACTGTGGCTCACCCGGATCAGGTTGAAGTGAAATTCCAGCAAGCCGCCGCCACTGGCAACGGCCCGGACATCTTCTTCTGGGCTCACGACCGTTACGGTGAGTGGGTCAAAGCCGGTTTGCTGGTTCCGGTAACGCCGAACGCTGCCACCAAAGGCAAATTTGAACAGCTGGCATGGGATGCCATGACTGTTGATGGCAAAACCTATGGCTACCCGGTTGCCATGGAAGCAGTCAGCCTGATTTATAACAAGGACCTGCTGCCCGAGCCGCCGAAAACCTTCGAAGAGATCGCCAAGATTGACGAGACTCTGAAGAAAAACGGCAAGCGCGCCATCATGTGGGCTTATGACACCCCGTACTTCAGCTATCCGCTGGTGGCTGCCAACGGTGGTTACGCCTTCAAGAAAACCGCTACCGGTTATGACGTCAAAGATACCGGCGTGAACAACGCAGGTGCCAAGATGGGCGTGGGCTACATCTCCGAGATGATCAAGTCCGGTCACCTGGAAAAAGGCATCGACTACGGTGTGATGGACGCCAAGTTCAACAAGGGCGAAGTGGCCATGATGATCAACGGTCCCTGGGCCTGGAGCAACCTGGACAAGAGCGGCATCAAGTACGGCGTAGCGCCGCTGCCGACCCTGAACGGCAAGCCGGCCAAAGCCTTCGTTGGCGTACTGGGTGCCACCATCAACGCCGCCAGCCCGAACAAGGATCTGGCTATCGAGTTCCTGGAAAACTACCTGCTGACCGATGCCGGTCTGGCGCCGGTTAACGCCGACAAGCCGCTGGGGGCCGTTGCGCTGAAATCCTTCCAGAAGACCCTGGAATCCGATCCGCACATCAAGGCTACCATGCTGAACGCCCAGGCTGGCGAGCCGATGCCATCCGTTCCCGAGATGAGCCGTTTCTGGTCTTCCTTCGAAACTGCCCTCAAGAACGTGACCTCCGGTCGTCAGGGTGTTGACGAAGCTCTGGATACCGCTGCCAAGCGTATCGTTCAGTAAGCACGCACTACCCGGGAGGCCGTCATGGCCTCCCACTCTCTCAAATCTCTCTTGGCGTTATAAAGGTTAATTGGCATGGAAGTAGTACCTTCTGTTGAGTCCTATGCCGGTCCGAAGGATAAGCACACCTGGCTTAAGTGGACCATAGCGGCCCTGGTTGCCATCCTCAACGGCTACGCAGCCGTGATGATGTACGCCAGTGGCGAGTGGGTATTCGCGCTGCTGGATCTGGTGGTGGTTTCCGTCGGTCTGTATGTCTTCATGAACAAGAAGACCTATGCCCATCGCTACATCTTTCCGGGTGTTGCGGGCATGGTTGTGTTTATCATCTTCCCTCTTGCCTACACCATTGGCATTGCCTTCACCAACTATTCGGGGTCCAACTTGCTCTCCGTGGAGCAGGCGCGGGACTACCACCTGAAGAAAACCTACAAGGTGGCGGGCGGTGAATTCGATTTTACCCTGCTGGGTGGCGACAATGGCCAGTTCCAGCTGCTGCTGACACAGGATGATCAATCCTTTATCAGCCAACCTGTTTCCCTGATGACCAACAAGGCCCGTGAGCTGGCGTCCCGCGAGGGCCGTGTGCAGAACACCCAGCAAGTGGTCGAGCTGCAGCCCTTCACTGGCGAAGCTGCCAGCAAGGCCGCACCGATCCGCGCCATTGTTGAGCATCGTACTCATCTGAGTGACCTTGATCTGGTACTGCCGGATGGCGGTACCCACCTGACCCTGAGCAGTCTGCGCAAGTTTGCCGCCCAGAAGCAGCACTACACCCGTCTGATGGATGGTGCCGTGCTCAAGTCCGGCGTGGTGATCAAAGACAGCAACCTGCTGCGTGATACCCAGAATGGCGAGCTGATGCTGCCCAATGGCGAGACCGGCTTCTATCAGTACATCGACGAACAGGGTCAGTTTGTCGGCAAGGGTATTGCTCCGGGCTTTGTGGTGAGCGTCGGTTGGAAGAACTTCGCGCGCATCGTCACCGATCCGGGCATCCAGTCACCCTTCCTGCAGATCTTCATCTGGACCGTGATCTTCTCAACCTGCTCCGTCGCTTTCACCCTGGCTATCGGCATGGTGCTGGCCTGTCTGGTGCAGTGGGAAGAGCTCAAGGGGCGCGGTTTCTATCGGGTCATGTTGATCCTGCCCTATGCGATCCCGGCGTTTATCTCCATCTTGGTGTTCAAGGGGTTGTTCAACCAGAACTTCGGTGAGATCAACATGTTCCTGGAAGCGGCGTTTGGCATCAAGCCGGACTGGTATACCAACCCCTTCCTGGCCAAGGTGATGATCCTGATTGTCAACACCTGGCTCGGCTACCCCTACATGATGATCCTCTGCATGGGCCTGCTCAAAGCCATTCCGGAAGATCTCTATGAAGCGTCTGCCATGGACGGTGCCGGCCCAGTACAGAACTTCTTCAAGATCACCGTGCCGCTGCTGATGAAGCCGCTGACACCGCTGTTGATTGCCTCGTTCGCCTTCAACTTCAACAACTTCGTGCTTATCCAGTTGTTGACCAACGGTGCGCCGGACATCATCGGCGCCAGCACCCCGGCCGGTACCACCGACTTGCTGGTGAGTTATACCTACCGGATTGCGTTCCAGGGATCGGGTGGTCAGGACTACGGTCTGGCCAGTGCCATCGCCACAGCTATCTTCCTCATCGTGGGTGCGCTGGCGCTGCTCAACCTGAAATTGTCCAAAGCCGACAAGCAGCTGTAAGGAGGCTTCAACATGGCAATCGTACAACCCAAATCAGTCAAATACCGGGTGTGGGCAACCCACCTGGTCATGTGGGGCTTCCTGGCGCTGATCATCTTCCCGTTGATCATGGTTATCGCCATCTCGTTCCGTAACGGTAATTTCGCGGTAGGGGAGATCATCCCCTCCAATCCGACGCTGGATCACTGGAAGCTGGCGCTGGGCATGTCCATCACCAACGCCGACGGCAGCATCACGCCGCCGCCGTTTCCGGTGCTGACCTGGTTGTGGAACTCCATCAAAATCGCCGGCATCACTGCCCTGATGATCGTGACGCTCTCCACCACTTGTGCTTACGCCTTTGCCCGCCTGCGTTTTCGTGGCAAGTCCACCATCCTGCAGGGCATGCTGATTTTCCAGATGTTCCCGGCGGTGTTGGCGCTGGTAGCCATCTACGCGCTCTTTAACAAGATTGGTGACTATATTCCCTGGCTGGGTCTCAACACCCACGGTGGCCTGATCCTGGCGTACATGGGGGGGATTGCCCTCCACGTCTGGACCATCAAGGGCTACTTCGAGACCATCGACTCCTCCCTGGAGGAGGCTGCGGCCATCGACGGGGCGACCCCGTGGCAGGCATTCCGTCTGATCCTGTTGCCTCTGTCGGTGCCCATCCTGGCGGTAGTGTTTATTCTGGCCTTTATCGGTTCCATTACCGAGGTGCCCATGGCCTCCATCCTGTTGCAGGATGTGAACAATCTGACCCTGGCGGTCGGGGCCCAGCAGTACCTCTATCCGCAGAACTATCTGTGGGGTGATTTCGCGGCGGCCGCAGTGCTCTCCGGTTTCCCCATCACAGTGGTCTTCCTGCTGGCACAGCGCTGGTTGGTTGGTGGTCTGACTGCTGGTGGTGTGAAAGGTTAAGTTTATGGCCGGGGGAGCTGACTCCCCCCGCTATCACGATTTGCAAAGATTCAAGAGCGGAGCTCGTCATGGCTGAAGTAGTACTCAACAACGTTCGCAAAAATTACGATCCGGCTGTTCACAAGGACACCCTGCGCAACATCAACCTCTCCATCAAGGAGGGCGAATTCATCGTCTTCGTCGGCCCGTCCGGCTGCGGTAAATCCACCCTGCTGCGGATGATCGCGGGTCTGGAAGACATCACCAGCGGTGAGCTGACCATCGGCGGTCGCTACATGAACGACGTACCGCCGGTAGAGCGCAACGTCGGCATGGTGTTCCAGTCCTACGCCCTTTATCCGCACATGAACATCTACGAGAACATGGCCTTTGGTCTGAAGCTCAAGAAGATGGACAAGGAGAACATCCACAAGCGGGTGATGCGCGCCGCCGAGATCCTGGGTCTCGAGCCGCTGCTGGACAGAAAGCCCAAGGCGCTCTCCGGTGGTCAGCGTCAGCGTGTCGCCATCGGTCGCTCCATCGTGCAGCAGCCGCAGGTGTTCCTGTTTGACGAGCCGCTCTCCAACCTGGATGCCGCGCTGCGGGTCAAGATGCGGATCGAGATCGCCAAGCTGCACAAAGAGCTTAACTCCACCATCATCTACGTGACCCACGATCAGGTGGAAGCGATGACTCTGGCCGACAAGATTGTTGTGCTGAGCCCGCTCAAGGCCGAAGCTGCCACCAACCTGGAACAGTTCGGTTCACCGCTGGATCTCTACCACAACCCGGACAACAAGTTCGTGGCGGGCTTTATCGGCTCTCCCAAGATGAACTTCCTGGCGGGCGAGTTGCTGGAGATTGGCGAGCAGGAGTGCCTGGTCAAGTTGACCTCTGGCGATACCGTGCGGGCCCGGGTCGATGCCCGCAGTGGCGCTGTGGGTGACAAGGTGGAGCTGGGTATTCGCCCCGAGCACCTGATGCCGCTGGATCACCCCCATGCGCACAGCAAGGTGAGCGGGATCGTGCAGGTGGCCGAGCACCTGGGTGCCGAGTCCTTCGTTTATATGGATGTGGATGGTCACGACTTTACCGTCAAGGCCACCTCGGATGTGGATGTGGCGACCGGTCAAACCTACAGCGTGGGTATCCCGGCCGAAGCCTGCTACCTGTTCGATGCCAAGGAGCAGGCGTTCCCCCGTACCGCCAAATATATCCGTACCTGATTTTTTGTTGTGCTGGTTTTCCTTTCTTAATAATCAATGCCTTTTTGCCGGTCGTCAGACCGGCTTTTTATTGCCTGCGATTTGAACATGCAGATAGGCAAGGTAGCCCGGTTCAAGCCTCGAGTTCGGCGGTAATATCGGGCACAAAGGTCTGGCTGGCCAGCGGCGGGCGCTCATACCCTTCGGTCTTGATGGGGGGGAGCTTGATAGGCTCGTAGTGGATCGCCTCGTAGGGCACCTTGCTCAGCAGATGGGCGATGCAGTTGAGGCGAGCACGGCGCTTGTCGTCCGCCTCCACCACGAACCAGGGGCAATCCTCGGTGTCGGTGTAGGTGAACATGTCATCCTTGGCGCGGGAGTATTCCACCCAGCGCGAGCGGGACTGCAAATCCATCGGGCTGAATTTCCAGCGCTTGATGGGGGTGTTGATCCGCTCCTTGAAGCGCTTCTCCTGCTCCTCGTCGCTGACCGAGAACCAGTATTTGATCACCGTGATGCCGGAGCGGATCAGCATCCGCTCAAACTCGGGGCAGGCGCGCAGAAACTCGCGATACTCGGCGTCGCTGCAAAATCCCATCACCCGCTCGACTCCGGCCCGGTTGTACCATGAACGGTCAAACAGCACCATTTCGCCAGCGGCGGGCAGGTGGGCCACATAACGCTGAAAGTACCACTGGGAGCGCTCCCGATCGGAGGGGGCGGGCAGCGCCGTGACCCGGCAGACCCTGGGGTTTAGCGGCTCGGTGATCGCCTTGATGACGCCCCCTTTACCGGCGGCGTCCCGTCCCTCGAACAGCACCACCACCTTCAGTCCCTCCTGCTTGACCCACTCCTGCAGCTTGACCAGCTCCTCCTGCAGATGGGCAAGGTGGTGCTCGTAGCACTTCTTGTCCAGACGCGGCCGCTTCTTGCTCTTCTCCTTCGCCATGGGCTTCTCCTTTTGGCATCCTTTCATGGGTGACTTCTTTGAGTCACTGTCAGCTTGCACCAGGGAGGCGTCACCTGCCAAGGGGGACGTGATACACTGCCCGCCCATCGCTGGCAACAGGAGATAACATGAAGCATTTTATGGAGATAGCGGGCCGTCGGATGGCCTATCTGGACGAAGGGCAAGGGCCGGTACTGCTGTTTGGTCACAGTTATCTGTGGGACAGCGCCATGTGGGCGCCGCAAATCGAGGCGCTCAAGGGCAGCTATCGCTGCATCGTTCCCGAGCTGTGGGGCCACGGTGATTCCGACCTGCTCCCCGAAGGTGGCTGCACCCTGGCGACTCTGGCGCGGGATCACCTGGCGCTGCTCGATGCCCTCGGGGTTGACGAGTTCGTACTGGTGGGCCTCTCCATCGGCGGCATGTGGGGTGTTGAGCTGGCGCGCATGGTGCCAAACCGCCTTAAGGGTCTGGTGCTGATGGACAGTTTTGTCGGCCTGGAACCGCAGATCACCTGCGAGCGCTACCTCGGCATGCTGGCGATGATCGAGCAGCTCGGCACCGTGCCGGCGCCCATCATCGAACAGGTGGCGCCTATCTTCTTTGCCAGCCAGCCTGATGAGGCGCTGATGAGTGGCTTCAAGGCGCGCCTCGCTGCCTGGCCAAAGGATAAGATTGCCGCCATGGTAGCGGTGGGCCGCAGCTTTGTGACCCGCGAAGATCGTATCGAGTGGCTGGAGGAGATCACCACTCCCGCGCTGGTGATGACCGGCTGCGAGGACAAGGCCCGTCCGGTGCTGGAGGGCTATCTGATGGCCGAGGTGCTGGGTTGCCCGTTCAGGGAGATCCCGATGGCTGGCCACATCTCATCGTTGGAAAATCCGGCCTTCGTCAATCAGCAGCTGGCCGATTTTCTGGCGACGCTGTAAGCCTGAATAGGCAGCTTGAGCAGGCTGTACTACCAGCCTGATGATGGCCGTGAAAAAGGGAGCAGAGGGCTCCCTTTTGTTTGGTCGTGTCTCACGGTTCAAGACTCATAACTGTTACCAGATATAGCCCAGCGCAAAACCCGCATAAAGTTCGCCATCGTGCTGGACGATGGGGCTGTTTTTGATGTCCCGATCATACCATTCGTAGTTCATGGCAAACATGCCAATCCAGTTGGGGCTGAAGCGGTAGCTGGTGATGAGGGCCGCCATCGGGGAGAGGGTGGTGCCGGTATCCCAGGCGGGCCGCTGGGCGGTTGCCTCGCTCTCGGAGATGCCGCCAAAGTAGTAGTTGGCCATCTTGTCGCTGCGCAGCATCAGCCCCATCCCCGGCATGATCAGCAGGTTGTCGCGCAGGATGGGGAAGTCGGCCCACAGTAGCAGCTCCTGCCCCTTGCTGCGGCCGGTGACATCGCTGTTGGCCCGCACGGTCAGCAGGGCATAGGGGGTGATGATGTTGCCACCGATCCCGCCCTCCAGTTGCCATTTTCGCTGCTCCATGCCAGTAAAGGCCGGAGAATCCTCGGGATCCAGATTGCCAAAACGGACCCGGCCATAGCCGTAGAGGGCCACGTTCTCATCCTTGTGGAAGTAGTAGCGGGCCCGATCTCCCAGAAACATAAAGTCGTCGCCGAAGTAGATAAAGCCGGGGATGGCGTAGAGGGCGTTGTCCTGCGCTTCATAGCGGGCTTGTCCCCCGATGAGCGCCGCTCCGGCGACAAAGCCCTGTGGCACCGGGCTGGTAGGGCTGTCGCTGGTGAGCAGATCCATGGCGCCAAGATCGATATCGGCACGCGCTGGGAGGGCGGCAGCGAGGAGCAGGGCCGTCAGCCCTGCCGCTCTGATTTGACGAAAAAAGGTCATGGACACTCCGTTGTCACGATTGCAGGGGAAGCAGGTTATTTTGCGGCACCGGGCATCTCTTCGCGTTTTGGCCAGGCATTGATCACCGCCTTGACCAGGGTGGCGAGGGGAATGGCGAAGAAGACTCCCCAGAATCCCCACAAGCCGCCGAAGACCAGCACGGCGATGATGATGGCCACCGGATGGAGGTTGACCGCTTCCGAGAAGAGCACCGGTACCAGCAGGTTGCCATCGAGGGCCTGAATGACCAGATAAGCTACCATCAGCCAGGCGAACTCGGGGGTGAGCCCCCACTGGAACAGGGCGACCATGGCTACCGGTACGGTCACCACGGCAGCGCCGATATAGGGGATCAGCACCGAGAAGCCGACCGCGACAGCCAGCAGCACCGAGTAGCGCAGTCCCATCAGGGCGAAGGGAACATAGGTGGCGATGCCGACGATGAGGATCTCGATCACCTTGCCGCGGATGTAGTTGATGATCTGGTTGTTCATCTCGACCCACACCCGGTTGACCAGGGTGCGGTTGCGCGGCAGGAAGCGGCGCAGGCTGCCCATCAGTACCCGCTTGTCTTTGAGCATAAAGAAGACCATCAGCGGCACCAGAATGAGGTAGATCATGATGGCGACCACGTTGACCAGCGAACTGAGGGAGGCGCTCACCAGATGCTCGCCGCCACTGAGGATGCGCTGGCGAATATTGTCGATGACGGTCTCCACCAGACTGACGTCGATGAGCTCGGGGTATTTGTCCGGCAGGGTGCGCACATAATCCTGAGCGTGGGTCAGCATGGCCGGCGCCTCTTTGGCCAGATTGATCCCCTGACTGACCAGCGTCGGGATAAGACCCAGCAAGGAGGCGACTGCTACCGCAATAAAGAGGATCAGAATGACGCTGGTGGCCAGGGTGCGCGACAGCCCCGCTTTTTGCAGCCGGGCGACCGGCCACTCCAGCAGATAGGCCATTACCAGCGCCACCAGCAGGGGGGCCAGCAGATCGCCAAACAGCCAGATGATGGTGAAGCAGAACACCAGCAACAGGAAAAGGGTAACGGCATCGGGATCGGAAAAACGGGTCTGATACCAGCGCTTCAATACTTCTAACATGACGGCATCCTTACATCACTGGGGCTCAAGATGGTTGTTTCGCCCCGACAACCAACTGCAAAGAGAGGGTATTGTCCGGTTGTTGCTGCATCTCGACATGGTGGCCCTGACGGTGCAGATAGGCCGGAATATCCTGCCGGGAGCCCGCATCGGCCAGCCGGATGGTGACGGTTTGACCGCTTTTGGCCCCCCTTAACCAGAGCTTGAGCCGGATCAGCGGCTCGGGGCAACGCCAGGGGGTCAGGTCGAGAATTTCCATGGGGTCTCCATCAGGCAGGTGGCTGCTATTATGGCCGTGATAAGAGCGTGAAACAACGCTTGTAGCCCTTGATGGGCAAGGGTATTCTGCCGAGGCCCTTTCTGATGGAGATAGAGATAACGTGGCACGTTTTTCCCCCCTGATGGCATCGCTTCCCCTGCTGGCTTCCCTGATGGGCGCCACGTTTCATGCCGAGGCCAACAATCAGCTTCCCGACATCGGCACGGCCGGGGTTGCTGCCCTGCCCATCGAGCAGGAAGTGCGTTACGGCAACGCTTTTATGCGCTTTGCCCGTGCGGGTCTGCCGATCATCGATGATCCGGTGCTGAGCCAGTACATTGATGATCTGGGTCAGCGATTGCTGACCAACGCAGATGGGGTGCGTTTCCCGTTTACCTTCTTCCTCATCAATGATCCCAGCATCAACGCGGCCGCCTTCCTCGGCGGGCGAGTCAAGGTGCACACTGGCCTCTTCCTCTACGCCGACAGCGAGAGCGAGCTGGCCTCGGTGCTGGCCCACGAAATCACCCACGTGACCCAGCGCCACATCGCCCGTTATATGGAGGCGCAGGCGAGCAGCTCGGCGGTGACCCTGGCCGGTCTGGTGGGCTCCATCGCGCTAGCGGTGATCAACCCGACTGCCGGTATCGCTGCGTTGCAGACCACGCTGGGTCTCTCCATGCAGTCGGCCATCAACTACACCCGCGACAACGAATATGAAGCGGATCGCATCGGCATGAAGACGCTTTATGATGCCGGTTTCGACCCCATGGGGATGGCCAACTTCTTCCAGAAACTGGCTGCCGAGTACCGTTACGCCAGCAAGCCGCCGGAAATGCTGCTCACTCACCCGCTGCCGGAGACCCGGATCAGCGAGGCACGCGCCCGGGCGGGCAGCTATGGCCGCCGCGACTTGCCGCCCAGCCTCGACTTCTGGCTGGCCAAGGTGCGGATTCAGGTGCGTTTTGGTACCGATACCCCGCAGGGGCTGCTGAGCTACTTCGATAGCCGGATCCAGAAGGGGGATTACCCGCTCAAGGATGCCGCCATCTATGGCAAGGCGCTGGCGCTGATCCAGCTCAAGCGCACCGACGAGGCGGATACCCTGATGCAGGAGCTGGCGGCCCGTCATCCGGAAGATCTCTTTATCGTCGATGCCCAGACCGACATCGATCTGGCCAAGGGGCGCAGCGCCCAGGCCATCGCGCGCCTCGAGAAGTTCCGCAGCCGGATGCCGGATAACGAAGTTGTGGTGGTCAACCTCGGCAACGCCTACCTCGAGAGCGGCAACTACAAGAAGTCCATCGCCATCCTCGACCCCTATGCCCGTGCCCATGAGGAGAACAATCTGGCCTGGAACCTGCTGGCCGATGCCTATCGCAAGGCGGGCAGAATGACCGAGCTGCATATGGCGCGGGCCGAGATGCTCGCGCTGCGCGGGGATTATCAGGCGGCCATCGACGAGCTGATCGTGGCGCGCGGTACCACCAGCGACCGGATGACCCTGGCTCGTCTGGAGGCGCGCATCACCGAGCTGGAGCGGGCCAAGAAGGATCTCGACAGCCTCAAGGGCTAACGAAATCTGGCATTGGCCTATCAAACAAGGGTGCACCACGGTGCGCCCTTGTTGTTTATAGCGATGATGTTGATGTGGGTTACATTGATAGTGCGACGAGTTAGTGATTCAGGCTGCTGGCGGTCGCCTTGAGCATCTCGATCTGCTGCTGGTCTAGCTCGCCGACCAGCGTCTGCTTGAGCTTGCCCTCGCTATCGAGCAGATAGCTGGTGGGCAGGCCGCTTGGGCGCGGGAAGGGAAGCCTGGCATCTTCATTGGCAATAAGGAGCGGCACCTTGATGTGGTACTGCGCGGCCAGCTTGCCCAGCTCTGCCGGGGTGGTCGGGTCGTAGTTGATGGCCACCACTGTGATCTGGCCTTCTGCCGCCAGCGCGTTGAGGCGCGGCATCTCCCGCAGGCAGGGGGCGCACCAGGGGGCGAAGTAGTTGACCAGCAGCGGCTTGCCGGCAAAGTGGCGCAGGCTGACCGACTGCCCTGTTGCATCGGTAAATTCGGGGGCTGGCGTGCAGGCGCCCAGCATGCCAGCCACAATCAGCCAACAAATTCGTTTCAATTCCTTTCCACTGCCGCTTACCCTGACCATCACTTTCCCCTACAATAGCGCCGTTTCTAGTCCCATCTTGCGATTAATCAGGGAGTTACCATGAGCGAGACCCAAATCTACCACAATCCGCGCTGCTCCAAGAGTCGCGAAACCCTGGCCCTGCTGGAACAGCACGGGATCGCCCCTGATGTGGTGTTCTATCTGGAGCAGGCCCCGAGCGAAGATGAGATCCGCAACCTGCTCTCTCTGCTCGGTTTTAGCGATCCCCGCCAGCTGATGCGCACCAAGGAGGATCTCTACAAGGAGCTGGGATTGGCAGGTGTCAGCGGCGATGCCCTCGTCCGCGCCATGCATCAGCATCCCAAGCTGATCGAGCGTCCCATCGTCATCAAGAACGGTCAGGCCCGTATTGGTCGGCCGCCGGAGCAGGTGCTGGAGATCCTCAAGTGAGCACCCGCTTCGCACGTTGGCTGACTCTGGTCGGCTTCTTCGGTCTGCTGTGTTGGGTCATCCTCTGGCATCTGTGGCTGTCGCCCCATCCGGACCTCAACCCCTGGCTGCTGCCGGTGATCTGGACGGTGCCGCTGCTCTTCCCTCTCAAGGGGATAGTGCAGGGCAACCCCTACACCCACGCCTGGGGCAACTTCGTGTTGATGCCCTATTTCCTGCACGCCCTCACCCTGATCACCACGGATGAGGGGGAGCGGTGGCTGGCGGTGGTGGAGCTGGTCTTCACCACTCTCGCCTTTGTCGGCACCATCTATTACGCCCGACTGCGTGGTCGGGAACTGGGCTTAAGCATTCGCAAAAAGAAAGACGAAGCCAACTGATGACAAACGCCCCGCAAGGGGCGTTTTTTATGGGGAAGCAGCGCTATCCAGAGGGATCACTGTGCCCCTTGGGCTGCCCGATATTGGGCCAGCTGCTGCTGGCTAAAGGCCATCAGCTGGGGATAGAAGCGCAGAAACCCAGCCTCGCATGTTTGCCACTGCGATTCATCGAGGGTCAGCAGCGCCTCTCCCAGTTGTACCGGGCGGCGCAGTCGGCGACCGATGCCATTTAGCGCTTGCCCCAGCCCCTCCCTGTGGCGGTAGGAGGCGATCCAGTTTTGCTCGGCCATCCGCTTGAGGGGGAGTGGCAGCCCATCCTGCAGGCGTGGGTGATCCGCCAATAGCTGGTCATAACTGCGTTGCAGGAAGCGGGGCAGGGGCTCGGTACTGAACAGCTCCCAGTGCTGACTCAGCCAGTGGTCGTAGATCATATCCACCACTATGCCGCCAAAGCGGCGCCAGGGGGCCTCGAAACAGGCGACGGCCGCCTTGTGCTCGGGGTGGCTGTCGGTGAAAGCGTCAATTTTGCGGTGCAGCCAGATCCCCTCATCGAAGTGGGCGGCAAGCCCCGTGGGCAGCGTGCCTTTGACGAAATCGCCGAGCAGATTGCCGGTGAGGGAGCTTCGGGTGTGGGCAGCCAGATGGAGATGGGCCAGAAAATTCATCGGTCGCTGTGGGTCTGTTATGGGATGGCAAGGTGCTTCGAGCCTAACGGATCCCGCCCGCCTTGACCATGATCTGGATTTTGCTACTGCCCTGCGGCTGCCTCTTGCCGGGCAAAATTCGGGCGTGCTAAGGTGATGCCATTTTTGTCACAGGACGCGACAAACCACCATGATGCGCAAAGCCAGAGGCTTTTTTCTGGCCTTCTACTTCAAGCCTTTCTATCTCTCCGAGTGGTTCGACGAATAGATCGAACCCCTGGAGCAGTTCACTGACGCCCGCTCGGGCGTGATCTCGCTCATCCAGATTTTGCCGCTTTTGGTCATCGCATGCTTTCGCCTGCGGTGCCTTGTCCGCGCCTGTGCGCTTTTTATGTAATGGAGTACTCATGATGAAGATCAGACTGACCCTCTCAGCCCTGTTTGTTGCCAGCCTGCTGGCCACCCCCGCCATGGCCAAGGAGTGGAAAACCGTGCGTTTCGGGGTGGAGGGGGCCTACCCGCCCTTCTCCTGGACCGATGCGTCGGGCGAGATCAAGGGGTTTGATATCGATCTCGCCAACGCCCTGTGTCAGCAGATGGCGGTCAAGTGCGAGCTGGTGGCGCAGGATTGGGACGGCATGATCCCGGCCCTGCTGTCGCGCAAATACGATGCCATCATCGCCGCCATGTCGATCACCGACGAGCGGCGCCAGAAGGTCGACTTCACTGAGAAATAT
This sequence comes from Aeromonas sp. FDAARGOS 1404, assembly GCF_019047085.1. Taxonomy (NCBI): domain Bacteria; kingdom Pseudomonadati; phylum Pseudomonadota; class Gammaproteobacteria; order Aeromonadales; family Aeromonadaceae; genus Aeromonas; species Aeromonas sp. FDAARGOS 1404. Next base: position 4,118,262 of record NZ_CP077237.1, read on the forward strand.
GCCCATATTCCCAATCGTTTTGTGGCGGCCAAGGGGACCGAGCTGACGCTGACCCCGGAAGGCATGGCGGGCAAGCGCATCGGTGTGCAGCGTGCCACCACCCACGACAAGTACCTGACCGACAATTTTGGCTCGAATGTCACCATCGTCCGCTACGGCAATGCCGATGAGGCCTATCTCGATCTGAAAGCGGGTCGGGTGCTGGCCCTGTTGGCCGATGCCTCTGCCATTGAGCAGGGACTGCTTGGCAAAGAGGGGGGCGACAAGTTCGACTATGTGGGGCCCGCCCTGACCGATCGCCAGTGGTTTGGTGATGGGATGGGGATCGCCGTGCGCAAGAGCGATAAGGAGCTCAAGGGCAAGCTGGACGAGGCGATCAAGGCCCTGCGTGCCAATGGCACCTATCAGCAGATCAACCAGAAGTACTTCAAGTACGATATATATGGTGGTTGACGGGGGGAGGGAGCTTGCTCCCTCTCTTTTCATTGGACAAGCGACAATCGTGCAAGGAGGATCGCCATGTTGACCCTGATCGAGGGAGCCGAGATCTTCAGCCCCACCCACCTTGGCCAGCAGGATCTGCTGGTGGCCGATGGCCGTATCGCCTGGATGGGCAAGGGGTTGACGGTGCCCGCAAACTGGCCGTTGCACAGGGTCGATGGTCGAGGCCGCTATCTGGTGCCCGGGCTGGTGGATCCGCTGGCCCATATCACCGGCGGTGGCGGTGAGGGGGGCTTTGCCTTTCGCACCCCTGAGCTGTCGGCGAGCGAGGCGCTCAAGGCCGGCGTCACTACCCTGGTGGCGGCGCTTGGCACCGACAGCCTGACCCGCACTCCCGCGCAGGTGCTCGGCAAGGTGCGCGAGTTTCGCGCCGCCGGGGTGAGCGCCTTTATGTATACCGGCTCTTACCATCTGCCGGTCAAGACCCTGACCGGCACGGTGGAGTCGGACATCATCCTGATCCCTGAGGTATTGGGGGTGGGGGAGGTGGCCATCAGCGACCACAGATCCAGTGCGCCGACCCACGATGAGCTGGCCAGGCTTGCCAGCGAGGCGCGAGTAACCGGGCTGCTTGCGGGCAAGAGCGGGGTCAGCTTCTTCCATGTCGGGGATGGCAAGGGGGCATTGGCCCCCCTGCGGGCCCTGCGCGATGAGACCGACATTCCGCTGCGCCAGCTCTATCCCACTCACTGCAACCGCAACCCCTGGCTCTTTGCCGAGGCCATCGAGTGGGGCAAGGCAGGAGGTTGGGTCGACCTCACCACCTCGAGCTTTCCCGATCTGCTGGAGGATGGCGAGCGGCTTGCCGCCGATGCGTTTCTCGAGCTGCTGGCCGCCAATGTGCCTGCCGATCGCATCACCTTCAGCTCGGATGCCAACGCCAGCCTGCCGCGCTTTGATGGCGAAGGGCGGCTAATCGAGATGCGCTGCGGCCAGATTGCCAGCCTGTGGCAGCAGTGCGTGCGCGCGACCCGGCTCGGTGTCTCGCTGGAGAGGGCATTGGCCGCGGTGACGAGCAATCCGGCACAGGCGTTGGGGCTCGGCAGCAAGGGGCGTATCGGGGTCGGGCAGGATGCGGATCTGCTGCTGGTGCACGATCGGACGTTTGCTATCGAAAGGGTGATGAGCGGCGGCCAGTGGCGCAAATAATGCTGCGAGCAATATCGCAGCCAGTGCGTGGTTGCTCCAAACAGCAAAAGCCCGACAACAAGGTCGGGCTTTTTTATCTGCAATGTGGGAACAAGGCTTAGATCGCCAGAAATCCGAGGATCAGGATGGGGCCGAGCAGGCTCAGGATAAAGCCGGAGACAATGGCCACCGGCACCACCTGAATGCCCCCTGATTTCTGGATAACCGGCAGGGTGAAGTCCAGCGCCGTGGCGCCGCCGTAACCGATGGCCGCCGAGGGGTGGCGGCGCATCAGGACCGGGATGATCAGAATGGCGATAAGCTCGCGCCCAAGATCGTTGATAAAGGCAGCAGAACCGAGCACCGGCCCCAGTTTGTTGGCCACCAGAATGCCGGAGAGCGAATACCAGCCGAAGCTCGAGCTCATCGCCAGACCATGGGCAAAGGGCATGCCCAGCAATTGGGCCGCCAGCAGGCTACCCAGCCAGCTGCTGAGGATGACGGTGGCGGCGATTTTCATCCCCCAGGGGTTGAGCAGGATCTGGCGCAGCCGCATGCCGGAGTTGCGCATCTGCACCCCGATGAGAAACAGCAGCAGCATCAGGGCCCACTCGCTCCACTTGTCGATGGGCAGGGCGCGCAGATCCACCAGTAGACCCAGCAGCACACCGCCGAGCACCACAAAGCAGAGCTGCAGGGATTCCCACAGCAGGTGTAGCTTGCTCGGCATCTTGGTATCACTCGCCTCATGGGTCGGCGGTGTGCGCTTGTCGAGCCACCAGAGGGCCAGCAGGTTGCAGACCGTGATCGCGGTCAGCATCACCCCGGCGACCTTGAAGATCACCGCCAGATTGCTGCCCAGGTTCTCCACATAGGCAAGCCCGAGCCCCATCAGAAACAGAATGAGGTAGACCATCTTGCCCAAACTCTGGTTGACCAGCTTGATCAGCCGGGCAGAGGAGAGGGGAACCAGATAGCCGATTGCCAGTGGCAACAGGATCAGCAACACATTGAGCAGCATCGAAGCCTCGATCACAAAAACTGATAAAAACACCACCTTATCATTACTTATTGGCTCTGTGTCACATATCTCTCGCTTTCATGGCCGAAAACAGCCCTTTTGGGGGCTGATTGTTACTTTTTTGCCACAACCTTTCTGTTTGATAAGGTTCTGTGCGAGCCCGAGTGCACCAATGAAATCAAGTTGATCCAATCGGGGGGCTGATATTTCGCTCTGCAAGGGGGTGCATAAAGCCATTTTGGTGCCGGTTTGGCACACATCACGCTTTTCTCTTGCCACTGATATGATTGGGGTATAAAAAGGCGTTATCGGAATAGCCATTGAAACGGCTTTTTATGCAAACAAAGTGCTGAAAAATACGCAAAGAGCGAATAAAAATAGAGCGAATACCCTGAAGACCCTCGTTCTGTATTGTTTTTTCACTATCTGGGTGATATTTTCGCTGAAGGTTGCCATCGGTTAACTTTTTGTTAAATAGATGATGGTTGAGTCACGCCCCCTGCGGCGTCTAGGGACAGACAAGGTTGTAATGGATGAGCGACGTTGCCGCACTGGAAGTACGTGATCTGCACAAATATTTTGGCACCCACGAAGTGCTCAAGGGCATCGACATGACCGCCCACAAGGGGGATGTGATCTCCCTTATCGGCTCCTCCGGCTCGGGGAAGTCGACCTTTCTTCGCTGTATCAATCTGCTTGAAACCCCCTCATCCGGCACCGTCTCGCTCCATGGCGAGCTGATCCGGATGAAAACCAGCCGCGCCGGCGAGCGGTTGCCCGAGGATATGCGTCAGGTGGAGCGGATCCGCAGCCGACTGGCCATGGTGTTTCAAAGTTTCAATCTCTGGTCACACATGACCATCATGCAGAACATCATCGAAGTGCCAATCCAGGTGCTCAAGGTGCCTCGCGCCGAAGCATTGGCCAAGGCAGAGCAACTGCTCAACCGGGTTGGACTCTGGGAGCGGCGTGACTACTATCCCGGCCACCTCTCCGGTGGTCAGCAGCAGCGAGCCGCCATTGCCCGTGCGCTGGCGGTAGAGCCCGAGGTGATGCTGTTCGATGAACCCACCTCGGCGCTGGATCCCGAGCTGGTGGGAGAGGTGCTCGGCCTGATGCGCGAGCTGGCCGAAGAGGGGCGTACCATGCTGGTGGTGACCCACGAGATGTCGTTTGCCCGGGATGTGTCGAACAAGGTGATGTTTCTGCATCAGGGGCGGGTGGAAGAGGAGGGCAACCCCAAGGAGATTTTCGCCCATCCCAAATCCGAGCGGTTCAAGCAATTCATCTCCTCCATCTACTGATGGCGGGATGCCTGGTTACCCAATCAACTGTTTTATCAAGGAGAGATACATGAACAAGCTGATGCTGGCGACAGCCGTAGTTACTGCCCTCGCGTCTGGTAGCCTGATGGCCAAGGAGTGGAAAGAGGTCCGGATCGGGGTTGAGGGTGCCTATCCCCCCTTCTCCTGGACCGAGCCCAGTGGCGAGGTGAAAGGCTTTGATATCGACATCGCCAACGCCCTGTGCGAAGAGATGAAAGTGAAGTGCACCCTGGTCAAGCAGGACTGGGACGGCATCATTCCGGCGCTGCTGTCACGCAAGTTTGACGCCATCATCGCCACCATGGACATCACAGAAGAGCGCAAGAAGAAGGTGGACTTCACCCAGAAGTACCAGCACATTCCGGCCCGCTTTGCCGCCAAGAAGGGCACTGATGTGCAGCTCGACAAAGCCTTTATGGAAGGCAAGTCCGTCGCGGTGCAGCGTGCGACTTCCATGGATACCTTTATTACCGACAACTTCCCCAACGCCACCATCAAGCGTTACGGCACGGCCGATGAAGCTTATCTCGATCTGAAATCCGGTCGTGTGGACTATGTGCTGGCCGACTCTGCCGCCATCACCGACGGTCTGTTGAAGAAAGAGGGGGGTGATGCCTTCGAATTCGTCGGCCCGAAACTGACCGATCCCAAGTGGTTTGGCGAGGGTGCCGGTATTGCGGTGCGCAAGGCTGACAAGGATCTGAAAGAGAAATTCAACGCCGCCATTCTGGCGCTGCGTGCCAACGGCAAGTACAAGGAAATCAACGACAAGTACTTCGAGTTCGACGTTTACGGAGAGTAAAACAAAGAGGCGTTTACGGCGAGTAAGTCCAAAGACGTCTACGGCAAGTAACGACAGGTTGATCCCGTCAGTAGTCATCGGGCCCGTCACCTCCCTGAGGGAGTTTACGGGCCCGCATTGATTGCAATGGAGCTGCACATATTTCATTCGGACTGCTATGGAGCCTTCTGGTTAGCAGGTGCGTGAAGATTCAGTGGCGATGGAGCTGCATATGTTTGATTTGAAAGGATACGAAGCCTCGCTGCTGGAGGGCGCCTGGGTCACCCTGGAAGTGGCGCTGGCCTCCCTGCTGCTGGCGTTGCTGCTGGGGATGCTGGGGGCGCTGGCCAAACTCTCTCCCTACAAGTGGGCCCGGGCCATCGCCACCGGCTACACCACCATTATTCGCGGTATCCCCGATCTGGTGCTGATGATGCTGCTCTTCTTTGGCGGCCAGGTGCTGATTAACGGCATCTGCACCTGGGTCAACGAGACTTACAACAGCTGGTTACTGGAGAGCAATCCCAATCAGGAGTGGGTCTCCCTGCTTCCGGACTATATCGACATCAGCCCCTTTGTGGCCGGTGTCGCGACCATCGGTTTTATCTTCGGCGCCTACATGACCGAGACCTTTCGCGGCGCCATTCTGGCGGTGGACAAAGGTGAGCTGGAGGCCGCACGGGCTTTTGGCATGCGGGCTACCCAGGTGTTTGTGCGGATCCTCTTCCCCCAGATGATGCGCCACGCTCTGCCCGGGTTTGGCAACAACTGGCTGGTGCTGCTGAAAACCACCGCGCTGGTCTCCATCATCGGCCTTGATGACATGGTGCGCAAAGCCTCGCTGGCGGCGGGCTCGACCCAGCAACCCTTCACCTTCTACATGGCGGTGGCGTTGATCTTCCTGATCTTCACCGCAGTCTCCACCTCGGCGCTCAAGTGGGCCGAGCGTCATTACGCCATCAAGACGAGGTAAGCCATGGATTTCTCAATCATTCTCAAAGAGTGGCCCACCTACTGGGAGGGGCTCTATACCACCGTCTGGCTGGTGGCCCTCTCTCTGATCCTTGGGTTGATGCTGGCGGTGCCCATGGGCATTCTGCGCAACAGCCGCAACTGGCTGATCAAGGGGCCGATCTGGGCCTATATCTACTTCTTTCGCGGCACCCCGCTGCTAGTGCAGCTCTTTATCATCTACTACGGCGCCGCCCAGTGGGAGTGGCTGAAGAACAGTGCCGCCTGGTCGCTCTTCTCCGAAGCCTGGTTCTGTGCGCTGCTGGCTTTCACCCTCAATACCGCCGCCTATACCGCCGAGATCGTGCGCGGGGCGGTGCACAACATGCCGCGCGGCCAGATTGAGGCAGCCAACGCCTTTGGCATGACCCGCTGGCAGACCCTGACCCGGATCATTTTGCCCAACTCGTTTCGTCGGGCACTGCCGGCTTACAGCAACGAGGTGATCTTCATGCTGCAAGGCTCGGCGGTGGCGGGCATCATCACCATCGTCGATCTGACCGGCGCGGCGCGGATCATCAACTCTCGCTACTACAGTCCGTTCGAGGCCTTTTTGACCGCAGGGCTGCTCTATATGCTGCTCACCTTTGTCATCGTCTGGCTGTTCAAAAAGTGGGAAGCGCGCTGGCACGCCCACCTGCGCCCGCGCAATGTGTAAGGGTTGACCTGCCAATATGAGCGAAAATGGCTCCGCCTGTTGCAGGCGGGGCCATTTTTTATCTTTATCCTCTGCCCGCCCGGTTTGCCAAATAGTGCCCGAGCAGGGAGAATGCAGCACTCCCGAGCGCCGCCAGTCGTTGGCTGTGAGCCTTATTCCCCAGTTCCCGAGGTTTTATGTACCGGATATTGTTTGAGCATCCCGCTTTCCTGGTTATCGACAAGCAGCCCGGCATAGGCATGCACGACGAGAAGGGCGACGGGGAGTCGGTCAATCCGGGACTGGTCAATCGCGTGAAAGCCGATACCGGGCTCACCCTCTATCCGGTGCACCGGCTCGACAAGATGACCTCCGGGCTGGTGCTGCTGGCCCGCACCACAGAGGCGAACCGTGAGCTGAGCATGGCTTTTGCGGCCCGTGAGGTGAGCAAGCAGTATCTGGCGCTCTCCGATCGTAAACCGAAGAAGAAGCAGGGTTGGGTGAAAGGGGATATGCAAAAGGGGCGTGGCGGCAGCTGGCTGCTGGCGCGCACGCTGGATAATCCTGCCATCAGCTGGTTCGATTCGGTGTCGGTGCGCGAAGGGCTGCGGCTCTATCGCGTCAAGCCCCAGACCGGCAAAACCCACCAGATCCGGGTTGCCCTCAAAAGTATCGGTGCCCCCATTCTCGGGGATGAGCGCTATGGCGGTACGCCAGCCGATCGCGGCTATCTGCACGCCTGGCGATTGAGTTTTAAGCTGGCGGGCGAGCCGTTCGATTTTGTCTGCCCGCCCGATGTGGGGAGTGAATTTGTCACCCCCGAGCTCATGGCCGCCATCGCAGCCCTTGCGCCCTGATGCTGATGCGCCCAGCACCTGACACCATGATTCATTCAGCGAAAGAGCGTGATCCTGACGGACGTGCGCCGCGCTGGATCCTGGCCGACTTTGACGACACCCTGGCCCCCGGCGACAGCCACGCCGGTCTGCTGCGCTATATCCTGCGCCGACGGATCTGGCCGTTGTTGCTGTTGCCAGTAATCGCGCTCGGTGGTTTGGTCTATTTGCTGCCCAGCCAGCGGCGGCGCGGTATCTCCCTGATCTGGTGGGCCATCACGCTTTGGCTCTCTCCCCTCGGCTGGCGCAAGCTGGTGCGTGCCTATTGCCGCACCAGGCCGGGGCTGTATCGTCAGGCTCGCGAATTGCTGCAAAGCGAGGGGGCGCGCTGCTGGGTGATCTCCGCCAGTCCCTGCGCACTGGTGCGAGCCCAGCTCTATCAGCAACTGCCCGGCCAGTTGCCCCACCGGATCATTGGCTCGCAGATGCACTACCGTTTTGGCGGCCTGATGCCGCGCTTCTATTGCCACGGCCAGCACAAGCTGCTGCCGGAGATTTGCGCCCTCAATGCCGAGCTGGCCTTGAGCGACAGCCTGCACGATCTGCCACTGCTGGGGTTGGGGAAAGAGGCGTGGCTGATCAATTCGACGCCTGTGCGACTGCAAAAGGCCCGGGCCTGCTTGCCCCATCTGATGGTTAAAAACTGGCAACTGTAAGGCAAAGCTGACAGCCCTGCGGGTCATTACCGTTTGATCCGCAAGGCTGCGGCTTGAATGTCACAATCCATTTACATTCTTTGCTGCCAGCTGCGAAAAACTATCTGCATCTCGCCTCTTCTCTTCCTGCTACGCCCTGCTTCTAATGAAACAAGTTGTTAACACTTGCCGCGCCGCTGGGTGCCGCAATCCGTTTTAACCGAATCAAGAGCAAGGAGCGCCCGATGAATGCCACCTCTTCCGCCACCCATACCATCAATCCGTTAGGCACAGACGGTTTCGAGTTTGTCGAGTACACGGCCCCCGATGCCAAGGGGATTGCCGCCCTCAAGAGCCTGTTTGTTTCGCTCGGGTTTGCCGAGGTCGCCAAGCACAAACACAAGCAGTGCTGGCTCTACCGGCAGGGGGATATCAACTTTGTGGTCAATGCCGAGCCTCACTCCCAGGCGGAGCAGTTTGCCAGCCTGCACGGGCCGAGCGTTTGCGGCATGGCATTTCGAGTGAGCGATGCGGGCAAGGCCCAGCAGTTCGCCATAGCCAAGGGGGCCAAGCCCTTTGTCGGCAAGATTGGCCCCATGGAGCTCAATATTCCCGCCATCTACGGTATCGGCGAGAGTACTCTCTCCTTTGTCGACCGTTATGGCGACAAGGGCTCCATCTATGACGTGGATTTTGTCTTCTACCCCGACTGGCAGTCCCGGATGGCAGAGGTAGATGCCGGTCTTATGGAGATCGATCACCTGACCCACAACGTCCATCGCGGCAATATGGATGTCTGGTCCAACTTCTATGAGCGGATCGGCAACTTCCGCGAAATTCGCTACTTCGATATCGAGGGCAAGCTGACCGGGCTGCATTCACGCGCCATGACCGCTCCCTGCGGCAAGATCCGCATCCCCATCAACGAGTCGGCGGATGACAAGTCCCAGATTGAGGAGTACCTGCGTCAGTACAAGGGGGAGGGGATCCAGCACATCGCCATGGCCTCCAGCGATATCTACCACACCATCCGCACCCTGCGCAGCCGCGGTACCGGTTTTATGCCAACCCCGGATACCTACTACGAGAAGGTGAACAACCGGGTCGAGGGGCATCAGGAGGATCTGGCGGCCCTCAAAGAGCTGCGCATCCTCATCGACGGCTCCCCCACCAAGGACGGCATCCTGCTGCAGATCTTTACCGATACCGTGATTGGCCCGGTTTTCTTCGAGATCATCCAGCGCAAGGGCAACGAAGGGTTTGGCGAGGGCAATTTCAAGGCGCTGTTTGAATCGATCGAGCTGGACCAGATCCGCCGCGGCGTGCTGGATGGCACCGAGGATGAGAAGGGTGCCCGCAAAGAGGGAGCGAGCGATGCGTAACTGGATTAACTTCCCCCATCGGGAGGGGACCCACTCCCGACAGGCCCATGCAGATCTGCCCGAACAGGCCATCTATGAGCGCGAGCTGGGGCGCAGCGGCTTTTTCGGCCCCGCCACCCACATGCACCACAAGCATGCCCCTACCGACTGGAGCAGTTGGGAGGGGCCGCTGCGGCCACGGTTGTTTGACCTTAATGCCCTGCAAGAGGAGGTGAGTTCCCTCTCCCCTTGGGTGGCTCCCGACATTCTCAGCAACCCCCACTGCCGCTATCGCATCTGGCGGCTCTCCGAGGCGATGCCGTTTCTGGTGCGCAACGCCGACGGTGACGAGCTGCTCTTTATCCACGAGGGGGGCGGCGAGTTCTTCTGCGACTACGGCCACCTTACTCTGCGCGATGGCGACTACGTGGTGATCCCCCGCGGCACCATGTGGCGCATCGAGCCGACGGCGCCCCTGTTCATCCTGATGATCGAGGCGACCAACGACAGCTACCAGCTGCCGGATAAGGGGCTGGTGGGCAATCACGCCATCTTCGACCCGGCGGCGCTCGATGTGCCCGCCATCAACGAGCGCTTTTTGGCCCAGCAGGATGAGAATCCCTGGTCGCTGCAGGTGAAGCGCCACGATCAGGTGTCGGTCATCACCTGGCCGTTCAACCCGCTGGATGCACAAGGGTGGCACGGGGATTTGTGCGTGGTGCGCCTAAACTGGCGGGATATCCGCCCGCTGATGAGCCATCGCTACCATCTGCCGCCGTCGGCTCATTCGACCTTTGTGGCGAGCCGCTTCGTGATCTGTACCTTCGTGCCGCGCCCCATCGAGAGCGACCCTGGTGCCCTCAAGGTGCCCTTCTACCACAGCAATGACGATTATGACGAAGTGCTCTTTTACCACGCCGGGGACTTCTTTAGTCGCGACAATATCGAGCGGGGCATGGTCACCTTCCACCCTGCCGGTTTCACCCACGGCCCCCATCCCAAGGCGTTTGCGGCAGGGCAGGCCTATGCCAAGAAATTCACCGACGAGGTGGCGGTGATGCTCGATACCCGCGATGCGCTGAACGTCGGCAGTCTGTGCGAAGGGATCGAGAACACCCGGTATGTCTCCAGCTGGCAGCGCCCGGACGCGGCTGCCGGCAAATAAGGAATCGTTTATGAAATTGGCAACATTGAACAATGGCAAGCGCGATGGCGCTTTGGTGGTGGTGAGCCAGGATCTGACCCGTGCGGTGCGGGTGAGCGAGATTGCCCCGACTTTGCAGGCCGCCCTCGACGAGTGGGCCGAGGTTGCCCCCAGGCTTGAGGCTGTCTATCAGCAGCTTAACGAGGGCCGCGTGGCCGAGGCGTTCCTCTTTGACGAAGCGTCTTGCCTCTCTCCGCTGCCGCGCGCCTATCAGTGGGCCGATGGCAGCGCCTACGTCAACCATGTGGAGCTGGTGCGCAAGGCGCGCGGCGCCGAGATGCCCGAGAGCTTCTGGCACGATCCGCTGATGTATCAGGGGGGCTCCGACAGCTTTTTGGCTCCCCGTGGGCCGATTGTGATGGGTTCGGAAGAGTGGGGGATCGATTTCGAGTCGGAGGTAGCCATCATCACCGACGATGTGCCGATGGGGGTGAGCCCGCAGGGGGCCGCCAGCCACGTCAAGCTGCTGATGCTGGTCAATGACGTGAGCCTGCGCAACCTCATTCCGGGGGAGCTTGCCAAGGGCTTTGGTTTCTTCCAATCCAAACCGTCTAGCGCCTTCTCGCCGGTGGCCATCACCCCGGACGAGCTCGGCGATGACTGGCGCGATGGCAAAGTCCATCTGCCGCTTCTGACTCACCTCAACGGTGCGCTGTTCGGTGCGCCCGAAGCCGGGGTGGACATGACCTTCAACTTCTTCGAACTGATTGCCCATGCCGCCAAGACCCGTCCCCTTGGCGCTGGCTGCATCATCGGCTCGGGCACTGTCTCCAACTACGATCGCAGCGCCGGTTCATCCTGCATCGCCGAGCGCCGCATGCTGGAAATTCTTGATTGTGATCAAGCTATAACCCCCTATTTGCAGTTTGGTGATAGAGTGTCGATCGCGATGGAGGATCGCTCTGGCCAAAACCTGTTTGGCACCATCTCTCAACAGGTGGTGCCAGCGAGCGGTCAGGGAGGTTGATGACCAGCGCCGGTTGGCGGCAAGGATATTCGGGATATGTCCGGATCACGACGAGTGCTCAACCGGTGCCGGATACACACGGAGGCAGGTGGCGAGCACCTGCCGGGCTTCAGGCCCAGATAAGATGCAGGGACAGATTATGTTGCAGTTGTTTGGCTATTGGCGTTCGTCGGCAAGTTTTCGGGTGCGGATCGTGTTGCAGCTCAAGGGGCTCGCCTACGAGCAGCATCCCATCAATTTGCGGCAAGGCGAGCAGAGCGAGAAGGCCTATCGCCGGATCAACCCCCAAGGGCTGGTGCCGTTTCTGGTGGATGGCGATGTGCAGATCGGTCAGTCGGTCGCCATCATGGAGTACCTTGACGAGACCTATCCAGCCTACTCCCTGATGCCCTCTTCCCCCGACGCGCGGGCCCGAGTGCGCCAGATCGTCAACATGATCGCCTGCGATATTCACCCGCTCAACAATCTGCGGGTGCTCAACTATCTGGAAGAGCACTTCAGGGCTAACAACGAGCAGGAGGCTCGCTGGTATCGCCACTGGATTGACGAGACCTTCACCGCCCTCGAACAGCTGTTGATGACCACCGCCGGTGTCTACTGCGTCGGCAACGAAGTGACCCTGGCCGACTGCATGCTGGTGCCCCAGGTCTACAACGCCCGCCGCTACGACATGACCCTTGACGATTACCCCACCATCCGCCGCATCGTCGCCAACTGTGAACAGTTGCAAGCCTTTATCAAGGCAGCCCCCGTCAACCAGCCGGATGCGCAGTGACCTATTGACTTGAATCGCGGGATGGCATCAACACGCCATTCATAAACAAGGGCCCCACTGTGTGGGGCCCTTGTTCGTTAACGGCACTCCAGTTTGCTGGCGCGCCTCTTTCTGTTCAGAGGGGATCAGGCTCCCTGCTCCGGGCGGGCGTCCGGGATCTGCGGATCGGCTTTGCGGCGGCGCAGCAGGCGCACCAGCGGGGGTAGGGCGATCACCACGATCGCCAGCACCAGCAGGGTCTGGCTGATGCTGCTGCTCCACAGGATGGCGGTATCGCCATTGCTGATGGAGAGGGCGCGGCGCAGGTTCTGCTCCAGCATTTCACCCAGCACGAAGCCCAGAATGAGCGGTGACATGGGGAAGTGCATCTTGCGCAGCAGGTAGCCAAAGACCCCTAGGCCAACCATCAGCAGCAGGTCGAAGGTGGTGCTGTGCACCGCATAGACTCCCACCGCCGAGACGCTGGCGATGGCGGGCACCAGAAACCAGAGCGGGATGGAGAGCATGCGGGTGAAAATGCCCACCATGGGGATGTTCATCACCAGCAGCATGACGTTGGCCAGCAAGAGGGCGGCGATCAACCCCCACACCACATCGGGCTGTTCGGTGAACATGGTGGGGCCCGGGGTGATGTTGTAAAGGGTCAGCGCCCCCATCATGACCGCCGTGGTGCCCGACCCCGGCACCCCCAGGGTCAGCATGGGGATAAAGGAGCCACAGGCGGAGGCATTGTTGGCCGCCTCTGGCGCGGCCACACCGCGAATATCCCCTTCGCCGAATTTGGCATTGGGCCCCGCCAGCCGTTTCTCGCTCATGTAGGTGATGGCGCTGGCGATGGTGGCACCGGCGCCGGGCAGAATGCCGACGAAGAAGCCGATGGTGGAGGATCGCAGCATGGTGCCGGTGCAATAGACCAGCTCCTTGAAGTTGAACAGCATCCGCCCGGTGGTGCGCACCAGCTTGCCGCCACTGCTGGTGTGCTCCAGCATCAGCAGGATCTCGCTCACCGAGAAGAGACCAATCACCACCACGATAAACTGCACCCCGTCCGAGAGGTGGACGCTGTCGAAGGTGAAGCGATAGATGCCGGTGTTGGCATCCACCCCGACGGTGGCGAGCCCGAGCCCAATCAGCGCCGCCATAAAGGATTTGAGCGGGTTCTGGCTCATCATGCTGCCAAGGCAAGCGATGGCGAACACCATCAGGGCGAAATACTCTGCCGGGCCGAAGGCCAGTGACCAGCGCGCCAGCGCCGGAGCGAACAGGATAATCCCGCCGATGGCGAGCATGGAGCCGACAAAGGAGCTGACCGCCGAGATGGAGAGGGCCACGCCCGCCTTGCCCTGCTGGGCCATGGGGTAGCCATCCAGCGCGGTCATGATGGCAGCGGCATCTCCCGGTACGTTGAGCAGGATCGAGGAGATCCGCCCGCCATACTCGCAACCGATATAGACGGTGGCGAGCAGAATGAGCGCCGATTCGGGAGGCAGTTTCAGGGCAAAGGCCAGCGGCAACAGGATGGCGACGCCGTTGATGGGGCCAAGACCCGGCAGCAGACCGACCACGGTGCCGACAAAGCAGCCGATGAGGGCAATCACCAGATTCTCCGGGGTGAGTGCCACCGCAAAGCCCTGGGAGAGGTACATCCAGGTATCCATATTGACTCCTTAAGAGAACCAGATGCCGAGGGGCAGGGTGACATCCAGCAGCCTGTCAAAGGCGAAATAGAGCACCAGCCCGCCGACGATGCCGGAGAGCAGGGCGGCTTTGGCCGAGGCGCCAAACAGGCGCCCCAGCACAAAGGTGAGCAGGGCGGTAGCCAGCGGAAAGCCCAGCCACTCGAAGCTGGCGCCGTAACCGGCCAGCGCTGCCACCATGATGGCGAGGTGGCGCAGGGTACGCAGCGGCGGCCAGCTGACGGTGTCCGGCTGGCGGCGCAGCAGGAGCAGGGCACAGAGTGCCATCAGACCGAGGATCCCGAGCGGAAAGGGGCGTGGCCCCAGCGGCTCATAGCTGTATTCGCTCTGGTACTGCCAGGCGAGGGAGGCCCCCGCCAGACAGAGCAGCAGCCAGATGGCGGCAAAGATGCGATCGCTCATGGCTGCGGCTCCTATTTGGCCAGACCGAAGGCCTTGGCCTGCTCGCGATATTGCGCCACCTGGGTCTTGACGTAGCTGTCGAGGGCATCCCCGGTCAGGTCAAACTCGAACAGGCCGCGCAGATCCCGCTGCGCCTTGAAGGTGTCGGTCTTCACCAGCTGATCGAAAGTCTGCTTCCACCACTGGTATTCGCTGTCGCTCACCTTGGGGCCGACATAGAAGCCGCGGATCACCGGCCACTCCAGATCATAACCCTGCTCTTTGGCGGTAGGAATGGTGGCCAGCTTGCCGGGCAGCCGCTCTTTGGCGAACACCGCCAGCACCCGCAGCTTGTCGCCACCGATATAGGGCACCATCTCGCTCAGATCGCCGGAGACTGCCTGCACATGGTTGCCCAGCAGTGCAGTGACCGGCTCGCCGCCCCCTTCAAAGGCGACGTAGCGCATCTTGTGGGGGTCAACTCCGGCCTGTTTGGCCAGCAGCGCCGTCTTCATCCAGTCCTGACTGCCGATGGAGGCTCCCGCCCCGATGACCACGCTGTTGGGGTCGTTTGCCATGGCATTTACCAGATCCTTGAGGTTCTGATAGGGGGCATCATGGCGCACCGCGATCATGCCGTAGTCGGTACCCACCGCCGCCAGCCAGCGCACATCATCCACCCCGTAACGGCCAAATTTCCCCTGGGAGAGGTTGAGCAGGGATCCACCGGAGAAGGCGACCACAGTCCCCGCTTCGGCAGGGCGCTGCGCCACGATGGCGTTGTAGGCCACGGCGCCGACCCCGCCCGGCATATAGGTGACCCGCATCGGTTTGTCGATGGTGCCGGTCTCCTGCAGGCTCACCTGCAGCAACTTGCAGGTGAGATCGAAACCACCACCCGGTTTGGCCGGTGCGATGCATTCGGTACGGCTCGGGGCGGTGACACTCTCGGCCGCCTGCAGCGGCAGGGCGCCGAGCAGGGTCAGCAGGGCGAGGGCATGACGTGTGCATTGCTTCATGGTTGTGTGCTCCATCTTGTCGTTGTTTTTTCTCGGTGTGACTCCGTCGATGGACGAAGTGATGCGAAATTGTTAAAACAACAACCTTTCATTCACCTTTCAATCGCTGACCAATTGGCGGGAGTGTGACCGTGATCGCACCTTGTTCCACTCAGGCAAAGTGAATGGATGCAGTTGCAGCACTGTGGTTGCACGCCGTCGTTAAGAACAAGGGGATAGGGATGCGCTTGCTGTTGGCAGAAGACAATCACGAACTGGCCCACTGGTTGTCGCGGGCGCTCACCAGCGCCGGTTTCGCAGTGGATTGGGTGGCTGACGGCGCCCGGGCCGATCACCTGCTGCGCCACGAAGAATACGCGCTGGCGGTGCTCGATATCGAGATGCCCAAGCTCGACGGGCTGGCGGTACTCGGCCGGTTGCGCAGTCGGGGGCAGGGGTTGCCGGTGCTGCTGCTTACCGCCCGCGGCGCGGTGGAGGAGCGGATCTGCGGCCTCAATGCCGGTGCCGATGACTATCTGGCCAAGCCGTTTGATCTGGGGGAGCTGGATGCCCGGCTGCGGGCCCTGCTGCGGCGCAGCGAAAGCGGTGGTGCCGAGCTGCGGCTGGGGCGCCTGACCCTGCACCCCGACGGCTATTTTCTGCTGGCCGATACCCGGCTGGCCCTGACTCCGCGCGAACAGGCGCTGCTGACGGCGCTGATGTACCGCCACGGGCGCCCCGTCGCCAAGGGGCAGCTGTTCGAGCAGGTGTTCAACCTCGATGACGAGGCGGGGCTCGACAGCATCGATCTCTATATCCACCGGCTGCGCAAAAAGCTGGTGGGCAGCGGAGTGGTGATCACCACCCTGCGCGGGCTGGGCTATCTGCTGGAAGCGGCGCCGGAGGCCTCCCATTAGTCGCTCCCTGCTCAATCAGCTGCTGCTGTTTCTGGGCGGCCCCCTGCTGATCCTCTGGGCCGCCTCGGCCTGGTACAGCTACTACGGCGCGCTGGCGGCGGCCACCTCGGCCTATGATCGCACCCTGCTCGCCTCGGCCCGCACCGTCGCCGAGCGGCTGACGGCAAGCGATGGCATCCTCAAGGTGGATGTGCCCTATGTGGTGCTCGACAGCTTCGAGCGCAACATGCGCGATCGCCTCTTCTATCAGGTGCGCGGCATCGACGATGGGGTCATCTCCGGTTTTGACGATCTGCCCCCCATGCCGGTTGGCACGCCCCTGACCGACCGCTATCCGGCACTCGCCTACTTCTACGACGGCCTCTATCAGGAGGCGCCAATTCGCGCCGTGATGCTGCTGCAACCGGTGGGCGAGGGGGGCGTCACCGGCATGGCCCGCATCACGGTGGCGGAAACCCTGCTCGGCCGCCAGCAACTGGCACAGCAGTTGCTCTGGTCGGCAGTGCTGACCCAGGGGGCGCTGGTGGTGCTCACCCTGCTGCTTGCTTATCTGTTGCTCAAGCGGCTGCTCACCCCGATGCGCCGTTTGTCGTGGGAGATCCTGCGCCGCGATGCCGCCACGCTCGCCCCCTTGCCGGATCTGCTTCCCTGGCAGGAGACCCGGCCGCTGGTGCAGGCGTTCAACCGCCAGCTGACCCGATTGCGCCAGCTGGTGGCCCGGCAGGAGCGCTTTAGCGCCGATGCCGCCCACCAGCTGCGCACCCCGCTCACCATTCTGAAAACCCAGGTTGAGGTGGCGCGCGGCAGTGGCGATCCGGCCCTGATGAGCGAAAGTCTCGATGCCATGGCCGTGCGGCTCGATCACACCATCGCCCTGACCGAGCGGCTCCTGCTGCTGGCTCGGCTCAAATCGGACGAGTGTTCCGGGCTGCGCCAGCGTGAGCCCATCGAGTTGACGGCGCTGGTGCAGCAGGCCTGTCTGTCACGGTTGGCGCAGGCGCGCAGCAAGGGGATCGATCTCGGTTACGAGGGGGAGGAGTCCGCCATCATGGTGGCGGGGGAGCCGCTGCTGCTCGGGGAGCTGTGTGCCAACCTGCTCGACAACGCCATCAAATACACCCCGCCCCACGGCACGGTGACGGCGCGGGTGGTGCGAAGCAAAGGGCAGATCTGGCTGGAGGTAGAGGATAGCGGCCCCGGCATTGCCCCCGAGCTGGCAGAGCGGGTCTGGCAGCCGTTTCAGCGCCTCGAGCAGGGCAGCGAACAGCCGGGAGCAGGGCTTGGTCTGGCGCTGGTGCGCGATATCGCCCACTACCACCACGGCGAAGTTGTGTTGCTGCCAGCGACCCAGCTGGGGGGCTTGCTGGTGAGGCTGATCTTGCCGCTGGCAATATCGTGAGGGCGATAAAAAAAGAGAGGGCACCTCGCGGTGCCCTGTTTATCTACACATAGATGGCGTTGGGGGTCAGCTGCGGATCTTGTTGAAGACAAACAGGACGATAAGGGCGCCCACGGTCGCCAGCGCGATGCTCGGGATATTGAAACCGGTCACCGAGCCCAGCCCCAGCAGGGTACCCACATAGCCGCCAACCATGGCGCCGACAATCCCCAGCAGGGCAGTCATAAAGAAGCCACCGCCGTCGCGACCCGGCATGATCCACTTCGCCAGAATACCCACCAACAGTCCCAATACGATCCAGGTGATAAAGCCCATGGATTAATCCTCTCTGTGTGTTTGAGCCCGCATTATAGGCAGGGATACCGGGATGCGAAGGGCCGGATGGCGCTGGCCGGTCACAAGCTGTCGGACGGCGGCCGGCGCTGGTCTGGCTGCACAGTCCGGTTATGAGCGGTTGAATGGCGGTATGTGCGCCGCCAAACAGGGACGGGGATGGCTCACGTAAAGGCCAAGATGAGAAAAGCCCCGCAAGCGGGGCCGGGTTTGTGACGGGGTTGTGCCCTCACTTTTTGAGGTGTTTTCGGATCGCCTTGCCTGAGGTGCCGACTGCCTTGACTGCCCGCTTCAGCTGGACTTCGGTGCACTCGAACATTTTGACCCACTGCTTCATCTCATAGGGATCGTTGACATTGATCTTCTTGGCATCGAACGGGTGAGCGACCGCATTGCTGTCAGGCATACAAACCTCAACTTGTTGAAATAGCTGGCGAGAAAGACGTTTCTGCCTGAGCGCCATCATCCTCTCAATTGGCAAGGGGCAAGGTGACGGGGTTCACACAACCCGGGGACTGAAGGAGGAGTGCAGGTTTGCTTTGCTGATCTGTGAGCGATCACCACTTATTCGCTCGCGCCTGATGGGCAGTGAACCGGATGGCGCGAACGATGGGGAGTGATGGGGGGCCGGCGCTTGGTGGTCAACCGGACTGGCGGGCTATCAAGCCTCTGCCAGCGCCCGCATTTCCAGCCGCTGCTCGCCGGGGCGGCAGACCAGCACCGAGCCTTGCTCGAACCAGTCTCCCAGCACGATGCGGCGGGCGGGGTGGCCATCGAGGGTGAAGTCGTGGATGGCGGGTCTGTGGGTGTGGCCGTGGATCATCATCCGGCAGTCGTGGGCGCGCAGGGTGTCGTCCACCGCCGCGGGCGTCACATCCATGATGATCTGGCTCTTGTGGGCATTTTCCATCTGGCTTTGGCCGCGCATCTTGCAAGCGATGGCCTGACGGCGGGCGAGCGGCAGTCGCAAAAAGAGCCAGCGCAGCCACTTGAGCTGGGTGATGCGGCGAAACTTCTGATACCCCTCATCCAGGGTGCAGAGCAGATCGCCGTGGCTCAGCACTACCCGCTCCCCATAGAGGTCGATCACGCAAGGGTCACCCAGCAATGTCATCCCCGCGCGCTTGGCAAACTGCTGGCCCAGCAGAAAGTCGCGGTTGCCATGGATAAAGTAGATGGGCACGTTCTGCTGGCTCAGGGCCAAGAAGGCGTCGGCCATCTGTTGATGAAGCGGATTGGGGTCATCATCGCCAATCCAGAATTCGAAGAGATCCCCCAGCACATAGAGGGCATCGGCGCCGGGGGCGTCGTGCTCGAGAAAGCGCACCAATGCCGCGGTCATATCGGGCCGCTGGGCAGAGAGGTGAATGTCACTGATAAAGAGGGTGCTCATGATGTGGGGGTCGGGCTCTCGGTCGAAACAGGGCAAACAGGGGTGGCAGAGGTAGTAGAAACAACAGGGGACGAACAGTGCGCTGCGGGCGCCATCGCGCCAGTTGAGGTATGGATATCGTCACGGGATGGCGGCTGCCATGACAGCTCGGCCAGATTGCATCCCTCCAGCGTCAGCAGGGCGGCGTAAGGATCGCCCGCCAGACCCAGCAACCGACATATGGCTGCTTCCCCTTTTAATCCCTCTTCAAGGCGCAGGCGCAGCACTTCGAGATAGAAGTCATCGCCAAAGCGTTGTAGCAAAGCCGCCATCAGGGTGAGGTGGCGCCAGCCATTCAGCGTCTCGATGGGGGCGGGGGTGACATAGAGCTCCAGCGGCCAGCTGGCATCGCTTTGATCGCAACCGCTAACAGCACAGTGCTGGTCGAGGCAGGAAAAGGTACGCTCCAGCAGCCAGATATTGCCGCCCTTGTCGCTCGCCTGCCAACCTTGAGCCTCGAACGTTGTGGCAAACGCCGCAGGATCGGGATGCTGGCAGAGAATATCGAGATCGCTGCCCGGCCGATCGAGGCCGATGGCCAGCGTGCTCACCAGCGCCATATCGGCGCACTGCGCGGCCAGCTCATCCCACACACCGGCGGTGAGCAGGGCATGGGCCGAGCGCTGGCGCGGGTTGCCGTGGGCCAGATAGTCGAGGCGGCGCCAGTTCGGACTGGCTGTTGGGGAGGCAGATGGAAAAACTGCGGCCGGGGCCGCAGTTTTGTCAGTGCCGAGTCGGCAGAGATCAGTCAGCAAGGGTCACCTTGGTGATCACCACGTCTTCTACCGGCACGTCCTGGTGGATGCGGCCGTAGTTACCGGTCTTGACGCCCTTGATCTTGTTGACCACGTCCATACCGGCGGTCACTTCACCGAATACGCAGTAGCCAAAGCCCTGGGTGGTGGCGGATTTGAAGTCGAGGAAGTCGTTGTTGTTCACGTTGATGAAGAACTGGGCGCTGGCAGAGTGCGGCTCCATGGTGCGGGCCATGGCGATGGTGCCGATCTTGTTGGACAGACCGTTGGCCGCTTCGTTCTTGATGGGAGCGCGGGTGTCTTTCTCTTCAAAGCCCGGGGCATAGCCGCCGCCCTGGATCATGAAGCCGTCGATGACGCGGTGGAAAATGGTGTTGTCGTAGTGACCGTCACGGCAGTATTGCAGGAAGTTGGCCACGGTTTCCGGGGCTTTTTCAGCATTCAGGGTGAGGGTGATGTCGCCGTGATTGGTGTGCAGAGTGACCATGATATGTCCTTTCATTTGATGCGGGCGACGAAGTGCCCGCAGGTGTATGGCATAAAGTGGTGGCAATTCTAGCCCATCAGGGGCTGGCGGCATAGTCTCTCTGGCGCCGTAACCGTGCTGGCAGGCGGGATTGGCCCGCTTTTCTGCCTCGTTTTCTGCCCCTGAACGGGGTATTATGACCAACCATTTTACTCACAGGCAGTGGTTAGAAGATGCTGAAGATATACAACACACTCACTCGTCAAAAAGAAGAATTCAAACCTATCCACCCGGGCAAGGTGGGCATGTATGTGTGTGGTGTCACCATCTACGATCACTGTCATATCGGCCACGGCCGCACCTTCGTCGCCTTTGATGTGGTGGCTCGCTACCTGCGTTACGCCGGTTATGACCTCACCTACGTGCGCAACATCACCGACGTGGATGACAAGATCATCAAGCGCGCCGCTGAAACCCGCGTCACCTGCGACGAGCTGACCGAGCGTCTGATTGGCGACATGCACGCCGACTTCGACGCCCTCGGCATGGTGCGCCCGGATATCGAACCGCGCGCCACCCAGCACATCGAAGAGATCATCGAGCTGGTGCAATCCCTGCTGGAAAAAGAGCACGCCTACGTGGCGGATAACGGCGATGTGATGTTTATCGTCGAATCCTACGCCGACTACGGCAAGCTCTCCGGTCAGGATCTGGAGCAGCTGCAAGCCGGTGCCCGCGTCGACGTGGTCGATGCCAAGCGCAACCCGCTCGACTTCGTGCTGTGGAAGATGTCCAAGCCGGGCGAACCGACCTGGGAAAGCCCCTGGGGCCCGGGCCGTCCTGGCTGGCACATCGAGTGCTCCGCCATGAACTCCAAGCACCTTGGCAACCACTTCGACATCCACGGCGGCGGCTCCGATCTGCAGTTCCCGCACCACGAGAACGAGATCGCCCAGTCCTGCTGCGCCCACGGTGGCGACTACGTCAACACCTGGATGCACAGCGGCATGGTGATGGTGGATAAAGAGAAGATGTCCAAATCCCTTGGCAACTTCTTCACCATCCGCGATGTGCTGGCTCACTACGACGCCGAAACCGTCCGTTACTTCCTGATGTCTGGCCACTACCGCAGCCAGCTCAACTACTCGGAAGATAACCTCAAGCAAGCCCGCGCCGCGCTGGAACGGATGTACACCGCCCTGCGCGATCTGCCGGTGGCCGCTGCTGCCGGTGGCGACGAGCAGGTGGCTCGCTTCAAGGAGGCGATGGACGATGACTTCAACACCCCGGAAGCCTACTCCGCCCTGTTCGATCTGGTGCGCGAGATCAACCGCCAGAAGGGTGAAGACATGGCCGTTGCCGCCGCGCTGGGCGCCCGTCTGCGCGAACTGGGCGCCGTGCTCGGCATCCTGCAGCAAGACCCCGAGGCTTTCCTCAAGGGTGACGAAGCGGATGAAGAGGTTGCCGAAATCGAGCGCCTGATCGCCGAGCGCAATCAGGCCCGTGCCGACAAGAACTGGGCTGCTGCCGATGCCGCCCGCAACCGTCTCACCGAGATGGGTATCGTGCTGGAAGACAGCGCCGGCAAGACCAGCTGGCGCCGTGCCTAAGGCCGGTTGGCCTTGTTGGCGTCTGGTGCCAACAGGTTGAGCCAATAAAAAAACCGCAGCCCTAGGGCTGCGGTTTTTTATTGCCTGCTTGAAGGCTGGTAGCCATCTTTATTTTCTAACATCAATAGCCTTTTCAAAAATAAGCTACTCAATGACGATGTGTCTCATGTGACAACAACTAGATACATACCTTCAATATTTACCCCCACAGAGTTTCAATATCAATATCATCACTGTCGGGCCTACTACCCTCAGCCATCTCATTGAACTGAACAACCATTGGAATATCAAATGATGTTCCAGTAATAACAGCACATCCTTTTGCTAGGTTAGGTATCATCTGCCTTGATAAGTCGTCTAGTGAGCTAATAGTACTTTCAAGTAATTTAAGGTCTCGATCATTTACTAACCGATGGATAAAGAAGTTATGTAATTGAGACATGATCGTTGGTGATATATCTGCAGGTCTTTGACTTGATAGAGTCAAAAAGAAACCAAATTTACGACCTTCTTTAATTATCTCTTCAAATAACTCTAACCTGTAGTCTTTCCAACTTTCACTTTCACGATTGGACTGCGTTGAAAGGATATTATGTGCCTCATCTATAATCATGTGAAAGGTGTGTTTGGGAGGGCTTTGATTAATCACCTTTTGTTTATGTGAGCTATAATAATACTTGGCGAGCAACAGCGGCAATATCTTTTTAATCTCTTGGTTTGTTTTTCGAAGAGAGATTATTGATAATAGCTTGTTTGACGGCGGTGTATCACCAATGTCAAATACACGTTCAAGTGAGTTTAATGATGCTTCGACCCTTTTTAATAGAGGTTGAATATGATCAAATTGGACATAGCCACTGATGAGATCAGAAAGTAATTGAACATGAATCCTTAACTTTAATTCATTGAAAGATGATAATTGATTGATGTTGATAGCGTCAATGTGTTGCTTGCAAGTCAGAATATATGTTCTATCATTATATCCCCCATTAAAGAATTGTTGAGAATTTGGGAAATATAGTTTTTCATGACCACTATGCCATCCCATTTGTGCAGAGAGCCGTTTCAATTCGTGAGAGTCAACAAGTTTTGATATTTCTAATATTATATCTACAAACTCTTTTTTTTGCGCTGTACTGGTGAAGGCTTTATGTAATGTTGATTTAACGTAATTAGTCAGACTATCATGTTTTTCTTTGAATTTACTTCTCCCAGAAACTATACGTTTTAAGAATGGTTTTTGAGTATTTTCAGTTGCTTTGAAAAGAATGCCAAATAACTCTTCATCCCAAAAAACATCTCTCATTAATGGGAATTTATTTCCTTCAGTGCTGCCGGTGTCTAGTTGGTATACTGTTTTAAATTCTGAATCAGAAATAAGTTGGTTTCTAGTATACTCACCATTAAAATCAATTACGATGAAGTGACTAACTTCTTTGATATTATTTATCTTATTGTTAAATAGAGTTGTATAGATGTTGGTCAATGTATTGGACTTTCCACTGCCGGTATTGCCAAATACACCTATATGAGTATTGAAAAGCTTAGTCCAAGGAAGTGATATTGCTACTTCTTCTGTGAGAGTTTCACCAATAATGAACTTGTCATCTGGTTTACCAAAGAGAGATTTTACTTGATTGTCACTCATCAAGTACGCAGTATCCCGGATCATTGGTAAGTGCTTAATTCCCTCATGGAAAATGTCAAAATAAAAATACCCGATAGGCACTAATTCGACTTTACGAATGTAACAATTATTTACCTCATCCTTTACTCTTTCATCTAGATATTCACCTTGGACTCTAGCAACAATTTCCCTAAATCCTCGACGAATTAATATAAATTCTTGGATTGATACACCATTAAATTTCTCGCCGTTATAGAAAAGGGTTTCTTTATTTGATTCTTCGTAAAGTGCTATGATGATATTCGTGCCCCTAACTGAGATAACTTCACCTATAGCGATACTCATTTTTTCCACCTAGTACTGGTTCAGTTTCGTTGGGGAGGGGGACTTTGTCATGTTCTTCTTTTTGTGGGTGTAGAGTGAAAATCGAATTATTAAACGTTCTGAAATCTAACAAATCATTCTCAGAATAAATGAATTTTACATTTTGATAGCCATTAAACTTATCTTTCATCCACCGTAATTCTGACTCATTAAAGCATGAAATAAACACTGTCAGTGATGGATTGGACAAAGACCGTTGCACTAAAGTAAGAATATGTTCATCAGCAAAAGAGAAACCAAATGTAACAAGAACAGTATTTTCTCTCTCTAATTCATAGCTTAAATGGCGTAGGATTTGATAGTAGGCTTCTTCAAAAACAGTTTCATGGAATTTCCATTTCGTTGGATTGACAATAGGCATTTCATTATATTTTCTCCAAAACTCATCGATCCTTGAAAGTTTAAAATCGTCAGAAGAATAAAATTCTTCTATATCATTGTTAGTTTTGTTAGCATCATACAAAATTGCTTTAAATTGATCTATTATTTTGTCTTCAGCTTCATCAAATTGAATTATGTAGTTGCTCATACCATAATTTAGTTCAATTTCACCATCTCTGGCCCCTTTTTCCCAATGAACGGAGCCATGAGCATGTAGAACGTTTATCTGAGGAATAATTTGATCATATCGCCCAAATGCCCCTTTATTCACAACTCTGTTATTGAAGTTTTTCGTGTGAAAGATACGCTTTTGGAATCCACTACTTCCATCATTAACATAAAATGGAGATACACGCAGGGTTAGTAACTCTTCGCAGGCAGTTTCAATGCAATTATCATAGTTCGTGGTAAATATATTTGCCTTTTTTGCAGAGTCCCTCTGTCTATCTAAAACACGAATTAATGTGTTAATAAAAAGTTTATATTCGCGAATGACTGCTTCTTTTACTGGCGCTCTAGGGGGTGCCGGCACCCCTTTAGGCAATATACATGGCAGTCCAGGTTTTATACACTCTCGGTAGTACAACATAAATAGCAAACATTTCATTTCAGAATTACTTTCAAAAATCTTAGCTAATGTTTCAAATGTATGCTTTTTACCATCATCATCTTTAATTTCTAGAGCTAGGGTAGGTAAAAATCCGTGTGAGGCTCCAGCTCCAATCAAGAAATTTAAATTTTGTTCGTATATATCTTTTAGGTTGAATTGGTCAGGCATTTGAAAGTCCACATAAAATAGTCGGGGCTATAGGTTCGATTAGCGAAGTGTAATCGGACGTTCGAGAAATAAGGTGTTATTACGGTGAGCTACTCACTATCGGGTCTTCTATATACAACCGCTCCCGATAGGAATGTATACCGCTTTCTGTTGTACCCACCATGATTTTTCATCTATGTAACTATGGCGATGACTCCTGTTGCATAGGAGTGACAATCTGATCTCGCCATAGGGTGGTCGAGGGGGGGAGGTAATCCCTCTCCCGATCTTACCCTCAAATAGACAGAGGCCTGTTAACTGGCCTCGGGGCTGAAGGTACGGGGTTGCCCCCTGTTGTTCGCCGAGGTGAGCCCGACGCAGGAGGGCGAACAAGTGGGGGAGAAGACTTTTGGTGTTATTTGCTAAAGAGAGCGGGTCTTTCCAAAGTCACTCGCCAAGCCGCGCAGCGGCGGCGAAACCCCGTCGAGGACGGAGTCCTCGCGTCCTGCATGGCGAAGCCATGCCAATACCTTGTTGCAGGGCAAAGACGTTACCTACCCCCTCACCCTAGCCCTCTCCCGCAAGGGGAGAGGGGACGGTTACCGCGGACGATTACGCTTCGCTAATCGACCCTACGCTAAAGTCGCTACCGCCCCTGACTGTCGCTACCAGATTGCGCCGTTGACCATTGATCTCGGAAAAGGGGTCAACAGACGCCCGTCGCCATATTACGGAGCCAGAGTGGTCTTATCTATGGTTTTGATGAGCTAACTATCAGAAATGAGTGATTTTTTGCGCTGGCACAAACTTTTATTAATTAGCGATTAGTTGATGATTGTCGGGGCTTGGCAGTGGCAGGGCGGTGGGGTGACGCCGCGAGAGGCGTGCAAACGGTAAAAAGCGAAGGGGCCCGCGGTGGGCCCCTTGTTGTTGGTACTCGACGCCGCGCCGCTATTTGGCGGCGGGGGTTGGGAAGTATTTGCTGTGCAGCAGCGGGTATTCGCTGCTCGCCAGCACCTGGGTCAAGCCGGTCTGGAACTCCTTGACCAGCTCGTCGCTCACCGGATGGCTGAAGGCGAAGCAGAACTGCTCCGAGCTCAGCACCCACTGCTCCTTGAAGCGGGCGGGGTCGAGTTTTTGCTCGACGATCAGCTGCTCCATGGTGGTCTTGTTGGTGGAGACCAGATCGACCCGGCCTGAGGTGAGCATCTTGAGCGCCTGTGCCAGTCGGTTGGCGGCCATCAGTTTGGTCTCGTCAAAGCCGTTGTTGAGCAGCAGTTGCTCCCCCACATCGGCCCGCACCGCCCCGATATTGAACGTCTTGGCATCGTCGAGCTTGGTGATGGTGATATTGCGATCGGCCAGCCCCACCAGCACGATCTCGGCATACCCGATGGGGCAGGCCCACTTGAACAGGGGATCCCGCGCCTGGGTGCGGGCGGTGGAGAAGAGCACCGCATTGGGCTTTTGGGTCAGCAGGTAGTAACCACGCGCCCACGGCATGATGGTGATGGGCTGCGCCGGGGTATTGGTCTTTTTCCACACCAGTTGCAGCAGCTCGACCGCGAGGCCGGTGGGGGCGCCGCTGGTATCGGCGTAGTTGTAGGGTTTGTACTCTTCGGTGATGTAGTGCAGTTTGCCGAGCTCAGGACTCGCCTGTGCGAGGGTGGCCAGCAGCGCCCCGGCCAATCCAATCCATGGTTTCATTTTTGCCATCCTGATCAAGGGAATATCTGCTCAAGTGTGACCAAGCTGGCCGATTTCGCCAAGGCGACGGAGCATGTTTGGCAAAAAAGCGCGAGGGGCGGCCGCCATCTTGCGCCCTATGTCGGCGGCGATCAGGGCGTTAGCGCAGCGGCAGGTATTTGGCTTGCAGGGCCGAGTAATCTGCCGAGGCGACGACCTGGGTCAGCGCCTGCTGAAAGAGGGCGACCTCGCTGTCGGGCACCTGACGGCTGAAGGCGTAGCAGAGCGGTCTGGCATCCAGCACGAAGGCGACATGAAAGTCATCCGGTTTGAAGCCGAGCTGCTGCAGAGTTTGATAGCCCGCCAGCTTGTTGGTCGCAAACAGATCGGCGCGACCTGAGGTGAGCATCTTGGCCGCCTGGGTGAGGCGGTTGGCCAGCATCAGCTGGTGTTCATCGATACCGCGTTCGAGCAGCAGCTGTTTGGAGACGGTGGAGCGCACCACGCCGACCTTGTAGCGGCTGATCTCGGCCACGGAGCCTAGGGTGATGTTGTCCGTTTTGCGCCCCAGCAGCACAAATTCAGAGTGATCGATGGGGCAGGCCCACTTGAAAAGCGCCTCCCGCTGCGGGGTGCGTGCGGTGGCAAACAGCACCACATTGGGTTTTTGTTGCAGCAGGTTGTAGCCCCGGGCCCAGGGCAGAATGCGGATTGGCTGGGGCGATACGCCGCGCGCTTTCCAGATAAGCTGCATCAGCTCCACCGACAATCCGGTCGGCATCCCTTGCTGGTCGCTGAAATTAAACGGGGGAGAGATTTCGCTCAGATACTCGAGCTTGCCCGGATCGGCTTGCGCGAAGGTGGCCCACAAGAGCAGTAGCAGATGAGGTAGGTGCCATGTCCGCACGGGAAAGATCCTTCGCAATCAACTATGTAGCACAGTTTGACTGCTTGTGGCGGGAATAGCTAGCCACCTCTATTGCATCTTTCATCAATAAAATGGGCAGCGAACTGCTGCCCATCGGGTGAGTGAGTGCTCAGCGCACCGGCAGGTATTTGGCCTGCAATTTGCGAAACTCTTCCGAGGCGAGAGCGCGGGTCAGGCCCTGCTGAAAGAGGGTGATCTCGCTGTCGGGCACCTGACGGCTGAAGGCGTAGCAGAGCTGCTCGGCGCTCAGCACCATGGCTACATTGAAGTCGTCGCTGCTCAGCTTCAGTTCGCGGATGGCGTCATATCCCGCCAGCTTGCTGGTGGCGAGCAGGTCGGCGCGGCCGGAGAGCAGCATCTTCAACCCCTGCGACAGGCGGTTGGCCGGGATGATGTTGTTGTCATCCATGCCGTTGTTGAGCAGCAGCTGCTCGGCGGCGTCCGAGCGCACCGCGCTGATCTTGTACTGGCTCATCTGTTCGAAGGCGGTCAGGGTGATGTTCTGCGCTTTGCGGCCGAGCAGTATGTACTCTGAGTAGCCGATGGGGCAGACCCACTTGAAGAGATCCTCCCGCGCCTGGGTGCGGGCGGTGGAGAAGAGCACCACGTTGGGCTTCTGGGTTAGCAAGTAATAACCTCGTGCCCAGGGCAGGATGCGCACCGGCTGGGGTGTCACGCCGCTGTGTTGCCAGATCATCTGTAGCAGATCGACCGCAAGGCCGGTGGGCTGGCCTTGCGGATCGCTGAAGTTGTAGGGGGGGTACTCTTCGGTGAGGTACTCGAGCTTGCCCAGATCAGCCCGTGCCGTCGAGGCCCAGCAGAGCAGCAACAGATGACAGATCAGCCATATCCTCATTGGGAACATCCTTAGCGATCAACCTTCCCTTGAGTGTGACCATGAACAGAGTAAATAGCCACTCACTGCCATTACCAGCGGGCGCGGATCTGCCCGATGGGCTGGTAGGCCTCATCCCGCAGCCCCACCAGCAGGGTCTTGCCATCTGCTTGCAACCGGAACTCGCCGTAGCGGGCCATTTCGTACTGCTCCCCCGTGCCCTCTTCAAAGAAGTAGGCATCGGGGCCAATCTGCCACTGCCGCTCGCTCTGGTGCACCTGCAATAGCCGCTCATCGCTGGCGAGCCGATCCGGTTTGCTATCGGCCACCAGAGTGGCCACCTGATGGGCATCGAGGCGGATCACCAGGGTGTCGCTGCCCTTGTTTTGAGTCGCACGGGCGTCGCGGCTGGTCAGCTCGCGGGCAATCTCGTAGTTCAGCCGCATGTAATCCCCCTGCATCAGGGAGCGGGGATCGACCGGAGCGAGTCGCAGCAGCACCACTTCGCCGCTGCTCATGGCGTGCTCATAGCGCCAGACGGTGGCATTGATGCCCGCCAGGATGGCGAGGCCGCTCAGCAACAGGGCGAGTTGTCGGGTGACGGGGTTCATGAATCGCTCCTTGCCGCGAAGGTGTTGAGCAGTTGGCGGGCACCCAGCAGCAGGATGCCGGAGCCCAGCAGCAGCCAGGATTTGGTCATCAGGGGGAGCCCCAGATCGTAGTAATAGAGCGAGCCATAACCGAGCAGCAGCAGGGCCGAGAGGGTCATCAGCCCCAGACTGCCAGCATAAAAGCCGAGGATCAGCACCAGTGCGCCTGCCCCCATGCCGGGAATGATGGCGCTGATCAGCACCAGCGGCAGGCCAAACAGCAGGGGGAGCTTGAGCTTCACCATCACCGCCAGCAGCAGGGCGGCGCAGAGCAGGGGATTGAGCCAGAGCGGCAGGCGGGACAGCCCTAGCTCGTCCAGCACGCTGCTGCCACCATCCCAGAGCGGGTGGTGCAGACGGCCCAGCACCAGCAGCGAGAGGGCCAGCCCCAACGTGATGGAGTGGTAGAGCTGGTGGCGCTCTGGATCCCTATCTGCCCGCAGCCAGCAGAAGGTGATGGCCGCCATCACCAGCGGCAGGGCCAGCAGTTGCAACCCGAGGCAGGCGAGACCAAGGGTGAGCAGCAGGGCCGCCGCCACGCTGTGAAACAGCCGCACCAGCCAGTGATCGAACAGCACGGCGATGACAAGGGACAGCAGGCACAACCCAAACCAGAGCAGGGCGTGATGAAGATCAAGCTGATCGAGCAGGCCATAGAGCAGCCATGCATCGGCCGCCAGGGTGAGGGCCAGCACGAACTGATCCCAGAGATCACCGCTTTGGCTGCGATTGAGGGCGTAGGCCCCCGCCAGCAGCACGGTCCCGAGCAGCAGGGCACTGTTGGCCTCGCGGGTCAGCTGCTCGAAGGTGAGAAACAGGAAAAAGAGCAGGAACAGGGCGGCAATCCAGCCCACCAATCCCAGCAGAAAGCGGCTCGACCAGTGGGGTTGGGTATCACGGGGCATCTCCCCTTCCACCAGATTGGCCTGTTGCAGCGTTTGCCAAAGGGTCAGATCACTCATGGGACCTCCGTTGTTGTTGCAGCCAGCGGGCGGCGGTGACAGAAAGGCCGATGGCAATCAGGCTCAGCAGCAAGAAGCCGTTGATGTCGGGCTCCATCCACTTGCCCAGCGCCGCGAGGATGACGGCAATCAGGCTGAGGCACCCCATGGCGAGTCCGGCGATAAATCTGTGATGCCAAAGGGCATAGGCCGCAGCGAGCCAGCCAAGCCAGAGCGGCCACACCAG
This sequence comes from Aeromonas sp. FDAARGOS 1404, assembly GCF_019047085.1. NCBI lineage: Bacteria > Pseudomonadati > Pseudomonadota > Gammaproteobacteria > Aeromonadales > Aeromonadaceae > Aeromonas > Aeromonas sp. FDAARGOS 1404. The sequence goes on from NZ_CP077237.1 coordinate 4,148,928, forward strand.
CGGGGAAGCTGCATCAAACAGCGCCAGCAGGGTGAGCAGGGTGGCCCCCAGACCGGCAGCCAGACCCGCCAGCCAGCTTGGCATCAGGCGCCAGCGGGCCGGTGCCAGCAGAAGCAGACCCCATAGGGCGGCGTTGAGCAGGGTAAGGCACCAGCCCAATCCCTCTTCATCGAAGGTAAAGAAAAACGTGAACAAACCGAGCCGCCAGTAGAGCACCAGCGCCAGCTGGCCGAGCAGCCAGCTTAAGGTCCAGAGCAGGGGGCTTTGGCCAAATACCGCCAGCGGCACCAGCATCAGCGCCCAGGTGGCGAACAGCTGCCAGGGATCGGCGCCGGTCTGGTAGGTTTGACCCACCAGCGCCAGCAGGGCGCCGGTATTGAGGGCGATGGCGAGCAGCAGCGCCTGACGGGGGGTATCCCCCAGCGGTTTGCGCCACAGCAGAAGCAGCATGGCGAGCAGCGGTGCCTCCAGCAGGGCGAGGCGGGAGACCCGGCCCAGCTCTTGCCAGTTGAAGGCGACGAAGAAAATAAGGCCAGCCCCGATACAGAGGGCTCCGAGCCAGAGCAGCAGCCGGTCAAACAGCCACTGCCAGCGCGCCGGATGGGGGGGAAGATCGGCGAGGGTCAGGGCGTCCGCCAGCTTCTCTGGCACCAGCCGTCCTTGTTTGACCCATTCGAGAAGCGTCTCTCTTGATACGTTGTGCATGGGGGGACTCCGCGAGGTTTGCCCCATTATGGCATGAGGCACCCGCAACCGTGCACTGCCCCTTGGCTCTGCGGCTGGTGGTTGCGACAGCGGATTACGCAATAGACACAGCAGTAAACAAAAAAGCCCTCCGAGGTGGAGGGCTTGGTCAGCGGAAAAGGCGATCAGGCAAAGATCAGGGTGCTCACCCCGAGGCCGACGAAGAGGATGGCGCAGGCGATGCGGATCCCCTTGAGCGGCAGCTTGTCTGCCCCCAGCTTGCCGATCAGCACCACAGGCACGTTGGCCAGCATCATGCCGAGGGTGGTCCCGGTAATGACCTGCACCAGCGAGTCATACTTGGCGGCCAGCAGCACGGTGGCGATCTGGGTCTTGTCGCCGATCTCGGCAATAAAGAAGAGCACGAAGGTGGCCATAAAGGGGCCGTATTTATCCAGCGGGCTCTCCTCGTCATCCATCTTGTCCGGCACCAAAATCCAGATAGCCATGGCGATAAAGGCGATGGCGACCAGCCAGGTCATTATCTTGGGATCGAGCCAGCGGCTGATGAACTCACCAATCCAGGCAGCGCCCGCATGGTTGAGCAGGGTAGCCGCCAGCATGCCGGCGATGATGGGCCAGGGCTTGCGAAAACGGCAGATGAGCAGCAACGCCAACAGCTGGGTTTTATCGCCGATTTCGGCAATGGCGACGCTGAGGGTTGAGGTTAACAAGGCTTCCATAAAAATGACCGGGGGACGGAATTGTTATAAACCAAAGACAAGCCTGCGCCATCCGTCCCCGGTATTGGCACTGGCCCGTCAAAGGTCTTGTCAAATCCATGGCTGGCATGGATCACCCTGACCATGGTGATTTGGCACCAAGTATGTTGATCAGGGTCGCAAACCGGTATTCATGCAATGGATGGCGCCGGCGTGCGAGACTACTCCCCCTCGATGGGAGCGGGCATTCTAGGGAAAAACCGCATGAGTGACAAGGGGATCAGCCACCCACCAGCTTGACGCTGAAACCGGCTTTCTCCAACTCGGTTTTGATCAGGTCCCGTTTATCCCCCTGGATCTCGATCACTCCCTCCTTGATACCGCCTCCGGTGCTGCACTTTTTCTTGAGCAGGGTGGCCAGGGATTTTTGCTGATCGGCGGGTACGCCATGAATGGTGATCACACCGGCACCCTTGCGCCCCTTGGTCTCGCGGCGAATGCGCACGGTGCCGTCGGTGGGGAAGGGGGAGGCGGATTGGGGAGCGCTCTGCTCCTTGATCATGCCGCCATCTGTGCTGTAAACGAGGCGGCTGTTGTTGTCGTGACTCATGGCAATACTTTATGGGTTAGCTAAGCGGAGTTTGATTTTACTCAAATAAAAGTTGAAGACACAGCTTATAATGCCCCAAGTAAAAGCGAATTATTATTGTTTAACTTCAGGAGTCAGTCATGGTACTCACGCAGTTGTCACCGGGACAGAGTGCTCGCATCAAGAATATGAATCAGCTCGCCCGGCCGCTGCGCCGCAAACTGATGGTGATGGGCCTGTTGCCCCAGACTGAAGTCATCTATCTGCGCTCCGCCCCCCTGGGGGACCCGCTCCAGATCCAGTGCCAGGGGATCTGTCTCTCCATGCAAAAGAGTCTGGCCCAGCAAATAGAAGTCGAGCCGGTATAACCCCCCTGCTCGGCTGCCGCTCCCGTTTAGAAACGTCACCGGGAGCGGTTCAGAGACAAGAAGTCGAACCTGCAAAGCGGCTTGCCACACGCACGCGGCGGGTTCAGAAGAAAATAGAGGTAGAGCTGGTATGAATTATTCCCTGGTAACGGTAGGTAACCCCAATAGCGGCAAGACCTCCCTGTTCAACGCCCTGACCGGCGCCCGCCAGCAGGTAGGCAACTGGAGTGGTGTCACCGTCGACAAGAAGATGGGTGAGTTCAGCGCGGGTGAACATCACTTCAAGCTGATGGATCTGCCCGGCATCTATAGCCTGGCCAGTCAGGATGGCAGTCTGGACGAGCAGATCGCCAGCCGCTTTGCCCAGGGCCAACAACCCGACCTGCTGCTCAACGTCATCGACGCCGCCAATCTGGAGCGCTCCCTCTACCTCACGCTGCAACTGCGCGAACTGGGCCTGCCCATGGTGGTGGTGCTCAACAAGCTGGATATCCTGCAAAAGCGCCGCATCGTCATCGACGAGAGCAAGCTCGGCAAATCCCTCGGTTGCCCGGTGGTGGCCCTCTCTGCCCACAACAGCAAGCAGGTTGCCGCCTTCAAGCAGCAGATCCGCCAGTTTATCGGTCAGCCGCAAGCGGCCTTGCAGCTCGATTACGGCCACGCGCTTGAAACCGATCTGGCGGAGCTGGAGACCCTGCTCGCCCCGCATCACCTCACTACCCGTGGCCGCGCCCTGCGCCTGCTGGAAGAGGATGCGGTGATGCAGGAGACCCTGCTGCCCGGTCAGCAGGCGGCCGCAGCCAATGTAGTGGCTCGCGCCCATCAGGGACAGGATATCGACCTGCAACTGGCGGATATTCGCTACGGCCATATCCACCAGTGGGTACAACAGGCTCGTCAGCAGAAGGGCAAGCTCACCGAGGCCCAGAGCGAGTGGCTGGATCGGGTGCTACTCAATCGCTGGATTGGCATCCCCTTCTTCCTGTTTGTCATGTACCTGATGTTCCTGTTTGCCATCAACGTTGGCAGCGCCTTTATCGACTTCTTCGACATCATGGGCGGCGCCCTGTTTGTCGATGGGGTGCACCACCTGCTGGGGCTGGTCAATGCCCCCGAGTGGCTGGGCGCCATTCTGGCTGATGGCTTTGGTGTCGGCTTGCAGACCGTGGCCACCTTTATTCCGGTGATTGGCTGTCTCTATCTCTTCCTCGCGGTGCTGGAGAGCTCCGGCTATCTGGCCCGTGCCGCCTTCGTGGTGGATGCCCTGATGCGCCGCCTCGGCCTGCCGGGCAAGGCGTTCGTGCCGATGCTGATGGGCTTTGGCTGTACCGTCCCCTCGGTGATGGCGACCCGTACCCTCAACTCCGAGCGGGAGCGGCTGATGACCTCCGCCATGGCTCCCTTCATGTCGTGCGGTGCCCGTCTGCCGGTTTACGCCCTGTTTGCGGTGGCTTTCTTCCCCGAGTCAGGTCAGAACCTGGTGTTCGGTCTCTACCTCATCGGCATTGTGGTGGCGGTGCTCACCGGCCTGTTGCTGCGCAGCACCCTGCTGCCGGGCAAGAGCGACTCCATGCTGATGGAGATGCCGGATTACGAGTGGCCGCGTCCGGTCAACGTTGCCATCAAGACCTGGCAGAAGCTCAAATCCTTCGTCTTTGGCGCAGGTAAAACCATCGTGCTGGTGGTTGCCGTGCTGAGCGTGCTTAACTCCTTGGGTACCGATGGCAGCTTCGGCCATCAGGAGCAGGAGAGCTCGGTCCTGAGCAAGATAAGCCAGGCGGTGACCCCGGTGCTGCACCCCATCGGTGTACGCGATGACAACTGGCAGGCCACGGTCGGTATCGTCACCGGTATCTTCGCCAAAGAGGCGGTGGTCGGTACCCTCAACAGCCTCTACGCTGGTGGTGGCGATGCAGAGGAGGAGAGCGAGTTCTCGCTGGTGGCCAGCTTCCACGAGGCAATCGATGCCGTGGCGGCCAATCTGGCGGAGATCAACCCGAGCGACCCCATGGGGCTTGATGTTGGCAACCTCGACGACCAGAAAGCTGCCGCCGAGGCGCAGGAGGTAGATGTCTCCACCTACGGCAATATGCAGACCCACTTCGACGGGGCTGCCGGTGCCTTTGCCTACCTATTGTTCGTGCTGCTCTACATGCCTTGCGCCGCCGCCATGGGCGCGCTGGTGCGGGAAACCGGTCGTCAGTGGGCGCTGATGACGGCGGTATGGTGCAACTATATGGCCTTTATGTGCGCGACCCTCTTCTATCAGGTGGCCACCTTTGCCGCTCATCCGGAGCAGAGCCTGTTCTGGATCGTCAGCTACGGCCTCTCTCTGGTACTGCTCTGGTGGGCCGGTCGCCGTCACGGTGACATCGTTGCCCGCAAGGTGGTGACCTTATGATCCTGCGCGAGCTGGGGGATTACCTCGCCGCGCAGCAGAAGGTGAGCCGGCGTGATCTGGCTCGCCACTTCCACACCTCGGAAGATGCGGTGGAGGCCATGCTCGGCGTCTGGATGCGCAAGGGGCGGGTCATCAAGCGCGAGAGTCGGGTCTGTGGTGGCAGTTGCTGCGGCAAGAGCGAGGAGGTGATGTTCGAGTGGTGTGACGCGGGCCAGATTGGGTTCAAGATCCGCTAAACGACTACCCAACCTCATCACCAAACATCGAACAATAAAAAACGGCAGATCCTGCGCAAGGGTCTGCCGTTTTTATTGCAGCACACTGGCGGGATCAGGCGCTCTGGCGAGCCTCGCTCAGCAGTGCCAGCGCCGGTTGGGCGTTGTCCGGCATCAGCCGGTAGGCTTTGTGGTGTTTGACCAGGGTGGTTTTCTTGTTGCCCTGGCTCAGCAGCAGGCCGTGCTTGAAGGCCGCTTCGGCCAGCACCTTCTCGTCACCGCGCACATAGAGGGTGAGGGGTTTGACAAGCTCACCGTCCTCGATATGGCCTTCATATTCGCTATGGCTTACTACCAGACTCGGCTGACCGCCCGATTGCAGGCGCAGCTTGGCGTTCACCTCGCTCTCGGTCAGCACCAGCCAGCCTGCCGTTGCCAGCTCATCCAGCAGGGCTGCCAGCTTGGCCCCCAGTTGTTGCGGGTTGGTCATGGCGCACTGGTACTGGAAGGCGATGCGCTCCAGCAATCCCTTGAGATCGGCGCCCGCACCCAGAGTGCGGCCAAGCTGCACCCAAGCTTTCAAATCTTCCATCACCAGACGGGAGAAGCGCTTCTCCTTGAGGGAGTCGGCCATCCAGGTGCAGAGAAAGTGGCTCTCTTGGGCCGGAGTGCGCTTGCCCGCCTTTTGCTCGGCGGTGCGGGCCAGTTCGGCCAGGCTCTGGGTGGCCATCTCGAACAGGGCCTGATTGTAGGTCGGAGAGGTCATAAGCAATCCTTGGGTTGACCACCAGGGGCCAACACCGATGACAGAGATGGCAAAGGCGCCAGTGGCGCCTTTGCGGTTCAATAGAGCAACAGCCCGCCTTATTTCGGCTGACGGGGCTTCTTGGCGGCGGCCAGACGCTTGAGGCGCTGACCCTGCAGCTTGGCTTCGGCCATTACCTGGGCCACGGCGTTATCTTCACGCTGCGGGCGCTTGCCGAAGCGACGACGCTCTTGCAACTGTTTGATCAGCTCGTCACGGCTGCTCACCTCATAGCCAGGCACCATGATGCGACGGATCTTCTGGCCGATCAGGGCCTCGATCTCCAGCAGGGTACGCTCCTCTTCACGGCTGACGAAGGAGATGGCCATGCCGCGCTTGCCGGCGCGACCGGTACGACCGATGCGGTGCACATAATCTTCCGCCAGGAACGGCAGATCATAGTTGACCACGTATTCCAGATCCGGAATGTCCAGACCACGGGCGGCCACTTCGGTGGCGACCAGTACCCGTACCTTGCCTTCCATGAATTCGCGCAGGGCGCGGCGACGGTTGCCCTGGGCCTTCTCGCCATGGACCACGGCGGACTTGATGCCGTCGAGGTTCAGCTCCTCGACCAGCACATCACAGCTCTCGCGGGTACTGGCGAACACCAGCACCTGCTGCCAGTTCTGCTTGCCGATGAGCTCGGAGAGCAGCTCACGCTTGCGCTTCTGCTCGACCGGATAGACGGTGTGGCTGACGGTGTCGGCGGTGGAGTTCTGCTTGTTGACGCTGACGATCTGCGGGCGATCCAGCATCAGGTTGGCCAGCTTCTTCACCGCGTCGGAGAAGGTGGCGGAGAAGAGCAGGTTTTGACGGGTCTTGTTGACCGCTTGCAGGATCTTCTGCACATCGGCACTGAAGCCCATGTCGAGGATGCGATCCGCTTCATCCATCACCAGACACTCGACGCCGGAGAGGCTAAGGTTGCAGGCGGTGAGGTGCTCCAGCAGACGGCCCGGGGTGGCCACAATGATGTGAGCGCCCGCTTTGAGCTTCTTGGCCTGCACGTCCTGCTTGCCACCGCCGACGATGGTGATGGTGGTGATATCGAGATACTTGGCGAAGTCATTGATGTTGCTCGCCACCTGAGCCGCCAGCTCGCGGGTCGGGGTCAGGATCAGCACACGGGCGTTGGAAGGCTGGACCGGCGCCGGATTGTCTACCAGACGTTGCAAAATGGGCAGGGCGAAGGCGGCGGTCTTGCCGGTACCGGTCTGGGCGCTGGCCAGCACATCGCGGCCACGGCGAATGGCCGGGATCGCTTGCTGCTGCACAGGGGTCATCTCCTGATAACCGCAATCTGAGACAGCACGCAAAATCTCGGGGGCAAAATCGAACGATTCAAATCTCATAATGGGTTCCTGTGTTCCAGCTGGGCTGTGTTTGGCTTGGTTAGCTCGGCATGAGCGAGACGGAGGTTGTAACCACCGACGGCTGCGCCTGACATCAAGTCAGAGAGTGAGCCGGAAAATGGCGGGCGCGAAGTGTAACAGATAGACGTCACAAATTCTGCCTCAAATGGTTGTCCTTTTCTCATCCTTTGTGGTGTGAATGGCGGTTGAAAGCAATCATTTGACTCCCAAATGCCAAGCTTGGAGGTGTGGGCTAACGGTTTTGGGCAAGGACGAAAGGGATATCGATGGAACTGGAACAGTTAAAACGACAGCTGGAGCAGCTTGGCGAGCGCAATGACAGCATGCAGCAGGCACGCCACCGCAAGCTGCTCAATATCACCCGCGACACTGGGGAGTTGCTGTCAGTATTGGTGCAGACCCGTGGGGCGCAGGCGGTGCTGGAGATAGGCACCTCCAATGGTTACTCCACGCTCTGGCTGGCAGAAGCGGTGCGTCGGCTGGAGGGGCACGTGACCACCATTGAGCTGGATGAGGATAAGCGCGTGCTGGCCCATGACAACTTTCAGAGGGTAGGGCTGGCCCCCTGGGTAACCTTGCTGGCAGGGGATGCAGGCGAGCTGTTACCGACCTTGCCGCAAGCCGGCTATCAGCTCATCTTCCTCGATTCGGATCGTCAGCACTACCGGGCATGGTGGCCGCAGATCCGCCGCCTGCTGGCACCCCGTGGCCTGCTGGTGGTCGATAACGCCATCTCCCATCGCAGCGAGATGGTGGAGTGGATGAACGAGGTCGGGCAGGATCCGGCCTTTGCCACCTCGCTGGTGCCGGTCGGCAAGGGGGAGTGGCTGGTGGTGCGTTTGTAGGGGGTAGCTACAAAAAATCAGCCTCGCATTGGCGAGGCTGATTGTGAAAGCGCATCAGGGTCTTGGTCGGTCGGATCAGACCGCCAGATAGTCCATGATCCCTTCGGCCGCTTTGCGCCCTTCGTAGATGGCGGTCACCACCAGATCGGACCCACGCACCGCGTCGCCACCGGCGAACACCTTGGGATTGCTGGTCTGGAAGGCATATTCCGCCTGCTCGCGCGCCTTGATGCGATCCCGGTTATCGAGCTCGATGCCGAACTCCGCCATCCAGGGCTGGGGGTTGGGCTGGAAGCCAAACGCCATCACCACCGCATCGGCGGCAAGCACCTGCTCTGAGCCTTCGATGACCACCGGATTGCGGCGGCCATTGGCATCGGGTTCACCCAGCTCTGTGCTCACCACCTTGATGCCGACGGTGCGACCGCTGGCATCCAGCTCGACCGCTACCGGTTGCAGGTTGAACATGAACTCGACCCCCTCCTCGCGGGCGTTTTTCACCTCCCGCTTGGAGCCCGGCATGTTCTCCTCGTCGCGGCGATAGGCACAGATCACCTTGGCGGCTCCCTGACGGATAGCGGTACGTACACAGTCCATGGCGGTATCGCCGCCGCCCAGCACCACCACCTGCTTGCCGGCGAAGTCGATGTAGTCGGCTTGCTCCTTCTCAAAGCCCAGCAACCGGTTGGCGTTGGCGATGAGGTAGGGCAGGGCGTCATAGACGCCCGGCGCCTCTTCGTTGGCAAAGCCGCCCTTCATGTACTTGTAAGTGCCGACCCCGAGGAAGACCGCATCGAACTCGCCGAGCAGATCGGCGAAAGTGATGTCCTTGCCCACCTCGGTTTCGAGACGAAACTCCACGCCCATCCCCTGAAAGATCTCGCGGCGACGCTGCATCACCTCTTTTTCCAGCTTGAAGGAGGGGATGCCGAAGGTGAGCAGGCCACCGATCTCCGGATACTTGTCAAACACCACCGGGGTGACGCCATTGCGTGCCAGCACGTCGGCGCAGGCAAGACCCGCAGGGCCGGCGCCGATGACGGCAACCCGCTTGCCGGTCTTGACCACGTTCGAGAGATCGGGCTTCCAGCCCATCTCGAACGCCTTGTCGGTGATGTACTTTTCGATGTTGCCGATGGTCACCGCGCCGAAGCGATCGTTGAGGGTGCAGGAGCCCTCACAGAGGCGATCCTGCGGGCAAACCCGGCCACACACCTCCGGCAGGCTGTTGGTCTGGTGGGAGAGCTCCACCGCCTCCAGAATGCGCCCCTCTTTGGCCAGCTTCAGCCAGTTGGGGATGTAGTTGTGGACCGGACACTTCCACTCGCAGTAGGGGTTGCCGCACTCGAGGCAGCGATCCGCCTGCATCTGTACCTGCGGCTGATTGAAGGACTCGTAGATCTCCACAAACTGGATTTTGCGGATCTTGAGAGGCTTCTTGGGTGGGTCGACCCGCTGGACATCGATAAACTGAAATACGTTCTGGCTCATAGGGTTCCCTCCTTATTGCGCCTGGATTCTGAGTTCTGCACTGGAACGGCTGGTGTGACCCAGCAGCGATTTCACGTCGCTGGACTTGGGTTTGATCAGCCTGAACTTGGGCACATAGGAGTCGAAGTTGGCCAGGATCTCCTCGGCGCGCGAGCTGCCGGTCTCATTGAGGTGCGCCGTGATGATGCCGCGCAGGTGCTCCTGATGGATGGCGAGATCCGCCACGTCCAGCAGTTCCACCAGCTCGGGGTTAGTGCGCTTGGCGAAGTTGCCGCACTCGTCGAGCACGTAGGCAAAGCCGCCGGTCATGCCCGCCGCAAAGTTGACGCCGGTCTGACCCAGTACGGTGACGATGCCGCCGGTCATGTATTCACAACCGTTGTCGCCAATTCCCTCGACCACCGCCAGGGCGCCGGAGTTGCGCACCGCGAAACGCTCGCCGGCAGTGCCTGCGGCGTAGAGTTTGCCGCCGGTGGCGCCGTAGAGGCAGGTGTTGCCGATGATGGCCGCTTCATGGGATTTGAACGCTACGCCGACATGGGGCTTGATCACCAGCTTGCCGCCGGTCATCCCCTTGCCCACATAGTCGTTGGCGTCACCGGTGAGGATCATCTCGAGGCCACCTGCGTTCCAGACGCCGAAGCTCTGGCCTGCGGTGCCGTTGAAGTGCACCTTGACCGGATCCGCCGCCATTCCCTGATTGCCGTGACGTTTGACGATCTCGCCCGAGAGACGCGCCCCCACCGAGCGGTCGGTGTTGCGAATGTCGTAGCGGAACTCGCCGCCGCTTGAGGTTTCCACCGCTTCCAGCAGATCTTCCACCATTTTCAGGTTGAGCGGCCCCTTGTCGAAGGTGGGGTTGTGCTGCTGGCTGAACAGGCTGGATCCTGCCGGTGCTACCGGACGGGCCAGAATGCCAGAGAGATCCAGCTTGGCCTGACGGGCGGTGAGGCCGGGCAGGGCTTCCAGCAGATCGGTGCGGCCAATCAGGTCGGTCAGCTGGGTGACGCCGAGCTGAGCCATCAGCTCGCGGGTCTCTTCGGCGATGAACTTGAAGTAGTTCATCACCATCTCCGGCAGGCCGGTGAAGTGCTCGCGACGCAGCTTCTCATCCTGAGTGGCAACGCCGGTGGCGCAGTTGTTCAGGTGGCAAATACGCAGGTATTTGCAACCGAGCGCCACCATGGGGCCGGTGCCAAAGCCGAAGCTCTCGGCGCCGAGGATGGCCGCCTTGATGATGTCCAGACCAGTCTTGAGACCGCCATCCACCTGCAGCCGCACCTTGTGGCGCAGACCGTTGGCGACCAGCGCCTGCTGGGTCTCGGCCAGGCCCAGCTCCCACGGGGAGCCGGCATATTTGACCGAGGTGAGGGGGCTCGCGCCAGTGCCGCCGTCATAACCGGAGATGGTGATAAAGTCGGCATAGGCCTTGGCCACGCCGCAAGCGATGGTGCCCACACCGGGCTCTGAGACCAGTTTCACCGACACCAGACAGCTCGGGTTGATCTGCTTGATGTCGAAGATGAGCTGGGCCAGATCCTCGATGGAGTAGATGTCGTGGTGCGGCGGCGGCGAGATCAGGGTCACGCCGGGCACGGAATAACGCAGCTGGGCGATCTGTGCGGTGACCTTGTCGCCGGGCAGCTGGCCACCTTCGCCGGGCTTGGCACCCTGAGCCACCTTGATCTGCACCACATCGGCGTTCATCAGGTAGTGGGGGGTGACGCCAAAGCGGCCGGAAGCCACCTGCTTGATGCGGGAGTTTTTCTCGGTACCGAAACGCTTGGGATCTTCGCCACCTTCGCCGGAGTTGCTCTGACCGCCGAGGCGGTTCATGGCGACAGCCAGTGCCTCGTGGGCCTCAGGACCGAGGGCGCCGATGGACATGGCGGCGGAGTCGAAGCGGGGGAACAGCTTGTCGGCCGGCTCAACCTGATCCAGCGCGACCGGATTGTCGACTTTTTTCAGGGCAAGCAGATCGCGCAGGGTGGCAACCGGGCGCTCGTTCACCAGACGGGCATACTCCTTGTAATCGGCATAGTTGCCGGAGCGCACCGCGGTTTGCAGGGTCTGCACCACATCCGGGTTGTAGGTGTGGTACTCGCCGCCGTGGACAAACTTGAGCAGGCCGCCGTGGGGGAGGGGCTTGCGCACCAGCCAGGCCTGACGGGCCAGATTGTGCTGATCCTGCTGGATGTCGGCAAAATCGGCACCCTGAATACGGCTGGAAACGCCGCGGAAGCAGGTATCGACCACCGACTTGGCCAGGCCTACCGCTTCGAACAGCTGGGAGCAGCGGTAACTGGCGACCGTGCTGATGCCCATCTTGGACATCACCTTGTAGAGCCCCTTGTTGATGCCGTTGCGGTAGTTGACCATGGCCTGGCGCAGGGACATGGTGAGCACGCCCTCTTCAACCTGTTTGGCCAGGGTTTCGTAGGCGAGATAGGGGTAGATGGCGGTCGCGCCAAAGCCCAGCAGCACCGAGAAATGGTGCGGGTCGCGGCAGCTTGCGGTCTCCACCAGAATGTTGGCGTCGCAGCGCAGGTTGTTGTCCACCAGGGTGCGCTGCACTGCACCCACCGCCATGGCGGCCGGGATCGGCAGGGTGTCGGCGCTGATATCGCGATCAGACAGCACCAGCAGTACGGTGCCGCTCCTGGCGGCGGTTTTGGCCTCATCGCAGATGCGCACGATGGCCGCTTCCAGTCCCTCTTCGGGCTTGAAGTTGAGGCTGATCACCTGATGACGGTAGTACTCACCTTCCAGTGCCAGTAGCTGGTGGAAGTCGGAGTAGAGCAGGATCGGTGACTGAAACAGCACCCGGTGGGCGTGGCCGAAGGTTTCGTTGAAGACGTTCTGCTCGCGACCGATACAGGTGGCCAGTGACATCACGTGGTTCTCACGCAGTGGATCGATGGGAGGGTTGGTCACCTGTGCAAACATCTGGCGGAAGTAGTCATAGAGGGTACGCGGGCCGGAGGAGAGCACCGCCATCGGGGTATCATCCCCCATGGAGCCCACCGCCTCCTGACCATTTTCACCGAGCACCCGGATGATCTGATCCAGCTCCTCGAAGGAGTAGCCAAACAACTTCTGATAGGTTTTCAGCTGGTCGTCGGAGAACTCGCGGCTACCGGTCTGGCTGTCGTCCATCTGCTCGAAGGGGACCAGTCGGCGGCAATGTTTGTCCATCCACTGTTTGTAGGTGTGGCGGGTCTTGAGATCGTCATCGATCTCGAAGCTGGTCCACACCTTGCCGTTGCTGGTATCCACCACGAACAGCTCGCCAGGGCCGACCCGGCCCTTCTCCAGCACTTCGTCCGGGGTGTAGTCCCAGGTGCCGACCTCGGAGGCGAGGGTGATGAACTTGTCCTTGGTGATGACGTAGCGGGCCGGACGCAGACCGTTGCGATCAAGTGCGCAGGTGGCGTAGCGACCGTCGGTCATAACGATACCGGCCGGGCCGTCCCACGGCTCCATGTGCATGGAGTTGAAGTCGTAGAAGGCGCGCAGGTCGTCATCCATGTTCGGGTGCTTTTGCCATGCAGGCGGGATCAACAGGCGCATGGCGCGGAACAGGTCCATGCCACCGGCGAGGAAGAGATCCAGCATGTTGTCGAGACTGGAGGAATCCGACCCCGTGGTGTTGACGAAGGGGGCCGCTTCCTGCAAATCGGGAATGAGCGGCGTCGCAAACTTGTAACTGCGTGCCTTGGCCCACTGGCGGTTGCCGGCGATGGTGTTGATCTCGCCGTTGTGGGCCAGATAGCGGAACGGCTGGGCCAGCGGCCAGCGCGGGCTGGTGTTGGTGGAGAAACGCTGGTGGAAGACGCAGATGGCCGCCTGCATACGGATGTCGGCGAGATCCAGATAGAAGCGCGGCAAGTCCACCGGCATGCACAACCCTTTATAGACGGTGACCAGGTTGGAGAGGCTGACCACGTAGAAGTAGTCATCGTTGACGCGCTTTTCGATACGGCGACGCACGATATAGAGACGGCGCTCGAGATCCTTGTCGACCCAGCCGGGCGGGGCGTTGACAAAGACCTGTTCAATGCTGGGCAGGGAGGCTTTGGCGATGGTACCCAGTACGTTGGTATCGACGGGCACCTTGCGCCAGCCGACCAGACTCAGGGTCTCTTTTTCCAGCTCTTCGTCGATGATGTCGCGGGTCTGCTGGGCCAATACGGGGTCAGGGTTGAGAAACAGCATGCCGACCGCATAGTTGCGGCCAAGGTGCCATCCCTTCTCCTCGGCGACAGCTCTGAAGAAGCTGTCCGGTTTTTGCAGCAGCAGACCGCAACCATCGCCGGTCTTGCCATCGGCGGAGATCCCGCCGCGGTGCTGCATGCGAGCCAATGCTGACATCGCGAGACGGACAAGCTTGTGGCTGGCTTCCCCTTCCATGTGGGCCAACAGGCCGAAGCCACAGTTATCCCTCTCCAGCTTTGGATCATATAGTGACATTGCATTTCTCCCTTGCTCGGCCTTGTATCGCACAGTCATCACCTGACTGCATAAATTGCGATTGGCTCTTGTGGTTCCGTCTGCCTGACGTGGCGAATCTCCAAACTAATGGGATTTTCTGGCGAGGTCAATCGCAGGTCAGGTTTGTCTTCATGGTTACATTCGCATAACAAAATGTCGGGTTAGGGGGATTCGCTCGCAGTTATGAAGTATTTATTCTGTGTTGTTTGATTTTGTTGGTTAAATATATCGCCATTGACAGGCTCAATGGTGTGCTCGGCGACGATGGGCGAATGTAGTAATTTTACCAACCCGATGTGGCCGACAGCGGAAGGGATCACATTTTCAATATCCCATGCTTGCAATTGTGTGCTGTCGGGTCTCTTTGAATTTCTCATTGTTCAACAGTGGGTTATCAGGTCTCATTTTCATATGGATGTTTACTGTTTGAATCGTCAAAGAACTGTAAAAATCCTTTTTTTGCGCTTTTTCTCTATATTTATTCAAAATTGGTCGGGTATTTATATGTTTTACCCTCTCCGCTAGCTTGATCCAGCTCAGCCCCTGTTTTGCGCAAGCTCGTACAATGGCGCTCCTTTAGCGGAGGTGTCATGCAGTTACACGAACTCGTCAATACATTCGGTCAGGATCTCAAGCAACGTCATGGTCAGAAGATCCACAAACTCTCCATCCACGGGGCCTTCACCTGCCCGAACCGTGACGGCACCCTGGGTCGTGGTGGCTGCACCTTCTGCAATGTATCCTCTTTTGCCGACGAGTCGGCCCAACAACTCTCCGTGGTGCAACAACTGCTGGCTCGCCGGGACGAAGTCACCCGTGCCAAGCGCTATCTTGCCTATTTTCAGGCCTATACCAGCACCTATGCCGAGGTCGAATATCTGCAGCGGATGTATGAAGAGGCGCTGTCGGTGAGCGATATGGTGGGGCTCTGCGTGGGCACTCGCCCCGATTGCGTACCGGATGCGGTGCTGGATCTGTTGGCGGGCTATCAGGCCCGGGACTACGAGGTGTGGCTGGAGCTCGGGCTGCAAAGTGCCAATGACAAGACCCTGCAACGGATCAACCGCGGCCATGGTTATGCCGCCTATGAGGATGCGGTAAGACGTGCCCATCAGCGTGGCATCAAGGTATGTGCCCATCTGATCGTCGGCCTGCCTGGCGAAGTACCGATGGACAGCCTCGATACCCTGCATCGCATCGTTGAGACCGGTGTTGAGGGGATCAAGTTGCATCCGCTTCATGTGGTTGAAGGCAGTACTCTTGGCAAAGCGTGGCAGGCGGGGCGCCTTGAGGTATTGACGCTGGAGCAGTATGTGGAGGCGGCCGTTGCCATGATCCAGCACACGCCGCCCGAGGTGGTGTATCACCGGATTTCGGCATCCGCGCGCCGTCCAACCCTGTTGGCGCCAGCCTGGTGTGAAAATCGCTGGACGGCCATGGCGGACATTGCCAAAGCACTTTCATTGAGCGGCCCGCAAGGTCACGCGTTGGGCAGACCCTTCATACTCCCTGACCTATAATTGAGCGCCAGATTATTATTTTCACGTAAAACATAGGGTTATATAAAAAACTTCATACCCTAAACTATAGTTTTGGTACGTGCCGGTTGATATAGTGGTGCGCCATAATAAATGTCATTATCAATTAACACCGACATTCACCCTGATTGCAGTGTTAGCATGGTGTTGATGAGCCGATTATTTTTACCAATAACGAATCATGCCGCCATTGCTGCTGTGCCGGGAAATTGGCGATGAGTGTCGCGATCTATCTGGACAGGTTTATCCCCTGATCAGTCTCATCAGCGGGAAGGCCACTCGGTTTTAGCGTGGCTATAGCAGGGAAATATGAGCGATGAACGCTCTTATCTACCTCATTTATGCAGTGACAGGATGCTATGCAAGCAGAAACAAGTCGTATTGATGAGTTATTGGAGTGTCTGGTCTTCTTGACCCGTTTTTATGGTGTGCCCAACAGCCAGGATGCCCTGACGACCGGGTTGCCACTGGTCTCCGGACGCCTGACAACCGCACTCTTTTGCCGTGCTGCCGAGCGGGGCGGGTTATCCGCCCGTGAAGTGATACAGCCACTGGCCGATATTTCTCCCTTGCTGCTGCCTTGTGTATTGCAGATGCGCAGTGGTGGCGCCTGCATTTTGCTGGAGTGGAACGAAGATCGCAGCCAGGGGAAAGTGATTTTCCCGCAGGCCGGTGATGCCGCGCAATGGCTGACCGCAGCCCAATTGGGTGATGAGTATCTGGGACGCCTCTTCTATGTAAAGAAGCAGTTCAAGTTTGACGAGCGCTCGCCCAAGGTACTGGAAACCCGTGATGGACACTGGTTCTGGAGCACCTTGTTCGAATCCCGCGGCATCTATCGCGATGTGCTGATCGCCTCCATTCTGATCAACCTGTTTGCCATCGCCAGTCCGCTCTTTACCATGAATGTTTATGACAAGATTGTGCCCAATCTGGCGTTTGATTCGCTCTGGGTGCTGGCGGTCGGGGCCATGGTGGTCTTTACCTTTGATTTTGTGATGCGGCAGTTGCGCAGTTACTTTATCGATATCGCTGGCAAAAAGTCTGATGTGCTACTGTCCGCCAAGATTTTCGCCAAGGTGATGGGCATGAGGATGGAGTCTCGTCCCGCTTCCACTGGCGCGTTCGCCAAACATCTGCAGGAATTTGAATCGGTGCGGGAGTTTTTCACCTCCGCAACGGTTTCTACTCTTATCGATCTCCCCTTTGCCGTTTTCTTCCTTTTTATTATCTGGATGTTTGCCGGTGTGATGGTGGTGGTCCCCATCGTCGCCATGCTGATCCTCATCGCCTACAGCTTCTATATTCAGGAGCCCCTCAAGCAGTCCATCGAAGAGGGGTCACGCCTTGCGTCCCAGAAGAACGCCAACCTGATTGAAAGTATTTCCGGGCTGGAAACCGTCAAGATTTTCGGCGCCGAGAGCATGTTCCAGCATCGCTGGGAACAGGCCGTCTCCCATATTTCCACCTGGGGCGTACAGACCCGCCGCATTACCAACTCCATGTCCTCACTGGCCAGTTATATCCAGCAGGTGGTGACGGTCGGTCTGGTGATCGTCGGTGTTTACCAGATCTCCGAAGGCTTGGTCACTATGGGGGGCATGATTGCCGCCGTGATGCTCTCCAGTCGTGCCATTGCGCCCATGGTACAACTCTCCGTGTTGTCGACCCGTTATAACCAGGCTAAGTCAGCACTGGATATTCTGGAAAAAATCATGCAAACCCCGGGTGAGCAGGAGGAGGGCAAGCAATATATCCATCATCCGGTGATTGCCGGCCGAATTGAATTCGAAAATGTCTCCTTCAAATATCCGGGAATGGAAACCAGCACCCTGCACAATATCAATTTGCGCATTCAGCCGGGCGAAAAGGTGGCGATTATCGGCCGGATTGGGGCGGGTAAAACGACCCTCGAGAAGTTGTTGATGGGACTGTATCGACCGACCGATGGCTCGGTACGTATCGACGGCTTTGAACTCGATCAACTGCCACCTGCTGTGATCCGTCGCAATATTGGTTGTGTCCCGCAAGATGTCATTCTTTTCTTTGGCTCGGTGCGGGACAACATCATGCTGGGTAATCCGCTGGTGGATGATGTGAGAGTCTTGCGCGCCGCCAAGCGGGCGGGTGTCACCAACTTTACCAACCGGGATCCCAACGGGCTGGATCGGCAGATAGGCGAGGGTGGCCGTCAGCTTTCCGGTGGCCAGCGTCAGTCGATCCTGCTGGCTCGCGCCCTGCTTAATGACCCCCCCATTCTGGTGATGGATGAGCCGACCTCCAACATGGACAACCAGTCCGAGATGCAGGTCAAACAGGAGCTTGCCAGACTGGGCCCGGAAACCACATTGATCCTCATCACTCACAAAACCTCGATGCTGGATGTGGCATCGCGAGTGATCGTTATCGAGCAGGGGCAGATCGTTGCTGATGGCCCCAAAGAGGTGGTGTTACAGCAGTTGAAGGAAGGGAAAGTACGCGTGCAGGAGGTGTCCCATGGTTAAGGGGCTCATGGACTGGTTCAAGCGCAGCAAAAAGACGCCTTCCGGCGAGGTATTGCCGGCACCCGAGCATCTGGAGTTTGTCGATGACGGCGCGGCAGCTGTACTGCTGACCACGCCGACCGGAGCTCGTATCCTGTTGTGGTGCTGTTTCCTCTTTTTCATGAGTGCCATCGTCTGGGCGGCCTGGGCCGAACTGGATGAAGTCACCGTGGGTCAGGGCAAAGTTATTCCGTCCCGTCAGCTGCAGGTGATCCAGAACCTGGAAGGGGGGATCGTCAAAGAGATCTTCGTCAAAGAGGGGGATATCGTCGAAAAGGGGCAGCCGCTGCTGCGCATTGATGACACCCGTTTCCGCTCCGACTTTAGAGAACGGGAGCAAGAGGTAGTCACCCTCAAGGGGGATGTGGCTCGTCTGCGCGCCGAGATGGCCAGCGTCGAGGTGAAAAACGACCCAGCGTTAGGGTGGCGTGAACAGGTCGTGGTAGGCGAAGCGCCAATCCAGTTCCCCGATGGTTATGAAACCGTCTTTGCCGAATATGCGCACCGTGAGCGCTCTGTACAGCGGGATCGCCTCAATAACCTGAAGAACCAGCTCTATATTCTTGGTCAGCAAATCGAACAGAAAGAGCAGGAGCTGATTGAACTGAATGCCAAGATCCGCACCGTGAATCGCAGTGTGGATCTGGCCAGACAGGAACTGAATATTAGCCGTCCGCTGGCGAAAGAGGGCATAGTGCCTCAAGTGGAGCTGATCAAGCTTGAGCGGCAGGTCAACGAGATGCAGGGGGAGCTGGAGAGCAACCGTCTGCTGATCCCAAAACTCAATTCGGTACTGCGTGAGACCATCTCCAAGCGTAATGATATTGCGCTGAAGTTCAGAGCAGACTCCCAGACTGAACTGAATGAGAAACAGGGGCGGCTTGGCCAGTTATCAGAAGGGCAGGTTGGCTTGCGAGACAGGGTCGACCGGACCAGCGTGATTGCTCCGCTCAAGGGCACCATCAAGAAACTCAAGATCAACACCCTGGGCGGCGTGGTTCAGCCCGGCATGGATTTGATGGAGATTGTGCCGCTGGAGGATACCTTGCTGGTAGAAGCCAAGGTGTCACCGAAAGATATCGCCTTCCTGCGACCGGGGCTGGATGCCATCGTCAAAATTACTGCCTACGACTTTACAATCTATGGAGGATTGCATGGCAAGGTTGAACAGATAAGTGCGGATTCGATCCAGGATGAGGAGGGGAACTCCTTTTATCTGGTTCGGGTTCGAACAGAGAAGAGTTACTTGGGCGATGAGCTTAACGCACTTCCCATCATCCCCGGTATGTTAGCCAGTGCTGATATCATTACTGGTAAAAAAAGTGTCCTAGACTATTTGCTTAAGCCGATTTTACGGGCAAAGCAGTCGGCACTGAGAGAACGATAAGCCAACAATCTAAAAACAAAACATGACTGGAGATAACATGAAAAAAACGATTGTTGCCATGCTGGTCAGTGGCTGCATCCTGATCCCGAGTTTGGGTCAGGCCCAGACTCTGGAAGAGTCGGTGGCACAGACACTTGCTACGCATCCCAAGATAAAGGAAGCGTTTGATCTGTATCAGGCACGACTCTATCAGCATGATGGAGCCAAGGGTGGCTATTATCCTACGATCGATCTGCGTGGCGGCGTAGGCTATGAAAAAACTGATAGCCCTTCAACGCGTCGTGATCCAACTAGTGATGACTCGTTGACTCGTAAAGAGGCTGGGCTCAGTCTGCGGCAAATGTTGTTTGATGGCTTTGATGTCAGCAACAATGTCTCCAGAACCGAAGCTGAAGCGAATGCCCAGCGTCTGGCGATGATCTCTGAAGCTGAAAATACCGCGCTGCGAGTAGCTGAGGTCTACCTCAATATGCTGCGTCAGCAGGAGATCCTGGAGCTTTCCAAACAAAACCTGGAAACCCACGAACAGATCCGCAGCGACATCAGCAAGCGGACTGATTCAGGGCTTGGTTCTACTGCGGATCAGACCCAGATTGAAGGTCGTGTTGCCCGAGCCTATTCAAATCAGGCTGCTGCTGAAAACAACTATCGAGATGCAGAGAGTGAATTTATTCGTGTCGTGAACGAGGTACCCAAAGATCTGGTGCAGCCGGTTCCCAATACCGAGCTTATCCCGACCAGCCTCGATAGTGCGCTGAAAACGGCGACCGAAGTCCACCCCACCCTGCTCTCTTCCTTGCAGGATATCGAAGCGGCCAAGTATCAACATGAAGGCGCCAAATCCGGTTTCTACCCGAATGTAACATTCGAGGTCGATCAGAACTGGAATGAGGATATCGATGCGGTCAAAGGGCGCAACGATGATCTGACCGCAATGGTGCGCATGCGTTACAACCTGTTCCGTGGCGGTTCTGATGTGGCAGAGAGCAATGCAACATCGGCGCTCTACTCTCAGGCGAAAGACATTCACTTGAATGCGTTTCGCCAGGTTGAGGAAGGCACTCGTCTGGCCTGGAACGCGAAAGAGTCGCTGGCCAAGCAAAAGACCTTCCTGAAAGAGCATGTTGACGCCAGCTATGACACCGTACAGGCATACAAGAAGCAGTTTGGGTTGGGTCAACGGACATTGCTGGACGTATTGAACACCGAGAACGAACTGTTCGAGGCGCGTCGCAGCTATATCACTGCCGAGTATGATGCACTGCTGGCGGACTATCGCATTCTCAACGCGACAGGCAGTCTGCTCAATGCATTTAGCGTCAAACAACCCGCTGAATGGCAGGCCAGGCAATAACCATTTGCCCATGATCCCGCAGGGAGCATGAACGCCAACATGGTGACTGCTGCTGGTAGTCACCATGTTTGGCTAACGCAGGTGGTTGCACGGGCTTTGAGGAGTGCAGCAGCAATAATGCAGCAGGAATATGATGTGACACTCCAGCGTGGTACTAGTAACAGATGGTGTTATCTTCTTAATGAATGGAGATACAGATCCCTACGCGCTTTGCGCCACTCCTTATGGATCCTGCTGTTACCCTTCTCACTTCTGCTCTGTGCCAGTCAGCCTCTGCCACAGGAAGATCTCAACTTGATCAAACGGGCGGAGCAGACCTATGGCGCCAGAGCCGGCAAGCGTGTAACCAGTTGGCGTATGCTAGTCATGGAGACAAAGGGCAGGGCCCTGAGCGAAGAAAAGAAGCTTGAGCGGGTAAATAATTTTTTCAATCGGATGCGTTTTATTGACGATATCAAGTTGTGGCGCAAAAAGGATTATTGGGCAACCCCGCTAGAATTTTTGGGAGCCGCCGGGGGAGACTGTGAAGATTTCAGTATCGCTAAATACTCTACGCTGCTCGAGCTTGGGATCCCGGATGATAAAATGCGGATGGTGTACGTAAAGGCTCTTGATTACAACCAGTTTCACATGGTGGTGGCATATTATGAGACACCCTCTTCCGTTCCGGTTATTTTGGATAATTTGATAGGCTCGATTCGCCCTGCCACACAGCGGCGTGATTTGGTGCCTATTTACAGTTTTAACGGTAGTCACTTGTGGTTGATGAAGGCACGAGGCCAAGGGGAACTGGCTGGTCAATCATCCCGCTTGGGATTATGGAATGATTTACGCAATCGCATGACCTCGGGGCGATTGGCTCGGCCAGTGGTGAATTTGGATGATTAACCTATGACGCTCTATCGACAGTTATTAGCCACCATGCTGCTGCTGTTTGGATTGTTATTTGCGGCCACATACTGGGTGCAATTCAATTCAACCCGCACTTATCTGGCGCAGCAACAGGAAACAACGGTCATCAATACGGCAACCTCGCTGGGGCTTGCGCTCACCCCCTATCTGGAAAATGGTGACAAAGTCGGTGCCGAGTCGGTGATCCAGGCTATTTTTGATGGCGGCTATTATCGACTTGTTCGCCTTGACCTGCTTGCATCAAAGGATGTCATCGAGCAGGAAAATACCAACAATATTCAGGGGGTGCCGCAGTGGTTTGTGAATTTGGGTCTGTTTCCTGAGGTATCCAACGAGTCAATTCTGACGTCTGGCTGGTTGCAGCTTGGAAAATTAAAAGTAGTGGGTCACCCTGGCCAGGCTTATTACGAGTTGTGGCGGGGGATGAGCGAGCTGGCGAGCTGGTTTCTGGTCGGCTTTTTGATCACCACAATTTTGTTGATGAGAGCACTCAACTACTTGCTCAAGCCACTCAAACAGATCTGTGATCAAGCCGTCGAGATCGAGCTGCACCATTTCGGTCATACGATCCCGGAGCCTAAAACCCATGAATTGAAGCAGGTCGTTCAGGCGATCAACACCCTCTCAAGCAAGTTGGCGTTGCAGTTCAAAGAGCAAGCCGATGAGGCCGAGAAATTGCGTGAGCGGGTTTATGTCGATGCCGTGTCGGGGCTTGGCAACCGAGCCTATTTTGTGGGTCAGGTAAACGCATGGATAGCGGAGGCTGGCCAAGGTGGCGTCATGCTGGTTGCGGTCGACATGCTGGATGATATCTATCGCGATGAAGGCTTTGCTGCCCGTGACAACATGGTCAAATCGATAGCTCAGGCTTTGAAAGAGCAATTAAAAGGGTGGGATGGCGCCGCCTTGGCACGGATCTCCGCGACGGAATATGCGCTGCTCTGTCCAACTGACGATCTGACTCAGCTAAAAGAGTTGGCTGAAGTGATTAATAGTCGCATTGCTGATCTGGTGGTGAATCCAATGGGCGAAGGGGATGCGCTCTCCGTCATTGGTATTGCCGGTCGTGATGGCAATGATGATCTCTCTGCCTTGTTGACCAAAGCCGATAATGCGCTTGGCAAGGCGCGCAATGAACGCCGCGGTGCTGTGGTGATGGAAGGGGGGACTGAGCAAGGTTTGATGGGGCGTTTGGCCTGGCGAGATCTGGTACAAGATGCCATTTCACGTCAACTTTGGCGCTTCAAAGCCCAACCAGCTTGCCGGTTTGATAATGGAGCAAGGTTGCATGCCGAGCTGTTTGCTTCTATCTCTCGGGATGGCACAGATTATTTTGCCGGTCAGTTCTTGCCCGCGATTGAACAGTTCAAATTGGGGGGCGAGTTTGACCAGGCGGTGCTTGATGCTTGCGTTCCATTACTGCAAAAACAGTCTGATCTGGTACTGGCGATCAACATCACTGCTGGCTCGCTCTGCTCGGATGAGTTTTTAACCTGGCTGACGCGCTATCTGACCGAACATGCAGAGCTCAAAGAGCGGTTGTTATTTGAAATACCTGAAGCTGCCATCATGAAACATAAAGACAACGTGGCTGCGTTGGTGGGCACCTTGCAAGCTCATGGCTTCCAGTGGGGGGTTGACCACTATGGTCGTCACTTCCAGTCTCTGGGCTATCTGGAGGAGCTGTCGCCGGCTTATGTCAAGGTCGATCACGGTTATACCAGTCAGGTCATGGAGCCGGGGGCAGACACCTCATTCCTGGCGGCTGTGTGTCGCGCCGCACACAATGCCGGTGTGACCACCATTGCGACCCGCGTCGAGGATCAACATCAAGTGGAACTGCTTTCCAAGTTGCATATCGATGGTTACCAGGGATTTGTTCATCCCGCCTTCCCATTGCCTTGAATTAAATGGCCCCGATAGGGGCCTTTTTTATACCAGTCACTTCTCTTTTCGCCATTTTTCTATAACAAACTCAAGGTCAGCCTTGAATGGGGCTGTATCTAGGGTTCTGATTTGTATTAAGAAATACCAACTCTTCGATTTTTTTCCGTCCATTTGTTGAATTCCTCTCGAACGTGCGCTTTTTTGCAACGGAACAGCGCGCTATCTCCTTCTACGGTGTAGACATCAAGATCTGTCACCTTGGAGCAATGGATATGCGTACCCAAATCATCGACAAGTCCGTGGTTGTCTCAGCTATAGAAGGCAATGTGGAGATTGTGCTGGCTGATGGAAGCAGCCGTCCTCTGCAAAAAGGGGAAATTCTCCAACCCGGAGCAAAATTGGCCATAGCTGATGACGCCAAGCTGGCTCTTTACCCTTATGACGATACTCCAGCATCGGATGTTCCGGCAGGTTCCGAGTCCGCTGAACCTGCTCAACCGCAAGTGGCGGCTAGCCAGGAAGGCGCACCTTCAGATATTGCCGCATTGCAAGAATCGATTCTGCAGGGTGTTGACCCGACTCAAAACTTTGAGGCTTCTGCTGCTGGTGGGGCACCAGCGGCCGGTGGTGGTGGCGGTATTGGTGGGGTTGCGGGGGCCAGTGGTAATGGTGGTTTCGTCACAATTGATCGAACTGGTGATGCCACGATAGCGGCTGCAGGGTTTGATACCACCTACGATACGGCCGCTGTCATCAATGAAAATCAGGCCGAAGATTTGATTCTTGAAAATCAGCTTGATGATTTGGGCGAAACCGCCGTGACCCTGGAAGACACTCAGGTCAGTGGGAATTTGCTCGACAATAGTACCAATCCAGATGGACCTGCTGATGCCTCTATCGTTTCATATGACTGGGGTATCAATATCGGAGTCCCTGCCGGTGTTGCTGCCACTATTACCGGAGTGGGCACGCTGATCATCAATCCGGATGGGAACTATACCTTTACTCCTGCTCCTAACTATGATGGCGCAGTTCCCCCGGTGAGCTATCAGGTAACTGATGGCCAGGAGACAGTGACTTCAACACTCGTTATCTCCATTACTCCGGTAGATGAGGAGGTAAGTCTTGATGGGCTTACTCAGGAAGGGGGAGAGGTGTTGGTCAGTGATGCCAACCTGGTCGACGGTTCGGCACCTAACGCTGCCGCGTTAACTCAAAGTGGGGTGTTTACCTTTAATGCCCCTGATGGTGTGCAAACGCTGGCAATCGGGGCGATCCAGTTGATCAGCAATGGCACCGTGATTGCTCTGCCTGTATCCATTGAGACTCCGCTTGGCAATGGATTGCAAATCACTGCAATAACCTACGATCCCGTTACCGGTAACGGCAGTGTCTCCTACAGCTATACCCTCCTTGATAACGAGGCCCATCAACAACCCGCGTTTGATCTGCAATTGGGTGAGAGTCTCGCTGTGACCTTGACCGATGATGACGGTGATACAACCAGTGCAACGCTGGACATCGTTATTCAGGATGATGTGCCGACCCAGGATGTGGGGGTGGCCGAAGAGG
Source organism: Aeromonas sp. FDAARGOS 1404 (assembly GCF_019047085.1). Lineage (NCBI taxonomy): Bacteria > Pseudomonadati > Pseudomonadota > Gammaproteobacteria > Aeromonadales > Aeromonadaceae > Aeromonas > Aeromonas sp. FDAARGOS 1404. The sequence continues at coordinate 4,174,108 of NZ_CP077237.1, forward strand.
CTAATTTGGGTGGATTGTCGGTCAGTCTGGACGAGACGGTTGGCAAAGAGGATACCTACAGCGAAAGTGATGTGAATGACGGCTATGTCAGTGATGACGTAGAGGGTGCACTGGCCCGGGCTACAACTGCGATTGAAGGTGGTCTGCTGTCACTGTTTACCAGCAGTGGCAGCTACGGTGCTGATGGTGCAGGTAGCATCACCGGCAGTTTCAGCTTTGTCGGAATTGGCGAGGCGGGGGTTGCCACCAACCTGTCGGCCACCAAAGGTGGTGCGATTACCCTCAATGCAGCGAGCGCGACCGAGCTGCAAGGGGTTGATGGTGAAGGAGGTGTGGTCTTCAGCATCAAGATTGTGGTGGTAGATGGGGTATCCCAACTGCAGACCACCCAGTTTGAAGCCTTGTCTCATGACGACTCCGGTTTGTTTGATGAATCACTGTCGCTGCTGCTCAGTGGGCAGAACAGTCTGGAACTGCAATACAGCGTGACCCGTGTGGACGGAGATGGCGATAGCGTGACCGACAGTGCCACTGTCACTCTGATTGCAGGCGAGCGGTCGGTATTCAGCTTCGATGATGATGGCCCGACTCTGAGTGTCAGTGCCGAGGCCTCGGAAGGGGAACTGGCGGCCCTGCAGGTCAGCTTGGATGAGAGCGTCGGGGACGACCGAGCGGCGCCTGGTGAGACCGCCGATGGTAATGATGACGATACCGGTCCGGGCCTGGCCCAGGTGTACAGCAGCGTCAGTGGCGGACTGGCCAGCCTGTTTGCCCAAAGTGGCGTCAGCTATGGCTCGGACGGTGTGGGTAGCACCACCGCCAGCCTGAGCTTCGTGGGGGTACCGGTGGGGGGGCTGGCGACCAATCTGAGCTCGACTGCGGGGGGGGCAATCACCCTGTTCCTGGAGGGGGGGAACCTGGTGGGTCGCGATGCCAATGGTGGCGACCCGGTGTTCACGATCAAGATCGTCAATGTGGCCGATGCCGGCGACCCGCCGGTCTACCAACTGGAAACCACCTTGTACGAAGCGCTGGACCATGATGATAACGCCACCTTTGACGAGGCGGTAAACCTGTTGCTGAGCCAGGACGGCGCTGTGCAGCTGCAGTACAGCGTGACCGTGGTGGATGGTGATGGTGACAGTGTGACCGACAGTGCCACTGTCAGTTTGATTGCGGGCGAGCGGTCAGTATTCAGCTTCGATGATGATGGCCCGACTCTGAGTGTCAGTGCCGAGGCCTCGGAAGTGGAACTGGCGGCCCTGCAGGTCAGCCTGGATGAGAGCGTCGGGGACGACCGTGCAGCATCTGGTGAGACCGCTGATGGTAATGACGACGATACCGGTCCGGGCCTGGCCCAGGTGTACAGCAGCGTCAGTGGCGGACTGGCCAGCCTGTTTGCCCAAAGTGGCGTCAGCTATGGCTCGGACGGTGTGGGTAGCACCACCGCCAGCCTGAGCTTCGTGGGGGTACCGGGGGGGGGGCTGGCGACCAATCTGAGCTCGACTGCGGGGGGGGCAATCACCCTGTTCCTGGAGGGGGGGAACCTGGTGGGTCGCGATGCCAATGGTGGCGACCCGGTGTTCACGATCAAGATCGTCAATGTGGCCGATGCCGGCGACACGCCGGTCTACCAACTGGAAACCACCTTGTACGAAGCGCTGGACCATGATGATAACGCCACCTTTGACGAGGCGGTAAACCTGTTGCTGAGCCAGGACGGCGCTGTGCAGCTGCAGTACAGCGTGACCGTGGTGGATGGTGATGGCGATAGCGTGACCGACAGTGCCACTGTCACTCTGATTGCAGGCGAGCGGTCGGTATTCAGCTTCGATGATGATGGCCCGACTCTGAGTGTCAGTGCCGAGGCCTCGGAAGTGGAACTGGCGGCCCTGCAGGTCAGCTTGGATGAGAGCGTCGGGGACGACCGAGCGGCGCCTGGTGAGACCGCCGATGGTAATGATGACGATACCGGTCCGGGCCTGGCCCAGGTGTACAGCAGCGTCAGTGGCGGACTGGCCAGCCTGTTTGCCCAAAGTGGCGTCAGCTATGGCTCGGACGGTGTGGGTAGCACCACCGCCAGCCTGAGCTTCGTGGGGGTACCGGTGGGGGGGCTGGCGACCAATCTGAGCTCGACTGCGGGGGGGGCAATCACCCTGTTCCTGGAGGGGGGGAACCTGGTGGGTCGCGATGCCAATGGTGGCGACCCGGTGTTCACGATCAAGATCGTCAATGTGGCCGATGCCGGCGACCCGCCGGTCTACCAACTGGAAACCACCTTGTACGAAGCGCTGGACCATGATGATAACGCCACCTTTGACGAGGCGGTAAACCTGTTGCTGAGCCAGGACGGCGCTGTGCAGCTGCAGTACAGCGTGACCGTGGTGGATGGTGATGGTGACAGTGTGACCGACAGTGCCACTGTCAGTTTGATTGCGGGCGAGCGGTCAGTATTCAGCTTCGATGATGATGGCCCGACTCTGAGTGTCAGTGCCGAGGCCTCGGAAGTGGAACTGGCGGCCCTGCAGGTCAGCTTGGATGAGAGCGTCGGGGACGACCGAGCGGCGCCTGGTGAGACCGCCGATGGTAATGATGACGATACCGGTCCGGGCCTGGCCCAGGTGTACAGCAGCGTCAGTGGCGGACTGGCCAGCCTGTTTGCCCAAAGTGGCGTCAGCTATGGCTCGGACGGTGTGGGTAGCACCACCGCCAGCCTGAGCTTCGTGGGGGTACCGGTGGGGGGGCTGGCGACCAATCTGAGCTCGACTGCGGGGGGGGCAATCACCCTGTTCCTGGAGGGGGGGAACCTGGTGGGTCGCGATGCCAATGGTGGCGACCCGGTGTTCACGATCAAGATCGTCAATGTGGCCGATGCCGGCGACCCGCCGGTCTACCAACTGGAAACCACCTTGTACGAAGCGCTGGACCATGATGATAACGCCACCTTTGACGAGGCGGTAAACCTGTTGCTGAGCCAGGACGGCGCTGTGCAGCTGCAGTACAGCGTGACCGTGGTGGATGGTGATGGTGACAGTGTGACCGACAGTGCCACTGTCAGTTTGATTGCGGGCGAGCGGTCAGTATTCAGCTTCGATGATGATGGCCCGACTCTGAGTGTCAGTGCCGAGGCCTCGGAAGTGGAACTGGCGGCCCTGCAGGTCAGCTTGGATGAGAGCGTCGGGGACGACCGAGCGGCGCCTGGTGAGACCGCCGATGGTAATGATGACGATACCGGTCCGGGCCTGGCCCAGGTGTACAGCAGCGTCAGTGGCGGACTGGCCAGCCTGTTTGCCCAAAGTGGCGTCAGCTATGGCTCGGACGGTGTGGGTAGCACCACCGCCAGCCTGAGCTTCGTGGGGGTACCGGTGGGGGGGCTGGCGACCAATCTGAGCTCGACTGCGGGGGGGGCAATCACCCTGTTCCTGGAGGGGGGGAACCTGGTGGGTCGCGATGCCAATGGTGGCGACCCGGTGTTCACGATCAAGATCGTCAATGTGGCCGATGCCGGCGACCCGCCGGTCTACCAACTGGAAACCACCTTGTACGAAGCGCTGGACCATGATGATAACGCCACCTTTGACGAGGCGGTAAACCTGTTGCTGAGCCAGGACGGCGCTGTGCAGCTGCAGTACAGCGTGACCGTGGTGGATGGTGATGGTGACAGTGTGACCGACAGTGCCACTGTCAGTTTGATTGCGGGCGAGCGGTCAGTATTCAGCTTCGATGATGATGGCCCGACTCTGAGTGTCAGTGCCGAGGCCTCGGAAGTGGAACTGGCGGCCCTGCAGGTCAGCTTGGATGAGAGCGTCGGGGACGACCGAGCGGCGCCTGGTGAGACCGCCGATGGTAATGATGACGATACCGGTCCGGGCCTGGCCCAGGTGTACAGCAGCGTCAGTGGCGGACTGGCCAGCCTGTTTGCCCAAAGTGGCGTCAGCTATGGCTCGGACGGTGTGGGTAGCACCACCGCCAGCCTGAGCTTCGTGGGGGTACCGGTGGGGGGGCTGGCGACCAATCTGAGCTCGACTGCGGGGGGGGCAATCACCCTGTTCCTGGAGGGGGGGAACCTGGTGGGTCGCGATGCCAATGGTGGCGACCCGGTGTTCACGATCAAGATCGTCAATGTGGCCGATGCCGGCGACCCGCCGGTCTACCAACTGGAAACCACCTTGTACGAAGCGCTGGACCATGATGATAACGCCACCTTTGACGAGGCGGTAAACCTGTTGCTGAGCCAGGACGGCGCTGTGCAGCTGCAGTACAGCGTGACCGTGGTGGATGGTGATGGTGACAGTGTGACCGACAGTGCCACTGTCAGTTTGATTGCGGGCGAGCGGTCAGTATTCAGCTTCGATGATGATGGCCCGACTCTGAGTGTCAGTGCCGAGGCCTCGGAAGGGGAACTGGCGGCCCTGCAGGTCAGCCTGGATGAGAGCGTCGGGGACGACCGTGCAGCATCTGGTGAGACCGCTGATGGTAATGACGACGATACCGGTCCGGGCCAGGCCCAGGTGTACAGCAGCGTCAGTGGCGGACTGGCCAGCCTGTTTGCCCAAAGTGGCGTCAGCTATGGCTCGGACGGTGTGGGTAGCACCACCGCCAGCCTGAGCTTCGTGGGGGTACCGGTGGGGGGGCTGGCGACCAATCTGAGCTCGACTGCGGGGGGGGCAATCACCCTGTTCCTGGAGGGGGGGAACCTGGTGGGTCGCGATGCCAATGGTGGCGACCCGGTGTTCACGATCAAGATCGTCAATGTGGCCGATGCCGGCGACCCGCCGGTCTACCAACTGGAAACCACCTTGTACGAAGCGCTGGACCATGATGATAACGCCACCTTTGACGAGGCGGTAAACCTGTTGCTGAGCCAGGACGGCGCTGTGCAGCTGCAGTACAGCGTGACCGTGGTGGATGGTGATGGCGATAGCGTGACCGACAGTGCCACTGTCACTCTGATTGCAGGCGAGCGGTCGGTATTCAGCTTCGATGATGATGGCCCGACTCTGAGTGTCAGTGCCGAGGCCTCGGAAGTGGAACTGGCGGCCCTGCAGGTCAGCTTGGATGAGAGCGTCGGGGACGACCGAGCGGCGCCTGGTGAGACCGCCGATGGTAATGGCGACGATACCGGTCCGGGCCAGGCCCAGGTGTACAGCAGCGTCAGTGGCGGACTGGCCAGCCTGTTTGCCCAAAGTGGCGTCAGCTATGGCTCGGACGGTGTGGGTAGCACCACCGCCAGCCTGAGCTTCGTGGGGGTACCGGTGGGGGGGCTGGCGACCAATCTGAGCTCGACTGCGGGGGGGGCAATCACCCTGTTCCTGGAGGGGGGGAACCTGGTGGGTCGCGATGCCAATGGTGGCGACCCGGTGTTCACGATCAAGATCGTCAATGTGGCCGATGCCGGCGACCCGCCGGTCTACCAACTGGAAACCACCTTGTACGAAGCGCTGGACCATGATGATAACGCCACCTTTGACGAGGCGGTAAACCTGTTGCTGAGCCAGGACGGCGCTGTGCAGCTGCAGTACAGCGTGACCGTGGTGGATGGTGATGGCGATAGCGTGACCGACAGTGCCACTGTCACTCTGATTGCAGGCGAGCGGTCGGTATTCAGCTTCGATGATGATGGCCCGACTCTGAGTGTCAGTGCCGAGGCCTCGGAAGTGGAACTGGCGGCCCTGCAGGTCAGCTTGGATGAGAGCGTCGGGGACGACCGAGCGGCGCCTGGTGAGACCGCCGATGGTAATGGCGACGATACCGGTCCGGGCCTGGCCCAGGTGTACAGCAGCGTCAGTGGCGGACTGGCCAGCCTGTTTGCCCAAAGTGGCGTCAGCTATGGCTCGGACGGTGTGGGTAGCACCACCGCCAGCCTGAGCTTCGTGGGGGTACCGGTGGGGGGGCTGGCGACCAATCTGAGCTCGACTGCGGGGGGGGCAATCACCCTGTTCCTGGAGGGGGGGAACCTGGTGGGTCGCGATGCCAATGGTGGCGACCCGGTGTTCACGATCAAGATCGTCAATGTGGCCGATGCCGGCGACCCGCCGGTCTACCAACTGGAAACCACCTTGTACGAAGCGCTGGACCATGATGATAACGCCACCTTTGACGAGGCGGTAAACCTGTTGCTGAGCCAGGACGGCGCTGTGCAGCTGCAGTACAGCGTGACCGTGGTGGATGGTGATGGCGATAGCGTGACCGACAGTGCCACTGTCACTCTGATTGCAGGCGAGCGGTCGGTATTCAGCTTCGATGATGATGGCCCGACTCTGAGTGTCAGTGCCGAGGCCTCGGAAGTGGAACTGGCGGCCCTGCAGGTCAGCTTGGATGAGAGCGTCGGGGACGACCGAGCGGCGCCTGGTGAGACCGCCGATGGTAATGATGACGATACCGGTCCGGGCCTGGCCCAGGTGTACAGCAGCGTCAGTGGCGGACTGGCCAGCCTGTTTGCCCAAAGTGGCGTCAGCTATGGCTCGGACGGTGTGGGTAGCACCACCGCCAGCCTGAGCTTCGTGGGGGTACCGGTGGGGGGGCTGGCGACCAATCTGAGCTCGACTGCGGGGGGGGCAATCACCCTGTTCCTGGAGGGGGGGAACCTGGTGGGTCGCGATGCCAATGGTGGCGACCCGGTGTTCACGATCAAGATCGTCAATGTGGCCGATGCCGGCGACCCGCCGGTCTACCAACTGGAAACCACCTTGTACGAAGCGCTGGACCATGATGATAACGCCACCTTTGACGAGGCGGTAAACCTGTTGCTGAGCCAGGACGGCGCTGTGCAGCTGCAGTACTGCGTGACCGTGGTGGATGGTGATGGTGACAGCCTCACCCGTTCAGCGACCGTGGATCTGATCAGCCGCAGCACAGATGAACAAGAGGTGGTCAGCCAGAGCAGTGTGTTCAGCTTCGATGATGACGGCCCAGGTGTGACGGCGATGACGCTGGCAAGCAGTGTCACCACCGATGAATCGACCCAGCTGGGTGTCACCGTGACCAGCGTTGCGTCGATCTTCAGTGGTGGCGTGGGCAGTACAGGCGTGGACGGCGGCACGACCGATGTGTCGCTGCGTATTGATGTGGCGGCCAGCGGGCTGGTGACCACGGTGGGCAACAAGGCCATCACCCTGGTGGCGGACGGTGCTGACAGCGACATCGTGTACGGCAAGTTTGACAGCGATGGTAACGGTAGCCTGGACAGCAACGCATTCAAGCTGGAGATAGGGGAAGACGGCAAACTGAGCGTGACCCAGTTTGTAGCTATCAAACATCCGGATAGCCCGACCAACTATGACGAGCCGGTAGACCTGGCAGGCAAGCTGTCGGCGGTGGTGACCACCACCGATGGTGATGGTGATGTGGCGAGCAAGAGCGTGAGCATCGGTGCTGGCGTCAAGTTCGAGGACGACGGTCCGAGCGTGACGGCGATGACGCTGGCAGGCAGTGTCACCACCGATGAATCGACCCAGCTGGGTGTCACCGTGACCAGCGTTGCGTCGATCTTCAGTGGTGGCGTGGGCAGTACAGGCGTGGACGGCGGCACGACCGATGTGTCGCTGCGTATTGATGTGGCGGCCAGCGGGCTGGTGACCACGGTGGGCAACAAGGCCATCACCCTGGTGGCGGACGGTGCTGACAGCGACATCGTGTACGGCAAGTTTGACAGCGATGGTAACGGTAGCCTGGACAGCAACGCATTCAAGCTGGAGATAGGGGAAGACGGCAAACTGAGCGTGACCCAGTTTGTAGCTATCAAACATCCGGATAGCCCGACCAACTATGACGAGCCGGTAGACCTGGCAGGCAAGCTGTCGGCGGTGGTGACCACCACCGATGGTGATGGTGATGTGGCGAGCAAGAGCGTGAGCATCGGCGCAGGCGTCAAGTTCGAGGACGACGGTCCGAGCGTGACGGCGATGACGCTGGCAGGCAGTGTCACCACCGATGAATCGACCCAGCTGGGTGTCACCGTGACCAGCGTTGCGTCGATCTTCAGTGGTGGCGTGGGCAGTACAGGCGTGGACGGTGGCACGACCGATGTGTCGCTGCGTATTGATGTGGCGGCCTGCGGGCTGGTGACCACGGTGGGCAACAAGGCCATCACCCTGGTGGCGGACGGTGCTGACAGCGACATCGTGTACGGCAAGTTTGACAGCGATGGTAACGGTAGCCTGGACAGCAACGCATTCAAGCTGGAGATAGGGGAAGACGGCAAACTGAGCGTGACCCAGTTTGTAGCTATCAAACATCCGGATAGCCCGACCAACTATGACGAGCCGGTAGACCTGGCAGGCAAGCTGTCGGCGGTGGTGACCACCACCGATGGTGATGGTGATGTGGCGAGCAAGAGCGTGAGCATCGGTGCTGGCGTCAAGTTCGAGGACGACGGTCCGAGTGCTGTGGCTGATACCATTACCAGTGGCACTAATGGCACTGTCAACCTGGTGTTGGTTCTCGATAGCTCAGGCAGTATTGGTGATACCAATATGCAGGTTATCAAGGATGCTGTAACGAATCTGATGAACAGCTATGGCAACTCGTTGGTCAAGGTTATGCTGGTTGATTTTGCGGGCTCTGCCACCGTCAAGAGTGTCGGTAGTCAGGTATGGCTGACTAAGGACCAGGCGACTGGTCAGCTGACAACTATCTCTTCCGGTGGTTCGACAGACTACGATGATGCCTTGCAAGCGGTACAGGACAACTATGGAACACCGCCTTCGGCTGATAATACCTTTGTATTTTTCATCTCGGATGGTGTGCCCAGTTCGACCGATGACGCTATTAACACCGCAGAGCGCAATGACTGGACGAATTTCCTGACGCAAAAAGGTATTGATGGTGCCTATGCCGTGGGAATTGGCTCAACCAGCGTGCTTGATGCCGACTTGCAAAGTGTCGCCTGGTCACCTAGTGGTGCTCACAACAGCAATGTGGTGGTGATCAATACCGCGGGTCAGCTGTCGGGAACTCTGACCAACCTGACGCAGGTAATCGATGGTAATGTCACAGCCAATGACAGTGCCGGTGCTGATGGTTTCGCTACGCCCAAGTTGGTTTCTGTGGAGTACAACGGAACAACCTACACCTTTAATAACAGCAATACCTCTTTCTCTATCGCACTGGGTACCAATAAGGGCACCCTATACATTGAAAATGATGGTGATTACCGATTCACACCACCATCAGGAGGTGCTGAGGGGGCTCCTGTCGAGATCACTTACAAGATCAAGGATGGCGACGGTGATACCAGCAGTGCCAAGTTGACCATTATCAATCCGGTCCTGGTGGTTGGTAGCAATGCCAATGACACTGGTTCTGGGGCAAGCACGGCCATTGACGATCACGTTCGTCCCAACCCTCTTCTTGCTCCGGATGTGGATGGGGCAATAGTGGGTGGAGTTGGGGCAGATGTATTGATCGGTGATGTTGGCGGAGTGACTTCGGGTAGTTACAACCTGACATTCATGATTGATATGTCGGGAAGTATTAGCGGCACTGAATTCCAGCTCATGAAAGATGCCATCAATAACTTGCTGGCCAAGTTCAGTGGCATATCACAGTTGCAAGTCGAGATTGGTACGTTTGCAGATAATAGCAACGTTGTGGGTACCTATTCCTCGGTTACCGCTGCTCAGCAGGCTGTCAGTAATCTAACTCGCTCAGGGGGGGGGACCAACTATCAGGCTGCGTTGACAACTCTTAATACCATGATGACCGGGGATCCTGTCGCGGATCATAAGTATGTCTACTTCCTCACGGACGGGGAGCCAACTGTTGGAAGCTGGACCAATTCAACCCAGATTGCTAACGGTATGGCAGCCCTGAATGCGTTGACGGCTCCTGGGGTGGTGATTAATGCGGTCGGGATTGGGGTGCCATCAGGTGCATCATTTGGCAATAACCTCAATGCGATTGATAACACGCCAGACAACTACCTCGCCGTAGACAACTTTGATGACCTGTCCAGTGGCTTGGGTTCGCTCTTTACCGCTGTTAGTGTCGGCTCTGACCTGTTGCAGGGCGGTGCAGGCAACGACGTGATTTTTGGTGACAGCGTTCATGCGGACAATGTGGATGGTGGCTGGTTCGAGTTTGTGGCAGACAATCCGGGCAAGAGTGGTGGGCAACTGCTCAACGAACTTTACAGTCGGCATGCAGTGTATGGTAAGGAGGGGGCTGTCGGTGGCGATGATACCCTTGAAGGTGGCGACGGTAATGATGTGCTTTATGGCCAAAAAGGGAATGACATCCTGATTGGCGGTGACGGTATCGATATTCTGATTGGTGGGACCGGGTCTGACACCCTCACTGGGGGGGCTGGCAAGGACACCTTCAAGTGGGGCGCTGGAGATGTTGGTGGCACCGATGTGATCAAGGACTTCACCACTGGAACTGGCGGTGATGTGCTGGATATCAGCGAACTGCTTACTGGTGAACATGCCAACTCTAGTTCGCTTGATGCGTACCTCAATTTCAGTAGTGATGGGCCAGGCACAAACAAATCAACATTGACTATTGATTTGGATGGTACGAATGGAGGAACCACCCACGTCATAAAATTTGACAGTATTGACTTGACGACCCTGGGTAACAGTGACTTGCAGATTATTCAGAAGTTGCTGGATGACGGTAACTTGAAGGTTGATCCGTAACCTTGTCTTGGGGCCGGGCTTGCCTGGCCCCTGTTTTTTCCCCAAGGGGATGGATAAGATAGCGGTAGTAGATGAGAGGGGTAATCATGCAGTCATTCAACTGGGTCGACATTGATGGCATCCGTTATAGCTGGGATGGGCAGGGGAACATTACCTGCGCAGGCCAGTTTGGCTATCAGGCCTCGATCGAGGGGGATCGGCTGGATGGGATGGAGATTGAGAATGAGGCCGGTGATGTAGCGGGCTCGCTCTATGTTGATTTCGCTACGGCCTCTATCACTTATGTGCCGGTCATGGATACCGAGTCTGCCCATAACATGATTCTGGTTGGCCATCATCAGGGGCAGCAGGAATATCCGCTGGCCAGTTTTCACTCTCCGTTGTTGCAAGATTTGCTAGGGCCATCTGATACCATCCCTTGGTCTGCGATGGAGGAGGATAGTGGTGGCACCAATATCGGACAGGCGGTGCAAGGACACGTTCTGTCGTGGGACTCGTTCCATTTCGATGATGAGGTGTTGGTCTGTGGCGCGGCTCCTGCGCTGGATATGGCAAACCAGAGCCAGGATCCCGGCAGCATGGTCACCATAAGCCTCGATCTGACCAATCAGATACTGGATCAGCTCCCGCCCTTGCACGATATATGAATCCCCTAGCTGCACGGGCATAATGGCCTCAATCTTTCCGATTGAGGTTTTTTTCTATGTGGCGTCCCCTTCTTACTCTTTCTGCTCTGGTTGTCAGTGCTCCGCTGCTGGCGATTGAAGTGCCGCAAGCACCCCATCTGGTGGTGAGCGGTTATGCCGAGCAGAAGACCGAACCCGATATGCTCACCCTCAATGTGGCGGTGAGTGCACTGGATAAGCAGGGCCTCAAGGCCAAGCAGCAGGTCGATACCAAGGTCGCAGCCTTTTTCAGCCAACTGGAAGGGTTGGGGATCAAGCGCAGCGATGTTGAGGCTGGCAACCTGATGGTCTCTCCGGAATATCAGTATGGCGAGAACAAGAAGCCGGTATTGTTGGGATACCGTGCTCAGCGACAATTGGCGGTGAAGCTCTATCAGCTCGACAAGTTGAGCCCCCTGATGGATACCGCACTCAAAGCCGGGCTGGAGTCCGTATCCCAGATTGAGTACGGGTTGAAATCGCCGCAGGTCATCAAGGAGCAGGCCCGTCTGAATGCCGTTGAGGATGCTAAAACCAAGGCTGAATCTCTGGCCAAGGCGTTCGGGATGAAGCTTGGCAAGGTCTACAGTGTGGAGTACCGCAATGCTTCGCCCATTACCGCCTACAGCCGCAACCTGAAGATGTTGCAGGCGATGGCTGCACCTGCGGCGGATATGGCGGACAACAGCTATCAACAACAGCAGATCACGGTAAGTGATAATATCGAGGCTGTTTTCTTGCTGGAGTGATGCCCGTAGTTTAAGTCCAGTCATGAATAACCCCGCCATTTGCTGCGGGGTTTTTATTGCGCATCGATGCAGATATAAAAAAGCCGACGCTCGTGTTTACTTCATCGGGCGTCGGCTTTTTGTTGCGCGGGGTTTATCAGACAGTCACAGCGTCAGCCTTGGTCGCTTCAGGAGCCGGGTTGCGGATGAGGTAATCAAACGCACCCAGTGCGGCGGTGGCGCCAGCACCCATGGAGATGATGATCTGCTTGAACGGTACCGTGGTGGCATCCCCTGCGGCGTAGACGCCGGGCAGGGAGGTCGCCCCTTTGGTATCGATCTCGATCTCGCCAAAGCGGGTCAGGGCTATCTCGCTCCCTTTCAGGAACTCGGTGTTCGGTACCAGACCGATCTGGACGAAGATGCCCGCTACCGCCAGGTGTTTGATCTCACCTGTGGTGCGATCTTCGTAGTCCATACCGACCACCTTGCTGCCATCACCGATCACTTCGGTGGTGCGCGCGCTCATGATGATGTCGATATTGCTCATGGAGCGAGCCTTCTTCTGCAGCACTTCATCGGCACGCAGGGTGTCGGCAAATTCCACTACGGTGACGTGTTCGACGATGCCAGCCAAGTCGATCGCTGCCTCGATGCCGGAGTTACCGCCACCGATCACAGCCACTCGCTTGCCCTTGAAGAAGGGACCATCGCAGTGCGGGCAGTAGGCCACGCCCTTGGTGCGGTACTCGAGCTCACCCGGCACGTTCAGGTCACGCCAGCGGGCACCGGTCGCCAGGATCACGGCGCGGCTCTTCAAGGTGGCACCGGAGGCGAGATCCACGTTCACATACCCATCTTTGCTGATGGCGGCGGCGCGCTGCTCGGTGATCACTTCCACGCCGTACTGTTTGACGTGCTGCTCCAGGCTGGCGGCCAGCTTGGGGCCTTCGGTATAGGGGACGGAGATAAAGTTCTCGATGCCGACAGTGTCCATCACCTGACCACCGAAGCGCTCGGCAACGATGGCGGTGCGAATGCCTTTACGGGCGGCATAGATGGCCGCTGCGGCGCCAGCCGGGCCACCGCCCACCACCAGTACGTCGTAGGGATCTTTCTCATTCAGCTCGGCAGCCTTGCGCTCGGCGGCGCCGGCGTCGAGTTTGGCGACGATCTCTTCGAGTGAAATACGGCCCTGGCTGAACGGTTGACCGTTCAGGTAGACATTCGGTACCGCCATGATTTGACGCTCGGCGACTTCTTCCTGGAACAGGGCGCCGTCGATCATGGTGTGAGTGATGCCGGGGTTCAGGGTCGCCATCAGGTTGAGGGCCTGTACTACGTCCGGGCAGTTGTGGCAGGAGAGGGAGATATAGGTCTCGAAGTGGAACTCGCCCTTGAGATTGCGGATCTGCTCCTGCACGGCCGCATCGGCCTTGGAGGGGTGGCCGCCGCTTTGCAGCAAGGCGAGCACCAGAGAGGTAAATTCATGACCCATGGGGATGCCGGCAAAGTGAACGCGCGGGGCTTGGCCCTGCGGCGCGACACTCATGGAAGGCTTGCGAACGGCAGTGCCAGAGGTCTGGGTGATCTTGGGGGACATCTCGGCGATCTCGCTGGCCAGTGCCAGCAGCTCTGCAGATTTGTCGCTGTCGTTGCCGGACACGCTGATCTCGATGGGATTGACGATGTACTGCAGATAGGTGTTCAGCTGTTGTTTGAGGTTGGTATCCAACATGGTCGAATTCCTTCTTGTAATGGCGAGTTGGCATTAAATGTGAGTCGGTCTGCTTTCAGGCCTATTTGGCAATGCCGGAAAGCAGACCGGCCCTTATGCGGGCCGGTCTTGGAAGCGGGAGGCTTAGATCTTGCCTACCAGGTCCAGGGACGGGGCCAGAGTGGCTTCGCCTTCTTTCCATTTAGCCGGGCACACTTCACCCGGGTGGGAGGCAACGTACTGGGCTGCTTTGACTTTGCGCAGCAGTTCCAGTGCGTCACGGCCGATGCCGCCAGCGTTGATCTCGACGATCTGGATGATGCCCTGCGGGTCAATCACGAAGGTACCGCGGTCAGCCAGACCAGCTTCTTCGATCATCACGCCGAAGTTGCGGGTGATGGTACCAGTCGGGTCACCAATCATCGGGTACTGGATCTTCTGAATGGTGTCAGAAGTGTCGTGCCATGCTTTGTGAGTGAAGTGGGTATCGGTAGAGACAGAGTAGATCTCGACGCCCAGCTTCTGGAATTCAGCGTAGTTGTCAGCCAGGTCGCCCAGCTCGGTCGGGCAAACGAAGGTGAAGTCAGCCGGGTAGAAGAAGACCACGGACCACTTGCCTTTCAGGTCAGCGTCAGACACCTGAACGAATTTGCCATTGTGGTAGGCGGTAGCATTGAACGGCTTGATTTCAGTGTTGATGTAGGTAGACATGTAATTGCTCCTTGGTGATGTACATATGCCGGTCTGGTGTTGAAGAGTCTTGCCAGACGAGGCGCTTAACTTTCGATGGATTCATCATAGGGGCTTCCGTTAATCGATAAAAGCCGCAATTTTGAATCGCTTAAATCTATTTATTAGATAGCTCACTATGGCTGTACCTAACATGAATATCTCTGGCCTACTGAGATAACTCCTTGTCGTGGTTCAATATCTGTGCGCTACATCGCCTTTTCAAGGCATAAGAAGGGGTGTGCAGAGTCACGATGACGCGATGAGATAAACGGTGGTGCAAACAGGTGGCGCAGGAGGTTGAGGCCGCTGCTCGCAGCGATGGGGGATGTGCTGGTAAGGGGGAAGCCGAAAAGCGCAGATAAAAAAATCCCGGCGCTATCGCAACGACAGGGCCGGGTCATCAAACAAGGAATGGCTATATAAACAAATGCTTTACAGCAAAGACTAACTACGGGGTGTGCAAACTTGCAGACATATGAGAGGAAGATAATGGGTGCACAATCCCTCGTCTCCCCTCGGCAACTATTGCATGAGAGGGATGATAGTGTGACGCAGATCACAAGGCAAGTGTTTGGTGTAATTTTTCAATCAAAATGAAAGTGTTTCATCATTTCAGCTTATTTTGACGGCTGAAAACGCTTTTGTTGTAATTTAATTACAGATAGATCTATCAAAAGTCGGTAGGTGGTTCCTGCTCTTCCATCAATTCCAGCAGGTTGATGGCCACGGCAATAAAGTCCGACTCGGTGACAATGCCGATCAGCTTGCGTCCTTTGAGTACCGGCAGGCAGCCATATCTGTGGCGCTGCAGGTAGAGTGCTGCCTCTTTGATGCCGGCGTGAGGATCTACGCTCGCCACTTGCCGTGTCATGATCTCGTCGAGTTGCACGCTGTCGGTAAATTCGGCTTCCCGCTCCGGGCTGATGAGCAGCAGCTTGGATTCCCGGGTGGCCAGGATATCGGTGAGGGTCACCAGCCCCAGCAGGTGGTGCTGCTCGTCGACGATGGGAATGTGGCGGATCCGCTCCTGCTGCATCAGGTCCATCGCTTGTTTGACACTGTTTGACGGACCCAGAGTGAAGGGGTGTTCGGTCATGATTTCGGATAGGGTCATCATGGTGGGCCTCCTTGTGTATCTGCTTTCACCCTAGCCCAGCCCCAACTGGCAAAACATGATCAGGGTCAATACAGAACATTAAAGAATCATTAACCGGATGTGTGTCTCAATATTGCTCGCTACCCCTTGTCTCTCTTGGGTTTTTGGTCTTTTGGGTTGCCTTGGAAGATGGGGATAACTAGACTAGCCGCCGATTCCCCCCGAGGTGAAAGATGCAAGTATCCGATTTTCATTTTGATCTGCCAGACGAGCTGATTGCCCGCTATCCGATGGCAGAGCGTACCGCCAGCCGCCTGTTGCAGCTCGATGGTCAAACTGGCGCCCTGCGCCACGGTCAATTTGTGGATGTGCTGGATCAGCTCAATCCGGGTGACCTGCTGGTATTCAATAACACCCGTGTCATTCCGGCGCGCATGTTTGGCCAGAAGGCCAGCGGCGGCAAGCTGGAGGTACTGGTCGAGCGCATTCTGGACGAGCACAGCGTGCTGGCCCATGTCCGTGCCTCCAAGGCGCCCAAGCCCGGCACCCGGATGATCATGGATGGTGGTGTGGAGGCAGAGATGCGCGCCCGCCACGACGCCCTGTTCGAGATCCACTTCCTCGACCCGCGTCCGGTGCTGGAGATTTTGGAGGCCATCGGCCACATGCCGCTGCCACCCTATATCGACCGTCCCGACGAGGATGCCGACAAGGAGCGCTACCAGACCGTTTACAATCAAAAGCCGGGCGCCGTTGCCGCGCCGACCGCCGGTCTGCACTTTGATGAGCCGCTGCTTGAGAAAATTCGGGCCAAAGGGGTTGAAACGGCCTTTGTCACCCTGCATGTAGGGGCGGGGACCTTCCAGCCGGTGCGGGTTGAGAAGATTGAAGATCACCACATGCACTCCGAGCATGCGGAAGTGCCGCAAGAGGTGGTAGATGCCATCGCGGCCACCCGTGCCCGTGGTGGTCGGGTGATTGCGGTAGGTACCACATCGGTGCGTTCGCTGGAGAGCGCGGCCAAGGTCACCCTGGCACAGGGCAAACCGCTGGCGCCCTTCTTTAGTGACACCGATATCTTCATCTTCCCTGGTTACAAGTTCCAGATTGTCGATGCCATGGTCACCAACTTCCATCTGCCGGAGTCGACCCTGATCATGCTGGTCAGCGCCTTCGCCGGTTATGACAACGTGATGGCGGCCTATCAGGCAGCTGTGGCCGGTCGGTACCGTTTCTTCAGCTACGGGGACGCCATGTTCGTCACCCGTCGCCAGGTTGAAGCATAAGCTTCAGCTTATTTACCGGGCCGTGAGCGGCCCTCCTATTGTCAGACTGTTTATCTGACGCAGCCGAGGTAGCAATGAAATTTGAGCTGAAAACCACCGACGGCCGTGCCCGTCGCGGTCAACTGGTCTTCGAACGTGGTGTGGTACAAACGCCGGCCTTTATGCCGGTCGGGACTTACGGCACCGTCAAGGGGATGACCCCGGAAGAAGTGCGTGAAACCGGCGCCCAGATCCTGCTGGGCAACACCTTCCACCTCTGGCTGCGTCCGGGTCAGGAAGTGATGCGTGCCCACGGCGATCTGCATGACTTCATGAACTGGCAGGGCCCGATCCTGACCGACTCCGGTGGTTTCCAGGTGTTCAGCCTGGGCCATATTCGCAAGATCACCGAAGCGGGCGTCCACTTCCGTCACCCCATCAATGGCGAGAAGATCTTCCTCGACCCTGAGAAGTCCATGGAGATCCAGTACGATCTGGGCTCCGATATCGTGATGATCTTCGACGAGTGCACCCCGTACCCGGCCACTTATGAAGAAGCGCGCAAGTCCATGGAGATGTCCCTGCGCTGGGGCAAGCGCTCCCGCGACAAGTTTGATGCGCTGGGCAACAAGAACGCCCTGTTCGGCATCATTCAGGGCTCGGTCTACGAAGATCTGCGGGATGTCTCCCTCAAGGGGCTGCTGGAGATCGGTTTCGACGGTTATGCGGTCGGTGGTCTGGCCGTGGGCGAACCCAAAGAGGACATGCACCGCATCCTCGAGCACGTCTGCCCGAAAATTCCGGCTGACAAGCCGCGCTACCTGATGGGTGTCGGCAAGCCGGAAGATCTGGTGGAAGGGGTGCGCCGTGGTATTGACATGTTCGACTGCGTCATGCCGACCCGTAACGCCCGCAACGGCCACCTGTTCACCACCGATGGCGTGGTGAAGATCCGCAATGCCCAGCACCGCAACGACACCAGCACCCTGGATGCCGAATGCGATTGCTACACCTGCAAGAACTACAGCCGTAGCTACCTGCACCATCTGGACAAGTGCAACGAGATCCTCGGTGCCCGTCTGAATACGATTCATAACCTGCGTTATTACCAACGCGTGATGCAGGGTTTGCGGGACGCGATCGAGCAGGGTAAATTAGACGACTTTGTAACAGAGTTTTACCGTCGGCAAGGGAAGCCTGTGCCTCCGTTAGCTGAAAATGACGTTAAATAACAACATATAATTTTGTTTTTTTTAAATCTACATCAATAAGAGGTTGTTAAATGAGCATTATCTCCAAGGCGTATGCAGAAGGCGCAGCACCGGGTGCACAGGGTGGTGGTATGGAAATGATCATCATGCTGGCCGTATTCGGCCTGATCTTCTACTTCATGATCTATCGTCCCCAGGCCAAACGTGCCAAGGATCACCGCAATCTTATGAGCTCCTTGTCCAAGGGTGATGAAGTGCTCACTTCCGGTGGCCTGGTTGGCAAAATTGCCAAAGTGGCTGCTGACAGCGATTACCTGGTGATCGCCCTGAACGACCAGACTCAAGTCACCATCAAAAAGGACTTCGTCTCTGCCGTTCTGCCCAAGGGTTCTATCCAGTCCCTTTAATCTCCCAAGGAGCACAGCGTGTTGAATCGCTATCCGCTGTGGAAATACCTGATGGTGATCCTGGTGATCGCCATCGGTTTTCTATATGCAGCCCCCAATCTTTACGGCGAAGATCCGGCTTTGCAGGTTTCTGCCAGCCGTGGTGCCGAAGTCAAGCTAGATACTCTTGATCTGGTGAAAGAGACCCTTGAAGCGGCCAAGATCCCGGTCAAACATGCTGCATTCGAGCACGGTTTTATCCTGGTCCGTTTCAAGAACACCGAAGACCAGCTGAAGGCGCGCGATATCGTTGCCAACAAGCTGGGCGACAACTTCATTACCGCACTCAACCTGGCACCTTCCACTCCCGCCTGGCTCGAAGCCATCGGTGCGGCGCCTCTGAAGCTGGGTCTTGATCTGCGCGGTGGTGTGCACTTCCTGATGGAAGTGGACATGGCCGAAGCACTGACCAAGCAGCAAGAGCAGATGGTGCAGGATTTCCGCTCCGAGCTGCGCACCCAGAAGATCCGTTACTCCGGCGTACGCCGGGTCGGTGATCAGGTGCAGGTGATCTTCCGTGACGAAGCCGATCAGGAACGCGCCGTTTCTCATCTGCGTCGTCAGAACCCTGATTTGACCTTCACTACCGAGCAGAAAGGGGATGAGTTTATCCTGCTGGCTGGTCTGAGCGAAGCCAAGATCAAGGAAGTGAAGAAGTACGCCCTCGAGCAGAACATCACCATCATCCGTAACCGGGTCAACGAACTGGGCGTGGCCGAGCCGCTGGTACAACAGCAAGGCGCCGAGCGCATTGTCGTTGAACTGCCCGGTATTCAGGATACCGCCCGCGCCAAGGAGATCCTGGGTGCAACCGCGACCCTGGAATTCCACATGGTCGATGAGACTGCCGACATCCAGGCTGCGGCCGATGGCCGTGTCCCGCCCAGCTCCAAGGTCTACAACGATCGCAATGGTCGTCCCGTGGTGCTGCAAAAGCGGGTGATCCTGACCGGTGACCACATCGTGGGTGCCCAGTCCGGTTTCGACGAGTACAGCCGTCCCCAGGTCAACATCAAGCTGGATGGCCAGGGTGGCAACAAGATGGCCAACTTTACCAAGGATAACGTCGGTAAAGGGATGGCGACCGTCTTCATCGAGTACAAGCCGGTCGGTCAACCGGGTCCGGATGGCAAGCGCAAGTTCCGCAAGCAGGAGGAGGTGATCAACGTCGCCACCATCCAGTCGCGTCTTGGCAGCCAGTTCCGTATCACAGGTATCGACAACGCCAACGAAGCCCACAACCTGGCGCTGCTGCTGCGTGCCGGTGCCCTGATCGCTCCGATCCAGATCGTGGAAGAGCGGACCATCGGCCCAAGCCTGGGTCAACAGAACATCGACAGTGGTATGGAAGCCATCGGCTGGGCCATGCTGGTGATCGTGCTGTTCATGGGGATCTACTACCGCGCGTTCGGCTGGGTTGCCAACCTGGCGCTCTGTATGAACCTGGTGTTGATTGTCGGCATCATGTCGATGATCCCGGGGGCCACCATGACACTGCCGGGTATCGCCGGTATCGTCCTGACGCTGGGTATGGCGGTGGATGCCAACGTACTGATCTACGAGCGTATTCGTGAAGAGATCCGCAACGGTCGCGGTGTTCAGCAAGCCATCCATCTGGGCTTTGATCGGGCATTCTCCACCATCGCCGACTCCAACGTGACCTCGCTGATCACCTGCGTGATCCTGTTCGGTATCGGTACTGGCGCCATCAAGGGCTTTGCCCTGACGCTGGGCATTGGTCTGACCGCCTCCATGTTTACTGCCATCACAGTTTCCCGTGCCATTATCAACCTGGCTTGGGGTGGACGGCGTATCGACAAGCTGCCCATCTGAGGATAGAGAAATGTTTCAGATTCTACATTTTGAAAAACCGATCCCGTTTATGCGTTATGCCAAGCCGGGTGTGGTTTTCTCTTCCGTGCTGATGGTGGTAGCCCTGTTCTTCCTGTTTGATCGGGGGCTGAACTGGGGCCTGGACTTTACCGGTGGTACCACCATCGAGGTGGGGTTCCAGCAGTCGGTGAGCCTGGACAAGATCCACGACGCTCTGGAAGAGCAGAAGATTGAAGGGGCAACCCTGCAACACTTTGGCTCCAGCCGTGACGTGCTGTTCCGCCTGACCCCGAAAGAGGGGGTCAAGGTAGAACAACAGGGTAACGAAGTGCTGGCGGCGGCCAAGCAGCTCGACGAGGGCGCAGTGCTCAAACGCGTCGAGTTCGTCGGCCCTTCCGTGGGTGATGAACTGGCGACAGACGGTGCGCTGGCCATGCTGGCCTCCATCCTCTGTATCCTGGCCTACGTGGCAGTGCGTTTCGAATGGCGTCTGGCGCTGGGGGGCATTCTCTCCCTGGTGCACGACGTGGTGATCACGCTGGGTGTCTTTGCCTACTTCCAGTACGAGTTCGACCTGACCGTACTGGCGGCGCTGATGACCCTGGTGGGTTACTCCCTGAACGATACCATCGTGGTGTTCGACCGCTTGCGGGAGAACTTCCGCAAGGTGCGTAAAGGGGATACCGAGTACATTCTGGATCTCTCCATGACCGAGACCCTGAGTCGTACCATCATCACCTCCGGCCTCACCTTTATCGTGGTGCTGGCGCTGCTGCTCAAGGGCGGTGCGCTGATCCACGGTTTTGCCGTGGCCATGGTGATCGGTGTGGCGTTCGGTACCTACTCTTCCATCTATGTGGCGAGTGCGTTTGCCATGTTCCTCGGCGTCAAGCGCGAGCACATGCTGCCCACCCAGGTAGAGAAAGAGGGTGCGGACCAACAGGAAATCCTGCCGTAACAGTGAAGAGCGCCTCATGGCGCTCTTTTCTTATCTCTGCGTGTCGTTTGCTGACGCACATGATTTAAACAACAGGAGTTTGTCATGCATCACAATCCCCGTTTTTTGGCGCTGGTTGACGGGATCCGCTCCCGCATCACCGAAACCGATGTTCACCAGATCAAGCGCTGGCAGGACGAAGGGCGCACGTTTCACCTGATCGACGTGCGGGAAGAGAGCGAGTGGGCCAAAGGCCATCTGCCCGGTGCCCGATATCTGGGTCGTGGAGTGATTGAGCGGGATATCGAGACCCAGTTCCCGGATCTCGAGACCGAGCTCTACCTCTATTGTGGTGGTGGTTTTCGCTCAATTCTGGCGGCGGACAACCTGCAACAGATGGGTTATCGCAAGGTGATCAGCGTCGACGGCGGCTTTCGCGGTTGGTGCGATGCCGGATACCCTGTCGAATCCTGATTTATTTGAGGTAGAGGGGCACAGCTACATGACAAAGCGGCAGTTGACCTTTACCATATGCGGGGTCAAGCGTAAGCGTCGGAGTGTTCATTGAACGTCAGGAAAGGGATTGGATACCTCCTCGGTATCCTGTTGTTGCTTCCCATGTGGGGTTGCAGCAGTAGCAGTCAGGTTAACACCCTCAAGGTTCCCAAGCCGCAGCCTGCTTCACTGGTGTTGGCGACCCCCCTGCAGGTCTCCTACCAGAGTGAGCTGGCGCTCGCCCGACTCGGGCAGATGCTCAGTGAAATGGAACTGACCACCGAGCAACGGGCAGAGTTGTTCTATGAGCGTGCCGTGGTGTTTGATCGGGTTGGTCTGCGTTCCCTCGCGCGGCTCGATTTCAACCGTGCCCTGCGGGAGAAACCGGATTTCGCCGAAGCCTACAACTTCATCGGCGTCTATCTGGTACAGCAGCAGAATTACGACGAAGCCTATGATGCGTTCGATTCCGCCCTCGAACTGGCGCCGGACTATGACTATGCCTATCTCAACCGTGGCATTGCCCTCTATTACGGCAACCGTCCCGAACTGGCTGCGGCCGATATGAAGCGTTTCTACGAGGCGCAGCCGGAAGATCCCTATCGGGTGATCTGGCTCTATCTGGCCGAGCAGAAACTCGACCCGTCGGCTGCCATGAGCCGGATGCGCGAGCGTCTCAACAAGTACGATGACGACGCCTGGAACTGGGATCTGGTTCGCCTCTATACCGGCGAGATCAACGCTTCCCAGCTGATGGGCAACGTGGTGAAAGGGGTGAAGGATAACCGGGAGCTTGCCGAGCGCCTGTGTGAAACCTACTTCTATCTGGGCAAGTTCGAGTTGGGCAAAGGCAACCGCAAGGAAGCCATCAGCTACTTCAAGCTGGCCTTATCCAACAACGTCTATGACTTTATCGAGCACCGCTATGCGCTGCTGGAGCTGGAGTTGATGGCGCGCAAACCCTTGCCGCCAGGTGCCCAGAGCGCTCGTAACAAGGGTGATCAGCCCTCCTGATCTACTGCCAGATAGTGGTAAAAAAGGCCTCGCGATGAGGCCTTTTGGTTGGGCGAATGGCGGGTTTACTCCACCAGGCTCATACCGGGGATCTGGCGCCAGTAGCCGTTGCAGTCGCTTCCTTGCTGCAAGGGGAGGGGAGCCTGGCCCTGCCGGTTGGCTTTGAAGCGGGCCAGCATCTCCAGCGTCTCCATCCCTTGCGGCGAAAGCCTGACCACATCTACCAGACCTTCCATACCAGCCAGCTCGTTACCCAGGTTGTAGCAGTAACCGGACTGGGTCTGGATCCCGTTGAGATTGAACACCCGTTGCCCCTCGCGGCTGTTGGCCAGTCGTCCGGTGGGGTAGTTGATGCAGGCGAGCTCGCAGTTGTCCTTGGGCTTGTCGAGGGATCGGGCGGTGAAGCAGCGCGCCGAGTATGCGAGCGGCAGATGGCCGTAGGCAAACACCTCGACCTCAAATTGGTCGCGCAGGGTGCCCAGATCCTGATTGAGCTGGATCAGCCAGTCACGGGAGAGCTCCACCGGCATGACCCAGCGTTTCATCCCCTGTTTGAGCAACATGCGCAGCACATCGGCGTTATAGGCGTTGATGGCGGGGCCACAGACGAAGGGGATCCCAGCCTCCCAGGCGAGTTGCACCGTACCGAGATCGTTGGCTTCGACCATCAGATCGCCATTGTCGACCAGCCGCTTCACCTCCTTGAGTTCGGAGGGGGCGGAGATAAGGGCGAGGGTCGAGAGCACCACCTGCTTGCCGGAGCTGGCCACCTGACGGGCCAGCGTAATCCAGTCATCGACTTTGAGTTCGCGCCGTTTGCTGCAAACGGTCTCTCCCAGATAGATGATGTCGGCCTGACTGTCGGCGGCGGCATGGTAAAAGGCTTCGGTATCGGCTTTGGGCCAGTAGAAGAGCAGAGGCCCGAGAGAAAATTGCATGGGTGGACTCCTTATTGCCACTGACGATGGTAGGCGCCGAGGGTAGTCTGGCTACCTTCGGAGACGCGGGCGAGCTGGGCATCCCACTCAGCTTTGACCTGATAGGCCTCGGGATTGGCCTGATAGGCATCGATGGCTGCACGCCAGACCCGGGTCACTTGCTCCACATAAGCGGGGCTGCGCTGGCGCCCTTCAATCTTGACCGACTGGATCCCGGTCTTGAACAGCTCGGGCAGGAGACCCAGGGTATTGAGACTGGTGGGCTCTTCCAGCGCGTGGTAGGTCTGGCCATCCACGTTGAAACGCCCCTTGCACAGGGTCGGGTAACCGGCATTTTCGCCCGGGCCATAGCGGTCGATCAGCACCTCGTTGAGCCGCGACTCGAGACCGTTCGCGGTCTCTTCCCAACGGACGAACTTGGCCGGTGAGCAGGCGCCGACGGTGTTGGGACTCTCGCCAGTCATGTAGGAGGAGAGATAGCAGCGCCCCTCGGCCATAATGCAGAGGCTGCCAAAGGCGAACACCTCTAGGCCAACATCGGTCTCGCGGGCCAGCTGCTTGACCTGATGCATGGAGAGCACCCGCGGCAGCACCACCCGTGTGACATTGAATTGCTGCTGATAGAAGCGAATGGCGGCGGCATTGGTGGCGCTGGCCTGCACCGAGACATGGAGTTCCATCTCGGGGTAGTGGCGGCTGGCATATTCCAGCACGGCGAGATCGGCGATGATTAACGCATCGGCGCCGAGGGCCACCCCGCGATCAACCGCCTGTTTCCATCGAGTATCGGCCCCGGGATGGGCAAAGGTATTGATGGCAATATGCAGCTTGCGACCATGTTGATGCACATAATCCACCGCCTTCTCCAGTTTGCTGTCGGTAAAGTTGAGGCCGGCAAAGTGGCGGGCATTGGTGTCATCCTTGAAACCGATATAAACGGCATCGGCCCCGTTATCCACGGCGGTTTTCAGTGCCGGCAAACTGCCTGCCGGACAGAGTAATTCCATTGGTACGCTCCGAGAGTGCATATGAAGGGCAAACGAGCCCTGATTGTATGCAGCCATGCTCTCCCGCTTTTTGACCTGAGGCAGCTTTGTGTGGCTTTACCCTTCTTGAGGTAACCCTGCACAAGTTTGATTTCCAACAGGATCTTGCGACTCTCCCTGTGTTTGAATGCGCAAAAAAGGGAGTCTATCGTGTTTCAACAACTGCAACGCCGCCTGGTCGAACAGGCTCCGCGCTTCTTGCGCCATCCCCTCAAGCTGGTTCCGTTCAATCTGCAAAAGCAGCTGATGGAGAGTTTGCTGGCCCGGGTTTTCAAAGAGGCTATCGAAGATGGCGATTTCGAGTTTCTGGCAGACAAGTGGCTGAAAGTCGAAGTCTCTGATCTGGAACTGTGCTGGTTTATCAGTGAGCAGAATGGCCAGCTGGTGGTGGCTCGCGAGTGTGACAAGGCCGATGTCTGCTTCAGCGGTACCGCCAACGACCTGATCCTCATCGCTGGTCGCAAAGAGGATCCGGACTCGCTCTTTTTCCAGCGCAAGCTGAAGATAGAAGGGGATACCGAACTGGGCCTTGAGGTGAAAAACCTGATGGACAGTCTGGATCTCGATGGCTTGCCAAGCCTGATGAAGTATCCCCTGATGGATCTGGCGACGTTTATCGAACGCGCCCGCACCGAGTCAGCGCAGGCTCCGGTGCAGACGGCGCCGGGCGGGATCCCGTCTTAAGTGGACAATCACCCCATGGGCATGGCGACGATAATGGTGCCGTGCCCAGAGGCAACGACAGGCCCACAGACAGGGCACCAAGGCGATGAGTGCCGCAGGGGCGGGCAGCTGTGACATGGCCAGCCCCGCAGCCAGCCAGATGAAGGGCTGCGCTTCATACAGCCACTCCGGCTGTAGCCAGCGTTTGCTCGGAAAGATAATCAGGTCGGTACGCCGGTAACTGGAGCGCATCATCCAGGTCACCGCTCCGGCGATAAACAGCAAGGCGCCTGCAAACCAGAGCAGGGGCTGTTCACTCAACGTAATAATGGCAATGGCTGCCAGCAGGTAGAGGCTGGGCAATCTCTCATAGATAAAGGGAGGAAGCATGGCGTTGTGTCTCCTGTGCCGTTTATCGGATATCCATCAAGTTTAGTCCCCCCCTCTCACTTCCCTCATGCTGGTTTGTTATACAAACGGGTGGTTTTGTTCTGAAATGGCTCGGCTTTTACGGTGCCAACATTGCGTACTCTTATGTTACAATTGCGCGCCATTTTTGACTGAAGATTGACTGGGCATGTTGGATCAGATTCGTATCGTTTTGGTAAACACCTCTCATACCGGCAACATGGGGTCTGCGGCACGCGCCATGAAGACCATGGGGTTGACCCAGCTGGTATTGGTTGATCCGCAAGCCTTGCCGGATGACAATGCCTTCGCCCTGGCGGCTGGTGCCAGCGATGTGCTTGCAAATGCCCGTATCGTCCCGACACTGGACGACGCGATCGCCGATTGTGTTCTGGTGATTGGCACCAGCGCCCGCTCTCGAACCCTGAGCTGGCCGATGCTCGATCCCCGTGAGGCCGGCGAAAAGTCGGTGGTTGAGGGGATGCAGCACCCGGTTGCGTTGGTGTTTGGTCGTGAGCGCACCGGTCTCACCAACGACGAGTTGCAAAAGTGCCACTACCACGTGGCCATTCCGGCCAATCCTGATTATAGCTCTCTCAATCTGGCCATGGCGGTGCAGACCCTCTGTTACGAAGTGCGGATGCGCTGGCTGCAGGGGCAGGCCGCCGAGCCTGAAGATGAGATGGCCTACCCGAGTGCCGCCCAGCTGGAAGGGTTTTATCAGCACCTGGAACAAACCCTGATGAAGACCGGTTTTATTGCCGATGACCATCCGGGTCATGTGATGAGCAAGCTGCGTCGCCTGTTCAATCGGGCTCGGCCGGAAGCAGCTGAGCTCAACATTCTGCGCGGTATTCTGACCTCGGTGCAGAAAGCGCGCGTACCGGATTAATCCGACTGATTTACTCAACCATATACTTGACTGATTTGGTCGGGTATGTGACCATGTGCCCCATTAAATTGCTTCGCAAGACGGTAAGGCACATGAGACTGACTTCAAAAGGACGTTACGCTGTAACCGCCATGCTCGACGTGGCGCTGCATGCAGAGCAGGGGCCCGTCCCCCTTGCCGATATTTCCGAGCGCCAGGGCATCTCGTTGTCCTATCTCGAGCAGCTCTTTGCCCGCCTGCGCAAACATGGTCTGGTGAGCAGCGTGCGTGGTCCGGGCGGTGGTTATCGCCTCGGTTTGGCCCCAGGCGAGATTTCGGTTGGTCAGGTGATCACCGCGGTCGATGAGTCGGTCGATGCCACCAAGTGTCTCGGCAAGGGCGGCTGCCACGGTGGTACCCAGTGTCTGACGCATTCCCTGTGGCGCGATCTGAGCGAGCGGATCTCCAGCTTCCTCGGGGATATTACCCTGGCCGAGCTGGTACGCCAGGCCGATGTGCGCCGCATTGCCGGCAAGCAAGATGAACAAATGAAGACCGTGTTGTCCCTGGTTGATCGGGCAGAACGCGGCGATGTGAGCTTGAAAGTCCAACTATAAACGTGCTTTCCACAGCGGGACTCTGTATGACCCGGACTGTGACGGAGAAAAACATGAAACTGCCTATTTACCTTGATTATTCGGCAACCTGTCCGGTGGACCCGCGTGTCGCAGAAAAAATGATGCAGTGTCTCACCATGGATGGCCTGTTCGGCAATCCGGCTTCCCGTTCTCACCGCTTTGGCTGGCAAGCCGAAGAGGCGGTGGATCTGGCCCGTAATCAAGTGGCAGATCTGATCGGTGCCGATCCCCGCGAGATCGTCTTCACTTCCGGTGCGACCGAATCCAATAACCTGGCCATCAAGGGTGTTGCCCACTTCTATGCCAGCAAGGGCAAGCACATCATCACCTCCAAGACCGAACACAAGGCGGTGCTCGATACCTGTCGCCAGCTGGAGCGTGAAGGGTTCGAGGTGACCTATCTTGAGCCGATGCCCAACGGCCTGTTCACTATCGAGATGATCGAGAATGCCATGCGTGATGACACCATCCTGGTCAGCATCATGCATGTGAACAACGAAATCGGCGTGGTTCAGAACATTGCCGCCATCGGCGAGTTGTGCCGTTCCCGCAAGATTCTGCTGCACGTGGACGCCGTTCAGAGTGTGGGCAAGATCCCGGTAGATGTGGAAGCACTGAAAGTGGATCTGCTCTCCGTCTCAGCACACAAGGTGTATGGTCCGAAAGGGATCGGTGCACTGTTTGTTCGCCGCAAACCCCGCGTTCGTCTGGAAGCCCAAATGCACGGTGGCGGCCACGAGCGCGGCATGCGTTCCGGTACTCTGCCGACCCACCAGATCGTCGGGATGGGCGAAGCTTTCCGCATCGCCAAAGAAGAGATGGTGAGTGAAGGCGAGCGCATCTTGGCTCTGCGCCAGCGTCTGTGGAATGGCATCAAGGATATTGAAGCCGTCTACATCAATGGCGATCTGGAGCAACGTGTTCCGGGCAACCTCAACGTCAGCTTTGCCTATGTGGAAGGGGAATCCCTCATCATGGCGCTGAAAGATTTGGCGGTATCTTCCGGTTCGGCCTGTACCTCCGCCAGCCTGGAACCTTCCTATGTGCTGCGCGCACTGGGTCTGAACGACGAGTTGGCGCACAGCTCCATCCGTTTCAGCATGGGTCGCTTCACCACCGAGGAAGAGATTGACTACGCGGTCAAGCTTATTCGTGACTCCATCGGTCGTCTGCGCGAGATGTCCCCCCTGTGGGAGATGTACAAAGACGGCGTCGATCTGAACACGGTCGAATGGGCTCATCACTGATCTATCTGGTCAGTGAGCAACAGAATTAGCAGGAGTGAGATATGGCTTACAGTGAAAAAGTAATCGACCACTACGAGAATCCTCGCAACGTCGGTGGTTTCGACAAGAATGATCCCAGCGTTGCAACCGGCATGGTCGGTGCGCCCGCCTGTGGCGACGTGATGAAGCTGCAATTGAAGATCAGCGACGAAGGCATCATCGAAGATGCCAAGTTCAAGACCTACGGCTGCGGTTCCGCCATCGCCTCCAGCTCCCTGGTGACCGAATGGGTCAAGGGCAAGACCCTGGACGAAGCAGCTGGCATCAAGAACACCGATATCGCTGAAGAGTTGGCCCTGCCACCGGTGAAGATCCACTGCTCCATTCTGGCTGAGGACGCCATCAAGGCCGCCATCGCCGATTACAAGCAGAAGAAAGGTCTCTAAGCGCCGGAGAGCAGTATGGCTATTACCATGACAGATGCCGCCGCGGCACGGGTTTCCTCTTTTCTGGCTAACCGGGGCAAGGGCATTGGCCTGCGCCTCGGCGTCAAAACCACCGGCTGCTCCGGTCTGGCCTACGTGCTTGAGTTCGTTGATGAACTGACCGATGAGGATCAGGTGTTCGAGCAGCAGGGCGTCAAGATTATTGTCGATGCCAAGAGCCTGATCCATCTGGATGGCACCGAGCTGGATTTCGTCAAGGAGGGCCTCAACGAGGGCTTCCAGTTCAACAATCCCAACGCCAAAGGCGAGTGTGGTTGCGGCGAAAGCTTCAGTGTCTGAGTTGTTTGACGTCAATGATCCTTCGTCTGTGGTTGAGCGGGTTGTCCATGACCCGTTCAACCACATCTCGTTTGCCAAGGGCGAGTGAGGTTGTGACGAACGTTTCCAAGAGGTTTGCATGAATCATTTCGAGCTGTTTGGGCTGGTTGAAGGCTTCGAGCTCGATACCCGTCAGTTGGCTGATACCTACCGCCAGCTGCAAACCCAATTCCATCCTGATCGTTTTGCCACCGCCCCCGAACGGGAGCAGCTGGCTGCGGTGCAACGTGCCGCCCAGATCAACGAAGCATTCACCACCCTCAAGGCGCCGCTGC
Source organism: Aeromonas sp. FDAARGOS 1404 (assembly GCF_019047085.1). Lineage (NCBI taxonomy): Bacteria > Pseudomonadati > Pseudomonadota > Gammaproteobacteria > Aeromonadales > Aeromonadaceae > Aeromonas > Aeromonas sp. FDAARGOS 1404. Next base: position 4,203,776 of record NZ_CP077237.1, read on the forward strand.
GCCGTGCCGAATATCTGCTCTCCCTGCGTGGCACCGATATCCGTGGTGAACAGCAGACTCTGCAAGATACCGCATTTCTGATGCAGCAGCTGGAGTGGCGCGAGCGTCTGGCCGATCTGAAAGATGACGCCGACCCTGAGCGCGCCATCAAGGATTTTCGCAGCGAGATCAGGCATGATCACCAGATGTTGATGCAGCAGCTGACCGAGTCTCTTGCCGCCGGCAGAGATCTCGTTGCCGCTGATTGCGTTCGCAAACTCAAGTTTGTCGACAAGCTCCTCGAAGAGCTGGAACGATTCGAAGACTCGCTTCTCGAGTCTTGATCCTTTAACGCTGGAAGTTTCATTATCCATGGCATTACTGCAAATCGCCGAACCCGGCCAGAGCGCTGTTCCTCATCAGCACAAACGTGCCGTCGGCATCGATCTTGGCACCACCAACTCTCTCGTCGCTGCGGTTCGCAGCGGTCACGCTGATACCCTTTGCGATGAGCAAGGGCGCGACCTGCTCCCGTCAGTGGTGCACTATCAAAGCGACGCCATTCGAGTCGGAATTGATGCCAAGCGCGAAGCGGCTCTCGATCCTCACAACACCATCGTCTCGGTCAAACGGATGATGGGCAAGGCGCTGGCCGATATAGATACCCGCCAGCAGCCTTACCAGTTTGTTGCCGCCGACAATGGCATGCCGCAACTGCAAACCCGTCAGGGGCTGGTCAATCCGGTGCAGGTCTCGGCCGAAATTCTCAAAAAGCTGGCCGAGCGTGGCGCCCAGACACTCGGGGGCGATCTCGATGGCGTGGTCATTACCGTGCCCGCCTATTTCGATGATGCCCAGCGTCAGGGGACCAAGGATGCGGCCCGTCTGGCCGGTCTGCACGTACTGCGTCTGCTCAACGAGCCGACCGCGGCCGCGATTGCCTATGGCCTTGACTCCGGTCAGGAAGGGGTGATCGCGGTTTACGATCTGGGGGGCGGCACCTTCGATATCTCCATCCTGCGTCTGCACCGCGGTGTGTTCGAAGTGATGGCGACCGGCGGCGATTCGGCCCTCGGTGGTGATGATTTTGATCACCTGCTGGCGGACTGGATCAAGGAGCAAGCGGGCCTCTCCGGCGAGCTGGATGCCCATCTGCAGCGCGAGCTGCTGGATGTGGCCGCTGCCGTCAAACACGGCCTGACCGATGCCGAGCAGGTGGCGTGCACCTTTGCTGGCTGGCAGGGTTCAGTGAGCCGTAGCCAGTTTGATGAACTCATCACCCCGCTGGTGAAACGGACCTTGCTGGCTTGTCGCCGCGCCCTGCGCGATGCCGGTCTCGAGCAGGTGGAAGTGCTGGAAGTGGTGATGGTCGGTGGCTCCACCCGGGTGCCGCTGGTGCGTGAACTGGTGGGCGAGTTCTTCCAGCGTACGCCGCTGACCAGTATCGATCCTGACAAGGTGGTCGCCATTGGCGCCGCCATCCAGGCCGATATTCTGGTGGGCAACAAGCCCGATGCCGAGATGCTGCTGCTGGACGTTATCCCCTTGTCGCTGGGTCTGGAGACCATGGGTGGCCTCGCCGAGAAAGTGATCCCGCGCAACACTACCATTCCGGTTGCCCGCGCCCAGGAGTTCACCACCTTCAAGGATGGTCAGACCGCCATGGCCATTCACGTGGTACAGGGTGAACGCGAGTTGGTGGCCGATTGCCGCTCCCTGGCCCGCTTTACCCTGACCGGTATTCCGCCGATGGCAGCCGGCGCCGCCCATATTCGCGTCACCTTCCAGGTGGATGCGGATGGTCTGCTCTCGGTCAGCGCCATGGAGAAATCCTCCGGCGTGCAGGCCGAGATCCAGGTCAAGCCCTCTTACGGGCTGGCGGAGCAGGATATCCTCAACATGCTGAGTGCCTCCATCGAGAACGCCCAGCAGGATATGGATGCCCGCATGCTGGCAGAGCAGCAGGTTGAAGCTGACCGTGTGGTCGAGAGTTTGAATGCCGCGCTGGCTGCCGATGGCGATGCCCTGCTCAATGCTGCCGAGCGTGCCGAGATTGATGCCGCCATCGCCCATCTGCTGACCATGCGCAACAGCGGCGCAACCCATCAAATCAAAGAAGCCATTGAGGCAGCCGATGCTGTCAGTGGCGAGTTTGCAGCCCGCCGGATGGACGCCTCCATCCGCAAGGTGCTGACCGGACAAAACGTCAACAAGGTGTAATATGCCAAAACTGATCATTCTTCCTCATCCCGTACTCTGTCCGGATGGCGCCGCCCTCGAGGGGCAAAGCGGCGAGACCATTCTGGATGTGGCGCTGCGCAACGGTATCGAAATCGAGCATGCCTGCGAGAAATCCTGTGCCTGCACTACCTGCCACTGCGTGGTGCGCGAGGGCTTTGACTCCCTCGAGCCAAGTGACGAGCTGGAAGACGACATGCTGGACAAGGCGTGGGGGCTGGAGCCGGAATCGCGCCTCAGCTGCCAGGCAAAACTGGCGGACGAGGATCTGGTGGTGGAACTGCCCAAGTACACCCTGAACCTTGCCTCTGAACGCCATTAATTACACATGAGTGAATTGCACGTGCAGCATCCTGTGGTGCTTCAGTGATATGGTGGAAGGCCGTGACCCTCGGGGGCACGGCCTTTTTTGTATTCGTTATTCTCTCTTTGCCAATAAGCTCTTTCCCATAAAGAGTGCTTATACATAGTGCCAGTAAAAAGGAAGCAAACACGATGGCTGACATGATGAAGGTAGCGTTATCCACCCAGGCTGCGGCCGCCTATTGGGGCGAGGGCGCCCAGCTCAGTTTCAATGGCGACGAGGCACTGATCCATCTTGGTGCCGCCGGTCAGGAGAAGGATGTTCTGCGCACCGTTCAGCGCGCCGCCCGTCGCCTCGAATCGAGCGGGATCAAGCGGGTGACGCTGGTCGGTGAAGGCTGGGATCTGGAGCGTCGCTACGCGTTCGCCCAGGGGTTCTACGCCGCCAAGGGATCGCGTGAACTGGATTTTGGCCAGCAGAGCGACGCGGAAGCCCGTGAACTGGATGCGCTGCTCAAGGCGGCTCGCTGGGTACGTGACATCACCAATGGCTGTCCGGAAGAGATCTACCCCATGAGTCTGGCGGAATCGGCCCTGTTGCTCATTCGTGGTCTGGCCGGGGATCAGGTTACAGCTCGCATCACCGCCGGTGAAGCGCTGCGCGAGTCCGGCCATATCGGGATCTGGTCGGTTGGCCGTGGCAGCGAGCGCGAGCCTGTGCTGCTGGAGCTCGACTATAACCCGACTGGGGATCGCAATGCACCCGTGGTGGCGGCGCTGGTGGGCAAGGGGATCACTTTTGATTCCGGTGGCTACTCCATGAAGTCCTCTGACAACATGCTGCCGATGAAGTCCGATATGGGCGGCGCGGCCATGGTGACCGGCGCGCTGGCGCTGGCTATCAGCCGCGGTCTGAACCAGCGGGTGAAGCTCATTCTCTGCTGCGCCGAGAACCTGGTCTCCGGCCACGCCTTCAAACTGGGCGACATCCTCACCTACAAGAATGGGGTTTCGGTCGAGATCCAGAACACCGATGCGGAAGGTCGTCTGGTGCTGGCCGATGGCCTGATGGCGGCCTCCGACAGCGGTGCGGCTTATATCCTTGACGCAGCCACCCTGACCGGCGCCGCCAAGATGGCGCTGGGGCGCGATTATAATGCGGTGTTTGCCCTCGATGAGACCGAACAGCAGCGTGCGCTGGCCGCCGCCAAGGTGGAAAACGAGCAGGCGTGGGCGCTGCCGCTGGAGCCCTGGCATGCCAGCCAGCTCACCTCGGCCTTTGCCGATCTGGGCAACGTCGCCTCGGCAGAAGGCACGGCCGGTGCCACCACGGCTGCTGCGTTCCTTTCCCGTTTCGTACGTGATGAGGGCAAGGGTTGGGTGCACCTGGATCTGGCAGCCTCTTATCAGAAATCGGGCAATGATCTCTGGGCGACCGGCGCCAAGGGGCACGGTCTGCGTACCATCGCCCGCTGGCTGCAGGAGGTGACCGCATGAATGTCTGGTTAAGTCGTGAATTTGCACCGGCCGAGTGGGGGGAGGGGGCGCTGCTCTCTCACCGTGCCGACGGCATGGTGATCCATCTGGTGACGGCCAATCCGCTGCTCGATATCCAGCAGGCGGCCCGTCGTCTCTGCCAGCAGGGGATCCAGAAAGTGACCCTGGCTGGTCACTGGGAGCGTGAACAGCAGTGGGCTTTTGCCCAAGGACTGCAAACCCCCAAGGCGGAGGTGCAACTGCAGTGGGCCATGTCCTCGGAAGAGGACAGAGAGGAGCTGGAAGCGCGTTGGCTCTGCGGCCGCTGGGTGCGCGAGATGACCAATGCCACCCCGGAGCAGTTGGGCCCGCTGGAGCTGGCGGTGGAAGCGGCCTCCTTTATTACCGAGCTGGCGCCGGACAAGGTGAGTCATCGCATTTTGAAAGGCGAAGCGCTGCAACAGGCGGGCTGGGTCGGCCTCTATCAGGTGGGCCGCGGCAGTGCGCGCGAACCGGTATTGCTGGAGCTCGACTTCAACCCGGGGCGTGACCCCAAGGCGCCGGTGGCGGCAGCGCTGGTGGGCAAGGGGATCACCTTTGACTCCGGCGGCTACTCCATGAAGAGCTCCGAGGGGATGCTCACCATGAAGTGCGACATGGGTGGTGCGGCGATTGTCACCGGTGCGCTGGCGCTGGCTATGTTGCGCGGGCTCGACAAGCGGGTGAAGCTGATCCTCTGCTGCGCCGAGAACCTGGTCTCCGGCCACGCCTACAAGCTGGGCGACATCCTCACCTACAAGAACGGCACCACGGTCGAGATTGTGAACACTGATGCCGAAGGGCGGCTGGTACTGGCCGACGGTCTGCAACTGGCGAGCGAGTCCGGCGCACCGCTGATCATCGATGCCGCGACCCTGACCGGTGCAGCCGTGATGGCGCTGGGTGGGCGCTACAATGCCCTGTTCGGCCTCGATAAAGGGCTGGTGAGCCGGGCCATGACTTATGCCGATGCCGAGCATGAGCCTGCCTGGCCACTGCCGCTGGAGCCCTGGCACCGCCAGCAGTGCCCCTCCCATTACGCCGACACGGCCAATAGTCGTCCGGTGAAGGGGGGCGGGCCGGGGGGGGCCTCCAACGCGGCAGGTTTCCTCTCCCGTTTTGTTGCCAACGAAGGGATGGGCTGGTTGCATATCGATCTGGCCGCCTGCTTCAGTGACAACGGCGATGCCCTCTGGGCGCCGGGGGCCAATACCCTGGGGATGCGCACCATAGCGCGGGCCTTGCTGGCGGAAGCCAAATAGGCGAGACAAGGCACCTTCGGGTGCCTTTTTCATGCTGTTCGAATTGTGAACAAAAGATGGGGTTTTGGCGGCTTAAGGTAACTATCGTGCGCAAGCGCACATATTTTCCGGCTCTGCTCGGTCAAGATGAGTGTGGATGTTGATTGCAAGGGAGTGATGTTTAATAAAAAGTTGCTTGTTTGTGTGTTTTTCCGGTTTTTGTTTACGTATAATCGCCAGCGAACATGGATTCTAACAATAAAACTCTGTAGTTAAGGAAAGATATCAATGGCCATCGAACGTACCTTCTCTATCGTCAAACCGGATGCTGTCAGCAAGAACCTGATCGGTGCCATCTATAGCCGTTTCGAAAGCGCAGGCTTGAAAGTGGTGGCATCCAAAATGCTGCACATGAGCAGTGAACAGGCTGCCGGTTTCTATGCCGAGCATCAGGGCAAGCCTTTTTATGACAATCTGGTCAGCTTCATGACCTCTGGCCCTGTCATGGTGCAGGTGCTGGAAGGGGAAGACGCCATTCGTCGCAATCGCGAGATCATGGGGGCTACCAACCCGAAAGAGGCGCTGGCTGGTACCTTGCGTGCCTGTTATGCCGAGAGCATCGATCGCAACGCAGTACATGGCTCCGATGCACCGGCATCCGCAGCCCGCGAAATTGCCTACTTCTTCTCTGACAACGAGATCTGCCCGCGCGGCTGATTCTTGTGGATGATGACCCAAGGGAGCCTCGGCTCCCTTTGTTGTTTTCGCCGTTTACGCAATATCCCTCTATTCTCCAGGTGGAAAGCCAGACCCATTATTTGTACAATGCCGCCCCCTGACGTCGTCAGCCAATAATTGATGAAGTGTTTGAACTGAGGCCATTGATGAGCGAAACAAAAATCAACCTGCTGGATCTTGATCGGGATGCCATGCGTGCCTTTTTCGTCGAACTGGGCGAGAAGCCATTCCGGGCAGATCAGGTCATGAAGTGGATCTATCACTTTGGGTGTGATGATTTCGATCAGATGACCAACGTCAACAAGGTGCTCAAAGAGCGCCTCAAGGCGATCGCCGAGATCAAGGCGCCCGAGATCAGCCGCGAGCAGCGCTCTGCCGATGGCACCATCAAGTGGGCTCTGCAGGTGGGCGATCAGGAGGTAGAGACCGTCTACATCCCGGAAGATGACCGCGCGACCCTCTGCGTCTCCTCTCAAGTTGGCTGTGCGCTGGAGTGCAAGTTCTGCTCCACGGCTCAACAAGGCTTCAACCGCAATCTGAAAGTCTCCGAGATCATCGGTCAGGTGTGGCGTGCGGCCCGCGTGGTCGGTGGCAAGCGTCCCATCACCAACGTGGTGATGATGGGGATGGGCGAGCCGCTGCTCAACCTCGCCAACGTGGTGCCCGCCATGCGTCTGATGATGGATGACTACGGCTTTGGTATCTCCAAGCGCCGGGTGACCATCTCCACCTCTGGCGTGGTACCTGCGCTGGACAAGTTGGGCGACCAGATCGACGTGGCGCTGGCTATCTCCCTGCACGCCCCGAACGACAAGCTGCGTTCAGAGATCATGCCGATCAACGACAAGTACAACATCGAGGAGTTCCTCGCCGGTGTCCGTCGTTACCTGGCCAAATCCAATGCCAACGGTGGCCGGGTGACCGTCGAATATGTGCTGCTCGATCATATCAATGACGATATGCAGCATGCGCACGAGCTGGCCAAGGTGCTCAAGGACACTCCGAGCAAGATCAACCTGATCCCGTTCAACCCCTTCCCGGGCAACCCTTACGGCAAGCCGAGCAATAGTCGTATCGATCGCTTCTCCAAGGTGCTGATGGAGTACGGTTTCACCGTGATTGTCCGCAAGACCCGTGGTGATGACATCGATGCCGCCTGTGGTCAGCTGGTGGGTGACGTGATTGACCGTACCAAGCGAACTATCAAAAATCGGATGCAACAGGATGGGATTTCCGTCAAAATGGTTTAAATGCTAAGCCATTGTATAGACAGGGAATGGATACACGTACATTGATCGTAGTGGCAGCGCTCTGCGCGCTGCCAGGCTGTGTGACCGAGACCACTTACGCTGGCCAGAATTCGACCCAGCGTGAAGTGGGTCCTGACCTCAAGGCGGCTGCCCAAACCCGCCTCGACCTTGGTATCCAGTACCTGCGTCAGGGCAATGCCGAGCAGGCCAAGTTCAATCTTGACCGCGCCCTCCAGTATGACCCCTCCAACCCCCAGATCCAGATCGGTTTTGCCTACTTTTACCAGAAGGTAGGAGATTTCAAGGCAGCCGAGACCCATTACAAGAACGCCCTTGCCATGGATCCGTCCAATGCTGACGCAATGAACAACTATGGTGCCTTCCTCTGTGATCGCGGCAGGTATACCGAGGCAGATCAGGCGTTCAACCAGGCTGTTATTCAGCCAGGCTATGTAAAAATTGCCGATACCTATGAAAATGCGGCACTTTGTGCGCTGCAAAATCGCAGAAATGATAAAGCAGGCGAGTACTATCGCCTGGCCTTGGGGTATAATCCCCGCAATCCAGGGTTATTGCTGGACTTGGCCGAGCTTTCCATGAAAGATGGCAAGCTGCCTGATGTGCAGTCCTACCTCGCCCGTTTTGCCGATGTGTCAGACGAGAACGAGGAGAGTCTCTGGTTGAGACTTCGGCTGGCACAGGCGATGGACAAGCCGGCATTACTTCACCAATTCGGGACTGAGCTGGTAAGGCAATATCCCACTTCGCAACAAGCCAAGCGTTATTTAGCCAATGACTATTGAACAGCAACACGATTTCCAAGACGACTCCCAGGCAGTAGGCCCAGGCCAATTGCTGCGCAACGCCCGTGAACAGCTTGGCTGGACACGAGAACAGGTTGCGTCCCGCATTCACCTTCGTCTGACCCTGATCGCCGCTATCGAATCGGATACCTACGACAAGCACACCTCCCATACCTTTATTCGGGGCTATCTGCGTACCTATGCCAAGCTGGTCGGGATCCCCGACGAGACCATTCTGGCTGCTTACGACAAGCTGGGTCTGACTCCTCCCGACAATATCGACATGCAGAGCTTCTCCCGTCGCTCCCGTCAGCAAGCCAACGACAGTCGGCTCAAGGTGGTGACCTGGCTGGTGATCCTGGTGTTGATTGCGCTCTCGGTCGCCTGGTGGTGGCAGAGTACTTCCCGTCGCTCCGCCGGTGATGAAGCGCTGGCAGCCACCGAGATGAGTGCAACCGGTTCGACTCCGGCTGAACCTGCCATCACGCCGCCCGATGCAATCAACACCGCTCCGGTGGAAGGCGCTACCATCGCACCGGCCGCCACTGATGTAGCTGCCCCTGCGGTGGTCTCCGATGCGTCTGCTACCCTGGCGCCTGCTTCTGCGGCTGTTGCCCCGACCGATGTCAGTGCGGCTGTCGGCACTGCGACCGATGCTGCAGTATCCGGTGCCAATGGCACTGAATCTGAAGAGGCTGTCGTTGATCCGGCGACTGCGCCGCAACTGAAGATGAGCTTCACCGCCGATTGCTGGCTGGATGTGAAGGATGCCAACGGCAAGACCCTGTTCAGTGGTCTGAAGAAGGCCAACGACGAGCTGGTGCTGGAAGGCGCCGAGCCCCTGAAGTTCATCATTGGCGCGCCCATGGCCGTCAAGCTTGACTACAAGGGTCAGTCGTTTGATATGAGCCGTTACAACAACGGTCGTACAGCCCGCTTCTCACTGCCGCAGGAGTAATCTGTTTCCCATGTCTTCTCACGAATCTCCCATCATTCGTCGTAAATCCAGACAGATCATGGTTGGTAATGTACCGGTGGGGGGCGATGCCCCCATTACCGTGCAGACCATGACCAACACCAAGACCACAGATGTCGCCGCCACCATCGAGCAGATCCAGCGGATCGAGCGGGTCGGTGCCGATATCGTCCGTGTCTCCGTGCCCACCATGGAAGCGGCGGAAGCCTTCCGGCTGATCAAACAGCAGACCCGCATTCCCATCGTCGCCGATATCCACTTCGACTATCGCATCGCCTTGAAAGTGGCCGAGTACGGTGCCGATTGCCTGCGTATCAACCCGGGTAACATCGGCAACGAGCAGCGGGTGCGCTCGGTGGTCGATTGTGCACGCGACCTCAATATCCCGATCCGTATCGGGGTCAATGGCGGGTCGCTGGAGAAAGATATCCAGGAGAAGTACGGCGAGCCGACCCCAGAGGCGCTGGTGGAGTCCGCCATGCGTCACGTGGACTATCTCGATCGTCTCGATTTCCAGGACTTCAAGGTGAGCGTCAAGGCTTCCGATGTGTTCCTGGCAGTTGGTGCCTATCGCTTGCTGGCCAAGCAGATCGAGCAGCCGCTGCACCTTGGCATCACCGAAGCGGGCGGTTTCCGTGCCGGCGCGGTGAAGTCTGCCATCGGTCTGGGTATGCTGCTTACCGACGGCATCGGCGATACCCTGCGTATCTCGCTGGCGGCGGATCCGGTGGAGGAGGTAAAGGTAGGTTTCGATATCCTCAAATCCCTGCGTATTCGCTCCCGTGGCATCAACTTTATCGCTTGCCCATCCTGCTCACGGCAGGAGTTCGATGTGATCGCCACTGTCAACGCGCTGGAAGAGCGGCTCGAAGACATCATCACCCCGATGGATGTCTCCATCATCGGCTGTGTGGTGAATGGGCCAGGCGAAGCGCTGGTCTCCGACCTTGGTCTGGCGGGTGCCGCCAACAAGAGTGCCTTCTATGAAGGGGGCCAGCGGGTCGATCGGCTCGACAACAAGGATCTCATTCCAACTCTGGAGCGCCGCATTCGCGCCCGCGCCGCCATGCTGGATCCCGCCAACCGGATCCTGATGGACAAGGAGTGAGCGAAACAGGGCCACATTGGGTGGCCCTTTTTCCAGGTGACTGATTTTAAATCCCGCATCCGGATTCCCTGATTTTACCTTGGGGGGGAAAATCCCTATAATGCGGCCAAATTTTACCTCTTTTTCTCGAGTATCAACGTGGCAAAACAGATCCAAGCTATTCGCGGTATGAATGATTGCCTGCCGGAGCAGAGCCCGGTATGGCAGAAGGTTGAACAGATCCTGCGCCAGGTCGTTGCCAGCTATGGCTACAGCGAAGTGCGCATGCCGATTGTCGAGCAGACTCATCTGTTCAAGCGCGCCATCGGTGAAGTGACCGACGTGGTCGAAAAAGAGATGTACACCTTTGAAGATCGCAACGGCGACAGCCTGAGCCTGCGTCCGGAAGGGACCGCCAGCTGCGTCCGTGCCGGTATCGAACACGGTCTGCTCTACAACCAAGAACGCCGGATGTGGTACATGGGCCCCATGTTCCGTCACGAGCGTCCCCAGAAGGGCCGTTATCGCCAGTTCCACCAGTTCGGTGTCGAGCTGTTTGGCATCAACGGGCCGGACATTGACGCTGAGCTGATCATGCTGACCCACCGTCTGTGGCGTCTGTTTGGCATCAGCGAGCATGTCACCCTGCAGCTCAACACCCTGGGTCAGAGCGCCGAGCGTGCCGCTTACCGCGATGCGCTGGTGGCCTATCTGGAGCAGTACAAGGAGCAGCTGGACGAAGAGAGCCAGCGCCGTATGTACAGTAACCCGCTGCGGGTGCTCGACTCCAAGGATGAAAAGGTGCAGGCCATTTTGGCGGGTGCCCCGCGTCTGTTCGACCATCTGGGCGAAGAGAGCCTGGCCCACTTCGAGGGGCTCAAGCGCCTGCTCGAGTCTGCCGGTATCAAATACGAAGTGAACGAGCGTCTGGTGCGTGGTCTTGACTACTACAACCTGACCGTGTTCGAGTGGGTCACCAGCAGTCTGGGTGCCCAGGGCACCGTCTGTGCCGGTGGCCGCTACGATGGTCTGGTAGAACAGCTGGGCGGTCAATCGACCCCTGCCGTGGGCTTCGCCATGGGCATGGAGCGTCTGGTGCTGATGCTGGAAACTCTCGAGCTCAACGCCGATATCCGCCCGGCGGTGGATGTCTATCTGGCGATGGTGGGCGAGGGGACCGAACAGGCTGGCTTCCAGCTGGCCGAGCGTCTGCGCGATGCCCTGCCGGACCTGCGCCTCATGAGCCACTGCGGTGGTGGCAACTTCAAGAAACAACTCAAACGTGCCGACAAGAGCGGCGCGGCAATCGCCCTGATCCTTGGTGAGACCGAGGTGCAAAACGGGGAGATCACTATCAAATATCTGCGTGGTCAGGCCGAGCAACAGACCGTCAAGGTTGACGCCGCCATTGCCCTGCTGGCAGCCAAAGGAGAGTAAGCTGTGGAAGTCTATACCACCGAAGAACAACAGGTTGAGGTTATCAAGGAGTGGTGGAAAGAGAACGGAACCTCGGTGATTGCCGGGACCGTGATCGGTCTGGTCGGTCTGTTCGGCTGGCGCTATTACAACCAGCACCAGCAAGAGACCATGGAGGCCTCCTCCCACTCTTACAACCAGGTGATTGAGCAGCTGGCCAAGGGCGATGCCGCCGGTTTCGAGCAGGCACAGCAGTTTGTTACCGCCAACAAGGGTGACTCCTACGGTGAACTGGCCGCTTTGCAACTGGCTGCCGCTGCCGTCAAGGCGGGCAAGCTGGATCTGGCTGTCGAGCAGCTGGAGCTGGTGGCGACCACGGGTGACGAGAGCATTCGTCCCATCGCGGCGCTGCGTCTGGCTCGTGTGCTGAATGATCAGGGCAAGGCAGATGAAGCGCTGGCCAAGCTGGCAACCATCCAGAATGAGGCCTTCAAGGCGCAGGTAGCCGAAGCCCGTGGTGATGTGCTGCAAAAGCAGGGCAAGACCGAAGAGGCTCGTGATGCCTATCAGGCGGCGGCCGATGCCGGCGGCCTGCAGGGTAGCGCCGAGCTCAAGCTGAAAATGGACGATCTGGCCCTGCCGGCCGTTGCGACTGGTGAGGCACCGGATGCGTAATCTATTCAAGATGGTGGCGCTGGGGGCTGCGGTCTCCTTCGCTCTGCAGGGTTGCTCCCTGTTCAGTTCCGAAGAGGATCTCAACCCGATGGCGCCGCTGCCCAAGGTTGAATCTGCCTTCACGGCCGACACCGCATGGTCATCCACTGTGGGTGATGGCATCGGTGACTTCTACTCCCAGCTCAAGCCGGTGGTGGAAGAGGATCGTATCTATGCGGCGGCCCGTGACGGCGATGTCAGCGCCTTTGACCGTGCCAGTGGCGATCGCCTCTGGACTGTCGATCTGGCCGACCTGCCGGTCAACGCCGACAAGCGCAGCGCCCGCCTCTCCGGTGGTCTGGTCTCCCGTTACGGCAAGCTCTTCCTCGGCTCCGAGAACGGGGTGGTCTACGCCCTGAACGAAGAGAACGGAGAAGTGCTCTGGCAGACCAATGTGCCCGGCGAAGTGGTGGCAAGCCCTGCGGTGGAAGATGGCCGCGTGGTGGTGTTGACCACCTCCGGTCGCCTGATCGCCCTCGACACTGATGAAGGCAAGATGCAGTGGTCGCTCTCCGAAGAGCAGCCGCCGCTGACCCTGCGCAGTGCCGGTGCACCGGTGATCACCAACGGCGCTGTGATTTACGGTCGTGCCGATGGCAAGGTGGGCATCGCTCTGCTGAGCAACGGCCAGCCTGTGCGCCAGTCCAAGGTGGCTGATCCGCGCGGTGCTACCGAGCTGGACCGCATGGTTGACGTCGATGCCAGCCCGCTGATCGCCGGTGATGAGCTCTACGCCATCGCCTACAACGGTCAGTTGATGGCGCGCAAACTGATGACCGGCGATGAAGTGTGGAAGCGCAAGTATTCCGGCTATCGCGATCTGGCGATGACCGGTAATGCCATCGTGCTGACCGACAGCCGCAGCCACCTGTTTGCCATCGACCGTCGCAACGGTCTGGAGCTGTGGTCCAACACCCAGCTGGAAAATCGTACCGTCACTGCACCTGTCATCTTCGGTGACTATGTGGTGGTGGGTGATGTGGAAGGATACCTGTATTGGCTTGATCGTACCGACGGTACCATCAAGGCGATGCAGCAGCTCGATAGCAGTGGTCTCTACGCCGCCCCGCTGGTGGATGGCGAGACCCTGTATGTGCAGAGCCGTGACGGCAAGTTGTACGCCCTCAAGCGTCCTTGATCGTCCGATAATGTGAATATCCGGCTCCTGGTCTTCGGACCCGGAGCCTTTGTCGTCTTGAGAATGAGGCTTTTATGACTCCTGTAGTAGCCCTGGTGGGCCGCCCCAACGTGGGGAAATCCACCCTGTTTAACCGCTTGACCCGTACTCGGGATGCCCTGGTTGCCGATTTTCCCGGTCTGACCCGGGACCGTAAATACGGTCAGGCGAAGTTGGGCGAGCTGGAATTTATCGTGGTCGATACCGGCGGTATCGATGGCACCGAAGAGGGGATCGAGCTGAAGATGGCCGAGCAATCCCTGCTGGCCATCGAAGAAGCGGACGTCGTGCTGTTCATGGTGGATGCCCGTGCCGGTCTGACCGCGGCGGATCAAGCCATCGCCGAGCACTTGCGCAAGGCCCACAAGAAGGTATTTCTGGTGGCCAACAAGACCGACGGTATCGACGGTGATTCCGCGGTCTCCGAGTTCTACGGTCTGGCGCTGGGCGAGGTCTACCAGATCGCGGCCGCTCACGGTCGTGGCGTGCTGAGCCTGCTGGAACTGGCCCTGGCTCCCCATCTGGAGACCCTGGTCGACTCCGCTACCGATGAAGATGCGCAGGATGAGGAAGAGGAGGACTTCGACGAAGAAGCCCTGCTGCGCATGGTGGCTGCCGGTGAACTCGATACCAAAGAGGACACCAAGGAGACCCCGTTCGCCGACCTGCCTATCAAGTTCGCCATCGTTGGTCGTCCCAACGTCGGTAAATCTACCCTGACCAACCGTATGCTGGGTGAAGATCGGGTCATCGTCTATGACATGCCCGGCACCACCCGTGACTCCGTTTACATTCCGATGGAGCGTGACGAACAGAAGTATGTGGTCATCGACACCGCCGGTGTGCGTCGTCGTGGCAAGGTGCACGAGACGGTGGAGAAGTTCTCCGTTATCAAGACCTTGAAAGCCATCGAAGATGCCAACGTTTGCCTGCTGGTGATCGACGCCCAGGAGACCATCACCGATCAGGACTTGAGCATCCTTGGCTATGTGCTCCACGCCGGTCGCTCCGTGGTGCTGGTGGTGAACAAGTGGGATGGTCTGGATCAGAAGGTGAAAGAGGATGTGAAGAACGAGCTGGATCGTCGCTTGGGCTTCATCGACTTCGCCCGCGTTCACTTCATCTCCGCCCTGCACGGCAGCGGTGTCGGCCATCTGTTTGAATCCATTCAGGAGGCTTACCAGTCCGCCACCCGTCGTACCAGCACGGCCATGCTGACCCGCATCATGCAGATGGCGCAGGAAGATCACCAGCCGCCGATGGTCAATGGTCGCCGCGTCAAGCTCAAGTATGCCCACGCCGGTGGCTACAACCCGCCGCGCATCGTGATCCACGGCAACCAGTTGAACGACTTGCCGGACTCCTACAAGCGGTATCTGATCAACTACTTCCGCAAGTCCCTCAAGATCATGGGCTCGCCGATCCGGGTCGAGTTCCAGGAGTCGGTCAACCCGTTTGAAGGGAAGAAGAACACCATGACCCTGAGTCAGGAACGTCAGCGCAAACGCCTGCTGAAAATGAAGAAGAAATAAGTCCTTGCGGCTGCCCTCACCGGCAGCCGCTTTGTTATCCTCGCCATGTTAAGGTGAGGAATAAGGGGAGGGGGATCGGCCATGGAACAAGACCATGGCAGATCCACTTTCGAGGAGTTGATTATGGAAGTCCTGCTTTGTCCATCATGCCAGGCTGAACTGGATACCCGCAGCAAGGAGCAAACCTGTGGCCAGTGTCAGGTCAATGTCCGCGTCACGGCCATCTGCCCCACCTGCCAGCAGGAGCTGGAGCGTCTCAAGGCGTGCGGCGCGGTGGATTACTTCTGCAACCACTGCAACTCGCTGATCTCCAAGCGGTCGGTACAGTTCAAGGCGGCACTGGTGTAAGACAGTATTCAGGTGAGAAAGAAGATAAAAAAACCCGGCGAATGCCGGGTTTATGCTGTGTGCTCTGCAATAAGCAGGGTATAGGATCGATTTCTGCGCCACAGGTTGCGCTTGATGTCATTAAGCTTGAGTTTGCGTCTGGGGCTCCAGCTGCACTTCGCTTTTCTGACCAGACTGATTTTTCTACGTTTTTGCATCTTGGTCTCCTCCCAACTCAGGTGGCCATCCCGGCCTTGGGTCATTGATGGAGCCCATCCGAAATTGCTGTTATTTAATCTCTCAACATAATGAAAACAATGCGATTTCGGATAGGCTCCGATGTGAATCGATGGTAACAGAGAAGTTTGCGTGAAAACAGCCGAATAATGGCTGGTTAGCGCATGGTGATCTGATTGACCACTTCGGCGATGGCGGTGGGGCGCTCGGCCAGCTCGGGCTCGCTGTCGTTGTCGAGACTCTCCCGCTGATGTGCCTTCTGCTGCTCGTTGTCGAGCCAGAGCAGACTCTGGTAATACTGCCGCACGTTGTTGACATAGTTGCGCGCCTCGCTGCCACGGGCATAGCCGTAACGTACCTTGCGGTGCCAGCGCGCCTGTTGCAGCAGCGGCAGCACCTCTTTCACGTCGCTCCAGGCGTCGGGATTCTTGCCGAGCTCTTTAGTTAGGCGGCGGGCGTCCATCATGTGGCCGTAACCTATGTTGTAGGCGGTGAGGGCAAACCACACCTTCTCGTCATCGGGCACCGAATCCGGCACCTTCTCCATCATCTGTTGCAGATAGAGGGAGCCACCTTTGATGCTCTCTTCCGGATGAAGCCGGTCGTTGACTCCCATCGCCTTGGCAGTGGGCTCGGTCAGCATCATCATGCCGCGCACGCCGGTGTAGGAGCGGGCCTGCGGGTCCCAGTGGGACTCCTGATAGCTGATGGCGGCGAGCAGACGCCAGTCAATATTCTTGGCGTGAGTCTGGAACAGCGGCTGGTACTTGGGCAGCAGGCTCTTGGCGCGCTTGAGGAAGGTACGGGTATCGACAAAGTCGAAGTTCTGCACGTGGCCGAAGTACTTCTCGTCCAGCTTGGCGATGGCACCATCCATAAAGCGCTGACCGAAGAAGTCGATCACGCTGGCATAGAGGCTGTCATCGGGCAGCTTGCTCATGGCCCAGGCAACGGTCTGCTTCTGGGCCAGGGTCAGCCCCTCGGTGAGCTCCGGGTAGTAGCGCTGGGTACGGGCCAGCACGGTATCCTGCACCACCGTGTAGTCAATCTTGCCATCCACCACCTGCTTGAGCAGCTCCTCCACATCGGCGTTGTCGCTGGTGCTCCAGGCTAGTTTCGGATTTTCTTTGCTCATCTCTTTGAGCAGATCTTCACCGGTGGAGCCGGCGGCCACCACCAGCTTGCCCTTGATATCGTTCAATGAGGCCGGCTTGGGTTTGCCGTTGCGGTAGACCAGTTTGGGAGAGACCTGATAGAAGCCCGGGCCGAAGCGAAACAGCTCGCGCCGTTCGGGGGTGACCATGATGGCGGCAGCCGCCAGATCGAGTTTGCCCTTTTTCAGCAGGGTGACCAGTTGGTCAGTGGTGTCGACCGGGATGATGGTGAGTTTCACCCCCAACCAATCGGCATAATTTTGCGCCAGCTCGTAATCGAACCCCTGGGCGAGGTCGTCACGCTGGTAATAGGAGGTGGGACCATAGATGGTGCCAACCCGGATCTCGCCTCGCTGGCGGATCTGCTCCAGCTGGCTGGAGGGGCTATAGAAGTCGCAGCCAACCAGTGTCAGCGTCAACAACAGCCCGATAAACAGTCGAAAAATGCAGCGCAAGTAGGTGAGTACCTTTGTTGAAAAAATCGGCATTTGTCAAAAAAGAGGCACCTTTATACCAGAGAGTGTGCGCAGAGTCACACTGCACGAAGTGAGAAAAACGTTTGTCCGCTGTGAGCCAGATCCCTATAATACGCGCGTCTCAATTCCCCCCCACTTTAAAACTTGGTGAGAAAGGTCATATGGATATCTTGCGTGGTGCCCCAGCACTGTCTGATTTTCGTGTCCAAAAACTGCTGCAACGCTTCGCACAGATGAGAAACGAGAGTGGAGTAGAGAGCGGAGTAGAGATAGAGGATGTCTATGCCGAGTATGTGCACTTTGCCGAGCTGACAAGCCCCCTCTCTCCCCCCGAGCGAGCGACCTTGGGCCAGCTCTTGCGCTACGGCCCGACCATCCCCGAACACACCCCCAGCGGTCAGCTGTTTCTTGTTACCCCCCGCCCCGGCACTATCTCCCCCTGGTCTTCCAAAGCAACCGACATCGCCCACAACTGCGGCCTGAAACAGGTCAAGCGGCTGGAGCGTGGTATTGCCTATTACCTGACCATCAAGGGGCAGGGTGAGCTGAGTGCCGCCCAGCGCAGCGCCATTGCCGCCGTGCTCCATGATCGGATGATGGAAGTGGTGTTTGCCGAGATGAGCGAAGCTGCCGCCCTGTTTGCTCACCACGAGCCGCGCCCCTTCACCCAGGTGGATGTGCTGGGCGGTGGTCGCGCAGCCCTGGCCGAAGCCAACGTGGCGCTCGGTCTGGCGCTGGCCGACGACGAAATCGACTATCTGGTGGAGAACTTCACCAAGTTGGGTCGCAACCCCAACGACATCGAGCTCTACATGTTCGCCCAGGCGAACTCCGAACATTGCCGTCACAAGATCTTCAATGCCGACTGGACCATCGATGGCGAACAGCAGCCCAAGTCGCTGTTCAAGATGATCAAGAACACCTTCGAGCAGACGCCGGATCATGTCCTCTCTGCCTATAAAGACAACGCCGCCGTGATGGAAGGGAGCCAGGGGGGCCGCTTCTTCCCGAGCCCGGCCAACGGCGAATACCAGTATCACCAGGAACAGGTCGACATCCTGATGAAGGTGGAGACCCACAACCACCCGACCGCCATCTCCCCGTTCCCGGGGGCAGCCACCGGCTCCGGCGGCGAGATCCGCGACGAGGGGGCCACCGGTCGCGGTGCCAAGCCCAAGGCGGGGCTGGTCGGTTTCTCCGTCTCCAACCTGCGCATTCCCGGCTTCGAGCAGCCCTGGGAGCAGGATTTCGGCAAGCCGAGCCGTATCGTCAGTGCCTTCGACATCATGCAGGAGGGGCCGCTCGGCGGAGCCGCGTTTAACAACGAGTTCGGCCGTCCGGCCATTCTCGGCTACTTCCGTACCTTCGAAGAGGAGGTGCCGAGCCACAACGGCGTCGAGGTGCGTGGCTACCACAAACCCATCATGCTGGCAGGCGGCATCGGCAACATCCGCACCGAACATGTCCAGAAAGGGGAGATCCCGGTCGGCGCGGCGCTGATCGTGCTGGGCGGCCCGGCGATGAACATCGGTCTGGGTGGCGGTGCCGCATCCTCCATGGCCTCCGGCCAGTCAGCCGAAGATCTCGACTTTGCCTCGGTGCAGCGTGACAACCCCGAGATGGAACGCCGTTGCCAGGAGGTGATCGATCGCTGCTGGCAGCTGGGTGACGACAACCCTATCGTCTTTATCCATGACGTGGGGGCGGGCGGTCTCTCCAACGCCATGCCGGAGTTGGTCAACGACGGTGAGCGCGGTGGTCGTTTCGATCTGCGCGCCATCCAGAGCGACGAGCCGGGCATGAGCCCGCTGGAGATCTGGTGCAACGAATCCCAGGAGCGTTACGTCCTGGCGGTAGCGCAGGACAAGCTGCCGCTGTTCAAGGCGCTGTGCGAGCGCGAGCGCGCACCCTATGCCGTCATCGGCACCGCGACCGAAGACAAGCATCTGACCCTCTCTGACAGCCACTTTGACAATCAGCCCATCGATCTGCCGCTGGATGTGCTGCTCGGCAAGGCCCCCAAGATGCACCGCGACGTGGTGACCCTGCCTGCACAAGGCAAAGCGCTCCAGCTCGATGGCATCACTTTGAGTGACGCGGCCGAGCGGGTACTGCGCCTGCCGACCGTGGCGGAGAAGTCCTTCCTTATCACCATCGGCGATCGCAGCGTGACCGGTCTGGTCAATCGCGACCAGATGGTTGGTCCCTGGCAGATCCCGGTGGCCGATTGCGCCGTCACTGCTGCCACCTACGACAGCTATCACGGTGAAGCCATGTCCATGGGCGAGCGTACCCCGGTGGCGCTGCTCTCCCACGCCGCCTCCGCTCGCATGGCGGTGGCGGAAGCGCTCACCAACCTGGCACCGGCTCATATCGGGTCGCTGAAGCGGGTCAAGCTCTCCGCCAACTGGATGGCCGCTGCCGGTCATCCGGGTGAAGATGCCGGTCTCTATGAGGCGGTCAAAGCGGTGGGCGAGGAGCTCTGCCCGGCCCTTGGCATCACCATTCCTGTGGGCAAGGACTCCATGTCCATGAAGACCCGTTGGCAGCAGGATGGCAAGGAGCACAGCGTTACCTCGCCGCTCTCCCTGCTCATCTCCGCCTTTGCCCGGGTCGAGGATGTGCGCAACACCGTCACGCCACAACTGCGTACCGATCTCGGTGAAACCGACCTTATCCTCATCGACCTTGGCAACGGCAAGCAGCGCCTCGGCGCCTCGGCGCTGGCGCAGGTCTATCGCCAGCTGGGTGACAAGGCGCCGGATCTCGATAATCCGGTCCAGCTCAAGGGCTTCTTCAACGCCATTCAGGCGCTGGTGGCCGATCGCAAACTGATCGCCTACCACGACCGCTCCGACGGCGGCCTGTTCGTCACCCTGACCGAAATGGCGTTTGCCGGCCACTGCGGCCTCGACATCCAGCTCGATCGCATCGGCGGCGAGCTGCTGCCGGCGCTGTTCAACGAAGAGCTGGGCGCCGTCATTCAGGTGCGTCGTGAAGATAAAGAGGCGGTGATGACCCTGCTGGCCGGTCACGGTCTGGCAGCCTGCTCCCATGTGCTCGGTACCGTGCGCGAAGGGGATCTCATCACCTTGCAGCGGGGCGGTCAGGAGGTCTATCGTGCCAGCCGTACCGCTCTTCGCACCATCTGGGGCGAGACCAGCTGGCAGATGCAGCGCCTGCGCGACAACCCGGCGTGCGCCGACAGTGAGCACGCGGCCCGTCAGGACGCCACCGATCCGGGTCTGCATGCCAAGCTGACTTACAACCCGTCCGAGGATGTGGCTGCACCTTACATTGCCCGCGGGGTCTCCCCCCGTCTGGCGGTGCTGCGCGAGCAGGGGGTCAACTCCCACGTGGAGATGGCGGCGGCGTTCGATCGTGCCGGTTTCGCGGCGGTCGATGTCCATATGAGCGACATTCTCTCCGGTCGCATTAAGCTGGAAGAGTTCCAGACCCTGGTGGCCTGTGGCGGCTTCTCCTACGGTGACGTGCTGGGGGCCGGTGAAGGCTGGGCCAAGTCCATCCTGTTCAACGACAACGCCCGCGAGCAGTTCCAGCGCTTCTTCGAGCGCGGCGATACCCTCTCTCTGGGTGTCTGCAACGGTTGTCAGATGATGTCCAACCTGCGAGAACTCATCCCGGGCGCCGATCTGTGGCCGCGCTTTGTGCGCAACCGCTCCGAGCGCTTCGAGGCGCGCTTCAGCCTGGTGGAAGTGCAGGAGTCCCCGTCGGCCTTCTTCGCCGGCATGGCAGGCTCGGTGATGCCGATTGCCGTTTCCCACGGGGAAGGGCGTGTCGAGGTGCGTGATGCCGCTCACCTGAACGCACTGCAGCAGAGCGGTCTGGTAGGGCTGCGCTTTGTCGATAACCGCGGCAGCGTGACCGAACAGTACCCGGCCAACCCGAATGGCTCACCGAACGGTATCACCGCCGTGACCACTACCGATGGCCGTGCCACCATCATGATGCCGCACCCAGAGCGGGTGTTCCGCACCGTGGCCAACTCCTGGCACCCCGACAACTGGGGCGAGGACGGCGCCTGGATGCGGATGTTCCGTAACGCCCGGGTTCGTCTGGGTTAATAGAGACAGCGCCAGCGCATAAAAACAGAAACCGGCCACTTGGCCGGTTTTTTTATCCGTGTCGTTACGGCTTGCCGAGCGGTTGGGGGATAAAGTCTCCCCGGTCGAGGATCCGCAGACAGGCATCCACCACATCCGCATCGAGCTGATGGCCGCGCATCTGGATGATCTGCTCACGGGCCTGGGGAATGCCGAGGGCGGCGCGATAGGGGCGATCCGAGGACATGGATTCGACGATATCGGCGACGGTGAGGATGCGGGCCTCCAGCAGGATCTCATCCCCCTTGAGTCCCAGCGGATAGCCGGAGCCATTGAGATACTCGTGGTGCTGGTGGATCATCCGGGCGATGGGCCAGGGGAAGTCGATATCCTTGAGCACCAGATAGCCGATGGCGGGGTGTTCCTTGACCAGCTCGAACTCCAGCGGCGTGAGGCGCTCCGGTTTGGTGAGAATTTCGGCCGGTACCTGGATCTTGCCGATATCGTGCACCATGGCGCCCAGATAGATCCCTCGCAGCCGCTTCTCTTCCAGCCTGAGCTCCCGGCCGATGGCTTGGGCCAGCTTGGCCACATGTTTCTGATGGCCAGCGGTATAGGGATCGCGCTGCTCCAGCACGGCGGCGATGGCACCCAGTGCATCTTCCAGTGCCAGCTCCAGCTGGCGGGCATGGAAGATCTTCTCCTGTTGCGAGCGCAGATAAGCCTGCTGGGTATGGCGCGCCTGCAGGCCATAGGTGAGGTAGTCGGTCAGCTGGATGAAGAGTTGCTCCTCCTCCTGGCTGAACAACCGTGGCTGGTCGCTGTGAATGATCAGCGCACCGGCCAGATCCTCCTGCAGTTGCAAGGGGATCAGCAGGCGGGATCGCAACGGGTGGCGGCCGGTATGGGGCCGCTCGTGGAAGATCACCTGATTGAGGCGCCGCTGGTGGAGGATGGCCTGGGTGAGGGCCTCATCGTTCAACCACAGCGTTTGTTCCGAGGCATCGGCACTGCCTGCCTGCGCCACGATCCTCGGCGGTTGGGCGAGTTCGGGCTGGCCTTGCAGCACTGCCACCAGCGGAAAACGGTCATCGACGGCGATGGCATCGCAGATATCCTGCAGCAGTTGTGGCTCATCGCCCGGTTTGAGCAGGGCGTGGTGGGCGCGGCTGATCGCTTGCTGGGTCCAGGTGTACTGTTGCAGTTTCTCCTGCTGCCACTTCTGCTCGGTAATGTCTTCGAAGAAGACGCCGACCCCCACGATGACCCCCGCCTCATCACGCAGGGGAAACTTGGTGGTGCTGAGCCAGCGGGCTTCTCCCCCCTTCAGATAGGGCTCTTCGATGTGCTGGTGTATCCCCTCGCGCATGACTCGGGCGTCATCCTCCCGATAGCGTTGTACCAGTTCGGGGGGAAAGAAGTCGCAGTCATTCTTGCCCACCAGTGCCTCTGGTGAGAGGGCGAGATCCGCCGCCAGCAGGCGGTTGCCCGCGATGTAGCTGAATCGGGTGTCTTTGAGCAGCACCCGATAGGGAAGCTGATCCATCACCTGGGTCAGCAACAGCGCCGAGGAGGGGAGCGCATCGGTCAGTGGGTGGGGGAGTGTACAGGAGGTGAGGAGTTCGGACATCTTATCCCGCCTTGTCTGCAAGTTGACTGATGGGAGGGCCGAAGTGGTAGCCGGTCTGCCAGAGCACGATACAGCTGTTGACCACTTTTTCATCGTAATGGATCCCGGCATAGCGGGTCAGTTCGGCAATGGCGTCACTCAGAGGCATGGCCCGGCGGAACGGGCGATGGGAGGTCATGGCGATCAGCGAATCGGCCACCCGGATAATGCGAGCCTCCAGGGTAATGGCGCTGCCCGCCAGCCCCTGCGGATAGCCGCTGCCATCGAGGTTTTCGTGGTGCTGCAGCACTATAGTGGCGATGGGCCAGGGGAAGTCGATCTGTTTGAGAATATCGTGGCCGGCCTGGGGGTGCTGCTTGATCAGTTCGAACTCCACCGGCCGCAATTCACGGGGGCGAGTGATGATCTCGGTGGGGATCTGCAGCAGGCCAATATTGTGCACCATGGCCGCCAGTCCCAGCGCATCCAGCCTCTCTTGCCGCAGTTGCATGGCCTGCCCGATGGCCAGTGCCAAATCGCGCACCCTCAACTCATGGCCCGCACTGTTGCGATCCTTGTGGCTGATGGCGCTGGCGAGGGCACTGATGGTCTGGAACAGCAGCTCACGCTGGTGGCGCTCGCTCTCCTTAAGGCGGGTGATGTCGACCAGGGTGCCGATGATGCCGGCAACCATCCCTTGATGGTCATAGAAGAGATCCTTGAAACAGATGACCTGATAGCGCATGCCATTGCGGTCATGCAACTGCTGTTCGATGCACTGGGGCTGGCGACTTCGCAGCAACTCGGTTTCCCGCATGCTGTAGGCCTCGGCAAGCCCGACTGGCAGCAGCTCCTCGACCCGTCGACCCAGCAGCGCCTCCTTGCCGATGCCGATCACCTGATTGAAGGCCTGGTTGCAGCCCAGAAATCGCCCTTCGATATCTTTGTAGAACACCGGGATCGGGATAGCCTTGAGCAGGGATTCGTTGAAGTGTTTCAGATCCTTCAGTTCGGCCTGCTGACGCAGGGCGAGCAGCTCGCTGTCCTTGCAGAGGGAAATGGCGCGGGCCAGGTTGCCGAGTACCGGGCTGAACAGATGGCAGACCGGTACGATCTGCTGATGTGGCTGGGGGGCGAGCAGCAAGATGAGATACCCCCCTTCAACCTTGAGCCGATAGGCAAACTGGTAGGGGCGGCTGCCCGGCAGGGGGAGCGTCTGTTGCAGCAGGCAGTGCTCCTCCTCGCTGACCCACCCGGGCAGTGGCAGGGTGGTGCCGGTGTGCTGGCGCAGCTGCTCGTCGCCGATCACCTTGAGCAGGGTGTATCCCTCCCGTTGTTGCTGCAATACCGCGCCAACCGGCGTGGCGCAGTGATGCATAAAACGTTGCAGTACCTTGGTGAGCAGCGCATCCAGCGTGACTTCACGCCCGATGCAGAGCGCCAGATCGCAGACGATGGCCATGGCGTGGTCGTTGTTCATATCAATGCCCCGTTACAGAGAATGGCGCCGTTATGAAATTGGGGGTAATCCCCGTGGCGCACGCTGCCAATTTCGCCAAGGGAGAGGGCTCCTGCCAGATCGCCGGCCCCCGAGTGGGTCAGCAGGGTGCGCAGCTCGGTCACCGTCTGCTGGTCGAAGTGCAACTGGCGTCCCGCGCAGTAGTAGACCTCCAGCAAGTGTGCCCGGGTGAGGGTTTGTTGCTGGTTGAGGCGCCTGGCTAGTGAGCAGGCATGTTCGGTGGCACTCTCTGGCGCCTTCAGCAGAGTGAGGATGCTGTGCTCCGCTACCTCGCCGGCGCAGAGCAGGGCGCCGTCATCGTTTGCCTCGACGGGAATCCTGACAATCACATCCCCGTTGGCCCGCAGCAGGCCCAGTGGCATGTGCACCACGAAACGGTAGAGCTCCTCGCGCACCATAGTGTGCTGGAATTGCTGGCGGATCAGCCCCTGATATTTTTGAAAGGCCGGTTGCCAATCGATGTAGGCAATCTTGTTCGCTTCACTGCTGGTGGCCAGCATCGGTTGGGCCGAGAGTTGGTAACCATGTTCCAGAAAGGGAAAGCTGTTGCTGGGCAGCAGCGTGCAGGTGACCCCGTAGGCAAGTTGCCGTTGATTGTCGAACAGGCAGGCAAGGGGGGTGAAGCTGCCGCTGCCTGCGTTGGCGCCGGCATAGTTGACGCGATTGGCCAACTGCAGATAAAGCGCATCCAGAATGGAGGCGATATTGGGAATGAGGTTGTCGAAGGTCAGAAACAGGGTTGGTGGCGGCGAAGGGGTTGGCCAGATGGCCAGCATGCTCTCCACCTGTTCCGCAATCCGGTGGGCAAGGGATGCTGCGCTGGCCTGCGGTGTCAGGGGCAGCAGTGTGGCGTGATAGGGGTTGGCTCTGGGCAGTAGCCAGGCCCCTTGCGGCAACAATCCTTGCGCACCGATCAGCTGGGGGAAAATGGCGCCATCCAGGGCGATGTTGAAGTCGCGGCACAACTGCTGCAACAGGGGAACCTGCGCGCAATCCTGTTCGGCCAGCAGTATGGTCAGCTTGCCTCCTTGCAAGGGTGCCAGCGTGGCGGCCAGTTCTGTCGGGTTAAATTGGCAAACGTAGTGTTGCTTCATCAATCTGAACTCCATTCCAGAATATAACCAATATATCAATAAGGAATTCAAGAGGGTATGAGGATCTCGCCCGGTTCTGGTTGTATGGCAAAAACCATGATGGGCATCACCCAAGCTGACTGATCTGTCATTTGCTGGCTCGCGGAGTGCGCGATGCTGTTGTTACGCAAATAGAAAACCGGCAGCCAAGGCTGCCGGTTTTGCGGGTAATGAGGGGTAGCGACGGTAAAGGTTACTGCAATACCACGTGCTGGAACCCTTGTACCAGGCTGATGACCGGCTGGGGATAGAGTCCCAGCAACACCACCAGCACGGCAGAGAGCAGCACTACTACTCCACCGGAGGAGAGAGCCCAGTCGGCGCTGGCATCGCGCTGCTGCATGCCCGGTTCGCGCAGATAGAGGGTCACCATCACCTTGAGGTAGTAGTAGAGACCCAGTGCGCTGCCGAGCACGATGGCACCGGATAGCCACCAGAGCTGCGCCTCGACGGTGACGCCGATGAGGTAGAACTTGCCGATAAAGCCGAGGGTCATCGGGATGCCCGCGAGTGACAACATCATCACCGTCAGTACGGCAGTCAGATAGGGGCGCTTCCAGAACAGACCACGATAGCTGTGCAGGGAGTCGGCATCCTTGCCGCGATAGGGGCTCGACATCATGCTCACCACCCCAAAGGCACCCAGGCTGGTGAACAGATACATCAGCAGATAGACCCCGGCTGCTTCCACCGGCATCTGGCCGAATCGGCTCGCCACGATCACCGCCAGCAGGTAGCCGAAGTGGGAGATGGAGGAGTAACCCAGCATCCGCTTGATGTTGGTCTGCACCAGGGCCAGCAGGTTGCCGACCAGGATGGAGATGACCGCCATGGCTGCCAGCAGCCAGTGGATCATGGGATCGCTCGCCGCCGGTACCGCCAGATAGAAGCGCAGCAGCACGGCAAAGACCGCCACCTTGCTGACGGTGGCGAGGAAGGTGGCCACCGGTGCCGGGGCACCTTCGTAGACATCCGGGGTCCAGAGATGGAAGGGGGCCAGGGAGAGTTTAAAGGCAAAGCCGACCAGCATTAACCCCAAACCGCCCATCAGCAACGGATGGTGAGCCGGGCTCTCGGCCAGGGTCTGCCCCAGGGCTGCAAAGCTCAGGCTGCCTGCCTGCGCATAGAGCAGCGCCATGCCAAACAGCAGGAAGGCGGTGGCGGCGGCAGAGAGCACCATATATTTCACCGCGGCTTCCAGCGAGTGGCGCTCGCGGTAGGCGTAACCCACCAGACCGAACATCGGCAGGGTCAGCATCTCGATCCCGATAAAGAGAGAGGCGAGGTGACGGGAGCAGGCCAGCACCAGACCACCAGCGGTGGCGATCAGCAGCAGCAGGAAGAACTCCTCCCGGTTGTCCGGGTAGGCTTTCAGCCACGATTGACCGAAGGTGCAGGTGGCCAGGGCGCCGATGAGCACCAGTCCCATGTAGAAGACGGCGTAACTGTCCACTTGCAGCAGCGGGGTGACCCCCTGATCCCCTTGCGCCATCACGATGGGCAGCGAGAACAGAGCAAGGTTGAGGCCAACAATGGTCACGGTAAAGGCGGTAGTGACACAGCGGCGCCAGGCGATGGCCAGCATCAGGGCCGCCATGGCCCCGGTGGTCAACAGCAGGGGAAGCAGTGCCAGCAGTTGGGAAGCGGAGAAAGTCATTGCAGGGCTCCAGCAGTCGGCAGCAGATACCAGTGCAGCACGTTGATAAGGCTGCTGCTGGCGGTGTCAATCACGGGTTG
The DNA here is from genome assembly GCF_019047085.1 of Aeromonas sp. FDAARGOS 1404. NCBI lineage: Bacteria > Pseudomonadati > Pseudomonadota > Gammaproteobacteria > Aeromonadales > Aeromonadaceae > Aeromonas > Aeromonas sp. FDAARGOS 1404. The sequence goes on from NZ_CP077237.1 coordinate 4,231,001, forward strand.
GGGATAGAGGCCAAGCAGAACCAGCAGGCCCGCGATCACCATCATCATGGTCAGCTCGCGGCGATCCAGCCCCTTGAGCATGCTCTCATCCTTGGCGGGGCCAAAGCAGGCACGCTGCAACATGATGAGAGAGTAGACCGAGGCCAGCACCAGACCGAAGGTGGCGACCGCCGTGATCACCGGGGCCACCTGGAAGCTGCCGACCAGGATCAGGCACTCGCCGACAAAGTTGCCGGTGCCCGGCATGCCAAGTGACGCCACCGAGAAGAAGAGCATCACACCGGGCAGATAGCGCAGGCGTCCCCACAGGCCGCCCATCTGGCGCAGATCCCGGGTGTGCAACCGCTCGTAGAGCTGACCGCAGAGGATAAAGAGGCCGGCAGCCGAGAGACCGTGGGCGATCATCTGCACCACGGCGCCCTGCAGGGCCAGCTCGCTACCCGAGTAGATGGCGATCATCACAAAACCCATGTGGGAGATGCTGGTGTAGGCTACCAGCCGTTTGATGTCGGTCTGGGCAAAGGCCACGATGGCACCGTAGACGATACCGATCAGGCCAAGCACCATGGCGTAGGGGGCAAACTCGGCGGACGCCTCGGGGAACAGCGGTAAGGCAAAGCGCAGCAGACCGTAGGCGGCGGTTTTGAGCAAAATACCGGCGAGATCCACCGAACCTGCGGTCGGCGCCTGACTGTGGGCATCCGGCAGCCAGCCGTGCAGCGGTACCAGCGGCATCTTGACCGCGAAGGCGATAAAGAAGCCCAGCATCAGCAGCCACTGAACGCCCTTGCTCATCGGGGTATTGAGCAGCTCCAGATAGTTGAAGGTGAAGACTCCGGTGGCATGCTGGTGGGTCAGCACCAGCCCGATGATGGCCACCAGCATGATAAGGCCGCTCACCTGGGTGTAGATGAAGAACTTGGTTGCGGCGTTGATCCGTGATTTGCCGTCAGTGACCGAGTGGCCCCAGAGCGCAATCAGGAAGTACATGGGAACCAGCATCATCTCCCAGAAAAAGAAGAAGAGGAACAGGTCCAGCGCCATAAAGACCCCGAGCACGCCGCCCAGGATCCAGAGCAGGTTGAGGTGGAAGAAGCCGATGCGCTGTACGATCTCTTTCCACGAACAGAGAATGGCCAGTACCCCGATAAAGCAGGTGAGGATCACCATCAAGAGCGACAGGCCATCCACCGCCAGATGCAAAGAGATGCCGAAGCGGGGGATCCACGGCAGGCGCCACTCGGCGGCCCAGGCGGAGGCAGCACCAGAGACGCCCGCGCTGTCGAGGCCGGTCGTGGCAAGGGAGAAATCACCACTTAGCCAGATGGCACAGGATAGCAACAAGCTGGCGCTCATGGAGAGCAGGGCAACCCAGCGGACAAACTGCCCGCCGAGACGCTCCATCTGCCAGCAGAGCAAGCCGCCGATAAAAGGAATTAGCAAGATCCAGAGTAAGGTCACGGTATCAGCTCTCGTTCAAGTTCATATGAGATGGCGCTCCCTGTTCCATCAGGGAGAGCAAACAGCCTGGCTGTATGATTGTCCGGTTGTTCATCGCGTTACCCCAGCAGCAACAGCGCCAGCACCAGCACGGCGCCGATCCCCATGGAGGCGGCATACCAGCGCAACTTGCCGGTCACGGTCCAGGCCAGCAGCTGGTTGCCACGCAGGGCAAGCCAGGCGGGCAGGCCCATCATCCAGTCCAGCGGATCCTGCCCGACCAGACGGGTCGCCAGCAGATAGGGTTTGACCCACAACTGGTCATAGAGCCAGTCAAAGCCCCAGGCGTTGAACCAGAGGGTGCTGAGCAGGCGGCCCGGCGCGCTGTTGGCAATGGAGGTGGCCAGACGGCGCTCACCAAGGAACAGAAACGCGGCCAGCGCAATGCCTGCGATGGCGATGATGCCAGAGGTGATTTCCAGGGCATGGCGCCCCTCTTCGATATGATCACCAGGGCCTGCGGGTAGTACACCTGCCAGTGGCGGGGTGATCAGCGCGCCTATGCCGGTAGAAAGCACCAGCAGCACCAGCAGCGGCAGATGGTGAGCCAGACCGTGACCAGCGTGGGCTTTGGTCTGCTCTTTGCCATGGAAGGCGATAAATATCAGCCGGAAGGTATAGAGCGAGGTGAGGAATGCCCCCGCCAGACCGGCCCACAGCAGCGCGCTTTGGCCAGAGGTTTCTACTTGCCACAGGATGGCGTCCTTACTGTAGAAACCGGAAGTGACCAGCGGCAACGCCGCCAGCGCCGAGCCCCCCACCAGGAAGCAGGCATAGACCAGCGGCAAACTCTTGCGCAGGCCACCCATCTTGAAGATGTTCTGCTCATGGTGGCAGGCAACGATAACGGCACCGGCGGAGAGGAACAGCAGCGCCTTGAAAAAGGCGTGGGTCATCAGGTGGAAGATGGCCCCTTCCCATGCGCCGACACCGAGTGCCAGAAACATGTAGCCAATCTGGCTCATGGTGGAGTAGGCGAGGATCCGCTTGATATCGGTCTGAACCAGCGCGGCAAAGCCTGCCAGCACCAGGGTGATGGCGCCAACCAGCCCGACCAGATGGAGGATCTCTGGCGCCAGCAGGAACAGGCCGTGGGTACGGGCAATCAGGTAGACACCGGCGGTCACCATGGTGGCGGCGTGGATCAGCGCTGAGACCGGGGTCGGGCCAGCCATCGCATCCGCCAGCCAGGTTTGCAGCGGCAGCTGTGCCGATTTGCCGACCGCGCCGCCCAAGAGCATCAGGCAGGCCAGCGACAGGGCAGGGGAGCCCTCGGCAAACAGGGTCGGTGCGCGCACCAGCAGCTCGTGGATATTGAGGGTGCCCAGTTCCCGATAGAGGATAAACAGGCCGATGGCGAGGAAGACATCACCCACCCGGGTCACGACAAATGCCTTGAGGGCCGCCGCTCCGTTCTTGCGATCCTTGTAGTAGAAGCCGATCAGCAGATAGCTGCACAGCCCCACCCCTTCCCAGCCGAGGTAGACAAACAGCAGGTCATCGGCCAGCACCAGAAACAGCATGCTGGCGATAAAGAGGTTGGTGTAGGTGAAGAAGCGGGAGTAACCCTCTTCCCCGCGCATATACCAGGAGGCGAACAGGTGGATAAAGAAACCCACCCCGGTCACCACCCCCAGCATGGTCAGCGATAGGCCATCCAGTGCCAGTGAGAAGCTCGGGGTAAAGTTGCCCACCGCCATCCATTGCCACAGGCGCTGGACATAGACGCCCCCCTCGGGCGGGTTGCCCAGAAAGTCGATGCCCACCCACAGGGTAGTGAGGGCCGACAGGCCAATGGAGCCTACCCCGATCAGCGCCGAGGTACGTTCACCAAACCGGCCGAGGGAGAAGGCCAACACCAGCCATCCCAGCAGCGGAAATAAAAAAGTCAGATATAAGAGGCTCATCCGCGCATCTCGCTCACAGTGTCCACGTTCAGGGTGTGGTAACGACGATAGAGCAGCAGTAACAGGGCAAGGCCGATACTGGCCTCCGCTGCCGCCAGAGAAATCACCAGGATATACATGATCTGGCCATCGGCCTGGGCCCAGCGGCTACCCGCCACCACAAACGCCAGTGCCGAGGCATTCATCATGATCTCGATACTCATCAGGATGTAGAGCAGGTTGCGGCGGATCAGCAGACCGCACAAGCCGATGCAGAAGAGCACCGCGGCCAGCAGGAGGCCGTGCTCCATAGGGATTCCATTCATTGCTGACCTCCTTCTTGTGCAGAGCGGGATGCTGTGCGGGGGACGGAGAGCACTTCACCGCTCTTCTCTTCCCGACCCAGGTGATAGGCGGTTACCAGACCCGCCAGCAGCAGGATGGAGGCAAGCTCCACCGCCAGCACATAGGGGCCAAAGAGCTCGACACCCACCTGCTTGGCGGTCACCTCGGTCACTCCGATCAGGCCCCCGGTCACCCCGAGAATGCCGTGGGCCAGAAAGCCCAGCAGGATCAGCGAGAGCAGGGCTGGGCCCCCCCAGGTCATGGGGGTGAGCCACTTTTTCTCCTGTGCCTGGGCACTCCCCAGGTTCAGCATCATCACCACGAACACGAACAGCACCATGATGGCGCCGGCGTAGACGATCACCTGCAGGGCGCCCGCAAAGGCGGCACCCAGGCAGAAGAAGATCATGGCCACGGCGATGAGGGAGATGATGAGATTGAGCAGCGCATGCATGGGATTGCTGGTGCTGATCACCCGCAGCGTGCTGTAAATGGCCACCAGGGCCGAGGCATAAAATGCCAGTTCCATGATTGACTCCTCAGGGCAGCAGGCTCTTGACATCGATGGGCTTGGCTTCGTTTTCGGCATCCCCTTTCGGCTTGCCGTCGATGGCCATCCCGCTCATGCGATAGAAGTTGTAGTCCGGGTATTTGCCGGGCCCGCTGATCAGCAGATCCTCCTTCTCGTACACCAGATCTTGGCGGCGGTACTCACCCATCTCGAAATCCGGTGTCAGCTGGATGGCGGTGGTGGGGCAAGCCTCTTCACACAGGCCGCAGAAGATGCAGCGAGAGAAGTTGATGCGAAAGAACTCCGGATACCAGCGACCATCTTCCCGCTCGGATTTTTGCAGCGAGATGCAGCCGACCGGGCAGGCAACTGCGCAGAGGTTGCAGGCCACGCAGCGCTCGTCCCCGTCGGGGTCGCGGGTCAGCACGATGCGACCGCGGTAGCGGGGGGCCGCATAGACTGCCTGCTCCGGATAGTTGAGGGTTTCACGGGGCCGCCAGGCATGGGAGAAGACCATGGCCAGACTGCGTAACTGGGTGCCGACACCCTGAATAATGCTAACAATTTTCATATTGAGTGCCTCACTGCGTACTTATCAGTACAACTGCCGCGGTGACCAGCATATTGATCAGGGTCAGCGGCAAGCAGACTTTCCAGCCAAACGACATCACCTGGTCAAAGCGCGGGCGAGGCAGGGAGGCCCGCAGCAGGATGAAGAACACCATGAAACAGGCGGTCTTCAGGGCAAACCAGATGAAGGGGGGCAGCCAGGGGCCGTGCCAGCCACCGAAGAAGAGGGTCACGATGAGCGAGGAGATCAGCACGATGCCGATATATTCGCCCACGAAGAAGAGACCCCACTTCATCCCCGCATACTCGATGTGATAGCCGTCGGCGAGCTCCTGCTCGGCTTCTGGCTGATCGAACGGGTGACGGTGGGTGACGGCGACACCGGCAAACAGGAAGGTGACAAAGCCCAGGATCTGGGGCACCACGTTCCACAAGTCTGCCTGTGCCTCGACGATATCCCGCAGGTTGAAACTGCCGGTCTGGATCACAATCCCCATCAGGGATAGCCCCAGAAACACCTCGTAGGAGAGGGTCTGGGCCGAGGCGCGCAAGCTGCCGAGCAATGAGTATTTGTTGTTGCTCGACCAGCCGGCGAACAGCACCGCATAGACCGCCAGCCCCGCGATGGCCAGGATGTAGAGCAGCCCCACATTGAGATCCGCCACGCCCCAGGTGGGGGTGATGGGCACCACCGCAAACGCCAGAATAAAGGCGGTGAAGGCGATGATGGGGGCCAGGATAAAGATCCGGCGATCGGCGAACGGCGGGATCCAGTCCTCCTTGAAGAACATCTTGATCATGTCGGCGGCCAGCTGGAGCAGACCAAACGGCCCCACCCGGTTGGGGCCGTAGCGATCCTGCCACAGGGCCAGCAGACGGCGCTCGATGAAGCTCATGAAGGCGCCAGCCCCCACGATCCCCACCAGCACGATCAGTGCCTTGCCCACCTCCAGCAACAGATCGATCAGCGACTCGCTCATGCGATCACCTCCTGCAGGTTAGTGATTGAGGCTTGTTGCAGGGCCGTCGGCAGGCCGTTCACCCCAAGGGGGAGCCCCACCAGACCGGCGCTCAGCTGTTCGCTCAGGCGCAGGCGCAGTTGCCAGTGGCTACCGCCCCAGGAGAAGGAGACCTGATTGCCTGCATGGAGGGCCAGACGCTGCGCATCTGCTGGATTCAATACCAGCTCGGGTTCGTTCATCCGGGCCTGAATGACCGGGCTGCGAGCGGAGAGCTCCTCGCCGCCAAACAGCTGGGCATAATTGACCACTTGCAGCGCCTCTGCGGCCTTGAAGGGGGCGGGGATGGTGGTGAACCAGCCGAGCAGCTCCTTGCCTTCTGCCTGCGGGTCTGTTGCTTCCAGCAGGCGGCGACCCGGATCGCCAGCACGCAGTTTGCCACCCACTTCATCCTGGAACTTGTTCCAGGCGGAGGGAGAGTTCCAGCCCGGCGCCCAGGCGAACGGTACTTGCGGCAGCGGCTGACGGGCTCCGGCATACCCTTCCATGGAGAAGTTGAAGGGGGAGTCGGGATCTTGCGCTACCCGTGGCTCGCTGACGTTCTGATCCGCCAGCATGGAGGTGCGACCGCTGTAACGATGCGGCTCACGGGCCAGTCGCATGCCACGGATCCGCAAGCCTGCATTGGGCGCCGCTTCCAGCATGGTAGCCAGCAGCGGATTGCTGGTGGCGCAGTCATGGTTGACCTGGTCGAAGTTCTGCCAGCGCAGTGGTTTGCGTTCGATCGCCCCTTGCAGCGCCGCCAGCCAGCGCCACCCTTCACGCACCTGAATATCGGCGTTGTAAAAGGCGGGTGCATAGACCTGGAAGAAGCGCTGGGCGCGCCCTTCCATGTTCACCAGCGTGCCATCGGCTTCGGCAAAACTGGCCGCTGGCAGCACCAGATCAGCCTTGTTGGCGGTCGGGGTCGCCTGATGGTCGATGACCAGCAGGTGCTGCAGCCGTGCCAGCGCAGCATCCACCCGGTTGCGCGGCGCGCGGCGGTAGAGATCGTTCTCCAGGGTGACCAGCGCCAACCCCTCTTCTGACTCGATACGCGCAAGGGCGGCTTCGAGCGGCTTGTCTGACAAGGTTTGAGCGCCCAGCATGGCCAGACCCAGCGAGTTGGCCTCCTGGCCAACCAGCGCGATGCTGGCTTCCAGTCCTCGGCCTTTCAGGGCGCGGGCAATGTTGCTGGCCGCCTCAAGCAGCGCCACATCGCGGGCAGTGGAGCCTGCAATGATGAGCGGCTTCTTGGCGTTGCCGAGCAGCTCGGCCCAGCGAGTTGCTTGTGCCTGCTGCTCGGGGCCGAGATCGGCCACGGCCGGTGCACTCGGGTCGAGCAGGTTGGCGATGGCAAAGCCAATGCGCGCCTGATCGGCATAGGGGGCGTGCAGCTTGTCGGCCGCCACATCGTCCAGACGGGTGGTGTCGAGACTGGTGATGAGCAGCGGGTAGCGCTCGTTCTGACCCAAGGTCTGAACGGCGGCGACCTGCCACAGATCGACCTTCATCTTGCGGGCCAGTTCGCGGGCCTTGCCCTTGACGGCTTGACGCAGGGCCAGCGCAATTCGAGCCGCGCTCATGGTGACATCTTCGCCGAGCAGCAGAATGGCGTCGGCTTCTTCCATGTCCCGCAGGCTTGGAGTCGGCACGCCGCCCTGTTGCAGGATCTGCAGCATCTTCAGCTGACAGGCCCACTCGGCCTGCTCGACGCCTGCGTAGAAGTTGTCTGCCCCCACCAGCTCGCGCAGGGCAAAGTTGCTCTCCAGCGAGGCGCGGGGCGAGCCGATGCCGATGAGGCCGCGGGCCGTGCGCAGGGCATCGGCGGCGCGGTTGAGGGCGCCATCGACCGTAATGGTCAGCTGGTCGTTGCCATCTTTGAGCAGCGGCTGGCGCGGGCGGTCGGCCAGATTGACGTAGCCATAGCCAAAGCGGCCACGGTCACAGAGGAAGTAGTGGTTGACGCTGCCGTGGAAGCGGTTTTCAATCCGGCGCAGTTCGCCATAACGCTCACCCGGGCTGATGTTGCAGCCCACGGAACATTGCTGGCAGATGCTGGGGGCAAACTGCATGTCCCACTTGCGGTTGTAACGCTCGGAGTGGGTCTTGTCGGTGAAGACGCCGGTGGGGCAGACCTCCACCAGGTTACCGGAAAATTCACTCTCCAGGGTGCCATCCTCGACCCGCCCGAAATAGACATTGTCGTGGGCACCATAGACCCCGAGATCCTCGCCACCGGCATAATCCTTGTAGTAACGGACGCAGCGGTAGCAGGCGATGCAGCGGTTCATCTCGTGACCGATGAAGGGGCCCAGCTCCTGATTCTGGTGGGTGCGTTTGGTGAAACGGTAGCGACGGCTGTTGTGGCCAGTCATCACCGTCATGTCCTGCAGGTGGCAGGCGCCGCCCTCTTCACACACCGGGCAGTCGTGGGGGTGGTTGGTCATCAACCACTCCACCACGCTCTTGCGAAATTCTTTAGCCTCTTCATCCTCGATGGCGATGTAGCTGCCATCGGTGGCCGGGGTCATGCAGGACATGACCAGGCGGCCGCGCTTGTCATCGGCATTCTGATACTGTTTGACCGCACACTGGCGGCATGCGCCAACGCTACCCAGCGCCGGATGCCAGCAGAAATAGGGGACGTCCAGACCCAGCGACAGACAGGCTTGCAGCAGGTTATCTGCTCCGTCTACCTCGTACTCTTTGCCGTCTACATAAATGGTTGCCATACAACTTCCCTGAAACCTGTTTTGTGAAATCTGTGGTGTCGTTACCAGCGCTCGCCCAGCAGATTGGGCTGGATCCCTTTGACCGGCTTGCGGTTATCACCGCTGCCTTTGATCCCGGCCTCGAATTCGGAGCGGAAATATTTGATGGCGCTGGCCAGCGGCTCGACGGCGCCCGGTGCGTGGGCGCAGAAGGTCTTGCCCGGGCCAAGGAAACCGCAGAGTTGTTCCAGAGTCGCCAGATCGCCGGTTTGCCCTTCGCCACGCTCCAGTGCCCGCAGCAGCTTGACGCTCCAGGGCAGGCCGTCGCGGCAGGGCGTGCACCAGCCGCACGATTCGCGGGCGAAGAACTCCTCCATGTTGCGCAGCAGGGAGACCATGCTGATGGAGTCATCCACCGCCATGGCGAGGCCAGTTCCCATCCGGGTGCCGACCTTGCCGATACCGGCGGTATACATCTGGGCATCGAGGTGCTCCGGCAGCAGGAAGCCGGTGCCCGCGCCGCCCGGTTGCCAGGCTTTCAGGCGATAGCCGCTCTTCATGCCGCCGGCGTAATTTTCAAACAGCTCGCGGGCGGTGATGCCAAAGGGCAGCTCCCAGACCCCGGGGTTGTTCACCTTGCCGGAGAAGCCCATCAGCTTGGTGCCGTGATCTTCCGAGCCCGGCAGCGCCAGCCCGTGATACCAGGCGACTCCGTTGCCGATAATGGCGGGGACGTTGCAGAGGGTTTCGACGTTGTTGACGCAGGTGGGTTTGCCCCAGACGCCGGAGACGGCGGGGAAGGGGGGTTTGGCGCGCGGGTTGGCACGGCGCCCTTCCAGCGAGTTGATCAACGCCGTCTCTTCACCACAGATGTAGCGGCCGGCGCCGGTGTGGACGAACAGCTCGAAGTCAAAACCGGATCCCAGAATGTTCTTGCCCAGCAGACCGGCGGCCTTGGCCTCTTCCACCGCACGGCGCAGGTGGATGGCGGCATCAACGTATTCGCCACGCAGGAAGATGTAGCCGCGATAGGCTTTGAGCGCCCGGGCACTGATGATCATCCCCTCGATCAGCAGATGGGGCAGTTGCTCCATCAGCAGGCGATCTTTCCAGGTGTTGGGCTCCATCTCGTCGGCGTTGCAGAGCAGGTAACGAATGTTCATGCTCTCGTCTTTGGGCATCAGCCCCCACTTCACGCCAGTGGGGAAGCCTGCACCGCCGCGCCCCTTGAGACCGGCATCCTTGACGGTACTGACAATCTCGTCCGGGCTCATCTGGCCGAGCGCCTTGCGCACCGCTTCATAGCCCTGTTTGGCCTGATACTCCTCCAGCCACACCGGCTGGCCGTCATCCCGCAGCCGCCAGGTAAGCGGGTGGGTCTCGGGGGCTCGCGGGGTGCGATTGGCGGTGCCAAGAGAGGCGAGGATCTTGTTTTGCGGCAGGCTCATGGGTAAGCCTCCAGCGTTTTCAGCAAGGTCACCGGATCGAGGCCGCCATAGGTGTCGTCATCGATCATGATGGCTGGCCCCTTGTCGCAGTTGCCAAGACAGCAGACCGGCAGCAGGGTGAAGCGGCCATCCGGGGTGGTTTGACCGGGGCCGAGGTTCATCACCTCCTTGAGACCGGCCATCAGATCTTCATGGCCATTGATGTAGCAGACCATGCTGTCGCAGACGCGGATGATGTGACGGCCTACCGGCTGGCGGAAGATCTGGCTATAGAAGGTGGCAACCCCCTCCACGTCGCTGGCGGGAATGCCGAGCTCGGCCGCGATGGCGTGAATGGCACCGTCGGGTACCCAGCCTCTGGCCTGCTGCACGATCTTGAGCGCTTCGATGCTGGCGGCGCGGGGATCTTCGTAGTGGTGTTTCTCGTGTTCGATGGCATCGCGTTCAGCCTGGCTCAGAACGAAGTCGTCCTGTTTGCTGCTGCATGCCCCTTGCCCTTGTGGGGTCTGATTATTGTGACACTGACATTGCTGGCTCATGACTTGACCTTTGGTGGCTTGTCCTTTTACTGCTCGTCCGGCGATCCCGATTCCCGGCCATGGCCGGGAGGGCGGATCACTTAACGGTCCACATCCGACATAACAAAATCGATACTGCCCAGATAGACGATGAGGTCCGACACCATGCTGCCCTTGATCACCGAGGGGATCTGCTGCAGGTGAGCAAAGCTCGGGGTGCGGATCCGGGTCCGGTAGCTCATGGTGGAGCCGTCACTGGTCAGGTAGTAACTGTTGACCCCCTTGGTCGCCTCAATCATCTGGAACGACTCGGCAGCGGGCATCACCGGGCCCCACGACACTTGCAGGAAGTGGTTGATCAGGGTCTCGATGTGCTGCAGGGTGCGCTCTTTAGGCGGCGGGGTGGTGAGGGGGTGATCCGCCTTGAAGGGGCCCTCCGGCATGTTCTTCATGCACTGCTCGATGATCGACATGCTCTGGCGGATCTCCTCGATCCGCACGGTGGCTCTGTCGTAGGCATCGCCATTGCTGCCGACCGGCACTTCAAAGTCGAACTGATCGTAACCGGAGTAGGGGCGCCACTTGCGCACGTCGAAGTTGAGGCCGGTGGCGCGCAATCCGGCCCCCGTGGTGCCCCAGGACAACGCCTGCTCGGTGGTGTAGGCAGAGACGCCAATGGTTCGACCGCGAAGAATGCTGTTGCGCATCGCCGCTTTTTCGTAATCCATCAGCCGCTTGGGCAGCCAGCTCAGCAGGTTGTCCTGCACCAGCCGCTGCCATCCCTTCGGCAGGTCGTGGGCCACACCGCCGATACGGAACCAGGCCGGGTGCATGCGGGCACCGGTGATCGCTTCGATGATGGTGTAGATCTTCTGCCGGTCGGTGAAGGTGAAGAAGACTGGGGTCATGGCCCCCACGTCCTGGATATAGGTCCCGAGGAACAAGAGGTGGCTCTGGATGCGGAACAGCTCCGCCATCATCACCCGGATCATGTCGACCCGCTGCGGCACCTTGATGCTGGCCAGCTTCTCGACCGCCAGCACATAGGGGAGGTTGTTCATCACCCCGCCCAGATACTCGACCCGGTCGGTATAGGGGATGTAACTGTGCCAGGATTGGCGCTCGCCCATCTTCTCGGCACCACGATGGTGGTAGCCGATGTCGGGCACGCAGTTGCGGATCTCCTCGCCATCGAGCTGCAACACCAAGCGGAAGGCGCCGTGAGCAGAGGGGTGGTTGGGGCCGAGGTTGAGGAACATGTAGTCCTCGTTCTCGTTGCCGCGGGCCAGGCCCCACTCTTCCGGTTTGAACAGCAGGTTCTCCTGCTCCATGTCCTGTTTGGCGGCATCAAGCATGAAGGGATCGAATTCGGTAGCGCGCGCCGGGTAATCCTTGCGCAGCGGGTGACCCTGCCAGCTCTTGGGCATCATGATGCGGGTCAGATGGGGGTGGCCATCGAAGGTGATGCCCATCAGATCCCACACTTCCCGCTCGTACCAGTTGGCATTGGGGAAGTGGTTGGTGATGGTGGGCAGATGCAGGTCACTTTCGGCCAGCGCCACTTTCAACATCACATCGGCGTTACGGTCGATGGAGATGAGGTGATAGAAGACGGTGAAGTCGCTCTGGGGCAGACCGTCGCGATGGCTGCGCAGCCGCTCATCGGTGGCGCTGAGATCAAACAGCATCACAAACGGGGAGGGCACCTTGCGCAAAAAGCCCATCACATCCTGCAGCAGTTCGCGGGGAAGCCAGACCACCGGCACGCCGGTGCGCGTGGTCTGCACGGTGAAGTGCTCGGCCCCGAAGTGGGCAAACAGTTCGCCAATGACTTTGGCATCCTTGTGGTCGCTGGGCTGCCACTGGGCCATGGCGTAATTGCTGGGAAAATCACGAGTCAGTTTCATGGTCAGATCTCATCCGGCGTGCGCAGGTTGGTCACATTGATCCGTTCGCCGCGCTTGCGCTCTTTTTCGGCCTGCATCTGGGGACGGTAGATCCCCTGATCGCCCACCACCCAGGAGAGGGGGCGGCGCTCTTTGCCGATGGAGTCCTGCAGCAGCATCAGGGCTTGCAAAAAGGCTTCGGGACGGGGCGGGCAACCCGGAATGTAGACGTCGACCGGCAGGAACTTGTCCACCCCCTGCACCACGGAATAGATGTCATACATGCCGCCGGAGTTGGCACAGGCCCCCATGGAGATCACCCACTTGGGTTCGAGCAACTGTTCATACAGGCGCTGGATGACTGGCGCCATCTTGATGAAGGGGGTCCCTGCAATCACCATGAAATCGGCCTGACGGGGCGAAGCGCGGATAACTTCGGCGCCGAAGCGGGCCACATCGTGGGGGGAGGTGAAGGCGGTACACATCTCCACGTAGCAGCAGGAGATGCCGAAGTTGTAAGGCCAGAGGGAGTTTTTGCGGCCCCAGTTGACTGTGTCTTGCAGCACCTCCTCGAGGCGGCCCATCATGATGCCGCGCGTCGCTTCTTGCGCCAGTGGGTCATCGACGGTCTGGCGCTGCTCCTGGGGGTAGCGCTCAACGGGTGCATCCGGGTCAATCCGGGTCAGGGTGTACTTCATGGTGCAACCTCAAGGAAAGGGTCTGTGGTTCAATCACTGTTTTTGTTGTTCAGCTGCGGTTTGCGCGGTGACCAGTCCAGTGCGCCGATGCGCCAGAGGTAGATCAGGCCGATAAGCAGCAGTCCGATGAAAATGGTGGCTTCAATAAAGCCGACCCAGCCGCTCTCCCGCACGGAGACAGACCAGGCAAACAGGTAGAGCGCCTCGACGTCGAAGATGACGAAGAACATGGCGACCAGATAGAACTTGGCGGAAAAACGCAGGCGGGCACTGCCGACCGAGTCGACACCAGATTCAAATGGCTTGTTCTTGGTGCGGCCGTAGGCGCGACCTCCCAGCAGGGCAGCGAGGCCTATCATCACCAGACAGATGGTGATGGCACCGATGACATAAATGGCAAAAGCCCAATGTTGAGCAGAAATATCAGCAAACATAGAGGTTTTTCCTAACCAAATTAATCAAGTGACTTAACAATAATGTTACGCATTATGACACTTTCGCACTGATTTACATGTCATTTTTACGGGTTAATTATTAATCGGTTAACCTGTAATTAAATTTTGTTAAGAAGCGCACTTTTTTGCTGGTTATGGCGGGTGGGAAAGGCCTGGAAAGCGCAGAGAGCTGCTCCTCGTTATCACCTGAAAGGGGTAAATGCCGCGGGCGAAGCCGGATCAGGTCGGTATCGCGGGCAGGGGGCACAGGTGGGAGAAGAGCGTGATGGCGGGTGAGATAGGGGGTGGCAAGAGCAATAAAAAGAGAGGCTTTCAAGCCTCTCCTGTCATCGCGTTCCGGTTTCGAGCGTGGGGCGGTCAGGGTTTATTGGCGACCAGCAAGACCTGATCCGGGTAGGCGCCAATGGAGCGAAGACCGATATCTCCCGAGGTGATATCCAGATACGCCCGCTGACCATTGGCGGAGGTTACCGTGCTGCTCATCAGATAGACATAACCCTCATTGACCTCTTTACCGCCCCCCGCCATGGCGCGCGGGAAAATGGCTTCATTGAGAGAGGGCTTGTAGCAGGCGTGCTCGACCAGGGTCGCCAGCTCCTTGATGTCGGGCAGGCGCCACTGGCTGATACCGCCGAAGTGATAGAGAGCATGGCTGCTGTCACTGCGGATCCGCTCCGCCACTTGCAGCCCCTGCTGCCAGTAGTAAACGGTCGGTTCACCCAGGCAACTGCTGCCACTCCATGTCTGCCCCAGTTTGCATCGCATCCAGGTGAGGCCGGTGTGTTGATCCGTGACGGTGCCGTTGCCATGGTCAAGAAAACGGGCAGAGGGGGCGGTGCGATCCATGGTGTCATCACAAATGGCAGCACCGTGGGCCAGGGGGGCCAGCAGTGCCAGCATGGCGAACGAAAAGCGATAAAGGCTCATGATATTCCTCGGGTTATTGGGGAGTGGCGACCAGTCGTACCTGCATCAGCTCGATATAGGTATCTTGCTGCACCAGCGCGGGATAGGTGGTGCCCGCATCTTCTCCCAGGAGCAGGACTGTGCGTTTGCTGATGGGGCCACCGGAGAAGCGCTGGGCGGTGTTGCTGGTGGCGCTCCAGTAGTAGCCATGGTAGGTGTCATCTTCCGAGGGGGCGATATCCGGGAAGTAACGGGTATCCACGATGATGCGCTGACCCAGCGGGTCCTTGGCCAGGCTACCGTAGTGCATCAGTGACATCAGCTCACCCATGGTGGGCAGCCGCCACTGGCTGATGCCGCAGCGCTGCTCGCCATTGAGCCACTGCTGATACGCGCGGGTGGTCAGCATGGTGGTCAGCGCCTGTGCCCGGGCGAGGGCCGCCAGATCTCCTTCGGCGGTGAGCTGTTCGATCCTCTTATGAATATGCTGGTAGGCCGCTTGCTGCTCGCCTGTGGTCGCCTTGAACTGCTCATCCTCATAGGCAAAGGGCCTGCTTTTCCAGGCCGGGCTCAAGGGATCGTCCGATTTGACCTCCCACACCAGACCGGTATTGAGATCCTTGACGCACTGCCAGCTCGGCGCGTTGTCGGGGAGAACCTGACCGCGATCATCGAGTTTACGATAGGCAAGTTGGGGACGAGTGCGATTCCAGCTGGCATCTTGTCCCGGATAGTCGGCGGGTTCCTGTTCCAGCAGCGGGTCATTGCCATCGCTGAAGGTGGTGACGCCGGTGACGGTCAGCAGGTTGCGTGGCTGCTGCTGCACCAGCAGGGTCAGCAGTTCGCTTTGGGTCTCTTCAGCAAACTGGCCGTTGCGCTGCCACTCCTGAGCCAATTGCGCCAGCATCAGGCTGATGGCGCGATAGCTGGTGGTGAGCAACTGGGTCTCCTTGGCGTTGGCAAGGCGTGTGCGGGCCTGTTGCTGCAAGCTGATCGCCACCTGTTGCAGCGCCTGATCAAACTGGCCGAGACCTGCGAGGGCCACGCGGTCGCTGCCCGGTTGCAGCGGGGCGAGATCGGCCAGCAGCAGTGACAGTGCGCGATCGGCGGCCACCCCTTCGGCAATGCGGCTCTGCCACAGGGTACTGAGCAGGGTTGGTTGCAGCCGTTGTGGATCCCCTTTGGCGGCCGGATGTGCCAGTAGCAGGCCTCCGCTCCTCGGTCCGAACAGCAGAGGCGAGTTGACGATGTTGGCCGAACGGCTGACCAGGGCCACAGCTCCTTCGCCGCTGACGGCAGGGTCGGCAGGATCACATTGCCAGTTCTGATCCAGATCGGCGCACAGGGTACCGGCAGTCGGCAGGGCGACATCGACCCGGTAGTCCGGGATCGCCAGTGGTGCGTTATCTTCCCCGCCGCCACAGGCGCTGAGCAGGGCTGAGAGGGTTGCAATAACCAGTACGGATGGTTTCACTTCACATTCCTTGATTCGGTCACAGGTTCACGGGGGCGGTAACCCCCGTGGTACAGGATTCAACGGCGCGGGGTGCTCCGGCGCCAGAGGCGGGGCCAGAGGGCCAGCAACAGCAGCAGGGGGGAAGCCGTGCCGCCACCCCCTTCATCCTGCTCAAGGGGAATGATGCCGGTGTTGGGCAGGGCTTCATCCTTGTCGCAGCGGGCGCCGACTTGCTGGGCTACCCGCCAGTTGCGCAACTGACCGGTGTCACCGGCGCTGGTGTCGTTGATCTCCAGCAGCCAGCGGCCAGCGAGCGGTTCGCCGTGCAGCTTGTCCAGCGATTCGAACGGTACCAGTTCACGGGGAAACTCCCCCTTAAGCCGGGTATGGCTGGCGTAGCCCTTGTTCCACAGGCTGATCCGGGTGCCGTAAGGGGAGGTGAGCCAGATCTCCAGCTGCTCCAGCTTGCTGTGCTCCAGATCGAGGGCGACCACGAATCCGCTGTCGATGCGGGCCTTGCTCTCGGGCAGGGTGAGAGTGAAGCGGGACAGGCCGTGCCGTTCATCGCTCACCGCATCCTTGATCTGGCCACCCTGGCCGATGGCCCGCTGCCAGAGCGGTTCACCGATCGGCAGTTGCAGGTCAAGGCGGGTCTGGCGCTCGGTGGGGCTGGGCAGGGTGAGCTGGAACTGCAGCGGCAAGGTGACTGCCTCGCCACAGGTCAGGTTGCTCGCTGCTTCCAGCGGCAGGGTCCAGCGGGCGGTGCCATCGGCGTTGAGCTCTCCTTGCCAGTGACCATCACCCATGAGCCCCTTGCTCGGGAGCAGGTTGGCGTCAGCCACGGTCAGGGGGCGGCCGCTCTGGTTGGTCAATTCGATGGCGAGGCTCTTTTTCTCCCCGGGCAACAGGTAGCTGTCATCGGCAAGGCGGGCCGCGATGGGCGTGGGCAGCAGGGCGTGGTGGCGGAAGGCCTGCTCCAGCAGCTTGCCATAACTGCGATCCGGATAGAGGCGGTTGGCGGTATCCACGGTGACCCGCGCCAGCTGGGGCATCCGCACCTGCGGGCCGAGGCCGAAGTGAGATTCAATCAGCAGGGTATCGAACTCGTCACGGGCTACCTCGCCATACTGTTCAACGGCCTGGCGCAGCGCGGTGAAGAGCGGGGTGCCCCACAGCTGGTCGCCGTTGCTGCCGTTGATGGTGAGGTGAGCCGGATAGAGGAAGCCCGGATGATAGCGCGCCCGCAGGTCATCGAGCTGACGGGGCGTCCGGCCGCTTATCCTGGCATCCCAGTTGAAGACCATGAAAGGCTCGAACTGGCGAGCCTCTGGACTACGCTGGCGCCAGCTGGCGGCCAGATAGTCGCTAAAGCCCTCGCCGATGGCGCCCCAGTCACCCTCTTCTCCCATGTCGGGCAGGATATGGTGCTGCACCGCATGGCCAAACTCGTGCCAGATCACCATGGGATCTTCCGCGTCGGGCACCCCTATCCGGCCAATTTCCAACCGGCGCAGGAAGGGGTCATAGAGAGAGTTGTCCTGCTCCCCGGCATCGGTATCGATGGCCAGGGGGCCGCCCATCAGCGTCGGGTAGCCAAGGGATTCCACATGGCGCTGGGCCAGATCCAGATGGTAGTAGCCATTGATATCAAGGAAGGCGGGCTGCTGGTGATCCAGCTGGAAGCCATCGGCATCAGGGCTGCTAAAGGGGGCAGTTTCCGGCGCCGTGCCATCCACGACCCGGGCGCGTGGGCCACTCAGCTGGTAGGTGTCATCCACCTTTTGTACCCTGAGCGGGACGGTACGATAGGCCCCGTTGTCCAGCACCAGATCGTGGCGCCACAGCAGGTTGCCATCTTGCAGCTGGGTGCGTGGGTCGAGGGCAAAGATGCGGGCTTGCACCGTGGCCACTTCCCCTGCCAGCGGGGTCGGTTCGGCACGGGTGCTGGCTTCTTGCAGCGTGCGCCCCAGCAAGGCGCTGCCATCGCAGGTGACAAACAGCTGCCAGTGGCTGCTCTTGCTGTTGCCCGGCTGGCTTTCCACCGCCAGCAGACGCCAGGCCGCAGTCAGGGTGTCGCCATCCTGCCAGTACCAGGGCTGGGCCTCGTCACTGCCGGCGAATTGCCACACAGCGCCATCCAGCGTGACGGTATAGGCATCCACCCCGGCGCGGCTTGCCTCATCACATGGAGTCGCCTGTGCCTGCATCAGTCGGGTATTGTGATAGAGACGCCACGGGCGACCCTGCTCATCGAGACTCACGGCAGCCATAAGGCCGGCGATCGGTGCGTCATTGAGCTGCTGGCGATAGTGCAGATAGTGGCCCAGCTTGCCTTGGCGCTGATAGGCCGGGGCATCACTCAGGGTGACGCCGAGTTGCTGTTCGAGCCAGAGGCGGGTATCGGCCGGTGCGTTCTGTTCGACAAAACGCAGTTCGGCGGCCTGAGTGGCAAAGCCAGCCAGCCCCAGCAAGAGGGCGGGCAACAGGGGTTTCATAGTGGTACTCCCAATCAGCGGCAGGGTCATTGGTTGATCCCCGCCAGATGCAACAAGAAGGCAAATTCACGAGCCCGATCGCCACCACCGGCGCGGTGGCCCCCCTCCAGTTCGGTCAGCAGCAGGTAGGGGCCGGAGCCCGTGCTGTGCTCCCGCAGGCGGGCCAGCCACTTGACCGGCTCCCAGTAGGGCACCTGACTGTCGTGCAGGGCGGTGGTGACCAGCAGGGGCGGGTAGGGTGCGCGGTGCAGGTTGTCGTAGGGGCTGATGCGGCGCATCGCCTGATACTCTGCGGGCTTGGCCGGATTGCCCCACTCCTGGTACTCCTGACGGGTCAAGGGGAGGGCTGGATCGCTCATGGTGCCGAGCATATCGACGAAGGGAACCTGCAACACGGCGCCGCTAAAGAGTGTCGGTTGCTGGTTGAGGGCCGCAGCGACCAGGGTGCCTCCGGCGCTGCCCCCCATGGCAAACAGGGGCAGAGGGGCTGAGTCGGGCGACCAGTGGCGCAGGGTGTTACCGGCAGCGATAAAGTCGCTGATGCCGTTCTGCTTGTGGATGCCCCGCCCGTCGCGGGTCCACTGCTCCCCCAGCATGCCGCCGCCGCGCACATGGGCGATGGCGTAGACAAAGCCCCGATCCAGCAGGCTCAGCAGCTCTTTCTGGTAGTAGGGGCGCATCGGCGTGCCATAGGCGCCATAGCCGTAGAGCAGCACGGCGCGGGGAGCCAGATCTTTGCGCCACACCAGCGAGACAGGCACCCGGGTGCCATCGGCAGAGGTGACCCAGCGCCGCTCGCTCTGATAGGGCAATGCCTTGTCGTCACCGGTGTGCTGGTCGTTGATCCACTGACCGTTATTCAAATCCAGCCAGCGCTGGCCTGGGGGCTGGCTCAAGCCCTGACTGCGCACCAGAATGCGGTCGCTGGCCGGGTCATGTTCTCCTTGCAGCCAGCCGGTACCGGCGCCACTGGCCAGCGGCAGGTGCCGGCGTTCATGGCCGTGGCGATCGAGCAGGGCGAGCCAATCCTCCCCCTGCTGGCGAAACTGCACCACCAGATGGCGATCAAACAGCCGCCACTTCTCGGGATCGCCGAGATCCTCCTCTTTGGCGGGCCACAGGCGCTGCCACTCACCGAGCGGCGTGCTGGCTGAGTAGAGGGCAAACGTCCCCTCCCGGTTGCTCTTGATCACCCAGCCAGACTGGCTGTCCAGATAGTATTCCACCCCGCGCTGGCGGGGTTTGACCTGCTGCGGCTTGCCCGAGTCGAGCAGGTACTGCTCCGAGCTGTCGTGGTTGTTGCCCTGCAACACCAGATGCTGGCCATCCGTGGTGCGATAGAGGCTGAGCAGCCAGGCGGGATCCTGCTCCTCATAGAGAGTCTGCTCCTGGCCATCCTGCCAGCCGCGCAGCTGCCAGGGGCGCAGGGTGTAGCGCTCGTTGGCGATGCTGTAGAGGGTGCGACCATCTTGTGACCAGGCGAGATCGGCGCTGCGCTGCGCCAAACTGGCCAGCGCCTTGCCGCTTTGGAGATCGAGCAGGGTGACCTGATAGTCGAGATCGCCGCGCCTGTCTTCGGCGATGGCCAGTGTGCGGTTATCCGGGCTCAGGGCCCAGCCGCCCGCTTCGTAATAGCCCTCACCCGCTCTGGCGGGAAGCCGTTGCTGCACCTTGCCCCCGTGGCGTTGCCAGAGTGAGCCATCCGGGCGCAGCTGCCATGCCTGATCGCCGCGCACAAGCCAGTTGTCCGGTACGGGTTCACCCGCCGGATGGCGGGTAAATTCGGAGCGCAAGGTTGCTTCCAGCGGCTGCTGCGCGGCGAGTTGCTGCTCGCTCCAGCGATTTTGCTGCTTGAGCAGGGCGAGTATGGCCGGGTTGCTGCGGCTCTCGTCCCGCAACCAGAAGTAGGGATCCTGGCGTACGGGACTGCCTGAAATCAGGTGTGATTGGGACGGGATCGGCGGTGGCAGGGCCTCTTGCGCCCACGCCAACGGGGCGGCCAGCAGGGCCGCCATGATTGCATGATGTTTCATCACATCCCCACGAAACGGTAGCTGAGGCTGGCTGACAGGTAGCGGCCGCTCTGGCTGTAGAGGGAGGTATCGCTGCCAGCCGGCAGTCCGGCCACATCCTGATAGCGGACGTAGCGGGTATCGAGCAGGTTGCCGATGGTGGCATTGACCTTGAGCGCCTCGGTGATCTGCCAGTCGCCGGTGAGATCCAGACTGAACCAGCCTGCGCTGCTCTGGCAGGCACCGTTGTAGCCAGTCTGCGCATTGGCGCACTGGGGCACCTTGGTCATGGCGGCGGCATAGTTGCCACTGAGCTCAACCCCCCAGTCGAGCTGTTGCCAGCGCAGGGTGGTGTTGCCTTCCAGCGGTGTCTGGGTGCGCAGCGGCTCACCGCGGTGATCCTTGCCATCCATCCAGGCCAGATTGGTCGAAAGCTCCCACTCATCGCTCAGCCAGAGGCTGGCGGCCAGCTCGGCGCCCCAGGTTTCTGCTTTGGCAACGTTGCGATATTGGCGCAGGAAGACACCGTCATCGAGGCGAAAACCGGTCTGGCGCCAGTCGATGAAGTTGTAGTAGCGGTTGTAGAAAACGGCCGGTTTGACGCTCCAGTTGTCGCTTTGGCCATTCACTCCCCACTCCAGACTGTGGCTGGTCTCCTCCTTGAGGTTGGGGTTGGCAATGATCTCGAACGGCGGCATGGCAAAGTAGTGAGGAATGTTGCCGTAAACCTGATCGTAAGCGGGGGCGCGGAAGCCGTTGGCATAGCTGAGCCAGCTGCGCCATGTCTCGTTGAAGCGGTAACTGGCCGCCACACTGGGGGAGATGTGGTCGCTGTGGTTCTCGGCCAGATTGCTGTCCGGTGCGCGCAGGCGCTGGCGGTCAAAGCGCAGGGTCGGGGTAAACTGCCAGTTGCCCAGGTCGATCACATCGCTCAGCCAGATGCCATCGCGGCGGGTTTCGGCCTTGCTGAAGGGAGCTTTCTGTCCTTGGGTGGTGATGCCATCTTCCAGGGTCAGATTGCTGACCGGCCGCTCGTGGTTGGCCTGCTCCAGCTCCACACCGTAGCTGAAGGTGTGATCCAGCGAGCCGGTGCTCAGCTTGCTCTGCAGCTCCAGCTCACTGCCAAGGCGCAGCTCCTCGAATGTGGAGAGGGTGCGCTGGCTGCGATATCTGGGATAGCCGCTCAGGGCATCGTTGCGCAGCAGCTGGCGCTGGTTGGCTTCGTTGCGTGACAGGTTGCCAAACAGGCTCCAGTTGAGGGTATCGACCATGCCCAGATCGTTGGCTTCCCAACTGAACTTGCCGCCCTGGGTGCGCTGATCGCCATCTTCCTGAAAACCGACCACATCCCAGCTGCCATCGGGTTGGGGCACCGCCTTTGGGCCCATCTGGCGTTTGGCGTGATCCTCGTAGTAGTCCAGCTCCAGCCGCAGAGCGTGATGGGCATTGAGGGGGAGGCGGCTGCTGGTGGAGGCACTCATGCCATCCAAATCAGCCGGAATGCGATTCTCCTCAAAGTTGGCGGTTTCGTTGCCACGCCAGCCGGAGAGGCGCAACAGATGTTCGCTCTCCAGTGCCCGCACCGCGCCGGTCATGCTGAGCTTCTTCTTGTTGCTGTCGCCACCGTAGAGGGTTTTGGCCGCCAGATAGCTATCTTGCTGTTGCAGATAATCTTCCGGCTGCTTGGTATTCATCACCACGGTGCCGCCGATGGCATCGGAGCCATGCAGAGAGGAGCCGGCCCCCTTGGCCACCTCAATCTGCTTGATGTCATCAAGGTCGAAGTTGAAGCGACCCACCTTGTCATTGATGTTGTCG
Source organism: Aeromonas sp. FDAARGOS 1404 (assembly GCF_019047085.1). Lineage (NCBI taxonomy): Bacteria > Pseudomonadati > Pseudomonadota > Gammaproteobacteria > Aeromonadales > Aeromonadaceae > Aeromonas > Aeromonas sp. FDAARGOS 1404. The sequence continues at coordinate 4,253,217 of NZ_CP077237.1, forward strand.
GCGCCAAAGCCGTCGCTGACGCGCACCCCATCCTTGATCAGCAGGATACGGTTGCCACCGATGCCGCGCACGCTGATGTTTTGCGGTCGCCCGGCAGAGCCGGTGACCGAGACACCGGGGATCTTGCGAAACACATGAGTCAGCTCGCTGGCGACCTGACGGTCCAGCTCTTCCTGGGTGATGACGGTGATGGAGCCGGAAACATCGGAGAGTTTCTGTTGTACCCGTTGCCCGGTGACAATGATGGTGTCGTCGCTGCGAGCCTTCTCCACAGGGGGAAGATCGGCCGCGCCAGCGGAGGCACACAGGAGTGCCGGCCATGCCTGAAGCAGTTTGTTCATAATGATAATTGTTTTTATTTAAGCCTGAAGGGCGGCATTATTGCAGAGGCCTGACCACTTGACAATAAATGGCAATCATTATCATTAAGATCTTATGGTATTGATATTATTGAGTTATTTGTTTTTAAAAGAGGCTCCCGCGTGAAGCGGGAGCGGGGGGATCAGGGCTTGAGCAGTTGCAGCGACTCTTCTGCGGCCTTGCCCTGGGAGAGGGTGATATCGACCCGGCGGTTCGCCTGGCGATGTTCGGGGGTGTCATTGGCAAAGCGGGGTTGGGTGTCGGCAACCCCCTGAGCGATGACTCGTCTGGCATCCAGCTGGGGGTTAGCCAGCATAGTTTGCACGATGGAAGAGGCCCGCAGCACTGATAGCTCCCAGTTATTGCGATAAAGCTCCACCGGCGCCTGGGAGTTGTCGGTATGGCCGGTGACCACTACCTGCCCCGGGATATTGGCCAGAATGCCGGCGATCTTATGGACCAGCGGGACGAACTGGGGCTGCAGGAACGCTGAATCGGAGGGGAACAGCGCCTTCTCGCCGATGCGGATCACCAATTGACTGCCGAGTTGCTCGACCTCGAGATCCTTCGATTCAATCTGGGCCTTGAGCTGTTGCTCAAGCTTCTGCTTGGTCACCTGCACCCACTCCTGCTCCTTGGTCTTGTGGGGCCAGGCTTCGGTGGCGCTCGGTTTTTCAGAGGCACCTATGGTCTCGTTGAAGGGGTCCGATGCCGCCATGGGGGCATCTTTCTCCAGCACAGTCTCCTCTTTCGGGCTGCTCGGCGTGGTTTTTGATTCCGGCTCGAGAATCCCTGTGCCCCCCTGCATCAAGGGTGAGCCGGCAGGCGGGGAGATGAGGCCGATTTTACCCAGCGACTCGATAAAGCCCTGGATAAGCACCCGGGTTTCGGACTGCTTGGCCATGGCAAAGGAGTAGAGCACCACAAACAGGGCGAACAGCAGGGTCATGAAGTCGGCATAGGAGACCAGCCAGCGTTCATGGTTCTCCGGTGCTTCAGCCTTTTTCTTTTTGGCCACCGTGACCTCCCAGATAAGGTTCGAGGGTAACTTGCAGGCGCGCTTGGGATTCGCCATCCACGATGCAGAGAATGCCGGTCAGGGTCATCTCCTTGTAGTGGCGGATCTGGTGGGCAAACCCCTTGTAGCGGTTGCCGAACGGCAAGAAGATCAGGTTGGCTGCGGATACCCCGTAGATAGTGGCGATAAAGGCCACCGCGATGGCGCCGCCCAGCTTGTCGGGGGCATCCAGCAGACCCATGGCGTGGATCAGACCAAATACCGCCCCGACGATCCCCATGGTCGGGCAGTAGCCGCCCATGGCTTCATAGAATTTGACCGTCTGTTCGAGATCTTCCTGTTCAAATTCGATCTCGTTCTCCAGCACCTCGTGTATCTTGGTTTTCTCGTAACCATCAACCATCATCTGCACCCCTTTCTTCAGGAAAGGATCCTTGATCTCGTCGATCATCCCTTCCAGCGCCAGCATGCCGCTGCGGCGGGCGTTGCCTGCCAGGGTCTCCAGCAACTGGGCCTGTTCATGCATGTCGAGCTTGAGGGGGGAGAGCAGCCATTTGAAACGCTTCATGGTGTTGCCGACGACGGAGAAAGGGAACTGGGTCAGCGCAGCACCTATGGTGCCACCGATCACAATGAGGAATGCGGGCAGATCGAGCAGTGCACTGGGGTGCCCCCCCTCGATCATGTTGCCGCCAAGGATGGCGATCAACGCCAGTACCAAGCCAATCAAGCTCATTTTTTACTCGTCCCTGCATGTTGATAATGGCTAGTGTAGCTACTTAAGTATCAGTTTTTCAAAATGAAATCCAATCGCTGAGCAATTAATGGGCGCTGGGTAACGTCCATAAAAGAAGGCGTGTTGCGGTCATAAGATGGCATTGCAATCATCTTGTTGCTCCTGTTGTCACAGGAAGGATCGCTTGTCGGGTGGGGCAATCACAAAAGCAAGGTAGGGGGCGGGAGCTGGCAATACGAAAAGCAGTGATGTTCCATCAGGGCTTTGCAAACCGGGGGATGAGTGCGTGGATGACCCGCCGCTGCGTGGCTCTGGCTCACTTGTCGGCATAGGTGTTTGCGTTTGCCGGAAAGCAAAAAACCGACCCTGAGGTCGGTTTTTTTAAATTTGGCGGTGAGGGAGGGATTCGAACCCTCGATACGTTGCCGTATACACACTTTCCAGGCGTGCTCCTTCAGCCACTCGGACACCTCACCAAATTTTCGTTCGCTGCGCTGTTGCGCTGGAACGGGGCGTAATTTAGGGGAAAGGGCTGTGTGGGTCAACCTCTTTTCCCCTTATTTTTCATAATCTTTTCCGAATGCCTAACCCTTGTGCAGAATGCCGATTTTTTAAACCGGATCAGGGCTTGTCGAGGATGATCAGACTGTCCGGCAGCTCGTTTTGATCCCGGGTGGCCGGGAAGGCATCGGTCAGAATGGCACTAACGCGCTCCACGCACTCCAGAAAACCCTGTTCGATCTCCTTGTTGCGCACTCGTGCCACGAAGTCGTTGATGATCTCCTGCCACTGGCCATTGTCGATATGCTGGGCGATGCCGTCATCCACCAGTATTTCTACATAGTGCTCGGCGGCCGAGACGAAGATCAGTACCCCGAGCCGGTCGCGGGTGCGGTGCAGCCCCTGCTCGACAAATTGCAGGCGGGCCATCAGGGCCGCCCGGTGCTGGCGAACCTTCTTCGGGATTAGCCGCATCTTGATGGGGGTCCAGTGGAACAGCAGGCTCAGCAGCAGCCAGACTGACCACTGCACCAGCAGGATTTCGTACCAGCCTAGCCAGAAGCCGAGCTGGAACACCAGCAGCGGGGTGAGCATCGCCAGCAGCGCCGCCCAGAGGGTGGGAATGTAGCGATAGCCATCGCTGGCCGGGGCCAGCACGGTGACCAGTTCAGCATCAGTCTCTAGCTCCGCTTCGCGCACCTTTGCCTGAAGCGTGTGGAAGAACTGTTTAGAAATCATGATTTGTCTCTTTACTCCTGTTACCAGCCACCGGAGGCTCCGCCACCGCCAAAACTGCCGCCGCCACCGCTGAATCCGCCGCCGGAGCGACCACCAAAGGAGCCGGCACCCAATCCACCAGCCATGTAGGTCGACCGACGTCGTCCTCCCGGCCCACCGCCACCCCCCCCGCGCAGGTTGTGGAGCACGATCATCGCAATCACCACCAGAATAAACAGCCAGGGGCCGCCACCGTTGTCACTCTTTGGCTGCTCGACCGGCTGATATTCTCCGGCGAGTGCCTTCATGATGCTCTGGCTGCCCGCCATGATCCCGGCCACCATATCGCCGCGCTTGAAGGCGGGCAGGATGCGGCCATGGATGATGTTGGCGGCGATGGCGTCGGGCAGGGCGCCTTCCAATCCATAGCCTACCTCGATCCGCACCTTGCGCTCATCCTGGGCGATCAGCAACAGCACGCCATTGTTCTTGCCTTTCTGGCCGATCCCCCAGTGGCGACCGAGCTGGTAGCCGTACTCCTCGATAGTCTCCCCATCGAGGCTGTCGACAGAGACCACCACCAGCTGGATACCGCTGCGCTTTTCAAAGGCGGCCAGTTGCTGGGTCAGTTGATGGGCCTGTTTGCGGGACATCAGACTGGCTTCATCCACTACCCGTCCGCTCAGCGTCGGGAAGTCCGGTGCCGCTTGCAGGGCACTGGCCCAGAGCAGCAGACAGGGAAGAAACCAGCGCAGCATCATCTTCATTGGAAGCTGACCTTGGGCGCCTCATCGGCACCGGGTTTGGCACTGAAACTGGGTTTGGCTTCCAGATCCGAGTAGAGCAGCTTGGACCAGATAACGCCGGGGAAGGTGCGGATCTCGGTATTGAACTGGCGCACCGCCTCGATATAGTCGCGGCGAGCCACCGAGATGCGGTTCTCGGTTCCTTCCAGCTGTGCCTGCAGGGCAAGGAACTGCTGATCCGCTTTCAGCTCGGGGTAGCGCTCTACCACCACCATCAGGCGAGAGAGGGCGCTGGAGAGCTGGTTCTGCGCCGCTTCAAACTCCTTGAGCTGGGCAGGATCGCTCACCTGCACGCTGCCGACCCGGGCACGGGCATCGGTGACCGCTTTTAGGGTCTCCTGTTCATGGCTGGCGTAGCCCTTGACGGTGGCGACCAGATTGGGAATGAGGTCGGCGCGGCGCTGATACTGGTTCTCCACCTGCCCCCAGCTTGCTTTAACCTGCTCATCCAGGGTCGGAATGTTGTTCATGCCGCAGCCGGTCAGGCCGAGCAGCAGGGTCAGGGTCAACAGGCTCTGCGTGGTTCTGCGCCAGAGTGATGTGGCCATCTTGTTGTTCTCCTTTGGTATTTCGAGTCGATAGTGCGCCATGGATGGTGTACGACCAAGAGTGCATCACCATACCAGCTTGGGGTCAGTTGCCACAACGCGCAGGTAGCTCGGGTCGCTTGTTGATGCCGGAGACCTTGGGCAGTTGGGGCTTGTCTTTGAGCCAGGAGGCCAGCTCTTCCCCGCAGCCATTGCCGGGCGGAATGGGAGCCTGGGGTTCACAATCGGGGCTGCCTACCGGGCAGCGCAGCCGCACGTGGAAGTGGCTGAAGTGGCCCACCCAGGGGCGTAGCTTGGCGACCCAGGGTTCGTTACCAGCCTGTTGGCAGACCGCGGATTTGATCACCGGATTGACGAAGATGCGGGCCACCTCGGGCTTGCTGGCTGCCAGCCGCAGCAGGGTGAGCTGCTGCGGGCCAAAGCGACCCGGCAACATCTTGTAGCTGGGTTCGTCGATCAGCGCCCACTCCTTGGGGGCATCCTGCTCCCATTTGCTGATGGGGCGGTTGGCCATGCGAAACCAGATATCGGCATCAAGGCCAGTCTGGTGGCTGCGATGGCCGGAGGTAAAGGGGCCGCCACGGGCCATCGCCAGATCAGCGATGTAGAGATCCGGCAGCCCGGCCATGCGGGTCTGGTTGGCCAGCGCTTGCAGGTAGTGGATGAGGTCGGGGTGGCCGTAGTAGCGCAGCCGCTTGGTGCGGATCACCTGATAACCAGGCCCTTCGAGGGGAAGGGATACGCCGTTTTTCAGGCAACCGGCGGCATAACCGCCGATAGCTTCCGCTTGCAATACGGTCGCCATCAACAGGGACGTCAGCATGTGCGTGCTCCTTGTCTTGTTTCGAGTCGGCTCAGCAATACGAACAGACTCAAACATATAAATAAATAGGCTGCGGCTACCAGCAGCCAGATCTCGTAGACCAGCCCGCTGGAGTTGGCCATCTCGGTGCCGACGAAGGTAAGCTCCTGCACCGAGATAAGGGAAACGATGGCGGTATCCTTCACCAGCGCAATGAGCTGGCCGGTGAGGGGGGGGAGCATCAGCAGCATGGCCTGCGGCAGGATCACATGGCGCAGCCGCACCCAGGGGGAGAGCCCGAGGCTCTGCGCCGCCTCCCACTGGCCACGGGGGATGGCGGCCAGCCCGGCGCGGACGATCTCGGCGACGAAGGCTGCGCTGATCATGCCAACGCAGAGGGTGCCTGAGATGAGGTTCTCCCAGCGGGCTGGTGGGCCAAACAGCGCCTCTTGCCACGGGGAGAGTGATACGGTGCCGAGCCAGCGGGAGAGGCCGCTCGAAGGCAGCAGCTGGTTGGCGATAAAGAAGTAGAAGATGAAGATAAAGACCAGCGGCGGCAGATTGCGGATCAGCTGGATAAAAAGGGTCGCGGGCATCACCAGCCAGGGGCGGCGGCTGAAGGCGGCTACCCCCAGCGCAGTGCCGAGCAGCAGCGCCAGCACCATGCCGAGCAGGGCGATGCGCAAGGTGGTGAGCAGACCGCTGAAAAAGTAGGGCAACTCGCCGTGAGGGCCGGGGGTGAACAGCAGGTCGAAGGCCTCATGCCAGCGCCACTGATAGGCTACCCCGATGTGCAAGCGGCTGGCCAGCCAGAGGCCAGCCAGCAGCAGGATCAGGGCGATCACCCCATCCAGCCAGTTGATGTTCCGACATGCCCCACGGACGATGCGCCGGATGGTCTCTTTTAGAGCAATCAGCATCAGGGGTTGGCGACCTGCGCTTCCCACGCCAGCGACTTGAACCAGTAATCATGGCGCGCCTTGAGCCAGCCATCGGCCTGACGGGCTGCGATCCACTCGTTGAACTGCTCAGCCAGGGCATCATCCCCCTTGCGCAGGGCAAAGCCTTCATCGCCTTGTGCCAACGGCTCGGCAAACGGCATAAAGAGGGCATCCGGGTGGCGCAGCGCCTCTTGCTCGGGTTTCGGGGAAGAGGAGAGGGCGCCGTGGGCGCGGCCGTTCAGCACCTCCTGAAATACCTGTGACTCGTCATCAAACTGGCGCAGGGTGGCCTTGGGGAAGTGTTCTTTTGCCACCTGTACCGGTGAGGCGCCACGACGTACCGCCAGGATCACCCCGCGCTGGTTGAAGTCCGCCACGGTTTTCTTCTCTTTGGCCATGGTGCTGGAGGCGGCCAGCTGCACCCCCGAATGGGAGTAGGCCTGGGTGAAGCGCACGCTCTTCTCCCGCTCGGGGGTGATGGTGAGGCCGCCGATGATGACGTCATATTTTTTCGCCAACAGGGAGGGGATGATGCCATCCCAGGCGGTAGGCACGAACTCTACCTGCCAGCCGTTATCTGTGGCGAGGCGACGGGCCACGTCAATCTCGAAACCGATCAGGGCCCCCTGCTTGTCGCGCATCGCCCAGGGGGCGAAGGTGGACATGCCGACCCGCAGGGTACCGCTCTGCTCGATCTGTGCCTGGGTGTCGGAGGGGGCAGTTTGTGCCAGTGCCGGAGTGAGCAGGCTTGTCAGTAGCAGGGCAGCGCCCGACAGGATGGTCTTGAATGACAGATTCATGGTTAGCGTCCTTGTTGATCCGGATTCAGGTGACGGGCCAGCGCCCGCGAACAGGCTGACAGCGTCAGGGTTAACAGCAAATAGAGGGCAGCTACGGTAAACCACACCTCAAAGGTCAGAAACGTATCGGCAACCAGAGTACGCCCTTCGTTGGTCAGATCGAAGATGGCGATCACACTCACCAGCGCCGAATGTTTGATAAGGGAGACCAGCTCGTTGGTCAGCGGCGGCAAGGTGATGCGCACCAGCTGGGGCAGGATCACCTTGCGCAGGGTGATGGCCCGTGACAAGCCAAGCGACTGGGCTGCCTCCCACTGTCCTTTGGGAATGGCCTGTACACCTGCACGCAGCACTTCGGCGGTGAAGGCCCCCTGATAGAGGGAGAGGCTCAACACGGCGCAGGCAAGGGGGGCCAATCCCAGCATGGGGCCCAGCAAGAAATAGAGAATATAGAGCTGCACCAACTGGGGCGTGGTGCGCACCAGCGCCAGATAGGCGATGGCGAGCCAGGGGCCGAGCCTGGAGGGGTGCAGCCGCAGGCTAACCACGCACAGACCGACCGCCATCGTGCCCAACAGACTGAGCAGCGCCACCTGCAAAGTGACCAGCAGGCCGTTTAGCAAGGGGCCGGCATAAAAAGTTCCCTCATCCCATTCGCCGAGAAAGGGCAACACCCGCGGCCACTGCCACTCATAGCCCATCTGGCGAGCGCCGCTATAGAGCGCCCAGCCCAGTAGCGCAGAGAGCATCACAGTGCCTGACAACCAGCCGAGCAGGCGGGGGCGATTGAGCCTAGCCATGATAGCTGAGCACCTGTTCGAGGAAGGTCCGGGTGCGCGGGTGTTGGGGGGCGTTGAACAGCTGGGCGGGCGGGGCCGACTCGATGATCTTGCCCTCGTCCATAAAGAGCACCCGATCCGCCACCTGACGGGCAAAGCCCATCTCGTGGGTGACGCAGATCAGGGTCATCCCCTCGTCAGCCAGCTCGCGGATCACATCGAGCACTTCGCGGATCATCTCGGGGTCGAGGGCTGAGGTGGGCTCGTCAAACAGCATCAGCTCGGGTTGCATGCAGAGGGAGCGGGCGATGGCGACCCGCTGCTGCTGGCCGCCGGAGAGCTGGTGGGGGTACTTGTCGGCCTGTGCCTGAATGCGTACCCGCTCAAGCAGCCCGAGCGCCCGGGCTTTGGCCTCCTGAGGGCGCAACCCCAGGGTATGCACCGGCGCTACCATCAGGTTTTCCAGCACCGTCATATGGGGGAAGAGGTTGAACTGCTGAAACACCATGCCAACCCGACCTTGCAGGCGGCGCAGGTAGGAAGGGGTCACCGGCTCGCCAAACAGGAACAGCTGGCCGCCGTCGATCCCCTCCAGCCCGTTGATGGTGCGGATCAGGGTCGATTTTCCCGAGCCTGACGGGCCACAGATGACCCACTTCTCTCCACGTTCAATGGTGAGATCGATGTGATGAAGAGCCTGAAAATCGCCATAGAATTTGTCAACGCCACAAAAGCGCACACAGGGTTGCGAGCTGGTCAAGAAGCGGGTTCCACTGAGGATCATTTACGCCATGGTATTGATTTTATAGGGGGATGACAAAGAAAACCCCCTTGTCAGCATCCTGATGGCTATTCACAATGGCGCCATTTCGTGATGACAGGAGCTTTTCATGCGTATTACATCCTTGCTTGCCGGTTCCCAGGTGCAGCTGTTGATGCCGCCAGCGGTTCGCTATCGCTGCGTCATTTTTCTGTTGTTGCTGGTGAGTTGGGGCGTGGTGGCGGCCTCCTTGTGGGATGGTTGGGGCGCCATGGCGCTGCTCAACTGGGTGGGCGTGGTCTTTGGTGGCATCACCGGGATCATGGTGTCGCTGCCCCGCAGCTGGCAGCCCTGGCGCCTGGCGGAGCTGGGGTGGGATGAACAGCATATCTATTTGCTCAATGGCAACAAGGATGAGGCGTTGGCGCTGCCCCGCAACCAGCTGGTGGCGCTCGAACGAGAGAGGCGAGTGGGTCACGACGGCCAGTGGCTCGACTTCAGCCTCGATCTGCAACTGAGTGAAGAGGAGCTGGCGGCGGCCATGGCCTTGCTGGATCTCAAGGCGGGGGAGCTGCATCTGGTGAGCCCGTCTGTCTATCGCTTCGGCTTTAAACGGGCCTGGCACGGTCGCCGGATGCTGGCGCAACGGTTGTCAGATCTGCTATCGGCCTGAGTCGACTATTTTCTCGACAATTCCCGGCAAAGCTCAGATACTGCCAGTGACTCGAATTGATCTTGTCTGCACTGTTAACCCAAGAGATCAATCACTTGACGACAGTGTGGAGAAGGCCACGGCATGAAGCCATGGCAGGTCCGGCATAGGGGTTGTGCCCTTACCGTTATGCTGGGAATTGCATAGAGAAGGCACCTTGAATCGAGAGTGGATGGCATGAAGATTTACGTAGGAAATCTGTCGTACCGGATGACGGCCGACGAACTGAAAACCCTGTTCAGCCAGTTTGGACAGGTCGACAAGGTTGATATCATCATCGACCGTGATACCGGCCAGTCAAAGGGGTTTGGTTTTATTGAAATGCCGGTCAATGGTGATGCCGAAAAGGCCATCGCTGGTCTGCATGGCACTGAGGTCGGTGGCCGTACCATCACCGTCAACCAGGCCAAACCGAAGACAGATGCTCCCCGTGGTCGCCCGCAACAGCGCCACCGCTAAGGTGCCTCGGCAATAAAAAACGGCATGGGTTTCCCCCATGCCGTTTTTGTTTCTGGACGTTTTGCTGTGATCAGGGGACGTCGTAACCGAGCGCCGCCTTGCGGATGCGGAACCACTGCTGGCGATTGAGGACGATGGATTCGGCGGCCACGGCGGCAGCAATCCGCTCCCGTTTGCCGGAGCCAATCAATGGCAGCGGCTGGCTTGGCAGCATCATTACCCAGGCGTAGACCACCTGCTCGATAGTCTGGGCGCCCACTTCCTGACGGATCTGCGCCAGTTCGGCACGCAGCGGGGCATAGGCGTCATCGCTGAACAGTCGGCCGCCGCCGAGACATGACCAGGCCATCGGCTTGATGCCAAGCTGCTGGCACTGATCCAGGGTACCATCGAGGGTCGCTTCCTGATGAAGCGGCGAGATCTCCAGCTGGTTGGTGACCAGCGGGAAGGGGAGACGCGATTGCAGCAGCTCGAACTGACGGGCGGTGAAGTTGGATACCCCGGCGTGCTTGATCTTGCCCGCCTGTTTCAGGGTGATAAAGGCGTCGGCCATTTCATCTGCGTTCATCAGGGGATCCGGGCGGTGGATCAGCAGCAGGTCCAGATGGTCGGTGCCGAGCTTGCGCAGCGAGGTCTCGGCGCTGGCGATGATATGGTCCTTGCCGGTGTTGTAGTGGTTGAGAGCATGCTCCGGCTTGGCGGTGAGGGCGATACCGCACTTGGTGACGATCTCCATCCGGCTGCGCAGGGAAGGCTCGAGGCGCAGGGCGTGACCAAAGGCCTCTTCGCACTGGTAGCCACCATAGATATCGGCGTGATCGATGGTGGTGACCCCCAGATCCAGATGATATTTCATCAGATCGAGCAGAGCGGCCGGAGAGAGCTGCCACTCCATCAGGCGCCAGTAACCCATGATGAGGCGAGAGAAGGTGGGGCCTTGCGGATGCAGGGCGACACGGGATACAGACATGGTTGACTCCTTGAAAAACACGGTGCGAAAACGATGTGCAACATAGATGACTGCGGGCATCTTGGCCTCATGTGGCTGGCAAAGCAATAATGGGCAGTGGCATGATTCGAACTTTGGTTCTGAGCGCAGAGTAGGAGAGATAGTTGGATGGAAGGATTTGCCGAGCGCTTGCAGAGCCTGATCGGGGAGATGAGCGTGAGCGCGTTTGCCCGCAAGGTGGGGCTCAGTGAAGCGCTGATCCGCAAATATTTGAAGGGAGCCGAGCCTGGCCTGGCGCGGGCCAACCAGATCGCCATGGGGGCCAACTGCTCGCTGGAGTGGCTGGCAACCGGCTGCGGTTATCTCTACCGTCAGGCGGAAGTGGTGGACAGGGAGGCGCTGGCTGCGGCGCAGCAACTGCTGGGCGAGCAGCAACCCGGGGTGGGGCTGCCCGATGAGGAGGCGCTGGTCACCCTGCTCGCCTACTACCAGTTTTTGCGCACCCACAAGAAAGCGGACGGTTTTCTCGACTTGGCGCTGGCGCGGGAGTTTGGCCGCCATCTGGGGGAAGCGTGATGAGGAGCATATTACCCTTTGGTCGTGTCACGGCCGGTTGATTATTCTGATACGCTCTAAGCAAGATAACTCTCCATGGAATGGGCGATGAGCTACTTGATCCTCGGAAGCGGTGCGCTGGGCTCGGCGCTGGCAAGAGAGCTGATGGCAAGGGGGGAGTCCTTCCTTCTGGCCGGGCGCACCTATCCAAAAGGGATCGAGATGGGGGCCTTCTTCCCGCTGCAAGAGGTGGACGCCATCTCGTTCGACGCCCTGTTTACCCTCTACGACACCGATCCGCTTCCCACTGTGGTGATCAACACCATCGGCCTGTTGCACGATGTCAGCTTTATGCCAGAGCGGCGGGTCGAAGAGGTGCACCCCAAGTGGCTGTGCGACAGCCTGCTGGCCAATGCCTGGCCAACGCTGGCACTGGCTGCCCGTTTCAGTCGGTTGATGGGCAATGATCATCCGCTGTGGCTCTGTGCCATCTCCGATCTGGCGGGCTCCATCACCGCCAATCTGGAGGGGGGGCGTTACAGCTACCGGATGAGCAAGGCGGCCCTCGACATGGGGGTGAAAACTCTGGCCCTCGAGTGGGCGCAACGTTTCCCGCAAGCGGGGGTGGTGGCGGTGGCGCCCGGCTTGATGGACTCCCCGATGAACACCCCCTTTCTGAGCGAGTTGCCTGCGGAGCAATTGCAGGAGCCTGCCGAGGTGGCGGTGAAACTGCTCAATCTCATCAAGGGGTTATCGTTGACCCAATCGGGTCAGCTACTGGATCTCAACGGTCAGCCGCTGCCTTGGTAAATCCCGCCTGCGGGTTTTATGGACGTCTATTGGCTTCACATTCTGCTCATGCGCCCCTTGCCAAGCGAGGGGCGCATGGCTAACGTCACTCTCCTGTTTCAGGAGGGATCTCATGCGCTATATCGATTTACGAAGTGACACCGTCACCCAGCCTACTGACGCCATGCGTCAAGCCATGCTCCACGCCGAAGTCGGTGACGATGTCTATGGTGAAGATCCGGGCGTCAACGAGCTGGAGGCCTTTGGGGCCAGATTGCTGGGCAAACAGGCGGCGCTGTTTGTGCCGTCCGGCACCATGTCCAATCTGTTGGCGGTGATGAGCCACTGTCAGCGCGGTGAGGGGGCCATCCTCGGCAACGCCGCTCACATCTATCGCTATGAAGCGCAGGGGAGTGCCGTGCTGGGCTCCGTAGCCCTGCAACCCTTGCCGATGCAGCGCGATGGCACGCTGGCATTCGATGATATCAAGGCTGCGCTGGCCCCTGATGATGCCCACTTCGTCCAGACTCGCCTGATCTGCCTTGAGAACACCCACAACGGCAAGGTGCTGCCGCTCTCCTATCTGCAGGAGATGGGGGCATTCGTTGCCGAGCGCGGCTTGAGGCTTCATCTCGATGGCGCCCGGCTCTTTAACGCCGCCGTGGCCAGCGAGACAGCGGCCGCGGTGATCGCCGCGCCGTTTGACAGCATCTCGATTTGTCTCTCCAAGGGGTTGGGCGCACCGGTGGGCTCGCTGCTGGTGGGCAGCCACGATTTCATCGCCCGTGCGCGCCGCCTGCGCAAGATGCTGGGAGGTGGCATGCGTCAGGCGGGCATTCTGGCGCAGGCCGGTCTGTTTGCCCTCGAGCAGCATGTGACTCGCCTGGCCGATGATCACCGCCGTGCCAAACGGCTGGCCGAAGGGTTGGCTGCACTGCCGGGCATCGAGATCGACCTCTCGCTGGTGCAGAGCAACATGGTGTTCCTGCGGCTGCATGAGGGGGAATCAGCCCCTCTGCTGGCCTTTATGAAGGAGCGGGGGATCCTCTTCTTCGGTTACGGCGAGCTGCGGCTGGTGACTCATCTGCAGATCAACGATGACGATATTGAAGAGGTGATCGACGCCTTCACCGAGTATCTCGGGGCGCGTTGAGGCGGCTCGGTGAGGTAGAGGTTATACCGAGACCTGTTTATACCGAAATAACAGAGGGCGCCGCGGCGCCCTCTGTTATTTGCTGCAAGCTCAAGCCTGTCGCTGGCCGCTCATCAGCATGGCCTCATCGGTGGCATCGTAGATCATCACCGCGATGTGGGTCACCTGACCGCCGAAATCGGCCAGTGGCACCAGGGTCAGGTTCTGGAACATATGGGGGGCCGAGCCGGTAATGGGGCGATAGTTGGAGAAACGTAGCAGATAGGGCTTCTGTTCCCAGGTGCTGAAGGCGCGGTTGTTGAGCTTGAAGACCATGTTGGCCTTGCGCTCGAACCAGGCTCTGTCCACATCGGGGAAGAGCTCGAACAGTACGCCATCGCGCACGTCACTGGCCAGTCGGCCGCTGTGGCTCTCCATAAAGCCGTTCCACACCTGTACCTTGTACTCCTTGTCGAGCACTACCAGGCCTACGTCCAGGTTCTGGACTATGTTCATCAACCAATGAAATTCACGGATTTCCATAGTCACTCCTAGAGCATGTGCATGATTTTGTTGTTCATGGTGGCGATGGAATCTTCGGTAAACAGCAGCAGCAGATCACACTGCACCGCGTAATCCTGGATCCGGTAGTTGATCTCGATGGCGAGCGTGCGGCGCCAGCGGCTCTTGTTGGTGTTGATCAGCTCGTTGATGGGTCTGTGTTGGCCGAGCACCACCGGGTGGCCCTGACTGAAGGGGGTGTCGAGCTGGTTGGCGTAGCCGCGCAGGAAGGCGCCGATCAGCACGTTGGCGGTATCCATCAACAGCTCCAGTTCGGCGGTGCGATCCAGCGTCCCCTGATGGTTCATCAGCTTGGCCAAATCTTTGAAGCTGGAGTCATGGAACAGGATCAGCGCTTCACCGGCGATCCCCGCTCCGATAAACCCCTGACAGACGGCGGAGAGGGTATCTGAATCCGCAGCGGCCGAGAGGGCCATATGCAACTCTGATACTTCCAGCACGTTGACGTTGGGGATAGGCAGTACCACGAAGGCGTTGAGCAGACGAGCCAGCAAGTCGGCCGCCTGACCCATGGAGACGTTGGCCAGCTCCTGATAGACATCGCGGATTTCGGGGGTGATCTTGACGCCAGCATCGGCTACAACGCCGTTTGGCTGCTGCTCGGGGGCGCTTGGTTGACCGCTCGGGGCGGCACTCCAGAAATCATGCTTTTTGAGCAGGGCGAGCAGGGTCTCGGGGGCGGCGGGTTTCTTGATGAAATCGAGCGCTCCCAGCCCCATGACCCGTTGATAGGCCTCTGGCTGGATATCCCCGGAGACTACGATCACCTTGTTGCGTAGACCCTCCCGTTGGAGGGTCTCCAGCACGCCGTAACCGTCCATTTCCGGCATGGTCAGATCGAGGAAGATGAGATCGCCATGACCCATCAGCACCTGTTCGATCCCTTCGAGACCATTGGCTGCGTAGTGCAAATCGACTTTCCAGTCGGCCGGGAGCGCCCGCGCCAGCTGTTTGCGGGCGAACCCGGAGTCATCACATATCAATACATTCATGGCGTTAGGCAGGCTCTGTTGGCAAGGGATGCTATAAGTGTGGCCCGCTAACGGTCAGATGCAATGGGTGAGGCTATCACCTTGTGAAAATTGGTTGTCCCACTGCCGATTGCGATAGCGTGCTGAGTATTTTTCAACAAATTCAACGAACATCTTAACACGCAACGGAGCGAACTGGTGCTGGCAACACAACATGTAGAAGGGGCGATTGCCGGTTTGCCAGTCGGTCAGTACCGGCACCAGCTGCTCGTCATGGAGGAAGCTGCTCAGATAGTGCAGCGGGGCGTTGACGATCCCCAGATGACGCCGGGCTGCACGTACCGCGGCCTGGGTCTGGTTGACGGTCAGTTTGGCGCTGCGTTTGATGCAGACGCTCTGGCCATCCTTGTCGGTCAGCTGCCAGTGCTGGTGAGGCCAGCAGTAGATCAGATCGTGCTCTTCCAGCTGGTTGGGATGGGAGGGGGTGCCCTTCTTGGTCAAATAGAGTGGTGAGGCAAACAGACCGTACTCGATATGGCCGAGACAGATCGCATTGGGCAGCGACTGGGGCAGCTCACCGTTGAAGAACACCAGATCCCGATCATTGTCGAACAGGTGCTGGTGATCATTGGTCTGGGTGATATCGAACTGTACCTCGGGATAGTGCAGTCCGAATTCGGCCAGCATATCGATGAGGATGGTGTTGGAGAGCGCGATGGGCGCAGCTATCCGGATAAGCCCGGTGATGTCGGCCTCTTGACCCTGGATCTCGCTGGTGGCCTGCTCGATTTGTGCGAGTGGCGTGCAGAGACGTTCGTAGTATCTGAGGCCATCATCGGTCAGGCGGAGCTTGCGGGTAGAGCGATGTAGCAGGGAGCAACCCAGTTGCTCTTCCAGCTGGGAAATGCGTCGACTGATGGTGCCTGTTGGCATGCCCAGTGCGGCTGCAGCGTGGGAGAATCCTCCCTCTTGCACCACCTTGACGAACAGGTAGAACTCTTCGATGTGCTTCATAAACGCTGTTCTGGGTGTAACAAGGGGGCAACCATAAAAAGAGCGTTCCGGGTTGGCAAGGGTAATTCAGCGTTTAATTGATCTGGATTCGATTTCTGTTGATACCAGTTCTCCACCCGCCCGTCATCTCAGTTTCCCCGAGCTGGTGATTATTCCGGCACGATGCCAAATGGTACTGCGGCAGTGATGTTTGCCATATCCCCTGATTTGTTCCGCTATAACCGCAGGCGAAGGCCGATATTGCAACCTGATGGAAGGGCGCCGGGTTGCTCTGCGTGCTCAGCCGGGGTGGTTTGTCATCCACAGCCAATGTGATGCAGATCATATATTCGGGTTTTGCTCATTGCCTGTTGAAAAATGAATTTGGGGTATATCAATTCCGCCTTAGTGAACTATTTTTGTCCGTTTTGGCGTTTTTTTGGCTGTTTATCCATCCGCTTGGTTAATTAATGGAAGCTTTGTGACAGAGAGTGATGACTATTTCCACCATTGATTTAAATGTTAATAACAAATTTATCGCAGCAAATATGCAATTGCTCTTTCAAGGTCTCGAGTGGATAGCTCTTAGTGCTTGTTTTTACTGGGGAAAAAAGTTAAAAATCGACTATATGATTTGCCTGGATTAACAGGGTCCTTGGCTGAGTCCTTTGTAGTATTGCCGTACAGGCTGCCCTGTTGTTGATATCTGAAATAGTTTTGTCCGCTCTTGGCTATGTGAAAAGGGATAATGGCCGAGAGGTATTTGCACCTTGCATTCTGCAGCTAGCGGTTTGCCAGATCTGTTTTCCGGTTAACCAGTGACCATCCAGCATGAATGACCTTGACCAGATGAATACGCTTGACGAACGGTTACTGAAGACGATGGATGTTCTGCATACCCCGATCTGGGTTTATGACATCGAGCATCACCATATTTTCTGGGCAAACAGCGCCGCGCTCTCCGTGTGGGAGGCGACGTCTCTCGACGAACTCTGCTCCCGCGACTTCTCTGCCGATATGGCAACCGCCATCGATCTGCTGCTGCAGCGCTATCTGGGTGATTTTCAGCAGGGGCGCAGTTACAACGAGTGGTGGACCCTCTCCCCAAAGGGGGTCAAGAAGCAGATCTATCTGCGCCTCTCCGGTATTCAACTGGCTGGCCGGCTGATGATGATGACCGAAGCGGTGCTCGACTCCGATACCCTCTATCAGGAGTCCTCGCTGGCAACCGGCGATACCCTTGCCTGCCTGTTCGATAGCCATGGTGTATTCGAGAGTGGCAACTATCACTTCGAAATGTGTTTCGGCCACCAGATCGCCAAGCTCTCCCAGGTTTTCTCCGGCAATGATGACAGCTTCTACCAGAAGCTCTCCCGTCTCGATGAAGTGGTGACCGAGGGGGAGTGCCGTACCCTCAAGGGGATGCGCTGGTTCCAGTATCAGTTCCGCTATATCCAGCAGGGGGCCCGCATTCTGCTCACCATGCGCGATATTACCGATCGCAAACTCGAAGAGCTGGAGCATCGCCACCTCGCCTGGCACGACTCCCTGACCGGCCTGCTCAATCGGTATGGCTTGATGAAATCCCTTGAGGCCTATTGCGGGCTGGGGGAGCGTTTCGCGTTGGTGTTCATGGATCTGGACAACTTCAAGCTGGTCAACGACAACTACGGCCACAAGGCGGGAGATCGCCTGCTGGAGCGGGTCGCCGGTCGCCTCAAACAGATTTGCCCGCGGGATGTGGAGCTGGCTCGCCTCGGTGGCGATGAGTTCACCGCACTGGTGCCGCTGGGCAATCAGGGGGATCGGGCGCAAGAGGTGGCCGATCAGATGCTCTCCCAGATGACCAAGCCGCTGCAACTGAGCGGGCTGCCGGAGGTGACCATTGGCGGCAGTATCGGTATCGCCATCTATCCCGATGATGCGGATGACGGTGACAACCTCATCACCCGTGCCGATATGGCCATGTATCAGGCAAAGCAGATGGGGCGGCTGCGCTGGCAGCGTTTCACCCCCAGCATGCAACAGACCCTGCAGCGCAAGCTCAATCTCAAACAGTTTCTGGCCAAGGCCATCGGCCGTCAGGAGCTGAGCCTCTGTTACCAGCCGCAGGTCGATGCCGCCAAACGGCGTCTGATCGGTTACGAGGCGCTGCTGCGCTGGTACAACCCGGTGCTCGGCCATGTCTCGCCGGTGGAATTTATCCCGCTGGCCGAAGAGATGGGGCTGATCCGCGAGATCGGCAGTTGGGTGCTCTCCACCGCGCTGGCACAGGTAGCCAGCTGGCAGAAGCGCTTCCATCAGCGGGTGCCGGTCTCCGTCAACCTCTCCGGTTTCCAGCTCTCGTCGGCGTTGCCCGGGCAAGTTCGCCAGCAGCTGGAGCTGCACGGGGTGGATGCCTCCCTGTTGACGCTGGAGCTGACCGAAACCGTGCTGATGCTCGATATGAAGGGGTGCCTCGGCATTCTCGACGATTTGAGCGAGCAGGGGATCAAGATTGCCATCGATGATTTCGGTACCGGCTACTCCTCGCTGGCCTATCTCAACCGGTTGCCGATCAACAACATCAAGCTGGATCGCTCCTTCGTGGTCGGCCTCAACTTGCCGGTGATCCGGGCGACTGCGGCCATGGCCACCAATCTGGGGTTGGGGATCATGGCGGAAGGGGTGGAGGAGCCTCACGAGCTGGCTGCACTGCAGACCCAGGGGTGCCATGTGTTCCAGGGATATCTGTTCAGCAAGCCGCTGACTGTGGCGCAAGTCGAGGCGAGCGGTTTCGTGGTGGAGTGCCAGGTCGGGCGTTATCCACTGCTAGATGCCGTAATGGCAGAGTAACAAGTGTGCGTTAGGCCACAACTTGGAATTTTATTCCGCAATATTTAATCAAAATTAATCATTCTTTTGCGATCGGTCATGAGACGGATTGGCTGGAGTTGCTAGCATGCGACCTCGTTTCTAGGGAAAGGAGTATCGCAATAATGAGTCATGCTACTGTCAATGACCGTCCGGCCAGCCCTCCCAAGGGTTGGCTGAACCGTTTTCTCAATGGCGTCGAGAAAGCCGGGAACAAATTACCCGACCCCGCCATGCTGTTCCTCTACGCCTTGCTGATCGTCTGGGTCGGCTCCTGGGTGTTGTCACAATTCCAGTTTGATCTGGTCAACCCCCGTACCGGGGAGGCGGTAGTGGTCAACAACCTGCTGACCGGTGCCGGTCTGGCCGAGTTTCTCTCTACCATGGTCACCACCTTTACCGGCTTTGCCCCGCTGGGGATCGTGCTGGTGGCCATGCTCGGGGTCGGGGTGGCCGAGCAGTCCGGTTTTATCAATACCGGTCTGAAAAAGTTGCTGAAAGTGACGCCTGCCCGTTTTCTCACTCCCATGCTGATCCTGGTAGCGATCGTCAGCCATACTGCCGCAGATGCGGGTTATGTGCTGGTGATCCCCATCGGTGGCATCATCTTTCACGCTGCCGGACGCCATCCGCTGGCGGGGATCGCCGCTGCATTTGCCGGCGTTTCCGGCGGTTTTGCCGCCAACTTCCTGCCCTCCGGCGGGGATGCGCTGCTGCAGGGTTTTACCCAGTCCGCCGCTCAGTTGCTCGATCCTGACTACATGGTCAACACCCTGTGCAACATCATCTTTACCGGTGCATCTTCATTGCTGATCATCTGCGTCGGTTGGTTCATCACCGAAAAGGTGGTGGAGCCGCGCCTCAAACACGTGGCGCTCAACGAGGATCTGGAGAGTGCCGACGAGATGGGGCGCTACAGCGCGCAAGAGAGCCGTGCCTTCAACTGGGCCGGGTTTGCCATGCTGGCGGCTATCGTGCTGCTGGCGCTGGCGCTCTCCCCGAGCGATTCACCGCTGCGTGCTGCCGATGGCTCCCTGACCACCTTCGCCGCGCCGGTGATGAAGTCCATTGTGCCGCTCATCTTCCTGCTCTTTATCCTGCCCGGGATTGTCTACGGCTTTGTCGCAGGCAGCTTCAAGAGTGGCAAGGATGTGATCGACGCCATGTCGGCCACCATGAACAAGATGGGCTCCTACATGGTGATGGCCTTCTTCTGCGCGCTCTTTATCAAGGCGTTTGGTGACTCCAATCTAGGCACCCTGCTGGCCCTCTCTGGCGCCGAAGTGCTCCATGCACTGGCGCTGCCCGGTGAAGTGACCATCGTCGGAATGATCCTGCTCACCGCCAGCGTCAATCTGGTGGTGGGATCGGCCTCGGCCAAGTGGGCGCTGATCAGCCCGATCCTGGTGCCGATGCTGATGGCGGTGGGGATCTCCCCCGAGCTGACCCAGGCAGCCTATCGGGTCGGGGATTCCGCCTCCAACATCATCACCCCGCTGATGGTCTTCTTCCCGCTGGTGGTGGTTTATTGCCAGCAGTATGTGAAGAGCACCGGGATCGGTACTCTGGTCTCCATGATGCTGCCGTACTCGCTGGCCTTCCTGGTGAGCTGGACCATCTTCCTGCTGCTTTACTGGGAGCTCGGCTTCCCGCTCGGGTTGCAAGCCCCTTACGTCTATCCGGCCCCTTAAGCCGGGTGTGCGAGGGAGCCTTGGGCTCCCTCGTTTTTTTCGCTATGGTGTTACCTCATTTTGGAGGTGCCATGAATCAGACCATCGATCTTATCCTTTCCCATCGCTCCATTCGCCAGTTCACTGCCGAGCCGATCGTCCCGCAGCAGCTGGATGCCATTCTCGCCGCCGCCCAGTCTGCCTCGACCTCGAGCTTCTTGCAGGTGACCAGCATTGTGCGAGTCAGCGAGCCCGAGGCGCGTCAGCAGCTGGCCGTGCTGGCGGGCAATCAGCCTTATGTAGTGCAGGCAGCCGAGTTTCTGGTGTTCTGCGCCGATTACCATCGTCACAGCCAGATCGTGCCCGAGGCCCAGACCGGTTATGCGGAGCAGCTGCTGATCGGTGCCATCGACGGCGCCCTGATGGCGCAAAACGCCTTGCTGGCGGCCCAGTCGCTGGGGCTGGGCGGGGTCTATATCGGCGGCATTCGCAACCATCCGGCCGAGGTGAGCGAACTGCTCGGCTTGCCCCATCAGGTGATCCCGCTGTTTGGCCTCTGCCTTGGTCATCCTGCCCAGCAGCCGGAACAGAAACCCCGTCTGCCCAGGGGATTGGTGGTGTATCAGGAGCGCTACCAGCACGAGCTGGATCGCGACCTGCTGGCCCGGTACGATCAGCAGATCGCGGACTACTATCAGGCTCGCAGCAGCAACAACAAACAGCAGACCTGGAGTGGCCAGATCCGCGCCATTCTGGGCAAGGAGTCCCGCCCTTTCATGCTGGGGTTCCTGCAATCGCGGGGCTTTAACCTCAAGTAATGGCGCTGATGGGCGATACTATGGGGAGGTGACCGTCATGGTCATCATCCCCTGATCCTGCAATCTCTCCCTGAGACCGGGGGCACAGCTTGGTGACAAATCGTGGGCAAGGGGGGATCTGCAGGCTACCTTAAGTGGGTAAGCTGTTGTAGGATCACGCAATTGGATAGGAACAGGGGTTTGGACATCCTATGATTTTAACTTTGGTATTGCTGTCTATCGGCGCACTCCTGTTTTTGGTTATCGCCTATAACGTGGTGCAGCAATATAAGCAGAAGGCAGAGGCGGACAAGCGTCACGCCGTTGCCAGACACAAGACGGTGGCCGACGAGACCGAAGAGGTGCTGCTGAACGTCAATCTGGTGCCTTTCTCCAAGAACATGGTGTTGCTGTTGCAGCACCGGATCCTCGATGCCTATCGCGCTATCGCCCAGGTGATGCCGAACAATCAGATCAAGCAGCGCATCGTTGATGTGCAGACCCAGATCAAGAATGTGCAGGAGAACTACAGCGTGCAGGATGAGGGGCAGTTCAAGACCCCGGAGTCCGATCGTCAGGCGATCCAGATGCTGCAGCTGGTCAAGAAGATGCGGGCCGTGCTGCGGGTCGAGCACAACAAGGGCAAGATTGACCCTCAGGGGTTTGCCCAGGAAGAGCGCCGCCTCGAGCTGATGCAGCTCAAGATCAACATCTCCAATCTGGTCAAGCGGGCGATGGATGCTCGCATTCAGGGCCAATATGGCACTTGCCGCCAGCTCTATACCAAGGGACTCTCTGCCATGGCGAGCGTGGGCGACAAGGATCCCTATCTGCTGGCTCGTGAAGAGGATATGCGTCAGGGGCTCAAGGAGCTTGAAGAGCTGCAGCAGCAAAACAGTGCGCAGGATCTGCAAAACATCAAGGACAAGGAAGCCGACGAGCTCGATGTCCTGTTTCAACCCAAGAAGAAATGGTAAGCATGTCCCACCCACTCGATTCCACACTGGGGCCAATGGCCCCATTTGTTTCTCAGCTGTTGGCCGAACTGGCCGCCACTGGCGTCACAATTTCACAGCCAACGGTCGATCACCTCTGTTATCGGGCGGCAACCCTGCAGGAGTACCGCGCGCTATGTGCTGTGCTGGCTGAGGCGGGTACCTTGCTGGTGGAGGGTATAATTGGCGGACGTCCTATCGCCACTTATCAGTTGCATCAGCCGCTGTTGGCTGGTGAGGTACAGGTACCCTGTATCGAGCTGGCTGCACCGAAACCGGGTCGCGTCCATCAGGCTGGGCTGGAACATATCGAGCTGGTGGTCGCTTCACTGCAAGATCTGGTAGTGCGCTATCCCGAGCTGCCATTCAAAACCGGCAACATGCAGGATACCCGAAACCCCGATATTGGCCTGATGTTGCCCTCCGGCCAGATCAAGTTTCACCTGCGCCCGCTGGCTGAGGTGATCGCCGAAGAGGTGGCGACCGACGCTGTGGTCTCGGTGCCTGCGGATTATTTCGATCAGGAGTGATCCTGCGCTCAATGCGGTGCGGGCCTGACAGGCTCTTGAATAACGCAGCAAAAGGGGTCACCGGTGTGACCCCTTTTGTTATCTGGCGGTGCTGGGTTGCGAGATCGCCATCTGCTCGTGGGTGACCCTGTTTGCGCTGAGCCTGTTACCCGTGTCGGTGGGGTTGCTGGGCGGGCAGTGGCGATTGGCTTCGCTGCTTGAGACGGCCGAGCCAGAGGCTCAAGCCTGCCGTCAGGATGAGGACCAGTTCAATTCCCATGACCAGACCGCCCAGCTCGCCTTGCTCCCAGAAGGGGTGCAGGTAAAGTCCCCCCAGACTCGCCCCCAGATAGTAGGCCACCAGATAGAGGGAGGAGGCGAGGGCCCGGTTGTGTTCGACATGATGACCCACCCAGGCACTGGCGCAGGCGTGTGCCAGGAAAAAACCGAAGCTGGAGACCAGCAAGCCACTCAGGATCCCGAGCAGGCTAGCTTGCAGCAGCCACAGACTGCCGAGGGCCATCAGGGCGATCCCGACCAGCAGCATCCGTTGTGCCCCCCAGCGGTTGGCAAAGCGGCCGCTCAGTGAGGAGGCCACCGTCCCCGAGAGATAGGTGAGAAACAGCATGCCGAGCCACTGGGTGGGCAAGGAGAAAGGAGGCTTTGCCAGCAGGAAGGTGAGATAACTGAACTGGTTCAGAAACACCATAAAGTTGAGCCCGCCGATAAGGTAAGCCCCTACCAGCAAGGGATTGGTCAAGTGTTGCTGCAAGGCGCGAGCAAATTGGCCGCGAACGGGGGCGCTCGCCACAAAGCGGGTCTGATGGGGCAGCAGCCAGAAGACCAGCGGCAGCAGTAACAGGCTGATTACACCGATCCCCAGAAAGGTATGCTGCCAGTCGCCAAACCAGCCCGCCAACAGACCGCCGACCACCCGACCGGCAATGCCACCGAGGGAGTTGGCGGCAATATAGACCCCCACCGCCGAGAGCAGCGCCCGTTTGCTGAACTCTTCCCCCATATAGGCAATCGCGGTCGCGGGCAGCCCTGCCAGCAGCGCGCCCTGCAGGATGCGTAGCAGCAGCAGGGTACCAAACTGCTCAACCAGCGGGATTAACAGTGAGAGCAGGATCGCCAGGGTGAGTGTCCCCAGCATGACTTGCCGACGGCCATGGCGATCCGCCAGTCTGGCGCAGATCAGCAGGGAGGCGGCGAGGCCTGCAGTGCATCCTGCCAGGGTCCAGCTGGCCGAGAGGGAGTTGACCGAGTAGACCTCGGCGATCAGGGGCAACAGGGGATGGGTCTGGTAGAGGTTCAGAAACACCAGAAAGGAGCCCAGGCTGAGGGCCAGGGTTGCACGTATCCACTCGCGACTTCCAACTTCAATCATTGCGTATTGTCCTGACTACTTTTGGTCAGGGTAGAGTCCTTGCGGTTATAAATATAATATATTTAAGTTATCCATCTCATAAGATGAATTGATACATGGATCTGAAACAGCTCACCTATCTGCTGGCGGTCAGGGATGCCGGCTCATTTACCAAGGCAGCCAATAGCTTGCACGTGGCGCAACCGGCCATCAGCATGGCCATTGCCAAACTGGAGCAGCAGCTCGAATTGCGGCTGTTTGATCGACAGGATCGGGCGGTACGGCTCACCCCGGAGGGAGAGGTGCTCTGTCGCCATGCCGAGCGTCTGTTGCTGCAGATGCATCAGGCCGAGGCCGAGATGGCCGAGCTCAAGGGGCTGGAGCGGGGGGAAGTGCGGATCGGGATCCCCTACATGATGGGCTCCTACTATTTCCCCCCTCGTCTGATGGCCTTCAAGCACCGCTACCCCGGCCTCAAGATCCGGGTCGAAGAGGCCGGCACCCGTGAGCTGCTCAGCCGGATGGTGGATGGCTCCCTCGATCTGGCCATTCTCATCACCAGTGATCTCCCCCCCGCCATCGAGGGGGCACATCTGCTGAGTGAAGAGATGTTGATGGTGGTGGGGGACGATCACCCCCTGCGCGGTGAACCAGCCGTCACCCTCTCGCAGTTCTTTGCTCAGGAGCTGGCGCTGTTTCGCCGCGGCTTTTATCACCGGGAGCATATGGAGGCGCTGGCCCAGAGCCTTGGCGTTGAACCCGATATCGCCTTCGAGAGCAATCTTATCCCTCTGCTCAAGGCGGTGGTGCGGCAAGGTTTTGCGGTGACAACCTTCTTGCGGATGGTGCTGGAAGAGGAGCCGGATCTGAGTGGCGTGCCCTTCGACCCGCCCATCTACCTCGACCTCTGTGTGGCGTGGCGGCGTGGCGATCCGCTCTCCATGGCCAACCGTGCCTTGCGTGATTTCCTACTCAAGGAGCGCCCGGCCTGATGGCGGCGGGTCATTGCTGAAAGTTTGTTACTATTAACGGTGGGTTCGCTTGAGGGCTACACCATGAAACTGCAGCAATTGCGCTATATCGTCGAGGTGGCGAACCACAGGCTGAATCTGTCGGCCACCGCCGAGAGCCTCTTTACCTCCCAGCCCGGGATCAGCAAACAGGTGCGGATGCTGGAGGATGAGCTGGGGATCCAGATCTTCGAGCGCAGCGGCAAACACCTGACCCAGATCACCCCCATAGGTCGGGACGTGATCAAAGTGGCCGCGGAGGTGCTGGACAAGGTCGCCACCATCAAGGTCATGGCCAGGCAGCATGTGCATCCGGAGCAGGGAACTCTCACCATTGCCGCTACTCATCTGCAAGCCCGTTATATTCTGCCCGCCATCCTCAAGGGTTTCATGGCCCGCTTTCCCAAAGTTGCCGTAACTGTGATGCAGGGGAGTGCGGCGCAGTGCCGCGCAGCCGTGCATGATGGCGCTGCCGATCTGCTGCTGGCGGATGAACCGGAGGATGGGAGCGATCTGCTTGTGCTCCCCTCTTTTCAGTGGCAACGGGGCTTGGTGCTGCCAAAGGAGCATCTGTTGGCCAAAGCAACATCGCTGACCCCGGCCGAGCTGGTGGAATTTGCATTGGTGACCGATGGAAGGGGTCTCTTCACAGCTCATGGCACTGATTGCGCTCATGCCGAGAGCCGGATCGCCTGCTGTGCGAGCGACAGCGATGTGCTCAAGACCTATGTCAGACAAGGGATGGGCATCGGGGTTATGGCAACTTTTGCCTGGGAGCCCCAGCGCGATGGCGATCTGGTGCTCAAAACGGCGCCCTGGCTACCAGGCGGTGTGGCCGCTATCGGGTTGCGCAGAGGGGCATTTTTATGCGGCTATCTCTACGATCTGATTGAACGTCTCGCGCCGCAATTGACCCGCGAGCGGGTCGAACAATACTGTGCTGCCCGCACTGGCGAAGAGCTTGAAGCTCTGCTGGCCAATCTGACCGTACCACAGCGATAGCTAGGGGCGTCCCAAGAAAAACGCCTCCGTTCGGGAGGCGTTTGACTATCTGTAATTTGTCAATGCAGGCTCACTTCTTCAGCATATGATCCAGCTTGTTGGCCTTGGTCGACAGATAGAACTCGTTGTGGGGATTGCGCCCTTCCTGTAACGGTACCCGTTCGGCCACCGGAATACCGAAGGATTCCATGGCTTTCATCTTGCGCGGGTTGTTGGTCATCAGTTTGAGAGACTTGACCTCAAGCTGCTTGAGCATATCGGCGCAGATGGTGTAGTCGCGCATATCGGCGGCGAAACCAAGGGCAACGTTGGCTTCCACGGTATCGGCCCCCTGATCCTGCAGGTGATAGGCGCGGATCTTGTTGAGCAAGCCGATGCCACGGCCCTCTTGACGCACATACAGCAACACGCCACGACCGGCTTTGGCGATATTCTCCATGGCCGCCTGCAACTGGAAACCGCAGTCACAACGCAGGCTGAACAGGGCGTCGCCGGTCAGGCACTCTGAGTGGATCCGGCCCAGCACGGGCTCGTCACCGGTAATGTCGCCCATCACCAGTGCGGCGTGGTCTTTGCCTGTGCCGGTTTCCTGAAAACCTACCAGCGTGAAGGTGCCCCAGGGGGTTGGCAATTTGGATTTGGCCACGAGGGTAACGCTGCTCATAGGTTGCTCCTTACTACTAACGGCTCAAAAAAGGGGGCCAGTTTAGCGCGCCTTGTCAGGAACGACCATAAGAACAAGTCCCTGCATTGCTTAATGAAATCTCCAAATGAGATACAAGCACAGCTGTCCGGCGGGGTTTTGGCCCTTTGTGCGGATTGATGACTGCCAGGCTCACCACATTCGGGTATAATCGGCGCCCATTAACCCACCCCTTCGGGATGGGAGCAACACAGTGCAGGAGAGAAGTTATGCCTCAGATGGCCCCCGTAATGACAATTGATGGCCCCAGTGGTGCAGGTAAAGGCACCTTGTGTCAGCTGCTTGCTGAGAAGCTGGGTTGGCACTTGCTGGACTCGGGCGCCATCTATCGGGTGTTGTCCCTGGCCGCCCTGCATCACGATGTAGAGCTGGACAGTGAAGCCTCACTGGTGCCACTGGCTGCCAATCTGGATGTGCAATTTCAGGTTGAGGGCGATCTGGTCAAGGTGATCCTGGAAGGGGAAGATGTCTCCCGCACCATCCGCACCGAAGAAGTGGGTAATGCTGCCAGTAAAATCGCCGCCTTCCCCCGGGTGCGCGAAGCATTGTTGCGCCGTCAACGTGCTTTTCGTCAGGCTCCGGGTCTGATTGCCGATGGTCGTGACATGGGCACAGTTGTTTTCCCCGAGGCCGAGGTGAAGATTTTCCTCGACGCCAGTGCCGAAGAACGGGCCCAGCGTCGCTATAAGCAGTTGCAAGATAAGGGCTTTGATGTTAACTTTGAGCGTCTTTTAACCGAGATTCGGGAACGTGACGATCGCGACAGAAATCGCGCTACTGCACCCCTGAAACCGGCAGAAGATGCTCTGGTGGTAGACTCTACCGCCATGACCATAGATGAAGTACTGGCAACAGTACTCGCCTATGCAGAGCAACAACTTGGTGATGCCAGCGCAAGCTGACATCCGGTCGTCTGCACCAAGGATGGCGCAGATTATTTAAAACAGCCCCGCTTGTGCCGGATTGCAAGTGGATGTTTCATTTGTGACATAAACAATGATCGAATCTTTTGCTCAACTCTTTGAAGAGTCCCTGAACGCCGTTGAAACCCGTCAAGGTTCCATCGTCAAGGGTACTGTCGTTGCTATCGAGAACGGTTTTGTACTGGTTGACGCCGGTCTGAAATCCGAGTCCGCTATCCCGGCTGAAGAATTCAAGAACGCCATGGGCGAGCTGGAAATCAACGTCGGCGACACCGTTGACGTGGCTCTGGACTCTATCGAAGATGGTTTCGGCGAAACCAAGCTGTCCCGCGAAAAAGCCAAGCGCCACGAAGCCTGGCTGCAGCTTGAAAAAGCTTACGAAGAGCAAGCTACCGTTATCGGTATCATCAACGGCAAGGTCAAGGGTGGTTTCACCGTTGAACTGAACGGCATCCGTGCCTTCCTGCCGGGTTCTCTGGTTGACGTGCGTCCGATCCGTGACACCGCTCACCTGGAAAACAAAGAACTCGAGTTCAAAGTCATCAAGCTGGACCAGAAGCGCAACAACGTTGTTGTTTCCCGTCGTGCCGTGAT
The DNA here is from genome assembly GCF_019047085.1 of Aeromonas sp. FDAARGOS 1404. Lineage (NCBI taxonomy): Bacteria > Pseudomonadati > Pseudomonadota > Gammaproteobacteria > Aeromonadales > Aeromonadaceae > Aeromonas > Aeromonas sp. FDAARGOS 1404. The sequence goes on from NZ_CP077237.1 coordinate 4,281,552, forward strand.
CGAGACCGAGAACACCTCCGAGCGCGAAAGCCTGCTGGCTAACCTGCAAGAAGGTCAAGAAGTTAAGGGTATCGTCAAGAACCTGACCGACTACGGTGCATTCGTAGATCTGGGCGGTGTTGACGGCCTGCTGCACATCACCGACATGGCGTGGAAGCGCGTTAAGCATCCTTCCGAAATCGTCAACGTTGGCGACGAGATCGCTGTCAAGGTTCTGAAGTTCGACCGCGAGCGTACCCGTGTATCCCTGGGTCTGAAGCAGCTGGGCGAAGATCCCTGGGTTGCTATCGCCAAGCGTTACCCGGAGACCACCCGTCTGTCTGGCCGCGTGACTAACCTGACCGACTACGGCTGCTTCGTTGAAATCGAAGAAGGCGTTGAAGGCCTGGTACACGTATCCGAGATGGATTGGACCAACAAGAACATCCACCCGTCCAAAGTTGTTAACGTTGGCGACGTGGTTGACGTGATGGTTCTGGACATCGACGAAGAGCGTCGTCGTATCTCCCTGGGTCTGAAGCAGTGCAAATCCAACCCGTGGCAGCTGTTTGCCGAAACTCACGCCAAAGGCGACCGTGTTTCCGGCAAGATCAAGTCCATCACTGACTTCGGTATCTTCATCGGTCTGGATGGCGGCATCGACGGCCTGGTTCACCTGTCTGACATCTCCTGGAACAACCAGGGCGAAGAAGCCGTGCGTGAATTCAAGAAAGGCGACGAGATCGAAGCCGTTGTTCTGCAAGTGGATCCGGAGCGTGAGCGCATCTCCCTGGGTGTCAAGCAGATCGAAGAAGACCCGTTCAACAAGTACCTGGCTGACAACAAGAAAGGTGCTATTGTGAAGGGTAAGGTTACCGAGGTTGATGCCAAAGGTGCCGTTATCGAACTGGCTGATGGCGTAGAAGGCTACCTGCGTGCCTCCGACGCTGCTCGTGACCGCGTAGAAGACGCCACTCTGGTGCTGTCTGTTGGTGACGAAGTTGAAGCTAAATTCATGGGCGTTGATCGTAAGAACCGCACCGTAAGCCTGTCTGTCCGTGCTAAGGACGAGGCTGATGAGCGTGTTGCTATCGATAACCTGAACCAGCAAGAAGAAGTTGTGTTCAGCAATGCTATGATGGAAGCGTTCAAAGCCGCCAAGGGTGAGTAATCCTTGATGCAAGAAAAGGGCGGCATTGCGCCGCCCTTTTTTATCCTGGCAAAATGAATATTGCATGTGATCGGGGAAGGAGATTTAACGTTATGACCAAATCAGATCTCATCGAACAACTGGCAGCCAGCCGCATGCATATGCCGGCCAAGGATGTCGAAGCCGCCATCAAGGAGATCCTTGAGCAGATGGCGTCGACCTTGCAAAACGGCGACCGGATTGAAATCCGCGGATTTGGCAGTTTTTCACTGCACTATCGTGCCCCCCGTGTGGGCCGCAACCCCAAGACTGGGGACAAGGTTGAACTGACCGGGAAATATGTCCCGCACTTCAAACCTGGTAAAGAGTTGCGCGAGCGCGTCAACATCATTGAATAATGCAGAAATGGGCATACCTCGGGTATGCCTTTTTTCTTTTTGGCACCGATTCCTGTGCCAATCGTCTTGTTTCTTAAACTCTTTTCCCATTCACTCTAGAGTCTGCCTGCGATTTTAAGGATAATCAGCCTCTCATTAGATACTGACAGGGAGCTCTTATGAAGCGTATTTTGGCCCTCATTCCGCTGGTGCTGGTGTTTGTTCTGACCCTGGCGCTGGGCTCACAAAATGGCCAGCTGGTTCAGTTCAATTACCTGATCGCTCAGGGTGAGTTTTCGCTTGCCATGCTGTTGGGCTTCTTCTTCGCTGGCGGTTTTTTGCTGGGCTGGCTGGTATTCGGCCTGCTGTTCCTGCGCCTGAAAATGCAAAACCGCACCCTCAACCGCACCATGCGTCGTCAATCCCGCGAGTTGGAGCTGGCCCGGTCACCGGGTAAGGAATAATGTTCCTCAATGCTTGAACTGCTTTTCCTGCTGTTACCCATCGCCGCCGGTTATGGCTGGTACATGGGTCGCAGGAGTGTTCGCCAGGACACCCAGAAACAGAGTAACCAGTTTTCCCGCCAGTATGTGGCGGGCCTCAACTATTTGCTGTCCGATGAATCCGACAAGGCGGTGGATCTCTTTATCCAACTGCTTGAGGTGGACAGTGAAACCATCGAAACACACCTCTCCCTCGGCAACCTGTTTCGCCAGCGTGGGGAGGTCGATCGTGCCATCAAGATCCACCAGAACCTGGTAACCCGCCAACTGACCCGGGAGCAGCGACAGCTGGCCCTGCAGGAGCTTGCGCGCGACTTTTTGGCTGCTGGTCTGCTGGACCGAGCGGAAGCGCTCTGGAATGAGCTGTGTGATGACAGCGACTATGAAGAGACGGCGCTGGCACAGCTGTTGATCATCCATCAGCAGTTGCGGGACTGGGATAAGGCCATCGATGTGGCGGTTCGTCTGCAAAAATTCCAGGGCAAGAAGCTGGCCGACCCCATCTCCCATTTCTATTGTGAACAAGCCGAGATCGCGCTGCGTGAGGGCAATAAAGGGGAGGGGCTGGCCAAGCTCAAACGGGCGCTCAGTATCAATCCGGCATGTGCCCGGGCCAGTTTGCGCCTCGCTGAGCTCGCCATGGCAGAGGGGGAGTATGAGCAGGCCAGCAAGGAGCTGCTGCGGGTGTTCGAGCAGGATATCGACTTTGCCTCCGAGGCAATGCCCAAATTGCTCGAGTGCTATCAGCAGTTGGGGCGCACGCCTGCGTTGATCCCGCTGCTTGAGAAGGCAGTGGAAGATCACGCCGGTGTCAGCGTGACCCTGGCCCTTGCCAAGCTGGTTGAAGAGCGTGATGGCCTGAGCCAGGCCCGTTCGCTGGTGCTGCGTCAGCTGCGTCGTCATCCGTCGATGAAAGGTTTTTACCAGCTGGTGGGTTTTCAGCTGGCCAGTGCGGAGGAGGGGCCTGCCAAGGAGAGCCTCGAACTGCTGCAACAGCTGGTCGGCGAGCAGATCAAAATCAAGTCAACCCACAAGTGTCGGCAGTGCGGCTTTGCCACTCACTCGTTGTTCTGGCAGTGCCCGTCTTGTCGCCAGTGGGGTTCCATCAAGCCGATCCGCGGTCTGGACGGTGAATAACAAGCAATAGGATGTGAGATGCAAGATCCCAAAGTACTGGTAGCGCTGGATTATCAGCACGAGGCAGATGCCTTAGCGTTCGTTGAACGTATCTCTCCGGCCCAGTGCCGTCTCAAGGTAGGCAAGGAGATGTTTACCCTGTTTGGCCCGCAGTTTGTACGCCAGCTGGTGGCCAAGGGATTCGATGTCTTTCTGGATCTGAAATTTCACGATATTCCCAATACCGTTGCCAAAGCCGTGGCAGCCAGTGCCGAGCTCGGTGTCTGGATGGTCAACGTGCATGCCAGTGGTGGTGAGCGGATGATGCGTGCCGCCAAAGAGGCGCTGCTGCCTTATGGCGACAAGGCGCCATTGTTGATCGGGGTGACCGTACTGACCAGCATGGAGCAGTCCGACATGATCCCTCTTGGTCTGGATGTAAGCCCCGCCGAGCAGGTGATCCGGCTGGCTACCTTGACCAAAACATCCGGTCTGGATGGGGTGGTCTGCTCTGCCAACGAGGCCCATGAGCTTAAAGCCTTGCTGGGCGAAGATTTCAAGCTGGTGACCCCGGGTATTCGCCCGACCGGTTCAGCGGCCGGGGATCAGCGCCGGGTGATGACACCGAAAGCGGCGGTCGAGGCGGGGTCCGATTATCTGGTTATCGGTCGCCCCATTACGCAGGCTGCCGATCCGGCCGCCATGCTGGCCAGCATCAATGCCGAGCTGGTTGGTGCGTAACAGGCTCACTCAGTGATACGCGGTGCAGGCCGAGCAACAGGCCTGCACCGGCCCCGATAAGATGAGAGCCGATGTGTACCCTGGCATTGATCAGGGTGGAGATCGGACTCTCTCCTGCGTTGTAGAAGTCCATCACCAGCTTGAGCCCCATCCCCGCTAGCAGCAGCCAGCCCGATGTGCGGCGTCCGTGACGAATATCCTGCATTGCCCCCCAGACAAACAGGCCATGCAGCGAGCCGGATAGCCCCATGTACCATTGGGTCTGCGGGCACCACCACCAGATCCCCAAGCCCACTGCCAGCCAGAGCAGCAACATCAGCAGCGGCAGGCGAGCCCCACCCAGATAGTCGCGAAACAGGCTATAGAGGATGGCGAGGCCGCCCAGATTGAGCAGCAGGTGCCACAGATTGGTATGAGCCAGATTGCCTGTTATGATCCGCCACCCTTCGCCCCCGGCGATCAAGGGCCGATCGAAGGAGAGCTGAAGATTGGGAACGGTAAAGAAGAGTAGCAAGCTGGTGAGAGAGAGCGTGATAACCCAGAGCAATCCAGATTTGTCTGACAACATGAAACAGTCCAACGACAAGAACAGTCGATACTGTACACGTTGCACCCGAGCCCTCAAAGCCTGCCTGTGCGATTATATTGTGCCGGTTGACAATCACACGCCCCTCTACATCTTGCAGCACCCCAACGAGGTGGCACATCCCAAGGGGACCGCGGCACTGCTGGCGGCCTCTTTGCAACAGTGCGAGATCCATGTGGGGGAGGACTTTTCCCGCGATGAGTGGCTCAATGGGTTGCTTGCAGATCCTTCCCGTCGCTGCTATCTACTCTGGCCAGATGAGGATGCCATTTCGCTGACCGATCTTCGCCAACAGTGGGAGAGTGAATCCTCTAGCTCCGCATCCGTCGCCTTTATCTTGCTTGACGGCACCTGGCGCAAAGCCTATCGCATGTTGCAGAGCAACCCGGCACTGGCCCGCTTGCCCTGCATCGGCATTGGTGCCATTGCCGGTCAATATGCCATTCGAAAGAAACCCTTTCCCGATGCCCTCTCTACCATAGAGGCGGGCTATCACCTCTTGTCCCGGTGGGAGGGGAGGCCGGAGCGCTATGCGCCCTTGCTGACCCTGTTCAATCGGTTGAATACCCAGTGGCAGGACTTTGTCGAAGGCCGCCGCGGGTGACAATTCAAGGAGTTATCAAGATGAAAAAAGCAGTTGTGGTTTTCAGCGGTGGTCAGGACAGCACTACTTGTCTGGTGCAGGCATTGGCTCAGTATGATGAAGTGCACGCCATCACCTTCGACTATGGTCAGCGCCATCGGGAAGAGATCGACATCGCGCGCCGTCTGGGCAGTGCACTGGGGATCGCCGCCCATAAGGTGATGGATGTAACGCTGCTCAATGAGCTGGCGGTCTCTGCCCTGACCCGTGACGACATTCCTGTCAGCTGCGAGCTGCAGGATAACGGGCTGCCCAACACCTTCGTACCGGGCCGCAATATCCTGTTCCTGACCCTGGCCTCCATCTATGCCTATCAGGTGGGCGCCGAAGCGGTGATCACTGGTGTGTGCGAGACCGACTTCTCCGGCTATCCCGATTGCCGTGACGAGTTCGTCAAGGCCCTCAATCAGGCGGTGTCGCTGGGGCTGGATCGCGGCATCCGTTTTGAAACTCCCCTGATGTGGCTCGACAAGGCCGAGACCTGGGCACTGGCGGATCACTATGGTCACCTTGACACGGTGCGCCAGCAGACCCTGACCTGCTACAACGGCATTGCCGGTGACGGTTGCGGCACGTGTCCTGCGTGTGAACTGCGCAGTCGCGGCCTGAACAACTATCTGGCCGACAAGGCGGGCATCATGGCCAGACTGTTTGAGAAAACCGGGCTGGGTGAGAAAAGCGCAGAGTGAGCCTGCGTCTTGCCGTGGCTTGGGGTATAATCCGCGACTTTTGCAACAAGCCGTGATCGAGATGCACTACCCAATCAACGAGATTTTCCAGACCATCCAGGGGGAGGGCATCTTTACCGGCCTGCCCGCCATCTTTGTTCGCCTGCAGGGTTGCCCGGTGGGCTGCCCCTGGTGCGATACCCGTCATACCTGGGTTGTTGATCCGGCTCGTGAAGTGGGCAAGGCGGCGGTGCTGGATCGCTCCAACGAATCCGATTGTTGGAGCCAACTCAGCACCGCGCAGATTATCAAGAGCTTTACCGACCAGGGTTATCAGGCGCGCCATGTGGTGATCACCGGTGGCGAGCCCTGCCTCTACGATCTGCACGAACTCTCGTCAGCCCTGCTGGCGGCGGGTTATCAGGTGCAGATTGAAACCAGTGGCACCAGCGAGATCAAGACCCATGAGCAGACCTGGGTGACCGTCTCCCCCAAAATTGGCATGAAAGGGGGGCTGCCTGTGCTGGTCTCGGCGCTGGAGCGGGCCAACGAGATCAAGCATCCGGTGGCCACCGAGCACCATATTGAAGAGCTGGATACGCTGCTCGCTACTGCTACCCTGCGCCCTGATGTGGTCATTGCCTTGCAGCCGATCAGCCAGAAGCCAAGGGCCACCCAATTGGCGATGGATACCTGTATCGCGCGTAACTGGCGACTCTCAATCCAGACTCATAAATATCTGGATATCGATTAATATGGATTGGCTATCCGACGAACAGGTGCTGCTGACCCTGACCAACAAGATGCCTTACGGTAAATATCAGGGGCGGCGTATCATCGATATTCCCGAGCCCTATCTGGTGTGGATGGCGCGCAGCGGTTTTCCGGCGGGTAAATTGGGCCAGACGCTGGCGTTGGCTTACGAAATCAAACTCAATGGACTCGAATCCATGATTATTCCCATTATTAACAGGATGTCGGTATGAGAATATATACGAGGCAGGGCGACAAGGGCATGACCCGGCTGGCCGATGGTATCCCATTGCCCAAGGATCATTTGCGGGTCGAGACCTACGGTTATATCGATGAGCTCAACTCCCATATTGGCTTGCTGATTTGTGACGTGCCGTCGCAAGAGGTCGGCTTATTGGCTGATTTACAGCTGTTACAACAGGAGTTGTTTGATCTGGGGGGCGAGTTGGCATTCTCCAGCGACGCCCAGAATGAATCAATTTGGCAGGTTAATGCCGCTTGGACAACTCGCCTTGAACAGCAGATAGATCGTTATAGTGAGCCATTGCCACCGCTGCGCGAATTTATATTACCCGGTGGTTCCCGTGCCGCGGCGCAAGCGCATGTGGTGCGTACTCTGGTGCGTCATTGCGAGCGCTTGCTGCTGACATTGAGCCGGGAAGAGCGGGTCAATCCCGAGGTGCTGCCCTATCTGAACCGGATGAGTGACTGGTTCTTTACCGTTGCCCGCTATCTCATCTGCGTGGCAGGGGATCGTGAAGTGCTGTGGGTCAAGGCAGCAGATCGCCCGCAATCGACTATCTGATATGTCACATTTAAGCGGCAATAAAAAACCTCGCCTTGGCGAGGTTTTTTATTAGCAACGAGATTGAGATCAGATAGCAAAGTCTTCCAGTGATTTGCCTGCTGCCACTGCGCTGGCAATAGCCGAAGGCATACGGCCCTGGCCGGTCCAGGTTTTCTCTACGCCATTATCCTGATAGCGATATTTGGCAGGACGTGGCGCCCGCTTGGCTTTTTCTGATTTGCCGGGGTTGGTAGCGACAGCGCTTACCAATTCTGCCGGGTCAATACCGGCGGCTTTCAGCATTTCGCTATATTCGTTAATTTTCCGCAGATGCTCTTCACGGGCCTGACGCTCGGCAGCTTCATCCTGCTGACGCTCAGCAACGATCGCAGAGAGTTTTTCCAGTGCCTCTTCCAGTTGTTCCAGAGAAAGCTCGCGGCAGGTCGCACGCAGACTGCGGATATTAAGCAGTACCTTTAAAAATTCATTCATAGGAGTTACCACGTCGAGTCAGAGAAAAATATTATGTTCCAGCTGATTCTTGCTTGGTGATTTAAATAAGTCAAGCCGGGTTAAATAGAATATCCGAGGGGAACATCAATACAGATATTTAATATGGCCTGCAATAGGCTTGGAGATTGGATGCCAATGAAACCGCAGTAGGTGAAAATAGCGTCAAAGCTGGCGTTGTTGCATCATTTGACTACCATTTTCCGACCTTGATTTGTTTATTATGATTATTTAATCAAAAAACTTGCTATAAGCTGCCATCTCGATAAAATGTGCGGCGAATACCTTTAAGTAGAGGCGCGCTGCCTATGAGTATTTGTGCGGAGGGTGATGCCTGTGATGCACAAGGAAAGGAGTCAGCGCCGAAGTGGCCAGGCCATCATACCGGGCTGCTGGTTCTGCATCTAATAGGTGCAGGACTGCCATAGTCATCCACTATGGAGCGCTACCTGAAGGGGCTGAGGAGTATAACCTCCCCATAGGTTTTGTTTCTTTAGATCCTCTCGGTAGATCTCCACCTGTAATCTTTAGGTGCAAAGAGATCATGGACATTAGTCATTTCGCCGACTCCGGTTGGTCCGTTCTTCCCCCCCTGTTGGCTGTCGCGCTGGCGATCATGACCCGCCGCGTGCTGCTGTCCCTTGGTGTGGGCATCGTCACCGGCAGTTTGCTGCTCAATCAGTTTTCACCCCTCGAATCCCTGCATTACATGTTGAATACCGTGCTCAAGATCTTCTGGGTCGATGGCGCGCTCAATCGTGACAATGTCAACATGATCCTGTTTATGCTGCTGCTGGGTGGCCTCATCAGCCTGATGAGCGTCTCCGGGGCGACCCGTGCCTTTGCCGAGTGGGCCGAGCGTCGAGCCAAGACCCGCAAGGGCGCCAAAGCCCTGACTGGCATGATGGTGTTTGCCTTCTTTATCGATGACTTCTTCCACAGCCTGTCGGTGGGGGCCATCTGCCGTCCGGTGACCGACCGCTTCCAGATCTCCCGTGCCAAATTGGCCTATCTGCTGGACTCCACCGCGGCGCCGGTCTGCGTGCTGATGCCCATCTCCTCCTGGGGGGCTTATATCATCGCCCTGGTTGGCGGCATCATGGCGGCCCACGGTCTGACCGAGCAGAGCCCCATCGCTGCGTTTGTCGAGATGATCCCGATGAACCTCTACGCCGTCTTCACCCTGATCATGGTGTTGGTGGTGATCGCCTGTCAGCTGGATATCGGCCCGATGCGTCAACACGAAGCGTGGGCGCTGGAAGGCAAGCTGTGGGATGAGTCCAAGGGCCGCCCCATCGGTCTGGATATGGAGAGCCCGGAAGAGAGCAACGGCGGCATGATCGACATGGTACTGCCGATCCTGACCCTGACCGCCGCCACCATCTATTTCATGATTGATTCCGGTGCTGCGGTGCTGAGCGAGAAAGGGCTGCCCTTCAGCGTGCTTGGCTCGTTCGAAAACACCAACGTCGGCTCTTCGCTGGTTTACGGTGCCCTGTGCAGTCTGGTGGTCTCCATCGGTCTGGCTATGCGCCTGAAGCTGGGTGCCAAGAACTGGATCAAGGCCGCGCCGCAAGGCGTCATGGCCATGCTGCCAGCCATCAACATCCTGCTGTTTGCCTGGACCATAGGTGCCGTGGTGCGCGACGTGGAGACCGGCAAGTACCTGGCTTCGCTGGCTAACGGCAACCTGCCGATCGAAGTGCTGCCTGCGGTGGTCTTTATCCTCTCCTGTGCCATGGCGTTTGCCACCGGTACCAGCTGGGGTACCTTCGGTATCATGCTGCCGCTGGCCGGTGACATGGCTGCCGCCAGCGACATCAGCCTGATGTTGCCGATGCTGGCCGCGGTACTGGCTGGCTCGGTGTTCGGGGATCACAGCTCGCCCATCTCCAGCACCAGCATCCTCTCTGCTACCGGTGCCGGTTGCCATCACATCGATCACGTGATGACCCAGCTGCCCTATGCACTGGCCATCGCCTTCGGCGCGGCCATCGGTTACCTGGCGATGGGCTTGATGCACTCCAGCCTGGCCGGTTTCAGTGTCAGTGCCCTCTGGTTCGTGCTCTTTACCGGCTATCACCTGAAAAAGGCCAAAGCGCGGCCAGTGTTGGCCACCGCGTAACATTTATAGAGCAAGGGGCCCGCGGGCCCCTTGGTTTTGTCAGGGGCTTTGGTTAGCATGCGCCCCATAAATTCAGTTTCGGAACAGTATCATGGCTTCACTGCACTACAAATTTGCCACCATGAATTCAGGCAAATCCACCCAGCTCATTCAGGCGCACTTCAACTATCTGGAGCGGGGCATGCATCCTCTGGCGATGACGCCAGCCATCGATGACCGTTTCGGGGTCGGGGTGATCAGTGCCCGGGTTGGCCTTGAACTGAAGGTGGACGTGTTCAGCGACAGCTGCGATCTGTTTGAAATGGTGAAAGCGCGCCATGCGAAGAAACATATCGATGTCTTTATCGTGGACGAGGCCCAGTTCCTGACCCGTGAGCAGGTCTACCAGTTGGCCCGCATCGTCGATGAGCAGGATATTCCGGTGATGGCCTATGGCCTCAAGACCGATTTTCGCGGCGAGCTGTTCCCGGGCTCCTACCATCTGCTCTGTCTGGCCGACAAGTTTGAAGAGCTGAAGAGCATCTGCTGGTGTGGCAACAAGGCTCACATGAACTCCCGGGTCAATGAAGCGGGGCAGGTGATGCGTGATGGCGAACAGGTGGAGATCGGTGGCAACGATCGCTATGTGTCACTCTGTCGCAAACACTATCTCGAAGGTCGGGCTTACAAGTAATTCGGCTGCGATATTTGAATCGTCGAGCAGGGCGCCAATCTGGCGCCCTTTTTATTTTCCCCAACTTCTATCGCTGTGGTTCAGTCGATCTCGATATCCACCGGCGCAATGATGGGGTCGGCCACCGGCAGGCGTTGAAACAGCTGGCGAAAATGGTGCTGTACCCGACCGATATCCACTAGCGACATGCCGGAGGCAAAACCGAACCAGACATAGAGGCCGGTGAGATCGCGAAACATCGGCGGCAAATAGCGGGGTGCGGCAATCAGCCCCTCCAGATAGTGCTGATAGAGCACCGGAATGTCATCCAGTGTCACCTTGCCGACAAACAGCATCGGCAGGATTTCGGGCACCCCTTCCAGTACGGCGCTGCGGATGAAGTTGACCGTCTCCACATAGCCACGCACGTAAGAGAGATCCTTGGTAAAGCAGGCTCCGCCGCCCACCATGCCGCCACGAAAGACCCGCTGGGTGATCTTGTAGGCGTCGTGCTCGCTGGTGCCCTGCTGCACGAAATGCTGAAACACCTCGATAAAATCGGCGCCGCGCTCGGCCATGTCGATGGCCATCACCCGATCGGAGATGCGCTTGGCCCGATCCGGAAAGGAGCTGAAGGTGAGGGTCTCTATCAGGACAGCCAGCCCCTCCTGACAGGCGGTGATCCGCGGTGAACCGGCGCTCAGCCAGGTGGCATAGGGCTGCTGGCGACCGTTGAGGGTGGTGCCGACATGGACCCACCCCTCGTGTACCTCCAGCACCTGCAAGTCCAGCTCGGAGAAACGGGCGTGGGAGTTGAGCTTGATGTAGTCGCCACCGGCAGCGGCATCGGAGACAATCCCATCGCTCAGCTTCACCTGCACAGTGCCGTCACTGAAGTAGCTCGACAGCTTGCCCTGCAGTTTGGCGACCGCGGCCTCTCCTTCGAACTCCTTGGGGTAGGGGCGCACCAGATGGCGCGCGCCGGGCAGGGAGAAGATATCGCACAGGCGGGCGCCCAGCTCCTTGAGAGTCTTGCGATCCCCGCGCAGGTGATCGCTGGCAGAGCCATAAAGCAGCTGGCTGTAACGCTGAAAATCGGGTTGGCCCCGCTGGCGCAGCATCTCGATCACCACCATGTACTGATCGACCGTCTCTTGCAGGATCCGGCCAAGATCGTCCTGTGGCCCCAGTTTTCTGCGGATCCGGTCCCGCAGCTCTTTGAGCTCCAGATACTTGTTGCGCGGATCGAAGCCGAGGGGGAGGGCATCATAGAAGTGCCTGTCGATAGCGGGCAGCTCCCTGCCACCGCTTGCCAGAAAGCGATCCTGCAGATGGCGTGGCCATTTGATGGCATCCAGAATGCGGATGGGTTTTTGCAGGGTGAGCAGCTCATCCGAGAGTGATTTCAGATGAAGGCGATACTTTTCTTGGATAGTCATGGGGCCCCCTGTGGGGCAAGCGTCATCGTGGATTTGGCTGAGTATATGCATAGCGCTTGCCAAAAAGAAGCGAGCCGCAGGGTTATCGGGTTGGCGTGCTTTTTGTTGATAGCAAATTGGTTTAGACTGCGCCCCTTGATCCCAATCTTGTCGTGGAAATGATGAATATCCCCAGCTCCGAAATGATAATGCGTTGGTTGCAACAGGCTCGTATCGAGCACTATGTCTGCGACCAGTGTCACGGTATCCACATTGTCTCTTTGCAGTCGGTCGATGGTATTCAGGAGAGCCGGATCTTCGTGGAAGAGGAAGGCCTGCTGTTCTCCTCCGAGCTGGAAGTGCGCCCCTCCGCAATGCTGCCGCTGGTTGCCGAACTGGGCCGACTCAATATGCAGTACCCCTCCCTCAAGGTGTTCCTCGATATCATCGATGACAACCTGCCGCGGCTGGTGGTCGGCCACACCGTCTTTACCAAGGCCGGACTCAGCGTCGAGCAGTTCCTGCTGTTCGTGCAAAGCACCATCGCTGCCACCCACGAACTGGTTGCCGAATGCGAACGTTCCGGCTTCCTCAACCTGCCGGAAATCCAGGTCGCACCGGAATCTGTGCATTAAGTGTTCGAACGGTTCGCCAGGTGAAAAAAGCCGTTGACGCGGGCGGGGCTTTCCCCTAAATTACGCCCCGTTCCAGCGCAACAGCGCAGCGAACACCGTGTTGGCTGAACACGTTAAACCACAGACCAAAATTTGGTGAGGTGTCCGAGTGGCTGAAGGAGCACGCCTGGAAAGTGTGTATACGGCAACGTATCGAGGGTTCGAATCCCTCCCTCACCGCCAAATTGCAAAGCCCTGATGGAAACATCAGGGCTTTCGTTTTATGGCGCAATCCCCAGCGTGGTTGCTGGCATAGGAATGCGAATCTTCGTTCTTGATGGCGCATCAGGCTGAACCGCTTGGGCAATCGCAGTGAAATGCCTCGGTGACTTTGACGCCACGGCCAAGCCATTGGTCGATCCTTTTAAAGTTTCCACCCGATTCAGTACAAGGGCCTCTCGCAAGAGAGGCCCTTTTCATTGTTCGCTGATTTGCCCTGCTCGGCACTTGAAAGGCATTCCGTGATGATACCGGTTAATGCTCCACAGACTACGGATCCGGGGACAGGTTCAGATGCGTGGTGATGGCCTGATAGAGCTGGGGGTAGTTATCGTCAAAATGGTGTCCTCCCGACAGGGTGACGGTGGTGACGTTGGGCTGGTTGAGACGGGGGCAGAGGCGGTCGTCGTCATCGTCATCAGCACCTTGCAGGCAGAGCATCGGTAGATCGCGGATGGTCTTCACCTGCGGTTCGGTCGGGTAGCTACGTGTCTTGTGGGTCAGCATATCGCTGACGTGGATCTCGAAATCCGAGCTGGTGGAGGGGGAGAGCATCACGGCCCCGACCAGCCCCTGACGATAGTGCTCCGGCAACCGGTTGATGACGAAGGGGACAATCTCGGCACCAAACGAGAAGCCGACCAGCAGCCAGCGGGGGCGCTGCCAGCGAGTCTGGTAATCATCGAGGATCCGCTCCAGATCGGCGGTCACCTGCTCCGGGTTTTTTTTCTTCCAGTAGTAGGTCAGGGAGCTCCAGCCCACGACCGGCATGCCGTGCAGCTGAAACTGGGCGCTCAACCCCTTGTCGAGGGCTGCCCAGCCACCATCGCCGCTGAGAAAGATCACCATGGGGGCATCGGATGGCTGCTTGACCGGCAGCTCAGTCAGGCTCAGGTCATCCTTGACCGGGGCGGCGTGCGCCGCAAAAGATGAAACGGGCAGTACGAGACTGAGTAACAGCAATATCAGGGCTCTCATTGGCCATGCTCCTATTTCTTTATCAGCCCCAGCGGGCCGCGGCTAATCAGGGTGATCAGGTGAGTCAGGGTTCTGGGCAGTACCAGCTTGCTGCTGCAGAGCAGGTAGCGGGGTTCCCAGCGGGGCGAAAATTTCTCCTTGTAGCGTCTGAGCCCCTGAAAGTTGTAAAAACGGCTGCCACGGACGAACAGGGTATTGCCAAGGCGGGCCCAGTAGCTGTTGAGCGGGTGATCGTTGAACCCGGACATGGGGGCCATCCCCAGATTGAAGCTGGCGTACCCTTGCGCCTTGCCCCACAGCAGCAGCTCGACAAAGAGAAAATCCATGATGGGAGCGGTGCCGGTATCCAGGCTGTAGCGCATCAGATCGATGGAGAGCATCTCCTTGTTATCGCTCACCCATAGGTTGGCAAAGCCGACGATCTGCCCCTCGTGCCATACCAGCGCAGCCGGGCTCAGAGTCAGGTAGTCAGGCTCGAAACGGCCGACCGAGAAGCCCTTCTCCTTGCCCATCTTGCTCTGCAGCCAGGTATCGGAGACGGTCTGCAATCTGGGCAGCAGGGGGGCCACGGCACCTGCCTCGACCACCTCGAAGGTCAGTCCTTCCCGTTTGCCCTTGGCGTGGCTCTGGCGCAGGTTGCGCAGCCGGCTGCCCGCCAGATCGAAGGTAGCCAGATCGACCATCGCCTCTTCACCGAGCTTGAAGGGGATCAGCCCCAGCTCCAGATAGAGCGGAAGATAGCGGGCCGAGACCTGATAAAAGACCGGGTTGGCGTCGTGCTCGTCGCACCGCTCGCGAAATTGCCAGAGCAGCTCTTCGATTTGCTCGGGGCGGCCGACCGGATCCCCCATCACAATCCAGCTGTTGCCCTCGATGCCATACATCAGGAAGGCGTCACCGGCGGGGTGGAACAGCAGGGATTTGTCCTGTAGCTGGGCCAGATAGCCGTGGATCCCCCCTTCGCGTACCACCAGCTCGTGGGCGCGCGCCAGCGTCTCCTTGTCCGGCTTTTCACCGACTACGCGCAGCGGCGCAAGCAGCTGGGCAACCCCGGCCACGGCCAGCACGGCCACCACGCTCCCCATGGCGCGCAGGCCGCGGGCAGCCCCGCCGTGGGGCGAGAAGTGGAACCAGAGGGCGTGGTCATACTCCACCTGACGGTAGGAGAAGAGCAGCAGCCACAGCGCCCCCAGCAACACGGCGCCGACTGAAATAAGCCAGCCCGGGGTGTACTGGGGATAGAGCAGCGACCCCTTGCGATAGAAGAGAGAGCGGCAGGGGGTCATGATGAGCAGGAAGCTGCCAAGCAGCAGGGCTGACTCCCAGTCTCCCCCCTTGAGCAGGGAGAAGGCGATACCCAGAGCCAGCAGCAGCTGGGTGATGCGAAACGCGGCGTCGTGACGGCGATAGAGGCTGCGCGCCAGCAGGATCAGGAGGATACCGCTCACGCTGCCGAGCACGTGGGAGAGCTCCAGCAGATGGAGCGGTAACACCTGCAGCCACACTTCGATGTGGCTGCGCATGGTCGGGATCATCCCCGAGCAGAGCAGCAGGCTGCCGGCGGCGAAGGTGCCCATGCTGATAAGAGCGGGCAGAAATTCGCGTACTGCGCTCATCAGCCCCTGTAGCCGCTGCCAGCGCGCTTTTTGTTGCAGCATCTCCTGACTGGTAAAGAGCAGCAGGGCACAGAGAAAGGGAAGCAGGTAATAGATGCAGCGATAGAGCAGCAGCGAGGCGAGCAGCTTGTCGGTTGGCAGGTAGTTAGCCAGCAACAGGCTCATGCTCGCTTCGAACACGCCGATCCCGCCCGGCACGTGGGCCAGCACCCCGAGGAAGCTGGCCAGCACGAAGGCACTGAGCAGCACGGGGTAGGGGACGCTATCTGCAGGCAACAGCACAAACAGCACGGCGGCGGCGGCCATCCAGTCGGCCAGCGCGACCAGCAGTTGCAACAGACGTATCCGAAAGCCCGGCAGGGTCAGGGTGTGTTTCCGCAAAGAGAGACGTGGGGCGGGCCAGCAGAGGTAGCAGGTGACCAACAGCAGAGCCATGACGCCCGCCAGCCTGAGCAGGGTATCTGCCCACTGCGGCCAGTCAGGCAGCAGCTGTGATACATCGCAGGTCAGTAGGGCGCCACCTCCCCACGCCAGCAGGCCGAGGAAAAAGGTGATGGAGCAGAACAGCACCACTCGGGCTACCTCACCGGTCGCCAGACCGAGAGCTGAGTAGAGCCGATAGCGTACCGAGGTGCCGGTCAGCAGGGCAAATCCCAGGGTGTTGGAGAAGGTGTAGGCGATAAAGGAGGTGATGCTGACCTGTTGCCAGGGAAGGCGCTTGCCCAGCGCATGGAGCGCCAGCATGTCATAGCTGCAGAGGCAACCATAACTGAGCAGGGTCAGCAACAGGGCGCCCGCCAGTCGCGGCAGGGGTTGGGACCAGATGGCCACACGAATATCGTGCCAGTGCCATGCCTGAGTCAGGTGATACAGCACGGTCAGTGCGGTGCCGAGCAGCAGCAAGCTGCACAAGGGGCCGAGCCATTTAAGCAGATGACGCCACATGCCATGTTCCTGTGGTCATTGACCGTTTCCCGCAAAGGGGGAGCCGGGTCGTGGATCCGGTTTGGACGAGGGAGGCGCTCGTCAGGAAAATTTCGGGAATAGATGGAAAGGGAGGCGTCAGCCTCCCTCTGTGTTATCCAGTGACCGGTTGGATCACTTGGTTTTCGGCGCGACTTTGACGGCAGGGGTCTTGGCGTGGGTGGTTTTATGGTGTTTTTTCACCACCTTGGTCTGGGTCGCCTGCGGTGTGGCTGTCTTGGTCGGAGTGGCCGCCATGGTGAAACCGGAAGTGAGGGCGAAGACGGCTGCCAGGGTCAGGGGAATGATCTTTTTCATGTTCAATTTCCTTATTCGGGTTGATGTTATGGAGCGTTCTCCATGACAGTCATCCTATGACGGTTGCAGCGGCCCTTCAGTGAGCGGTTGGTGACGGTTTGTATCCAAATGTACAGGCAGGGTGAGGCAGAAGCGGGCGCCGTGGTCACTGGCCAGCAACGCCACATCCCCCCCGTGATGACGGGCAATGCTGCGCACGATGGCCAACCCCAAACCAGTGCCGCCGGTGCGACGATCCCGGCTCTGATCAAGGCGTACGAACGGCTCGAAGATCTGGGGCGCCAGCGCCGGATCGATCCCCGGCCCATTGTCGCTCACCTCCAGCAGATAGTTCTCCTGCAGCCGCGAGATGGAGAGGGTAACCTCGCTCTCGGCGTAGCGCAGAGCATTGCCGATCAGGTTCTCCACCGCGCGCGTCAGCAGACGATGATCGCCGCACCAGGGCATGTGACGTGGCGGCAGATCGAGGGTGAGCCTCTTCTCGGGGGCCAGCGCTTGCCAGTCGCCAAGATGCGCTTGTGCCCAGTGGCTGAGTTCAAGCTCGTCGCGCTGCAACGGCAGCTCCGGCCTGTCCAGCTTGGCGTAGGTGAGCATCTCTTCGATCAGGGCGTCCAGCGCTCCCAGATCTCGCTCCAGCGCCTGCTGCTCCTGCTCGGCAGGGGCAGGATCGAGCATGGCAAGCCGATAGCGCAACCGGACCAGCGGGGTGCGCAACTCGTGGGCGATGGCATCGGTCAGTTGCTTGCGGCTGGCAATCATGGCCTGCAATTGGGTCGCCATTTGATCGAAGGTGCGTCCCACCCGGGCCAGACTGCTGCCCGGTGGCAGATTGGTTCGGCAGGAGAGATCCCCATCGCCTACGCGACGTGCGGTTTGCTCCAACTGCTGCAAGCCGCGCCAGTGGGGACGCAACCAGAGCAGAATGGGCAGGCCGAGGGATAGGCCGATCACCAGCAGCAGCCCCACATCGACCCAGTGCAGCTCGTGCAGGTAGGAGAGGTAGGGTACAGGGCCGACAATCAGCACCCGATCGGTATCGGGGATGCGCTGCAGGAAGGTGTCATCCTCCTCGACGATGACAATATTGCCGGCGGCCAGAAAGGCTTGATCCTCGCTGGTCAGGGGCTGGCGCACCAGCTCGCCGATCTTGAGGGGGAGGGTAAACTGACTGCTCTGCTCGGCCAGTCGATCGGGCCAGCGCTCTGGCGGGGTTCTTGCCAACTCGCCGGTCAACAGGCCAAGAGAGCCTTGCATCATGCGTTCGAGATAGCGATCACCCGCCCGTTCGGCGGTCACCTGATAGACCACGCCTACCAGCAGGATGGCCAGGGTGAAGCAGCCGATCAGCAACAGATAGAACTGGATAAAGAGACGGCGCATGGCGGTGCTCCCGAAAGAGGGTTATTCCCAGGCGTGGGGGACGAAGAGGTAGCCTTTCTGGCGCACCGTCTTGATCCGGGTCGGGTTGTCGGGGTTATCACCCAGTTTGCGGCGCAGGCGGGAGATGGCCACATCCATGCTGCGATCCTGACCGTCGTACTCCCGGCCGCGCAAGCTGCGAAAGAGGGCTTCCCGACTCAAGATTTGGCCCGCGTGGCAGGCGAGCTCCCACAGCAGATCAAAGTCGGCGGTCGAGAGAGCAATGCTCTCGCCATCGAGGCGCACATCTCGCCCCGGGCCATCCACCCGCAGCAGACCAAATTGCAGTTGCTGGGGAACGCTGCTGGTGGCTGCCGGTTGGGTTGATGCTTGCTGGTGCTGGCGAAACTGCACCCTCAGTCTGGCCAGTAGCACGGGGGGCGGGGTGGTTTTAAGGATGTAGTCGTTGGCGCCCAGCTCCAGACTTAGGATCTGGTTCATGTCGCTATCCAGCGAGGTGAGCATTACGATGGGGCCGTCGAAGCGCGGCCGCAGATCCCGACAGAGGGACATGCCATCCTGCCCCGGCAACATGATATCGAGCAGCACCAGATCGGGCTGTTCGGCCTCGACCCGGGCCAGCGCCATATCCCCTCTGGGCTCGAGGAGCACATCCATATCGTGGCGACCGAGCCAACTGCTGATGAGCTGGCCAATCTCGGGATCATCTTCGACAAAAAGAATGCGTTGCATAGAAAAGCTCCAACGGGAAGCAGGAGAGAAGAAGAGCGATCAGCATATCAATGGCGCTTGGGAAATACAGAAAAAGAACCAGGCAGGCTGATGTGCGGGGGAGCGTGGTTGTGTCATCGATGGGGAGAAGCACATCGTGACAAATGGGCAGAGCCGCGTTTATCGATCTGGAGGATGATGGCCTTGCAGACAAGGCAAGGCGCTGTCGGGCGCAAAAACAAAAAAACCGGCCAAGGCCGGTTTTTCGTGGAGCAGACCAGAAGGTCACTGCACCAAGTCGATGGACATCACCTTGCGGCTATTATCGACATAATAATGGGGTGGCTGATGGGGCTCGAACCCACGACAACCGGAATCACAATCCGGGACTCTACCAACTGAGCTACAGCCACCACTAAAATCTTCATCAACACTCGCCAATCCAGAAGGAAAGGGGGAGCATCAATGGCGCGCCCTGCAGGATTCGAACCTGCGACCCACGGCTTAGAAGGCCGTTGCTCTATCCAACTGAGCTAAGGGCGCTTTGTATCAACACGTCTTGACGACAAGTTGATGAACATGGTCGGTGATAAAGGATTCGAACCTTTGACCCTCTGGTCCCAAACCAGATGCGCTACCGGGCTGCGCTAATCACCGAAAATCCCTGACCAGCATATCGACATGAGTCGTACTGGGCAACGGGCGGGCATCATAGCCAAGCGTAAGGGCCAGCGTCAACGACTTTTTCCCCCAGTAAATTCAAGTGCCTACTTATTGCCCGCTACAGGTATGGCGTGCGTCTGCCGCTAACATCCCGGCTAAAAAAATGCGACAATGCGCGGCAGTTGAACACATGGTGAGTGGAGAACGATGTCTGCCAAAATCATAGATGGAAAACAGGTTGCGCAAACGATTCGCAGCCAGGTCGCGGCGCAAGTCCAACAGCGGTTGGCGGCAGGGAAACGGGCTCCAGGGCTGGCAGTCATTCTGGTGGGGGCGGATCCCGCCTCTCAGGTCTATGTCGGCAGCAAACGTCGGGCGTGCGAGGAGGTGGGTTTTCTCTCCCGCTCCTATGACCTGAGTGCCACTGCCAGTCAGGAAGAGCTGCTGGCGCTGATTGATCAGCTGAATGCGGATAGCCACGTAGATGGCATTCTGGTTCAGCTGCCGTTGCCGGATCACTTTGATACCACTCAGGTGCTGGAGCGGATCCAGCCTGACAAGGATGTAGATGGATTTCACCCGTATAACGTCGGCCGTCTGGCCCAACGTATTCCGGCGCTGCGCCCCTGCACTCCGAAAGGGATCATGACACTGATCGAGACCACCGGCGTGAAGACACATGGTCTGCATGCGGTCGTGGTGGGAGCGTCCAACATAGTGGGGCGTCCCATGACCCTCGAATTGTTGCTGGCGGGCTGCACAACCACGACCTGTCACCGTTTTACGCGGGATCTGGAAGATCAGGTTCGCCGTGCCGATCTGCTGGTTGTTGCGGTCGGCAAGCCCAATTTCATACCTGGCGAGTGGATCAAACCGGGAGCGCTGGTAATCGATGTGGGCATCAATCGCTTGGCTGATGGCTCGCTGGTCGGGGATGTAGAGTTTGAGACGGCGCGCAGCCATGCCTCCTTCATTACCCCGGTACCCGGTGGCGTGGGCCCGATGACGGTCGCCAGCCTGATGGAAAATACCCTGATCGCCTGCAGTGAATATCACGACTGATCATGGCTGGCGATAACCTGTGATCCCATGAGGAGGCAGGATTCGCCAGAAATCTGACAATAAAAAACCGGTTGCTCAGAGAGGAACCGGTTTTTTATTTATCCAACGGGTGTTATTTACATATTTTGTGCTTCGTTTGGCACAATCACAGAGGCGTGATTTCCTTTCGGCCCCTGTTGCAGTTCAAAATTGACAGCCTGACCCGCTTTCAGGGTCTTGTAGCCCTCCATTTGAATCGTGGAGTAGTGAGCGAAGATATCCTCACCGCCCCCTTCCGGACAGATAAACCCAAATCCTTTTGCGTTGTTAAACCACTTAACTGTGCCGGTTGCCATACTTCTACATCCTTTTATTGATTACCCAGAAGTCGTTGAGTAACCTGCGCCAGCCCTTTATAACTAGGGACATGAGCCCATAGCAGACGGGCACAGATTAGCAAGTAACCAATCTAGTCTAACTTTTGAGCGAGTCAAGAAGTTGTTAACAGCTGATGTGATCTGGTTAACAAGTCTATTGACAACCTTGTGTTAGACGGTAGTAATCTAGAGGTACCAAAGCGCGATTATGAGCAAGCAGAAAGAACTCTTTGCTAATGAAGAGATTGCAGAAGCAGAGAAAACAAAGCTGCAGCCGCCACCCATGTATAAGGTTGTGTTGAACAACGATGACTACACGCCCATGGAGTTTGTGGTGGAGGTGCTGCAAAAGTTCTTTGGTATGGATTTGGACAAGGCGACTCAGGTCATGCTGAGTGTGCATTATAGTGGTAAGGGTGTCTGCGGCATATTTACCGCAGAGATCGCCGAAACCAAGGTTGTCCAAGTCAACACCTATGCACGTAACAACGAACATCCACTGCTCTGTACTATGGAAAAGGCTTGAATCTGATGACTTGATGGCGAGTGTGACACCACATTGTAGCTGTACTAGGGGAGGTGCCTATGTTGAATAAAGATCTAGAAAAGACGCTGAACGAGGCTTTCAAACTGGCCCGTGACGAGCGCCACGAATTCATGACCGTCGAGCACCTGTTGTTAGCCCTTCTGGATAACAGTTCAGCCCATGAGGCGCTGAGCTCTTGTGGTGCCGATGTTGAGCAGATGCGCAAGGAGATCCGCGCATTCATCACCCAAACCACTCCGCTCATACCGCGCGATGATGAAGATCGTGAAACCCAGCCGACACTGGGCTTCCAGCGCGTGTTGCAGCGTGCCGTCTTCCATGTGCAATCCTCCGGCAATACCGAAGTCAGCGGCGCCAACGTGCTGGTCGCTATCTTCAGTGAGCAGGAGTCACAAGCTGCCTATTTCCTGAAAAAAGCCGAGATCAGCCGTCTCGACGTCGTCAATTTCCTCTCCCACGGGGTGCGCAAGGACAGCAAGCCGGATCTCGGCAGCAATAACAATCCCGAGTCTGATGATGATGTTTCGACCGCACAGATCGAGAGCTTTGCCACCAACCTGAACCAGCTGGTGCTGGAAGGGCGCATCGATCCGCTGATTGGCCGTGATCAGGAGCTCAACCGTACCATTCAGGTGCTTTGCCGTCGTCGCAAGAACAACCCGCTGCTGGTGGGTGAAGCGGGCGTGGGTAAAACCGCCATTGCCGAAGGTCTGGCCTATCGCATCGTCAAGGGGGATGTCCCCGAGGTGATTGCGGGCAGTACCATCTATTCGCTGGATATGGGTTCTCTGCTGGCGGGCACCAAATACCGTGGTGATTTCGAGAAGCGCCTCAAGGTACTGCTCAAGCAGATTGAGCGTCAGGAAGGGGCCATTCTCTTTATCGACGAGATCCATACCATCATCGGTGCCGGTGCGGCATCCGGTGGTCAGCTGGATGCCGCCAACCTGATCAAGCCGCTGCTTTCCAATGGTTTGCTCCGCTGTGTGGGATCCACCACTTATCAGGAGTACGCCCAGATCTTCGAGAAAGACCGTGCGCTGGCCCGTCGCTTCCAGAAGATCGATATTGTCGAGCCGACTATCGATGACACCACTCGCATCCTGATGGGGCTCAAGAGTCGCTATGAAGCCCACCACGGCGTGCGCTATACCGCCAAGGCGATCCGTGCAGCTGCCGAGCTCTCTGCCAAGTACATCAATGATCGTCACCTACCCGACAAGGCGATCGATGTGATCGACGAGGCGGGTGCCGGTCAACGGTTGCTGCCTGCGAGCAAGCGCAAGAAAGTGATCAATGTGCAGGAGATTGAGTCCATCGTAGCCAAGATCGCCCGCATTCCGGAAAAATCAGTCTCCTCTTCAGATAAAGAAGTACTTAAGAACTTGGAACGCAATCTGAAGATGGTGGTCTTTGGTCAGGATAAAGCCATCGAGGTGCTGACCGATGCGATTCGCCTGTCACGCTCCGGACTTGGCAACGAGCGTCGCCCGGTTGGTTGCTTCCTCTTTGCTGGTCCTACCGGTGTTGGTAAAACAGAGGTGACCCAGCAGTTGGGCAAGGCATTGGGTGTCGAGATGCTGCGCTTTGATATGTCCGAGTACATGGAACGCCACACCGTCTCACGCCTGATTGGTGCGCCTCCCGGCTATGTCGGTTTTGAGCAGGGGGGTCTGCTGACCGATGCGGTGATCAAGCATCCTCATTCCGTTGTGTTGCTTGACGAAATTGAGAAAGCTCACCCGGACGTATTCAATCTGCTGTTGCAGGTGATGGACAACGGCACCTTGACCGATAACAACGGGCGCAAGGCGGATTTCCGTAACGTCATTTTGGTGATGACTACCAACGCCGGTGTGCAGGAGACCCAGCGTAAATCGATTGGCTTCCAGCAACAGGATTTGAGCCACGATGCCATGGCGGTGATCAACAAGACCTTCAGTCCGGAGTTTCGTAACCGGCTTGATCACACCATCTGGTTCAACCATCTCGATATGACGGTGATCCATCAGGTGGTCGACAAGTTCATTGTCGAATTGCAGGTTCAACTGGATGCGAAGGGAGTTTCTCTCGAGGTGTCCGAGCGTGCCCGCCACTGGTTGGCGGAGAAGGGATATGACAGAGCCATGGGCGCCAGACCGATGGGGCGGGTGATCCAGGAGCACCTCAAGAAACCCTTGGCCAACGAGATCCTGTTCGGTTCACTGGTTGACGGGGGAATTGTGAAGGTTGAGTTGGTAAATGACAGCCTCAGCTTTGATTTTCAGGTCAATGTTGAAGCTGTTTCCCACTAAGCGTCAGTGATCAGAAAACGACAAAAAACCCCAACCGAAAGGTTGGGGTTTTTTGCTGAATTCCTGGCTTAGCGAGAGCGGAAAACAATACGTCCCTTGGAGAGATCGTAGGGAGTCAGTGCTACCGTTACTTTGTCTCCAGTCAGGATACGAATGTAGTTTTTGCGCATCTTGCCTGAAATATGAGCGATAACCACGTGACCATTCTCCAGTTCCACACGGAACATGGTATTGGGCAGGGTTTCGAGAATAGTGCCCTGCATCTCAATACTGTCTTCTTTAGCCATTGAATCCTCTTGATAAGCCACAACAAAAAACCGCTGGATCATGCCGGATTTAAGGCTATGTGTAAAGTTTACTCGGGCTTGGTGTCGATATTTTTCCATTCCCCCTGAATTAACAGTTCATGAGGGAGGTAATTGCGTTTGTAATTCATCTTGCGACACGCCTCTACCAGATAGCCAAGATAGAGCCAGCTTCGCCCGGTTCGCCTGGCCAGATCGAGCTGGCAGAGGATGGCAAAAGTGCCCAGGGAGCGATCGGCATAGTCAGGATCGAAGAAGGTGTACATGGCGCTCAAGGAGTGGGGCAGCAGGTCTGTGGTGGCTACACCGATAAGGCGGCCCTCTTTGCGCATCTCCAGGTAGAGCGGCGGCATCCAGTCACAATGGAGAAACCCGCGATACTGGCTGCGGTTGGGGGGATACATGCTGCCATCGTGGTGGCGTTCGCGGATATAACGTTCGTAGAGCAGGTAATACTCGGGCTTGTCGTCGTAGCTCAGGACGATCTCGATATCTTTGTTGAGCTGGCGGATCCGCTTCTGGCCACGGCTGGGACGAAAGCGCTCGCTGTGAATTCGAAGGGATTGGCAGGCATGGCACGCCGGGCAGTGGGGGCGATAGATGTCGTTGCCACTGCGGCGAAAACCGGCAGTCAACAATCTCTCGTAGCCGTTGGCGTTGAGCAGATTGTGATCCATCAGTACCAGCAATTGCTCCTGCTCATGGTCCAGATAACTGCAGGGATGCTTGGGAGTCAGCCCTACTTTAAGGATCACTTCTTCAGTCATAGGCTGATCTCCCCCTCTTGCCAGCAGGAAGCCAACAGTGGTTGATGGCCAAGGCGCGCCAGCTCGGCCAGAAAACGGGCCCTTGGCCACTCCTCGATACCCAGGGTCGCCAGAAACGGATTCTGCATCTGGCAATCGATAAGTGCTCCACCATGGAGTGAAAAGTGTCGACAGAGTGCCACCATGGCAAGTTTGGCGCCGTTATCAATCCGGCTGAACATGGATTCACCGCAAAACAGTCGGCCGATAGAGAGGCCATACAGTCCCGCTTGCAGCTCTCCTTCCTGCCAGATCTCGATCGAGTGGGCATGACCCAGCCGATGCAACTGCTGGTAGGCCTCGATCATGGGCTGGCTGATCCAGGTGCCATCGGCAGTGCGACGAGGGGCGGCGCAGGCGGTGATGACTTCATTAAAGGCGCGATTGACGGAAATATCGAATGGGGTACGGCGGATAATCTTCTGCAGTGTCCGCCCCACATGGAGTTGGTCGGGACGGATCACCCCGCGGGGATCCGGTGACCACCACAGGGTCGGCTGGTGGGGTTCATTCCACGGGAAGATCCCCTTGTGGTAAGCTGCCAGCAATCTGGCCGGGGAGAGATCTCCGCCGATCGCCAGCAAGCCGTTGGGCTCTTCCAGCGCATGGTTGGGGTCGGGAAACCAGCAAAGCTCATCATCCAGTTGGGTAAGATAGCGAGACATAAGGCAACGAGGTTCATAGATGAAGGCCATTATCCTGATAGTATCCAGCTTGCTCTGCTTTGTCACGGCGCCCGCCGGGGCGGAGGTCTACCAGCGCAATACCGCGCGGCCGGTCAATCAGGTGGTGTTTGGTCAGGTCGAAACGGTGCGCAATATTACCCAGCGCCAGATCCTGGAGTCCGAGCACTCTGGCTGGAAGACGCTGGGTGGTGCCGTGTTGGGCGGCTTGCTGGGCAACCAGTTTGGCGGCGGTCATGGCCGTGAGATCGCCACCGCCGTCGGGGCGCTCGCTGGTGCTGCGGCTGCGCAGCAATACCAGTCCGGGGGAACCGTGGTGGAAAACAAGTTGGTGGAGCTGCTGATCCGCAACGAGCAAAATGCCCTTATCAACGTGATCCAGGATTATGATCCCGCCATGGTCTTTGCCAATGGAGACAAGGTGCGCATTCTCTACTTCGATGATGGGGTGCGGGTCGACAAGACTTACTGACTTTCGATAGTCATGGTGATGGGGAGACTGTGGCAGGAAAGGAACCCGCAGACTCTCCTGCCGGAAAGTCTGTCGGGCGGTAATACACGGGACTGATGCCCTGAGGATTCAGATAGTTATCTCTTGAGAGACTATCTTGTCGCGACCGGTGTTCTTTGCCTGATAGAGCAGCCGATCCGCTACGCTCAGCGCCTCGTCCATGGATATCCGCCCGACGCTGATCACGCCGTAACTGGCGCGAACAAAGAGCGGGGTTTCCGGTGACAAAGGTTGCTGGCGCAGCTGCTGACGCAGCCCTTCAAGACGCTTGATCAACACGGGGACGGTACAGTGAGGCACCATCATGGCAAACTCCTCTCCGCCAAAGCGGGCGATCATGGCATCGGGGAAGAACTGGGTCAGTAGCCGGGTCAGATGGCAGAGCAGTTGATCGCCGATGGCATGGCCCCAGTGATCGTTGACCTGCTTGAAGTGATCCACATCGAGCACACAGAGTGCAAGAGGCGTCTGCAGGCGCTGATGCTCTTCAAACCATTTTTGCCCTTCGTTGAACCAGTAGCGCCGGTTGTAGAGACCGGTCAGGTAATCACGATTGGCTGACTCCTGAATGCTGTTGAACTGCTCGAGCGCTTCCAGATTGTGGCTGACCCGACACTGCAGTTCTTCCGGCTCGAACGGCTGGTTGAGAAAGTCGTTGGCGCCCTGCTTGAGGTAGCGAGCAGAGAGACCGCGCTTGTCCGAGACCGAGATCCCGATAATCGCGAGCTGCTGCTTGCTGTATCGCTCTCTCAGCATCCGCACCAGACTGATGCCATCGATATCCGGCATATAGTAGTCGACGAGTGCCAGCCGGATGTCCGGGTGTTGCTCCAGCATCGCCATCGCTTCACGGGCATGACTGGCCTCATGCACCTGCAACAACTGCTTGCGCAACTGGGCCATGGTGCGGTGACGGGAGGTGCGTGAGTCGTCGACCACCAGCACTTCGATCGACTGGTTGAGATAGAGGCGGTGCACCAGACTGACGGCATATTGCAGCGAGTGGCGCGAATCCTTCATCACATAGTCCAGCACGCCGGTTTCCAGCCAGGCGGCACGTTTATCCTCGCTGATGTCGGCAGTGAGGATCACCACCGGCAAACCTCGAGCAAGCAGCTCGTTGACCGCTTCGCCACGGGGCGCATCCGGCAAGGTCAGGTCCACCAGCGCGACCACATACTCCTCGCCCCGGCAGTGACGGGCACCTTCGAGGGTATCGAAGGCGTCAATCTCGAGGCCAGTTTGCTGGGCAATGGCCTGAGTCAGCATACGGCGGATGGTCAGGCTATCTTCGACAATCAATATCTTCTGTTTCATTAGACTCCTTCAAATAAAAAAGGCATACCGACTGGTATGCCTTATATCACAACTACGCTTATTTATTGCGCGTCAAGGTAGCGTTCGGCATCGAGGGCTGCCATGCAGCCGGTACCGGCAGAGGTGATCGCCTGACGGTAGTTGTGGTCGGCCACGTCGCCGGCAGCGAAGACACCTTCAATGCTGGTCTGGGTGGCAAAACCGTCGAGGCCGCCACGTACCTTCAGATAACCGTTTTGCATCTCCAGCTGGCCATCGAAGATCTGGGTATTGGGCTGATGGCCGATGGCGATGAAGACGCCCATCAGCGGCAGCTCGCTGGTACTGTTGTCCTGAGTGTTGCGCAGGCGCACACCGGTGACCCCCATCTGATCGCCCAGCACTTCGTCCAGGGTCTGGTGGGTGTGCAGCACGATATTGCCGCTCGCGACCTTGTCGTGCAGACGCTTGATCAGGATCTTCTCGGCACGGAATTCGTCGCGGCGGTGGATCAGGTGCACCTTCTTGGCGATGTTGGCCAGATACAAAGCTTCTTCAACAGCGGTGTTGCCGCCGCCGATCACCGCCACTTCCTGATTGCGGTAGAAGAAACCGTCACAGGTGGCACAGGCAGAGACGCCGCGCCCCTTGAAGGCCTCTTCGGAGGGTAGACCCAGATACTTGGCGGAGGCGCCGGTCGCGATGATCAGGGCATCGCAGGTGTACTCGCCGTTGTCGCCCTTGAGACGGAACGGGCGCTGAGTCAGTTCGACACTGTTGATGTGATCAAACAGGATGCGGGTGTCGAACTTCTCTGCATGCTCTTTCATGCGCTCCATCAGGGCCGGGCCTGTCAGCCCTTCCGGATCACCTGGCCAGTTTTCCACTTCGGTGGTTGTGGTCAGCTGACCACCTTGCTGCATGCCGGTGATGAGCAGGGGATTGAGGTTGGCGCGGGCGGCGTAGACGGCCGCGGTGTAACCGGCCGGGCCTGACCCTAAGATCAGCAATTTGCTGTGAGTGACTTGGCTCATGATGTCATTTCCGGGATGTGATGAGTTTGCGCGATTGTAGGTAATTCGTGATCCGGGGTCAAAGGCTGGTGAGTCGATTGCACTAATCGTGTTCACAAGGGGTGACATGCAAAATAAAGGAATAAAAAAACCGCCCATCGCGGGCGGATTTTCACTCATCTCCAACTGGCGCAGGCCAGCGCAGATCAGTTCAGCAGGGTCAGGGGATCCGTGTAGGCAAGGCCATGTGCCACGGCCACTTCCTTGCAGGTGAGCTTGCCCTCCATCACGTTGAGCCCGTGCAGCAGGTTGGGATCGTTCAGCAGTGCCTGACGATACCCTTGCTGTGCCAGCTTGATGATAAAGGGGAGGGTGGCATTGTTGAGCGCCACGGTCGAGGTGCGGGCCACCGCCCCTGGCATGTTGGCGACACAGTAGTGCACCACCTCATCGACGATATAGGTCGGATCCTGGTGGGTGGTGGCGTGGGAGGTTTCCACACAGCCGCCCTGATCGATGGCCACATCGACGATGGCAGAACCCGGCTTCATGCGCGCAATGTGGTCACGGCGGACAAGTTTTGGCGCAGTGGCACCCGGTACCAGCACACCGCCGATGACCAGATCGGCCGCCAGCAGATGGCGTTCCAGCGTCTCGCTGTTGGAGTAGACCACCTTGGCCGCTCCCTGGAACTCGTTATCGAGACGACGCAGGGTATCGACGTTGTTGTCGAGGATGGTCACATCCGCGCGCAGGCCAATGGCCATGCGGGCTGCATTGGAGCCGACCACGCCGCCGCCGATGATCACCACCTTGGCCGGTTCGACACCGGGTACGCCGCCGAGCAGCACACCGCTCCCACCGCGCGATTTTTCCAGCGCTTGGGCACCCGCCTGAATAGACATGCGTCCGGCCACTTCCGACATGGGGGCCAGCAGGGGCAGGCCGCCACGGCCGTCGGTGACGGTTTCATAGGCGATACAGATGGCGCCGCTTTTCAGCAGGGCTTCGGTCTGGGGCAAGTCTGGCGCCAGATGCAGATAGGTGAACAGGGTCTGACCCGGACGCAGCATGGCACATTCGACAGGCTGAGGTTCCTTGACCTTGACGATCATCTCGGCTTTGGCGAAAACCTCTGCTGCAGAGGCCAAAATTTCGGCTCCAACAGCGATATAATCTGCATCGCTGAAGCCAATGCCGTTTCCGGCACCGCTTTGGACGAAAACAGTATGGTTTCGTGCTGTCAGTTCACGTACACTGGCCGGAACCATGCCTACGCGGTATTCATGGTTTTTTATCTCTTTAGGTACACCGATAATCATGCTATCCCTCGTCTATAGATTGGTGTTTCATGTTGCCAAAATGTTAACCAACATTTGCGCCTAGTATATTCAGGTATTGACAGGATTTGTGACCATAATTATAAAATGACTGGTGATTCTTACCAAAAAATAGCCAAAGGATGGAATAAAATGATGGAAGCTAAGAGTCGGCTAAAGGATTTGGACAGGATTGACCGCAACATTCTTAATGAACTGCAAAAGGATGGCAGGATTTCGAATGTTGAGTTGTCCAAGCGAGTTGGCCTGAGTCCTACACCGTGTCTGGAACGGGTTCGTCGCCTCGAGCGACAAGGTTATATCGAAGGATATGCCGCTATTCTGAACCCTCATTATCTGGACGCATCTCTGCTGGTGTTTGTAGAGATAACCCTCAATCGCGGGGCGCCTGATGTGTTTGAACAGTTCAACAAGGCTGTTCAGGTGCTCGAAGAGATCCAGGAGTGTCATCTGGTTTCCGGTGACTTCGACTATCTGCTCAAGACCCGGGTAAGCGACATGTCGGCCTATCGCCGCCTGCTGGGTGAGACCCTGCTGCGTCTGCCCGGTGTCAATGACACCCGCACCTACGTGGTGATGGAAGAGGTCAAGCAGAGCAGTCGTCTGGTGATCAGCACCCGATAAAGCAGGTTATGCCGTGGTATCTTTTCCATATGAGACACCATGACAGTCAGAAACGAGCGGCCGGTCCGCTCGTTTCTTCTTGTAAAGATAATTGCAAATATGGCCCCGTCCCATCAGGCTCTGGCTGACAATCGATGGGCTTTTCGGGGATACTAGGCCCCCTTATTTCCTGCATTACATGTTTTCAGAAAGGAGCCGGAGTTTGGCCGATAAAAAGCTGTTTACTCCTTTATCAGGTACACAACGGATCTTCGAAGCCGTCTTGATCGCCATCACCCTGATGGCTGCTTATCTTCTGCTTGCCCTGTTGTCCTATCATCCCGCTGATCCCGGCTGGTCCCAGACCTCCTGGCAAGGGGAGGTGAAGAACCTCGCCGGTAGTGCCGGTGCCTGGCTCGCCGACATCACCATGTTTACCTTTGGTGCCTTCTCCTATCTGGTGCCGCCGCTGGTGGTGCTGCTGGGCTGGAGTCTGTTCTGGCGCCCGAGCCGTCTGCTCGATGTGGATTACCTCACCCTGGGGGTGCGGATCATCGGCTTTATCCTGACCGTGCTCGGCATGTCGGCCATTGCCAGCATGAACTTCAACGATATGCAAAACTTCTCCGCCGGTGGTCTGGTGGGGGATGTGATCGCTTCAGCCGTGGTGCCGCTGTTTGGCGGCGTCGGGGCCAACCTGATGCTGCTCTGCTTCGTGGCAACCGGCATCACCCTGTTTACCGGCTGGTCCTGGCTCACCATCGTCGAGCAGATCGGCGCGGCCTGTACCGGTTCGGTCAGCGCCGTTTACAACTTCCCGACCACCCTCGGCCGCTGGCTGACCGGTGGCTGGCGTCAACCCCGCAACGAGGGGCCGGATCCCTTGCTGGAAGGCGGGGTAGGGGCCATCGCGTTTGATGACGAGGAAGATGAGCCGCACACCAGCTGGACTCGCAAGCCCAAGGCCAAGAACCAGAAGGCTGCCGCCGAAGAGTGGCTGCCCGAACTCGACGACGATACCTTCGAGTTCGATCCCCAGTTTGATGATGAAGATGATGAGCCGGTTCCGGCTGCCAAGCCGAAACGTGCGGTGGCGGCCGCCAATGGTCGCCGTCAGCCGGTACTGGCTGTGGCCGATGACGATGATGAGGACGATCTGGATCTGCCCTGGGCCAAAGGGGACGACGAGGTTGCCGCGCCGGTAGCCGTCGCACCAACCAAGCCCAAGCGTCGTCCGCAGTCAACAATGCCGCCGTTACCGAGTATCGAACTGCTGGACAGACCGCCAGCCAAGACTCAGATGATGAGCAAGGATGAGCTGGATCGCATGGGCCGTCTGGTGGAGGCCAAACTTGCCGACTACAACGTGCAGGCCAAGGTGGTGGGTGTCTATCCGGGTCCGGTCATTACCCGTTTTGAACTGGATCTGGCTCCGGGCATGAAGGCGAGCAAGATCACCAACCTCTCGCGCGACCTAGCACGTTCCCTCTCTGCCAGCAGCGTGCGGGTGGTGGAAGTGATCCCGGGTAAAACCTATGTCGGTATCGAGCTGCCCAACCGGGTGCGTCAGACCGTTTACCTGCGCGAAACCCTTGACTGCGATGCCTTCCGCGATAGCCGCAACCCGCTCACCATGGGCCTGGGTCAGGACATCGCAGGGGAGCCGGTGGTGGTGAACCTGGCCAAGATGCCGCACCTGCTGGTGGCCGGTACCACAGGTTCCGGTAAGTCGGTGGGGGTGAACACCATGATCATCTCGATGCTCTACAAGTCCTCCCCCGATGATCTGCGCTTCATCATGATCGACCCCAAGATGCTGGAACTCTCGGTCTACGAAGGGATCCCGCATCTGCTGACCGAGGTGGTGACCGACATGAAGGACGCCGCCAACGCACTGCGCTGGTGCGTGGGTGAGATGGAGCGCCGTTACAAGCTGATGTCGGCTGTCGGGGTGCGCAACCTCAAGGGCTACAACGACAAGGTACTGGCCGCCATCGAGGAGGGGGAACCCCTGCTGGATCCGTTGTGGCGTCCGGGTGACTCCATGGATCAGATGCCGCCGGAGCTGGAGAAGCTTCCCCACATCGTGGTGGTGGTGGACGAATTTGCCGACATGATGATGATCGTCGGCAAGAAGGTGGAAGAGCTGATCGCACGTATCGCCCAGAAGGCGCGGGCCGCAGGTATTCACCTCATTCTGGCAACCCAGCGTCCGTCGGTGGATGTCATCACCGGTCTTATCAAGGCCAATATCCCGACCCGGATCTCGTTCCAGGTGTCGAGCAAGATTGACTCCCGTACCATCATCGATCAGGGCGGCGCCGAATCCCTGCTCGGCATGGGCGACATGCTCTACATGCCGGCCGGTACCTCCAACCCGACCCGGGTACACGGTGCATTCGTCGATGACCACGAAGTGCACAAGGTGGTGGCAGACTGGAAACTGCGCGGCGAGCCGAACTACATCGAGGAGATCCTCTCCGGTGAGTCGGGTGGCGAAGGTGGCAGCGGCGAATATGGCGGTGGTGGCGATGAAGAGCTCGATCCCCTGTTCGACGAAGCGGTCGCTTTTGTGGTGGAGTCCCGCCGTGGCTCGACCTCCAGCGTCCAGCGCAAGTTCAAGATTGGTTACAACCGGGCAGCCCGTCTCATCGAGCAGATGGAGAATCAGGGCATCGTCAGCTCACCGGGTGGCAATGGTCAGCGCGACGTGCTGGCACCGCCGCCGGTGCGGGACTAAGCCTCACCGTTTCATACTATCCCTGGCCATGCCCTCCGCGGGCGTGGCCTTTTATCGAGAGCGTCTTTATGAAGAGCGTGATGAGAAAACAACTGTTGATGGGTACCGTGCTGCTGATGGCCAGCAGCCAGGTGTGGGCCGATGCGGCCAGCGATCTCAAACAGAAGCTGGCGGGGGTGAGCCTCTTCTCCGCCAAATTTGCCCAGACCGTCTATGACAGCAAGGGCAAGGAGCTGCAAAAGGCCAGCGGCGACCTGCTGGTGCAGCGGCCAAACCGTTTCAACTGGCACACCACCTCGCCGGACGAGAGTCTGATCGTGGCCGATGGTCAGGATGTCTGGGTCTATGATCCCTTCGTCGAGCAGGTGACCGCCCTCAAGCTGAAAGATGCGGTGCTCAACACCCCCTTTATTCTGATCGCCGGCAATGACGACAAGTTCTGGAAGAACTATGACGTGACCCAGCAGGGGGATGTCTACACCGTCACCAGCCGCAACAAGGATGAGCTGATTGCCTCCTTCCGTGTCACCTTCGACAGACAAGACAACATCAGTCGTTTCGATGTGAAAGAGGCGCAAGGACAGTGGAGTGAATTCACCCTGAGCAGCTTCAACCGCAAGCCGGTGCTCAAGGGCAACGAATTTGTTTTCAAGATCCCGAAGGGGGTCGAGCTGGACGACCAGCGCTAATGAGCAAGCGGTCGTTGGATTGCTCGCCACTGCGCCAGTCAAAGGCGAGTGACGTGACGTTGGGTGGTCAATACAGATGAGCAACTTGTCGCTGGATTTCTCATCGGACTTTCGTCCGCTGGCGGCCCGGATGCGGCCGCAAAACCTCGACCAGTATATCGGTCAGCAACATATCCTGGGGGCTGACAAGCCCCTGCGCAAAGCGATTCTGGCGGGTCACTGCCACTCGATGATCCTGTGGGGGCCGCCCGGTACCGGCAAGACCACGTTGGCGGAGTTGATGGCTCACTACTGTCAGGCGGAAGTGGAGCGACTCTCTGCGGTCACCTCCGGTATCAAGGAGATCCGCGCCGCCATCGACAAGGCGAAGGAGAATAGCTGGCGCGGGGTGCGTACCATCCTCTTCGTGGATGAAGTGCACCGCTTCAACAAGAGCCAGCAGGATGTGTTCCTGCCTCACATCGAAGATGGCACCATCACCTTTATCGGTGCCACCACCGAAAACCCCTCGTTCGAACTCAACAACGCACTGCTCTCCCGGGCCCGGGTCTATCTGCTCAAGCGACTGGAGGAGAGCGATATTCTCGTCATGCTCGATCAGGCGATGACTGATCCCCGTGGTCTCAATGAGCCGGCACTCACCTTTGCCCCCGGCGTCAAAGAGGCGCTGGCCAAGGCGGTGGATGGGGACGGGCGAAAATCCCTCAACTATCTGGAGCTGTTGGCCGACATGGCCGAAACCGACAGCACAGGGGCGCGGGTGATCGACAGTGCCCTGCTCGCCGCCGTGGTGGGGGAGCACGTGGCCCGCTTCGACAAGGGGGGGGATCACTTCTACGACCTCATCTCGGCGGTGCACAAATCCATTCGCGGCTCGGCGCCGGATGCGGCGCTCTATTGGTACGCCCGCATGGTGAGCGCCGGTTGCGATCCCCTCTATATAGCCCGCCGTTTGCTGGCGATTGCCTCGGAAGATGTGGGCAATGCCGATCCGCGCGCCATGCAGGTCGCCCTGTCGGCCTGGGATTGTTTCCATCGGATCGGGCCGGCGGAAGGGGAGCGGGCTATCGCCCAAGCGATCGTCTATCTCGCCTGCGCCCCGAAAAGCAATGCGGTCTATACCGCCTGGAAGGCGGCGCTTCATGATGCCAAAAATCTCCCTGACTTCGAGGTGCCGGTACACCTGCGCAATGCGCCGACCAAATTGATGAGCGATCTGGGCTATGGCGCCGAGTATCGCTACGCCCATGACGAGCCGGGCGCCTATGCTGCGGGCGAGCAGTATTTCCCGCCCGAGCTGGCGGGCAAGCAGTACTACCAGCCCACCGATCGCGGCCTTGAAAAGCAGATTGGCCAGAAGCTCGATTACCTCCATGAACTGGACAGGCAAAGTCCGCAGCAACGGGGCAAATAGCCCCTTTGTTACCTCGCATGGCTGAAAATTGGTCAGGCGTTTGAATATACAGGACGGTTTGCGTGCCAAAGTCGGTAAAAACGACACAAATAGTCCCTGTTCGGGCGGGGGGGCGGTCTGCTACACTGCCCGTCTGACCCCGCTTGTCTTGGCCTTGCGCCATCTTCTTGATCTCGAAGGCCTGTGATAGTTAAGGCCCGATTCTGAAGACGATTGGGGTGCGCCAACCGATGTTAACTTCCGGATCTGTTTCCCAGCCCGTCATGACGACTCAGGCCCAGATCCCATTTTAAAAAAGTAGGTAAACCATGCTGGATCCCAAATATCTGCGCAGCGATATCGAAGAGGCTGCCGCTCGTCTGGCGACACGTGGCTACGTTCTGGACGTAGCGGCTGTCAACGCTCTGGAAGAGAAACGCAAGGATCTGCAGTCCCGTACCCAGGAGCTGCAGGCCGAGCGCAACGCCCGCTCCAAATCCATCGGTGAAGCTGCCCGTCGTGGTGAAGATGTTGCCCCGCTCAAGGCCGAAGTGACCAAAATCAACGACGAGCTGGAAACCAGCAAGGTTGAGCTGGATGCCCTGCTGGCTCAGCTGAAAGCCATTGCCGACGCCATCCCCAACCTGCCGAGCGAGACCACTCCGGTGGGCCGTGACGAGAACGACAACGTGGAAGTGCGCCGTTGGGGTACCCCGCGCGAGTTCAGCTTCCCGGTACGCGATCACATCGATCTGGGCGAAGCGGCCAAGGGCGTTGACTTCAAAAACGGCGTCAAACTCTCCGGTACCCGTTTCGTGGTGATGAAGGGGCAGATTGCCCGTCTGCACCGTGCCCTGGCTCAGTTCATGCTGGATCTGCACACCCAGCAGCACGGTTACACCGAGTGCTACGTGCCCTATCTGGTGAACCCGGACAGCCTCTATGGCACCGGCCAGTTGCCGAAATTTGCTCAGGACCTGTTCAATACCGGTATCGAAGGTGAAGGGGAAGAAGAGGGCAAGCTGCGCAAGTTCTCTCTGATCCCGACCTCCGAAGTGCCGCTCACCAACATGGCCCGTGACGAGATTTTTGACGCGCAAGAGCTGCCAATCAAGATGACCGCCCACAGCCCCTGCTTCCGCTCCGAAGCAGGTTCCTACGGTCGTGATACCCGTGGTCTCATCCGTATGCACCAGTTCGACAAGGTTGAAATGGTTCAGCTGGTTCACCCGGAGAAGTCCTGGGATGCGCTGGAAGAGATGGTGGGTCACGCCGAGAAGGTGCTGCAACTGCTGGAGCTGCCGTATCGCGTGATGGCGCTCTCTACCGGTGACATGGGCTTCTGCGCTTCCAAGACCTACGATCTGGAAGTGTGGCTGCCGGCCCAGAACACCTATCGCGAGATCTCCTCTGTCTCCAACTGCACCGACTTCCAGGCGCGCCGCATGCAAGCGCGCGTGCGTATCGACGGCAAGCCACAACTGTTGCACACCCTGAACGGCTCGGGTTTGGCAGTGGGTCGTACCCTGGTTGCCGTGATGGAGAACTACCAGCAGGAAGATGGCCGCATCGCCATCCCGGCTGCGCTGCAATCCTACATGGGTGGCCTGACCCACATCGGGTAAGTTCACGCCGCAGACCACAACGCCATGGCATTGCCATGGCGTTGTGCATTCTGGCGCCGATCAACCGTTTTAGTGCTGAAAAAAATGCGGCTTTTCGGCGTCGCTTTGAACAGTTAACACATTTTTATCAAGCAATGCGCAATCGTTTTTGTTAGACTGCGCCGCAATTTCGCAGGACATCTTTTTCTATGGTCTGGATTGATTACGCCATCATCGGCATCGTCGGTTTCTCTGCTCTCATCAGCCTGGTGCGCGGCTTCGTCAAGGAGGCCATGTCTCTTGTCACCTGGTTCGTCGCCTTCTTTATTGCCAGCCATTTCTATCCCGATCTCGCCGTCTATTTCACCTCCTTCTCCGACGCGCTGGTTCGCAACGGTCTGGCCATCGCGGCGCTGTTTGTGGCGACCCTGATCCTCGGCAGCGTGGTCAACTATGTGGTGGGCCTGTTGGTGGACAAGACGGGTCTCTCCGGTACCGATCGGGTGCTGGGGGTCTGCTTCGGTGCAATTCGCGGGGTGCTGATCGTCAGTGCCCTGCTTTTTTTCATGGATACCTTCACCAGCCTCTCCCAGAGCGACTGGTGGGTGGCGTCCAAGCTGGTGCCGGAGTTCAAGCCGGTGATCCAGTGGTTTTTCGGGTTCATGTTGAACTCATCCAGTTTTCTTAAACAGGTATAGTGACTTCGAGGTAGCAAAGACATGTGTGGTATTGTCGGTATAGTTGGCACCACCCCCGTCAATCAGGCCCTCTACGACGCCTTGACGGTGTTGCAGCACAGGGGACAGGATGCCGCCGGGATCGTGACCATTGATAGTGGAAACTTCCGGCAACGCAAGGCCAATGGCCTGGTGAAGGACGTGTTTGAAGTGCGCCACATGCAGCGTCTGCAAGGGAACATCGGCATAGGTCATGTCAGATACCCCACCGCAGGCAGCTCAAGTGCCGCTGAAGCCCAACCTTTTTATGTGAACTCGCCCTACGGCATGGTGCTGGCCCATAACGGCAACCTCACCAACGCCAAGGAGCTCAAGGAGCAGCAGTTCAAGGTCGCCCGTCGCCACATCAACACCACCTCCGACTCGGAAGTGTTGCTGAACGTGCTGGCTCACGAGCTGGATCGCTGCGACAAGATGGCCCTGCGCCCCGAAGATATCTTCGCCGCGGTGCGCAGAACCCATCAGCAGATCCGCGGCGCTTATGCGGTGGTCTCGCTGGTGATTGGTCATGGTCTCATCGGTTTTCGCGATCCCAACGGCATTCGCCCGCTGATCCTCGGTCGTCGTCAGGACGAGCAGGGCCAGGTGGAGTACATGCTCGCCTCCGAGAGCGTGGCGCTCGACGCCATCGGTTTCGAGACGGTGCGGGATATTGCGCCGGGTGAAGCCATCTACATTACCGAGCAGGGTCAACTCTTCTCCGAGCAGTGTGCGGAGAACCCGCAGATGAGCTCCTGTATCTTCGAATATGTCTATTTCGCCCGTCCCGATTCGTGCATCGACAAGGTCTCGGTCTACGCCGCCCGCCTCAACATGGGTCGCAAGCTGGGTCAGAAGATTGCCCGCGAGTGGGAAGATCTCGATGTAGACGTGGTCATCCCCATCCCCGAGACCTCCTGTGACGTGGCGCTGGAGATCGCCCATACCCTCGACCTGCCGTACCGTCAGGGCTTCGTGAAGAACCGCTACATCGGCCGTACCTTCATCATGCCGGGCCAGACCCAGCGCAAGAAGTCGGTGCGTCGCAAGCTCAACGCCATCAGCTCCGAATTCAAGGGCAAGAAGGTGTTGCTGGTGGACGATTCCATCGTGCGTGGTACCACGTCCGAGCAGATCATCCAGATGGCCCGTGAAGCAGGGGCAGCCAAGGTCTACTTCGCCTCGGCGGCGCCGGAAATTCGCTTCCCCAACGTCTATGGCATCGATATGCCCACCGCCAACGAGCTGATCGCCCACGGCCGCGAAGTGGAAGAGGTGTGCAAGCTGATTGGCGCTGACGGTCTGATTTTCCAGGATCTGGAAGATCTGGAAGCCGCCGTACGGGAGATCAACCCGGATCTGCGTCACTTCGAGACCTCGGTCTTCAATGGCCACTACGTCACCTCCGACGTGGACCAGTCCTATCTGGATCACCTCAACGCCCTGCGCAACGATGACACCAAAGCGGTGCGTGAATGGCAGGAAGGCACCAGCAATCTGGAAATTTTTAACGAAGGAAGTTAAACGTTTGCGGTTTTGCCGGATGGGATAGCGAGATGGGGGCCTGTTGCCCCCATTGTCGTTTTTGCCTCACACCGGCAGAAGGGGTAGGAGATATCTGTTTGAAAAATATCCGCTTATCTTGCCGGATATGGGCATGGTCAGCGGGATCCGCTAGCATAGGCGGCAACATATATGACCGATACGCTTTAAGAGACGAGAGTTCAGATGGATGATCTGCTAGCCCCAGTGCGCCAGTTTTTACAGTGCGAGACCCCGGATGAGTGGGTGGAGATGGCGCGGGATCCGGCCCGTTTACCGACCCTGCTCATCGATCACGCCAACTGTGAGACCAAGGCCGCACTCACTGCCCACAGTCTGGTGCGCCGCTACTGCTTGCCCAAGGGCAAGCGCCATCTGCTGCCCAAGCTGGAGTTCTATCGCGAGCTGGATGCCATTCCGGAGAAGGCCGAGATCCTGGGCAAACGCAGCATGGGGGAGTCTGATCGCACCGTCTTTGCTGAGCTGGAGCGCAATCCGCTGCTGTTTCCCATGGTACGGCTCATTCAGGAGGAGCTGCATCACTTCGAGCAGGTGCTGGAGATCATGCAGGCCCGCGGCATCGAATACGGGCCGGTGACGGCCTCCCGCTATGCCCGCCAGTTGATGCAGCATGTGCGCACCCATGAGCCTGCCACCATAGTCGACAAGATGATCATCGGCGCCTATATCGAGGCCCGCTCCTGCGAGCGGTTTGCCAAGTTGGCGCCCCATCTGGACGAGGAGCTGAGCCGCTTCTATGTCTCTTTGCTGCGCTCCGAAGCGCGTCACTATCAGGATTACCTGAGCCTGGCCGAACAGTACGCAGGGGAGGATATCAGCGAGCGGGTGGCCTTCTTTGGCAAGCTGGAAGCCGAGCTAATCTGCTCGCCGGATCCGCAGTTCCGGTTTCATAGCGGCCTGCCTGTCACATCTGACAGTTGTTGACGCACAGGGGGCAAACTACTATTGCCCTGTTCCTACTACGAGCGACAAGTAGTTACTTTTGAGCGCAATTCCCGGCCCTGAGCCGGGATCTTTTTTTCTGTCGTACGTCCTTCCTGCTTTTGGCGCCCTATGCTGAATTCCTGGCTATTTTTGCTTCTTCCCCTTGCGATGAAATCCTGTTCGATCAGCCGGTTATTGTGGTGATAAAGTGCTCATTCAAGTGGCTCACCCTTGTAGAAACGGGCGAAACCGTGTACTTTTTTGCCTTCGCAAGATTTGAATAACCAATCAATAGGAGCGTGTATGCGCATTGTTCTGTTGGGGGCTCCGGGCGCCGGCAAAGGTACCCAGGCTCAGTTCATCATGGAAAAACACGGTATTCCCCAGATCTCCACCGGCGATATGCTGCGTGCGGCGATCAAAGCGGGCACCGAGCTCGGTCTGAAAGCCAAAGCTGTGATGGACGCAGGTCAGCTGGTCTCTGACGACATCATCATCGGTCTGGTCAAAGAGCGTATCGCTCAGCCTGACTGCGCCAAAGGCTTCCTGTTGGACGGTTTCCCGCGCACCATTCCCCAGGCGCAAGCCATGAAGGACGCCGGTGTCGTGGTTGATTTCGTGCTGGAGTTCGATGTGCCGGACGAAGAGATCGTCAAGCGCATGAGCGGCCGTCGCGTTCACTCCGGCTCCGGCCGTACCTACCACGTGGTGTTCAACCCGCCGAAAGTGGAAGGCAAGGATGATGTGACCGGTGAAGATCTGGTGATCCGTGCCGACGACGAAGAGACCACAGTACGCAAGCGTCTGGATGTATATCATCAGCAGACCGCGCCGCTGATCGGTTTCTACGGCAAAGAGGCGGAAGCGGGCCACACCCGTTACGTCAAGATCGACGGCACCCAGCCGGTTGATCTGGTCAGCAAGCAGCTTGCCACCATTCTGGGCTGATCTTTGCTGCCGGCACTGTATCCCGTGCCATCAGATAAATAAAGAGAAGGGCCCTGTCGGGCCCTTTTTGCATAATGACAGATAGACAGGAAGCCAACGTGACCACGAAAACCGGAATATTGCTGGTCAATCTGGGTACCCCAGCCGCACCGACCACCGCTGCCGTCAAAGCGTTCCTCAGCCAGTTCCTGCACGATCCCCGTGTGGTTGACCTGCCCCGCTACCTCTGGTGCCCGCTGCTCCACTTCATCATCTTGCCGACGCGCTCGCCCAAAGTGGCCAAGCTCTATCAGCAGGTGTGGACCGAGCAGGGCTCGCCGCTGATGGTGATAAGCAAGCAGCAGCGTGCTGCGCTGGAGCAGGAGCTCAAGCGGGAGGGGGTTGAGGTGCCGGTGGAGCTGGCGATGACCTATGGTTCCCCGTCAGTGAATGATGGCTGGCAGGCGCTCAAGGCCAAAGGGGTCAACCGGGTGATCCTGTTGCCGCTCTATCCGCAATATTCGGTCAGTACCACCGCCTCGGTCTTCGATGCCTGGGGCAAGGCGATGAAGATAGAACGCAATCTGCCGGTGGTACGGCTCATTCGTGATTATCACGCCCACCCCGAATACATTCAGGCGCTGGCCATGAGCGTGCGCCGTCACTGGGAGCAGCACGGTCAGGGTGATCACCTGCTGATGTCGTTCCACGGTATTCCCGAGCGCTACGAGAACGAAGGGGACCCCTATGGTCACCAGTGTCGCCATACCGCCAGCTTGCTGGCCGAGGCGCTCGGGCTGGAGGCCGGGCAGTGGACGGCCAGCTTCCAGTCCCGCTTTGGCAAGGAGGAGTGGCTCAAGCCCTACACCGACGTGACTATCGCTGGCCTGCCGGCCGCCGGGGTCAAGCGACTCGATGTGATTTGCCCTGCCTTTGCGGCCGACTGTCTCGAAACCCTCGAGGAAATTCAGGTACAGAATCGGGAGCTCTTCATGGAGGCCGGTGGCGAGCGGTTTGAATATATTCCGGCCCTCAACAGTGATCAGGCCCACATCAGGATGATGGTCTCACTCATCTGCCGCGAATTGGCATGAGTGACCTGCAGCCAGTCAAACAAGGAGTCGTCTTATGGTGCATATCACGCTGATTTACGCAGGCCTGCTGGGGCTGCTGTTTTTGGGGCTCTCCTTCTGGGTGGTCAAACGCCGCGCCCAGTTCGGGGTGATGATAGGGCAGGGGGAGGCCCCCGAGCTGCTGGCGGCGATCCGGGCCCACGGCAACTTTGCCGAGTATGTGCCGTTGACCCTGCTGCTGATGGCGCTGTGCGAGCTCTCCGGTGCCGGTGCGTTCTGGCTGCATGCCGGTGGCGCCATGCTGCTGGTCGGCCGCATCCTGCATGCCATCGGCATCCAGATCCCCAAAGCTCCCAATGTGCCCCGTTTTCTGGGCACCCTGCTGTTCTGGCTCGCCCTCGGACTCTTCTCGCTGCTGGCCCTGTTGCAGGGCATGGCGGCCGCCTGAAAACAGGCGCTTTTTTATGCTATAGAGCCACCCCGGGCGGGGTGGTTTTTTTATGGTGAAAAGGCAAACGTTTTTCCTTGCAGGCCTTGTCTATACTGACTCCATTATTTAAACAGGGCGACTTTTCGGGGCGGCGGATTGTGTTAAAATCCCGCCCCTCTTTCCCCCAGAGCACAGAACATTGCCATGAAATTTCCCGGTCAGCGCAAGTCCAAACACTACTTCCCTGTCGACAGACGCGATCCCCTGGTGCCGCAAAATCCCCTGTTAACCGAGCTGGGCAAAGCCTACGTCGTCGGGATTGATCAGACCCTGGTTGATATCGAAGCCCATGTGGATGAAGACTTTCTGACCCGTTATGGTCTGAGCAAGGGGCACTCCGTCGTCATCAACGACGACGTGGCAGAACGCATTTATGACGAGCTCAAGGCCAACAACATGGTGGTGAGCGAGTTTGCCGGTGGTACCATTGGCAACACGGTACACAACTACTCGGTACTGGCCGATTCCCACTCCATCCTGCTGGGTGTGATGAGTCAGGACATTCGCATCGGCTGCTACGCCTACCGTTATCTGTGCAACACCTCTTCCCGCGTCAATCTGGACTATCTGCAGCCAGTTGATGGTCCCATCGGCCGTTGCTTCACTTTCATTACCGAGTGCGGCGAGCGTAGCTTCGGTATAAACGCTGGCAAGATGAACCAGCTGGATGTGCAGCACATTCCGGAGGATGTGATCAAAGGTGCGTCTGCCCTGGTGATCACCGCCTATCTGGTACGCGGTGACGATGGTGATCCGATGAAAGAGGCGGCCATGACCGCAGTGCGTTATGCCCGCGAGGCCGGTATTCCCGTGGTGCTGACCCTGGGCACCCGTTTCGTCATCGACGAAAACCCCCAGTGGTGGCGCGACTTCA
Source organism: Aeromonas sp. FDAARGOS 1404 (assembly GCF_019047085.1). Lineage (NCBI taxonomy): Bacteria > Pseudomonadati > Pseudomonadota > Gammaproteobacteria > Aeromonadales > Aeromonadaceae > Aeromonas > Aeromonas sp. FDAARGOS 1404. The sequence continues at coordinate 4,324,891 of NZ_CP077237.1, forward strand.
TTGCCGAAAACGTGACTGTGCTGGCGATGAACGAAGACGAAGGTGAAGCCCTGACCGGTATCGCTGATCCGCTCGGTGCGGCCGACAAGGCGCTCGACTGGGCCGACATGGTGCTCTGTACTGCTGGCCCCATCGGCCTCTACATGGCGAGCTACACCGATGAGGACTACAAGCGCGAGACCACTCATACCCTGCTGCCCGGCGTTATCCCCGAGTTCAACATGTATGAGTTCAGCCGCCCGATGGCCCGTGCCAAGTGCCGCAAACCGGCCCGTATCTACTCCCACATCTCCCCGTATATGGGTGGCCCTGAGAAGATCAAGAACACCAACGGGGCAGGGGATGGCGCCCTTTCCGCCGTGCTGCACGACATGGTGGCCAACTCTTATCACCGGATGAATGTGCCCAACTCCGCCAAGCACATCTCCGAGTTCCTGACTTACTCCTCACTGGCCCAGGTGTGCAAATACGCCAACCGCGTCAGCTACGAGGTGTTGGCCCAGAGCAGTCCCCGTCTCTCCCGCGGTTTGCCGGAGAAAGAGGACAGCCTGGAAGAGGTTTACTGGGAGCGTTGATCTCCTGAATCTGCAAGACGCCTCCATCGGGAGGCGTTTTTGCAGGCAAATGGGAGTTATCCCGGCTTTTTTCCCGGAATAACCCCAATATGCTTGAGTCCATGTCACTTTTGCGACACCATTTGGCCATCGTATTGTCGCCCGACAATGCCGCAGCACCCGAAAGAAAGAGAGAATCCCATGAGCATGCTTAACGACAACCTTGACGCCAATTTCCAACTGTTTATCGAACAAGTCCGCGAGTCGGGTCAGGTGTGGGGTCTGCGCTATGGGGAAGACTGGGTCGTCTGCCGCTCCGCCGAATTTGAAGATGCCGACGTGATGCCGCTCTGGTCTGCCGAAGAGGACGCCCGTCTGCACTGTGTTGACGAGTGGGCCGATTACGAGCCGGAAGTGATCGATCTGGAAGAGTTTCTCGATATCTGGATCAACGATCTGGATGAAGATGATGTGCTGGTCGGCCCGAACTGGAACGCCGATCTGGAAGGCCAGGAGCTCGAACCCATCGAGCTGGCCAAGGCACTGGTTGAACTGGACGCCTGAAAGCGCCTCCATTGATGGCCTGAACGCACAGGCCATCGGGACAAAGACCGGCATCCGTGAGGGTGGCGGTCTTTTTTATGGTCGAATGGCCCGATTGATGAGTTAAAAGCCGATTTGCCTTTGCACCTGTCAGGGGGATGGTCCATCATCAACCTTTTGCCAAGGGAGGAGCGCCATGTTTGTATTCGACGTAACGGGAGCTGCGGGTGAGAAGGCCAGCATTCGGGTGCAGGCGCTGGATTGGGCACAAGCCGGGCCAGTGACCTTCCAGTGCGATGATGATCAGCTGGCGGTCGTGCTCCTGAGCGGTTGTCGTTGCGATGCGGTGGGCTTTTTCAACCTGTTGGCTGGGTGTAAACCCCTCTATATCGAGCAGTGGCTCAGCTATCTGCAAGAGAGCGGTCGCATTGGCAAGTGGAGTCACCAGACAGAGAGTCCCGCCGATGGGGACTATCTGGCCAGAGCCGGTCTGGAGCACGATGAGCTCAATACCCTGCTTGGCCAGGTCTATCAGGTGGCGGGGTTCAACCGGTTGCAGATCAACCGTTACCTCAAGAACCGCCACAACCCCACCACGCTGGCGACCCGTTACGATCAGAAAGAGCTGGAGCGCTATCGCCAGCTCAATGACATCATTCTGACCCTTTTGAAGCTGAAGCATCCTCAGTAAAGAGCCCCAGTTGGCTGATATCCGGTCGCAACGGTTGCGGCCGGGCGATCAGATAGCCCTGCAAACCATCCACGTACATCCCCTGCAGCAGCTGTTTCTGGCCAAGCTGTTCTACCCCCTCTGCAATCACCTGACACCCCATCCGATGTGATACATCGACGATCATCCGCACGAACTGCTGGTTGGTCTGATCCTGCTCCAGCCCGGTGATCAGGGCGGGGTCCAGCTTGATGTAGTCGGGCTTGAGCTCGCGAAACAGGGTAAAGGAGCCGATCCCTTTGCCGAAATTGGCGATGGCCGAGCGGCTGCCGTTGCGGCGCAGCAGTTCAAACACCCGCTTGGCGCCGGTCAGGTTGCGTTCCAGATGCTCTTCATCCAGTTCGAACACCAGATTGGCGCTGGTATTGGGATCTTTGAGCAGCTGGCGGTCAAGCCAGATCAGGAAGGCGCTGTTTTGCAGCAAGTTGGGAGAGAGATTGATCCCCCAGCGACTCTGGTTGGCACCAAAGGCCCGGTACTGACGCATGATGTGGGTAATGACCAGCTGCTCCAGCCGCATCACCATATCCAGCCGCTGGGCCATGGCAAACAGGGTGTCGGTGGGCAGGGCGGTGCCGTCATTGCCGCTGAAGCGGGTGTAGATCTCGTTGTAAGCCAGCATGCTGCGGTGCAGGGGCTGGATCGGCTGGTAGGTAAAGCTGAGTCGCTCCTGCGCCAGCACTTCGGTCAGCACGTCGCGCCAGTGGTGTTGCCCCTGCAGATCGGAGGCGCTGTCATCCTGCTGGATGGCCCAGCCGTTGATGGTTTCGGTCTGGGCGCGAGCCAGCGCCAGATCCGCTCTGGCCAGCACGGCTTCAATTTTCTGGCCGCTGCTGAGCTTGGTCAGCCCCGAGTAACCGGTGCTCTCCAGCTCGTGCTGATCCTGATAGTGATCGAAGGCCACCTTCAAATCCTGCCCCAGCAGATGGGGAGGAATATTGGCCACCGGTTGCACCAGAACGGCGAAATCAGCCCCCGAAATGCGGTAGACCTGATTGCCCGGGAAGCGGCTTACCACCCGTTTGATGAGGGCGGCCATGTCTTTGATGTAGGCATCGCCAGACTGGAAGCCGCGCTGGGCGTTGATCTTGCCAAGCTCGGTGGCACGGATCAGCACCAGGGTCGCGGTCTGGGTGTCCTGATCCCGCTGCAGCAACTCGGTCATGTCGCGGCGAAACGCGTGGCGGTTGAGTAGCTGAGTCAGCTCGTCGGTGGTAGCCAGGTTGCTGAGCTCGGTCAGCTGGCGATGGGCGCTCTGCTCGGCACTTTCGAACTGCTCCAGCAGTTGTTGCAGCACCTCCTGGGAGGCGGGCTCATCGAGTTGTGAGGGATCCCGCCCCCTGATCGCCTTGACCCAGGTGAGCTCCTGATGCTGGAGCATGCCATCCATGGTGCGGATGGCCAGCATCAACAGCAGGATCATGCCAAGCAGTGTGGTGGCCAGAATAATGGCCAAAGTAAGCGGTGTGCTCTGCAGGGCTAACCAAACTGCTTGCAGGAGCAGCAGGGGTATGGTCACTATGGTGGCGATCAGAAAGAGGGTACGTCCGAGCTTGTGAACCATCTTGTCATCCTTGAAGTGGCTGCTTTGTGGGGGAATTTTAACCAAGCTGGCGGAGCAAAGCATGCTATTCCTCGCAACTCGGTGAAAAGGGTCAATTGAGATCGGTTAAATGTGAGTGAAACCACTTTCACAGGTGCCGAAACAGGCGAAGATGAGTTGAAAATAGATCAAACAAGGCAGAGGTAAATCATGTTGTTAGAGCCCGAAAATAGTGCCAAAGCACGACAATTATTGAACCAGAGTATGGCACTGGTGCTGGCGGGTGGACGTGGTAGTCGCCTGAAGCAGTTGACTGACAACCGCGCCAAGCCTGCCGTCCATTTCGGTGGCAAATTCCGGATCATTGATTTTGTGCTCTCCAACTGTATCAACTCGGGGATCCGCCGCGTTGGTGTAGTCACCCAATACAAGTCTCACAGTCTGCTGCGTCACCTGCAATCGGGCTGGTCCTTCCTGCGTTACCAGATGAACGAATTCATCGACCTGCTCCCTGCCCAGCAACGGGTGGACGAGGTGCACTGGTATCGCGGCACCGCCGATGCCATCTATCAGAACGTCGATATCATCCGTGACTACGGCCCCAAATACCTGGTGGTGCTGGCGGGGGATCACATCTACAAGATGGATTACGCTGCTATGCTGCTCGACCATGTGCGCCTTGGCGCCAAGGTTACGGTGGCTTGTATCGAGGTGCCGCGGGCTGAGGCATCCGCCTTCGGGATCATGGATATCGACGAGCAGCGCAAGATCCGCGCCTTCGTCGAAAAACCGGCCAATCCGCCCGCCATGCCGGGTTGCGAAGATCGCTCGCTGGCCTCCATGGGGATCTATATCTTCGAGGCGGAGTACCTCTATCAACTGCTGGAGGAGGATATTCATAATCAGGACTCCAAACACGACTTCGGGATGGATGTGATCCCCCGCATCGTGGAGGAGGGGATGGCATTTGCTCACCCCTTCAACATGTCCTGTGTCGGGGCGCGCGAGGGACAAAAGCCCTACTGGCGTGACGTGGGTACGCTGGACTCCTTCTGGGAAGCGAACATGGATCTCGCCTCCGTGCTGCCCGAGCTCGATATCTACGATCAGAACTGGCCCATCTGGACCAGCCAGACCCTGACGCCACCGGCCAAGTTCGTGCAGGATCGCAATGGTCAGCATGGCATGACCATCAACTCCATGTTCTCGGGCGGTACCATCGTCAGCGGGTCGTTTGTGCTCAACTCGGTGCTCTTTACCAATGTGCGGGTGCACTCCTTCTGTACCCTGGATCAGGCCATCATCTTCCCCGGGGTCGAGATTGGTGCCGGCTGCCGTCTGCGCCGGGTGGTGGTGGATAAAGGGTGTGTGCTGCCCGATGGGCTGGTGGTGGGCGAGAATGCCGATGAGGATAGCCGCCGCTTCTACCGCTCCGAGCAGGGGATTGTGCTGGTGACCAAGGAGATGCTGGACAAGCTGGTTTGAGGAAAGCCCTTGAAACTGTGTCAGACGCTGTAATGCAAAGGGAGCCAAGTTGGCTCCCTTTTTCATGCTGGTGAATGGCGAGGATTATTCGCTAACCACCGCTTTGGCGGCCATCACCATGGCGGTGCCGTGCTTACCACCGGCAGCGGTCACTTGCGGTACGCCATCTTCATCGGTGTCGCTGCCGGCACCTTCGATGATGTTCTCGCCGGAGTCACCGATCCACTCGGCCATCTGCATGCCACCGTTGACGGTACCACGGAACCAGCTGACGTACTGACCGGTCAGCTTGGCCAGCTCCAGCTCGGGTGCCTTCTCGGCCCCTTCGTTGCGCAGGTTCAGCATGGCAGAGCGCAGGGCGCCGGAGATGGCAGCCTGGGTCCAGGGAGTGTATTCACCCTGTTTACCCGCCAGCCAGGTGCCCGCCTTGTCATTGAAGTAGGCCTTGTCGGCAGCGATAAACAGCTCGCGGGCGGCAGTGCGGTACTTGGCATCGGAGGTAGCGAGGAACGCGGCGGTCAGACCACGGATGGCGGCGAACTGCGCATCGATGGAGTTGCCGGCATCGAGCTTGCCACCTAGCGTGATGCCGTCATGCACCAGACCATTTTTGCCCTTGAGGTTGGCAAGGATGAAATCGGCCTGTTTGCGGATCAAGTCGAGCGCCTGCTGACCCTGCTTGGTCTTGAGGTTCAGCTCGCCATTGTCACCGGCGGCGTAACCGACCGGCAGTGCATCCTGAGCGCGCTGGAAGATCTGCAGGGCGACCAGTGCGTAAGCGGCGTCAAAGGTGGTGACGTGCTTGCCCTGTTTGCCTGCCTGCCAGCTGTCGACCAGGGTGCCAGCCTTGGCATCAAAGTGCAGGGCTGCCAGGTTCTTGAAGGTGAGGTTTGAGAGATTGATCGCCAGCGAGAAGGCATCGCTGCCCGCGACCGCTTTGCCCAAGTCATTGGTCTTGTTGGCAGCCGGTGCGGCGGCAAACGGCGCGCCGTCAAACACGGCGTGGAAGGCCGGGTTCTGGTTGGTGTTGGCGCTGCGCTGATCGCTGAAGGCATAGAACTCGGAGAGCGGCCACAGCATCATCCAGGCATCGCGCAGCTGGGCGGAGCCATCCACCACCTCCAGCTTGCCGATGGCACCGGCATCGTTGTTGCTGGTTTCGGTCACTTTCACCTGATGGGGGAAGTAGACAACGCCCTTGGCAGGATCGTACTGCGGGGTGATCTTGGCGCCCAGTTGTTTACCGTCGAAGCCAAGCTGATTCTGCATGATGGCCAGCTTGTCGATGGACTGCTCGGTCAGCATCATGCCGTTGAAGCCATCGGCGGCAGAGACGCCCAGCTTGTGCTTGCCATCCTGATCCATGGTGGCGGAGGCGGCTTCTACCTCTTCATCGGTTTCGGCTACGTGCATGCCGCCGAGGAAGTCCTGTGACCACATCACCTCTTTGAGCAGGATGCCGCCCACCGCTGCGGGCACCAGCAGGTTGTCGCTGCCGCTCCAGCGCAGGGTGCTGTAGTCGCGGAAGTAGGCGGGTACCTGGGTCTTGACGGTTTTCTCGGTCCCTTTGGCGGTCTTGATGGTGATCTGGTCGCCATTGACCGGGGTGGCGTTGACGGCCTGGGCAAACTCCGGATTGGCGGAGGCGTAGGGCAGGGAGAGGGGATACATGCCCTGCGGCACTTCATCAGCCGGGAAGCCAACGGCATCGGCCATGGCCAACACCCGTTGCCCCAGAGAGGCCATGGTGCCGCCACGGGCCAGGTTTTGTGGCCCGTTCACCAGATGCGGGCCCATGCCGGATTGGTAGTTGAGGGCGTACATCGCCTCTTCGGAGTATTCGTATGATTCGATGCCGGCGGCGAAGTCGAACGGGGTCGGCTCATCGGCACGGTTGGCATCCAGCACATCCAGATCTAGCCCCAGCGCTTCGGCCAGCGGCTCACCGGAGAGCTCGAATTCGGTATAGGCCAGCATGTTGGCGGCGGTATTGAATGTCTTGTCTTCGACTTTGACGGCAGCGTGTGCGGCGCCGCTGATCAGTGCGCAGGCGATCGCCTGAACCAGTACGGTTTTTCTCATGTCCCTTCTCACCATTGGTTTTATTATTGACGCTTCTCATGACGAATCTAAATGAGAATGGTCTGCATTATGCTGTGTTGAGGGGAACTTGAGAAGTAAAAAACCGCCCCATTCGGCTGCACGTTAAACTGGATGTGCGCTGTCGAAGAGGACGGTTATCTGCTTATTGCGCTGAAAGTGCCAGCGCTGCGGGGATCAGAGCAGCTTGAACGGGATGACCAGACGGCCCGGCTCTACCTTGAGGGCTTCGACCTTCTCCTTGATCCTGGCTTCGTTCTTGCGGCTGCTGTCGAGGCGGTAGACCGGGGTCTGCGACAGGAACAGGGAGAGCGACTGATTGAAGGTGGGCAGCAGCGGGGTGAGGGCGGCCCCGATATCGGCCGGCTCGGTCTTGACCGAGACCAGTTCAAGGTCGCGCAGATAGATGGCGCCCTGATCGGCCACATAGTCCGGACGGGCACTCAGGGCAAAGCGGATCTTCATCTGCTGGCTGCCAAGGGGGCTGCTCACCTGCAGGTCGCCAGCAGCGTCCAGCTCGATGCGATCTGCTTGTTTGCGGCCTATACGGCTCTGCATCTCGTCCAGACGGATCTTGCTCGACATGATGCCGGGGATCCCCAGCTGTTTTTCAAAAGAGACCTGATCCTTGAGGTACTGATTGATTTCGGCCTCGCTGACGTTGTATTGGGTCAGCGAGCAGGCCCCCAGCAGCAGGGCGAGGGGGAGTAACAACAGCTGTTTCAACATGATGGATTCCGCTTGGGCAACTATGATGGCGCTATCTTACGCGATAACGGGCGTGGAATGAGAGCCTCATACCGTGGGAAATCACGGAGTTGCTGCATTCCCGATTGTTTTTTGGCAACCGCCGGGTTCATCATCGACGGGTGAGCGGAATAAGGCCGATCAGTTGGCTGCGGGTGTGGGTCTACGCACAGAGAACGAGGAGAGCGTAATGGTTCGGATGGGCAAGGTTGGCCGCAGGGCGCTGCTGTGGCTTGGCTGCATGATGGGACTGTGGAGCCCGTCGCTGTGGGCTGAGGTGAAAGTGATCCCGGTCTTCGAGGCGCAGGCGGCGGTGCAGACCCTCAAGGAGATCTACCCCCAGCTTGGGGTGAGTGCCATGGGGAACCAGTTGGTGCTGAGCGGGACGCCAGCCCAGCTGCAGGAGGCCGAAGCCACGCTGGCGCAGGTCAACCAGCCGCCGCAAAGTCTGCTTATCGAGTGGCGGGTCGATGGTGCCGCCAGCGGTCAGCAACTGGGGGGCTCAATCAGTCGCGACGAGGCCAAGCGGCAGTGGCTGGTCGATGGCAACGCCCGGCAGTACCAGCGCAGCCAGAACGACAGCTGGCAGGTGCGCGGGCTGTCGGGCCGTCCCGTGCTGCTGCAGATGGGCTCCTATCAGCCGGTCACCTTCTATCAGTGGAACGGGGGCGCCGTGGTGGGGATGATGCCGCTGGTGAACGGCCTCTATGCCACGGCCACCTTGATTGGCGATCGGGTGCAGATTGCGCTGAGCAGCGAACAGGCGAGGCTGGATCAGGGCACCATCAATCGTGGGCAGAGTGCCACCGAGGTGAGCGGGGCCCCGGGCCAGTGGCTGACGGTGGGCGAGCTTTCGACCAGCTCAGCGGATCAGGGGAGTAGCCTCGGCACCCAGCTACAGGGCGGTCGAGGCAGCCAGAGCGAGCGCCAGACCCTGCAGATCCGGGTCACTCGTCAATAGGTATCAGCCCCTTCAGTGGGGCTGATCTGCTGCATATTCCCGTAGTTGGCGACTGCGCAGCAGATACCAGAGTGACCAGAGGCTGGCGACCAGCACCAGTGCGGTGGGCCAGCTGAATGACCACTTCTGCAGATTGAGGCTGTGCAGTTGCATCAGCAGACCGCTGACGGCAGAGCAGAGCAGCAGCAGCGGGCTGTGGCGCCGGAGTCTGGCGCGAATGCTCTGGGTCTGCTGATAGGTGCCCCCGCAGGCGAGCAACGCCAGCATGGCGGGTACGTCGGTCAGCAGGCTGATGTAGAGGGTGATCTTGTCCGGATAAAAAAGGGTCAGGATCTCGCTGCCGCTCTCGCGGGTCACTCCCGCCATCAGAAATAGCCAGACCGAGCGGGTCAGCAACAGGGCGATGGGCCAGAACCAGAGGGGCGGGCGCAACTGGCCGTGATCGTCATATCGGTGTTCGGGGTAGAGGGTCATGGTTGCCCGTTATCCACTTGAATTGAGTGATGGAAGGGATATGGGGCGACGAAGCGTCCTTTGCAAGGCGTTGGGAGTGGCGCAAATTAATCGGGGGGCCATGCCCCCCAATCCGTTTCTTCAGATATCGCAGCGTGCGTCGGCTGCGTTACAGCCAGCCTTTGCGCTTGAAGAAGAGGCCGGTGCCGAGCGATGACATCACCATCAGCACCAGTGACATGGGATAACCATACTCCCAGGCGAGCTCCGGCATGCGGCCGAAGTTCATGCCGTAGATACTGGCGATCAGGGTCGGCGGCAGGAAGATCACGGCGGCTACCGAGAAGATCTTGATCACCTTGTTCTGCTCCAGATTGGTGACCCCCATGGAGGCCTCCAGCTGGAAGTTGATCTTGTCGAACAAGAACTGGGTGTGGGGCAACAGGGATTCCACGTCGTGCAGCATCTCGTCGATCCACTTGTTCTGCTCAAGGCTCATGCGCTGGCGCAGGCTGCGTTTGAGGAAACGCAGGGCGCGGCGGGTATCGTGCAGAGAGAGACGGATCTGGCCGTTGGCCTCTTCCTGTGCCATCAACTCTTTGAGCATGGGGTTGATCTGATCTGGTTCGAAGATCTGATCGGCGGTGTTCTCCAACGTTTTGTAACCATCTTCGATAAGGTCGGAGAGGTACTCCACCTTGAGGTTTTGCACCTCCAGCAGGATGTCGAGGGCATCCTCCACTTCCAGCCGATCCTGGCGCATATAGTGGCGCAGCAGGCGCACCAGCCCGATGTCATCTTCACGAATGCTGATCAGCAGGTTGTTGCGCAGGGTAAAGGAGACGTGGACACCCTTGGTGTCACGACCTATCCGCTGGGGAAACAGGGAGTGAATGTGCAGACCATCGGTATCCCAGTAAAAACGGGCGGATGCTTCGATGTCGTCGAGCTCTTCCTTGTCGGGGACCTCTTCCAGGAACAGGCCCGTCAACCATTCTCGCTCTGCCGTGTCCGGCTTGTAGGCATCCAGCCAGACCGTGTTGTCAGGTACTATGTCGTCAGGCCCGAGCGTGACTATGTCCAGCACCTTGTTGTTGAGAATGTAGGCGGTGATCATCTGTCCCCCCTTAAAAAGTCATGGGTAATCAGGGATGGTTGCACAGGTCATGCGGCCTTAGATCGCTGCAGAAGGCGATCCCGTGGATAAGCAGATCGGGCCGATGGAAAACCTGAATGCGGCGAACTATACAGGGGCGGGCCGCGCTTGTCAGGGGCTATTCATCAGGGATTCAGCCTGTTTGTTCAAAAAAACAGCGAGGTCGGATCACCTGAGCTGCTATGCGGGGTAGAACCCAGCCTTTGGATGGGGGAGGGCTAGCCGGGGCTGCTTGTTGCCGCTGCCCCGCTTCATCACATATTCGGATAATTGGGCCCGGAGCCCCCCTGTGGCGGCGTCCAGATAATGTTTTGACTGGGGTCCTTGATATCGCAGGTTTTGCAGTGGATGCAGTTGGCTGCGTTGATCTGCAGTTTGGCCGCGCCTTCCATTTCAAGCACTTCAAACACCCCTGCCGGGCAGTAGCGTTGGGCGGGTTCGGCCCAGGTGGGCAGATTGACCTCGACCGGAATGCGCTCGTCCTGCAGCTTGAGGTGGCAAGGCTGATCCTCGTCGTGACTGGTGTTGGCCAGATATACAGACGAGAGCTTGTCAAAGCTCAGTCTGCCATCGGGTTTGGGATAACGAATGGGCTCGCAGCGGCTGGCCACGCGCAGCTGACGGTAGTCGTGAGCCTTATCGAGCAGCTTGAAGGGCGAGTTTGCGCCAAACAGCCGTTGCTCCAGCCAGTTGAAGGCACCGCCCAACCAGGGACCATAGCGGTGAAGCGCCGCGCCGAAGTTGCGTGCTGCCTTGAGTTCGTGGGCCAGCCAGCTCTGGTGCAGCTCGTCACCATACTGGGCCAGGTCCCGACCCCCTTCATCGCCCCCCCGCAGGGCCATCGCGACGGTTTTTGCCGCCAGCATGCCGGACTTCATGGCGGTGTGGATCCCCTTGATCCGGGAAAAGTCGAGGGTGCCGGCATCGCAGCCGATCAGCAGTCCGCCCGGGAAGTGCATGCGGGGCAGGGCGTGCCAGCCCCCCTTGGTGATGGCGCGGGCGCCATAGCTGATGCGCTCACCCCCTTGCAACACGCCGGCGATAAGCGGGTGATGCTTGAGGCGCTGGAATTCGTCGAACGGGCTGAGCCAGGGATTCTGGTAGTTGAGATCGACAATCAGCCCGACTGCCACCTGATCCCCCTCCATGTGATAGAGATAGAAACCGCCGTGACTATTGCCGCCCCCCTGCTTGCCAAGGGGCCAGCCACTGCCGTGCAGCACCTGTCCCGCTTTGCCTTGGCCAGCAGGCAGTTGCCACAGCTCCTTGAAGCCGATGGCATAGTGCTGGGGCTGGGCAGCGCTTGCCAGGTTGAATGCGGCGATCAGCTGCTTGCCGAGATGACCGCGGGCCCCTTCGGCAAAGAGGGTGTAGCGACCGAGCAGCGCCATGCCGGGCACATGATCAGCTTTTGGATTGCCCGCGCGATCCAGCCCCAGATCGCCGGTGATGACCCCCTTGACCTGGCCCGCTTCCATGATAAGTTCGCTGGCGGTAAATCCTGGGTATATTTCGACTCCCAGTTTTTCCGCCTGTTGGCCAAGCCAGCGGCAGAGATTGCCCAGACTGACCACATGGCAACCCTGATTGTGCATCCGGGGCGGCACTGCCCAGGCGGGGAGTTGCAGGGAGCGTTGCTCGCTTTGCAGCAGATGAACCTGATCGTCGCTGACCGGCACGCCGAGCGGCGCTTGCTGCCAGCCATCCGGCAGCAGCTCTTGCAAGGCGACGGGATCAAACAGGGCGCCGGAGAGCAGATGGGCGCCAATTTCCGCTCCCTTCTCCAGCAGACAGACAGAGAGAGTGGCATCCTGCTGTTTCAGGGCGATGGCTGCACTGAGCCCCGCCGGACCGCCGCCGACGATGACGACATCAAATTCCATTGCTTCCCGTTCCATCTTGCCTCTGCGCTCTGGTTGGCCTAGGGTAATGCTGGTAGTTTACGTAAACGTAAAGCAGTTGTAAGCAAAACTGAGCAAGAAAAAGCAAAAAATCAGGGAAGAGCGTACTGCAACAAACGCAGAGGCACACTAATGAATTCAATCCAAAGAGACGAGGCATGACCCCATGAAGCTGCTGGTCGCGATCAAACGGGTAGTCGACTACAACGTCAAGATCCGGGTGAAGGGAGACGGCTCCGACGTGGAGCTGGCCAATGTGAAGATGGGGATCAACCCCTTTTGTGAAATTGCGGTGGAGGAGGGGGTCAGGCTGCGGGAAGCGGGTATCGCCAGCGAGCTGGTGGTGGTGACTTTCGGCCCTGACGCTGCCGCCGAGCAACTGCGCCATGGGCTGGCGCTGGGGGCGGATCGGGCACTGCATTATATAACCTGTGAGAGTGTCACCGATGAGGCGCTCGCCCCGCTGACTGTCGCTCGCGCCTTGCACAAGGTGTGTGAGCAGGAGCAGCCGGATCTGGTGCTGCTCGGCAAGCAGTCCATCGATTCAGACAACAATCAGGTGGCCCAGATGCTGGCTGCCCTCAATGATTGGCCGCTGGCGACCTGCGCGTCCGCCCTCAAGGTGGAAGCTGCTGAGCTGCTGGTGACCCGCGAAATCGACGGTGGCCTCGAGACCCTGGGCATGCCTTTACCTGCGGTGGTGAGCGCCGATCTGCGTTTGAATGAACCGCGCTTTGCCTCGCTGCCCAACATCATGAAGGCCAAGCGCAAGCCGCTTGATAGCGCTCCGTTCTCTACACTCGCCGTTGAGGTGGCCAATCAGACCCGCTTGCTCGGGGTGATGGCGCCGCCAGCCCGCAGCGCCGGGATCAAGGTGGGCTCGGTGGACGAGCTGGTGGACAAACTCAAACACGAAGCGAAGGTGCTGCCATGAGCGTGCTGATCATTGCCGAACATCATCAGGGCCATCTGGCCGACAACGTGGCACAACTGGTCACCGCCGCCGGAGCCATCGGCGGTCAGGTTGACCTGCTGTTGCTGGGTCAGGGGCTGACCGAGGCGAGTGAACAGGCGGCAGCTCTCGGCGGCGTCGGCAAGGTGTTGCTTGCCGAACATCCGATGCTGGCCGACGGGCTGCTGGATGGGGTGGACAAGCTGCTGGCCAGCTGGTGCGAAGGTTACAGCCACTGCCTGATGGCGGCGAGTGCCATGGGCAAGGCGTTGCTGCCACAGGTGGCGGCCCGGCTCGGGGTGGAGATGCTCTCCGAGGTGACGGCTATCGAGAGCAGCGATACCTTCCTGCGCCCCATCTATGCGGGCAATGCCATCGCCAGAGTGGCAAGTTCGGCATCCGTCAAGGTGATGACGGTGCGGGCCACCGCGTTTGCCAAGGCGGCGACAGGCGGGCAGGCTCTCATCGAGCGCTTGGCCGTGCCCGAATTCGCTGGTCGTACCCGGCTGGTCGAGCGCCGCGCGGTGCGCTCCAGCAGGCCCGAACTGACCGCCGCTCGGGTGGTGGTCTCCGGTGGCCGGGCTCTGGGCTCCAAGGCGCAATTTGCCCTGATTGAGGCGCTGGCCGACAAGCTGGGTGGGGCGGTGGGGGCATCGCGAGCCGCTGTTGATGCAGGATATGTCGCCAACGATCTGCAAGTGGGGCAGACCGGCAAGGTGGTGGCGCCCGAGCTCTATATCGCGGTCGGTATTTCGGGCGCCATCCAGCATCTGGCGGGGATGAAGGAGTCGAAGGTGATCGTGGCCATCAACAAGGACAGCGATGCCCCCATCTTTCAGGTGGCTGACTATGGGCTGGTGGGGGATCTCTTCACCCTGCTGCCGGAGCTCACCGCCAAACTGTAAATTCGTCAGAAATGGCTGAGCTGTGGTCGTTTATGCGCTCTGCCCGCCATTTCTGTGCATGTTCCCTGCAAGCCCTGACCCGTTCAGGGCTTTTTCTCCTGCAAGGGGGATGCAGAGTGACGGTAAAAGGTTGAGCCAGCTCCCAAAAAGCCTTTGATCCGCTGGCTGCTCTTGTGTAAAACCTGACAAGTCATCGATTACTCTCATCCACTCACGGAAAGCGTCATGAGCAAACAGATTTACAACTTCTGCGCCGGCCCCGCCATGCTGCCGGTTGAAGTCATGGAGCGCGCCCAGCGCGAATTTTGTAACTTTCAGGGGCTGGGAGCCTCGGTCATGGAGCTTTCCCATCGCGGCAAGCCCTACATGGCGGTTGCCGAGAAGGCCGAAGCGGATCTGCGCGAACTGCTGGCGGTGCCGGACAACTACAAGGTGCTCTTCATGCACGGTGGCGGCCGCGGTCAGTTCTCCGCCGTGCCCATGAACCTGCTGGGCGGCGCCAACAAGAAAGCGGACTTCCTGCTGACCGGCGTCTGGTCCCAGAGCGCGGTGGATGAAGCCAAAAAGTATGGCGATATCCAGACCTTCCAGGGGGTTGCCAAGAACGAGCAGGGGATCTCCCACCTGCTGCCGACCCCGGCGTTTCGCGCCGATGCGGCCTATGTTCACTACTGTCCGAACGAAACCATCGACGGCATCGAGATGTTCGACATCCCGGCCACCGGCGAGGTGCCGCTGGTGGCGGATCTCTCCTCCACCATTCTCTCCCGTCCTCTCGACGTGAGCCGCTTTGGCATCATCTATGCTGGTGCCCAAAAAAATATCGGGCCGTCCGGGCTTGCCATCGCCATCGTGCGCGATGATCTGCTGGATCAGGCGAGAGCCGATGTGCCCTCGATTTTCGACTACCAGCTCACTGCCAAGAACGACTCCATGTTCAACACGCCGCCCACCTACGCCTGGTATCTGGCCGGTCTGGTGTTCGAATGGCTCAAGGAACAGGGTGGCCTCGAGGCGATGGAAGCGCGCAACAAGGAGAAGGCCGACTTCCTCTATGACTATCTCGATCAGTCGAGCTTTTACGGCAATCAGGTGGATGTCAGCTGCCGTTCGCGTATGAACATCCCGTTCCAGCTGAAAAATGCCGAGCTGGACAAGCAGTTCCTGGCCGAATCGGAAGCGGCCGGCCTGCTGGCCCTCAAAGGGCACCGCATCGTCGGTGGCATGCGCGCCAGCATCTACAACGCCATGCCGCTGGAGGGAGTGAAGGCCCTGGTGAGCTTTATGGATGGTTTTGCCAAGCGCAACGGCTGAGAAGAGAGTACTAACATGCTTGCTGGCGGCCTCTCGTGACAACCCGTGAGCCGCTTCCAGCTATTGCAGTGATTCAAGACGCCTGGGATACCCCGGCGTCTTTTTTTCAACAGAACCTGCGCGCTGGCGTTTGCCGTGCGATTTCCCCTGAAAGTGCCCTTGCCGAGCGGGACGCAGGCTGTTAACGTCCGGACAGGCGTTTATTTTTGAGATAGCACAGGAAGTCTATGAATTCGTTGCGTTTGGAACCCATTTCTCGTGTGGCCGGTGAGGTCAATCTGCCCGGCTCCAAGAGTGTCTCTAACCGTGCGCTGCTGCTGGCGGCGCTGGCTCGTGGCACCACCCGTCTGACCAACCTGCTCGACAGCGATGACATTCGTCATATGCTGGCTGCGCTGACCCAGCTCGGGGTCAAGTACAAGCTCTCCGCCGACAAGACCGAGTGCACCGTGCAGGGGCTGGGTCGCAGTTTTGCGGTGAAAGAGCCGGTCAATCTGTTCCTCGGCAACGCCGGTACTGCCATGCGACCGCTGTGCGCCGCCCTGTGCCTCGGCTCCGGTGAATATACCCTGGGCGGCGAGCCGCGCATGGAAGAGCGTCCCATCGGCCATCTGGTGGATGCCCTGCGTGAAGCGGGTGCCCATATCCAGTACCTCAAACACGATGGTTATCCGCCGCTGGTGGTGGATGCCAAGGGGCTTTGGGGCGGCGATGTGCACGTTGATGGCTCCGTCTCCAGCCAGTTCCTGACCGCGTTTTTGATGGCAGCGCCGATGGCGGCCGGTGATACGCGGATCCACATCAAGGGGGAGCTGGTCTCCAAGCCTTACATCGACATCACTCTGCACATCATGAAGCAGTTCGGGGTGGTCATCGAGCACGACAACTACAAGCTGTTCTACATCAAGGGCAACCAGACCTACATCAGCCCGGGTGACTTTCTGGTGGAAGGAGATGCCTCCAGCGCCTCTTACTTCCTCGCAGCGGGCGCCATCAAGGGCAAGGTACGGGTCACCGGTATCGGCAAGCACAGCATTCAGGGTGATATTCACTTCGCCGATGTGCTGGAGAAGATGGGCGCGCGCATCATCTGGGGCGATGATTTCATCGAGGCGGAGCAGGCACCGCTGCACGGAGTGGATATGGACATGAACCATATTCCCGATGCGGCCATGACCATCGCGGTTGCCGCGCTGTTTGCCGAGGGGCCGACCTCCATTCGCAATATCTACAACTGGCGGGTGAAGGAGACCGATCGTCTGCACGCCATGGCGACCGAGCTGCGCAAGCTGGGCGTCGAAGTGGAGGAGGGGCATGACTTTATCACCGTGACCCCGCCGACCCAGCTCAAGCATGCCGAGATCGATACCTACAACGATCACCGTATCGCCATGTGCTTCTCGCTGGTGGCGCTGTCGGATATCCCGGTCACCATCAATGATCCCAAGTGCACCTCGAAGACCTTCCCGGATTACTTCGACAAGCTGGCCAGTATCAGCCAGCGTGGCTGATCACTGACAAACCCGTCATCACCGACGCTTCGGGCCCGCGCTGAGCGGGCCTTTTTGCCTTCCTCATCCGCACTTCCATTTCGCCTAGCATCATTTCAATAACTTGCAAGATTGATATATAAAATAGTTTTATGATTGCTGTAATTTCCTATTTACACATGCCCTGTCGCGGGCTATGTTGAGATTTCCTAATCGCAGTCATCTAGCAGGAAGCCTTGTCATGCAGCATCAAACCGACGACGTTCGTATCAGTGAAATCAAAGAGTTATTACCCCCGGTTGCGGTGCTTGAGAAGTTTCCGGCTACCGAGGTTGCCTCGTCCACCGTTTTTGAATCCCGTCAGGCCATTCACAATATCCTGGCCGGCGAAGATGATCGTCTGCTGGTGGTGATTGGTCCTTGCTCCATCCATGATCCGGTTGCCGCGCTGGAGTATGGCAAGCGCCTCAAGGCGTTGCGCGACGAGCTGAAAGGTCAGCTGGAGATCGTGATGCGGGTCTACTTCGAAAAACCGCGCACCACAGTGGGTTGGAAGGGGCTGATCAACGATCCGTACCTCGACAACAGCTGCAAGATCAACGACGGTCTGCGCATTGGTCGCAAGCTGTTACTGGATCTCAACGACATGGGGCTGCCGACTGCCTCCGAGTTCCTCGACATGATCACCCCGCAATATGTGGCGGATTTGATGAGCTGGGGTGCGATCGGTGCCCGTACCACTGAATCCCAAGTACACCGCGAGCTGGCCTCCGGCCTCTCCTGCCCGGTGGGCTTCAAGAACGGCACTGACGGCACCATCAAGGTTGCCATCGATGCCATCGGTGCCGCCAGTGCGCCGCACCACTTCCTGTCGGTTACCAAATACGGTCACTCCGCCATCGTGGCGACCCGCGGCAACCCGGACTGTCACATCATTCTGCGTGGTGGTCGTGAGCCGAACTACAGCGCCGCCCATGTCAGCGAAGTTGTGAAGGGGCTGGAGAAGGCCGGTCTGCCGCAGAAGGTGATGATCGACTTTAGTCATGCCAACAGCAGCAAGCAGTTCAAGAACCAGATGGTGGTGGCCGAGGATGTGGCCGGCCAACTGCGTGCCGGCAGCAAGGCGGTGTTTGGGGTGATGGTGGAGAGCCATCTGGTGGAAGGTCGTCAGGATCTGGTGGAAGGGGGTGAACTCACCGTCGGCCAGAGCATCACCGATGCCTGCATCGGTTGGGCCGATACCGAAGTGCTGCTACGCAACCTGGCTGATGCCGTCGCAACCCGTAACGCCCGCTAAAACCATCCCGGTGGCGCTGTTAATCGTCAACGCGCCGCTGGAATAGCAACGCGGCCGCTCGGCCAAATCGAATCCATAAAGCAAAAGCGCGACCCTCGGGTCGCGCTTTTTCATATGTGAAGTGGATTACCAGCGGTAGGTTTTCAGCAGCGCCTCCAGTTTCTGGCACTGCTCTACCAGCTGAATGCTGGCGAGGTTGGCGGCGTGCGCCTGACCCAGGGTGTCGTTGGAGGTGTTGCGAATATCGCTCACCGAGCTGTCTACCTCATGGCAGACCCTGTCCTGCTCTTCGGCCGACTGCGCCATCTGGGCGTTGAGGTCGTTGATGCGGGCGATGCGCTCGATGATGTTCTGCATGGCTGCCAGGGTCGCTTCGGTCTTGCTGATGCTCTCATCGGCTTTGCTTTTTGCATCCCCGATCACCGTAACTGCGCTCTGGGCCTCATTTTGCAGGGCGGCGATCATCTGGGAGATCTCTTCGCTGGCGGCGCGGCTGCGGTTGGAGAGGGCCCGCACTTCATCGGCCACCACCGCAAAGCCACGGCCTTGCTCACCTGCCCGGGCCGCTTCAATCGCAGCGTTGAGGGCCAGCAGGTTGGTCTGATCGGCAATCCCCTTGATCACCTCGAGCACACCGTCAACCGCCAGGCAACGACTGTCGAGCTGCTGGATCACCTGATCCACCCGATCAATCTCTGCCGACATCTCGCCCATGTCGGTGATGGAGTGCTGGGCGAGGCGGCTGGTGTCAGCAGCATCCTGATTGGTGAGGGCGGAGAGCTCGGCGCTGTGGCGGGCATGTTCGCGCACTTCATGAGAGCTGGCGGCCAGCTCGCTCACGGCGGCGGCGACCTGGGTGGTCATCCCCTCTTGCTGGCGGGCCGAGTTTTCGGTCTGGGTCGCCACCTGACGGATCTGGTTTGATTCCTGATAGAGCTGGTGGGTCGCCCCTTCCACCTCCTGCAGGCTGTGGCGGAAGCCCTGCACCATGTCATTGACGGCGCGGGTCATCTGGCCCAGTTCATCCCGGCTGTCATTGACCAGGGGGAGGGCGAGGTCGCGCTCTTTGGCCATCCGGATCATGGTGAGCTGCAACTGGCGCAGTGGGTGTTTCACGTAACGTTGCAATACCCACCAGAGCAAGCCGAAGCCAATGCTGAAGACGGCGGCCAGGCTGCCGCTCAGGATCAGGTTGTTGTGGCGGATCTCGCCGAAGGTGTGGCTGAGGTCATAACTGATCCGCACAGCCCCCATCACTGTTCCTTCATTGACCTGGTGACAGGTGAGGCACTGGGTGCCGCGATACTCCTTGTAGGCTTTGAACGGTTTGATCAGGGTGAGCCGGTTGCCCTGCTGCTCCAGGATGGCTTCGCCCTGATTGATGGCACGCTCATCGAGGGGATCCTGCGCTTTCTGATCCGGATGACCCGGGCCAAACAGGTTGCTGACGGCCGGTGCGCGCACCAGACGGGCCTCAACGATGCCCGCTTCACTCTTGAGTTTGGTCTGCACTATCTGCCGGTTGGCCATGCCACCTGTCATCATCAGCACGTTCACCTGATCCATATAGGTGTTGGCCATGCTCTCAACTTTCTCCTCTGCCAGCCGGATGGCGAGATCCCGTTGCAGCCAGGCGGAGAGTTCGAAGCAGAGGCCAAAGGTGGTGCTGATGACCAGCGCAAGAGGGAGGAATATTTTCCAGTTCAAGGAGAGGTTATGCATTTTGGGCAAGTTCCATGCGCTTGGTGTTGTTATGTGATCCCGTATCATCTTGATCGTAGACGAAGAAACGGCGGGAGATGGTTCTCTATCGGCACACGATAACCACTCTTGAGTAAATAATCTGTTAAGCAGATCGGTAATGCAGGTTGCCAAAATGCCTTTCGGGAGGGGGGCTGCTCCTCGGGTTGATCCAGAACAAATTGCCAGTAACGATAATCGTTATCATTGTCATTATTTGCTGATAATAGTGACCATCATGAATCTGACCCCTTCCATGACCGGTATTGCCACGCCGGATCCCCTCAAGTTTGCTTTTAGCGCCAAGACCTCGGCTCACGCCAGTCGGGGAGGGATGCGCCCCTTCCAGTTGGATGAGGCTGGCTGGCAGAGCTGGTGGCAGCGAGAGAGTGAAGCTGAGGAGCGCGCCCTCTACATCCACATTCCGTTTTGCCGCAAGCGCTGCAGCTTCTGCAATTTCTTTGAAAATGGCGCCAACCCGGCGCGGATCAACCGCTATGTCAACGCCTTGTGCGCCTCCCTTGCGCAGGCGGCTGATACCCCGCTGGCGCAGAGCATGCAGTTTTCAGCCGTCTATGTGGGGGGCGGTACGCCGACCGACATGAGCGCCGACGAGCTGGCCATGCTGGCCGCCGTGATCCGCCGTTTTCCGCTGGCGGCCGATGCCGAGGTGACGCTGGAGGGACGCCTCAACGGCTTTGATGATGAGAAATGGCAGGCGGCGCTGGCGGGGGGCTTCAACCGCTTCTCCTTCGGGGTGCAGAGCTTTGATACCCGGGTGCGTCAGCAGGCGGCCCGTTTCGATGACAGGGAGACGCTGCTGACCCGTCTGGGTGAGCTGACCCGTGATGATGCGGCTGTGATCGTGGCGGATCTCATTTTTGGTCTGCCCGGTCAGGATGATGCAGTGTGGCAGCAGGATATCCGCGATGTGATGGCGAGTGGTGTACACGGGGTCGATCTCTACCAGCTCATCGCCATGCAGGGCACCAATCTGGAGCGGGCGCAGGAGAAGGGCACTCTGGATTGGCTCGCCGATGGCCAGCAGCGGGCGGCCATGTATGCCTATGGCGGGGCGCAACTGGAAGCTCACGGCTGGGAGCGTCTCTCTTGCAGTCACTGGCGGCGCAGCCCGGCCGAGCAGAGTCGTTATAACCAGATGGCCAAGCGCGGTGCGGAGATCCTCCCCTTTGGCGCCGGTGCTGGGGGCAGCATTCTTGGCCACGGCTTGATGTATGGACGGGATCTGGCCCCCTGGCATGACGCGTTGGCCAGTGGCAAGCGGGCGCCCGGGATGGTGATGGGACGCAATCCCAATGCAAGGATGGACGGTCTGCTGCGTGGCGCCCTCGACAGTGGCGTGCTGGCGCTGGATCGTCTGCCAGCGCCTTTGCTGACCCATCTGATGCCGCTTTTTGCCGCCTGGCAGCAGCACGGGCTGGCCGAGATCGAGAACGCACGGTTGCAACTCACCCTCGCCGGCCGCTTCTGGAACGTCAATATGCAGGCTGGCTTGTTCGAGTTCTTGCAGCTCAATCCGCTCAATGGTTCAGCGCCGCCCAGCCATGGTACCGCCGCGGTGCGCCATTCGCTGGTTTGAGCCCGAGCGGAGCATTTGCACGGAGCACTTGCACGACTCCGTGCGATCCATAACGAAAGAGGGAGCCTTGCAGGCTCCCTCTTTTGGCTTGGCAGTTAGCGTCGCGCGCGAGCTTACTCGTCGCTGCTCTCCTGATAGCTGTCGCGCATTGCTTTGGGCAAGCGGCGCATTGGCGCAAAGCCGATATCCTCGCCCACTACTTCCCGCTTGCGGGCCGGTGCAGGTTTTTTGCTGGCGTCCCCCTTGGCTTTGCCCTTGCCCGCGGCTGGCTTGCCCTTGGCATTGCTGCTCTTGGCGTTGGCATGACCGCGAGCCCGAGGCGGGTTCTGCACCGGCTTGCTGCCCGGCAGAGTCTGGCGACTCGGCTTGCCGCTTGGCTCATACCCTTCCAGGATCTCCACGGTCAGGGATTGGCCGATCAGGGCTTCGATAGCCTTGAGCTGACCCAGCTCGTCCTGGCTGACCAGCGAGATGGCCTCGCCGCCACGACCGGCGCGGCCGGTGCGGCCGATACGGTGGATGTAATCCTCCGCCATCTGGGGCAGTTCGAAGTTGATCACGTAGGGCAGTTGATCGATATCGAGACCGCGGGCGGCGATATCGGTCGCTACCAGCACCCGCACCTCGCCACTGCGAAAATCGGCCAGCGCCCGGTTGCGGGCTCCCTGGCTCTTGTCACCGTGGATCGCCACGGTATTGAGACCATCTTTTTGCATCTGCTGGGCGAGGCGGTCGGCGATCTGCTTGGTGCGAACAAACACCAGCACCCGTTGCCAGTTGCCACGGCCAATCATGTGGGAGAGCAGCTCGCGGCGGCGTTCCCGATCCACCTGAATGATGCGTTGGGTTACCTGCTCGGCAGCAGTATTGCTGGGGTCAACCTCGATCAGGGTGGGGTCGTTCAGCAGATCATCCGCCAGCGCCTTGATGTCGTTTGAGAAGGTGGCAGAGAAGAGCAGGGTTTGCCGCTCTGCAGGCAGCGCCTTCATGATGCGGCGGATGTCGACGATAAAGCCCATGTCGAGCATGCGATCCGCTTCATCCAGCACCAGCACTTCGAGCTGGCTCAGGGTTAGAGCGCCCTGGGTCAGCAGATCCAGCAGACGGCCCGGGGTGGCGACCAGAATGTCCACACCCAGCTTGATGGCGTCCAGATTGGGCTTGATGCTGACACCGCCATAGGCGATCAGAGTCTTGAACGGCAGGTGGTGGGCATACTTGATGATGCTCTCGCCAACCTGGGCCGCCAGTTCGCGGGTCGGGGTCAGTACCAGTGCGCGCACCTGACGACGGCCACGACCGTGGTTGGCCAGCAGACGCTGCAACATCGGCAGGGTGAAACCGGCCGTTTTGCCTGTGCCTGTCTGAGCGCCGCCGAGCACATCCTGACCGGCCAGAATGGCCGGAATCGCTTGCTGCTGGATGGGGGTTGGCTGTTCGTAACCCAGCTCCTTGACGGCCCGCAGAATATGCGGAGACAGACCCAGTTCGTTGAATGACATGTTCGAGAGAAACTCCTGAGATGAGCCTTTGGCTCAACGGGCAGCCAGCATGTTGGGGCCAGCCACGATATGGAAAAGATAGTGGGGCCGTAATATAGCAAAAGAGCGGCCGCTGCGCAGTAGCTGTCGCACCGGCCGCCATACAATCGTTCAACGCAGTGGCGTAAAACGGTGCGGGAGCATCAGAGCATCTCGCGGATCTGCTCGGCCAGACTCTCCGGTTTGGCCTGGGGGGCAAAGCGTTCCACCACGTTGCCATCGCGGTCGATCAGGAACTTGGTGAAGTTCCATTTGACGTTTTCCAGCCCAAGAAAGCCCGGTTTCTGTTGCTTGAGCCACTGGTAGAAGGGGTGGGCATGCTCACCGTTGACATCGCACTTGGCCATGATGGGGAAGGTGACCGGATAGTCGAGGGAGCAGAAGCGGGCGATCTCGTCCGCATCCCCCGGCTCCTGCTGACCGAACTGGTTGCAGGGGAAGCCCAAAATCACCAGCCCCTTGGGGCCTAGCTCCCGATAGAGCGTTTCCAGCCCTTCATATTGGGGAGTAAAGCCGCAGCGACTGGCCACGTTGACCACCAGCACCACCTTGCCCGCCAGTTGAGTCAGCGGGTAGGGGGTACCATCCAGTCGTTGCAAAGTGAGATCGGGCAGAGGCATAAGAAGATCCTTTCGTGGGTGATGCGCGGGTTGTGCCGTGAGTGGTTCGGTCGGGGACAGAGACAAGCGCCGGATGAACAGCAACATGGCGATGCGGATACGGTATCGGCTGGCTCTTGGAACCGCAAGGAGGCCGCGGCGCCTCCTCGTACCGATTGCAAGGGCCATCACAGTTTCGACAGCCAATACGCTCTTTGGCAGCGCGGGATCACAACTGGCGACAAAAATGCGGGGAGGCGAGCAGCGACTCGCGTATTGATGTTGGGACTTCTCAAGAGAAGCAAACCGGTTTGTGACTTTGCCGGTAAGTCGCTACAAAGCGCCCTCTTTCCACTCATTGTGAGCCAATCTTGGACTATCAAGCTGCCATGGATGCCATTTACACCCGGGGATGGGTGATAGTGGATGATTTTTTGACCGCCGCCGAGGTGGATGCCCTCAAAGCCTGTTTGCCAGGCGAATGGCAACCTGCCGGGATCGGCCGTGATGCCCTGCATCAGGGCAATCCCGACATTCGCCGTGACCAGATCCACTGGCTGGAGCCCTCCCTCGGTGCGCCGGTGGCTGACTACCTCGCCCGGATGGAGTCCCTGCGTCTTGCCGCCAACCGGATGCTGATGCTGGGATTGTTCGACTACGAGGCCCACTTCGCCCGCTATCGCAGCGGGGATTTTTACGCCACCCATCGGGATGCCTTTGCCGGTCGATCCAACCGCCGTCTTACCACCGTGTTTTACCTCAACAACGACTGGCTGCCCGAAGCGGGTGGAGTGCTGCGCATGTATGACGACAAGGAGCAGTTTCTGATGGATGTCAGTCCCAAGGGGGGGCGGCTGGTCATGTTTCTCTCCGAGGAGTTTCCCCACGAGGTGCTGCCTGCCAATCGCGAGCGCTACAGCATTGCCGGCTGGTTTCGGGTCAATGGCAACGGCATGGGAAGGGTCGATCCCCCGCGCTGAGGGGCAATGTGTCCCGATTTTGACACAGGGGAGACTTTTCACTGCAAGAAGTGGGGTCATGGGTCTCCCATCAGCTGACAAGGGTTGATCTCCCTTGCTACACTGGCGCGCACTTATGTTCGTATCTGGCTTCGTCCGGTTTTTATGGTGGTTGGCTTATCAAATGGTCATGACGAGGCCGCTTTTCCCAAGGGATCACATCTAATGAAGAACATGCATGTCTTGCTGCTGTGCGGCGGCGGTGGCTCAGAGCACGAAGTTTCTCTGCGCAGCGCCAATTTCCTCGAGCAACAACTGGGCCTTCTGCCCGGTGTCGAAGTGACCCGCGTCGAGATGTTCGCCGATCGCTGGCTCAGTGCCGATGGCCGCGAGTGCAAGCTGGGGCTCGACAAGCTGCTTTCGTTTGACAGCGTGGCCCGTCCGGTGGATTACGTGGTGCCCTGCATCCACGGCTACCCGGGTGAGACCGGCGATCTGCAATCCTTCCTCGAGCTGGCCGGATTGCCTTATCTCGGTTGCGATGCCGAGGCGAGCAAGATCTGCTTCAACAAGATCAGCACCAAGCTGTGGCTCTCCGCCATCGGCATTCCCAACACCCCGTACCTGTTCCTGACCGAGCAAAATGAGGCGGCGCTGGCCGAGGCCAAAGCCGCGCTGGCCAAGTGGGGCAAGGTCTTTATCAAGGCGGCCTCCCAGGGCTCTTCCGTTGGCTGCTACTCCGCCAGCAACGAAGCGGATCTGGTGAAGGGCATTGCCGATGCTTTCGGTTACTCCGAGCAGGTACTGATTGAGAAGGCGGTCAAGCCGCGCGAGCTGGAAGTGGCGGTTTACCAGTATGGTGACGAGCTGGTGGCGACTTATCCGGGTGAGATCTGCGTGCCGCAGGACAAGTTCTACACCTATGAAGAGAAGTACAGCAGCGCCAGCCATACCGAGACGGCACTGCGTGCCGAGGGGCTGACCCAGGCGCAGGCCGATGCGATTCACGAGTATGCCCTCAAGGCGTTCCGTCAGCTGAAACTGACCCATCTCTCTCGCATCGACTTCTTCCTGACCGAGGAGGGGGAGATCCTGCTGAATGAAATCAACACCTTCCCAGGCATGACCTCCATCTCCATGTTCCCGAAACTGCTGGAGCATCACGGTCACCGCTTCGCCGACTACCTTGAGCAGATCCTGCGCAAGGCCAGCTAAGCGCGCTCTCCCGCTCGCGGGATGAAGAAGAATCCAATAAAAAATCCCCGCCAATCGGCGGGGATTTTTTTATGCCTTTATCAAACGGGGCAGGCCAGCTTGAAGGGATAAACAGGCGGGGAGGGGATGACTCTTCCCCGCCTGTTGCTACCTGTGGGTGTTACCGGCGGTTAGCCGCGAGCCACCCGAAAGCGCACGCTGCGGGAGTGGCACGGCGCCAGCTCGCCAAACTCGCCAGCGGCCAGTTCAAGGGGCAGGGGCTGCTCGTCCATCCGCACCGCTTGCCAGTCGTTCAGGGCGTGTTTGCAGCTCACTTTGCCACCCTCCAGCCGCGCCTGCTCGCTCGGGTTGTAGACCCGGATCACCAGCGCCTCTTCATCCTCGGCTTTTTTCAGGGCGCTCAGCACCGGACCGGAGGGATCCATGGTGAGCAGACTGAAGTGGAGCGGGGTAGTGAAGCTTGCCTTGTTGAGCTTCATGGCATCGAACGGGATCTTGTTGTAGCAGCGCACCGGGGTGAGGTAGCTGCGCGCCGCCTGCATCACGTTGGCGCTGATGTGATCGCCAGCAAACGCCAGCAGGCTGAAACGGCAGCTGAGTTTGCCACGCACCTGGGAGTCCGGGGTGGGCAGCTTGATGCCGGAGGGGCGACCCGGGCGCAGCAGCAGCTCCTCTTTACCGAGTACGCCGACCCCGCGCAGCAGGGTGAGTGCCAGGGTGTCGCACTGCTCGCCAATCACTTCAAACTCGCGCAGACCGTCGCTCAGCACCGCCAGCCCCTGCTTGCCATCTTGCAGGGCGACGAAGCTCATCAGCTGCCAGACCGGAATGGGGGCCTCTTTCCACCCCTCCGCTTCCCAGTTCGCCATGGCGCTGTCGCGGGTGGGGCGGGTGATGCAGCCAAACTGGTTGTCGGAGACCACAGTGTCGCTCGGGAAGGGGGTGGGGATCAGCACCCGCACCCGGTGATCATCGGCCTGATTGTCGAGTTCCAGCTCGATATCGATACGCGGGCTCTGATGCGCCAAGGTGATGCGGCAGATGACATCAAGGTGGCCGCTGCACTGGCGGTTGGCACGCTCGGCGAGGTTGGCAGGCAAGGCCATACGCAATTTGAGCGTAGCGATGCTCTGCCACGCCTGATGGGTGACCTCACGGGTCACCGTAAACTCGGTGGAGTAGCGCAGCCACTCCTCCCGCGATGGCGAGTAGTCATACTCGTCGCCATCATCGGAGCCCTCTTCCAGCGTGAGCACCTGATCGAAGGTGGTGCCGCGCAGCTTGTCCAGGATCTGCAGGGTGCCGTTGTCATTGAGGGCGATGCGGTAAAAATCGTTCTCTAGCAGCTCGCCGCGGGTGGTCACCGGCTGCTCCATTCCCGGCTGGTTGCCCTCGATATGAAGGGTGCAGTAGCCCATAGACGGCAGCGGATGGCAGAGCTGGATGTCGTACTCCATAAAGGGGTCGTAGTTGCCGTAGTGAACGATCTGTCGGTCTACCAGACCCGGATCAATCTCGCGCTTGGCGCGGATGAAGTAGGGGACCGGTTGGCCCGCTTCATCGCGCAGGGCAAAGGATTGGGCGCGAATGCGGATACTGGTGTTGATCACCTCCTGACGGGGGAAGGGCATCAGGTTGAACAGGCAGAGCTTGTCGGCCACCTGCACGCCGTCTTCGCACAGTGCCACCGGCATGTTGTCGACAATCTTGCGCATGTAGAAGCGGATCAGGTTCTCGGCCATGTCGTCGGCCAGAATGAAGCGGGTCATCACCTCCTGATGCACTTTGTCGCTGCAGCAGCAGCCGATGCTGTCATGGGCGTGGTTCTTCATGATCTCCTTCCACATCTTCTCCAGCAGCCCGTGGTGGTACTCGAAGCCGAGTGCCCAGGCGATGCTCGCCAGCGGCTCGAGGATGTTGACGATCTTGTTCTCGATGGCGGCGTGGGCCAGCTTGATGTCCATCCGGGTGGAGGAGATGGTGCGGTGTACCCGCATATATTTGCCGTCGTTGAACTCCCCCTTGAGGGTGGCCAGCTGGTCGCGGCACGCCTCGATGCGCTCGAATACCTGCTCGAATCGGCTCATGTGGAATTCACGCTGGGGGTAGATCTCCCGCAGCTTGTCGATGATGGCAAAGATGTTCTGTTGCAGCGGCATCTGGTCGTGGCCGTTGGGCAGCAGGATATCCTGGGTCACCGAGGCCTTCTCCAGCACCTCGAAGTAGGATTCGAGCCGCTTGCGCAGGCCCGCTTCATCTTCCGGCAGGTACTTGCCGATGGCGTAGCCGAGCGGCAGGACCTGGGCGGTCACCTCGCTGCCATCGTTGCTCTGCCAGAGGAACTCGGTCTTGTCGGTGCCGTGACGCTCGGAGCAGCCGCGCCAGAACATGGCCCGATCGATCCCGAAGCCGTTGAAGATGTGGGGCAGTTGGGAAGACATGCCGAACGAGTCTGGCAGGTAACCGATCTTCATCGGCTCGCCAAGGCTAAGGCAGTCGCGCATTCCGTAGAGCAGGTTGCGCAGGATGGACTCGCCGCTCACCTGCATGGTGTCGGTCTGGGTGTACCAAGGGCCGATGATGAGTTTGCCCGCTTCCACCAGCGCCTTCACCCGGGCCTTGTTCTCGGGCTGGATGGCGAAGTAATCCTCCAGCACCGCGGTCTGGCCGTCCAGCACATAGAACTTGTAGTCGGGGTCGGATTCAAGCCGCGCCAGGATCTCCGCCATATTGTTGACCAGCAGGATGCGGGACTCCTCGGTGGTGAAGTACCACTCCCGATCCCAGTGCATGTGCGGCGTGATGTGAACTCGTGAAACTGTCATGACAATGATCCTTTGCTGACGCACGGCGGCCCTTGCCTGCCGCGCGGAAAAATAGTCTGTTGAAAAATCGGTGGTGAAGAGGAGTCTTACTCTGCGGCGACCACCTGATAGGTGCCGCGCTGCATGGCGTGACGGCGCCAGCCGATCAGCACCACAGTGGAGATAAGGGTGCCCACCAGCGCCGCCCCGAGCCAGACGGCGGCAGCCATCAAGGCGCCGTGGCCGCCATCGTGGAGCAGGAACAGGGAGAAGATGCCGGCCCCCGGGGTGGAGAGACCAATTCCCATGGCACCCACCATGGCGCCGGTGACCACCGATCCTGCGAGGAAGGAGCCGATCACCCGGATCGGATCTTCGATGGCCATCGGAATGGCGCCCTCGGTGATCCCTGCCAGCCCCAGCAGCCAGGTCGACTTACCGGTCTCGATCTCGAAGGTCTGGAACAGGCGCGGTGCCAGCAGGGTGGAGAAGGTGACGGTAAAGGCCGAGACCATCTTGACCGCGCCGAAGATGGCGTAAGGGCCGTAGACCCCGTTGGCCATGGCGCCGAGGCAGAAGGCGTAGGCCGCCTTGTTGACCGGGCCACCCAGGTCAAACGAGCACATAAAGCCGAGCAGGGCGCCCAGCACCAGCGCATTGGTGCCGGAGAGGCCGTTGAGCCACTCGGTGAGGCTGTTGTTGAGCCAGGCCACCGGCTGACCGATGACAAACAGCATCAGGCTGCCCGCCACCAGGGTGCCGATCACCGGATAGAGGTAAAAGGTGAGAAAGCCGTTGAAGTTGGGGCTAAGGCGCACATGCTGCTTGACCCAGCGCATCAGGTAACCGGCGATAAGGCCACCGACCACGCCGCCGAGGAAGCCGGAGCCAATCATGTTGGCGGCCAGTCCCGCCGCAAAGCCCGGGCCCAGCGCCGGTTTGTCTGCCAGCGAATAGGCGGTATAGGCCGCCAGCACCGGCACCATCAGGGTGCCCAGCATGCCACCGCCGAGTTTTCGGTACATCCAGAGCCAGGAGTTCTCGGTATCAAACAGATGTTGCAGGCCGAAGATCTGGGCCAGCAGCACAGAGACGGCGAGCACGGTACCGCCCGCCACGATGAGCGGCACTGCAAAGGAGATACCGCTCAGCAGCGCCTGCTTGAGCTCGGTCTTGAGGCTCACCTTCTTGCCGGTCGGCGCGTCGCTCTGGCTGGGGTTGGGCGTCGGGGCGGTGCGACCGGCCTTGGCCGCTTCCAGCGCATCATTGAGGATCCGCTCGGCATGGCGGATGGGCTCGGCCACCGGCGTCTCGATTCGGGGGATGCCAGCAAAACGCTCCTGCTCCTTGATGGCCACCTCGGCGGCGAAGATGCAGGCCACCGCAGCATCGAGTGCCTCTTGCGGCAGGCGATCCTCGATGCCGTTGGCACCCTGCTTCTCGACCAGTACCCGAATGCCCAGCTTGCGCCCCGCCTTTTCCAGATACTCGGCGGCCATATAGGTGTGGGCGATCCCCGCCGGGCAGGCGGTGACACAGACCACAGTAGGTTTATTTGTATCTGATTTGTCTTCTTTTTCTGATTGCTTGCCGCTATCCCCTTCACCATCGAGCAGTGCCATCAGTTGCTCGGCACTCTGGGCCGCCAGCACCGCCTCGCGGGTATCGTCATCCACCAGGGCAGTGGTGAGGGTGGTGAGCAGCTGCATGTGGGTGGAGCCCGCCTGATCGGTCGGGATCGCCAGCATGAAGATCAGGTTGACCGGCTCGGGGCCGTCGACCCCCTCCCAGCCCAGCTCCTCGCTCAGGGTAGCGACGGCAAAGGCTGCTTCACGCACCGCATCACACTTGCCGTGGGGCACTGCCAGCCCTTCGCCAAGGGCGGTGGGGCCCTGCGCCTCGCGGGCCATGACCGCAGCCAAAAAGGCGGCCTTGTCGTGCAGCTTGCCGGCCTGATCGAGCCGATCAGCCAGAGCATGAATGGCCGCATCCCGATCGGCAAACCGGGTTTGCAACGTGATGAGATGGGGGCCGGTAAGACTGGTCAGATTCATGATGATCCTCTGTCAGGTTGGCTTGCCAGCAAGCCGTCATGGTGAAAGTGACAGCGATGCTAACAAACCGGCCGACTGATTTTTGTGAGTGGTATCATACAATTCGTTATTTGTATTGTTTTTGTATTGTTTGTTCGAGGTAATTTGTTAGGTCAAATGAGGCTGAGCCGTTTTGTCTGCCCGGTAACTGGGGTAGAATGGCGCCTCTTCCATTTATCATGGCGCAGAGCCGACGAGGTGGCCTTTCGTGTCGAAAAAACCCATGTATCGCCAGATAGCCGACACCATCCAGCAGTGGATTGCGCAAGGGGAGCTGGCCCCCGGCGATGCCTTGCCCACCGAAGCCGAGCTGCGCGAGCAGTTCGGGGTGAGCCGGGTGACGGTGCGCCAGGCCCTCAAGCAGCTGACCGAACTCAACGTCATCGAGAGCATTCAGGGCAGTGGCAGCTATGTGCGGCAGGAGAAGGTGAACTATGACATCTATCAGCTCACCAGCCTCTACGAGAAGGTGACCGATCCGGCGGCCGAGACCCACAGCGACATTCTCGCCTTCGAGGTGATCAAGGCGAGCAGTGAGTTGGCCGAGCGGCTCAATCTGCTGGAAGGGGCGCTGGTCTACTACGTCAAGCGGGTGCGCTTTATTCGCCAGATCGCGGTAACGCTGGAGGAGACCTGGATGCCGCTCGCCCTCTTCCCCGACCTCAGCTATGCGGTGATGCAGGGCTCGAAGTACCACTACATCGAAGAGGTCAAGCAGCTGGTGATCGACCGCAGCGAGCAGGAGATCATTCCGGTGCTCCCCTCGGCGCAGGTGGTGGAGGCGCTCGGTATCGATCCTGCCAAGCCAATCATCGAGAAGGTCTCCCGCGGTTTTTTGCAAGATGGCACCGTGTTCGAGTTCAGTCGCAACTTCTTCAAGAGCGATGACTACAAGTTCACCCTGGTCGCCCGCCGCGCCAAGGGGTGAGCAGGCGACAGCACCCGAGATAAAAAAGGCCACCACCGTGTTTGCTGTGGTGGCCTTTGTTTTTGGCTGATTGCCGGGCTGAATAGCAGATTGGCTGGTGGTTTGATGCAGCCGACCTACTGCGCAGAGTCCTTGACGATCCCCTCGACCCGCACCTGCAGGCTCCCTTGCGCCAGGGTGGTGATGAGCTGGTCGCCACTGTTGACCTGATCGGCGCGGCTGATGACTTCGCCGCGTGGAGTGCGGGTGATGGAGTAACCGCGACCCAGAGTAGCGAGCGGGCTCACCCCGTCGAGGCGGGCGGTGAGCATGGCGAGGCGGTGACTAGCAAGGTCTTGCCGCTTGGTAATCAGGGCATAGAGCCGCTCCTCGGCCAGTTGGTGGCGGCGCTTGCCAGCTGCCAGCAAGCGCTCCGGGCTCTTGCCCTGCAGGCGCAGCTCAAGGTTGGTGAGGCGCCGCTCTCCCTGATGCAGCCGCTGTCGTAATAGCTGTTGCAAACGGGTGGAGAGTTCGTCGAGGCGCTGGGACTGCTGCTCCAGTCGCCGTTTCGGATCCTGATGGTCGAGCCGTTTTTGCAGCAGGATGAAATCGTGGCGGGCGGCGGTCTGCTGGCGACTCATCGCCTGCAGCAGTCGCTGCTTGAGGTGAACGATACGCAGGGCACGGGCGCTCTGATCCGGCGCCACCAGCTCGGCGGCAGCCGACGGGGTAGGGGCGCGCAAGTCGGCGGCAAAGTCGCTGATGGTGACATCCACCTCGTGGCCCACTGCGCTCACCACAGGTATGGCTGAGTGGGCAATGGCGCGCGCCACCGCCTCTTCGTTAAAGCACCAGAGATCTTCGAGGGAGCCACCACCACGGCCGACGATCAGCACATCCACCTCGGCGCGCTGGTTCGCTTTGGCGATCGCCGCGACGATCTGGCTGATGGCGGCGCTGCCTTGTACCTGAGTCGGGTAGATAAAGACCGGCAGATCCGGCGCACGCCGCTTGAGCACGGTGAGCATATCGTGCAAAGCCGCGCCGGTGGCGGAGGTGATAAGGCCCACCGCCCGCGGTTCGCGGGGCAGCGGCCGCTTGCGGCCTTCGTCAAACAGCCCCTCGGCACCGAGGCGGCGTTTGAGCTCTTCAAAACGCAGGGCCAATACGCCGTCGCCCGCCGGCTGCATCGACTCGATGATCAGCTGGTAGTCGCCGCGCGGCTCATAGAGGGAGACCCGCGCCTGCACCAGCACCTGCATGCCATCCTGCGGGCGAAACGCCACCCGCCGGTTGTTGCCCTTGAACATGGCGCAGCGTACCTGCGCCGACATGTCCTTGAGGGAGAAGTACCAGTGGCCGGAGCTTGGCATCGCCAAATTGGAGAGCTCGCCGGTCAGCCACACCAGCCCCAGATCCTGCTCCAGGATCATGCGCACGGCGCTGTTGAGGCGGGTGACGGTAAAGACCTGCTGCTCGCGGCCGCTCGCCGCACTGGATGGGGTAAATCGGTTCAAAGGCGTACCTGTGGTCTGCTCCGGCGGGGCCGGGATAAAACGGTGGCCGCTATCTTAACCCGAAACAGGGAGAGGGCGTTAAGCAGGAGGCGTCAGCAGCAGAAAAGCAAGATTGGAAACGCTGCCGTTTATCCGGGCAGGCAGAATGGCTCCCGATAAAAGCCCTCGCGCTTGCCCGCATCTGGCCGCGTTGCGGCTTGCCTCGATGCCGTTGATATCTCAGGTGCTGCTGATATTCACGACGCCACCATCTTGACCTGCGTTCACTCGCCCCCAGTTTGGAGTAGCTTATGAATCCCTCAACCCACTTAAGTTTGACGACCCGTTTGCTGCACTGGTCGGTTGCCTTGCTGATGATTGGCCTGACCCTTGTCGGTTATCTGATGGTGAAATTTGAAATATGGGATCTCTACGCCCTGCATAAATCTCTGGGTGTGATTGCACTGCTCTTGATCCTGCCCCGCGCCATTCTCCGCCTTGTTAAAGGGTGGCCTGAGCCTGTGCGTCAATATCCTGTTTACGAGGCATTGGCAGCCAGGGCGATCCACTGGGGTTTGCTGATTTCAACGCTGCTTATTCCGGTGTCCGGTCTCTGTTATTCCGCAGCGGCTGGCCGAGGTGTCGCGATATTTGGCTGGTCTATTATCCCGATGAATCCAGATATTCATGATCCTGCCAACGTGATTCCATTCAGTGAATCCGTTCGGGATATTGCTCACACAGTCCATATCTATTTGCCATATATCATGCTGGCATTTTTGCTAGTGCACATTGTCGGGGCGTTGAAACATCATCTGCTGGATAAAGATAATACCTTGCTGCGGATGGTGGGGCGAAAATAATAAAGAGAGGCAACCCTTGTTGTGCCAGAAAATATATATTGGCAGCGGGCTAAATTTATTATCCAGACCGAGTAAAGGACATTGAGAAGATAATGATACCGGTGCGAGTGGTCGCCGCGAGGGCAAGAGACAATACAAGGACACAAGACAAGGGGAGGGGGGCAGAAGCCGTTTGCCCCTGAGCCCCTGTCGACCATCCCTTTGCATGGGGGTTGCGCCGCGTCGGCACCTACCGGTTTTGCATAAATCACCGGTTAGCCAACTCTTTTGCCCCGAAATGGCGCTTTTCGTACTGATAATCTTGGTTTTTTGGCGTTTTGGCCTCCTAAATGAGGGCTACGCCATAAAAAATTCAAAAAACTTCTTTACCAGTGACCAATCCGTGAGTAAACTTCGTCGGCAATATTTTACACCCCCACTTCCTCAACGGTGAGATATTGCCATGCTCAGGATTGCCAAAGAAGCGTTAACCTTCGACGATGTACTGTTGGTTCCCGCCCACTCCGAAGTTCTTCCCAATACTGCCGATCTGCGTACCAAGCTGACCTCCGCCATCAGCTTGAACATCCCGATGATCTCCGCTGCCATGGACACAGTGACCGAAGCCCGTCTGGCTATTGCACTGGCCCAGGAAGGCGGTATCGGCTTTATCCACAAGAACATGTCCATCGAGCAGCAGGCTGCCGAAGTGCGCAAGGTCAAGAAGTACGAGAGCGGCGTGGTCACTGACCCCGTTACCGTGCGCCCTGACATGACCATCGCCCAAATCAAGGAGCTGAGCCACAAGAATGGCTTCGCCGGTTACCCCGTGGTGACTGACGGCAATCAGCTGGTCGGTATCATCACCGGCCGTGACGTGCGCTTCGTGATTGACCTCTCCCAGACCGTTGAACAGATCATGACCCAGAAAGATCGTCTGGTCACCGTGCGTGAAGGTGCCCCTCGTGAAGAGGTGGTTGCCCTGATGCAAAAGCACCGTATCGAAAAAGTGCTGGTGGTGAACGGCGACTTCAAACTCAAGGGCATGATCACCGTTAAAGATTTCCAGAAAGCCGAGCGCAAGCCCCACGCCTGTAAAGATGACAAGGGTCGTCTGCGGGTCGGTGCTGCGGTTGGTGCCGGTGCCGGTAACGAAGAGCGCGTCGCTGCGCTGGTGGAAGCCGGTGTAGACGTGCTGCTGATCGACTCCTCCCACGGCCACTCCCAGGGCGTGCTGGATCGCATCAAGGCCACTCGCGACGCCTATCCGGATCTGCAGATCATCGGTGGCAACGTGGCGACCGCCGCGGGCGCCAAAGCGCTGGCTGCTGCCGGTGTCAATGCGGTCAAGGTCGGTATCGGCCCGGGCTCCATCTGTACTACCCGTATCGTGACCGGCGTGGGCGTGCCCCAGATCACCGCCATCTCCGACGCCGTTGACGCGCTGGAAGGCACCGGTATTCCGGTGATTGCCGATGGCGGTATCCGCTTCTCCGGCGACATCGCCAAGGCCATTGCCGCCGGCGCCAGCTGCGTCATGGTGGGATCCATGTTCGCCGGTACTGAAGAAGCGCCGGGCGAGATCGAGCTCTATCAGGGTCGCTCCTTCAAATCCTACCGTGGTATGGGTTCTCTGGGCGCCATGTCCAAAGGCTCCAGCGACCGCTACTTCCAGACCGACAACGCCGCCGACAAGCTGGTACCGGAAGGTATCGAAGGTCGCGTGCCGTACAAGGGTCGCCTCAAAGAGATCATCCATCAGCAGATGGGCGGCCTGCGCTCCTCCATGGGCTTGACCGGCAGCGCCACCATCGACGACATGCGCACCAAGGCAGAGTTCGTGCGCATCTCCGGCGCCGGGATGAAAGAGTCCCACGTCCACGATGTGACCATTACCAAAGAAGCCCCCAACTATCGGATGGGCTGATAAAACGGGGCCCTGCGCCCCGTTTTTCCACCCTTTTTTTATCCCGTGCCCTTTGTGACAACATCAGCCTGATGCAGGAATAAAATGACTAAAGACATTCACCAGCACCGTATTCTTATCCTCGACTTCGGTTCCCAGTACACCCAGCTGATCGCCCGCCGCGTGCGCGAAATCGGCGTTTACTGCGAACTGTGGGCCTGGGACGTAACCGAAGAGCAGATCCGCGAATTCAATCCGAGCGGCA
The DNA here is from genome assembly GCF_019047085.1 of Aeromonas sp. FDAARGOS 1404. NCBI lineage: Bacteria > Pseudomonadati > Pseudomonadota > Gammaproteobacteria > Aeromonadales > Aeromonadaceae > Aeromonas > Aeromonas sp. FDAARGOS 1404. The sequence continues at coordinate 4,360,989 of NZ_CP077237.1, forward strand.
TCATCCTCTCCGGTGGCCCCGAGTCCGTGACCGAAGCTGGCAGCCCGCGCGCCCCCGAGTATGTGTTCAACGCCGGTGTCCCTGTGTTCGGTATCTGCTACGGCATGCAGACCATGGCCGAGCAGCTGGGTGGCAAGGTGCAATCCTCTACCGAGCGTGAATTCGGTTACGCCAAGGTGGAAGTGCTGGGCGAAGCTGGCAAGAGCAGCGCCCTCTTGCGCAATATTGAAGATGCCATCGCCGACAACGGCAATGCCCTGCTGGATGTCTGGATGAGCCACGGTGACAAGGTCACCACCATTCCGGCCGACTTCACCACCATCGCTCAGACCCCGACCTGCCCGCACGCGGCCATGGCCAACGAAGCCAAGCGCTTCTATGGCGTGCAGTTCCACCCGGAAGTGACCCACACCCGTCAGGGTGCCCGCATGCTGGAGCACTTCGTCAAAGACATCTGCGGCTGCGAATGCCTGTGGACCCCGGCCACCATCATCGACGACGCCGTTGCCCGCATCCGCGAGCAGGTAGGTGACGATGAAGTGATCCTCGGTCTCTCCGGCGGTGTCGACTCCTCCGTGGTAGCCATGCTGGTGCACCGCGCCATCGGCGATCGCCTGACCTGCGTCTTCGTGGACAACGGTCTGCTGCGTCTGAACGAAGGCGAGCAGGTGATGGAGATGTTTGGCGATCACTTTGGTCTGAACATCATCAAGGTTGAAGCCGAAGAGCGCTTCCTCTCTGCCCTGGCCGGTGTTGACGAGCCGGAAGCCAAGCGCAAGATCATCGGCCGCGTCTTCGTCGAAGTGTTCGACGACGAAGCGAAAAAGCTGAAAAACGCCAAGTGGCTGGCGCAAGGCACCATCTATCCGGACGTGATCGAATCCGCTGCCAGCAAGACCGGCAAAGCCCACGTCATCAAGTCTCACCACAACGTCGGCGGCCTGCCGGAAGAGATGAAGATGGGTCTGGTCGAACCGCTGCGCGAACTGTTCAAAGACGAAGTGCGCCGCGTTGGTCTGGAGCTGGGTCTGCCCTACGACATGCTCTACCGTCACCCGTTCCCGGGCCCGGGTCTGGGCGTGCGCGTCCTTGGCGAAGTGAAGAAAGAGTACTGCGATATTCTGCGCCGCGCCGATGCGGTCTTTATCGAAGAGCTGCGCAAAGCCGACCTCTACAACCAGGTCAGCCAGGCGTTCGCCGTCTTCCTGCCGGTGCGCTCCGTTGGCGTGATGGGCGATGGTCGCAAATATGACTGGGTCATTGCCTTGCGTGCTGTCGAAACCATCGACTTTATGACCGCCCACTGGGCTCACCTGCCGTACGACTTCCTCGGTCACGTATCGAATCGCATCATCAACGAGATCAACGGTATCTCCCGCGTGGTGTACGACGTATCCGGCAAGCCGCCCGCAACCATCGAATGGGAATAAGCGGCTCGCGCCCTTCTGCCCTTCGAGCATAAAAATGCAAAAAGACGCCCTTGAGGCGTCTTTTCTTTTCTCAATCGTTTGCGCAACACATCTTCTTTTTTCGAGCAGCTTTTTTGCCACCTTGCCCCTGTCATATGTGACAGGGGCATTTTTGCCATCCCGCACTAGGCTCTCTCATGCCAATTAAGCCCGCTGCCAACAGCGGCTTCTGGCAAGGGGGAGGGCTGATCCAGTTGCAGATAGCTGCGCAAACGGGCCCATCGTCATTGCGCCAACCGGCAGTGATGACACCCCGGTGGAGACCGGAAACCACTTGAATCAACGGGGCGCAGCCTGAACGGCCAAACGAGTCGGGATCATAGAGCACGGAGAGTTTGATATGTCAGAACAAGCAGTGTTGGTGGGTGGATGGACCGCATATCACAAGCTGACCGCCGAGGATCAGGCGGTATTTGATCAGGCGCTGAAAGGATTTGTCGGGGTGCAGTACGTACCCTTTGAAGTCTCCACCCAGGTGGTGGCTGGCACCAACTACCGCTTCAAGTGCAAGAGCACTGTGCCGCTTGCCAAACCGATCCATGGCGAAGCCGTGGTGCAGATTTTCAAATCACTGGACGGGGATGCCCATATCACCTCCATTACCCCGATCTGATAGGGTTATGGGCAGGGTGGGGAGGGGGAATAACCTCCAACCTTTTTGCTCCAAGTCCTTAAAATAAGAAAGACGCCTTAGGGCGTCTTTTCTTTTCAACAATGAGTTACCTCTGATGCGTGGTCGGTATTTGTACTTATTGATTAATTTGTTGATCTTGCTCAGGAAACTATCATCATTCGCTTTTGCTTATCTGCCTTGCTCGTTAGGATAACCAATAGGATATTTCTTCTTAGGGGACGTTTATTAATCAAGCTAGAGGAACAACGTGAGCGAAATCCTGCAAATTGGGGGTTGCCGTAGTTTATGTCAGCACATTACAGAGCAGGCATTGCTCATATTGATGGAGTTTTCCATAGCTGATTTATTTTTATCTTGTACTGCGTAAGTCATAGAGACAAGAGGAAATTTCAGCGAGTATGCTAAGTTGCCAGAGATTGGTTAGTAATTTCTATTTAAAACGATTTTTTGCGGATATGAATACTGAGCTGAGTGATATGGAAGGTTTTAATATCGGATTAGTTCCACCTTTCATCCAATCTCTGCTAGAAGGCCGCCTAGAACTCGGAAGGAATTAGATGAATAAAAGATATCAGGTATTTGTTAGTTCAACATATGCTGACTTAAAAAAGGAACGTCAGCATGTATTGCAAGCTTTGATGGAAATGGACTGTATTCCTGCTGGAATGGAGTTGTTCCCAGCTGCTGATGAAGAACAATGGGAATTTATTAAAAGTGTCATTGATGATTGTGATTACTACCTTCTAATCATAGGTGGCCGATACGGATCAACTACCGATGAAGGTATCAGCTACACGGAAAAAGAATTTGATTATGCTGTTGAAAATGGATTGAAAGTAGTAGCCTTGGTTCACGGTTCACCTGATGACATTCCTTTCGGAAAATCTGAGCAAGATCCCCACCTCAGAGCAAAGCTATTGAGGTTCAAAGATAAAGTGATGGACGGCAGATTGATCAAGTTTTGGAATCAAGCTAATGAATTACCGGGTCTTGTAGCTCTTAGTCTTTCAAAGACAATTAAAATGTATCCTGCTGTAGGCTGGGTTAGAGCCAGTAATATTGCCAGCGAAGACTTACTTTTAGAGCTTAATGATCTCAGAAAACAAAACATTGAGCTTCAAGGCAAGTTATCTAAGCTAAGTGCTGATTTAACACCAACTATCAATGGTATAGCCGATATAGACTCAACAATAACGTTGCATGGTACCTATAAAGTAAATCATGGTCGAAATTATGGAGTCGGTACATATGATTTCACTTCAGAAATTTCTTGGCGCAAGCTATTCTCCCTCATAGCCCCTTATATTGTTGAACATCCTAATGACACATCTGTTAAATTAACTTTGGCTACATCCCTTCATCAATTAATTGAAAGTAAAGGTTATTCTCATACGTTAAATGATCAAGAGTTCAAAACTGTCACAATACAGTTAAAAGCATATGGACTGATAAAAACACAGTATTTGAAAACTACTAAAGGGGGCATGGCTTTATTTTGGTCCTTAACTGATAAAGGTGAACAACTGATGATAGAGTCAAGAATTGTTCGCGAGAATACCTGACAAGTTGCCGGTATGGAACTGTTGGCGATCAAAGCCGGTACCTTAGGGTGCAATGAAATTGCACCTCTACTTTTGTTCCTCATACCTTGCCCAAGAGCTGCTCGGCAAATGGTGCAATGTGCTGCACTTATTGCACCCTACGTGTTTCGTTAATTTGCTGGGGTGGGGCGGCTGAGCGCGGAGCCTCGCCAAAGCAACCAAAGGGGCGATCTGCGCCCCGATTCTTCTTATGTCCCCGCTTTATATCGCCGCACGCTGTCTGGCGCAGCCTGATTGTCTGCTGACTCACTACTAACACTCCTGTTTCGTCACCCTTATCAGGCCGGGCAGAAAAAGGCCACGTTTACTCATACCTCGCCGCTTCCCAGGCGTGTATCGCCTGTTTGCGGGTCTCGCCCCAGTGATAGCCGCCGAGTTTGCCGTTTTGCTGGATGACTCTGTGGCAGGGGATCATCAAGGCGACGGGGTTGGCGCCCACCGCCAGCCCCACAGCGCGGGCGGCCTTGGGGTTGCCGACGGCGCTCGCTACCTGGGCGTAGCTCACCACCTTGGCGGGCGGGATCTGCAGCAGCGCCCGCCAGACGCTGATCTGAAAGTTGGTGCCGCTCACGTACAAGGAGATGGGGCGATCCGGCGCCTTGCTGCCATCGAACATGGTGTTGATGACCCCTTGGGTGCGTGATGGCGCTTCTTGCAACGTTGCCTCAGGCCAGCTGCGGGCGAGGTTGGCCAGCGGTGCCTCTGGGGCCTTTTCATCGAGAAACGAAAAGTTGCACACCCCCCGCGGGGTCAGGGCGACGAATGCCTGACCGAAGGGGGTGTCGTGCACCCCGTGATCGATAACCAGCCCGGCCCCCCGTTGCTTGTACTCGCCCGGCGTCACCGCTTCGAGCTGCACGAAGTGATCGTAGAGCCGCGAGCCGCTGCTAAGGCCCAGGGTATCGGCCACCTCCAGCAGCGGGCGCGACTCCTGCAGCAGCGCCTTGGCCCGCTCCAGGGTCAGCACCTGCAGATAGCGTTTGGGCGTCACTCCGGCCCAGCGGCTGAACAGCCGCTGGAAGTGAAAGGGGCTTAAGTGAACGTGCGCCGCTATCTCGTCCAGAGTGGGCTGGCGCTCCACCTGACTTGCGATAAAACGGATGGCATCGGCGATGCGGGCGTAATCAGACATAAGGCGCTCTCACGATAAGTTTGCGGTCGCAGTGTGTTGGGGGCGACAACATCATGTGCGACAAATAGATACCCCACCATCGGCCAGCAGGGCAATGCCGGTGGTAAAGCTGGATGCATCGGACGCGAGATAGAGGGCCGAGCGGGCGATCTCCTCCGGTTGGGCCAGCCGTTTGAGGGCATGCATATTCTGCACAAAGGCGAGGCTCTCTGGCGTATTGGCAAAAGCCCGCCCCATGGGAGTGTCGGTGCCCCCCGGCAACAGGGCATTGACCCGAATCCCTTGTGCCCCATACTCGGCAGCCAGCACCCGGGTCAGGCCAATGAGGCCTGCCTTGCTCGCCGCATAGGCCGCCATGCCGGGCAGCCCCAGGGTATGGCCGACGAAGGTAGAGGTAAAAATAAGCGAGCCACCGCCGCGAGCCTGCATGGCGGGGATCTGGTACTTGGCTCCCACAAAGGCGCTGGTGAGGTTGGTATCCAGAATTTCCTGCCACTGCGCCAGTTCAAGCTGCTCTACGCTGCCCGGCATGCCTGTGGTACCTGCGTTGTTGAAGGCGATATCGAGCCCGCCGAAACGGGTGAGCGCGAGATCAACAAGGTCGCGGGCGTAACTCTCGCTTTTCACATCTCCCGCCAGACTCACCGCCTGGCCCCCCTCATGGCGGATCTCCTCCACCAGTAGATCCAGTTCGGGCTGGCGGCGGGCGCCGACGACGACGCAGGCCCCTTCGCGGGCAAACAGAATGGCGCTGGCGCGGCCGATGCCGGAGCTGGCGCCGGTGATGATGGCGACCTTGTTGGACAGTAATGACATGGCATTTCCCTCGCAGGTGTGTTGTGCGCCAGATTAAGAGGCGCACAAGGTTGGCTGTGGGTTGGAACTCCAATAGGTTCCAACCGACTTGGGTTTGGCCCCCACTATGGCAACCACTCCTTGCCGGGACGACCCGAATCTTGCTCTCTTTGTTCCCAAGTCGTTTTGCTACATGTCGATACAGGCCTTTGCGGCAACAAAAGGGGCGAACTGCACCCCGAATTCTTTATAATGCCCCCCTTTAAAATCGCCGGACCCGGGTTCGGCGCGCGCTGATGGCTGGCAACGCCATCAGGCAGATCATCAGGATTGAGAAACGGTTATGCATACTCTGGAACAGCTGCGCGCAGGTGAACTGTGCGGTGCCCGCCATCTGAAGCTTTGTGAAAACCTGACGGCGTTCCCCACCGAGATTTTGAGCCTGAAAGAGACGCTGGAGGTACTGGATCTCACCGGCAACCAGCTAAGCGCGCTCCCTGACGAGCTGGCCGGGTTTGGCAAACTGCGCATTATCTTCTGCTCCGAGAACCGCTTTACCGAGCTGCCGGAGGTGCTGGGGCGCTGTCCGGCGCTCACCATGGTGGGCTTTAAGGCCAACCGGATTGCCACCGTCTCGGCCAGGGCGCTGCCCGCCGGTTTGCGCTGGCTGATCCTGACCGACAACGCGGTGGAACAGTTGCCTGATGAGCTGGGCCAGTGCGATGCCCTGCAAAAGCTGATGCTGGCGGGCAACCGCCTGCGCGAGTTGCCCGCCAGCCTTGCCAATTGCCGCAATCTTGAGTTGTTGCGTATCGCCGCCAACCGCATCGAATGCTTCCCCGAGTGGCTGCTGGCGCTGCCGCGCCTTGCCTGGCTTGCCTACTCCGGCAACCCCTTTAGCGAAGGGGCGGAGGCGCGGGCCATCGATGATGCCCATGTCGCGCCCATTGCCTGGGAGACGCTGGCGCTGGGCGAACTGTTGGGGCAGGGGGCATCCGGCGTTATCCATCGCGCCGCCCTTGTGGGTAATAGTGCTGATGCAGTGACTCAGGCGAGCGGCAGAGCCGATGCCAGTCAGGTGGCGGTCAAGCTGTTCAAGGGGGCGGTGACCAGCGATGGACTGCCCCGCTGCGAGATGGCGGCGTCGCTGGCGGCGGGCACTCATTCCAACCTTATCAAGGTGATAGGCAAGGTGGTGGATCACCCCTCCGGTATTCCGGCGCTGGTAATGGAGCTGATCGATCCGGCCTTTGCCAATCTGGCCGGGCCGCCGAGCCTGGACTCCTGCACCCGGGATATATATCCCGAGGGGCTGCGCCTGAGTGTGCCGGATGCGCTGGCGATGGCCCACGGCATTGCCTCGGTGGCGGGCCATCTGCACCGCGCGGGCATCATGCACGGGGACCTCTACGGTCACAATATTCTGTTTGCCCGTGGGTCTGACACGCCGGCTCGCGCTCTGCTGGGGGATTTTGGCGCCGCTTCCTTATATGACCGCTGCGACCGCGAGCGGGCCGTGGGCCTTGAACGACTGGAAGTGCGCGCTTTTGGCTGCCTGCTGGAGGAGCTGTTGGCCCATTGCGATACGCAAGACTCACCGCTCGATAGGTTGCATCAGCTCAAAGCGGCCTGCCTCTCGGAACTCCCCGCCGATCGTCCCGATTTTGCTTATATCGAGCGTCAGCTGGCGGCCGCTCGCGCCACGCTGTCGTGATCTTTTTGGCGTTGGCAGGCACGTTTTGGCTTGCCAACGTCATTCCTTTTATTCATTCATCGCCATACACCCATGACGTTTTTGCATGGGTTGGTATGCCTCTGCCCGTCATAAACGTATCCAGTAGCGCCGATTGCGACAGCGAAGCGCACGGCAAGGTGACGTCCCGTCATTCGCCCGATAACAGGCAGAGGCTGCGTGGCAAAAAGGGAAGGGCAGAGGGTTGCGCGGTGCCGGTTAAGTTGTGATATTGAGGCATCTTTAGTACAGAAGGGTAATAACGATGGAAGCTGCGTTTTGGCATCAGCGTTGGGAAGAGAACCGGATTGGCTTTCATCAGGCGGACTTCAACCACTGGCTGCAATCCTGGTGGTCAGCCCAGCAAGCGGACGAGCCGGTGCTGGTTCCTCTGTGCGGCAAGTCCCGCGACATGCTCTGGCTGAGCGCTCAGGGTCATCCGGTCGACGGTTTCGAGTTATCGAGCCTTGCCGTCAGCCAGTTCTTCAGTGAAAACCAGCTCGCCGCGACCGTGAGCGAGGTGGGCCCTTATCAGTGCCATCAGGTGGACAGCCTGCGCATTTTTCAGGGGGATTTTTTCGCCGCCCCCAGTCTGGGCCGCCGTTACCGGCTGGTCTATGATCGTGCGGCGCTGATCGCCCTGCCGACCGCGATGCGCCGCCAGTATGCAGCCCTGATCAGTTCGCTGGTCGAGACTGGTGGCCAGATCCTGCTGGTGACCCTCGAATATCAGCCTGAACAGCAGAGTCAGCCCCCCTTCTCGGTGGGTGAGATGGAGGTGCGAGCCCTGTTCGAGCGCGATTTTCGTATCGAGGTGCTGGGGCGCGCCGCCGAGGTGGATCACCCACGGGTGCTGTCGGGTCAGCTCTCCTACTTCGATGAGGTGGCCTACCGGCTGGTTCGCCGGGGTTAACGGGCAGCTAACGGGCGGCCAAAGGGTGATCTGCGCCGACAAATCGTCGGGCTGTGCGCTCTTCGCTACCTCCTTTGACGTAGATCAACGTGACTGACGGGGGGAGTGCCTAATATGAGGCTGTTTCTCAATCACTGTTGGCATTGCAAAGCGAGTATCGGGTCTTTCCCGCTTGCTGATCAGCAACTCAGTGTCTGATTTTCACGCTCATGTTCACTTTTGGCGGCTCTGGTCGCAATTGTTATGGTTTTTCCAGCCGACCCTGATGGGTCGGCTTTTTATTGTCTGTGATTTGCGGTGGGAAGGAAAAACGGGGGATGTCGAGGCCTGATCAGGCCTCGAAGGTGGTGGCATTGAGCCGAAATGCCCGTGGATCATCGATAAACTGGCCGGTGATCCGCTCGTCATGTTCGTGCCCCTGACCATAGCTGCAGAGAATCAGCCGATCGGAGGTGCGCGAGCGCAGCTGGGTGACAAAGCGCACCAGATCGGCGCGGCTCAACTTGCCCACCTCATCGCAGACCCGCTCCCGCTGATCGAACCCCAGATCCTTGTTGCCGATGCTGACCCACAGCCGCTGGCCGCGACTGCGCAGGTTGGCATCTCGCTCGCTCAGCTGGGCTTGCAGCCCCGCCTTGCTCTCTTGCCACTGCTGCTCGGTGAATTCGAGCATGGCGAGCGGGAAGAGGTCGATAAACTCCTCCACCGCATCGAGCAGGATCTGTGGCCCCGCCACCGGCGACTGGATATAGAAGATCAGGCCCGGGTGGCGATTGAGGGGCAGGTTGCCGGCGCCCACCACATACCCCAGTTGCTGGCGGGTGCGGAGCTCGTGGAAGAAGGTGGAGGACATGATGTGGTTCGCCAAAGTGAAGCAGGCGAGATCTCGCGCACGGGTGGTACGGGACTGGTAGTAGACCAGGAGCGCCGAGTCTTCGTGATCGCAACCCTGCTCGCGAATAAGGGTGCCCCTGTCCTGAATGGAGATGAGCGGGCGGCGGGTCTCGCCGCTCGGCTTGCTGCTGGTGCCATTGATGTCGCTCAGGTGGCGCTCCATCAGGGCGGCCAGCTCAAGCGCCTCGGCGGCAGTCCAGTCGCCGTGTACCAGCGCCTCGACATGCACCTCGCCAAACAGCTGGGCCACGAAGCCGGGCATCTCCTCCAGCTCGACGGTGCGCAGGTGACGCAGCAACTGCTCGAACGGCGGGTTGTTGGGTTGCAACAGGCTGGTGAGCTGGTTAAAGAGCTGGGAGATGGGGCGCGCCTTGGACTGGTTGTCCCAGTTGCGAATGAGCTGCTCTTTGATCTCGGCGAAGCGGCCCGGATCCGGATACCCCAGGGTGCGGTTGCCGAGGATCATGTCGAGCAACAGCGGCTGCTTGTCGGCAAAGCCGCTCAGGTTGATGGTAAAGCCCCCCTGATGGGCATAGATCTGATAGCCCAGCCCCGCCAGCTCCGCCGGATAGGTGAGGGCGTTGAGGTGGTCGGCCAACAGCTCCACGGCGAGGCGCGCCATGGCTATATTGCGCGGATTTTTGACCGCATGTTCGCTGTCGATGGAGATATAGAGATTGCCCTTGGGCACGCTGAACAGGTGCTCATGGAGGTGCCAGAGGCGAAAACCGGGGCGATCGATAAGGCATGCGGGCAGGTCGGCGGCAAGCGCTGGCGTGCGCGGATCGAGCCGACTGCTGATAAAGGGGTTGGGCAGTGGCAGCGCCAGCGCCGGATCCGGCTCGCTCTGCTGCCAGCGAATTTTCTCGGCCTCGGTAATGGTCGCCACGCTGTAGGGGGTCTGATACCAGCGGGCCAGCCGATCGGTCGCCACTTCCGGCGCAGTGATGGTGATACGCAGGTTGTGCGGGGTGAGCTTGGCGAGGAAGCGGCGGATCAGCCCCTCGTCATATTCGCGCATCATGTAGTCGCCGTAGAGCAGATCCTCTGGTTTGTAGCTAAAGAGGTTGAGCACCAGCCCCGACACCGTATCGAGGGGGCGGCCGCGCTCCTGAAAACGGAACGCCGATTCGAGTACGGTCCGTTTTTCGTCATAGCGCCAGCTCTGCAGCCCTTCGCGGCCGATCAGTTTCAGATAGCCAAACAGGGCGGCGAGGATGTCATCCACATGCTCAAGGCCCAGAGGGGTGAGGCCGAAGTTGACGCCAAAATCCTTGAAGTTGGCGCCGCTAATGCCACCGCCCGCCGAGAGCTGGTTGACCCAGCCTTTCGCCTTGAGCAGAGAGAGCAGGCTGCCATCCCCCTCATAACCAATCAGATGGCTCAGGAAGGTGAGGGGCTTTTTGTCGTAAAACTCGTCCACATTGGGCAGGGGGAAGCAGAGCGACAGCTTGCGGGTCTCCTTGACCGGATTGATGTGGATACGCACGCCGAGATCGTCGAGCCGGTAGAGTGGCATGGTGAGGGTCGGGGTTCCCAAATTGCGATTCAAAATGGGAGCAAAGTAGCGACAGCACCACTGCAACTGGGTATCGATGGATTCCGGCGAGATCATCACCAACGCCATGCGATCCGCGCTGTAGTGGCTTTCGTAAAAACGGATAAGGTCGGAGCGCAGATCCCGCCCCGGCAGATCGGCCAGGGTATCGAGGTTGCCCACCGAGAACTTGGAGAAGGGGTGCGCCGGGTTGACCGTCTCTTTATGCACCTGATAGCTGCGGCGCATGTCGTCCTGCAGCTTGAGGCGATACTCGGAGTCGACCGCGTTGCGCTCCTTGTCCACCCACTCCGGATCAAAGGTGGGGCAGATAAAGAACTGGGAGAAGCGATCCAGCCCCGCTTCGAAGAAGCCGTTGTCGATCTCGAAGAAGAAGTTGGTGAACTCGGTACCGGTCCAGGCGTTGTTGCTGCCGCCATGACGGCTCATAAATTGCTGGTACTCACCAGGCTTGGGGTAGGTGCAGGTGCCGAGAAACAGCATGTGCTCGAGAAAATGGGCCATTCCCTGCCGATCGGCGGGGTCGTCAAAATGGCCGGTATTGACCGCCAGCGAGGCGGCGGATTTGTCGGTGTCGGGATCACAAATCAACAAGACCCTGAGCCGGTTGGCCAGCTCCAGAAAATGGTATTGCCGATGGTCATTGGGACTGGCATATGGGCTCATTGGCGTGTGACTCACGTTGGATTTATTTGAATTTAAACATGATTATCGACCCCGCTATCCCGTCAGGCAAACCCTTTTCTGAGAGGTAGCGCAATTGTTTCCACACCCGTGGCGGGGTAAGATCCCCCGGCTATCAAAACAGGCCCGTTGGGCGAGGTTGTAATGAAGATCTATATCATGCGTCATGGCCAGGCTGGCATGAATGCGAAAACAGATGAACAGCGTCCATTGACCGAGCAGGGTATTGAAGAGTCTATCCAGATGGCCCGCTGGTTGGCGCCTCAGCTGATTGGCCCGCTGGATCGGGTGATCCACAGCAACTATCTGCGGGCACGCCAGACCTGGCAAGCCATATGCAGTGAATTACCTGACGCAGCAGCCGTTGAAGAGAGTGGCGACATTACCCCTTACGGTGATCCCGCTTTCGTGGCCAGCTACCTCACCACTTTGGCTGAACAACATGACCAAATCCTGATGGTCAGCCATCTGCCGCTGGTGGGTTATCTGGTGCAAAGCCTCTGCCCGGCCGCAGGAGCACCCATGTTCGCCACCTCGGGGATCGCCTGTATCGAGTGGCTTGATGGCAAAGGAGCCTTGCTCTGGCTCGAAGGGCCGCATACAATAGGCTAAAAGTTAATAAAAAGTTATAGATTGAATTTTTTGGGAAGAGATGGGCGAGTTTTCCGGATTTTTATAAATACTTTACGGAATTAATTCGCAGAAGCTGCTGTCATACGGATACAACTGCAAGAGGTTGCAAACGATGAGAGTGTTCAAGAAGTACCTGCCACTGATGGTGGCAAAGCATGTCAAAACCTTCTTTAAAGGTCGGATTTACATCCATGGTCGGGGGCGGTTTGATTTCCAATCCGGTTTGTTGCTGATGCCGAATCCGGCGGATATTCCTCATCGCCAGACAGTCACCGAGGTCAACGAGCTGATCTCCAGACTGCACATGGATGCCGCGTGATGCGCTTCTGAACCTGTTTCTGCACTGATATGCCCGCACTTTTGCGGGCATATTTGTTTGTGGCGACTGGCGTTCACCGCGTGGCTGTTCAGGCCCACACCTTTGTTTATCTCCCATCGCCCCCTATACTGGCCCGCTGTTGTCTCTTCGGTCTGGATCTTCTCATGCCCCTTGCCTTTCTGTTTCCCTTCTCCTGCATTGCCATCTGGGCTGGCAATGGCATCGTCAGTAAACTGGCGGTTGGTGTGTTGTCCCCGGCAGCCTTGGCCTGGTCGCGCTGGGTGGTGGCTGCGCTGGTATTAAGCCCGTTTCTGGCCCGTCGGGTATGGCGTGCGCGTGCCCGTCTACGCTCTGGCCTTTGGCAGATCGCCATGCTGGCCTTGCTGGGCATGGTGCTCAACCAGACTTTTGGGTACTACGCGGCGCAAACGCTGGGGGCTACCGAGATGGGGTTGATGATGGGACTGACGCCGCTGCTGACCGTGTTGTTCAGCATCTGGCTGCTGCGCGAGCGGCCCACCTGGGGCGCTGTACTGGGGGCGCTGCTTTCCATCCTTGGCTTGTCTATCTTGCTGGGGCAGGGGGATCCTACCCGGCTGTTTACCCAAGGCATTCATATCGGCTCTGTCTATATGCTGATTTCGGCGGGTACTTATGCCCTTTACAGTGTGCTGCTCAAGAAGTGGGATCTTGGGCTCGACAACTGGTCGCTGCTCTATGGTCAGGTGATCTGCAGTGTGGTGATCCTGACCCCCTTCTTTTTGCTGATGGATGGCCAGTGGCCTGATGGGCGGGCCCTGTGGCTGATCCTCTATGCCGGTATCCCCACTTCGGCGCTCTCGCCCTGGCTCTGGATGCAGGGTATCGCCCTGCTCGGTGCCAACCGTACCGCCATCTTTATGAACCTGCTACCGGTGATGACGGCTGGCCTTGCCATCACCCTGCTGGGTGAGCGGTTGACCAGCTATCACCTGATCGGGGGCGGTCTGACCCTGCTGGGGGTTTTGCTGGCACAGTTGCTGGTACGTCCGGTGGTGATGGGTCGTCGCCGGGTGGTGCTGGCACCCTGTCCCGAAGAGTAATCTTGCGCGAAAGCGTAGATGGGCCCAATGGCCTGCTTGGCCGCCAATGAAAAGCGCCTGCAGCAATGCAGGCGCTTTTTTATGGTTACATCTTCCTAGCCGGTTACTGGGCAACCAGATAGAGCTCCTTGCTGTAGACCACATCCTGCGGGTTAAGGTGGGGGTAGCCTTTCACGAAAGGTTTGAGCAACCTGGATTTGACCGAGAAATAGATAGGGGCGATGGGGGCATCCGCATCAATGAGTGCCTCTGCCTGTTGATACAGGGCATTGCGTTCAGCGGGATCCAGCGAGTCGTGGGCCTTGGCCAGCAGGGCGTCGTACTCCTTGTTGAACCACTTGCCGCTGTTGGCACTGCTGCTGGAGGTCATGATATCGAGGAAGGTGGAGGCGTCGTTATAATCCCCGTTCCAGCCATAGCGGCTAACGCCAAAATCCCCCTCGTTGAGTGCCGAGACCATGGTCTTCCACTCCATGTTGTTGAGGGTGGCAGTGACCCCCAGGTTGTGTTTCCACATGGAGGAGACGGCCAGCGCAATCTTTTTGTGGCTCTCGTTGGTGTTGTAGAGAATGTCCACTGTGAGTGGCTTGTCCGGACCATAACCCGCTTCGGCCAACAGGGCTTTGGCTTGCTTGATCCGCTCCTCTTTGCTCTGCAGCTGGCTGGCCGGTTTTTTCAATTCAAAACCGTCCACAATGGGGGGCGTGAAGCTATATGCGGCAATTTGTCCCTGCCCCAGGATCTTGTCGGTGATAGTCTCCCGGTCGATGGCGAGCGAGAGCGCCTTGCGTACTTTCGGGTCATCGAACGGTTTGCGCTGGGTATTGAAGACATAGTAATAGCTGGCCAGCGTGGGGACGCTGACCAGTTCTTCCGGACTCTTGCTCTTGAGCTGTTTGTACTGCTCCAGCGGATAAGTGGTGTAGTGCAGTTCACCGGTGCGATAGCGGTTGTAGGCGGCGGTTTCCGAGACGATCTCCAGATAGATCACCTTGTTCAGGACGGTGTGCTGGTTGTTCCAGTAGTGGGTATTGCGCTCGGCGCTCAGCCGCTCGTTGGGGGTCCACTCCTTGAGTACAAAGGCACCGTTGGAGACGATATTGCCAGGTTTGACCCAATCCATACCGTATTTTTCAATGGTGGCCTTGGGGGCCGGGAACGTGGTGTAGTGGGCCAGCGTCTTCAGGAAGAAGGGGACCGGATTTTTCAGGGTGACTTGCAGGGTGTGGTCATCGAGCGCCTTGATCCCGAGCTCTGACGGGCTCTTCTTGCCCTGTGTCACCTCGCTTGCATTGACCACTCCGGTCAACTCGATAAACCAGGCGTAGTTGGAGGCCGTCTTGGGATCGGCCGCCCGTTGCCAGCCGTAGACATAATCGGCGGCGGTGACCGGTTCACCGTTTGACCACTTGGCCTCGGGCCTCAGCTTGAAGGTGTAGACGGTACCTGTCTTGTCGACCTCGTAGCTGACGGCGCCTGCTGGTTTGATCTTGCCGGTATTATCCAGCTCATAGAGCCCTTCAAACAGATCGTTGACGATGGCACTACCGGCGGTCTCTTCTACCAGCTGGGGGTCGATGGTGGTGGGTTCGGTGCCGATATTGGTCACGTAGATTTGTTGGGCATCCGGCAGCAGCTTGGTACCGGCAGGCACCTGGGCAGCCCAGGCGGGAAGGGCAAACAGTCCGGCTACCATGCCGGCAATGAGAGTCTTGTTCATTGATAATCCTTGAGTTTTATTTGCTTCCAAAGCGAAATCAGTGTGCTGGATTGGCGATCGGATCTCAAGAGGCAATGGCTAAGGGAGCAGCAGGCCCATCAGACTCTATTTTTAATGGCCCAAGGCCAGTCAGCTCATGGCTTGCAGCAGGTTATTGCCACGAATTAAGGGGCTGAAAGTTATCGATTGAAACCGAATGAAACGCGCCTTTTACCATAACGTGAGGCGAAATAGTCTATTTAATAGGCCGCTTAATTCGCTGCAAAAACAAAAAACAGACGTTACATTAGGTTACAAATCAAGGCCGCCGGTGATCGGCATTTTTTTTGCCGATGCCTGCAAACGTTTTCAATGCCAACGGATGCGATCTAAAGGAACAAAAATGCGAAACATGATCACCATGGGTGAGTTCATCGTCAAAAAGCAGGCGGATTATCCTACCGCGACCGGCGAGCTAACCTCGTTGCTCAGCTCGATCCGCCTTGCTGCCAAGGTGGTGAACCGGGAGATCAACAAGGCGGGACTGGCGGATATCATCGGTTCCATGGGCGCTGAAAACGTACAGGGCGAGGTGCAGCAGAAGCTGGATGTGTACGCCAACGAACGCTTCAAGGCGGCGCTCGAAGCGCGCGGCGAGGTGTGCGGCATGGCCTCGGAAGAGGAAGAGGACTTCGTCGCCTTTGACTCACCGCTCTCCAAAAACTCCAAGTATGTGGTGCTGATCGACCCGCTCGATGGCTCTTCCAATATCGACGTCAACGTCTCGGTCGGAACCATCTTCTCCATCTACCGCCGTTTGAGCCCGCAGGGTTCGCCGGTGACCCTGGAGGACTTCCTGCAACCGGGCAACCGTCAGGTCGCCGCCGGTTATGTGGTCTACGGCTCCTCCACCATGCTGGTCTACACCACTGGGTTTGGCGTCAACGGCTTTACCTACGACCCCTCCATCGGCTGCTTCTGCCTCTCCCACGAGAACATCCGCATTCCGGAAGAGGGCAAGATCTACTCCATCAACGAGGGCAACTACATCAAGTTCCCGGACGGGGTGAAGAAGTACCTGAAATATTGTCAGGAGCGCGATGAGGCGACCCACAGACCCTACACCTCCCGCTATATCGGCTCCCTGGTCTCTGATTTCCATCGCAACCTGCTCAAGGGCGGCATCTACATCTATCCGTCCGGCACCAACTCGCCGAATGGCAAGCTGCGGCTGCTCTATGAGTGCAACCCGATGGCGTTTCTGGTGGAGCAGGCTGGTGGCAAGGCCTCCGACGGCTTTGGCCGCATCATGGATATCCAGCCCACCGCGCTACACCAGCGCACCCCTTACTTCGTTGGCTCGACCAAGATGGTGGAGCGGGCCGAGGCCTTTATGCGCGAGTTTTCCGCCCATGAGGATCCAGCTAACCAGGGCTGATAGTACGCAGCTGACTGATAGCGAATAAAAAACGGGAGCCGATATGGCTCCCGTTTTAGTTGGTGTTATCTCTCTGGCTCGCCGCTAGCGTTGCAGATATTCACAGGCTGTTGTTGGCCAGATCAGCCAGCAAACCATCCACCAGTTTCAGGCGCATGGCGCGATCCTGGGTTGGCACCTGGAAGCGCAGCCGGGTCGGCCCGTCCATCTTGTAGACCCGTGGCTGGCTGGAGAGCAGCTTGACCAGATAGGCCGGATTGACCTTGGTCTCCTGGGTGAAGTCGAGATAGCCACCGCGCTCGCTCATCTCCACCCGGCGAATGCCAAGGGCTGTGGCACGCTGACGGAAGGCAGCCAGCTCCAGCAGGGTTTTGGTCGCCTCCGGCAAGAGGCCGAACCGGTCGATCAGCTCCACTTTCAGCTCGCGCAGCTCCTGCTCGTCCGCCGCACTGGCAATCCGCTTGTACATGGAGAGACGCATATTGACGTCCGGAATGTAGTCATCCGGCAGCAGCGCAGGCAGGCGCAGCTCCACCTCGGTGTGCTGGCTCATCAGCTGCTCCAGCGATGGCTCCTTGCCATTTTTCAGCGCCTCGACCGCCTGCTCCAGCATCTCCATATAGAGGGTGAAGCCGACTGATTCGATCTGGCCGCTCTGATCGTCGCCGAGCAGTTCGCCTGCGCCACGGATCTCCAGATCGTGGGTCGCCAGCGCAAAACCGGCGCCGAGATCTTCGAGCGAGGCGATCGCCTCCAGCCGCTTCGCCGCATCCTTGGTCATCAGCTTGGGATGGGGGGTGAGCAGGTAGGCATAGGCCTGATGGTGGGAGCGGCCAACCCGGCCACGCAGCTGGTGCAACTGGGCCAGACCAAGATGATCCGCCCGATCCATGATGATGGTGTTGGCGCTCGGCACATCGATGCCGGTTTCGATGATGGTGGTGCAGACCAGCAGGTTGAAGCGCTGGTGGTAGAAGTCGGACATGATCCGCTCAAGGTCACGTTCGCGCATCTGGCCGTGGGCGATGCCGATGCGGGCCTCCGGCACCAGTTCGGCAAGGTCTGCCGCGCACTTCTCGATGCTCTCGACATCGTTGTGCAGGTAGTAGACCTGACCACCACGTTTGAGTTCACGCAGCACCGCCTCGCGCACCACAGCCGGTTCGTGCTGGCGCACGAAGGTCTTGATGGCGAGCCGCTTGGCGGGCGGAGTGGCGATGATGGAGAGATCCCGCATGCCGGACATCGCCATGTTGAGGGTGCGCGGAATAGGGGTGGCGGTGAGAGTGAGGATATCCACATCGGCCCGCAGCGCCTTGATCTTCTCCTTCTGGCGCACCCCGAATCTGTGCTCCTCATCGACGATGAGCAGTCCCAGATCCTTGAAGGTGAGTTCGGAGCCGAGCAGCTTGTGGGTGCCGATGATGATATCCACCTTGCCTTCGGCCAATTCCTTCATCACAGCGCTCTGCTCCTTGGCGGAGCGGAAGCGGCTCAGCACCTCGACCCGCACCGGCCAGTTGGCGAAGCGGTCGCGGAAGTTGTCGTAGTGCTGTTGCGCCAGCAGGGTGGTGGGTACCAGCACGGCGACCTGTTTGCCGCCATGCACGGCGACAAACGCCGCCCGCATCGCCACTTCGGTCTTGCCGAAACCCACGTCGCCGCACACCAGTCGGTCCATGCTCTTGGCCTGACACATGTCCCCCAGCACCGCATTGATGGCGTTGAGCTGATCGTCGGTCTCCTCGAACGGGAAGCTGGCGGCAAACTGGCGATAGGCCTCTTTGTCGTGCTTGAAGGCAAAACCGGCGCGAGCGGCGCGATGAGCGTAGACATCCAGCAATTCGGCTGCCACGTCGCGCACCTTCTCCGCCGCCTTGCGCCGCGCCTTGCTCCAGGCTTCACCGCCGAGCTTGTGGCTGGGCGGGTTATCAGAACCGGTGTAGCGGCTGATAAGGTGCAAACTGGTAACCGGCACGAACAGCTTGTCGCCGCCGGCATATTCGAGGGTCAAAAACTCGGTGGGCAGACCACCGGCGTCGATGGTTTCGAGCCCCAGATAGCGGCCGACCCCGTGATCCAGATGGACCACCGGCTGGCCCTGGGTCAGCTCGCCCAGGTTTCTGATCACCGCATCGGAGCTCAGGTTCTTGCTCTTCTCCCGCGCTCGCTTGCTGCGCACCTTGCCGCCCAGCAGCTCGGTCTCGGTGATCAGCGCCAGTGGATCCTGACCTGCCTCCTGCCACAGGAAGCCACGCTCAAGCGGTGCAACCAGCAGGCCGTGGCGATCCGGGCTCGCCATAAAGGCGTCGAGGGAGGGGAACTCTTTAGGTTGCAGGGAGATGCGCGCCAGCAGATCGCCGAGCACCTCCCGCCGTCCTTCGGACTCCACCGCAAACAGGGTGCGCCCGGCAAAACCTTGGAGGAACTGGTTGAGCGCCAGCAGGGGTTGCTCCTTGCTGTGATCGAGTTGCAGATCCGGCAGCGCCTCGATGGGCAGATCGTGCTGACCGGCATCGCCCGCGGTGGCAGCCTCTTGCAGCCGCACCGCGCCATATTGGCCCAGAGAGGCAAAGAGCTGCTCCACTGGCAGATAGAGCTGGGCCGGTGGCAGTAGTGGGCGAGTGTTGTCCCAGCGTCTGTCTTCATAGCGCTGGCCGATATCGTTCCAGAAACGCTGGGCGGCGGGGTAGATATCCCCTACGGTGAGCAGCAGGGTCTCTTCCGGCAGGTAGTCAAACAGGCTGGCGGTCTGGTTGAAGAAGAGCGGCAGATAGTACTCGATGCCGGCGGGCCAGCGCCCCTTGCTCACCTCCTGATAGACGGAACCCTCGGCCCGCGACAGCTCGAACTGCTCGCGGAACTGGCCGCGAAACAGCTCGATGGCTGCCTCGTCGGTGGGGTATTCCCGAGCGGGCAGCAGGCTGACCGTCTTGACCGGTTCGCTGGAGCGCTGGGTCTCGGGATCGAATGGGCGGATGGAGTCCACTTCATCGTCGAAGAAGTCGATGCGATAGGGGCTGCTACTTCCCATGGGGAAGAGATCGAGCAGGGAGCCGCGGGCGGCAAATTCGCCATGTTCCAGCACCTGATCCACCGCCACGTAACCCGCTTCGGCGAGGCGCCCGCGCAGCTGTTGCAGATTGAGGCGCTGACCGGCCTTCACCATCAGGCTGTATTTGTCGAGATAGACCCGGGGGGCGCAGCGCAACATCAGGGTGGAGATGGGGACAATCAGCACCCCCTTGCTCATCTGCGGCAGCTTGTAGAGGGTCTCGAGCCGCTGGGAGATGATGTCTTGATGGGGGGAGAAGGTGTCGTAGGGCAGGGTCTCCCAATCGGGGAACAGCAATACTGGCGCGGACTGATCGGCTAGTTGCTTGTCTGTCAGCAAGTACTGCAGCTCCTGCTCCAGGCGCAGGGCGCTCGGGGTATCGGCGGTGATAAGCAGTACCGGCCCCTTGGCTTCATTGGTGAGACGGGCTGCAATCAGCGAGAGGCTGCTGCCGACCAGCTGGCCGAGCGTGATCTTTTGGCCCGCTTTGGCGGGCAAGGCGGGGAGTGTCATTGGCATGATTCGATTCTTTTAACGTTGACGTTATCTATCGCGACGTTCGCTCTGGTTAGCGCTGACGTTCTTGGGCGCGCAGCTTGAGCTGCTTCGATTGCACGTGGAGGCTGGCACGAACCAGCAGTTCACGGTCATCTTCGCGGATCCGCACATAGTCGAGCTGCACATGGGTGCCATGTTCACCGCCGTCGAGTTGTTTGACCTGGCCATAGCAGTAGATGGCGGCCGCCTCTTCCCGCAGGAAGATCTTGAGGCGCACGATCTGGTGCAGGTGCGGTGCATCCCCGTGATCATGATAGGGGTGCAGGTAGGTGAGCTGGCCAGCCCCGAAGCGCAGGGTGTGAAAGCGCTGCTCCGGATGGTCCTGCAGGGAGAGCACATAGCCCATGATCATGTCGATCTTGCGGGACTGCTGATTGACTATCTCGATCAGATCGTGCATCGACTCGTTCTGGTTGCGCAGCAGGCGAGTGGTCACCAGATCGATGGAGGTAATGGCCGAAGAGATCCGAAAGGGCTCCGGCAGCTCAGCGTCCAGCTCCTCCAGCGAGGGGAGGTGGAAGTCGGCCGGCATGGGGATCACATTGACCGGCGTGGCATGAGTGACGCTGAAGAACTGTTCCTGCATGGAGGCTATCCCTTGTTGTCATGGACGGTTTCCCTTTATTATCCGGTATCTTATTTTGTTGGCAACGTACATATCCTTGAAGACCGGACTTTTTCAGCCCCTTTCGCTGGCCATCGGCCTGCGTTATGCAGGCTCGAAGCGCAGCAATCGCTTCGTCTCATTTATCTCCCTGTTCTCTACCTTTGGCATCGCCATCGGGGTTGCCGCCCTGATGGTGGTCATTTCGGTAATGAATGGTTTCGAAGGGCAGCTCAAAGGGCGCATCCTCGGGGTGATCCCCCATGTGGTGGTGACCAATCAGGCTGGCCGCATTGATGCAGACCCGCAAGGCTTGCCGGATCTGGCCAAATTACCCCACGTGGTTGCCTCTGCCCCCATGCTCGACAGCGAAGGGATGCTGCAAAGCCCCGGCCAGCTGACCGGGGTGAGCGTGCAGGGGATCGACCCTGCAAAGTGGCCCAAGGATGACATCCTCCATAGCCAGATGTTGGGGGGGCGCCTCGATACCCTGCAGGCGGGTCACTACCGCATCGTGCTGGGGCAGGGGGTTGCACGTCGCCTCAATGTTTCCATCGGCGATCAGGTTCGTCTGATCCTGACCGAAGGGACCCGCTTCACCCCGTTTGGCCGGGTACCGGCCCAGCGCCTCTTTACCGTCTCCGGTATCTTCGGGGTCGGCGCAGATGTGGATAACCAGATTGCGCTGATCGCGCTTGGGGATGCCCAGCGACTGCTGCGCCTGCCGACAGAAACCGTCGGTGGCATTCGCCTCTGGCTCGATGATCCCTTTGCCGCTGACGATGTGATCAAGACGCCGTTGCCTGATGGCTTGCTGTGGCAGGATTGGCGCCGCGAGCGGGGCGAGCTGTTCCAGGCGGTCGCCATGGAAAAACGGATGATGGGGCTGATGCTGGTGCTGATCATCGCCGTCGCTACCTTCAACATCCTCTCCGCGCTGGTGATGGTGGTGACGGACAAGGAGGGCGAAGTGGCCATCCTGCGCACCATGGGTATGAGTGAATCAGGGATCGTCAAAATCTTCATGGTACTTGGCGCCTCCAGCGGGGTGATTGGTGCCCTGTTTGGCGGACTGGCGGGCCTTGCGCTCTCCTTGGGTCTCAACCCTCTGCTCAATGCGGTGGGGCTCAACCTCTATATGGCGGCGGGCGGCAGTGGCCTGCCGGTGATCGTCGAGCCGGCTCAGGTCATTACCATTTTGCTGGGCGCCGTGCTGCTGAGTTTCAGTGCCACCCTCTATCCGGCGGCCCGCGCTGCGCGGGTGAAACCGGCCGAGGCGCTGCGTTATGAGTAATGCCGTGAATAATGCATCTTCTGTTGTGACTGGTGCCCCCGTAGTTGCGGGTGCCAGCGTTGTTACCGAGGCAAGTGGAGCCCCTGTTATGAATGAAGCCGTATCCCGTGAACCTCTGCTGCGCTGCCAGGCGCTTAATCATGTCTATAAAGAGGGGGAGCTGGAGACTCAGGTGCTCAAGGGGATCGATCTCTGCGTCGCGCCCGGTGAAATGCTGGCGGTGGTGGGGAGCTCCGGCTCCGGCAAGACCACTCTGCTGCATCTGATGGGGGCGCTGGACAACCCCTCCAGTGGCGCCGTGCTGTTCAAGGGGGAGGATATCCACCACTGGGACAGCCGTACCCAGGCGAAGTTTCGAAACCGCGAGCTGGGCTTTGTCTACCAGTTCCATCACCTGCTCTCCGAGTTCAGTGCGCTGGAAAATGCGGCCATGCCGCTGTTGATTGCCGGTGAATCGGTGGCGGTTGCCACCGAAAAGGCAACCAAGATGCTGGGGCGGGTAGGGCTCTCCCATCGCTTGAATCACCGTCCCTCCGAGCTTTCTGGTGGCGAACGTCAGCGGGTGGCGATCGCCCGGGCGCTGGTCAACGAACCGAGCTTGGTGCTGGCGGATGAGCCCACCGGCAATCTGGATCACGCCAGTGCCACCGCGGTGTACGAACTGTTGTGTGAACTGAATCGTGAGCTTGGCACTGCGTTTGTGGTGGTGACCCACGACTTGAGTCTCGCGGCCAAGCTCCATCGCCGGGTGACCCTGGTGAGCGGCGTGATGGCGGAGGTTGCCTGATGTTCAAACCGCTGCCCCTCTTTCTGGGCCTGCGTTACAGCCGCTCCCGCCGTCGCAACGGGTTTATCGCCTTTATTTCTGCCTCTTCCCTGATCGGTATCGCCCTCGGGGTGATGGCGCTGATCCTGGGCCTCTCTGCCATGAACGGTTTCGAGCGGGAGCTCAAAGATCGGGTGCTCTCGGTCGTGCCGCAAGGTGAGCTGGACGCCGTCGAGCGGCCGCTGCCGGATTGGCCCCGTCTGCGTGACTACCTGCTGGCCCAACCGGGTGTCGAGGCAGCTGCGCCGGTCATTCGCCTCAATGGCCTGCTGGAGCACGGCTCCGCCCTCAAGGGGGTGCAACTGCGCGCGGTATTGCCGGAGCTGGAAGCCAATTTGTCGGATGCGGGCAAATACATGACGGGCCGCGGCCTGCGTGAGCTGCAACCGGGTGAGCGTGGGGTGATCCTTGGCAAGACCATTGCCGACAAACTGGGGGTCAAGGTGGGGGATTCGGTCGCCCTGCTGCTGCCGCAAGGGGGTGATCAGGCGGGGATCAAGAATCCTCGCCGCGAAGCCCTGACCGTGGTGGGGCTGCTGGAGATTGGTGGTCAGCTCGACGGTCTGCTCGGCTTTATGCATCTGGCCGATGCGCAAGGGATCACCGGCATGGGCAGCGACGTGGAGGGCTTCAGCCTGCGGGTGAGCGATGTGCTTAATGCACAAAATATTACGATCGCTGCGGCGCAGCAGTTCCCTCATCACGTCTATATCCGCAGCTGGATGAACAGCCAGGGTTACCTCTATCAGGACATCCAGATGGTGCGTACCGTCATGTATGTGGTGATGCTGATGGTGGTGGCCGTCGCCTGCTTCAATATCGTCTCCACCCTGGTGATGGCGGTGAACGAGAAGCGCAGCGAGATTGCCATCCTCAAGACCATGGGGGCGAGCCCCGGCCAGATCCGGCTCACCTTCGTCATTCAGGGGATGGTCAATGGCGTGGCCGGTGCGCTGCTTGGTGCCCTGCTGGGTGGGCTGCTCTCCAGCAAGCTGACCCAGATCCTGAGCGTTGTCGAAAAGCTCATCGGCCACCGCTTCCTCAATCCGGATATCTACTTTATCGACTTCTTGCCGACCGAGTTGCATATGCAGGATCTGCTCATCGTGACGGGCGCCGCCATCCTGATGAGTCTGGTGGCGACCCTCTATCCCGCCTGGCGGGCGAGCGGTCTGGTGCCATCTCGCGAGCTGGGTCACTGATGTACAGCATCTGATCTGCTGATAAAGACGAAGAGCCCGCCGGTGTTAAACCGGCGGGCTCTTCTGTTTTTTGTCAGTGTGTCGATGTGATGAGCAGACTTAGTGGGCGTTCAGCTCATCGAGCGGCAGGGAGAAGCTCGCAACGAAGGTGTCAATAAAGTAGCGCATCTCCTCGCTCATCCGCGCTGCCAGCATGGCCTCGAGGCGTTTGCGAGCCGGTTCAAACTCCCGGTTGCCGGCGTTGATCTCCTCCAGACACTTGGTATAGGCGCAGAGGGTGTCGGCATCCTTGACCAGCCTGGCCAGCTCGTCATCCTGGGCTGCCGAATCGAGCAGGGGGCGAAAGTCATCGACCAGTTCTGGCGGCAGCATGCCAAGCAGACGCTGTTCGGCGGCCAGCTCTATCTTTTTGTACTCGCGGGCAATTTCGGGGTTGAAGTATTTGACCGGGGTAGGCAGATCGCCGGTCAGCACCTCGCTACTGTCGTGGTAGAGGGCCATCACGGCGGCGCGGTCGGCATTCACGTTGCCGCCAAACAGCCGGTTTTTGATGATGCCGAGGGCATGGGCCACCATGGCCACCTGCAGGCTATGCTCGGCGATGTTTTCCGGCTGGATGTTGCGCATCAGGGGCCAGCGGTAGATGAGTTTCATGCGGGCGAGATTGGCGAAAAAGTGGCTGGGTAACATGATGGCCTCAACAAAAGAGAATAGAAAAGGGCAGACCCTAGTCTGCCCTTTTTTTCGTTGCAGGGCAGCGTCTGCCCGCGCATTTCCCGTGTTTAGCGGATATAGCGGCCCGATTCTGCCTCCTGGTTGGTCACAATCATCTGGCCGATAGGAGCCAGGCTGATCAGCGCCAGCTTGAGGTGCTGGATACCGAACGGGATACCGATAATGGTCACGAAGCAGGCCAGCGCGGAAGCGATGTGGCCGATGGCCAGCCAGACGCCGATCAGCACGAACCAGAGGATGTTGCCAATCAGCCCCAGAGTACCGGTGCCGATATCGCTCTGGCCGGTCATGGTCTTGCGATTGACCGCCTGCTTGCCAAACGGGAAGAAGGTAAAGGTGCCGATCACGAAGCAGGCACGTCCCCAGGGGATGCCGACCAGCGAGATAAAGCAGACAAGACCGGCCAGCCACCAGGCCAGGCCCATAAAGACACCTCCCAGTACAAACCAGAGCAGATTGAACAAGAAGCGGAAAAAGGCCATGTGAGTGACTCCAGATCATCAATTTGGTTGCCACCATAACGAGGGAGGGGTAGGGACGCAATGGTTGATTGGTCCAATCGCCATTTGGCTGGTCAAATTGAGTCGCCGCCCGCAACGATGGGCTGTTTTTCGGCGAAAGATGGGTAATAAAGCGGCGTTCGGATGAAAAAAGGTGAGCAAACGCAAAATTATTGCCATCGGATAGTTGAAGTCGGGCACCTCTCTCCCCATATAAAGGGCAGTTTTGCACGAATTGTGCTTGCACGCCGCTCAATGTGGGGGATGTGTGGCTCGACTCAACCAAAGTGCGCCGCTATAATGCCGCGTCATATTTTCTCATCACAAAGACATATCGTTGTCTTTATAAACAGGAAGACTCCGGGCTTTGCCCAGGGGCAATAAAGGGTCAGCACACAGTGCTGAGTTGAACGAGGTAGAAGAATGCAAGTTTCTGTAGAGACAACCCAGGGTCTGGAACGCCGTCTTACCATCACTGTACCGGCCGCTACCGTAGACGCCGCTGTGCGTAAAGAATTGAATGGCCTGGCCAAAACTCGTCGCATCGACGGTTTCCGTCCTGGCAAGGCTCCGGTTGCCATCATCAAGAAGATGTTCGGCGCCATGGCTCACGCCCGCGTTGCTGATGAAATGATGCAGAGCAACTTCATCAAAGCCATCATCGAAAACAAACTGAGCCCGGCTGGTGCCCCGACCATGGATCCGAAAGAGATCAAAGAAGGTCAGGATTTCGAATTCACCGCCACTTTCGAAGTGTATCCGGAGTTCGAAGTTGCAGGTCTTGAGACCATCAAGGTCGAGAAGCCGGTTGCGACCGTGAAGGACGAAGATCTGGCCAACATGATCGACACCCTGCGCAAGCAGCACGCTACCTGGGCTGATGCCGATGTTGCCGCTGCCAATGGCATGCGTGTGACCATGGACTTCGTCGGTTCCATCGACGGTGAAGAGTTCGATGGCGGCAAAGCTGAAGGCTTCAACCTGGTTCTGGGCGCTGGCCGTATGATCCCAGGCTTCGAAGACGCCATCATGGGCAAGAAAGCAGGCGACGAGTTCACCATCGAAGTGACCTTCCCGGCTGACTACCACGCTGAAAACCTGAAAGGCAAAGAAGCCAAGTTCACTTCCAAGCTTAATAAGGTTGAAGAGCAGATCCTGCCTGAGCTGACCGAAGAGTTCGTGAAGCGTTTCGGTATCGAAAGCGGTTCTGTTGAAGAGCTGAAAGCCGAAGTGCGCAAGAACATGGAGCGCGAACTGGCTCAAGCCCTGAAAAACAGCGTGAAAGAGCAGGTTCTAAACGGTCTGGTTGAAGCCAACCAAATCGACCTGCCGAAAGCAGCTGTTGCTCAAGAGATCGACGCACTGCGTCAGCAGGCTCTGCAGCGCTTCGGTGGTTTCCAGGGCGGTAACGCTCCCGAGCTGCCGGCTGAACTGTTCCAGGCTCAAGCCGAGCGTCGTGTACGCGTAGGCCTGCTGCTGGGTGACGTGATCCGCACCAACGAGATCAAGGCTGACGATGCCCGTGTAAACAGCATCATCGAGTCCATGGCGACTGCCTACGAAGATCCGAAGGAAGTGATCGAGTACTACCAGAAGAACGAACAGATGCTGAACGGCGTTCGTAACCTGGCAGTAGAAGATCAAGCCATCGACCTGATCCTGTCCAAAGCGCAAGTGACCGAAAAAGAAGTTGCCTTTGACGAAGTGATCAACAAGTCTGGCGCCGCTGCCTAAGAACATTTGACTTAAGGTCAAGACTGTTAAGTATAATGGCTCGTGTGATCTCCACTCGGGCCATTTTATTTTAGGGACAATGCCTTATGTACAAGAACTATAACGATATGACCGATTCTCCCAGCAATGCGCTGGTCCCCATCGTGGTCGAACAGACTGCCAAGGGTGAACGTTCCTACGATATTTACTCCCGTCTGCTGAAAGAGCGGGTGATCTTCCTGACCGGTCAGGTTGAAGATCACATGGCCAATCTGGTGGTTGCCCAGTTGCTGTTCCTCGAGTCCGAGAATCCGGACAAGGACATCTATATTTACATCAACTCGCCGGGTGGTTCGGTGACTGCGGGCATGTCCATCTACGACACCATGCAGTTCATCAAGCCGGATGTCAGCACCGTCTGCATGGGGCAGGCCTGCTCCATGGGTGCCTTCCTGCTGGCTGGCGGTGCCAAGGGCAAGCGTTTCTGCCTGCCTAACGCCCGCGTGATGATCCACCAGCCGCTGGGTGGCTTCCAGGGTCAGGCATCTGATATCCAGATCCACGCCCAGGAGATCCTGAAGATCAAAAATACCCTGAACGAGCGCCTGGCGTTCCACACCGGTCAGGACATGGCTACCATCGAGCGTGACACCGATCGTGACAACTTCATGTCCGCCGAGCAGGCCGTGGCCTATGGTCTGGTAGACGGTGTCCTGAGCCAGCGTAGCTGAGCAGGGTGTCCTGGTCTGTTGTAAACTCAACAGGCCGATCCATCCTCTATTGATAAAACGAGGTTGCTGAATGACAGAGAAACGCAAGGGTGAGGGTGATAAGCTGCTCTACTGCTCTTTTTGCGGCAAAAGCCAGCATGAAGTGCGCAAGCTGATCGCTGGCCCTTCCGTCTACATATGTGATGAGTGCGTCGAGCTGTGCAACGACATCATCCGCGAAGAGATCCGCGAGATCTCGCCCAAGCGCGATGGTAACGAGCTGCCGACCCCTCATCAGATCCGCGCTCATCTCGATGACTATGTGATCGGGCAGGAGTACGCCAAGAAGGTGTTGGCCGTTGCCGTCTACAACCACTACAAGCGTCTGCGCAACAGCGGCGAAAACAGTGGTGTGGAGCTCGGTAAATCCAACATCCTGCTGATTGGCCCGACCGGTAGCGGCAAGACCCTGCTGGCCGAGACCCTGGCTCGTCTGCTGGATGTGCCGTTCACCATGGCCGATGCGACCACCCTGACCGAAGCCGGTTATGTGGGCGAGGACGTGGAGAACATCATCCAGAAGCTGCTGCAAAAGTGCGACTACGACGTAGAGAAAGCCCAGCGTGGCATCGTCTATATCGACGAGATCGACAAGATCTCCCGCAAGTCGGACAACCCCTCCATCACCCGCGATGTCTCCGGGGAAGGGGTACAGCAGGCACTGCTCAAGCTGATCGAAGGGACCATCGCTTCCGTGCCGCCGCAAGGTGGTCGCAAGCATCCGCAGCAGGAGTTCTTGCAGGTTGATACCTCCAAGATCCTCTTTATCTGTGGCGGTGCCTTTGCCGGTCTGGACAAGGTGATCGAGCAGCGTTCCGTGAAGGGAACCGGTATCGGTTTTGGCGCCGAGGTGAAATCCAAGGATGCCAAGGCCACCCTGAGCGAGACCTTCGCCAAGGTAGAGCCGGAAGATCTGATCAAGTATGGTCTGATCCCCGAGTTCATCGGCCGTCTGCCGGTGGTCGCGACCCTGACCGAGCTGGACGAGTCTGCCCTTATCCAGATCCTGAAAGAGCCGAAAAACGCGCTGACCAAACAGTACGCTGCGTTGTTCGATCTGGAAGGGGTCGAGCTGGAGTTCCGTGACGACGCACTCAACGCCATTGCTCGCAAGGCGATGGAGCGTAAAACCGGTGCTCGTGGTCTGCGTTCCATCGTGGAAGCCGTGCTGCTGGATACCATGTATGACCTGCCTTCTCTGGAAGGGGTCAGCAAGGTGGTGATCGACGAGACCGTGATCAAAGGGGACTCCGCGCCCTTGATGATCTACGAAAATCCCGAAACTCAGGCTGCTGCATCAGAGTAAATGTCTGATTTTTAATCAAATGGAAGGGGCTTTTTGCCCCTTTCATGCTTTTTACGGTTTCGGCGATTGAATCTCATCTCAGCGCCCCCATATACTCAGCCAAGCGCTTTGCCAACGGTATAACAAGCCGAGAGGACATATATGAACCTAGAGCGTTCAGAACGCATCGAGATTCCCGTCCTGCCTCTTCGTGACGTGGTGGTTTATCCCCACATGGTCATTCCACTCTTTGTGGGGCGGGAAAAATCCATTCGCTGTCTGGAAGCGGCCATGGAGCAGGACAAGAAAGTTCTGCTGGTGGCCCAGAAGGATGCGTCAACCGATGAGCCAACGGTGGAGGAGATCTTCACTGTCGGGACAGTGGCCAATATTCTGCAGATGCTCAAGCTGCCGGACGGCACCGTCAAGGTGCTGGTAGAGGGGGGACAGCGTGCCCGCCTGGAGCGGATGATCGACGACAAGGATTTCTTTGTCTGCGAGGCCCAGTACATTCCCTCCCAAGCCATTGAGGAGAAGGATCAGGAAGTACTGGTTCGCTCCGCCATCGGCCAGTTTGAAGGCTATATCAAGCTCAACAAGAAGATCCCGCCCGAGGTACTGACCTCGATCTCGGCGATCGACGATGCTGCGCGTCTGGCTGACACCATGGCGGCCCACATGCCGCTCAAGCTGGAAGACAAGCAGAAGGTGCTGGAGATCGTCTCTGTCTCCGAGCGCATCGAATTCCTGATGGCGATGATGGAGTCGGAAATTGACCTGCTGCAGGTCGAGAAGCGCATCCGTACTCGCGTCAAGAAGCAGATGGAAAAGAGTCAGCGCGAGTATTACCTCAACGAGCAGATGAAGGCCATCCAGAAAGAGCTGGGTGAGCTGGAAGATAGCCCGGATGAGTTTGAAGCCCTCAATCGCAAGATTGAAGAGGCTGGCATGCCGGAAGATGCCCGTGAAAAGGCCCAGGCCGAGCTTGCCAAGCTGAAGATGATGTCTCCCATGTCCGCCGAGGCTACCGTGGTTCGCAGCTATGTGGACTGGATGGTACAGGTGCCGTGGAAGGCACGCTCCAAGGTCAAGAAAGACCTTGGCAAGGCGCAAGAGGTGCTGGACGCCGATCACTATGGCCTCGAGAAGGTCAAGGATCGCATCCTCGAATATCTTGCGGTACAGGCACGGGTGAACAAGCTCAAGGGCCCCATTCTCTGTCTGGTTGGGCCTCCCGGTGTGGGCAAGACCTCGCTGGGTCAATCCATCGCCAAGGCGACCGGCCGCAAATATGTGCGGATGGCTCTGGGTGGGGTGCGTGACGAAGCGGAGATCCGTGGTCACCGCCGTACCTATATCGGTTCCATGCCCGGCAAACTCATCCAGAAGATGGCGAAAGTCGGCGTGAAGAACCCGCTGTTCCTGCTCGACGAGATCGACAAGATGAGCTCGGACATGCGTGGCGATCCCGCATCCGCCTTGCTGGAAGTGCTGGATCCGGAACAGAACAACAGCTTCAACGATCACTATCTGGAAGTGGATTATGACCTGTCGGACGTCATGTTCGTGGCTACTTCCAACTCCATGAACATCCCGGGTCCGTTGCTGGACCGGATGGAAGTGATCCGTCTCTCCGGTTACACCGAAGATGAGAAGCTCAACATTGCCAAGCAGCATCTGGTTGCCAAGCAGATCCAGCGCAACGGCCTGAAAGAGTCCGAGATCACCATCGAAGATTCTGCCCTGGTCGGAGTGATCCGCTACTACACCCGCGAGGCGGGGGTGCGGAGTCTGGAGCGCGAGATCTCCAAGATTTGTCGCAAGGCGGTCAAGCGAATCCTGCTGGACAAGAGCATCAAGCATGTTCAGGTCAATCAGGAGAACCTCAAGGAGTTCCTCGGGGTGCAGCGTTTCGATTACGGCAAGGCCACCGACCAGAACCAGGTGGGTCAGGTGTGTGGTCTGGCGTGGACCGAAGTGGGGGGCGATCTGCTCACCATCGAGACCACCAACATGCCTGGCAAGGGCAAGCTCACTTATACCGGTTCCCTCGGTGACGTGATGCAGGAGTCCATCCAGGCGGCCATGACGGTCGTACGAGCCCGTGCCGAGAAGCTGCGCATCAACGCCGACTTCTACGAGAAGCGCGATATCCATGTGCACGTACCGGAAGGGGCAACCCCGAAAGATGGTCCGAGCGCCGGTATCGCCATGTGTACCGCCCTGGTCTCCAGCTTGACCGGTAATCCGGTTCGTGCTGATGTGGCGATGACAGGGGAGATCACCTTGCGTGGCGAAGTGCTGCCCATCGGTGGTCTCAAGGAGAAGTTGCTGGCAGCCCACCGTGGCGGCATCAAGCGAGTGCTTATTCCGAAAGAGAACGAGCGTGACCTTGAGGAGATCCCGGCAAACGTCAAACAAGACCTTGAAATTTATCCGGTTCGCTGGATTGACGAGGTGCTGGAATTGGCGTTGCAGGACAATCCACAGGGGTTTGAGCGCGTTTCTGTCGTGTAAATGTTGATGCGCCGCAAATTTGGCGCATTCGGCGGGTGGTTAAGGCTTGCATGCGCCCGATAACGGAAGTAGCCTTGACCACCGATCGGGTACTCGTGATGAGTCGCAATGCGTTGTGTGGCGCGGGTTTGCGCCAGATTGTCACTTGCAACTGATCAGGAGGCTTGCTATAAAACCTCCACTTGTTGTGGCCAGGGAAATCAGCGCCGCAGCGGTGTTTGATAAAAGGGGAATATAAGAGTGAATAAATCTCAACTGATTGACAAGATTGCAGACGGTGCCGATATCTCCAAAGCTGCCGCTGGCCGTGCGTTGGATGCCTTCATTGATGCTGTTGGTGAAGCGCTGAAAGAGGGTGACCAGGTTGCTCTGGTTGGTTTCGGTACTTTCGCTGTACGCGAGCGTGCTGCCCGTTCAGGCCGTAACCCGCAGACTGGCGCGACCATCGAAATCGCTGCTGGTAAAGTTCCTGCCTTCAAAGCCGGTAAGGCCCTGAAAGACGCTGTTAACTAAGTCGGTCGCTGATATCCGTCGGCTACCGTCCTTGGTCGCAGACCAGACAAGTTAGAGAGTCTTCTCTCATACTGATTGACCAAGGCGCATCGCAATCGGTGCGCCTTTTTATTGTTTACGCCCATCGAGTTCGGGAGCATAAGTACAAACATGATGTTGGATAAACTACGCGAAGGGGCGCAGGGCAAGGTAGCCAAGGTTATCTTGGGCCTGATCATCCTCTCCTTTGCCTTGGCTGGTGTAGGTAGTTACCTGAACGGCCCGGCCCGTACCGCCCCCGCCACCGTCAATGGCACCGAGATCAGTGCTGCGGCACTGGAAAATGCCTACCGTAACGAGCGCGCCCGCATGGAATCCCAGATGGGAGAGGCATTCAGCCAGCTGGCCGCGAACCCCGATTACATGAAACAGTTCCGTCGTGGCGTGCTGGATCGGCTGATCGATCAGGCGCTGCTGGACAGCAAGGCCCGTGAACTGGGTCTGCGTATCAGTGACGAACAGATCAAGCAAGCCATCGTGGCCATGCCGGAGTTTGCCGAGAACGGCAAGTTCAACAATGACCGCTATCTGCAACTGATCCGTCGTGCCGGCATGACTCCCGAAATGTTCCGTGACTCCCTGCGTCAGGACATGGTGCGTCAACAGTTGATGAGCGCCCTGCTGGGCACCGAATTCTCCCTCAAGGGCGAAGCGGAGCAGCTCGACAAGCTCTATAACCAGACTCGCGATCTGCGTCTGGTACGTCTGGCTGCCGCCAACTACATGGCTGACGTTCAGGTCTCCGACAACGAGCTGGAGCAGTACTACAAGACCAATGGCGCCCGTTTCATGAACGACGAGCAGGTCAAGGTCGACTATCTGCTGCTGGACGCTGCCAACCTCGCCAAGGATATCAAGGTCACCGAGCAGGATGCCCAGGATTACTACGATCAGCACCAGGATCTGTTCCAGCGTGCCGAGCGTCGCCACGTGGCTCACATCCTTATCCCGTTTGGCAAGGATGAGAAAGCGGCCGAGCAGAAAGCAGAAGCCGTGCTGGCCAAAGCCAAGGCGGGCGATGATTTCGCTGCGCTGGCCAAGGCTGACTCTTCCGATACCTTCTCTGCCAAAAAAGGCGGCGAGCTGGACTGGTTCGAGAAAGGGGTGATGGATCCGGCCTTCGAGAAAGCCGCGTTCGCCCTGGACAAGGCTGGCGATCTCTCCGGCGTGGTGAAGAGCCCGTTCGGTTTCCACATCATCAAGCTGCTGGGGGTTGAATTAGCCCAGACCAAGCCGTTTGCCGATGTGAAAGAAGAGACCATCACTCGCCTGCAAGCAGACAAGGCCAAGGAGAAATTCTTCGCCGAGCAGCAGAAGATGGCTGACAACAGCTTCGAAAACCCGGACTCGCTGGATCTGACCGCTGATGCCATGGGGATGAAGGTTCAATCTTCCGATTTCTTCACCCAGGCGACAGCTCCGGCTCCGCTGAACGATCCCAAGGTGCTCTCTGTTGCGTTCTCCGAACAGCTGCGCGATGACAATACCAACTCCGACGTGATCGAGCTGGCTGACGGCAAGGCGCTGGTGCTGCACATCACTGGTCACAAGCCCAAAGCGGTCAAGCCGCTGGCCGAGGTGAAAGAGCAGGTGATTGCCGCCATCAAGCATGACAAGGCTAGCGAAGTGGCCCGTGGCAAGGCCCAGGGCCTGCTGGACAAGCTGAAGGTCGGTGAGAGCATCAATGCCGATCTGACTGCACTCGGTCTGAAAGTGGAGACCCACAAAGGGGTTGCCCGCTTCGATCGCGAGCTGGATCAGAACCTGATTGCCCAGGCGTTCACGCTGCCCCATCCGATCGACGGCAAGCCGAGCGTGGCTCTGGTTGCCGAGACCAATGGTGACCGCGTTGTGGTTGCGCTGGACAAGGTCAACGTCCCTGCCGCCGCATCCGGCATGGCCGCCATGCTGCAAGCTCAGCTGGGTCAGGGCAAAGCTCAGGTGGATTACAAGTCTCTGATCGACGAGCTGCGCAAAGCGGCCAAGATCGAGTACTTCACCAGTGTGGAAGCGACCGTCGAGTAATCGGCACTGCGCAATCCATTGAAAACGGCTCCTTGATGGAGCCGTTTTTTTATCTGTGGGCAAGAGGGGGAGACTCAAGCTCTGTGCTCTGTTCTGTGGCGTGTAGTCACACCGCGGTTATACGCCATCTCAGTCGTCTAAAAACGGGATATAAAAAAACCGGCACCTGAGTGCCGGTTTTGCATTGCGAGTTTGTGTAGGGCTGGGGTTATACCACGCCCTGGGTGCGCAGGTAATCCTCGTAGGTGCCGCCGAAGTCGCGGATACCATCTTCGCTCAGCTCCAGGATGCGGGTCGCCAGAGAGGAGACGAATTCGCGGTCGTGGGAGACGAAGATCAGGGTGCCTTTGTACATCTCGAGGGCCAGGTTCAAGGATTCGATAGATTCCATGTCCAGGTGGTTGGTCGGCTCATCCATGATCAGGATGTTGGGGCGCTGCATCATCAGCTTGCCGAATAGCATGCGGCCCTGTTCACCACCGGAGAGCACCTTGACCGGCTTCTTGATGTCGTCCTGGGAGAACAGCAGACGACCCAGTACGGAGCGCACAGCCTGCTCGTCTTCGTTATCCTGTTTCCACTGGGCCATCCAGTCGAACACGTTGAGGTCGGTGTCGAAATCTTCGGCGTGATCCTGGGCGTAGTAACCGATCTGGGCGTTCTCGGACCACTTGATGGTACCGGTATCCGGTGCCAGATCCCCGACCAGCGTCTTGATCAGGGTCGATTTACCGATACCGTTGGTACCCAGAATGGCGACCTTCTCACCCACTTCCAGCATCATGTTGAGGCCCTTGAACAGGGGCGCCTCGCCATAACCTTTGGACAGGCCTTCGATCTCCAGAATGTTGCGGTAGAGCTTCTTCTCCTGCTCGAAGCGGATGAAGGGGTTCTGACGGCTGGAGACCTTCACTTCCTCAATCTTGATCTTGTCGATCTGCTTGAGGCGGGAGGTCGCCTGGCTGGACTTGGAGGCGTTGGCACTGAAACGGGAGACGAAGGATTGCAGATCGGCGATCTGGGCCTTCTTCTTGGCGTTGTCGGCCAGCAGACGCTCGCGCGCCTGAGTGGCGGCCAGCATGTAGTCATCGTAGTTGCCCGGGTAGACGCGCAGCTCGCCGTAGTCCAGATCCGCCATGTGGGTACAGACGGAGTTCAGGAAGTGACGGTCGTGAGAGATGATGATCATGGTGCTTTCACGTTCGTTGAGCACCTGCTCCAGCCAGCGAATGGTGTTGATATCCAGGTTGTTGGTCGGTTCGTCCAGTAGCAGGATGTCGGGGTTGGAGAACAGCGCCTGTGCCAGCAGCACACGCAGTTTCCAGCCCGGGGCCACTTCGCTCATCGGGCCATTGTGCTGCTCGATGGGAATACCGGCACCCAGCAGTAGTTCACCTGCGCGAGATTCGGCGGTATAGCCGTCATACTCGGCGACCAGACCTTCCAGCTCGGCAGCCTTCATGTAGTCATCGTCGGTGGCTTCGAGGTTGGCGTAGATGGCATCGCGCTCGGCGATGGCCGCCCACAGCTCGGTGTGACCCATCATGACCACGTCCAGTACGCGCATATCTTCGTAGGCGAACTGATCCTGACGCAGCTTACCGATGCGCTCGTTGACGTCCAGGCTCACATTACCGCCAGTGGGCTCCAGATCACCGCCGAGGATCTTCATAAAGGTGGACTTGCCACAGCCGTTGGCGCCGATAAGGCCATAGCGGTTGCCGCCGCCAAACTTGACGTTGATGTTCTCAAACAGCGGCTTGGCGCCGAACTGCATGGTGATGTTGTTGCTACTTAACAAGGTGTGTGTCCCGATTGGTCTGTCAAATGGCGCGCATTATGGCACAGATCCCCCGAAAGTTTTAGCGAGAAGTGTGATCTTGATCGGGGCAAGCGGGGCGTGCAGCTGATTGATGGCAATAAAAAAAGCCGGCATGAAGCCGGCTTGGAAGGATGAACTTGATCTGTTAGTGGGAGGTAGCGCCAGAGGCACCCAGCCCGGTTTGGGAGCGAACGAACTGCGGCATGAACTTGGCGTGTTCGTCGGCGGCGTTCTGGGAGCTGTCGGTGATGGAGAAGAACCAGATCCCGACGAAGGCCAACCCCATGGAGAAGAGGGCAGGGTATTCGTAGGGGAAGATAGCCTGGGCATGGCCCAGCACTTTCACCCATACGGTCGGGCCCAGGATCATCAGGGTCACGGCGCTCACCAGTCCCAGCCAGCCACCGTAGACGGCGCCACGGGTTGTCAGGCGTGACCAGAACATGGAGAGGAACAGTACCGGGAAGTTGCAGCTGGCGGCGATGGAGAAGGCCAGACCCACCATGAAAGCGATGTTCTGCTTCTCGAACAGGATCCCCAGACCAATGGCAACCACACCCAGCACCAGAGTCGTCATTTTGGAGACACGTAGTTCATCGGTCTCGTTGGCCTTGCCCTTCTTCAACACGCTGGCATAGAGGTCATGGGAGACCGCAGAGGCACCGGCCAGGGTCAATCCGGCAACTACCGCCAGAATGGTGGCAAATGCCACGGCGGAGATGAAGCCGAGGAACAGACTGCCACCGACCGCATTGGCCAGATGGACGGCCGCCATGTTGGTGCCGCCCAGCAGGGCGCCGGTGGCGTCCTTGAAGGCCGGGTTGGTGCTCACCAGCAAGATGGCGCCAAAGCCGATGATAAAGGTGAGGATGTAGAAGTAGCCGATAAAGCCGGTGGCGTAGAACACCGATTTACGCGCCTCTTTGGCATCGCTCACAGTGAAGAAACGCATCAGGATATGGGGCAGACCGGCGGTACCGAACATCAATGCCAGACCGAGCGAGATGGCGGAGATGGGGTCAGCAACCAGGCCACCCGGGCTCATGATGGCGATCCTTTTCTCGTGCACCTTGACCGCTTCGCTAAACAGGGCACCGATATCGAAGTTGACCGATTTCATGACCATGATGGCCATGAAGCTGGCACCGGAGAGCAGCATCACTGCCTTGATGATCTGCACCCAGGTGGTGGCCAGCATGCCGCCAAACAGCACGTAGAGCACCATCAGGATACCGACCAGCACCACGGCCACATGGTATTGCAGGCCAAACAGCAGCTCGATCAGCTTGCCGGCACCGACCATCTGGGCGATCAGGTAGAGGGCGACCACCACCAGCGAACCACAGGCGGAGAGGGTACGCACCTCAGTTTGCTTGAGACGGTAGGAGGCAACATCGGCAAAGGTATATTTGCCAAGGTTGCGCAGCCGCTCGGCGATCAGGAACAGAATGATGGGCCAGCCCACCAGAAAACCGATGGAGTAAATCAGGCCATCGTAGCCGGAGGTGTAGACCAGCGCGGAGATCCCGAGGAAGGAGGCGGCGGACATATAGTCACCGGCGATGGCCAGACCGTTCTGGAAGCCGGTGATACGGCCACCGGCGGCATAGTAGTCGGAAGCCGAGCGGTTGCGCTTGGAGGCCCAGTAGGTGATGAACAAGGTGGCGGCTACAAAGACCACGAACATCACGATGGCCGACACATTGAGGGGTTGGCGTTGTACCTCGCCGGTCAGCGCATCCGCTGCCAGCAGGGGGGAGGAGGCCAGTGAGGCCAACAGCAGCCACTTGCCTTTCATGCTTTTTGCGCTCATGACTGCACTCCCTTGAGGATCTTCTGATTCAGCTCGTCAAACTCGCCGTTGGCCCGAAACACATAGATGCCGGTCAACACGAAGGAGGAGAGGATCAGTCCTACCCCGACCGGAATGCCACGGGTGACGGTGGTGCTGTCGCTGAGCGGGGTGCCGAGCCAACCGGGGGCAAAGGCGATGAGCAGAATAAACGCCAGGTAGAGTCCCAGCATCAGAGCCGAGAGGGCCCAGGCAAAACGCTGGCGCTTGGCGACCAGCTCCTGGAAGTTGGGATCTTGCTGGATCCTCAGATAGCTTTGCTGTTCCATTGCAGTTCTCCATGACATGAGTGTCAGCGGTGGATGGGGTAACCCCGACGAGCAGGCAATCTGCTCATGTAAGCAAAATGTGAATTAAATGTTATTTATCGACAATTAGACTTTGGGATAAGCCAGTGGCGAGCCGCAGGTCAGGCGCAGGTAGATGAGCGCGGCCGTGGTGGCATCGGCAAGGGCATCGTGGGCTGGCAGGGATGGCAGTTCAAGGTGGCTGCAGATGGCTCTCAAGTGCAGGTCAATGGCCGCATCGGGATAGCGGCGATAGAGGTGGTCATGATAAAGCTGGCTCACCTCGATCCCTCGCTGGGGCAGGGTCAATCCCCACAATTTCTGGCAGGCGAGATTGAGAATACGCAGATCGTAGGCGATGTGATAGCCCACCAGTTCACGGGGGCCGATAAAGTCGAGCAGCAGGCGCAGCGCGGCTTCCAGCGCCATCCCCTGTTGCAGATCCTGATGGCGCAGACCGTGGATCACCACCGATTGGCTGGTCAGGCTGGCCGGTGGCTGCACCTTGATGGCGAGGGCCTCGCCGGTCAGCAGCCGGTTACCCTGAATGCGCACCGCCCCGATGGAGACGATCTCGGCCTGCTCGGGATCGAGACTGGTGGTCTCGAAATCGAGGGCGATCCGTTCATCTTCCGGTGGGGTGGCAAAGAGCGGCGCGAACTCGCCCGTTCGGAACGCGCGGCCATACCAGTAGCGTCGAACGCGGCTCAACATGGCTATTGTCTCAGACGAAAGTGCAAGGTGAGCCATTGCTGGAACTTCTTCACCTGATGCAGCGCCTGGCGCAACAGATCCCGCTCGCTGTGGCTGAGCTCGCTTGTCTGCACCCGACTACCGCTCCCCTTGAGCTGGCTGCGTAGCCTCAGCCGGATAAAGAGCCGGAACGCCTCCGCCAGATTGCTGCCATAGTCGGCGCTGAGCCGCTCGGCGGCCACCAGCGCATCGATACGCCCAAGGGTTGAAGTCTCCAGAATGCCTGCCTCAAGGGCCAGCATCCGGATGCCGTGTACCAGCGGGAACAGGCCGCCCCGCTTCAGATCCAGCCCTTCCGGTGGCTGCTCCAGCCGGCCAAACAGGGTGAGGGGGGCATGAAAGGCCACTGCCGGTCGCACCATCTCCGCCAGCAGATCCCGTCTGTCCGCCAACTGCTCGCGCAGCGCTCTGGCAACCGGCAGATGCAGTTGGCGATCCCCCGCGATGGGGTGAGCATCGGCCAGGGTGGCGAGCCAGAGCAGCTCATCCTCTTTTGCCGTGGTGCAGGCGCAGGCAATGGCGCTTTGCCACTCGCTGCCTGTTTTCACCCAGGCCGGATTGTTCACCATCACCTGCCCGGGGCACAGCGGGTAGCCGAGTCGCTCCAGCAGACCGCTGAATTCGGCCAGATCGGCTGTCTGGGTGGGCCATGTCAGCCCCTCTGGCAGGATCAGGGCGTTGTCCTGATCGGTTTTGAGGATCTGCTCGCCGCGCCCCTCCGAGCCCAGCATCAACAGGCAGACTCTATCCTGCACCTCGGGGGGGATCACCAGCGCAAAGGCTTTGGCGATCAGCTGTTCGTTGATGGTGGCGATCAGCTTCATCAAAAAGGCGGTGTGGATCCCCTGGGCAAACAGTGAGCGGGTCAGTTGTTGCTGTTCGCGGGCCACCGCCTCCAGTGCCGGCAGGCTGTCGGCACGGGCGATACGCAACGTCAGCACGTGGGAGTGGGTCGAGAAGAGCCCCAGCACCTGAGTCAGTTGCAAGATGCCCGCCACCTCGTTGCCACGCCACACCACCAGTCGCTTGATGCGATGGCGGGTCATCAGCAGCAGGGCATCAAACAGATAGCTCTCCAGCGATAGACCAATCAGCGGGGTAGGGGTCAGCACCGAGAGGGGGGCCGTCAGCGGCAATCCCTTGAGGGTCAGGGCGTGGAGCAAAGTCTTGCGGGTTGCCAGCGTGAGGGAGCCATCGTGGGCGGGGTAGAGCAGGCAATCGGTCCCCTTGCTCACCATGGCTTCGGTCGCCGCCAGCAGTGACAGCTTGCTGTCGACGATAAGCGGTGCTTGCAGGTGGCTGGGTTCGATGCGGGTCAGGATAAATTCCGCCAGATTCTTCTGACCCAGTTGTTCGCGTTGCTCTTGCTGGCGCTGACGCTCGGCCAGATTGGCGGTGAAGTAGCTGGCAAACTGCGGATCCTGCTCACAGAGCGCCAGAAAGGTGTGGCGAGGAATGAGCTGACAGAGGCTATCTTCCAGCGCGGTGAAGCGGTGGCGGCAGCGGCCGTCAAACTGGGCGCGCACATCGAACAGATCATCGACCCCGTAATCACCAAACTGGTGGTGAGGGTCAGACTCTTCCACCGCCCCCTTGATGATGAGATAGAGGCCGGGAGGCTCATCCCCCTCTTTTAGCAGCAGATCTCCGGCCCGAAAATAGCAGAGCGAGAGGTGACGGGAGAGCCGCTCGCGCGCCTCCTCATCCAGTCGGTCGAACGGTGGTCTGGCAAAATTGAACAGGGTTGACATGACAGCGTCCTCTGCTGGCTTGCGGCACTCATGCAGCTCCCAGTGTGACAAAGGGAGGGGGAGGCGACCAGCCGACTTTAGTCTCAGCTGTACCACCTGTTCACACTCTGATAACGTGGTGGTATGACCAGTGAGTCAGTTTCAGGGATCAAGGAGAGGATAAGGGAGATGGAAAAACCAAGGATCAAGTGCGAGATCCACGACGGGATTGCCGAAGTGATGCTGACGCGGGGGGACAAACTCAATGCGCTGGACCGCGCCATGTTCAGTGCTATCGACGAGACGCTGACACAGCTCGCCCGGCACAAGGGGCTGCGGGCGGTGATCCTGCACGGCGAGGGGCGGGCCTTCTGCGCCGGGCTGGATGTGAAATCCATGCTGAGACAGCCGGTGGCGGCGCTCGATATTCTTAAGCGTGAAGCAGACGAGGCGACCAATCTGGCCCAGCGGGTTGCCTATGGCTGGCATCAGCTGCCTGTGCCGGTGATTGCGGTGACCCAGGGAGTCTGTTTTGGCGGTGGCTTGCAGATTGCGCTCGGCGCCGATTTTCGCTTCAGCACCCCCGATTGCCGCTTCTCGGTGATGGAGATCAAGTGGGGGATCATCCCCGACATGAGTGGCAGCGTCACCATGCGCAATCTGATGGGAGTGGATACCGCCATGGAGCTGGCCATGAGCGGGCGTGAGCTGGATGCCGTCGAGGCCAAATCTCTCGGGATGGTGAGCCGGGTCTGCGCCGATCCGCTGGTGGAGGCGCGGGAGTTTGCCCGCACCCTGATCACCAAGTCGCCCGATGCCCTGGCGGGGATCAAGCAGCTCTACAGCCAGGCCTGGGCCCGCAGTGACGAGGCGATGCTCAAAGAGGAGACTCGGCTGCAAAAGCAGATTTTGGGGCGACCCAATCAGTGGCGGGCCACCCTTAACAGCCTGTTTCGCTGGCGGCTGCCCTTCGGGCCGCGCCGCAATGCGCTCTGAGATGAGGTGACAGGAAAAAGAAATGGCAGCCGAGGCTGCCATTTTTATTGATGTCTTATGTCGTTCTGGTTCAGGAGGTCTTGCGATCCTGATCCGGCTCGAACTGATGGCCCGATTTCTCCAGTTCCAGGTTCTCTTCGGAGCGCTTGCCCACCCAGTAATCGGCGTTCTTGATGCCGAGCTTCTCCGGGTGGAATACGGGGTCAATCCCTTGTGCCTGCTGCGCTTCATAATCCTTCAGACAGGTGAAGGCTGTCTTTTGCAGCAGCAGAATGGCGATGATGTTGAGCCAGGCCATCAGGCCAACCCCGATATCACCCATGCCCCACGCCAGATCTGCAGTCTTGACTGTGCCGTAGACGGTGGCAGCCATCAGCGCAATCTTCAGCAAGAAGGTGAGCCAGGGGCGATTAATCTTGCGGTTGATGTAGGCGATGTTGGTTTCGGCAATGTAGTAGTAGGCAACGATGGTGGTGAACGCGAAGAAGAACAGCGCGATGGCCACGAAAATGCTGCCAAAGCCCGGCATCATGCTCTCCATGGCGGTCTGCACATAGCCCGGGCCTGCTGCGATACCGGCAATACCCGTGTAGATGGCGGCGCCGTCCGGCCCTTGTACGTTATAGAGACCGGTGATCAGCAGCATAAAGCCGGTGGCGGAGCAGACGAACAGGGTGTCGATATAGACGGAGAACGCCTGCACCAGACCCTGCTTGGCCGGGTGGCTCACTGCCGCAGCAGAGGAGGCGTGCGGCCCGGTACCCTGACCGGCTTCGTTGGAGTAGACCCCGCGTTTTACCCCCCACATGATGGCCAGACCCAGAATGGCACCGAAACCGGCATCCAGACCGAAGGCGCTCTTCCAGATCAGCAGGATCACGCCCGGCAGCTGGCCGATATTGAGGGCGATGATGACACAAGCCACGATGATGTAGCCCAGAGCCATAAAGGGCACCACGGTACTGGCGAAGCTGGCGATACGCTTGACGCCACCGAAGATAATAAAGCCGAGCAGCAGCGCCAGACCGGCGGCGGTGACGTTCGGATCGATATTAAAGGCGGTCTGCAGGCTGGAGCCGATGGAGTTGGCCTGCACGCCCGGCAGCAGCACGCCGCAGGCGAAGACGGTAGCGATGGCGAAGGTCCAGGCGTACCACTTCATGCCAAGCCCTTTCTCGATGTAGAAGGCCGGGCCGCCGCGGTATTCACCGTTGATCTTCTCTTTGTAAACCTGACCCAGGGTGGACTCCACGAAGGCGGAGCTGGCGCCGAGGAAGGCGACCATCCACATCCAGAACAGGGCGCCCGGGCCACCGAAGGTGATGGCGGTGGCC
The DNA here is from genome assembly GCF_019047085.1 of Aeromonas sp. FDAARGOS 1404. Lineage (NCBI taxonomy): Bacteria > Pseudomonadati > Pseudomonadota > Gammaproteobacteria > Aeromonadales > Aeromonadaceae > Aeromonas > Aeromonas sp. FDAARGOS 1404. Next base: position 4,403,982 of record NZ_CP077237.1, read on the forward strand.
ACACCGGCGATGTTACCGGTACCCACGCGACCGGCCAGGGTCATGGCCAGCGCCTGGAAGGAGGAGACACCGGCATCGGTGCTCTTGCCATCAAACATCAGGCGCACCATCTCTTTGATATGACGCAGTTGCAAAAAACGGGTACGCAGGGAGAAGTAAAGACCGACCCCCAGACACAGGTAGATGAGCGCAGGGCTCCAGATTACACCATTGATGGCATTGACGATTTCATTCATGTACAACAACTCCTTTGTTGTGTTTGTGGCGCTGTCTTGGCGAGATCTTGGCCTCGCTCTCTGTCACTGTTTTCGGCCCTGTTTGTTAACAATCCAGTTAACAAATGAGCGCGAGGTTGAGGGGTTAAGCAGAGCGCAAACACGCGCCATGCATGGCTTGTAACATATCGAGTTGTATCGGTGCTTCCCAGCGAAAAATGTTGCCTTGTTGCAAATTTGTGAATTGACAAGGGTGGGGGGATAATGGCAGGCAGCGTTTTCTATGAGTAAAGATGAGATCCTCCTTGTTGATCTGCGCCAGACAATGTGACGGGCGTAACACAATGGAAAGCAAACATGAGGCCAACAATGAAAAATGATCCTGAGACGTTGACGATCCGTCCCCCTGAGGCCGACGACGGGAGTGCCATCGCCCACCTGTTCACCCAATTGGGGTATCCTGCCGAAGGCGCTGACGTGACGGCACGCCTGTTGGCGCCGGATCCCGCGAGCGTTGTGCTGCTCGCCTCCCTGGCCGACAAGGTGGTCGGCGTGCTGGTGTGGCACAAGCTGGCACCATTGCATGTTGCACCAGCTTGGGGCCTGATCTCGGCGCTGGTTGTCGATGAAGGGGCAAGAGGGGCGGGAGTGGGCGCAGCCCTGCTCAAGGGCGCCGAAGCGATGGCGCGGGCCGCAGGTTGCGCCCAGCTGGAGCTATCCAGTAGCCTCAAGCGCGAGGCGGCCCACCGTTTTTATCTGGCGCAGGATTATCAGGAGCGGCCGAAACGGTTCGTCAAACTGTTGTGACCTGTTGTTTGCATCAAAAGAAGGAGTTGGCGTGCTGGGATGGTTCAAATGGCTGGGTGGTCGCCCGCAAACGTCCATGAGTGAGGATGAGTTGGCGCTGTGGCGTCAGGCGCTGGCGGCAGTGCCCATCTTGCAAGGGCTCAGCGACACCGAGCAGACGACGCTTATCGGCTTGGGGCAACAGCTACTCAAGCGCAAGACCCTGACCCTGATCGGGGTAGAGCTCAGCCGCCGTCAACAGGCGGTGCTGGCGCTGCAGGCGGCGTTGCCCATTCTTCATCTCGGTATCGACTGGTATCGCGGCTTTCACGAAATCATCATCATTCCCGAGCCCGTCACCCGGCGTCAGGAGGTGCAGGATGAGTTCGGGCTGGTGAGCGAAGTTGAAGAGGAGAACGCCGGTGAATCCTGGCCACAAGGGCCGCTGGTGCTGGCATGGAGCGATCTGCAACAGGATGGCGACTGGGACGGCTTTAATCTGGTGATCCACGAGCTGGCCCACAAACTCGACATGCTGGGCGGTGAGGCGGACGGCGCGCCGCCGTTGCCGGGGCAGATGAGCAGCCAGCTGTGGCAGCAGGCCTTTCAGGCCGCCTTCGATGAGTTGTGCCAGCAGCTAGATCGGGATGAGGTAACTGCCATCGATCCCTATGCCGCCGAACATCCCGCCGAGTTTTTTGCCGTCAGCTGCGAGTGCTTCTTTAGCGATCCGCTGCGGCTGCAGCAGGTCTATCCCGCGGTATACCGGCAACTGAGCCAGTTCTTTAGCCAGGATCCCGCGCAGCGTTTTCCCGCGACCCGCTTGCTGGCGGGGGAGGGAGGTTACGGAATTCTGTGACATCAATGCACAACAAAAATGGTAAAACAGTGGAAATGCTTAATTGTGGTCAGTGTTAAATTAAATACGAAAATCCAAAACTGACGAGCTTTATATTTAACGTAAACGTTATTTAAACACACAGCCAATACCGGTGTTAGTCCGGTATTGGCAAAGTATCAGAGAATAAAAATAGGGGGTATTTCATGTTCGATATGTTATAAACGATAAAATGCTATCAGTTTATCGATTGCTCTTTCAACAAATATGCTTTTGTCATAGAGATCAATGTGGTTGGCGCTATCTATTTCGAATAGTTCTTTAGGCTCACTTGCTTCTTTATACATTTGTTCACTCTCATTTTTAGAGCCTGCTAACTCACCAATTATCATGAGTAGTGGCGTTGGCGCTAAAAATTTCGCGTTATCTAGCGCTGAAAACGTCAATAGCTTCTCATAGCTCCATGGTAAAAATTTACTCTCGTACTTTCCTTTTATTCCCCGGTCTGTCATATAATATTCATAAAACTCTTGAAATAGTTTCGGCGTGTCAGGCGTGCAGTTTTCTGGCGCATGCGGTAAATATGAAATCGCCTCACCATTTACAAACTGTAATCTAGCATTATTTACTGATGAGAGTAATTCATCTAAATCCTTTTGAGAGAATAAGCTGCGATAAAAACCTCGATGATCGAAGTACGCATTCACGGTTGCAACTTTTGATATTCTTCTATCGGTAACAGCTGTATGTGATAAGTATCCTCCGCCGGAGCAGATTCCTAAACCAAAAATTGATTTTTTATCAACTATATCTAATGTTGATAAGTAGGTAACTGCTGCAGAAATATCTTCTGACTTATTATATGGATTTTCATAGAATCTGGGTTCACCTTCACTGTCACCAAAAGTTGCATGATCAAATGTCAGGCAAATAAAACCATGTGCAGATAATCGCTGAGCATACTCATCAACAGTGTGCTCTTTAACACCGGCTTGAGGTGGGACAAGAAGAATCGTAGATCGTACTTCATTATCCACAATGTTGTCAGGTTGATATAGATATCCAATTAGTTTGTTTTCTTGGCTATAAAAACTGATTTTTGATTTGATTGTTATCATGGCTTTCCCTATTTTATATTTAATTTATGTGAATTATTAAACGTTTTCTATAGAAATTAATTTTGCATTACTTCGTATTTTTTTTAGTACTGGGTTTATCGCTTGATGGGATGGCATACATAGCCCTACGCTTCGACCTCTAATGGGGAGATTAATATCAAAAACGTTTATGTCTGATACTTTTTCAACTAGTCCCATAGGAAGGAAGCAACTACCTAAACCCGCAAGAGCTAACAAAAAAGCCTGTTCCTTTGTTTCTGCTGTAGACACAATGTTCAATGCAATGTTCTTTGATGATATTAATCCGAGCACTTCTTGGTGAACTTCACAACTGGGGCACTCTATAAAATCTAAGTGATAAAAATCTTCGATTTTACTTGGTGCTGAAATGTTCTCTTTTGTAACAAAAACAAACTTCTCTTCCCATAACGGGATAAATAGATCAGTATCATTTTTGTCTTTTTCTAATCCAATTTTGCAATCAGATTTATCTGATGAGGTCAAAATAAAATGGCAATTAGGTGCCAAACGTTCTAAATGAGAAAGTGTTGTCGCAGTTTTATATTTACTGATGGAGTTGCAGACCCCAACACTTATTTTAGGTGTTGTTGCCTTTGACATGAATAAAGTTGAGATTGTAGCGCTGTCATTCACAAGACGCTTTGCGTGAGGATATAACTCGTGGGCACTGTTAAGTGGTTGAACTCCCTTTTTATCTCGTAAAAAAAGATCGTTGCCAAGTAGTTCCTCAAGTTGTTTCAATGCGGCAGATATGGATGGCTGCGTAATGTGACATTTTTCCGCAGCAAGAGTTAAGTTTTTTTCTTCATAGATAGCTATAAACAAACGTAACAGTCTAATATCAACCATATTTCCCTCCACTTTATTAACGATAGAGTACATAGCATGGTGTCATTAATAAAATACCGTTTGCCAATGATACCCATAGCCTTAGGCTATAGAAAAAAGAACCTCCCAAACAATTCATCTGAGAGGTTCTAAAAACAACGACTTAGTTAGGGCAATGGTACTATATGTAGTTAAAAAATGGTCTTTTTATAAAATTCATCCAGTTTTATAACAGCCTGATTAACATACTTATCTTGGTCATATAGGTCAAAGTGACCAGCACCTTTGATGGTAAAAAGTGTGGCATCAATTTTTTTCTGTTTTGCACGTTCCACAGCAATTTTACTAAATGGAGCAGACAATGCCTCTGACCCAATGATCGCCATAAATGGCTTTCCTTCAAGCAATTCAATGTGTTCAGTTGGGTTAAATGCATATCTTGAATCTAATGAGATAGCTGCTCTCTTGGGGGTGTATGTTGCTACGGCACCACCGCGCTTGCTATTTCGGTAGTAATCTGCAGCTTGATCCCAGAATTCACCAAGACCAGAACCTGCAGCGGGGATCCCATCTACATAGAGTACCTCACCGGTTTCAAAGTATTTTTGACGAGCATCACTAGCCCATTTAATTTGCTGTTGATATTGCTTAACAGGGGAGCCGTTGAGCATGTTTGCATATTGAGTTGCGCCACCCATGCCATAATCAGTGAAGTCAATAAAGGCGCTAACAACAGCTAGCGATTTTACTCGTGAATCTTGATAGGCAGTTTGAAGACCGTAACCAGCACCAGAACATAATCCTAGTTCAGCAACTCGCTCATCATCAACACCTGGAATAGAACGGATGAAGCTAATTGCATTTTTAATATCTTCCACTTTCATCGGAGCATTTTCCATGCCTCGAGGCATACCACCACTTTCACCATATGTTCTGTGGTCAAATGCTAAAGTGACATAACCCTTCTCAGCCATTTTTTTTGCGTAAATTCCGGCGGTTTGCTCTTTTACGCCACTGGCTGGAGTTATCACCACGATAGCAGGGTACTTTTTAGCCGGATTAAAATCCTTAGGTAAGAATAAATTCCCTGAAATTCTTGTGTTTTCACTTAGGAAATTTACTTTATTAATACCGGGTTGGAGTTCATAGTTGATATCCGCAAATGAATTGAATGATGCAATTGCGGAAAGGCCAAACATGAATGCTGAAATTGTTTTTAGTTTCATTTTTCTTTTCTCTTGGTTAATGAAAACATACTGTTTAACTGAATAAAACATCACCGCTGACATTATCAAGGCATGGGTGTATATCAAATCTTACAACACCTACCTGCATGCGCCCCAAGCATTGTTCTTTAACTTTCGCAACACCGATATGTCCAAATCCTGCACATAGCTCTATAGCTCTGATACCTTCTGAATATAAATCATCAAGCTGTAAGCATGCTTCTTGATAGCTAGATACTGCTATTGTTTTAACATGAACGCTATCTGTTTTAACCCATTGAAAATCAAGTTCTGGATTGACATTAGGAGCTAGAAAAATGAAAGCTGCTTTGAAACAAGACATGTAAACTCCGTATAGTGATATTCTATGTTTAAATTCATCGTATTTCTGGCCTAACATTCCCTCCTTTCTTTATCATTGCCCTTTAAATGTGGCATTGATAAACACGAATCTGCAACAGTCAGTGTCTATGACCATTATTTGATTAGACTATTTGCCATGCCTTAAATTTTAGATAACGATGATGATTGTTTTATTAAGTTAATAAATCCGAATTGGATAGTAGAATGACTGAGGAGAACAGAATGACTGATCTGAAAGTGGCCGCTCAGCGCGCCCTGAACCTGATGGACCTGACCACCCTGAACGATGACGACACCGATCAGAAGGTGATCGACCTGTGCCATAAGGCCAAGTCACCGGCTGGCCTGACCGCCGCCGTCTGCATCTACCCCCGTTTTATCCCTATCGCTCGCAAGACCCTGCGTGAGATCGGCGCAGCCGACGTACGCATTGCGACCGTGACCAACTTCCCGCACGGCAACGACGACATCGAGATCGCCGTGGCCGAGACCCGTGCCGCTGTCGCCTACGGTGCTGACGAAGTGGACGCGGTGTTCCCGTATCGCGCCTTCATGGCTGGCAATGAACAGATCGGTTTTGATCTGGTCAAAGCCTGTAAAGAGGCCTGTGGTGCCAACGTGCTGCTGAAAGTGATCATCGAAACCGGCGAGCTGAAAGAAGAGGCGCTGATCCGTCGCGCTTCCGAAATCTCCATCGATGCCGGTGCCGACTTCATCAAGACCTCCACCGGCAAGGTGCCGGTCAATGCGACACCGGAAGCGGCGCGGATCATGATGGAAGTGATCAAGGCCAAGAATCCGAAAGTTGGCTTCAAGCCTGCTGGTGGCGTGAAAGATGCCGCCGTTGCCGGTCAGTATCTGGCCATGGCCGAAGAGATCCTCGGCAACGACTGGGTATCCGCCCGTACCTTCCGCTTTGGTGCATCCAGCCTGCTGGCCAGTCTGCTGGCCACTCTGGGGCATGGCGACAAGCCGGCCAACACCAGCGGTTACTAATAGGTTGATGAGAGGGCGGACCGCTGTTCGCCCTGTTAGCCCCCACCATGCTGTGTGCGGGCAAAGATTCAGGCTTGTGTAACGCCAGTAATGGCGGAGGGAATGAAAGATGTTTTTGCCTCAAGAAATTATTCGCAAGAAGCGCAACGGTGAAGCGCTCAGTACCCAAGAAATTCAATTCTTCGTTCAGGGCATTACCAACAACACCATCGGCGAGGGGCAGATTGCGGCGCTGGCGATGGCGGTCTACTTCAAAGACATGACCATGGATGAGCGGGTTGCCCTGACCTGCGCCATGCGCGACTCCGGCATGGTGCTGACCTGGGATCACCTCAATCTGGGTGGCCCGATTGTCGACAAGCACTCCACCGGCGGGGTGGGGGACGTTGTCTCCCTGATGCTTGGCCCGATGGTCGCTGCGTGCGGCGGTTTCGTGCCGATGATCTCCGGCCGTGGCCTGGGCCACACCGGCGGTACCCTCGACAAGCTGGACGCTATTCCCGGCTACCAGACCTCGGTCGACAACGACCGTTTCCTGAAAGTGGTGAAAGAGGCGGGTGTCGCCATCATCGGTCAGACCGGCGATCTTGCCCCGGCTGACAAGCGTATCTATGCAGTACGTGACATTACCGCCACCGTTGAATCCATCGCGATGATCACCGGCTCCATCCTCTCCAAGAAGCTCGCCTCCGGGCTCGAAGCGCTGGTGATGGATGTGAAAGTGGGCTCCGGCGCCTTTATGCCAACCTTCGAAGCCTCCGAAGAGCTGGCCAAGAGTATTGTGGCCGTGGCCAACGGTGCCGGTTGCCGCACCTCTGCGCTCTTGACCGACATGAACCAGGTGCTGGCCTCCAGCGCCGGTAACGCGGTGGAAGTACGTGAAGCTGTGCGCTACCTGACCGGTGAATACCGCAACCCGCGCATCCACGAAGTGACCATGGCGCTGTGCGCCGAGATGCTTATCTCCGCCGGTCTTGCCAGCGACGAGCGCGATGCCCGCACCAAGCTGCAGGCGGTGCTGGATAACGGCAAGGCGGCCGAAATCTTCGGTCGCATGGTGACTGGTCTCGGTGGCCCGGCCGATTTTATGGAGCGTTACGACGCTTACCTGCCCAAAGCCGCCATCGTGCGCCCGGTCTTCGCGGCCAACAGCGGTTTCGTGACCGCCATGGATACCCGCGAGCTGGGTCTGGCCGTGGTGGCGATGGGCGGTGGTCGCCGCGCTGCCGGTGACAAACTTGATTATGCGGTCGGTCTGACCGACTTTATCCGCCTGGGTCAAAGTGTTGATGCTGACAAGCCGATCGCGATGATCCACGCTCAGACTGAAGATCAATTTATTTTGATTGATCGAATGGTTAAAAACTCAATATTGATAGGTCCACAAAAACCGGAAGATAGAAACAGTGTAATATCTGTAATTCGAAGTTAAGTTTATTTATCATCACTCTCACATTTTTAATGTAGCTACCTGTAGTCAGGGATTAACTATGTTAATCCCTGAGTCAATGTTTACAAATGGTCTTGAGTCTATTCTATCTTCCATGAATAGTTTAATTTAATCCTGTTGATGCAATCTGCTGTTGTATTAAAAGATTCAACTTGCTTTTATTTAGAGGTGCTTTTGTGAAAGTTATTTTAGCATTGCTATCCATGATATTCATTGTCGTCTTGTCGATATATACATCCGTCTATATTGTTATCGGCGACACTGATGCTCCAAAAGATAACCTGAAAGTCATTAACTCAGAACATTGGAATGGAAAGGGATTTGAGAACATTGATGAGATGAAGGAGGATGATAGCTCATCGATAGAACGCTTGTATCACCTTCTATTTAATAATAAGGAGGTTAGAACTCCTGAGGAGCCTATTGATTATGGTATTCGCAATGGCAAAGATTTGGTTGCGTTACCATCGTCAGGTTTGAGAGTTACATGGTTTGGGCATTCAAATGTATTATTGGAGTTCAAAAAGAGTAGAGTCCTTATTGACCCGACATGGTCTGAACGAGCATCTCCATTTAAGGCTCTGGGGCCAAAAAGATTTTATTCTCCTTCCATGAGGCTAGATGCGCTACCTCCAGTTGATCTTATCGTTATATCGCATGATCACTATGACCATCTAGACTATGAGGTAGCGAACTACTTTAGAAGTAAAAAAACAAAATGGGTTGTTCCATTAGGAATCAAGAGCATTCTCATGAAATGGGGGGTGCCAGAAGCTCAAGTGATTGAATTTGATTGGTGGGAAGAAAAAGTCATTGATGGGGTGTTTATTGCTTCAACACCGGCACGCCATTACTCTGGCCGTTTATCAAGATCTAATCACACCTTGTGGTCGAGTTGGGTCATAAAGGATAGTAATAATTCAATCTTTTATAGTGGTGACACGGGGATGCATCGGGAGTTTAACACTATTGGTGAAAAGTATGGCCCATTTGATCTAACATTAATGGAGGCTGGCTCATATAGTGCCATGTGGCATGATACACACCTAGGACCAGAGCAAGCCGTTATAGCGCATAAAATATTGCGAGGGAAATATTTATTACCTGTTCATTGGGCTGCTTACAATATGGCTCCACATGGGTGGTCAGAACCCATAGAGCGAGTGATAAATGCTGCTAATAAATTGAATGTGAAGATTTTAACTCCACAACCGGGGACAACAATCGACAAGGCAGATTTTGATAAACATGGTTTTGTATGGCCTATCAAAAAAAATGAAAATAAAGAATATGAACCTGTTTGGTCGAGCAAGGTGAATGACCTTTTGATGGCAGATAAAAAAGTATTGAACCGGGATGCTTTAAAATAACCTGATAGTATTAGGTGGATTATTTCCTAAAAAAGGCAGTGGCTATACGCCCTCATACTAAAAAACAAACTGCATCCCTTGTGGTGGCCCGTGAGAGCCTTATTTAGTTGATGGATATATCCACAAATGGGGGGGGCAGGAGTGCCGAATCGCTAGAGACGGATATCCGGATGTAGGGCTGAAAAGGGAAGATGTGTGCGCAGGCAAATCAGCTTTGCGAAATAGCAAAAAGGCACCCGAGGGTGCCTTTTTCACAATCTGAGTGGCTTGCTTATCAGGCAGCGGCTTTCAGCTGTACTGCGGCGGCTTTCTTGTGATCGCCGATTGGCATCACGGTGCGGCCGAACTGCTCGTTGATCACGGTGGCCATGGCCAGGTAGATGGCGCTGGCGCCACAGATGATGCCTTCGAAACCGGCGATGGTGCCGATCAGGGTGCTGCCGGTGAAGTCACGGGCGGCCAGCAGGAAGAACAGCACGGTCAGGGAGGCGAACACGAACTGCTTGGCGCGCGGGTAGTTGATGGTGCCAACCAGCATGAACAGGGTGAACATGCCCCACATCAGCAGATACCAACCCATGTAGGCGTGCGGAGTGGCTTCGGCCAGACCCATGGTCGGCATGATCAGCAGGAACACCAGGCTCAGCCAGAACAGGCCGTAGGAGGTGAACGCGGTCACACCGAAGGTGTTGCCACGCTTGTACTCCATGATGCCAGCGATGATCTGGGCGATGCCGCCGTAGCACAGGCCCATGGCCAGGATCATGGCGCTGATGGGGAAGAAACCTGCGTTATGGATGTTCAGCAGGATGGTGGTCATACCGAAACCCATCAGACCCAGAGGGGCAGGGTTGGCCAATTTTTCGCTCACGTGGCGTTCTCCAAAAATAGAGGTGGGGTTAACAAAAGACGCGCGATTTTAGGCAGGCTGTGGCGCGCCCGCAAGGGGGCAAGGGGGATAAATCGTAAAAAAACTACGTGATTATTTGTATCAGAGGCCAAATGCTCACCAAGACAGGCTGTTTGGTGAGCAAAAGGTGTCAAAATAGTTGAGGGGTTGTATTTTTATTACGCTTTTGTGCAGTGCGGCGGCCTTACTGATCCAGTGTCAGGATCACTTTGGCTTCCTTGTCCTCTTCCTTGACCTGGCTGTCGAGCACGAACAGCCGCTCCGGGGCGATCCCCTGGCTGTCGACCAGAAACTCCTTGGTATTTTGCGCCCGGCGCATGGCGAGATTGCGCAGGGATTTGGCGGTGATGAGCTGCTGATCCCGCAGCAGGATCACCGCCTGGGCCCGCAGTGCTGCGCTCTCTTCATCCAGATGGAGCCGATCGGCCAGATCATCCAGATCTTCGCCAAAGCGCTCTTCATAGGCCCGGGCCAGCGCCTCTTGCAGGGCGGGGTCCTGTTCCAGCAGGTCGAGATCCGCCTGATTGCCGGTGAGCTTGGCCAGTACCCGTTCCAGCTTTTGCCGTTGCAGGATGGGGCGCTCCTCGTTGAAGTTGACCTTGCCGCGAATGTTCATGCTGAGCTTGGGTCTATCCTTGAGGGCCTGCGCCAGCTTGACCAGTTTCTCCTGCTGGGTGGGGGTGAGATCGGGATCCCCCGGCAGGAAGGGAAGTTCGTCGAGATCTTCGGTACCATCGGCCAGCGAGGCGAGCAGGGAGAAGGGGGAGGTGATCGCCTTGCTCAGAGTGTTGCCCAGCACATCCCAGAAAATATTGCCGATGCTGAAGTCCGGTTGATCGAGATCCCCCTTCACCTTGAGGTTCATCTGTATCACCCCGTTGGCATCGCTTAGCAGGGCGATGGCTAGCCCCAGCGGCAGATCCTTGGCCTGATCGCTCTTGATCTTCTCGCCCAGTTGCAGCTTCTTGATGGTGATGTCGTTATCCCCCTCCAGCCGATTGCCCTCCAGCTTGTAGTGCAGCTTCATGGAGAGCTGCCCTTTGTCGATGGCATAACCGGCATAGGTGCCCGAATAGGGGGTGAAGGTGGTGAGCTCCAGATTGTGGAAAGCGACCGCGATGTCGAGGATCGGGTTGGCCACCAGCAGGTTGGTGCCGCCGCGAATGGTCACTGGCGCATAGCGATCCACCTTGCCGTTGAAGGCGAGATCGGAGCGTTGCCCCGGAATATTGCTGATATGGCGACTTTGGCCGCCCAGTGAGGCGATATCGGCCACAAAATCCTGACTCAGGCTGCGATCGGCAAAGCGCAGGTTGCCCTGCTCGGTGCGCAGCTGGTCAATGGTGAAACGAAAGTCAGGAGTCTTGCTGCCTGCTTTTGTTTCAGTACTTTTGGTTGCCGCCGGTTGCGGCAACAGCAGCTGTTGCAGGTTGGTGGTGCCATCTTCGTTGATCTCGATGCGGGCGAAGGGCTTGTTCAGGGCAATGTCCTTGATCCGCATCTGCTGGCTGATGCCGTCGTACGTCAGACCGGTGAGAGCCAGGGTGTTGAACTCCAGCAGCCGCTGATTGTCTGCCCGATCGACCACCTTGAGCCCGTTGACATCGAGCCCCCCTTGCAGGGTCAGCTTGCTGAGATCTCCTTGGGCGGTGGTGGCGAGATCAAGTCTGGTCTTGCTGCTCAGCAGCCCGTTTTGCACCTTGATACGCACCAGATCGGCCAGATAGGGCTGTGCCAGCGTCAGGGGCAGCTCCTGCTGGTTGATGTCGCCGCTTAAGGTGAAAGGAGTCAGGGTCAGTTGGCCATCAAAGGCGAGGGGGCTGCTCTGGTTGAACTGGGTGGCCAGAGTCAGTTTGCTCGGTTGCTCCCCCTTGCTGCCCAGTGGCCCCAACGCCAGCTTGAGGCCGGAGAGCTGGCGTGCCTGCGGTTTGCCGCTGCTCGATTCGGTGAGAGTGAGATCGCCCTTGTCGATAAGGATCTGCTTGATCTGCCACTGCCAGGGTTTGTCTGCCCCGTGTTTCTTGCCGTTATCGGCTGTTTTTGCTTGTTGTGCCGACTTGGGCGCCGCATTGTTGGCCACCTCGTTTGCGGCGTGGGCCCCTTTGACGGGCTTGGCGGGGGCCTGTTCAATCAGCAATTCAGCCAGATCCAGCTCCTGCTGTGGGTTGAGGGTGGCCTTGAGCAGGGGCTGTTGCAGGGTCACCTTGCCGATCTGAAGCGACTGTTTCTGGCCATCGACAGCCAGATCGCTAAGGGCCAACTGGCCGAAGCGGGCAAATTCGTCGCCCTTGTGTTTTTTAAGCTGCCAGTTGTCCAGCGTCAGCTTGCCTTTGGACAATTGCCAAAGCACCCCTTGCTTGCCCTCTTTAAGCTGGTACTGCACCTCTGCATTGGCGTGGCCCTTGGCCAGATCCAGCTTGAGATAGGGTGCCCAGAGCGGGGCGAAGGGTTTCAGCTCGACCTGCTTGAGGCTCACCTTACCCTGACCCATGCCGCTCATTACATCGAGTTTGCCGTGAGCGGAGAGGTTGCTTTTGCCGTTGATGGCGGCGCTCAGCTGATAGGCGGTCGGGTGATTTGCCTCGGTGCGCAGGTTATCGAGCTTGAGGGTCACTTTTTCCAGATTGAGGAGCGGCAACCAGCCAGGTTCGCTCTCCTTGCGTTGATCCTGATAGCGCACATGCCCGTCAGTGACATTGACTCTTGCAATATCGACCAGCAGCGGGGCGCTGGCTGTTTCGGGCTCGTGGGAGGGCGCAGGGGCGAGCAGGGTCGCCAGCGCATCGGTCAGGTTGAGTCGAACATCCCCTTTTTTGTCTGTCAGCCGTTGCAGCTGCACCACGGGGTTGGTCAGGGTGACGGCGGAAAGCACGACCCCTTTCTGCTGCCAGCTGGCTTGCAGGTTTGGGGTGATAAAGAGCTGCTCAAAACGGATGATAGGCTGCTGTTTGGCATCGAGCAGGGCAGTCGCGCCGAGGGTGAGAGAAGGGTTGCGCAGCCCTACGTCAATCTCACCCAGCGTCAGTTGCAGGCCGTAGTGCTCGGCCAGCCAGCCGGGCAGATAGCGCTGGACCAGACGGGGGGTTTGCCACAGCAGCAGGGTGATCAGGATAAGAAGCAGCAGGAAAGCGTAGGCAAGGTAGCGCAGCAAGCGGAGCTTGGGGGACGCGGGCTCGGTGGTGTTCATTTGGTGCACTCCCATTTGGTTCCCACCATGGTACAGAAAAGCTGGATAGTAATCATGGGGTTGCGTGCTGTTGTACGCCGTACTTTGTCCAAAGGCGATCCAGTTCACCCTTTTGTTGCAGCGCTGCCAGCCACTGTTCCAGCTGGGCAGGGGTAATGGGGGCCGCAGGGTGAAGGATGGCGCGGTGTTGATATTGTTGATCCCATTTCTGCGAGATCAGCAGCTGGTCGGCGGTGTCGGGGTGGGCCAGCAGATACTGGTTAAGGTATGAGACGTTGAGAATGGCTACCTCGCCACGTCCTTTGAGCAGGGCTTGCAGGGCGCTGACATTGTCCTTGACCAGGGTGATATTGAGCTTGCGCTGCAGGTAGAGGGGATCGGCATTGAACTGGCCGACGCCGTAGTGGTAGCCGGTCACTCCGATAAGATGATGCCGAGAGGGGTCATCGAAAAAGCGCTGATCCCGACCCACTTTGTTCAGGGCCACATAGACCTCGCCACCACCGAGGAAGGGGGCTGTCATCTTGAATTTATCTGTGTCCCAGCCCCATTTGGTGTCTTCAAACAGCATCAGCGAGAAACGGCCCAGATCGAGCGCCTTGTAACGGTTGGAGGCCGAGGTGGGAACAAACACGAATCTTACCTCTTGCTGGATCTCGTTTAGCTTGGCGATGAGGTCCAGCGTCAGTCCTTCATAGCGTGAATCGGAGAGTTTGACCACAAAGGGGGCATAGGGGTATCCACCAACCTTGATGAGGGGATGGCTCCAGCCAGAGAGGCTGAACAAGAGCAAAAACCAGCACCAATATCTCATGGGATCCCCAGGGCAATAGCTTGCTCCCAGATTCGGTTAATCTGCGCCAGTTTTCAAGCTGTTAAGGGAATTAACACAGCGCTGTTCGGCGGCCTCCAGCTCGGCCATCACCATCTGGATATCCTCCAGTTGCTGGCGCAGGGCGCCGCGTTTTGCCTCGATCAGCTGGATCATGGAGTGGAGCTGGGTTTTGCTCGATTTGTCGGTGTCGTACATATCGAACAGCTCGCGGATCTCGGCCAAGCTAAACCCCAGCCGTTTGCCGCGCAGGGTCAACTTGAGCCGGATCTTGTCCCGATGGCTGTAGATGCGGGTTTGCCCCTCCCGCAGCGGGGTGAGCAGCCCCTCATCCTCGTAGTAGCGGATGGTGCGCGGCGTGACATCGAATTCGTGGGCCAGCTCCGAAATGCTGTAGGTGATCTCCTTGCCGGGCAGGGAACGGGACATGGTCATGACTCCTGTTGCTGGGCGTGTGGCTGGCAGAGGCGGGCGCGCAGCCGCTCGGCATTGGCGTGCAGGGCCTGACCGACCCGCGAGCCGTTGGGACGGCCGAGCTGCTCGCTCACCCACTGGCCGGTGGCCGCCAGTTTGTCGAGATCCACCCCGGTCGTCATGCCAAGGCCGTGCAGCAGGTAGACCACCTCTTCTGACGCTACATTGCCGGAGGCGCCCGGCGCATAGGGACAGCCGCCAAGCCCCGCCACCGAGCAGTCGATGGTGCGAATGCCGCGCTCCAGCGCGGGTAGCAGGTTGGCCAAGCCCTGACCGTAGGTGTCGTGGAAATGGACCGCGAGTCGACCCGCCGGGATCTCGTGCAGCACCGCATCCAGCATGGGCGCCACCGTGCCCGGGGTGCCGACGCCTATGGTGTCCCCCAGCGAAATTTCGTGGCAACCGAGATCCAGCAGTTGCTCGGCCATGGCGGCGACCCGTTTCGGGCGGGTCGGGCCATCGAACGGGCAGGCGATGACGGTGGAGAGGTAGCCGCGCACCTTGATGCCGAGGCGGCGCGCCTCCTGCACCAGCGGGGCGAAGCGGACCAGCGACTCCTCCACGCTGATGCCGATATTGGCCCGGGTAAAGCCGTCGGAGCAGGCGGTGAAGAGGCCAATCTCGTCGGCGCGGGCGGCAATGGCTGCCTGCAAGCCTTGCAGATTGGGTACCAGAGCGCCGTAACGGGTCGGTCCCTTGCGCAGCAGTGCCTGAAAAAGTGCGGCGGAGTCTGCCATCTGCGGCACTTTTTTGGCAGAGACAAAGGCACCCACCTCGATGCGCTGCAGACCGCTGTCGGTAAGGCGCTGGATCAACTCCAGCCGTTGCACCAGGGAGAGGGGCGCAGCTTCATTTTGCAGACCATCTCGCGGCCCCATCTCCACCAGACTGACCCTGTCGTCACGGACGTCCTGTGATCGGTTCATGGGTGATCCTCCTGTGTGGCAATCTCTTCGGCAAAGCGCACCAGCACGGTTCCCTGGCTTACCTGCTCGCCCTGTTTGCACTGCAGCGCCTCAATTACCCCGTCCCGCTCTGCACGCAACTGGTGTTCCATCTTCATCGCCTCCAGCACCAGCAGGGGTTGCCCCTTGCTGACTGTTTGCCCCTGCTCGATCAGCACGGCTACCACTATGCCGTGCATGGGCGCGATGGCGCCCTGCGCCTTCTCGTTTGCCTGCTCATGGTGGTGGCTGTGCTGCCGATCATCGGCTGCGAAGCGGATGCACTGGCCCCCCAGGGTCATGATGAAGGCTGTCTCCGAGCCTGCGACCGTTTGAATGGGGATCTGTTGCCAGTAGCCACCCTGCTGCAGCCGGATATGGTCATCGCCTTTTTGGTAGCAACGGGTCTCCCCTTGCCACTCAAACTGGCCGCCATGATCGTTAAGGGTCAATACCCGGTGCTCATCACCGATGCGCACCGCCGCTGTCCAGCAGCGATCCGGCCCCAGCCGAAATCCGCAGGCTTGCTGCCAGGGGGAGGTGCCCGCAGGGCGGCTCGCCAGCCAGAGGGCGGCCAGCGGCCAGGTGAGCTCAGGAATGGGCCGTGCTGTGGTGGGTATGGGCCACTGGGTATGGTGGCTCATGGCCAGGACGTCAGGCTCTTCACACAGGCGCAGCAGCAGCGGGCCGTTGTGCACCAGCGGGCCGAGATCCAGTGCCGCCAGCGCATCGGCCAGTTTGGCGAACGCCTCGGTGCGGCTTTGGCCGTGGGCGATCAGCTTGGCGATCATGGGATCGTAATAGGGGCTGACCTCATCGCCAGCGGTGACGCCGGTGTCGATGCGCACGCCAACGGGCCAGTGGAGCCAGTGGATAGGCCCGCTGGCAGGCAGAAAACCGGCCGCCACATCCTCGGCGTAGAGGCGCGCTTCCACCGCATGGCCGCGCAGCACCACTTCCTCCTGAGTGAGTGGCAGCGGCTTGCCTTCGGCCACGGCCAGCTGCCAGGCCACCAGATCCTGCCCGGTCACCGCTTCGGTGACCGGATGCTCCACCTGCAGCCGGGTGTTCATCTCCATAAAGAAGAACTCATCCTTGCAGAGCAGAAACTCGATGGTGCCCGCCCCCTGATAGTTAATGGCTTTGGCTGCGGCCACGGCCGCATCCCCCATGGCGCGGCGCAGAACCGGAGGGATGTCGGGGGCGGGCGCCTCTTCGATCACCTTCTGATGGCGTCGCTGCAAGGAGCAGTCCCTGTCCCCCAGATAGATGGCGTTGCCGAGGCTATCGGCAAAGACCTGTACTTCCACATGGCGAGCTTGGGGCAGATAGCGCTCCAGCAGTACCAGATCGTCACCAAAGGCGGCCTTGGCTTCCCGTTTGACTGCCGCCAGCGACTCGTCAAAATCGGCCAGCTGATCGACCCGGCGCATCCCCTTGCCACCGCCGCCACTGGCCGCCTTGATAAGTAGCGGGAAGCCAATCTGGCTCGCCTGATCGCGCAAGAAGTCCGGTCGTTGATCCGTGCCGTGATAGCCGGGCAGCACAGGTACGCCAGCAGCCTGCATCAGCGCCTTGGCGCCCGATTTGTCGCCCATGGCGAGAATGGCGGCGCCGCTTGGGCCGACAAAGCACAGGCCGCGCTGTTCGCAGGCGGTGGCAAAATCGCTGTTTTCCGACAGAAAGCCGTAACCGGGATGGATGGCATCGGCGCGCGCCTCTTTGGCAATCTTCAGCACCTTGCCGGTGTCGAGATAGCTCTCTCTGGCCGGTGCGGGCCCCAGATGCCAGGCCTCATCGGCCAGACGGGTGTGCATGGCGTGGGCGTCGGCATCGGAGTAGAGGGCGATGGTGTGGATGCCGAGGCGTTTCGCCGTCTTGATGATGCGCACGGCGATTTCGCCGCGATTGGCAATCAGCAGGCGTTTAATCTGAGAGTGATGGGTCATGTCTCATCCTTGAAACGGGGACGCCAGGCGGGAGGACGTTTGTCGAAGAAGGCCTGCATCCCCTCCTGGGCTTCGAGTCCCACCCGAACCCGGGCGATGGTCTCGACGGTTTTCTCTTCGTGCAGGCGGGAAGGATGGGCCTCTATGGCCGCCAGCAGTCGTTTGGTCTCTTTCATCGCTTCCGGCCCGTTGCGGCACAGACGAAGGGCCTGCGCCCGTCCCTCCGCCAGCAGTTGATCCGGCTTGCAGAGTTGATGTGCCACATTGAGCCGACAGGCGGTGATGGCATCGAACGGCTCGGCACTGAGCATGTAGCGGCGCGCCTGACGCATTCCCATGGCGCGTACCACGTAGGGGCTGATCACCGCAGGCACTAGCCCGAGGCTCACCTCTGAGAGGCAGAAGCGGGCATCGTCGCTGGCCAACACCAGATCGCAGGCACAGATCAGCCCCAGCGCCCCGCCATAGGCGGCCCCTTGCACCAGCGCCACCGTGGGGAAGGGGAGCTCATCGAGGGTCTGCATCAGCCGCGCCAATACCCGGGCGTCTTCGCGATTGTGTTCGAAATCGGCGTGAGCCAGATTGCGCATCCAGTTGAGATCGGCGCCCGCGCAAAAGTGTTTGCCCTCTGCCCGCAGCAGCAGGGCGTGGGGGCGTTCGGCAAGATCATGACCATGGAGATGGGCCAGATCATCGAGGCAGTCGAGCAGCCCCAGCATCAGGTCGGCATCAAAGGCGTTGTGGCGGGCCGGGCGCGACAGCACCAGCTCGGCCAGTGGGCCGTGCCGCTCCAGCCGAAACGGGCCCTGTGTTGAAGAACCAAGTGCTGAGGAAGTAAGTGGATCTGACATGGGTTTGCTCCTTACATCCGAAAGATGCCGTACTGCTCGGGTTCAATGCGGGCACCCTGACAGGCGGCGAGCGCCAGCGCCAGCACGGTGCGGCTCTGGGCCGGGTCGATGACGCCATCATCCCAGAGGCGGGCGCTGGCGTAGTAGGGGTGACCCTGGCGCTCATACTGCTCGATCACCGGGGCTCGGATGGCGGCCGCTTCCTGCTCGCTCAGACTCTTGCCCTCGGCAGCCAGCTTGTCCCGACGCACCTGCACCAGCACCCCGGCCGCTTGCTCGCCCCCCATGACGGAGATGCGGCTGTTGGGCCAGCTAAAGAGAAAATCGGGTTCATAAGCGCGGCCGCACATGCCGTAGTTGCCGGCACCAAAGCTGCCGCCGACGATCAGGGTGATCTTGGGCACCCGGCTGCAGGCCACCGCTGTGACCAGCTTGGCGCCGTGCTTGGCGATCCCCTCTTTTTCTGCGCTACTCCCCACCATAAAACCGGTGATGTTCTGCAAAAAGAGCAGCGGGATGGCACGCCGGTTACAGAGTTGGATAAAGTGGGCCCCCTTCTGGGCACTGTCGCTGTGCAGCACGCCGTTGTTGGCGAGGATACCCACTTCCATGCCGCAAATACGGGCAAAGCCGGTCACCAGAGTGGTGCCGAACAGCGCCTTGAATTCGTCAAAGTCAGAGCTATCCACCAGTCGTGCAATCAGTTCGCGGGCGTCGTAAGGGCGTTTGAGACTGGTGCCCACCAGACCGTAGAGCTCCTCTATGGGGTAGCAGGGGGGCTCGTAGCCGGGGCTGCTCTCTATCGGCTCGTTACCCAGATGAGTAACCAGCGTGCGGGCGATGGCCAGCGCATGGGCATCGTCACGGGCCATGTGATCCGCCACCCCTGAGTGGGCGCAGTGTACCCCGGCGCCGCCCAGCGCCTCGGCGCTGATCTCCTCGCCGGTGGCGGCCTTGACCAGCGGTGGGCCGGCCAGAAAGATGGTGGCCTGCTCCCTGACCATGATCGACTCGTCTGCCATGGCGGGCACATAGGCGCCGCCTGCGGTGCAGAGCCCCATCACCACCGCCAGCTGCGGAATGTTCTGGGCCGACATGCGGGCCTGGTTGTAGAAGATGCGGCCAAAGTGATCCCGGTCGGGGAACACCTCGTCCTGCATCGGCAAGAAGGCGCCGCCGGAATCCACCAGATAGAGGCTGGGGAGGCGCAGCCGCTCGGCGATGGCCTGGGCGCGCAGGTGTTTTTTTACCGTGAGCGGGTAGTAGGTGCCGCCTTTCACGGTGGCGTCGTTCACCACCAGCATGCAGAGCCGGCCCGAAACCCGGCCGATGCCGGTGATGATACCGGCTGCGGGCACCGGCTCGTCATAGACCTGCCAGCCAGCCAGCGCCGAGAGTTCGAGAAACGGGGAGCCCGGGTCCAGCAGCTGATTGATGCGCTCGCGGGGCAGCAGCTTGCCACGGGCCTGATGGCGGGCGTTGTTGGCCGCGCCGCCCCCTTGCGCGATCTCGGCAATGCGGGCATGGAGATCATCGACCAGCCCCTGCATGGCGGCCCGATTGGCCGCATATTCCGGGCTCGCCGTGTCAAGGTGGGAGTGGATACGACTCATGCATTTTCTCCCATCAGCTCGCGGCCGATGAGCCAGCGGCGGATCTCCGAGGTGCCGGCGCCGATCTCGTAGAGTTTGGCGTCCCGTAGCAGGCGGCCAGTGGGGTATTCGTTGATGTAACCGTTGCCGCCGAGCAGCTGGATAGCGTCGAGGGCCATCTGGGTGGCGTTTTCGGCGGCAAACAGGATAGCTGCGGCGCAATCTTTACGGCTGGTGCGACCCTGATCGCAGGCGTTCGCCACCGAGTAGACCAGCGCCCGGCTGCTGGCTTGGCGGGTATACATGTCGGCGAGCTTGCCCTGCACCAGCTGGAACTCGCCGATGGCTTGACCAAACTGCTTGCGCTCACGCACATAGGGCAGCACTACATCCATACAGGCCTGCATGATGCCAAGGGGGCCCGCCGCCAGCACCACCCGCTCGTAATCCAGCCCGCTCATCAGTACCTTGACCCCGCCGTGCAGGGGGCCCAGCAGGTTTTCCTGCGGTACTCGGCAGTTGTCGAACACCAGCTCGCAGGTGCTGGAGCCGCGCATGCCGAGCTTGTCGAGCTTCTGGGCGGTGGAGAAACCGGGAGTCCCCGCCTCGACGATAAAGGCTGAAATTCCTTTGGGGCCCGCACTGGTATCTGTCTTGGCATAGATGACGAAGGTGTCGGCATCGGGTCCGTTGGTGATCCACATCTTGTTGCCGTTCAGCACGAAGTGATCGCCCTCGCGCTCCGCGGTCAGGCGCATGCTGACCACATCGGACCCGGCTCCCGGCTCGCTCATGGCCAGTGCCCCCACATGCTCGCCGCTCACCAGCGGGGGGAGGTAGCGTGCTTTTTGCTCCGCCGTGCCGTGGCGGTGGATCTGATTGATGCAGAGGTTGGAGTGGGCGCCGTAGGAGAGGCCGACCGAGGCGCTGGCGCGGCTCACCTGTTCCATTACCAGCACGTGGGCCAGATAGCCGAGGTTCACCCCGTCATACTCCTCCGCCACCGTGATGCCGTGCAGCCCCAGTTCACCCATCTGGGGCCAGAGATCACGGGGGAAGGCGTTGCTCTGATCGATCTCGCTGGCGCGCGGGGCGATCACTTTCTGGCAGAAGGCCGCAACCTGTTCGGTCAGGGCATTCAGGGTCTCATCCATCTGCATCCATGCTCTCCTTGCGGATATGACAGTCGGTTTGGAAGGTTGGTTCGACCGGCTGACTCGGCGTTACGGCTGGCAGTGGTCGGTCCATTTTGTACTTCACTTCTGCCACAAGTTTACGTTAGCGTAAACGTAAATCAATTGTTAATCTGTTGTGTGTCGATAGAGAGGTGGTAGTGAGAGCGTCATCAGCTACCACGACAACAGCGCCATAGTGGCAGATCCGACTGACGCAGCGTGTGGGCGCCGCGTCATAAAGCACTAACTCAGGAAAGTAAGCGCGGGGCAACAAGGGAGCGAACGACAAGATGGATTTTACCCTGACCGATGATCAACAGGCGTATGTGGAGGCGGCCGCCGCCTTTGCCGATGAGGCGCTCAAACCTAATGCCGCGCGCTGGGACAAGGATCATGAGTTTCCGATCCCGACCATCAAGCAGGCGGCCGGGCTAGGTTTTTGCGGTCTCTATACGCCGGAGCAGTTTGGCGGATTGGGGCTGCCGCGCCTCGATGCGAGCCTCATCTTCGAGCGCCTCGCCATGGGCTGTACCTCGACCACGGCGTATCTGACCATTCACAACATGGTGAGCTGGATGCTGGGCAGCTGGTTACCCACCGAGGTTGCCAAGGAGTGGGTGCCCAAACTGGCCAGCGGCGAGCTGTTGGGATCATATTGCCTTACCGAGCCGGGTGCGGGTTCCGATGCGGCGGCCCTCAAGACACGAGCGGTGTGCGAGGGTGACAATTATCTAATTGAGGGAACCAAGGTCTTTATCTCGGGAGCGGGCAGCAGCGATGTGCTGGTGGTGATGGCGCGCACCGGTGGTGAAGGTGCGAAGGGGATCTCAGCCTTTATGGTACCGGCTAATGCCCCCGGCGTGAGCTACGGCAAGGCAGAAGAGAAGATGGGCTGGAACAGCCAGCCGACCCGGGAGGTTGTTTTCAATGGGGTTCGCATTCCTGCCTGCTATCGGTTGGGCGAAGAGGGGGAAGGGTTCAAGTTCGCCATGCTGGCCCTCGATGGGGGGCGCATCAATATTGCCGCCTGTTCGGTGGGCACAGCCCAGCAGGCGCTGGACGATGCGCTGGCTTATGTGCAGCAGCGCCAGCAATTTGGTCACCCGATCAGCGAATTCCAGAGCGTGCAGTTTCGCCTGGCCGATATGGCGACCGAGCTGGCTGCCGCCCGCCTGCTGGTACGTCAGGCCGCCGACAAGCTGGATCGCGGGGCACCCGACAAGAGTGCCTGGTGCGCCATGGCCAAACGGTTTGCTACCGATGTTGGTTATCGAGTCTGTGATGAGGCTCTGCAACTCTTTGGCGGCTATGGTTATATCCGCGAGTATCCGCTCGAGCGCTATCTGCGCGATACCCGGGTACACCGCATTCTGGAGGGCACCAACGAGGTGATGCGACTCATCATCGCGCGCCGCCTGCTGGCCGATCCCGGTTTGTCGCTGGGCTAACCGGTGGTCGCATCAAGGGTGTGTTACCTGCCACCCGATTTGCACTGTGCCATGCCGGTTTCGGCTTTGTGAGCCAGCCACAGGTTGGTGTCATTCCAGCCTGTCATCATGGCGGCAGCTTCATCGACAAGGACAATGTTATGACAAGGATCAGACTCGAATATCATGGCCACGTGGCCTATATCACCCTCGACCATCCCCCTGCCAACACCTGGACCCTCGCCAGCCTGCAGGCCTTTTTGCAGATGATGGTGGAGCTCGACAGTCGTCCCGATGTGGTGGCACTGGTGATCCGTGGTGCGGGCGACAAATTTTTCTGCGCCGGTGCCGACCTCAATATGTTTGTCGAGGGGAATGTCGAGCTGGCCCGCGAAGTAGCCGAGGCCTTTGGCAAGGCCTTCGAGGCGCTGGCCCGTTTCCATGGCGTCAGTATCGCCGCCATCAATGGTTATGCCATGGGAGGCGGGCTGGAAGTGGCGCTGGCCTGTGATATCCGCATCGCCGAGCAGCAGGCGTTGCTGGGACTGCCGGAAGCCTCGGTGGGCTTGCTTCCCTGTGCCGGTGGCACCCAGCGCCTGACCGAGCTGGTGGGGCCGGGCTGGG
Organism: Aeromonas sp. FDAARGOS 1404; assembly: GCF_019047085.1. Taxonomy (NCBI): domain Bacteria; kingdom Pseudomonadati; phylum Pseudomonadota; class Gammaproteobacteria; order Aeromonadales; family Aeromonadaceae; genus Aeromonas; species Aeromonas sp. FDAARGOS 1404. The sequence goes on from NZ_CP077237.1 coordinate 4,427,158, forward strand.
CCAAGCGGATGATCCTCTGCGGTGAGAAGGTGAGTGCCTCGCTGGCCTACGAGATGGGGCTGGTGGAGGAGGTGGTGAAAACCGGTCAGGCGTGGGAGGCCGCGCACCAGATGGCCCATCTGGTGGAGCGCCAGAGCCCGAGCGCCCTGCGCGCCTGCAAAACCCTGATCAATCAGGGCCGCAGTGGCCCGCGGGATGCCGCCTTGCCCCTTGAGCGAGCGCTGTTTCTCGATCTCTTTAGCGATGCCAACCAGCGTGAAGGGGTGGCCGCCTTCCTGGAGAAACGCTTACCGCGCTGGCAATATGGCCCAACAGAATAAATCCATACGGAGCCGTTTATGAGTGAGCCGGTCAAGGTTAGCTGTTATCCCACCGAAGATGGTCATCAGATCGGGGTGTTGACCCTCGACAGCCCTGCGTCTCTCAACGCATTGAGCCTGCCGATGATCCAGATCCTGCAACAGACGCTGACCCGCTGGGAGCAGGATCCCGCCATCGTCTGTGTGCTGCTGCAGGGGGCGGGTGAGAAGGCATTTTGTGCCGGTGGCGATATCCGCTCCTTCTATTACCGCAAACAGGAGGCAAGCGGATCTGAACTGTTCGAATATGCCCGCGACTTTTTCGAGCAGGAGTACCGGCTCGACCACTACATCCACTCTTACCGCAAGCCCCTGATCTGCGTGGCGGACGGTATCTGCATGGGGGGCGGCATTGGCCTGTTTGCCGGTGCCGATTTTCGGGTTGTCACCGAAAGAAGCCTGTTCGCCATGCCGGAGGTGACCATTGGCCTCTACCCCGACGTGGGGGCAAGCTGGTTTTTAAGCAGGATGCCGGGGCGGCTGGGGCTCTGGCTCGGTCTGACTGGCGCCCGCTTCAACGGGAGTGATGCCATCGGTCTTGGGCTGGCGGATCACGCCATCGCCAGTGGCGAGCGCAGTGCGCTGTTGTTACGCCTCGCCGTGCTCGACTGGACTGGCAGTGATGATCCCCGTGAGCAGATCGATCTGTTGCTCAGGGGATTGCACCGTGAGGTGGCGGCCCGCTTGCCTGCGCCTGTGCTGCTGCCCCATCAACAGAGGATCGATGCCTTGCTGGCGGGACGCACGTTGCAAGGGGTATTGGCGCGGCTGTTCAGCGCCCATTTCGATAAACAGGAGGCAGTACTCCAGCAGGCGCAGCAGCTCTGCCGCACCGGTAGCCCCATCAGCCGCGCCATTTTGTGGCGCCAATATTGGCAGGCTCGCCGCAACTCACTGGCAGAGGTATTTGCCGAGGAGCTGACCCTCTCGGTCAACTGCGTGCTGAAGGGGGATTTTGTGGAAGGGGTGCGGGCACTGCTGATCGACAAGGATAAAGATCCCCGCTGGCAACAGTTGCCACCGGAGGGGGAGTGGTTGAACGAGTTCTATCGCTGGCCGCAGGGGCGCAATCCGTTGGCCTGCAAGGAATAACATCTTGGCAACCGGCGGACGCCGCCATCAGCAACGCAAGGAGCAAGCGGGATGACAAGGATAGGGTTTATCGGGCTCGGCAACATGGGCGGCCCCATGGCGGCCAATTTGGCCAGGGCCGGGCACACGGTGCAGGTGTTTGATCTGGTTGCCCAAAACATTGAGCGCGCCATCGCCGCTGGCTGCATAGCCGCGGGGGATGCCCGAGAGGCGGTGACCGGCTGCGAGGTGGTGATCAGCATGCTACCTGCGGGGGAGCATGTGCGCGACCTTTGGTTGTCTGAGGGGCAGGATCTGCTGGCAGCCCTGCCGGTTGGTGCACTGGTGATCGACTGCTCCACTATCGATGTCGACTCTGCCCGTCAGGTCGGGGAGGCGGCCCGCGCCCGCGGTTTGCGCTTTATCGATGCCCCCGTATCGGGCGGTGTCGCCGGTGCAGCCGCCGGGACGCTCACCTTTATCGTTGGCGGCGACGCGGCCGATTTCGAGGCGGCAAAGCCCCTGCTCGCCTGCATGGGGCAGAATCTGTTCCACGCCGGCCCCCTTGGCGCGGGGCAGATCGCCAAGATGTGCAACAACATGCTGCTTGCGATCCATATGGCGGGCACCGCCGAGGCGCTGGCGCTTGGAGTGAAGGAGGGGCTGGAGCCGGCAGTGCTCTCCACCATCATGGGCAAGAGCTCGGGCAACAACTGGAGTCTGGAGCGCTACAACCCCTGGCCCGGAGTGATGGAGAATGTGCCCGCTGCCCGCAACTATCAGGGGGGATTTATGACTCGGCTGATGGTGAAAGATTTGGGATTGGCCATGGCGCTGGCCGAGCATGGCCACAGCGCTGTGCCGATGGGGGCGCTCGCTCGTAACCTGTTCAACCTGCATGCCGCTCAGGGGCAGGGGAGCCGTGATTTCTCCAGCATCGTCGAACTCTATCTGGATAAACAGGATCCCGCCTGACGGGCCACCTCTCTTCAAGGCATCTCCCTTCGACCGCTACAAGGAGCATTGATGGATATCAAAGATAAGGTCATCGTTATTACCGGCGCTGGACGTGGCTTGGGACGGGCCATTGCGCTGGCCCTGGGCGCACAGGGGGCGACGCTGGCACTGCTCGACATCAATCGCGCCGATCTGGAGGCGACCTCAGCCATGGTGCACAGCCAGAATGATCAGTGCGATCAAGATAGCCTGTGCGAGCTGTTTGTCTGCAATGTGGCGAGCGAAGCCGAGGTCGAGGCCGTGTTTGCTGCCATCAAGGGGCGTTTTGGCGTGCTGCACGGTCTTATCAACTGCGCCGGCATTTTGCGCGATGGCATGCTGATCAAGGTGAAAGAGGGTGAACTGGTGGAGAAGATGACGCTGGCCCAGTGGCAGAGCGTGATTGACGTCAACCTCACAGGTACCTTCCTCTGCGGTCGCGAAGGGGCGGCACTGATGGCGCAAGGGGGTCAGGGGGGCGTTATCATCAACATCTCCTCCATTGCTCGCGCCGGCAATATCGGCCAGAGCAACTATGCCGCCAGCAAGGCAGGAGTGGCTTCGCTAGTGGTGACCTGGGCGCGGGAGCTGGCGCGCCATGGCATTCGGGTGATGGGGATTGCCCCCGGGGTGTTTGCCACCGACATGACGGCGGCGATGAAGCCGGAGGCGATGGCGCGGATGCAGCAGGCCATTCCGGTCGGCACCCTTGGCGAGGCGCAGCAGCTTGCCGAGACGGTGAGCTTTATTTTTGCCAACGACTATCTGTCGGGAAGGATGATAGAACTGGATGGCGGTTTGCGTTTATAGGGATTTACATAATGGGCCCCGGTGTTTCCACCGGGGCTTTTTTATGCAGATTATTTATACAGAGAGTGCCTGAATGGCGATGCATAGGAACCATGCGAGTCAGGTTGTGTTGGCAGAAAAATGAGAAATATCAATGGGTCTTGGTTAATTTGAGCCAGCTCACAGGCCATATGGGTCAGTGCTGTAAAATTGCGCGCGGTCAAGGCGGTGCATGATTGACGGGGCGAGGGATTGCGGTCGGAATAGTCATGCAATATAGTTGCCGCCTTTTTCACGGGGTCAGGATTCCCAGCCCCTCCCATATTGCGCGCAGTATGAATACGGACGCTCTGCCGCCGCCTAAATAAACAGGATTGAAATGGACAAGAAACTAGGGCTGGGCGCCCTCATTTCGCTGGTGATCGGCTCCATGGTCGGCGCCGGGGTCTTCAGTCTGCCACAAAACATTGCTGCGCATGCCAGTGCCGGGGCGGTCGCCCTGGGTTGGGCCATCACCGGTCTTGGCATGATCTGTCTCGCGCTGGTCTATCAGAACCTCTCCATGCGCCGCCCCGATCTCGATGGCGGTATCTTCAGCTATGCCAAAGCCGGTTTCGGCGATTTTATCGGCTTCAACGCCGCCTGGGGTTACTGGCTCTGCCAACTGCTGGCCAACGTCTCTTACGCCATCGTGGTGTTCAGCGCCCTGAGCTACTTCTTCGATACGCCGGACAACGTCATCTTCGGTGACGGCAATACGCCGGTGGCCATCACGCTGGCCTCCATCCTGATCTGGTCGGTGCATGCGCTGGTGCTACGCGGGGTACAGGTTGCTGCACTGGTTAATATCGTCACCACCATCGCCAAGATGGTGCCGCTCATCGTCTTCTGTGTCGCGATCCTGCTGGCCTTCAACATGGATACCTTCACTCTGGATATTTGGGGCCAGAACAACATGGAGCTGGGCTCCGTGATGGATCAGGTCAAGTCCACCATGAAGGTGACCCTCTGGGTCTTTATCGGGATTGAAGGGGCGGTGGTGGTCTCTGCCCGTGCCCGTCATCGCAAGGATGTGGGCCGTGCCACCGTGCTGGCGCTGCTCGGCGCCCTGACGCTTTACGTGATGGTGACCTTGTTCTCGCTGGGTGTCATGAGCCAGCCGCAACTGGCGGCGCTCAAGAACCCTTCGACCGCCATGATCCTTGAAGCCGTAGTCGGCCCCTGGGGCGCCTGGCTTATCAACATCGGTCTGGTGGTGTCGGTAATGGGTGCTCTGCTCAGCTGGACCGTGCTGGCCGCTGAAGTGCCCTATATCGCAGGCAAGACCGGCGTCTTCCCGGGCTGGTTTGCCAAGGAGAACAAAAACGGCTCGCCGCAGGTGTCCCTCTGGTGCTCCACCTGTCTGGTGCAGATCTTCCTGATCATCATCTACTTCCAGAGCAGCACCTATCTGGCGCTGGTCAACATCGCCACCTCGGCGGCGCTGGTGCCCTACGTTTTCTCCGGTGCCTATGGCCTGAAGCTGGCATTGAAAGGGGAGACCTATCAGGGTCAACCTCATCAGCGCAAGCGTGACCTGCTGCTGGCCCTGGTGGCGACCGTTTACGGCTGCTGGCTGGTCTACGCTGCCGGTGTGGAGTACCTGTTGCTGGTGGCGCTGCTCTATAGTCCGGGCATCTTCATCTACTGGAAGGCGCGTCAGCATCACGGTCTGCGCGGTCTTAACCGGCTGGAGCAGGGGATGACGGCGGCCCTGCTTGGCTGTGCCGTGCTGGCCTTCTACAAGGTGATGGACGGTACCATTCCACTGCACTAACCGGCACAATGAAGAGATGGCCCTCGCGCCATCTCTTTTTTTTTCATGCAGATATCCACTGTTGCCCGGCCGTGTTGGCCAGTTTTTGTTTAACACAGGAATTTTTATGCTGTTTATGGGTTACCTCCTGCTGGGCGCCTTTGCCGGTATGCTGGCGGGACTGTTCGGGATCGGCGGCGGTCTTATCATTGTCCCCGTGCTGGTCATGACCTTTCGCGCCCAGGGCATCGACCCTGAAATCATTACCCATCTGGCCCTCGGCACCTCGTTGCCCACCATGATCTTTACCGGATTCAGTTCGCTGCGGGCCCACCGGGAGGCGGGCGCCGTCGATTGGGTGATGATCCGCCGACTCGGCGCCGGCATGCTGATCGGGGGCTGGCTTGGCGGCATGACCGCCAATCTGCTCAGCACCAGCACCCTCAATATCATCATCGGTTGTTTCGCCTGGAGCATGGCGCTACAGATGGGGCTTAACCTTAAACCCAAAGCGGAGCGCTATATGCCGGGGCCGCTCGGCACAGGCATTGCCGGTACCATCATTGGCTGGATGTCAGCCCTGTTTGGTATTGGCGGTGGCTCGCTCACGGTCCCTTATCTGAGCTGGAACTCGGTGCCAATGCGCAATGCGGTAGCGGCCTCTGCAGCTTGCAGCATGCCCATCGCGCTGGCGGGGAGCCTCAGCTACCTCTATGCGGGTTGGGGTCATGCCGATCTGCCCGAGTGGAGTGTGGGCTACATCTATCTGCCAGCGCTGCTCGGCATTGTGCTGACCAGTACCCAGTTTGCCCGCCTTGGTGCCAAGCTGGCACACCGATTGTCACCAAGACGCCTCAAGCAGGCATTTGCCCTGCTGATGCTGCTGGTGGGGGCGAAATTTATGCTGTTTAGCTGATTCATTCGGCAGATTGTTGAAAAATAAGGCAAACGATCTGTTGGAGGGTAGAAAGCCGTTGCATTGAACGCCCAGTTTGCCTATTCTCCTCGCCGGTGGTCCTATTGGTCCTCTCGCATTGATAACCCGTCGACCTGGTCAGGACCGGAAGGTAGCAGCCAAGGCGGGGGACTCGAGTGCCGGGATGTGGCTGGTAGGGCCACCACTTGTTTCTGCAATTCAATTGTCGTCTAAATCATAAGTTGACATATCCAAAGCATAAGCTGACATGATCTTGCATCATAAGCTGACATAGCCTAAACCTGTAGTAAAGTAACAACAGGTTGGTGGTGTGTTATGTACCGTCGGCATCTCAAGCACTCCCGTGTCAAAAACCTCTTCAAGTTCGTCAGCGCTAAAATGAACACTGTATTTACAGTGGAATCAGCTTTGGAGTTCGATACTTGCTTTCATCTTGAGTACTCTCCTTCTGTCAAATTTTATGAGGCCCAGCCAGAAGGCTTCTATTACGAATTCGCTGGAAGGCAATGCCCCTATACTCCAGACTTTCGTTTAGTTGACCAGAATGACAGTGTCAGTTTTCTTGAAATAAAACCTTCAAATAAAGTCGCTGAGCCTGATTTTCTCCATCGATTTCCGCTTAAGCAGCAGAGAGCCATCGAGCTTTCCTCCCCGTTAAAGCTCGTTACAGAAAAGCAGATCAGAATTGACCCTATTTTGGGAAATTTGAAATTGTTGCATCGATACTCCGGTTTTCAGAGTTTTACACCCTTGCACATGCAGCTTCTTGGGCTAGTACAGAAGCTTGGCCGCGTATCATTGCTACGGTTATCTGATTCGATAGATGCGCCACCAGAAGAAGTCCTGGCATCAGCCTTGTCATTGATTGCCAGAGGAATCATGCAGAGTGACCTGACGGTACAGGAAATTGGTATTTCCACTTTAGTGTGGGCTAGCGGTCATTCAGGAATTGACCATGGATGAGCATAATGGATTGTTTGAGGACGAGTTCGTCATTCCTCAACCATCGGCCTCCACTTCCCCCATTGATGCCATTCAAGCTGTTGTACCTGCTACAGTGGATAGTTTTCCTGATGCTCTCAAGGTAGAAGCACTGCATCGACGCGATTATATTCTTTGGGTTGAAAAAAATTTGGCAGGAGGCTGGACAGAGAAAAACCTGGCGCCATTGCTTGCTGACGCGGCATTAGTTTTACCCCCTCCCATCCCTAATTGGCGAACACTGGCGCGTTGGAGAAAGATCTATATCCAGCATGGCAGAACGTTGGTTTCTCTCATTCCTAAACACCAAGCGAAGGGGAACTCTCGAAGTCGGCTTCCACCTAGTGATGAGCTGTTTTTTGAGCAAGCCGTCCATCGTTATCTGGTAGGTGAGCAACCTTCAATCGCATCTGCGTTTCAACTCTACAGTGATTCTATTCTAATAGCGAATCTCGGTGTGGTCGAAAATTCTATAAAAACCATATCTTATATGGCTTTTTATAATAGAGTGAAGAAACTGCCAGCTTATCAAGTCATGAAAAGTCGGAAGGGTTCATATATAGCCAATGTTGAATTTAAGGCCATTGGTAGTCATAAACCACCAAGCAGAATAATGGAGAGAGTAGAAATAGACCATACACCATTGGATCTACTTTTACTCGATGATGATTTATTAGTTCCCTTAGGACGTCCGAGTTTGACATTGCTAATTGATGCTTATAGCCATTGTGTTGTAGGTTTTAATCTGAATTTCAACCAGCCTAGTTATGAATCTGTTCGTAACGCATTGCTCAGTAGCATTTCTAAAAAAGATTATGTAAAGAATAAATATCCATCAATTGAACATGAATGGCCATGCTATGGTAAACCAGAGACTTTGGTTGTTGATAATGGAGTTGAATTTTGGAGCGCTAGCCTTGCACAGGCTTGTTTGGAACTTGGGGTCAATATCCAATACAACCCAGTTAGAAAACCATGGCTGAAACCTATGATCGAACGGATGTTTGGCATCATTAATCGCAAACTTCTGGAGCCGATCCCTGGTAAAACCTTTTCCAATATTCAGGAAAAAGGAGATTACGATCCGCAGAAAGATGCAGTCATGCGTTTTTCCACCTTCCTAGAGATTTTTCATCATTGGGTCATCGATGTCTACCATTACGAACCAGATAGTAGGTGTCGCTATATTCCAATTATATCTTGGCAACATGGAAGCAAAAATGTACCTCCCGCACCTATTATTGGTGATGACCTGACGAAGCTTGAAGTAATCCTGAGCCTCAGCTTGCAATGTACGCATAGGCGAGGTGGCATCCAGTGCCATCACCTCCGCTACGATTCGGATGAGCTGGCTTCTTACCGGATGAATTATTCTGACAAGACAAGGGGGAAACGGAAAGTCCTCGTAAAACTCAATCCAAGAGACATATCTTATGTGTATGTTTTTCTTGATGAGATTGGTAGCTATATTCGTGTCCCGTGCATTGATCCTATAGGTTATACAAAAGGTTTGAGCCTACAGGAACATCAAATTAATGTGAAGTTACACCGAGATTTCATTAATGAACAAATGGATGTTGTCAGTTTATCAAAAGCACGAACCTATCTAAATGATAGAATAAAAAACGAATTAGTGGAGGTCCGGCACAATCTTAGACAACGTAATGTCAAAGGAGTCAACAGAATTGCGAAATATCGTAATGTTGGCAGCCATGCAGAAACCAGCATTGTTCACGAACTCAATATTCCGGCCACAAATGACGTGATTTCTAAAATGGAGAACGCAAGTCAGCCAGAACACTATGATGATTGGGATAAGTTCACTTCTGGTCTGGAGCCCTACTAATGGAACTATCCTGTGATGATGCAAATAAACTCAGATCGTTTATCGAATGTTATGTCGAGACACCATTGCTACGGACAATCCAAGAGGATTTTGATCGTCTTCGCTTTAATAAACAGTTTGCTGGTGAACCGCAATGTATGTTGTTAACGGGTGATACCGGGACGGGTAAATCTTCCCTAATCCGTTATTATGCTGCCAAATATCCAGAGCAAGTCAGACATGGTTTTATTCATAAGCCACTGCTTGTCAGCAGGATCCCCAGTAGACCGACTTTGGAGTCCACCATGGTTGAGCTACTGAAGGATCTTGGTCAATTTGGTAGTTCAGAACGAATTCACAAGAGTTCTGCTGAAAGTCTTACCGAGGCATTAATTAAGTGTTTGAAACGCTGCGAGACTGAGTTGATTATTATCGATGAGTTTCAGGAACTCATCGAAAACAAGACCCGCGAAAAACGCAATCAGATTGCTAATCGGCTAAAATACATCAGCGAAACCGCCAAAATCCCGATTGTGTTGGTTGGTATGCCGTGGGCTATCAAAATTGCTGAAGAGCCACAATGGTCTTCAAGGCTATTGATACGTAGAGCCATTCCATACTTCAAATTGTCGGATGATAGAGAAAATTTTATTCGCCTCATTATGGGATTAGCCAATCGTATGCCTTTTGAAACTCAGGTCAGGCTGGAGACCAAGCATACAATTTACGCACTGTTCGCTGCTTGTTATGGTAGCCTGCGTGCACTTAAACAGCTGCTGGATGAGTCAGTCAAACAGGCACTTGCTGTTCATGCCGAGACGCTGAAACATGAGCACATTGCTGTGGCATATGGGGTGTTTTATCCAGACCAAGTGAATCCGTTTTTGCAACCGATTGATGAGATACAGGCTTGTGAAGTGAAACAATATTCACGTTATGAAATTGATGCAGTAGGTAAGGAAGAGATTCTGAGCCCGCTGCAATTCACCGACAAGCTCCCTATCAGTCAGTTACTAAAAAAGCGATAACGTGAAATTTTTCCTCTGAACATCAAAAACTAAGTATTGCTTAGTACACTTATTCGTATAAGACTAAGAAAATCTTAGCTACCTGATCCTCAGCTAGCAGAGACCCCATGACAAACCCATTACCCATCAGACTCAAAGCCGCAAGAAAGGCGACGGGTCTGACTCAACAGCAGTTGGGGATACGATTAGGTATGGAACAGAGCACAGCTAGCGCCAGGATGAACCAGTACGAGAAGGGGAAACATGCCCCTGACTACCAGACCATGCAACGCATTGCTCAGGAGTTGGGTTATCCAGTGGCCTACTTCTACTGTGATGATGAACTGCTTGCGGAACTGATCTGCATGATGGCAAAGCTGTCAGAGGAGAAACAACGAGAGTTGCTACAGAAGCTGTCTGTCACCGAACATGCGGGATCACGAGATTCTGCGGAGTGACTCGGCCCCATCGTTTGGGCGGTGAGTCTCCGTTTCGCCCATCAGCCATTCCGATGCTGGAATCGTATAGACAACACGGAGGTTAAGGAGTGCACATGCTGGTGAAAGCCGTGGTTCCAACTGAGCAGGTGGTAGATGTACGCTGCGATATCTGTAGCGAAAGCACAATGATGACGGGGGAGCAGAACTATGCAACCTTGTCTGCCAACTGGGGATATGGCTCCCAGCATGACGGAGAGCGATATGACGTTCATCTTTGTGAGAGCTGCTTCTTTGAAACCCTTGCGTATTTGCGCCAGTCTCATCGGCAAAATCACATGTTTTCTGATGATTATGAGCCAGCAGATCCCGAGTGTTTTGGTCGAGTAGACTTGAACTAGAGTCTGCGACCCAATACCTCTGGCTCGCAGGCTGTGAGTGCAGCTCAGGCGATCACCTTTGCTGCGCTCAGCCCTCACCCGGCTGTCAGCTAGCGTAATCTCCGGTTGATTTTTGCTTCGGTATCCTCTCGAACAGCTTCCCGCTCGTAGGTTTCTGTCAGCTTCATAAGCAGCTCGGAAGCGACGTACGGTGACGACATCCGTATCTGTTGTGCCCACTTCCTGTATTTGTCGGCAAGTTGACGTTCCTGGTTTCCGTCAGGACCACGGGCATGTACCCCTCGCGAGTTGTAAACGCCGGTATGTGCTCCGTGCATCATGTCCTCAGACTGGATATCCTCCATCATTGTTCTTACCGCTTCACAAGGCCAAGCACCGTCTTCACCAATCGGTGCCGAGGCAAGCAGTTCTCCGATTACTGCATCAGCGATTTCTATACGCGATAACTCCGCGCAGGACTTGCGTACTGTTTCGGTCCAATTCGCTAGACGCTTGGTATCAATGTGTCCTTGTTCGTCGCTGCCAGGAATTCTTTTCAGTGCTTGTAAAAGCTTGTATCCCTGCTCAGCCATGCGCTTAGTCTTGTCTTCTTCAACCTTGAATTCAGGTGGGTCTTCAGCTCGGTCATTGCGCTTGTATGTCCATACGATGGCTTGGACCAATACTTCTGGGTGGAACTCGATATATCGCTCAAGGTTTGGGACTGCGGATTTGGCATGCCGGTCCCATGCGCGGTCAAGCACGTCTAGATACGCGAACTCGAGGCCGGCCTTCTGTTCAAGTGACAGTTCGGCTGTTTTGTTGATGCATTCGAATACTCGCTCGACGTAATGGTGTTCAAGCTGGTATTCGCCAGCCTTTTCATCACTCCCCTGTGCCATGGCTGTGAGAAGTTGGAACAGTTTGAGGACTGGCAGTGTTTCTGGATGATACTTAACGAGAGCAAACGCAGCGCGTGGTCGCCGAGCTTTCATGAGCATGTCGACCGCTTTAGAGGTCTCCGCAGGGATGTCCCGCAGCCAGCTTGGAACAACTTCCTTCCAGTACCGTAATTCAACTTCCTTGCCGTATGAAAATACTAGCGACCAAGTAGCTTCGCCAAAGGGAGCGAGTGTAAGAAGGTGTACCGTGTTTTCGGGACCAATTGCTGTAATGGCGGACCTTAAGACTGCTTCGCCTTTCTGATCGTTGGTGATCACACCTAAAATATCTTGGATCAGGCATTCCGAGGAGCGAGCAGCGGACTCGCTCTCACTCCTTTTCTGAAAGGCGAGAATGATGAGTGACAGCAGTTCTTCCTCATCCAATATATACTTAGCAGAAAGGGCTCCAATTGTTCCCGGCACTCCACTGCGGGTTGCCATATTGAGTAAGCCTGTGATGCCATACTGACCATGGATTTCCTTTAGTGCATCGACCCGTTGTTTTCGAATCCGCGCCTCGCGTTCTTCATAGTTAATGTTCTCTATGTCTTCGAGCTCGTCGGCAGACTCATCGATCCAAGAGCCCTTGAAAAGCCACGCGTGCTTGTCGAGGGGGTTACTCGGTTCGAGCGCGGTATGGATGTGCTTTGCTGCGTTCGCAATGCGTGATTGCTTACTACTTCTCCTCGCACGTAGTGCTGCACGGCGGGATAACGTCGAGACTCGAATCTTCTCGCGTAACGCAATCTTGTCGCTGTCACTGGCGGTCTTTGCCCATGCATCGACTAGCGCCCATACGCGATCTTGGTCGGCGTCCGTCAAATCATGTAGGCGATCGATCAGGTCAGACAGCATCGAGACTGTGTAGCGTACCTGGGATAAGGCCAGCTGTATCATCTCCTCAGCGAACTCTAATATCGGTCCCCAGGTCGGAAACGGCTCGCCGTGGCCGTATCCGTCCGGGCGCCATGTCGGCTTGTGGCTGTAGTCCCCAGTTTGATGGTGATTGCCGAACTGTGCTACACAAAGCGTCCAAGCGATATCCGGGAACCGGTTGAACAGAGCTTTCATCAGTGCTGAGCGATCGTCATTATTGGCTGCGGTCTGGGGCATCCATGATCGGAATATCGCTGCCAGCGAATGCGCCGGTTTGTTGACCCAGTTGTCGTTGATCTCGATCTGCGCGAGACGAGCAAGGATCATCGCAGTACGAGGAAGCGTCTCCGGATTCCATGCTAGTCCTTCTAGCGCCCAGAGAAGTCCGGTGCGACATGGACTGCCAAATATGCCGGACCCAGCGGGACGAAGGAGGCCTATAACTGCAGGAGTGTCCGTCTTCAGGTCGCGTTCGATGATCGAGAGGAACTCGGTCGGCGCTGCTTCGGCGTAGAGTGGCAAGTCGCGGTTGTTGGCTTCGAGCATGCGTGTGGTAAGGGGATCCTTAAGCAGGTCGCGCACTACCAGAGCGGCTTCTATTTCTGTATCTATCCCCAGGCGTGCCTTGAAGAGGCTCACGCCGTGAACGGCCAGGAGCACTAGCGTTTCCGAAATACCCTGGCGGAACGCAGGAGAGAATTCCCGAGTTTTTCCGTGGATGGACGCAGCCCATCGCTGCTCTTCAGCGAGATCAAGGGATGGGTCATCCTCCCCCAGCACCATCCGCGCAACATCGAAGTATCGCTTCAGGTCGTCGCTGGTCATGTAGCGAGCGATGGCGTAGAGCAGGTCAATCTTCGAGACGACCCCGCGATACGTTCCAATGGACCAGAGCGGCGCGTCGTTCAGTTGGATCAGGCGTTGGCAGTCCTTTGCCAGTATTTCGTACGTGCGGTCACCTGCAAGCAGGGACAGACCAGCCTTGTCGGTTTCGTTAAGATCGTGCCAGGCGCCAACCAGCATGAAGGCGATGAGGCTTTCTGGGGAGTGTTGCTGTGTTGCCCAAAGTGGTATTCGCACTGCCTCGACGGTCGCGAGCCGGCGGCGTAAGACGGTGAGTGAGTGTCCCGACTCGTTTGCCAAGATCCTAATCTCATCTCGTTTTTTGCCGATTCCTTTGAGCGCGGAGTCGAACACTTCGAAACTGACGGGTTCAAGAACGATGTCTGGCTCTGCGTTGATCGAGTTCCTCGGATATACCACGATGGAGTGCATCTGTTCCGCATAGGGAGCTAATTCAATTTCGACTTCGTGTGAATGCACCACGGGAATGAACGGCCTCGTTCCGCCAGCAAGTTGCGGCAAGATGCCTGCTTTATCGAAAACCAGAATCAGGTATCGATAAGGCTCCAGTTCTGCACTTCCTTCTGGGCTAAAACACTGGGCAATGAAGGCTAGTGCTTCATCGGTGGAGTCTGCTGCGACCACTATCGGTCCAGTAAACTCCGGTTCGAGGCGGGAAACGAACTTGCGTTTCGCTTCCTCAATGGCTGAATTGAACAGCGAGCCAGGCAGTGGCGGAGTTGCTACATTCGCCCAGTCTGTCCAGCACTTGTCGAGTGAGCGGACGCCCTGCGCAGGGGATCCGGTCTCGTTGGCAAACCATGCTTGGCCGGGCAGAGACTGTTCCACCCACTGTTCCAAGTCGCTAGAATCGTAGGCTCGGACGTCCTTCCAAGAACCTTCTTTCTTCTTTTCAGTAACCCAATCGTTCTTGCCAGCCCATCTGCGAGGAGTGACGAACACGAACTCCATTGATGCCCTGTCGTTTGCATCATTTGCAGTTACGCTTTTCTTGTAATCTTTATCTGCCTTTGTCTTAGGATCCTCGTTAGTACCAAATTCCCAACCAGAACGTCCAGATGGCACCCAAGCAGTCCCCTCGTTTGCCATGACTCGACCGTCCCAGCCAGCGCGCTGGGAGTCGTCGTTCCCAGGGAAGTCGACTTCCGAGAGGCCGCTACCTGTCGAATGAACCAAGGTCCTTAGGAATACCGCGAACCTGCTGCGAGCGGCGATGTTGTGTGAAGCCCAGTGCTCTATGTCGTTGGCCTTGATTGCTAGGAACTGGGGGACATACGCTTTTGCGTTTGTCGGGGCGCTCTTCTGCTTAGCCTTGAAGGCGTCGTACTGAGCCTGCATTTCGAGTAGGTCTTCCCTAGGAACTCCGAATACCTTCTCAATGCGGGTTGCCATTTCGGTAGAGAGAGATGCTTTTCCGTTAAGCAGATTAGAAAGAGCCGGTCGCCCGACACCAATCAGCTCGGCAGCTTTTGTGACGGACATTTTTGCAGGGAAAACCTCTGTTTTGATGCGCTCGCCAGGATGGCGTGCTTCGATAATGTCCATACATATCTCCTATTGCTAATTAGTGCCAGTGGACACATAACAACAACTATCCTGTTGCGCGTAGCGTTACGCAATACATTAGTTGAATATTTAATCAGTTTTTTCGTGTTGGTGCCTGTTTAGGTAGAGATACTGCGGCATGATGTTGTTGTGTTGAACTTCCACATCTAAGCAAGCTGATATCTGCTTAGAATCCTTCTTGAGAGAGGAAAGAGAGCTGTAGTGTGCTGCCGAACTAAACGTGTGTCTGCTCGGATGGTAATTCCAAGGATCTGTGCTACACCTTAAAACTAAGTAATATTTAGTTTTGGTGATTTAATGCATCTTCTTATTCGACCAGACCCCTCCATTGACGAGTCCTTGGAGAGCTATTTTTTACGTTTGTCCCAAGAGAACGGATTTGAGCGCTTTTACCTCTTTAGCGGTGTAATAAAGGATTGGCTTCACACAACGGATCATGCCGCGGCTGGAGCCTTTCCGCTGGAGCTATTCAGGCTCAACATCTTTCATGCGAGTCGCTCTAGTGGTTTGCGGGTCAGAGCCTTGCAACTCGTGGATAGATTGACTGATGGAGCTCCTTTTCGTCTCCTCCAATTGGCGCTGAGCCATTCAGCTATCAGTTTTGGTAATCACCATAAAGCTGTACACCGGTCGGGCGTCGATATTCCACTCTGTTTCATTCGCACCAGCAAAATCCCTTGTTGTCCAGATTGTTTGCGCGAGTCAGCGTATGTGCGTCAATGCTGGCACTTCAAGCCGTATGTTGCATGCCATCGTCATGGCGGGAGATTGATAGATAGTTGCCCGGCTTGTGGTGAATCCCTTAATTACTTGGCCAGCGAATTGATAAATTATTGCCAGTGTGGGTTTGATTTACGCACAGCATCAACAGTCCCAGCCCAGCCCGATGAAATACAATTGTCGGCATTGGCATATGGCTGTTCGTTTGAATCGTCAAACCCGCTGTTAGCCATAGGATGCTTGAGTGCGCGATTTGGAGCCTTGCTTTGGTATCAGCAGCGTTACTTAAGTGACCATGAGGCCGTGTGTGATGACAGGGTTCTTGCAAAGGCTATCGGTCACTTTGCTGCATGGCCTGACGCTTTCTGGGGGGAATTGCAGCAGATGGTGGATGACGCATTGGTCAGGCAAACCAAAGAGCTGAATCATACCGATTTTGTTGATGTTTTCGGGAGCGTAGTGGCTGATTGTCGCCGCATTCCAATGCGCAATACGGGACAGAATTTTATCCTCAAAGATCTGATCGTTTTTTTGACTGATCTAGTCGTAAGCCATCCTCAGTGCAGGGTCGCGAATGTAGGCGATCTCTTGCTCTCAGCCTTAGACTCTGCGACCTTGCTATCTACGTCTATCGAGCAGGTTCGCCGCTTACAGCATGAGGGATTTTTGCCATTGGCTATCAGACCGGCTAGCCGGAACACTGTATCGCCCCATCGGGCTGTGTTTCACCTGCGGCATGTGGTCGAGTTACGCCAGGCGCGTATGCAGTCCCATCATGATGACAGTTCAACCTATCTGCCTGCATGGTGACGACGATGCACATCCAAGAGTTATTAGGCATAGCTGAACACGTCGAGCGTGACAGGCAGTTACGACGCCACTTCGCCCCCTATTCTGCGGATATGGATGTCGATGATGCTGAGAGGAAAACATTAGTTGTGTTGTTGAATCTGACGCTCAAACGGGACCGGGTCGATAACCTTTGCAATGAGCGTCAAGCGCGGGATATTTTGAACGATGCAAGTCACATCGCACATTGTTTGCATACCGCGCGTTGGCTACATACCCACAATCTAAAATACCCGGACACTCGGGTCAGTGGTCAGCGACTCATCGTCAACGCACCCCCAGTTATCACAGGAATCATCACTAGCGCTGGTTTACCTATGCGCATGGGGTGGGCCCACGATAGCTCAGATATAAACTTGGCTAAGTTGTTCTGCACTTCGTTTCGATACCACGGCGACGCAACTAATCTAGCATTACAGCTAGTAGCTAGGAATATGGTATGGGTGCAGGCACTGCTAGGGTTAGGGGGGACGCAACAGCAGCTTGATATCTGGTGCCAGCAGTTAGCGGGTCATCTTGGGGGGGAAGTGATTCCTAGTGAGGTAAGCCCATATTCCAAGCAGACGCGCTTTCCTTATCGAGGCCAGTACTGTTCAGTCACACCTGTTGTCAGCCATGCGTTACTAGCCCATCTGCAAGATGTTATCCATGAAAAGAAATTGCACCATACCCTAATACAGCATGATCACCCTGCCAGTGTTGGAGGGTTGGTTGGTGCTTTGGGCGGCAAAGTGGCTGTACTGGATTACCCACCACCGGTCAGTAAGGGCAAAGATCGCAATTTCTCACAAGCCAGAGAAAGCCGGTACGCTGATGGCCAGAGTCTGTTTGATCGCGCTATCTTCAACGACCATGTATTTCTTGATGCCCTAAAGCATCTGATAGTCCGACCCGGATTAACTCGAAGGCAGCAGCGCCAACTTCGGCTTTCCGCGCTTCGCTACCTGCGTCGGCAATTGGCCGCATGGTTAGGGCCGATCATTGAGTGGCGGGATGAGGTTGAGAGCGGTGGAAGCAACGATCCTAGTGAACTGCCAGTAGCGAGTCTGGAATTCGGGCTACTCACTCAGCCTCAAGAGGCGTTACCTGACCTGATGTTGAATGTGGCAAGCAGATTTCATCTTGAGCTGCAAAACCATCCGGTTGGTAGGCGTTATGCGTTTCATCCCGAGTTGATGGCCCCGATCAAATCACAGATTTTATGGTTACTCAGGCAGTTAGCTAACCATAAGGAGGGGGCCCAGCCACCAAGTTCCTCTTACTATCTGCATTTATCGGGGTTAACTGTCTATGATGCTGCGGCGTTGGCAAACCCCTATTTGTGCGGCATACCGTCGTTGTCTGCGTTGGCTGGATTTTGTCATGACTATGAGCGTCGGTTGATATCTTTGCTCAAGCAACCTGTGTGCTTTACTGGTATAGCGTGGTACCTGAGCCGTTACAGCAGGGTGACGGGTAAACATTTGTCTGAGCCAGATAGACCCGAACATGCCAGAGCCGTTTCAGCTATTCGCCGCCCAGGTATGATCGATGGAAGATATTGTGATTTGGGTATGGATCTGGTTATCCAGGTGCTTGTTCCAACCGATGGAACCCAGTCATTAACCCATTGCCTTGATCTGTTGCGGGCAGCACTGCCTGCTCGTTTCGCTGGAGGATGTTTGCATCCGCCGTCGCTGTATGAGGAGCGAAATTGGTGCAACTTGTATCAGGATCAGGATGCATTGTTTACCGCGTTATCTAGGCTCCCGCGATATGGATGCTGGGTATACCCCTCTAATAGAGAGCTATCCAGTGTAGAGGAACTCACGGAGGCTTTAGCCCTGGATCGCCGATTATGTCCGGTATCGACAGGGTTTGTCTTTCTTGAGGAGCCAATGGAACGGGCAGGAAGCCTCGAAAATCTGCATGTCTACGCCGAGTCTGCCATCAGCACGGCTCTGTGTATTAATCCAGTGGAAATGAGATTGGCAGGCAAACCCCCATTCTATAAAAGTGCTTTTTGGCGAATGAGGGATGAGAACGGGACTATCCTGATGAAGGGCCCAGAAAACATGGGATAGATACATGGAACTTTGCACTCATCTCAGCTATTGCCGCTCACTTTCTCCCGGTAAGGCCGTGTTTTTCTATAAAACAGCGGAATCCGATTTTGTACCATTGCGGATCGAAGTGGCGAAAATTAATGGCCAAAAATGCGGCTACACTGAGGGTTTTGACGCAAATCTAAAGCCGAAAAATATTGAGCGCCATGAACTCGCCTATAGCAATCCTCAAACAATCGAGGTCTGTTACGTTCCTCCGAATGTTGATGAACTGCACTGCCGTTTTTCGCTCAGGGTAGAGGCCAACTCAATGCAGCCGTCAGTCTGCTCTAACCCTGAGGTATTGCGCGTGATGGCCAGACTGGCTCAGGCATATCAGCGTCTAGGCGGATACAATGAGTTGGCCCGCCGTTACAGCGCTAACGTGCTGATGGGAACCTGGCTGTGGCGCAATCAATACACTCAGGGAACCGAAATCGAGATCAACACCTCGCTTGGTTCCACATACCATATTCCAGATGCCCGCAGGTTGAGTTGGTCGGGCGGTTGGTCAGACCCCGACCAGCAACAATTGGGGCAGTTGGCGAGCGAGATGGCGAATGCCTTGAGCCAGCCCAATTTGTTCTGGTTTGCCGATGTCACCGCCAAACTGAAAACTGGTTTTTGCCAAGAAATTTATCCTAGTCAGAAATTTACTGAACGAACAGATGATCACGCTGTAGCAAGCCGACAGTTAGCTACTACCGAATGCCTCAGTGGTCAACTGGCTGCCTGTATTAATCCACAGAAAATTGGTGCAGCACTGCAGCAGATAGATGATTGGTGGGCTGACGACGCAGACCAGCCGCTAAGAGTTCATGAATACGGGGCCAATCACGAGGCCCTCACTGCTTTTCGTCATCCAGCATCCGAGCTGGATTTTTACCACCTACTGACAAGGGCCGATCAGTACCTCACAGACATGGAGTCTCATGACAGAGGGTGCGAGCTGCCAGGAGATGTTCATTTTTTAATGGCGGTGTTGGTCAAAGGGGGATTGTTTCAGAAAGGGAAGGGGAGATGACAGAAAGCCGTTACTTTTTTGCTGTCCGGTACCTACCTGATGATGTCGATTGTGGTCTGTTGGCTGGCCGCTGTATATCTACCCTCCACGGATTTAGTCGAGCTCATCCCTATATCCAGATCGGTGTGGCCTTTCCTGAGTGGAGCAATCGTAGCCTCGGTCGTTCGATCGCCTACGTCAGCACGAACAGGTCTATGTTGGAACGATTTAGATCTCGATCCTATTTTCAGGTGATGCAGGCGGATAATCTCTTTGCGCTCAGCGCTGTGCTGGAGGTGCCAGAGACTTGCCAGAATGTCCGGTTTATTCGCAACCAGAATCTGGCAAAATTGTTTGTGGGGGAGCGAAAGCGGCGACTGACCAGAGCAAAGCGCCGGGCAGAGGCTCGAGGCGAAGTATTCCAACCTCAGATACCTGCTGGGACGAGGGAAGTTGGGATTTTTCATACCGTTCATATGCAAAGCGCTAGCAGTGGGCATAGTTGTATTCTGCACATACAGAAGCAACAGACTGAACTAAATGAGGGAATTGACTCCTATAGCAGCTATGGCTTGGCATCCAACGAGGTCTACACTGGCGACGTACCAGAGCTGGGCGAATTTGTTTTCACCCTTTTTCATAATGAACTATCTTTAGCAAGGTAAAACAAGGAGTTGGAAAATCACTCGGAATGATGGTCAAGGTGTTGAATTGGTATTTTTTTATAAATGATTCAATGTCTTATCTATAACTATATGCTGTGAACTGCCGCATAGGCAGCCAAGAAACGCCATTGCTCGGGGTGGCCAGCGGGGCTCACGTGAACTGCCGCATAGGCAGCCAAGAAACAGAGAATTACAGTGGGGAACCTACCCCTGAGGTGAACTGCCGCATAGGCAGCCAAGATTAGGACAGGAGGAAAACACCCAAGTTGGGGTCTGTTTTCTGCCGGAAAGGCAGTTTTTAGTCAAGCCCAGGCTTACCGTCTGGGCTTTAATTTAGTCCCTTATGAGCCTTTCTTCGACGTGACACAGTTCAAGTTACCTAGCTGTGCATCGTACCAACTGATGTCATTTTTGAAGTTAGATAGATGGTTAAAACCAGACGGCATGGTGTTCTATGAGATGAATTATCGCTCTGTGGTGAAGCAAGTTCGTGTATAAATTTCTCGCAACCCAACGTTTATCGTGTTGGGGTCATCATATTTGAATGGATCGTGGTGGTGGCCATGGATGATGCTTGCTACTTCGAGAGACTGAGCCAGTTGATCGATGATTTGAAAACCATGAGGGTGGGCTCGAGGTGCTTCATGACTGACGAGAATATCGGCTTTGATCCCCTGAAAAAGTTGAATATCCTCAGGAAAAATTGAACTGCGGTGCTTTCGTGGAAGGCTGCCTCGCCAGAGGTTTCCTTTTCCACAATTGGCCAGAAAGTCTAGCCGGGTAGAGTATCGAGGTGGTTCAGGGGGATACCAGATTTGACTCCGGAATATACCGCCTAAACCTGCAATCTTGAGTCCATCTATCTCAATGACGCGGCCATGAAGGTTACGCTCAGGACAAGCGAACAGATGGTCGTAATATCTCACGTCATCTGTGTCATGGTTACCATGGATGAACCAGATGTCAGTTAACTCCAAGATGGAAGCGAAGGTTTGTTCGAATGGCTGTGACAGACACAGGTCCCCTAGCATTATCACTGCGGAAGGTTGTTCCTGCTTAACATGTTGAATTATATGGGAAAATTCCCCGTGGGGGTCACCGCAGAACAAGATCATTTAATTTCCACTGATGGGAGGGCTCGTTGTCTCACGTTAGAGTCTCATTACCACAGTGAATAATCGACCACTGGGTTGAAGGCGTGCAATGTTGACACTCACCTCATTCATTAATAAGGGGGGAGGGGTGATAGAGTTTACTAGATGTAGACTCCCCGTCCACCTTGGTAAGTTTCGTCTACTTTGACCCTAGCTCAACGCGAATATCGCTCGATATTGAGCCAATTGGCAAATAGATGTCACAGCTTGGCGACCTTCTTGATCTGAGGTGCCGTTTTGAGATTCCTTACCATCAATCCCGATTTTTCGTTCTTCTTCAACTCGAATAGGTCAATAGCGGCAAACAGGTCGCTCAGTTTCCTGAAACCATAGTTACGCGGGTCAAACGACGCATGATTTGAGATATGGCTGCCAACCCCGCCTAGTGATGCCCAACCATCCCCCGTCTCCACTGCATCAATGGCTTGCCGCAACAGATTGATCAGACGCGTGTCCCCTTTCAGGTTCTTCGCATGGATAGCAACCGGCATTGCGTCTTTCACTTCCTGGAGTGGTGGATCTAGATAAAGGAACTTGGAGCAGCTGTTCACGAAAGGCATTGAAGCCTTGCGCTCCCCAAACCCGACCACCAGTTTTCCATCCGCGAGACAGCGAGTGACCAAGGGCGTAAAGTCACAATCTGAAGAGACCAGACAGATAACATCGATATCCTTGGTGTAGAGCACATCCATCACATCGATCACCAACGCCATGTCTGTAGCGTTCTTGCCTTTGGCCAAGTCAAATTGCTGTACCGGCTGGATGGCGTACTCGTGTAATATGTCCTCCCATGGCTTGAGGTTGGTATTCTTCCAGTTGCCATAGGCCTTGCGTATATTAACCACTCCATAGAGAGCCAATTCTGATAGCACCGTTTCTATTTTTCTTGCCGGCGCGTTATCTGCGTCAATAAAGAGCGCGATGGTATCCTTGTCTTTCACCTAACCTCCTTGTTCTGAGTTGGTATAATCGGTGCTGATCTTCGTTGAATCATAGATTTGATATTATGGCACATTGCCTAAACCTGTTGGTCGTTGAGATCTCCTTATGTGGCAAGATATTCGTATTCCCTTCGCGTTCAGAATTGATACCGGAGAAATGGTATCAATTGATGAGGTTGCTCGGGGGCTAGCTTGCAACTGTAAGTGCCCCAGCTGTGGCGGACGCTTGGTGGCCAAAAAAGCAGATATAAATGCACATCATTTCGCGCATCACACTGCTAGTAAGGAAGCCTGCCAATACGCTTTTTACACCAGCATTCGCTTGATGTTGCTCTCTCGACTGAATGACATCACGTTGCTCAATACTCCTGCCTTCGAGATCTTGTCCGAGGGAGTCAACCATCTGGTCTCCGCGCCGCACACCGACATCAAAGTGTACCGTACGTCCCAGGAGTGTCAGCAATTGGCACCGACAGCGCTCTATGCTCTACAGGGGCGGAACGATTATCGACTCGGACTGGATTTCCCTGCTGCTAACGAATCGTCACAGGATAAACCCTATTGGCTGGACGATTACACCTGTACCAACCCTAAAACAGGCATTCTCTCGGTCGTGTATAGCACCTTTGCTGAACATCTTTTTCGGAAGGATCGCCCAGACGACATGGATACCACGTCATGGATGTTCCACATACTCAGTTCCAATCCGAAGTGCCTGCACTGGCAATATCATCCCGCCGCAGAGCGGGTACGTATCCGCTTGCAACATGAAGCCAAAGAGAGGGAGCTGGTTCGGGCCGAGCAACGTGCGAGAGAGGAGGAGCGTCTGCGGCTGTGGGCAGAAGAAGAGGCTCGGAGAGAGCCTGAGCGGCGAGCACGTCGTGAGTGTGAACAGAGGCTGGCACAGGAGCGGCAACAAAAACGGGAGGCGGTGTTACGGTTATCTCGTCAGCAACAAGATGAGGAGGAACAGCGTCTGATGGTGGTGCGCAAACAGCGGAATGACGCTATTTGGGAGCGGATGGAAAATAAGCGCAAAGAAGCCATTGAACGTAGGCGTTTGGATGAAGGTGCAATTCAACGGGCTGTAGACCAACTGGTTACCGGATTACAAACAACGCATTCTGTGACCGATCTGGTGGAGGAGGGATCCAAGGTTTGTAAATATTGCTTCCTTGAGTCGGAGGCTCTTTCCCTGCATGGCTATTGCTATCGCGAGCAGTGTGTCGGTGCCCGCGAACGAGCTCGGCGGTTTGGTAAGTATCTCCCCGATTAGGGAGTGTTGGTGTGGTGAAAAGCCCAACCCTCAAATCTACTTCCTTGGAGTCTTATTTCGGGGGGAAGTGTAAATCTGCACCTTAAAGCAAGGAAATTAGTCCAATTAAAACATTGAGTTGTCTATGTAATTGGGAGCAATTCAATCTGTAAAAAACTAGCCAATTCAGATAGTATGCACCTTACCACTAACGAAGTTGGTTAGGATGATAATGCAGTAAGGGAAATCTGGATGATCAGAAGGTTCCGGCTAGAGCAGAAGTCTCATTACGAGCGGCTAGTGATTGCTCAACGTTTGTCGGATATGCTTGAGAAGTTCTTGGACGGGCGGCGGACACCACTAGCGATCGGTGCTGAACAGGGCGGTATCGAAGAATGGGATGACGTAGTCATCCTCCACTCCCAAGATTCCTATGAACATCTGCAGGTCAAACGCCAGGCTAGTGATTTCTGCATCAAAAATCCAGATAAAACAAAACACCGGCCCAAAGCCTCCAACAATGGGGCAATGAGCACTGAGCCCACAGAGTCAGTCATAGACTCGGCATTCACCAGCCTAGCTAAGCATGCTGCCTTGGGTACTTTTGATTCCCTTCCCGATCGCCAGTTTCAGTTGACCCTCATTGGCGCACACTTGAAGATCAAAAAAGACCTGACCGTCGACCATTTGGATGCATTATGCAAACTGTGTCGCCAGGATGGACTTGATCTGGACGAACTTGCCAATCGCAAAGATGGCCCCACCGAACGAACCTATCTTTGGCTCACGACTTGGTGTGGGTTCAAAGATTGGGCTCAGATCAGGCATACTCTGCGTCGAGTCACCATTGTCTGCGTAGGCAACGATGCGACGTTGGAGCAACGCTCCGCCGAATCTCTCGGTCGACACTTTTCCGATCCGAAACGGACACTTGAGCAACTGATAACGTACATCACTGCTGAGACATCTGATGTGTCTGCTTTAGGATGCCATGCGGTAGTCCGAGAGCTCAAAGACGGGCTTCGTCCCGATATCGCAACCTGGGCTCAATACCAGTTAGGCGACGAAGTCTTGCCTACCGGCAAATCATGGTCGTTCGCAGGAACTCATGACCTTGGCGGGACGGCTTCCCGATCTGCGCAGGGGGTTGTGGCGCACATGTGGAGTAGTGAACCTGGGAATCGAAAGCTCAGGATATACGCCCCATACACACCTTCCACTGGACCAAACCTCACTCTTCCATCCGCATTATTACGTATGGCTATACACCTGCCTGCTGGCAGTCAGAGTCTAATGCTGGGCGAACCATCGTGGCGCACTAGCGTAGGCCATGAGGTCGGATACACGCTTGGTTGTTCGGAGAGCGACCTAAACATCCTCCCATGGCTCGAAAACCCTGAATGTCTTGCTTGCGCGCTGGATCATGAATTCAAGACACTAGGCGCGGCTCGGGCGGAAGCTGAAGCGCTTGCGAGCGCTATGGACGATCTGGTGTGGCAGCACCTCATACAAGGTGTCTCAGCAAAGCTTACGGCCATTACTGATCCTGCCCTCGCTGACGCCATGGAGGCGGTTTGGTTGGAGTGGTTAAGCGGGTTCGCAGCGAATCCCGATAGCCGCCGGAAGTTCCTGGAACAGCTTCTATATCCGCAGACGGAGGGAAAAAATGCGAAGCACGCACTTCGCTTAGGTCCTCGCACTTTAGAGCTGCTAGTCACCGCAGTTGAAACCTTGTTACTGGTTGCGGTAGGGCTCGGTGGGGATGGCCCCAGTTGGGACTCTTTCCCTAATTGTGGGCAAGTGCTAAGCATTGCGTTGAAGTTCTGGTCTGGCCCTGCCAGTAGCGCTCCAGAGGTCCGCGAGCTGTCTGATGATCCATTGATGAGCGTTATCGGACCTTCTCCTAACCCGGTCGTAATCTTGTCAGGCGTTAGCACCTCTCCCTCAGACCTGTTGAACATAGGAATGGCTGATGATACCGAGACAACTACCAGTATGGCGGCCGAACGTCAGCCTCACCTACTTGTAACTCGGTCTGGGATGTTCAATCTGCGCAGGACGAGCCTGGCCTCCGTGCGCCAATACTTCACGAAGCAATGGCAAGATCGACTGCTCGCCCGCGATTCAGCCATCGAGAAGAACACGAAAGGACCCTGAAATGCTAACAATCCCGGAGATGGTTGCAGCCATCTCAAAGCGCGCTGAAGATCGCTACGAAGTTTCTTTGTCTGATACGTTGGAACTGGCGTCACCGTCGATTGATATCTACTCGGCTATGGTGCAACTCAAACGGGCAAATCGGGAAGGTGCTGGCTGGCGGACTGTGTTGATCGCAGCCTTTCCTTTTGATTTGGCGAAAATCCAAGGCGCATTTCGATGGGCAGCGGATGTCCGTGACATGCTTGCGGAGCCGCAGACCGCCGACCTCTACATGTTCATGCTCGTCGAAGGTATTGCGTCAGAAGACGCGGCTCGGCTCGAGACTGATGATCGTTTCTGCAGAAAGGTGGTGGTCAGAGAGCAGGAAGATGTCGACTCCTTTCTTGACCGTACTTTCTTGGCTACCCTTTCGCCCGCCGGTAACTCAGACAACATCAGCGACCCAGTGCTGACGTCCCTGGGCTCACTGAGCTTGGCGCATCCCTGGGTTAAACCACATATTGAGACGTTGCGAGAATTACTGTTGTCGGGACAATCAGGCGTTGATATCGCTGAAGCCCTGAAAATTGCTGCGTTTGGTGACGAGGATTCCCAATGAAACAGCTAAAGTCCATTACGCTTTCGAACATTCGCAGGTTTGGCCGCGACACCACGATTGAGCTTAGCCGCGGTGCAACCATTTTGCTGGCGCCGAATGGAACTGGCAAGACGGCGTTCTTCGAAGCCATTGAGTTCGGTCTCACAGGCAAGATTTCCCGGCTCGGTGAGAACCTGTCCCCAATCATTCGAGACTCTCAAGCCATGGCTCGAGTGAGCTTGGATTTCGGTGAAGTACAAGCGTCTGCTCAGGTGAACAACATTGGTGATGTTAAAATAACCGGCGATCTTAGCCCTCTCTTTCCAGATACAAACCCTGAGGATATTCCGTTTCTGCTGAGGCTGACCCATCTGCTTGATCAGCGGGAAGGGGAATGGCTGGTAAAGGCAGATGCCAAAGTTGCGGGCTCTCAGCTGGCCCGGTTGCCGGTTGGCAAAGATGGCACCCAGGTTAGTTCTGCCCTAGGCGGTATTCGCCGTGCGCTCACGGAGCAATTGAAACAAGCTAAGAGCGCACTCGAAACACTCGAAGCAGAATTTAGTGAATGGCAAAGCTTGACCCTTGACAGGGATCTGGCAGCTTCTCAGTCTCAAGGCGCACTTCGTAGTAAAGAAAACATCGCTGAATCCATTTCGGACATCGCGCGCCAGACGCAGAGCTTCGAGCAATTGCCCATAGGCCTACTGGTGCCTCCATTGGGCCAGGATGGCTTGGAAACGGTGCACGATGCTTTGGAGCAATTGGTACAAGCTAAACTAGACCGACTTCGTGATCAGATCACGGCGCTAGCTGAGGTTGATGGGCTTATAGGCCGGTTCGTTTCAGAGCAAGCACGTTCAGAGCAGCTTGGTAATGCGCTCATTACTGCTACGCAGGAGTTTGCACACAAGAAACAAGAGCGCGCCCTAATCGCTGTCAATCATGAGCGACTCCAGCAGGAGTTAGTCAATGCAGAAGGTGAGCGTGATGCTGTCGCGCTGCAGCTCAATCGGCACGTGAATGAGACCCAGGCCAAAGCGGCGGTCGATCAACGTAAGCAGGTACTGGAGGTCGCGGATAAGACCCTGACCACGGCTGAGTCCTTGGCCTCCACCTTGCGTAGCGAGCATGAAGGCAATGTGCAGCTCGGCGTTCAACATGACCTCATCAATAGACAACGCAAGGCGTTGCTACAGATAGACGCTGACCTTCTCAATGCTCATCAACTTTTGGAGCGCTGGGAGCAGACACTTCAGCAAGTTGCAGATGTAACGGGCACCATCACTGGTGAAAAGGCACATGAGGATGTTCTTCAGAAAAAGTTGCAAACCACAAGTTCGTCAAGGAAAGCCGCTGAAGCTGAGGAGCTGGCTGCGAAGACCCATCACGAGACCCTGACCTCGGCCGCTGATTCAATACGACAAGCTGTTGCCTCCATTGCAGCACACCTGCCCAGCGATCGCGGTGACTGCCCCCTATGTGGCGAAGAGCACGGCGCAATAATCCTTCATGCGCGAGTCGCCGAGGCTTTAGAGGCTATCGACCCAAACGTCGTCAACGCCGAACGACGCGTCAAGAAGGCCACTGATGATTTGCGTGCATGTACAGAGGCGGTAGCACACGCTGAAGCAGAATTGAGAGCATGCAAGGGTAGGATTGTTGACTTGGAAAACCAGCAGGTGGGTCTGCTAGCGAACATCCACGATCTCAGAACTAATGTTCTGCTCGGTGGCGATACGGTATCCCTCGCGAAAGAGTCGATCCGACGTCGCGAAGATGCAAATTCTTCAGCCAAGCTTCAGCTCGACGAGAAGCAGCGCAATCTTGCGCCCCCGCTAGCCCCCGAAGTCTTTGATCAGACCAAAAACGCTTACGATTCGGCTGTTCGTGCATTGGACTCTGCGCGGCAGGGCCGATCAGATGCCAGCAGCAGGCTCGAGCAAGCGACTGCGGCATTGGCGGCTATAACTGCAGACGTTCCGCCAGCACAAACGCTGGAAGAATTGTCCTTGGCGCAAAACCAAAATGCCAATCAGCTCGCTGAGCTGAGTGCCAAGGTGGCGGCCGATCAATCCGCCTTGGATCGGCAGCAGGTTCAACTGACCGCCGCGATGAATAGGGTATCTGACCTAGAAAAACAACTATCTGATGTCCAATCTCGACTCGCTACTGTCCGAGCTTCTTGGCGCCAGCTATCGTTCCCCGGTGATCCAACTGCGGAGGTTGCGAGCAGTCGTGAGGCTCAGTTGCAGTCCTCAGTCACCGAGCTGGCTCGACATTCAGAATCGCTACAAACGCTTAAAATTGAAATTGCTGCCTGGGGCAAATTGGAGCAGGCGCGCCTAGCTCAGGGGCTGCTGGATCGTAGGCGCGGCGAGCTCTCGGAGGAGGCGTTCACCACCAATCTTCGTCTGCGAGTGGAGAAAGAACAGTCCAGCCAGAAGCGTCTGTCCCTGCTATCCGATGCGATGGACACGCTGAATCAGTATCTATCTTCCGAAATCGCTAATGTTCAAAAACACGTACTCGCCGTAGTACCGCGGTGGCAGGCGCTCTTAAAGCGAGTGGTTCGGGAGCAGCGTTTTACCGGAACGAATCTGGATTTTCGCAGCCTCTATAGAAAGGAGCGTGCTGAAGTGTCGGTACCGCTCCACGGGGGATTAGTGCCGGTACCGGCTATAGCTAGTGAGGCTCAGCTGACGGATTTACAGCTAACCTTCCTACTCTCAATGGCGCTGGATCATCAGTGGTCTTCTTGGCGCGGCCTGCTACTAGACGACCCAACCCAGCATCATGATCTGGTACATGCAGCGTCGGTATTCGATGTGCTTCGTGATTACATCGTCGATCATGGTTTCCAGGTCGTGATTGCAACCCATGACGCTCTTCAAGCCCGTTACTTCATGCGTAAGCTACAAAACGACGGAATCGAAGCACGTATATGGTCACTCGCCCCAACTCCTGATGGTGTTACGGCCTCGGAAAGCCCATGGCCGGGTAAAAGTTAGTCTGTGCGGCTGCGTTGTTGAAAATTCATGCGTGCCTACCTGTAAAGATTGGTGATTGAGTCAGTCGAACAAACACAAGAACCACCTATCACCGTCATCGCTCGGGCAAAGATTGCTATGAATGAACCAGGTGAACCGTCATTCGTCACAGTGGATGGAATAAAAGCGCAAGGAGGCGATTGAGCGCAGGCGTCTGGATGAAGGCGCGATACAACGGGCGGTGGACCAGTTGGTTACCGGCCTGCAGACACCGCAGGCCGAGGTCCGCCCGGTGGAGGAGGGGCCGAAGGCTTGCAAATATTGCTTCCTTGAGTCGGAGGAGCTTCCCTGCATGGCTACTACTATCGCCCCAGCAGTGACGGGCGTCTGGGAGCAAGAAAGACCGTTGTGAATGCACATCATTTTGCGCATCACACCGCCAGCAAGGAAGCTTGCCAATAAGCCTTTTACACCAGTATTCGCCTGATGTTGCTTTCTCGACTTAATGATATCAAGTATACTTAATACTCCTGCCTTCGAGACCTTGTTCGAAGGAGTTAGTCTTCCAGCCTCCGCGTCACATCCCAACATCAAACATCCTACGCATTCTCGACATGCTTGTTGATATGGGCGATCAGTGAAGTGCTGCACTTCAGCTAGGAAAGGCGTTCCGTGAAGTTCACTTCCCTGCGTAGGGAGGGCGGCAAATGGGTTCCTTTGTTTAACCAAATTTAATGCTCCCCAGATGAGCCTTTAATAGAAATGGGGAGGCAATAAGTCTCCCTTGTATTTTAATGCGGACTTAGAGAAAGAAGGACATCATCCTGGAAGGTAAAATAGATAAGGTAAATCAGATGTCTGCTGTTCTCTGACCATTTTAGAACGGTTGACGCGACTAACGGACTCCAGTATGAAAGTCATACACATGTTTATTGATGGCTTTGTACCAATAACGGACATGGCAAACATCTGTTAAGATAGCGAGAATTAGTATGTAACACATACTTCTGTGCGGAACGGATGTTACTCGTTCAAATGAACATAAATGCTCAACATATTGCAGTCTGGTTCCATACAATTACTACCCCACTTTGTGATCATTAATCATGACTCCACTTCCTCCTTATATATTCGATGTGTATGCCTTGTCACTGCCAAAAGGTCTAGGATTTGGTGTTAACCTCCCCGTGAGCACATGGAGCAGTAGTGATCATTTAACAGTCGGCACACTGTTACAGAATCATTGTAGTGGAAAGTATGGAGTTCTGATCATGCGACGCCGCGAAGACGATGTATGGGCCGTTCTACGTAGAGAATCAGAATCATTTAGTAAAAACGAGGCTTTGGCGATCATCCGCCAGGCATGCGACGAGGCTGCATGTCCCGTTCCTATACCTCCCGGCACTCGTAGGCGCGCACCTCTGTGGGATACCAAGGGATGTGTACCAAGTGGCATATTCAAATTGCTCGGACACCCTGCTAGGCAGCGTGGTGCATGGATGCTAAATCAGTTGTATCTTGCTATGCCCAATCCAGACCCCAATTGGGCTAAGGATTGTCAGACTGGCAATTTTCACACCAGACTATGGGAAGCACTGCTCTTGGCTAGTTTCCGTGAACAGGGTTTGTTGGTGACTCAGGAATATTCCTCTCCAGACTTTTATGTGATGAATCATTTGGGTGGAGATGCTTGGGTCGAAGCGGTAACAGTCAATCCATCAGTGCGATACGACCATGCTAACTGTGGAGAGGCTCAGTTTCCTCTGGAACGATGTGAAAGAATGCTTGGAATTGCAGCTGAGCGTTATGCCCGGACTTTACGAAACAAATTATGCAGGAATTATACGAGTTCACCTCATGTTATTGGTAAGCCTTTTGCCATTGCAATAGCTGACTTTCACTCGCCAGGATCAATGATGTGGAGTCGTGAGGCCCTGATATCTTATCTCTATGGATTCTATGCCAGAGAAGTAGAGATCGAAGGGAAGGTTGTCGCTGTAGCCGAACCTATTGATAACCTTCCTAACGATCCCACTATTCGGGCTGGTTTATTCACTTCCTGCGAAAATAAAACACTGTCGGCTGTTATTTTTTCGAACGCAGCGACTTTATCCAAGTTGAGTAGAGTGCCTATGTCCTTCGGCGGTAAAGGCGAAGATTACCGGTATGTGAGAATTGGTGAGTTTGCTGACGACACACCGGGTGCACTTCGTGGTATTCCCTTCTGCATGGATGTGAGCAGCGATCAGTATCGTAATTTGTGGAAACCATATGGTTATGAGCCATGGACTGCGGAGATTGAAGTGTTTCATAATCCGAATGCGCTTCATCCGATCAGCCCTTCTCTATTACCAGAGGCAAGCCATTGGTTTCAGGTCAATGATGAGTTCATTTGTAAGCGCTTCTTTAAGAATAGCATCTTGAGCAGTCGGACCTTGATCCAGGACTCAAATTCACCTCTCCCCGATGTAGATAGGATTGTATTCCAAAATACTAACGGCACTGACATTGACGAGATAATGGAATAACCTAAAGAGATTAATTCCCCTGCTACCATTGCTAAAATGTGTACCCTTACACAATAGGCGTGTTTTTTCAGCCCAGCAGAAAAATATCCTGGATGATTAACAGTATAAAATCACAACAATGGTCGACCCAGTATGACTATACAAACCAGTGACCTTGTAAAAACGCTACAGCATGTACTACAGTTCTTAATTTAATAGCTGCGCAGGCTCGGGAGGGGGTACCCGATGCATTCCCAGATAAGGATACACTGCACACAGATATATCCCTACAGGTGGAGATTATAGCAGAGCAGACGGAGAAACTGTTATTCCTGCAACCCTACTCAATGCTATTCGGGATACTGTGTCATGAAGAGACCATCAGGCACGGGGCTGGGGAAGTCATGGCTTGCTGGCTGTTTTAGGCAAGAACGCCGAAGTACGCACTAGCACTAAAGTAGTGTAAACAAGACACCGGTTTTAGGTCGGTGTCAGGTGATCACTAGATCTGAATGAAGTACTGTAAACATGGTTATGGCTCCACATGCCTGTGTATATACAGTGTGGCTGTGCCGTAGATGAAGATCATCATGGAGCAATTGGCTCCGGTTTGCGGTAAGATCTCGGCAAACCTAGAGTTAGGACTCGTTAATGTCATTTAACCTGTGCAACCTGCCGAAAGTTGAGCAGGAGAAAGTCGAGATTGAGAAGGCTGCCGCCTATGCGGTCTGGAAGGAAGAGCAAGGTGCCAGCCGAGAGTGAGTCTGGGAACTACAAGGGGGAGATGCAGACTTACTTTTTGCAACAAGTCGAACGGTACAGGAAGATGAGATGACCGAAGAAAAAACGCTTCTATTGCTGCCACGTTGGTTTTTAATAAGACAGCTTATTTTGTCTACTTGCCTGTTTGTAATTTTTCCGGTTGTAATGATGTTCCCAACAAAATCAATGTATATAGTGCTAAGCCTTAATTCGTTGGGTATGGTGATGATGCTAATTGGGATGGCTCTATTGTATCCTTACAGCCGGTATGCGGTTCAGTGGGTCATTGACTATTGGTATGGGAATGAGCAGATAGTTTATGACTGTTCAATAAAGGGTTCATTAGATCGAAAGTTCATTAAGCTAATGGCAAGTTTAATCCTACTAATGGTACTAGGACCATTGTGCCTTTTAGTATTATTTATGTCGCGCTGGAGAAAGCACTGATGGAGTTGCTTATATGCAGATATTGTCAGAGTTCCTCAGGAAACTGATGCTCGAAGAAAAGAAGGTTTTAAACAGTGACCCAGTGAGCCATCCTTCACTGATCGGCGCCATGTACGAGGGTTTGACAAAAGAACTACTTGAAAAAATAGATATGTCACACCCTGATCTTAAAGTCGTATCAGGAGTTATTCGCTCAGGAGAAACGCAGTCTGGCCAGATCGACTGTATGATTGTTATCGGTGAAGGTAAGAAAATTCCAAAGACTGATAATTTCTTCTACCCAATAGATAAGGTTGTGGCAGTATTTGAAGTCAAGAAGAATTTATTTTCCAATCAAATAAAAGACGCGTATCAACACTTAGAAGAAGTCTTTCAGTTATCTAAAAAGGACTATCAGACTAAACAAAACACAAGAACCCTCAGTTTCAATACTATCCGTCCCGCTGAGGAATTTTTAAATCTTTTTGGAAAATGGCCCCCGCATTACGAGGAAATTATTAGTCTCCCGTTTCATCAGCAGGCTGTATATCAGAGTCTTGTAAGAGATTGGCTTACCCCATTGCGTATTGCGATTGGTTATAACGGTTTCAAAAGCGAAAATGCACTGAGAGCGAGTGTGTTTAAAGTTTATAAGGGTAAGGAGTATCAGTCTGGATATGGCGTACCGAATATGCCAAACCTTATAATAAGTGATGGATATTCACTTATCAAAATGAATGGTATGCCCTATAAAGGTTTCTGGGATGATGAGGATGGATGGTGCTGGTTGGGCTCCAGTGATGCAAATCCGATTTTACTGATTATGGAACTCCTGTTTGATCGGATACAACTATTGCTCGGTGTAACACCTGACAGGGGGAATGACTTGAATGAAGAACCATTGTTCCCCCTAGCTTTAAGTAAGCCAGTAGAAGAATGCGGGGTAAAAGGCTGGTCCACGATCATCATTTCCTCTCCTATTCCTGAACGAGATAACTCTCAGATACAGTGGTCCCCGTTAAAGTTATCATATGAAGAAAAGGAATTTCTGTGGCTACTGCACACCTATGGCCCACTGAAGAATGACAGCAAATTAATTAGTGATTACAAGGCTATGTTGGGTATTGATGACATTTCTGATGTTACTCAGTCACTCCTTAAATCCCGTGTGGTCTTGGCTAAGAATGAACAGTTATGTATATGCTCCGGCCAATGGTCTGTAGCCTCAGTATGCGGTATTTTTTATTGTGGTGATAATTCCGGGAACCGGTTCGAAAATTGGGTCAGGCTTAACACGGTACCTCCGTGGAAGATGGAGGAACTCTTAAAAATCAGTCCATCTTCCAATAGGCCCGTGTAAGGATTGCCGGCCTGAAATTAATGAGTATTCGTAAGATGATACGTTGGAGATCGCTGAGTCAATTGAAGTACTGAGAGTACCAGGGTTGCTACCGCTGCCCTGGGTCAGAAAATGTGGTCAGGGATTGCTAGGTTGAGCTAGAACCTGACTGCAATATAAAGATGAGATAACCATGTGTGAGCAATGTTAGGGGCGATTCAGTACGGGTTGATGCAGTTAAGTGCCAGCTGTGTATCTCGAACAGATTGTTGAAGTGGTAAAATAACAACCCCGCAGGGGGAGGGTGTAGGGGTTGATGTCACTCTATGTCAGCTTATGGTTTATTTTTATGTCAACTTATGGGTTATAAAACTCTCGTAAGTTACTGATTTATGGATGTGTGTTATGTCAACTTATGGTTTAGACGACAAATTCAATAAGTTAGCTTTCTAAAGCCCTTGGTCATCCACTTTGTGTGGACGACGAGGAGCTCATCGATGAATCTCTGGCTCAGTCCCCACGGCATCTGGTATTACCGGAAAGTCACCACGCTCCCCTGTGGTCGTCGTAAAGAGATCAAAAAATCCCTGCATACCCGAGACAAGCTGACGGCCCGTGCAGCTGTTGCGAAGCGGCTTGCCTGTGTGCGTTCTAAAGCTAAGCCAGTTGTGCAATCCACAAGCGAGCCAGATAACCCTCAACCTCAGCCGAATATCAAGCCTGTTGTTCCGGCGGCCAAACCGCTTGCTCCGCTGTTGTCGGTCTCGTGTGACCGCTAGCAAAAAGAGAAGGCCCTCTCTTGGGCACCGAAAGAGCTCAGCAACCAGAAGAACTACATCGGCTGCTTCATCAAGGCGCTGGGTGAAATTACACTGTGCGATGGCGAATGGATTTGCTAACGGATGGGTCAACTTACTGGTCAAGCGTGACGGGCCTTAGTCGGCTGCCATTGCCGACCACCATGGAGGCGGCGGTCAGTA
Source organism: Aeromonas sp. FDAARGOS 1404 (assembly GCF_019047085.1). Classification (NCBI taxonomy): domain Bacteria; kingdom Pseudomonadati; phylum Pseudomonadota; class Gammaproteobacteria; order Aeromonadales; family Aeromonadaceae; genus Aeromonas; species Aeromonas sp. FDAARGOS 1404. The sequence goes on from NZ_CP077237.1 coordinate 4,462,394, forward strand.
ACAGGGCACTGCCCATAAAGGTGGCCCTGATAGAGAGGGAATCCAGTAACCACCCCCCCCACGGCAGCCCCCAACGTGATCGCCAGCTGAATAGCTGCCACCATCAGGCCTCCACCGCTCTCGGGTGAATCTGAGATGCCCTGGGTGATCCAGGCGGACCAGGCGACCGGAATGGCGGAGTTGAGCATCCCCCAGAGGATCAGCATCAGGGCCACCCCCCAGAAGTGATGAGCCACCGTCAAAAGAGCCAAGGTGATGACGCCGAGCGCCAGCGGTAACCAACGCAGCATCTGGTAGAGATGACGGTGCAGCAGCAAGCTCACAGCCGTGGTGCCTGCAAAACCGGCCAGCCCCAGCGCCAGCAGCAGCGCCGAGAGTTGTGGCAGGTCGACCAGGGTGCGTGTTTCCAGGAAGGGGCGAAAATAGGTAAAGGCACTGAAGGCGCCGGCAAAGGTCAGCGTCACGCCCATGATGGCAATGGCGACGTTGGGTCTGCGCATAAGGCGAAATGCGCTGTGCGGGCGTGCTTGGGAGTGCATGGAAGGCAGGCAAAGTACCATCCACAGCAGGTTGATCACTACCAACGGTACCAGCAGCCAGAACACGCCTCGCCAGCCGATCAGTCCACCCAAGTAACTGCCAATGGGGGCCGCAAAGGCTGTCGCGACCGCATTGCCGGTATACAGGATGCCCAACGCTTTGGGGACGGATGGGCTGCCGACCAAACGCATGATGGTGGCCGTTGCCAATGCCCAAAACCCGCCGATAACGATCCCGAGCAGAGCGCGTGCCACCATCAGCACGGTAAAGTTGGGGCTTAGGGCGATCACGATTAAAGAGGTCAGCATCACGACGGCTAGCCCCATGAGCACATGACGTCGGTCCAGCCTGTGAGATAGAGGTGCGATCAGCAAACTGGTCGGGACGGCAAACAGGCCGGAGATGGCAATAGCAAGACCGGCCATGCCATTGCTGGCACCTAGATCGGTGGCGATCGGCGTCAGCAGGCTGACCGGCATAAACTCGGCGGCAATGAGCAGTGCCACACACAGGGACATGGCGGCAACCGCAGACCAGTGTTCGTTGACGACAGCGGGTGTATGTGATGATAACGATGTTACGTTCATAGCATGACCTGAAAGTGAAATATGGGCTTATTCGATTGCTTCGATCGTGATGCTGGCGGCCGAGGTTGTGCTCAGGTGGGAGAGACCCGATTCAATGCGCCCTAACTTAATCAGTCCGGTCGAAAAGCCAAAGTCCCGATAGAAGATCGCCAGATTGCCCCACGGGGCGTAATAGGTGAGATCCCCCACGTTCGGGTCAATGCCTTTTGGGGCGCCCTGTGTGGTCAATTTGCGGGGCAGATAAGCAATCTTCTCGGTGTCGGCGTAATCCTCGAGGGGCAGTGTCAGGGGGAGCATGGCAAAAAAGTCCCGGGCGCTGTGACTATCTTCCAGGGTGGCCGTGATGATCTGGCTGGCTATCGTCATCTTGATGTTCATACTATCTGCCTTGTTCTGAGCCTTAGCACTTGTAGCGGTTGCTGTGCTGGTCACCCCCAGCAACAGAGCCATCGCGCCAACAAACACTCCTCTGATCATTGAGCTTCTCCCTATGTGACGTGAATAGTGGCGTCGAAACCAGTGAGAAAACGCGGCGAAGAGGCCGCCGCGTTTTCGACGCTTACTTCATGTTGGTCTTGAAGAACTGCTCGAACTTGGCGAACGGGATCTTGCCAGCCTGGTTGTCATACAGGTCGACATGATTGGCGCCAGGCACAACGACCAGCTCTTTTTGCTTGCTGCCAACGGCCTTGAAGGCATCTTCGGCAAAGTAACGAGAGTGAGCCTGCTCACCGGTCACGATCAGGGTGGGAATGGATATTTCGCTTGCATAGCTCAGCAGCGGCATATTCATGAATGACAGCGGCATGGTAGTGGTCCAGGCCCCGTTGGAGTTGACAGAACGGGCATGGAAACCACGAGGTACACGGTAGTAATCGAAGAACTCCTTGAGTACCGGGTGCGGGTTTTCCGGCAGAACCTCTGGCAGGGTGCGGGCGGCTGCGGTGACATTTCCCTTGTCATCGACATAGAGGTCGTGATTGCTATGGGCATAGGTGCCACTTTCCGCATCTTTCCAGCGTTGTTCATTCAGGTATGCCAGCACGGCGCGGCGATCGGCGGTGGAATATCGATCCTTGCCATCGCCCACTCCATGCCCCATGGCCCGGCTCATGTCATACATCACGCTGGTTGCCACCGCCTTGATGCGGGTGTCGCCAGCGGCGGCATTGAGGGCCATGCCACCCAAGCCGCAAATCCCCAGTAGACCGATACGGTTGCGGTCGACCTCTTTTTGCAGGCCGAGAAAATCGACGGCGGCGCTGAAATCTTCGGTGTTGATGTCTGGCGAGGCCACATCACGCGGCTGGCCGCCACTCTCACCGGTGTAAGAGGGGTCAAACGCCAGCGTGACAAAACCACGCTCAGCCAGGGTTTGGGCATAGAGGCCGCTCGACTGCTCTTTTACGGCACCAAATGGGCCGCTCAGAGCAATGGCCGCCAGCTTGGCGTCTCCCCGGTTTTTCGGCAGATAGAGGTCAGCCACCAGAGTGATGCCGTAACGGTTCTTGAAGGTGACCTTGCGATGATCGACCTTGTCGCTTTGGGTGAAGGTCTTGTCCCATTGGGTGACCATGGAGACTGGTTCAGTGGGGTTGGTTGTTTGGGCATGACTCAATGTAGAGACTCCGGTTAATGCGGCGCCCAGCAGCAGGGTAGACGCGATAGCTGTCAGTTTCTTGGGGAGAACATTCATGGCAAAGTTCCTCGAAATCGGATTTCTGATGCGTGGTCCTGGTGGTGGAGGGCTGGTTCTGTGAACCACGACACACAGTCTAGTTAGAACTAATAGTGATGATTAGAGGCGGTTTTTTGATAACATTAATGCTTACTTGTTCTAAATTAAGACATCTGACGCGCACCTGACTCAGGTCGTGGCGGACAGGAATATAGGGGGTGAACAAAATGACAGGCCGCGAGAATTACAACGATCTCCACGTCTTTATGCTGGTCGCTCGGGAAGGGAGTTTTACCAAGGCCGCAGCTAGGTTGGGGCTTGCCCAGTCCGGGGTCAGCCGAACGATTCGGGATCTCGAGGCCCGGCTCGGGGTGCAGCTTCTGATGCGCACCACCCGCAGCCTCTCCTTAACCCAAGCGGGTGAGCAGTTGTACCGCACGGCGCAGGGCTGTTTTCAGTCCCTTGATGCGGGTCTGGCCACGCTCGCCCACTATCGTGATACCCCTTCAGGCACGGTACGGATCAACGCCAGCCAACATGCCATCGACAAGGTGCTGCTTCCCAAGCTGACCATCTTCAGGCAGCGTTATCCGGATATTCGGCTGGAACTCATCAGTGAAAGCCGCTTCGTGAACATCATCGATGAGCGCTTTGATGCCGGCGTGCGGCTGGGTGACGAGGTGGATGAGGGGATGGTGGCCGTGCGCATTGCGCCCGATCTGGAGATGGTGATGGTGGCCACACCAGATCATTTTCTTCAATACGGATTTCCCCAGACGCCGGCCGATCTGGCTGGACATCCCTGTATCGCTTACCAGTTTGCCGATGGCAGCCTCTATCAATGGGAACTGTGGCAAGAGGGCAAGGCGATTAAGCATCGACCACAGGGGCAGTGGGTCTTCTCTGACAGTTACATGGAGGCGGCTGCCGCCAAAATGGGACTGGGACTGGCCTATGTGCCAGAGGAATTGGTGAGCGATGAACTTGAGCGCGGCATCTTAATCCAGGTATTGAAACCCTATAGTCACCGTTTGGCTGGTTTGTACCTCTATTATCCCCACCGGAATGTTTCACCCGCATTAAGAGTGGTTATTGATGCATTAAAAACATAAATATAGTCATCCACTCTGGTCTGGACTTTGTAGGGAGGGAATTACTAGATCTGTACAGATCAAAAAATCCCTGCATACCCGAGACAAGCCGACGGCCCGTGCAGCTGTTGCGAAGCGGCTTGCCTGTGTGGATTCCAGACCCAAGCCCATTCAGTTGCCTGCAGAGGTCAATGTTGCCCCACATGAGCAATCAGTAGCCCGGAATCCGCGGTTTTATTGCTTGGTGACACGCATGGCTGCGTTGTATTTGAGCCGCCCATGGGAAATATGTCTGTTTATCTCGTTCAGTAGCGTCTCTTTATTGATGGGCTTGGTGATATATCCATTCATGCCATGGGAGAGATAGTATTGCTTGGATTCCGGCATCGCATCCGCCGTCAGGGCGATGATGGGGATATCTGCCCAAGGCATCTGGGAGGTGCGGATCCGGGTGGTGGCCACCAGGCCATCCATCACTGGCATCTGAACATCCATCAACACCAGATCAAATTCGGTGTGACCCAGTTTCTCCAGCGCCTCTTCTCCCTGAACGGCCAGTGTGACCTGATGGCCCACGGAGTCGAGCATGGCGCCGATCACCTTGCGGTTGGTGGCATTGTCATCAACCAGCAAGATGCGATAGCTCTCCTGATCCAGCGGCTTGGACGGCAGGCAAACAATCGAGGGGGTCGTGGCTCTGGCGGGCCAGATATAGGTAAAAGTACTGCCATGCCCCTCGCTGCTCTCTACCGAGATATCGCCGCCCATCAGGCGTGCGAGGTTACGGGATATTTCAAGACCCAGGCCCGATCCGCCATATTGGCGGGTGATCGAGACATCCGCCTGAGCGAAACGTTGAAACAGGTTCTTTAACTGACTTTTGCTCATGCCGATCCCGGTGTCCTGGATCGAGATACGTATCGAGTGGCGATCCTGCTCCAACAGGGTGCTATCAACGTGGATCTTTACTTCCCCCTGATGGGTGAACTTGATGGCATTGCTCACCAGATTGAAGAGGATCTGGCGCACTCTCAGCGGGTCGATCATCAACCACTCCGGCGTATCGGGGGCAACAGTCAGGGTCAGCTTGATCCCTTTTGCATCGCAGTTGCTCTGCATCAGAGCCCGGATATCCTCCAGCAGCTGGGGCAAGTGATGGGGGGCCAGTTGCAGCTCGATCTTGCCCTCTTCCAGCTTGGATACATCCAGAATGTCGTTAAGCAGACCGAGCAGATGGTTTGCCGATTCGCGCGCCGTCTCCAGATAGTCTCGCTCCCTCGGATCCATATCCCGGTCGGCCAGCAGTGAGAGCATGCCGAGAATACCATTCATGGGGGTGCGAATTTCATGGCTCATGTTGGCCAAAAAGCTGCTTTTGGCTCTTGTGCCTGCCTCTGCCGCCTGATTTGCCCGCAGCAGTTTGTCATTGAGCTGCTGCATCAGTTTGTGTTGCAGAAACGAGATATTCATTTGCCGCCAGATCAGCAGGGCGAGCACAAAGAGCAGCGCAAATTGCAGGGTTGCGATGAGTGTCGTCGTGATGATCTGCTCCCTCACGCTGTCGCGGCGTGCCACATCAAACAGGGTTGCCTGCTGGTTCACCTCCAGAGTCAGCTGATGGAGCAGGGGAAGCAGGGAGGCGAGCTGTTGGCGCAGCTCCTGATGGGCAAGATTGTCCAGCGGCTTGGTGGCTTCCGGGCCGAGCCAGATATCCGCCAGAGAGATGTAGGAGCGAATGGCTTTGCTTGCCTGCTGGTAGATCTCTGTTTGCTGAAGCAGGCTGCGATCCTTGCTCTCCAGCACCAGATCCATGCGGCTGACCAGAATATCGTATCTGAGCTGGAAGGTCGGTTGCGACTCATGGAGCAGCGAGCTTTGAAAACGCAGCGCTTCGTTATAGAGCTGGAAATAGTTCCACATCACGTTGTCTTCGCCCTGACTGGTACTGCGCTGCAGATCCTGAAATTGCCGGTACTGGATGGTACCAATACCGGCAAAGGCAAGGAGCAGCACACAAAGCACCACAAACAAGAAACGTTGACTGGCCGCCATGGAACGCATGATGGGATCTACTCCACTTTTATCGCGCTGATCTGCCAGATAGCCCGACCGTAATAGAGCTTGTTTTGCAGTTCGGGATATTGATCGAACGGATAGACAAGGAACAGCGGCCCTTTGTCACGCACCGACAGTGGCTTGCCATTGATCGTGCGGGCGAGGATGACCCGATACTGCTCGGCATCGCTTGTCGGCACCTGTACCGAGTAGTCATTGAGCGCGGTAATGGTGAGCTGTTTGCCGGTTGCCCCGACCTTGGCCAATACATCTTGCAGCAGCGGGCCGCGAAAGGTCTTGGCTTCGTCATACCAGGGGGTATGGGTTTTGATTTCGTGTACCGGCAGTTGATCCAGCATGGCGCTGTCCCACAGGGCCAGAGCCTGATGAGTGGGGCTGCTGATGGCGCCTTCAACCTTCAACACGGCGCTGTCAGGGGAGGGGGCTGCGTATGCGGTGCCGCAAAGGGCTGCCAACAGTGGTGCGATGTAAAGGCCTGCTTTCATGATCTCTCCTTCCTGGAAAATGGCGGCATGGGGGGCCGAGCCAACGGTGGCTTGTGAAGTGTGTCCAAAGGCAAGCAATAATCGGGCCCAGTCTAATGGGCTTGAATTATCAGCCATTTAGCCTGTTATCTGGCGATCTCGGCCAAGGTGAATTGCAGTTTGCAACGTGCGGGGGAGGTCAATTGCAATTTGGCAATCAAAACGAGGAGTGGGTGTTGGTGAATAAGGCGCAAAGAGTATCATTTGGAGAACAAGTGCCGTGGCACTGTCCGGCATAACATTTGCAGCGTGCTGAATGCCGTGACAGCAAATAGTCTGAGAATCGACAAGGAGCTAGCGATGGAAAGCATGACTTACACCCTTAATGATATCCAGGTAGTGGTACTGGAAAACGAGTTTGACGCGATGGCCGTCAGTGAGCTCCGCCCGTTGTTTGAAACCCTCTCGACCCACCCGGGAGATATCCTGGCCGATATCAGCGATGTTCATTTTATCGACTCGTCGGGGATCGGAGCCTTGGTATTTCTCTATAAAAGATTGATTATGAACGGGCATCAGATGGCCCTTGTCTGCGGACCCGGTCAACCCCATGACCTGCTGGAGATGCTGCATATCGACCGGGTGATCCCCTGCCATGAGAGCATCAAGGCCTATATGCGTTCCCGTGGCATGATGGCCGCGGCATCATGAAACGCTTTGGTATCCTGCTCTCGTCCATTCTGCTGTCGGGTTGTGCGCAGTGGCCGCCGCAGGGGTATGGCGGCATGGCAGAGGCAAGACCCACCCGTATTCCGGTCAATGAGGATGAACGGCGGGTCTGGTCTCGTTATGATGAGCGTCAGAAGGAACTCGACTTGCAGCTGACGGAATTAAAGCAAGCGAGTCTGCAGGGGTGTATGCCTGCCGAGTTGAAACGACTACAATCTCAACGTATTGATATCGAACGGGATATGCACGGACGGCTCTGGTCGGATGTAGCCTGGCGTCAGACCGTGTTGGCACAATCACTACAACAAGTACGTTTGCGGCTGCAACAGACAACAGCGGATGGCTGTCGTGCTGATTGGTCAGGGCTCCCCTTACGCCAATGGGGGCAGACGTAACAGACGAAAAGGATGTCTATGAAACGGGGCGCTCTCGAAGGATTGATCTGTGTTCTCTTGCTGTTGTTCACCTGCCCGTTACTGGCCTCCACCTTGTTGGCTCCCGGTGATCGGTTGGCCATAGTGCAACCCGGTGAGCCTGCTTTTGATCAGCCTTTCCAGATCAACAAGCAGGGGGAGATTGCACTGCCTGAAGTTGGCAACGTCGTGGTGGGGGGAAAGACCCTGCAACAGGCGGATGAACTGATCCGCACCGCCCTCAAACCTGTTTACAACAACCTCTCTCAATTGACCGTCACCTTGCTGGAGAAGCGGCTGCTGATCAGCGTGATGGGCTATGTCAAAAAACCCGGCAGTTATGATCTGGCGCCCGATGGCAACGTGCAGATGGCCCTTGATGCCGCTGGCGGGTTGGTACCCGGTGCCCAGCTCAACAACATGCAGGTGCGGCGCGGCAGCACGGTCTCGAGCTTCGACTACAAGCGTTATCTCGATACCGGCGATGCCAGCGTGTTGCCGCCATTGCAATCCCTCGATGTGGTGTTCGTGCCCGCATCGCCTTTGATCGGCAACGTGCAGATCGATTTTGATGCGGCGACCCTGGCGGCAGGCGGGGATGGGGATACCGGCAAGGCGATCAAGGTATTTGGCGAGGTCAACAGCCCCGGCGCCTTCAGTTTCAAGAGCGGCAACTCTATCGTGGATCTGCTGATGCGAGCCGGTGGGGTGACCCGCTTTGCCGGGGTGGAGCGGATCCGGGTGATCAATGGTGATGCCCCCGAACTGTTCGATCTCAAAGCCTATCTCGACTCCGGCAACAACAAGCTGCTGCCCAATCTGGCGCCGGGCGCCACCATCTTCGTGCCCAAGGATGAAGAGCAGATAAAACGGGGGGCACGCACCATCTACATCATGGGCGAGGTGTTCAAACCCGGCGCCTATGAGGGGCGGGAAGGGGACTCCTTCCTCGATATTCTGGCCAATGCCGGCGGCCCGACCCGCTATGCCGAGAGTCGCCAGATCCGTTTGCTGCGCACCGATGGCACGATCGAACCCATCGACTTGCAGGCCTATACCGAAGGGATGCAAAAGGCGCTTCCCCAAGTCAAACCCGGTGATGCCATTTTTGTGCCGGAAAAGACCGATATCAACGAGAAGTCCTGGTTGAAGGTGGCACCCGGGCGGGCGGTGATGGTGATGGGGGCGGTGCGGATCCCGGGCCGCTATGAATGGTCTGACGAGATGTCGTTGCTGGATCTGATCGCCCACGCAGGTGGCCCCAACGAGCGAGCCGATATCGCCAAGGTGCAGATCCTGACCGCCGAAGGGGGGCAGGCCACGCCGACCCTGTTTGATCTCGACAAGTTCCTTCATCAGGGGGGGGCGCTGGCCAGCCTGCCGAAGATCCGGGCCGGATTCACCATCATGATCCCCGAGCTGCCCACCGATCCCAGTGATAATAAGTCCCAGTGGGTGCGCCAGTCACCGGACAGTTCCATCTATATCTTCGGTCAGGTCGGGGCTCCCGGTCGCTATGCCTTCAATGAGCAGATGGGCTTTATCGACATCCTGTCGGCCGCCGATGGTCCGACTGCGGCGGCGGATCTGCGCAATGTGCGCATCGCCCATCGCAGTGGCAGCACGGCGCGGGTCAGCAAGCTCGACCTTGCTCTCTACTTTGAAACCGGCGATGAAACCTTGCTGCCCAAGGTGCTGCCCGGCGACTCCATCTACCTGCCGGAGAAGAATCGCCCCTGGCTCGATGAGCCGAAGGAGAACACCATTAGGGTGCTGGGGGCGATAGCACGCCCTGGTCGCTACCGCTTTGACTCCTCCATGACCCTGCTGGATCTGCTGGCAGAGGCAGGGGGCCCGACCAGCAGCGCCTATATCAAGAAGATTGTGGTGATCAACATGGCCACCAGTGGTCAGGGGGATCAGGCCCGCAGCTTCGATCTTGACGGCTTTGCCAAAGAGCCCGACTTTAGCCAGTTACCGGTGCTGCGCGCAGGGGACACCGTATTTATCCCTGACAGCAAGAGCAGCAACTGGGCCATTTTCATGGATGGCATGCGCGACATTCTGACCACGATCTCGGTGGTGGCCCTGGTCGGGACGCTTTGATATGAGCATCCCCATTCAATATCTGGAGCTCGAATCCCTCTACGCGGCGACGGTCGCCCGGGGGATCCGCTCGCTGGCTGTCACCTCGTCGGAAGGGGGGGAGGGGGTGAGCTCCATCTGCGATGCGCTGGCAAGGCGCTCGGAGGCGGATGGGCTGCGCACCCTGCTGGTGGACCTCAATCTCTATCACCCCGGCCGCGCCACGGCGGTTGCCTGGGGGCCCAATGATGTGCCCGAGCCGGTGGCCACTGGCCGCTCCTTGTCCTTGCTCCCGGCGCCGGGCAAGGATCTGATGGCTTTTCGCAACAAGGATACCTTGCGTCAGCTGCTGGTTCGCTGGCTGGAACATTACGATGTTGTGATCTTCGATACCTCGCCGCTCACCGCCCTCAATCGGGGCAATATTCCGGCCGATCAGGTGTGTGGAGCCTGTGAAGGGGCGCTGCTGGTGGTGCTGGCGGGGGTGACGCCGACGACCGTGGTACAAAGTGCGGTGGATAAACTGACCCGTGCCGAGGCCAATCTGATTGGCGCTGTCTATAACGACAAGCTCAACCCGGGGCTGGCCAGCGAGATCCTGCGCGAACTCAACCGGCTGCCCAGCAACCGGGTGACCGAATGGCTCAAGCGCTGGTGCCGGCGCAGTGCCTTGCTCAATTTCCGGATCTGATCGCCCGCTGATGGAGGCCCGATATGGATGACTGGTTGCGATCTGCTCCGGCAACCCTGCAGGCGGTGCGCGAACTGCGCAACCGGCTGGCACAGGGGCTCTCCCTGTTTCAGGTCTCCCCAAAGGATCAAGCCAACTGGCTGCTCTGTTTCAGTGAGCTGGCCACCAATAGCGTCAAGCACACAGCTCCTCCCGCGACCCGGCTCTGGCTCACGCTGAAAGAGGATGAAACGGGCTTGAGTCTGATACTGGAGGATGATGGCGGCCCGCAACCCGGTCTTGCCAGTGCGCCGTTACCCGATGAACTGCAGGAAGGGGGATACGGGCTGGCGCTGGTGCACCAACTGTTTGCCGAGGTGCACTTCTCTCGCGACGGTGATCGCAATCGCGTGACCCTTCGCCAGCAGGGCCCGGTCAACCAACTGCCGGTGCTCGCGGTGATCGACGATGACAAGGTGATGCGTGCCTTGCTCACCGCCTACCTTCATGAGCACTACCGAGTTGAAAGTTATGCCGACTCCCATGCCGCCCTGCTGGCGCTCGGGAAGCAACCTCCCGCGCTGGTGCTCTCCGATATCGAGATGGAGGGGATCGATGGCTTTGGGCTGCGCCAGCAGTTGATGAAGGATCCCAAGATGAAGGGGGTGCCCTTTATCTTCCTGACCGGTCATCAGGATCAGTGGACCCAGAGTCGGGCGGGGGCGCTGGGGATCGATGACTTTCTGGTCAAGCCCATCACCAGGCAGGACCTGTTGCTGGCGGTTTCGCGGGTGCTGCAACGCTCGGAGCAGCTCAAGTCGCAATGGGGCGAACAGCTGGATCAGCGCATGACCTCGGCGCTGCGCCCGTTATTGCCCGCCACCTCCATAGGGGGATACCAGCTGGCGCTGCAAACCCGCGCGGCCACCGTGGGGGGCGGGGACTTTCTGCTGGTCAAGGATCGGGTGCTGTGGCTCGGGGATGTGATGGGCCACGACGCGGAAGCCAAGTTTTTTGCCCATGCCTATGCCGGTTATCTGCGTGGCTTGCTGACGGCGCACGATCTGGAGCGTGCCCCCGCCCGTTTGCTGACCATCTTGTCCAATGCGGTTCACAGTGATCCGTTATTGGGGGCTACCCTGCTCACCACCCTCTGCATTGAACTCGGCAACGAGGGCCGGGTGCAGTGGGCCAGTGCGGGCCACCCTGCGCCCTGGCTGGTCGGGCCCGGCACCATCCGTCAGGTCGGCGTGACCGGCCCCTTGCCCGGTTTGCGCCCGGATCCTCACTTCGTGACCAATGAGCGTCAGCTCAAGTCCGGCGAGATCCTGCTGTTCTGGACCGACGGTCTGCTCGATAGTCGTGATGCCGCAGAGCGCCAGCGCTGGGAGTCGCAGCTAAAAGAGATCTGCCTGACTTCGGGGCCTGGTCTTGAGCAACTGGCTCATCGCATTGCCCGCTGGTTTGATGAGCGCATCAATGATGCCGCCCTCGATGACATGACCCTCTTGCTGGTCGCCTGTCCCGGCGCCTGATCCTGCCCCTCTTTGCCTGACTGGCCCGCTCTATGCAGCGCCTCATTTCAGGTGGCATGGAGCCACGGGAGGAGGTGCCTATGTTACCCATGCAGCAGATCTGGCTGGCCATCGATGCGCGTCAGGTCGGTGGAATAGAAGTTCACATTATCCACTTGGCCAACGATCTGCTAGCCAGGGGATTTCGCCCCACCATAGTGCTGGTGAGCAACCACGGTATGACCCCCTTTACGACCCTGCTCAAACAGCAGGGTTTGCCCTATGAGGTGTGCCAAAACAGCCGCGACTTTATGCGCCGTCTGGCTCGCCAGCCTGCTTCTGTGCTGATCCATACCCACGGCTACAAGGCCGGGGTGCTGGGGCGGCTGACAGCCTGGTTCACCGGTAAATCGGTGGTCTCGACTTTTCACAGTGGAGATGACGGGGAGGGATTGCTGAAGTTTTACAGCTGGCTGGATCGCACTACAGCGCGTTTTGCGAAGTGTATTGCAGTAAGCGAGCCCATCGCTCGCAAATTGCCTGTGCCAAGCACGGTGATCAGCAACTTTGTCCCCATGCCTGCGACGCCGGCTACGGTAACTGGCAACCGGATTGCCTTTGTCGGCCGCCTCTCGACGGAAAAGGGGCCGGAGGCATTCTGCCAGCTGGCCGCCTTCTGCCCGGAGGGGGCGTTTCATCTCTACGGGGATGGCCCCATGAAAAGTGCCTTGTTGCAGCAGTATGGTGATCGCGTCCAGCTTCATGGTTTCCAGAACATGGCCAATGAGTGGCACAACATCGACCTGCTCTGCATCACCTCCCGCTTTGAAGGGTTGCCGCTGGTGGCCCTGGAGGCGATGGCTCACGGCATACCGGTTTGTACCTTTGCGGTGGGGGGCCTGGTCAATCTGATCGACCATAAATCCAATGGCTGGCTGGTGGAGCCCGGCCATGTGCGGGATATGGCGGAGCTGGTCAACTACTGGCTGCGCAGCGATGGGGTGGTGCGCAGCAAAATGAGTCAGGCGGCCCGCAACACCATAGCCCGCGGGTACAGCGTCAACAACAGAGTGACCGATATTCTGGCTGTCTACGGCGCCTGAATCACGGAGAAACCTGTCAAAACGAGTGGCCGCTGGCCATAATGCCAGTCAGTTAAGCACTTTTATGACTAAATATTCGAGATATTGAATATCAAAAGTAGCTCCATGATTAAAGAGTCAATTTGGCTCCAACCCTTGCCATGACTGGCATGTAATAAAAAGAGGGAGGCATCATGCCTCCCTCACTCGTTAGCCCTTATACCCCGCGGGTTGGGACTCAAATTCTCTTAACTGACTTGCATTAGGCCGCTGGCCACTCGTTTTTTTATGTGCCGGTGTTAGGGGGAGCAGGGGGCGGATTGCTTCTGTGATCACCATTGATGTGCCACAAGGATGCGCCATAAAAAAGGCCATTGCAGTGGCAATGGCCTGATGGTCTCGAGGTGTGGCTGAGATTGGCGGGATTAGCGCCCCTTTTTGCCAACCATGATGGCGATCGTCTTGCCGATGATATGCACATCCTGCACCAGCCAGCGCCAGGGGTGGAGCAGGGCGACCGAGTAGGCCAGATCGAACGCCAGCTTGCTGCGCACATCATCGAGCGACTCGTCGTAACCCTGATTGACCTGCGCCAGACCGGTAATGCCAGGGGCCACTTCATAGGTGCGTTCGATAAAGTACGGCACTGCATCTTCCAGCCGGTTGGCGATCCCGGGTCGCTCCGGGCGGGGGCCGATCAGCGACATCTCCCCCTTGAGCACATTGATAAACTGCGGCAGCTCATCGAGCCGGGTTTTGCGCAGGAAGTCGCCGCTGCGGGTGATCCGGCTGTCCCCCTTGCCACACCAGACCGGCCCGGTGGCCGCCTCGGCATCGGCGTGCATGGTGCGAAACTTGATCATGAAAAAGAGCTCGGTATGGGTGGCGTGGCTGCGCCCGATCCGCAACTGACGAAAGAACACTGGCCCCGGGCTATCGAGCCGGATGGCCAGCATGATCAGTGGCCACAGCGGCAGCGTCAGCAGCAGGCCAAGAGTGGCACCGAGCAGATCCATGCTGCGTTTGACTACCAGGGTCAATCTTGGAATGGGGTGTGTCATACGGCTTTCTCCTGTGACATGAAACGTATGGGGGCGCGCAGGCAGTAGCGCAGGGTGCCCATGCCGTTGTACCAGTGTCCGAGTACCAGATAGTGGATCTTGCGAAACAGATTGGGCCAGGGGTGGACAGGGGTCAGCTGGATCAGGATGACCAGCAGATACCCCAGCAGTTGCAGCCCCAGCAGCAGCTGAAACAGCAGGGATTGGGTGGCCAGCGGGATGGCGCAGAGCCACAGCAGGGTCAGGCAGAGCGGCATCAACACCCGCAGCCCCTTGCCACTGGCAAAGTTGAAGGCAACCCAGCCGAACTTGGGGTGCAGCAGGGGCAGCAACCGCAACAGCTGCTGGGTGTTGCCAGCCCCGATCCGCTTGCGCCGTGTCGCCTCCAGCGCGGCATCGGAAACTTCCAGCTCCAGTGCGGCGCAGCGATTGTCATAGACAGCGCGATACCCCTTGGCGATGGCCTGCATCGGCAGGATGAAATCGTCGTTGATGGTATCGGCGGCCAGCGGGGTGAGGCACTCCCGGCGCATCATGTAAAAGGCCCCGTGGGCCCCCAGCATGCCGCCAAGGGCCGACTCGCAGAGCTTGATCTGGCTTTGATAGTGCCAGTAACTCTCCTCGCCCTGAGAGCCCGGTTGCCAGAAGCGGTACGCTTCCCCGACCACCCCTACCTTGGGATCGGCAAAATGGGCGACCGCCAGCAGCAGGCTGTCGATGGGCAGCAGGGCCGAGACATCGGTGAGGGCCACCAGATCGCTATGCACCCGGGTCATGGCCTCATTGAGCACGGCGACCTTGCCGCGATTGCGGGGGTGATCAAACAGCCTGATCTGCAACTGCTGCAGGGCGGGATCACCGAGCTGACTCAGCGCAATGGGGTAGCTGTTGTCGCTGCAACCGTCGAAATGCACATGCACCCACAGCTTGTCGGCGGGGTAATCGAGGCTGGCGAGGTTTTGCAACTTGGCCGCGATGGTCGCTGCCTCGTTATAAACCGGCATCAGCAGGGTGATGGTCGGCAGCGCCTCATCGGTGGCGTCTGTTTTGAACCCTCGATCCAGAGGGCGGGGTGGATTGGCTACCTTGCGCGCCTGCCGACCACCGAATTTGAGCAGCAGGGGATAGCCGACATGGTGGTAGACCACCAGTACAGCGCACAGACAGAACACGATCATGATCCATTCCATGGGATGCTCCTCTGGTCATCGGGTCGCTTGATCAGCGGCTGTAGAGCTGCTGATAGGCCTGAGCCATCCGGCTCAAGCTGCTTTGCTGGCACACAAACTCACGGGTGACGGCACGCAGGCTATGGCACTGCAGCAACCCTTGTGCCAGAAGCTGGGCAAGGCGGCCGGGATCCCGCTCCGACAGGATATGGCCGCTGGCCTGACAGACGATCTCTCTGGCCGCCCCCACATCGCTCATCACCACCGGCACCCCGCACGCCTGTGCTTCCAGCACACAAAGCGGCATCCCCTCCGCCAGCGAGGGGAGGCAGAAAAGATCCAGCCCCTGATAGAAGCGCGGCATGTTTTCGACCAGCCCCAGAAAATGGACCCGATGGGAGATCCCCAGTTGCTGACACTGTTGTTGCAACGCATTTTGCAAACTGCCGACCCCTGCCAACGCAAGATGCACCTCCTCCGGCAGGGCGCGGATTGCCTCCAGCAGCAAGGTATGTCCCTTGACCGACTCAAGGCGGGCGGCGCAGCCAATCAACCTGACCCCTTGCGGCAGCCCCATCTCCTGACGGGCGAGGGCGGCGGCGCCCGGGGCAAAGCGCCGCTCATCGATGCCGTTGGGGATCACGGTTGGCGACAACTGCCCCAGCTTGGCCAGCAGCTGGTTGGCCACCGGCGTGGCATCGGCCACCAGAATGGGTTTGAAGGCGCGCAGCCCCCACAGGGCCAGCGTGCGCTGATGGGGATCATCGAGATACCAGGCATCGTGCTCTGTGTGTACCAGGGTGGGCACCCGGGTCAGCCGACTGGCCAGCCCGCCATAGAGCATGGGCCCCAGATGGTGGGTATGTACCGCGACGGGCTTGAGCTGGCGCAGCAGTCGGGTGAGCCGCCAGAGGGTCGCCAGCGACCAGCCCGCGGGCTTTTCCAGGCAGTGAATGCGGTCTGCGAAGGGATGCAGGGCGGGCCATGCCCTTAGTACATCCCCTTTGTGCCCTTCGAGGGAGATGATATGCACCGGCTGCTCGGCAGGGCTCGCTTGCGTGAGGTTGAGCACCATGGTCTCCAGCCCGCCGGGCTGCAGGTGCTGCACTATTTGAACGATGGAGCTTCTGCGGGGATGGGGTCTGTGCGACGGGGTTGATGACAACATGGTTCGCGCTCCGGCAAGGAAAGGGGTGACACCCCGGATAGCGGGAGAATGCGAATCTTGTACCACTCTTGCGATCTGCCCACAGAGGCGATCAGCACCTCTGGTGGCACTGCCTTTGCATCGTGCGGGGGGAGGGCTTTTCTCAGGGAGTGATGCCATGCCTGTCCAGTTCTATTACAACCTCTACATCATTCTCTTTGCCGCCTGGCGCCGTCGCTATCTGCTGGTGATCCCGGTACTGGTGATGCCGCTGGTGGGTGTCACAGTCGGCCTGCTCACCCCCAAGGAGTATGAGAGCCGCACCACCTTTATGGTGCCGCAAGATGCCAACCAGACCCCGACCCTCAAAGACCTCATCACTCAGGAGAGTCTCAAGGATCGCTTTGCGGTGCTCGAAGCCCTGCTGCGCAGCCGTTATGTGCTGGACGGGGTGGCGCGGGATCGCGGTCTGGTCAATGACGAGACCCCCCCAGCCCAGCGCGATGCCATCATGGACTGGCTCTCGAGTGCCGTCTCGCTGCGGCTGATCGGCGATGAGGTGATCGAGATAAAGGTCAAAGCGGATTCGGCGGCCAACAGCGCCGGTTTGCTCGAAGCCATTTCACGGCGCTTTTTCTTCAACCTGCTCAGCAAGGGGCGCCAGTCGGCGGAATCGTCCGAACGTTTCCTGCAAAGCCAGCTCGACAGCCGCCGCAGCGAACTGCAAGCGGCCGAGCAGCTGCTCGCCGACTTCAAACGGGAGCATGCCAGCGCCTTGCCCCAGCAGCAGAGTACCAACGTCGCCCGTCTCTATGGCTTGCAGGAGCGTTATGCCGAGAGCCTGATCACCCTGCAGCAGGCCAAGGCCCGGGTCGATCAGCTATCACTGGGGCAGGAGAGCCAGCTGGCCCGCCAGCTGGATGAGAAGCTGCAACTGATGCGCACCGAGCTGGTATTGCTGCGGGCCCGCTACAGCGACGAGCACAGCAAGGTGCAGAGTCTGCGCTATCAGATTGACCAGTTGCAGCAGGAGTTTGAGCAGCTCAAATCCCAGCCGGATATGGCCCGCGGGCCCGAGTGGCAGTTGGCCCAGACGCAGCTGACGGAGGCAGAGCAAAACGCCGCTGGCTTGAAGAGTCAGCTGGATGGGCTGGACAAGGTGGTCGACTCCCAGGGAGATACCGAGCGCCAGCTCGCCGAGCTGGAGCGGGATCTGGCGGTCAAACGCACCCTCTATCAGGATTTGCTGCTGCGCTATGAGAAGGCCAAGGTGACTGGCGATCTGGGCAACTTCGAGCAGGGGGAGCGGATCAAGGTGATCGACAAGCCCTTTGCACCCAGCAAGCCGAGCAACTACCCGCTCTGGCTGTTTCTGCTGGCTGGCATTGTTGGCGGGCTGGGGCTCGGCTGCGGTCTGGCACTGGTGGCCGAACTGGCGGATGCCAGCCTGCGCCGCTCCGATCAGCTGGCCGCCCTGGTCAAGGCGCCGGTGCTAAGCCGGATTCCCTACTGCGAGCCAGTGCCGGACTATCCATCCAACAGTGATCAGGCGCTGGATGGGCAGGTGCTGCCCTTGTCACCCGAGCCTGGTTGATTGCAGTAAAGCTGGCTACCAGCCTGAATCTGGATATTTCTGAAAAGGCCTTGTTGATGAGCCTCAGCCGGTGTTTTGGGCAGCAACGCCATTTAATTCGACTCGATTAGATTTCCGTCCTGATGTCTTCAAAAAGGCGATGCTGGTGGCATTTTCCATAACCGCGCCTTGACTGTGGTTTTGTACAGTAGTAAAAATGGGGCCAAAAGAGGACGTTGTGCGAAGATCTTCTCTTCGGAGTCTGGTTTTTAATATTTTTTTAAAATAATTTCTCTGAGTTGATTATGTGTGGTAGGCCGAATTTAATGTAAGCCGATATTATCGGCTGAATGCCACTTTTCATCGGATCATTTTTGTGCCGTTTAAAATTTTAGTGTAGAGGTAGGTAAATTGAGTTCAATAAAAGATCATTTATTTGCGATGCAAGAGCAACGAGCTGATGAGTGGATAAGAGAGAGATTGAGTGATGACTCGCTTGATGACGATTCAGAGGAGTATCTACAATTAGCAGAAGAGTATTCAGATTACAAAGAGCACTTGTGGGAAGAGGCAGAGTGGCGAGCAGAGTTGCAATGGTTGAAAGAAAACGGTTCATCAAGCATTCACAAGTTTTTTATTAGTGAGCTAGATGCACTAAAAATTATGGCGAGCAGCAACTTTAATAATCGCCAAAAAATGGCTTTCATACTACACACAGACATCGTCGTAAAAATGTCTTATGCGTACGCGGTGACTTTACTTGAGTCTTTCTTAGGTGATTCCTTAAAGAGTCTCATATCACAAGATGATCAACTCTTAAAGAATGCACTTTGTAAATTCAAAATCCTTAAAAATGTGAAAATTACAGAACTAGCTGAAACAGACTTGGATGTGAGATCTTTGGTTTTGAAATCCGTAAGTGAAGTCTTGTATCACAATATCCCAAATGTTGTGGAAATGTATGAGCAGGTCTTAGGTACAAAACTTGATATCGATATATCTAAGATTATTAAAGTAACAAAACTAAGACACGATATTGTTCATCGAAATGGTAAAACCATAGATGGAAATAAGATCAGTTTAAATGCCGAAGATTTTACTCAAGCTATTGATGACATCAAAGAATTTTCCAACCTATTGCAAGTAGCAATCAATAAGGCTCAAATGGCATAACAAAAATCGTAGATACCGTCTCTGGTAGCTTTTTAAAGGACAGTTTTTGTGAATAAAGAACTAAAAAATGGAATTATACTTGCCATTGTGTCTGCGTCATTTGGTGTAGGCGGTTTTTATGGAAGTCAGTATTATCAATCAGAAACAAAAAAAACCGAGTATCGCCTTAAGCTTACAGAAAAACTGTATGAAAAAAACTATGAAGCAACGGAGGAATTAAAAAAAAGTGTAGATGGATTTATTCTTTTGTTTGGTAATAGCTTTGCGCTGACAAGCTACGAAATAAAGCCTAAATTAGATGATTTTGAAAAAGCTCTCGACGTATATGAGAAGCATCTTTCAGAGTTAAAAAGGCTTGGGTCTTCTTCTCAAATTGAGGTTGCAAAAAGATATTTAGATTGGGTGTATTCGATTCGGTTTGCTTTCAATTTGCAATACAAAATGGCAGCTTCAGTAGAAGATAGAGTTGCTGAATTACTGTTGAATAAGGACAAAGACGAAGAATTTATTAAGTTTATTGATGACGCTTTGAACGATGAAATTGAACGCTTAGTAAATGCAGAGAACTCTCTATATTATGGCGAAGGACATCATAAGAGAAAAGTACTGAGTGACTTTGAGCAATACCTGAACTATCAGTTTCGATATGAGTTGGGTCTCGAAGCAACATTGGATATGAAGACTTCAATTGAACGTCTTCAAACCGTAATTGATAAAAGCAACAGCTTTGTTTTTAAAGAAAAACATCTTCCGTTTGCATTTGCTTCAGGAAGACAGTTTTTTTCAGAAACGCTAACATTAAGTGAAGCCGGAGACTTAATGGAACTAAAAGATAAACAGCTGCGGTCCATGACGAAATTAAAGTTTATTTCGGCGGTTTTGAAACACAATGACTCCTTGCGTGAAGAATTTAAATCAAAGTCTTCAAAAGCGTTGGTGGTAGAATCTGATAAACAAAGCTAACAAATTGCGCCACGCGTGGCATTTTTATTACGTGTTTAATTAAATGATTAAAGTGGTTTGCAGGGGGCAGGATTACATTTTTTATCCCACTCAGTTGAGCGTTGATATAGCGGGATAATGATGGCCTTGGCGATCGCACCCCGGCCTCATCGTCGCCACAAAAAAATCAGGGAGCCATAGCTCCCTAATCGCGACACACGGGGTGATTAACTAGCCGATGGCTGGCGTTTGTTGCCAGTTAGCTTGCTGCAGGCGTCCTTGGTTACGGCGCTGATAGCGCCAGGCCAGCAGTAGCGGCATACCGAGCAGCAGCTGGGCGGCCAGCGGGATCTCCTCGATGGGGGCGGCCAGTGCACCTTCCGGAATAATGCCCCCCTCAATTTCGGCTGCCAGTTTGAGCTCCAGCGCATTGCCAAAGTCGGCGAAGGTGGTGGCATTGATCACAAACGCATCCTGACCGCCCGCCACGTTCTCCACATACCACTCTTGCAACACCCCATCGGCGTAGTCCTGACCTATGGTGATGCCGTTGATGGTGTCGATGCCGGAGGCGAGCAGTTGATCCCGCACGGTAGAGGTATCCAGCCCGTTGTTCTGGATGCCATCACCCGACACATCCATCACCTGGCGGGCGGCGGTGTAGTTGTTGGTATCAAACTGCTGGGCACCAAAGGCCATGGCCGAACCGGGGGCCGTCATCCCCGCATAGGGGCGTACCAGGGCATCCAGGGTGGCGGCGAAGTTGTTGATGGAGGTCATGTCGTAGAGGTGGAACCAGTCGGTCATCACGCTCTGCTGGGTCGAGCCGCTCCACATCACCATCTGTACCGCAATGGACCCCAGCTTGTCGCCACTGGTGTCGAGGATGGCGCTTTGTACATCCTGACTGTAAAAGGCGTCCACATAGCCCTGTAATTGCAGATTGAATTCCGATGAACTGACGCTGCCCGACACATCCATCAGCAGTTGCAGTTCGGTATCGACTTCGGTCAAGGCGTATGCGGGGGAGGTTACCAACAACATCCCCAGCAGCCCTGCCAACGGTTTGAGTTTCATTGCCCACTCCTTCTCCTTGGCGCTAGTGCCAGCAGGGGGAATGAATAAAGCGTGCCAGCTTTGTTGCATCCTCTGACTTGGCTTGGTCCGGGTGAGGCTGGGCAGGCATGGAACTTGCGAGAACTTGCGACAGAGGTCAAAAGCGCTGATAACCGGCAGGAGTTGCGATGGAGATCCGTCCCTGGCAGTGGGCACCCAACTGGCTGCTACTTGGTTTGGCCAATCAGTGGGGCATGGTGTGGCTCAATATGGGCCACTTCAACCTGCTGGTGGTGTTGCTGATTGCTATCTGGTGGCAAATTGCATCGCGGGTTGCACCGAGCTGGCGTCCGCATCCACTGGCGCTCGCCCTCTTTATCCTGCTGATCCTGATCCCCAGCGCCAGTTGCAAGGCGCTGGCCTGTCTGCTGTTGGTGGCCTCGCTATGGCGCCGTCATCAGAGTGGCGATGAGCGGGCGGTGTTGCAGATTGTGCTCGCCTTTACCGTGGCGGTGTTGTGGGGGCAGCAGGTGTTTGCCCTGCTCTCCGGCCCTGTGCTGGCGCTCGATGCCTGGGGGGTGGGCCAGTGGTTGCAACTGCTTGGCTGGGAGACTCGCCTTGATGGCAATCGCATCGAGCGGTTGGGGGGCCATGCCCTGATTGTGCTCAAGGGGTGCTCCTCGTTTTCTCAACTCTATCTGGTGGTGCTCTCCTGGCTGGTCTCTTGCTGCTGGCTGGCGCCGGAGCGCCCCCTCTACCGGCAGTGGCCCATGTTGCTGCTGGTCTGCCTGCTCTATATCGGGGCCAATCAGCTGCGGCTGGTGCTGATGAGCCTGGATCTGCGCTGGTATGGCTGGCTGCATACCGGCTCGCTGGCCCAGCTCTACCAGTGGGCCATCATGTTGCTGGTGATGACCATCCTCTTTATCCGGGGGCGCCGTGATGGGTCTGTCTAAGGGATATCTGCGGTTGGTGGCGTTATCAGAGCCGGGTGGTCAATATGATGCTGCTGGTGATGACCATCCTGTTTCTAAGGGGGCGCCATGATGCGTCTATCTAGGGGATATCTGCTGCTGTTGCTGGTGGCGCTGCTCAGTGCTGCCGCCATGGGCTGGCGTTATCAGAACCGGGCAGTTAACGAGGGGGCCAAGCCCATGCTGATGGAGCTGGTCCAGTTGGGCTGGCGCTTGCGGGTGGCCACGCCGGTATTGGGCGGCACCTATGTCAGCTATCAGCTGGCCCATCCCCGCTGTGACGGCCTGCTGCAGGCCATGCTGGTGGCGCCGGATCGGGAGGCGATGTCAGTGACGCTGGCGGGTGAAGGGATGAGTCAGGGGGTGATGTTTTTAGGCGAGCTGCACCAGAGTCCGCCGCTGCTCTCTTACCGTCTGACCCAGGGTTGGCGCAAATTGTGGGGGCTGGCACCTTATCCCCTCTATCGGGTGGCCTTGCCGACTTCTTGCATTGACCTTATTGCGCCGCCGCTGGGGTGACCGACCCCGGTTCACCGTTTGGCAGAATGCGGATCAGCAAGGTATTGGGGGCCAGCATGGGGTCATAGCGGGGTTCCAGCTCAATGGCGCGAGAGCCCAGCAAACGGGTGAGTGCGGTCAGCCGCACGCTCGCCATCCGCGCACTCTCCAGCATGTCGGTTTGCAGCCCGGGGCCGCTTACCAGCGCAATCCGAGCCGGATCCTTGCGGCCTAAAAACTGATGCAGCAGCTGCTCCTGATCCGCTGGCAGTTGTGTCTCCGCTTGCTGGTACTGCAGTTGCAGCTGGGGCTGTTCGGCCATTTGTTGTTCCCGCAACTGGTTGAGGATTGGCAGGGTCTCATTGACCGGCTCCTGACGGGCGCAACCGGTGAGGATCAGCAGCGGCAGCATCAGGGGCAACAGGCGGCGCAGGGCGCTGTCTTTGGCTGTGGAGCGGGGAGTCTGGTTGGCCATACGCAGTCACTTCAGGAGGATGAGTTGGCACCAGTTTGCAATGTTTTCAATCCCTTGGCCAGTCGTTCAATCTCGCGGCGCCACTGGATCCAGGCGGCAGAGGGCAGTTGCTCTGCCACCTGCCAGCGGGTCGGCAGCTGATCCCGCAGGCGCTCCAGCAGCAGGGCGGCATCCACCTGATAGCGGGCCTCCTGCTCCAGCCATGCGAGCCAGCGCAGATCTTCGATGGCTTGCTGCAACAGCAACAGATCGTGGGAGAGGCGATGCGCCTCGCAGGCTTGCGGGCCGAGCAGCATAAAGTCGCTCTCCCGCCCGTCGGTGGGGTCATAAGGCAGGGCGGTGGGCATGCGACCATGCCACTGCAAATAGCCCTCGGCGCCGCTTTGCCACAAATAGAACCCGGCGGCTCTCGGGGTGCCCAGATTGTAAAACCAGGGGGTGACCTTGTGCTGGCGTATCCGCGCCACATCGGCCTTGTCGGCGCCAAAGCCTGCGTTGATCAGGGCAATCTCCACCTCTGCAAGCAGACCAACCTGACCCGGATGATTGAAGTGGCCTGCGCGGATCACCGCTGGATCCCGCCGTTTCATCTCCCGCGCCAGGGTGGTGATGGCGGGCAGGGTGGCAAGATCCGGCTCATCAAACAGGCTCCATGCCAGCGGGGGCAAGCCGCTGGCGGTCAGCCCCTGTTGCCGCGCCTGCCACTGATCAAGCTGGTTGGCAGGGTCTCCCCCCCAGCGTTTGAGCGGGGTATAGGCCAGCAGGGGCGGCACAAAGCCGAGCCCGGCCGCCTCTCCCATGACCTCCCGCATCCCCGCCTCATCTTGTGGCAGGGCGGGCGAGAGGCCGCTGATCCCCAGCTTGGCGAGCCGCTGCAGATCGCAGCGACTGGCCGCGGCGATTTGCTCTTTTAGCGCCTCGGGGTTGGGGTTCAGCCAATTCAGATAAGGGGGTGCTTCGACATAGATGCCGACCGGCTTGCTGGCCGCGGGCAGAGTCAGTGGCAGCACCTCGATAGTCAGTGGCAGCTGCACCAGTTGCTGCTGGCTCAGCAGCTGAATATTGCCGAGATAGCGCCCCGCCGGCGCATCGCGTGGGACGGTCATTTGCAGCACCAGACGCCGAGGTACGTCTGCCAGCAGGGTGAGCCCGGCGATCCCCTCGACCAACTCCTGATCCGAGGGGGCCAGCAGGGTGCCACTCGCCTGCGGGCGAACCAGATGCCACTTGCCGTAATAGGGGGTCAGCGCCAGCGGCGATTCTGCCTGCTCGGGGGGCTGGATCACCAGCAAGGGGGCCGGATCGTCGGTGACGGCGTGGATGGCAAACTCCAGCAACAGCTGGCTGCCACGGGCGGCCAGCACGGGTTGCGCAGCCTGCTGCAACGCATCGGCCGCAGATAGCGGGGCGATCTGCAGGGTTGGGGCGGCATCCGTAATCGGCGTGAGGCTCAGTTGCTGCGAAGCTGGGGCTGGGGTTGGGGAATAGGGGGCCAGAGTCCACTTTTCCAAAAACAGCTGGCGCTGCTTGGTCAGCACGCTTGCGGTAGCGTCGGCCAATACGGCGAGAGCTTTTCCACTATTCGGGAGAGCCTCTTTGCTGGTGCTGGCCGGATAGGGGGCAAGCAGCAGCCCTGCCAGGTATTTGGCATCCGGTGAGTGGCCCACCAATGTGATAGTGAGCGGGCCGCCGGGGTGGTTCAGGGTGACATGAACGGGGCCGCCTTGACGCGCCCCGAACAGCTGCCAGGGATCCGGGTTTGGCAGTGCCTCGCGCGACTGTCCCGCCAGATAGCGCTGCGTTAGCCACTCCTGCGGTTGCCACTGCTCGGCCCAGATGGGCTCGCCATTGACCAGCACGCTGCGCTCGAAGGGGTGGGGGAGGTACTCCCACTCGCCGGGATCATCGAGCCAGAGGGTGAGCTGGTAGCGTCCTTTGGCGACCTCCAGCCGTACGCCATCCAGATTGCGCAGCCCATCGCGCACAAGGGCATCGCCGGAGAGGCGCAAGATGGGGGTGGGATGGCCAATCAGCCGGGGATCCCCCGGGCTCAGGGCCTCAAAGCCGGTAAATCGGGGCGCGGCGGCCGCCCCCAGATCCAGCGCAATGGTGCCCGCTGGCAGAGTCAGACCGGGCTCCCAGTACCAGCGGTGAATGGTCATTGAGGGGGCGTTATCGGCCATAAAGAGATAGAGCTTGGTGAGTTTGTCCAACGCCAGCGCTCTGGGCTGGCTGGTGCGCCACTCACTCAAGGCAAAGCGCTGGGTGAAGGGGCCGGGGGCGACAATCCGCTCCAGATTGACCCGGCTGCGGTAGTTGACCGAGGCCCCATCGTCGATACGCAGGATCAGGGTTTGCGGGCGGGCGCTGGGGTTATGGCCCTCGATCACCAGTTCATCATCGCTGCCCACCGGCCAGCTGTGGGGGCTCAGATCGAGCCGCTGGGGTGTCTGGTTACTGGTTAGGGGCAGCGGGGTCTGCCCCTCCAGCCGAGTAGCGCCCATCGCTGCATTGGCGCAGAGCAGGATAACCAGCCAGAGCCCTCTGCTCATCCGGGCAGCCCCTTCAACCAGTTGTTCAGCTCGGCAGCCTTGTGATCCCAGCTTTGCAGGGCCACCTGCTGTTGGCGCGTGTGGCGCCCTTCGCTGCGGGTGAGCCCCTCCCAGCCACTCTCCTGAAACCAGCCCGGATTGGATTGATCAAAGGCGGCCCGATTGATGGCCTGGGCCAGGCTCTCTCCATCGTGGGGCAGCTGGATCTGATCCCGATAGCCATCGAGAGCCGGAAAATCGGTGCTGACGATGGGGCGCCCTGCGGCCAGATACTCGCGCAATTTCAATGGATTGCAGGCACGGATCTGGGCGTTGTCGACAAAGGGCAGCAAACTCACCTGCCAGTGCTGGGCATAGGCCGCCAGCGTGTGATGGGGACGGGGCCCCAGCAGATGGATATTGGGGAGCCCCTTGAGGTGGGAGATATCGGTCTGGACCGGGCCAATCAGCACCAGATCCCAGTGGGGCAGGGCGGCGGCCGTCTCTGCCAGCAGGGGGATATCAATCCAGTCGCTCAGGCTGCCGTAAAATCCGGCAATGGGACGGCCGGAGGGGAGATCCGCCGGGCGCTCTCTGGGGGGCATAAACAGCTCGAGATCCACCCCGTGGCTGAGGAGCCGGGTTTTATGGGGGGGGAAGCGGCTGGCCAGCGCGGGGCTGGCGGCCAGAATGAGATCCGCTTTTTCCACCAGTCGGGCTTCGCAGTGGGCAATAGCTTGATGATCCACCCCCGCCAGCGCCGAGAAGTCATCGCCGCAGTAGTAGATGACCGCCCGCTCATCCAGCTTGCCAATCAGATCGACGGCGCTGGGCAGGGAGATCCAGAGCAAGGGGCGATCCAGCTCGGGCAACTGGCGCCGGATCTGCGTCGCCAGCCAGTGGCCATTGATCTTGCCCGCCAGCCGACTGCCCGGCAGCGGCAAGGCGAGCGGCGGCAGAACCCGGGGGCTTCTGGCGTCGACTGGCGCAACCGACTGGCCGCCAGCATGGCGCGCGCCGCGCAGCACGGCCCCCAGTTTGCGGACGATGCGGGTGAGATCATGAAGGGTAAAGCGGGGACAGCGCATGCCGATGGAGTTGACCCAGAGCACTTGATAATCGGGCAACAGACGCTTGATCAGGTGTTGGGTGCTGGAGGGGTGCTGGCCCCAATCCTCTCCCAATACCACCAGTTGCGGCAGTGAGTGTGGTTTCATGCAAAGGTCTCCGAAGCGTGTGCGAGGTCGCTGTGATCTTGTGGCTGCAACGGGCGCAGTACGGTAGCCGGTACACCCGCTGCCAGCACACCTGCAGGCAGATCCCGGGTGACGACGCTGCCTGCGGCGACAATGGTACCGGCGCCTATGGTGACACCGGCCATCACCATCACCCCGGTGCCGAGCCAGACATCCTGCTCCAGCACAATGGCCCCCACCTGTTCATCGCGATCCGGTTTGCCAAGAGCGCGATCGCGGGCATTGACGGGATGCCCCGGGTACCCCGCCAGAAAAGCACGGCCAGCAATTCTGACGTTATCCCCCAGCACTATCTTGCTGCCCACCGCCAGGGTGGTCTGCCAGCCAATGCCGACATTGCGGCCAATCACCAGCCTTGGTGTCTGGCTCGATGCCCGGCCGCTGATGGTCATGGCGGCGCTGAGGCGGCAGTCGGCACCAATTTCGATGGTGACCGGACCGCTGATATAGGGGATGCCGCCATAGAGATAGAGGCGCGGGGCGGGGGCCGTGAGGCGAGATTGAAACAAGGGGGTCCACCAGAGGGTGCGGGTCAGGGTCGCCAGCGCGTTGCTGCCCAGCAGATAGAGCCGATAAAGCAGCCGGTGCAGGGGAGGGATCACTGGGCATGACCAGTGGCGGGCACTTTTGGCCAGTCGCCATACCCGGCGGGCCAGTGGCGTCTCCCCCTGTTTGGCCCAGCTTTTCATCCGGTGCAGGTTGATGGTGTTCATGGCGGCCTCTCCCTCTGGTGCAGTCCGTTGCTCGCTATGCAGAAAGCAGGGATCGGGCCAACAGGACGACCCCAGCTAGATCGGGCCAAATGGGGCTAAGAGGAGGGGCAGATTGCGCCGGTCGGTGCAATTTGCAGCCAGCGTTGTGCAAAACGCAAATGCCAGTCTCATTCTGGGCTTGTTCAGGCCGGTTAAGCCGCACAGAGGGACTATCGCTTCAGGGCGGGAGTGAGTGGCGTGGGCTTTGCATTAGCGGTAGCTGACCCGGAGCAGGATGCTTCGGGTGGCTGGGAGGCCCTATGAAACTTGGTGTGAACCAGATTGCCATGCTTTATTACGCCGGTGGCTTGCTCTTGATGAAGGGGATCTCCCTGCTGATGCTGCCGGTGCTGACCCATCAGCTGCTGCCTCGCGAATACGGCCAGCTGGAGGTGCTGCTCACCCTCATCAATCTGGGTTCCCTTATTTTGGGCTTCGGGCTGGTGGATGCCCTCTACCGCTTTGCCGGATTGGCGAAAGATGAGCAGGAGCGCCAGCAGGTGGTGGCCCGCATGTTTGGTCTGGTCTGGCTGATCGCCCTGGCCAGTCTGGTGCTGCTCTGGCTCTTGGCACCTGTGGTGCAAGCCTGGCTGCCGGTGGAAACCCGCCTTGCGGATGTGCGCTGGGTGCTCTGCGCCCTGCCGTTTGAAGGGGTGATCGGCGTGCCGCTGGCATGGCTGCGGATGCGCAATCAGGCGCGGCTCTTTTTCGTGGCGACCGCAGGCAAGGCGGTGATCCAGTCGGTGCTGACCGGCTGGTGGCTCTGGCTCGGTTGGGGCGTGAGCGGGGTGCTGGCCTCCGGCACCCTGACCTGCGTTGCACTGGCGCTGCTGCTGAGCCTTTGGCAGTGGCGAGATAGCGGGATCCGCTTTGACTGGCAGCACTATCGGCCGCTGCTGCGCTATGGATTGCCCCTGGTGGTGAGCGGGCTGGCAGGTTTTGCCCTGAGCGGACTGGATCGCTGGCTGCTGGCCGATGTGGTGGGGGAGGCGCTGCTCGCTTACTACGCGGTGGCGGGCAAGTTGGCGCTGGCGGTGGGGCTGTTGCTGCAACCCTTTGCCCTCTGGTGGTATCCCCGCCGTTTCATGCTGCTGCGCGAGCCGGATGGACTGCGGCTCAATGCCCACTACAGCGTGATGGGGTCGGTGCTGGGGTTTGTCACCGCGGGGATTGTCGGGCTTACCGCCCCCTTGCTTATTCGCTGGCTGACCCCGGAGAGCTATCACGGGGCGATCGCCTATATTCCGCTGCTGGTGCTGGGGATGGCGGTGCGCAATGTTTCGGACTTGCTCAATGTCGGCTGCTTTAGCGGCGAGAAGAGCAATGCCCAGATGGTGATCAATCTGGGCTGCAGCGCTCTTGGGGTCGCAGGCTTTCTGCTCGCCATCCCCCCCTTCGGGGTCGCCGGGGTGATCTGGACCCTGCTGCTGGTCTATCTGGTGCGGGCGCTCGCCTTTTATCTGGTGAGCCAGCGGTTGCTGCCGCTGCCGTATCGCCTCTCGACCCTCTGGGCCAGTTCCCTCGGGGCGCTGGCGATGGTCTGGCTCGGCCAATGGTGGGCAGGATCATGGCTCGTCTAACGCCGGCCATCTGGGCAAGCGCCATCTGTCTGGTGCTGGCTCTGCTCTGGTGGCGGCTGCCCCATCCTTTGCTGCTGCCGGTGCTCGGCCTTGCCATTCCCGCCATCTGGTTTGCCCTGCGCTGGCCCTTCTTGATGGTGCTGGGGTTTGTCACCTTCTCCTTTTTTCGGCTGCATGAGGTGTTCCCCCAGCTCTATCCCCTCAAGATCCCGCTGCTCTTCTCGCTGGCCGCCATCGGCGCGCTGGTCTGGCACATTTTGCTGACCGGCCGGATCAAGCCCTACTGGAGTCCAGCCCTGAGCTGGCTGACGGCCTTCTTTGTGATGGTCTCCATCGGTGTGCTGTTTGCCAGCAACCGGGGCGAGGCGATCGCCACCTGGACCGGCAGCTACAGCAAGATCTATCTGATGACCCTGGCAACCGCCTGGCTGGTGCGCACCCCGGGGGATTTTGCGCTGGCGGTGCGCACCTTTGTGGTGGCGGGCTGTCTGGTGGCGCTGGTGGCCCTCTACAACAAGGCGAGCGGGATCGGGCTGGTGGAGGGTACCCGGGTGACCATAGGGCGCGAGCTGGGCTCTGTGCTGGGGGATCCCAACGATCTGGCGCTGGTGCTGCTCTTTCCTGCCGGTTTTTCGCTGAGCTTGCTGCTCAATCAGGGCAATGGGGTGGGGGGGCGTTTGCTGGGGGGGCTTGGCTTTGCGCTGACCGCCGCCGCCATTATCGCCACCCAGAGCCGCGGCGGCTTGCTTGGCGTGTGTGCGGTCAGCGGCCTGTTTGCCTGGCAGCGGGTGAAGTCGAAAACCCTGTTGATCTCGATGGGGATGGTCGCACTGGTGGTGCTGTTTGCCGCCGCCGGGATCAGCGACCGGGCATCTGGCGGCGCCGCCGAGAGCGGGGTCGATGCTTCGGCCATGGGGCGAATCTACGCCTGGCAAGCGGCCTGGGGCATGGCGTTGGCCCATCCGCTGGTGGGGGTGGGCTTGTCCAATTTCTATTACAACTACTTCTTCTACAGCCCCCACTGGGATGGACTGAATCATGCGGTGCACTCCACCTGGTTCGGGGTGCTGGCTGAAACCGGCTTTGTCGGGTTGGCGCTGTTTATCGGCATGGTGACGGTGACCCTGCGCAGTTGCTGGCGTTGCCAGCTCGCTGGCATGCCTCCTGCAGTGATCACGGCGATGCAGGGGGTGATGGCCAGCATGGTGGGGTTTGTGATTTCGGGATCCTTCCTGACCCAGGGGTTTACCTGGCCCATCTATCTGGAGTTGGCGCTGGCCGTCGCCGCCATCAAGTACGTGCAGCAGGCGGCCACAGAGGTGAAGGCCACCGCTGAGGATCATCAGGAGGCAACCCGGTTGCCGGCAGTGCCACCAACGGGAGCAAGAGGATGAACGCAACCCCTGTTTTGCTGGTTCACTACGGAGAGGACTGGATCCGCGGCAGCGAACGCTGCCTGCTGGATCTGCTGGCTCACCTCGATCGCAGCCGGTTTACGCCGTTGCTCTGGTGCAATAGCCCGACGCTGGCGGCAGAGGCGGCCACCCTTGGGGTAGAAACCATGGTCGAGCCGTTCAGCCTGCTGCTGGGATGGCAGGCGCCCCGCTTTGATCTTGCTGCCCATCGGCGCCTCTCCCGACGAGCCAGAGAGCTCATCACCGAACGGCAGATTGGGCTGGTGCATGCCAATAGCGCGGCTCCTTGTCAGTGGCTGGCGGGGGTCTGTCGGGCGTTGCAGGTACCGTTGGTGTGCCACCTCCATGCCCGTTACCAGCCCAGAGACAGATTCAGCCTGCGGGTTCATCAGGCAAGCGTGCTGATCGGGGTGAGCGAGCCGGTGTTGACCGGTTGGCGCCAGGATGGCTGCGTGGCCGATCGGTTGATCCGGGTACCCAACGGGGTGGATGCCGCTCGCCTGAATGGCGGTGCTCACTGGCCGGTCGTCGGCATGCTGGGCTTGCGCCCGGGGGATATGATCATCGCAACCGTCGGCTCATTGATCAAACGCAAGGGGATTGATCTGCTGATCCGCTCGCTGGCTGCCCTGATGGCATCGGGGGAGGAAGCCCAGTTGCTGATTATTGGCAGCGGTCCGGAGCGGGAAGCATTGATGGCGTTGGCTGTCGAGCTCGGGGTGGCCGAGCGGGTCCACTTTCTCGGCGAGCGGCCGGACAGCGCGGCTATCTTGCGGGGCGGGGTGGATCTGCTGGTCTCTGGCGCCCGTGAGGAGGTGTTTGGTCTGACGTTGGCGGAGGCGGGCATGTTGGGGCTCCCGGTCAGTGCCTACCGAGTGGGCGGCATCCCCGAAGTGGTGGAGGAGGGGGTGACCGGCTTGCTGGCAACCCCGGGGGATTGGGCCGAGATGGCTGATCACTGGCGGCAATTGAGTAATCCGCAGCGCCGATGTGAAATGGGGCGAGCAGCTCAGTTGCGTGCAGCACAGTTGTTCACGGTGGCGCGCTACGTTGACGGGGTCACGGCGGTGTGGGACGCCGCGCTGGCTGGTCGTTGGCACGCAACGGCCCCCACACCCTTCCGACCACTCATGCATTGGGCGGGGCAACGACTCCTTGCCAGAGGGCGCCATATGCTGGCGAGTGGGATGGCAAGAGTGGCGCAAAAAGTGCAACTGGGGTTTGGCCGCCGCAAGGTGCCAGAGTAAGGGAGCAGCAAGATGAGCATGCAAACTGAGCCGGTGTTTGGAAAGATCATCGTCGTGGATCCCATCCCGTTTCGCGGTGGCTCCAAGGTTGCGACCGAAGTTCTTCTCGATGAGTTGGCCAAGCGGATGCCCGGGCTCACATGCCATGTGTTGACCCAGGATCCCGACTCCTGGTCCCGTAGCCAACATCACCCCCTTTGGCTGCCCCACATATTGAAGGGGCGGGAGTCCGGCATCGGTTATCTGCTCAAACAGGGGTGGCAGACCCTGCTGATCCTCTGGCTTGTGCTGCGCTTGGGGCAGGTGAAGTGCCTGGTGGCGGCGTCCGGGCCGGGGGTGGATCTCTGCTGTTACTGGGCGGCCCGCTGGTTGCGGTGCCGGGTGGTTCAGCTGATCCATGGCCCTGTGGGGTGTTCGGGGCTCTCTGCCAGAGCCTTGCAACGGGCGAGTTTTGTGTTTTATCTCGAATCGACCCGCAGCTCCCTGGCGGCGCTGCTGGCCCGGCTTGGCGAGACCGAGTTCCCGTCACACTGGCAGCCATTTACCAACGGTTTGAGCGAGATTGATTGGCCCAAAGCGACCTTGGGGGGGCCCCGTATTTTGTGGGCGGCTTCGTTGCTGCGCTGGAAGGGGCTGGAGACCATGCTGGCCGCCCATCAACTGATCCCTGACGCTCGCCCCGAGCTGATGGTGTGCTATCTGCAACCCAAGGGCACGCTGCAGCCCTGTAGCCAGCCTCAGCCACAGCTGCCAGACACGCACTGGTATGCCAACCCCGCCAATCTTGACGAGATCCGATCTCGATGCGGCATTTTTGTCTCCACCAGTCATCAGGAACCCTTTGGCCTCTCCATTCTGGAGGCCATGGCGGCAGGATTATGCGTAGTGATCCCGGCCGATGGCGCCTGGTGGGATCGACACCTCACCGATGACGTGAATTGCTGCAAATATCAGCCAAACGATCCCGGCGATCTGGCGCGGGTGCTGGCCAGCCTCAATGCCATGCCCGACGTGGTCAAGCGACTTGGCCATCATGCCCGCCTGCATGCCATGGTCCATTACAACGCGGCGGATACCTATCAAAGCACACTGGATCAGTGGGAAGGCATGTTGCGATGGGATGCGTTGAGCATTGCCGTGCATGGTTAGCGCGCAGTGGTTCCCCACGGGGAAGATGGGGGGGGGTGAGGGACTTATGGTCAGACTGGTTGCGGGAGGCTGGGTGACTCCGCCACTCTGATGCAGTTGCGGCCGGATGATTTGGCGGTGTAGAGCGCAGCATCAGCCAGTTTTACCAGTTCAGACGGCTGCCAGTGACTCGATGGTCTGAGGCAGGCAACACCCATGCTAACGGTCACCAGACCGGTGGTATTTTGTGCGTGTGGCTGCGCGAGTGCAAAAATCAGCCGCTGGATATGTTGGGCAATTTCATAGGCGGATTGACGCTCGACATGTGGCAGCAGGATGACAAATTCCTCTCCGCCGTAGCGGGCCACCAACTCCCCCGAGCGGCGCCCGGATTGCGCCAGGGTATGGGCCAGCAATCGAAGGCACTCGTCACCGGCAACGTGGCCATAGAGGTCGTTGAACTGCTTGAAATGATCGATGTCGAGCATGATGAGCGCAATCGGCATCTCTGTCTGAATACAGTGCTCCCAGGCCTGGTTCAATGAGTTGTCGAATAGACGACGGTTGCCGATATTGGTGAGCCCGTCGGTATTGCTGAGCGCTTCCAGTTTCCGGTTCGCTTCCGCCAGCTCCTTGGTTCTGAGCTCGATAATGAGCTCCAGCTCATGTTGGCGCTCCTCCAGACTGGTCATCGGGTAAATTTCGCTTTCCCGAGCCGCACTGTAAGGGATGGAGATACTGCTGTGAGCAATTTTCCACGCCATGGCTTCGTGTCGAAAAATCAATACCAGTCTGGCGGTTCTGCGGGAGAGGATAGGTTCTGATTTCGGTAGATGGATATGGAAGAAGGCGGTGACAGCCACCACATCGGCGGCCAGATCTTGCAGGGTCACATCGAGTATTTCCAGGCGGATCCTGCCCGGGATCTGGGCAAAATCGCGGCGGGTTATCCGGATCCACTCATCCCTATCGGTAACCAGAACATCACTGCTGCCGGCAAAGCCGCTGAAATTGTCGCTAAACCGCGTGGTGAGCCGATCATCCCGTGATGAATACAGCTCGATGTACTCATCAAACAGTGAGCGGATCAACTGTTCCCGTTCAGTGGTCATTGCGCTGGGTCCATGTGAAGTGGTCACGTTTTTCAAACGTTCGATTGAACTATAGTCAATTATGTCATTTTAATTGGCTATCTATCTTGATTTTTCTCGTTTTTTTGTTCAATTCCCGCACTTGGCAAGTGTCCGTAGGGCCAGCCAGAAACAAGGCTCTATGGCGTTGTTATCAGAGGCAGTCAGGGGGAGGCATCTCTCTGCAACGGCGGCCGCTGCGGGCTGCATTTCACGAGGTGAGCTGGGCTGTCAACGCGTTCGAGTTCGATAAGGCGCTGCAGTTGCTGGCACCACTGCTTGGGTGATGGTTAACACCCTTATCGCTTGTCATGTTCATCGTCATCCCAACTCATTTTTTAGGGTTGCCATTGAACAAGAATAATTATCATCTATATCGATAGATATGGATATTTACGCTATGGTTAATTACGCAGGGTGACGTGAAGGTAAATAGTGTGAATACGTGCAGTAACATCTGTAACCGGATGAGCGAATGTATCGCGAGTTAAATATGATCACTATGTTGAAGGCAGCCTTCCACCTTGCCTTTTCTCTCTCCATTAATTTGAATGCAGATTCACGATGATGCGTAAACATATCCGTGAGTGCGATATTTTACTCACCAGAATCCAAGACAATAAAGAGTGGGGGGGAGCGTATTGATATGCATACCTCTGCGGCACCTTTTCATTAAGCGGTGTTAAACGGCAGGGAGGCCAAGCGGGGTTGTGCTGTGTGGGCTCGCAGTAGAACGTGTCGCACTGAAGCGCAGGTAAAATGCAAACTGAAACCAAGCTACATGCAGGTAAATCGTGCCGTGCAGGCCGTGCTTGCTACCGGTGGCAGCTGGCCGTGAGACAGTTCTGGTGTGGGGAGGCAAGTCAGGAGGTTGTCCCGTGGATGACTGCATGAAATATGCAATGAGATGAGTAAAGATATATTCAATGGATCATTTATGGGTGGGCATCAGTATTGTGAAATGAGCGGTATAGCCAAGATTTCAATCATGTTAATTTGGCTCACAGTGAAAGAGAGGATATGCGGTGATTAATTATTTAATATCCAATTAAGTTCATAAAATTTACGGTATCGCTAAATATCTCTTAGGGGGTAATTAATTTCATTTGTGATGTGGCTCGCTATGAAAATAGGGGTAAGCCGGTCGAAATTGATAGAGATCAATACTGCAGGGTGGGTGAGTCCTTAGCATTTCCGCTATTAAGCATTTATCAAACAAGTGCTCACTACGGGAATAAGTAGAATGGTCGAGGATAATTTTTTATCGGCTCATGGGATTAATCGCCGTGATTTTATGAAATTGTGTGCCGGGATGGCCGCAACCCTGGGATTAAGTCAGCATGCCGTCGCCAAGATGGCCACTGCGCTCACCAGCCCCGAACGGCCGCCGGTGATCTGGATTGGGGCGCAGGAGTGCACCGGTTGTACCGAATCGCTGCTGCGCGCCACCCACCCCACCATCGAGAACCTGATCCTCAACACCATTTCGCTGGAGTACCACGAGGTACTCTCGGCGGCCTTTGGTCATCAGGCGGAAGAGAACAAGCACAACGCCATCAAGCGCTATAAAGGCAAGTATGTGCTGGTAGTGGATGGCTCCATTCCGCTCAAAGATGGTGGCGTCTACTGCATGGTGGCCGGTGAGCCTATCGTCGACCATATTCGCCGTGCTGCCGCCGACGCGGCTGCGGTGATCGCCATAGGCTCCTGTGCTGCCTGGGGCGGTGTGCCTGCCAGCGGCGGCAACCCGACCGGCGCGGTCAGCCTGGAAGAGGCGCTCGGCAATATCGGCACCCCGATCATCAATATCCCGGGATGCCCGCCCAATCCCCACAACTTCCTCACCACGGTTGCCTACTACATCACCTACGGCAAGCTGCCGGCGCTGGATAGCAAGAAGCGTCCGCTGTTTGCCTATGAGCGGCTGATCCACGAGAACTGCGAGCGCCGTCCGCACTTTGACGCAGGGCGTTTTGCCAAGGAGTTTGGTGATGAGGGCCACCGGCAGGGCTGGTGTCTCTACCATCTGGGCTGCAAAGGGCCCGAGACCTACGGCAACTGCTCGACTCTGGAGTTCTGCGATGTGGGCGGCGGCATCTGGCCGGTCGGTATCGGTCACCCCTGTTATGGCTGCAACGAGCAGGGGGTCGGTTTTAGCAAGGGGATCTTCCAGCTTGCCAAGGTAGAGAACCCGACTCCGAGGGTGGATAAACCCGATGTGAAGATCCAGGAGGGGGGCTATACCTCGCCCACCGCGACCGGCCTTATCGGTGGCGCCCTCGGGGTGCTGGTAGGGGTGAGTCTGATGACGGTGCGTGAACTCGGTCGCCAGCAGAAACGCCACGAAGCCGGGCAGCACCCATCACGGGAGGAGTAGCCGTGAACAGACGAAACTTCCTCAAATTCGCCTCCGTCGGCGCGCTGGCGGCGGGCACAGCCGTACCCGGCACCGCACTGGCGGCGGCCAAGAACAAGCCGCCCATTCCCGGCGCACTCGGCATGCTCTACGACTCCACCCTCTGCGTTGGCTGTCAGGCCTGTGTGGCGGAGTGTCAGCGCCTCAACGGCAACCCGGCCAATCCAGCCGGGGCGCAAACCTGGTCCAACAACGACAAGCTGACCCCCTACACCAACAACATCATTCAGGTGTGGAAGAGCGGCACTGGCGAGCACAAGGATCAGCTGGTGGATGGCTACGCCTACATCAAGAAGCAGTGCATGCACTGTGTCGATCCCAACTGCGTCTCTGTCTGTCCGGTGCAGGCTCTTAAAAAAGATCCCAAGACCGGCATCGTTCACTACGACCCGAGCGTCTGCACCGGCTGTCGCTACTGCATGGTGGGTTGCCCGTTCGATGTGCCCAAATATGACTATGACAACCCGCTGGGGGCGATCCACAAGTGCGAGCTCTGCAACCAGAAGGGGCTTGAGCGGATCGATCAGGGCAAGTTGCCTGGGTGTGTCGAGGTGTGCCCCACCGGCGCCGTCATCTTCGGCACCCGCGAGGAGCTGATGGCAGAAGCCAAGCGTCGTCTGCTGGCGACTCCGGGCAGCGAATATGCCTATCCGCGCCAGACCCTCTCTGCCAACGACCCTTACCTGCACGAAGTGCCCAACTACCAGCCTTACGTCTATGGCGAGAAGGAGGGGGGCGGCACCCAGGTGCTGGTGCTGGCCGGGGTGCCCTATACCAAGCTCGATATGCCCGATCTGCCGGAGCTCTCCTCCGGTGCCCGCTCCGAGCATATCCAGCACACCCTCTACAAGGGGATGGTGCTGCCCATGGTGGTGCTGACCGGCCTTTCGGTGCTCATTCGCCGCAACACCAAGAATGGTCACGATCACCATCACGATGATGGCCATGATCAGGGGAGTACGCAGATCAAGGATCAGGGCACCACAAAGGGAGGCAAGGATCATGAGTAATCACAAGGCACATCCCCTCGGCGGCAAGCTGGTCAGCTGGCCTGTGCTGGTGCTGGCCCCCTTTGCCGTGTTGTGCGGCATGTTGATTTTAAAACGCCTCGTCTTCGGGCTGGGCTCGGTCACCGATCTGAATGGCGGCTACCCCTGGGGGCTCTGGATCTCGTTCGATCTCTTGATCGGTACCGGTTTCGCCTGTGGCGGCTGGGCGCTGGCCTGGGCTGTCTATGTGTTCAACAGGGGCGAGTATCACCCGCTGGTGCGACCGGCCCTGCTGGCGAGCCTGTTTGGCTACTCGCTGGGCGGCCTCTCCATCACCATCGACGTGGGGCGTTACTGGAACCTGCCGTACTTCTACCTGCCTGGGCACTTCAACACCTCCTCGGTGCTGTTCGAGACGGCGGTCTGCATGACCATCTATATCGGGGTGATGGCGCTGGAGTTCGCTCCCGTGCTGCTGGAGAAGTTCGGCTGGAAGGCGTCGCTCATTCGCCTCAACAAGATCATGTTCTTCGTGCTGGCGCTGGGGGCACTGCTGCCTACCATGCACCAATCCTCCATGGGATCCTTGATGATAGTCGCGGGGGAGAAGATCCATCCGCTCTGGCAAAGCTACGAGCTGCTGCCGGTCTTCTCTTTGCTCACCGCCTTTATCATGGGTTTCTCCATCGTGGTGTTCGAGGGATCTCTGGTGCAGGCCGGATTGGCGGGGCGTGGCCCCAACGAGAAGTCGCTCTTCTACAAGCTGACCCAGGTGATCGACATCTTCCTGATCCTGTTTGTGGCGCTGCGCTTTGCCGAGATCGTCATCCACGACAAGTCGGAGTACCTCTCCGAGTTCAATCGCTACTCCATCATGTTCTGGAGCGAGATCGCGCTGATGATCTTCCCGCTGCTGGTGTTCCACTGGGACAAGAGCCGCCGGGATTCGCGCATGTTGTTCCTGGGGGCCCTCAGCATGCTGCTGGGCGCCGCCCTCTGGCGGCTGGATTACTCCCTGCTCGCCTTCAACCCCGGCAATGGCTACCACTACTTCCCCTCCGCGGAGGAGGTGCTGATCTCTCTGGGCTTTGTTGCCATCGAGGTGTGTGCCTATTTGCTGTTGATCCGGCTGCTGCCGGTACTGCCATCACTTGAACGTGTTCACCAAGATTATCAGGCCCGAGGGAAAGCCAACGTATGAGCCAACGTATCACCATAGACCCCATCACCCGCATTGAGGGGCACCTGCGTATCGACTGCGAAATCGAAGGCGGCAAAGTGACCAAAGCCTGGTCGTCCGGCACCATGTGGCGCGGGATGGAGGAGATCGTCAAGGGCAACGACCCGCGCGATGCCTGGATGATAGTGCAGCGCATCTGCGGGGTATGTACCTCCATTCACGCCATTGCCTCGGTGCGGGCGGTGGAGAACGCTATCGGCGCCAAGGTGCCGGTCAACGCCCAGTTTATCCGCAACCTCATCATCGCGGCCCACAACATCCACGATCACATCGTTCACTTCTATCAGCTCTCCGCGCTGGACTGGGTGGATATCACCGCAGCCCTTGAGGCCAATCCGCAAAAAGCGGCGGACATGCTCAAGGGGGTATCAACCTGGTCTCTCAACAGTGCTGATGAACTGACCAAGGTGCAGGATAAAATCCGCGCCCTGGTGGCGAGCGGCCAGCTTG
Organism: Aeromonas sp. FDAARGOS 1404; assembly: GCF_019047085.1. Taxonomy (NCBI): domain Bacteria; kingdom Pseudomonadati; phylum Pseudomonadota; class Gammaproteobacteria; order Aeromonadales; family Aeromonadaceae; genus Aeromonas; species Aeromonas sp. FDAARGOS 1404. The sequence goes on from NZ_CP077237.1 coordinate 4,501,525, forward strand.
GCATCTTTGCCAACGGCTACTGGGGTCACAAGGCGATGAAGCTGAGCCCGGAGGTGAACCTCATCGCCGTGGCCCACTACCTGCAGGCACTGGAGTGCCAGCGCGATGCCAACCGCATTGTCGCCATTCTGGGGGGCAAGAGCCCGCACATCCAGAATCTGGCGGTGGGCGGCGTGGCCAACCCCATCAATCTGGATGCGCCTAGCGTGCTCAACCTGGAGCGGCTGCTCTATGTGAAGAGCTTTATCGACCGGCTCGGCGAGTTTATCGAGCAGGTCTACAAGGTGGATGCCGCCATCATCGCCGCCCACTACCCCGAGTGGCTGAGTCTGGGGCAGGGGGCCAAGCACTATCTGAGCGTGCCGGAGCTGCCCACCGACGCTAACGGCGGCAGCTTCCTGATGCCGGGCGGCTATATCGAGAATGGCAATCTGACGGGTTATCGCCCCATCGAGAGCCATCAGGATGGCTGGCTGATGGACGGCATCGCCGAGAGCAACAAGCACGCCTGGTACAAGGATGACGAGCCCCTCAAACCCTGGGAGGGCAAGACCGAGCCCGATTACACCGGCTGGCAGGATGACGGCAAATACTCCTGGGTCAAATCCCCCACCTTCTACGGCAAGGTGGTGGAGGTGGGGCCGCTTGCAGACTTGCTGGTGAAACTGGCCGCCAAACACCCGGAGACGGTGGCGCATTTCGATCAGCTGAACGGCATTTATAAAGCGCTGACCGGCTCGGCCATCAAGACCGAGCAGCTGCACTCCACCATGGGCCGCATCATCGGCCGCGCGGTGCGCTGCTGCGTGCTCAAAGATACCCTGTCCCATCAGTGGAAGGCGCTGGTGGACAACATCGGCAAGGGGGATACCACCGCCTATATCAAGGCCGAGATCCCGGCGGACAAAGAGTTTCGCGGGGTGGGCTTTGAAGAGGCGCCGCGTGGCATGCTCTCCCACTGGATCGTCATCAAGGATGGCAAGATCGAGAACTATCAGGCGGTGGTGCCATCGACCTGGAACTCGGGCCCGCGCAACTTCAACGATGAACCCGGCCCCTACGAGCAATCTCTGGTGGGCACCCCGGTGGCGGATCCCGCCAAACCGCTGGAAGTGGTGCGCACCATCCACTCGTTCGACCCCTGCATGTCCTGCGCGGTGCACGTGGTTGATACCCAAAATGGCGAAACGACTCAGGTGAAGGTGCTGTGATGAACACCCTGATCCTGGGCGTGGGTAACCTGCTCTTGAGTGACGAGGCCGTCGGCGTGCGCATCGTTGAGGGGTTGGGGCGCAACTACCGTTTCGCCCCCGGCATCGAGCTGCTCGATGGCGGCACCGCCGGCATGGAGTTGCTCGAAGCGATGGCCAGTCGCGATCACATCATTCTGGTGGATGCGGTGCGCAGCGGTAATCCGCCGGGCACCGTGGTGACCCTGAAAGATGAGGAGATCCCGACCCTGTTTGGCCGCAAGATCTCCCCCCATCAGCTGGGGCTGGCGGATGTGCTCTCGGCGCTGCATATGACGGGGGAGTCGCCCAAGCGGCTCACCCTGATCGGCATAGAACCTGAATCACTCGAACCGCGCATCGGCCTCACCCCTGTGGTGGCGGCCGCCATGGGGGAGGCGAAGGATCGGATTTTGACCCTGCTGGCCAGTGTTGGTGCCCCCGCCATCCCGCTTTCCGAACAGGAACGAGCAGAACAAGAACGGGAGGGCTTATGGCGCAGTCCCATTTAAGCGAGGTTGATAGAGTGCTGGAGAGAGTGCTGGAGAGAGTACCGGAGATGGCGCAGGAGTTTGCCGGTCTTGCCACCAATCCCGCTCCTCTGCTGGTAGCCCAGTATGAGCGGATCGCTCGCGAAGAGATGCAGGCGTTGCCCTTCTATCACCCGGACATGCCAATCGTTGCGGAGTGCGTGTTGTTTGAAGACCAGTGGCTCGGCTGCGTGCTCACCCCCTGGATGCTGAGCGTGGTGGTGCTGCCGGGGCCGGAGCAACTGTGGCCGGTACGCAGCAACAGCGATCGGCTCGCCCTGCAGCTCCCCTGCGGCAACATGACCTTTATGGTGGGTGAACTGCCCGAGACGGGGCAGTTGCTGGCCTGCTCCCTGATGTCGCCGCTCGATCCCCATCTCGGGGCCGGTGAGGGGCGAGCACTGGTGAGCAGCACCCTCAAGATGCTGCTCTCCTTGCCGGTGCAGCAAGGGGCTGGCAGCGTGGATCTGGGCCGCAGACGGCTATTCGGTGCCCGGCGCGGTCAACCGGCATAGTCGCTAGGTTTCACGCGAAATCAAGTTTAGAATAGGGGGCCATTTTGGCCCCTCACTCCCATGTTCAGACACGCATTCCACCTCTTTTTTGAGTGATGATCCGTGAGTGGTACAAAACAAGAAGGATCCCCATGACTGTTCCACGCAATTCCCTTCGCCATTACTGTGGCACCAGTGCTGCCGCCCTGTTGACTCTGCTGCTGGGCACCGCCTCCCACGCGGCGCTGGCCGCTGCCCAACCTGTGCCTGCCGAGCTCAAGCTCGCCATCGGAGCCGAACCCACCGAAGGGTTTGACCCTCTGCTTGGCTGGAGTCACGGCAGCTACCTGCTGCTGCATAGCCCGCTGCTCAAGCAGAACGCCGATCTCAGCTGGCAGAATGTGCTCACCCAGGCGGTGACCCCGAGCAAGGATGGCAAGGGGTGGATCATTACCCTCAAGCCTGACCTGAAATTCTCCAATGGCGCGGCGCTCACCGCCGAGGATGTGGCCTTTACCTACAACTGCGCGGCCAAGGGTGGCGGCAAGATCGACATGGGCAACTTTGTCTCGGCCAAGGTGCTCTCGCCCACCGAGGTTGCCATCACCCTGAGTGCCCCCCAGAGCACCTTCGTCAACGTGCTGGGATCTTTGGGCATAGTGTCGAAGAAGGATTACGACGCAAAAGCATATGCCCAAAAGCCGGTCGGTGCCGGCCCTTACCGGTTGGTGAGCTTCCTGCCCGGCCAGCAACTGGTGGTGGAGGCGAACCCCTATTACGCTGGCGGCAACAATGACTTCAAACGGCTGGTGTTTGTCTTTATCGATGAAGAGAGCGCCTATGCCGCGGCCCAGAGCAGCCAGCTCGATGTGGTGCGCATTGCCCCGTCGCTGGCGCCCACCGTGCCTGCCGCCCTCAAGCTCTGGGTGCGGCCGAGCGTGGAGAATCGCGGCATCGTATTCCCCATTCCGCCTGCTGGCGGCAAGGATGCCAAGGGCTATCCCATCGGCAACGACGTGACCTCGGATGTGGCGGTGCGCCGCGCCATCAACTACGCCATCGACCGCAAGCTGCTGGCCGACCAGCTGCTGGAGGGGCACGCCATCCCCGCCTACAGCGCGGTGGAAGGCCTGCCTTGGCTAAACAAGGCCACCGCCTTCAAGGATGGCGATGCGGCCCACGCCAACGCCCTGCTCGACGAGGCGGGTTGGAAGATGGGCAGTGACGGCATTCGCCACAAGGGCAATCTGCGCGCCGCCTTTACCCTCTGGTACACCAGCGGCGACAGCACCCGCCGGGATCTGGCGGAAGCGGTGCGGGCCATGCTCAAACCCATCGGCCTCGAAGTGAGCCTTAAATCCGGCAGCTGGGAGCAGGTGGAGCGGGAGATGCACGCCAATCCGGTGCTGATGGGGTGGGGGAGTCTGGATCCCATGGAGCTCTATCACCACTACCAGAGCGGCTCCGGTGGTGTTGAGTTCTACAACCCGGGCTACTACAGCAACCCTGTGGTGGATGGCCACCTCAAGCAGGCGTTGGATGCCCCGAACTGGCAGGCGGCGGTGCCGTTCTGGCAACAGGTGGAGTGGGATGGCAAGAGCGGCGCCGGAGTGCAGGGAGATGCCGCCTGGGCCTGGCTGCTCAATGTGCAGCACACCTATCTCGCCAACCGTTGCATCGATCTTGGCAAGGGGGCGCCGGAAATCCACGGTAGCTGGTCACTCCTCAACAACCTGCAGGATTGGCGGTGGACGTGCCGTTAAGTTCGCCCTTGAGTCATTCAGGTTATCTGTTGCTAAAAGCCCTGCTGCGTCTGGCAGGGCTGCTCTGTCTGGTCTCGGTCGCCACCTTTGTGCTGCTGAGTTACTCCCCCATCGACCCCATCAAGGCATATATCGGCAATGATCTGCTCCATGTGCCGCCGGAGCAGTACGCCCGCATTGCCGCCCGCTGGGGGCTGGATCAGCCGCTCTGGCTGCGCTATTGGCACTGGTTTAGCCAGGTGCTGCAGGGGGATCTCGGTTACTCCATGCTCTACAACGCGCCTGTGGGTGAAGTCATAGGCCAGCGCTTTGCCGCCTCCTTCCTGCTGCTGGCGGGCGCCTGGCTGCTATCCGGCTTTTTCGGGATTTTGCTGGGCCTCTGCGCCGGTCGCTATCTCAATCGCTGGCCCGATCGCCTGATTTGCCGGTTTGCCTATCTGCTCGCTTCCCTGCCCACCTTCTGGGTCGGCCTGTTGCTGCTCGCCCTGTTTGCGGTGCACTGGCCGCTGTTGCCGGTCTGCTGCGCCTGGACGCCGGGGCTCGCTGCCGAGGAAGCGGATTGGGCATTGCGAGCGCGCCATCTGTTGCTGCCGGTCACCACGCTCGCCCTGCTCGGGCTGGGCAATATTGCCCTGCATACCCGGGGGCGGGTGGCCGAGGTGCTGGAGAGCGACTTTATCCGCTACGCCCGGGCTCAGGGGGATGGCGGCTGGCCCATGCTGCGTTTTCACGTGCTGCGCCACGCCCTGACCCCGGCGCTCTGCCTGCAGTTTGCCTCCCTTGGCGAGCTGATTGGCGGCTCGCTGTTGGCGGAGAAGGTCTTCTCCTATCCGGGGCTCGGCCAGGCCACTGTGGATGCGGGGCTCAGGGGCGATATCCCCTTGCTGATGGGCATAGTGCTTTTCTGCACCCTGCTGGTCTTTATTGGCAACACGGTGGCCAGTTTGCTGCTGGCCCGCATCAATCGGGGCTGGGAGGGTGAGCATGCTGTTTAATCCGCTTCCCTCCATACTACGGCTGGTTTTTGCCCTGCTCGGATTGGCGCTGCTGGCCACTTACGGCTGGAGCCTCTCTCATCAGGATGTGCCGATGGATCTGCTGGCGCGCCAGCAGCCTCCCTCGCTGACCCAATGGTTCGGTACCGATCAGATGGGGCGGGATCTCTGGTTGCGCGCCTTTCAGGGCACCCTTACCAGTCTGGAGCTGGGGATCAGCACGGCCCTCTGCAGTGGCCTGCTGGCCATGGTGGCGGCCAGCGTATCGCTCATTCATCCCAGATGCGATGCGGCGGTGCGGCTGCTTATCGACGCCATGCTGGCGTTGCCCCATATGCTGCTCTTGATCCTTATCTGCTTTACCGTGGGGGGCGGTATGCGCGGGGTGATCCTGGCGGTGGCGCTCACCCACTGGCCCAAACTGGCGCTCATTCTCCGCGCAGAAGCGCGGCGGATCGTCTGCAGCGACTATGTGGTGCTGGCACGCAGTCAGGGGATGGGGGCGCTGCGTCGCTGGCGCATTCACCTGCTGCCGGGGCTTTTGCCCCAGTGGTTTATCGGCACCCTGCTGATGTTTCCCCATGCGGTGCTGCACAGCGCAGCCTTGAGCTTTCTCGGCTTTGGTCTGGCGGCCCACGAGGCCTCGCTGGGCCTGCTGCTGGCCGATGCCTTGCGTTATCTGGCGGGTGGCGGCTGGTGGCTGGCCCTCTTCCCGGGGCTGATGTTGTTGCTGCTGGTTCTGCTGTTTGATCAGGCTACCCGCGCCTTGCAACAGCTGCTGTGGCACAGGAGTGAACCATGCTGAGTTTTGATCAGGTGACCATAGAAGCGGCCAACTACTCCTGGCTGGGGCGGCGCAGCTGGCAGCCTTTGCTGACCGATATCAGCCTGCAACTGGCGCCGAGGGAGATAGTGGCGCTGGTGGGGGGGAGCGGCGAGGGCAAGAGCCTGCTGCTGCAAAGCGCCCTGACCCTGCTGCCGGACAATCTGCGCATGCGCGGCACCATCTCCCTCGATGGCACACCGCTGTGCGATGTCAGCCGGGCCCGTCTGCGCGGCCACACCCTCTGCTATGTGCCACAGGGGGTAAGCGCCCTCAATCCGCTGCTGACGGTGGAGCGTCAGCTGGGACGTGCGGCACGCCTCTGCGGCCAGAGCGGTTCTCGCGAGCGGCTCGGCGAGCAGTTGCTGCGCTATCAGCTGCCCGCGACCACCCTGGACAGATTCCCGCGCCAGCTCTCCGGCGGCATGGCCAAGCGCATTCTGGCCTGCACCGCGGCCCTCGGCGGCGCTCGCTACATTCTGGCAGACGAGATCACCGCCTGGCTCGACGAAGAGCTGGCCTGTCTGCTGCTCGGTCAGTTGCGTGAATTGGCCAATCAGGGCAGCGGTATCCTCTGGGTCACCCACGATCTGGCGCTGGCGGCCCGCTTTGCCGATCGCATAATCGCGCTCCATAAGGGCCAAGTGAGCGATACCTTGAGCAGCCACCATCTGCGGCAAGGGCAGGGGAGCGAGATGCTCCGTGCCCACTGGCAGGCGCTGCCGGAATTCAACGCGCTCTTCTCTGTGCCGGAGGTCTCCTGATGTTGGAAGTACGAAATCTCACTATCGCCCAGGGGGAACGTCCCCTCTGGCAGGGGTTATCGCTGACAGTGAAAGCGGGCGAGCGGCTCGGTATCTCTGCCCCCAGCGGTTATGGCAAGACCACGCTGGGGCGGATATTGGCCGGTTGGCAACCGGTTGGGGCCGGCGGGCAGATCCTGCTGGATGGGCAGCCAGTACCTGAACATGTAAAAGGTTATAACCCCATCCAGCTGGTGCCCCAGCACCCGGAACTGACCTTCAATCCCTATCGCACCACCGGGCAGGCGCTGTGGGATGTATGGCGCCCCGATGACGCCATGCTGGCCCGCTATATGGTCAAGCCTGCGTGGCTCGGTCGTAAACCCGGTCAACTCTCCGGTGGCGAGTTGGCCCGCATCGCGCTGCTGCGCGCCCTCGATCCTCGCACTCGTCTGCTGATTGCCGATGAGGTGACTGCCCAGCTGGACCCGCAAATCCAGCGCCATATTTGGCAGGAGTTAATGCGTGAGTGCGAACAGCGCGGGCTTGGCATGGTGATCTTCAGTCACCAGCAGGCGCTGCTGCGCCAGATCTGCCATCGGGTGGACATATTTGATGTGTGTCCATTTATCTCAAAAGCCTTAACTAACTGAAATCGTGTTTTAATGTTTCTCATTAGTTGGGGTGAAAACCTTTCGTATTTGGTCGATATTTGTGAGGATTCCATCTAAAACGATGACTTAGCAAGCCCAAATAATAGAATTGTTATTTATGGTTTTTGATTTGAAAGCGCTGTACATGTTAGTCGATATATCTTATCTTTCGTGGGTCTCGATAGAGGCTTCGTGTGGAAATTGATGTGATTTATGTCACGCATGGGATGAATTATGAAGGCTATTTACATTTCTATTTTAGCTATGGCATTTGGTGTTAATGCAACAGTCGTTGAATACCAACTAGAGCAAGATGGTATTGTCGATGGAGTGGTAACTGAAGGTACGTCTATTGCTTTAAAAGTCAACAAGCAACAGGGTGCATTCTCTGGATATGATGAATCCTTTGTCACACGGGGATCATTTTCGGACAATGAGAAAGTTATACGCTTTGATAAAACAACAAAAGACAATGTTAGTTACTATATTGGGACTAAGTCTGAAGATGGTCAGTATAAAGGTAACTGGTACGATTCGAATGGAAATGGTGGTGATTTCCGTCTTTTAAGTCCCGACGCTGAAAGCGAAGGATGCTCTGGTGCAATTCAAACCGGCTGGTACAATGGCCAGTACTGTAATATGGATGTTGATGGCGGAGGCTGGCAACTTGTTGCTATCCGAATGGGAGGTAGTGTTGGTAGTTCAGTCGATAAAATAACGACTCTTGATAAGAGTCAGTATATTAAAAGTGAAGAGTGGATAAGTCTCAAGAAAAAAATGAAAGAGATCCTTTTCGTTCAACCTAATACTGGCGTTTGGGGTGTTATGAATATATTGTCTGCAAGTGCCAAAGATATATGTGAACCACTATCTGATGATCTGGGTTCACGGGTACTTCTGCATGCAGAGGATTCTGGATGTGATGGGAGTGGTCTGGATTATACTTATGTCGGACATCCTCAAGAAGTGTATCAAGGAAACTTATATTTTCATTCTAAAAAATACCCACTTTGGACTATCGATGGTAGGAGTAATAGCCAAGAGTACTCTTATAGCGACCAGTTAATGGTGTATGTGAGATAAAAAAGACTATATATCTCTTCTTAATAGTGGGTCAGTGCAGAAGGTATTGAATGCTTAAGGCCCTACTATTTTGCAATCAGCATATAGAAGAGGGAGGCATCGGCCTCCCTCTCTTGTTTTCTACCGTTATCAGCGGCGTTTAACCGGTTCTGGTTCAGGCCGTAGCCAGCCAGTTAAGCCAGGCATCCATCCCTTCGCCTGTGGTGGCGCTGACCTGGATCACCTGAATATAGGGGTTGACCCGTTTGGCGTTCTCGATGCAGCGGGCCACGTCAAAGCTGACGTAGGGCAGCAGATCGATCTTGTTGATCACCATCAGCTGGGCGGCGGCGAACATGTCCGGGTATTTCAGCGGCTTCTCTTCCCCCTCGGTGACGGAGAGGATCGCCACCTTGTACTTCTCGCCGAGATCGAAGCTGGCGGGGCAGACCAGATTGCCCACATTCTCGATAAAGAGGATGCCCCCTTGATTGGCGGGCAGCTGGTGGCAGGCGTCGTGGACCATTTTGGCGTCCAGATGGCAGCCCTTGCCGGTGTTGATCTGCACGGCAGGGACACCGGTGGCACGGATGCGATCCGCATCGGCGCTGGTCTGCTGATCCCCTTCGATCACCGCGCAGGGGCGCTTGTCGGCCAGCAGGCGCAGGGTTTCGCACAGCAAAGTGGTTTTGCCTGAACCCGGGCTAGAGACCAGGTTGAGCACCAGCTGGGCAGCCTCGTCGAAGTGTTCGCGGTTGTGGGCCGCCAGCGCATTGTTCTTGGCCAGCACATCCATCTCGATGGCGATCAGCTGGCGCTGCCCCATGCCGGGCACCGACAACCCCGCTTCCCCTTTGCCGTAGTGCAGATCACCCTGCTGATGGTCATGGTCATGGTCATGGTCATGGTCATGGCTGTGATCATGGGGATGCGCGTGGGAATGGCCGTGGTCATGAGTGTGGGCATGATCATGATGATGGTCGTGGGGGTGATCATGGTGGTGCTCATGGGGGTGAGCATGCCCATCATGGCTTATGGGAGCCCTCATCCCGTGGTAGTGGTGATGGACATCCCCCTGATGGTGATAGTGGTGGTGAATGATCAGGGTGCGCGGCGCACCCTGCTCGTGGTCATGATGGTGATGGGCATCATGAGCATGATGATGGTCGTGCTCATGACCATGTTCATGGTGATGTTCATGTTCGTGATGATGCTCATGATCGTGCTCATGGCCGGCGATCCGCGCCTGGCCGCATCCGCATACGCTACACATATCAACTTACCTCGATGTCGGTGATGCGCAGGCTATCACCCTGCGCGACTCGTAATTTGTATCCGCCACACTCGGGACAGGCCTGCCCGCGTTCGGTGAGGGTGACCGTCTTGTTGCAGTCATAACACCAGGCCTCTGCCGCCTGGTGTTGAAAGTGCAGTTGGGCCCCCTCGACGGCGGTGCCCTTGGCGGCCGCCTCGAAACAGAAGGCAATGGTGTCCGGGTCGACGCAGGAGAAGCTGCCGACCTCGAGCCAGAGGGCGGTCACCTTGGTAAACCCCCGCTGGGTGGCCTGCTCGGCCGCCAGATCGATGGCGGCCATGGCCAGAGACATTTCGTGCATGGTGGCTCCTTAACCTATATGGGGAGGAGCCGTGACTCCCCCCTGTAATTGACGGAACGGCATGGCCGCTCAACAGATCCGCGGCAGCAGCTCCCCTTGCGGCAGCTCCAGATAGCGGCGGCTTCCCCAGGGGTTGTTGAGGATCACCTTGTGACGATCGCTCGCCTGCACCACGCCGATCTGGCTGGCGGCGGGGTTGAATTGCCGCAAGATGCCCAGTGCGTCCTGCGCCTGTTCGGCAGGCAGGGCCAGCACCATGGTCCCCTCGTTGGCGAGATCATGGGGCTCGAAACCGTAGAGCTCGCACAGGCCGCGCACCGGATCGCACACCGGAATGGCGGATTCCTCCAGCTCGATGGCAACACCGGAGGCGCTGCTCCACTCGTTGAGCACGGCGGCAAGGCCACCGCGGGTGGCATCGCGCAGGGCGTGAGGGGTAATACCCGCTTTTAGCAGCGCTTCTACCTGTGGCCAGAGGGTGGTGCAGTCGCTCTTGAGATCAGATCCCAGCTGCAGGGCATCACGGGCCATCAGGATGCAGGCGCCGTGGCTGCCGATATCCCGCGACACCAGAATGGCGTCACCGGCCTTGAGGCTCCGCACCGAAATGCCCCGGCTCTGTTCAGGCAGAGGGAAGGTGCCGACCCCGCTGGTGTTGATAAAGATCTTGTCGGCTGCCCCCTTGGGCACCACCTTGGTGTCGCCGCAGACGATACGGGCGCCGCTCTTGGCAAGCTCCGCGGCCATCGACTCGACGATGCGGGCGAGATCGGCGTAGGGGAAGCCCTCCTCGATGATAAAGCTGCAGCTCAGATACTCGGGCTTGGCCCCCATCATGGCGAGATCGTTGACCGTACCGGCGATGGCCAGCTTGCCGATATCGCCCCCCTCGAAGAAGAGCGGCGAGACGGTAAAGCTGTCGGTGGTGAAGGCGACGGGGCCCTCTACCGGCAACAGGGCGGCATCTTCACCGCGTAGCAGGATCTCGTTGCCAAAGTGGCGAAAGAAGAGCTGATTGATCAGCTGGTTCATCTCTACACCGCCGCCGCCGTGGCTAAGTTGGATTTCTCTCATTGTTCCTGGATCCCCATATATCGGTAGTAGGCATTGCAGGCCCCCTCGGAGCTGACCATGCAGCTGCCCATGGGCTGGGTCGGGGTGCAGCCCCGGCCAAAGACTTTGCACTGGTTGGGTTTGGCCAGGCCGCGCAGGATATCGGCGCACTGGCACGCCTTGTGGTCATCGATGGGGGTCTGATTGAGCGCGAAGTGGCGCTCCGCATCGCGCTTGGCAAACGCATCGCGCAGGCGCAGGGCGGAGGCGTTGATATCCCCCAGGCCTCGCCAGCGAAAGTGCTCGCGGGTCTCGAAAAAGCGCTCGACCAGCCGCTGGGCGGCTTTATTGCCGCTGGCGGTGACGGCGCGGCTGTATTGCACCTCCAGCGCGTAGCGACCCTCCACCTTCTGGCGCACCATCATCAAGAGCGCCTCCATCACATCCACCGGCTCGAAGCCGCTCACCACCACCGGCACCTGATAGCGATCGACGATGGGCAGGTAGATATCGGCGCCGGTAATGACACTGACGTGGGAGGGGCCGATAAAGGCGTTCACCTTGGCCACCCCGTCGGCCATCACCGCATGAATGGCTGGCGGCACCAGCACATGGTTGATATGAAACAGCAGGTTCAGGGCCCCTTGCTCTTCAGCGGCAGCCAGCAGCGCAGCTGTCATCGGGGTGGAGGTCTCGAAACCGATGGCGAAGAAGACCACGGTTTTTTCCGGGTTTTCTTTGGCGATGCGCAAGGCGTCGAGGGGGTCATAGACCGGACGGATATCGCTCCCTTTGGCGCGCTGCTGGGCCAGCGTGCCCCTGGAGCCCGGCACCCGGATCATGTCCCCCAACGTCACCAGAATGACGTTGGGCTGGCTCGCCAGCTCGATGGCCTGATCGATGCGCTCTTTTGGCATGATGCAGACCGGGCAGCCGGGGCCGTGGACAAACTCGATGCTGGCCGGCAGCAGCTGGTGCAGGCCGTACTTCATGATGGTATGGGTATGGCCGCCGCACACCTCCATCACCCGCAGCGGTTCGGGCAGATCTTTGGCCAGTTCGGTGATCTGGGCGGCGAGGGCGCGGATCACCTCGGGTTGGCGAAAGCCCTGAAAGAGATCATTGAGGGTCAGCATGGCAAGATATCCTGCTTGGGCATCAGGGCCACCATCTGGCGGAAGCTCTCGAGGCTGGCCTGCGCCTCCTCTTCGTCAATCTTGCTCATCACAAAGCCGATATGGAGCAGCACATAGTCGCCCACCTGGAGGGGCTCTTCGAGCAGCATGCAGCTGACGCGCCGCTGCACCCCCAGGGTGTCGACGGTGACGCAGTTATCTTCGGGGTGCAGTTGCACCACCTGAGAGGGGATGGATAGACACATGGATTTCAGGACTCCGACAAGGTGGCACAACCGGCTGTGGCAGGCTGGTGCGTGGCAATATGGTGGATGGCAAACCAGAGCTGACCGGCGGCGATGCCACCGTCATTGAGCGGCAGGGTTTCGCTGGTCAATACCTGCCGGCCGGCGGCTTCGAGAGCGGGCACCAGCTGGTCCATCAGCACCCGGTTTTGAAAGACGCCCCCCCCGAGCGCCACCGGATAGCCGGGGAAACGCTCGGCCAGAGCGATGACCAGAGCGCTGATGGCGCGGATAAAACCGGCGGCCAGGCTGACGGTGGAGGTGCCTTTGCGCCGCTCGCTGACAAGGGTATGGATCAGCTTGGCCCACTGGATCTGCAGTGGCCCCTCTGTTGATTGGCTGAGATCAAAGGCGAGGGGGAAGGGCGCTTCATCGGGGGCCAGCTGCAAGGCGGCCGCCTCCAGCAAGAGTCCCGCTTCGCCCTCGTAATCGGGGGTGTCGATCACCCCCAAGAGCGCCGCCACCGCATCGAACAGCCGACCGATGGAGCTGGTGTAGGGGGCGTTGCGAGCGAGATGCCAGAGCTGGTGCAGGTTGCTGATCCGCTTAAGGGGCAGTTTGTTGATCAGCGGAATATCGAGGGCGCTGATCTCCTCAGGGCTATGCGATTCAAACAGCAGTCCCAGCAGTTGGCGCAACGGCTCGCGGATCGCCGCCTCGCCGCCGATCAGCTTGAAGGGGGCAAGGTGGGCAACGCGCGTAAAGCTCTGAACGTCTGCGAGCAGCAGCTCGCCGCCCCAGAGGGTGCCGTCATCGCCAAGGCCGGTGCCATCGAAGGCAACCCCCAGCACCGGGCCCGTGATGTTGTGCTCGGCCATCACCCCCAGCAGGTGGGCGTGATGGTGCTGCACCTCGAGTTGGGTGGTACCCTGATCCTGGCAATAGCTTTTGGCCCACTGGTGGCTGAGGTAGCCGGGGTGGCGATCCGAGACCAGCACTTCGGGGTTGAGATCGTAGAGATCGCGAAAGGTGGCCAGGGTCTGCTCGAAGTGCTCCTGCATCGGCAGGCTGTGCAGATCGCCGATATAGGGGCTGTAGATGCGCTGGCGGCCGAAGGCGAGCGCCAGCTGGTTCTTCTGCTGCGCCCCGACCGCCAAGAGCGGCACCCTGACCGCCTCTTGCAGGCTGGGGGTGCAGGGGGCATAGCCTCGGGCCAGCCGCAACGTCTGGCGTCGTCCGCCCGCCCACTGCACCAGACTGTCGTCGCACGGGTGCAGGATGGGGCGGTTGTGATCCAGGATGCCGTCAATCTCGCGGCCGAGTTCCCTGACCACCGCCTCGCACTCGATAAGGATTGGGCTGCCGCGACCATTGGCGCTGGTGGCCACCAGCGGCATGGCGCAGGCGTCCAGCAGCAGCTGATGGAGCGGGGTATAGGGGAGCATGACCCCAAGGTAGGGGATGCCGGGGGCGATCCCCTCGGCCAGCGGCGCCGTTGTCAGTTGGGATTCTGACGGCCGATCATCGCTTTTTCGCTTGCGCAGCAAGGTGATGGGTCTGGCCTGAGAGGTGAGCAGCGTCCACTCTGCCTCGCAGCCGGTGACATGCAATTTGGCCTCGGCAAGGGAGCCCATCATCACCGCCAGCGGCTTGCGTGCGCGCCGCTTGAGCGTTCGCAATCTGGCCACACTCTGTTCATTGCGGGCATCACACATCAGGTGATAACCCCCCATGCCCTTGACCGCAATCAGTGCTCCCGCTTGCAGGGTGCGGGCAGCGGCCTGCAGGGCATCCTCGCGCTCGGCCAGCGCATCGCCGTGGCCATTTCGCCAGCTGAGATGAGGTCCGCACTCGGGGCAGCTCACCGGCTGGGCGTGGTAGCGTCTGTCCAGCGGGTTTTCATAGGCCGCCGCACAGCGCGGGCACATGGCAAAGCCCGCCATGGCGGTATGGGGGCGGTCGTAGGGGAGGCGGCGGATAATGGTGTAGCGCGGGCCGCAGTGGGTGCAGTTGGTAAAAGGGTAGCGATGGTGGCGATCGTTGGGGTTGGCCACATCCCGGGCACATGTCTCGCACATTCCCTGATCCGGCGAGATGGCGACCGTGGCCGCGCTCTGCTGCTGGCTCGCTTTAATTCGAAACTGGCCATGAAATTGGCCATCGAAGTCGGGATCATGAGCAAGGGGCAGTTCCCGCTCGCTGAAATGATCGATGCGGCTCAGCGGCGGTGCCAGTTCCCGCAGTTCGCGGGCAAAGCTGGCGAGCTGCTCGGGCGATCCTTCGGCGCCAATGGTGACGCCGTTGGCATCGTTCAACACATAACCGGCAAGGCCGTGGCGCAGCGCCAGCCCATAGACGAAAGGGCGAAAGCCGACCCCCTGTACGATGCCGTCGATATGAAATTCGCGGCGCAGCCGGTTGGCCACAGGATTGGCAGAGCCAGAGTGGGCGATGGTGGTGCTCATGCCGGCTCCATCTCATCTTGACTGGCTGGGAGACGCAGCACCCGGCGTTCGTTCTCCTCGCGCCGCACCCAGCCATCCATCTCCATGCGCAGGCAGAACGGAATGGCGTATTTGCGCGACAAACCGGTGATCTCCTTGAGGGATGCCATGTCGATCAGATCTCCCACCTGCTGGCCCGCCAGCACGGCGGCGACCATCTGGTTGTAAAGCTCGGCGTCGTAGTAGATGGGGCCATCGAGCTGCACCAGATACTTGAGTCGCGCCAGATTGCGCAGCTGCTTTTGCAACGCACCTTTTTGTAGCAGGCCCTGCTGCAGGGCCGCGGGCAGCTTGCGGGTGATAAAGGGGTCCAGCTCCACGCCGCCGGGGCCCAGTTTACCGGGCTCGTAACCCTCCTTGCCTTGATCTCGCACCACCTTGAGCACCAGCTGTGCCTCTTCCCCCAGATCATCTTCCGACTCACCGCTGCCCGGTTGCCACTTGTCATGGTGCAGGCGAACAAGCTGCTCGCTCTTGAGCTGCTGGAGCAAGGCCTGAGTGACCGGCAGGGCGATGCCAAAGCGGGTTGCCAGCTCGGCGGCACTCAGCGGTTCGCTGGCCAGCGTGGCGAGCAGCTGGTCGCGGCGTTGGGCCAGCCAGCAGTTATCCAGCAGCCACTCACCGAGGGGGGTGACCTGCTCGGGTTGCTGGTCAAAGCGGCTGGCCAGCACATAGCCATTGAGGCCCAGTTGCAGGGTGGCCGGGTTGTAGTGCTCCAAGTCATCAGGCAGCTCACCCAGCAGGGCGTGCAGCGCCTTGCGTCTGGCGGGATGGATGTCACCGCACCAGACGATACGGGCGCCGTGCAGCAGTTCGCTGCTGCCGTGGCGAATGATGGCGAGCGGCTGGCCAAAGAAGCAGGGGATGGGGTTGGCAAAGATCAGCCGCGCCAGCCGGGTGTTTTTTATTGGCACAAAGCGCGCCCGGCCATGCCAGCTGCCAAGGGCTACTTCGACCTCCTTGTTGTGCAGAGAGGGGCGCAGCGCCTTGCCGCTCAGGCTCTCGGCGTTGAGTCGCACGATAAGGTGGGTTGCCGCCTCGCACTGGCCAGCGGCGCTGGTAAGGCAGTGGCCGCGTGCCACCTCCTTGTTAGGCACTTTTTTAAGGCCCACCGCCACCCGGCAGACGGCGCCGATCTCGTCGACGCTCTGGTGATAGGCCTGCAGGGAGCGGATTTGTACCTCCCGATCGGCGGGGTAGAGGCGCAGCTTGTCCCCCACCTTGAGGCGGCCCTGCTGCAAGGTGCCGGTAAGCACGGTGCCGGTGCCATTGGCGGTAAAGACACGATCAACATACAGTCGCGGGGCGCCCTGCTCGCGAGCCGCTTGTGAAGCTGGCAGATCGGCAAGCTGGCGCACGATGGCGGCGTGCAGGGCAGCCATATTGGCGCCGGTTTTGGCGCTGACGCTGACGAGGTCGGGCACCATGCCGCTCTCGTCCATCACCCGCTCCAGCAGGCTCTCTTCCAACAGCAAAAGCTCGTCGGGGGAGACCAGATCGCACTTGTTGATGCAGACCAAGAGACGCGGCACCCCCATCGCCTTGAGCAGGCGCAGGTGATCGCCGGTCATCGGCATCCACCCCTCGTCGGCGGCAATCACCAGCAGCACCAGATCCAGACTCCAGAGCCCCGCCACCATATTGCGGATATAGCGCTCGTGGCCGGGCACGTCGATGACGCCGATGGTGTTGCCCTGACCGTCGTCGAAGTGGGCAAAGCCGAGATCCTGGGTCATGCCGATGGCCTGCTCATGGGCGCGGGCCGTGGTGATGCCGGTGAGGGCCTTGATCAGCAGGGTCTTGCCGTGATCTACGTGGCCAGCAAGGCCGATAACAGCGCGATAGGAAGTCATGGGATCAGGGCTCCTCGGTCGCATTTGTTGCATTGAACGGGGCGGGCAGTAGCAACTCCCTGAGTTGGGCGATCAGCAGTTCCATCTCGGTCGGCAGCAGGGTGGCCATATTGAGCAGTACCTTCTGCTGGCGCACGGTGGCGATGACCGGCACCGGCAGTTCGCGCAGGGCGTCGAGCAACTGCTGGGCCGGACGCGGGTCGGTGCATTCGAGCGCAGGGGCCGGATAAAACTCGTCCGGCAAGGTGCCACCGCCCACCACCAGCTGGGCGGGAACCGGCACAAAGCCGCCGGGCAGGGCGGCCATCAGCTGGTCGGCTCTCGCCTGCATGGCGGCAGGGTTGCTCAAGGTGCGCTGGGCGATGCCCTCGCCGATGGGGGACTTGTTGAGCTTGTGGATGAGCAGGCGTTCGAGCAGGGAGTAGACGATGCGGCTCGGGCGGAAGGTGCGCATCATGGGGTGTTTTTCCAGCCGCTTGATAAGGTCGCTGCGGCCGCTGATGATGCCCGATTGCGGGCCACCCAAGAGCTTGTCACCGGAGTAGCAGACCAGATCCGCCCCCGCCTTGATGTACTGGCGCACCGAGGTTTCATCCGGCGCAAACTCCTCGCTGGTCAAGCCTGACCCCTGATCCACCGCCAGCACCACGTGCTCGGGCAGGGCGCGGGCCACCTCGCCGATATCGGGTGATTCGGTAAAGCCGCGAATGGCGAAATTGGATCTGTGCACCATCAGCACCAGCGCGGTCTGATCGGTGATGGCATCGAGGTAATCTTTGGCGGTAGTGATATTGGTGGTGCCCACCTCCACCAGTTTGGCGCCGGAGAGGGCCAGAATGTCGGGGATGCGAAAGCCGCCGCCAATCTGGATCTGCTCGCCGCGCGAGACGATCACCTCGCGCCCCTTGGCCACCTCCTGCAGCAGCAAAAAGAGCGAAGCGGCGTTGTTGTTGACCACCAGCGAATCCTCGGCCTGGGTGAGGCAACGGAGCAGGGGGGCGATCAGCCCCTTGCGCCCGCCGCGCTTGCCGGTGGCGAGATCCAGCTCCAGATTGTTGTACCCGGTGTTGAGGTCACGCACCTCGTCCCACAGCTCGTGACTTAATGGCGAGCGCCCCAGATTGGTATGCACCAGGGTGCCGGTGGCGTTGATCACCCGGGTCTGGCGCTGGCGCAACTGTTGCCGACAGCGTTTGGCAATCAGCGCCTCGATCTGCTCGGGGGCGACGCCATGCTGGCGAAAATCTTCGCTCTGGCGCAGCTCGCTCAGGGTATCGCGTACCGCCTGAGTCACCAGCGGGCGGCTCAGCGCCTCGATAAATCCGGCGAGAAAGGGTTGCTGCAGCAGCTGTTCCACTTGCGGCAGACGGCGCGTTGGTTGCTGGCCGGGCTGTTGCTGAGAATCTGGCTGTGAATCGCCGGCAGCCGTACCTGATGCGGGCTGGCGATGGGGGATGGCTGGCGCGTGAGACGAGTTCGGCATGGAATTACCAGTGCAGTGCGTGGGTTCGGGATGCGCACCGGTTTGCCGATAGAGAGGCCGAGCTGACGGGTTATGGCACTACTGGCGATTTGCGGACGACTACAAACTGGGTGCATCAATGAGCGGGTATAAATTAATGCTGCATCGATGCTGATAAATTAATTTTTGGCCAGCGAGATAACCTGAGTTCGGATTATATTGGCAAGCGGCAAGCACCTTTTTTAAGGTATTACTTCAAACATATTGAACAAACAATGGAAATAACATTCAGGCCGAAAAATTCAGCGAGAGAGTATTTGTTCAATAGATGAATTTGGCGGAAGAGGCAGGAATCGAACCTGCCAAAGCCTTCTCGGCTCACATCGGTTTTGAAGACCGAGGAGGCCACCAGACCCCATCAACTTCCGTAACGGTCGCCATTTTGTGGTAAATTTCTGTGACTGGCAACGCTTTTTTTGTCATAAAAAAGCGAGAGTTAGCGATTTTTTGAAAAAATCAAAGAACCTTGTTTTATATCAAGTTCAGCACAATTAGCCCGATGTTTTTAATTTAACATCGGGCCTCGATCACATTGCCGGAACCGTCGGTCAATAACGGTCGTTAACAACTCGATAAATAATCACCGCTTGGCGTTGGCAATATTCCACTGTTCCAGTTTATCTATTAACAGACTGGTGTCACTGGCGGCATCAAGATGCTGATAAAGATAATCCATCGCCTCGCTCACCATCTCGGTCATCGGGAAGGAGAACGCCACGATGGCCGGTTGTACCCCGACAAAGATCACCTCGGGGACAAAGGTCTTGAGCTCGTCGATCAGGAAATTGAGCGGCATATTGTGGGTCGAGAAGATAAACATCTCGGCGATGGTCTCGGGGGGGATCACCTGCAGGGTTCCCGCCTTCTCGCCGATCTCGGCGGCATCCACCAGCACCACCCGCTCCGGTTGCAGCTCCCGCACCTTGTAGACCACATTTTCCGGCGCGATGCCGCCGTCGATATGGATCCAGCCGGACAGGGGGGCGGCCTGCAGTTTGTCAGCGAGATAGGGGCCGGCACCGTCGTCCCCCATCATGGCATTGCCCACGGTCAACACGAGATTGCAGCCCATCAGCGGCTCCTTACCATCAGGTACATATGGGGGTCGTTAAAGAGGGCGGTGAGCTGATCCATAAAGGTGTTGGTCCAGCCCAGCTCCTGCTCATCGAGCAGATTGTCGGCTTTGCGCAGTCGGTCGAAGGCGCAGGCCAGCATATGGCAGTGCTCGCGATAGATGGTGATCTCGCCAAAGGTGAGAAACCCCTCCATCTTGCGGCGTGCTTCGCTCCCCTCTGGCAGCTTGGCTACCCAGTCGCGATAACCGGTCAGCGAGCAGACCAGGTCTGCTCGCAGGCAATCGACAATGCCGAGGTGGTGGCCGATGGCGAGGCTGTAGTACATCACCTCTTTGGCTTCCTCGGGGACGTCGAACTGCTCGTCGACGAACTTGCGCGAGAGGCGGTAGAAAAAAACCTCGTCAGCCATGCACCGCCTCTCCCTTGCCGGCCGCCCGGTTGAGGCAGGCGTTTGCGAGGTTGTTGACGATCTCAGCCAGGCGGGGATCGTCGTGCTGATCGAGGTAGCTCTGGATGCGCAGATCCACATCCTGCTGGGTCGCCCCTTCGAGCAGGGCCATAAACTCGTCGGCGATGATCCGCCCCTGCCGATAACCGGCCATGCGGCGCGCTTCGCGCTCGATCATCACCCGGATTTCATTGGGGATGCCGGTGTGGCGCAGCTCGACCCGCTCACCCGGTTGCACCTCGTGGCTGGTGGCTTTGAGTTTTTGCTCAAGCAGACCGAGCGCCACGGCAAAGCCATAAATGGTAGCCGCCGGTGTCGGAGGGCAGCCGGGGATATAAACATCCACCGGCACGATCTTGTCGGTGCCGCCCCAGACGCAGTAGAGGTCGTGGAAGATGCCACCGTCACAGCCGCAGGCGCCGTAGGCGATGCAGATCTTGGGATCGGGCGCCGCCTCGTAGGCACGCAGGGCCGGCACCCGCATCGCCCGGGTCACCGCGCCGGTAAAGAGCAGGATGTCGGCGTGGCGGGGGGAGGCGACCACCTTGATGCCGAAACGCTCGGCATCGAACAGCGGGGTGATGGTGGCGAAGATCTCGATCTCGCAGGCGTTGCAGCCGCCGCAATCGACCCGGTAGACATAGGCCGAGCGGCGAATGTCCTTGAGCAGGGTCTTCTTGAGTTTGGTGATCTCGGGATCCTGTGCCAGCGGCACGGCGCGGGTATGGGCATGGCCGACAACCGGTTCTATGCCTTTGATCTTGCTCATCACATCCACTCCTTTTGTGCGGCCATCGGTGTGGCTATCGGTGTGATCAGGGCCGAGTCAGGCTGGCTCAGCATGCTCTGTTTTCGTTTGCAGTCGGGGCAGTGGTGCAGCCGCTCTGGCGGCGCAAGCGGCTTGGCATCGCGAGCGAGCGGCGTGCCCGCCTGCTTGAGGGTGTCCTCCACCAGCGCCACCAGCTTGCTTGGGGCAAAGTAGGTGCCGCACAGGGTGCAGGGGGCCAGCGCGAAGCGGGCCTCCTCATAGAGGTCCGCCTTGTTGGTCACCGCCAGCTCGAACTCGGGGGAGAGGGCGATGGCGCGGGTCGGGCAGACCTCCTCGCAGCGGCCGCAGAAGATGCAGCGCGCCATGGAGATCTCCCAGCGCCGTTCGCCGGTCTCCATGTCCACTTCCATCACCAGCGCGTTGGCCGGGCAGGCCTTGGTGCAGGCGGCGCAGGCGATGCACTGATCCGCCTGATATTTCGGTTTGCCGCGAAAATCCCGGTTCACCTCGTAAGGGGCGAAGGGGTACTTGGCGGTCGGGGTGCCAGCCTTGAGGATGGTCTTGAACAGCTTGATCATGATGACCCCTTATTTCAGCGGAGAGTTTTTGCGATCGATGCCGTAGCGCTCGATCTCCTTGTAGGAGACCACGGTGGATTTGCCCTTCTTGGGGTCGACCAGGGTCACCCGATCGGTACAGGAGTAGCAGGGATCCAGACTGCCGATGATGAGCGGCGCATCCGCCACGGTATTGCCGCGCAGCATGTAACGCAGGGCAGGCCAGTTGGCGTAGGTGGCGGCGCGGCAGCGCCAGCGGAACAGCTTCTGGTTGTCCCCGGTCATGCTCCAGTGGACGTTCTCGCCGCGGGGCGCTTCGGTAAAGCCCAGTGCAAACTTGCCCGGCTGGTAGGTGAACCCTTCGGTCAAAAGCGGCCCCTCCGGCAGATGCTCAAGACCAAACTCAATCATGTCGAGGGAGTCGTAGAGCTCGTGGATGCGCACCAGCACCCGGGATTGCACATCGCAACCCGCCTTGGTCTGGATCTCCATCGGCAGCTCGCGGTAGCCGGCAAAGTCGTGAACCCGGCGCACGTCACGCTTGAAGCCGCTCGCCCGCACCATGGGACCTACGCAGCTGAAATCGCGGGCAATCTGCGGCTCGAGCTTGCCGATACCGATGAGGCGGGAGGAGATGTTGGCGGTATCCAGCAGCATGGCGACCAGGGGTTTGAGCTCGTCACGGAGCTCGCGCACCAGCTGGGCACCCTTGATGCGATCTTCCTTGAAGATGTCGCGGCGCACCCCGCCAATCAGGTTGAGGCCATAGGTCTTGCGCGCGCCGGTGAGCAGCTCGGCCAGGGTCATGGATTTTTCCCGCACCCGGAAGAACTGCATGAAGCCGGTGTCGAAACCGGTGAAGTGGCTCGACAGGCCGATGTTGAGGATATGGCTGTGCAGGCGCTCCACCTCCAGCAGCACGGCGCGGATCATCTTGGCCCGCTCGGGTACCACAATACCCATGGCGTTCTCTACCGAGGTGGTGTAGGCGACGCTGTGGGTAAAACCGCAGATGCCGCAGACCCGGTCGGTCAGAAACGCCACTTCGTTATAGCCCATGCGGGTTTCCGCCAGCTTCTCCATGCCGCGATGGACATAGAAGAGGCGGTAGTCGGCATCGATGATGTCTTCGCCATCGACGAACAGACGAAAGTGGCCCGGTTCATCCGAGGTGATGTGCAGCGGGCCGACCGGCACGATACGGTTGGCATCACTGCCGAGCTCGTTGACGAAGGGGTAGGTCTCGGTGTCAGTGGTGGGCATCGGGCGCTGGCGATAATCCATGGCGTCCTTGCGCAGTGGATGGATATCCTCCGGCCAGTCATCCGGCAGCACCAGACGACGTTCGTCTGGCAGACCGATGGCGCGCAGGCCGTACATGTCGCGGATCTCCCGCTCGCCCCACACCGCCGCCGGAATGGTCGGGGTGATGGAGGGGTACTCCTGGGTATCGGCATCTACCAGCACCTTGACGGTGATCCAGCACTTGGTGTCGCCCTCCATGGAGAAGACGTGGTAGACGGCGAAGTGGCCGTTGAGGCTGCGCTCGTCATTGGCAAAGGAGAGCGGAAGCCAGCCCCCCAGCTGATGGAAGATCAGGCTGGCGGTCTCGACCAGACTGGTGGGTTTGACGGTGATGGTGGCCTGATCGGCGGTTTGCCACTCCTCGTCGACGATGGCGTGGGGCAGTTGTGCTCGCACCTGCTGGATGTAGTCGCAGCCGATGCGATCCGAAATGGCGATGGTCATGCAGTTCTCACTTTAATGTTCGGGAATGAGCATTCGAAAATGATGAAATCGGAAAAAGTTGCTGTGCTGGCGGGCATGATTCAGATCCCGACCAGATAGGCGAGCAGCGCCAGCAGGGCCAGCCCCAACCCGTAGCGGGTGAGCTTTTGGGTGCGCACGAACTGGGTACGGGCCATGGCATTTTCGATGATGCCAGCCAGCAAAAAGGCCACCAGCAGCTTGCAGGCGAGGATCAGCGCCGCGCCGATGAGCGCAGGCAGACTCCAGTTGGCCGCCTTGCCGAAGGGCAGGAAAATGACCAGAAAGAGCTGCACCACCACCAGTTGCTTGAGGCCGATGGAGAGCTTGAGCAAGGCCAGGCCCGCACCGGAATACTCGGTAAGCGGCCCCTCCTGCAGCTCCTGCTCGGCTTCGGCGCAGTCAAAGGGCAGCTTGCCCATCTCGACAAACACCGCGAAGGCGCAGGCGGCGCCAGCCAAGAGGGTGGCAACCGGCGCGGCCAGCGGTTGGGTCGCCACATAGTTGCTGATGTTGCCCAGATCCGAGCTGCCCACCATCATCGCCATGATGAAGCAGGCGAGCACCAGAATGGGCTCCACCAGAATGCCCAGCGTCAGCTCGCGGCGGGCACCAATACCTGCAAACATGCTGCCGCTGTCGAGCCCGGAGAGGGAGAAGAAGAAGCGGAAGATGGCAAACAGATAGATATCGGTGATGAGATCCCCGGCGATGGGGAAGGGAGACTCGTGAGTCAGGGTCGGCAGCGCCATCCCCACCAGCAAGAGGGCGGCGATGAGCAGCGCAGGCATCAGGTTGAAGATGATGCCGGCAGGCTCGGGGGTCACCTCCTGACGGCGCAGGAGCTTGGCGATATCCCGGTAATCCTGCAGCAGGCCCGGCCCCTGACGGGAGTGCATCTTGGCCCGCAGCACCCGGTTGAAACCGGTGGCGAGCGGCGCCAGCGCCAGCATGGCGATGGCCTGGGTCAGGGCGAGGGCAACCATGCCCCAGCTCGGCATTTCAAGAACAGGCATATCAGACTCCTACAGCCATCAGGATAAAGAGCGCCAGCACCACGCCGTGCAGCAACCAGCCGGTTGTCCCGCTGGTATCGCTCACCCCGTGCAGGGCGGTGGCCAGATCGAGCTGCGGCTGCTTGCGATAGAGCGGCGCGCAGAGTTGGCGCAAGGTGTGGGTGACACCGCCAGAGGTGAGGCTCATGCGCTCCTCGTAGGCGTAACCACAGGCCCACGGGGTGCCAGCGTGACGACGACCGAGCTTGGGCCCCTTGAAGATGGCCAGTACCAGCAACGGGATGAGGAACAGCCCCAGCAAGGTGATGGCGATAACGGGCGGGGAGAGGATCGCCTGGCTGCTATCGAGTGGCAGCAGGGTGGCGCCGGTGGCCACGTTCATTTGGCCGCTTACCAAGGCTTGGCCATAGCTGGCGATATGGGGGGCAATCCAGGGGGCGCCCAGACCCAGCACCAGACAGACCGCAGCCAGCAGCAGCGTGCCTGCCACCATGGCCCCCGGCACTTCGCGGGCGTGGCTCGCGTGTTCGCTGCGCGGTGCGCCGCAGAAGCAGATGCCATACACCTTGACGAAACACATCACCGCCATGGCGCCGGTCACTGCCAGCATCACTACCGCGAGCGGCGCGACGACAGAGGTGCCGAGTTTGGTCATGGAGAGCAGCGACTGGTAGATAAACCACTCGCTGACAAAGCCGTTCAGGGGCGGCAACGCCGAGATGGCCATGGCACCGATCAGGAACGCCAGCGCGGTCCAGGGCATCAGTTTGGCCAGCCCCCCCATCTTGTCCATGTCGCGGGTGTGCAGGCGGAACATCACCGAGCCGGTGCCCATAAAGAGCAGGCTCTTGAAGATGGCGTGGTTGAGCAGGTGATAGAGGGCGCCGAGCAGCCCCAGCACCACCAGAGCCGGTTGCTGGTTGGCGATGCCGATCATGCCGATGCCCATCCCCATCAGGATGATGCCGATGTTCTCCACCGTGTGGTAGGCGAGCAGCCGCTTGAGATCGTGCTCGGCCAGCGCAAACAGCACCCCGAGCACTGCCGAACAGGCACCGAAGATCAGCACCACATAGCCCCACCAGAGCTGGCTGGCGCCGAGAAAATCGATACTGACCCGCAAGATGCCAAAGAGACCCAGCTTCACCATCACACCGGACATCAGCGCCGAGATATGGGACGGCGCAACGGGCTCGGCCACCGGCAGCCAGCCGTGTAGCGGCACGAAACCGGCGCGCAGGCCAAAGCCGCAGAAGCTGAGCAGGAACACCAGCGAGGCCAGGGCGCCCGCCAGATGGTTCTCGCGCAGCGCGGCGAACTCCAGCGAGCCGTTTTCACGGCAGAGCAGCCAGAAGGCGATCAGCACCAGCGCCATGCCGATATGGTTCATCACCAAGTAGAGGCGGCTCTGTTTGGCGGCCTCCGGGTTGGTCTTGACCAGCCAGTAGGTGGTGAGGGTCACCAGCTCGTAGCAGAGCAAGAAACCGAGTGCGTTGTCGGCCAGCACCATGCCCACCATGGCAAAGAGGAAGAGGTTCATCAGCGCGCCGATGGCCACATCCCCCTTGCCCTGATATTCGCGGATATAGGCAAAGGAGTAGAGGGCGACGGCGACGCCGACGGTGCTAATCACCAGCAGCATCAGCGCGGCCAGCATGTCGAGGTGCACTGAGCCCAGCAGCCAGAGCTGGCCGTCGACGGGGGCGCCTTGGGCAAAGATCTGGATGGCGGCGACCAGACCCGCGAGCGAGCCCAGCAGGGCAAAGCCGCTATTGAGGCGGTTGGCCAGTGCGGGCAGCTTTTGCAGCAGCAAACCGGCGGCAGCGCCCAGCAAAAAGAGCAGGAGCGTGGCCATAACAAGGGGGGACAACATCAGCACGCTCCCTCTGTGGTGGATAAATCGGATGCAGGGATCGCCGTGGCAGGCGCCGAGAAGGCAGAGGCCCCTTGCGGGTTGGTGTCGGCCGCTTGCTGGCGACGGATACGGGCGGCGCGTTCGGTGTCGCCGTCATTAACCAGCTTCAGTGCCTGGGAGGGGCAGGCTCCGACACAGGCCGGGCCATCGGCGCGAAACTCGCACAGGTCACACTTGACCGCGATGCTGCGCACGCCCGGCTCCCAGCTCAGCAGATCCTCGCCAAAGCAGCGCAGGCCAGCAGAGGTGGAGGGGTTGTTGGAGCGGATGGAGCAGGGGATATAGGTGTCGTAACTGGTGGCCACGGCCACCGGACGGCTGCCGCCGCTCTGGATGGCGCCAAAGGGGCAGGCCACGGCGCAGAGATTGCAGCCGATGCAGAGCGACTCGTTGAGTTGCACGCAATCGCCGGTCTGGCGAATTGCCTCGACCGGGCACACCTTGATGCAGGGGGCATCGTCACAGTGACGGCACTGAACCGGCATGGTCGCCTGCTCGTGTCGCATAACGGTTAAACGGGGGGCTTGCTGCAAACCTTGCGCCTTGTGTACCTCGCTGCAGGCCGCCATACAGGTGCCACAGCCGATACAAAGCTTGGGGTCAGCGATAACGAAGCGGTTCATAGCCTACCTTGTCGTGTCGCGAACGGAGAAAGTAGGGGCAGGTTGGCAAGATACGGGCCAGAATGGTTTTTTACAGATGAATTGGTTTTAAGTGGCTGTTTTTAAATGAATAAAAATCTTGATGTGGTTGGGTCGAAGCGCTGATACGGCTGTCGAACTGTGACGTTCGTCACTTGTGACGAAGCCCCCAAGAGGGTTCGTCACCCCGGAAAAGGCAGCATGAGTAGGGTGCAATGAACGCAGTGAATTGCACCGCTATCAAAATATGTTCGTGGTGCACGGCGGTGCGCTTATTGCACCCTACGGCTGTTGTGAGAGGGGAGATGAGCTGGTTCGAATTGCCGTGGTTTGCTCCCTTCTCCCCTCGTGTGAGAAGGGCTGGGGATGAGGGGGCGGTAATCGGGGTTAACGGAAAAGAAGAGGGAGGCCAATGCCTCCCTCTCTCTTGCTGACGTTTTCTATGCCATTAAAAGGCCATCAACCCGCCATCAGATATCCACCTGCGAACCCAGCTCGATGACCCGGTTGGGCGGGATCTCGAACTGATCCGGGGCGCGCAGGGCGTTGCGCTGCAGCAGCATAAAGAGCTTGCCGCGCAGATAGAGATACCAGGGGCGGTCTTTCATGATGAGCGACTCGTGGGCCATAAAGAACGAGGTCTCCATCATCCGGCAGCTCAGCCCCTCGGCGTTGCAGCGGTGGAAGATCTCCTCCACGTTCGGGGTCTCGCGCCAGCCATAGCTTGCCACTACCCGCCAGAAGGTGGGGGAGAGCTGCTCGATGCAGACCCGGCGCACATTGTGGACGTAGGGCACATCCTCCACCCGCAGGGTGAGCAGGATGATCCGCTCGTGCAGCACCTTGTTGTGCTTGAGGTTGTGCAGCAGCGCATGGGGGATCACATTGACCACCCGCGACATATAGACGGCAGTGCCGGCCACCCGGGTCGGCGGGGACTTTTCCAGCGAGGCGATCATCGGCTCAAGGGAGTTGCCGTGCTCGTTCAGGCGACGAATAAGCTGGAAGCGCTCGCTCTTCCAGCTGGTCATCACGGTGAACATCACCGCGCCCAGGGTGAGCGGCAGCCAGCCGCCGGAGAAGATCTTGGCGAGGTTGGCGGCAAACAGCGGCACGTCGATACAGAGCAGCGCGGCAAACAGAATGGCCACCAGATACTTGTTCCAGTGCCAGCTGTTCTTGGCCACCGAGCAGGAGAGGATGGAGGTAAGCACCATGGTGCCGGTCACCGCGATGCCGTAGGCCGCCGCCAGATTGCTGGAGTGCTCGAAGCTCATGATGACGATCACCACCGAGATATAGAGCATCCAGTTGATGACCGGAATATAGATCTGGCCGGACTCCTGCTCGGAGGTATGAACGATGCGAATGGGGGAGAGATAACCGAGCCGCACCGCCTGCCGGGTCAGCGAAAAGACCCCGGAGATCACCGCCTGCGAGGCGATCACCGTCGCCATGGTTGCCAAGAGCAGCAGCGGCACCAGCGCCCATTTCGGCGCGAGCAGGAAGAAGGGGTTGGCAATGGCAGCCGGATTGCTTAGCAGCAGCGCCCCCTGACCGAAGTAGTTGAGCACCAGCGAGGGCAGCACCACGATAAACCAGGCGAGGCGAATTGGATTTTTGCCAAAGTGGCCCATATCCGCGTAGAGCGCCTCCACCCCGGTGATGGCCAGCACCACGGCGCCGAGGGCAAAGAAGGAGGTGGTCTGGTACTGGACAAAGAAGCGCACCGCCCAGATGGGGTTGAGTGCCCCCAGCACCTCGGGGTTGTGGACGATGCCGCGCAGCCCCAGCACCGCCAGCGTCATAAACCAGATCAGCATGATGGGGGCAAACAGCTTGCCCACCATGGCGGTGCCATGTTTCTGGATGGCGAACAGCAGGGTCAGCACCAGCACCGAGAGGGTGACGATATAGGGGTCGAGGGCGGGGGTGAGAATGCTCAGACCCTCGATGGCCGACATCACCGACATCGCCGGGGTGATCACCACCTCGCCATAGAAGAAGCTGCCGCCAATCAGGCCGAGGATGATCAGCAGCGGCGTCCAGCGGGTGGAGGCGTTGCGGGTCGCCAGCGACATCAGGGTGAGAATGCCACCCTCGCCGGCGTTGTCGGCCCGCATCACAAAGGAGAGGTACTTGACCGACACCACCAGGATCAGCAGCCAGAAGATCAGCGAGAGAAAGCCGAGAATGGAGGCCGGCTCGACGCCGAACCCGAATTGACCTGACAGGCACTCGCGCAAGGTATAGAGCGGGCTGGTGCCGATATCGCCATAGACTACGCCAATCGCCGCCAGCATAACGCCGGGAGTGGCTTGTTGTTTATCACAGTTCATGAGTTCATCTTGTCAGTTTGATGTTTACACGTTTGCCAACGCACAGCTGCCCGACCTACCAAGAGAGTCGTGATATTTAATCGGGAGAGAATTAATGGATTGCGATGGGAAAGGGCGCTAACGGAATAGTGATCTGCTTGTCATGGAACACAGTCTGTTCATCTGTCGTTAAGCTTATAATGACACACACTCTGCGGGTTCATGCTCAGGTATAAATAATCAAAACGCCCTTTTGAGTAAGGTTATTAATTGGCCATTGATTGAAATATTCATGCGCTCTGCGGGCAACCGTTTGTTTTATCTGGGGAAGCGCTTTGGCCACTATTTTTTACCGAAGTGAGTGAAAAACAGATGATGAAATAGTGACTAATTAATTGCTGGCAGGGTGGCAAAGGGGAGGGGGTTAGGCAGCGATGGTTTTTTTAAACGAGAGTTCATTGTATAAAAAATGGCCCTTTGAAAGGGCCACAAAATATAAAGGCTTGGTATTATATAGTTGGTATTTAAAACCCCAGACATGATCCATCAAATGTATTATGCAGTTATGGTTTTCCCTGTGGATATGGATGTGTTTTCAAAATGCGTCATTAAAAATGACAACAGAGATTGATGGGGTTTAATTCTCGGACCCATAATATCTATAGCATTCGCACAATTAATATCTACTTGAGTAGTTATCTTAACTGTCTCAACACTAGTGGATATTTTTTTCAGAGCTTTGCAAAATTCAATAAAAAAGTCCATTTCATTATGTCCTCTTGATATCTGCTTTATTTCAAAAGAAGATAATTCATGTAGACACTTCTGAATGTTTTCATATTCATTTGCTTGAGTTTCAACTTTTGTTTTTTGGAGTAAGTAATTATATAAACCAGATAGTTCTGTAAAAGATGGTGTTAATTTTAAATTATCATCAATTGTGAATAACTCATTGGTTTTGATACAGTCTAGGTTTAGTCTTCCCCCTCCCTTTCTCCGATGATGAAGAACCCATGCCATAAATTGTAATGCAATTTTATTATATTCATTGTGGGCTTGCTCGAAAAGCGTCTCTAGTTTTTCAGCAACAGCTGTACCAGATGATTGTCTGAAAACTTCCGCCCATAGTTGCAAGAGGCTAGAACTTGTTACAATATAATTTTCTATAGAGTAATAATCAGTCTCATATATAGATTCTGATTTCACTATCTCGACGGGTATTATGTTGTCAATATCCTTGTCGATGAAAAACAAAAGAGGTTGTTTCTTACTCGTTCTATTCCCTAATTCGTTATAGTGAAATAAAACGTTATCTTTTTTACCACAAATATAAGTTTTTAGTTTATAGCCATCAGGTAGCAGGTTGCGAATAGTTGTGCCATAGAAAGATTCATCGGTTTTACCCTCAAAAAAACAATGAATTATTTTATTTTGAGGGTTGTAGCTTATTAAAAAATGGTGGTGCTCAATGTTGTTGTTTGAGAGCTCATCATTAAGATATGCGAGAAGGTCCATGGCTTAAATATAGAACTCCATTAATGATTTAGCTTTGCTTTTTAAGCTGTTGTTATAAACAAAAGGTGAGTGTGTAACTGCAATTAATCCGTTGCAGTTTTCTGTGGAGGTGATATCAACGAGTAGCCTTTTTTGCCAAGGAACTGAGAGTGACAGCTCTGGTTCATCAATGATGACTAGGAAGTCGTCAAAATCAGACAAATACATATGTGCAAAAAGAGAGACAATTTGCTTTTCTCCTGATGATAATTGGCTCAAGTCGATTTCATCAGTGGAATTACATAATACATAATCTTCATTTTCAAAGTCTGGCACTAATGGAAGTCTAAATTCTTTGCTGTTAAAATCAAATTTTTTGCCTTTAAGGTAGCTGTTAGTTATTTTTGCAAACGTTCTGACTTTGTCTTCTTTATTTAATTGGTTTTTGTGAAGGTTTAATAATTGCTTAATCAAGTGAGCTGACAACATGTCGATATCTGATGATAAGTTACCTTCGTTTAGTGCATGCGCAGTATTTCGAAGGTTTTTTAAATCATCCCGAGAGAAAAATGATCCGTCTCGTTCTATCTTTTCAAATATAGAATCTAGTTCCTGATCATTGAATTTATATTCTGGTAATGCACTCTCTTCTTTGTATTCTTTTCGTAATATTACTCGAAGGTAACCACTTGTTAGACGTTCTAAAGATGATCTGAATTCATTCTCAAGCTGATTCATTTTTAAAGAAATCATCGACTGGACATCTTGCATTCCAAATTCAACAAGCTCAACATGCTCTCGATTTCTACTAATGCTGGAGTGATATCTGTTGTATTTTTGAAGATCTTCCTCTAGTGAAGGGAAAATTTGCTTTAAGTCTCTTTCAATTCTTCGATATGTTGGTAGATATAACACATGAAAATTTAATGCCGATTCTAATTTAAGTAAGCTTTTTGGTAAATGGTCAAGAGTGAGTTTATTGTCAGCAAGTTCCATTAGTGCTCTTCGTAACCTTGCCGGCTCACTAAAACTATCATTTCTAAGTTTTCTATATATATCCGAGCTAAAGTTAAGATATGCTTGTTTGGCCGTTAAATTATGATTCTTTAGTTTAAACAAAAGATTAATGTAAGAGTTTTCATTTACTTTATCAAAAACACTATTTATATCATCCATGGTAAATGAGTAGCTCTTACCATTAACTCCTACCTCAATTTTATGAAACTGATATTTAAGAAGCTTTTGCCACTGGCTTGTTAAGGTATAAAAAAGTATGTTAATAACTGTACTTTTCCCCAAGCCATTTTCACCAACAATAATCAGTTGGTTGTCAATCAATTCAACATTGAAGCTCTTATGGCCATATAGTTTTTCTATCTTTACGTAATTAATTGTTGAGGTTTTCATTAAATTTCCCTTTAACTCCTAAAACGTAACATTAAAATTATTTATTTGTAAATGGTTAGCTTAACATTGTGGTGTACAATATATATTATGTTTTTAATATAAGTAATAATCAAAAGGCTGGAATATTTATATGAATTAACATTCTTGAGTTGGTTGTTGTAAGATCTTTTCCATGCTACCGCCCCTAGGTTACAGCTCCTAATGTACTGTTTTTAACCTGTATGATTTCATTGCTTGGCAGCATGTGAATGCCCCCCCCCCAACGGAGCTGGTTGCCAACTGGAACATGATATCCAGTTGGATTAGTTGAGAGAAGAGTCATCGAAGAAAAATCTGCCCTAAATCAACAAACTAGTCATTGAGAGTCGTTTTGCGTATCGGGCAAGAGAATCGCTCCCATACAACCAAGTGTCGAGCTCGTCACTTTTGTCGTGTCGATCACACTTCCCACCCCGTCGTCACCCTCGTCAGAGGTGGCATTCAGCATATATCTCTTTCTGATTAACCCTTTATTTTCAGTTGCTTGTGATTTTTTATCGCAACCTTGGCCCGTTTTGGTCTGATAAATGCTTTGTGGGGGCTGGCCGCCTCTTTGCCTGTCGGCGGGCGGCCCGGTGTAACGAACCATTTAGGATCCCTCTCTATGAACAGCTTCGTGATTGCAGATCCCAGTCTCTGTATTGGGTGTCGTACCTGTGAGGTGGCCTGCGCCGTTTCACACCAGTCAGGGTCTTGCAGCGGGACCCTTGAGCGGGAGGGCGGCCTGCATCTTGCCATCGAGGATGGACATCTGGTCTCCAAGGACAGCTACTTTCAGCCGCGCCTGAAGGTGATCGTGGGCAGCAAGGTGACCACGCCGGTGCTCTGCCGCCAGTGTGAAGACAAGCCGTGCGCCATGGCCTGCCCGAACAATGCCATCGTCAGTGAGGATGGTTGCGTCAAGGTGTTGCAGGAGCGCTGCATCGGCTGCAAGTCCTGCGTAGTGGCCTGTCCTTACGGCGCCATGGCGGTGGTGCTCAAAGAGGTGGCACCCGCTGCCGATTCGCTCTTCAAGCGTCCGCAGACCAAGGCGCAGGCGCTCAAGTGCGATCTCTGCCGTCACCGCGAGGCGGGCCCGGCCTGTGTCGAGGTGTGTCCGACCCAGGCGCTGCGGCTGGTCACGCCGGAGCATCTTGAAACCCTGAACCGGCAGAAGCAGCTGGCCAGTGCCGAGGCACTGCTGGCGATGCCGGCACGGGTGTGAGCGGGCTTGCCGAGCCGTTTTTCGTTAACAAACAAGAGTGTGAGTCATGAAAAAAGTCATTACCGTGTGCCCCTATTGCGGCACCGGTTGCAAAATCAACCTGCTGGTTGAAAACGACAAGGTGGTGGGGGCCGAAGGCGCCAACGGCCGGACCAACGAGGGGCAGCTCTGCCTCAAGGGCTATTACGGTTGGGATTTTTTGAACGACACCAACCTGCTGACCCCCCGTCTCAAGAGCCCGATGATCCGCCGCGAGCGCGGTGGCAAGTTCGAGGCCGTCTCATGGGATGAGGCGATCGCGTTCGCCAGCAGCCGTCTCTCCGCCATCAAGGCGAAATATGGCCCGGACGCCATCATGACCACCGGCTCTGCCCGTGGCCCCGGCAATGAAGCCAACTATGTGATGCAGAAATTTGCCCGTGCGGTGATTGGGACGAACAACGTCGACCACTGCGCGAGGGTGTGACACGCACCCTCAGTCTCCGGTCTGGAGACAACGGTAGGCAACGGCGCCATGAGCAACGCCATTCCCGAAATTCAAGAGACCAAGTGCCTGCTGGTGTTTGGTTACAACGCTGCTGACTCTCACCCCATCGTCGCCCGCCATATCCTCAAGGCGAAGGCAAAAGGGGCCAAGGTGATTGTGTGTGATCCCCGCATGGTGGAGACCGCCCGCATCGCCGATCAGTGGCTGCCGCTCAAAAACGGTTCCAACATGGCGCTGGTTAACGCCTTCGCCAACGTGTTGATCAATGAAGGGCTCTATAACAAAGCCTTTGTCGCCAACTACACCGAAGGGTTCGAGACCTTCAAGGCGACGGTGGCCAAGTACACCCCGGAATATGTGGAGGGGATCACTGGCCTCAAAGCCGCCGATATCCGCGCCGCCATTCGCACCTATGCCGAGTCGCCTGCTTCCATGATCCTGTGGGGCATGGGGGTGACCCAGTACGGTCAGGCGGTGGACGTGGTCAAGGGGCTGGCGGGGCTGGCGCTGCTGACCGGCAACTTCGGTCGCCGTGGCACCGGCTGCGGGCCGGTGCGTGGTCAGAACAACGTGCAGGGCACCTGTGACATGGGGATGCTGCCGCACCAGTTCCCGGGTTATCAGTCGGTGGCCGATCCCGAGATCAGCGCCAAGTTCGCCAAGGCGTGGGGCGTGGAGTCACTCTCCCAAAAGCCCGGCTATCGGCTGACGGAGCTTGGCCACAAGGTGGAGGAGGGCAAGTGCAAGGCCTTCTACATCTTCGGTGAAGATCCGGCGCAGACCGAGGCAGATCTCGGTCAGTTCCGCCGCACTCTGGCGGGGATGGAGTTGGTGATCGTGCAGGATATCTTCATGACCCAGACTGCCGAGATGGCCGACGTCATTCTGCCCGCCACCAGCTGGGGCGAGCACGAAGGGGTCTACAGCTCGGCGGATCGCGGCTTCCAGCGTTTCTACAAGGCGGTGACGCCCCCCGAGAACGTGAAGCCGGACTGGGCGATCTTCTCGCTGATGGCGACCGCCATGGGTTATCCCATGGAGTACCACAACACCGAAGAGATCTGGGACGAGATGCGTGCGCTCTGCCCGCTCTACGCCGGGGTCAGCTACGACAAGATGGCCGATCTCAAGAGTGTGCAGTGGCCTTGCCCGACCGAGGATCACCCGGGCACCAGCACCCTGTTCGAGGGGAACGTGTTCACCACCCCGAGTGGCAAGGGTCAGCTGATTGCCTCCGAGTGGCGGCCGCCGCTGGAGCAGCCCTGTGCCGAGTACCCGCTGGTGCTCTCCACCGTGCGCGAGGTGGGTCACTACTCCTGCCGCTCCATGACCGGCAACTGCTCGGCGCTGCAAACCCTGGCCGATGAGCCCGGTTATGTGCAGATCCACCCGAGCGATGCCAAAAAGCTCGGGGTGAAGGATCAGGCTCTGGTCTGGATCTCGTCGCGCCGTGGCAAGGTGATCACCCGGGCCAACTACAACGACCGGGTCAACGCCGGGGTGGTCTACATGACCTACCAGTGGTGGATCGGGGCCTGCAACGAGCTGACCATCGAGCACGTCGATCCCGTCTCCCACAC
Organism: Aeromonas sp. FDAARGOS 1404; assembly: GCF_019047085.1. NCBI lineage: Bacteria > Pseudomonadati > Pseudomonadota > Gammaproteobacteria > Aeromonadales > Aeromonadaceae > Aeromonas > Aeromonas sp. FDAARGOS 1404. The sequence continues at coordinate 4,536,443 of NZ_CP077237.1, forward strand.
GCCGGAGTACAAGTACTGCGCGGTGAAGATCGAGCGTATCGACAATCAGCCTGAGGCGGAAGTGTACGTCCAGACTGAATACAGCGCGCTCAAGGCGAAATTGCGCAGCGCAGCCAAAGGCTGATCGCCCTAAAAAAGAGGTTCTGCACAAATAAGGGAACCCGACTCGGATTTATCGAGTCGGGCACCCTTTTATTACCCAAAAAAAGGGGAGTAAATGATGCAACATGAAATTGGTCGCTTATTCGGACTTTTCTATATTGGCACCTATCTGGCGGCGATATTGCTGGGAATAGGTTGCTATATTTGGCGCGACGAGATGATATTTCTGCTCGGCTTCGGTTTTTTCGGCTGTTTTATGGCAGCGCGGCTCGCCATGAGCAGCGTATTTTCTGCCTTGAGTATTTCCAGTGCCTGGTTGATCGGGTTTATCTCCACCACCTTGATCAACGGCCTGCTGCTGGGGGTGATCACCCTGCTGATCTACCTCACGCACCAGAGCGTCGCCGCCGAGCTTGCCGACAACGCCAGCTGGCTGCTGATGGCCTTCCAGAGCCTGTCGGCCCTATTTATCTTCGGTGGCCTGAAGTGCTGCCACAGCCGGATCATCACCTCATAAACTGCCGATGGATGGGCAGCAAACGCCATCTCGAAACTCGCAGCCAGCGAAGAGGAGAGGCAGATCTGACAGTTGACGGCGGCCCACTTTTCGGGCGCCTTAATTGAGATCAAGAACTGATGAAATAACCGGTTAAATATGGCCATCAGATATATTAAATCGGATTGTAATGAAATTTGAGCTCATCTATGATGAGTCGCCATTCCAATATATCCCCCGATAACGATGTTACTTTTTGTTGTCGTTCGTTAATAACAACTCTGGAATTGCAACATGCGACAATTTTCGTCACCGCTTTTCTTATTGGCAACCGCATTTACGGGCTGCGGCTATTTATTTTGGTGACGGGTGCTTGTCGTGATGCGATGGCATGGACAGCCTGACTGGTGACTAAATCGATATAACGTGAGGCCGCAATGCTAAATGTGAGTGCCATCCCCCTGGACGAGATCTCTCCCATCTGGGACGACGGTTTCCTCCTGCTCTCCAAATCCCTCCTGTCGGCCGTGACGCTCGATGATTTTATCCACAAACTCAACAAGATAGATGCCAGCTTCGGCGGCGTGACCCGGGTCAACCTGATCCTCAACATGGGTGCGGACGAGGAGGCCATCTTCTATTTCATGGGACATTCCGGCCCAAAGCATCTGGTCTGCCCCAAGGCAGAGCTGCACCTCTCCCCCCGTCCTACCAAAGAGACCCCGGAACAGGCCATCATTCTCGCTGCCGCCCGCTTTGAGAATCGCTGCCCGGCGCTGGATCGCGAAGGGGTCTACGGGGGGCTGCGCTCCTACTGCCAGCTCCCCATCACCACCGCCCGCAGCCATCTGGGCGGGGTCGAGTTTATCAACACCCAGCTCGACAGCTTCACCATGGAGACGCTCGCCAAGCTGACCCAGCTGGCGGCCATTATCGCCATTGCGCTGGAGAACGTGCTCGACAAGGAGCGCACTCTGGAGCAGGCCAACTCCCTGCGCCTTGAGCGCGACAGCTGCAAAATTCTGGTGGATGTGACCAACGCGGTGATCAAACTGGTGCGCATCGCCGAGCTGCCCAAAAGCCTGTTTGCCATCCTGCATCACCACTTTGGCATCAGCAGCTTGTGTCTGGCCGAATACAACGCCACCTCCGACAGCTTCAAGAGCTATCTGGTCAATCAGCACCAGAGCGAGCAGCCGGGCATCATCGATCACTCCTGTTTTGAAAAGAAGTGCCTGCAGGGGGCCCTTGGCCATAGCGAGCCGTTTTTTGTCTATCGCGAGCACGGTCACGGCTGCAGCAATCGCTGCCGCTTTACCTCCCAGATCCTGCCGCCCGAGGCCGACAGCTCCTGCATTTTGCCGCTGCGCTATCGGGGCAACCTGCTGGGGGTATTGATCCTCTCGCACCCCAACGCCGACTTCTTTGCCGATATCGATATCTCCTTGCTGGAGCAGGTGGCGGCGCGCACGGCAATTGCCATGAACAACGTGCAGGCGCAGCAGGAGATCTCCAACACCAACGGCGCAAAAGAGAAGACCATTCGCATCAACGAGCCGCAGATGCAGGGGGAGTTCCCCCACATCATCTACCAGAGCGCGGTGATGGAGAGCGTGCTGGAGAAGGTGCGGCTGGTGGCCGAGAGCGACAGTACCGTGCTGATCCTCGGCGAGACCGGCACCGGCAAGGAGCTGATCGCCCAAGCCATTCATGCCCTGAGTGCCCGCCACGACCACGAGATGGTGAAGGTGAACTGCGCCGCCATTCCGACCGGCCTTATCGAGAGCGATCTCTTTGGCCACGAAAAGGGGGCCTTTACCGGCGCCCTGACCCAGCGCATCGGCCGTTTCGAGCGGGCCCACAAAGGCACCCTGTTCCTCGACGAAGTGGGGGATATGCCGCTGGATTTGCAGCCCAAACTCTTGCGGGTATTGCAGGAGCACGAGCTGGAGCGGGTGGGCAACAGCAACCCCATCGCAGTGGATGTGCGGCTGGTGGCCGCCACCAACTGCGATCTGCTCTCCATGGTCAAGAACAAGCGCTTTCGAAGCGATCTCTACTACCGCCTCAACGTATTTCCCATCGAGCTGCCGCCGCTGCGCGAGCGGCGCGAGGACATTCCGCTCTTGGTCAATTTCTTTATCAAGAAGATCGCCAAGCGGATGCGCCGCACCATCACCTCGCTCCCCGCCGATGCCATGAAGATGCTGGTGTCGCTGCCCTGGTACGGCAATATTCGCGAGCTGGAGAACGTCATTGAGCGCGCCGTGGTGATGACCCGTGGCCATGTGCTCAACCTCTCGCCCGATGAGCTGATGCCCCTCAAGGGCTACCACAAGATTGAGACCCTGGTTTATGACGAGCCCGCCACGCCGCTCTTTACCGAGGAGGGGCCGATTGATGAGCGTGAGGCGATCATCGCTGCCCTGCGTGACTGCAACGGCATCGTCGCTGGCGAGCGGGGGGCGGCCAACCGCCTTGGCATGAAGCGCACCACCTTGCTTTCGAAAATGAAGCGGCTCGGCATCTCAGCCAGAGATCCCGAGATCATTGACGGGGTGGCACCATGAGAGAGCTACTTGAGCTTGAGGCGCGTGACGAGCTTAGCGAGCAGAGCGAACAGAACGAGCTGGCCCGCTGCGCCATCCATCGCGAGGTGGTGCACTACCGCGCCGATACCTTGACCTGCGACAGCGAAATGGCGCTCCCCTCCGAGACGCCGGTGGCGCTGGTCTACAACGGTATCGCCCACAGCGTGATGATGTGTTCGGCCTCCGATCTGGAGGATTTCGCCATCGGTTTTTCGCTATCCGAGGGGATCATCGACAGCCTGCTCGATATCCACGACATCGAGCAGATTGATGGCTGTCAGGGAATTGAGCTGCATATCACCCTGGCCAACCGCTGCATTCATCGCCTTAAAGAGACGCGGCGCACGCTCGCGGGGCGCACCGGTTGCGGCATCTGCGGCAGCGAGAGTCTGGAGCAGGTGATCCGCACCCAGCCAGCGCTGCCTGACAGCCAGCGTCTGGCGGTGGGCCATATCGACAAGGTGCTGAACGCACTGCGCCCGCTCCAGCTGCTGGGCCAGCGCACCGGCGCCACCCATGCGGCAGTGCATCTGGACGGTGAGGGCAACATTCTCGCCATCCGCGAGGATGTGGGGCGCCATATTGCGCTGGACAAGCTGGTGGGGCACTTGTGCCGCGCTGGCCGCCGTGACGGTGCCATTCTGGTGACCAGCCGCGCCAGTTTCGAGATGGTGCAAAAGTGCGCCAGCGCCGGGGTGGAGATCCTGCTCGCCATCTCCGCTGCCACCGAGCTTGCGGTCGAGCGGGCCGAGCAGACCGGGCTGACGCTGGTGGGTTTTTGCCGCCCTGGGCGGGCCGAGATCTACAGCGGGTGCCAGCGCATTCTGCTCAAGTAATGGCAAGGCCGCAAACCCGCTAAACGGGTCACGAAAACAGGCAATGAAAAAGGGCGGGGAGTGTGACTCCCCGCCCTTGTTGTATCTGCTTCTGTGGCGGATTAGCGCGCCAGCAGGATACGCAGCATGCGGCGCAGCGGCTCGGCGGCGCCCCACAGCAGCTGGTCACCCACGGTAAAGGCGGCCAGATACTCAGGGCCCATATTGAGTTTGCGCAGACGACCGACCGGAATGCTGAGGGTGCCGGTAACGGCCGCCGGAGTCAGCTCGCGGGCGGTGATGTCGCGATCGTTGGGGATCACTTTTACCCAGTCGTTGTGGGCAGCCAGCAGCGCTTCGATCTCCGCCAGCGGCACATCCTTTTTCAGCTTGATGGTGAACGCCTGGCTGTGGCAGCGCAGGGCGCCGATCCGCACGCACAGACCATCCACCGGAATGACGGCATTCTCGATGCCCAAAATCTTGTTGGTCTCGGCCTGACCCTTCCACTCTTCACGGCTCTGGCCGTTGTCGAGCTTGGTGTCAATCCAGGGAATGAGGCCACCGGCCAGCGGCACGCCGAAGTTGTCCACCGGCAGGGTGCCGGAGCGGGTCTTTTCGGTGATCTTGCGCTCGATGTCGAGAATGGCGGAGGCGGGATCGGCCAGCTCGACCGCCACTTCGTCACGCAGCATCCCCATCTGGGTGACCAGCTCGCGCATATGGCGGGCACCGCCACCGGAGGCGGCCTGATAGGTGGCCACGCTCACCCACTCCACCAGATCGGCCTTGAACAGGCCACCGAGGGCCAGCAGCATCAGGCTGACGGTGCAGTTGCCGCCGACGAAGGTCTTGATGCCATCGTTCAGGGCCTGCTCGATGACGTCGCCGTTGACCGGATCCAGAATGATGACGGCGTCTTTCTCCATCCGCAGGGAGGAGGCGGCGTCAATCCAGTAACCCTGCCAGCCAGCGGCTTTCAGGCGCGGATAGACATCCTTGGTGTAGTCGCCGCCTTGCGCGGTGATGATGATATCCTGCTTGGCCAGCGCCTCGATATCGAAGGCGTCCTGCAGAGTACCGGCATCGACGCCGAAGTTGGGTGCGGCCTCACCGGCCTGGGAGGTGGTGAAGAATGTGGGTTGAATATGGGCGAAATCCTGCTCTTCCTGCATCCGGCTCATCAGAACCGATCCCACCATGCCACGCCAACCGACCAAACCTACTTTTTTCATATTGTCCTACCCTGGATTGCTGCTAATGAAAGGGGTGTTGCACGCCTGCGTCCCTGCTGGCGAAGGCCATTAACAAGGTATTTACAAGCCATTTAAAAAATATGCGCTGCGAAAAATGCGTCTATCCACATTACGGATTGTGGCGGCGGGCGCAAGTCGAATTGCGCAATATTCTGTGCCGTTCGCTGCAATAAGCGGCAACGGCGGAGCGAGGGACAAAACGGGGCGCAGTAACGATGAAAAGGCCACCGCTTATGGCGGTGGCCTGTCAATAAAAGGGGGGGAAACAGCCCGACCGCGTGAGCGCTCAGGCGTAGCGGGCCAGGGTCAACCCCTCATCGCTGATGGCGGGCTCGCTGCCGCTGATTAGATCGCACAAAAGCTGACCCGAACCGGCCGCCATGGTCCAGCCCAGGGTGCCGTGGCCGGTATTGAGCCAGAGACCGGGAATGGGGCTGGGCCCCACCAGCGGGGTGCCGTCCGGCGTCATGGGGCGCAGACCGGTCCAGAACTCGGCCTTGCTGATATCGCCCCCTTCGGGGAAGAGATCGCCCACCACCATGGCCAGAGTGTCGTGGCGCCTCGGATTAAGGGCGAGGTTGTAGCCCGACAGCTCCGCCATGCCACCGACCCGGATCCGCTTGTCAAAACGGGTGATGGCCACCTTGTAGGTCTCGTCAAGCACGGTACTGCGCGGCGCGGCCTCGGCGTTGATCATCGGCAGGGTGAGGGAGTAGCCCTTGACCGGATAGACCGGCAGCTCCAGCCCGAGCGGGCGCAGCAGCGGCCGCAAAAAGCCGGTGGCATAACTGCCGAGCGCACAGACGATGGCATCGGCGCGATAGCGCTGCTCACCCGCCCGCACCGCCACGGCGCGGCCGCGGGCTTGCTCAATCTCGTCGATGTCGCAGTTGAAGACAAACCTGACCCCGAGCTTCTCGGCTTCAAGGGCAAGGGCCTTGGTGAAGCGGAAGCAGTCGCCGGTCTCGTCGCCGGGCAGACGCAGGCCGCCGACGATTTTGCCGCGTACTCGCGCCAGCGCAGGCTCTGCCGCTTCGCAGCCGCTGGCATCCAGCGACTGGTAGGGGACGCCATACTCCTCCAGCACCTCGATATCGCGCTGACTGGCATCGAGCTGGGACTGGCTTCTAAACAGTTGCAGGGTGCCGAGCTGACGCCCTTCGTAATCGATGTTGAGCTCGTCACGCAGTGCCTTCATACAGTCGCGACTGTATTCGGCCAGACGCACCATGCGCCCCTTGTTGGTGGCATAGGCGGTCGGGGTGCAGTTGGCGAGCATCTTCAGCATCCAGCGCAGCTGGAAAGGGTCGGAAGTGGGGCGCACCGTGAAGGGGGCATGCTTTTGCAGCATCCATTTGGCCGCCTTGAGCGGGATGCCGGGAGCCGCCCAGGGGGCTGCATAGCCCGGGGATATTTGCCCGGCGTTGGCATGGCTGGTTTCAAGGGCAACGCCCCCTTGCCGCTCCAGCAAGGTCACCTTGTGACCCGCTTTGGCCAGATACCAGGCGCTGGTTACCCCAATTACGCCGCCACCGAGAACCACTATCTCCATATCGTCTTTCCTTAGACTCGTTTTTCTGATGTTTGGTTGATGGAAACCTTGATGTGGCCACCACCATAATCAGCCGCCACAGGATATTCAACCGCTCTGCGCAGGATTGGGATCTCCGTCTGCCTGCCAGTCACGGAGTGGTGTTTGGTGCGATGACGCGCCTGATTGCCAGCGTAAATCGCTGCGCTACTGTCACGGGGCATGTGTCAGGAGGCATGGTCCGCCTACAGCTGCTCCAGCTGGATTAGGTACTGCTCCGCCGTCGCCAGAATGGCCTGCTGCTGTTCGGCGGCTTGGCCATTCCAGTTGGCATAGGGGAGGGCGAGGCGGGGATTGCCGCCCAGTTTGTCCCGATTGCGCCAAAGAAAGTGCCAGTAGAGGCTGTTGAAGGGGCAGCTCCCGTCGCCGCTGCGGGCTTTGACCCGATAGTGGCACCCCTTGCAGTAGTGGCCCATCCGCTCGAGATAGGCGCCGCTGCTGGCGTAGGGCTTGCTGCCCATCAGGCCGCCATCGGCAAACTGGCTCATGCCGCGGGTGTTGGGCAGCTCCACCCACTCGATGGCATCCACATAGATACCGAGATACCACTGATCCACCTCGTCAGGATGGATCCCCGCCAGCAGGGCAAAGTTACCGGTCACCATCAGCCGCTGGATATGGTGGGCGTAACCGTGCTCAAGGGATTGGTTGATGGCGTGGCGCACGCAGGCCATCCTGGTTTCGCCACTCCAGAAGAAACCGGGCAGCGGCCGGTTGGCCCCGAGAAAATTGGTCTGCTGGTAGTCGGGCATCTTCTCCCAGTAGAGGGCGCGGACAAACTCGCGCCAGCCGAGGATCTGGCGGATAAACCCCTCCACCTGCGCCAACGTGATGGTGGCCTGATTGGCCTGCCAGTGGGATTCGGCGGCGCGGATCACCTCAAGCGGATGAAGCATCTTGCTGTTGAGGGAAAACGACAGGCGGCTGTGAAACAGGCTCCAGCCCCGCTCACTCAGGGCATCCTGATAGCGGCCAAAGTGAGGCAGGCAGTGGGTGAGAAAATGGGCCAGCAGATCGCGACTCTGACGCCTTGTGATGGGCCACGGCAGTCTGCTGGCATCTGCCTCGCCGATGGTGCTGACCCCGTGGCGGGTCAGCATGGCATCAATATCGCTCACCTCGTTGGCAAAGGTGAGGGGTTCCGGGATCGGCTGACGCTCCGGCAGCTTGGCGCGGTTCTCGTCATCAAAATTCCAGCGCCCGCCAAGAGGTTGGCCGCGCTCATCGAGCAGCACTTGATATTGCTTGCGCAGGGCGCGGTAGAAGAACTCCATCCGGCTGTGGGGGTAACGCTGCCAGCCATCGCGGGGGGTGAGAAAATGTTCGCTCTCCACCTCGGTGGCAGGGATGGCAAGGCCCGCCGCCCAGCTTTTCAACTGGTTGGCGAGGCGCCACTCGTCCGGGCTCTGCCAGGCAAAGCTGTCGGCCTGATGTGCTTCGAGTTGATCCTCCAGCAAGCCGGGCAAGTCGGGCCAGCGGGCACTCTCATCCAGGGTCAGGTAACAGACGCGGTGGCCCGCTTGGGTGAGTGCCGCTGCGAAGGCGCGCATGGCGGCAAAGAAGGACAGCACCTTCTGGCGATGGTGGCGGCAGTAGTCGGTCTCCTGGCGCAGCTCCGCCATCAGGTAGCAGACCGCCGGATCTGGCGTGCGAAACCAGCTGTGAGCGGCGTTCAGCTGATCGCCGAGAATCAGGCGCAGCTCCATCAGGCTGGCTCCCCCTCAGGTTGCTGGCTGCGGTGACGAGCGTGGCGACAGCGTTCGCTGCAGTAGCGAACCTCCTCCCAACTGCGCGCCCACTTGCGGCGCCAGCTGAAGGGGCGCTGGCAGACGGGGCAGATCTTCTCGGGCAGATGGGGTTTGCGATGCATGATGGCTTCCGGCCTTGGCTGATGGGGGATGTGGCGTGTGGATAGAGAGAATAACGAACCGGGGGAGCGGGCGGATCAACCTCACTGCCAGTTTGCCGAGCAGATGCGCACTTTGTGAGCGGGCGCACAACCCGTCGGTGCACCCCTTGTTTGCAAATTAACCAGCCGTTAACGTGGCGAGGTTGCCTGTTGGCAGCATCCATCAATGGATCTTGTTGGCCACCGACTGTCTACAACCGATATGGAGGGGAGTGATGCCAATCATGACAGCTACGCCCCGGGCAGCTTGCCTGCTCGCCCACTGGTATACCCGGGATCCCATTCTCACCTTCGATTTTCCTCACCGCTGATTGGCGGCACCCGCCGTTTGAATTTGTCAGCCGGACGACCCTGATCGCCCCGGCCTCTTTGCCAATTCCAATTTCAAACACACTGGCCTTGCGCCGGTGAGGAGTCTTTTATGCGTCGTATACCCGAGCCGTTTCGTATCAAGATGGTCGAGCCCATCAAACAGACCACTGGCGCCGAGCGCCGCGCCGCCCTCGAGGCCGCTGGCTGGAACCCCTTCCTGCTGCTGGCCGAAGATGTCTATATCGATCTGCTGACTGACAGCGGTACCGGTGCCATGTCCGATCGTCAGTGGGCCGGCATCATGATGGGGGATGAGGCCTATGCGGGCAGCCGCAACTTCGTCGAGCTGGAGTGCACGGTGCGCGAGATTTCTGGCTACCAGCATGTGATGCCCACCCACCAGGGGCGCGGGGCGGAGCAGATCCTCTTCCCCGAGCTGGTCAAGCGCTGCAAGGGCAAGGCGCCGGTGTTTATCTCCAACTACCATTTCGACACCACCAAGGCCCATGTGGAGTTGGCTGGCGCGCGGGCCATCAATCTGCTTACCCCGAAAGCCCTCGACACCACGGTGCCCTACGCCTGGAAAGGGGATTTTGATCTCCCTCGCCTGAGCGACACCATCGAGACGCTGGGGGCCGCCAATGTGGCCGGCATAATCATCACGGTGACCTGCAACAGCGCCGGTGGCCAGCCGGTCTCCATGGCCAATATGGAGGCGGTCTCCGAACTGGCCCGTCGCCACCATATTCCGGTGGTGATCGATGCCGCCCGCTTTGCCGAAAACGCCTGGTTTATCAAGGAGCGGGACCCGGCCTATGCCAAGCACAGCATCAAGGAGATAGTGCGCCAGATGTTCGCGCTGGGGGACATCTTCACCATGTCGGCCAAAAAGGACGGATTGGTCAATATCGGCGGGTTGTGTTGCTTTAAAGAGGATCTCGACCTGTTCCGCGCTGTGCAGGTGCGCTGCGTGGCGATGGAGGGATTCGTCACCTATGGCGGTCTCGCCGGGCGGGACATGGCGGCGCTCGCCATCGGTCTGCGCGAGGGGATGGATGAGGAGTATCTCACCTATCGCATCAGTCAGGTGGCTTATCTCGGCGAGCGGCTGGCCGAGGCGGGGATCCCGATCCAGACCCCCACCGGCGGTCATGCGGTCTTTGTGGATGCCAAGAAGCTGCTGCCCCATATTCCGGCCGAGCAGTTTCCGGCCCATGCGCTCGCCTGCGAGCTCTATCTGGAAGGGGGCGTGCGCGGGGTGGAGATTGGCTCCCTGTTGCTGGGGCGCGATCCCGCCACCGGCAAGCAGGAGGCTGCGGATTTTGAGCTGTTGCGTCTCACCATTCCGCGTCGGGTCTACACCCGGGATCACATGGACTATGTGGCCGACTGCCTGATCGCGGTGAAAACGCGGGCCAGCGACATTCGCGGGCTCACCTTTGACTACGAGCCGCCGCTGCTGCGCCACTTCACCGCGCGGCTGAAACCGGTCTGATCAGCAATCGGTTAGACGGGGTGATCAACCGCGCCAAGCGCAGCCCCCGGTTAAACGGCCAAGTAAAAAGCCCCCGCACCAAGGTGCGGGGGCTTTCGTTTATCGACACAAAGCCGGGGGTCAGACCGCCTGATACTCCAGCTCGACCGAGCCCAGCGCCTTGAGGGTGGACTGGGCGGAGTCACGCTGGCTGATCTGGCCGTTTTTGTTCTCCAGCAGTACTGCGCGGCGGATGGTGGCGAGATCTTCGCCATTAAGCACCGCATGGGCGCAGGCCATCTGCATCGGCGGCAGGCTGGGGTTGAAGGCGGCGTTCTCGGCGTAGCGGCCAGAGAAGATGCGGCCATCGGTAAATTGCAGCGCCACTGCAGCATAGCCCTGACTATAGGGGGCGTAGCTTTGACGGGCAGCTGCCAGCGCGGCTTGCCACAGCGAGTCTTCGCTTTGAAGCTGAAGCTCTGCGTGATCCTGCGGGCTCATCAGCGCGTCGGTGATGTCGAGATCCGCCGGGCCAAACGAGTGGGGCAGGAAGGATTGCAGGGCGCTCAAGTCATCGGGCAGAGAGACTTTCAGGATCTTGGCGGTGCTCAGCTCGTTCATGAACTGACGGCAGTGGCCGCAGGGGGTGTAGTTGACGGTGATTTCAGAGATCCCGGTCTCGCCACCCAGCCAGGCATTGGAGATGGCGGACTGCTCGGCGTGGACCGAGTGGAACAACCCTTGCCCAGCAAACTCCATGTTGGCACCGAAGTACCAGGTGCCGCTCAGGCCGCAGGCGATGGCACCGACGTAAAATTTGGAGATGGGCGCTACCGAGCAGGCGGCGGCCAGCGGCAACAGGGCGAGGCGCAGGGCGCGATCATCGAGACCTGTGGCGGCTTTCAGGGTGGCGACTTGCTCCGGCGTGAAGCGGGCGTTGAAGTCGGCACTATCCAGCATGGGCTGCACGGCTGCTTTGAGCGGGGCAGAGAGGGTATCGAATGGCTTGGCAAAACGGGGATGCATAGTGTGTCCTCAAAGGCCAATTGGGCGGCCATTGTAGGGAGCAAGCTCGGGTAAATGTGTGAGCAGGCTCACGCCCTGACGGGCAAACGGAGGGGGATGGTAATGGAAACGTTTGTCTTGTGCAAATTGTGCGGCAGGTCGCACCCCGACAGCGCTGCAGAGCCGTCGGGGTGGTTAATCATCGGTCAGGTGAGCCAGTGATAGATGGCAAACAGCAGCGGGGCGACAGCAGCGGTGAGGATCCCGCACACCACCATGGCGAGCGATGCAAAGGCCCCCTGAGTGATCCCCTTCTCGGCGGAGGTGGCGGTGCCGATGGCGTGGGCACAGGCCCCCATGGCGAGCCCTTGGGCTTCCGGATCGGTCACTTTGAGCAGTTTGAGCAGCGGGTAGCCGATCAGGGCGCCAACAATCCCCACCACCACCACCACGGCGGCCGCGATGGCGGGAATGCCGCCGATGGACTGGCTGACGCTCATGGCGAGCGGGGTGGTGATGGATTTGGTGGCCAATGAGGCGAGCAGCGCCGGATCTGTGCCCATAAAATGACCGATCAGCAAGGTTGTGCACACCGAGATCAAGACGGAGGCGAGGGTACAGATTAGGATGGGCTTGAGCTTGGCCTGGATCTGGCGCGCCTGTTGATAGAGCGGCAGCGCCAGCGCCACTACGGCGGGCTCCAGCAGCATGGTAATGGGGCTGCTGCCGCGCTCGTACTGCTCAAGGGGCAGATCAAACCAGAGCAGCAGGCCGATGATCACCGCGGTCGGTACCAGCACCGGATTGATGATGGGCCAGGGCAGACGGCGATAGAGGGCGCGGGTGGCGAAATAGAGCGCCAGGGTCAGGGGAATGGCTAGCCAGAAGATCATTTGTTCATCCTCTGGTAGAGCCGACCGACGGTGGCGAGGATCAGCACGATCCCGAGCACGATGCAGAGCATGATGACGCCGAAGGATTGGCGCAGGGGCTCAAGCCAGGCCACGAGCCCGACCGCAACCGGCACGAACAGCACGCCCATGTGGCGCAGCAGCAAACCTGCGCCAAGCTCGACCCAGTGCAGCTTGATCAGTTGCAGGGAGAGCAGCACGAAGAGCAGCAGCATGCCGATGATGCTGCCGGGAAAGGCGAAAGGCAGGATGGCTGCCACGGATTTGCCTGCCAGCAGGCAGGCGACGATGACCATAAAGTCACGAAAGTACAGCAAGGCGCTTTGCGCGATCACGTGAACCTCATCGACTGGGAAGAAAAATCGCAGTTTACCAGAGAGGCCGGGTCGCGGCATTAAAACAATAACAACTGAAATCAGTTCGTTTGAAGCTGATTTGTATGCAGATTATCTGTTGAACATCGTCTGATAGAACCCTTTTTCGAACTACAAGGAGTAGTGATGACATCCCTCTTGTCCCGAGTTCGCCAGCTGGCGAACGATACTGCGTTGCCACCCCAGCTGTTGCAAACCCGTCAGTGGGAAGGGCCTCTGTGCCGTGTGCGACTCGACAACACAGGTTCTGATGCCACATCAGTTGACCGCTGGGTGCTGTTTGACGGCAAGCTTGGCCTGCCGGTGGAGAGCGCCATCTATGGCGAAGGATTCCAGATGCTGGCCCAGACCATGGGTAGCTGGCAATCACCGCAACATGTCGGCCGTTGCCCCGATGCCAGCGTCTATCGCATCACTAATGACAATGGCTATCACACCATTCACAACCTGTTGCTGGTGGAGCATGGCAAGGGGTGGCTGCTGCTCGCCTTTGCCAGCTGCCACCGTTTTGGCGGGGAGTTTCGCCTCTACCCTGATGGTCGCCTGCAGATCCTGATGAACTGCGAAGGGCGAAAACTTGCGGCCGGTGGGCACTGGCAGAGCGAGGCGCTGATCTGCCTTGAAGGGGCGGATCGCGAGGATCTGCTGGCCGAGCTGGCACGGTTGATCGAGGCCGAGCACGGCTCGCTGATCGGCAAGGTGAGTGAGCGCCCGAGCGGCTGGTGCTCCTGGTATCACTACTACGCCGAGGTGAGCGCTGCCGATATTCGCGAGAACCTGCAGGTGCGTGCCGAGCGCTTCCCTGCGCTGCGCTATGTGCAGATCGACGACGGCTATCAGGCAAAAATGGGCGACTGGCTTACCCCGTCGGCCAAGTTCGAGCAGGGAGTGGCATCATTGGCTGCCGAGATCAAACAGGCTGGCTGCGAGCCAGCCCTCTGGGTCGCTCCCTTTATTGCCGAACCCACTTCGCAGGTGTTTCAGGATCACCCCGACTGGTTTGTGAAGGGGGATGACGGCCTGCCGCTCCCCTCCGAGTGGGTCACCTACGGTGGTTGGCGCTGCACTCCCTGGTATGTGCTTGACGGCACCCACCCCGAGGTGCAGGCGCACCTTGAGCAAGTGTTCCGTACCCTGCATGAGCAGTGGGGCATTCACTACTTCAAGCTTGATGCCAACTTCTGGGGCGCCATCCATGGTGGCCGTTTCCACGATCCGGCAGCCACCCGGGTTGAAGCCTATCGGCGCGGTATGGCGGCCATCCTGCGTGGTGCAGGTGAAGGCGCTTTCCTGCTCGGTTGCAACGCCCCCATCTGGCCAAGCCTTGGGCTGGTGCACGGCATGCGGGTGAGCGATGACGTGGAGCGCAATGGCCACCGCTATCGCCAGATCGCCCGTGAAGCCTTCTGCCGCGCCTGGCAAAATGACAAGCTCTGGGCTCTCGATCCCGACTGCATCTGTCTGCGGGATCTGCCCAGCCAGCAGGCAAACAAGGCTGAATACAGCTTCCATCTGGCAGCGCTGGTGGCGAGCGGCGGCATGATGCTGGCGGGTGATCGACTGCAAGATCTCGATGAGGAGCAGGCGGCGCAACTGCGCAAGCTGTTGGCGCTCTGTGCGGCCCGTGCACCCTCTGCCCGTTTCGAGTCGATGGACTTTGCCTGCGGCGAAGTAAGCCTGCCCGAGGGCGACACTCTGCTCTGCCTGTTCAACTGGGAGGGGCAACCACAGGAGTTTCTGCTGCCGAAAGGGGGAACCGATTTTTGGCATGGGCAGGCAGTCGGCACAACCGTGACCCTGCAAGGGGGCGAGGGGCGGGTGATCCACTACACCTGATCACAGCGTCACCATAAACAATTCAGGCTCCATCACGGAGCCTGAATTGTTTCAATCAGCGGTTATCAGCCACGTTTTTCAGTAACGCCACTCAAAGCCGACGGCGTATTTGGCTGAGCCATAGCCCGGGATGTCACTGCCGGAGGCGATCGCCTTGAGGGTCAGCAACGGGGTGATGGGTACCCCCAGACCAAAACCGATGGCCAGCTGATCATTGGGGTTCCCCATCAGATCGACCCGCATCACCCGATAGAGGGACATATCCTCGCTCAGGTGCATATAGGCTTGCGAAGCGCGGTTATAGACCTGACCAAACACCTCCAGCTGGAAACCTGACTGTGCGCTGATGGCCAGCGGTACCCCGACAAACTTGTAGAGATGGGAACCGTTGAAGTAGCTGTTGGTGATCAGGGGAGTGAAATCAGTCTGCTGATAAAGGGTGTTGAAGTTCTGTTCTACGATGCGATAGGTCTGCTCGGGCAGGCGAGCAAGATAATCCGGCACATCGAACCGGTATGCGGCGTTGGCTGCCAGCGGCAGCAGGGCCAGTAATCCGAGCAGTGCGTGGTGACGAGGCATCAGCAAATGGCTTCCGTTCGGCCAAAGAGATCTCTTGCTTGGGAGACATCCGCTCAGGATGTTGCAAGATATTGGTTTTTGGGGAAATCCCCTTCGTCATTATGACCTGAAGAAGGGGACGGGCGGGAAGGATTTATTGTGAAACTACTCACAACTCATAAATCTTCCAGATAGTGATAGAGACTCTTTAGAATCGCGAAGTTCCGTTCGTTACTCTGGTTCTGCTCGGCCAGCGCCTCGAGACGGGGCACATAGTCCGGCAGACGGCGGCTGAAGTAGTCGCTGCAGTGCAGGCGCCAGCGTTTCTGCTCCGCTTCGCTCAAGGTGTGCGGCCAGTTGCGGGCGCGGTAGCGGAACAGCATCTCCGGCAGCCGGGCGTCGGTAAAGGCGAACTCCCGCTCACCCAGCAGGTCCGCGGGGGTAGCACGCACCAGATCCATGGTGGACTTGTCGCCGTGGCCAAAGAATCCGCCGTAGAGCTGGGTATCGGGGTCGCTCTCATTGCTGCCGGCAAACTCCTGATTGAACACTTCCACCAGTTTTTCCCTTACTTCGGGGTGGGCGCGCAGCAGATCCAGGCTCTTGCGGCACTGCTCCCGATTGATGCCGAGCTCGTCGGCGCGCTCCGCCGTCAGGGTGGCGGCTGGCGCCAGCACCGGGCACTTGTTGATGTGCACCAGTTTCACCGGAATGCCCGCCAGATCCCCCAGCTCCTCTTTCTTGGTGTAGAGGCGCTCGCGGATTTCCTCGCTGGAGAGTTCAATGAGCGGGGTGGGGTCACGGGTCAGATCCACCATGATCACCGCGTTCTGGTTGGTGGGGTGCCAGGCAAGTGGCGAGACCCAGCTTGCACAACCCTGCCAGGGGGAGAACATGCCGGAGACGTGCACCAGCGGCTTCATGGTCACCACGTCAATCAGCGCCTTCACCTTGTTTTTGTTGCGCAGATCAAAGAGATAACCAAACAGCTTGGGTTGGGCTTTTTTCACCAGCTTGGCCATCTCGATGGTGGCCAGCACGTCCGAGAGTGCATCGTGAGCATTGGCGTGGGCGACGCCGTTGGCGACCGTCAGCTTCTCCAGCCGGAAACTCGGCTTGCCCTCATCGTCAAACGCCCACTCGATCCCCTCCGGGCGCAGGGCATAGCAGGCCCGCAGCATGTCGAGAATATCCCATCGGGAGTTGCCGTTCTGCCAGCTGTAGGCATAGGGGTCATAGAAGTTGCGATAGAGGGTGTAGCGGGTCACTTCATCATCGAAGCGGATGCTGTTGTAGCCAAGCACACAGGTATTCGGCGTGGCGAACTGCTCGTGGATCTGGCGAATGAAATCCGCCTCGCACAGCCCATCCTTCATCGCCTTTTGCGGCGTGATACCGGTAATCAGGCACGCCTCCGGATCCGGCAGGTAGTCTGCCGGAGGCTTGCAATAGATGACCAGCGGCTCGCCAATGAGGTTGAAATCCGCATCGGTACGAATACCGGCAAACTGCGACGGCCTGTCCTTGGCGGGGCTGATGCCGAAGGTTTCGTAGTCGTGAAAATAGAATGTTGGCTCGTTGCCCGCGTGTGCTGTTTTGCTCATGTTGCTCGAGATGAGGTATCCGATGACGGTAGCGCCTGGCGCTAGGGTGGGCGGTGCCAGGCACCACAATTGCCTGCATGGTAAACCATAGCGCAGGCAGAACGAAGGGCGAGTCGTGCAGGTGGCGGTTTATTGGGCGGTTGCTTCCGATATCTTATGCACTTCTGTCTTGCTCACCGAGTCTATAAGACCCATCTATCTCTCAGGATATGATGATTGTTTAGTGATATCTGTAGTAACCGGTTAAGAGTGCCCTCATTGGCGATCCTGTCCAGGTTCGGGGTCTGGTAGCCAATTATCCCCTGATTGTAGGCACTGATGTTCCAGTAGCCGATGTCATCGCCCATGATGGCAAGAATATTGGGCTTGGCGGCTGCTGTGGCACTACCAGCGGTGGCCATTAAGGCAAGGCTCATGGCTATTTTGTTTATTTGAATGGCCATTATTGGCTCCACTCCTAATCTGATGTGAATTGGTACACAAAATGGGCGATGAAAGCAGCGTGCGTTTAACGCGGTGGAAATATCATCCCGTGCAGGCTGTTGGAGGGGATGGAATACCCGGATGGGCACATTCCCCTTTATCGCTGTCGTTATGACCTGCAAAGAGTGATATGACCTGAATAGCCCGAGTTAACCGCCGCTTGGAAATCAGCTTTCAACAGTTTCACTCTATAAATCCCGTTTATCCTTGTCGCCTTATAGCGAATATAACCGCTGGTTATCCGATATTTTTTCTCCAACCTTTCGGTCGCAGGCTATCGGGGGGCTGCGAGCGAGCATGGGAAGCTGTGTCCAGAAGGCGGAGGTGTCTACCGCTATCGATGGTGATAAGGCGAATAAATGGGTGATGGAGTTCACAGTTCGGCTAATCAATTTAGGGGATGAGAGCTGTTATGAGCGTTGTGGTGTGCCTTTATTCAAATATCTTACTGGCAAGTCGAGCACTCTTTAATTCTGATTAAGTCATAATTAAGTAAAGTTGGGGTGTTGATTGTTTCGCTCAGATATGAGTTTTTAAAACTGCTCACAATCTCTACGCGAGATTTAAAAAGTCTACTTGCATATTTTTGAACGGATAAATATGACTTGAATGGGAGTGGCCAAATAAATCCAGCTGTGATCTTTGTCTTTTCAAGGTGCACAGGTTCATAAATGCCTATAAAAACAAGGTAAAAGGCTCGGTTATTGACTAAGTTGATAGAAGGCGAAGCATAAAACAGCGTCAGTTTGATACGACAACATCGCATGGGACCCGGATCATGGACAGAGCGCAGGGCGCAGCCCCCTTTTCGTTGCAAGTGGATCTAAGGCAGGTGGTGTATGCCCTGTCAGCCTCGCTGGATCTGGTGGGCATTGGCGATGTGGCCCACGGTAAACGGGTCGGGATTATGGCTGCCGAGTGCAGCCGGGAGCTGGGAATGGGTGAGGCCGAGCGCTGTCTGCTGTTCGAGCTCGGGGTGCTGCATGATATCGGTGTCTCCTCGACCATCACCCATCATCATCTGGTCAGCGAGTTCGATTGGGAGTCCTCCCAGCGCCACTGCGAGGTGGGATATCAGCTGCTCAAGGATTTCCGTTTGCTGGCCCCGCTGGCCCTGCCTATCCGTTATCACCATACCCACTGGCACCTGTTGCGCGAGATGGCCGATGTGGACCCCAATGTAGCCCGTCAGGCCAACCTTATCTTTCTGGTGGATCGCTGCGATGCGTTGGCGGCGCCCTACTATGGTGATGGTTCATTGTTGATGCATACCAACGAGATCCGCGCACGCCTGCAGGATTTCCGTGACGAGTTCTTTGCCCCCGAGCTGGTGGATGCCTTCCTCAAGGCGTCTCGCTCTGAGGCATTTTGGCTGCAGCTGGAAGCGCGCTCCATCAATGATTACATGCTGGAGATGCTGCAGGTGCGGGAGCCTTGCCTGACCTTCAACGGGGAGCTTAAAGCGCTGGCGCAGATCTTCTCCGGCATTGTCGACGCCAAAAGCCCATTCACGATGACGCATTCACTCGGTGTGAGCAGGTTGTCTCGGGCCTTGGCCGAGCAGATGGGAGTCAGTGCCATCCATTGTGACATGCTGGAGATCGCCGGTTTGCTGCACGATTTGGGCAAGCTCAGGGTGCCGGACGAGATCCTCGACAAGCCTGCCTGCCTGACGAAAGAGGAGCGGGCCATCATCAATACCCACAGCTTCGAGACTTACCAGATCCTGCGTCATATCGAAGGGTTTGAGGAGATTGCCTGTTGGGCGGCCTATCACCATGAGGAGCCTGATGGGGAGGGCTATCCGTTCCACCTGCCGGCATCCGCCATGGCGCTTGAAGCGCGTATCCTGCGGGTCGCTGATATTTTTCAGGCAATGGTACAGGACAGACCTTATCGGCGCGGCCTGCCTGCCCGTGACGCATTGACCTTTATGCTGCAACTGGCGGATCAGGGGCGGGTCGATCCCGCTGTGGTAGCGGTGCTGGCCGATCACCTGCCGCAGATGATGATGGCAGCCATTCCGGATCGCGAGCCGGATCATGCCATCAATTGAAGGAGAGGCTGGCCGCTGACTCATACCGCCGCGAGCCAGCTATGCTTGGAACAAGCCGAGCATGGTGCCGGTACCGGCGCACAAGACGCCAGCTTGATGGACTACCGTAGGGGAGCAGATATGGAATCGCTAAAAGCCAAGGATTATATGCAGAGCAGACCCATCACCTTCACTGCCGACATGATGGTGCAAGCTGCGGTCGAGAAATTTCTGAACAGTCATCAGCTCGGTGGCCCGGTGGTGGATGGCCAGGGCCATCTGATTGGCTGGATCTCCGAGCAGGATTGCATCGCAGTGCTGCTTAAGGAGGCCTATCACTGCGAACAGGTGGCGCAGGTCAAGGATGTGATGCGCAAGGAGGTGTTGTCGGTGGGACCCGATACCAGCATTTTGAGCCTAGCGGAGATGATGATGGGGCAAAAGCCGAAGATCTATCCGGTAGTGGAGGAGGGGCGTCTGCTCGGTGTCATCAATCGTCACAATGTCATGCAGGCCATTCACGCCCAGCTCACCACCTGTTTTGTCCATCACACCCACGGTTAACCCTGTTTTTCTCTCTCCCAAGGCAAGCTTCGGCTTGCCTTGGCTATTTCATATGCTGCCATTTATTCGTGTTATGCCATCTTACAATAATTGTTTTGCCATATATGAGGATCGGCCAATCTCTCTGTCTTCCCATATATAACGCTACGTTAAGGCTTGCACCGTTCCCGCTCGCTCTTTAGGATCGCTCCCAGCTTATCGATATGGCCCCTCTGGGCACCTATTTAAGGAATTCGTACCTTGTCTCTCTCTATCGAGGCGCTGCGCCGCCGTCTCTCTGCCTGCATGAACCTCGACGCCCGCCGCCTTTCCAGCCGTCTGCACGGGGTCAAGAAGCTGCCTGAAGGCAAACAGGCCGCCGTGCTGGAGATCATCGCCGCTGATTTGGCCGCCGCCGAAGTGCGCTATCAAACCCGTCTGGCCGGAGTGCCCAAGGTCACCTATCCGGACAACCTGCCGGTGAGCCAGAAGCAGGCTGAGATCGCCAAGGCCATTCAAGAGCATCAAGTGGTGATCATCGCCGGGGAAACCGGTTCGGGCAAAACCACCCAGATCCCCAAGATCTGTCTGGCGCTCGGGCGTGGGGTCAAGGGCTTTATCGGCCACACCCAGCCACGCCGTTTGGCGGCCCGCACCGTGGCGGCCCGTATTGCCGAGGAGATGGAGTCCGAGCTTGGCCACTACGTGGGTTACAAGGTGCGCTTTACCGATCAGGTGAGCGAGCAGACCCACATCAAGCTGATGACCGACGGTATCCTGCTGGCAGAGATCCAGAATGACCGGATGCTGACCCAGTACGACACCATCATCATCGATGAGGCCCACGAGCGCAGCCTCAATATCGACTTCATCCTGGGCTATCTCAAGCAACTGCTGCCCAAGCGCCCGGATCTCAAGGTGATCATCACCTCGGCCACCATCGACCCGCAACGTTTCTCCCGCCATTTCAACAAGGCGCCGGTGATCGAGGTTTCCGGCCGCACTTATCCGGTGGAGGTGCGCTACCGTCCGCTATTTGTTGATAAAAAAAGCAGTGACAAGAGCGAAGGGCTGGAAGAGCGCGACGAACTGCAGGGGATCTTCGACGCGGTGGAAGAGCTGGCCCGCGAGGGGCTGGGGGACATCCTTATCTTCATGAACGGCGAGCGGGAGATCCGCGATACCGCCGATGCCCTGCGCAAACTCAACCTGCGCGATACCGAGGTGCTGCCGCTCTACGCTCGCCTCTCCAACGCCGAGCAGAACAAGGTGTTCCAGCAACATGCCGGACGGCGCATCGTGCTCGCCACCAACGTGGCGGAGACCTCGCTGACGGTGCCTGGCATTCGTTACGTCATTGACCCGGGCACCGCCCGTATCAGCCGCTACTCCTGGCGTACCAAGGTGCAGCGCCTGCCCATCGAGCCGGTCTCCCAGGCCAGCGCCAACCAGCGTAAAGGGCGTTGCGGACGGGTGGCGGACGGCATCTGTATCCGTCTCTACTCCGAGGAGGATTTCAACGGCCGCCCCGCCTTCACCGACCCCGAGATCCTGCGCACCAACCTGGCTTCCGTCATCCTGCAGATGCTGGCGCTCGGCCTTGGCAACATGGAGGCGTTCCCCTTTGTCGAGCCGCCCGAGTCCCGCCATATCAAGGATGGCTTGACCCTGCTCAAAGAACTGGAGGCGGTGAGGGAATTGCCTGCCACCGGCGATCGAGAAGCCAAACTGCAGCTGACCGAGATCGGTCGCCAGCTCTCGCGCATCCCTCTTGATCCGCGTCTGGCGAAGATGGTGATCAGCGCAGCGCAGACCGGCTGTCTGAGTGAGGTGATGGTGATCACCGCTGCCCTCAGCATTCAGGATCCTCGCGAGCGTCCCATGGAGAAGAAGCAGGCCGCCGACGAACAGCACAGGCGCTTTGAGGACAAGGATTCCGACTTCCTCGCCTTCGTCAATCTGTGGAACTACCTGAAAGAGCAGCAGGATGCCCTTGGCAGCAATCCATTCCGCCGCATGTGCCAGAAGGAGTTTCTCTCCTACCTGCGGGTGCGTGAATGGCAGGACATTCACTTCCAGCTGCGCCAGACGGTCAAGGAGCTTGGTTTTAAAGCCAACCATGAACCTGCAGATTTCAAGACGGTGCACTGTGCCCTGCTGACCGGCCTCTTGAGTCATATCGGCAACAAGGATCTGGAAAAGCCCGAATTCCTCGGCGCCCGCAATGGCCGTTTCCACCTGTTCCCGGCCTCGGGTCTGTTCAAGAAGCCGCCCAAGTGGGTGATGGCCGCAGAATTGGTGGAAACCTCGCGCCTCTACGCCCGCATCAATGCCAAGATTGAACCGGAGTGGGTGGAGCCGCTGGCAGGCCACCTCATCAAGCTGCACCACAGCGACCCTCACTGGTCGAAGAAAAACGGCGCCGTGATGGCCAAGGAGAAGGTGACCCTCTATGGTCTGACCCTGGTCAACGAGCGCACCATCAACTTCAGCCGTATCGATCCGGCGCTGTGCCGCGAGCTCTTTATCCGCCGCGCCTTGGTGGAGGGGGATTTCGAGACCCGCCACCGTTTCTTCAGCGATAACCGCAAGCTCCTGGCCGAGGTGGAGGCGCTGGAGCACAAATCCCGTCGGCGCGACATTCTGGTGGATGATGAGGACTTGTTCCGCTTCTACGATGCCCGTTTGCCGGAGGAGGTGATCTCTGCCCGTCACTTCGACAAGTGGTGGAAAGAGGCGCAAAAGCAGGACCCCGAGCTGCTCAACTTCGAAAAAGAGATGCTGATGAAGGGGGATGCGGCCCACATCAGCGATCTCGACTACCCCAACTTCTGGCAGCAGGGGCGCCTCAAGCTCAAGTTGACCTATCAGTTCGAGCCGGGGGAGGCGGCGGATGGCGTGACCCTGCATATTCCGCTGCCGCTCCTGAATCAGGTGGAGGTGAAGGGGTTCGAGTGGCTGATCCCCGGGCTGCGCCATGAGCTGTTGGTGGCTCTTATCAAGTCGATGCCAAAGCCGATGCGCAAGAACTTCGTGCCGGCGCCCAACTATGCCGATGCACTGCTCGCCAGTATCAACCCCGAACAGGGGCCGCTACTGGACGAGATGGAGCGTCAGCTGCGCCGTATGACCGGCGTGACCGTGCCCCGTGAATCCTGGGACTGGACTGCGGTGCCCGATCACCTGAAACTCACCTTCCGGGTGGTGGATGACAAACATAAGAAGGTGGCGGAAGGCAAAGATCTTGAGGCCTTGAAAGAGTCGCTGCGCGGCAGGGTGCAGGAGACCCTGTCGCAAGTAGCGGACGATGATATCGAGCAGTCTGGCCTCACCCTGTGGAGCTTTGGCGAGTTGCCCCAGGAGTACAGCCAAAAGCGTGGCGGCTTCGAAGTGAAGGCCTATCCGGCCCTAGTGGATCAGAAGGATTCGGTCGCCATCCAGCTGGTGGAGAGCCCGGTGGTGCAGCAGCAGCTGATGTGGGCCGGTCAGCGCCGGTTGGTGCTGCTCAACGTACCATCTCCCATCAAGTATCTGCAGGAGAAGCTGCCCAACAAGGCCAAGCTGGGGCTCTATTTCAACCCGTTTGGCAAGGTGGCTGAGCTGATTGACGACTGCATTGCCTGCGGTTGTGACAAGCTCATCGAGCAGCACGGGGGCATGGCTTGGGACGAGGCCGGTTTCGAGGCGCTCAAGGAGTATGTCCGCGCCGAGCTCAACGATGCGGTGGTGGAGGTGGCCAAGCAGGTGGAAGCCGTGCTGACGCTGTCCCATGAGATCAAGAAACGGCTCAAGGGCAAGATGCAGCTCGACACCGCCTTTGCCATGTCGGACATTCAGCAGCAGCTCGGCAACCTCATCCACAAAGGCTTTGTCACCGAGACCGGCTGGCAGCGGCTGCCTGACTTGCTGCGCTACCTGAGGGCCATCGAGCGTCGTCTCGAGAAGCTTGCCATCGATCCCAACCGTGATCGGGTCTACATGCTCAAGGTGCATAGCGTAGAGTCGGAGTACAAGGCGCTGCTGTCCAAGATCCCCAAATCCCAGCTTATTCCCACCGAGGTGGCCAATATCCGCTGGATGATCGAGGAGCTGCGGGTGTCGTTCTTCGCTCAGAATCTGGGGACCCCTTATCCGGTCTCCGATAAACGGGTGCTTAACGCCATCGCTCAGTGCTAAGCTGCTATCTAACTGTTTTAACAGCATGATAGCGGGTGATGAGAAGGGATTGCCGGTCAGGTAGCCCCTTCAAACCGCAAGTCAGGGAGGCAAGGATGCTGGGGATCTGGTTGAGTGTGGCGCAGGTGGTGATCAGCGGTTATCAACCCATCGCGGAACAAACCTGGGTGCAGTTGAACCCGGAATATTACCCGCTGGCGCGCACCCCGCCTGCGATGTTTGTGGCTTGGCGTGGCAATCAGTTTCCGCCGCTGGCCCAAAAGCAGAAGCAGGGTCGCTGGCAGATCCTCTTTCCTGCCCGGTTGGTGCCCCCCTTCGATCTGTTCGAGGGGGAGGCGCAGCTCTCCAAAACCTATCTGGCAAGGCTGCGGCGTATCGACGAGATGGCTTACGGGGTAGTCCCCGCGCAGGCTGTTGCTGCTGGTACAATCGTGCTGCAGGGGAGTGGTTTCTCTGATTATCACGCGCAACCTGTCGCGCCCTTTATCGCCGAGTTCCGCACACTCCAAGACGCGTTCGGTGGTGTTGATATGCTCACCGACCCCGCCGAGAGCGAACCTCTACTGGCTCAGCTGGGGGCGACGTTTCGCACTGCGGGGATGAGTGGTGCCAAAGGAGATGAGGGAGTAGCGAGCGCCGATATGGCGCTCGCCAGCCACACGGCTAGCTTATCCGCAGGCAGTGACGTCATGCTTACCCTCTCGGCTCCTGCGGCCGGCGGTCCACAAACTGTGTGTCATCAGGTCGCCGCAGGGGAGACCCTGTGGCGCATTGCCAACCAGTTATCCAGCGCCCGGGGAGCCGATACCTACAGCTATTTGCTGGCGCTGGTGGCAGAGAATCAGCCGCGGCTTGGCAAGAGCATTCGGGTCAGAACGGGGGAGGGACTCTACTGCCCGCGCGCCGAGACCCTGGCGCGGTTTGATGCTCTGAGCCCAGCCCAGCGTCAGCAGCAATTCGCCCGGTTGGAGCAAGGGCGCTAAATGCAGAGTCGGTACCTTGTATCCGAATTTGGCCCGTGGTAGTATTCGCGCTCGTTTTGCGAGGTGCTGACCGGTCGCAGTTAGCACCATAAATTCATCCAAAAGAGATACATACTATGTCTTTCGTATTCCAAGCTGAAGTCCGTTCTGACCTGGGGAAAGGTGCGAGCCGCCGCCTGCGTCAAGCTGACCAAGTTCCTGCCATCGTTTACGGTGCAGGCAAAGAAGCCCTGTCCATCACTGTTGACCACAAGAAAATGATCCTGGCTCAAGAGAAGCCGGAATTCTATGAGTCTGTACTGACTCTGGTTATCAACGGTGAAGAAGTTAACGTAAAAGTGAAAGCTATCCAGCGTCACCCGGTACGTTACAAGCTGATCCAC
The DNA here is from genome assembly GCF_019047085.1 of Aeromonas sp. FDAARGOS 1404. Classification (NCBI taxonomy): domain Bacteria; kingdom Pseudomonadati; phylum Pseudomonadota; class Gammaproteobacteria; order Aeromonadales; family Aeromonadaceae; genus Aeromonas; species Aeromonas sp. FDAARGOS 1404. Next base: position 4,561,880 of record NZ_CP077237.1, read on the forward strand.
CTGGACTTCGTTCGCGTTTAATAGCGAACCGTCAGGTTGAAGAAAAGCCACTCTCAGGAGTGGCTTTTTGCTATCTGGCATCTTGTGAGCGGGCTGAAAGGACTTACCTGATAAGCCAACGAGGCGGTTATCCCAGCTGGCTAAGGGCCTGTTGGCAGCGCTGCTCGGCGGCATCAAGCTCCAGCAGTACCATCCTGATATCTTCCATCTGCTGTTGCAGTGTCTCCCGTTTTTCCTCAACCAGTCCCAGCATGGTCTGTAACTGGGTGCGGCTGCTCTTGTCGGCATCATAGAGATCAAACAGCTCGCGGATCTCGGCGAGGCTGAATCCGAGCCGCTTGCCGCGCAGGGTGAGCTTGAGGCGAACCCGATCCTGCTTGCTGTAAATGCGGGTTTGTCCCTCTCGGGCGGGATTGAGCAACCCCTGATCCTCGTAGAAACGGATACTGCGCGTCGTAATATCAAATTCCCGGGCCAGCTCACTGATGCTGAAGCGCCGTCCTTCATCCTTGTTGTTCATACAGACTTCTTGGCGAACTAAATCCTGTCTGCACCTTACCTAAACGTAAACTGCACTGCAACTCTTGTTCCATCGCGTCAGAACCCCTATGTTATGGCCATGTAACAAACAGAGGCAGGCAAATGGATATTGCAATTGTGGCGGCAAAACGGACTCCGATGGGGGCGTTTCAGGGGGCATTGGCAGAGGTAACTGCGCCTGAGTTGGGTGCCTGTGCCATTGAGGCGGCACTGCAGCAAAGTGGGCTGAGTCCGGAGCAGGTCGATGAAGTGTTTATGGGCAATGTGCTGGCGGCGGGCGTGGGGCAAGCGCCAGCCCGGCAAGCATTGTTGAAAGCAGGGTTGCCAGATAGTGTGCCTGCTACCACGGTCAACAAGGTGTGCGGATCCGGCATGAAAGCAGTGATGTTGGCGGCGGATACCATCCGCCTTGGTGACAACAGGGTGGTGGTGGCAGGGGGGATGGAGAGCATGAGCCGTGCCCCCTATCTGCTGGATAATGCCCGCAGCGGCTTTCGGATGGGGCATCAAAAGGTGCTGGACCACCTATTCCTCGACGGTTTGCAAGATGCCTATGATGGCCAGCTGATGGGGGTGCATGCCCAGCGCAGCGCCGATCTGGCCGGTTTGACCCGCACTGCCATGGATGAGTTTGCTCTTGCGTCGTTGCAGCGTGCCCGCGATGCGCAGCAAGCCGATGCGTTTGTGTCCGAACTGACAAGCGTCTATCGCGGTGAGCGCTTGTTGCTGGCCGAAGACGAGCAGCCCGGCAAGGGCAGACCGGAGAAGATCCCTACCCTGAAGCCAGCGTTTGGCAAGGAGGGCACCATTACGGCAGCCAATTCGAGCTCTATCTCGGACGGTGCGGCGGCGCTGATATTGATGGATGGCGCCACGGCGCAAGCCTGGCAGGTACCAGTGCTGGCACGGATCGTCGGTTATCAGAGCCATGCAGCATTGCCCGCCGAGTTTACCTCTGCGCCCATTGGCGCCATTTCACGCTTGCTGGCGCGTCTTGCATGGTCGGTGGAAGAGGTGGATCTATTCGAGATCAACGAGGCCTTCGCCATGGTCACCATGCTGGCCATGAGCGGGGTCGGCATCCCTCATCACAAGGTCAATGTGCATGGTGGGGCCTGTGCACTCGGTCATCCGTTGGGGGCGAGTGGCGCGCGCATTCTGGTGACGCTGATCGCCGCGCTGCGGCAACGGGGTCTGCGGCGAGGCGTAGCCGCGCTCTGTATCGGGGGCGGGGAGGCGACCGCTATCGCGGTCGAAGTGAATGATGAGGCGAATTAATTGGTGGCTTCCATCGCCAGCAGTTGTTCCGTGACCCAGGTGGTGGCGGCCAGATAGAGGTGACTCACCTTATCCTCGCTCAGCCCCAGGCGGGCTGTTCTGGCCGTTACCCGTGACCAGTTGGCGCTCTCGTAATCTTCACAAAACGCGAGGTAGAAACCGAGATTGCCTTTTCGCTCCAGCAGCGCCAGCCGAATATCGTCGATAAGAGGGATAGTGCCGAGCAGCTTGTCCATCGGCTGCTCCATCAGTACATCCAGCAAGGAGAAGAGGCCGGTGATAAAGGCTTGTTGTGCCTGCTGGCTCGGAGCGTGGGCGTGGGCCAACAGTTCACAGAATCGAGCACGGATCATCGACATCTGGTAGAGCTCGGCGCTCTTGCCCTTGCCCGCACTGGTCGCGGCCACCAGCGAGACAAAGCGCTTTAGCTGGGTGTTGCCCAGATAGATGGCAGCCTGACGAAATGACGAAATAGGGTTGGTGTGGCCTTTGAGATGGTTGACATAGCGCAGCAGCTTGAGGGAGAGGGAGATATCCTGACCGAGCAGCTGCTCAATCTTGTTGATATCAGGCTCTGCCTCGTTGACCACGTTGAGCAACTGCATCACCACGACTTGCGCTGGCTCCATGGTGGCTTGCTTGACCATCTCGGGTCTGCTGAAGAAAAAGCCCTGGAACAGCTGGATCCCCAGCTGTTTGACCCGCTCGAACTCCGCCTTGTCCTCTACTTTTTCCGCCAGATAGGTGAGCCCCAGCGTCTGATGCCGCTGGATAAACACTTTGATCTGCATCAGGGGGGTGGCACGAAGATCAAACTTGATGATGTGGATAAAGGGGAGGAAGCGCTCCCAATCCGGTGACATGGTGAAGTCATCCAGTGCCAGTTGATATCCCAGCTTGTGCAGCTGTTTCACCTTTTCTAGCAGGGCATCATCCGGTGGGGAATCTTCCAGGATCTCAATCACCACTTTTTCAGGCGGCAGGCACTCTGCCAATCCCTCCAGCAGCAGTGAGTGGGGGAAATTGATAAAGCAGGGGCGGCCTCCCAACAGCTGATCGATATTTTGTTGCAGGAACTGTTCGACCACCAGGCGTGACGTCGCCTGTTGGGAGGAGATGCTCGGGAAGACATTATTCAGACTATCGCGAAAGAGCAGCTCATAGGCATGAGTTTTGAGGTCTCTGTCGAGGATCGGCTGTCTTGCTACGTAGGAATACATGCCTTGCTCCAGTAAAGGTACTGGGTTGATTTTATGGTGTTGCAGAACACTATGCCAGTGTTCACCTTATTGAGTAAGGCAATAATTGGCATAGCGTTTTTTGCAGGGAAGGAATTTAGAAGAGATAGCTCAATTGTGCACCAGCCAGCCAGGCATCCCCTTCAGAAGTGCCCTGGAAGGTGGAGGTCGTCATCGGATTACCCGGTTGCAGCTCCATTTTTTCAGTGACATCCACCTTTTTGCCATCGATCAGGGTCAGCCCCAGATCCACGGTCAGGTTGGGCGTGAACTGATACCCCATTCCCAGGCTGTACCAGAGGCGATCGGCATCCGGGATGGAAATGGTACGACGATCGGCTGGCACCGGGCTGGCGTCATAGGCCACACCGGAGCGCAGTTGCCATTTGGGAGTGACCTGATAGGTCATACCGATGGCGTAGCGCCAGCTATCTTCCCAGTGCTCGTCCTTGATGTGCATGTTCTGCAAATTGTTGAGATCAGCTTCCAACTGAACGAATTTGCTCCAGTTGGTCCAGTTCAGGCTGCCGTGGAGAGCCAGCTTGTCAGTCAGCTGATGGAACGCCGCCAACTCTGCCGTCGCTGGCAACGGCAGATCCAGACTACCGGTATCTCTGATCTCGGTAACGGAGCCATCTGCATTGGGTCGGCCCACGATAGCATCTCCCGAGAGGGTCAAAGTGACATCGTGACGGTAGGAGAGGCCAATTCGGGTTTGTTCGGACAATTCCAGCAAGGTGCCGACATTCCAGCCCCATGCCCAGCCATCCCCTTGCAAATGTTTTGCGATCAGGTTGCGAGAAGGGAAGGTGCCACCGACTTCGCCTTCGCCCTGAATAGCAGAGATCCCGGCACCAATTGACCACATCTCATTGATGCGATAGGCGAGTGAGGTACCCAGATCCATGGTCTTGATATCGGAGACATTGCCAAAGTGTCCCGCGCTGTAGTTATCCGGCATCTTGACGCCAAGGCCGTAGTAAGAGGTTGCCGAGAAGCCTAGTCGCCACTGCTCATTGAGTGGAATGATGAGATAGGCGTTGGGTACCCAGGCTGCGGCGGCGATATCGTGTGCACTGGCATCGGAGGTGACGATACCGGCTTTGGTCGGCAAGCGGGTGTTGCCTTCAATATTGACGTCAGGACTGACATAGATGACTCCGCCAGAGAGCGCCATCTGATCGAAGCGGGTCATGGCTGCTGCATTGCGGGAGAGCACACTGGCGTTATCCGCGATGGCGGCCTCACCGGCAAAGGCGCGTCCCAGTCCTGTAGCGGACTGTTCAGCCAGCTGGAACCCGGCGGCATGAGTCTGACCCGCGATCACCAACAGGGCGATGGCGGACGGTTTGATGATGGGATGCATGGCAAAATCCTTGCTGTTACCCGAAGGTTCAATAGGTCATATGAATGGAGGCAGGATTTTATATGGTATGACCAGTAAGGCAACGGTAATGGCCAGTATCTGGATAAAACAAGATTAAATGCTGGAAGGATGCATTCTAATAGCTTGATTAAAAAAGAAAAATAAACAGGTGTGTGCTACATGTGTGCGCTGAACTGGCTTTTGCGGATAAAAAAAGAGCGCCTGACGGCGCTCTTTCAATTCTATCAATAATCAGAACTTCATGTTGAACTGGGCAGAGGCCAGGAAGGCGTTGCCGTGGGAAGTGCCTTGCCAACGAATTGGGCTACCATGGGTTGGCAAGCCTTCATTAACATCAACTTCTTTGCCATCAAGGTAGGCCATGCCAAAGTCAACGCTCATATCGGTGTTGATATGATAGGTTGCACCAGCGCTATACCAGACTCGATCTGAGTCGGGAATGCTCAGGCTGCGGTATTCTGCTTCAATTGGTGAGTTATCATAAGCAAAGCCCACACGAGCTTCCCAGGCCGGGTTGATATACCAGGTACCGCCGATTGAGTAGCGAGTAGAATCTTTGAACTTCTCATCTTTTTGCAGACATACGCCGCCAGCACATTGACTGCTGGTTGCTTTCAGCTCCTGGAAGGCGCTCCAGTCAGTCCAGTTTACAGAGTAATGAACTGCAAATTGTGGGCTTAGGCGGTGGTACCCGGCAAATTCAGCCTGTGCGGGCAGGTCAAGTTTTAAATTGCCATCAACAGTGCGATTGCCTGAAGTGAGTCCCTGAAAATCACCATCAAAGCTCATATCGACTTGTGAACGGTAGGTCAGTGCGAAGCGATGGTTTTCATTGACTTCATACAGGGTACCAACGTTCCAGCCAAAGCCCCATGTATCACCCTTTAAATGAGCGATTCGGTAATCAGTTGGAAGGTTCTGCTTAAAAACCCCCATGGGACCCAATTGGCCTGCGTAACGGTTGAGTTCAGCTGCTCCATATACGGCATTGATACCGGCACCGACACTGAAGTGTTCATTGATGCGATAGGCGATGTTCGGGTTGATATTGAAGGTCATCAACTCGGTATTACCAGCACCGGCACCAGCCGGGAAGGTTTCTGAGTACTCTGTGGAGAGACCGTAGTTGGAGAAGAGGCCAATGCCCCAAGCCCACTGGTCATTCAGCGGCTGAATAAAGTAGGAAGCGGGGACGAAGGCTGCCGGAGCAATACCACTTTCGCTGGATGGGTAAACGCCAGCAACTTTTCCATCCACATCCACATCCGGTTTGATGTAGGTGCCGGAGACAGAAACTGCCATCTTGTCGAAGGTGGTCATGGCCGCCGGGTTACGGGCCAGAACGGAGGCATTGTCGGCGATAGCTGCTTCACCGGCATAGGCGCGACCCAGACCGGAGGCCGAGTGCTCGTTCAACTGGAATGCCGCGGCATGGACTTGACCGGTGGCCAGCGCGATGGTGGCGGCAATCAGGCTCTTCTTGAAAATAGTTGTCGTCATGGTGTTCTCTCTTGTAGGCAGATTTTTTTGCCGATATTGGCTGCACGTTCAATGCAAACCTCGACAAAATCCGTTTTTATTTCAGCTTCTTCCCAATCAATTCTGGCGTGATTCTATGGATCTGGTAGGAGGTAAGAAATCAGACCAGTGACAGCAGAATACATAAAAGTGATCGACGTGTTAATCATTTGTTTTAACTTGCTGTTTAATTCATCATTTTGAGGGTGTAAAGGTGGATTATTGACCTGGATTGCCGATCTCCGTCACAAAAAAAATTTTGTCAATTTTTCGAAATCTTGAGGCAAATGAGTGACAAAGGGGAGTAATCTGGGGGGGAACAGGCAGCGGCTCGTGACCGCCGCCTGCTATTGAGGATGGATCTGAGGTTGTTAACCAGCGATGTTAAATGTCCCACTGCAGACGTGACTGCAGGGCGTTGGCAACGGGGGCAAGTGGCTCTCTCATCTCGCCAATCAGTACCATATTGGCGCCTTTGAGCTGGACAATCTCTCCTTTGAGGGTGCCATCTTCAAAGGTGGCCTGTTGCAGGGTTAATGGCACATGTTTGGGCACTAAAAAGAGAGTGACTGGCCCCATCTTTCCCTGGATCACCATGTGCAAGGCTGGTCCCTGATAAAACGAGCAGTGATTGACATAGGTCACCTTGAGCCCATCCATCCCGCTTAAGGTGGCGCCATACTTCTCCATCTTGGCATTGATGTTATGCAGATTGACCTGCTCATCGACACCTTCAATAAAGGGTTCTTCGCCATAGACATGAGCCATCGCCACCTGTGCGAGGGAGAGGGCCGCAGGAGCCGTTTCTGGCAGCGTGATCCAGCGGGTGCTCATTCCCAGCAGGAAGGCGACCGATGCAGCCAGGGCGATCTGGCGCCAGGATGTTGATGTCCGGAGCTTGACTGGCGCCGTGCCAAGGGGTCGGGATGGCGGCATCTCATCTTGCGCGTCACTGTCTTGCAGCATGGCTTGCCTGAGCAGGATCCGTTCGGCCAGTCCGGCGGGAACCTCTACCTGCATGGCGCGCTTGAGGCTTCTGTCGAACTGCTTCATCTCGTCGAGATAGTTCCGATTGGCTTGGCTGGCTTCAGCTGTTTTGAGAAAGTCCGGTTGTTGATCGTTGGGCTGGATCATGGCGTTGCGGCGAAATTCGAGTTCATCCATGTCCGTGTCCTCTTGCTTGGTTCTTCTGCTCCATCGCCTCCTTGATCTGGTTGCGGGCGCGAAACAGTCGGGTCATGACGGTGTTTTTGTTGAGGCCGAGCATCTCGGCAATCTCCTCACCACTGAATCCTCCCACGACTTGCAGCAGCAGTGGCTCCTGATACTCCTCGGGCAACCGGGCGATGTGACGGTGCAACCACTCGTTCTCCATCTCCTGTTCACTGTGCAGCGCATCGTGCTGGGGTTGAGGGTGATCGTCGAGATCCACCAGCTCCAGCTGTTTGCGTTCAAAGCGGCGGGCGTTCTCCCGTCTGAGGATGGTGATCAGCCACCCTTTGGCCGCCTTGTCATCCTGCAGGGTGTCGATCGCCTTCCAGGCACGCAGGAAGGTCTCTTGCACCAGATCTTCCGCCACGTTGGGATCCCGGGTCAGCCAGTAGGCATACCGGTAGAGATCGCCGTGTAGCGCATGAACCAGTGCTTCAAATTTGGTTTGTTTGTCAGCCATGGGATCAGAGACCGGCGAAGTGGCCGGATCATTTCCACCAATATGCTGCTGAGCACGTTTTTTTCTAAAAAACAGCAGTGCCATAGGGCAATCCTTGTCAGGGGGCGTGGCGGCGGGAGCGGGAACTCCCGTGCGCCAGCAGGTAAATCAGGTACGCAATACCGGCCGTTTCATCAGCCCTGAGGATACGCGCCAGAGCGCGCCACTCGATGGGCGGGCCAGAATAGTGCAGTGCAAAACAGGCTCGCTCGAGTGCGGCGAGCCCGTTGCCGACCCGATTATGCCCAGCGTCAGGCAACTGGCCTAATTGATAATAGGAGACCTGCCAGCGCATGGTCGCCCACTTGATCAGCGCCTTGCGACTGGCATCCGGCTGTTGTCGGGCAAGGGCACTTTGCAGTTGATAGAAGGCGCGCCAGCGGGGCCAGTGGCGCCATAGTGAACGCAGCGTTATGGCCAGCACGACCCACCAAAGGCTCTCTCGCAGTGCCACCTTCGATGTCTGCTGATCAGGTTGCCGATTTGTCGTTGCCTGAAACGTCAGCGTGGTGGCAGGCAGGCTGGCCTGCTCAATCCGGCCGCTTTGGGTATTAAACCAGGGCAGATCAATGGGGGGGAGCTGATAGTCGCCGCTCTGATCCGCGACCAGAGTCTGGCGCCACTGTCGCTCAAACAACAGCTTGCCATCACGGTAACGCTCCTGCTGTTGCTCGCCATCGGGATGTGCCTGTATGCCGCTTGGCAGTTGATGGGCCATCAGGGGGGCAAGCTGGATCTGGCCGCTGTCACCATTCTCCATGGTCAGGGTGAGGATCCGGATCAGCGGTTCACCCACTTCCCCCGTGGTGGCCGGTTCAAGCCGTTGACTCAGGGTCAGCTGGGTGGCCACTGGCGTGGCGGGGGCTTTGTCGACCCGAACCTCGAGTGGTGCCGCGCGGGCCGAGAGTTTTTGCGGCTTGTTCCCTTGCTGCGTGAGCTGCCCCTGCAAGCGGGGTGAGTCGAGGTACCAGAGTCCCGGCGCTTTTGCCTGAATAAGCCAGCTGCGGGTGAGCCGGCCGGGCAGACCTGCCTGAACGGGGGCGATCCACTCGTCGCTACCGAGGCGACGGATAGTGAAGTGGGCAGAGCTAAGCTCGCTCAGGGCCGGGTTTTGCATACTTGTGGGCAGCCACAGTGTCAGCCGGTAGATCACCGGCTGGCCGGGATAGAGCGGGCCCTGATGATCAAGGTTGGCCTGCATCTCGAGGGGCGAGGGGGCTGCGGGCTGCGGCAGCGCCGCTGTTTTCACCTCTCTCAATGGCAGGGTGAGCGAGGGGGTGAACTCATTTCCCAGCTTGAGCGGGGCAATCACCACCTCGGTATTTGCGGTTGAATTGCTCTGGTGCAGCGGGATCTGCCAGCGAGTCAGTTGTTGTACCGGGGTCGTGACCCGGCTCATGGTCACTCTGCCCACTGCAAACTGGCGCAGTAGGGGGGTGATCTCCAGTTCGCTGCTCTGGCGCTCGCCATCCGCTTCGATGATCAGCAGCCAATCGCTGGGGTCAGCCCCCGGCAGCAGCTCAGCCCTAGGGGGCAAAGCCCAGCAAAGTTGACTCGCGAGTGCGAGCAACAGCCCCCATCCTGCCCGCGTCACCAGGGTTCCTCCACCTTGATAAGATCCCGGCGCAGCGCCTCTTTACGCAGTCGCTGTTCCAGCAGCAACACCGGGGGAGAGGGGGGCAGGGGCATTGCCGTCGCCTGCTGAGCTGCCGATGGCTCGGGCTGCTTGCTGTTGCTGGTATCGGGAGCGGCGACCGTACCGCCTTGCAACAGAGAGAGGTTATAGAGCGCATCTTCATGGCCGGGTTCAAGCGCCAGAGCGGCCAGATAGGCCTCTTTGGCGGCCGCAAACTCCCCCAGTTGCAACAGGGCATTGCCGCGGTTGTAGTGGGCGGTGGCGCTCGCTGCTTCCTGATAGGCTGCGATGGCTTGCCGGTAGGCACCAGCTCGATACCAGGCGTTGCCGCGCCAGACAGGATCGTTGAAGGTGCGGGCAGCCCGTTGAAAATCCCCCTCTTGATAAGCCTGCATCGCTTGCAGATCTCCCTTCTCTGCTGCTTGCAGATCTTGCGGCGCAAGCAGCTGAATTCCCACCATCAGCGCCACCATCAACCGGGCGCCGACTCTGGCCAGCAAGGCGAGCGGTAACAAGGGGATTAGCAACCAGGGGCCAAGATCCAGTGGCGCCGGGGTGAGGGCCGAGGTAGTGGTGGGCAGCGGTGCAAAGCGGGGGACATCACTGGCAAGCCACTGCAGCTCACCGCCGAGACGGTTGGCCAGTGCGGCAATGGCCTGACTATCGGGGGCGGGCAACTGCGCGGGCATGCGGGCGGCAAATCCCAACTCATTGGCCGGAATGGCGGGCATGGGGGCCGGTTGACCACTGCTGGCGAGCAGAATATCGAGGCGTGCTGACTGGGTGTCGCGGCAGAGAAGGCGTTGCTGGCAGGGCCACAGGGCGGCGATTTGGGTCATCTGATTCCGGGTGAGGTCGTCGGTGATCAGCAGCAGACGCGCTTGTTCTCCAGGGGCCAGCTGCTTCATGGCAAGTGCCACCGCCCGTGCCGGGTTGCTGCCCTGCAGCGGCATGATATCGGGGCGCAAGTCGGGCAGTAGCAGCGAAAGGGCTTGATGATCCCGAGTGGGCGGCATGGCGAGGTAGGCATCGCCTGCGTAGAGGATCAGCGCGATGCGCTCGCCCTGAGCACGGCTCAGCAGTTGCTGCAACTGCCACCTGACCCGGGTCGCCCGATCCGGTTTGAGGTCGGTGGCGGTCATCGAGCGTGACAAGTCCAGCAGCCAGATATCGAGCGGCGCTGCAGGCTGCTGTTGCAGCTCGCCGCGCAGTGCCGGTCCGCTCAGAGCCAAAATGACGGGCAGTGTCGCCAACCAAAGCCAGGGGCGCTGAGGACGAGATGCTGGCAGCAGATAAGCCTGCATCGCAGGCGCGAGCAGCGGGGGCTGGCGACGACGGCGCCACCCTTGCAAGAGCCAGGGGATGAGTGCGATCAGCCACAGGGGACGGAGCAAGATCAGCTCCATCTGCGCGCGCCTCGTGCCAGCCAGTTACGCACCATGCGAAACTCCAGCCTGCCGTGCCCTGATGGCAGAAGCAGCAAGCCACAAAGCAGTGCCAACGGCCAGGGGTAGAGCTCGATCACCGGCTGGTAGTGGGCAACCGGCATGGGGGCCGGTTCAAGGGTATTGAGGGTCGCGGTGATGGCATCGAGATCGCTTTGGGTGCGTGCCCGAAAGTAACGACCCTGGCCTGTCTGGGCCAGCTCTTTCAGGAGCGGCTCGTCCAGTTCGCTGCTGGGATCGGCCTGACCGCTGCCCGCCTCATCGTAGGGTTGAATAAAGGTATCGGGATCGGCCCCGACCCCCAGCGTGTAGATCCGTATTCCCTGCGCTGCGGCGAGTTTGGCCTCCTGCAGTGGGTCGGCACTGCCTGCGGTATTGCGGCCATCAGTGACCAGCAGCAGGGCGGTGGGGCGACCAGGATCCCCATGCTGACGTGCCAGCTGGATTGCCTCGCCAAGGGCGGTGGTTCGGCCGACCAGATCAAAATCGAGCTCGTCGCTCAAGGTCAACAGCGCCGGGATCTCCTGAGTGAGGGGAGAGAGCAGGTAGGCGTGATCGGCAAATACGATGAGGCCTACCCTGTCTCCGGCCCGTTTGGCGATCAGCGTTTTGATCTGCTGACGCACCGCCGTCAGCCGAGCTTGCTGTTCGCCGCTGTCGAGCATATCAGGTGTGCGCATGCTGTCTGACAGATCCACCGCCAGCAGCAGATCCCGACTCCCTTCATATTGGATAACCGGTTCCCCCCACCACTGGGGGCGGCAGAGGGTGAGGATAAGGGCGCACCAGAGCAGCATGGCGCGCCAGAGCGGCAATCCGGCCTGAGGACGCAGCAGCGCAAACCCGGGGTGAGCCAGATAGCCGCGGCGCAGGGGTGGCAAGCCGAAGCGCACCAGCAAGGGCAGCACCAGCGCCAGCGCAAACCAGGGCCAGGCCAGGATCATGGATGCCTCCGCGCGGCTTTACGCTTCGAGCGTGGAGAGCGTTGCAAGAAGAGGGTCTGACCCCAGCGGCGATAATGTTGCCGAAGCTGTTCGCTCTGCTCGCGAGTCGGGTTCTGGCTGCCATAGAGCCAACTGCTCCAGTGAGACGAGAACTGGCTGAAATCGCTGCCGCCGTGACGATCGACGAAGGCGAGCCAAGCCTCTCCCTGTAACTGGCGCGCCTCGGGCCAGCGTTGCAGTGCTTCATGACGCAGGGCCTCCTGTATGCGTGCCACCAGCAGCGCCGGATCTCCCTCCAGCTGACGACACCAGCGGCGGTAACGTATCACCCTGCGGGCAATCAGGATGATCAGCAGCAGCAATAGACCTGTGATCAATAGCCACAATAGCGCCTGCACTCTGGGATCAAGACTCTGTTCAATCAGATCCGGCCCCGGGTGGATGTCGCGCATCAGGGCGGCCAGTGGCGGAGTGATTGCATCGGAGGCTGGGCTGGCAATATCGACGTCGGTGGGGGAGCTCATCCCTGATGACATAACCCCTCCTGCCACTGCTGTTGCAGCGTCTGGCTGTTATCGAGCAGGTAGAGGCGCTGCACCAATGGCAACAGCAACTGCTTGCCGTGGACCAGTTGCTGTTCGGCGGCTTGCTGGTAGCGGCGGGAGAAACCGGCATGGCCCCCATCCAGCCAGCCCTGATAGTGTTGCCCTGGCCGATCAATGGCCACCGGCAGTTGGCCATCAGAGGGAAGGGCTGCCTCGAGGGGGTCGCGGATCTGCCAATAGTGAATATCGTGGCGCCGGGAGAGCAGCTGCAATTGCTGACAGAGCGCCGACTCGCAGGGTCTGTGATCGGTGATGATCGTCAGCTTGGCACCGTGAGGCAGCTTCACGCCGGACAAGGTGTCGGCCAGTGAGTGAGAAAGCTCCCGGCGGGCCAGCCCTTGCTGATAGTGATGGCAGAGGGATTCGAGCAGGGGCAGCACGCTGCCGTGCTGGCTCTGGTGATGGGGGATAAGCCCGTGGCAGATCAGGGTGTTGTGCTGCTTCTCCCCTTGCCAGATCAGGGCTGCTGCCAGCTCGCACCCCAGACGCGCCTTGAGCTGCAGCGTGGAGCCGAAATACATGGCAGGAGAGAGATCGAGCAGCAGCCAGTGCGCCTGATCGAGCTCCTCGCTATAGAGGCGGGTATAGGGACGACCGAGGCGTGCGGTCACTCGCCAGTCGATATGGCGTACCTCGTCACCAGCCTGATAGGCGCGCAGCTCCCGAAACGTGAGTCCGGGAGAGCGGCCCGGTTTGCCGCGTTCGCTGCTGCTTCTGCCTGCGTGAGGTGGCTTCCTGGCCTTGGCCCAGAGCCGGATATTGAGCAGCCGTGGCAGCGACAAGGCGATATCGGGATGCAGACCGGGTTCTAGGGGCATGGCACCTGATCCAGCAGTTGGGCGATCAGGATATCGTTATCCAGATTGTCGGCCAGTGCCTGATAGCTGGGGATAAGGCGATGGCGCAGCACCGGATAGGCTTGCAGCTGAATATCTTCCGGCAGCACATAATCACGTCCGGCGAGCCAGGCTCGGGCGCGGGCGGAGCGAGCCAGCCCCAGCGTAGCGCGGGGGCTGGCCCCCACGGCAATCAGCGGTTCAAGGGTAGGGCACAGGCCGCTACTTGGGCGGGTGGCGCAGACGAGCTCAACCAGATAGTGTTCCAGTCGGCTTTGCATGGTCACCGCCAGCACTTCGCTGCGGGCACGTTGCAAGGTGGTCTGGCTCAGGGTCACCGGCGCCGCGCCAAGCTGTTCGCCGCTGGCGTTTAGCTGCAAGATGGCGAGCTCCATGGTGGGGCTGGGGTAGTCCACCATCAATTTGAGCAAAAAGCGGTCGAGCTGAGCCTCCGGCAGGGGATAGGTGCCCTCCTGCTCGATGGGATTCTGGGTGGCAGCAACCATAAAGAGAGGCGGTAGCCGCCAGCTCTTTTTGCCCACGGTGATCTGGTGCTCGGCCATGGCTTCCAGCAGCGCTGATTGTACCTTGGCCGGTGCTCGGTTGATCTCGTCTGCCAGCACCAGATGGTTGAACAGGGGTCCGGGCTGGAATACAAAACTGGCATCCTGCGGGTGAAACACCTCGCTGCCTGTGAGATCGGCAGGAAGCAGATCCGGGGTAAACTGGATACGGGCAAAGCGCCCCTCAACGGCGCCAGCGAGCGCCTTGACGGCGCGGGTTTTGGCAAGGCCGGGGGCCCCTTCGATTAATACATGTCCTTCACATAACAGGGCAATCAGGAGCCCTTCTATTAGCTCCTCCTGCCCCAGAATCTGACTGCCAAGATAGTCCCTAAGTGCGCTGAACTCAGCCGCTGCCATGCGATAAACCCGTTGTTTTTATGGAAGTTGATCTTTTTATACTCCAGTTGCTTCCCAAGGGCGAGCAAAGGGGCCCTGCGGTGCTTAATTTAGTTTCAATCAGCTGTATGAAACTTGTGATTGGATTGTTAAGATGTGGCGCAATGAGGTCAGACCTCTGCCTTTTAAACCAAGGAGCCAGGATGAAACAGCCATTGAAACTGACGACTCGCCAGGGCGAACGGATTGCCGTCGTGGCGGGGCTGCGTACCCCCTTTGCCAAGCAGGCCACCGCCTTTCATGGCGTGCCAGCAGTCGATCTCGGCAAACTGGTGGTGAGCGAGATGCTTGCCCGTACCGATCTCGATCCCAAGCTTATCGACCAGCTGGTGTTTGGTCAGGTGGTTCAGATGCCGGAAGCCCCCAACATTGCCCGCGAGATCGTGCTCGGTACCGGCATGAGCGTCAATACCGATGCCTATAGCGTCTCCCGCGCTTGCGCCACCAGTTTTCAGGCGGTGGCCAACGTCACCGAATCCATCATGGCCGGTACCGTAAACATCGCCATCGCCGGTGGTGCGGACTCCTCCTCCGTGCTGCCCATCGGAGTGAGCAAGAAGCTGGCCCGTGCCCTGGTGGATCTCAACAAGGCGCGCAATCTGCAGCAGCGCTTCAATATTCTGCGTCAGCTGCGGGTCAAGGATCTGCTGCCGGTACCGCCTGCCGTGGCGGAATATTCGACCGGTCTCTCCATGGGACAGACCGCCGAGCAGATGGCCAAGAGTCACCAGATCAGCCGCGAGGCGCAAGATGCGCTGGCTCATCGCTCCCACACCCTGGCCGCGCAGGCTTGGGCTGATGGCAAGCTCAGCGGCGAGGTGTTTACCGCCCATGTGCCGCCTTACAAGTCACCGCTCGAGCGGGACAACAATATCCGTGAAAGCTCGGATCTCGCGAGCTACGCCAAGCTCAAGCCGGTGTTTGACAGGGTTCATGGCACAGTCACTGCAGCCAACGCAACCCCGCTGACCGATGGCGCCGCTGCCGTGTTGCTGATGCGGGAAGGTCGGGCGAAAGAGCTGGGCCTCGAACCGTTGGGTTATATCCGCAGCTTCGCCTTCTCGGCCATCGATGTGTGGCAAGACATGCTGATGGGGCCCTCCTACGCTACGCCGCTGGCGCTGGACAGAGCCGGTATCACGCTCGGTGATCTCACTCTGATCGACATGCACGAAGCCTTTGCCGCCCAGACGCTGGCCAACCTCAAGATGTTTGCAAGCCACGAGTTTGCCCGTGGCAAGCTGGGCCGCGATCAGGCCATCGGCGAGGTGGACATGGAGAAGTTCAACGTCCTCGGTGGTTCGCTGGCCTATGGCCACCCCTTTGCCGCGACCGGTGCGCGGATGATCACCCAGACCCTGCACGAGCTGCGTCGTCGCGGTGGGGGACTGGGGCTCAACACCGCCTGCGCGGCGGGTGGATTGGGCGTGGCTATGGTGTTGGAGGTTGAATGATGAGCGCTAAGACTTTTTCCCTGGATGTTCGCAAAGATGGCATCGGTATCCTCACCATGGATGTGCCGGGCGAGAGCATGAATACCCTCAAGGCCGCCTTTGTGGAGGAGATCCGCTCCGTACTGGCCGAGGTGAAACGCAACAAGGATTTGATCGGTCTGGTGATCACCTCCGGCAAGAAGGACTCCTTCATCGCCGGCGCTGACATTACCATGCTGGCCGCCTGCACCAGTGCCAAGGATGCCGAGACCCTGTCGCGAGAAGGGCAGGAGATCTTTGCCGAGATCGAGGGGCTGACCATTCCGGTGATCGCCGCCATTCACGGCCCCTGCCTCGGAGGCGGGCTGGAGCTGGCGCTGGCCTGTCATGGTCGGGTGGTGACCGATCATGGCAAATCTGTGCTGGGATTGCCGGAAGTGCAGCTCGGTCTGCTGCCGGGCTCTGGCGGTACCCAGCGTCTGCCGCGACTTATCGGGGTGGCCAAGGCGCTGGATCTGATGCTGACCGGCAAGCAGGTGCGGGCCAAACAAGCCAAGAAATTGGGGCTGGTGGACGATGTGGTGCCGCCGTCCATTTTGCTGGATGCCGCCATCAAGCTGGCCAAGAAGGGCAAACCACGCCATCAGTTGAAACGGGATCTGCAGGGCAAGGTGCTGGAGACCAACAAGCTGGGTCGCAAGGTGCTGTTTGATCAGGCCCGCAAGGGGGTGAAAGCCAAGACCCGTGGCAACTACCCGGCGCCGGAGCGGATCCTGGATGTTGTGCGCATCGGCGTGGAGGAGGGGATGAAGGCCGGTCTGGCTGCCGAATCCCGTCACTTTGGCGAGCTGGTGATGACTGCTGAGTCTGCCGCCCTGCGTTCCATCTTCTTTGCCACCACCGAAATGAAGAAAGAGGTCACCTATCAGGGAGCCGAGCCGCGCAAGGTGGGCCACGCGGCCGTGCTGGGCGGTGGTCTGATGGGGGGCGGCATTGCGTTCGTCACCGCTACCAAGGCGGGCGTGCCGGTGCGGATCAAGGATGTGGCAAGCGCCGGGATCGGCAATGCCATGCGCTACAGCTATGACATTCTGGCCAAGAAGCTCAAGCGCCGTCACATCTTGCGCAGCGAATTGGAAAAGCAGATGAGCCTGTTGACCGGTACCCTCGACTACTCCGGTTTTCACCGGGTGGACATGGTGGTGGAGGCGGTGTTTGAAGATCTCGCGCTCAAACACCAGATGGTGAAAGACGTGGAGCGTGAGTGCGGTGAGCACACAGTGTTTGCCTCCAACACCTCTTCCCTGCCCATCAACCAGATTGCGGCAGAGGCGGCGCACCCGGAACGAGTCGTGGGGCTGCACTACTTCAGCCCGGTGGACAAGATGCCGCTGGCGGAGATCATCCCCCACGCTGGCACCAGTGCCGAGACAGTCGCCACCACTCTGGCCTTTGCCCGTGCTCAGGGTAAAACGCCTATCGTGGTGAAGGACGAAGCCGGTTTCTATGTCAACCGCATCCTGGCGCCCTACATGAACGAAGCTGCGCGACTGGTGCTGGAAGGGGAGCCGGTGGAGGTGCTGGATAGCGCACTGCTGGACTTTGGTTTCCCGGTTGGCCCCATCACCTTGCTGGACGAGGTGGGGATCGATGTGGGCGCCAAGATCTCCCCCATTCTCGAGAAAGAGCTGGGCGGCGAGCAGTTCCAGGCGCCCAAGGCGTTCGACAAGCTGCTGCAAAATGATCGCAAGGGACGTAAGAACGGCAAGGGCTTCTACCTCTATGGCAAGGCGGCACCGCGCAACAAGCTGACTGGCAAAGAGGGCAAGAAGACGGTGGACGAGAGCGTCTATGGCGTGCTCGGCATCAAGCCTTCTGCCAAGCTGGCCCGTCAGGAGATCGCCGAGCGCTGCGTGCTGCTGATGCTCAACGAAGCGGCCATGGCGCTGGATAGCGGTGTGGTGGCCTCGGCTCGTGATGGTGATATCGGTGCCATCTTCGGCATCGGTTTCCCGCCCTTCCTCGGCGGCCCGTTCCGTTATATGGACACGCTCGGGATCGATCATCTGGTTGGCCGTCTGGAGTATTACCAGAAGCGCCACGGCGACCGGTTCGCCCCCTGTGCCCGTCTCAAGGCGATGGCCGCGGAGCAGCAAACCTTCTACTGATAACCGCTGCAGAGTGACCGCAAGGCAAAGAGGCCCGCACACCATGCGGGCCTCTTTCTATGTTGTGGTTTGTTCGGGTTGTACGGCTTTGGCAGAGCTTATGCTGGCAGAAGCAACCGATTAAAAAACGGCCCACCGAAGTGGGCCGTCGAGATATCACGTCACGGGTCAGATCCCCGGTTTGCGCTCCGGGCAACGACCTATGATATCGGGCGGCAGATCACCGTTATCCTGCTCCAGCACTACATCAAACCCCCACAGCTGATGCAGGTGTTTGAGCACCTCATGGCGAGAGTCGCCAAGGGGAATGCGGTTGTGGGGCACATAGCGCAGGGTAAGGGAGCGATCCCCCTTCACGGCAACGTTGTAGACCTGAATATTGGGTTCCAGATTGCTGAGGTTGTATTGTGCCGACAGGGTATTGCGCACCTGACGGTACCCCTCGTCATTGTGGATGGCGGAGACCTTCAGATAGTTCTTCAGATCATCGTCATCAATGGCGAACAGCTTCATGTCGCGCATCACCTTGGGACTGAGGAACTGGCTGATAAAGCTCTCGTCCTTGAAGTTCTGCATGGCAAAGTGGAGGGTTTCGACCCAGTTGCTGCCAGCGTAATCGGGGAACCAGTATCTGTCCTCCTCAGTCGGGTTCTCGCAGATGCGGCGCAGGTCGGTAAACATGGCAAACCCCAGCGCATAAGGGTTGATCCCCGAGTAGTAGCGACTGTTGTAAGCCGGTTGATAGACCACATTAGTGTGGCTGTGCAGCACCTCCATCATGAAGCGATCGCTCAGCTTGCCCTCGTCATAGAGGTGATTGAGGATGGTGTAGTGCCAGAAGGTAGCCCACCCCTCGTTCATCACCTGGGTCTGCTTTTGCGGATAGAAGTACTGGCTGATCTTGCGCACGATGCGCACGATCTCGCGCTGCCAAGGTTCCAGCAGGGGGGCATTTTTTTCGATGAAATAGAGAATGTTCTCCTGAGGTTCGGCAGGGTAGCGTCTGTCCTCCACGCCGGCAGCTTTATGCTGCTTGGGGAGAGTACGCCACAGCTCGTTGACCTGAGTCTGCAGATAGTCTTCCCGCGCCTTCTGACGCCGTTTCTCCTCGGCCATCGAGATCTTCTGGGGACGCTTGTAGCGATCGACCCCGAAGTTCATCAGGGCATGGCAGGAGTCGAGCAACTGCTCCACCGCCTCGATACCGTGCTTCTCTTCACACTGGGTGATGTAGTTCTTGGCGAACAGCAGGTAGTCGATGATGGAAGAGGCATCGGTCCAGGCCTTGAACAGGTAGTTATTCTTGAAGAAGGAGTTGTGACCGTAGCAGGCGTGTGCCATCACCAGCGCCTGCATCGGCATGGTGTTCTCCTCCATCAGGTAGGCGATGCAGGGATCGGAGTTGATGACGATCTCGTAGGCCAGCCCCATCTGGCCGCGCTTGTAGTTGCGCTCGGTATGGATAAAGCGCTTGCCGAACGACCAGTGTTGATAGCCGATGGGCATGCCGACGCTGGAGTAGGCATCCATCATCTGTTCGGCGGTGATCACCTCGATCTGGTTGGGGTAGGTATCCAGCTTGTAGAAACGGGCGACCCGGGCTATCTCCTGGTGATAGGTCTCCAGCAGATCGAAGTTCCAGTCTGGTCCGTCATCCAGTGGCGCTACACGTTTTTCAGTTTCGATCATGTGACCTCCTCACGCCGCTTGTTTCTTGAACAGCTCGCGGAACACCGGATAGATATCCTCGACTTTACGAATATGCTCCATCGCAAAGTGGGGGAACTGGCTGGCTACCGACTCATATTCGTGCCACAGAGTCTGGTGGGCACGGGTAGTGATCTCGATGTAGGAGTAGTACCTCACCCTTGGCATGATGTCCCGCGCCAGGATCTCCCTGCACTGCGGTGAGTCATCAGCCCAGTTGTCTCCATCCGACGCCTGCGCCGCATAGATGTTCCACTGGTTGGCGGGGTAACGCTCGTTGATGATGTCGTTCATCATCTTGAGGGCGCTGGAGACGATGGTGCCGCCAGTCTCCTGGGAGTAGAAGAACTCGTGCTCGTCCACCTCCTTGGCCTGGGTATGGTGGCGGATATAGACCACCTCGACGTTCTTGTAGGTCCGGCTCAGGAACAGATAGAGCAGGATATAGAAACGCTTGGCCATCTCCTTGGTGGCCTGATCCATGGAGCCCGAGACGTCCATCAGACAGAACATCACCGCCTGACTGGAAGGGACGGGTCGTTTGACGAAGTTGTTGAATTTGAGATCGAAGGTGTCGATAAACGGCACCGCATCGATCCGTCGTTTCAGCTCCCTGATCTCCTTCTCGAGCAGGGCGATCTCGGCAAAGTGTTCGTTGGGATCGGTGGCCAGCAGGGCCAGCCGATCTTCCAGTTCATGCAATTGGCGTTTCTTGCCTGCTTGCAGCGCCATGCGCCGTGCCAGCGAATTTTGCAGGGAACGCACCACGTTGATGTTGGCGGGCACCCCGTTTGAGGTGTAGCCAGCACGGTAGGTTTTGACTTCCATCAGCTGATTGAGCTGGGTTTTCTGCAGCCTGGGCAGCTCCAGATCTTCAAACAGCAGATCGAGATACTCATCCTTGGAGATCTGGAACACGAAATCATCGGCCCCTTCACCCTGATTGGATGCCTGTCCCTCGCCGGAACCCTGTCCGCCGCCCCCTCCTTTGGGACGGTCAATCTTGTCGCCGGAGACGAACTGGTCATTGCCGGGATGCACCATCTCCCGTTTACCGCCGTGCCCCTGATGAAAATGGGGCTCGCCGATATCCTTGGTCGGGATGCTGATGCTCTCACCCTTGTCTACGTCCTGAATGCTGCGCTTGGAGACAGCATCCGAGACCGCTTGTTTTATCT
Organism: Aeromonas sp. FDAARGOS 1404; assembly: GCF_019047085.1. Lineage (NCBI taxonomy): Bacteria > Pseudomonadati > Pseudomonadota > Gammaproteobacteria > Aeromonadales > Aeromonadaceae > Aeromonas > Aeromonas sp. FDAARGOS 1404. Next base: position 4,582,466 of record NZ_CP077237.1, read on the forward strand.
GCTTCTTGTAGCGGCGGATGAAGCGCTGCCGATTGACAGCGCTTTTGTTTTTGCCGTTGAGCCTGCGGTCGATAAAATGCGCCATAACTCCCCCTTGAACAGTCAGGGTCAGGATGACTTGCGTACCCTGAGATACCATTCGGAGAGCAGTCGCACCTGTTTGCGGGTGTAGCCTTTCTCCATCATCCGTTCGACAAAGTTATCGTGCTTCTTCTGCTCCTCGGCCGAGGTTTTGCTGTTGAAGGAGATAACCGGCAGCAGCTCTTCCGTGTTGGAGAACATCTTCTTCTCGATCACGGTGCGCAGCTTCTCGTAACTGGTCCAGTTGGGGTTACGGCCTGCATTGTTGGCCCGGGCACGCAGCACGAAGTTGACGATTTCGTTACGGAAATCCTTCGGGTTGCTGATCCCGGCGGGTTTTTCAATTTTCTCCAGCTCGCTGTTGAGCGAAGCCCGATCAAACAGCTGGCCGGTTTCGGGGTCACGGTACTCCTGATCCTGGATCCAGAAGTCGGCGTAGGTGACGTAGCGATCGAAGATATTCTGACCGTACTCGGAGTAGGACTCGAGATAGGCAGTCTGGATCTCCTTGCCGATGAACTCCACATAGCGCGGGGTCAGATAGCCCTTGATGAACTCAAGGTAGCGATCGTGCAGCTCTTGCGGGAACTGCTCGCGCTCGATCTGTTGCTCCAGCACATAGAAGAGGTGCACCGGGTTGGCGGCCACTTCCGCGTGGTCGAAGTTGAAGACGCGGGAGAGGATCTTGAACGCAAAGCGGGTAGAGAGACCATTCATCCCTTCGTCCACACCGGCGTAGTCGCGATACTCCTGATAGCTCTTCGCCTTGGGATCGGTGTCTTTGAGGCTCTCGCCATCATAGACCCGCATCTTGGAGTAGATGCTGGAGTTTTCCGGCTCTTTCAGCCGTGACAACACAGAGAACTGGCCCAGCAGTTCGAGGGTACCCGGGGCGCACTTGGCCTCGGTCAATTCGCTGTTGATCAGTAGCTTCTCGTAGATCTTCACCTCTTCGGAGACGCGCAGGCAGTAAGGCACCTTGACGATGTAGACCCGGTCGAGGAAGGCCTCGTTGTTCTTGTTGTTGCGGAACTGCTGCCACTCGGATTCGTTGGAGTGAGCGAGCAAGATGCCGTCAAAGGGGAGGGCTGAGAGCCCTTCGGTACCGTTGTAGTTCCCCTCCTGAGTGGCAGTCAGCAGCGGGTGCAGCACCTTGATGGGGGCCTTGAACATCTCCACAAACTCCATCACCCCCTGGTTCGCTTTACACAGCGCACCCGAGTAGGAATAGGCATCGGCGTCATCCTGGGCGAAGTGCTCCAGCATGCGGATGTCGACCTTGCCGACCAGTGAGGAGATATCCTGGTTGTTGTCATCACCCGGTTCCGTTTTGGCGATGGCAATTTGATCGAGGATGGAGGGGTTGACCTTCTCCACCTTGAACTTGGTGATGTCGCCGCCAAACTCGTGCAGGCGTTTGGCCACCCAGGGGGACATGATGGGACGCAGGTAACGGCGCGGGATGCCGTACTCTTTCTCCAGGATCTCCCCATCCTCTTCGATATCGAACAGGCAGAAGGGGTGATCGTTGACCGGTGAGCCCTTGATGCGATAGATGGGCACCTTCTGCATCAGGGATTTGAGTTTCTCTGCCAGCGAGGATTTACCGCCGCCAACGGGGCCCAGCAGATAGAGGATCTGTTTCTTCTCCTCCAGCCCCTGGGCGGAGTGTTTGAGGTAGGAGACGATCTGTTCGATGGCCTCTTCCATCCCGTAGAAATCCTTGAAGGCGGGATAGCGTGCCACGACGCGGTTGGAGAAGAGTCGGCTCAGTCTGGGGTTGGCTGAGGTGTCTACCATCTCCGGCTCACCAATGGCGGTCAGCAGACGTTCGGCTGCGGAGGCGTAGCAGGCTTTGTCCTGCTTACACATATCCAGGAACTCCTGGATGGTATATTCCTCTTCTCTCGCTTTTTCATATCGCTGTTGGTAATGCTCGAATATGCCCATAACTTTGCCCTCGTTATAGTCGCTTACCCTGAAAAAAGTGGATGACTGCTTTTGTGTTGTGCGCTTTTAAAGCCTAGTCAACAGACTCCAGTAATCCATCACGGTTGATAGGTTAAATTCTGAAGAAACCTGCCCGATCCTTGTGCGGGGAGGGTCAGTCAACAACACCGCTATGTTACTGACTGTTAAATTATTTTTGCCACGATAGTGAGGTAAATGTCAAAGACATAAAAAATAAATGTTTATGGGAAACAGGGAACTTATTGCGAAAAGATTAAGGGGTTTGACGAAAGGCAATGGGGCTGCGGGTTGGCGGGGTTATGAATGAAAACGTCATTACGTGTGCGTCAACGTAAATCACTTTGCTTGGAGTTTTAGCTCTAATTTTTACATTGACGCTACATTTTGAGTGCCCTAGATTGGCGATGTGTGAGCAGCAAGACGCTTTAGCAAGAGAGTTGACTGTTGCCTCACCAAGCTCTGTTTAAGCACGTTTCCGTTGGCTTGACCCTCGCAACCGCGAGGGTCTTCTTTTTCTGCGTCTGTAAACGCTTGTTTCTGCTGGTGGCTATTGACGCCGCCAGCACTCACCTAGCAAGGGTAGGCTTGTTGCACGGCCGCCAGGACGCGGGCAAACGGGTGGGCGGCCAACTGGCCTGCGCCCGCCAGCGATTTGGCTTTGACCCGGCTGGTCAGCGGTGTGGCGATACCGCACAGGAAACGGGCCAGAACACGCGCATCCACCGAACCTGTCTTGGCAATCAGCGGATCGCACCAGGCGCGGATCCCCGCCTCGTTTGGCATGGTCAGTGAGGGCAGGGGCGGGAGATGCGCCACCTCGCCGCGACAAACCGAACAGTGGCCACAATGAACCGGCGCCACCTCATCGGCAAAATAGCGGGCGAGGCGGTGGCTCAGGCACTCACTTGAGGTGAAAAAGTCGAGCATGGCTTGCAGTCTTGCCAGCTCGCTCTGCTCTTTTTGCAGGAACAGGGCGTGCAGGGCTTTTGCTTCCTGCTCGTTGTCCCACCCCTGACGGGTGATCCGGTAGACCTCGGTCATCTGTTTGCTTTCAAGCTCGATCCAGCCTTGCTGCTGCAGGTAGTCGAGCGCCGCAACAGCCCGCTGTCGCTCTCCCTGATAGCCCTGCCAGAGGGCGTCAAAGTCCATTGTGCACCAGCTGCGGGCTTGCGGGGCACAGGCGAACAGCTGCTCCAGAAACTGGCGGCGTTCCGGATTGAAGCGGCTCACTATCTCGCCTTTATCCAGCACAAACTTGAAGCGGTAATCTGCGTAGTAGCTGTAGGCTGGGGTGATGATGCCCGCCATCTCCAGATAGACCAGCAGGGTTTTAAGGGGCAACTGGCGGATATTGGTGTCGTTGGATAGGCGCAGCAGGGTGAATTCCCACTCGTTCCCGCTCTGCTTGATGATGGCAAGGAGCTGGAGGATGGCACTCAAATCCGGCGTATCGCCGTAGACGAAGTTCTCCAACACCGGCAGCTGGCTCTGGTTGGCCAGCACGATACAGCGCGATGGTTGGCCATCCCGTCCGGCGCGGCCAATCTCCTGGCTGTAGTTCTCGATAGATTTGGGCAGATCGTAGTGAATGACCCGCCGGATATCCGCTTTGTCGATCCCCATGCCAAAGGCGATGGTGGCGACGATGCAATCCACCTTGCCCGCCATGAAGTCGTGCTGGATCTGGCTGCGCAGCGCCGAGTCGAGCCCGGCATGATAGGCGCGGGCGTTGATCCCTTCTCTAATGAGTTGCTCGGCGCAGGCTTCGGCGGTGTGTTGCAAGGTGACGTAGACGATGGTGGGGGCCGCCGGAGCGTTGGCCAGCTCCTGTGCGAGCCAGCTATCCCGCGCGTCGGGCGACAGGGGAATGACCGCCAGATCAAGATTGGGGCGGTAGAAACCGGTGACCACGACCCCCTCCGGCGCTATGCCGAATTTGGTCTGCATATCCTGAATAACCGCCGGTGTGGCGGTGGCGGTGAGCAGCAGCACCTGCGGGATCTTCAGATCATGGCGATAGCTCGGCAGCTTGAGGTAGTCGGGGCGAAAGTTGTGGCCCCACTCCGAAATACAGTGCGCCTCATCGACGACCAGCAGCGAGAGCGGTACTTGCTGGATAAAACGGCGAAAACGCTCGTTCTTGAGTCGCTCTACCGAAATCATCAGGATCTTGAGCTGTCCATCCAGCGCCTGCTGCATCACTCGTCGACTCTCCTCCGGGCTCTGGCTTGAGTCGAGGGTAGCGGCGCTTATTCCCTTGCTTTTGAGGAAGGCGAGTTGATCGTGCATCAGCGCCAGCAGCGGCGAGATAACCAGAGTCAGGTGAGGCAGGGCGAGGGCAGGCAGTTGATAACAGAGGGACTTGCCGGAGCCGGTGGGAAAGATGGCGGCGGCACTCTGACCTGCCAGCACCCGGCTAATCACCGCTTCCTGACCAGGCCTGAGTGCGGAGAAACCAAAATATTGGTTGAGCAGGGATGGGATCATGGCAAGGCTCCGCGGCAAATGGGTGATGATAGCACAGCGACACGGTCACGGGTGGCACAGGAATGGTCGTGAGGGTAAGGGCAGAGAGTGTCGATAAAACGTACAAAAATGGGTGGTTGCGCTGTGGTTAAGGTTTTGTTGCGGTTTTTTGTGATGGAAACGGGATATTTTTTGGTGAGTCTCTGGAAAAAAAAGATGGCGAATGGGATATTCCGTCATGCAATCCGGTGACTGGCGGATCGGCCCGACAGAAGGCTGGCCACAGACACCACATTCGGGCGACAGGGGTCTCCCGATGAGTGGTTGCAGACAGGACTCATGATTCATGCACTACGGTGCTTAGGGACTTTTTTGATGACACAACAACACCCCCTCCTTCGGCTGGTCAATAGCACCAGCCTGGTCAGCCAGATCCTGGTTGGTCTGGTATTCGGTATCTTGCTGGCACTGTTTGCGCCCGAGTGGGCGAAAACGGCAGGTCTGCTTGGCAGTCTGTTCGTTGGTGCACTGAAAGCGGTAGCTCCGCTGCTGGTATTCGTACTGGTGATGGCGGCCATCATTGGTCACAAGCAGGGTCAGAAGACCAATATTCGCCCGCTGCTGGCGCTCTACCTGTTTGGTACCTTCTCTGCGGCCGTGGTCGCGGTGATTGCCAGCTTCCTGTTCCCCTCCAACCTCCATCTGGTGGCCAATACTGCCGAGATCACCCCGCCCGGCGGGATCACCGAGGTGCTGCAGACCCTGCTGTTCAACGTGGTGACCAACCCGGTCAAGGCGCTGATGGATGCCAACTATATCGGGATCCTGGCGTGGGCCATCGGTCTGGGTATCGCCATGCGCCATGCCAACGAGAGCACCAAGGCGCTGATCACTGACCTGTCTCACGGTGTATCCGCCATCGTGAAAGCGGTGATCCGCTGTGCTCCGCTCGGGATCCTGGGTCTGGTTGCCTCCACTCTGGCAGAGACCGGCTTCGATGCCCTGTTTGGCTATGCTCAACTGCTGGTGGTGCTGATCGGCTGCATGCTGTTTATCACCTTTGTGGTCAACCCATTGATCGTCTTCTGGAAGATCAAGCGCAACCCTTATCCGCTGGTGCTGACCTGCCTCAAAGAGAGCGGCGTGACCGCCTTCTTTACTCGCAGCTCTGCCGCCAACATCCCGGTCAACATGGCGCTGTGTGAAAAACTGCGTCTGCCCAAAGATACCTACGCGGTCTCCATCCCGCTGGGTGCCACCATCAATATGGCGGGTGCCGCTATCACCATCACTGTGCTCGCCATGGCGGCGGTACATACCCTGGGGATGGAAGTGGACATGGCAACGGCCATTCTGCTCTCCGTGGTCGCCACCATCAGTGCCTGTGGCGCTTCCGGTGTGGCGGGCGGCTCCTTGCTGCTGATCCCGCTGGCCTGTAGCCTGTTTGGCATCAGCAATGACATCGCCATGCAGGTGGTAGCAGTCGGCTTTATCATCGGCGTGCTGCAGGATTCTGCCGAGACGGCGCTGAACAGCTCCACCGACGTGCTGTTCACCGCCGCTGCTTGCATGGCCGAAGATGAAACCCTGCTGGAACCTTCCGCGCTGCCCAGCAGCGAGGCGTGAGCCGGTAGCTCGATTTTTCGATTCAGCCCCTCTCTGTGAGGGGCTTTTTATATCAGCGGGCCTAAATGTGTTGAGGAGAGGAGTGCGCAAGAAAACATTCATTTTGATGAAATGTTTGGTTACAAATAGCCGACAGACAGTGCGGGTGCTGCCCCGTTAAAATAGCTGCGGAATAATAAGGTTCAGGCAAAAAAACGAGATTAAATAATGAAAAAAACTACGCTTTCGTGGGCAATTATTGGTGCATTAGGTTTGGTTGGTTGCGGTGGTGGTGGCGGAGATAGTGGTGGTGGTGGTACCACGCCACCGGAGCCGCAACCGAGGGCGCTGCCGGTGGCTGGCGTCTATCTCCCCGTCCTGATGGACGCTCAGGGGCAGTTAATCAACCGTCCGGTCAACGACAGTTATCGTGCGGTCGGTCTTGTCTATCCGGCGTCCACAGAGGGCACGGGTTGGGCGATGAACATTGCTGAGAAAAGAAGTGCCACAGTCAGCACTTATACCTTCCCTCAAGGCTTCTCTTCTCTGAATAAAGGTGAGGGTTACCCACTGACGTTGTCGTTGCTGGTGAACAAAAGCCAACCCAGTACCTTCGACTCGGCTGAGCAAAAGTCCAATACCAATGTCGATGGGTTGGTCAAGGTGGCGTCTGTGCCAGATACGGCGGGAAGCAGCCAGTCACTCTGGGTACTCGATTATCGACCCGTCAAAGCCAAAATCGATTCTGCACTCACTATTCAGAATTGGGGCGGCCAAGTGGCATTGCAGCCGATGGTCACTGCGCCTATCAACGCGGACTCCTGGTACAACCTTGGGGAGAGTGCACTGTTTCAAGATTTCAAAACCGAGCGCAGCAACAATGGCTTGGGGATCAAGCTGACCATCCTGTTTAAAGAAGGGTGTTCTGTAAGCGGTGAGACAGAGGCCAACACTCAAGGTTTGAACAAGCTGACGTTGACTGGTTGGAACAATCGGTCATGCAGTTTCAATACCTTGACAGGGCCTGCTGATATCAAAGAGGGAAAAATTTATGAGGGGCTCTGGGAAAAAAGGATGCGCGAATTTGCCGATCGCAACGCCAGTGTCACTGCATATCTGACCATGAAACCGGGTAGCAATGGTCAGAAAGACACCCTGGTGCTCGGTATTCCGGAAATCACCGGTATCACGCCGTTCCTGTTGGAAGCGCAACCACTCTAATCAGCCAGAGATAGTGCGTGTTTATCAAGAGATGCCAGTCGCTTACCCGACTGGCATTTTTGTTGGTCGAGGTTCGGTGCGAAGCCCTGAAACATCATGATGTGGTTGCCGGATAAGGGTTGTTTCCTTGGTTGTTGTGTGAGTTCAGGTGCTGTGGCTGCAATAACTGCGTGATGAGTGGCAAGACTATTCAGGACGGGACAACGCAATAAAAAAAGCCAGCCGAGTGTTCGGCTGGCTTTTTGCTATCAGCGGCAGGTAGGGGATTAACCGACCAGCTGATAGAGGATGGCGGAGATGGCGATCATGCCCATGGTTGCAACGAAGACGTTGCTGATATGGCCCTGATATTTCGCCATAGCCGGTACGCGCTTGATGGCGTACATCGGCATGATGAACAGGATGGTAGCGATGATCGGGCCGCCCAAGGATTCAATCATGCCCAGGATGGAAGGGTTGGCAATGGCAGTGCCCCACAGGGTCAGGATGAAGAAGGCGATAATGAACATCTCGACTTTCTTGGCGTTCGGCTCTTTGCCGGACTTGCGCATGTTCTGCACGATCATCCCTTTCAGACCTTCACGGGCACCCAGATAGTGGCCGAAGAAGGAGGATACGATGGCTACGAACGCAACCAACGGACCGAAGTAGGAGATGATGGGGCTGGCATGCTGGTTGGCCAGATAGGAGAGCACGGCGATGTTCTGGGCCTTGGCTTCTGCCAGCTGGGCCGGTGTCAGGCTCATGACGCAGGAGAAGACGAAGAACATCACGAAGCCCAGCAGCACCATGGCGGTACGCTTGAGGATGGCATCGGCTTTCTCGACAGCCTGATCACCGTGGTCGCGGCGCTGGGCCAGAGAGAAGCTGGAGATGGCCGGGCTGTGGTTGAAGGAGAAGACCAGTACCGGGATGGTCAGCCACAGGGTAGTGGCGAAATCCTTGGCAGAGGGCACTTGCTCCAGCGCCGCGCCGGTCCAGTCCGGAATGAGGTACAAAGAGATACCGGCCAGAATGGCGATCAGCGGATAAACCAGCAGCTCGGTCACTTTCAGCATCAGCTTTTCACCGGCCAGCATCACCGACATCATGCCCATGATCAGCACGATGGAGAGGATCCAGCGCGGCGGGGCACTCATCTGCAGCTGGTTGACCATGAAGCTTTCGACGGTGTTGGTGATGCCCACGCCGTAGATCAGCACGATGGGGTAGATGGCGAAGAAGTAGAGCAGGGTGATTAATTTACCAGCACCCACGCCAAAGTGTTCTTCCACCACTTCGGTGATGTCTGCATTTGGCTTTTTGGAGGAGAGCACGAAGCGGGCCAGGCCACGGTGGGCCAGATAGGTCATGGGACCTACCAGCAGCGCCATGACGACCAGCGGCCAGAAACCGCCCATACCCGCGTTGATCGGCAGGAACAGGATCCCCGCGCCAACTGCGGTCCCGAACAGACTGATGACCCAGGTAGAGTCGCGTTTTTCCCAACGAGTGGTTTGAGTAGAGCGGATCCCTTGCTCTGTTGACGCCGCAACTCCCTGCGTGCCAGTGATTGTGTTTGACATCTATCTCACCCCGAATGTGTGGTTCTTATTAAGTCGGCGCAAGGATACGGTTTTTCTAATCAAAAATGTTGATCAAATTCATCTTTACGGCACGAAAAACCGCACTTTCTTATGGAAATGTGATCAAAACAAGAAAAATTCAATTAATGTTTATCAATTGGCACGTTATTTTAGTGTTAATGATTAAATCTCGCTCAGCCAAATGTAGGTAAATTGTTATTTTGCGAGATGCTGGGCTAGCTGGTTGATCATGCTGGCGGTAGCTCCCCAGATAAAGTGCTGTTGCCAGGGTATCCAGTAGATAGTGTGTGCTTTCCCCCCTCTGGAAAGGGTCAGGGGGATGTGGTTGCGTCGATCCAGCAGATGGGTCAGCGGCACTTCGAAGGCGTGATCCACCTCATCCGGACTCAGGATGAGGGGATAGTTGCCATCGAGCAGCCCCAGCACCGGCAGTACCTCGAATCGTGACACCGTATTGAGCGGGTTGAGGGTGCCGATCACTTCAATCAGTCGGGCCGGAATGCCGAGCTCCTCTTCGGTCTCCCGCAGCGCTGTGGCAATGAGGTTTTCGTCGCCGGGATCCTGTCGCCCGCCGGGGAAGCTGATCTGTCCCCCATGATGACGCAGCCGTGGGCTGCGCCGGGTCAATAACACGCTGAGCCCCTCATCGCGCATCACCACCGGGATCAACACTGCCGCCGGACTGAGCCCGCCGATGGCGAGGCGATGGGCCGGGGCGGGTCGCTGCAACTGGAAGCGGGTCAACAGTTCGTGGCGATCCATGGCGGGGAGCTCTCCTGTGTGTTGCCTTGACGGTGGGGAGGGTTACAGCGCCGACAGCGGCGGCAGGATGCGGGCGACCTTGTCATAAGTCTCCTGATATTCGCTGTCGGCGTCGGAGTCGGCGATGATGCCGCCACCGGCCCAGCAGTGCAGACGACCCGCTTCGGCGATCAGAGTGCGAATGCAGATGCTGGTATCCATCCGGCCATGCTGGCTGAGATAGCCGATGCTGCCGCAATAGGCATTGCGGCGCTGTGGCTCCAGCTCTTCGATGATCTCCATTGCCCGGATCTTGGGGGCGCCGGTGATGGAACCACCCGGGAAACAGGCCCGCAGCAGATCGACTCCTTGCCAGCGTGCATCCAGCTCACCGTGGATGGTGGAGACCAGATGATGTACCGCCGGAAACGACTCCACCGCAAAGAGATGAGGCACGCTGACCGAGCCAGGCCGGCTGACCCGACCTATATCGTTGCGCAGCAGATCAACGATCATCAGATTCTCTGATCTGTCCTTGTCCGCCTGCGCCAGCTCCCGCGCGACTTGTCGATCGATGGCCGGATCGGGGTGGCGAGGGCGAGTGCCTTTGATGGGTTTGGTTTCGATATGACGGCCATCAAGCAGCAGGAACCGCTCGGGAGAGAGGCTCAGCAGCGCGCTCTCCGGCAGGCGGATAAAGGCTGAGAAGGGGGCCTTGTTGGCGGTTGCCAGCAGGCAATAGGCCTGCCACTCATCCCCCTGATAGGGGGCGCTGAAACGCTGGGTCAGGTTGATCTGGTAGCAATCCCCTGCGGCGAGATATTCCTGAATGCGGGCAAACTTCTCGCCATACTCGGCGCGGCTCATATTGCTCTGCCACGCCCCCAACAAGGCAAAAGCGGGGGCCGGTTTGGCCTGCTGCTGTTCAAGCCAGGCCAGCCGGTTGGCAAGGCCCGCTTTATCCCCCCAGTGCACCAGCTGCCAGTCGCCGGTCGCCACATTGCGCAGCAGCGCCCAGTCGTAGATGCCCACCGCCATGTCCGGCACCGCGATATCGGCGGCGGCCTGCACTGGCAGTCGCTCGAAGCGACGGCCGAGATCATAGCCAAACAGGCCGAGGGCGCCGCCAATAAAGGGCAGGTGAGTGGCGCACAGATCCAGCTCCCCCAGCAGCTGTTGCTGGGTATGGGCCAGCAGGGCGAGGGGATCTTCGCTGTGTTCGCTGATATCCGCCCCGACACGCAGAGTGGTCACCTCGCCGCGGGTTTCGAGGGTCGCCAGCGGATCGGCAGTGATGATATCAAAGCCGTTATCGGCGCCGACTGGTCCCGCCGATTCCAGCAACATGGCCCACGGCTGATGTTGCAGGCGGGCAAAAAGCTGATGGAGTTCAGCACTATGGTCTAGATGATGGATATGAAGTGTTGGCGTCATTTTATGTTACACAGGCAACAGTTTGGTTCCCGAACCCTAGTCGGTGCTGGTGGGCAAGCGTATCATAGGTGTCGGTGACTTAAGAAAAAACTGCCGTGTCGTTCGCTTTTTGCTGGTTGATAGTTTTTAGCCAGCACGTCAGCACGGCCCATCATATGGAAGCCCTTGCCCTGCTCCGTGGCAGAGACAAGGACCAGTGAGGATGATATGAGCATTATAAAAAAACAGGATTTCATCGATTCTATCGCAGATGCCCTCCAGTACATCTCCTATTACCACCCGTTGGATTTTGTTCAGGCTGCCAAAGCGGCGTATGACCGTGAGGCCAACCCAGCCGCCAAAGATGCGCTGGCCCAGATCCTGATCAACTCCCGCATGTCCGCCGAAGGTCATCGCCCGCTCTGCCAGGACACCGGCATCGTGACCTGTTTCGTCAAAATTGGCATGCAAGTCCAGTGGGACAGCGACATGACGGTGCAGGAGATGGTGGACGAAGGGACCCGTCGTGCCTACACCAATCCTGACAACCCGCTGCGCGCCTCCGTGCTGGCCGATCCGGCCGGCAGTCGCAAAAACACCAAAGACAACGCCCCTGCCGTGGTTCATATCGACATGATCCCCGGCAACAAGGTGGAAGTGAGCATCGCGGCCAAAGGCGGCGGCTCCGAGAACAAATCCAAGATGGTGATGCTCAACCCCTCTGACGATATCGTCGAGTGGGTGCTGAAAACCGTGCCGACCATGGGCGCAGGCTGGTGCCCGCCCGGCATGCTGGGCATCGGCATCGGCGGTACCGCCGAGAAAGCGGCGGTGCTGGCCAAAGAGGCCCTGATGGAGCACATCGACATTCAGGAGCTGATCGCCCGTGGCCCGCAAACCACCGAAGAGAAGCTGCGGGTCGAGCTCTACGACAAGGTCAACAAGCTGGGGATCGGTGCCCAGGGTCTGGGTGGTCTGACTACCGTGCTGGATGTGAAGGTGAAATCTGCGCCGACTCATGCCGCTTCCAAGCCGGTGGTGATGATCCCCAACTGCGCTGCGACCCGCCACGTTCACTTCGAGCTGGATGGTTCAGGCCCTGCCGAACTGACCCCGCCGAAACTGAGCGACTGGCCGGAGATCACCCGTGAAGCGGGTGGCAACGTGCGCCGCGTCAACGTCGATGGCATCACCAAGGCCGAACTGGCCAGCTGGAAGAGCGGTGATACCGTGCTGCTGTCGGGCAAAATCCTTACCGGTCGCGATGCAGCCCACAAGCGTATCGCCGACATGCTGGCCCGTGGTGAAGGGCTGCCGGAAGGGGTCGATTTCACCAACCGCTTTATCTATTACGTTGGCCCGGTCGATGCGGTGCGCGACGAAGTGGTCGGCCCGGCAGGCCCCACCACCTCCACCCGTATGGACAAGTTCACCGACATGATGCTGGGTGAAACCGGCCTTATCGGCATGATCGGCAAATCCGAGCGGGGCCCGAAAACCGTCGAGAGCATCAAGCAGCACAAGGCCGTCTATCTGATGGCGGTCGGCGGCGCTGCCTATCTGGTGGCCAAGGCGATCAAGAAAGCCCGCGTGGTGGCATTTGCCGATCTCGGCATGGAAGCGATCTACGAGTTTGAAGTGGAAGATATGCCGGTGACCGTAGCGGTCGACTCCGAGGGTAACAACATCCACGAAACCGGCCCGGCCTACTGGTCGGCCAAGATTGCCGAGCTGGATGGCAAGCTCTCCTCCTGAGTGACCATTTCCGCTGCCGGTTAACGACATCTGCCATGTAAACAAGGCGCATCCATCCGGATGCGCCTTTTTGCTTTGACTGGCCTGTTATGGGCTCAGGTTGGCCGTTTGTGGCAAGCGGGCATAAAAAAGGATGGCGTGACGCCATCCTTTTTCGTTGTGCTTGTGCTCTGGTAGTAGACAGCAGAGCAATCGCCCCTGGCTTAGGCCTTTTTCAGGTAGGCCGCAACCAGAACGATCTGCACGCCGTTGACCTTGCCTTCAATATGGAGCGGGTTGTTGGTCAGACGGATGCCCTTGACCAGGGTGCCGCGCTTGGCGGTAAAACCGGCACCTTTCACGTCCAGATCCTTGATCAGGGTGACGGAGTCGCCCTCTTGCAGCACGGCGCCATTGGAGTCAACAGTCGGTACGCTGTCATCATCTTCGTCAGCAATACCAGCTTCAGCCCAAGCCTTGGCTTCGTCCTCCATGTACATCATGTCCAGTAGATCCTGAGCCCACACCTCACCCTTGCCGGAGAGTGCTTTGAGCTGGCGCCATGCCATCACCTGCACCGCAGGCACCTGGCTCCACATGCTGTCGCTCAGGCAACGCCAGTGGTTCACCACCAGGGTATCCGGTTGTTCCAGCTGACCACGGCAGGTGTCACAGATAGCAACGCTGTGATCATCGTCGCTGGCGGGGGAGTGAGGCACCACGAAGGCGGTCAGCGCCTGCTCGGCGCTGCACAGTTCACACTTGGCGCCCGCGCGCGCTTGCAGAATGGCGTTGATGGTCATGTTGTTGGTCCCATAGCTAGTGTAAAGCGACCCGCGTTGGGCGGGGCGCGTGAAAGAGGGGGCGGAATATAGCATAAAACCCCGTACTTTGTCAGGTCTGCCCTGGGTCACAGGGTTGGCGGTGCTGTTGTGCGGCACAGATCGTCAGGTATTGAGAGTGCAATTTGAAGCGGGATCGCTAGAATGAGCCTCCTTTTTGACTGCAAGGCAGGGGCATTCGTGCTGGCTCAACGTTTTCAACAACTGGATCGACTGCTCACCCGCTACCGACGCTGGTGGCAATATCAGCCATATCATCATTTGACCATGGCCTTTGCCGATGAGGCGCCCGAACTGGCGGCGTTGCTCAATGGGCTGACGCTCGGCCAGTTGGCAGAGCTCGATGCGGATATGGATGCCCTCAGCAGTCTTCTTGCCCCCTGGATTGCCGAGGGGACCGAGCTGCAGCAACTCAGCCAGCTTGCCCGGTTTACCCCGGAGCCCATCACCTGCAGCAAGGAGATGGCGCTGCATATGCCGGGGCGCAAGCAGGCTCAGATCGAGTCGTTCACCGCCTGTCTGCCTGCCCATCAGGGCCCCTATCTGGAGTGGTGTGCCGGCAAGGGCCACCTTGGGCGGCTGGTGTCACTTCATCGACAGGCTCCTATCCTCAGTCTGGAGTTGCAAGGGCAGCTTTGTGACGAAGGTCGGCTGCTGGCCGAGCGGGATGGCGCCAATATGACCTTTACCTGCGCCGATGCTTTTGCCCCCGAGTCGGCGGCGCTGATCGCCCCCGAACATCACGCTATGGCACTCCATGCCTGCGGCGAGCTGCACACCCATCTGCTGGAGCGGGTGGCCGAGCGCAGTGCCCGCGGAGTGACCATCTCTCCCTGTTGTTACCACCTGATCCGTACCAGCCACTATCGCCCGCTGTCAGCCGCGGCCAGCGCCAGCGAGCTGGTGTTGAGCAAGGCGGATCTCAAGTTGCCGCTACAGGAGACGGTGACTGGCGGTGCGCGGATCGCCCGCCTGCGCGAGCAGGAAGTGGTGTGGAGGCTCGGGTTTGACTGCCTGCAGCGTCAGGTGCGCGGTGTGGATGAGTATCTGCCGGTGCCCAATATGCAAAAGAGCCTGCTGACCGGCACCTTCGAGACATTTTGCGCTTGGGCTGCCGAGCGCAAAGGGATTGTGCTGCCAGCCGGGCTGGACTATCCCGCCTGGTTGGAACACGGGGAGCGTCGCTTTGGTGATATCGCCCGCATGGAGCTGGTACGTCATTTATTTCGCCGTCCCCTCGAGATCTGGCTGGCGCTGGATCGCGCGCTCTTTTTGCAAGAGCAGGGCTATCGGGTCGAAGTGGGGGAGTTCTGTGCCAAACCCATGACCCCGCGCAATATCCTGATCCGTGCCGTGCGCGCCTGACGTCCGGCTCTCTCGCGCATTTTTCTTGAACATTGATAATGGTTGACAGGCTGAGCGTGTCAGCCATTTTTTTTATCACGAACAATGAATGGATGGCAGATCACCTGGCCGTGTCAATCGTCCCCAAAATGGGCAAAGATCACGCTTTGGGGTTTTCGTTTGGGTTCTTTTTCTTTGTTTCAGCTGCACTGAATATCACAAGGTGAAATGGCTCACAAAATCTGCTTATTTCTTATTTCTCATCGTGAATTTAGTTGTTGAAACACCTACTCTTGGAACGCATTAATTCAAACAAGGACGATAAACATGTTCAAACCCAAGCGTTGTGTCTGGCTGATCGCTGCCGCCTGCGCATTGCCAAGCTATGCCGCAATGAGTGCAGCCATGAATATTCAACCCGATCCGCAAAATGCGGGAGGATATGTGATTGCGGCCCCGGATCTAGCAGCCATGGAAAAAGCCAAGACGGCCAATCCCATGTATGCAATATGGGCCAAGGCATTGGCGACCCGGTCAAATAAAATCGTTGATGCCATTGAACCGGGTCTGGCAAGCAATCCTGACAACGTAAAACGGGTTGAACGGGTATTTCCCCAATCTGAATGGGAATATTTAACCCAGATGGCAGCGCCGGAATATACTTATGTCCGCTTCTTGCGAGCCATCGGTAAATTCCCTGCATTCTGTGGTGAATATACTGACGGGCGTGATTCTGATGCGATCTGTAAAAAATCCATCGTGACCGCCTTTGCCCACTTCTCTCAGGAGACCGGTGGCCATATTGCCAAGGAGAACGTCTCCGATAACCCGCTGGGGCTGGAGGAGTGGCAACAGGCGCTGGTGCATGTGCGGGAGATGGGCTGGTCAGAGGGACAGACCGGCTACACCACAGGCTGTGGCCAGAACGACTGGCAGAACAAGAAGTGGCCTTGCAGCACGGGTCAGGGGTATTTCGGCCGCGGCGCCAAGCAGCTTTCTTACCACTTCAACTACGGCGCCTTCTCCGAGGCGATGTTCGATGGCGATGCCTCCGTGCTGCTCAACAACCCGGGTCTGGTGGCTGACTCCTGGCTCAACCTCGCTTCTGCCATCTGGTTCTTCCTCACCCCGCAGGCCCCGAAACCGGCCATGCTGCACGTGATTGATCGCACCTGGGTACCCTCCAAACGGGAAGCTGACGCCGGTATCGGCTATGGCTTCGGTACCACCATCAACGTCATCAACGGCGGCATCGAGTGTGGCGAGCAGAACAAGGACAAGGGGCAGCCGGTCAATCGCATCCGCTACTGGGAAGGGCTGGCCAACCACTACCAGATCCCGATCAAGGCGGATGAGAAGAACACCTGCTGGCAGCAGACTCCCTATGGCAGCCTCAATCTTAACGGCGCTACCGACGTGCTCTACACCAACTGGGATGGCAACTGGAAGTACTATCCGGATCGTCCGGGCGGTTACTCCTTCGAGTGCGAGCTGGTGGGCTTTCAGACCGCTTATTCTGCGCTGGTGCCGGGTGATTACGAGAAGTGCGTGACCAACTTCTACGGCTCCCACGCCAACTGGCCGAAAGTGCGGATCGTGGACAAACTGACTCCACCACCGGT
This sequence comes from Aeromonas sp. FDAARGOS 1404, assembly GCF_019047085.1. Lineage (NCBI taxonomy): Bacteria > Pseudomonadati > Pseudomonadota > Gammaproteobacteria > Aeromonadales > Aeromonadaceae > Aeromonas > Aeromonas sp. FDAARGOS 1404. Next base: position 4,599,092 of record NZ_CP077237.1, read on the forward strand.
CGATCCGAGTGAACCCCCCATCGATGGCAACCCGACCTGGGAAGCGACCAAGGTCTACACCGCTGGCAGCAAGGTGAGCTACAAGGGAGCCGTCTATCAGGCCAAATGGTGGACACAGGGGGATGATCCCGCCAAAGGCGGCCCCTGGGTTGTAGTTCCTGCCAAATAAGATGGCGTAATTTAACTCCCAAAGAGGAGAGGGGGGATAACTCCTTCTCCTCATTAATTATCAACAGTGCATCACTGAATATTATCTTGTATTTTCAATGGTGCTTATGTTCTAACTGATAAGGTGAATTTTTATCTGAAAATTGAAATGAAATTGTGTTGAATCAAAGTTGAGAATAAAATTTATATTCAGGTTCGTTAGCCCCCATAAACTAGCGTCTTCTGATGAGCGTAGTGCGCTACTTGCGAATTCATTTTCCACCATAAAATGAAACCTCTCATTGCGAATATGAGGAGTATCTTCTCTATTGGTAAACTGTCATTTATCACCTGAAATAGTGAGGTCTGGCTATATCACTCAGCTTTATCTAGGTACATTGTCGCTTATTCCCTTGAGAAAATAGATGTAAACGGCCGGTTTATATTGGTAATCTCTTTGGCTTGTGCAAAATTGCAACAAGGGGGCAAGATGAAGGGGGGGTTGTCATTGCGGGGCGATCCGTTATGAGATGCTGACTGCACCTTTTGCGGCCGATTTTTGTCACTGTCGGGATTGCCAGCGCACCACGGGGGCACCGGTCGGGGCCTGGATGGACTTTCACGCCGAACAGGTGCAGTGGTTATGCGGCAAACCGACCGAGTATGCGTCTTCAGATTTTATCCGACGGGGATTTTGCGCCGAGTGTGGCTCCACCCTCACGTATCGCAGCACCCAGTACCCTGACTATCTCACGTTGGCTATCGCCTCTCTCGATAATCCAGAGGCTGTTGCGCCAACCTATCACATCCATACCGACAGCCAGCTGCCCTGGTTGTCGATCCAGGACGAGCATCCCCGTTATCGCAAAGGGAAGTAAAACCAAGGTAGCCCCAACAAGGGAGGTTGACATGGAGCTGGTAGTTATCCGCCATGGCGAGACGCAAGCCAATGCGGAAGGGCACTATCAGGGCGCGCTGGATATCGGGCTCAACGACGATGGCGTGCGCCAGATATCCCAGCTGGCTGAGAAGGTAGCAGTGACAGAGCCGCCGTTTGATCGGTTGCTGGCATCTCCCCTGCTGCGAACAAGGGAGAGCGCTGCCATCTTGTCTCGTCAGCTGGGATTGGCTGTGGAGCTTGTGTCAGCCTTTCGTGAGAGGGATGTCGGCCTGTTTGAAGGGCTGACGCAGGCAGAAGCAAGGGATCGCTATCCCGAACTGTGGGCGCGCAATATCACCCAGCGCTGGGCTGACGCTCCTCCCGGTGGTGAAACCATTGATGAGGTGATTGCTCGGGTCTCGCAGGGACTCACGGAACTTGTTTCGACCATGCAAGGGGAGCGGATACTGCTGGTGGCACACGGTGTGGTCGCCAAGGTGATCCGCGCCGTAACGATTGCCGGTTTTGATGACTTCTTTGAATGGCAATTGCCCAACGGCGGCATGCTGTCGGTGAGGCTCTCTCTGGATGATGGTGGCTCACTGCGCTTTAGCCGTCCCCTTGATGGTTGTCATTGAAAAGTGCACCAAAAGCATGACGAGAAAAAGCGCTACCGAAGAGAGTAGCGCTGTCTTTTGTATTCGTTGCGGTTGGTTATCTCTGCAGGCAAAGGTTAGCAGTGTCACCAGAGGGCAGGGGCGTGCGCCATCAGGTCGGCTCCGGTTCCTCTTTGCGGCAGCAGTTGCGCCCCTGTTTCTTGGCCAAATAGAGGGCGGTGTCGGCTCGTCTAACCATCTTCTCTACAGTGTCATGGCTGCCCTTGCTGGCGCTGATCCCGATACTGATGGTGAGGGAGATCTCAAGAGCCCCCTCCAGTGCATGGTGCTGGGATTCGATGGCTAGCCTGATCCGCTCGGCGCTGGCCCAGGCTAGCTCGAGGGAGGTTTCCGGTAGCAGTACGATAAACTCTTCGCCACCCCAACGACCCAGCATGTCCACCTCCCGCAGCTGTTTGCTGATCCGTTTCACCAGACTCAGGATCGCCAAATCCCCCTGCTGATGGCCAAAGGTGTCGTTTACTTCCTTGAAGTGGTCGATATCGATCAGCAGCAGGCTCATGGTATGGCCAAAACGCTGGCAGCGCTGCATCTCGGCGTTGACCAGCTCGTTGAAGCGGCGCCGGTTGGCAATGCCGGTGAGGGGATCCGTGGTAGCGGCGACCTTCAACTCCTCCACCAGGCGGGCTCGCTCCGAGATATCCCGCAAGATGGCGGTCATCTCGGTGGTCGGGCCCAAATTGATTTTGGCGATGGTCACCTCCAGCGGGAATTCGCTGCCGTCTCGGCGCAGACCCATCACCGAGGCGCGGGCATGCATCGGGCGCGAATTGATGGGGGAGCTGCTGAAGGCTTTGAAATAGGTTTCGTGATTGGCACGAAAACGCTGAGGAAGCAGGGTTTCCAGCCGCTTGCCGAGATAGCTTTCGTCGATCCCGAACATCTCGCAGGCGGCGGTATTGATAAGCTCGATGCGTGACTCGCTGCTGACACTGATGATGCCGTCATAGGCGGAGTTGACCACCGCTTCGAAGCGACGGCGACTGGTGGTGAGCGCCTCTTCCAGCTGCATCCTGGCGGTGATGTCGATAGCGGTCACGATGATCCGGTTGATCCGTGCCTGCTCGGGGATGATTGGGGAGAGAATAAAGCGCCACCAACTGGTACGTGACAGGCTGTCGATAGGCAGCTCGCTCTCGAGCCCGGTCTGCATGCGCACACATTCGTGCATTGGCGGCTCGATGGTATTGGTGATGTAGCGGGGAAACATCTCGCTCAACTGTTTGCCAATGCTGCCAAGGACATCCAGCTCGAACGCCTTGGCAAAGGTATCGTTGGCAGAGACCAGCACAAAGTGATCATCCTTGTCGAGGCTGAACACCGCCACGGCTGCGCCGATGGCGTCGAGAGATGACTTTATGTCGGCATGGGAACCCTGTGTAAACATGCGACCTCCACGGCGAATAACATATTGATATTCAGTATAGTGTGGTCGTTTGGCTAACTACTCTTCGATATCCAGCAACACCAGAATGGCGCTGTCGCCACCCCATTCGCGGGGAGCCTGATGGAAGGCGCGCACATTGGGATGCTGGGCCAGCCAGCTGGGAATGCGCTGCTTGAGAATATGTTTGCCGATGCCGTGCATCACCGAGGCGACGTGAATGTTTTCTTTTTGGCAGAGGGTGAGCAGGGCGGCCAGCTCCTGTTTTGCCTGCTGCTGGTTCATGCCGTGCAGATCGAGATAGATCTCCGGCGGATAAATGCCCCGCTTGAGCTTTTTCAGCTCAAATTTTGACACATCTTCCCGCACGTAACGGGTCGGCCCATCATCATCGAGATGGGGCTGATACTCATCGCTGAAATAGTGGTCAACCCCAAGCTTTTCGCGGGTTTCGCGCAATTCGCGTTTCTGCTTGACCGGGCGTAACTCGGCCCTTATGGTATCTTGCTTGATTTTCCGGGTACCTTTTATCGCATCGCGGAACAGCAGGGTTTCCTCGTCTGTCGGTGAGGGCGTTTTTTTCATCAGATGCTCATGTATTAGGTATGCGTCTTGCCCGCAACGTAAACGGGGCTCGGGCCGGATATTACTCGACTTGGAGGTGGATTTGGACAAGATATTTATCGATGAGGTGGTTGCCGAGATGCACACCATCCAGGACATGTTGCGTTGGGCCATGAGTCGTTTCAACGACGCCGGGATTTTTTACGGTCATGGAACCGACAACGCCTGGGATGAAGCTGTGCAGCTGGTACTGCCCGCGTTACATCTGCCACCGGATGTAGACCCGGCCATGCGCCACTCCCGTCTCACCAGCAGCGAGCGTCACCGTATCGCAGAACTGATTATCCGCCGCGTACAGGAGCGGGTACCGGCCGCCTACCTGACCAACAAGGCCTGGTATGCCGGTTGGGAGTTCTACGTGGACGAGCGGGTGCTCATTCCCCGTTCCCCCATTGCAGAGATGGTGGCCAACCGTTTCGCACCCTTCCTCAAACATGAACCGACCCGGATCATGGACCTGTGCACTGGCTCCGGTTGTATTGCCATCATCATGGCCCACGAGTTCCCGGAAGCGGAAGTGGATGCCATTGATATCAGCGTTGATGCGCTGAACGTGGCCGAGCGCAATATCAACGATCACGGGCTGGAGCAGCAGGTCATTCCGATCCGCTCCGATCTGTTCCGCGATCTGCCGGCGGGCGACAAGTACGATCTCATCGTCTCCAACCCGCCCTATGTCGACTCCGAAGATATGTCGGATCTGCCGGACGAGTTCCGTCACGAGCCCGAGCTGGCGCTGGCGTCCGGCTCCGATGGTCTCAAGCTGACCAAGCGTCTGCTGGCCCATGCGGCAGATTTCCTCAAGGATAACGGCGTGCTGGTGGTCGAAGTGGGCAACAGCATGATCCATCTGGAAGCCCAGTTCCCCGAGATCCCCTTTACCTGGGTTGAATTCGAAAACGGCGGTCACGGCGTCTTTGTGATGACCCGTGACGAGCTGGTGCAGTATCAGGATCATTTCGCCATCTACAAGAACTAAGCAGGAGCGCGCATGGCAGGGAACAGTTTTGGTCAACTCTTTCGGGTCACCACCTTTGGCGAGAGCCACGGCCTAGCGCTGGGCGCCGTGGTTGATGGCTGCCCGCCTGGGCTGGAGATCAGCGAGGCGGATCTGCAGGGGGATCTGGATCGGCGCAAGCCGGGCACTTCCCGCTACACCACGCCGCGCCGCGAGCCGGACGAGGTGAAGATCCTCTCCGGGGTGTTCGAGGGCAAGACCACCGGCACCTCCATCGGGCTGCTCATCGAGAATACCGATCAGCGCTCCAAGGATTACTCCGACATCAAGGATCTGTTCCGGCCGGGTCACGCTGACTACACCTACCACCAGAAGTATGGTCAGCGGGACTATCGCGGCGGTGGTCGCTCCTCCGCCCGCGAAACCGCGATGCGGGTAGCGGCGGGGGCGATCGCCAAGAAGTACCTCAAACAGGTGCATGGCATCGAGATCACCGGTTTTCTCTCCCAGCTCGGCCCCATCAAGGCGGAAGGCTTTGACGCGGCGCAGATTGAGCAGAATCCCTTCTTTTTCCCCGATGCGGGCAAGCTGGAAGAACTGGATCAATACATGCGTGACCTGAAAAAAGAGGGCAACAGTATCGGTGCCAAGGTGCAGGTCATTGCGCGCAATGTGCCAGTGGGTCTCGGTGAGCCGGTATTTGATCGCCTCGACGCCGACATTGCCCACGCAATGATGGGCATCAATGCGGTGAAAGGGGTGGAGATCGGTGACGGCTTTGCGGTAGTGGAGCAAAAAGGCTCCGAGCATCGCGACGAGATGACCCCGGCGGGCTTTGCCAGCAACCATGCGGGCGGCATTCTGGGTGGGATCTCGTCGGGTCAGGATATCGTGGTGAGCATGGCGCTCAAGCCCACCTCCAGCATCACTGTGCCTGGCAAGACCATCAATACCGAAGGCGAGGCTATCGAGATGATCACCAAGGGTCGTCACGATCCTTGTGTCGGCATTCGTGCCGTGCCCATCGCCGAAGCCATGCTGGCGCTGGTGTTGATGGATCACCTGCTGCGCCATCGTGCCCAGAATCAGGGGGTGTTGACCCATACCCCGCAGCTGCGCTGATCCCTGTTGCTGCTCATCGACTGAGCGCTCCCTGTTCGGGGAACAAGTTCGACAATACCAAAAAGGCGACCTTCGGGTCGCCTTTGCTATTTCAGGTGGCGGCTTATCCCGTCAATGCTTGCGGAGAGTGCGGGTCAGCAGATCCGCGGCGCCCGGATCGGCATTGAGGCGACACCTGGGGGGCGAGAACTTGTTGTGGGGTTTGGGCAAGGCATGAATGGCCTCGTTGACTTTGAGGATCTGTTCTTCGCTCACGCTGTTTTTGGCAAACATCAGACTGACCGGCTGGTGGTGTAGCAACAGCTGGCAGCTGATAAACTCTTCGGCCCCCAGATGGGCCAGCCGGTAGCGGGCATATTGCCACTCCATGATGATGCCATCGAGGCGGCGAGCCAGCAGCAGATCGATCATCCGCTCATCGGCGTTGTATTCGGTCGCCATTTTAAGCGCCGGGCAGCTATCCATCTGATGCATGGGGCGGGTGCCGCGCAACTTGCCTATCTTGAGCCCTTTCTCGTTGCACAGCGCGGGCAGATTATCGAGCTGCGCCCAGCGATCCTGATGGCCGGGAATCGGGTCATTGCTCAGCAGCACATAGGCACTCTGGCGGTAGGGGGTCGAGAAGCGGGCATAGCTCTGGCGCTCCGGCAGAGGGAGGGCGGCCATCGCCACATCCAGCTGATCGTGTTCTACCAGATGCAGTGCCCGCGCCCAGGGAAGCTCGCGAAACTTGGGGGCAAAGCCCGCCTGGGTGAGGATCTGGCGGGTCAGGCTGACATCCAGCCCATCCAGCTCACCCCGGTTGTTGATTTGGCTGAAGGGGGGCCAGTGACTCCAGGCCACGGTCAGGGTCTGACTGGCCTGCAGGGCAGGGCTTAGCAGCAGAAGCAGCAGGCCAATCCTTGCCTGCCAGCTGCCGCGGGGACGATATGGCGTGGTCATAGCTAAACCTCGTTATTGTGTTCTTTTATCCCGTGCTTTTGCCCTGCGAGCCATGCCTGCGAGGGCTGATATTGTGTTGCCAGTTAATAGTGTGGTGCGTGCTACATCAATCAACGGGATTATTCGGGGGGCAGGAGGGGGATTTTCTGTTCGTGCTGGGAGGAGCATCACATTTTTCTCGTTTATCCCGGGCAACTCCGTTAGACTGCGCCTCTATTCTTTCCCCTTTGCTCTGCTCCCCGGGGAAATCGTTGTTTTCTCAATAGGCCCAGATCTTGTGAGATGGCATCGGCTCAGCAGAGGAGCCCCACCACAAATCCCCGGCGCCCCTATCTCTAGCAGGTAATTATGAGTTTTACTTCCCTCGGTCTGGCCGAACCCTTGTTGCGTGCCGTTGCCGAACAAGGCTACGACACCCCGTCTCCCATTCAGCAGCAAGCGATCCCCGCCGTTCTGGCTGGCCGCGATCTGATGGCGGCGGCCCAAACAGGGACCGGCAAGACCGCAGGCTTTACCCTGCCGATGCTGCAACGTCTGATGGAGAGCAAGCGCAAGGTTTCTCCGAACCGCATTCGTGCGCTGGTGCTGACCCCGACTCGCGAGCTGGCCGCCCAGGTGGGCGAGAGCGTGCGTAACTACGGCAAACACCTGCCGATGCGCAGCCACGTCGTGTTCGGCGGCGTCAGCATCAATCCGCAGATGATGGCGACTCGCCGTGGTCTGGACGTGCTGGTGGCCTGTCCCGGCCGTCTGATGGATCTTTACAACCAGAACGCCGTCAAGTTCGACGAAGTGGAGATCCTGGTACTGGACGAAGCGGATCGCATGCTCGACATGGGCTTTATCCGCGACATCCGCCGTATCCTGGCCCTGATGCCGAAGAAGCGTCAGAACCTGCTGTTCTCCGCCACCTTCGCCGACGAGATCCGCGAACTGGCCACCGGTCTGCTGGATAACCCGGCGGTGATCGAAGTGGCCCCGCGTAACAGTACTGCCGAGCGTATCGAGCAGCTGGTGCATCCGTGCGACAAGGCCAACAAGATCGCGCTGCTGAGTCATCTGGTCACCAGCAACAACTGGCAGCAGGTACTGGTGTTCACCCGTACCAAGCACATGGCCAACCGTGTTGCCGAGACTCTCGACAAGAACGGCGTCAGCGCCGCCGCCATCCACGGCAACAAGAGCCAGGGTGCCCGTACTCGTGCGCTGGCCGGCTTCAAGGATGGTAGCGTCAAGGTGCTGGTGGCGACCGACATCGCCGCCCGTGGTCTGGACATCGACAAGCTGCCGCAAGTGGTCAACTTCGAGTTGCCGAACGTGGCGGAAGATTACGTTCACCGCATCGGTCGTACCGGTCGTGCCGGTGCTGCCGGTCACGCCATCTCCCTGGTTGCAGCCGATGAAGGCAAGCTTATCAAGGCGATCGAGCGTCTGACCAAGCAGAACATCCCGTGCGAGCAGGTGGCCGGTTTTGAAGCCTCCCGCGAGACCCTCGACAACATCGCCCGTGGTATCGGCGCGCCGCTGCGCAAAGAGCCCCGTGATCCGAGCGAGCAGCGCCGTGCGCCGCGTCCGCAAGGTCAAGGCCAGCGTCAGGGGGCCGGTCGTTCCGCCTCCAATGGCAATGCGGGTGGTGCACGTACCGGTAACGGTGGCAAGCCCAAGCCGCAAGGTGGTCAGCGTCCGGCTGATGGCGTTGGCAAACCGGCTCAGGCCCGTCGTCCACGTCGCTCTACCCACAACCAGTAAGCGGCTCGGGAGTTTGACTCCCCAGCTATGCGGTTGACTGAAAAGCCCTGCCAATCTGGCAGGGCTTTTTGTTTTTTCAGCCATGTAATCGGCACGGTGTGGTGCTGCGAGAACCGCGCTAGATGGCGGAGAGGTACTGCTTTTGCATCGTCAGCCAGCGGCCGTTGTTGATAAACGCCAGCTGTATCTTGAGCAGGGCCGCAATTTCCGCGCGGTGCTTTTTATCGAGGTAGAGAAAGACCTGCTCTTTGGTGATCTTCTGCCAGGGGGACGCCAGTGCAGGTTGAGAGGCGGGGCGCATCTTGATGAGCCAATCCACTTTGCCTCGATGCAGTTGGGCAAGCCCCTGCTTCTCATCGTTCAACCAGATGACCTGATAGTTGCCGAGGAAGCGCTCGCACCACTGGATGCCACGCAGGCAGCCAATCACGGTACCCTTGGCAGGGGGCCAGCTCGGGTTATCCCTTGGCTGACCATAAATCGCCGCCTCCGAGATGGGGGCACCGATCTGCAGCAAGTGGGGATAGGTCTGATCAAAGCCCTTGATCCGGGCCATATCGCCATCGACGGCATGGTCTGCCTCAATCAACTTTTCGCAGCGGGCATAGGTGCAGGGGATCAACTGAAAGTCGATGCCGGCCCGGCCAAACCAGTCATGAATAAAAGGGCGCAATATCGCAGTGTGTTCGACCGCTGCCGCCAGCTTTAGCGGGGTTGCGTGGGCAACGGGAGTCAGCCCGACAAGCAGTAACCAGCCAATCCAGTTCATATCGCACTCCTGAATCGGGCTTGTTTAAGCAGAACTGTTGCGACTATCTGTGCAGTGAAGAATAGCCGATTGGGATGGCTGCCAGACCGCTTCGCCAGCTATTCGTGACGGCCGGGTCAGGGGAGCAGCGCCGTGATCAGGATATGGGCAGCGCTCACCAGGATCACCGTGAAGGTCAGCCCCATTCCCGCCACTCGATAACGGAAGTTCTCCGGCGTGCGGCTCATGCCAAATGCATGGCAGAGACGGCCAAGCAGCAAGGCACTCCCCAGCAAATGAACCAGCCAGGGGGCATGGCTGCCGGTTTCGACGAAATAGACCAGCAGCAGGGCGAGGGGGACATACTCGGCAAAGTTGGCGTGTACCCGCATGGCGCGCAACATGGCGGGGTCATCCCCATGCCCCAGCGCCACCTTGCGGCTATGGCGGGTGCGAATGGTTCGAATGCTCAGCAACACAAACAGCAGCGCGAGCAGGGCCGCGTAAACAGGCAGTATGGTCATGGTATCTGGCTCCTTGTGTGATGATATCGAGTAGCTGGTGTTGAGACGCGATATTGCTCGGCATCTCAATGGCTTGCCTTGAGGGTAGCAGCAAACTGCTTTAGCACGACCGTCATCCACTCACTTGCCATCGGCCAAGCGCAGGCGCAAAACAAACAGCCCTGCCGAGGTGGCAGGGCTGTATTTTGACCGTGTTGATGGTGGGCTGCGCCACGTCATTACCCCTCGTAAGGGAGGGAGGAGTGGTGCAGCACGATACGCACCTTGCCATCATCCCCCTTCTTGAAACCCCAGGTCTTGTCGACAGTGGTCTCCTTGTTGTCGCGATCTACCAGATGCACCTTGCCGATGGTCAGCGCCATGTCGCCGCTGATATAGACGGCGGCATTGTCATAGCGATAGCTCTGCCAGTTTTTCAGGGCGAACCCTTTGTCGGTGGGGTAGGCGCTGTTGTTGCCGACAAAGTAGGCCAGCGCCCCCTCGCGGTTGGTGCGAAAGGTCTGCTCGCCACCGGCCAGGGTGGGTTTGAACAGCACCGGCCCCTGCTGGTAACCATAAGCGCTGTCTAGCACCGACTCGGCGGTCGCCTTGGCGCGCTCAATCCCACCGGCGCGATAGTCATCGCTGATCTTGATGAGCGCCGCGCCCCAACCATCCTGCGCGGCCTTGATCTCCGCCTCGGTAATATTGTTGTTGGCGATTTCGGCTGCGCTGAGTGCGCCGCTGGCGGCAAGCAGGACGAGGGCAAGGGTACTCTTCTTGAGGTGCAACATCATTGTTTTCAAACTCCTGATAGCGATAAACGAGCGGGTAGTGTAGCGAAGGGGCATGAACGGTTTTTGAACTGATTATTCAGGGTTAGGTAGTAAAAAGGTCGGTATATAGCTGAAGGTTTGGGTGTTTGTTTGGTAAGGGTCGATCTCTTAATTAATGGCGGATGCCTGTATCCAACTTGATTTCTTTTCCAACAAAAAGCCCCGTCAAGTTAATTGGCGGGGCTTGGCTATTTGGGGCGTTTAGTATCGGGGATTACAGCGCTGGCAGCATTCCAAGGCTGACGCTGATCTGTACGCCAACAATCAGCACGCCCATGGCGGCGGCCACTCCCAGCGCTATCACGCCACCCGGGGCGCGGTAGTGGTGGGCGGGGGCTTGCTTGCGGCTCTGCCACACCAGCGCTACCGGCAGCAGTACCGCGAGGATCGCCAGCGCAATGGCGGCGTAGCCGAGCGCCATGATAAAGCCCTGCGGGAAGTAGAGGGCAAACAGCAATGGCGGCACAAAGGTGATAAGGCCAGTCTGGCTGCGGCCCTGCCAGTTGTCCTTGCGGCGGGTCACCTTGGCCATAAAGTCGAACAGTCCCAGCGTCACCCCGAGGAAGGAGGTGGCGAGCGCCAGATCGGCAAACAGGTGCATCGCCTGATTAAACGCAGGCCAGCTCACCAGTTTGCCAACGTTGGCCAGCAGGCTGTCCAGCGCGCCGCCGGTTTGCAGCAGGGCTTGCTGGCCGAGCAGACCGAGGATTGCCACCTGCCACAGCACGTAGAGGATCAGCGGCAGGGCAGAGCCCCAGACAAAGACCCGGCGCAGCTGCTTGGGGCTGTCACCGAGGTAGAGCATCACGCTTGGAATGGAGCCGTGAAAGCCGAACGAGGTGAAGATGACCGGCAGGCCCGCCAGCAACAGGCCCTGACCTAGCGGCATCGAAAGTAGATGCTGCCCTTCGGTGCGGGGCAGCAGCAACGCCAGCACCACCACCATGATCACCAGTTTGACGGTGAACATCAGCCGGTTGAGGTAATCCACAGAGCGGGTGCCGACACAGACCATGCCGCCAAACAGCAGGGTAAAGGCCCAGGCGGCCTGCTCCTGGCTGAGGGTCATGCCCGCATCGGCCAGCGCCTGTGCCAGCAGGCTGCTGCCGCCGCTGATGTAGGCGGAGGCCAGCGAGTAGAACAGCATCAGGATACAGAAGGAGGCGATGCGCTTGCCCCAGGGGCCGAGCAGATGGTCCGCCAGCTGGTGCAGGTACCATTTGCCGGTGTTGAGGCTTGCCTCTACTTGCAGCATGGCGGTGAAGGCCATCAGAGCCCAGAGGCCGACCATCAACATCAGGGTGGCGGGGCCGCCGAGGGAGGAGGAGGCCAGCGGCAGGGCCAGCATGCCGGCGCCTATAGTGGTGCCGGCAATCAACAGGGTACAACCCAGGGTTTTGGTATTCATGTTATCCATCCGAAAGTGAGCGGAGATGTTGCAAACAAGAGAGAGCCAGTTGGCTGTGTCGGGAGGCGCCTCCGGGGGAAAAGCCGGAGGCTAGCAATATCGGCGTGGAAACATCTGTACCTGAAACCTGTCGGTTGTAAAAGATGGTTGCCACGTTAACGGATCGAAATAGTGGAGACAACCCCTAAAAAGCGGATCTTGTGCTGTGGATGACATTTAAGTGGAAATAAAAAATGACACTTGACGCTATGTGCCGAAAAAAATGTGCGCCTTGAGGGGGCGATGCCAATCCGCTTCAACCGGCCCTCGGGAGCGGAGGGGGTTGCTACAGGCGTCTGGAAGGGGCGACAGAGGGCAAAACAGGGCGCTAGCGGCCCGAATGGTTCGGTATAAGTAAAAATAGGGTCATACGGCAAAAAGCTATAAATTCAATTTATAGCGAGCCGATGGGCCGATAAACGGGCCCTGAGCAGGGGTTGCAAGCCCTGTCGGCCGGTTGGCCGATCTTCCGCTGGCCAAACAGGCGCGTGCAAAGATGGGCGTTGTGAAGAGCAGTCGCACAGGCTGTCAGTTTTGGCTGCCCATTCCGGCAGTTTTTGCAGGCAGCCTGTGTGGTTGTGGGCAATTGCCATAGGCGACTTAGCGGCGGCGCTTGAGGGTGCGGCTCACATAGTGCAGCCCGCTCTGGTATTCGCCGTTCACCGCCTTGAGCGCCAGCTCCAGCGCCTGGCTCGCCAGCGCGTCGTGCTGCTGGGGCAGGGAGTTGATGCCAAAGGGGAGGAAGTCAAGCAGCCGATCGTCCCCGAAGGTGGCCATGGCGAGCTGGCTCATATCGATCTCTTGTTCCAACAGGTAGTCGAGTACCCCCTCCATCAGGATATAGGAAGTAGTGATCAGCGCTTCGGGCAGCTGACCCAGCTGCTGGTGCAGATCCTTGATCAGGCGATACCCCTCAAGGCGGGAGAAGTGATCCCCCTCGCACAGATGGCGAGCCGCGCTGTGACTGGCGACCGCCTGCTCGAAACCGGCTTTGCGCTCCTTGCTGATCGTGAGTGCCGGCAGCGCGGTGATCAAGGCGATATGGCGCAAGGTCGGGGTGAGCAGGGAGCTGGTGAGATCAAAGCTCGCCTTCTCGTTTTCACTGGCGACGGTGACGAACTTGTCGGCGGCCATCGCCCGGTCGATGGCGAGGATTTGGCTGCCTTGCGCCTGCAATTTGCCGTAGAAGGGGTCGTCTGGCGGCAGGCAACTGGCCACCAGCAGGGCATCCACATGGCGGCTCACCAGCATCTGGGCCAGCTCTTTTTCGGTGGCGGGATCATCCTCCGAGCAGACGATCAGCAGCTGATATCCCTGCGCCCGGGCCCCCTGTTCCAGCCGTTTGGCCAGCTTGGCGTAACTGGCGTTTTCAAGGTCGGGCAGGATAAAGCCGAGGGTCTTGGTTTGGCCGCCGCGCAGGGAGGCGGCGCGGCTGTCCGGCTGGTAGTTATGGGCGGTGACAACGGCCATCACCTTGTCGCGGGTGGCCTGACTGATGCGGTATTGGTCGGCCTTGCCATTGATCACATAGCTTGCCGTGGTGCGCGAGACACCGGCGAGGGCGGCGATTTCATCCAGTTTCATCATATTGGCTCTGTTTGAGTTGCAAGGCCCACGGTCACTGCCGGGTGAGGGCACCGAAAAGTGTGCGCGGGATCATATCATTGAAAAGCACTCTTTGTGGGTACTTGATCAATTCGCTGAAACGATTCAGTCTGAGTGTAGGTGAAACGATTCAGCCTGTCAGCAACGAAGAGACCCAGTGGCCTGAAAATCGGGCCCCGATCACAGTGAACCGTGCTCGGGTCTATTGTCAGCTGGCGAGTAACCCGAATGTTCAATTGTGACGTACCGGCGCGGCCGGAACCTGATGGAGAGTCTCTATGTTGAAGTTGGCGCGAGAGCAGATCTTGCTGGGACAGTCGGTGGCGACCAAGTCGGACGCCATTGCCCTGCTGGCAGGCAAACTGACCGAAGCCGGTCTGGTGGAAGCAGGCTATGTGGATGGGATGCTGTCCCGTGAAGCGCAGCATGCCACCTATCTTGGCAGCGGCATCGCCATTCCCCACGGCACCACCGACACCCGTCATCTGGTGAAGAGCACCGGCGTCATGGTGGCCCAGTTCCCCAATGGTATCGAGTGGGATGAGGGGCAGATCGCCTACGTCGCCATCGGCATCGCCGCCAAGTCCGACGAACATCTGGGCATTTTGCGCCAGCTCACCCATGTGCTGGGTGACGAGCAGGCGGCTGCCCAGCTCAAAGAGGCCACCGATGCCGACACCATCATCAATGTCCTGACCGGTGCCACTGCCGCCAAAGAGGTACAATACCTGACCCTGGCTGACTTCCCAGCGGATGATCGCGACCAACTGCTGCTGGGAGCCGCCGCCCGCGCCAAGTCTGCGGGCTGGGGCGATGCCGCCATGGTGAGCGCCCTGCTGGCAAGCGAACCTGCCTATCTGGGCGAGGGCGTCTGGCTGGCCCGGGCGCAAGCGGCCCAGACCGGCTGGGTGTTGGCAACGCCTAGCAGCGAACTTCGCGCAGGGGATCTGCCGGTCAGTGCCATGCTGCTGCTGTGCGCCGCAGATAGCAGCCATCTGCCGCAACTGGAGAATCTGGCCAAACTGGCGGCCGCTGGTCAGCTGGCTACGCTGGCGGGCGGCGAGGGGCTGGCCATGTTGCAGGCGGGCCCCGCGAGTGGTCTTTCTGAAACCTTCACCATCATCAACCCCCACGGCCTGCATGCCCGTCCGGGCGCCATGCTGGTCAAGGTGGCCAAAGAGTTTGCATCCGACATCCGGGTTGCCAATCTGGATGGCAGCGGCGAGGCGGTCTCCGCCAAGAGCCTGATGAAGGTGATCGGCCTTGGGGTCAAGTGCGGGCACCGTCTGGCATTTCGCGCCGAAGGGGCGGATGCCGAAGCGGCTCTCAAGGGGATCGGTGAGGCGATCGCCGCTGGTCTCGGCGAGGGGGCGCATTGATGAAGATTGTCACCATTACCCTCAACCCCGCCCTTGATCTCACCACTCGTCTCGAGGCGATGAGCCTTGGCGAGGTCAATCTGGTGAGCGAGGCCAACCTGCGTGCGGCGGGCAAGGGGATCAACGTCGCCATGGTGCTCAAGGATTTGGGCCGCGAGGTAGGCGTCACCGGCTGGCTGGGCGCTGACAATGAACAGAGCTTTGTCTCCCTGTTTGCAGAGCGGGCGCTGGATGATCACTTTGTCCGTGTCGCGGGCAGCACCCGCATCAACGTCAAGATCTCCGAGCAATCCGGTCGGGTCACCGATCTCAATCTGCCGGGGCTCACCATCCAGCAAGGGGAGGTGAGCGCGCTGGAGCAGGCCATCGACCAATTGGCCCCTCACGCCGACTGGTTTGTGCTGGCGGGCAGCTTGCCCAAAGGGGTAGCCCCCGATTACTGCGCCCATCTGATCCGCCTGCTCAAGGCCAAGGGCAAGCAGGTGATCTTCGATTGCAGCGGCGCGGCGTTAAGCGAAGGGATCAAGGCGGCGCCGACCCTGGTCAAACCCAATCTGGAGGAGCTGAGCCAGTGGGCGGGCCCCCCCGTCAAGACGCTGAGCGAGCAGGCCGAGTGTGCCCGCGCGCTGCAGGCCAGCGGGATCCCCAACGTGGTGATCTCCAACGGCGCCGATGGCCTCATCTGGTTTGCCCCGGATGCCGTTTGGCAGGCCATTCCGCCGCGGATGCAGGTGGTCAGCACCGTGGGTGCCGGCGATTCGCTGGTGGCAGGTCTCGCCCATGGTCTGAGCCTTGGCTGGGCGCCGGAGCAGACCCTGCGGCTGGCCACCGCCGTCTCGGCCTTGGCGGTCAGTCAGGTGGCGGTCGGCTTTGACGATATCAATGTGCTCAACCCTTTACTTGAACAGGTGCGCGTAGAGCGTCTGGAAGCGCTGGCACCGGTTCAATGCCATACCCCCTCAATGGAAAACTCAGGAGATGCCCAATGAAAGCAATCTTGGTTACGGCTTGCCCGGCGGGCATTGCCACCAGCTTTCTCGCTGCAAAACGGATAGAACAGCAGGCCAAACTGGCTGGCTGGGAACTCACCCTCGACGTCGGCTCCAGCGTGCAACCCCATCAGGTGCCGAACAAGGAGCAGATTGCCGCCGCCGACTTGGTGCTGGTTGTCGCCAGTGCTCCGGTGGATCTCGCCGCCTATGATGGCAAGCAGGTCTATCAGGGCAGCATGGATCTCGCCCTGCAGGATCCGGCCGCCTTGCTGGAGGCAGCAACCAGCGGCGCCAGTGTCTATCGCCATCAAGCCGCCTCCGCCGTTGCCAATGCTGCCGCCAAACCGGCCGCCGCTGGCAAGCGCATCGTGGCTGTGACCGCCTGTCCGACCGGGGTGGCCCACACCTTTATGTCGGCAGAAGCGCTGGAGACCATGGCCAAACAGTTGGGTTATCAGATCCGCGTCGAGACTCAAGGCTCGGTCGGTGCCCAGAACGCCCTGACTACCGAGGAGATTGCATCCGCTGATCTGGTGTTCCTCGCCACCGATATCGAGGTGGACATGGCCCGTTTCGACGGTAAGCCGGTCTATCGCACCAGCACCGGTGCGGCGCTCAAGAAAACCCGCGCCGAGCTCGACAAGGCGTGGAGTGAAGCGAAAACCTATCGCCACAGCGGTGCCAGCCAACCCAAGAAAGAGGAAAAAGCTGGCCCCTACAAGCACCTGCTGACCGGCGTCTCCTTCATGCTGCCGATGGTGGTGGCGGGCGGCCTTATCATCGCGCTCTCATTCGTGTTTGGTATCGAGGCGTTCAAGGTGGAAGGCACTCTGGCCGCGGCTCTGATGAAGATCGGTGGCGGTTCCGCCTTTGCCCTGATGATCCCGGTGCTGGCCGGTTACATTGCCTACTCCATCGCTGACCGCCCGGGTCTCGCTCCCGGCATGATCGGCGGCATGCTGGCAAGCTCGCTGGGCGCCGGTTTCCTTGGCGGCATCGTGGCTGGTTTCCTGGCAGGTTACAGCGCCAAGTACCTGAGCGACAAGGTGCGTCTGCCGGTGACCCTGGAAGCGCTCAAGCCGATCCTGATCATTCCGCTGTTTGCCAGCCTGTTTACCGGTCTGGTGATGATCTACGTCGTCGGTGGCCCGGTGGCCGGCATCATGAATGCCATGACCACCTTCCTCAACAACATGGGCTCTGCCAACGCCGTGCTGCTGGGTGTCATCATCGGCGCCATGATGTGCTTCGACATGGGCGGCCCGGTCAACAAGGCAGCCTACGCCTTCGGGGTTGGCCTGCTGGCCTCCAAAACCTACGCCCCGATGGCTGCGGTGATGGCCGCTGGTATGGTGCCGGCGCTGGGCATGGGGATCGCCACCTTCCTGGCCCGCACCAAGTTCATCAAGGCGGAACAGGAAGCGGGCAAAGCCTCCTTCGTACTGGGACTGTGCTTTATCTCCGAGGGGGCCATTCCGTTTGCCGCCAAGGATCCGATGCGCGTTATCCCGGCCTGTATGGTTGGCGGCGCCCTGACCGGTGCGCTCTCCATGCTGTTTGGCTGCGAGCTGATGGCCCCCCACGGCGGTCTGTTCGTGCTCTTTATCCCGCACGCCATCAGCAACGTCATGATGTATATCGTGGCGATTGCGGCAGGCTCGCTGCTGACCGGTGTCTCCTACGCCATGCTCAAGCGCGGTGAAGAGCAGGCCAAGCTGGCCACGGCCTGATAGCTCATCCTCGATAACAGAAGATGATCAATGCCGCCCGGTTGCAAAACCGGGCGGCATTTTTATATGCCTTTTAAACAGAATCGTTGAGCAGCGGTTACTGAAGTCTCGCGTATCAGGGCCAGCGTCAGGCTCAGTTTCAACACTTAATTGTGTGGGGAAGGGCCGTAACCAATATCCCGTGTATAGATTGTGCTGCCGCTAGGATAGGGGGGAACTGGCGAACTTTCGGGAAGCAAATCTGTATCAGCGACAGTTACCTATATGTACATCTGTGTAGATGCAACCTGAGTTGATCATCAGTTGAACAAGACTTGAGGCTGGTTTGCTTTATGTCGACCCCCCCCATTTCTGCGAAAGGAGGATTCAGGTTTCGGTACAACCGAATGCCCTGGTTGGCAAGTATGCATTGAACCAGAGGATTCCATATCAAATGAATCTTGAACCCCACACCAGCCCATTGCAGACCGTTGTCTATACAACCATTTGTATGTCAACAAACAAGGTTTTAAACAAACAAAATCAGTTGGCCTCATGCTGAACATAGGCGCTGAAAAACTGGTTTCTCTGTTACGTGAAAAAGTAAACATGAGTTAACGCAGTGTTCAATGATAGAGAGATAACAGACAAAGCTGCTTTGCAGAGCATGGGGATTAATGTGTCTGTGAGTGCACAGGGGAAAAGAGAAATAAAAAAGCCACACCGGTTGGTGTAATGCCGATCAGTTAAGGATCCATTGACCGATCCTTCTGCTGTGTGAAAATCCGAAACCTGTTGATTGGTTTCGGATTTTTTATGCGTATCGCTCAAGCGCTCGACTTCCTCCACGCCAGTAATGCTGCTCAGTTTTAGTCACTCTCAGACCTCATTGCTCCCGAGCTCATCACGACGCTGCTCGCCGAAGAGGATGTCGTGACCCTGCGTCGCCGCCGTAGCCCATGGAGCGTCTGGTCTGGGCCATCTTCCGCCATGTCCCCATGACCCAGCTGGTCAATCAGCTCGATATCCTGTTGCCCGGCGACCGTCCTTTCGTTGCCCCCAGCGCCTTCCTGCAAGCTCGCCAAAAACTGGGGGACAAGAGCATCGAGCGGCTGTTTCACGAGACCGCCTCGCGTTGGCACCAGCAGGCCAACCACCCCGGTTGGGCCAGGCTGCAACTGCTCGCCGTCGATGGCGTGATGTGGCGCACCCCCGATACCCCGGACAATGACGCCGAGTTTGCCAAACCCGGCACCCAGCATGGCGAGACCACCTATCCGCAGGTGCGCATGCTTTGCCAGATGGAGCTGACCAGTCACCTACTTGTGCAGGCCGTCATGGAGAGCTGCGCCGTCAACGAGATGGTGTTGGCCGAACAGCTTGTCGCACGCACGCCGGACCACTCGCTCACCCTGTTCGACAAGGGGTTTTACTCTATCGGTCTGCTCCACGCCTGGCAAACCACTGGCAGCGAGCGGCACTGGCTGCTGCCACTCAAAAAGAGCACGCAATACGAGGTGGTGCGCAAGCTGGGGCGTCAAGATGTGCTGGTGCAGCTCAAGACCAGTCCACAGGCACGCAAGAAGTGGCCGCAACTGCCGGACACGGTGGAAGCCCGTTTGCTGACCCGCAACATCAGCGGCAAGGAGCGCCAAGTGTTGACCTCAATGGTCGACCCGATGCGTTTCCCGGGCGCTGACATCGTTGAGCTCTACAGCCAGCGCTGGGAAATCGAGTTGGGCTATCGGGAGATGAGGCACAGCCTGCAACAGCACCGGCTGACCCTGCGCAGCAAGAAGGCGACGGGGATACGGCAAGAGCTGTGGGGCGTGCTGCTGGCGTATAACCTCTTGTGCAGCCAGATGGTAAAGATGGCGGCGAGTCTGAAGGGATACACGGCGAACCAGTTGAGTTTTCACATGGCCTCGGTGTACCTCATCCATGAACTGAGCTGCATGCCGTACCTGTCACCGGGAAGCATCCCGAAGCGGGTGGCTGACCTGGAGAAACAAGCGGGCCAGTTTGTATTACCGGAGCGGAGCGAAGGGAGCGGAGTTATCCCCGCAGTGTGAAGGCAAGACCACAAAAGTATGCGGTGCAAAAAAGCCAATAAAAACAATGCCAGTCAGGCTTAACTGACTGGCATTAAGGCCGTTTGGCCTCTCTTCTCTATCTGGCTGTGGTCGCAGTCAGCGATACGCTTACTTGACGCGCATTCCAGGCTGGGCGCCTTCCTGCGGCTCCAGGATCCAGAGATCCTTGCCGCCCGGGCCTGCGGCCAGCACCATGCCTTCGGACATGCCGAAACGCATTTTGCGTGGCGCCAGGTTGGCCACCATCACGGTCAGTTTGCCTTCCAGATCTTCCGGGTTGTAGGCGGACTTGATACCGGCAAACACCTGACGGGTTTCGCCGCCGATATCCAGTTGCAGCTTGAGCAGCTTCTCGGCTTCCGGTACCGCTTCGGCCTTCTTGATCAGTGCCACGCGCAGGTCAATCTTGGCAAAGTCGTCATAGGTGATGGTTTCGCTGATGGGGTCATCAGCCAGCGGGCCGCTCACTTTCGGTGCCTGCTCTTTGGCCAGGTCTTCCTTGGATGCCTCGATCATGGCTTCAATCTTCGCAGGCTCGATGCGGGAGAAGAGGGCCTTGAACGGTGCAACGGTGTGATCGACCAGCGGCATCTCGATGCCATCCCAGCTGAGGGTTTCGGCCAGGAAGGCTTCGGCACGTTCGGCCAGCAGCGGCATGACGGGTTTGAGGTAGGCCATCAGTACGCGGAACAGGTTGATACCGACGGAGCAAACCGCTTGCAGCTCGGCATCTGCCCCTTCCTGCTTGGCGATGACCCAGGGAGCCTTGTCGTCCACATAGCGGTTGGCCTTGTCGGCCAGCGCCATGATTTCGCGGATGGCACGGCTGAACTCGCGGCTCTCATAGGCCTCGGCAATGGCGGTGCGGGCATTGGCAAACTCGGCGTAGAGCTCGGGCTCGGCGCAGGTGGCTGCCAGCTTGCCGCCAAAACGCTTGGCGATGAAGCCGGCGTTGCGGGAGGCGAGGTTGACCAGCTTGTTGACCACGTCAGCGTTGACGCGCTGCACGAAATCTTCGAGGTTCAGGTCCAGATCGTCGATGCGGCTGTTGAGCTTGGCGGCGTAGTAGTAACGCAGGCACTCCGGATCCAGGTGGTTCAGGTAGGTGGATGCCTTGATGAAGGTGCCCTTGGATTTGGACATCTTGGCGCCGTTGACGGTCACATAGCCGTGCACGTTGACCTTGGTCGGCTTGCGGAAGTTGGCACCTTCCAGCATGGACGGCCAGAACAGGCAGTGGAAGTAGGCGATGTCCTTGCCGATGAAGTGGTAGAGCTCGGCGTCGGAGTCCGCTTTCCAGTAGCTGTCAAAGTCGATGTCGCCACGCTTGTTGCACAGGTTCTTGAAAGAAGCCATGTAGCCGATGGGCGCATCCAGCCAGACGTAGAAGTACTTGCCCGGGGCGCCGGGAATTTCGAACCCGAAGTAGGGGGCGTCACGGGTGATGTCCCACTGCTGCAGGCCGCTTTCGAACCACTCCTGCATCTTGTTGGCCATCTCTTCCTGAATGGCGCCGGAGCCACGTACCCACTCAGAGAGCCATTTTTCAAACTGCGGCAGGTCGAAGAAGAAGTGCTCGGAGTCCTTCATCACCGGAGTGGCACCGGAGACGGCAGATTTTGGATCGATCAGCTCGGTCGGGCTGTAGGTGGCGCCGCAGCTGTCGCAGTTGTCGCCATACTGCTCCGGAGATTTGCACTTGGGGCAGGTTCCCTTGACGAAACGGTCCGGCAGGAACATCGATTTTTCCGGATCGAACAGCTGGGAGATGGTGCGGCTCTTGATAAAGCCACCATTTTTCAGGCGGCCGTAGATCAACTCCGCCAGCTCGCGGTTTTCGTCGCTGTGGGTGGAGTGATAGTTGTCAAAGCTGATGTTGAACCCGGCGAAATCGGCCTGGTGCTCCTTGGAGACCGCAGCGATCATCTCTTCCGGGGTGATCCCCATCTGCTGTGCCTTGAGCATGATCGGGGTGCCGTGGGCATCATCGGCACAGATGAAGTGCACCTGATGACCGCGCATTCGCTGATAACGAACCCAGATATCGGCCTGGATATGTTCCAGCATGTGGCCAAGGTGAATGGAGCCATTGGCATAGGGGAGGGCGCAGGTTACCAGCATTTTACGAGGATCAGTTGCCATATTACGTTCTTGATGTGCTTGTTGGGATGATAGAGTGCCGTGCATGTTACCCGAATTGGGGGTAGCCTGCCTAGGGTTGTGGCTGTGCCGGGCTTGGCCGGATGCACCATCTGTACCGCAGGCAAGCCACTGATTTGTGTGCGGTAACCGTTCACCTCAAGATAATGACAACATAATGAGGAGTTAATGGTGATTGATTCAGTAAAACAGATCCTCGCCGAATTTAAGCCGGCAGGCTGGAGCAAGGATCTGGTCGGTGCCGGATTTGTGCGCGACGTCATCAGCAAGGATCAAAGTCTCTCTGTCCGTCTGGTGTTGCCCTTTGCCGCGCTGTCGCTGCTCGATACCCTCAAGGAGGAGTTCGACGCCAGATTGCGCGCTGCCACCGGCGTCTCCCGCATCGACTGGCAACTTTCGATCGATGTGGCCAGCATGCCGCGGGCGCAGGGGCTCAACGCAGTGCAGGGGATCCGCAACATCATCGTCGTTGCTTCCGGCAAGGGCGGGGTGGGTAAGTCCACCACCGCGGTCAACCTGGCGCTGGCCCTGAAAAAGGAGGGGGCGCGGGTCGCCATTCTCGATGCCGATATCTATGGCCCCTCCATCCCTACCATGATGGGCACCCTCAAGGAGCGCCCGGTCAGTCATGATGGCAAACTGATGGAGCCGGTGATGGCCTGCGGTCTCAAGAGCAACAGCATCGGCTATCTGGTCTCCGAGCAGGATGCCACCATCTGGCGCGGCCCGATGGCGAGCAAGGCACTGGCGCAGATCCTCCACGAGACCCGCTGGGGCGAGGTGGATTATCTGGTGGTCGACATGCCACCGGGCACCGGTGATATCCAGCTCACCATGGCCCAGCAGGTGCCCACCTCGGCGGCGGTGATCGTCACCACCCCGCAGGATGTGGCGCTGGCCGATGCCCGCAAGGGGATCGCCATGTTCCACAAGGTCAATGTGCCGGTGCTCGGCATCATCGAGAACATGAGTTACCACGTCTGCAGCGCCTGTGGTCACCATGAGCCGCTGTTCGGTACCGGTGGCGGCCAGAAGATGGCAGAGCAGTATCAAGTGGCGCTGCTTGGTCAGCTGCCGCTGCACATCGACATCCGCCAGCACATGGATGATGGCTGTCCGACCGTCTTCAGTTCGCCGGAAGGAAGCCTGGCTAAGGCCTATTTGAAGCTGGCGCGCAGGGTGGGAGCTGAACTCTTTTTCAGCGCAAAACCGATTGCGACCCCGCTTTATACTGTCGCGCTGGATGAATAATCAGCTGTCGGTCACCTGATGGGGATTTGAGGGTGGGCATGGCCCACCCTTTTTCATATAATGGATCGGTTTAAACAATCCCCACTGCTCTTCTCTTTTAGGTATTTGTCATGTCTGATACTCAACATTCGTGTGTGATCATCGGTATTGCCGGCGCGTCCGCGTCTGGCAAAAGTCTTATAGCCCAGACCATTTATGAAGAGCTGGTGGCAGAACTGGGTGCAGGTCAGATTGGTGTGATCACCGAAGATTGCTACTACCGTGATCAGACCCACCTGACCATGGAAGAGCGGGTAAAAACCAACTATGACCACCCCAATGCGCTGGATCACGACCTGCTGGTTCAGCACCTGAGTCAATTGCTGAAAGGGGATGCGGTAGATATTCCCCAGTACTCGTACACCGAGCACACCCGGATGAGCGAGGTGACTCCGTTCGCCCCGCGCCGCGTGATTATTCTGGAAGGTATTCTGCTGTTGACCGACAGCCGTCTGCGCGACCTGATGGATGCCTCCATCTTTATGGATACCCCGCTGGACATCTGCCTGCTGCGCCGTCTGGTGCGTGACGTGCAGGAGCGGGGCCGTACCATGGACTCCGTGCTCAAGCAGTACCAGAAGACGGTACGTCCGATGTTCCTGCAGTTTATCGAGCCGTCCAAACAGTATGCCGATGTGATCGTGCCCCGTGGTGGCAAGAACCGCATCGCCATCGACATGCTCAAGGCGCGTATCCGCCACATGTTGATCGGTTAAGATGAAACAAGCCGGGTGATGCCCGGCTTTTTTAAAAGCACAATTTGTCAGGAGAGTCGCCCAATGCGTCTGTGTGATACCGATATTGAACGCCATCTGGATGAAGGCAAGATCGTCATTGAGCCACGGCCCGGGGTAGAGCGGATCAGTGGTGTCAGTGTCGATGTGCTGCTGGGTAACGAGTTTCGGGTGTTTCGCGATCATACCGCGCCCTATATCGACCTGAGCGGCCCGAGCAGCGAGATGGCCGATGCCATCGATCGGGTGATGAGTGACGAGATCCACATCCCCGATGGTGAAGCCTTCTACCTGCACCCGGGTCAGCTGGCGCTGGCGGTGACCTACGAATCCGTCACTCTGCCTGCCGATATCGTCGGCTGGCTGGATGGCCGCTCTTCATTGGCGCGCCTGGGTTTGATGGTGCACGTGACCGCGCACCGCATCGATCCGGGTTGGTCCGGTCGCATCGTGCTGGAGTTCTACAACGGCGGCAAACTGCCGCTGGCGCTGCGCCCGAAGATGAAGATCGGCGCCTTGAACTTCGAGATGCTCTCCGGCGTCGCGGCCCGTCCCTACAACAAGCGGGAAAATGCCAAGTACAAGAGCCAGCAGGGCGCTGTTGCCAGCCGTATCAATCAGGACTGATGACAGGCCACACAGCAACGATTCAAGGGAGCACAAGGTGCTCCCTTTTTGCATCTGGAATCAAACGGATATGGGGTTGATGGTGCTGGTCGGATGAGATTGGTGGGGCAGGGACGTTTTATCACCACTTTTGCCCGTTTTTATGTCATAAAAACGTCATAAAAATGAAATTATTGGCTTAATTGTCAGCTATTTTTGCCCTTTCCCGCAATCATTGATGGCTTTAATTAATCGATGGCAAGCCGCATGAAGACTGGCTCTAGGATATTTTTTTCCAAAAAGCTCTTTTTTTTTATGGCTGAAATATTTCAATGGTGGCTATGGTGTTGGCCGCCATCTGGCATAATCCGCCGCAACTCATAAACAGGCTTTTTTTTTATGTTTGAAATGTTTAGTGGTTTGGGTTTGTTGTGGTCAATCGGTTTGGTATTGGCCGTTTTTTTTGTGCTTGCCTATGAATTTATCAACGGCTTTCACGATACCGCCAACGCGGTAGCAACGGTTATCTATACCAAGGCGATGCCAGCTCACCTGGCGGTCGTTGCATCGGGGATCTTCAACTTTTTTGGCGTCATGTTCGGCGGTCTGGGTGTGGCCTATGCCATTGTCCATCTGCTGCCCATCGACCTGCTGCTTGGGATGGACTCCACCCAAGGGTTGATCATGGTCTTCTCCTTGCTGTTTTCCGCCATTGTGTGGAACCTGGGCACCTGGTTCTTCGGGATCCCGGCCTCCAGTTCACATACCTTGATCGGTTCCATTCTGGGGGTCGGCGGCGCCTATGCCTGGATCACCCATAAACCGGTGACAGAAGGGATTAACGTGGGCAAAGCAATCGACATCATGCTTTCCCTCATCATCTCTCCCACCATCGGCTTCATCATCGCGGCGCTGCTGCTGCTGGCGATGAAGCGCATCTGGACCAGCAACAAGATCCACAAAACGCCGGAAGAGCGCCAGCTGGTGGATGGCAAGAAACACCCGCCGTTCTGGGCGCGTCTGACCCTGGTGGCCTCGGCCATGGGCGTCAGCTTCGTGCACGGCTCCAACGATGGCCAGAAGGGTATCGGTCTGGTGATGCTGGTGCTGATCTGCATGGCGCCCGCCTATTTCGCGCTGGACATGAACAGCCGCGCTTATGACCTGGATCGGACCCAGGATGCCAACCAGCGCATCATGGAGATCTACCAGCGCAACCAGTCCGCCCTCTCGGACGTCATCAACTTCTCTGCACCGGCAACGGCTCAGGAAGAGCTGATGACCCACTGCTCCGCCGATGGCGTGCTGCAGGCGATGGCCACTCTGGATGCCCGTCTGGGTGCCGTGCGTACTTATGATCAGATGAGCCTGACCGACCGCCGCGAAGTGCGTCGTCTGCTGCTCTGTATCGATGACACCGCCCGCAAGGCTGCCAAGCTGCCGCTGCCAGCCAAAGAGCTGACCGATCTGGCCAAATGGCGCAAGGATCTGACCGCGACCGCTGAATACGCACCGACCTGGGTGATTGTCTCCATCGCACTGGCGCTCGGTTGTGGCACCATGGTGGGCTGGCGTCGTATCGTTCATACCGTGGGCGAGAAGATCGGCACTACCGGCATGACCTACAGCCAGGGCATTGCGGCCCAGATCACGGCAGCAACCTCCATCGGGGTCGCCAGTCTGACCGGTATGCCGGTGTCCACCACCCACATCCTCTCTTCTGCGGTGGCGGGGACCATGGTAGCCAACAAATCCGGCCTGCAGAGCCAGACCATCAAGACCATCCTGATGGCCTGGGTGTTGACTTTGCCGCTGACCATGCTGCTCTCCGGTGGTCTGTTCATCGTCAGCCACCATCTGTTTGGTTGATCTGCCGCGCTCATAACGCGCATCACAATGACAATGCCGCCCGGTCGAAAGATCGGGCGGCATTTTTTATATGCTGGATAGGTCGTGTCTCGTGAGCGCAGGAATATGGCTTGCAGGGATGTTAGGAGCGGGTCAGAAATCCCAGCCAGATTGCGGCATCGGTTCAGGTTGATCGCCTTCGCGAGCCTTGCGTCGCGCAGCCTCGACCCGGCGTTTGCGATCCCGGCACAGGCGCATCACCTCTTGTTGCTGGGCAGGGGTCATGGTGAGCCAGTTGAAACGCTCTTCGCGATTGCGCAGGCACCCCTTGCAGTAGCCCTTGTTGTTCACTTCGCAGACCCCGATGCAGGGGCTCTGCAGCGGGAATATTTCGAGCTGTTCCATTCATCACCTCGCACATCCTGTCACCTTGTTATAACCCAGCGGATCCCCTTTGGAGAAATCCTGCTTCAAGTGATTGATGTCGTTTGCTTTCCCCCTGCAAATTTGGCATCTTCCCCGCCGAGCATGGCTCTTGGCGTTATATGAGGACATATGAATAAACACGCGTACTGGCTGACCGCCGCAGTGCTGGGACTGGCCGGTTGTGCGGGCAACTCTGACAAAGCAGAAGTGCCCAAAAAACAGACCGACAACAGATGCTTTCTTAATTGCGAGGTGCCGGAAAATCTGGGCAAGCAGTATCTGGACGGGACCCTGCCAGAGGATCTGGTGAGGGTGGAGCGGGTCAATAGCCGTGCGCGTGCTGACTACAGCAAGTTTGGCCCGCAAAGCAGACTGGTATTGGAGCGCTCCGGCAAGATGACCCGCCGTTATGGCGAGCTCTATCACCAGCTCTCCCGCTGGGTAGCGAGCGGCGGCAATCCTGCCGATATCACTCGTTACGGTATCAGCCTCGCTCAGCTGGGCGGCGCCGATCGCATGGGTAACGTGCTGTTTACCGGTTACTACTCGCCGGTGCTGGAGGTGCGTCACCGCCCGGATGCCAAATACAAATATCCCATCTATGCCATGCCAAAATGTGGCGGTCGCTGTCCGACCCGGGCCGAGATCCATAAGGGGGCACTGGCCAACCGCGGGTTGGAGCTTGGTTACAGCAAATCCCTTATCGATAACTTCCTGATGGATGTGCAGGGCTCCGGCTTTGTCCACTACGGGGATGACGATCGGCTGCAATATCTGGGCTATAGCGGCAAGAACGGCCACGGTTACGTGAGTATCGGTCGGGTACTGATCGACCGCGGTGAAGTGCCCAAAGAGCAGATGTCGATGAAGGCCATCAAGGAGTGGGCCAACCGTCAACCGGAGGAGAGCGTCAAGGAGCTGGTGGAGCAGAACCCCTCCTATGTCTTCTTCGAGCGTCGACCCACCAATGATGTGATTGGTGCAGCCGGTATCCCGCTGTTGCCGTTGGCGGCTGTTGCCGCCGACAAGACTCTGCTGCCGATGGGGACCCCGATCCTTGCCGAAGTCCCTTTGCTCGACAAAGAGGGCAACTGGACCGGCAAGCACCAGCTGCGCTTGTTGATTGCGCTGGATGTGGGCGGGGCGGTGAAGAAGGGCCACCTCGATCTCTACCACGGCATGGGCGAGAAGGCTGGCGTCGCAGCCGGTCACTACAAGCACTTCGGCCGGGTCTGGAAACTGGGCCTGCACCACGGGCCGACCGCTGCCCCCTGGTTGTAATCCTCTGAGGGGGTGGGCGTCTGTCATCGGGCGCCCGAGCAAACCCGAACAAAGATGAAGAGACAAAAAAAGCCGCCGGATTGCTCCGGCGGCTTTCTATTTTGTGCGAGTTGCCAGTCTTTGGCTGCGTCAGCTCTTTTGGATATCCAGCCGGATGGCACCGACCGGTTTGCAGCAGCAGGGGAGGCACTCCCCCTGGGCGACGAATGCCAGCGGCACATTGGGGTAGTGCACCTTGCCGGCCATCAGCGGAGTGCGGCAGGCGCCGCAATAGCCGCTGCGGCACTGGAACTCGACCCGATGGCCGTGGCGTTCCAGGGTTTCCAGCACGCTTTCGCCGGGATGAGCGTGCAGCACGCCATCTCGGGTATGTACCCGTGGTGCCTGCACCGCCTGCTGTTCGGCAGGCGAGTGCGGGGCAGGGGTCAGCGTGCGGATGGCGTCACTCACAGCTCGAAATCACCCAGGTCTTCGGCATTAACTTCGCTATCGATCTGACCCACCAGATAGGAGCTTACCTCTACCTCTTGCGGGGCGACCTGCACATTGTCGGAGGAGAGCCAGGTGTTGATCCAGGGGATCGGGTTCTGCTTGGTACCGGCAAAGGCTGGCTGCAGACCGACGGCTGCCATCCGCAGGTTGGTGATGTACTCCACGTACTGGCAGAGGATGTCCTTGTTCAGACCGATCATGGAGCCGCCCTGGAACAGATACTCGGCCCACTCTTTCTCCTGAATGGCGGCCTCTTTGAACAGCTCGAAGCAGGCCTGTTCGCACTCGGCGGCGATCTCGGCCATCTCCGGGTCATCCTGGCCGGTACGCATCAGGTTCAGCATGTGCTGGGTGCCGGTGAGGTGCAGCGCTTCGTCGCGGGCGATCATCTTGATGATCTTGGCATTGCCTTCCATCAGTTCACGCTCGGCGAAGGCAAAGGAGCAGGCGAAGCTCACGTAGAAGCGGATTGCTTCCAGCGCGTTGACGCTCATCAGGCACAGATAGAGCTTCTTCTTGAGCTCGCGCAATGTGATGGTCACCTCGCGGCCAGCGACGGTGTGGGTACCTTCACCATGCAGGTTGTAGAGGGCGGTCGCTTCGATCAGATCGTCGTAGAAGTGGCTGATGGAGCCGGCGCGCTTCAGGATCTGCTCATTGGTCACGATGTCGTCGAACACCTGGGCGGGGGTGTTGACGATATTGCGGATGATATGGGTGTAGGAGCGAGAGTGTATGGTCTCCGAGAAGGCCCAAGTTTCAATCCAGGTTTCCAGCTCCGGAATAGAGACCAGCGGCAGCAGCGCCACGTTGGGGCTGCGACCCTGAATGGAGTCCAGCAGGGTCTGGTACTTCAGGTTGGAGATGAAGATGTGCTGCTCGTGGGGCGGCAGGGCCTGATAGTCGATGCGATCACGGGAGACATCCACCTCTTCCGGGCGCCAGAAGAAGGAGAGCTGCTTCTCGATTAGCCGCTCGAACACTTCGTGCTTTTGTTGATCATAACGGGCTACGTTGACCGATTGGCCAAAAAACATCGGCTCTTTGAGCTGGTCGTTTTGGGTTTGGCAGAAAGTTGAATAGGCCATGGTTACCAGAATATGTGAATAGAGAAAACAGGAGAGCGGGAGCTTGTCGCTCCCGCCCGGTTATCAGTTCTTGCCGTGACTTAGATTTTGCAAGCCCCGCCAGCACAACCGTCATCTTGCAGGTCGGTCTGGGCATCGTCTGCACCATCACGGGTGTTGTGATAGTACAGGGTCTTGAGGCCGTATTTGTAGGCGGTCAGCAAGTCCTTGAGCAGCTGTTTCATCGGGACCTTGTTGCCTTCGAAACGGGCAGGGTCGTAGTTGGTGTTGGCGGAGATCGCCTGATCCACAAACTTCTGCATGATACCGACCAGCTGCAGGTAGCCGTCAACGCTCGGTTGCTTCCAGAGCAATTCGTATTGATCTTTCAGGCGATCATACTCGGGCACCACCTGTTTGAGAATGCCATCTTTGGAGGCCTTGACCGAGACCAGGCCGCGTGGCGGCTCGATGCCGTTGGTGGCGTTGGAGATCTGGCTGGAGGTCTCGCTCGGCATCAGGGCGGTCAGGGTGGAGTTGCGCAAGCCCACGGACTTGATCTCTTCACGCAGACTTTCCCAATCCAGATGCAGAGGCTCGTTGCACAGCGCATCCAGATCCTTCTTGTAGGTGTCGATGGGCAGGATGCCCTGGGCATAGGTGGTCTCGCCAAACAGCGGGCAGGGGCCGAACTCGCGGGCCAGCTGCACGGAGGCTTTCAGCAGATAGTACTGAATGGCCTCGAAGGTACGGTGAGTCAGGGCCAGACCGGAGCCGTCGGAGTAACGGGCACCGTTTTTGGCCAGGTAGTAGGCGTAGTTGATGACGCCGATCCCCAGGGTGCGACGACCCATGCTGCCCTTCTTGGCGGCGGCAATCGGGTAATCCTGATAGTCGAGCAGGGCGTCGAGGGCACGCACGGCCAGATCGGCCATCTCTTCCAGATCTTCCAGCTTCTCGATGGCACCGAGGTTGAAGGCGGAGAGGGTGCACAGGGCGATCTCGCCACTCTCGTCGTCGATGTTGTTGAGCGGCTTGGTCGGCAGCGCAATCTCGAGGCAGAGGTTGGACTGGCGTACCGGCGCCACGCTCGGGTCGAACGGGCTGTGGGTGTTGCAGTGATCCACGTTCTGGATGTAGATGCGACCGGTACCGGCACGCTCCTGCATCATCAGGGAGAAGAGGTCTACCGCTTTCAGGGTCTTCTTGCGAATGGCCGGATCCTGCTCGTACTTGACGTAGAGCTCTTCGAACTTGTCCTGATCGGCGAAGAAGGCATCGTACAGACCCGGCGCATCGGACGGGGAGAACAGTGTGATGTCACCGCCCTTGATGAGGCGCTGGTACATCAGCTTGTTGATCTGCACGCCGTAGTCCATGTGACGAACACGGTTCTCTTCCACGCCGCGGTTGTTCTTCAGCACCAGCAGGCTTTCTACTTCGGTGTGCCACAGCGGGTAGAACAGGGTGGCCGCACCGCCGCGCACGCCGCCCTGGGAGCAGCACTTCACGGCAGTCTGGAAGTATTTGTAGAAGGGGATGCAACCGGTGTGGAACGCTTCGCCGCCACGGATGGGGCTGCCCAGACCGCGGATGCGCCCCGCGTTGATGCCGATACCGGCGCGCTGGGAAACGTAACGCACGATGGAGCTGGCGGTGGCGTTGATGGAGTCCAGACTGTCGTCGCATTCGATCAGTACGCAGGAGCTGAACTGACGGGTCGGGGTGCGCACGCCGCTCATGATTGGGGTCGGCAGGGAGATCTTGAAGGTCGAGACCGCATCATAGAAGCGCTTGATGTAGTCCAGACGGGTATCTTTCGGATACTTGGAGAAGAGGCAGGCCGCAACCAGCATATAGAGGAACTGCGGGCTCTCGTAGATCTCGCCGGTAACGCGGTTCTGGACCAGATATTTGCCTTCCAGCTGTTTGACTGCCGCGTAGGAGAAATCCATGTCGCGCCAGTGATCCAGATGGGTGTTCAGCTCTTCGAATTCGGCCTGGGTGTAGTCTTCCAGCAGGTGCTTGTCGTACTTGCCCATGTCCACCAGACGAGCCACGTGCTGGTAGAGGTGGGGCGGTTCGAACTGGCCGTAGGCCTTCTTGCGCAGGTGGAAGATGGCCAGACGGGCTGCCATGTACTGGTAGTCCGGGGTCTGCTCGGAGATGAGGTCAGCCGTCGCCTTGATGATGGTTTCGTGAATGTCGGCGGTACGGATACCGTCATAGAACTGGATGTGGGATTTGAGCTCTACCTGGGAGACCGACACGTTGTCGAGCCCTTCGGCGGCCCAGTCCAGCACGCGGTGAATTTTATCCAGATCGATGGGTTCTTTGTGTCCGTTACGCTTCGTCACAAACAAGTTCATTGGCTGATGACCTTCAGTTGATTCCCGAAAAACCATCGCACAATGGTGCCACCCAGGCCCCGGCGATATGCGGGAGTTGGGTAGAGATTGTGCGATGAATCACAAGATGTAGTGTTATTTTAAGTTCGAGCTACAAGATAGTGAGGTCAGCCCGCCATTGCAATGTGTGGATAAGTGATGAGCTGTGGATAAATTGTGAGTCTTGCCCCATCAGTTAGTGACCGCTCACAGTGAGCGGGTTTTCATTCGTCCGCTCCGCTAAATGCAAGTCTCCCGATCGAAGATGGAAAATTTAAATAACTTTTTTTGCTTGCGAAACGGGGGGCTTTTTACTAGCAAACGGCGGCTGATTATCCCTTATGCAACAAGGGTCAAAAGCTGTCCAGTTGTCGCAGCCGCGGGCTCGGCGTGGCAAGGGCTTTGCATCAGATGAGGGTGGTTTGTGGCCGCTTTGTGACGGCTGCGAGCTTGTCAAATGGGTATCCAACAGGCAGAAAGCTGCCTTTATTATCCATGAATAGACGAGTGATGGTGGCGCAGGACGCAGGAGCGTAAAGGAAGAGATGCAAGGGGCGGAGAGTCTCTTCGCCCCGTTTTCGCATATCAGCCGGTAAGGCTGCGCGTTACGCTTTGGCCTTCAGCTCATAGCGCAGCCAGTGGTGCAGGGCCTGCACGGTATCAAACTGCAGATCGGCGCCCCACTGGGCGGGATCTTCCTCATCATTGAGATAGCCCCAGCCAGCGACCGCGGTGCGCATGCCAGCATTGCGGCCCGCTTCGATGTCCCGCACATGATCCCCCACATAGAGGCAGTGAGCTGCTTCGACCCCCAGCTTCTCACAAGCAAAGAACATGGGGGCGGGGTCGGGCTTTCGTACCGGCAGGGTATCGGCACTGACAGTGACGCCGCAGCTGGCAAGCTGTGGCAGGGCTGCCAGCAGCGGCTCGGTGAGAAAGCCCGGCTTGTTGGTGACGATGCCCCATGGGAGCTGTTTCTCGTCGAGCCACTCGATAAGATCCACCATTCCCTCATAGGGACGGGTACCGACGCAGAGATTGGCCGCGTAGTAGTCGAGAAGGGCATTGCGCAGGCGGGTGGCCCCCAGCTCTTCAAGCAGTTCGTCGCCGAGGCCCGCTTTCAGCAGCCCTAGCGCCCCGTGGGAGGTGGTCTGACGAATGATGTCGTCAGAGAGCGGCGCAAAGCCTTCGCTGATCAGCACGTGGTTGACGGCGGCCCCCAGATCCGGGGCTGTGTCGAGCAGGGTGCCATCCAGATCGAACAGCACACCGCGCAGGGGAAGAGGGCGAGAGGCGTTCATCAGCCGTGCTCCGGGCGGACAAACTCCACCATATAGTTGACGTCGACATTCTTGCCGAGCTTGAAACTGTTGGAGAGCGGTGCATAGTGCACCCCGCTCATATCCCGCACCAGCAGGCCAGCTGCTTCACCCATGCGACACAGCTCGGCCGGGGTGATGAATTTTTTGTGATCGTGGGTACCCTTGGGCACCATCTTCATCAGGTACTCGGCCCCGATGATCATCATCAGATAGGATTTGGGGTGGCGGTTGATGGTGGAGACGAACACCCGGCCGCCCGGGCGTACCAGAGTCGCGATGGCGCGCAACACGGAGGTGGGGTCCGGCACATGCTCCAGCATCTCCATGCAGGTGACCACATCATACTGGCCCGGTACTTCGGCGGCATGGGCTTCGGCGGTGATCTGGCGATATTCGAGCTCAACACCCTGCTCCAGGGCGTGCAGGCGGGCGACGCCGAGAGGTTCCTTGCCCATGTCGATGCCGGTGACCCTGGCACCACGGCGGGCCATGCTCTCGGAGAGGATGCCGCCACCACACCCGATATCGAGAATGCGCTTGCCAAACAGACCGCCACTTTTGTCGGTGATCCAGTCAAGGCGTACCGGATTGATTTGATGCAGGGGTTTGAATTCACCCTCCATGTCCCACCAGCGGGAGGCGATGGCTTCAAACTTGGCGATTTCTGTCAGATCGACATTGGCATCACTGTTCATTTTTCGAAGATCCTGTGGCAGGGCGCCCGCTTCTGAGTCATGGGCGCAATCTATTGTCCTGGCGGGCATTATAACGGACGGACTTTGTCACACCAGCCCGATCTGATACCCGATTTGTGGCTTAAGGTATTTGGCTCAGTGTGTTACCATGTCGCGCTGTTTAAGCCAAAGAACAACTAATTAGGGATAAGGCTTTCTATGAGCGATCTGGCCAGAGAGATCACGCCGGTCAACATCGAAGAAGAGCTCAAGAGTTCCTATCTTGATTACGCCATGAGCGTGATCGTAGGACGAGCTCTGCCGGATGTGCGTGATGGCTTGAAACCGGTTCACCGCCGCGTTCTGTTTGCTATGAACGAGTTGGGGAACGACTGGAACAAGCCCTATAAAAAATCGGCCCGTGTGGTCGGTGACGTAATCGGTAAATATCACCCGCACGGCGATATCGCTGTGTATGACACCATTGTCCGGATGGCGCAGGATTTCTCCATGCGTTACATGCTGGTCGATGGTCAGGGCAACTTCGGTTCAGTCGACGGCGACAGCGCCGCGGCGATGCGTTATACCGAAGTGCGGATGGCCCGCATCTCCCACGAGCTGCTGGCCGATCTGGACAAAGAGACCGTGGACTGGGTGCCGAACTATGACGGCACCGAGATGATCCCGGCGGTCATGCCTACCAAGGTTCCCAACCTGCTGGTCAACGGCTCCTCCGGTATCGCTGTGGGCATGGCGACCAACATTCCGCCTCACAACCTCACCGAGATTGTCAATGGCTGCCTGGCGCTGATCGAAAACGGCGACCTCACCATTGACGAGCTGATGACCTACATCACCGGCCCGGATTTCCCCACCGGCGGCATTATCAACGGTCGTTCCGGCATCGTGCAGGCGTACCGTACCGGTCGTGGCTCCATCTATGTGCGGGCCAAAGCTGAAGTGGAAGTGGACGAGAAGACCAGTCGCGAGACCATCATCGTTCACGAGATCCCCTATCAGGTGAACAAGGCTCGACTGATCGAAAAGATCGCCGAGCTGGTCAAAGAGAAGAAGATCGAGGGCATCAGTGCCCTGCGCGATGAGTCTGACAAAGACGGCATGCGCATCGTTATCGAGATCAAGCGCGGCGAGTCCGGCGAGATTGTGCTGAACAATCTCTACAAGCACACCCAGATGCAGACCACGTTCGGCATCAACATGGTGGCGCTCGATAACAACCAGCCCAAGGTGATGAACCTTAAAGAGATCCTGGATGCGTTCCTGCTGCACCGCCGTGAAGTGGTGACTCGCCGGACCGTGTTCGAACTGCGCAAGGCGCGGGATCGGGCGCACATTTTGGAAGGTCTGGCGGTTGCGCTGGCCAACATTGATCCCATCATCGAGCTGATCCGCCACAGCGCGACCCCGGCCGACGCGAAAGCGGGTCTGGTTGCCAAGGGCTGGGAACTCGGCAACGTGGCCGCCATGCTGGAAAAAGCGGGCGACGACGCGGCACGGCCAGAGTGGCTGGAGCCCGAGTTCGGTATCCGTGAAGGTCAATACTTCCTGACCGAACAGCAAGCCCAGGCCATCCTTGACCTGCGTCTGCACAAGCTGACCGGCCTCGAGCACGAGAAGATCCTGGAAGAGTACCAATCTCTGCTGGATCTGATCGCCGAGCTGCTGCACATCTTGGCGAGCCCGGCTCGTCTGATGGAAGTGATCCGCGATGAACTGCTGGCTGTGCGTGAGCAGTATGGCGACGAGCGTCGCACCGAGATCAGCATGTCAAGTGCCGAGATCAACATCGAAGATCTGATCACCCCGGAAGATGTGGTGGTTACCCTGTCTCACCAGGGCTATGTGAAGTATCAGCCGCTCTCCGACTACGAGGCCCAGCGCCGCGGTGGTCGTGGCAAGTCGGCCACCCGGATCAAGGAAGAGGACTTTGTGGAGCGTCTGCTGGTGGCCAACACCCACGACACCATTCTGTGCTTCTCCACCCGTGGCAAGGTCTACTGGCTCAAGGTTTACCAGCTGCCGGAAGCGTCCCGTGGCGCCCGTGGTCGTCCGATCATCAACCTGCTGCCGCTGGAAGAGGGTGAGCGTATCACCGCTATCCTGCCGGTGAAGGAGTATGACGCCGAGAAGTATGTCTTCTTTGCCACCGCCAACGGTACCGTGAAGAAGACCAGCCTCTCCGACTTCAGCCGTCCGCTCTCCTCCGGTATCCGCGCCATCAACCTCAAAGAGGGTGATGAGCTGATCGGGGTGGATATCACCGATGGCAGCAACGAGATCATGCTCTTCTCCGACGCGGGTAAAGTCGTTCGCTTCGCGGAAGGCAGCGGTCGCGCCGATGCCGATGTCAGCGATGACGTTGAAACCGACGACGATACCGGCAACGACGATGATGGCAGCGACAACGGTGAAGGTACCGAAAGCAAGGGCACCTTCAAGGGTGTGCGTCCCATGGGTCGTACCGCCGCCGGTGTACGCGGCATCAAGCTGGGCGCCGGTGACAAGGTGGTTTCCCTCATCGTTCCGCGTGGCGAAGGTGCCATCCTCACCGCCACCGAGAACGGTTACGGCAAGCGGACTGCGTTGGCCGAATACCCGACCAAGAGCCGTGGTACCCAGGGCGTTATTTCCATCAAGGTGGATGAGCGCAACGGCAAGGTGATCGATGCGATCCAGGTCGAAGATACCGACCAGATCATGCTGATCACCAACGGCGGTACTCTGGTGCGTACCCGTGTTGCCGAGGTGAGCGTCATTGGCCGTAACACCGGCGGTGTCCGTCTGATCCGTACCGGTGAAGACGAGACCGTGGTTGGCCTGCAGCGCATCGCCGAGAGCGACGAAGACGAGAACGAGAACGACGCTCTGGCCGTTGATGGTGAGGTATCTGAAGGTACCGATACCGCGAATGGCACTGATGCGGTCGATGCAGAGGAAGCGGGCGACGAGTAATCGTCACCCGTTACCCGAGTAACGTCTCTGATCAAATAGAGCGACCCTGGTGGTCGCTCTTTTTATTTGTCTGCTTTTTATGACTGCCAGATAAAAGTAGGGCAGGGTGCTGGCCTGATCACTCCTGCAGCCACATTCTGGCGCTGCGGGCGGGAATGGCGACCCGTACCCACTGGCTCTGCACGTTGACCACGGCACCTTGGTCGAGCACGTCCCGATAGTTGCGATACCAGTTCATCTCGAACCTGGCGGTGTCGAGCCAATACTCCTGCTCATAGTCGCACTTGTTGATGCCGACCAGCCCCTGTTTGCCCCGTTTGAACAGCACGAAGCAGTCACCGCTGCCGACCTGCTGCATGGGTTGGCCCTGCACCGCATTGTGGAAGCGGATCATCCCCTTGAGATCGGTGCGCAGGTAGTAGTCCTGCCAGCGCAAGCCATCTTTGTCACGGGTTTCGCCATGATCGGAGTAGACCAGCGGCGAGCCACCATCGCGGCCGAGCAGGTAGGCATAGGCCAGCTTCTCGTCAGTCTGGCTTAAGATCTGATAGCGGAAGCCGTCGTTGGTGGGGATGTCGTGGGTCACGGCAAAGGTGACGGCGCGACTGCCCGGTAGCGCCTGACCGTAGGCGCCCGGATCCGTCAGCAGGTTCATGCTGCCGCCATACCCCAGCGCGCCGCGCAGGGAGGCAAACAGCGGAAAGTCATAGGCTCCCTGGCCGCTGCTGTCGAGGTAGGGTTTGAGGAAGCGCTCGTAATCGGTGCTGCCTGCCCCCCCAGTGGTGATCACCTCGCCAAACACGTGCATCCCCTGTTTGATCTCGGGGGTGAACACAGCATTGATCTGGTAATCGCTCATGTGTTTGACCGCATCGACCCGAAAACCCTTGATCCCCATCCCCTTGAGTGCTTTGAGGTAGGCCTGTTGCTGACTCACTACCCAGTTGTTGGGATCCAGATCCGGCAGCCCCTTGTCACCGGCGCCACCACAGAGTCGCCAATACTGGACATGACCCGGATCGTTCCAGTCGCTGATGCACCCTTCGGGATGAAAATCCTGACCGGAGAGGAAGTTTTGCCCGAGATCGCCAAACAGTTTCTGGCGCTCGAAATAGGCCGGGTTGCTGGCGTAGCTTTGCAGCAGCTCGTTGCCGGGATAGTTGAGGTCCTGGCGTTTCCAGCTTTCGTTGGCCATGTGGTTGAGCACCACATCGGCATAGACGGCGATGCCCCGCGCCTTCATGGCGGCGATCAGCTGCTCGAGCTCCTGTTTGTTGCCAAGAGGGGAGTCGACAAGGCGCAGATCCTGCGGCTGGTAACGGGCCCACCATTCGTTGCCTGATGATTTGAGAGGCGGTGAAATGAGTACCTGTTTGTAACCGGCCGACTTGATAAGGTCGGCTTTGGCGGTCACTTCACTGAACTTCCAGTTGAAGGCGTGCAGTATGACGTCGGCGTGCGCCAAGGGGGCGATCAGGATGCCTGTGATCGCCCATATTCCCGCTGTGTGTTTCATTGTTATGTCCCTGTTTTTATAGATGCCTGAATGGGCAACCCAGCTTTGGCGGGAACAGGATGTGCTGCAATCCACAACCTGCAGATTTGTGACCGCTTTCAGGATGATTTCGCCGAATATGTGAACTGTTTCGGCTTTCCTTGTCACGGCCAGTTGTCTTTTTACAAGTGATTTTTTTGTCATTTCCCTGTCATTCCCAGCCGTTATCCTGCCGGGCGAGTGGTGCGTTGTTGCCATCACCTTCACCGTCAGGAGCTGCATATGACCAGTTGGATCACGTGGGAAATTTGGTGGAGCCGGGTATGGGGCGAGTCAGAGGTGCCGCTGTATGAAGAGGATGAGCACGAAGTGGCTCATGAACCCTCGCGACTACCGGTTGAAATGGTGCAGCAGGGTCGGGATCAGCACGCAGGCTAAGGCGTTAGCCCTCTCTTTACCGGGTAGCGCTTTCTTGTCGCGACATGGCTACTTCGTTGGAAAATTCTGAAAAGCGGGGTTTCCACAGGATGTGTTGCGGCAGGCCCTCCTCTCAACCTCTTGGCACGCCTGATGTGTGAAGGGCGTGAGCAGTGGGATTAGAAGAGCGACAGCTGCTCCCCGGGGCGGATAAACCCATCCAGCCTGAGCTGAATATGGCGTTTGCCCAGATCAAGGCGCTTGCTGATGAGGCGAAAGCGCTGGGCCAGCAGATCGGCAAAATGCCCCTCACCGCGCATGCGGGTGCCGAAGGCGGTACTGTTGAGCCCGCCACCGCGGCTGGCTCGCAACTGATTTAAAATAGCTTCCTTCTGGCCCGGGTAGTGGGTATCGAGCCAGTCCCCAAATAGCGGCGCCAGTTCGTGGGGTAACCGCAGCAGGATGTAATCGGCGCAGCTGGCGCCTGCTTCGGCAGCCGATTTGATGATCTGCTCCAGCTCCGGCTCATTGAGCCGCGGGATCATGGGGGCGGCCAATACCCCCACCTGTACACCAGCGTTGGCCAGCTTCTCGATCACTTTCAAGCGGCCGGAGCCCGTGCTGGCGCGGGGTTCAAGCTGTCGGCGCAGGGTTTCGTTCAAGGTCGTCACCGACACCATCACCTGACACAGTCCCTCTCTGGCCAGCTCGGTCAACAGATCGAGGTCGCGCAAGATCATGGCGCTCTTGGTAATGAGCCCGACCGGATGGCGGTGGGCCAGCATCACTTCCAGCAACTGGCGGGTGAGGCGATATCGCTGCTCGATGGGTTGATAGGGGTCGGTATTGGCGCCAATGAAGATGGTCTGTGGCTGATAGGCCGGTTTGGCAAACTCCCGGCGCAGCAGGTCGGCTGCATTGCGTTTGGCAAACAGCTTGCTCTCGAAATCGAGGCCAGGGGAGAGCTCCAGATAGGCGTGACTGGGTCTGGCATAGCAGTAGATGCAGCCGTGTTCGCACCCCTGATAGGGGTTGATGGAGCGACCAAAGGGGACATCCGGCGAGCTGTTGTAGCTGATGATGCTGCGTGCATCGATCTCCCGCACCTCGGTGCCAGGCACAGAAGGAGTAAAGGCGGCATCCCAATCGGACGATTGCCAGCCGTCATCAACCGCTTCGACAAGGGGGCCGCTAAAACGGTGATCGATATTGTGGGGGCTGCCTCGTCCTGCCATGGTGTGCACAGATACTGTTTATACATACAGTTATTTTGCAGGTGCACCGGATAAATGACAACAACTGCTGATCGACCGGGTGCAAAAAGGGTTGTCGCAGGGATCTCTTGCTTGATCGCAACGCTACATTTCGTTTACATAGACAAAATGAGAACTGGATCACGGAAATCATCATGAGACCCACCACTTCCCGCTGGCTGTTTATCGGTCTGATTGCGCTGGTTATCTGGCGTCTGCTTCCGCTCTCCACCGAGCAGGAGATGGCTGCTGCCAACCGTGCCTGGCGTACCGGTCACTTCGATGAGGCGACCCGGATCTGGTCGCCACTGGCGGCGCAAGGGCAACCTAGGGCGCAAGCCTTGATGGGCTGGAGCCATGAGGTGGGGCAGGGGAGCGAGCAGGATATCCATCAGGCCATCAGCCTCTATCGCCAGTCGGCGCTGGCAGGGGATCCCTTCGGCCAATATCGGCTGGCAGAGCTCTATCTGCGCGGTGTCGGGGTCAAGCGAGATCTGCGCCAAGCCTTTCACTGGATGGATCAGGCAGCCCGTAACGGTGACGTCCCGGCCATGCTGAAAGTCGGCGTCCTTCATCTGATGGGGGTCAGCGGCAGGGTCGATCTGCCTCAGGCGAAACAGTGGCTCTATCAGGCGGCACAAAAGGGCAACAAGCTGGCGCTTCAGGTGCTGCAAGAGCTGGCGCTGGCAGAGGAGGGGAGCAGTGACTTTGACTTCAACTGGCAATCCCTGCTTGGCGAATAGTCGGCAGGCGACTCATTTGACTGTAGAAAATATCTGCAAATCCGATACAGCACGCCCGACTTCTGGTAGCATGGGGCCGTTTTGGCTTGGTTTGTCACGTTAGACATGTGGTTTACGTGTCAGGCCGTCTTCGCAAAGTGCTGTGGAGAACCAAAACATCACCTTTTTGAATCTCTTTTC
Source organism: Aeromonas sp. FDAARGOS 1404 (assembly GCF_019047085.1). Classification (NCBI taxonomy): domain Bacteria; kingdom Pseudomonadati; phylum Pseudomonadota; class Gammaproteobacteria; order Aeromonadales; family Aeromonadaceae; genus Aeromonas; species Aeromonas sp. FDAARGOS 1404. The sequence goes on from NZ_CP077237.1 coordinate 4,640,235, forward strand.
CATCCCGCATGTGACCTTTGGTAGGGGTCACCACTGTATAAGGAAACACATAATGCCAATCATTACTCTGCCTGACGGCAGCCAACGTCAATTTGCCCACTCTGTTTCCGTCATGGATGTGGCTGCGGACATCGGTCCCGGCCTCGCCAAGGCGTGCATTGCCGGTCGGGTAAACGGTGAACTGGTAGATGCGTGCGAGCTGATCGAAGCCGATGCTGCGCTGGCCATCATCACCGCCAAAGACGAGGAAGGTCTGGACATCCTGCGCCACTCCTGCGCCCACTTGCTGGGTCATGCTATCAAGCAACTCTGGCCCCAGACCAAGATGGCCATCGGTCCTGTCATCGACAACGGCTTCTACTATGACGTTGATCTTGACCGTACCTTGACCGATGAAGATCTGGCTGCCCTGGAAGAGCGCATGCTGGCGCTGGTAGCCAAGGATTACGACGTCATCAAGAAGAAAGTCTCCTGGCAAGAAGCGCGTGATGTATTCGAAGCGCGCGGTGAGTCTTACAAAGTCGAAATCCTGGATCAGAACATTGCCCGTGAGGATCAGCCAGGTCTCTATCATCACGAAGAGTACATCGACATGTGTCGCGGCCCGCACGTGCCCAACATGCGTCACTGCCACCACTTCAAGTTGCTGAAGATGTCCGGCGCCTACTGGCGTGGCGACTCCAACAACAAGATGCTGCAGCGTATCTACGGTACTGCTTGGGCTGACAAGAAGCAGCTCAAGGCTTATCTGCAGCGTCTGGAAGAGGCCGCCAAGCGCGACCATCGCAAGATCGGCAAGCAGCTCGACCTGTATCACATGCAGGAAGAAGCACCCGGTATGGTGTTCTGGCACAACGATGGCTGGACCATCTTCCGTGAGCTGGAAACCTTTATCCGCGGCAAGCTCAAAGAGTACGACTATCAGGAAGTGAAAGGTCCGTTCATGATGGACCGCGTCCTGTGGGAGCGTTCAGGTCACTGGGAGAAGTATGCCCAGGCCATGTTCACCACCCAGTCCGAAAACCGCGAGTACGCCATCAAGCCGATGAACTGCCCGGGTCACGTCCAGATCTTCAACCAGGGTCTGAAGTCCTACCGCGATCTGCCGCTGCGTATGGCCGAGTTTGGTTCCTGCCACCGCAACGAGCCGTCCGGTTCCCTGCACGGTCTGATGCGGGTGCGCGGCTTCACTCAGGATGACGCTCACATCTTCTGTACCGAAGAGCAGATCATGGAAGAGGTCTCCGGCTGTATTCGTATGGTCTATGACGTCTACGGTACCTTTGGCTTCGAGAACATCGTGGTCAAGCTCTCCACTCGTCCCGAGCAGCGTATCGGCTCCGATGAGATGTGGGATCGCGCCGAGAAAGCCTTGGCCGAAGCGCTGGAGCTCAACGGTCTGAAGTACGATCTGCAGCCGGGTGAAGGGGCGTTCTACGGTCCCAAAATTGAATTTACCCTGCACGATTGCCTTGATCGTGCGTGGCAATGTGGTACCGTGCAGCTCGACTTTGCCCTGCCTGGTCGTCTGGGTGCCACTTATGTGGGCGAAAACAACGATCGCCATGTACCTGTGATGATCCACCGGGCCATCCTGGGTTCTATCGAGCGCTTCATCGGTATTCTGACTGAAGAGTACGCCGGTCTGTTCCCGACCTGGTTGGCACCGACTCAGGCTGTGGTCATGAATATCACGGACAATCAGGCCGATTATGCGGTGAAAGTAGCCAAAGCATTGAATGATGCGGGCCTTCGCGCAAAAGCGGACTTGAGAAATGAGAAGATTGGCTTTAAAATCCGCGAGCATACTTTGAAGCGAGTACCTTTCATGCTGGTCTGCGGCGATAAAGAAGTTGAAGCCGGTAAGATTGCTGTACGGACTCGTAAAGGGGCTGACCTGGGCACTTATCCTGTTGAAGAGTTCATCGCTCTGTTGACCCAGGAAGTTCAGACCCGCGGACAAAAGAAAGTGGAGGAATAAGCTATAAAAGGCGGAAAAAAACTGGGCAAGCAACCGCAAGCCCGCGCTCACCGGATCAATGAAGAGATCCGTCTGAAAGAAGTTCGTCTGACTGGTCTGGATGGTGAAGCCATTGGCATTACCTCCATTCAGGATGCTCTGAACTTGGCCGCAGAGGCCGGAGTTGATCTGGTAGAGATCAGTCCAAATGCTGAGCCGCCCGTTTGCCGGATCATGGATTACGGCAAATTCCTCTACGAAAAGAGCAAAACAACCAAAGAACAGAAGAAAAAGCAGAAAGTCGTCCAGGTTAAGGAAATCAAATTCCGTCCTGGCACTGACGAAGGCGACTATCAGGTAAAACTACGCAACCTGGTTCGCTTTCTGGAAGACGGGGACAAGGCTAAGGTCACCCTGCGCTTCCGTGGTCGTGAAATGGCCCACCAGGATCTTGGTATCAAGGTTCTCGAGCGCGTCAAGAACGATCTGGAAGAGTTGGCCGTAGTCGAGTCGTTCCCGAAAGTCGAAGGCCGTCAAGCTGTGATGGTCCTCGCACCTAAGAAGAAATCTTAAGGCCCACAAGAAATTGACTAATGGGGCTCGCTCCATGAGTCGGTTCGCCTTGCGATTTTGTTGTCACTCACAATGCGGAGTATGAAATGCCGAAGATGAAAACCAACCGGGGTGCTGCAAAGCGCTTCAAAAAGACTGGCTCGGGTCGCTTCAAGTGCAAGCACAACCACCTGCGTCACATCCTGACCAAGAAGAGCAGCAAGCGTAAGCGTCAGCTGGGACCGAAATTCATGGTTTCTGCTGCCGACCACAAACGTGTTGTCGCTTGTCTGCCGTACGCATAAGGGGGGATGTGAAAAATGCCAAGAGTTAAACGTGGTGTGACTGCTCGAGCTCGTCACAAGAAAGTAATGAAAGCCGCCAAAGGTTACTACGGCGCTCGTTCCCGTGTTTACCGCGTAGCGGTACAAGCGGTAACTAAAGCTGGTCAGTATGCCTACCGTGACCGTCGCCAGAAAAAGCGTCAGTTCCGTCAGCTGTGGATTGCGCGTATCAACGCTGCTGCCCGTCAGAACGGTCTGTCCTACAGCCGTCTGATCAACGGTCTGAAAAAGGCTTCTATCGAGATCGATCGCAAGATCCTGTCCGATATCGCCGTTCACGACAAAATGGCTTTCACCGCCCTGGTTGAAAAAGCTAAAGCAGCTCTGGTCTAATCCAGTTCTGTTATAAACGCTAAAAGGAGGCTCAGGCCTCCTTTTTTGTATCTATAACCATCTGTTTTACATCACTTTTTCTTTTTCCTCGTCCATATTCTGTCCACTGTTTTACACGCGCTACAGTTTTCTCCACACAAGGCGATATGTGCGAGATGACCTGTTCTACAAATGGCTTATATGCCAACAAACTAGATGTTTGTTCTAATATTTCAGGAATGGCGGTGAACCGATGAGACTCGCTTGATATAACAAAATGATTTGTAGGGAGAAAAGCCCACCTTAGCTATGGTCAGCGAAGGGGCTTTTTTTGTATTATTCCACTCTTGACCTTATTTAGCCTAAAGGCTCCTGTACCGGGAGTGGTGACGAGGAAGACATGCAACAGCTTGAAGAAGTAGTCGGCCAAGCCAGAGCCGAAATTGAGGGCGTGAGCGATATCGCGACCCTCGACGAAATCCGGGTCAAATATCTGGGTAAAAAGGGCTTTTTTACCGAGCAGATGAAGGGCCTGGGTGCCTTGTCCGCTGAAGAGCGTCCCGCCGCGGGCGCCGTGATCAACCAGGCCAAACAGCAGGTTCAGGATGCGCTGAACGAGCGTCGTGAAGCGCTCGAAGTTGCCGTGCTGAACCAGAAGCTGGCTGCCGAGACCATCGATGTCAGCCTGCCGGGCCGTCGCATCGAGAATGGTGGTCTGCATCCGGTAACCCGCACCATCGAGCGCATCGAGCGCCTGTTTGGCGAGATGGGCTTCAAGGTCGCCCGTGGTCCCGAGATTGAAGATGGCTTCCACAACTTCGATGCGCTGAACATTCCGGCTCATCACCCGGCGCGTACCGATCACGATACCTTCTACTTCAATCCTGATCTGATGCTGCGTACCCACACCTCCGGTGTGCAGATCCGCACCATGGAGCATCAGCAACCGCCGATCCGCATCATCGCGCCTGGCCGCGTCTATCGTAACGACTACGACATGACCCACACCCCGATGTTCCATCAGGTTGAAGGTCTGCTGGTTGACGAGCATGCCAGCTTTACCGAGCTGAAGGGCATCCTGCACGACTTCCTGCGTAACTACTTCGAGGAAGACCTGACCATTCGCTTCCGTCCTTCCTATTTCCCGTTCACCGAGCCGAGCGCTGAAGTGGATGTGATGGGCAAGAACGGCAAGTGGCTGGAAGTGCTGGGCTGCGGCATGGTGCACCCGAACGTACTGCGTTCGGTCGGTATCGATCCGGAAAAATACTCCGGCTTTGCCTTCGGCATGGGCGTTGAGCGCCTGACCATGCTGCGTTACGGGGTCAACGACCTGCGTGCCTTCTTCGAAAACGACCTGCGCTTCCTCAAGCAGTTCAAGTAAGGGCGAGAGAACATGAAATTCAGTAAATCCTGGGTGATGGAGTGGGTCCGCACCGAGTTGAGTGACAATGCACTGGCCGAGCAGATCACCATGGCCGGTCTGGAAGTGGACGCCGTGGAAGCGGTTGCCGGCCAGTTCAACAATGTGGTGGTGGGTGAAGTGATCGAGTGCGCCCAGCACCCGGACGCCGACAAGCTGCGGGTGACCAAGGTCAATGTGGGCGAGGCCGAACTGCTGGACATCGTCTGTGGCGCGCCGAACTGCCGTCAGGGCTTGAAAGTGTGCGTGGCCATAGTAGGGGCGACCCTGCCTGGTGATTTCACCATCAAGAAAGCCAAACTGCGTGGCCAACCGTCCCACGGCATGCTCTGCTCTTTCAGCGAGCTGGGTATCGACGTTGAAGCCGATGGCATCATCGAGCTGCCGGCCGATGCCCCCATCGGTACCGATATTCGTGACTACCTCAATCTGAACGACGTCTCCATCGACGTGGATCTGACTCCGAACCGTGCCGATTGCCTCGGTATCGCGGGTCTGGCCCGTGAAATCGGCGTGCTCAACAGCGTCGATGTGGTCGAGCCGACCTGGGCACCAGCTGTTGCTACCATTGATGCAACTTTCCCGATCCGGGTTGAAGCACCAGCTGATTGCCCCCGTTATCTGGGCCGCGTCATCAAGGGGCTGAACTTGCAGGCCCAGAGCCCGCTCTGGATGCAAGAGAAGCTGCGCCGTGGCGGCATTCGTTCCATCGACGCCATCGTCGACATCACCAACTACCTGCTGCTGGAATACGGTCAGCCGATGCACGCCTTCGATCTGGCTACCCTGGAAGGGGAACTGGTGGTGCGTCGTGCCCACGCCGATGAGCCGATGACCCTGCTCGATGGCAACGAAGTGAAGCTCAAAGAGACCACCTTGGTGATTGCTGATGCCAAAGGCCCTGCCTGCATGGCCGGGATCTTCGGCGGTAACCGCACCGGTGTATCCGAGACCACCACCGACATCCTGCTGGAGTGCGCCTTCTTCGCGCCGCTCTCCATCACCGGCCGTGCTCGTGCTTACGGTCTGCACACCGACTCCTCTCACCGCTTCGAGCGCGGGGTGGATCCGCAGCTGCAGGCCAAGGTGATGGACAGAGCCACCCGTCTGCTGTTGGACATCTGCGGCGGTGAAGCGGGTCCGGTCATCGAGGTCAAATCCGATGCCCATCTGCCCAAGGCAGCCCCCATCAAGCTGCGTCGCAGCAAGCTCGATAAAGTGATCGGTATCAGCGTGGCTGATGCTCAGGTGGTCGAGATCCTAACCCGCCTCGGCATGCAAGTCACTGTGGATGCTGACGGTTGGACTGCGCTGGCACCCTCCTGGCGTTTCGATATCGCCATCGAGGAAGACCTCATCGAGGAAGTGGCCCGCATCTACGGCTACAACAATATCCCGAACCTGAAACCCGCCGCCTCTCTGGCGATGGTGGAGCAGGCAGAAGGGCAGGTGACTCTGAAGCGTGTGCGCGACCTGCTGGTTGACCGCGGTTTTCAGGAGGCGATCACCTACAGCTTCGTCGATCCCAAGACCCAGCAAACCCTGTTCCCGCAGAGCGATGCCATCGTGCTGCCGAACCCGATCTCGGTCGAGATGTCCGCCATGCGTGTCTCTCTGTTCCCGGGTCTGGTGCAGGCTGTTGTTTACAACCAGAACCGTCAGCAGCCGCGCGTGCGTCTGTTCGAGCAGGGTCTGCGTTTCATCAAGGATGAAAGCGCCGAGAATGGCATCCGTCAGGAGCCGATGCTGGCCGGTATCATCACTGGCAACCAGAGCGACGAGCACTGGGACATCAAAACTCGCGCAGCCGACTTCTTTGATTTGAAAGGGGATCTGGAAGCGGTGCTGGACTTGACCGCCGAAGGGGCCACCTTTACCTTCGAGCGTACCGAGCACAGCGCCCTGCACCCGGGCCAGAGCGCAGCCATCCTGCGTAATGGCGAGATCATCGGCCACATCGGCGTGATCCACCCGAGCCTCGAGAAGAAGCTGGGCCTCAAGAGCCGTGCGGTGATGTTTGAGCTGGAGCTGGATAAGCTGACCCCGGCCAAGGTGCCTGTGGCAGCCGAAGTTTCCAAGTTCCCGGCGAACCGTCGCGACATCGCCGTCGTGGTCGATCGTCAGGTTCTGGCAGGTGATGTGCTTGCGGTAATTAAAAAAGTTGGCGGAAATCAGGTAGTTGGAATAAACTTGTTTGACGTATACCAGGGTGCTGGTATGGCAGAGGACAAGAAGAGCCTGGCCATCAGTCTTGTATTGCAAGATACCCAGCGCACCCTGGAGGAGAAAGAGATTGCCGAGACCGTAGACAATGTCGTGCGGGCCCTTGGTGAAGAGTTGAATGCATCCTTGAGGGATTGATCTATGGCGCTTACCAAAGCCGACATTGCAGAGCACCTGTTCACCCAGCTCGGGATGAGCAAGCGTGAAGCCAAAGATATGGTGGAAGCCTTCTTTGAGGAAATCCGACAGGCGCTTGAGCGTGGTGAACAAGTCAAGATTTCAGGCTTCGGTAACTTTGACCTTCGTGAGAAGAATCAGCGTCCCGGACGCAACCCCAAGACGGGCGAGGATATTCCTATCAGCGCCCGCCGCGTGGTGACCTTCCGGCCTGGCCAGAAGCTCAAGGCCAGGGTAGAAAATGTTGAACCCAACGAGTGATAAAAAGCCAGGCAGATGCCTGGCTTTTGTTTTCAGATGACCAAATTCCCCGTTTTTCTTCTGGGTGCCGTACTGGCACTGCCATTGCACGCCAAGCCTTTGCAGACCACAGTGCTGCCGTTGGCGCCGGCGACCCAGGCTTATGTAAATTCACTGAGTCAGCTTTCGCTCTGCTATCCTGCGACGCTTCCTCCACCATACCTGATGGCCGAGGGGGGACTGCTCAAGGATCGTCTCGCCCGGTTGCAGGAGCTGTTCCCGGTTCCCCTCGTGCTCAAAGAGTTGCCCGATTGGAAGACATTGCGCAACGGGCTCGCAGAGGGGGAATGCGACATCATTCCCTATGTCGGAACCCGCAAGAAGGCCGTGGAGGGTATGCGGTTAAGCCGTCCGATGATGGAGACAGATGCCGCCATCCTCTACAAGGGTGAAAATCTCAAACAGGCCCGCTTTCTGGTCTACTCGGTGGCAGACTCAGCCCGCCTGCTGCACGAGCTCTATCCCCAGGCACGCATTATTTCCCTAAAAAGCGGAGAGAAGGTCTACGACGCGCTGCAGAGCGGCAAGGGAGATGCCTATCTGGGGGACTATCTGCAACTGCGCTATCTGATGCGCGAGTTTCCTGCCGATGGTTTGCGCCTGCGCCGCCTGTTTGGTGAGGATCGGATCATCAGCTATCGCCTGATGATGCGTGATCAGCCTGAGTTGGCCAATCTGGTGGACACCCTGATCCGTCATATGCCCGCCGGTACTATCTATACCGATCTGGCTCGCTATCTCGATCAGGGGTCACTATATGTCAACCAGCCCCACTTCAGCGATACCGAGCAGGCCTGGTTATCCGGTCGCGGGCGCACCATTCGCCTGGTGGTCAATCCCGAGTTGATGCCCTATAGCGGCGTCAATGATCTGGGGGAGGCGAAAGGGTGGAGCGCGGATGTGCTGCGCTGGGTCACCCAGGAGACCGGCCTGAAATACAAGCTGGTGCCTGCCGCCAGCAAGGCGGAGGCCGTAGAAAAGCTGCGCCGTGGTGAGGCGGATATGATGGCCGGCTTGCCGGAATCCCCGGCATTGACGGATCAGTTCATTTTCAGTCGGACGATCTCCACCAACCGGTTTGCCTTGATCAGCAAGCGCAAGCTGGCTGCCGATCGCATCACCCAACTCAAGCGGCAGCGTATTCTGGTGCCGGAGTCCCTCTACGATCCCTCCTTGCTCGCCCTGCTCGGTGATCAGGAGTGGGTTCGCACCGACGGCCTCGAGCAGGGGCTTGCCGCGATCAAACAGGGCAAGGCTGACGCTATGCTGAGCGAGCTATATCAGCTGCAATATCCCCAGCGTACCAACTTGCTGGAAGGGCTCGATATCGAGGAGCTGGAAGATCGCTTCAGTCTTGGCTTTGCCATCAACAAGAGTCAGACAGAACTGGCCGGGGTGATGGATCGCAACCTGATGGCGCTGACCAGCACCCAGATCGACGAACTTAACCAGCGCTGGCGCCGCTTGCTCGTCGTGCAGCAGCCCGGCGTGAGCTACGCCGCCTGGTTTGGCTCCATTGCCATGGCACTGCTGATCAGCGGCATTGTCATCGGCGGGATCTGGCGGTCTCGTCAGCAACTGGCACGGGAAGTGGCCCAGCGTCACGCCGCCGAGAAGGCGCTGGCCATCGAGAGCGAGCTGCGGGAAACCATGTTTCAGGCGTTGCCGGTGCCCGTCTATCTGCGCAATAGCCAGGGCAAGGTGATCAAATCCAATAAACAGGGGCGACGTCTGGCCCTGCGCTATTCGCAGCAGTTGATGCTGCCGCCGGTACAGCCGCAAAAGAGCGAAGGGGAGCTGGTGCTGGGGGATCAGGTCTTCGCCTATGCCCAGCATCCGCTGCGGCTGGACAAGCAGGCACCTGCCACCGATCTTATCGCCCTGTCGGATATCAGTGTGCTGCGTGAGCAGGCCCGTTTTCTGCGTCAGGCAGAGCGCCGCCTGCGCGCCCTGACCAATACCGTGCCCGGCGTGGTGCTGCAGTTTATGTTCGAGCGGGGACGGGTAGGGGGTATCGAGTTTATCAGCCGGGGCTGTTACGAGCTGCTGGGGCTGGCGAGCCAGCAGATCCGTCGTGAGCCCAAACGGGTGCTCATTATGCTGGAGCGCGAGGATCGTCGTCGGGTAAGCCGTGAGATGTTCGCCATGTTGCAGGCTGGCAAACCCTTCGCGTTCACCATGCGCTATTACCATCCGACCAAGGGTCTGCGCTGGTTGCAGCTCTATGGCCGTGGCCGCAGTCAGCCGCAGGGTTGGCGGATCTATGCGGTGATGCAGGATGCCACTACCAGGGTCGAGCAGGATCAGGCATTGCAGCACTCCCATGAGCAGGCGCAACAGGCAGTGCTGGCCAAGGGGCGCTTTCTGGCCGCCATAAGCCACGAGATCCGCACGCCGATGAACGCCATGCTCGGCTTGCTGGAGTGGCTGGCCAGTACTCCTTTGTCGAGAGAGCAGGATTCGGCGCTGGCGCGGGTGCGTCAGGCGGGGGATGAGTTGCTCGGCCTGCTCAACGATGTGCTCGACTTTAGCCGCAACGAAAACAGCAAACTCTCCCTCTCGCCGCAACCCACCGATTTTGCCGAGCTGTGCGAGCACGTGGCGGCGGTGCACTGGACCAAGGCGCGGGCCAAGGGATTGCAACTGCGCCTTAAGTTGGACCCGGCTCTGCCAGCCCTGCAGACCCTCGACCCTCACCGGGTACGGCAAGTGCTCCACAACCTGCTCTCCAATGCCATCAAGTTCAGCCTGCGTGGGGAAGTGGTGCTGTGGGCCGAGGTGGTCGCATCGACCTTGCGCTTTGGTGTGGATGATCAGGGACCGGGGATCACTGCCAAGATGCGCACCACGCTCTTTATGCCGTTCGAGCAGTTTGCCGTTGAAGGCCAACTGCGGGCGCCGGGCACCGGTCTTGGTCTGGCGATCTGCAAGCAGCTGGTCGAGCAGATGGGTGGTCTTATCGATGTCGAGGGGCGCGTCGGTGGCGGTAGCCGCTTCTATTGCGAGTTGCCCCTGAAGCGGGTGCAGCAGGAGCCGGACTGGCTGCCCAATGTGCGGCAGCTGGCACTCTCTTTACCCCACGATGAGGCGCAAGCGTTGTCGCCCTGGCTCAGTCGCTTGGGGATCGCCACCGTCAGCAACGCCGTTGATACGCTGCAAGCAGAGGTGGACGAGAAGGGGCTCTACTATTGGGCCTGGCAAGGGGAGTCCTGGGTGCCCGGGACCATCATCACCCTGCTGCAGCCACGGCTGACCCCGGATCAACCGGTCGCCGGCACCCAGCCCGGGCTTGGCATGCGGGTTCTGCTGGTTGAAGATCACGATGTCAATCGCGAGCTGATCAGCCTGCAACTGGGGCAACTTGGTGCCAGCGTTATCACTGCCGCCAACGGGCAGCTGGCGCTGGAGATGCTGGCGCAGCAAGAGGTGGATTTTGTGCTGACCGATCTGCAGATGCCGGTGATGAACGGGGCCGAGCTGTGCAGGCAATTGCGCCAATCCGCCCGTTGGGCCCGTCTGCCGGTCTATGTGATCACCGCAGATCTCAGTGATCAGGCGGCAAGGGAGCTGCAATCCTGCGGTTGCGATGGCCATCTGGACAAGCCGGTCGCCCTCAAGGAGCTGGCGACCTTGCTGCGCCATATTGCCAAAGAGGGGAGCAATGTTGTCGCCCCGACACCGGTCGCCTCGCTGCTGACCGATGAACTGGCCGCCCTTTATCTGAAGGCTACCCGTGATGATTTGGCCGAACTTGAGCGCTGCAGCACAGAAGAAGATGAAGTTGGCGTGAATGCTGCTTTACACAAGTTGAAGGGGGCCGCCAGAATGGTAGGGGCGACTGCGTTGGTGGCGGCCATTGAAGAGTGGCAACAGGCGCCCCATCCGATGCTGCAAGCCAGATTGAACCGGGCACTGGATGAGTTCAGCCAGCAGTTTTCAAAGAGGGCTCAAGATGATCATCACTGATGAAGAATTACTGGCGTTGCTCGATTCGGAAGAGCATGAGGCGGCAGGATTTTGCCCAATTGTGCTTTATGCCCTCGACAGCACCGCCCATGAGTTGGCCAGCACCATGACATTGCCCTCCTATGTCACGCTGCACCGTACCCGACCGGATGCCTGCTGGCAGTGGGAAGGGTTGTTTGCGGCAGGTGCCATTGCCCTTTACGACCCCGCCGCTCATCAGCAGGCGGACTACTTCCCCCAGTTGCAGCAGCATGAGGGAATTTACGCTATCGGCGAGGATTGGCTGGGGGGGCTTGCCGCCAGTTATCGTAAATGGTGCAACTGGCTGGCCGCTAACAAGGTGTTGCTGCTCGAGGATCACCCGTTTCAGGGGATGCAACTGCAACAGACCATCGCCGCGTTGGGGCTATCCTGTCAGTGGGTACAGGATGAATCGGCCTGTCTTGCGGCATTGTCGGCGGGCGACATCAGCCTGCTGGTGTGCGATCTCAGTCTGGTGGAGCAAGATGCCATCAGTTTGCTGATGAACCAGCCCCAGTTGCAGGAGGCCGGGCTGCCCATTGTGCTGCTTTCGGCCCATGAGCAGACGTTGATCGACGGTGCCCGCCGCCTGCTGCACGATGCCGGTTTCAATATTCTGGCGGCGCTGGCCAAGCCGCTTGATTGCGACGAGCTGCTCAGGTTGCTGCGTCGACTCTATCTGGGCCCGCTGCGTCAGCAGCGCTTGAGCGGCCAGCGCCGCACCATCCGCCGGTGGCAGGGGGAGGTGCAGGGTCAGCTTGGGCTGCTCTCCAGTCCCGCGACCCCTCATCCGGTCTGGCTGGCGGTAACGGGTTTACCCAGCCGCTGGGAGGCGCTCAAGGATTGGCTGACGGAGCAGTCGCGTACCCCAGCCGAACTGACCCTGCTGATCCACCGTCGTGACCACCTGCTCGGCAATGCCGATCGCTTCGCGCTGGTGCTGCAAGCCAGTCTGGCGGGGAGCAAGCTGGCGCTGCTGCTCGATAACAGCCAGCATCTGCCATTCGATCTGCTGGAGCGTTTGCCGCTGCAAGCCTTGCTGCTGGGGCAGGGGATCTTGCCGGAGATGGAGTCCTTGACCGGTGACTCCCTGCTGGGACGCTTTATGGCCAGGGTTCGGGAGCTGGGGATCGCCGTCTATCTGGATGATCCTTACAACCTGCTCGACGTCGAGGTGTGGCGAGAGCGCGGTATGACGGGGCGCTGGTAAGCTATGCCGCGCTACCTCTGCTGGCCCATGCACCGGGAGCGCCTTGGCAAAGGGCTGGAGGGCTGGCCCCATCCGGTTTCCCGGGCCGCGCTGCCACTGGCGATGCAGGTCTCCGGGGTGCCGTGCTTGCTGCGCGAGCTGCATGGGGTGGCGCCTGCCCGTATGCTGGCTGCTTACGATGCATTGAGTGAAGAGAGCATCTATCTGCGCTTTATGCGTCCGAAACGGACACCGCCACCGGAACAGGTGGCCCAATTTCTCAATTACCATCCCGAGCAACAGATCTCGCTGTTGCTGACCGATCTGGCTGGTGAGCCGCTGGCTCAGGCGCAATCAATCCGCCGTCGCCTTCATCCCGATCGGGCGGAGTTTTCTTGCATCGTGGCGGATCACTTTCAGCACAAGGGGGCGGGGCGACGGATTCTACTGGCGCTGGCACTGCTTGCCAGGGCGGACGGGATCCGGGAGTGGACGGCGGAAGTGCTGGCCCAGAACCGGCCGATGCTGACCCTGCTCAAGCGCCTTGGCTTGCCGCTGACCCTGGTGACCGGACGGGAGATGGTCTTTGTCAGGCTGGATCTGTCGGTACTGGATGCCTGGTTGCCCGTGCCGCCAGCGGCGCCGCTTAAGACCAAGGGCGAATAGTGACACTTTTTTCCCTGTGCTAAGGTCACATTTATTGTGCGGGGATAGACGGAGCAGCTTATGGCGCAGTCATATAAACATATCGTGATCCTGACCGGAGCGGGGATCTCTGCCGAATCCGGCATCAAGACTTTTCGTGCCTGCGACGGTTTGTGGGAAGAGCACAAGGTCGAGGACGTGGCGACCCCCGAGGGGTATGCCCGGGATCCCGAACTGGTGCTGCGCTTTTACAACTCCCGCCGCAAACAGCTGCAACAGCCCCAAGTTCATCCCAATCCGGCCCACTATGCGTTGGCCCGTCTCGAGCGGCTGCTGCCCGGCACGGTCACCCTGGTCACCCAGAACATCGACAATCTGCACGAGAGCGCGGGTAGCAAGAACCTTATCCATATGCACGGGGAGCTGCTCAAGGCCCGCTGCCCCGAGTCCGGTCAGGTGATCGAGTGGCGCGGTGATCTCCATCAGGACGAGCTCTGCTCCTGTTGCCAGTTCCCCCAGCCGCTGCGTCCCCATGTGGTCTGGTTTGGCGAAATGCCGCTCGGGCTGGATCGCATCTACAGCGCGCTTGCCCAGTGCGATCTCTTTATCTCCATCGGCACCTCTGGCGCTGTCTATCCGGCCGCCGGTTTTGTCCATGAAGCGGGATTGAACGGGGCGCACACCATCGAGCTCAATCTCGAGCCGAGCGAGGTGGGTAGCCAGTTTGACGAGAAACGTTATGGCCCAGCCTCCCTGCTGGTGCCCGCCTATGTCGATGAGTTGCTGGAGGCGTGCGGCATTCATCAACCGAGGCAAGTCGAGGGGCACAACTGGATGGAGATGCGCGGTCCCTGAGCTACTGTGCGACGGGACAGTTGCAATGGTTCGGTGAAATCGCCACACTGGCAACCATTTAAAAAATGGGACGCAGTTGGCGCAAATTACCATGACCGCAGTAAAGCAATGGATCGCTTTTTTTCTCCTGATGCTGGCCAGTGCCAGCGCATCGGCCTCCATCCCCCTGATGACCCTGGTACTGCCAGATGGCCAGCAGGTGACCCTCGATGAGGCGACCCTCTCCGCCTTGCCACAGACCGAGTTCACCACGACTACCCCCTGGACTCAGGGCGCCCACCACTATCGCGGGCCGACCCTGTCAGCCGTGCTGGCGGCGCAAGGGATCCTGGATGCTCGCAAGATCGCCGTCTCGGCCCTCAACGGTTATCAGCAGGTGGTGGATCTGGCCCTGTTCGACGGCGTGCCGCTGATCCTGGTGCGTCAGGAGGACGGCAAACCGCTGACCCGGCGCAACAAGGGGCCGCTCTGGCTGCTCATCCCGTTCACCACCTATCCCAAGCTGGACGTGCCAGCTATCCACAACTGCATGGTGTGGCAGGTTACCCGCATCGAGATCGTCTATTGATGGGGCTATCCCGCCAAAATCTGCTGTTGGTTGCGGTGTCGCTGCTGTTTCTGCTCTCGTCTGGCAGCAGCCTCTATCTGCAGTATCGGCAGGAGCTGCTGGTCGATACTTTCTACCGTAATGTCCACTGGAACATCAGCCAGGTAATGCTCGAATCCCAGCGTTTCCTCTACGATCTGCAGCTCTATCGGGCTGGCAGACTGTCGATGGAGACCCTGAGCCTTGATTACGATCTGCTGTGGAACCGACTCGACATCTTCCTCATCAGCAGCGAGACCGCCGAGATGCGCCAGCGGCACGGGCTCGGCAAGGTGCTGGCCACCCTGTTCGAGCAGATCAAGCAGCTCGAACCCCAGATGGAGGCCGGTGCGCTGCGCGAGGGGGCTGAGCTTGCCCGCTTGCAGGAGGCGATCGCCAGCCAGACCCGTCTCATCGAACAGATAGGGGATCAGATCCTCTCCGGCCAGGAGCGGGAGCATTCGGTCAGCCAGATCCGCAACAGCCTGTTTTGGCTGCAGATCTGGCAACTGATCCTGCTGCTGACCGGTGGCGCTCTGGTCGCAGCCCTCATTCGCGCCAATCTGGCGAACCGCCGGCTTGCCCTGCTCGATCCCCTGACCCAGCTTGGCAACCGCCGTGCCCTGCAGGAACAGCTCTCTCGCGCTCTGCATGCTGGCGAGGTGGGCGCTTTGGTGGTGCTCGATCTCAAGCGCTTCAAGCAGGTCAATGATCTGCTGGGTTATCAGGTCGGTGATCGGCTGTTGCAGATGGTGGCCAACAAGCTGCTGCAGGCCCATGGCAGCCACGCTTACCGGCTCGGCGGAGATGAATTTGCCGTGGTGCTGACCAAGGCGAATGATGCGCTGGAAACCGCCATTCATGAGCTGGTGGATCTGCTCCATTTCGAGTTCGTGACCCGGGAGTGCAGCTTCGATCTTGCCTGTCGGCTCGGGGTCGCCAAGGCGCAACAACAGGATGCCGCCCGGTTGCTGGATCAGGCCATCCTGGCCCTCAACCAGGCCAAGCGTAGCCAGGAGGGGGCGATCAGCTGGTTTGAGCCAGCCATGCTGCAGCAGTTGCAGTTGAGTCAGCAGCAGCTTCATCAGTTGCGAGAGTGGCTGGCCGGGCGCGAGCCAGCACCGCTGCGAGTGGCATTGCAGGCGCTGACGGACGGACAGGGCAACGAGATGTGGCAATTGGCGCTTGAGTGGCGTGAGCAGGGAGTGCCTTGCCAGATGCGCTGGCTGCAGGAGTGCGGTGTGCTGGGGCCCGTGTTGGCCCGTGTGCTGCAAGCGCACGAGGCGCAGTATGCCGATGGTCGGGCACTGCTGGTCCCGCTCGACAACCAGGCCCAGCTGACTCATCTACTGGCCTATCTGCCGGAGGCTTCCCGTACGCCGCTGGTGTTGCTGGTGCCGATGCTGCAGCAGGATAGTGCCTTGCTGGCGGGATTGCGGCAACAGGGTTGCACTCTGGCGCTCAGAGAGATTGGCAGTACAACCGCGGCGCAGCTGGCAGCCGGCTGGCCTGTCCGCTACTGGTTGCCGCAGGGTGATGATGATGGCGAGTTGTTGCAGCCTCTGGCCAGACGATTGGGGCTGGTGCCACTGCAAGTGCTGGCAGCCAGGGAGACCCGGTCGCTGGCCTGAGGGCAAAACGCGGTATTGCATCGGCAAGAGACAAAATGAAACAAGGCGACCCTGGGGTCGCCTTGTTCGTTTATTGCCCCTGAACGTCAGGGACGGGGCGCGCAGGATTGCCTGATCACCAGGTCAGGGTCGACGGTGATCAGGTGATTCTCCACCGCTTCGCCGTTTATGCGAGCCAACAGGCGGGTGACGGCGAGGCGTCCCAGCTCCTCTTTGGGCTGGTTGACGGTGGTGAGTGGCGGCGACATAAATTCGGCCAGCGCCACATTGTCATAGCCAACGATGGAGATATCCCGCGGGATCACCAGCCCCGCCTGATGGGCGGCACTGATGGCTCCCATCGCCATCATGTCGTTGCAGACAAAGAGGGCGGTGGGGCGCTCGGGCAATGCCAGCAGACGAGTCATCGCCTGATGGCCGCTGGCGCAATCAAAGTCCCCCTCCTGGATCCACTCTTGATTGATCGTAAGACCCGCCTCCTGCAACGCCTGTTCAAAGCCAGCTTGGCGCTGGTTGGCGGGGGCGCGGCTGTGGGGGCCTGTGATGCAACCGATGGCGGTGTGGCCAAGCTCAATCAGATGGCGGGTCGCCAGATAACCGCCGTGGAAAGAGTTGTCGGCGATAAGATCCACATCCTCGCTGACCAGCCCCCAATCCATCACCACCACCGGCAGGCTCTTGAGCCAGTCGAGCTGATTGAACACCTCTTGCTGGCCTTCGCTACACATGATCAGCAGGCCATCGACCCGCTTGCGCAGCATCATCTTGAGGTAGGAGAGGGCCGTCTCGGCTTGACCCTCGGTGTTGCCCAGCATCAGGTTGTAGCCCTGCTCGAAGCAGTAACGCTCCACCCCGCGCACCACTTCGGCAAAGAAGGGGTTGCTGGAGGTGGTGACCAGCATGCCGATACTGTTGGTCTCCTTCACCTTGAGGCTGCGGGCAACCAGACTCGGGGCATAGTTGAGATCGCGCATGGCGGCGAAGACCCGTTCGCGGGTCTCCTCGGCCACGAAACGGGTCTCGTTGATGACGTGGGATACGGTGGTGGTGGAGACCTGGGCCCTCGCCGCCACCTCCTTGATATTGGCCATCAGTGCCCCTGTGCAGTCTGCTCAAGCAGGAAGGTGTCGACCTCCTGCTTGCTCGGGATGGAGCTCTGGGCGCCGAACCGGGTGACGGAGAGTGCCGCCGCCCCGTGGGCAAAGCGCACCGCGCTGTGGAAATCGGCACCCGCCAGTTCCGCCGCCAGCAGGGCGCCGTTGAAGGTATCGCCTGCGGCTGTGGTATCCACCGCCTTGACCCGAAAGCCCGGTATCAGCTGTTGCTGCTGGGTGTTGCTGCAATAGACCCCCTGCGACCCCAGGGTGATCATCACGTCCGCAATGCCCATCTGGTGGAAGCGGGCGGCCGCCTCGCGGGCACTCGCTTCGTCGGTGACTTTGACGCCGGTCAACAGCTCCGCTTCGGTCTGGTTGGGGGTGATAAGGTCGACCAGTGCCAGCAGCTCGCTTGAGAGCGGGCGGGCAGGGGCGGGGTTGAGCACCACCCGGGTGCCGTGGGCGCGAGCCAGCCGTGCAGCTTCATGGACGCTCTCGAGCGGCACTTCCAGCTGCAACAGCAGGGTGTGGGCGTCGGCGATCATCGCTTCGTGGTTTTTCACCACGGCAGGGGTGATGGCCCCGTTGGCTTCGGCGGAGATACCGATACTGTTCTCCCCCTCATCGCTCACATAGATGATGGCGATACCGGTCGGGAGCTTGGGATCGAGCTCGACGGCGCTGACGTCGATGCCATCTTTGGCAAAGCCGGCTTTCATCTGGTGGCCGATGGCGTCATCACCGATGCGGGCGATAAAGGAGACGGGAGCGCCGAGGCGGGCGGCAGCGACTGCCTGATTGGCCCCCTTGCCACCGGGCACTACCTGATAGCTGTGGCCGGTCAGGGTTTCACCCGGGCGAGGAAAGTGGGGAACGCGCAGCACATGGTCTGCATTGACACTGCCCAGAACGACGAGACGATTCATGTTGACTACTCCTGATGCATCTTGGCTTGAACACTGTGATGGCGTGAGCTCAAGCCGGGAGGCACTTGAACGAAAGGGAAAAGGGGAGGCGAGCCTCCCCCTTGTGATTTATTTGCTGACCACTTGCAGCGGTACCGGAATGGATTTCTCGACCGGCTGACCTTTCAGCACCTTGTCGGCAGTCTCGACGCCGATGGCACCGATCAGGGCTGGTTGCTGGGCCACGGTGGCGGCCAGTTTACCCTTGGCAACGGCGGCTTTGCCATCGTCAGTGCCGTCGAAGCCGACGATCATCACCTCTTTACCGGCAGCTTGTACCGCGCGGATGGCACCCAGCGCCATCTCGTCGTTTTGGGCGAACACTGCCTGTACGGTCGGATGGGCGGCCAGCAGGTTTTCCATGACGTTCAGACCCTTGGTGCGGTCAAAGTCGGCAGGCTGGGAAGCCAGTACCTGCAGCTTGTTGGCCGCCACGGCCAGGGCAAAACCTTCACCACGGTCGCGGGCGGCGGAGGTACCGGCAATCCCTTCCAGCTGGATCACCTTGGCACCGGTACCCAGTTTTTCGGTGATGAAGTCACCGGCCAGCTTACCGCCCGCCACGTTGTCGGAGGCAATGTGGGCCTTGACCTCACCCTGCGCAGCGCCGCGGTCCAGGGTCAGTACCGGAATGCTGGCGCGGTTGGCCAGACGGATAGCGTTGCCGACTGCTTCGGAGTCGGTGGGGTTGATCAGGATGGCGCCGACCTTGCGCACGGTGAGATCTTCCATGTTGGAGAGCTCTTTGGCCGGGTCATTCTGGGAGTCCAGTACCACCAGCTCGTAGCCAAGCTCCTTGGCTTTGGCTTCGGCACCCTCTTTCATGGTGACGAAGAAGGGGTTGTTGAGGGTGGAGACCACCATCGCCAGGGTTTGATCGGCGGCATGGGCGGTGCCCAGCACGGACATGATGGCGGCAGCGAGCAGGGTATTGAGCTTTTTCATCATTTCATTCCTTGTGTGTGGCTTGTCTTATCAACGATTGCTTTTGTTATCGATCATCACGGCAAGCAAGATCACGCTGGCCTTGGCGATCATCTGGTAATAGGAGGATACGTCGAGCAGGTTGAGGGCGTTGTTGAGGAAGCCGATGATCAAGGCACCGATCAGGGTCCCCATGATGCGGCCCTTGCCGCCCATCAGGCTGGTACCACCCAGCACCACAGCGGCGATGGCATCCAGCTCGTAACCCATGCCCGCCGTCGGCTGGGCAGAGGAGAGACGAGAGGTAACGATAAGCCCTGCCAGCGCCGAGAGCGCGCCGCACAGACCATACACCGCCAGCTTCACCCGATCCACATTGATACCGGAGAGACGGGTGGCAGACTCGTTACCGCCCAGCGCGTAGATGTAGCGACCGAGACGGGTGTGGTTGAGCATGAACCAGGCGAGCAGGAAGACGATGGCCATCAGCCAGATGGGCACCGGCAGACCGAACAGGTAACCGGTACCGAGCCAGGCGAAGTGATCGGCGCCGTCACTGAAACCGGTGGAGATGGGGCGCCCCTCGGTATAGACCATGGTGATGCCGCGCAGGGCGGTCATGGTGACCAGGGTGGCGATAAATGCCTGCACCTTGCCCTTGGCAATGATAAGACCGCTGACGCCACCCAGCAGGGCACCGGCACCCAGAGTGAGGGGCACCACCAGCCAGATGGGCAACTCCATAGCGACCATGGTGGCGGCCAGCGCGCCGCACAGGGCGAGCACAGAGCCGACCGACAGATCGATACCGGCGGTGAGGATAACCAGCGTCATGCCGACCGCCATGATGGCGTTGACCGAGGTCTGGCGCAGGATGTTGAGGAGGTTGTCGGCGGTGAAGAAGTTGGGGCTCAGAAAGGAGACCACACCAATCAGGACCAGCAGCGCGACCAGGGATTTGTTCTCGATCCACCACGCCTTGCTCATGACGCCACGGCGGGAAAGGGTTTGGGTTGTCATTGGGATGCCTCTTGCTCTGCTTGCCACTGTTTACCGACTGCCGCCGCCATCAGCTTCTCCTGATTGGCATCGCGGGTGTTGAACTCTGCGCTGATGCGCCCTTCATGCATCACCATGATGCGATCACTCATGCCGAGCACTTCCGGCATCTCGGAGGAGACCAGAATGATGCTCATCCCCTCCTTCTTGAACTGGTTGATCAGCTGATAAATTTCCTTTTTCGCCCCCACGTCGACGCCGCGGGTCGGCTCGTCGAGGATCAGTACCTTGGGCCGGGTCAGCAGTCCCTTGGCGATGGCCACCTTCTGCTGGTTGCCGCCGGAGAGCAGCTTTATCAGCTGATCCTGACTCGGGGTCTTGATGTTGAACAGGCGCACATAGTCGCTCACCGCCTGCCGTTCGGCCTTGCCGTCAATCTTTCCGTTGCTGATGAACTCGTCGAGGGCGCACAGACTCATGTTTTCGCGCACCGACAGCTCCAGCACCAGCCCATCCCCCTTGCGATCCTCGGAGATATAGGCGATGCCTGCGGCCAGACCATCGGCCGGGCTTTTGGGCACCAGCGCATGACCGTCCACTGCCACTTCACCGGCGCTGATGGGGCTGGCGCCGTAGATCAGCTTCATCAGCTCGGTACGGCCGGAACCCATCAGGCCACTAAAGCCCAGAATTTCCCCCTGACGCAGGGAGAAGCTCACCCCGCGCACGCCGGGACCGGCCAGATCCTTCACCTGCAGGCTGACGGGGCCAAGCTCGCGCTCAAGACGCGGGTACTGCTCTTCCAGCCGGCGGCCCACCATCATCTCGATGATCTTGTCTTCATCCAGATCGCTCACCGCCTTCTCGCCGATCCACTTGCCATCGCGCAGCACAGTGACCCGATCGCAGATCTCGAAGATCTCTTTGAGGCGGTGAGAGATATAGACGATGCCGCAACCTTGTTCGCGCAGCTCGCGGATCACCTTGAACAGCTGCTCGGTCTCGGTATCGGTCAACGCATCGGTCGGCTCGTCCATGATGATGACGCTGGCATCGAACGACAGCGCCTTGGCGATCTCCACCATCTGCTGTTCGCCGATGGAGAGATCCCCGAGTCGGGTATCCGGCCCGTGTTTGACCCCAAGTCGCGCCAGCAGGCCGCTTGCCCGCTCGCGCAGCTGTTGGTGGTCGATGCTGCCAAAACGGGTATGGGGTTCGCGACCGAGGAAGATGTTGGCGGCAATCGACAACTCCGGCAGCAGGTTCAGCTCCTGGTGGATGATGCTGATCCCCTGATCCTGAGAGTCGCGGGGGCCCTTGAAGTGGACCGACTGACCGCGATAGCTGACGCTGCCCGCATCGGCCTGATAGATACCGGTCAGCACTTTCATCAGGGTGGATTTGCCGGCGCCATTTTCACCGAGCAAGGCCATCACCTGGCCCGGATAGACCCGCAGACCCGCTTCGTCGAGGGCGCGCACACCGGGGAAGGTCTTGACGATCCCGGTCAGCTCCAGAATGGGTGAGAGGGGGGAGGTTGTGCTCATTTGCAGCTTCCTTGAAGGGGCTTAAAACGCCACACCGGCGCAGAGGATCAGGTTGGCGTAGGGAGTCACCTCGCCGCTGCGCACGATCGCCTTGCTCTGGCGGGAGCGGGTTTTGAACTCCTCGTGCAGGCAGTATTCGATGGCGATGGGTTTGCCCTGGGCGGCTGCGTGCGCCTCAAGCTGATCGACCAGCGCCTGATGGGCGGCGGGGCTGATCTGCTTGATCTCGCTTGCCATGATCGCTTTCTCCACCACCAGATCGGTGAGCAGGGCGGTCAGTACGGTTTCAAGACTGGGCGTCCCCGCCATCAGCGCCAGATCGATCCGCTCCGGACCTGCCGGAATGGGCAAGCCAGCATCGCAGACGGTGATCTCGTCGGTGTGGCCCATCTGTGCCACCAGAGCACTCAGGGGAGCATTGAGCAGTACGCCTCGTTTCATACAGCACCTCATCAGGCCTTGGCCCGTCAATCTGTGAACCGCTAGGCAACCGGTTACGCAACCGGTTGCGTCATGGCGCAAAGATAGGCTTTTTACCGGGGAAGGGCCACGGCAAAACCACGGAAATGTGAAAACGATCTCAAAGGCGGGAGAAGAAGTGCAGGGGAGGAGGCAGGAAGGGTGTCAGCAGAGCCCTGACACCCTTGTTATTTATCGAGTTATTGATTTTATGGTTAGTTGGCCAGTGCCTTGGCGACCGCCGAACGGCTCAGCATGCGCTGATAATGATCGGCAACCTTGGGGAATTCACTGATCTCGACCCCATCGCTTTTCAGCCAGCCCGCGACCACGAACAGATAGATGTCCGCCACGCTGAACTGCTCGCCCAGTACCCAGGGGCCAGCCAGATAGTGTTGCTCAATCTGGGCAAAGCCATCGCGCATATTGCTGGCGACTTTCTGCTGCATGGCGGCAATGGCCTGCTCGTCATCGGCCCAGCGGCTGCCACGGCGACCGTGGGCATGGGAGACATGCACGGTGGAGGCGAGGAAGCTGTTGACCTCCTGCATGCGGGCCAGCAGGAACGGGTTGTCCAGCGGCGCCAGTTTGGCATCGGGGAAGCGCTGCGCCACATAGAGCAGCAGGGCCGGGGTCTCGGTCAGGGTGCCCTGCTCGGTGACAAGGGCTGGCACCCGTCCTTTGGGGTTGATGGCAAGATACGCAGGATCACGCTGCTCACCGGCGGCGAGGTTGACGAGACGGGGTTGGAACGGGGCATTCGCTTCCAGCAGGGCAATTTGCACGGCCATGGCACAAGTGCCGGGAGCGAAATAGAGGGTCAGATCGGACATGAATACTCCTGATTGGCTCAGGCCACCCGCGATATCGGCGAAAAGCGTGTTTTCCGTGATACCTCGAGGGGTCATGAAAAAAAGAGAGGGGGCAACGCTTGCCCCCACAGCCAATCTACACCCCTAAGGGATAATGAAAAAGCACAGAATTAATCGGCCTGCCACTTCGTAGTTTACCTACACCTTAAACACCTCAGCCAAAACTTTGAACCAGATGATGCTAAGGATCGCACAAGAAAACTACCTAAAAAATGCTAGATATTTTTTCAGCGCGGAAGTTCCATGAGGAATTTATCCACTTTTTCAAATAATAACTCATTTGGATCATCACCAGAGATTTTGCTTTTTATCAAGTCTATTAGCATGTTTTCATCAAGGTTTAGAATCAATTTTCCATGTTCACGCATTGCTCCCTGACAAGCGACAATCGCATTTTCTGAGGGACCCATTCTTGAAATAAGAAAGCAAACTTTGCGCTTAGCTTTTTCATAAAGATATTTTTCTGTTGAATATACTTGCGCTTGCCCTATTTCATCTTTATAGTTTTTAAATTCAAATAAAACATACCTAGAGTCTAGATTTAGAGAAATGAATTTCCAAACGGTAGAGTTATCTATGACTCGGCAAATTAAGTCATAACGGTGCAAATCATCTGCAGTTCTTTTCTGTTGATGCCAACCGGTTAGGTCTCCATCGAAAAGATACTTTAAAATGTTACTGACGGTATTTTCAAAATCATAGCAACCATCTTTGCCAAGAGGTATAGAACGAAGACTATCAATAAAAGCAGTACCTATTCTTTCATTTTCTTGAGATGTTTTTGTATTGTATGAAGATTTTATCTTTTTAGGTTGAATGATAGATTTAATATTTCCATCGAGATTTCGTTCTGACAGATCAACTTCGCACAGCTTTATAAGTTTACCGAATAGCTCCAACTCTATGCTTGCTAAAGATAGTAATTTATTTAAATCCAAAACCTGTATTCTATATTCGGCCTCGATCCGCTCTTTAATTTTTGGCTTTATATCTGCGGTAACAATAAGGATTGCTTTGCTAATGCCTGCAGCACTAGCGCTTTCAATAAGCCTTTCTGAGGAAATTAATAGGGCTGAGGTGGGATATATGGGGTTTCGTGTGTATTTGACTTCAAACGCGATACGATCTTTTCCGGTCGGTTCCGTTGCAACAATATCGATCCCTGTATCAGAAAATGAGTCTAACAATTCAACTTGCCAACCATTAGCAGATAAAATATCACGACAAAGGTCTTCGAGGGCGAATGCTAGCCTTGTGCTTAAACCAGCGTTTATTCTGATGCTCAATGTATATCCTTTATTAATTGGACTGTATTTGTTAATTAACAGTCATTTAGTCACATCATGCCTAAAACAGTCTTTCGATAATACAGTACCGTCATTCCCTATAAACACACCTATTGTGCCTATATCTCCACAATGGGGCAACTCTGAATCTAAATGGAATGACCCATATTCACTGCTCGCACCCCTAAAATTTTTATGCAGCTGGCTGCCTGGGGTGACTTACAAGGATTATTGTGTTGAGAAAAGGGGCTGGTGGTGAAAAAGAGAAGGGGGCAAATATTGCCCCCTTTATCCATTAATCCCGTCAGGGCTGATTAACCACTGACTTAACCGGCCTTGGCCACCATGGCTTTCAGCTGCAGAAAGTACTGCTCGTAGAGGCGGGAGGCATCCCCTACATCGGACTGGAACTCTCCCTTGCGCTTGATCTCATCGCTCGGGAAGACCATGGGGTTGTTGCGAAACGCCGGGGTGAGCAGTGGAATAGCATCCTTGACCGGGGTGGGGTAGCCAATCGCCTCGGCCACCTTGGCGGCCACATCGGGGCGCATCAGGAAGTTGATCAGAGCGTGTGCCTCCTTCACATGCTTGGCCTTGGCCGGGATGGCGAGGTTGTCCATCCAGAGTACCGCTCCCTCTTCGGGATAGGTCATCTGGATGGAGGGGTATTCGCGCTGGGCGCCGTAGGCCGAGCCGTTCCACAGCATGCCGATATTGACCTCACCGGCGATAAAGGGGTCGGCCGGGTTGTCGGAGTTGAACGCCTTGACGTTGGGCATCAGCTTTTTCAGGTATTCGAACGCTTCGGCGATCTGCGCCTTGTCTTGAGTGTTGGGGCTGTAGCCCAGCTGCACCAGCGCAATATGGAACACCTCGCGGGCATCGTCCATCAGCAGCAGGCTCTCTTTCCACTCCGGTGCCCAGAGCTGCTTCCAGCTGGTGACCGGCTGTTCGATGATATCGGTGTTGGTGCCGATCCCGGTTGCGCCCCAGATATAGGGGATGGAGTAGCGGTTGTCCGGGTCGTACTCGTGGTTGAGCAGGGTAGGGTCGAGGTGCTTGAAGTTGGGCAGCTGGGCGCGATCCAGCGGCTGCAGCATCCCCTCTTTGGCCATTTTCGAGATGAAGTAGGTGCTGGGCACGACCACGTCATAGCCGTCGCCATGGGTTTTCAGCTTGGCGTAGAGGGTCTCGTTGGATTCGTAGGTGGAGTAGATCACCTTGATACCGGTCTCTTGCTGGAACTGCTCCAGCAGGCCGTCCGGCACATATTCCGACCAGTTGTAGAAGTAGACCACCTTGTCATCGGCCGCGTGAGCGCTCTGGCTCAGCAGCGGGGTGGTGAGGGTGAGGGCGGCTGCCAGCAGGGCGCCGGCCTTGTGTTGGATTGTCATCAACAACTCCTTGGGGTTATGGGGCCTTGCGGCCCACCGTGACAGAGTTCGCCAAAGATGGCGGGGATGAAACGGGCAGGGTCAACCCTGCCGTTTACGCAGTAACAGTTGCGCCAGCAGCACCATCCCGAGGGAGGCGACCAGCATCAGGGTGGCCAGGGCGTTGACCTCGGGGGAGACCCCCACCTTGACCATGGAGTAGATCTTGAGCGGCAGGATCTCGTAGGACGGGCCGGTAACAAAGGAGCTCACCACCACGTCGTCCAGCGACAGGGTAAAGGAGAGCAGCCAGCCCGCCATCACCGCCGGCAGGGCCAGCGGCAGTATGATGCGGCGCAGGATGATCCACTCGCCAGCCCCCAGATCTCGCGCTGCCTCCAGCATCCGCACATCAAAACCGCACAGCCGCGAGTAGACGGTGATCACCACGAACGGCAGGCAGAAGGTGATGTGGGCGATCAGAAGCGACCAGAAGCCCAGCGCAATGCCGGTCACCACAAACAGGGTCAGCAGGGAGATGGCCATCACGATATCGGGGGACATCATCACCACGAACAGCATGCCGCTGACGTACTGCTTGCCGCGAAAGCGGTAGCGAAACAGCGCCACGGCGGTGAGGGTGCCGATCAGGGTCGCTGCGGTGGCGGTGAGGGCGGCGATGGTCAGGGAGTGCTGGGCCGCCTGCATCAGGCTGGCGCTGGCAAACAGCTTCTCATACCAGCCCAGGGTAAAGCCGCGCCAGTCGATGCCATATTTCGACAGGTTGAAGGAGTTGGCGATCAACACCCCGATGGGCACATAGAGATAGCCAAACACCAGCAGCAGGAACAGAGCTTTCAGTGCGCGCATCATGCCAGCTCCCCCTTCTTGCTGAGCAGCTTGCCCGCCCGCCAGTAGCAGTAGACCAACAGCGCCATCAGCACCGTCAGCATCACGCTGATGGCGGCGCCAAAGGGCCAGTCACGGCTGTTGAGGAACTGGGTCTTGATCAGGTTGCCGATCAGCAGGTGCTTGGCGCCCCCCAGCAGATCGGAGACATAGAACATCCCCATGGCGGGCAGGAACACCAGCAGACAACCGGCGATGATGCCGGGCAGGGTGAGGGGCAAGATGATCCGTACCAGCCGCTGCCAGCCATTGGCGCCAAGATCCCGCGCCGCCTCCAGCAAACGGCCATCCAGCTTCTCGATGCTGGAGTAGAGCGGCAGCACCATAAAGGGGAGCAGCACATAGACCAGCCCGATGATGACGGCCACCTCGGTATACATCATCTGCAGCGGTCGCTCGATAAGCCCCAGATCCAGCAGCCAGCCGTTGATCAGCCCCCGGGTGCCGAGCAGCACTTTTAGCGCATAGGTACGGATCAGGGAGTTGGTCCAAAACGGCACCACCACCAGAAACAGCAGCAGCGGGCGAATGCGCGTTGGCAGATGGGCCAGCAGCCAGGCAAAGGGGTAGCCCACCAGCAGGCAGATGGCGGTGGCGAGCAGCGCCAGCCAGAGGGAGTGGAGCAGCACTTCGAAATAGAGGGGGTCCAGCAGGCGGCCATAGTTGCTCAGGGTAAAGAGCGGCGCGATAAGCTCGGACTCATCACGGGTCAGGAAGCTGACGCCGATGATCATCAGGTTGGGCAGGAAGACAAACAGCGTCAACCAGCCCAGGATCAGCGCAATGGCTCCGTTGCGAAAGCCGTTGTGGGCAAAGCTGTGCGCTACCCGCAGATTAGTGAGGCTCATAGGGCAGCACCACCTCCCAGCTGTCGACCCAGTGGATCGCCACCTCCTGACCCAGACGGTAGTCAAAGTCGGGGTCATCCTCGTCGAAGAACTCGGAGATAAGCAGCTGTTTGCCACTTTCGAGCTCGATCACCGAATCCAGCGTCGCCCCCTTGTAGTTGCGCTCGCGGATATTGCCCCGCAGCGCACCACTTTGATCGTCATCCTGATCGAGAATGCGCAGATCTTCCGGGCGCAGCAGCACCAGCACCTTGTCGTCTGGCTGGAATGGCAGTGTGGTATGAAGCAGGCATTCGCGCCCCTCTACCTCCGCCTGCCAGATACCGGGCTCGCGCTGGCTGATCAGCTTGCCATCCATCACGTTGATCTCGCCGATAAAGCGGGCCACGAACAGGTTGGCTGGCGATTCGTAGATATCGCGCGGGGTGCCGCGCTGGATGATCTTGCCGCCCTCCATCACCAGGATGCGATCAGACATGGTGAGCGCCTCTTCCTGATCATGGGTAACGAAGACAAAGGTGATGCCCAGGCGACGCTGCAACGCTTTGAGCTCGCTCTGCATCTGCTTGCGCAGCTTGTAGTCGAGCGCCGAGAGGGATTCGTCAAGCAGCAGCAGGCGGGGCTTGTTGACCACGGCGCGGGCGATGGCGACCCGTTGCTGCTGGCCGCCGGAGAGCTGATCCGGGCGGCGGTTGGCCAGCTCGGTAAGCTGCACCATGGCGAGGGTCTCCTCGACCCGCTGACGGATCTCGCTGGCCGGTACTTTCTGCATCTCGAGGCCAAAGGCGACGTTTTCAAACACCGTCATATGGGGGAAGAGCGCATAGCTCTGGAACACGGTGTTGATGTGCCTGTGTTCGGCGGGGATATGGGTGATCTCGTCACCGGCCAGATGGATGGTGCCACCGTCGACCGATTCTAGCCCGGCCAGCAGGCGCAGCAGGGTGGTCTTGCCACAGCCGGAGGGGCCCAGCAGGGTAAGAAATTCACCGTCATAGATTTCAAGGTCAAGGTCACTCAGGATCACCTTGCCATCGTATTTTTTGCTGATCTTGTTCAGCGCAACAATTACCTGTGGATTGTTCATCATCCGCCAGTCTCACCCCAGCCAGTGGCCATCGTGTTGAAAGAGGGCCGCATTCTATGCAGCCGACACATGAAATTAAAGGCTTTTTGGCCCGAATTAGCCGCAAGTGCGCAGGAAAAACGGCTACGAATAGCAGACCAAATCGCTATAATGTGCCACCTGATTTGGTCGTTTTCGATATTGGATAGTCAATTGAGTAATAAAATGCGTATTGGCGGCTCCCTTGAGCAGTCTCTGAACCAGGGCTACCGCCTTGATCTGAAAGGGGTCATCCAGGAGGGATGGCAACAGACCCGCCGTACCGGATTTGGCCTGCTGCTGGCGATTGTCGGGGTGACGGCGATCTGGATCCTGCTTAGCAATGTGCTGCTGTTGCCCTATCTGGGGGATGATAGCCAGATGAATGTGGCCATGGTGCTGAGCCTGCTGATGACGGTGGTGATGGCCCCCATGACCAGCTCCCTCGATATGCTGGGGTTGCAGCAGTCGGTCGGGGTGCGCGCCCGCGCTAACCAGGTGTTCGACTTCTTCCGCCACTTTGTACGCCTCGGCATGTTGAGCCTGCTTGGCAGTCTGCTCACCAGCCTGTTTGGCCCGCTATTCGATCTGCTGGGATTGCCCGCCGTACTCTCTTTCATTCCCTCGGCCCTGATCGGCATGGGGCTGCTCTTTACCGTACCTCTGGTGCTGGAGCGTGGCTTGACGCCGCCCCAGGCCATTCTGGTTTCTCTCAAGCTCTTTGCGCGCGGCTGGCCCAGCATTGTGCTGTTCCACGGCGTGATGACCGCGCTCTTCTTCCTGGCTCTGATCCCCATGGGGTTGGGGCTTATCTGGGTGGCACCGCTCTATTTCAACTGCAAGGGGATCCTCTATCGGGATCTCTGCGGGGTAGGTGTAGAGGTTAATGAGGTGACAGAAGGCCCCAACCATTTCAATGCATGATGCAAAAGGACGTTGAATGACCCGTCGATATGGAGTGACCAAGGCTGTGCGCCAGAGCCTGCTGGCCACGCTCTTGCTGCCAGGGCTGGCGCTGGCTGAGCCGATGCTGGATCTGCAATACAGCACCTTCTACAGCCAGATGAAGACCTTTGCCAAAGGGGAGTTTGGTCACGCCAGACTGGGGTTTTATCTGACCGATCCGCAAAATGGTCAGCGCTGCGGTCTGGCCGCTGCGCGGGTATCGACGCAGGACAAGGAGGTCGCCGCCGAGGTGACGGTGGACAGCGAATTGCGACTGCCGTTCGATGATGATCTCAACCTCGACAAAGGGATGGTGCAGGTCACGCTCAAAGAGCCCCACGCCACCTGCGATATGGCGGTACAGGTGATGGCCGATGCGCCGAACGGGCCCGAGCTGCCGCTGGCGGAGCTAGCGGCCCGTCAGCAGCAGATGCAGTCGCTGCTCGACAAGATGGCGGGCATGGTCGGCAAGCACTTCCTGCCGAAGATGGAAGGAGTGCGTATTACCCTGGTGCAGCAGAGCGGTACCGCTTATCTGATTGATGGCGCCCGTCAGGAGGCGCTGTCCTGGCAGGAAGGCCACCTGCTGCTGAGCAATGAGCAGCTGGCCGCGTTCGCCGCAGGGCAACTGCGTCTGCAGGGTGACGTGTTGCGACTGACCCCCTGGCTGCACAAGGGCTGATGCCGATGGCGCTGTCACGTTGGTAACAGGCAGGTCAAGAAAGCAAAAAAGGAGCGATCATCGCTCCTTTTTTATTGCGTGGCGTTTGCCCTGTGAGCGCGGCTTAGCGCACTTCAATCACATCCAGCATGTCCATCTCGTCGATGTCCAGCAGCGGCGCCTTTGGCATCTCGGGCGGATCAAACGCCTTGTCGCCACCATCGATGATGCCGGAGTCGCGATTGATGCTCTTGAAGTCAAACAGCTTGTGGTCGAGGAGGTGGCTCGGGATCACGTCCTGAATGGCGGTGAACATGGTTTCGATACGACCGGGGAAGCGGCGATCCCAATCCTGCATCATCTGCTTGATGGCCTGACGCTGCAGGTTCTCCTGCGAGCCGCACAGGTTGCACGGAATGATGGGGAAGGCTTTGACGTCGGCGTAGCGGATCAGATCCTTCTCTTTGCAGTAGGCTAGCGGGCGGATCACCACGTTCTTGCCATCGTCGCTCACCAGCTTGGGCGGCATGGACTTGAGCTTGCCACCGTAGAACATGTTGAGGAACAGGGTCTCGAGGATGTCGTCGCGGTGGTGGCCAAGGGCAATCTTGGTACAACCCAGCTCCTGAGCGGTGCGGTAGAGAATACCGCGGCGCAGCCGTGAGCAGAGAGAGCAGGTGGTTTTTCCTTCCGGTACCTTCTCTTTGACGATGGAGTAGGTATCTTCCTCGACGATCTTGTACTCGATGCCGAGGGAATCCAGATACTCGGGCAGCACATGCTCGGGGAAACCGGGCTGCTTCTGATCCAGGTTGACGGCAACCAGATCGAAATGGATGGGGGCACTGGCTTTGAGGCTCATCAGTATGTCGAGCATACCGAAGCTGTCCTTGCCGCCGGAGAGGCAGATCATGACCTTGTCGCCCTCTTCAATCATGTTGAAGTCGGCAATGGCCTGACCCACGTTGCGCCGCAGGCGCTTCTGCAGTTTGTTAAAACTGTATTTTTCTTTGGCGTTCAGCTCTTCTAGCATGCTCGTAAAACCCGGGACACAAATAAGCGCGTTATTATAGCCATGTCCCGGGGGAGGGCAAGGTGCCAGGCACCTTATGATTGATTGCGACGACTGTCGACCGGGCAGCTGTAGTCCGCCGGTTTGAGGATCAGGATGTCGCAGGAGAGGCGGTCAATCACATGTTCGGCAGTATTGCCGAGCAAAGCTGCAGAAAGCCCGGTACGGCCGACGCAGCCCATGATCATCAGGGTCGCCTTGAGCTCTTCGGCCATATCCGGCAACACCTCTTCCGGTAGCCCCTCTGCTACCCGGGTCCAGAGATGACCGATCCCGAACTTGTCGGCATGGCTGAGCAGCAGGCTTTCGTGGTGTTTGCGGATAGCTTCGTTGTAGGCGTTGGGGTCAAACTCCGGCAGCTCGATGGCCACGTTGACCGGGGTGCCCGGGTAGGTGTTGACCAGATAGAGATTGGAGCCCAGCAGCTCGGCGATGTCGCTTCCCTCCTGGGTGATCCGTTCATTGAGCAGTTTCTGATCCGGATCGTCGCTTGAGCAGTTGATGGCGGCGATGATGTTGCCGCCCCGTTGCCAGTGACCCTCCTTGACCAGCAGCACCGGACAGGGGCATTTGCGCAGCAGGTGCCAGTCGGTGGGGGTAAAGATGAAGGTTTGCAGGAAGCTGTGATGGTGAGTGGCTTTGACCACCAGATCGTGACGCTGCTCAAGCACTTCCTGAATGACACACTCGAAGGGGCGATTGTGCCAGACAACCTTCACTTCGCATTCGATCCCCTGTGCCCGATAGGGGGTCAGGATCTCGTCCAGCCACTCACGTCGCTGTGAAATGACGCCGTCGCGCATCTCTTGCCGCTCGTCCACCGAGAGCATGGCGGTCATTTCATACGAGAAGTCATAGATGGTGAGCAGCAGGGTCAGATGGGCGTTTTCGTCCAGCTCGGCGACTTTGACTGCCCGTTCGAGGGCGATTTGACGCTCCTCTTCTGGATTGATAACCACCAGAATATTCTGATATTTGACCATCTTCTCCTCCTTGGAAAAGTCCAATGACAGCAGAATCTTAGCCATTACAGCTTAGCGCAGGAGGAGGGTATGGGGAACGTACCGGATCACATTCCAGAGGAAAGGATCCGGCAGGGAAAGCAGGAGAAAAGCGGGAGGGTAAGCGGAAAAATCAGCCGCAGGGCGGGCGAGTTGCACCGGCCATCATGCCCAGCGCGACCTGATCAAGCACGGTAATGTATTTGCCTTTGACGCTGATGAGACCGGACTTCTGGAAACGGCCGAGCAGACGACTGATGGTCTCGACGGTCAGACCCAGATAGTTGCCAATGTCACCACGGGTCATGGAGAGACGGAACTCCTTGGCGGAGAAGCCGCGCTCGGAGAAGCGTACCGACAGATTGTGCAGGAAGGCGGCGAGGCGCTCTTCAGCATTCTTCTTGGAGAGCAGCAGGATCATCTCCTGATCGCCCATGATTTCGCTGCTCATCAGACGCATGATCTGCTGGCGCAGTTTGGGCATCTTGCCGGAGAGATCATCCAGCACTTCAAACGGGATCTCGCACACCATGGCCGTTTCCAGCGCCTGGGCGAAGGAGGGGTGGGCCTGCTTATTGATGGCATCAAACCCGACCAGATCGCCAGCCAAGTGGAACGCAGTGATCTGCTCATCACCTTGCTCGGTGATGGTGTAAGACTTGATGGTCCCGGAACGGATGGCATAGAGCGATTTGAACTCATCGCCAGCCTTGAACAGCTCTTCACCCTTCTGGATCGGCTTCTTGCGCTCGATGATGCTGTCAAGCTGATCAAGCTCGTTGTCGTTCAGAGTGAAGGGAATACAGAGCTGACTGATGCTGCAATCCTGGCAATGAATTGCACAGCCACCGCTCTGGATACGTCTGCCAGGTTTCTTTTCCGGGATCATAGGCTCATACGAATAATTGATTTATATCAAACAAGTTTACCATCAACTCATCCGTTTTGGATAGGGTTTCAAAAGGAAGCAATGCCAATCCAGAAGGTATGCACCCCGAACAAAATGAGCAGCAGGGCACCGCCAAGGCGCAAACTGCGCAGGGTGAGCCAGTATCTCAGGCGATCAGCGAGTCCCCCCAACGCAAACAAGGTAGGCAGGGTGCCGAGACCAAAAAAGAGCATGATGAGCGCCCCGCCGCTGGCCGAACCGGCCGCCGCGCTCCAGGTCAGCATGGAATAGACCAGCCCGCAGGGCAGCCAGCCCCACACCATGCCAAAGGGCAGTGCCTGCACAGGCGAGGTGAAGGGGAGAAACTTGCCCGCCAGCGGTTTGATACGGGGCCAAAGTCTGGCGCCGAGCCGCTCCAGCAGCAAGATCCCTTGCCACCAGCCCGCCAGATAGAGACCAAGCGCAATCATCAATAGCGCTGCCACGAGACGCAAGCCGGCAATAGCGTGTTTGCCAGCGCCCAGCTCGCTGGTGGTGGCGAGCAGTCCGCCCACCAGTGCGCCTGCAATCACATAGCTCAGGATCCGGCCGAGGTTGTAGTTGAGCAGATAGGCAAGCCGCCCCCAAAAATGCTGTTTGTTGGCGGGGATCGCCATGGAGAGCGCGGCGGAGACACCCCCGCACATGCCGATGCAGTGAGCCGAGCCTGCCAGTCCGACCAGCAGGGCCCCCAGCAGATCAAGGTTGTGGGTCATGGTCAGCAGGCTTTACGGGTTTGTGGGCGGGTTGCTCTTCGTCAAACAGGATGTTGGAACCCTGCCGGTCGAGATCTTCAAACTGCTCGGAGCGAATGGCCCAGAAGAAGACGACCCCAGCGATGATCACAAACAGAATGGCGATGGGGATCAGGACAAAAATTATATTCATGAGAGGTACCTTGGCGTTCATCCTTGGCAAGCGTCCCCTATGGTAACCCTGTTCGGGCAGGGGGCCAGCCGCTATCAGTGAGAAATGTGGCCTGCATCGGAGGCAGGCCACATTTTCAGCTATTTTCCGCCACCGGCCTCATCGGTTGAGGCGCATGGAGTTGGTTACCACGATGAGTGAGCTGAGCGACATGCCCGCCGCCGCCAGATAGGGGGGCAGCCAGCCGCAGGCCGCCAGCGGCAGCACCAGCAGGTTGTAACCGATGGACCAGGCGAAGTTCTCGATGATGATCTTGCGGGTACGCATTGCAAGCACTCTGGCCTCGAGCAGTCGGCTCAGGTCATCGGCCAGCAGGATGGCATCGGCGCTGTTTTTCGCCAGATCGGTGCCACCAGCCATGGCGAACGAGGCGTGAGCTCCGGCCAGTACCGGCGCGTCGTTGATGCCATCGCCCACCATGATGCTGATATCCCCTTGGGCTTCCCGGGCCTTGAGGTAGGCCAGCTTGCCATCGGGCGAGACCCCCTTGACCAGCTCATCCACCCCCAGTTCCCGGGCAATCTCGTCTGCCTGCAAAGAGCTGTCGCCAGTCAGCACGGTAGTTTGCAGACCTGCTGCCTTGAATGCCGCGATCAGCGCCCTGGCATCGGGGCGCAGGGTATCTTCCAGATTGAAGCGGGCCAATACCTGCTGCTCGTTGGCCAGATAGATAGCCAGACCGCGGCCGTGCTCTTGCGCCGGATCCAGCCCAAGCCAGCGGGCACTGCCGATGCGGTAGCGTACACCCTCCACCAGCGCCGTGATGCCATGACCGATGACCGGGGTGATCTCGCGGGCGGATGGCAGCACACTGATACTGTCGGCAGGTAGCCGGAAGGCGCGAGCTATGGGGTGCTCGGATTGCGCCTCCATAGCCCGGGCGATGGCGAGGCAGTGCGCCTCCTCCACGTCTGCCAAGGTGGTGGTGCCGGTCAGACTGATCTCCCCTGTGGTCAGGGTGCCAGTCTTGTCCATCACGATCCGGTTTGCCTTGGTCAGCACGTCAAGCACATGACCGCGGCGCAGCAGAATGCCGTTACGGGTCAGATTGGCGGTGGCCGAGGTCAGTGCCGTCGGGGTCGCGAGTGACAGGGCACAGGGGCAGGTGGCCACCAGCACGGCGAGGGTGACCCAGAACGCCTGATCCGGTTGATGGAAGTGCCAGAAGGTCCAGACCGCGGCGGCAATGATCAGCAGCACCAGAATAAAGTGGCGTGACAGCTGATCCGCCATCTGGGCGATGGCTGGTTTGTCATCAAGAGCGTGATCCTGCAGCCGCATGATCTGGGCGATCCGCGACTCTTCGATACGGTGGCTGACCCGGATCTGCAGCGGCGCATCCGTGTTGATGGTGCCGGCATAGACCTGATCTCCGCGCTGTTTGAGCAGGGGCAGCTGTTCACCGGTCAGCATGGATTCGTTGAGGCTGGCTTGCCCTTCGACAATGATGCCGTCCGCCGGCAAGGTGGCGCCGGCCAGTACCCGCACCCGATCGCCGACCTGCAAGGTCTTGGCCGCTACCTCATGCTCTCCTTCATCATCGATGCGGGTCGCCATGATGGGCACCAGTCTGGCCAGGTTGGAGCTCGATTCCGACGCCTTGCGCCGGGCCCGCAACTCGAGAAAGCGCCCCAGCAGCAGGAAGAAGACGAACATGGTGATGGAGTCGTAATAGACCTCACCGGTATTGAACACGGTGGCCCACATGGAGGCGATAAAAGCCCCAATCAGCGCCAGCGACACCGACACATCCATCGACAGGTGACCCTGTTTCAGACTGCGCCAGGCACCCACGTAAAAGGGCTGGGCCGAGTAGATCATGATGGGGGTGGAGAGCAGCAGGCTTATCCACTTGAAGTAGACCATGAACTCATCTTCAACACTGATGAAGAGGTCCATGTAGAGGGCCACGGCGCACATCATCACCTGCATCGAGCCAAGCCCTGCCAGTGCCAGCCGGAACATATAGCTACGCACCTCTTTGGCGTAGAGCGCCTCCTGTTGATGGGTCTGGAACGGGTAGGCACGATAGCCGATCTGGGCAAATCCCTTGAGGATGTCACTTAGGGAGAGCAGCTCCGGATCCCACTTGATGCGGGCCCGGTGGGTGGTGGTGTTGACATTGATGTAGCGCAGGCCCGTCAGTGTCATCAGGTGGCGTTCGATAAGCCAGGCACAGGCGGCGCAGGTGAGCCCTTCAACTGTCAGCTGGATTTCGCGAAGGGTACCGCTGTCGGTGACAAAATCCTGTTGCACTTCTGCCAGATCGTAGTGGGTGAGGGCGGCCAGCTCTTCGGGTACCAGATCTCCCTTGGTGCCGGGAGCGGTGCGGTGATCGTAGTAACTGGCGAGGCCGCACTCCATGATGGTTTCTGCCACCGCCTGACAACCGGGGCAGCACATAGGGCGAACAATCCCCTTTATCTCAAGGGCATAGCCACTATTGGCGGGTACCGGCTCGCCACAGTGAAAGCAGGGGGTCATGCGTTATGCCCCCCTGAATGCAGAATGCAAGCAGCAGGGGCGCTGGCGAGCACCGGCCCGCCACAGTGAGAACAGCCGGTCATGGCTTAGCGTCCTTTCGGGTCGAGTTCGACAGGGGCCAGGGTGGGCAGCTGGACGGTCTCTTGCAATCGCCACTCGTGGTCAAAGGCATCGACCCGAATGTGCCACTTGCCGACCAGCGGCTTGTCAAAATGGAGGCGATAGGTGCCGCTCGCATCGGCGGTGATCATGTGTTCGCTGTCCTGACCGGCCAAGGTCGGGTGGAACAATGAGAGATAGAGAGCTTGCCCGGCAGGAATGTCACCGCTGATGGGTTTGAGGGTCAGCTCGTTGCCGTCAACCTCCAGCCCAAAGCGGATATTGAGCGTTTCGGAGCGGTCAAACTTGCTCAAGTCCTGATTGATCTCTTTCCCTTGTTTGTAATAGTCCTCGGCCACCAGATTGACCCCATCCTTGCTGGCGATGATGGCGGTGGCGATGCTGCCGACCACGGCGGCAGTGGGGAGGGCGATGATAAACCAGGGCCAGAATTGGCGATACCACGGTTTGGATAGAGGTTGGGTCATGATTGCTACTGCCATGAAACGAATGATTAACGTGGAAGATGGTTTTTACGCAACACAAGATAACAAAAAGCCTCGAGGAGTCGAGGCTTTTTGCTGTGTAATCACGTGTTTATCACATGTTACAACGTTACGGGCGAACCTTATTTGGCAGACTGTTGATGAGACAGGCTGTAAACGTAGGAGGCCAGCAGGTGAACCTTGTCCTCACCCAGAATGTCTTTCCAGGCTGGCATCACGCCGTGACGACCGTGGGTGATGGTTTGCACCACCACTTCGCGGGAGCCACCGTAGAGCCAGGTGTTGTTGGTCAGATCTGGCGCACCGACGGCGATACCGCCCTTGGCATCGGCCCCGTGGCAGGCTGCGCAGATGGCAAAGCGTGCTTCACCTTTCTTCGCTTCCACCAGGTCAACCTTGCGACCGGAGAGGCTCAGCACATAGGAGGCCACTTCCTGAACGCCATCTTTGCCGAGGATTTCACCCCAGGCAGCCATGATCCCCTGACGACCGCCCATGATGGTGGTCTTGATTTGATCAGGTTGGCCGCCCCATTGCCATTCGCTGTCGGTAAGGTTCGGGAAGCCGCGGCCACCACGGGCATCGGAGCCGTGACACTGGGAGCAGTTCTGCAGGAACAGACGCTGACCCACTTTCAGGGCTTCCGGATCCTTGGCGATCTCGGTGATGGCACGATAGGTTTTGCCATCCGCTTCATAGGTGAGTTCACGGAACTTGGCGCCGTAGATCTCGTCAGCCTTGGCGACCTCGCGGTCGTACTCCACCGCGCGACCTTCGGCCTTGGCCGATTCGGTTGCAGCCTTGGACTCGGCCAGCGAGCGCACGTCCTGGTTGGAACTTTGCCAGCCCAGCAGGCCTTTGAAGTTGCCAAGCCCCGGGAAGGCGATCAGATAGACCAGACCGGTGACGATGAAGAAGAGGAACATGTAAGTCCACCACTTCGGCAGCGGGTTGTTGATCTCCTCGATGCCATCGAAGGAGTGACCCATCGATTTGCCTTCTTCAACACCCATCTTGTCCTTGCGGCACCACATCAGCAGCAAGAAGCAGCCGAGGATGGTTCCCAGACTGATGACAGTCACAAAAATGCTAAACAGAGTGCTCATTATTGTTTCGCTCCTGCGTTCTTTTTATCAGCACCGGGTTGCTCATCATCGGCAAAAACCAGATTGGCAGCCTCGTCGAAAGAGGTCTTGCGGCGTTTGCTATAGGCCCAGACGATGATGCCAATCATGATGGCCATCAACAGCAGGGTATACAGACCGCGAAATGTGCCGTAGTCCATCTTCGCCTCCTTATTTCAGGGCATGACCCAGTGATTGCAGATAGGCCACCAGCGCATCCAGCTCGGTTTTACCCTTCACGGCTTCGCCTGCACCCTGAATATCTGCGTCGGTATAGGGCACACCGAAGTGATCGCGGAACAGCGCCAGCTTCTTGGCGGTCATCTCGCCGGTCAGCACATTAGTATCAAGCCAGGGGTAGGCGGGCATGTTGGATTCCGGTACCACATCGCGCGGGTTGATCAGGTGAACCTTGTGCCACTCGTCGGAGTAACGGCCACCGACACGGGCCAGATCCGGACCAGTACGCTTGGAGCCCCACAGGAAGGGGTGCTCCCAGACGCTCTCACCGGCGACCGAGTAGTGACCGTAACGCTCGGTTTCGGCACGGAACGGACGGATCATCTGGCTGTGGCAGTTGGTGCAGCCTTCGCGAATGAAGATGTCGCGCCCTTCCATCTGCAGAGCGGTGTAGGGCTTGAGGCCCTCCACCGGCTCGGTGGTTTGCTTTTGGAAGAACAGCGGGGTGATTTCAACCAGGCCCCCCAGACTGATGGCGAAGATGATGCCGACCACCAGCATGGGAACGCTTTTTTCAAATATTTCGTGACGGTTATTGTTGCTCATGGGTTGACCTCTTCAATCATGCTGGCTGGGCGACAGGTTCCAGAGAACCTTTGGGCGCAGTGATGGTGCGATAGGCGTTGTAAGCCATCAGCAACATGCCGGTGACGAAGAAGCAGCCACCCAGGAAGCGCACGAAATAGAAGGGATAGGATGCCTGCAGCGCTTCAACGAAGCTGTAGGTCAGGGTGCCGTCTTCGTTGACTGCACGCCACATCAGGCCCTGCATCACGCCGGAAATCCACATGGCAACGATGTAGAGCACGGTGCCCACGGTCGCCAGCCAGAAGTGAACGTTGATCAGCTTGACGCTGTACATCCGGCCCTGGCCGAACAAGTTCGGGATCAGGTGATAGACCGCACCGATGGAGACCATGGCAACCCAGCCCAGCGCACCGGAGTGAACGTGACCAACGGTCCAGTCGGTGTAGTGGGAGAGGGCGTTGACGGTTTTGATCGCCATCATCGGGCCTTCGAAGGTCGACATGCCGTAGAAAGAGAGAGAGACGATCAGGAAGCGCAGGATGGGGTCATAACGCAGTTTGTGCCAGGCACCGGAGAGGGTCATGATGCCGTTGATCATGCCGCCCCAGGAGGGGACAAACAGGATCAGGGACATCACCATGCCCAGTGACTGAGCCCAG
Source organism: Aeromonas sp. FDAARGOS 1404 (assembly GCF_019047085.1). Taxonomy (NCBI): domain Bacteria; kingdom Pseudomonadati; phylum Pseudomonadota; class Gammaproteobacteria; order Aeromonadales; family Aeromonadaceae; genus Aeromonas; species Aeromonas sp. FDAARGOS 1404. The sequence goes on from NZ_CP077237.1 coordinate 4,679,977, forward strand.
TCAGGCAGTGCGGTGTAGTGCAGGTGGTGCGGACCGGCCCAGATATAGAGGGAGATCAGCGCCCAGAAGTGCACGATGGAGAGGCGATAGGAGTAAACCGGACGACCGGCCTGCTTGGGCACGAAGTAGTACATCATCCCCAGGAAGCCGGCGGTCAGCAGGAAGCCTACCGCGTTGTGGCCATACCACCACTGCACCATGGCGTCCATGGCGCCGGAGTACATGGAGTAGGACTTCATGCCGGAGAGCGGCACTTCCATGTTGTTGACAATGTGCAGCACCGCAACGGTGATGATGAAGGCGCCGAAGAACCAGTTCGCCACATAGATGTGGGAGGTGGTGCGCTTCATCAGGGTGCCGAAGAAGACGATGGCATAGGCGACCCATACCACAGTGATGGCGATATCAATCGGCCACTCCAGCTCGGCATACTCTTTGGCGGAGGTGTAACCCAGCGGCAGAGAGATGGCGGCAGAGAGGATGATTGCTTGCCAGCCCCAGAAGACGAAGGTTGCCAGCGGGCCACCAAACAGTCTGGTTTGACAGGTGCGCTGCACCACGTAGAAGGAGGTGGCCATCAGTGCACTGACGCCGAAGGCGAAGATCACTGCGTTGGTATGGAGGGGCCGCAGACGACTGTAAGTCAGCCACGGGGTCTCGAAGTTGAGGGCAGGCCAGATCAACTGGGCTGCGATCAGTACGCCAACCGACATGCCGACAATTCCCCAGACAATCGTCATGACGGTAAACTGGCGAACAACGGTGTAGTTGTACTCAGGATGGTTAGTTGTATGGCTCATCGTTATATTCCGCTTCCGATGCTGCTGTTGTTTGGTTTTGTATCCGGAGAACCGGACTGGCTTCATCAGCCACCGCCGACCAGTTGTTAACATCTGTTAACGAAAGGAAAAGCAAAAGATGGCTAAATGAAAACTGCATGGGAATGATACTGAACTGACAGGTAAAATAACAGTATAAACAGTGATATATTTGGCTCCGTCCGGTCTCGATATGGCAGTTTTTTACCTTGTTCGAGATCACAAAAAACTATTTTAATTGCATCTTAATCGGGCTGTTTTTGATGAAAGAGAGACTTACCGCACGTAAAGTTTTGCACCTCGTACTGGTATTGGCGCTGTTATTGGCGCTGATGGCCTATCGCACCTGGTTTTCGGCCGATAACAGCGTCTCTGCTGACCAGAAAAAAGATCAGATTTGTGATCTTTCCCACACCCCTTGCAGCGCGCTGATTGGTGACAAGCCGCTGACGGTCGCCATCAAGGAATTACCGCTGCGCGCTGAACATGACTTTGCCATCGCTATTACCGGCGGCGATCCGGCCATCAAACCGGTGAAAGCGACACTCGAAGGCAAAGATATGTTTATGGGCACCATTCCGGTGAGTTTTGAAGAAATAGACGGACAGTGGCAGGGGGTGACCCAGGTGGGGAGCTGTACATCACCCGTCATGATCTGGTTGTTAAATATCGAGTGGAGTAATGGTCAACGCCAGCAATTGGCGCTTTCCGTTGCCCGGGAATAACGGCGCAAGAGGTGGAGAGTGGAAAAAATATTTGAAATTTCCCGGCCAGGCGTTACCTTCCCCAAACCATCAGGGAGTGAAGTTCATTTAATCATGATTGAAAAACAACCGTTTTATCGCACCCTCAACCAGCAGGCCAAGGCGCTGCTGGAGGGGGAAACCGATCTGATTGCCAATCTGGCCAACCTATCCGCGCTGCTGAATCAGGAGCTGGAGGAGATCAACTGGGTCGGTTTTTATCTGTTGCAGGGCGAGACCCTGGTATTGGGGCCATTTCAGGGCAAACCGGCCTGCGTGCGGATCCCGGTCGGCCGTGGGGTGTGTGGTACGGCAGTGGCAGAGGGGAAAACCCAGCTCATTGACGATGTCCACCAGTTCGACGGTCACATCGCTTGTGATGGCGCGAGCAACTCGGAAATCGTGATCCCGGTGCGCCGTGGTGGCGAGATCATCGGGGTACTCGATATCGACAGTCCGATTTTTAACCGTTTCGACCAGCAAGACCGGATTGGCCTCGAAGAAACGGTGCAAATTTTGGAAAGCATGCTCTAAGTCATTGCTAGATGGTTCGCAAAAGGCCCCAAGCTCTCTATAATGGGGCCTTTGTTGTGCTCGGGACGTGCCCGTGCGTTTATATGAAAGCCAAGGTTATACATGGAAAACACTGAGAAGCTGAAGAACAGTAAAGAGATCGTTGCCTACCTGGTCGAGAAATTCCCGGCCTGCTTCGTTGCTGAAGGAGAGGCCAAGCCGCTCAAGATTGGCATCTTCCAGGATTTGGCCGAGCGTCTTGCTGACGATGCCAGAGTCTCCAAGACCATGCTGCGTTCCGCACTGCGTCAATACACCTCCAGCTGGCGCTACCTGCACGGTCTCAAAGCTGGCCAGGCTCGCGTTGATCTGGATGGCAACCCGGGCGAGCTGTTGACCGAAGAACACATCGAGCACGCCAAGCAAGCTCTGAAAGAGAGCAAAGAGCGCGTATTCGCCAGCCGTCGTACCAATACCAAAGAGAAGGATGAGAAGGCCAAGAAGCCCCGTCGTCCTGCTGTGCGCAAAACCGAGAAAACCGAGAAAGCTGATGTAGCTGCCAAGCCGAAAGCTGCCGCCAAGGCACCGGTCGCTGACACTCCGCTGGTTAAAGTGGATGCCGCTACGCTGAAAGTGGGCCAGGATGTGCGCGTCGTTATGGGTAAATTCCCGGTTCCGGCAACCATCAAGGAAGTAACCAAGGACGATGTACAGGTCCAACTGCAGACCGGCATGATGGTGCGGGTCAAATCAGAGCACTTGGTTCTCTAAGGAGACAAATGTTGAAGCATGGCGTAATTCGTTTTTCCCTCGTTGCCTGTAGCCTGGCGCTTGCCGGGCTTGCACAGGCCATCGAGCCGGTGCTCAAGGAGAGTGATTTGCCTGTGTTGGCTCAAGAGAGCCAACATGCTACGGCCAGCAAGCGAATTACCAATCTGTTTACCCGCTCGCACTACAAACAGTTCAAGCTGGACGATGCCTTTTCCTCCGTGATTTTCGATAAATATCTGGAGAATCTGGACTACAGCCGCAACCTGTTTTTGGCCTCTGATATCAGCCGTTTTGAAAAGTACCGTAACGGTTTTGACACCGACCTCGAAAGAGGCCGTCTGGCTCCCGCCTACGAGATGTTCAACCTGAGTCAGCAGCGGCGTTATGAGCGGTTCGAATACGCCCTCAAACTGCTTGATACTCCTTTCGATTTTACCCAGACCGACAACTATGTGTTTGATCGGGAAGGGGCGGCTTGGCCCAAAGATGAAGCAGAGCTCAACGAGCTGTGGCGTCAGCGGGTCAAGTTCGATGCCCTGAGTCTCAAGCTCAGCGGCAAGGAGTGGCCCGAGATCAAGGAGCTGCTTGGCAAGCGTTACAACAACGCCATCAAGCGGATGTCCCAGACCGAGAGCGAGGATGTCTTCCAGCTCTTCATGAACTCCTTCGCTCGCGCCATCGAACCGCACACCAGTTACCTCTCACCGCGCAGTGCCGATCGTTTCAATACCGAGATGAACCTCTCGCTCGAGGGGATTGGTGCCGTGTTGCAGGCGGAAGATGACTTTACCGTCATCCGTTCTCTGGTGCCTGGTGGCCCGGCTGCCAAATCCAACCACCTCAAACCCGATGACAAGATCACCGGGGTGGGGCAGGAAGATGGCAAGATTGTCGATGTGATCGGCTGGCGTCTTGATGACGTAGTCGAGCTCATCAAGGGGCCCAAAGGGAGCAAGGTCAAGCTGGAGATCCAGCGCGGCAAAGGCGCAACTGCCAAGACCGAGCAGATCGAGCTGACCCGCGACAAGGTGCGCCTTGAAGATCGGGCTGCCAAGTCCAAGGTGATTAACGCCGAAGGCAAGAAGATTGGTGTCATCGAGATCCCGAGTTTCTACGTCAATCTGCACGATGACGTGATCAAGGAGCTCTCGAGCCTCAACAAGAAGAAGATCGATGGCTTGATCATTGATCTGCGCGGTAACGGCGGCGGCGCTCTGACTGAAGCTTCCGCCCTCAGCGGTCTCTTCTTTGCCAGCGGTCCCGTGGTGCAAATTCGTGATCACATGGGCCGTATCACGGTCAATGGCGATGACGATGGCAACGTCTACTACGGCGGCCCGATGTCGGTGATGATCGACCGCTACAGTGCCTCGGCTTCCGAGATCTTCGCTGCGGCCATGCAGGATTATGGCCGCGCGTTGATTCTGGGTGAAAACTCGTTCGGCAAGGGGACGGTGCAGCAGCATCGCAGCCTCGCCAAGGTCTATGACTTCTACGAGCAGCCGCTGGGTCACGTGCAGTACACCATCGCCAAGTTCTACCGGATCGACGGTGGCAGCACCCAGAACAAGGGCGTTGCGCCGGATATCAGCTTCCCGACACCGGTTGCTCCGGAAGAGACGGGCGAAAGCCGTGAGTTCAATGCGTTGCCGTGGGACAAGATTGCCTCCGCCAACTACGAGAAACTCGGCAACTTTGCCAGCGTACTGCCCAAGTTGCAGGCGGCGCACGATGCCCGGATCGCCAAGGATCCCGAGTTTGCCTATGTGATGCAGGACATCGCCGACTACAAGGAGGAGAAAGACAAGAAGTCGGTCTCCCTCAACGAGGCGGAGCGTGTTGCAGAGCAGGCGAAACAGGATGAGAAAGCGCTCAAACGTACCAACGAGCGTCTGGCACGTCTTGGCAAGCCGGCGGTGAAGAGTCTGGATGAGCTGCCCGCTGATTTTGAAGCGCCGGATGAGTATCTCATCGAAGCGGCCAATATCACGGCAGATCTGGCCAAGGTCAGCAAACGCAGCTGACAAAGCGACCTCCAATGCACAAGGGCGACTGCGGTCGCCCTTTCTTTTTGTCTGGCGTATCTGACGTAATGCAAATTGTTTGACCCCGCCAGTTGGTTGTGACAGCCTCTTTCTCGCCTTTAACAAGCGTGGAAGCAGACAATAATGACCGATCACTCCCAGGCCATGACGGCCAAATATCGCCAGGATTATCAGGCGCCGCTCTACTGGATCGACACCATCGACCTCGATTTCCAACTGCAGGGGCCGCTGACCCAGGTCACCGCCATCACCCGCATTCGTCGCAACGGCGAGCACAATGCGCCGCTCGTCCTCGATGGTGAGCAACTGACCCTCAAAAGCGTTGCCATTGATGGCATTCCCTGTGACCACTACGAGCAAGGCGAGAGCAGTTTGACCCTGTTCAACCTGCCGGCCGAATGTGTGCTGACCATTGTCACCCTGCTGGATCCGGCCGCCAACACCGCTCTGGAAGGGCTTTACAAGTCAGGCGATGCCTACTGCACCCAGTGTGAAGCGGAAGGTTTTCGCCGCATAACCTATTATCTGGACCGCCCCGACATTCTGGCGCGCTACAGCACCCGCATTACCGCCGACAAAGCCCAGTTCCCCTTCCTGCTCTCGAATGGCAACAAGGTCGACAGCGGTGATCTCGATGGCGGCCGTCATTTCGTACAGTGGCAGGATCCTTTCCCCAAACCGAGCTACCTGTTTGCGCTGGTTGCCGGTGATTTCGATGTGGAGCGCAGCCACTACACCACCAAGAGCGGCCGCAAGGTGGCCCTCGAGATCTTCGTCGACAAGGGCAACCTCGATCGCGCCGGTTTTGCCATGGAGAGCCTCATTAACTCTATGCGCTGGGACGAGCAGCGTTTCGGCCTCGAGTATGATCTCGACATCTACATGATCGTTGCGGTGGACTTCTTCAACATGGGCGCCATGGAGAACAAGGGGCTCAACATCTTCAACTCCAAGTTCGTGCTGGCCAATCCGGCCACCGCCACCGATAGCGACTACCACGGCATCGAACGGGTGATCGGTCATGAGTATTTCCACAACTGGACCGGCAACCGCGTCACCTGTCGCGACTGGTTCCAGCTCAGCCTGAAAGAGGGGCTGACAGTGTTCCGGGATCAGGAGTTCTCCTCTGATCTGGGCTCCCGTGGCGTCAATCGCATCAACAACGTGCGTACCGTCCGCGGCCCGCAGTTTGCGGAAGATGCCGGCCCCATGGCGCACCCGATCCGCCCGGATGTGGTGATCGAGATGAACAACTTCTACACCCTGACCGTTTATGAAAAAGGGTCGGAAGTGATCCGCATGATGCACACCCTGCTGGGGGAAGATGCCTTCCAGGCCGGTATGCGTCTCTACTTCGAGCGTCACGACGGCTCGGCCGCTACTTGTGATGATTTCGTGCAGGCGATGGAGGATGCTTCCGGTGTGGATCTCGGTCGTTTCCGTCGCTGGTACAGCCAGTCCGGCACCCCCGAGCTGACCGTGACCGACGAGTACGATGCCGCCAGCGGTATCTATCGCCTTCATGTGAGCCAGCACACCCCGCCGACTCAGGATCAACCGCAAAAGCTGCCGCTGCACATCCCTCTCGATATCGAGCTTTATGACGAGCAGGGTGCCGTCATTGCGCTGCAGTATCAGGGAAAGGCCATCGGCAACGTGCTCGACGTGCTGGAAGCGGAGCAGACCTTCGAATTCGATCGGGTGCCGGTCAAGCCTGTTCCCTCCCTGCTGCGGGACTTCTCCGCGCCGGTCAAGCTGCACTATGACTACAGCGACGAAGCGCTCGCCTTCCTGATGCGCTTTGCCCGCAACGAGTTTGCCCGCTGGGATGCTGCCCAGATGCTGATCAACAAGGCGGTCATCGACGGAGTGGCGCGGGTCCTGCACGGGCAGGGGGTTGAGCTCTCCCAAACCCTGTTGGCAGCCTTCGTCGCCATTCTGGACGACAGTGAACTGGATTTGGCCCTCAAGGCGGAGATCCTGGCGCTGCCCGGTGAGGCGACCCTGGCCGAGCTGTTCGAGGTGGCCGATATCGATGCCATCCATCAGGTACGCGACGCGATCCACACCCGTCTTGCCGAGGCCTTTGGTTCGCGCTTGGCGGCAACCTATCAGAGTTTGCGTCTGAACGGTTATCAGGTGGTGCATGCCGACATGGCCAAACGGGCCCTCAAAGGGGTCGTGCTCGGCTATCTGGCGGCACTGGATGCGGAGCATGCTGATGCGCTGGTGCGCGAGCAGTATGCAACTGCCGACAACATGACCGACACCCTGGCGGCGTTGCAGGTGGCCAACGGCTATCTGTTGCCATGCCGTGCCGCGCTGTTGTCCGATTTTGAAGGCAAGTGGGCCAAGGATGGACTGGTGCTGGACAACTGGCTTCGGCTGATTGGCAGCAAACCGGCTGCCGATGTGCTGAGTGAAGTGAAACAGGCGATGAATCACCCCACTTTCAGCATTCGCAATCCGAACCGGCTGCGGGCGCTGATCGGCAGCTTCGCCATGAGCAATCAGGTGCAGTTCCATACGGTGGATGGCAGCGGTTACCGTTTCCTGACCGATCTGCTGATCGAGCTCAACGAGGTCAATCCGCAGGTGGCCTCCCGCCTCATCACTCCGCTTATCCAGTTCAAGCGACTGGATGAGGCGCGCAAGGCGCTGGTCCGCGCCGAGCTGACCCGTCTTGCCAACCTTGAGGGGCTGGCACGGGATCTGTTCGAGAAGGTCAGCAAGGCGCTGCAGCAGTAAGTATCGACGGGGCAGGGGCGTGAATGCGCCTGCCCCTATTGTGTGATTTGTCGTGTGATCAGGAGCAAGCGTGAAGCAGTTTACTTTTCGGCTCTCATTGAATAGCGATGAGGTGATGCTGATGTATCAGGGCCATGCCAGACGGCTGGTGGTGCGTACCGAGCAGGGATTAACCATCGAGCTGGGATTGGAGAAAATCCGGCCATTTGTCGCTGTCAGCGGGGTTCATGGCTATTTTCGGCTCAAAACTCAGGACGATTATCGCTTCATCAGTCTCGAACGCATAAGTTAACAAAAATCGAACAGATTACCGACTGTTTATCTGCTTTGCGTCACTATCTATCCGGTAAACTGGCACAAAGGTAGTGGGAATTTCTGTATTTTTGGTTATTTGCAAAATTTCTCACAGTTTAAGCCGTGATCTGTACCTTGTTTTTAACATCTCGTTAGCACCTTTCCTCGCCTTCCCTTAGCCAAGCCATTACACTTCGCAACAACTCTGCACCAGCGGGTAACCAGGGTGGTTGCCTCTGCGTCGGTGGTTAATGTCGTCCGATAAGGAATATAAAAATGGCATTGAAAGACGCCCCTACCTCAGTTCTGCTCGAAAACGTTCTCAGTCTGATCCATCAGAAGTTGCCCAAAAACAGTGCCTCTCTGGTCGAGCGCTTCGTTGCCAAGTTCTACGGCAACATGGCGAGCTCCGATCTGCACGATCGCAATGACAGCGATCTCTACGGCGCGGCCCTTAGCCTGTGGAATGCCCTCAATCTGCGCACCGGCACCGATCCCTACATCCGGGTCTACAATCCCGAGCTGACCCGTCACGGCTGGCAATCGCCCCATACCATCGTCGAGGTGATCCTGCAGGACTCCCCCTTCCTGGTGGACTCCATCCGGATGGCACTCAAGCGACTCAATATCACCGCCCACATGATGTTGCACCAACCGCTGCACCTCATTCGTGGTGCGGATGGCAAGATTGACGCCATTCTGGAGCTCGACAACACCGACGGGCAGACCTCGGTTGAAACGGCATTCCTTATCGAGATCGATCACCTCACCAGCGAGGAGCAGATGGCCGCGCTGGCTGCCGAGCTTAACTCGGTGGCCGGTGAAGTGGCGCTGGCAGTCGGCGACTGGCAGCCCATGCTGGCCAAGCTCAATGAGATCATCGACGAACTGCCCAAGCGCAAGCACCCGGTCAGCAAGGAGGAGGTGGCCTCCTGCGTTGCCTTTCTCAAATGGGTGGCTGCCCACAACTTCACCCTGATGGGGTATCGCCGTTACGACGTCAAGGCCGTGGAGGGGGATCACGAGATCCTGCCGCAGGCGAGCTCCAGCCTGGGGCTGATGAAGAACTCCATCAAGGAGGTGGGTCAGCGCCTTGGCAACATGCCGGCCAGCGCCCGTCACGCCGCCCTGAGTTCTGACCTGCTGATCCTCACCAAATCCAACAGCAAGTCACGGGTGCACCGTCCGGCCTATGTGGATTACATCGGCATCAAGCGCTTTGACGAGCATGGCAAGGTGATCGGGGAAGATCGCTTCATAGGTCTTTACGCCTCTTCCATCTACAACACCAGCGCGACCCAGATCCCGCTCATCAGCCATCGTCTCGAACGCATCATGGCTGCCTCTGGTCACGAGAAGGGCTCCCACGCCTACAAGGCGCTGCTGAACGTGCTGGAAACCTATCCCCGTGACGAGCTGATCCAGGCCCGTGAAGAGGAGCTGCTGGCCACCGGTCTTGGCGTGCTGGAGATGCAGGAGCGGGACATGCTGCGGCTGTTCGTGCGCCGGGATGTCTATGGTCGTTTCTTCTCCTGCATGGTCTATGTCACCAAGGAGCGCTACAACACGGCGCTGCGGATCAAAACCCAGCAAATTTTGCAGAAGTATTTTGGCAGCAACGAAGAGGTGGAGTTCAACGTCTACTTCACCGAAGGCGTGCTGGCACGGACCCACTACATAGTGCGGGTCAACAACAACAACGTGGATGTGGATGTGAACGAAGTACAGAACAACCTGATTGAAGCGGCCCGCAGCTGGGACGATCGACTCGACTCCGTGCTGCTTTCCCACTATGGCGAGGCCCGTGGCAACGAGCTGCGCCGCCGTTTCAGTACCGCCTTCCCCCGTGCTTACAAGGAAGATGTGCTGCCTGGCTCTGCCGTGGCCGACATCATGGCGCTCGATAACCTGAGCGAAGCCGAGCCGCTGGGGATGCTGTTTTACCGCGCGCAGGAGGAGGAGAACGACCGTCGGGTACGGCTCAAGCTGTTCCACCGTACCGAACCCATTCACCTCTCCGACGTGCTGCCGATGCTGGAGAACATGGGACTGCGGGTGATCGGCGAGACCCCGTATCAGGTACGCACTCCGGGGGGCGATCTGTTCTGGATCCTCGACTTCTCCATGTTGCTGCACGGCGAGCAGCCCTTTGATCTGGCCCAGAGCCAGCAGCGCTTCCAGCAGGCGTTTGCCGCCATCTGGAACAAGCAGCTGGAAGATGACGGCTTCAACCGGCTGGTGCTGGGGGCGGGACTTACCGGCCGCCAAGTGTCGGTGCTGCGCGCCTATGCCAAATACATGCGTCAGACCGGCGTTTCCTTCAGCCAGTCCTATATCGAAGAGACCCTGACCCGTTACCCCGACATTGCCCAGTTGCTGTTTGCTCTGTTCGAACAGCGCCTGGATCCTGTCGGCAAGCAGGACGCCAAGGTACAGGCCAAGCTGCACGAGGAGCTTGCCGCCAAGCTGGATCAGGTGGCCAACCTGGATGACGATCGCATCATCCGCCGCTATGTGGAGATGATCGACGCTACCCTGCGCACCAACTACTACCAGCTGGACAAGGCGGGCAACATCAAGCCCTACATCTCCTTCAAACTGGCGCCGTCCAGCATCACCGACATGCCACTGCCGCTGCCGAAATTCGAGATCTTCGTTTACTCGCCGCGGGTGGAAGGGGTGCATCTGCGCTGGGGCAAGGTTGCCCGTGGCGGCCTGCGCTGGTCCGATCGTAAAGAAGATTTCCGTACTGAAGTGCTGGGTCTGGTGAAAGCCCAACAGGTGAAGAACACCGTCATTGTGCCGGTGGGGGCCAAGGGCGGTTTCTACTGCAAACAGATGCCGGTGGGGGCACCCCGTGCCGTCATCCAGGAGGAGGGCAAGGCCTGTTATCGTCTGTTTATTCGCGGTCTGCTCGATGTGACTGACAACATCATCGGCGGCGAGGTGATCCCGCCCAAATCCGTGGTGCGTCACGATGAGGATGACTACTACCTGGTAGTCGCCGCAGACAAGGGCACAGCCACCTTCTCGGATATTGCCAACGAGATCAGCCTCGAATACGGTCACTGGCTCGGCGATGCATTCGCCTCCGGCGGCTCGGTCGGTTACGACCACAAGAAGATGGGCATCACCGCCCGTGGTGCCTGGGAGTCGGTCAAGCGGCATTTTCGTGAAATTGGCGTCAACTGCCAGACCACCGACTTCACTTGCGTGGGGATTGGGGACATGGCCGGCGACGTGTTCGGCAACGGCATGCTGCTCTCCGAGCACACCCGGCTGGTGGGTGCGTTCAACCACATGCACATCTTCGTTGACCCTACTCCGGATGCGGCCAAGAGCTTTGTCGAGCGCCAGCGCCTGTTCGATCTGCCGGGCTCCAGCTGGGATGACTACAACCGTGAGCTGATATCACAAGGGGGCGGCATCTTCTTGCGCTCTGCCAAGTCCATCAAGCTTAGCCCCGAGATGCAGACCCTGCTCGGCACTGACAAGGCCAGCATGGCGCCGAACGAGCTGATCAAGGCGCTGCTTTGCCTCAATGTCGACCTGCTGTGGAACGGCGGCATCGGCACCTATGTGAAGAGCGCTCGCGAGAGCGATGCCGAGGTGGGCGATCGCAGTAACGATGCTCTGCGGGTCAATGGTCGCGATCTGCGGGCCCGTATTGTGGGTGAGGGGGGCAACCTTGGCTTTACCCAGCTCGGCCGGGTGGAGTACGCCAGTCAGGGCGGTCGCATCAACACCGATTTTACCGACAACGTGGGCGGTGTGGACTGCTCCGACAACGAGGTGAACATCAAGATCCTGCTGAACCAATTGGTGGCGGCAGGGGATCTGACCCTCAAGCAGCGTAACCAGATGCTGTATGAGATGACCGACGACGTGGCGCAGATCGTGATCACCAACGCCTATCGCCAGTCCCAGTCCATCTCGGTCACCAGCTTCCGCGGTTCTGAACAACTGAAAGAACAACAGCGCTTTATTCAGGGGCTGGAGCGGGAAGGCAAGCTCGATCGTGCGCTGGAGTTCCTCCCCTCTGACGAAGAACTCTCCGAACGGATGGCGGCAGGGCAGGGGCTGACCCGCCCCGAACTGGCGGTGCTGGTGGCCTACGGCAAGATGGTGCTGAAAGAGCAGCTCAACTGCCCGGAAGTGACCGACGAGCCCTTCCTCGCCAACATGCTGGTCACCAGCTTCCCGGCCAAAGTACAGCAGCAGTTTGGTGCCCAGCTGGCCGATCACCCGCTACGCGGCGAGATAATCGCTACCCGGGTGGCCAACATGCTGGTCAACGACATGGGGCTCAACTTCGCCAGCCGGATGAAGGACGAGACCGGTGCCTCGGTCGCCGAAGTGGCCTGCTGCTTTGCCATGGCCCGCGAAGTGTTTGGCATGAACCAGTTGTGGCGCGATATCGAAGGGTGCGACAACCTGGTGGATGCCCAGACTCAGCTCGAACTGATGTTCTACAGCCGCCGCATCGTGCGCCGTGCCACCCGCTGGTTCCTGCGCGCCCGCAATCGCAGCTGGAGCATCAGCGAGAACATCGCCTTCTTCCGCCCGGCGTTCGAAACCTTAGGGAAGCACCTCTACGAGGTCATGGATGAGAGCGAAGTGGCCGAGCATCGTCAGGTTGTAGCCAAGTGGATGGAGAAACAGGTGCCGGAGGCCATTGCCCGTCAGGTCGCCCATATGAGCAGCCTCTTCTCCAGCCTGGATCTGGCGCAGATTGCCGCGGAGCACAAGACCGATATCCTGCGTGCCGCCAATGTCTACTATCGCCTCGGAGCCAAACTGGATCTGCACTGGTTCCTCGACCAGATCAACCATCAGCCAGTCGGCAACCACTGGCAGGCGATGGCGCGTGCCTCCTTCCGCGAAGATCTTGACTGGCAGCAACGCAGTCTCACTTCTGTGGTACTGGAAGGGTGCAAAGATCAGGGAGAATGCGCTACCATACTGGCCGACTGGATTTCGGAGCATGAGCAACTCTTGTCCCGTTGGACCCACATGTTGGCCGACTTCAAGACCACCAGTACCCACGAGTTCGCCAAGTTCTCGGTGGCCTTGCGAGAGTTGAACCTGCTCCAGTTGAATTGTCGGGCACTTTAATTGCCAGATTAAGGCATGACACCGACATTACACCCAAAGCCCCGGCCAGTTGCCGGGGCTTTCTTTAAGGAGCAAAGATGTTGTACCCCATCGCCAGGCATTTCCTGTTCAAACTCAATCCGGAACAGGCTCACGATCTCTCCATGAAATATTTGCCCCGCCTTCTCGGTACGCCACTCGATTGTTTCTTCCGCCAGAATTTGCCGAAACGCCCCGTCACTGTCATGGGGCTTTCTTTTGCCAATCCGGTGGGATTGGCGGCCGGTCTGGATAAAGATGGTGAGTGCATTGACGCGCTGGGCGCCATGGGATTTGGTTTTATCGAAGTCGGTACCGTCACCCCCAGACCCCAAAGCGGCAATGACAAGCCGCGCCTGTTCCGGGTTATTCCGGCAGAGGGGATCATCAACCGGATGGGATTCAACAACAAGGGGGTGGATCATCTGGTGGCCAAGGTAAAAGAGGCCAAATATCAGGGAGTCATCGGCATTAATATCGGCAAGAACAAAGACACTCCCATCGAACAGGGCAAGGATGATTACCTGATCTGCATGGACAAGGTTTATGATCATGCCGGTTATATTGCCGTCAATATCTCTTCCCCCAACACCCCGGGTTTGCGTTCGCTGCAATATGGCGAGGCGCTGGATGAATTGCTGGCCGCCCTCAAGGTGCGTCAGCAAGAGCTGGCCGCTCAATATAAAAAGTATGTGCCGCTGGCGGTTAAAATTGCCCCGGATTTAAGCCTTGAAGAAATAGATCAGGTGGCTGCTTCGCTGGTACGGAATGGTATTGATGGGGTTATCGCCACCAATACCACCCTCGAGCGCGAGATGATTTATGACATGCCCCACGCCGGTGAAGCGGGTGGCCTGAGTGGTCGTCCGCTGCAGCACAAGAGTACCGAGGTGATCCGTCATCTGGCCAAGGCGCTCAATGGTGCTCTGCCAATTATCGGTGTGGGTGGTATTGATAGTGCCATGGCCGCTCGTGAAAAATTGGCCGCCGGTGCCAGTCTGGTACAAATTTATAGCGGCTTTATTTATAAAGGGCCGGGGTTGGTCAAAGAGATTGTGACCAATATTTAAGAAATAGATGGCGGAGCCCTTTATTTGACGTTGCTGATTTCCTGCATATGGAATAAAGTCAACTGGTAATTATCAAGTAAGGGCTCCAACATGTTTATCCAACCGACCGATAGCTGGCAATGGCACTATGATGCCCAGAGTGACCGTCTGATGTTGGACCTGTCTGATAACATGTTATTTGCGACCGAGTATAAAGGGCGACAATTGGTGCCCAGCTCGTTTACGACCCAACCTTTTTGTGTCGATGATGCCGCCCTCTATTATCAGTTGATGGATAAAGCAGCCGAACTTGAGTGGAGTATTCCCCATCAGGTTCAGTTGGTGCTTAATGCCATCGCGGTAAGTCGCTTTTATAAACCCCTGATGCCGCAAAGCTGGTTTTTTAGTGAACAGCATCCGCAAGTGATCCCGCAAAACGGTGATCTGGTCCTGATGAATACACCTCATGGTAACGGCGAATTTATGGTCATTGAGGCAGGGGATCAGGCCAGCGTCTGTTTGAACCTCACAGCCGATCTGGTATTGACCACCAGTAAAACCTTGCCGCGTTTCGGGGTGATCAAGGTGATGAATAACCGGATGAAACCGCGTATTACCGTGACCGAGCAATATCGTCAGGTCAGTTGATATATATTCATCAATCTTTTTATCTCTGTGATTACACCGCTGCCTGTTTTAACTGTGGACACCTCAATCGCGCCTCGTTTCTGATCCTTCATTGATCCGCGAACATCTTGCCCATTCTCATTGATCTTCATGGTTGTAATTCAGCCTATCTTGAGGCTTGTTACATCCACTTGCACCTTGTGTTCTGACCCACGCAGTATCTTGGTCTTCCGTGCTATAAGCATGGTGTCTCATTCTTGTTTCGTTCTGCTTGCGTAGTGCTTCCACCTCGCTATCAACACATCACTCACTGCTGCGATTTTCTTCATACGACATTTGATGCTTGAAACGAGAGCTATTCTCACTTACATTTTGTTATAACATAACAAAATGGAGTTGCCATGAAGCCTCATATTCATCCGGATTATCGTTTGGTGCTGTTCCATGACACGGCGGCAGATGCCTTTTTCCTGATCGGTTCAACCATCAAGAGCGATCGCCGCTATACGTGGCAAGACGGGAAGGAGTATCCCTACGTATCGCTCGATGTTTCCAGCCAGTCGCACTCGTTCTATACCGGCAAGCAGAAGCAGGTATCGAGCGAGGGGAGTGTGGCCCGTTTCAACAAGCGCTTTGGCGCATTTTCAAGCAAGAAGGAGTCCTGAATGCAGGTCGTCTGTTCACTCAAATCCGCACGGGCGCGTCATCCCGATTGTCAGTTGGTGCGCCGTCGGGGCAAATTGTTCGTGATTTGCAAAAGCAATCCCCGTTTCAAGGCTCGTATGAAGTGATCCGCTAAATGATGTCTGGCCCCATGATCTCGCCATCGGGTAGTCATGGGGCCTTTTACCTTTTCACCACCTATCAATCTGTTTCCATCCTGCTGTTTGCGCCGACTTTTGCATGCTCCAGCCCGCCTGATGAGGTATAATGCGGCACTATTTTTATGGGTTCCCCGTGAGCGTGATGAAAGAATTTTTTGCAACCTGCCCCAAGGGGCTGGAAAACCTGTTGGCCGACGAGCTGACCACCCTGGGCGCAGAGCAGGTCCGTGAGACCGTGGCTGGCGTTCACTTCAAAGGCGAACTGGCAATTGGCTACAAGGCCTGCCTGTGGAGTCGTTTTGCCTCCCGTATTGTGCTGGTGCTGTCCGAATTCCAGATGAACGACGATCTGGATCTCTATCTGGGTGCCCACACCATCCCCTGGGAAGAGCACTTCTCCGGTACCTCTACCATCGCGGTGGACTTTACCGGTACCAACCCCGCCATTCGCAATACCCAATATGGCGCGCTGAAGATCAAGGATGCCATCGTCGACCGCTTCACCAAGCGCGGTCACGTGCGTCCGGACGTGGACAAAAAGTCGCCTGATATCCGTATCATGGCGCACCTGGGCAAAGGCAAGGCCAATATCACGCTGGACTTGTCAGGCCCGGCGCTGCACCAGCGTTTCTATCGTCAAGGCACAGGTGAAGCACCGCTCAAAGAGAACCTGGCCTGCGCCATGATTGCCCGTAGTGGCTGGGCCGGTGAGCCCATGATGGACCCTATGTGCGGTTCCGGTACCTTGCTGATTGAAGCGGCCTTTATCGCCGCCGACATGGCACCGGCGCTGCGCCGCGAGCGCTTCGGTTTCGATCGCTGGCTGCAGCACGATAGCGAGCTGTGGCAAAGCCTGATGATGGAAGCGCAAGTGCGCGCCAAACGCGGTATGCAGCGTTGTGAAGTGAAGCTGTTTGGTTGCGATGCGGACTCTCGCGTGCTGATGAAGGCGCGCGACAACGCCAAGGCGGCCGGTGTGGCCCACCTCATCACCTTCAAACAGGCCGATGTGACCCAGCTGGAAAACCCGCTGCCGATGCCGACTGTGGAAGGAGAGGCCCGTCAGGTCGGTATGCTGATCTCCAACCCGCCTTACGGCGAGCGTCTTGGCGAGTTCCCGGCCCTGCTGGAAGTGCATCAGGCGCTGGGCGATGCTCTGCGTCGCAGCTTCCAGGGTTGGAAAGTCTCCATTCTTTCTGCATCGCCCGAGCTGCTTAGCTGTCTGCGCCTGCGCGCCGACAAGCAATACCGCCTGTTCAACGGCGCCCTCGAGTGTCAGCTGCGTAATTATCAAATCGCGCTCGATGCCGTCGCCTCGCAAAAAGAGGTGGCGCAGGACTTTGCCAACCGTCTGCGCAAGAATCTGAAAGCGCTCGAGAAGTGGGCCAAGAAAGAGAATCTCGACTGCTATCGTCTCTACGACGCCGATCTGCCTGAGTACAACGCCGCCATCGACCGCTATCAGGACTATCTGGTGGTGCAGGAGTATGCCGCGCCCAAGGACATCCCCGCCCAGAAGACTCGTCAGCGTCTGCTCGACATGGTTCAGGCCGCCATCAAGGTGACCGGGATGGACGGCGAGAAGGTGATCCTGAAGGTGCGCGAGCGTCAGGAAGGCAAACAGCAATATCAGAAGCTCTCCGAAGAGCAGCACCGGATGGAAGTGCAGGAGTACGGTGCCCGTCTGTGGGTCAACCTCTACGACTATCTCGATACCGGCCTGTTCCTCGACCACCGTCAGACTCGCCGCATGCTGGGTCAGATGGCCAAGGGCAAGCGCTTCCTGAACCTGTTTGCCTACACCGGCAGTGCCACCGTGCACGCAGGTCTTGGCGGTGCCAGCGAAACCACCACAGTCGACATGTCCCACACCTACCTGAACTGGGCGCAGGACAACATGCGTCTCAACTCGCTGGTGGGCCGTCAGCACAAGTTTGTCCAGGCAGATTGCCTGAAGTGGTTGTCTGAAGCCGATGATCAGTACGACCTCATCTTCATCGATCCGCCCACCTTCTCCAACTCCAAGCGGATGGATGAGAGCTTCGACGTGCAGCGCGATCACCTGTTGCTGATGCAGCACCTGAAGCGCCTGCTGGCGGCGGACGGCACTCTGGTGTTCTCCAACAACAAGCGTCACTTCAAGATGGATCTGGCCGGTCTAGAGGCCACTGGTCTCAAGGCCCAGAACATCACCCAGAAGACGCGACCGAAGGATTTCGAACGTAACCAGCACATCCACAACTGCTGGATCATCACCCATGCGCCGGAGCAAGGCGAGGCGTGATGCTGACCCTGTTTCATACCGACGGTTGCCACCTGTGCGAGCAGGCCTGGGCGCTGGTGGAGGAGGCAGGCCTTGCCGCGACCACCCGCCAGTGCGACATCATGGATGATGAGCAGTGGCTTGCCGCCTATCGGGTGCGCATTCCGGTGCTGTGTGACGAGGCGGGCCGCGAGCTCGGCTGGCCCTTCACGCTGGTGGAGCTCAAGGGCTGGGCCGCCCGTCAGGGGTGAGAGTGATTGACGATAAAACGGGGGCAGACCTAGTCTGCTGCCCGTTTTTTTCATATGAAATAAGGAACACACATGGCTCTTTTAACATTGCACGGCGCATGTCTGTCGTTCAGTGATTTCCCGCTGCTCGACAATGCCGAATTGACCATCGAGCGGGGCGAGCGCCTCTGTCTGGTTGGCCGCAACGGGGCGGGCAAGTCCACCCTGATGAAGGTGATCGCCAGCGAATTGCCGCTGGACGACGGGCGTCTGGTGCTGCAACAAGATTTGAAAGTGACCCGCCTTGAGCAGGATCCGCCTGCTTCCAGCGAGCTGACGGTGTTTGACTATGCCGCCGAAGGACTGGCCGGGGTAGGGGAGCTGCTCAAACAGTATCACCATATCTCCATGGAACTGGCGCATGATCCGTCAGATGCCAACATTCGCAAGATGAGCGAGTTGCAAGAGCAGCTCGACTATCAGAACGGCTGGCAGTTCGAGACCCGCATCAGTCAGGTGTTGACCCTGCTGGGGCTGGATCCCGATGTGACCCTCGATAGCCTCTCCGGTGGCTGGCTGCGCAAAGTGGCGCTGGCCCGTGCGCTGGCTTGCGATCCCGACTTGTTGCTGCTCGATGAGCCGACCAACCACCTGGACATCGAAGCCATCAACTGGCTGGAAGATTTCCTCAAGGATTTTCGTGGCGCCATCGTCTTTATCTCCCATGACCGGGAGTTCATCCACAAGCTGGCAACCCGGATCATCGATCTGGATCGAGGCGCCATCACCTCCTGGCCGGGCAACTACGACGAATACCTGCAGGGGAAAGAGGAGTGGCTGCGGGTCGAAGAGCTGAAAAATGCCGAATTCGACCGTAAGCTGGCCCAGGAAGAGGTGTGGGTGCGTCAGGGTATCAAGGCTCGTCGTACCCGTAACGAAGGCCGGGTGCGCGCCCTTGAAGCGATGCGGATGGAGCGCTCCCAGCGTCGCGAGTTGCAGGGCAAGGCCAAGCTGCAACTGGACGAGGTCAATCGCTCCGGCAAGCTGGTGTTCGAGACCGAAGGGCTTGGGCTGGACTTTGGCGATCGCACCCTGTTCAAGGGGCTCGATCTGCAAGTGCTGCGCGGTGACAAAATTGCGCTGGTCGGCCCCAATGGTTGCGGCAAATCGACCCTGATCAAGCTGTTGCTGGGTCAGCTTGAGCCAACCCGTGGCACCGTCAAGGGGGGCACCAATCTGGAGGTGGCCTACTTCGATCAGTACCGCGAGCAGCTCGACCCCGAGCAGACCGTGGTGGACAACGTGGGGGAGGGTAAGCAGGAGGTGATGGTGCGTGGCCGCTCCCGTCACATTCTTGGTTACCTGCAGGACTTCCTGTTCGAGCCCAAGCGGGCCCGTACGCCGGTCAAGGCGCTCTCCGGTGGCGAGAAGAACCGGCTGCTGCTGGCCAAGCTGTTCCTCAAGCCGAGCAACCTGCTGATCCTCGATGAACCGACCAACGATCTGGATGTGGAAACCCTGGAACTGCTGGAAGAGCTGCTTTCCGACTACCCCGGCACCCTGCTGCTGGTCAGTCACGATCGTCGCTTCATCGACAACACTGTGACCGGCTGCTGGCTGTTTGAAGGGGATGGCCGCATCAGCGATTACGTGGGTGGTTACGCCGACATGATGGCGACCCGAGAACAGCAGAACGCTCAACAACAGGCTAAGAGTGCAGCGGTCAAGGCCCCGGAGCCGGTCGTTGCCGCCGCGCCAGAAGCGCCGAAGAAGAGCAAGAAGCTCTCCTACAAGCTGCAGCTTGAACTGGAAGGGTTGCCCGCTCGTCTCGAACAACTGGAAGCCGAGCTGGATGCGCTGCAAAGCGAGATCAACCAGCCAGGGTTCTTCTCGCTGCCGGCAGATAAAACCCAGCCGAAACTGGATGCGCTCAATGCCGCTGAAGCCGCGCTGGAACAGGCATTTGCTCGCTGGGAAGAGCTGGAAGGACTCAAAAATCAGGAGTAAGTTCCTTGTAATTAAAACTTAATCCAGTTCAGTGCCTTGTGTCACATAGCCCGGTTAGGGTGGAAGTTTTTGTTTGACCCAGTGCGCTCGCAGGAGTAAAGATGAAAGCGACCGATGCAGAATTGGTCGCTTTTTTTGTTCCACGAAGAGGGTCGTAGATGATGAAGAGACAGAAGCGGGACCGTCTGGAAAGAGCTCGTGCTCGTGGTTATCAGGCTGGCGTGGTCGGCAAACAGAAAGAAGCGTGTCCGTATCAATGCCTGGATGCCCGAGGGCATTGGCTTGGTGGTTGGCGTGACGCCATGGAAGGGCGGGGCTCAGGCCTCTTCATGAAGTAGCAGTTACTTCATCACTCATTACAAAAGGAAAGGGGCCGTTGTGGCCCCTTTGCGTTAATGCTGTTTTACCACCAATCAGAGAGATCAGAATGCGGTGGTATCTTTGAACAGGCCCACTTTCAGGTCGGTGGCGCTGTAGATCGGACGGCCGTCAACTTCGACCACACCATCAGCAATCCCCATCACCAGCTTGCGGTTGATGACGCGCTTGAAGGTGATCTTGTAGGTCACTTTCTTGGCAGTCGGCAGGATCTGGCCGGTGAATTTCACTTCACCTACGCCCAGAGCACGACCCTTGCCAGGACCGCCTTTCCAGCCAAGGAAGAAGCCGACGAGCTGCCACATGGCGTCCAGACCGAGACAGCCAGGCATCACAGGATCACCCGGGAAGTGGCAATCGAAGAACCAGAGATCCGGAGTAATGTCGAGCTCAGCCAGGATCTCGCCCTTGCCGTGTTCGCCGCCGTTGTCATTGATCTTGACGATGCGGTCCATCATCAACATGTTGGGGGCAGGCAGCTGACTGTTACCCTCACCAAACAGTTCGCCACGGCTGCAAGCCAGCAGCTCTTCACGGGTAAAAGAGTTCTTGCCCTGTTCGCACAGGGAAAGGCGGGCTTCCATGGTGGTATTGTCTACGGTCACGCGGTATTTCCTTCAAATGGGTCAAAGCCGGGCCAATTTAGCTTACAGTTGTTCGCTAAACAACTCCGATCACTTCATCAGCGGCCAAACAGGCGCCCCAGCAGGGATTGCAGCAGTCCGACTTTGGCAGTGGAGCCGTTCAACTCGTCCAACCGCTCCTGAATACGGCCAAACAGGGTATCGGGCATATCAGGCTCACCGGCGACACAGCCTGTGAGCAACTCGATGGCCTCTTCCACATGATCCACCGGGTGGATGTGGAACTGGCCTGCTTCAACCGCTGCAATCACCTCGTCAGAGAGGTTCAGCTGCTGGATGTTGGTGCCCGGCAAAATGATCCCTTGCTTGCCGGTGATGCCGTGGATTTTGCACACCCGGAAGAAGCCTTCAATCTTCTCGTTCACGCCACCAACGGCCTGCACATTGCCAAACTGATCGACCGCACCGGTCACGGCGAAGTGCTGATAGATAGGCTGGCGGGCGAGGGCAGAGAGCAGGGCACACAAGCCGGTCAGGGAGGCGCTGTCACCGTCAATTTCGTGGTAAGACTGCTCAAACACCAGATTGGCCGACAGAGGGGAGGGGTTCTCTGCACCAAATTTGTTGGAGAGATAGCCGTGGATAATCATCATCGCCTTGGCGTGGATATGACCGGCCAGCTCCGCTTTGCGCTCGATATCCGCCACATCGCCATCACCAAGGTGTACGGTAGCGGTGAGGCGCACCGGTTCACCGAAGTCATAGGGGTGACCGGAGACCTGAATGACCGACAGGCCGTTGATCTGGCCAATCTCTTCGCCATCGGTTTGCAGCAGGATCTGGCCGTCGATAACCCCCTGATCGGACTGCTCAACCAGATAGTTGAGGCGGTAATCCTGCTCTTCCAGTGCGCCGCGAATATGCTCGTCGGTGACCACATCAGATTCCAGCTCCCGGGCCAGACTGTCAGCCATCCGCATGATGGCGGAGAGTTGCACTTCGGAGAGCGACAGCCACTCCTGATGGTCACAGAGGCGGCTGGCATGACGACAAATGGCGGCGAGGGCGGCTGGCGTGAAGTCCAGTAGGCTCCAGCGCTGGCGCAGCCAGGCCAGGTACTGCAGAAATTCCTGCAGATCCTCTTCAATATTCACCTCTGATACCAGATCAGCGCGCAGGAAGATGCGCTCGGACATATCCCGATCCAGCATCTGGAACTCGGCCACGTCCAGTCGGTCACCCACCAGGATCAGCTTGAGCTTGATGGGGGTCGCTTCAGGCGCGAAGAAGGGGGTCAGAGTTTTCCCTTCCTGATAGGCGTTCCAGTCCAGCTCACCTTTTTGCATGGCATTTTTCAGTTTGAACCAGAGGTGCGGCTGATCCAGCAGCTCATCCAGTTGCAAAATGAGGTAACCGCCGTTGGCTTCGCGCAGCAAGCCAGGCTCCAACAGGTGCTGGTTGGCATAGACAGAGCCTTGTTCTGTCTGGTAATTGATGGAGCCAAACAGGGTATCCCAGTTGAGATCACGGCCATAAATCACCGGCGCTTCCTGCGCTTCGTGATGGATCAACAGGTTGATCAGAATGGGGTGCTGGAATTCCAGACCCAATGCCACGTGAGCCGCCAGGTCGGAGAGGAAATCATCGATTTTCGGATCATTGTTCTGCTTGCGCATGATGCGGGTCACGATGCGTTCGGCATCGAGATGGTGGCTCAACAGCTTGAGCAGCTCGCCAACCATTTCGCAAAACTCAACGCCGGTGCCCGGTTGCAGGCGCAGCCAGATAGGCTTGTAGGGGTTGTTCAGATTCTCGGTGTAGCAGAGATCAAACAGGTCACCATCCTTGCCATTGGAGTCGGCAATCAGCGTCTGGCAAACTCCTTCGTAATCTGCACCGGGGAACCCGTTGAGCAGCATGACCGGACAGTCACCATCAAAACTGGCAAGACGTTTGATGCCGGAAATGGCTCTGGGTTGCAGCGCAGCAAAGGGGATAGGTTCAAGCTCGCTGAGCTTGGGGAACTGTTCAATCGCAAAAGCGGGTTTTAATTGTTCTGATGTTAATTCAGCCACTTAAGACATCCGGTCGAAGATAGGATCAATTGTTGCCATTATACACAGTTCAATAAGTGGTGACAGGAAACAAGATTCTTAATTTAACATAATATACATTATGCGCAGTTGTGGCTTGTTTGAGGGGCTATGGGGGGTTGTGCCGGGTCTGGTGCCGATAACTAGCTTTATCGGCAACAACAGCACCGGGCGCACGGCCCTTGTCGCTCAGCCCGCTTCGCGGGCCGAGCGCCCGGTGCTTTATGTTTTGATTAGCTGGGTTTCGTCAGGTTGGCTAACTGGACGACATTGCCGGGCAAGACGTTCTGCGGTGTGCTGGGCTGACTGTAGATCCGTGGCGCACAGTTCACGACCATCGCACGGCCAGCCCGGTCAGTGACTACCGAATAGCAGTCCCCGAGATAATCCACCTTGTAACCCATGTTCACCAAGTCATCAGAGTTAAACGCGAGTTCCTGCTGGCCACGAACGCCAGAGAAGATCACCAGTCCCTCAAACCGCCCCATGTAGATGGCACCACTAGACCCGGTGACGAACAGCTCCGTGACCTGATAAGGCATTACGAAAGAAGACTGACTGCTCCCGTTGCCAGCATTCTGGTTAGAAACAGGCACAGCCACAGAACCAGAAGACGCAGAACTACCACCCGAAGTAACCACAGTATGCCCGTTCTCAGATACCGGAGGGTCAGACGCAAGCCGCGAATAAAAGAAATAACCCCAGTACACAAGAATGAGCGGCAGAAATACAAACATGACAAAGCGGACTTTAAACGAGGATAACGGCCCGCCAGATTGGCCGGACTTTGTAATAGAACCTGTTTGAGTGGACTTATATAGCATATGCACAGCCAGCGGCACATGCCTTTTAAACGTGACACTCTGCTTGGTCGGAATTCCGTTTTCGAGGGGGTTGTGTTCATAGATGCGAGGTTTCCGTTTAGAAAGAAAAAAAGAGTCTTTGCTGGAATACGCAAAGGCTACTTCGCAGCAGGCCCGAACCGGACGAGGGATAGAGTTAATATCGGGAGTTGCAAATACAACATCCCAGTTATAGTGGCGGTGACGCATGAAAGATTCTTTCGGCGTGGTCGGGTAAATAATCTGTCCCCGGTCATCAAATACCACCCTCCCCGTATCATCCATGTCACACTCATCAATGGCGTCAGGCTTATAGCTTTCAAGCATATCCTTGAATAGCTGAATAAAGTCTTTAGGTAATACCTCGCTGTAAGTATCAATCGGTTTAAGGTCGTACTCCTTCTGTCCCTTAAACACATCCCGGTCATATATATCCTGACACTCATCAATAAAGACAAATGCGCCAATAGGCATCCAATGATGCCAACGACGCCATAACTCCTGATATCTCGGGTCTTGAGAACTAATACGAAACAGGCGTGCCGTATCTGGGAATTTCTCGCCCAAGAACTCCTCTATACGATGCAAGGGATACATCCCGGCAGCATTGGTAACAACAAGACGGCCAGCGCGAAGGGCTGGCAATAAACGATACCAAATAACCGAACTGGACTTATAAGAACCGTTATGCCCGTGCTCAATAACGATTGCCATTTACCACCCCATGATGTTCATAACAAAGCGTGTGATATACACGTTAATCAACAAATTAAGGCCATTGGCAAACCCTAACTCTTGCAAGGCCCAACGTACCCCCTCGGGCATCTGAGAAATAGACGACAGCAAATAGGCACTGATATTGATATCGGTGGCTATCTGCTTGGCAACCAGATACGCGAACTTAATCATATGCAACTTGGCGGTTAACATCGCCAAGGTGTAATACTCAACCCCCCAAGCAACAAAACGGTGAAATATCCCCGGCACTTCTTCGGTAATAGCATAATGCAGGTCGTTGAGTTGCTGGCCAACGTAGTCCAAGAAGGACGAAGAGCTATCGGCCGCAAAGGCGACCGACGGCAGAACGAGAAGGGCCACAATAATCAGGTTACGCATTCTTCCTTCCTCCCATCAGAATAGAAAAGGCAACCAGCACAGCCAAAAACCAAATGGCTGTCCGGGGGCCAGAATTAAAAAACAGTTCCAAGTTTGATTTGCCGCTTAAATCAACCTTAACGCCATGAATATCCTGATAGTCATTGTTATAGGTGCCGCTAATCGTCAGTTCCTCAGAGATAAACACGGACTTAACGTCCCTCATTACGTCGGTGATCTCCCCATCCTTGGCCTCGATCTGCTTCTTCACATCAGCAATGGATTCCTCAGAGAAGACCGAGGACAAGCCAGAACCGGAGCTAACAGGGGGCTTGGTGAAGTCACACAACGGGCCTTCGCAAGGCTTATCACCACCCTCGCCTCCCTCACCACCACCAGTACCACCACCCTCGCCCAGTTTGTCGAGCTTGCCGGATATATCATTCAAGAGCTGATTTGTATCCATCATGCCCCTCATGTAAGGGCTATAACGACCGCCAAACAATTCATTTAATTTGCTGATATCCTCTTCCATATTGTAAATGGAATTAAGAGCCGCATCAGGTAATCCACTACCACCACTATTATTACCGCCACCGTTATTATTGCCACCACCATTGTTTGGCCCCCATTCAAGAATGCCATGTATTTGAGAAACCAAATCGCGCATATTGCTGTAATAGTATTGGGCCTTCTCACGGTCTTGGTTCATTTCATTAAGCCAGAAAGAATGGTCTAAAACCCGACTTTGATTTAGCTTCATGAGTTGAGCGTTAAGGGTTTCATTACCCTGACCAATGGCATTAGCAAGATTTGCAGTGTTATTAGCAATGCGCTTTAAATCCTGACTGGATTCTGAAAGGTATCTAGAGGCATCAAAAGAAAAAGAATCAAACTTTCTTGAGAAATCCTTAATCTCTCCAGAAACTTTATCAGACGCCACGCGAACGTTATTTGAAACAACGTTAAAGCCTTTGCCTAAATCGGCATGGCTATTTTGACCAACCCACAGCTCGCCCATATTAACAACACCATTGCCACCTGTAGCGGTGCCATCTTCACCAACAGGAGGATTTGGATCTTTCCCAGGGCCGTTATTATCATTGGGAGTACACTCTTGGCCGCTAGAAAAGTAAGGGCCACGGGTAGGAGGAACGGCGTTAGGCAGCTCAACACAAACAGAGCCATTCTCACTCCCACCGCAATAGGCATAACAACCGCCCAGTGTAGAACCCGAGTAAACATAGCAAATGGGATTTGGTGAAACGATATGAGCAGAACCGTAATTTACGCCGGGGGCACAGCCAGCGAACGCGGCAAAAGGGGAAAACAGCAAAGGTAAGAAATAACGCATGGTGACACCTAATTAAAAAGGGGCCGAAGCCCCCCAGTTCAGGAGGTGAACACCCCCGCTAAAAAGGCAGCCCCAAACACGAACGCGCCAGCGGCGGCAAGAATGGCGGCTACCAACATACTTATTTACGCAGCCAGGAAACGATCATGCCTACGCAGAACCCGAGCGCGGCCACGGTGATAACACCAGCGGTCACGGTGCCATAGTTGGCAGTACCGGAAGCAATGGCGTCGTTGATGGCCTTGGTGATACCAGCCTCATCAGCGCGCGCAGCTGTTGCAACAAAAGGTGCTGCAATAACAGCGGGGACGGTGGCTTTTTTCATACCAGCAGCAAACAGTTGATTGATCTTTTCCATGATAGTTTCCCTCAAAGTTAACGGCCCAGCTTGCGAGCAATAAGGCCAGTGAAATACCCCCCAAGGAACAGGAGGATAAAATACAGAACAAACGCGCCGAATATCTCGGGGTCAAACCCAAATAAATCAGCGGTTGCAAATACCCGGTCTAATTCCGAAGGAGTTAGCAGGGTATAAACTAACGACCCGTCCGCGCTCGTTTGTGGGCAAACATCAAGATGTTCGACCCGTGTTACCCCTGTAGTGGAATCAACAAAAAAGCACGGACGGGGCATTAGAATTTCTCCGCAACCTTCCCGCCCTGACTGGCGACCTTGATCGCCTCATCGAGGGGAAGTTTCTTGCCGTTCGGGACGAAGCCAACAACAGTCGGCTTGGAACCCTTGAGGCTAAACGAGAGTTGGAATTCAAACTCGGCATTGCCGGGCACCAGTTCGCCGGAACGAACAGCGGCGTGGATGGACTTGGCCAGCTTGTTACCATCAGAGGTATCGACGGTGATCTTACCGAGATCGCACCCGGCAAAACCGTCACGTACGTCGATAGCGTCTTCGATAACGTGGATATGAGCCCACGAGTTACCGCCGTCGCTCTCATCCATCTGCCCATAACGGACGTTCACAAAGTTCACGGTTTGCTTCATGCCAGACATTGGTTTTCCCCTTGCTTGATGTTGCGGCCACGGGAATCAGTGGCCCGGTGTGCCCAGAACCAGAGGCGATCCAAACGCCGCTTGGTATGGGTGATTCGTTCACGGAGTTTGACCGCCGTAGCGATCTTGTCCGGGTCTTGTTCGGCGTCGGCCAGCTGACTACGCAGCGAGTCGAGA
The DNA here is from genome assembly GCF_019047085.1 of Aeromonas sp. FDAARGOS 1404. Classification (NCBI taxonomy): domain Bacteria; kingdom Pseudomonadati; phylum Pseudomonadota; class Gammaproteobacteria; order Aeromonadales; family Aeromonadaceae; genus Aeromonas; species Aeromonas sp. FDAARGOS 1404. The sequence continues at coordinate 4,707,575 of NZ_CP077237.1, forward strand.
ATGATGGACAGCTTGCGATGCTCGGTTTGCGCATATGACCGGGCATCAAATTCGGGGGCCGATTTGGTGCCGAGATAAGCGGCAAAGTCATCAAGCAACTCATCGTCAGAACCGTATGCAGGGGTTCGCTGGTCAGGAACGGGGATGTCATGCTTTTCGTGATAGGCAAAGATGTCGCCCCGGATAAGCTCGAACGACCCGTCATCGAACACAGCCAGGTGCAGTTGTTCGTTGTCGTTGATGCGCAGCGGACGGCCTGCGAGAAGATGCTGGACGGAAGCCTCGGCAGCAGAAAGATCCACATAGGATCCAACCGCCTTTTGGATGAGCTGCTCACGGGACTGGCCGAACGACTGGACGAAGCCACGCCCGAACTTATCGCCGATGCTGAGGATGTCGCCCTGCTTATCGAGCACCGTGCCCACGGGCTCAACGTAGGAGGCCGGACGCTGTGCGTCGAAGTCCATGCGAATGAGGTGCAACAGCTTGAGGGTCTGGCGCTTCTTCAGGTTCTGGAGCTGGGCCTTGGTCAAGCCGATAGCCAAGAGGCAGTTCACAGCATCATAGAAGGTGCTGGAGGCGGTAAGGCGCTTGGTCTTGTCCCATCCGTCAGTGGCCAGACTGCGATAGAACAACATCAAGCGATCCGCTCTGGCGTAACTCCACTTCTCAGTGATGGTGCCATCGTGATTGGTAATGAGCTTGCAGCGGCCATAGTGCTTGCGCAGCTGCTCTTGCACCCGGCTGTTCTGGGTCAACGAGACCTTGGTTGCACCAAGGGCCGCGAACATCTCGGAGAAGAGATCCCGCCATGCCCACTCACAGAACGAGAGGCCATCATTGGCCGGGTCGCTCTCGAAGTGACCAACGAACGTCAGGAACTGCCACACGTTGCGGGGGATCTTGTTGCGCTCAAACCACCGGGTAAGTGCCCTCCCCTCAAACCGGAGGCGGTTAGCGGCGAAGGCGTTTAGCTCGGGGTCTTCGAGGCTCTTGATCACCGGGTCATAGCGGGTGGTCTTCTCGGTACGTGCTGCCCGCTTGAGCTGCTCAAGCTGGTGCTGCATCTCGTTGTGCTTGGCGTAGACGACCAGAACGCGAGTCCGCCCGGCATCCTGCTGGTCTTGACTGCGCTTGTTGAAATAGATGGTGCTCTCATAGTCCGCCTCTTTGGCGGCCCGCAAGTGACGGTGTGAGAGATTACCGATTGCCGAGAGGCAGTTAGCCAGCGTCTCGGCGTCAGGAAGTTGGATGGAGTAAGTAACGTCTACGCGGCGAATGTGGGCATTGCCCCAGTCGAGCATCTCAGCGACTCGGGGTAGTGCTCTAGCGAAGGCCGCGAGTAGTTCGAGGATACCAACAGCAGCATTACTCGACCCGTAGACGTTGTGACCTTGCAGCAACTTAGCCGGTGATGCTTTGAGAGCAATGCAAGGCCAACTGCGCTTGAGATGGGCCTGATGGAGCTTGCAGGCGATGTCTGTGAACGAGCTAGGGAGTGACTCCCAAGGGTGGTAGAGATCATGGAGGGCGCCCTCTCTGTCAATGGCGAAGTCAACACGTCTGGAGCCAAGAGTTAAACCACGGCGTCCGCACTCTTCTAGGTCAACCATCCCCACGATGTCGGCAGAGCCAGCGCCTACACGCTGAGTGGTACACCACCTATCGGCGAAGGGTACATGGATTTCCCAAAAGTCGTACATACCTATGTGATTTCCCGGCAATTATTTAACGCATGCGCGCATGTGATTGAAAAATCATACGGGGATCGCATGCACCATGCAAGCATGGTGAACACAAAAAACTAGCATGCTGTAGACTTGTGTTCAGGTAGTGAGGAATGAATCAGGAGGCTAAGTGAGCAAACCACAGAGAGAAGACACGACCGTTCGGATAAATGGCCCCCGCCGTATGAGGCTGGAGCGGAAAGCGATAGAGACGAGTTTCAAGTGCAGCTCAACGGTGAAGATGAGCGACATAGTGAACTGGTTGATAGATAACAGGTTGGAAGAGGCAGCAAACGCCATCGAGCGAGAGAGGAAAGGAATGACCAGTTAACCCCCCTTTACTCCCTGCCGTCGTTTTAACACACCATATCAAAGCTAACACACTGAAAAACAATAAAAATTGGCCCGAGGTATCGTCCGGCTCTCGGAGTCAAAGCCACAGTTAGAGTACGTGGCCGTCTCAACTCCCGCCCCGGCCCCCATTCGGGGGCCCAGTTCAGGCCTTACGTGAAAATTTTAACGTAACGAAGACCCCAGCCTTGAACCCGCTGCCCGCAAGCGGGCCAACCCTCTCTGCTGATGGCCCAGCCTTCCGGGGCATCAAAGACGGTTTGGCAGGAAGGGGGGGTGTTACTGCCTCTGGTAAGCACTCCAAAGAAGTTTCGGCGGGCCTACCACTTTCCCGAATATGGGCAACTGGGGGCCGCCTTATACTCGCTTGCACTTCGTGCGCTCGTTTGCTGCGGTGGGTCACAAGGAGATGGGGGGAAGCTGGAATGATAGCAGGCGGTCGTCCTGCAGCGAGCTGGCCAAGGCCGAACGCGCGAGAGGGTGATAGCAAAAAGTCGCCCCGGGTTTATCCTGGGCGACTTGTTTTGCTACAAGAGGTCGAACTGATCACGGGCGGCCTTGTACCGCTGGACAACATCGCGGTACTGGGCGAACTCACGCTGTAGGGCGTCCAGTTCGGCCCGCTGCCGCTCGATAGTCTCACGCAGCTGGACATAAGAACATGCGGCGGCCATGACGGCCTTGGAGGCGGCAGTCTCCCCGGTTACCCGCTTCAACTGCTCGACGGCCTCATCCTGCTGTGGATCCAATCGCAAAGTAAGGATCATGCTTTACCCCTGACATACTGACGAATGATGGACTTCACCTGTACGACGCTTGCAGCGACAGGCACAGAGAGGTTGTCCACCTCTGAACGATCCAAGTAGACGAGCACCTGCTGGTCACCCTTGAACCAAAAGAACTCAAGTTGGCGCTCAACCCATGCAGCATCAAGAACGCCTGAACGGTAATCAAAATTGATGGTTGCCTTGGACATTTGGTATCACTCCGTTGACGGGCTGAGTCGCCCCACTAAGGTAATGATAGCAAAATGCAGGGCCGCGGTCTAGCTCGATGTGCTGTTTTGATAGCAAATGTTTGTCCAGGTAGCGCGCCGGCGACGGGAATTTGATAGCAAACCACAGCTGCGCATAACACAGATTATGTTACGGGCGCTCGGTCGTTGCGACGATGCCAGCGAGCTGGCCCACGTAGCGGCCTAGTCGCGTCCCCCTGCCCCTTCGGGATGGTCGCAGGGGGAAGACCACTCAACATAATGCTGAACGACATTATGCGCAGTTGTGGCTTGTTTGAGGGGCTATGGGGGGTTGTGCCGGGTCTGGTGCCGATAACTAGCTTTATCGGCAACAACAGCACCGGGCGCACGGCCCTTGTCGCTCAGCCCGCTTCGCGGGCCGAGCGCCCGGTGCTTTATGTTTTGATTAGCTGGGTTTCGTCAGGTTGGCTAACTGGACGACATTGCCGGGCAAGACGTTCTGCGGTGTGCTGGGCTGACTGTAGATCCGTGGCGCACAGTTCACGACCATCGCACGGCCAGCCCGGTCAGTGACTACCGAATAGCAGTCCCCGAGATAATCCACCTTGTAACCCATGTTCACCAAGTCATCAGAGTTAAACGCGAGTTCCTGCTGGCCACGAACGCCAGAGAAGATCACCAGTCCCTCAAACCGCCCCATGTAGATGGCACCACTAGACCCGGTGACGAACAGCTCCGTGACCTGATAAGGCATTACGAAAGAAGACTGACTGCTCCCGTTGCCAGCATTCTGGTTAGAAACAGGCACAGCCACAGAACCAGAAGACGCAGAACTACCACCCGAAGTAACCACAGTATGCCCGTTCTCAGATACCGGAGGGTCAGACGCAAGCCGCGAATAAAAGAAATAACCCCAGTACACAAGAATGAGCGGCAGAAATACAAACATGACAAAGCGGACTTTAAACGAGGATAACGGCCCGCCAGATTGGCCGGACTTTGTAATAGAACCTGTTTGAGTGGACTTATATAGCATATGCACAGCCAGCGGCACATGCCTTTTAAACGTGACACTCTGCTTGGTCGGAATTCCGTTTTCGAGGGGGTTGTGTTCATAGATGCGAGGTTTCCGTTTAGAAAGAAAAAAAGAGTCTTTGCTGGAATACGCAAAGGCTACTTCGCAGCAGGCCCGAACCGGACGAGGGATAGAGTTAATATCGGGAGTTGCAAATACAACATCCCAGTTATAGTGGCGGTGACGCATGAAAGATTCTTTCGGCGTGGTCGGGTAAATAATCTGTCCCCGGTCATCAAATACCACCCTCCCCGTATCATCCATGTCACACTCATCAATGGCGTCAGGCTTATAGCTTTCAAGCATATCCTTGAATAGCTGAATAAAGTCTTTAGGTAATACCTCGCTGTAAGTATCAATCGGTTTAAGGTCGTACTCCTTCTGTCCCTTAAACACATCCCGGTCATATATATCCTGACACTCATCAATAAAGACAAATGCGCCAATAGGCATCCAATGATGCCAACGACGCCATAACTCCTGATATCTCGGGTCTTGAGAACTAATACGAAACAGGCGTGCCGTATCTGGGAATTTCTCGCCCAAGAACTCCTCTATACGATGCAAGGGATACATCCCGGCAGCATTGGTAACAACAAGACGGCCAGCGCGAAGGGCTGGCAATAAACGATACCAAATAACCGAACTGGACTTATAAGAACCGTTATGCCCGTGCTCAATAACGATTGCCATTTACCACCCCATGATGTTCATAACAAAGCGTGTGATATACACGTTAATCAACAAATTAAGGCCATTGGCAAACCCTAACTCTTGCAAGGCCCAACGTACCCCCTCGGGCATCTGAGAAATAGACGACAGCAAATAGGCACTGATATTGATATCGGTGGCTATCTGCTTGGCAACCAGATACGCGAACTTAATCATATGCAACTTGGCGGTTAACATCGCCAAGGTGTAATACTCAACCCCCCAAGCAACAAAACGGTGAAATATCCCCGGCACTTCTTCGGTAATAGCATAATGCAGGTCGTTGAGTTGCTGGCCAACGTAGTCCAAGAAGGACGAAGAGCTATCGGCCGCAAAGGCGACCGACGGCAGAACGAGAAGGGCCACAATAATCAGGTTACGCATTCTTCCTTCCTCCCATCAGAATAGAAAAGGCAACCAGCACAGCCAAAAACCAAATGGCTGTCCGGGGGCCAGAATTAAAAAACAGTTCCAAGTTTGATTTGCCGCTTAAATCAACCTTAACGCCATGAATATCCTGATAGTCATTGTTATAGGTGCCGCTAATCGTCAGTTCCTCAGAGATAAACACGGACTTAACGTCCCTCATTACGTCGGTGATCTCCCCATCCTTGGCCTCGATCTGCTTCTTCACATCAGCAATGGATTCCTCAGAGAAGACCGAGGACAAGCCAGAACCGGAGCTAACAGGGGGCTTGGTGAAGTCACACAACGGGCCTTCGCAAGGCTTATCACCACCCTCGCCTCCCTCACCACCACCAGTACCACCACCCTCGCCCAGTTTGTCGAGCTTGCCGGATATATCATTCAAGAGCTGATTTGTATCCATCATGCCCCTCATGTAAGGGCTATAACGACCGCCAAACAATTCATTTAATTTGCTGATATCCTCTTCCATATTGTAAATGGAATTAAGAGCCGCATCAGGTAATCCACTACCACCACTATTATTACCGCCACCGTTATTATTGCCACCACCATTGTTTGGCCCCCATTCAAGAATGCCATGTATTTGAGAAACCAAATCGCGCATATTGCTGTAATAGTATTGGGCCTTCTCACGGTCTTGGTTCATTTCATTAAGCCAGAAAGAATGGTCTAAAACCCGACTTTGATTTAGCTTCATGAGTTGAGCGTTAAGGGTTTCATTACCCTGACCAATGGCATTAGCAAGATTTGCAGTGTTATTAGCAATGCGCTTTAAATCCTGACTGGATTCTGAAAGGTATCTAGAGGCATCAAAAGAAAAAGAATCAAACTTTCTTGAGAAATCCTTAATCTCTCCAGAAACTTTATCAGACGCCACGCGAACGTTATTTGAAACAACGTTAAAGCCTTTGCCTAAATCGGCATGGCTATTTTGACCAACCCACAGCTCGCCCATATTAACAACACCATTGCCACCTGTAGCGGTGCCATCTTCACCAACAGGAGGATTTGGATCTTTCCCAGGGCCGTTATTATCATTGGGAGTACACTCTTGGCCGCTAGAAAAGTAAGGGCCACGGGTAGGAGGAACGGCGTTAGGCAGCTCAACACAAACAGAGCCATTCTCACTCCCACCGCAATAGGCATAACAACCGCCCAGTGTAGAACCCGAGTAAACATAGCAAATGGGATTTGGTGAAACGATATGAGCAGAACCGTAATTTACGCCGGGGGCACAGCCAGCGAACGCGGCAAAAGGGGAAAACAGCAAAGGTAAGAAATAACGCATGGTGACACCTAATTAAAAAGGGGCCGAAGCCCCCCAGTTCAGGAGGTGAACACCCCCGCTAAAAAGGCAGCCCCAAACACGAACGCGCCAGCGGCGGCAAGAATGGCGGCTACCAACATACTTATTTACGCAGCCAGGAAACGATCATGCCTACGCAGAACCCGAGCGCGGCCACGGTGATAACACCAGCGGTCACGGTGCCATAGTTGGCAGTACCGGAAGCAATGGCGTCGTTGATGGCCTTGGTGATACCAGCCTCATCAGCGCGCGCAGCTGTTGCAACAAAAGGTGCTGCAATAACAGCGGGGACGGTGGCTTTTTTCATACCAGCAGCAAACAGTTGATTGATCTTTTCCATGATAGTTTCCCTCAAAGTTAACGGCCCAGCTTGCGAGCAATAAGGCCAGTGAAATACCCCCCAAGGAACAGGAGGATAAAATACAGAACAAACGCGCCGAATATCTCGGGGTCAAACCCAAATAAATCAGCGGTTGCAAATACCCGGTCTAATTCCGAAGGAGTTAGCAGGGTATAAACTAACGACCCGTCCGCGCTCGTTTGTGGGCAAACATCAAGATGTTCGACCCGTGTTACCCCTGTAGTGGAATCAACAAAAAAGCACGGACGGGGCATTAGAATTTCTCCGCAACCTTCCCGCCCTGACTGGCGACCTTGATCGCCTCATCGAGGGGAAGTTTCTTGCCGTTCGGGACGAAGCCAACAACAGTCGGCTTGGAACCCTTGAGGCTAAACGAGAGTTGGAATTCAAACTCGGCATTGCCGGGCACCAGTTCGCCGGAACGAACAGCGGCGTGGATGGACTTGGCCAGCTTGTTACCATCAGAGGTATCGACGGTGATCTTACCGAGATCGCACCCGGCAAAACCGTCACGTACGTCGATAGCGTCTTCGATAACGTGGATATGAGCCCACGAGTTACCGCCGTCGCTCTCATCCATCTGCCCATAACGGACGTTCACAAAGTTCACGGTTTGCTTCATGCCAGACATTGGTTTTCCCCTTGCTTGATGTTGCGGCCACGGGAATCAGTGGCCCGGTGTGCCCAGAACCAGAGGCGATCCAAACGCCGCTTGGTATGGGTGATTCGTTCACGGAGTTTGACCGCCGTAGCGATCTTGTCCGGGTCTTGTTCGGCGTCGGCCAGCTGACTACGCAGCGAGTCGAGAATGATGGACAGCTTGCGATGCTCGGTTTGCGCATATGACCGGGCATCAAATTCGGGGGCCGATTTGGTGCCGAGATAAGCGGCAAAGTCATCAAGCAACTCATCGTCAGAACCGTATGCAGGGGTTCGCTGGTCAGGAACGGGGATGTCATGCTTTTCGTGATAGGCAAAGATGTCGCCCCGGATAAGCTCGAACGACCCGTCATCGAACACAGCCAGGTGCAGTTGTTCGTTGTCGTTGATGCGCAGCGGACGGCCTGCGAGAAGATGCTGGACGGAAGCCTCGGCAGCAGAAAGATCCACATAGGATCCAACCGCCTTTTGGATGAGCTGCTCACGGGACTGGCCGAACGACTGGACGAAGCCACGCCCGAACTTATCGCCGATGCTGAGGATGTCGCCCTGCTTATCGAGCACCGTGCCCACGGGCTCAACGTAGGAGGCCGGACGCTGTGCGTCGAAGTCCATGCGAATGAGGTGCAACAGCTTGAGGGTCTGGCGCTTCTTCAGGTTCTGGAGCTGGGCCTTGGTCAAGCCGATAGCCAAGAGGCAGTTCACAGCATCATAGAAGGTGCTGGAGGCGGTAAGGCGCTTGGTCTTGTCCCATCCGTCAGTGGCCAGACTGCGATAGAACAACATCAAGCGATCCGCTCTGGCGTAACTCCACTTCTCAGTGATGGTGCCATCGTGATTGGTAATGAGCTTGCAGCGGCCATAGTGCTTGCGCAGCTGCTCTTGCACCCGGCTGTTCTGGGTCAACGAGACCTTGGTTGCACCAAGGGCCGCGAACATCTCGGAGAAGAGATCCCGCCATGCCCACTCACAGAACGAGAGGCCATCATTGGCCGGGTCGCTCTCGAAGTGACCAACGAACGTCAGGAACTGCCACACGTTGCGGGGGATCTTGTTGCGCTCAAACCACCGGGTAAGTGCCCTCCCCTCAAACCGGAGGCGGTTAGCGGCGAAGGCGTTTAGCTCGGGGTCTTCGAGGCTCTTGATCACCGGGTCATAGCGGGTGGTCTTCTCGGTACGTGCTGCCCGCTTGAGCTGCTCAAGCTGGTGCTGCATCTCGTTGTGCTTGGCGTAGACGACCAGAACGCGAGTCCGCCCGGCATCCTGCTGGTCTTGACTGCGCTTGTTGAAATAGATGGTGCTCTCATAGTCCGCCTCTTTGGCGGCCCGCAAGTGACGGTGTGAGAGATTACCGATTGCCGAGAGGCAGTTAGCCAGCGTCTCGGCGTCAGGAAGTTGGATGGAGTAAGTAACGTCTACGCGGCGAATGTGGGCATTGCCCCAGTCGAGCATCTCAGCGACTCGGGGTAGTGCTCTAGCGAAGGCCGCGAGTAGTTCGAGGATACCAACAGCAGCATTACTCGACCCGTAGACGTTGTGACCTTGCAGCAACTTAGCCGGTGATGCTTTGAGAGCAATGCAAGGCCAACTGCGCTTGAGATGGGCCTGATGGAGCTTGCAGGCGATGTCTGTGAACGAGCTAGGGAGTGACTCCCAAGGGTGGTAGAGATCATGGAGGGCGCCCTCTCTGTCAATGGCGAAGTCAACACGTCTGGAGCCAAGAGTTAAACCACGGCGTCCGCACTCTTCTAGGTCAACCATCCCCACGATGTCGGCAGAGCCAGCGCCTACACGCTGAGTGGTACACCACCTATCGGCGAAGGGTACATGGATTTCCCAAAAGTCGTACATACCTATGTGATTTCCCGGCAATTATTTAACGCATGCGCGCATGTGATTGAAAAATCATACGGGGATCGCATGCACCATGCAAGCATGGTGAACACAAAAAACTAGCATGCTGTAGACTTGTGTTCAGGTAGTGAGGAATGAATCAGGAGGCTAAGTGAGCAAACCACAGAGAGAAGACACGACCGTTCGGATAAATGGCCCCCGCCGTATGAGGCTGGAGCGGAAAGCGATAGAGACGAGTTTCAAGTGCAGCTCAACGGTGAAGATGAGCGACATAGTGAACTGGTTGATAGATAACAGGTTGGAAGAGGCAGCAAACGCCATCGAGCGAGAGAGGAAAGGAATGACCAGTTAACCCCCCTTTACTCCCTGCCGTCGTTTTAACACACCATATCAAAGCTAACACACTGAAAAACAATAAAAATTGGCCCGAGGTATCGTCCGGCTCTCGGAGTCAAAGCCACAGTTAGAGTACGTGGCCGTCTCAACTCCCGCCCCGGCCCCCATTCGGGGGCCCAGTTCAGGCCTTACGTGAAAATTTTAACGTAACGAAGACCCCAGCCTTGAACCCGCTGCCCGCAAGCGGGCCAACCCTCTCTGCTGATGGCCCAGCCTTCCGGGGCATCAAAGACGGTTTGGCAGGAAGGGGGGGTGTTACTGCCTCTGGTAAGCACTCCAAAGAAGTTTCGGCGGGCCTACCACTTTCCCGAATATGGGCAACTGGGGGCCGCCTTATACTCGCTTGCACTTCGTGCGCTCGTTTGCTGCGGTGGGTCACAAGGAGATGGGGGGAAGCTGGAATGATAGCAGGCGGTCGTCCTGCAGCGAGCTGGCCAAGGCCGAACGCGCGAGAGGGTGATAGCAAAAAGTCGCCCCGGGTTTATCCTGGGCGACTTGTTTTGCTACAAGAGGTCGAACTGATCACGGGCGGCCTTGTACCGCTGGACAACATCGCGGTACTGGGCGAACTCACGCTGTAGGGCGTCCAGTTCGGCCCGCTGCCGCTCGATAGTCTCACGCAGCTGGACATAAGAACATGCGGCGGCCATGACGGCCTTGGAGGCGGCAGTCTCCCCGGTTACCCGCTTCAACTGCTCGACGGCCTCATCCTGCTGTGGATCCAATCGCAAAGTAAGGATCATGCTTTACCCCTGACATACTGACGAATGATGGACTTCACCTGTACGACGCTTGCAGCGACAGGCACAGAGAGGTTGTCCACCTCTGAACGATCCAAGTAGACGAGCACCTGCTGGTCACCCTTGAACCAAAAGAACTCAAGTTGGCGCTCAACCCATGCAGCATCAAGAACGCCTGAACGGTAATCAAAATTGATGGTTGCCTTGGACATTTGGTATCACTCCGTTGACGGGCTGAGTCGCCCCACTAAGGTAATGATAGCAAAATGCAGGGCCGCGGTCTAGCTCGATGTGCTGTTTTGATAGCAAATGTTTGTCCAGGTAGCGCGCCGGCGACGGGAATTTGATAGCAAACCACAGCTGCGCATAACACAGATTATGTTACGGGCGCTCGGTCGTTGCGACGATGCCAGCGAGCTGGCCCACGTAGCGGCCTAGTCGCGTCCCCCTGCCCCTTCGGGATGGTCGCAGGGGGAAGACCACTCAACATAATGCTGAACGACATTATGCGCAATGAAGGGTGCGGGAGGACGGAATGAAGAGAACCGAACAATGGAGCCGCTTTGATGCGGTTGACTGCCTGGCCACCGAGGCCGATATGGTTGCTTATCTGCAGGCAGCTCTTGAAGATGGTGATCCGGCGCTGCTGACTGCGGCGTTTGATGATGTGGAGCGTGCTCGCGCCAAACTGCGTGGCCAACCGCGCTACACACTGGAATAACTGCTGGCACAGTGTGACCCCAATGCCACGTCACTTAGTGAAATGGATTGGGGTCCAGATTACGGAAAGGAAATTTGAGAATATCTTTTCAGTATTCGGCGATACGTTTGTGGGTCAATCCCACAATTTGACTGAACCTGCTTCGTTTGCCGGCTCGTTCTTGGGTTCAGGTCGCAGGCTAACTGCTGCAGATGGATAAATGCCCTGATTCTCTTGACCATTAAAGAACCACTTACAACGCAGTTCATTATCCAAAGCATCTACATAGGTGACTGTCATGTAAGGGCCACCACTGTTCAAATAAACTACATCGCCAATGCTGTATGTCATGTCGAAGTTTCTCCATGAAGAAGTAAATAGGCCAAGTTAAGATGGAGCTGGAAAAAAAATGATTCAAGTGATCAATAGCATGGAGATGCCGATAACCCCATTTATCGGCATCTATGTGAGAGATAACGCTGAGTGGATTTAACCACTACGGCGACACAACTCCTGTATTAATGCGATCCATGACGAAGAACCATCATGGACACCTTGATCTGCCAAACGAAGAAGATCCTCACCTAAAGCAGACAATGCATCGTGCTTGGAGCCATAGTGTTGGCAATAGGAATTGGCGAGTTCAACCAACTGCTCATTTAGCTGTACCCTAACATCTCTTGGAACTATGTCCCCTCCCCTTAGTCGATATTCTGAAACCACAAATGTCCCATTTTGAGACAAGAGTTCACTATTAAATCAATACGTTGTGCGGAATCCCCCTCACTTATTGAGCGTTATGTTTGATTTTCACCGTTATAACTATCGTCATTACCGTGAATATTCTTGGAAATATCTGTCCCCTACTTGAGAGGTCTCTCTCTGGAAATATTGATACTCCTTCTTGTAAAACAGCCATAAAAATGCCGACTATCGCGATAGATTCCCCTCCCCTTAATCCTCAGAGCTTATTGTTGTGGCTGGCATGATTGCGACTTTTTTGGAAGTCGGGTCAATTCATATTCAAGGCACGTTTGGCGATGGCCAATGTGGGTGGCTGGCAGGTCAAGTAGAGGTTGCTGTTAAACTGCTGCAATATGCGTTTGAGCTCGTTCATATCGTCGGGATGGAGGGTTAAGGACCAGAGTGCTCTGGGCTGGCCATGATGGAGGCCATTGGTATAGATAATGGTGCAATCTTCGATACGCAACTCTTTGCAGTGGGCCTCCATCTGCAGGCCCACATCCGGAAACCAGATATGCAGTGTGCCTGAAGAGATAAAGGTGAACTGGGCCATGAGCGACCCTTTGCCAACGATCCTGAAGGTCTTTTCCACCACTGCCACTTGCATATCCGCTCCTTGGCTTCTCGTTAATATTGACATCAATATCACCAATGATGACTGGATATGCAAGTGTGATAACAAGGCGCTGTTCAATCCGAATATGATTGCTTCCGGCATGTTACTTAGCTTTCGGCATCGGGGGTTCTCGTTGTTTCAGCAAGCCATTTCGTTTTTTGCTTCTCTGCTACGGGGTAAATATGTATGCCACAGATGGCAAGGTGCCTGTTCTGAATCATCCATGTGAGCCATAAATATTTCCTGAACCGATTGCCATCCAGAGAAGTACAACATTGCCGCGCCAACTTCTATGACACCCCAAACAAGCCATTCTGTGCTCTAAGAGCAGTCAATACAAATCAGGGTAATGTCACGTTGTTCGTTAGCTTTTGCGAACGTTATCTCTCACTTGTTGGTTCAGTCGGTCCAGCGGCTTTTGCTGGGCGCTCTCATGTCGTTCACTGTGGCTGGTGTGCAGGTATTTCGAAGTGGTGTCGATGCTGTCATGTCCTGCATCGGCCTGTACATGGGAAAGCGGCCGCCCATGCAGGTTGATGTCATGGGTGATCCCGGTGTGGCGGATCGCATGGGGAGAGAGTTGCCGCATTTCGGCCGCATCCTGGACAAATCCATCCTGCTCTGCCAATTCTGCGCCTTTACCGATGATCACCATGATCAAATCCCGTAACTGGCGAATGCCGAGGTTGGCGTTGATCTCCCCCTGCTCGCGGCCGTGGGCTGCCGCTTTATGACGAACGAACAGTGGCGTCTGTTCATCCGGTGTCGGCAAGGGAGAGAGACCGAGGAAACGGCGGTAGCGCTCGAGTGCCGCCAGCAGCGCTTGGGATACCGCTACGGTACGCCGTTTGCCCCCTTTGCTTTGCGGAATAAAGTAGCCCCAGACGCCGGTTTTGCGATCCCGCCTGAACTGCCCCATCACAGGGGTAAAGCCCGGCCGGGCTGCAACCTCAGAGATCCGCAGATAGCAGGCGTACATCAGAATGGTGAGAAAACGGCTGCGCTCGTGTTGCTCCGGATGGTCGTTGGCAAGGGTATCGGCGGCCTGCATCACGTATGACCACTGCAATTCGCTGAAGGCCTGCACCTGATCATCGGCCTCCTGCTGTTGCGGCCGTTTGACCCGCTGCAGTAGCAGAGCGGGATTCCTGTCCATGTACTCCTCCTGGATCAGGAACTGGAAGAAGGCCGACAGGATAGCGAGCTTGGTCTTCATCGCCTGCTCGCTAAGACGGTAGGGCAAGGTGCGGCCCAGCTCCCGCTTGCCGAGAAACGGTCGCCATTGCGGATTAGGCAACCGTTCTCCCCACTCCTTGTCGAGGATAAACTGCGCCACGTTGCGATAGGCGATCAACTCGTCAGGGGGGGACTGACAGTAGTCGAGATAGCGGATCATGATGCGGCGAGTGAGATCTTTCGGGCTGATGGCCGCCTCGCGAAAGCACCAGTGTAAAAAAGTGGTCAGTTCGCTGCGATAGGTTTTGTAGTTGTTTTCGCTGTTGCGCTGCTCTAGCAGCCAATCAACCGTCAGTTCGTAAACCAGCCCGGCATCGGGCACATCATTGAGGCTGAGGTTGGCAAGGTACTGATTGACCTGCGGATTGCCAGCTTCCAGATAGATAAGGCTGTCAAACAGCGGCATGGCTGGCGGCAAGGATAATGGTTGTTGAGTCATGGTGTTGCTTGTTGATGATGAGATGAGTCGATATGAGCCTGTGAGCCGAGTTGATAGAAAAGGGCTCGTGATAGATGTGTACTGCCTCTTGTTGTTGCTGATTAAGTGTCGCTCAGTGGTGCTCGCTATTCAGTTATGCATGGGATATGCAGCATGGTTAAAAAATTCTCGGGGTAAATAGCCGTTAAAATGGTTTTAAATGCAAATAAAGTGAATGCGTTGAGCCATTTATCCCGAGAAATAAGGTCTGTGCAATCAGGCCACCTGTTTGAGTGGCTTCTCCTTGCGCTTGGCTGCTGTAGTCTCTTCCTCTTTCGTGCCAGCCTGAACCTTGCCGCCACGCAGCAGGGTTTGCAGCACATCGCGCTGCTCTGCCAGGTAGAATGCCAGACTCTCTTGTTGCTCTGGGGCCAGCTCGATCGGGGCGCCAGCCAACAGGGTCATCAACTCATCGGCCGTATCCAGCAGCTTGTCATAGGCATCGGCCTCTTTTTTGCTGGCAAAGGTCATTTTTTCCACTCCCCCACGAACAACCACATATTTGATCTCGACAGCCATGATGGCCTCCTCTTGGTGATGATGGATAGAGTATATGTATGGATATACAGTATTGCAAATAACCTCATCGGAAAAGAGTTCGCCGGGGTTTAGCGACAAAAGCCGCGCTGGATCAAGCTGTCTCAAAGTGCCGTTTGACTTCCACGCCTGACTGGTCGGATCATGGCCTTATGACGATCGTACGACACCTGTTTATCCTGCTGATGGTAGAGGTGCTGCTCCTCGGGAGTATCGCCCACCTGGTCGTGGGACTCCCTTGGCTGCTGACCCTGCTGTTTGTGGTGTTTACCCTGCTTGGGTTGCGCTGTCTGGTGGTGCTCGGCAGCTGGCTGTTTACCCGCTTCTACCCCTCCCCGGCTATCGGCCCCTGGCGCAGGGTGAAGATGATGGCGCAGGAGATGCTGGCCTACCTCTACACCTTCACCTTGCTGTTGCCATTCGAGCCTTTGTTGATGGCGCCCGATCGGCTGCGTCTATGCCAGCGTCCCGTATTGCTGGTACATGGTTACGGTTGCAGCCGCGGGATCTGGCGCACCCAGCGCACCCGGCTGGAGACCGCAGGCCATGTGGTCGCCACCATTACCCTGATGCCACCATTTGGTCATATCGATGAGATGGTGCCGCTGCTGGCCACCCGGATTGACGATGTGCTGGCGCAGACCGGGGCTGACAAGCTGGTGCTGGTCGGTCACAGCATGGGGGGGCTGGTCTGCCGCGACTATCTGGCTATCCATGGTGGTGACAAGGTAGAGCGCCTGATCACGCTGGCTACGCCTCATCAGGGGAGTCAGCTGGCCGCCCTTGGGCTTGGGGCCAATGCCCGCGAGATGGAGCCCGGTTCCGGTTGGTTACAGCGTTTTGCCTCTGTGCCGCTTTGCGTGCCCGGCATCTCGGTGCGCACCAGTCACGACAATGTGGTGATGCCGCAGGAGCGGCAACGATTGGCGGGAATGGAAGATATCGAGTTGCCTGCCATTGGCCATCTCGCTCTGCTTTACTCCCGTCGCACGACAGATCTGCTGCTTGATCTGCTGTCCAGAGTCTGACCCTCCTTAACCGTTCTTCAACTGCTATTGCAAATAAAACAGGGGCCTGATTGCTCAGGCCCCTGTTGATCTCTTTATCGCATCAACTGGTTAGAAGTGGATCCCCTTGATCAGGGTCGAGACGGCAACCTGATCGGCGGTCGCCTTGGACTTGTCGCCGTCCTTGGGATCGGCAAAGGTGCGGAAGCTGGTGTTCATAATGACCTGGGCGACGCGCGGTGCCAGGGCATGCACCACCTGACCAAACACCCCGAGGCGTGTGGCCAGTCGCACATGCTTGTTGATGATGGTATCGCACACCAGATCGGCCGCCTCTTCCGGCGTCATCATCGGCACCTGCTCATAAACCTTGGTCGGTGCGACCATCGGCGTTTTCACCAGCGGCATATTGATAATGGAGAAGCTCACCCCCTTGTCGGCAAACTCGGAGGCGGCAGTCCGCACCCAGGCATCGAGGGCCGACTTGGAGGCAACATAGGCGGAGAAGCGCGGTGCATTGGTCAATACCCCGATGGAGGAGATGTTAATGATGTGGCCTTTTTTCTTCTCGATCATGGTGGGTAGTACCCCCATGATCACCTTGAGCGCACCAAAGTAGTTGAGCTGCATGGTGCGCTCCAGATCGTGGAAGCGATCGAAGGAGTCCTCGATGGAGCGGCGGATGGAGCGGCCGGCATTGTTGACCAGAATATCGACGCCGCCGTGATCGGTCACGATGCGAGCGGTGATCTCCTCGGCCTGCGCCAGATTGGATAGATCCCCCTGATAGATCTCGATGGTCAGCCCCAGCTCGGCAAACTCCGCTTTAGTCTCGGCAATCTTCTGCTCGTCGCGGGCGATGGTAACGACGTTGGCCCCTGCCCCCGCCAGCTTGCGTGCGGTTGCTCGGCCAATGCCGGAGGTGGCTCCGGTCACCAGCACGACCTTTCCCTCTACCCGACCACGCAGGGAGCGATCGATGAAGAGCTCCGGGTCGAGGTGGCGCTCCCAGTAATCCCACAGCCGCCAGGCGTAGCTGTGCAGCGGTGGCACTTCGATGCCTGTCCCTTTCAGTACCCGCTGGGTTTCACGACTGTCGAAACGGGTGGGATAGCTGATAAGGCGGAACACATCCTTGGGCAGACCCAGATCGGCGATGGCGGCATCGCGGATGCGGCGCACCGGCGCCATGGTCATCAGCATGGCGGTCAGGTGGCGGGGAATGAAGTTAAAGAGAGAGGCGTTGATGCGGATCGCGGGCTCCGGCGCATGGGCGGCGCGGGAGAAGGTGCTCAGCATGTCGCCGACCCGCATCGGGTTGGGGTCGGTCAGGTGGAAGGTTCTGTTCTCCTCTCCCTCCTGATGGGCGATATGCACCATGGCATCGACCACAAAGTTGACAGGCACTATGTTGATGCGCCCGCCCTCAACCCCGATGGCGGGCATCCAGGGCGGCAGCAGACGGCGCAGCTTCTGGATGGTCTTGAAGAAGTAGTAAGGACCGTCGATCTTGTCCATCTCGCCGGTGTTGGAGTCACCGACAACGATCCCCGGTCGATAGACTCGCCACGGAACTGTGCACTCATTGCGCACAATCCCTTCCGCTTCGTGCTTGGTCTGGAAGTAAGGCATGTCGAGGTGTTCGGCCTCATCGAACATGTCCTCGCGAAACAGACCGTCGAACAGGCCCGCTGCAGCGATGGAGCTGCAGTGATGGAACTGCCTCGTCCCCAGCCGCTCGGCAAGTTGAACGGCTTGACGGGTCCCTTCGGTGTTGACCTGCTGCTGGATCCCGGCCTTGGCGTTGAGATCATAGATGGCAGCCAGATGGAAGAAGTGGTCTATCTTGCCGATCAACTGCTCCTGCATCTCGACCGATACCCCCAGCAGCGGTTGCGTCATGTCACCAAAAACCGGGACTGCGCGCGATTCATCCACATTCCAGAATGAGAACAACTCTGACAATTTCTCCTGATGAGAGGCGCGCATCAGAAAATAGACGATACAGTCGGGATGCTGTTGGAATATCTTTTTGATCAATCGACGCCCGATAAAACCACTACCGCCAGTAATGAAATAGTTCATAAAGAGAATCCTGCTACTGATTAGGGTGTTACTAGGTTGTTAGATATATCACGATTCATATGGGAATCCGCAATTTGATTGTCGGTTCGTGAGCAAACCCTAATTTCGGTGGTGTGCCTGTTCCGTTATTAGGTAGAACCCTCTATTTTTTGTCCCTAAACTGAAGTTGAAAAATCAGTAATGCCACAACCCGATTGCAGTTTCGTTGTCGCCATTACATTTATCTGTCGTTATTCAAGGAGAAGATCATGGCTAAGAAATTGAAAGCGCTGGCAGGGTCAGTGACCGACAACCAACTCACCTCCACCATCAAGGAGTCGACCCAGCAGATCTGGTTGGCGGGTCTGGGTGCCTATGCCAAGGCACAGGAAGAGGGTGGCAAGATCTTTGAAGCGCTGGTGCAGGAAGGGGAAGCATTGCAGGCCAAAACCCGTCAGAGCGCAGATGAGAAGATTGCCGCTGTGACCGACAAGACCGCCAATACTTGGGGCCGTCTGGAGCAGGTGTTCGAAGATCGCGTGGCCCGCGCTGTGGCCAGCCTCGGCATTCCGACCCGCAAGGATATCGACAAGCTCTCCAAGCGCATGGCCGAGCTGACCGACGTGGTCCAGCAACTGCTGGATGCACAGGAAGAAGAAGCCCCTGCCGCTGAAGCCAAACCGGCTGCCGCCAAAAAGCCCGCTGCCCGCAAGCCTCCGGTAAAGAAGGCACCGGTAGCCAAGGCTAAAGAGGCCGTAGTTGAGCAGGCCGCCGATCTCCTCTCCGCTGCGGAAGATGCGGTGAAAGAGGTGAAGGCCAAAGCAGAGAGCGTCCTGCCCTGATCCCTCGCGGTGACGGAAGGTGATTGATACCGGCCCATGCCCTGCGCTGGGCCGGTCTTGTCATGGTGAATGTCATGGATAGAGAGGCGACGCTATGAGTACCATCGCAATTGCCCTTGCTGGCGGCGGGCCGCTCGGCGGCATCTACGAGATCGGTGCCTGTGCTGCCCTCTCTGACAGCATCAACGGCTTGCGCCTTGACCATGCCGATATCTATGTTGGCGTCAGTTCGGGGGCCGTGGTGGCATCGGCGCTGGCCAACGGCATCTCGCCGGCTAAGCTGGTGCGGATCCTGCTCAGCGATGACTCGGGGGAGATGTTTGACCCGGCTACCTTGCTGCGCCCCGCCTTTCGTGAATATGCCGACCGTCTGACCTCGATCCCGCCGCTGGCGTGGCAGAGCCTGACCTACTATTTGGCAGCGCCCTGGAAGCGCAGCCTGTTTGAGTCGCTGCAGGGGCTCTCCAAGGCCATTCCGACCGGACTGTTCGACAACCGCGGAGTGGATCGCACCCTGACCCAGTTTTTCTCTCGTCCCGGCCGCAGCAATGATTTTCGCCAGCTGCGCAGCAGACTGTTTGTGGTAGCCACCGAACTCGACACCGGTCATCCGGTCGCCTTCGGCAGCCCGGGGCTCGATGACGTGCCCATCTCGGCGGCGGTACAGGCGTCAGCCGCCCTGCCCGGTCTCTTTCCGCCCTCCTTGATCAACGGTCGTTACTATGTGGACGGGGCGCTGATCAAGACTCTGCACGCTTCGGTAGCGCTGGAAGAGGGGGCGGATCTGGTGTTCTGCATCAATCCGCTGGTGCCCTATGATGCGGACATGGCCGCCGGCGCGCCGACCAATCTGGTGGACAGCGGTCTGCCGGTGGTACTGGCCCAAACCTTTCGCGCCATCATCCACTCCCGCATGCATGTGGGGATGGATCGCTACAAACACCAATATCCCGACGCTGACGCCCTGCTGTTTGAGCCCTCTTCTGCCGATGGCGAGATGTTCTTCACCAATGTGTTCAGTTACCGGGATCGCCGCCGTCTCTGCGAGCACGCTTACCAGCATACCCGCCGCGATCTCTGGCAGCGTCGTGACGAGCTTGCGCCGGTGCTGGCCAAGCACGGCCTCGAGCTCAATCTGGCCGCGCTGGCCGATGAAGATCGCACCCTGCTGGCCCCCGGCATTGGCTCGGTTGCCGCCCTCGACAAGTCGCTGGAGCAGTTGCAGCACTGGCTTGCCAAACGCTATCGCCACGGCGTGCGCCGTTCATCACCAAAGGAGTAGCATGGATCGCAAACCCAAACGTCGTACCCGGGAGCGGATCCTGACCACTGCCCTCGCCTGCTTCAATCGACAAGGGGAACCCAGCGTCACCACCTCGGCCATTGCGGCCGAGATGGAGATCAGCCAGGGCAATCTCTACTACCACTTCCACAACAAGGAGGAGATCGTCAACGCCCTGTTCTGCGAATTTGAACAGCAGATGGATCGCCTGCTGGAGGCGGTCAGCACCCCGTCCGATGAGCCAGAAGATATCTGGCTCTTTCTCCACCTGATGTTTGAAGCCATCTGGCAGTACCGTTTCCTCTACTACGATATCGCGACCCTGATGAGTGGTTATCATCAGGTGGAACAGCGCTTTTCCGCCCTGCTGCGCCGCAAGGAGCAGACCGCCATCGCCATTTGCAACCATCTGCAAACGGTCGGGCTGATGGAGGGCACGGCGCAACAGATGCGCACGCTGGCGGCCAATGTGGCGCTGGTTGGCACATTCTGGATCTCTTACCAGCGGGCACTGCACCCCAAGGCGGACGCCGATATCGCCCTCGGCGTCTTTCAGGTGATGCAGCTGGTCGCACCCTATTTGCGGGCCGATGCTCGCGCTCATCTGGGCGCCCTCGCCCACCACTACACCGACAAGGTTTGATTCACATGCTACAGGGAGAACAAGCATGACCACTTCACAACTCGAATTTGTCCCCTTCCCCTACGCGGATGCGGCCTATGAGTATGCTGGCCAGAAGCTGGCGGACAACTGGGATCGTCTCCATCAGGGGGATGCCGAACCCTGGCCCGAGGATGAGCAGGTACAGGATGCCTGGCGGGCCTATCATGCCGGGGATTTTGCCCGAGCCGTCGCCCTTGGTGAAGCGGCCGGTGAGGCGGGGCTCAATGTGGCAAACAAGGCACTGGTGATCCACGCCAGCTACCTGCTGGAGGACAAGTATGTCAAGCGCGCCGCCTTCGAGCGGGCGGCCAGCCATGCCGAGAAGCTGCAAAAACGCCAGCCCAAGAACGCCAACGCCTGGTATTTCCACGCGCTGGCACTCGGTCGCTACAGTCAGGTGATCTCCATCTCCAAGGCCCTCTCGCAAGGCATTGGCGACAAGATCAAGGCAAGCCTTGAGAAGGCGCTGGATCTGGCACCAGATCACGCCGAGGCCCATATCGCCTTTGGCGCCTGGCATGCGGAGATCGTCGACAAGTTGGGGGCCATGATCGGCGGCCTCACCTATGGCGCCAAGAAGGAGGAGTCCGAGCGTCACTTCAAGGAGGCGCTGGCGCTGATCCCCGACTCGGCTATCGCCCGCATGGAGTACGCCAACGCTCAGGTGATGCTGCACGGCAAGAGCCGCCTGAAAGCGGCCGAAGCCCTCTATGCCGAAGCGGCCGAGTGCGAACCCATGGATGCCATGGAGCGCCTCGATGTGGAGGCGGCGCGCGAAGAGCTGGAGGATTAACCGCCACTCTTGCCACGGATAGACAACAAAACAAGAGGCCAACCCACGGGTTGGCCTCTTTTATGATGGGGCAGTCCGGTTGGCTACGCCATCACTGGTCGCTCAAATGCTTGCTCAACCGAGTAGCGCATCCAGCCCGTTGGGGTCAAACAGCAGCTCCGGTTCCATCAGCACCAGCAACAGCAGTTGTTCGAACTCCACCGCAAACCGCTCGACCACCCGATCCGGATCCGGTACCAGCTTCTTGTCGGTGATAAGGCCCAGCTGCACCTTGTGATCGTAAGAGAGGATGGAGACGCCGACGCCGATATCTCCCGATTGCGGCACCCAGAACAGTGGTTGGCGTAGTTTTGCTCCGGCCAGATAGAGGGTCTGCTGCGGGCCGGGTACATTGGTGATCACGGCACTGGCCTTGGCTGTGAGCAACTCGACGGCCTGCTGCTGCACCGCATTGGGGGCCATGCCAAGGGCATGTAACAGGTTGAGCACAACCACGGGTTGCAGCGAGGTGCGCAGCGCCTGCATCCGGTCACGCACGGTATAGAGCCGCTGCAACGGGTGTTCAACATCCAGTGGCAAGTCCAGAGCCACCAGCCCGAAGCGGTTGCCAAGTGCCCCCTCATCGTCCGGTGCACGCATATTGACCGGCACCAGGGCGCGGATCTTGACCTTGTTGGCATCATCCCCCTTCTCCTGCAGGTAGTGGCGAAACGCCCCTGCGGTGGCGGCGATCAGCAGATCGTTGACCGAGCAGCCCAGTACCTTGCCCACCGCCTTGATATCCGGCAGATCAATTTGCTCCGACCAGGCCACCCGCTTGGTGCTGGTGGTCTTGCCCCGCAGGCGGCAGGGGGAGTCATCACCGAGGGTGGCGATATTGCATAGCTCGCTCGCCAGATCGCGCCCGGTCTTGAGGTAATCCACCGCCTTGGTGGGATGGGTGACCACTTCGACATATTTGGACCAGAGACTACCGGTCAGTTTGAGACCGGCCCGCACCAGACGGCTGCCCTGATGGCAATCATCCTCATCCTCGTCATCGCTATCATCGAGTGGTTCCGGTGACTGTGGTCGTGGCGCCCCTTCCGGGGTGTTATCCATCATGGTCAGCATGGCCCGCACCAGCGAGAAGCCGTCGCCCATGGCGTGGTGAATGCGCACCACCAGCGCTTGCCCACCCAGCGAAGTGTCGGTCAGGTGCATATCCCACAGGGGGCGCTGGTGGTTGAGCGGCGTCGAGGCGAGATCGGCCACCAGCTTCTCCAGCTCCAGCTTGCCTGCTTCACCCGGCAGGATCACTCGCTTGAGGTGCTGATCGAGATCGAAATCGGGATCATGACGCCAGTAGTAGGAGCCCCCCTCCAGCACGGCCCGCTGGTGGAAGCGGGGTTGCACCGAAATGGTGTGGCGCAATCCGGCCCGCAGACGCGCTTCATCAAGCTCCCCTTCAAACATCAGGACACCGATGATCTGCATCAGGTTGTTGGGTCTGTCCATGCGTAACCAGGCGGTATCGACGCAGGAGATAAATTCACTCAGTGGCATGGTTGTTTCCCTACAAAATGAATTTACCGAGACGGCAAATTGCTCCTGTCCTCATATCCGGATGAAGACTTGATGCAATCAGAATGACTTTAATGAGTGCCGACTCGAAATATGAAATAAAGATGAAAGATTACTGACAAATAGAATCAAGACCTCGCTGGATAATAAATCTGACAAACCATATGGCTTGCAAACTTATTTCAAACAGCCATCGTTTACAGCTGGTTTATTTAAAATCAGTGCAACGAAGATTTTCAAACACGTTTGGGGCAAGGTAAGCGATTGTCGACATAATCGAGGATCTCCTGCTCCAGTACGCTGCGTACCGGCAACAGCATCAAACCAAGATGCACTTCCAGTTTCAGGGTATCTTCGTCCAGGGTGAGAGTGCCATGTACCCCTGAGCCGCGAAAGCGTAGCTCGGTCTCCTCTTCATCCGCCCATTCGCAATCGAGTTGATAGCTCTCGCTCATGTCCGCAGCGATGGCTTCGGCCGCGATCCGGGCGGCGGCCAGTCCCAGCGGATGCTGACGGCTGATCTGGATGGTAGAGAGTGCGCTGCTGCCAGCGAGCGAGTTGAAGAACATGGTCGTTACTCTGGGTCATAAGTTAGTTATTGATATTAAACACATGTTCACAACAAATGAAAGGATGGTTCACATAAATGGGACTCACTTAACAGAGTCGAGAGGGATGCAGGCCATCAACGGGGCATGGCATTTATTCCCTCCCCCGTGCGCGCTACACTTGTCACGGAACGGTCAGCAAAAGCTGCTTGTTTTTCATTCACTTGTATCTTCGTATCACCGAATTCCTATCAATGGGCCCAAGGCCAGAGAGCTGTAGATGACGCATCAAGAACATGCCCACGATGACGATAGCACCCTGGGTCGGCTCTACCGCCAGCTCAAGCGGGTTGCAGCCTTGCGCGAGCAGATGCGTGCCCACCCGGAAGATCAGCAGGATCGGGATCGGCTACGCCAGTGGCAGGCCGACCGGTTGGGGCGAACCCATCGTGATCTGCTGGAGAGTGACCGCTACGGCCCGGCGGCCGAGTTTTTCCTGACCGATCTCTATGGCCCCGGGGATTGCGCCCGCCGCGATGCGGACGTGATGCGGGTGATGCCAACCGCCGAGCGGCTGTTGCCGGAGTCCGGTCTCAAGGTGCTGGCGCAGGCGATCGAGCTTGATGCCCTCTCCGAAGAGCTGGATTATCTGATGGTGGTGGCACTGCGGCGCATTGATGGCATTGATCCCATCACGCCGGACCATTACACCATCGCCTATCGTGCCGTAGGAGAGCAGGCGCGCCGGGAACATCAGATTGCATTGGTGAGCGAGCTTGGGATGACGCTGGACAGATTGGCGAGAAAGCCACTGCTGGGGGCGACCCTCAAGCTGGTGTCAGGGCCCGCCCATCTGGCGGGGCTGGGCGAGCTCTTCTCCTTTGTCGAGCGCGGCTATCAGGTGTGTCATCAGATGGGGCGTGCCAACGAGTTTCTCGAGACCATCGCCAGTCGCGAGACGGCCATCATGACGGAGCTCTTTAACGGCGACAGCAGTGCGCTTGGGTAAGGCATATCGAGGGATAAGCCGCCAGAATAACAAAGCGGGCCGATGAGCCCGCTTTTCGTTTATCACTGTTTGCCGATATGTTGGCCAATGCAAGACCGGTCAGATCACCAGCAGATCCATAAAGGTGTGTACCGGGGTGGCGGCAAGGCGAGGCCCATCCTGACAGAGGGCCAGAATGTCGCTGACCCGTTTGGCCGGGAAGCGGGTGGCCAGATTGTGCTGGAATTTCTCCACCAGCAGCGGGATCCCCTCCTCCCGACGGCGACGATGGCCGACTGGATACTCCACCTCCACCTTGGCGGTGTGAGTGCCGTCCTTGAAGAAGATCTGGATGGCGTTGGCAATGGAGCGCTTGTCCGCCTCCAGATATTCGCGGCTGTAGCGCTTGTCCTCCTGCACCACCATCTTGCCGCGTAGCGCGTCGATGCGGGGATCGGCGGCAATATCGTCCTCGTAATCCTCGGCAATCAGGCGACCGAAGATGAGCGGCACCGCCACCATGTACTGCAGGCAGTGATCCCGATCGGCCGGGTTATTGAGGGCGCCGACCTTGTTGATGATGCGAATGGCCGACTCATGGGTGGTGAGTTCGATACGGTCGATCTCGTCGAGCCGCCCCTTCACCTGCCCATGCAGCTTCATGGCGCACTCCACCGCGGTCTGGGCATGGAATTCGGCGGGATAGGAGATCTTGAACAGCACGTTCTCCATCACATAGCTGCCGTACCCCTGATGCAGGGCGAACTGATTGCCCTTGAACAGCACGTCGTAGAAACCCCATTTTGGCGCGCTCAGTACGCTGGGATAGCCCATCTCGCCGCTCATGGTGATAAGGGCGAGGCGCACTGCGCGAGAGGTGGCATCCCCCGCCGCCCAGCTCTTGCGGGAACCCGCATTGGGGGCATGGCGGTAGGTACGCAGGCTCTGACCATCGACCCAAGCCTGGGAGACCGCATCAATCACCTGATCGCGGGTGCCCCCCAGCATGTGAGTCACCACGGCGGTGCTGGCGACCTTGACCAGCACTACGTGATCGAGACCGACCCTATTGAAAGAGTTCTCCAGCGCCAGCACACCCTGAATTTCGTGGGCTTTGACCATGGCCACCAGCACATCGCTCATGGTGAGCGGTGCCTTGCCCTCTGCCACGCGAGTACGGGAGAGCCAGTCGGCAGTGGCGAGAATACCCCCCAGATTGTCGGATGGGTGACCCCACTCGGCGGCCAGCCAGGTGTCGTTGTAATCAAGCCAGCGGATGATGGCACCGATGTCCCAGGCTGCCTTGACGGGGTCGAGGCAGAGCTGGGTACCGGGCACCCGGGCACCATGGGGTACCAGTGTACCGGGGACTATGGGGCCAAGGTGCTTGGTGCACTCGGGGAAGCGCAGGGCCAACAGGCCACAGCCAAGGGTGTCCATCAGACAGTAGCGGGCAGTGTCGAGGGCAGCCTCACTGGTAATGGAGTGGTTGCAGACATAATCGGCAATATCGACCAGCACCTGATCAGGGTTTGGTCTGTGGTTGACGTCGACGTTGGCGGACATCGTGACTTCCTTATCGTTGTTGTAGAGAGACAAAGTGACGGGGCGCCGGGCCGACATAATCGGCGCTCGGACGGATGATCCGGTTGTGCTCGCGCTGCTCCATCACGTGGGCGCACCAGCCGGTGACCCGCGAGCAGACGAAGATGGGGGTGAACAGCTTGGTCGGGATCCCCATGTAGTGATAGGCGCTGGCGTGGAAGAAGTCGGCGTTGGGAAAGAGCTCTTTCTCCTCCCACATCACCTTCTCCGCCTCGCAGGAGACGCGATAGAGGCGATCATCGCCCACCGCCTCGGCAAGTTTGGCCGACCACTCCTTGATGATGACGTTGCGCGGATCTGAGGTGCGATAGATGGCGTGGCCAAAGCCCATGATCTTCTCCTTGGCCGCCAGCTTGGCCAGCAGTTCGCGCCTTGCCTGCGTTTCATCCTGCCAGTGTTCGATCATCGCCATGGCTGCCTCGTTGGCGCCGCCGTGGAGCGGGCCGCGTAGGGTACCGATGGCGGCAGTGATACAGGAGAACATGTCGGAAAGGGTTGAGGCGCAAACCCGCGCCGCAAAGGTGGAGGCGTTGAACTCATGCTCGGCGTAGAGGATGAGGGAGACATGCATCACCCGCCGCTCCAGCTCGCTCGGCGCTTTCTGGTGCAGCAGCGCGAGGAAATGGCCACCGATACACTCTTCATCGGTATCGAGGGCGATGCGAACTCCCTCGTGACTGAACTTGTACCAGTAGATCAGAATGCCCGGAAAGGCGGCCAGCAGCCGATCCGCCACTTCATGCTCATGCTCGAAACCATCTTCCGGCTCCAGATCGCCGAGCATGGAGCAGCCGGTGCGCAGCACATCCATGGGGTGAGCATCGGCGGGAATGCGTTCCAGCACCTCCAACAGCGGCTGGGGCAAGGTGCGCAGGCGACGCAGCTCGCGCTTGTAGGCGTCAAGCTGCTGCTCACCGGGCAACTCCCCCTTGAGTAGCAAATAGGCGACCTCCTCGAACTGGGCGCTGTCGGCCAGCTCCTTGATGTCATAGCCGCGATAGGTAAGACCGGTACCACTCTTGCCTACTGTGCAGATACTGGTCTCCCCCGCACTCTGCCCGCGCAGACCTGCCCCACCCAACGGTTTTTGCTGTCCCATAAGCTGCCTCCTATTCCTTGGCTGTAAACAGACGATCCAGTGTCTGCTCGTAGTGGTGATATCCGAGGAAGTCGTAGAGCGACTCCCGGGTCTGCATGGTCTCCACGACGGCCCTTTGATGGCCATCCTGGCGAATATGGTGATAGACGTTGAGGGCGGCCTGATTGGCGGCGCGGTTGGCGCTTAACGGGTAGAGCACCATGTCGACCCCGTGGGCGGCCAGTTGCTCTTTGTCAAACAGCTCGGTTTTGCCGAACTCGGTCATGTTGGCGAGGATCGGCACGTTGGCCGCTTGCTTGAACTGGTCGTACTGGGCCAGCTCGGTCACCGCCTCGGCGAAGATCATGTCGGCCCCGGCGGCCACATAGGCGGCAGTGCGTTCAAGAGCAGACTCCATCCCTTCCACCGCCAGTGCATCAGTGCGCGCCATGATGACGAACTCGCCATTCTCGCGAGCATCCACTGCTGCTTTTATCCGATCGCACATCTCCTCCAGCGACACCACCGCCTTGTTGGGACGATGACCGCAGCGCTTCTGGGCGACCTGATCTTCCATATGGACGGCGGCGACACCAGCCCGCTCGAACGCGCGAATGGTGCGGGCGATATTGAATGCCCCGCCCCAGCCGGTATCGATATCGACCAACAGCGGCACACGGGTTGCGGCGGTGATCCGCTCGGCATCGATCAGCACGTCGTTAAGGGAGGTCATGCCGAGATCCGGCAAGCCATAGGAGGCATTGGCTACTCCGGCGCCGGAGAGATAAAGAGCTTGAAAGCCACTGCGCTCGGCCATCAGTGCCATATAGGCGTTGATGGTGCCGACGATCTGCAGGGGATGTTCATTGGCAAGGGCGGTGCGAAAGCGCAGGCCTGCCGAAGGGGACAAACTGGACATCATGACTCCTTTCACCTGTCTAGTCTGGCTATCTAATATCACGTTTACGTTAACGTCAATTATACTTTCGTAACATTCCGGCCGCAGGCAAGACAGGAAACCGGTTTTAGGGTAAATTTCACCAATTCCTTCAACAGGTTGAATTGTATGATGGAGCCCGGTTCCGTGATTGTCTGTCCGGCGTGCGACTTGCTGATCCAGCGCAAAGCACTGCCGCTGCGTCGCCATGCCCACTGCCCGCGTTGTCACCAACATCTCTATGGCCGTTATGCCTTTCGTCCCTCCCAGTTGATGGCCCTGACCATCACCGGATTTCTGCTGCTGCCCTCCGCCTTTTTTGAACCGCTGATCTATCTGCGCCTGGCTGGGGTCAATACCGACGCCGACCTGCTGCGCGGTATTCTGGTGCTGTTTGGCGAGGGCGAATGGTGGGTGGCCAGCCTGGTGCTCTGGTGCGCCGTGTTGGCGCCAGTGGGATTATTGGCGGGGATCTTTGTGCTGGCTTCGGGTCTGGCCAAACGTTGGCACATTCTTCCCGTCACTTTGAAGCTGGTCGAGGTGTTTCGCCACTGGGCCATGCTGGAGGTCTATATCGTCAGCCTGCTGGTTGCCCTGTTCAAACTGATCGACATCGCCGATGTGCGCCTCGGTGGCGGGTTGCTCAGCCTCGGTATTTTGATGCTGCTCAACATGACCCTGCTGATCCTGTTTGACCCCGCCCCCTACTGGGCGCGGATCCCGTTAAAGGAGCCGGAACATGACCAGCGCCCGTGAGATGGGGCTCTGCCGCTGCCATACCTGCGGTCTGCTGGTGCGCTATCAAGTCGGGGCAGTCTGCCCCCGTTGCAGCAGCAAATTGCAGGTGCGCATTCCCCGCTCCCTCGCCTGGTCGTGGGGCTTGCTGGCGCTCGCCACCTTCATGTTGTTGCCTGCCAATCTGTTGCCCATTACCCATTTCTACAACAAGGGGTTACTGCAGTCAGATACCATCTTCAGCGGTATCATGATGCTCTATCGCAGCAAAATGAGCGGGATTGCCACCATAGTTCTCACCGCCAGCATACTGGTGCCAGTGGGAAAAATATTGGGGCTGGGCTGGATCTGCTGGCAGTTGCAGCGGGCCAAACCGGTGCGGCGCAAGCGCCAACTGGTGATGTATCGGGTGATCGATTTTATCGGTCGCTGGTCGATGCTGGACTTGTTCGTGATTTCGCTGATGGTGGCACTGGTCGATCGTGGTGTACTGCTGAGTGTCCGCGCAGGCCCCGGAGCCACCGCCTTTGCCGGTGTGGTAGTGCTGACCATGATGTCGGCCCGCATGCTCGATACCCGTTTACTGTGGGACAAGGCGGCCCGTTAATGATTTCTCTGTTTTTGTCTGATGCGCTGTTTAATCCAGCCAATAAGGAGTCACTATGATCGGGGCTGAACCCGTCATCGAAAAGCGCCGCTGGTTATCGCCGGTCTGGCTGTTACCCCTGATAGCCCTGCTGCTGGCAGGTGGCTTTCTCTATCAGCAGGTATTGAGCCGTGGCCAGCTTATCCAGATCAACTTCGCCCAGGGCAACGGCATCTTGCCGGGTAAAACCCAGGTTCGTTATCAGGGGGTGGCCATCGGCGTGGTGCAAGAGCTGGAGCTGGCTGAAGATGGCCGCAAGATTGCGGTGATGGCCAAGATTGACAGCCGTGCCAGACCGCTTATCCGCAAGGGATCCGACTTCTGGCTGGTGAGCCCCAAGGCGTCGCTCACCGAGATCTCCGGCCTCGATACCCTGGTCTCCGGCAACTACATCAACCTGCAACCGGGGCGTGAAAGCAATCCGCTGGAGGAGACCTTCGATGCACTGGAGGGCCCTCCTCCCGGCTATCAGGCTCAGGGGCGCATGCTGCACCTGACCGCCGATTCGCTGGGTTCGGTTGGGATTGGCGCCAAGCTCTATTTCCGCGGTATCGAGGTGGGCAGCGTCATCAATACCCGTCTGGGTCAGGACAACCAGAACGTCATTCTGGATCTGGTGATCGAGCCACGTTTCGAACATCTGGTCAAAGCCGATACCCGCTTCTGGAATATCAGCGGCATCAAGGGCTCCTTCAGTCTGGCCGGGGTGAGCGTGGAGGCTGGCAGCCTCACCTCCATCCTGAGTGGCGGCATTGCCTTTGACTCGCCCAAAGATTCACCGGAACCTGAGAAGGGACAGACTTTCGTCCTTTATAAAGGGCTGGCGGAAGCAGCGCGCGGCGAGCGTATCGACATTGCGGCTGGCGATCTTCCGGTCAAGGAGGGGATGCCCATCCTCTATGAGGGGATCGAGATCGGTCGTATCGACCCCATTCGGCTTACCGATAAAGGCCGGATGGTCACAGCGCTGATCAACCCGGAGCAGGCTTATCGCATTACCGACAAGAGTCAACTGGTGTGGGAGAGCGTCTCCCTCTCCGCGACCGGCGTGCAGCATGCAGATCGCCTGCTCTCAGGCCCTGCCATTCGTCTCGACTATGTGGTGGGCAAACCGGCACAGAAGATGACCCTGACCGATCGCGCCCCCCAGAGCGGCACCAAAGTGACGCTGCAGGCCGACGATCTGGCGGGGCTCAATCAGGATGCACCTATCTGGTACAAGGGATTGCAGGTAGGCCGCATCAGCCAGCTCATCCTGGATACGCGTGGCAATGCCAGCATCGAGCTGGTGATGGCGCCAAATTATGGCCATCTGCTCAATCGTGCTCGCTTCTATCGCGCCGCCCCGTTGCAGATTGATGCCGATCTGAGTGGCATCAAAGTAGAAACCAGTCCGGCCAGTGCTTGGCTGGGGGGCGGGATCAAGCTGGTGCAAGCCAGCAGTGGCGA